>NZ_CP197234.1:4800000-7425000 GCF_052075995.1 Bradyrhizobium sp. 613_E4_N2_2
GCGGCGGCGTAGCCTCCTATCTCTATCCCCGCCCCGGCCAGACCGAAGCGGTGCGCAAGACCGTGTTCGCGCGCAAGTTCGCTCCCTGGAACGCGACGATCAGCTATGGCCTCTATGTCGACGACATCGACGCCGATGTGCGCGCGCTGACGCTCGAGCTTGCCGCGGTCGGCTTCGGCCTGATGCTGCTGATGGCGACGTTGTCGTGGCTGATCGCCCGCGACGTGCTCGGCGCGCTCGATCGCCAGAAGACCCGCATGCAGGAGATTGCCGACGGTGCCATCGACAAGCCGGTCGAGGAGACCGGCCGCGGTGACGAGATCGGCCGCATGGCCGAGACCCTCGAAATGCTCAGGCAGACCGCTTTGACGGCGCGCACGCTGGAGTCCGAACAGGTCGCCGCCAAGAGCCGCAGCGAGCAGGAGAAGCGTGACGCGCTGATCTCGCTCGCCGACCGCTTCGATGCCTCGGTCGGCCAGCTCGTCGGCCTGATGGCCTCGGGCTCCGGCGAGCTCGAGACCACCGCCAAGTCGATGTCGTCCACGGCCGAGGGCACCAACCGCCGCGCCGCTGTGGTCGGCTCGGCCGCCACCGAGGCCAGCCAGCGCGTCCAGACAGTCGCGGCTGCCGCCGAAGAGCTCTCCTCCTCCATCACCGAGATCAGCCGCCAGGTCGCGCAGTCCGCCGAGGTGACGGGGCGCGCCGTCGACAGCGCACGCCGCACCGACACCATCGTCCGTGCGCTCTCAGACGGCGCCCAGCAGATCGAGCACGTCGCCGAGCTGATCTCCAGCATCGCGGCGCAGACCAATCTGCTCGCGCTGAATGCCACCATCGAGGCCGCGCGCGCCGGTGAAGCCGGCCGCGGCTTTGCCGTCGTCGCCTCCGAGGTGAAGTCGCTCGCCAGCCAGACCGCGGAAGCCACCCGCGAGATCGGCGACAAGATCGCCCAGATCCAGGGCGCGACCAAGGAGGCCGTGGACGCCATCGGCGGTATCACCGCCACCATCGAGGAAGTCAGCCGTATCGCCACCTCGATCGGCACGGCCATCGAGGAGCAAGGTGCCGCCACCGCCGAGATCGCCCGCAGCGTCTCGCAGACCGCTGAGGCGACCAAGGAAGTCACCACCAACATCGGCGGTGTCAGCACCGCAGCGAACGAGACCGGCAACGCCGCCGGCATGGTGCTCGCTGCGGCCAGCAATCTCTCCAAGCAGGCCGAGCAGCTCTCAGGCGAAGTCGGCACCTTCCTGGCGGGCGTGCGCGCGGCGTAAGCTTCCCGACGCCAATCCCTCCACATGCGTCATGGCCGGGCTTGTCCCGGCCATTCACGTTCTGCCGCGCGGCACGAAGGACGTGGATACCCAGGCCTTCGCCGCGCCGAAGCGGCTTCGGCCGCGCAGCCGGGACGAGCACCTGCGAATTTTAGTGGGTTATCGCCGCGCGAGGGTGCAGCCGCTCGAGAGCTGGCGCGTCGATCCGGTCGAGCCGTCGTTCGACTGCGACGGGAATTCCTCGAACGGCGTGTTCTGCTTGCCGGTGTTGAATTCGAAGATCTTGCGGAACACACCCGGCACCATGGCCGAAACCGGATTGACGCGCATCACCGGCGCGGCCGGCGTGCCGACGACCTCGTAGGTCACGCCGATCAGGCCTTCCTTGTCGCCACCGCCCAGGAACAACCCGAGCACCGGAATCTGTCCGAACATGTTGTTCAAGCCGTACATCGGCACGAAGGTGCCGCTCATGCAGACCTGGTTGCCGGGATAGTCGATCGAGCCCTCGATGGTGGCGCCGATCATCGGGCCCTTGACGACGCCATCGCGGATCGTCAGCGCGCCGTTCTGGCGCGTGAACTCGGCGCGCAGCGCGCTGAAGGAGACGCCGTTCCCGGTGCCGTTGGGCGCGCCGGCGGCAACGCGTTCGAGCTGCGCCTCGCCCTTCACCGTGAAGTCGCGGACGTTGATGAGGCCCTCGCGCGTGGTGTTCGGCTCCGACGTCGGCGGCTCCATCGCCACCACCATCTGGCCGCCGATCGCCTTGGTGTAGGTGTCGGTGAAGCGCAGCAACGCGCCGGCATCGTTGGTCTGGAGGTAGATCACCTCGCGATTGCCCTGGGCGCGGCCGCCGCGCAAATCGGCTGCCACCGGCGTGTCGCGGCCGATCTTGCCATTCAGCGTGAAGGCTTTAACGGTGCCGTTGCGCCGCGACATCTTGCCGTCGACGCTGCGCATCGCCTCGCCGTTGAAGCCCGCGACGGCACCGAGCTTCACGTCGATGTCGAAATCGACGTTCTTCATCTTGTTCTTGGCGTCGTCCTTGGAATTGCCCGAGATCGCCGACTTCAGGAAACCGCGGCCGTCGAACACATCCCCGCGCATCGTGCCCCGCACCACCCCGTCCTGGCCACGCTCCACCTTCAACGAGACCTTGTCGCCGTCGGACGGAGCGTAGGTCGGGAAGTTCGCGTTCATGAGGTCGCCGTTCGGATCGACCTCGAGCGAGCCCTTGATCGAGGCGCCGCCGCCTTCGACGACGATGTCCTCCAGACGCGTTGATTGCGCCGTCGGCACCACCTTGAAGCTGGCCTTGGCCGACTTGCCCGGCAGCTTGACCCAGCCGGGCAGGATGTTGTCGAGCTTGACCGAGGTCAGGTCCGCCTCGACACCGAGCTTCGTCGTCTGGTCGGGACCTCCGGCGATCTTGCCCGACAGCTTGATCGGCAGCGATCCGCTCACGGCAGGGCTGAGGTCGAATCCGAGACGCGCGCGGCTCGCATCGTCGAGCGTGGCCTGCAATTTGACGTCGGCGTCGCCCTCGGTCGGCTTGCGATAGTCGAGCGAGGCCGCCTGCCCGTTGATCTTGACGTCGCCCTTGACCTGATAGCCCTGGTTGTTGGCTGATATCTTGAGGTTGTTGGCCTCCAGCTTCTGGTTCATCACCAGCTTGTCGGCGGCAAAGCCGTTGAGGTCGGCGCTCACGGCGTAGCTGGTGTCGCCCTTGGTCAGCGCGCCCTTGACCGGCAAGCCGAGCTGGATGTTCGCCGAGAACGTTCCCTTGCTGGTGTTGGGATCGACGAACGTCGCCGACAGATCGCTGAGCCGATCATTGGAAAGGATTTCGGCGGCCGCCGCCACGGGGCCGTCGGCGCGGAACCTGGTCCGCGATGGCGACGGCTTGGGCGCCATATCCGGCACCTCGAAGACGAAGTCGGAGATCGTGACCTTGCGGCCCGCCGGCGTATCGGCAATGCCCTGCCCGATATTCACGGTCGCGGTGCGCCCGGTCACACGCGCCTTCAAATCGGCATCGTGCACCACCGGCATGCCATCCACGGGGCGGACCGCGACGCCACTCGCGACGATGTTGACCGACAGGCCGTCGTCGGGAATGGGCGGGCCCTTGCGCGGGAGGTTCTTCGTCGGCGAATTGACGCCGATCTCGATGCGCTGGAGCGTGCCGCGCTCGATCCGCTCGATCACCCATTCGCGCAACTCGGGAACGACGAGCGTCGGCCACATCCGCTTGAGCGCGGAGGCCGACATCGGCGTTCCCGCAAAGCCCAGCGTCAGCCGCGGCTCGCCCGAATAGTCGATGGCGCCGGTGCCGGCGACGCCGATCTCGCCATTGCTGATATCGGCTTGCGTCAGCAGCATGCGCTTGTGGTCGGTGTCGAAGCGGAAGCCGATCGCGATGCGGTTGAAGACCAGCGGGGGCTCGTTGTCGATGCCGCCCAGCAGGATCGAGCCGCCGCTGAAGCCAAGCTGCCAGTCGTTGATGGTGCCGTTGGGCGGCTCGAGATGGGCCAGAAGCGTCAGGCGGTTCGCGCCCGAGAGAATCTTGAACGGAGCGACCAATACCCGCCGGTTCGAATCCCACTCGACGTTGATCTCGGCCGAGTCGATCGCCATCGGATAATCTGGCGTGTCGGTGTCGATGATATTGCCCGCGCCGACCGCGATCTTGCCGCGGAAGAAGGTCGGCACGCCGTCGCGGCCGAGCTCGCCCTTGAGCTCGCCGGTCAGCGGCAGGTCGGCGGTGTAGGTGAAGTCCTTCACCCGGAGTGCCAGCAGGATGTTGGCGGTGGAAAGCTTATCGGCGCGGATGTCGACCGAACGCACACCATTCTCGGCAGGGCCGATCGTGGCGCGCAGCGACCACGGGCGCGCGCCCTCCTCGCCTAGGCTGAGCGCGACGCCGCCATGGCTCGGCCGGCGCAGGCTGAGCGTGATGTTCTCAAAGCTCCATTTGCTGCCGCGCTGCTGATCGTCGACGATCAGATTGCCGTTCTTCAGACCGATCTCGTTGAGGTTCTGGCCGTCGAGGCCGGTCATACTCAGACTGTCGAGCCAGTCGAGGCCCTGAAGAATGCCGCTCGGGGCAGCGGCCTGGGGAGCGGCCTGCGATGCGTCCGGGCTTGCAGGTCCGGTGGCGAATGGCGGCGGCGGGACACCGTTGCGCGGGAATGTCGGCGGCAGGCCCGCTTCCTTCTTGGATGCGACGCCGGTTGCCAGCGGCTTGGCGGTGTCGCCGGCGGATACGGTGACGGTGCCGTCGGGCGCGATGCGGATCGCGAGCTCGGCATCGACGAGGTTGAGGCTTTCCGCGCGCAGGTGCCCCATCAGGAGACCTGCCCCCGACAGCTTCACCTCGGCCTTCGGCGCGGTGGCGACGATGGCGTGGTCGTGGTCGCGGACGACGATGTCGCGGATGCGCACGGCGATGCGGATCCGCCCGGCCCGCTCGATCTGGGTGCCGCCGACCTCCACGGTGTTGCCGTGGCCGATATTGTCCTCGATGGCAGCAGCGAGCCAGGGTGTCGCGATGTCGAGATTGATGGGACCTGCACCAAGCCGCCACCACAGCGCGCCGAAACAGCCGATGAAAATGACGGCAAGGGCTCCGACCACGATGGCCAGCCGCTTCAGCCAGCGATCAGCCGCCAGCCAGCGGCGCATTGACGCAAACCCGTCACCGAAACGATGGAAGCCTGAATTGGAACGCGACAACAGCCGGCGCGCCCGATAGCCCGCCGCTGCTTCCTGATCCGGATCCCAGTCGGCGTCGTCCCATTCCTGCGGCTGCTGTTGACCGCCGCGCCGATCGAAATCCCGATTGTAATCCTGGGGCGACGTATTCCTTGCCATTGCCTCTCGATACAGGCGCCCATCGTAGGATTGAGCACCGCCGGGACCGCAGCCGTCCGCGGGAAGCGAAGCTCCCCGCGCCGGCATTGCCGCCATACCTCGAATGTTCCTGCTGTTCGTCATTTCGCCCCGGGCGCGCGTTCAACGAGCAGTGGGGTGGTGCGTGGAATTCCTTGTAACCATACCCCGGCGTCGCCAGACTTGCCCAGACGAGGGCGCGATTCCGGCACACCGGACGAGAGCTGCAATACCGCTTTGGTTGACCCGCCGAAAGCGACGAAAGGAAGGCGTATGTCCAAGAAATCCCGAAAGAAATCGTCCAAAACGCCCTCCGGCATCGCAACGGCTAAAAAGAAGACCCCGACCAAGCGGGCAACGACTCAAACAAAGTCCGCGAAAACACAGCGGACGCCTGCGAGCAAATCAACCAGGACCGTAGCAAAAGCAGGATCACATAAGGCCGCATCGAAACAGTTAAATTCCTCCAAATCGGTCTCCCCGCCCGCGAAGGCGAAGCCGGCCCTGACCGAAGGCCAGAAGGCGCCCGCCTTCCGGCTGCCCCGCGACGGCGGCGATGTGGTCTCGCTCGCCGACTATGCCGGTCGGAAGCTCGTCCTGTTCTTCTACCCCCGCGCCGACACGCCCGGCTGCACCCGGGAGGCGATCGATTTCACGCGGCTGGCGGACGCTTTCAGCGCTGCCGGCACGGCCCTGCTCGGCATCTCCGCCGATCCGTTAAGGGCCCAGGAGAAGTTCCGCGACAAGCACAGCCTCGGCATGCCCCTCATCTCGGATGAGAAGCACGAGATGCTGGAGGCGTACGGCGCCTGGGGCGAAAAATCCATGTATGGCAAGAGCTTCCTCGGAGTTCTTCGCACCACGATACTGCTTGGTGCCGACGGCAAGGTAGCCAGGGTCTGGCGCAATGTCCGCGTCGACGGCCACGCCGACGAGGTGCTGGAAGCGGCAAGAGGCCTTTAACCAATCCGTTAAATTCGAGCGGTTCCGTTTCCAGAAAATTAACCATGACCGGCCCAGATTGCTGCGGCAATTAGGCCGTACGGACTCATCCGACCGGCGCGGGAGTGCCGATGTCGAAAAGTTCTGCCCAATATTCGCAGTACCCCCAACATCACGCGCACGACCACGGACGGCCCCTCCATCGCCGTCCTGCCGCCGCCGTGGCTGCAGCCGCGATCCCCCTTCCCTCGACCGACGACGCCTACACCATCGTGCACCACGGCAAGCAGGTCCGCCTCGGACCTGTGGTGTTCTGGATCGTGGTCGGCACCGTCGTGTTGCTCGGACTCTGGTCGGCCGCGACCGCGACCTATTTCGCCTTCCGCGACGACGTCCTGACCCGGCTGATCGCACGTCAGGCCGAGATGCAGTACGCCTACGAGGATCGCATCGCCGAGCTCCGTGCCAAGGTCGACCGCACCACCAGCCGGCAGCTGCTCGACCAGGAACAGTTCGACCAGAAGCTCGACCAGATCATGAAGCGCCAGACGGCGCTGGAGTCCCGCGCCACGGCGCTCGGGGCCATGCCCGACGTGACCGGATCAATCCCCCGCACGGCTCCGCAGCGCGGCGATTCGAGCCAGGGCGCGACGCAGGGCACGCCGAAGCCGTCGCCGATCAGCGACACCGTGATCTTCGTGGCACCACCCGATCGCGAAGCGCGGCTTGAGTCGCGCGCGCCGACCGTCGCGGCACCGCCGACCAGCCAATTCGCCAAGAACCAGGGTTTCGACAACGTCCTGGTCCGGCTCACGACCTCGCTTGACCAGGTCGAGCGTCGCCAGATGGCGACGCTCAGCGCCGTCGAGGAAGGCATGGATTCACGCATGCGCCGGATGCGCGGTGTCGTCAGCGACCTCGGCCTCAATCTCGCCAGCCTCGAAGCCGCCGTGCCGCGCTCCGCGATGGGCGGTCCTTTCGTGCCCGTCAAGCTGACGGCCAATGCCGGGCCGTTCGAGAAACAGCTCAACCGCATCAATGTCACCCGCGCCGAGATGGATCGGCTCAATCGCACGCTGGCGCTGGTGCCCTACCGCAAGCCCGTCATCGGCGAGGTCGAATTCACCTCCGGTTTTGGCGTGCGCAGCGATCCGTTCCTGGGCCGGCCCGCGATGCATACCGGTCTCGATTTCCGCGCCGCGACCGGCGATCCCGCCCGCGTCACCGCCAACGGCAAGGTGGTCTCGGCCGGCTGGTCCGGCGGTTACGGCCGCATGGTCGAAGTCGATCACGGCAACGGGCTGTCGACCCGCTACGGCCATCTCTCCGAGATCAACGTCAAGGTCGGCGAGATCGTGAAGCTCGGCCAGGTCATCGGCCTCGTCGGCTCGACCGGCCGTTCCACCGGCCCGCACCTCCATTACGAAACCCGCATCGACGGCGAAGCGGTCGATCCGCAGAAGTTCTTGCGCGCCGGCGTGCGGCTCAGCGCGGGCTAAGCCCGCACCACGCGCTTTCAGCGTGGCCGCGCCTACCGCCGGCCGCCGCCCATCCCGCCTCCGGGACCTCCAAAGCCGCCACCGCCCATTCCACCGCCGGGTCCCATGGGCCCGCCGCCGGGCGAACCAAATCCGCCGGGGCCTGACGGGCCGCTCGGGCCCGTCGGCGCGGAGCCAGGATTCGCACTTGGGCCAGGTCCTGGGCCAGATCCCGGCGCAGGTCCACCACCGGGCGCGCCGGTCTGGCCGCCGCTCGGAGTGGTGGCGCCGCGGTTCGGATGCAGGATCGAGCCGCCGGGCGACCGATTGGGATTGCCGCCACCGGATGGAGGGGCTCCCGGCCCCTGGCCTATGGCCTGAGCCGACTCCACCTGGAAGCCGCGCGAGCGATCGAACACGCCGTTGACCACCATGCGGGCCTCGCCGGCCGCCGGGCCGAAGCGTGAACCGTCACGAGCGACGAAGCCGGAGCCGAGCTGGAGGTTCGATCCCACACGCTGCACATAGGCCTCGATCGAGAGGCGGCTTGCGCCGACGAGATCCGAGAAGTCGTCGATGCGCGTGCGCGCGGCCTGCATCGTGCCCTGGCTCGAACGGCCCTCGATCTGCGCGCGCTGGCCAACCAGCAGCGGATCGACCCCGCTCAGCCTCAGTCCGCCAATACGCAAGCCATCAGGGCCGCGCTCGACGAGACCGGTGACACGCTCGGTCGCCTCGCGCCGCGGCTCGATCAGGCTTGCGACGATCACGCCGTCGGTCCGGCGCAGGCCATAGACGGCCACCTGCGTGCCCGCACGAAGCTTGCTCTCCTTGTCGCTTGTGACGATCTTCTGGCCGAGCACCATCAGCTCGTTGCCCTTCACGGTTTCGATCGGACCTGCGACCTCGTTCGCGATCGTGATGTTGCGCGTCACCAGCGTGCCGTCGGCCTGACGGGTCGCGACCACGCGCGCGAGCTGACCGATGCGCAGAGCCTTGGGGCTCGCGGCCTCGCCGTCGATCCGGACCGGCACGTCGCTCGCATAAGTGACGCGCTCGCCGTTGACGTAGATGCTGCCAAACCGCTGGATCACGCCGACGATGCCGGTGCCGCCGATGCCGTGGTCGTCACCGCGCCTGATTCCGGTGCCGCCGATGCCCTGATCGGTGCCGCGCTTGACCTGCGCGTGGGCCATCGCCGTACCGGCGAGCCAAAATCCTGTCAGCAGCAGACGGCGGGAGATCAGCGGCGGCCGGCTCATGAAGAACCACCCTCCTTGCCGCTTTCCTTGCTGCTGTCCTTGCCGCCTTCCTTGGCCTCTGCCTCGCCATCTGCGTCTTCGCTGTAGATGTAGATGCCGAAATTCCAGCGGGCGTCACCGCCCTTGTCCTTGCCGAGCGCACGATTGGCCTCGCGGTTGGCGGTCTTCAGCGCATCCATCGCGAGCTCGCGCGAGCGTGCCTCGAGGCGCTTGGCAAGCTTCGGCGAGATGTTGTTGTAGTGCACCGCGCGCTCGAGGAAGCGCGGCGCCGCGCCTGAGACGTTCTGTGCGGCGGCCGCGATATGGTCGTGCAGATTGCGGCCGAGATAGTGCCATTTGCTGTCGTCCTCGCCGCTCGGGACGAAGGCCGCCTCGACCAGCTCGATCTCGTCGGAATCGTTGATGGTGACGAGCTTGCGGTCGACCCATTCGTCGAGCACCGCGCGCGGCCGCACGTCCTTGGTGACGGAGGCGACCAGCTGCTCGAACGACGGCGCATCGCCCTCGGCCGTGCGCGGCAACGCCAACGGCTCGCCCTTCGCATCGGTAAATTCGGGCGCAGCAAGCCAGCGCGCGATCACGGCGCTCGTCAGCGACACCGCGGCCGGCGCCTCGTGCACCGGCGCGCCGGCACCGCGCAGCCGCGCCACCTCCTTGCGATGGATCCCGGTGAGCAGGCTGACGCGGCTGTCGGTCTGCTCCTTCCCCTCCAGCGCAAAATCGTGCTCGGCGACGTTGACGAACAGCTCGCGAAGCAATTGCGCCAATGCCGGAAAAGTCATGCCGCTGCGAATGCAGAGCCGCACGAGCGGGCGCAGCAGCCGCGCCAGCGGCGCGTGCAGCTTCGCGGCAGTCGGCTGCGGAGCCGCTGCTTTGGACCCGGACTTGGCATTCATGTCCGAACTGTACCCGCGCTCCACGTGGGACACAATCCCACTTTTTTCTCCCTTCCGATTGACGTGGTAAATTTTCCCACATATACGGGACGCCACTGAGGGCGCGACGTAAAGGGACTCACACCCATGGCTGACCGCTTGGTCCGCAATTCCAACTCACTGCGTGCTGTGCCGGCTCCCGACTGGGGGCACGGCGCAATCGAGCCGATGCTGCCGGCGCTGTTGCGCGGCGTGATCTTCATCTCGGTGCTGGCCGCACCGTTCGTCGCGGCCCTTCTCGCAGGCTGACACCATCATGCATCACACCAGCGAAAATCCGCGCCGCCCGTCGGTGCTGCACATCTTCAAGATCTATTATCCCGACCTGTTCGGCGGCACGCTGACCGTGATCCGCGACATCTGCGCGAGCCTGAAGGACAGCTTCGCCTCCGCCGTGCTGGTCTGCTCGCAATCGGCCGAGCGGCGCGAGATCGTCGTCAACGATGTGCCGGTCGAGCGCGTCCGCTCATTCGGCAATGTCCTGTCGCTTCCCGCCGCTCCTACCTATCCCTGGCGGCTCTGGCGCAAGATCGCCGAGCACGATTTGCTCGCGCTCCATGCCCCCTTCCCGCTCGCCGACCTCGTTTTCGCGTTCGGCTTCGGCGCCAATCGGCCGCTGGTGGTGCACTGGCATGCCGACATCGTCACCCATGCCGGCCTGCGCTGGTTCATCGAACCGTTGATGCGGCGGACGCTGCGCCGGGCGAAGGCGATCATCGTCTCGGACCACGCGCTGATCGAGAACACGCCGTTGCTGCGGGAATTCGTCGACAAATGCCACGTCGTGCCGTTCGGCATCGACACCTCAGGGTACGACTGGCCGAAGATCGAGCCGCACCACGTGAACGATCGCGGCCGGCTCGTGCTCGCCTGCGGCCGGCTCGTGCCCTACAAGGGCTTTGACGTCCTGATCCGCGCCGCCGTCAACCGCAAGTTCGAGGTCTGGATCATCGGCGAAGGCACCGAGCGCCCGCGGCTCGAGCAGCTGATCCGCGAGCTCGGCCTCGGTGACCGCGTCCGCCTGCTCGGTTCGGTGAACGACAGCGAGCGCATCAAGCTGATGTGCCTGTCCGACGTCTTCGTCATGCCGTCGGTCACCAATGCCGAGACCTTTGGCCTGGTCCAGCTCGAGGCCATGGCCGCCGGCCGCCCTGTCGTGAACACGGCGCTCGACACCGCGGTGCCGCGCGTCGCCCGCCATGGCATGGAGGCGATCACGGTGCCGCCGGGCGATGCCGAAAAGCTCGGCGATGCCATCGACACGCTGATCAGCGATCCCGAGCGCCGCCGCCGCATGGGACTGTCAGCCCGGACGCGCGCCCTCACCCGCTATTCCGCCCCAGCCTTCAGGGAAGGCATGCAGGCCGTCTACCGCGAGGCCGTCACCGCGTCGTGCAAGGAACCCGCAACCGCCGCCGAGCCGCCGCAGGCGACCGGCTGGCTGGACACCGTCCGGATTGCGGCCGCACTGGCCTGGTCGGACATGCGCCACCGCTATGTGCGTTCGCTGCTCGGCCCGTTCTGGATGTCGCTTCAGATGGCGATCGTGGTCGCCGTATTGGGCTCGGTGATCGGCCAGATGTCGAACGCCGACATGCTGGCGCGCCTGCCGATGCTGGCGCTGTCGATGACGGCCTGGACCTTCCTCAACTGCGTCGTGCTCGATGCGACCACGGCGCTTCAGAATTCCGCGAGCCTGATCCGCGACCGGGCGCTGCCGCCGGTGATCTTCCTGCTGCAATGCACCTTCCGCCAGGCGCTGTTCGCGCTGCATAACGCCTGCGTGCCGCTGGTGCTGTGGCTGATCCTCTCGCCCCACGACCTCTCTCACGCGCTGGCGGCGCTGCCTGGCCTGCTGCTGTTCATAGCCTGCACCTTCGCCTTGAGCCTCGTCCTCGGCGCGACGGCAACGCGCTATCGCGACCTCAAGCCGATCATCGAATCCACGCTGATGCTCGCCTTCCTCGCCTCGCCCGTGATCTGGTCCGCCGAAATGATCAATCACCGCTCGACGGTGATGCGGCTCAATCCGCTGACGCATCTGTTCGCGGTGTGGCGCGAGCCGCTTGCAGGCGGCCATATCGATCCCGCCAGCATCGTCTACGTCCTCATCACGCTGGCGCTGCTGATCTTTGCGAGCGTGCTGACGCTGGTCCACCTGCGCAAAGCCGCATTCTGGATTTGACGCATGGTCTCGATCAGCCTGCACGACGTCTGTCTCGACTATCCACTCTACGGCGCCTACGACTTCTCGCTGAAGCGGCGGCTACTCGGCCACCTCATCCGCGAACCGGGCGAGATGCGGATCATCCGCGCCGTCGACAACGTCTCGATCGAGGCCGAAGCCGGCGCCCGTATCGGGCTCGCCGGGCCCAACGGCTCCGGCAAGTCGACGCTGCTGCGCCTGATCGCCGGTGTCTATCCGCCGAGCAGTGGCCGCGTTACGGTCCGGGGCAACGTCGTGCCCCTGCTCGGCCTGAACGCCGGGGTCAATCTGGACTTCGTGGCGGAGGACAACATCGCGCTGCTGCTGCGGATCAGCGGTCGCAGGCCCACACGCAGCGTGATCGACGAGATCTGGGCCTTCACCGAGCTAGAAGCGCGCATGCAGCGCCTGCCCCTGCGGATGTTCTCCTCGGGCATGCTGATGCGGGTGTTGTTCGCGACCGCCACCGCTTTCCCGGCTGACGTCCTGCTGCTCGACGAATGGCTCAGCGTCGTCGACGAGCATTTTGCGGAGAAGGCCGAGAGGCGGCTGCAAAACCTGGTCTCGCAGGCGGCGATCGTGATCATCGCCTCGCACGACCTGCCGCTGCTGCGCCGCACCTGCTCGAGTATCATCAACCTCGATCACGGCCGCATCGCCTCGACCATCGCGGTCGAGCCGCCCGTCACGCACGCCTTTGAGCTCCGAGAGAAACGCGCATGAAACAGAACATCCTGGTCGTGTCCGAGTCGCTCGGACAACCCAATCACAAGCGCGGCATCTTCCACTTCACCCGGGAATTGGTACGGTCGCTCGCGTCGGAAGGCCACGAACTCACCTTGCTGGTGGAAACCTCGAAGCGTTACCGCAAGCTATGTCGGCGCGAGCGACGCACGAAGCTGTTTCCGGCGCAGTCGCGCAACATCGAGCTGCTCGCTCTTTATCGCTTCCTCGACGAGGTCAACGTGAGCGGGCCGGTGATGCTCAGCGGCGCGCGTCGCAGGTTCGACTGGCTCCGCCACAAGGCTGCCATGCTGCTGTCGCGGGATAATATCCTCTGCCTCCTGCGCGCGATCGGCCTGCTTGGCCTGCACGCCCGGCTGATCGAGAACCGGACCGCCGCGCTCGAATACATTCCGCCGGATATGCGCCATCTCGAACTGTTCAGCGAATTCCAGCTCGAGCCCGGATTCTTCAACTATCAGGACTCTTCGGCCTTCTTCCTGCTGCCGCCGCCGCGGATCGACGCGCGTGACTATGATCTCATCGTTGTGGACACCCCGACGCGGGTCGCGATCAGGCGCAAGCCGAACGCCAAGGTGATCTGCGTCGTCCACGATTTGCTGCCGCTCACCGATCTCAAGCTCAGCGACATCGCCACGCGGCAATTCCTGGCGCGGATCGGCACCAGCCTGCGCCAGGCTGACGAGCTCGCCTTCGTTTCAAACTATAGCATGATGCGGTTCAGGGAACTGTTGCCGCAATTTGCGCACCTGCCGGCGCGGGTCGTGTATCCCCGCACCCGGTTCGACGCCCCGGATGTCCTCCACCTCCCAGCCCTGTCGGGGCGTCCGGGGCGGCCGAACTTCGTCATCATCGTGTCGAACGAGCCGCGCAAGAACGTCGCCACCGTCATTCGTGCCTTCCGCAACGTCCCTCAGGCCGATCTCGTGGTGATCGGTCATGCGGGTCAGATCAGCCGGATGCGCAACCTGCCGCCAAATGTCCGCTTCGCCGGCTATGTCGACGAGCACGAAAAGGCCGCCATGATCGCGGAGTCGCACGGGCTGATCATGCCGAGCCTGGCCGAAGGCTTCGGCATACCGATCATCGAGGCGCTGGCCGCGAACACGCCGGTGCTGTGCTCCGATATCGCGGTGTTCCGCGAAGTCGCGGGCGAGCTCGCCGACTATTTCGATCCGTTCTCGACCGATGCGATCGCAGCTTCAATCACCCGCGTGCTGACGCGGCAGGAGGAATGCCGCGGCCGCGTCCGCGCGAGGAGACACGAGCTCGCCGAACGCTTCGGCTACGAGACCCAGGCGCGCGACTTCCTCGGGCATGAGATGCCCCGGGAAAGCCTGGCCGCCGCGCAATAGGCGTCGTTGCACATGACTGCTGAAACCGCGGTATGGTCCGGCCCGGCCGGTCGACAAGCCTTGCGCGCCCGATGGCAAGCCATGGGCCAATCGCCCGCTCTGATCGGGGCCGCCGATGGGCTCGCTGTGCTGATCGCGGCGTCGCTGCCCTGGTCGACCACGGCGCCTTCGATCTTCGTCGGGCTCTGGCTGCTGGTGGTGACGCCGACCATCGACTGGCACGACTATGGACGCCAGCTCGCACGGCCTGCGTTCGCCCTGCCCTTCGTCTTCCTGCTGCTCGCGCTTCTCGGCACGCTCTGGTCGGACGGCGCGTGGGCGGACCGGCTGCATGCGATCAAGCCGGTCGCAAAGCTCGTGCTCATTCCAGCACTGCTCAATCACTTCAGCCGATCCGAACGCGGTTTCTGGGTTTTCCTTGGATTTCTCGCGTCCTGCGCGCTGCTTGCGGTCTATTCCTGGATCGTGCTGCACGATCCCGCCTGGAAACTCACCGCGACCGCGTCGGCCGGCGTTCCCGTCAAGAACTACATCGACCAGAGTCAGGAATTCACGCTGTGCGCCTTTGCGCTCGCACTGCCGGCGTTGACCTTCTGGCACCGCGGAAACGTGGTCGCGACAGCCGTCTGTCTGGCATTGATCCTGCTGTTCGCCACCAACATGGTGTTCGTCGCCGCCGCGCGCACGGCGCTGCTGTGCATCGCGGTGCTGCTCGGACTGCTCGCCTGGAGGCATTTGAGCCGGCGCGCGGCGCTGGTCCTGCTCGCGGGCACGATCGCCGCGAGCACACTGGCCTGGACGACCTCGCCCTATCTGCGCCACCGCATTGCGGACATCGCCGTGGAATACCGCCACGGCCATGAGGACATCAGCCGAGCCTCGACCGCCCAACGCCTGACCTATTGGCGCAAGGCGCTTCACGCCTTCGCCGAGGCGCCCCTGACCGGTCACGGCACCGGGTCGATCAAGCGCCAGTTCGAGCGCGCCGCCACTGGTGGAAGCAACCTCGATGCGGAGATCGTCAGCAATCCCCACAACCAGACCCTCAATGTCGCGATGCAATGGGGCGTACTCGGCGTCGTCCTGCTCTACACCATGTGGATCGCCCACCTTCGCCTGTTCCTGGACGAAGGCCTTGCGGCCTGGATCGGGCTCGTCGCCGTGGTGCAGAACATCGCGAGCTCACTTCTGAACTCGCATTTGTTCGACTTCCACGCGGGGTGGATGTATGTGCTCGGCGTCGGCGTCGCCGGCGGCATGGTGCTGAAGGCAAGAGCCGGACCGCATCTGCACTATGAGGCCAGCATCGAGGGTGAAGCGGTCGATCCGCAGAAATTTCTGCGCGCCGGCGTGCGGCTCAGCGCCGACTAGGCCTTTTACTCCGCCGCCACGCAAGCCGCCTGGGGGGAAGCCAGCGCAAAGACGCCAAAATCGGGCACCACCATTTCGAGTTCGCGGCGATAGCTTTCGTAGCTGAGCGCTCCCGGCCGAATGAAGCCGAGTTGAAGCGTGTGATCGACCACACGCCTGAGAACGATCGGAGCGCTCGCCGGCGTAAACTGGGCGCCACCGGGATTGGACAGCGTCGTGATCAGACCGCGTGCGGGCTCGTTTCTCTTATCGGGACGTGACACCATGATCAGACGTATCGCTCCCTTCTCGAGGGTGACGAAGTTCAGGAACGGGCGTCCATCCGGGATGTAGACACGGCCCCTCTGCGTGTGCCCAGCATCAACACGTTCGCGTTCCTCGAACATGAGACAGGACTCGGTTTCGTCCCAATGAATGCCGATGATGTAGGCACTGATGATCTCGGGGTTGGAGAACGCGGGCCTGAAGCAGACGTAATCCCCCTCGAAGGTCTCGACTCCTGCGCGATCGCGGTAGCCAAGATCATCGGCGACGTCGAACCTAGACGTCACTGGCGGAGGTTCGAGTCCGCCGGCAATCGACGGCGCATCGTGCAATGGAAACTCCTTGTGCGGACTGGTGGCTATCCGCTCAGCCGTGACGTTGCGTATGCGCTCGGACTCATTGAAGACCGCGAGGACCATGCCGCCGACGATGAAGCCGGTTAAGCCAGTGCTTAACGCCACCAGTTGGATCGCATCCTGCGGATGTACATAGAACAGAGCCAGTACTTGCTGGCCGATCATATGCGCGACCAGCCACCCCGCACAGGTCAGCGCGGCGCCGTTCGCGAGAGCCCCGAGGGCCGCCACGCGGTACCAGCTCATCCGCGAACATCCCATGTAGGAACAAATGAGCCCGAGGGAAATCGTACAGATGAAAGGCGTGATGACGCCGTATAGCCGCTCGATGAACTGCCTAAGAACGTCCTGATATCCTCCTCCCTGCATCAGGGCGGACACTAGTGGAATGCCGATCCGGAGCGCAATCGACAGCCCCACGACGACGAGACCGGCGACAACCAACTCGGCGATAGGCGGATATCCAGGTGTGTTGCCTTCCTTGCGTCCGATGAAGCGTTGCGCCACGACGATTGCGCCCAGGACTGCGAAGCCGATCGAAGCGCCGAACGTGACCGCAATCGTCAGCACCTTGTCGACGTCGATCGGAAGTGTTCCCGGCATGAACACCATCATGCCAATGCTCCAGGCCGTGACGAGGAAGATCGTTGTCGCCCATTGATCCAGCCCAAAGGTCGGCCCCGGACTGTAGGCGAAGCCCATCCTCGCTAGCCGCTGCAATCGGCCGCTATGGGTCCTTTCGCAAAACAGGACATAGCGAGACACGAGACCGCAAGTGAGGTTGGTGACCTCAGCAATGTTGCGGTTCAAAGCGTCCTTCAATTCCGGGGTTGGAAGCGGCGACGTGAAAAAGGCAAGACCGGCGTGCATCATCTCTTCGTAACGGGCATCCGCACGAGCCGCCACCGCGTCGCCCAATTGTATGATCATGGCGTAGGCGGATCGGCCATAGCCATTTCCGGTGAAGTCGAGTGCCGCGGCATTCTGCCGGGGTCCGACGAACAGGTTGTAAAGGCCGATGGCTCTTGTGAAGCGGTCGGGAAGAGTACCGTCCCTGCTGAAACTCAACGCTTGCGGACCGATATTCTCCGAAACGATTTTGGTCACCTTGCTTCGAAGGTCGTCGCGCGGGACGAAACCCGTGGTTTGCGCGAGTTCAAATGCGAGTCGGTCGGCTTCACGCGGAATCGCGGCCAATCTGACACAAAATGCGCGCGCGGCCCGGTCGATCCGTGCCACCTGCCGGAATTGCGAAGCGACGACGATGATGAGCACGGCCACGATCGGAGCATATTGAGCCAGTTGCGCCTGCGCCTTTGGATCTACCGCCTTCACCTGGCCGACGATGAAGTCGAACCCGATGCTGCCCTGGACGAGTCCGATCATGACGACCAGCCAGAGCGGTATCATCAGGGCGTAGTAGAATATCACCCCCCAGAAGAACAGCGCGAAGGTCGTACCGGACCGATTGGTGGGCGGAGAGTTGAAGCGAGCCCAGGCAACGACAAAGAGTGCCAAGATCGCAATAATCCATTGGCTCTTCGTAACGATCGCTTCAATGATGTCCATGTTACGCGCTCCCACATAGCAGGCGACGCTTGCATGAATGGCTCTGCCCTCGCCGAGGCAGGGCACAATTCAGATCAGGGACATCGTGGAGACGCAGCGCGCGTCGACACAGGTGCCCGAACAATAGGGAAGACTACGCTGGGCCGACCCGGCTGCAATGTGAAGTAGAACACACCCGGGAGGACATTTCTTTAGCGGAGTTGGACACCGCGACCGCTGTTGGTCACATACAACCGAACTACGGACTCCGCTCGTGGCCGACCTCGCCGGTGATGACGTCGCCGAACAGCTCCCAGGCCTGCCCGTTGAAGCGCATCAACTGCATCTGCTCGATCGGGAAATAGTCGTCGGTGGAGGTGTTGACCATGATGCCTGGCAGCATCAGATCAGTGTGGAAATTCTTCAGGCTAGTGGCCTGCTTCATCACGTTCTCACGGGTGAGATTGTCACCGCACTGCTTCAACACCTGCGCCATCGCCTCGGCCTGCACATAGCCGTAGATGTTGTTGGCGTTGGCCTTGTCGCCATCGGGATAATATTTGTCCATGAATTCGCGCCACTTCACCACCGCCGGGTCCTTGTCCCAGGTCGGGTCGGTCGGATCCTTCAGATAGAC
This sequence comes from Bradyrhizobium sp. 613_E4_N2_2, assembly GCF_052075995.1. NCBI lineage: Bacteria > Pseudomonadati > Pseudomonadota > Alphaproteobacteria > Hyphomicrobiales > Nitrobacteraceae > Bradyrhizobium > Bradyrhizobium sp. 613_E4_N2_2. The sequence continues at coordinate 4,818,264 of NZ_CP197234.1, forward strand.
GGTCGAGATGATGTCTTTGGAATAGTCGAGCCCGGCGGGCTTGAGCACCGAGGCGACCGAGGTCGCGGTATTGGCGAGGAAGAACTTTGGTTTCCAGCCGAGCTCGCCGACCTTCCGGATTGCCTGCGCCGAGCCCTTCGGGGCGGCCCATGAGAAGAAAATGTCGGCACCCGAGTCATGCAGCGCCACGATCTGCGAGTCGATCGAGGGATCGCTGACCTCATAGGACTTGTCGGCGATGATCATGCCGGCCTTGTCGCCGAGCCCGTCCTTCAGGCCCTTGAACTGGTCCTTGCCGGCGTCGTCGTTCTGCCAGAACACGGCGACCTTGCTGTTGGGGAAATGATCGCGAATGTATTTTGCGTAGATCCGCCCCTCGCTCTGGTAGTTCGGCTGGAAACCCATGGTCCACGGGAAATTCTTGGGGTCCCCGAACTTGGTGCCGCCGGAGGCGACGAACAGCTGCGGCACCTTCTTGGCGTTCATGTATTTCATGATCGCGGAGTTCGAGGGCGTGCCGAGCGGCTGGAAGATCAGCAGCACCTCGTCGCTCTCGACCAGCTTGCGCGCCTGCTCGATCGCCTTCGGCGGTGAGTAAGCGTCGTCATAGCTGATGAAGTTGATCTTGCGGCCGTTGATTCCGCCCTGGTCGTTGATCATCCTGAAATAGGCGGCCTCGGTCTTGCCGATCACGCCATAGGACGACGCCGGCCCGCTATAGGGCATGATGTTGCCGATCTTGACTTCGGTATCGGTGGCGCCGGGATCGTATTTCTTCTGCGCCAAGGCCGGTGCCGTGACGAGCACGCCGGCAGCAAGAATGGCGAGGGCAGCAAGGCTTTCGCGACGACCCGGCATCGTTCTCTCCCCTATGTTTTGTAGTCTTGTTTTGCGGAGAGTGTCGCAAGGCCGTTCGCCGCTGGCAAGCGCCGCGATTTTCCGCGCCGTGAAACGACGGACCCGGAACCTACGCGATGCGCCGCAGCAGTGTCAGCGCGCGCCCGTCGATCACGAGCAGTGCGCTGCCGATGACGATGGCGCCCGCGATCTCGCGCGCGGAGATCGGCTCACCGAGCACCAGCCATCCCAGAAGGATGGCGGTGACGGGAATGAGCAGCGTCACGAGCATCACATTGGTCGCGCCCGAGCGCCGCAGGATCTGAAAGAAGACGATATAGGCGAGCGCCGTCGAGAGGGCGGCAAGGCCAAGCACCGCGAGCCAGGTCGTCAGGCCCGGCATCGAAAGGTACCACGGCTGCTCCACTGCGCCGGCGACGACCGCCATCATCACCGTCGACGCCATCAGTTGAAACGTGGCCGTTCCCAGCGGAGGCGTGTCCTTCAGCAGCCGCCGCGCGGCCAGCGCCGCAAAGCCATAGCTGAACGCGCCGCCCAGGCAGAGCAGGATGCCGAACCCCTGCCCCGGCCTGGTCTCGATGCCCCATCCCCGCAGGATGATCACGCCGGCGAGGCCGAGCGCCACGCCGGCCACCCGACGCATCTGCAGGGCCTCTTCGCCGGCCGCCGCCATCACCATCACCGTGAAGAGCGGCGTGGTCGCGTTCAGGATCGAGGCCAGTCCGCTCGGAATGAAGGTCTGGCCGAGCACGATCAGCGAGAACGGGATGACGTTGTTGAGCAGCCCGATGGCGACGAACGGCTTCCAGCCCGTCACTCCCTTGGGAAGCCCGATGCCCTGCATCCGGAGCAATGGCAGGAGAATGGCCGCGCCTAGTGCGACGCGCAGGAACACGAGCGTCAGCGGCGGCAATTCCCGCAGCGCCGCGCCATTGAAGAAGAACGATCCGCCCCAGAGAACCGAGAGCACCGCGAGCAGCGACCAGTCTCGCGCGTCGATCCTGTTATCGTTTGGGGGCATGCGCTTCACCTCGGCGGCCGAGCCTGCCGCCTAGAACGGCGCGAGACAGGCCGCCACCCGATTTCCGACAAATTTGCTCAGGAGGGGCGCCGCGAGCGAGCGTCACCGGCAATATCGGCGACAACCGCTCCGATCACCAGCGCGCCGCCAATGAGCGCATGCACGGCGGGCAGTTCGCGAAAAGCGACCCAGATCCAGAACGGCATTAGCGGCGTTTCCAGCGTCGCGATCAGGGAAGCCTGCCCCGAAGGCAACAAGCGCGAGCCGAGCACGTAGAAGGTCAGGCCGAGCGCGACCTGGAGGCAGCCGAACATCGCGAGGATCGCAAGGCTGTTGCCGCCGACATGGGCGATGTCGTAGGCAAAGGGAAGACTGACGAGGCTCCCCATGAAGTTCGACAGCGCTGCCGCGGCCACCATCGACGTCTCGCGATGACGCCGGACCACGACCGTCATGGCGGAGATGGCGAGCACCATCAGGCAGCTCAGCGCGACGCCGCCGAGATCGGCGCCGGCCCGAACGCCGCCGACCGTGATCACCACGCCGGCAAAGGCGATCAGGCTCGCGGTCAGCGTACGCCAAGTCGCGGCTTCGCCGAGCCACAGCCACGCCAGCGCAGCCGCAACGAAGGGCTGGGTGGCGATCAGCACCGCCACATTCATGACCTTGGTCATCTGAAGCGCGGGAATGAACGAGACCATGCCGACCGCGGACAAGGACGCGACGAGCAGGCCGCCCTTCCCCGGCACGACCAATTGCCACAGCGCAGCGCGGCCCTGCATCACGACAAGAAACACGCTGATCAGGCTGCCCGCGAACAGGCCGCGCCAGAACAAAATGGTCCAGGGATCGAACGGCAACAGACGCGTGAAGAACGGCGCCGTGCTCCAGGCAACTGCGGCAGCGATGACGAGGGCAATGCCGAGACCGCGATCCGAACGAGGCCGCCCCATGTTGATGCGTCCAGCTAGGTCGGCTTCTTCGGCCGCGACACCAGCTCGATCATCTTGCCTTCATCGTCGTCGGGCATTGCGGCCTTGGCCTGCGCGTAGGACTCGACCGCAGCGCGCGAGACCAGCGGCTTGTCGGCCAGCAGGCTTTCGGCGAGCTTCACGGCGTAGGCGGCATCCTTGTGCCGCAGCGCCGCCGTAAACGTCGCGCCGCTGAAATCGCGGGCGACCATGCGCTTGGAATGACGCTGCACCTGCGGGCTTGCCGCGACGCCGGCCTGGATCGATTCCAGCACCAGGTTCATGTCGAGCCCGGCCTGTTCGGCGATGGCGAGGCCTTCGGCAAGGCCCGCGATCTGGATCGCACCCAGGAGATTGTTGATGAGCTTGTAGACGGTGCCGGAGCCGACCGCGCCGAAATGGCGAATGGTCGAGCCGATCGGTTCGAGAAACGGCCGCGCACGTTCGAGATCAGCTGCGTCGGCGCCGGCGAGCAGCGTCAGCTTTCCGGCCGCTGCCGCATCCGGCAATCCCGTCACGGGGCAGTCGATGTAGATCAGCCCGCGCGCGTTCAGTTCGCGGCCCATCTCGCGGGCGTGGTCATAGGAGACGGTGGAGCACTCGATCGCGAGGGTGCCGGCCTTTGCCGTCTTGGCCGCGCCCTCGGGCCCGAGCCAGACCGCGCGCGAGGCTTCGTCATCGGCGACCATGGTCACGACCGCATCGGCATCGATCGCGGCATCCTCAGGCGACGTTGCCCAATGCGCGCCGCGCGCGATCAGGTCGTCCGCCTTTGCCTTGCTGCGATTCCACAGCGTCACCGTGAAGCCGGCATCGAGATAGCGGCCTGCCATGCCATGACCCATTCGCCCCAATCCGATGAAGGCGACACGGGTCATGATCAATCCACATCCTCGATGTCGGCGCCGGTGGTGCCGAAGGCGCGCTGCGCCAGGGTCGCGGCCATGAAGTCGTCGAGCTCGCCGTTGAGAACGCCCGAGGTGTCGGAGGTCTGCACGCCGGTGCGCAAATCCTTCACCATCTGGTAGGGCTGCAGCACGTAGGAGCGGATCTGGTGACCCCAGCCGATATCGGTCTTGGCGGCCTGGTCGGCGGCGGCCTTCTCCTCGCGCTTCTTCAGCTCGATCTCGTAAAGCCGTGCGCGCAGCATGTCCCAGGCCTGCGCCCGGTTCTTGTGCTGGGAGCGGCCGGCCTGGCAGACCACGGCAACGCCGGTCGGAATATGCGTCAGGCGCACCGCGGATTCGGTCTTGTTGACGTGCTGGCCGCCGGCGCCGCCCGAGCGCATGGTGTCGACGCGGACGTCGGCTTCCTTGATGTCGATCTTGATGCTGTCGTCGATGACGGGGAACACCTGCACGCTCGAAAACGAGGTGTGCCGCCGCGCGTTGGAATCGAACGGCGAGATGCGCACCAACCGGTGCACGCCCGCCTCCGTCTTCAGCCAGCCATAGGCGTTGTGGCCCGAGACCTGGATCGTCGCGGACTTGATGCCGGCCTCTTCGCCCTCGGACTCCTCGAGGAATTCGACCTTGAAGCCGTGCGTCTCGGCCCAGCGCGTGTACATGCGCAAGAGCATCTGCGCCCAGTCCTGGCTCTCGGTGCCACCGGCGCCGGCATGGACTTCGAGATAGGAATCGAAACGATCGGCCTCGCCCGACAGCAGCGCCTCGAGCTCGCGCCGCGCGACTTCCTTCTTGAGGTTCTTCAGCGCGGCTTCAGCCTCAGTGACGACGCCGGCATCGCCCTCGGCCTCGCCGAGCTCGATCATGCCGATGTCGTCTTCGAGCTCCTGCTCGACCTTGCCGATGCCCGAGAGCGAATCCTCAAGCGAGGTGCGCTCCTGCATCAGCTTCTGGGCTTTCTGGGGATCGTTCCAGAGGTTGGGATCTTCTGCGAGCTTGTTCAGCTCAGCGAGGCGCGCCGTCGATTTCTCGACGTCAAAGATGCCTCCTCAGCAGCCCGACTGACTGCTTGATCTCTTCTACCAACCGTTCGATTTCGGCGCGCATATTGTACTCTGATCTCGCGGAATCCCGCGTGCATTGGAGCTGGGATGTAGCGGCGGCGGCTGCAAAGCGCAACCGCCGGAACCGCGATCGTCTGTCTTATCCGCTAGTACAGCCCGCCGGTGCCCGGCCGCATGAAGAAGCCGGAATCCGGCTGCTGCTGCTGCGACGCCGGCACGCCGCCGCGCCCGTCGGCATCGGCAACGCCGATCACCGAATAATTGTCCGGCGGCGCCGTGCCCGGCTTGAAGGCTTCGAGGATGGTTCCGCCGGTCTCGCCGGGACCGGCGCGCATACCGGTCTTGGAGACGACGCGTACGAGCTTGATGCCGGCCGGTACCTTGAATGGAACGGCGGGCTTGTCGGCGAGTGCAAGCTTGAGGAAGTCGCGCGCGATGGGTGCGGCCAGATGGCCGCCGGTCGCGGCGTTGCCCCTACCGAGCGCGCGCGGCTTGTCGTAGCCCATATAGATCGCGACGGCGACGTCGGGCGAGAAGCCGACGAACCAGGCGTCCTTGGCCTCGTTGGTGGTGCCGGTCTTGCCGGCGATCGGCTTGCCGACCTCCTTGACCACGGTTGCGGTACCGGCCTGGACCACGCCTTCCATCAGCTCGGTGATCTGATAGGCGGTCATGGAATCCAGCACCTGCTCGCGGCGGTCGATCAGCTGCGGCTCGACCTGATTCTTCCAGCCGCCCGGTGCGTCGCAGCCGCGGCATTCACGCTGGTCGTGCTTGAAGATGGTGCGGCCGTAACGGTCCTGGATACGGTCGATCAAGGTCGGCTTCACCCGGCGACCGCCATTGGCTAGCATCGAATAGGCCGTGACCATGCGCATCGCCGTGGTCTCGCCGGCGCCGAGCGCGTAGGAGAGATAGTTCGGCAATTCGTCATAGACGCCGAAGCGGCGCGCATATTCGCCGATCAGGGGCATGCCGATGTCCTGCGCGAGGCGCACGGTCACGGTGTTGAGCGACTGCCGCAGCGCGTTGCGCAGCGTCACCGGTCCCTGGAATTTGCCGGACGAGAAGTTTTCGGGCCGCCATACGCCGGCGCCCTGGCCCTGGTCGATTTCGATGGGCGCGTCGAGCACCACGGTCGAGGGCGTATAGCCGTTGTCGAGCGCGGCCGAATAGACGATCGGCTTGAACGACGAGCCCGGCTGCCGGTAGGCCTGCGTGGCGCGGTTGAACTGGCTCTGGTCGAACGAGAAGCCGCCGACCATCGCGAGCACGCGGCCGGTCCAGGGATCCATCGCCACCATCGCACCGGACACTTCGGGGATCTGGCGCAGGCGGTACTGGCCTTCGACCGGCTGTCCCTCCTTGGTGTAGAGCGGATCGGCATAGATCACGTCGCCGGGCTGCAACACCTGCGCCACCGACGTCGGGGTCTTGCCCTTGGCATTGCCCTGGGCCGCCCTCGCCCAGCGCACGCCGTCGACCGTGACGATGCCGGTCTCGCGCTGCTTGCTGATGGCGCCACCGAGTTCGCGGTTCGGCTGGAAGCCGATGCGCGCGGACTGGTCGCTGGTCTCCAGCACCACCGCCATGCGCCATGGCGAGATGTCGGAGAGTGACTTGATCTCGGCGAGCTTCACGCCCCAATCGCCCGAAATATCGAGCTTGCTCATGGCGCCGCGATAGCCCTGCTGCTCGTCATAATTCACGAGGCCGGCGACCATGGCCTTGCGCGCCATGACCTGGATCTTCGGATCGAGCGTGGTGCGGACGGACAGACCGCCTTCGTAGAGCTTCTTCTCGCCGTAGCGCTCGAAGATGTCGCGGCGGACTTCCTCGGCGAAATATTCACCGGCGAAGGTGTGAGCACCGTTGGAACGGTTGGTGACGGCCAGCGGCTCCTTGCGCGCCTTGTCGGCGTCGGCCTGCTTGATCCAGCCGTTCTCCAGCAGACGGTCGATCACGTAGTTGCGGCGCTCGATGGCGCGATCGCGGTTGCGCACCGGATGCAGCGTCGCGGGCATCTTCGGCAGCGCGGCCAGATAGGACGCTTCAGCGACCGTCAGCTCGTTCACCGACTTGTCGAAATAGACCAGCGAAGCGGCCGCGATGCCGTAGGCGCCGAGGCCGAGATAGATCTCGTTCAGATACAGCTCGAGGATCTTGTCCTTCGAGTAGGTCTTCTCGATGCGCATCGCCAGCAAGGCTTCCTTGATCTTGCGGGCGAAGGAGACCTCGTTGGTCAGAAGGAAGTTCTTGGCGACCTGCTGGGTGATCGTGGAGGCGCCCTGCGGACGCCGGTTCGAGCCGTAGTTCTGGATGAAGAGCACGCCGGCGCGCGCCATGCCGGTGTAGTCGATGCCGCCATGCTCGTAGAAATTCTTGTCCTCGGCCGCGAGGAAGGCGTTGATCACCAGCTTCGGCACCGCCTGGATCGGCAGATACAGCCGCCGCTCCTTGGCGTATTCGCCGAGCAGCGAGCCGTCGACCGCGTGCACGCGGGTCATCACCGGCGGCTCGTAATCCTGAAGCTGAGAGTAGTCCGGCAAGTCCTTGGAGAAATGCCAGATCAGGCCTGCCACGGCCCCGACACCGACAAGGAACACCACCGTTCCCGCGGCGAACAGGAAGCCCATGAACCGCACCAGCAAGCGCATTATATGTTTATCCGTTCAAACTCTGGATCAGCTCAAGGCACCCAAAACAGGCGCCAACTCCACGTCGCGAATTCACCGGCCTACTCAATTACATCAGTGCCGGACCAAGACGCTTGCCGAACGGGATTCTCGCCGATTCCGGAACCCCCTGCGGCATTTTTATAAAGCGCCCGCTGTGGCCAAACTAGGGCTTTTGCAACGGGACGGAAAATCCCTCTCAATTCGACGCCTCCCGGTCGTCAATTCGACGATCCCCCGGTCGTCAATTTGACGATCCGGCCGTGGCCATCCGCTTGGTCAGGAACCCGTCGATCGCCTGCGCCATCGAGCCCACGGCCTTGGACCGCCAGCCCTCGGAGACCAGATGCTCGAGGTCGCCCTTGTTGGAGACATAGCCGATCTCGACCAGCACCGACGGCACGTCTGGCGCCTTGAGGACCCGGAAGCCGGCCGACTTCAGGGGATGCTTGTGCATCCGCACCGACGACTTCATTTCGCCCATCAACAGGCGGGCAAAACGGCTTGAAAAGGTACGAGTTTCTCGCTGGGTGAGGTCGATCAGGATGTCCGCGACGTCGGTCGGCTCTTCCGCGAGGTTGAAACCGGCGATCGCGTCCGCCCGGTTTTCCGCATCCGCCAGCCGCTGCGCCTCGGCGTCGGAGGCCTTGTCGGACAGCGTGTAGATGGTCGCGCCCTGCGCATCGCCCTCGGCCTTCGGAAGGGCGTCTGCGTGGATGGAGAGGAACAAGGCGGCCTTGAGCCCGCGGGCGACTTTGACCCGGTCGTTGAGCGGAATGAAGGTGTCGTCGTCCCGTGTCATCACCACGCGGAATTTGCCGGTCTTGTCCAGCCGGTCGCGCAGCGCCAGGCCGAAGGCCAGCACCAGGTTCTTCTCGCTCTCGCCGCCCGACTGCGTGCCGTTGTCGATGCCGCCATGGCCAGGATCGATCACGACGATCGGGCGGCCGTCGACCTTTTGCTGCCCGGCTTCCGGAGTTGCGGCGGCCGGAACCGTTGCCGGCGGCGCGTCGGCGATTGCGGGCCGCAGTTCGGGGCGTTTCTCGGGGACGAGCGACTGCACGAAGGCGGTCCGGTCGACCTCCTCCAGCTCGAGCACGAGCCGGGCCGGCTGGCCATTGGCGGCCTCCAGCACGTAGGACTTGGCGATCTTGGCCGGGCCTGTCAGATCGAACACGATTCGCGAGCCGCCGGGCATGACCAGCCCGTAGCGGAAGGCCTTGACCAGTCCCCGCCCCTCGACCCCGGTGCCCGCGGGCAGTTGAAAATTGACCTGGGGCACATCGACCACCACCCGATACGGGTCGGCGAGCGTCACGGCGCGGAATGTGACGGCCTGATCGATGTCGAGGATGAAACGGGTCTGCTTGCCATCGCCGGCCAGCCGGGCGGCGGACGCGGTTGGAAAATTCGCTACCGCAACAGAGGGTTGCGGCTGGCTTTCCGCCGCGCTCAGGCGCCAGGAATCAGCGCATACCAATGCTGCGGCGCACAGAAGCGCGCATCCCAGCAAAACCCTTTGATTTGTGCGGCTCGTCACCGATTCAGTGCCTCCGAGCGGCCCTTCTAACGCAATAGAACCACAGGGTTAATCGTCGCTTAATGACAGATATACGAAACTCCCCGACTGTGACCGCCGTGCGACGCTCCCTTGCACGGTTGGTCCATTCCACGTATGTACGGAGTGCTGACGGCCGATATTTCCGGTTGTGTCGCGTTCAGCCTCCCGGTGCAGCGCCGGAACTCTCAAGGTTTGGGAATTCCAGCGTTTTTCCGTTCCCCTCAAAGACCAGCGCGGTGCGCGGCAGCGAGGTGGAGCGGGTCAAGCCCCGGTGGCGGACGGTCCCTGGTTACCACCGCGTTTCCGGGACGGTTTTGACAGCGACGTGACTCGTTACCCGGTCCCTTAATCCCAAGGGAGCGGTTCGTAATCCCCAAGGCGAGCGCGCTCGCGCCATGCCTGGCCAGCAGCAACTGATTGAGGGGCGGCCCCGCCGCCCAATGTTTCATACGGGCCGACGCTTGATGCGCCAGACTGTGCCGACGAATTCTGAAGGACCGTTCGCGACGCTGCGGAGTGACAATCCCGCGCGCCGCTTCGGCCCTCCAGCTTCCGTTTCGGCAAGGCGCGAGAGACGGCGTTTCGGCCTTCCCCTCACCCCCGAATCAGGTGGACCGTCGCGGCACCCGGCAGCGCTAATCGCGCCCACGGTGAATCGCGCCCGCCGCCGCCAAGAGTTAAGACATGCCCAACAAGATGTTGATCGATGCCACCCACCCGGAGGAGACCCGGGTCGTCGTGGTCCGCGGCAATCGCGTCGAAGAGTTTGATTTCGAGACCGCACAACGCAAGCAACTGCGCGGGAATATCTACCTCGCCAAGGTCACCCGGGTGGAGCCTTCGCTCCAGGCCGCCTTTGTCGAATATGGCGGCAACCGCCACGGCTTCCTCGCCTTCAGCGAAATCCATCCCGATTACTACCAGATCCCGGTCGCCGACCGGCAGGCACTGATCGAGGCCGAGGAACAGGCCCATCGCGAGGCCGAGGAAGAGAGCGAGAACCGCTCCCACGGCCGCCGCCGCTCGCGCCACCGCAACTCCCGCCGCCGCAGTCAAGGCGAACGCGTCCGCAGCGACATCGTCGAGGGCCTCGAGGCCGGCGCCGATCCAGCGGCCCAGCCGGTCGAGAGCGACGCCCTGCACATCGAGGGTGCGTCGCACGAGGGCGAGCACCTGCACGCCGAGACGGAGCATCACGGCGAGCACGAAGGCCACGAGCATCAAGACCACGAACATGGCGATCATGATCACCACGATCATGACCACGAAGGCCATGATCATCTCGATCATGGGCACGACGACCATCATCACGATCATGACCACGGCCACGACGGCCAGCACGATCATCACGACCATGATCATGCCGACGAAACGCCCGCGCCTGTCGCAGCCTTCGGCGCCGAGCCCGTGGTCGCGACCGAGACCGCTTCCGAACCGCAGGAGGCTATCGCCTCCGAAGCCCATGCCGAGGCTCTCGCCGAAGCCGTGACCGCCTCCGCCGAACCGGCCGACGCCGTCTACGCTGCCGGCGAAAGCACTGATGCTCGCCATCAGGAGTCCGAGGAGGAAGACGACGAGGACGAGGACGGCGAGGAAGCCGAAGAGGAACACGTCGAATCCGTCGGCGGCGACGACGTGATGGAGGAGGTGCCGGAGCGCACCTTCCGCCCGCGCCGCCAGTACAAGATCCAGGAAGTCATCAAGCGCCGCCAGGTGATGCTGGTGCAGGTCGTCAAGGAAGAGCGCGGCAACAAGGGCGCGGCGCTGACCACCTATCTCTCGCTCGCCGGCCGCTATGCCGTGTTGATGCCGAACACCGCGCGCGGCGGCGGCATCAGCCGCAAGATCACCAGCGCCCAGGATCGTTCCCGCCTGAAGGAAGTTGTGCAGGATCTCGACGTGCCCGAGGGCATGGGCATCATCCTGCGCACCGCCGGCGCCGCCCGTACCAAGCCCGAGATCAAGCGCGACTTCGAATACCTGATCCGGATGTGGGAGACGGTGCGCGACCTGACGCTGAAGTCGCAGGCCCCGACCCTGGTCTACGAGGAAGGCTCGCTGATCAAGCGCTCGCTGCGCGACCTCTACAACAAGGAGATCGACGAGATCTCGGTTGCCGGTGAGTCCGGCTACCGCGAAGCGCGCGACTTCATGAAGATGCTGATGCCCGCCAATGTCAGCGCGGTGAAGCAGTATCGGGACGGCCAGCCGCTGTTCTCGCGCATGGGCGTCGAGAGCCAGCTGGACGCGATGTTCTCTCCGACCGTGCAGTTGCGGTCCGGAGGCTACATCGTCATCAACCAGACCGAGGCGCTGGTCTCGATCGACGTCAACTCCGGACGATCGACCCGCGAGCACCATATCGAGGACACTGCGCTCAAGACCAATCTGGAAGCGGCCGAAGAGGTCGCCCGCCAGCTCCGTCTGCGCGACCTCGCCGGCCTGATCGTCATCGACTTCATCGACATGGACGAGAAGCGCAACAACCGCGCGGTCGAGCGCAAGCTGTCCGATTGCCTGCGGCAGGACCGCGCGCGCATCCAGGTCGGCCGCATCTCGCATTTCGGCCTGCTCGAGATGTCGCGCCAGCGCATCCGCGCCAGCGTGCTGGAATCCTCGACCGATCCCTGCCCGCATTGCGGCGGCACCGGCCATGTCCGCTCGGTCTCCTCGGTTGCGCTTCAGCTGCTGCGCGGCCTCGAAGAGATCCTGATGAAGGGCGCGACCCACAATCTCGTGGTCCGCACCCGCACCGACGTCGCGCTCTACGTGCTGAACCACAAGCGCGGCCATCTGCGCGACCTCGAGAACGGCTTCAAGGTCACGCTGGCCGTCATCGCCGACCCCAGCGTCAGCGGACCGCAGGCCTATCTCATCGACCGCGGCGAGCAGGTGCATACGCTGGAAGCAGCGAAGGCGCTGCTGGCGGCACAGGCAGCCGCAAGCCCGCCGCCCATAGTCGAAGAAGTCTATGACGACGAGGAATTCGATCCGGAGCTGGAATCCGAGGTCGAGACCGAAGAAACCGAAGGCCTCGCCGAGGAGCAGGCTGGCGGCGAAGCGGCTTCCGACCAGGATGGCCAGCGCCGCAAGCGCCGCCGGCGTCGGCGCGGCCGCGGTGCCCCGCGCGACGGCGAGTTGCGCGAGGATGGCGCTCCGGCGTCTTCCGAAGCGGCCGTGGCGGCCAGCGAAGGTGAAGAGGATTCCGAGTCCGAACAGGACGGCGAGGAAGGTGAGGACCAGGCCGCCCGCAGCGAGCAGCAGGGCAACGGCGATCGCCGTCGCCGGCGTGGTCGTCGCGGTGGCCGCCGCCGTCGCGGTGGCAACGAGGAAGGTCTCGCCGGCTCCATCGGCGACGAGCTCGCAGCCAATGCGCCGTCGGAAGCGACCGATGCCGTCGCCGATTTCGACAGCTTTGGCGGCGAGGCTGCGCCCTCGATCGCGCAGGCCGAACACACCACCGCCGAGCCTGAGGTCAGCGAGCCCGAGCCGCGCGCCGAGGTGCAGATTGAGGCGCCGGCCCAGCCTGAGCCCGCTCCTGCCGCCGCGGACGAAGAGCCCGCCGACGACAAGGCAGCGCGTCGCCGCTCCACGGTCCGGGAAAAGGTGAGCTTCCTGTCGAGCAGCGCAAGCGAGCCGGCAACACCGGTTGCGGCAGCGCCAGAGCCGGTTGCTCCGCCCGCACCAGCCGCTGAACCTGCGCCGGAAGCGGCAACCGAAACTCCGGCCGCGCCGCGTCGCGCCGGCTGGTGGTCTCGCCGGTTCGGCGGCGGCGAGTAGGCGAACAAATCAGTTGAGACCGCCCGGCCAAGCCGGGCGGTTTTGATTTGGCAAGGTCAGTACGATGCAAAGCGCGATTGTTCTCGGCGGCGGCATGATCGGCGTGAGCGCGGCGCTGCACCTCCGGCAGCGCGGCTGGTCGGTCACGCTCGTCGACCGCAGGGAGCCGGGCCGCGAGACCAGCTATGGCAATGCCGGGATGATCCAGGCCGAAGCCGTGCGCCCCTATCCGATGCCGCGCGACCTCGCTTCGCTCCTGAAGATCGCGACCGGCCGCACCAACGACGTGCGCTACAGCCTGTCGTCGCTTCATCTCCATATCGAGCCCCTGCTCCGCTACTGGTGGCATTCGGCGCCGAAGCGGCATCGCGAGGCGATCGACGCCTGGGCGCGGCTGATCGCCTACGCGACGGCGGAGCACGACATCCTCATTCGCGAAGCCCATGCCGACAATCTGATCCGCCGCGCGGGCTACCGGCATCTGCATCGCGACGCAGCCTCCTTCGATCTCGCCGTCAAGGCGGCGGAACAAGACCAGCGCGAATTCGGCGTGAGGTTTCGCGCGCTCTCGGGGGCCGAGCTCGCCAAGGCCGAACCGATTCTGCGCGACGACCTGCCCGGCGCGATCCATTGGCTCGACACCTGGACCGTGTCCGATCCCGGCGCACTGGTCACGGCGTATGCCGAGCTGTTCGAGCGCCTCGGCGGCACCATCGTGCTCGGCGATGCCCAGACCTTGCGGCAGACCGCGACCGGCTGGTCGGTCGATACGGACCAGGGAACCATAGACGCTGCGGCCGCCGTCGTGACGCTGGGGCCCTGGTCGCCCAATCTGCTGCACAAATTCGGCTACCGCATTCCGCTGGTGCGCAAGCGCGGCTACCACATGCATTACAGCGGCGGCGCATCACTCGACCTGCCGCTGGTCGACAAGGCCGGCGGCTACGCCATGGGTCCGATGGCGAAGGGCATCCGCATCACCACGGGTGCGGAATTGACCGGCATGGACGCGCTCGCAACGCCGGTGCAGCTCGCCAGTGCCGAAGCTTCCGCGCGAGAGCTGATCGACCTCGGCAAGCGGGTCGAGCCCGACCCGTGGTTCGGCACCCGCCCCTGCACGCCCGACATGCTGCCGGTGCTCGGGCAAGCGCCGCGTCACCCGGGCCTCTGGATGAATTTCGGCCACGGCCACCAGGGCTTTACGCTCGGGCCCGCGACCGGCCGCCTGCTCGCCGAGATGATGAGCGGCGAGACGCCGGCGATCGATCCGACGCCATACCGGCCTGAGCGCTTTTAGCTGTCGGCGCGCTCGGCCAGCATCTTCCTGATGCGGTCGGCATCTTCGAGCGTCGCCGGATTGTAGACGATCATGCTGAGATCGGAGCGGCCCTCGACATTGAAGCTCGAATATTCGAACGACATCGTGCCGCGAACGGGATGCCGGAGCCGCTTGGTGTCGTCGCCATGATGGCGCACGTCATTGTCGCGCCAGAGCGCCGCGAATTCCGGACTTGTCCGACAGAGCTCGTCGACGAAATCGGCGACATGCGAGACGGCGCCTGCCCGCGCTGCGTCTGCCCTGAATGCGGCCACCACGAAGCGTGCCACACTGTTCCAGTCGTATTGCGCGGCGCGCACGCGCGGATCGCAGAAGATGAAGCGCAGGATGTTGCGCTGTCCCGGCGGGATCGCACCGTAGTCGGTCAGCACGACGCTTGCGGCGCGATTCCAGGCGACGACGTCCCAGGTCGCGGTGCGTACCAGCGCCGGGCTGAATGAGAGCGCATCGAGCACGCGTTGCAGCCGCGGCGAGACGCCTTCGCTCGCCTGGTAGCGCACCTCGGGCGGGCGGCCGAGGCCGATCAGGAACAGGTGCTCGCGCTCGACATCGGTCAGCATCAACGCGCGCGCGATCCGGTCGAGCACGTCGGCCGATGGCGCCCCGCCGCGGCCCTGCTCCAGCCAGGTGTACCAGGTCGAGCTGATATTGGCGCGCTGGGCCACTTCCTCCCGGCGCAGACCCGGCGTGCGCCTGCGGCTGCCGGAGAAGCCGAACGCGGCTGCATCGAGCCGGGTGCGACGGTCCTTCAGATAGGCCCCAAGCAAGTTCTCGGCGGCAGCGCTCTCGCTCATCCTGTTAGCTATTATACCCTGATAAGGTCACTACTTTACCCGGATAACTGTAGCGCAGATGGTTCTCTCCACCAACACCAGGAGATTTCGCATGCGTGTTTTCGTTACCGGTGCCACCGGCTTCGTCGGTTCCGCCGTCGTTCGAGACCTGATGGCCGCCGGCCATAGCGTACTCGGCCTCGCCCGCTCCGATGCCGGCGCCGCAGCGCTCACCGCGATGGGCGCCGAGGTCCATCGTGGGTCGCTGGAGGATCATGCCTCCTTACGCGGCGGCGCCGCCGCTTCGGACGGTGTGCTGCATCTCGGCTTCAACCACGACTTCTCGAAATTCGCCGACAATTGCGAGCTCGACCGCCGCGCGATCCTCGCGCTCGGTGAGGAGCTCAAAGGCTCCGACCGCCCTCTCATCGTCACATCCGGTGTAGCGCTGCTGGCGCCCGGACGGCTCGCGACCGAAGACGATGCGGCGGCCCGCCACTTTCCGCGCGTCTCGGAAGCCACTGCCGAAGACCTCGCGGAGCGCGGCGTCCGCACCGGCATCGTGCGGCTGCCGCCCACGACCCACGGTGAGGGCGACCACGGCTTCGTGCCGCGCCTGATCGCGCTCGCCCGGGAGAAAGGTGCCGCTGCCTATATCGGCGAAGGCCAAAACCGCTGGCCGGCCGCGCACCGCCTCGACGCCGCGCGCGTCTATCGTCTCGCGCTGGAGCAAGGCGCGACCGCGCGGCGCTATCATGCGATCGCCGAGGAAGGCGTGCCATTCAAGGCGATTGCAGAGGCGATCGGCCGACGGCTCGGCGTCCCCGTCGTGTCCAAATCGCCTGAGGAAGCGGCCGCGCATTTCGGCTGGTTCGCACAGTTCGCCGGCATCGACGTTCCGACCTCAAGCGCCAGGACGCGCGCTTCGCTCAGCTGGGCGCCGAAAGAAAAAGGGCTGATCGACGATCTCGACCAGCCCCATTATTTCGAGGTCTGACGGCGCCGCCCGCGCCGTCAGATTCCGCTTGCAGATCAGTCCGTCGTGACGGCCGTTTCCATGTCGGTCGGATCGATCTGTCTGGCGAGGTTGGCGTTGAGCTTGTCGCGGTCGAGCTCACCCTCCCACCAGGCGACGATCACGCAGGCCACGCCGTTGCCACAGAGGTTGGTCAGCGCGCGGCACTCGCTCATGAACTTGTCGATGCCGAGCACGATCGCCATGCCCGGCACGAGGCGCGGATCGACCACGGCGAGCGTCGCAGCCAGCGTGATGAAGCCCGCGCCGGTGATGCCGGAGGCACCCTTCGAGGTCAGCATCGCCACCACCAGGATGGTGAGCTGCTGGCCGAAGGAGAGATCGAAGCCAAGCGCCTGCGCGATGAACAGCGTCGCCAGCGTCATGTAGATGTTGGTGCCGTCGAGATTGAACGAATAGCCCGTGGGCACCACGAGACCGACCACCGACTTCGAGCAGCCGAGGCGCTCGAGCTTCTCCATCAAGGACGGCAACGCGCTTTCCGAGGACGAGGTGCCGAGCACGATCAGCAGCTCGTCCTTGATGTAGGCCAGGAACTTGAAGATGGAGAAGCCGGCGAGGCGCGCGATGGTTCCGAGCACGACGAACACGAACAGCGCCGCGGTGACGTAGAACGTCGCGATCAGGCCGACCAGGTTGAGGATCGCCCCGGTGCCGAACTTGCCGATGGTGTAGGCCATCGCGCCGAAGGCGCCGATCGGCGCCGCGCGCATCACGATGGAGATGACTCCGAACACCGCATGCGCGGCGTCATCGATGAAGCTGCGGATGGTATGGCCGCGCTCGCCGAGGCCCATGATGGCGAAGCCGAACAGCACCGAGAACAGCAACACCTGCAGGATCTCGCCTTGCGCGAAGGCGCCGACCACGGTGTCGGGGATGATGTGCAGGATGAAGTCGACCGACCTCTGGCCCTCGGCCTGCTTGGCGTAGTTGGCGACGGCCTGCGCGTTGGCGGCGGCGCTGCCGAAGCCCGCACCCGGCCTCACCAGGTTGCCGATGATGAGTCCTATCACCAGCGCGAAGGTCGAGACGACCTCGAAATAGACCAGCGCCTTGACGCCGATGCGGCCGACCTTCTTTGCGTCCTGGATATGCGCGATGCCGGAGACCACGGTGCAGAAGATGATCGGCGCAATCACCATCTTGATCAGCTTGATGAAGCCGTCGCCCATCGCCTTGATCCACTCGTTGGTGGCGAGCGACGGCCACAGCCAGCCGACCAAGGCGCCGAGCACGATGGCGATCAGCACCTGGACGTAGAGAACCTTGTACCAAGGCTTGGCGGCGGCCGGCGCGACCGGCGCCCCCGCCATCGTTGTCGTCGTCATTGTTTCACTCCCCCTCAAACTCAGAGCCAGCCAAGATCAACTTGGCCGGCTCTGTCAATCGGAACTGCTCGGAATGGTGCGCTTTACCCGCGTCGATCGACGATCCGGCGGGCCGCCGGCATCAGCGCGGCGCCCAGCGCGTTCTTGACCACCGATGCCGCAATGAACGGCGCGACGCCGACCGCCCAGGCCTTGGTTGCGCCAAGGCCGATGCCGTAGGCCAGCCAGCCGAAGCCGGCGATGAAGATGACGACATGGGCGAGCGCCATTGCCCCAAACAGCAGCACCACGTTGCGATCCCAGCCGCGCTCGGCCAGCCAGCCGGTGATGAAGGCAGCCAGCACGAAGCCATACAGATAACCGGCAGTCGGGCCGAGCAGCGGTGCAATTCCACCGACCGGACCGGCGAACACCGGCAGCCCCATCGCGCCTTCGGCGAGGTAGGCGATCATGGTTGCGCTGCCAAGGCGCCAGCCATAGGCGGCGCCGATCATCAGCACGACCAGCGTCTGCAGGGTCATGGGCACGTAAGGCAGCGGCAGATTCACCTTGGCTGATAGCGCCATCAAGGCGGTGCCGAGCGCAATCAGCACGACGGCGCGAAGTGCGCCGACGGTTTCACCCGGACGGGTCGGCCACATCAATGCGGCGAGAGGAGAATGCGGCGCGGCGACGGACGGGAGGGAACGGTCAGACAAAGTTGAACTCCGCAGGGCTGGTGTCGAGACGGGTGTCGAAAACTGGCGGCTATTTAAGCCAGTGAGCGATCCGGTCAACTGCCTCCCGCATCTCCGCTGCCGAACGCGCATAGGAGAGCCGTATGAACGAACGACCATGGATCGGATCGAAATCGAGACCCGGCGTGGCCGCAACGTGCGCCTGCTCCAGCATCTGCTTGGCAAACTCGAAACTGTCCGAGGTGAAGTCCGAGACGTCGGCATAGAGATAGAAGGCGCCGTCGGCAGGCAGGAACTTGCTGAGGCCCGCCTTGGGCAATCCCTCGATCAGGATGCGCCGGTTTTCCTGATAGCCGTGCTTGATCTCCTCCATCTCGGCCGCGCCGTCGAAGGCCGCTTCGGCCGCGATCTGCGACAATGACGGCACCGAGATCGACAGGTTCTGCTGCAGCCGCTCGATCGGCCGCACCAGGATCTCGGGCACGACCATCCAGCCGACGCGCCAGCCCGTCATGCAAAAATATTTCGAGAACGAGTTGATCACGAGTGCGTGCTCCGACAGCGCCGCCGCCGTTGCCGCCGGAAACGCGTAGTCGAGCCCGTGATAGATTTCGTCCGAGATGAAGCGGATGCCGGCGTCTTCCGCCGCAGCGATCAGGCCGGCGAGCGCCTCGCGGGACATCATCGTCCCGGTCGGATTGGCCGGGCTGCCGACCAGCACGCCCTTCAGCGGCGCCTTGCGATGCGCCGCCAGCAGCGCCTCGCCGGTCAGCGCATGGCGCGTGTCATTGGTGGTCTCGATCAGCACCGGCTCGCAACCAAGCGCGGTGAGGATGTGACGGTAGGGCGGATAGCCCGGCACCGTCACGGCCACCCGGTCGCCGGGCGCGAACATCGACAGGAAGGCCAGGATGAAACCGCCGGAGGAGCCTGTCGTCACCACGATCCGCTCGGGGCTGACATCGCAGCCATAGGCATCCCGATAGTGGCGCGCGATGCGTTCGCGCAATGAGGGGATGCCGAGCGCGGAGGTGTAATCGATCCGCCCCGCCTCGAGCGCCGCATGGGCGGCCGCGATCGCGGTCTTTGGGGCGCCGGTTGCGGGCTGGCCGACCTCCATGTGGATGACATGGCCGCCTGCCGCCTCGATTCGGGCCGCGGCGGCCATCACGTCCATCACCATGAACGGGGGAACATCGCTGCGGCGGGAGGGCTCGAGCCACTGCCCCACCCGGTTCCTCAATGTCGCATCGTGCATCGAATTCTGCTATTTCGCTGGCGAACCGGTCGGTTCGGTCCGGGAAACGGGGCGCTTGCGCCCCAGACTGGCCGCATTGTACGGCTCATAAGGGCATATCTCGTATCCGGTCCGCCGCCAATCGCCAAAAACCAATCACGAAACTGCTTGATCAAGACCGTTTGACCCAGACCGCCTGATGTTGCTCCAGATCGCATTGCGCAAGAAGGCCTCCACCCTCACCGCCCTCGTCACTGCAGCGGCGATCGCGCTGTTGCCGACGCCGGCCGCGCATGCGCAGGCCAAGGGGCCGCCGATCCTGCGCGACACCGAGACCGAGCAGCTGCTGCGCGAATACACGCGCCCGATCCTGCGCGTTGCCGGTCTGGAAAAGCAGAACATCCAGATGGTGATCATCAACGAAAGCTCGTTCAACGCGTTCGTCGCGGACGGCCGCCGCATCTTTGTCAATTACGGCGCGATCATGCAGTCGGAGACGCCGAACCAGATCATCGGCGTGCTCGCGCACGAGACCGGGCATCTGGCCGGCGGCCATCTGTCCAAGCTGCGCGAACAGCTCGCCAACGCACAGACCCAGATGATCATCGCCATGCTGCTCGGGGCCGGCGCGATTGCCGTGGGTAGCACCCGAGGCAGCAACAGCGCCGGCAACAACGGCCTCGCCAATGCCGGTGCCGCCGCCATCGCCGGACCACAGGAGATGATCCGCCGCACGCTGCTGTCCTATCAGCGCCAGCAGGAGGAGAACGCCGACCGCGCCGGCGTGAAATTCCTGACCGCGACCCAGCAGTCGCCGAAGGGCATGTACGAGACCTTCAAGCGCTTCACCAGCGAGAGCCTGTTCGCGTCCCGCGGCGCCGATCCCTATCTCCAGTCGCATCCGATGCCCGCCGAGCGCGTCGCGTCGCTTCAGGAATTCGCCAGTTCCAGCCCCTATTGGGACAAGAAGGACGATCCCGCGCTCCAGCTCCGCCACGACATGGCGCGCGCCAAGATTTCCGCGTTCATGGAGCGGCCCGAGACGGTCTACCGCCGCTACCCCCAGACGAACGACAGCATGCCGGCGCGCTATGCCCGCGCCATCAGCACCTATCTGCACGGCGATTTGCGCAGCGCCCTGGCCCAGATCGACGCGCTGATCCAGGTCCAGCCGAACAACCCGTATTTCTACGAGGTGCGCGGCCAAGCCCTCCTGGAGGGCGGCAAGCCGGCCGAGGCGATCCCCGCCCTGCGCAAGGCGGTGCAGCTGTCCAACAACGCGCCCCTCATCGAGATGTTACTTGGGCAGGCTCTGGTTGGATCGGATAATAAGGCCTACACCGATGATGCCGTTCGGATTCTCCGGGCCGCGGTGGCACGGGAACCGGAGGCTGCGCTCGGTTATATGCAGCTCGCGATGGCCTATGGCCGGAAGGGCGACTATGCCGAGGCGGATCTGGCGTCGGCGCAGGCCGCTTATCTGCGCGGCGACAACAAGACCGCCCGCGAGCTCGCCACGCGCGCGAAAACCCGTTTCGCCGTCGGCACGCCCGGATGGGTCAAGGCCGACGACATCGTGGCGGCCAAGCCGCCGCGCAACTAACGCGACCAAGACGACGCCTGACACCACGACGTCACGACACCGAGCTTAAGTCCGCCGGGACGTTTTCCGAAACCAGCTTTCGATAAGAGGATTTGCCTATGCCTTCGCTGCGCCTGCTTGCTCCCGCGCTGTTCGCGCTCGCCATGTTCGGCGCAGCCGCGCCCGCGTCGGCCGACAGCTTCTCGGATGCCCAGCGCACCGACATCGAGGCGATCATCAAGAACTATCTCGTCACCCATCCCGAGGTGCTCGAGGAAGCGATGACCGAGCTCACCAAGCGCCAGGCCGCGGCCGAAACGCAGAAGCACGAAGCCAGCATCGCGCAGAACTCCGATGCGATCTTCAACTCGCCGCGCCAGGTCGTGCTCGGCAACAAGGACGGCGACGTCACCTTCGTCGAGTTCTTCGATTACAATTGCGGCTACTGCAAGCGCGCGATGGGCGACATGCTCGACCTCATGAAGGCCGATCCGAAGCTGAAGGTCGTGCTGAAGGAGTTTCCGGTGCTGAGCCAGGGCTCGGTCGAAGCGGCGCAGGTCGCGGTCGCCGTGCGCATGCAGGATCCCACCGGCAAGAAGTATCTCGACTTCCACCAGAAGCTGCTCGGCGGCCGTGGCGCCGCCGACAAGGCGCGCGCGCTGCAGGCGGCCAAGGAAGCCGGCCTCGACACCGCGAAGATCGAGAAGGACATCGGCAGCCCCGAGGTGCGCGCCACCATCGAGGAGAATTTCAAGCTCGCCGAAGCGATGGGCATGAACGGCACGCCGAGCTACGTGATCGGCAAGCAGATCGTGATCGGCGCCGTCGGCCTCGAAGGCCTGAAGGAAAAGATCGGCGTTGCCCGTTGCGGCAAGGCGACTTGCTAACAAGGCGACCTGCTGATCCCGCATTTCACAATCTGCGCATGCGACGAGGCCGGCTGAACAGCCGGCCTTTTTCGTTGACCGCAGCTTTGCGCGAATTCTGGCGCGAATCCGGCGCGCGCATTCATCTCGCGTTTAAGAAACAAATACCCCGGAACCGCCGATGTTCCGGAACAACTCAAATCTCCTTTCGTTGGTGGCGCGGGCAATGACGCAAAAGAAACACGTGAGGAGAAATTCGATGTCTAACCGCTTTATGATCTCGGTTGCCGCACTCGCGCTCGTGGCGGGCACCGGTCTGGCGAACGCACAGGGCACCATGAACCGCGACAGCGGTGGTGGCGCCGGTGCGCAGCCGACGCAACATTCGCAATCCGCCGGCGGCGCAGCTGAACGTGGTGCGATGGGCAAGGAAGCCGCTCCCGAGAGGGGCACCGTCGGCCAGGCTGGCGGCGCCATGAAGCCCGGCGGAGCAGCCGAGGAGAAGTCGTCTGGCGCGACGGAGAAATCCGGTGCGATGGAAAAGTCAGGCGGGATGGAAAAATCCGGCACGATGAACAAGAACGCGGCTGACGAGAAGGCCGGCGCGACGAAGGGTGAGCACGCCCAGGGCGCGCAGGACAAGTCCGCGCAGGACAAGTCCAAGAGCACGATGGACAAGTCCCAGATGGACAAGTCCAAGAGCACCGAGACTGACACCAAGAGCGGCAACATGAACGCCCAGACCAAGGGCGCGGACAGCAAGGCTGCCGACACCAAGTCTCAGACCACGACCGGCGCCGCGCCTGCGACCGCTGCGGCACCGCCTGCCGAGAAGCGGACCGAGATCTCAACGGCGATCAAGTCGACCAAGATCGAAGAGACCACCAACGTCAACTTCAACATCTCGGTCGGCGCCGCGATCCCGGCGTCCGTTCGCTTCCATCCGCTGCCGCCCCGGATCGTGGAAATCTATCCGGAGTGGCGCGGCTATGACGTGATCTACGTCCGCGGACAGTACATCATCGTCCGTCCGCAGACGCGCGAGATCGTGTACATCATCGAAGGCTAAGCCGCTTGGCTGACGCCCGATAAGCCCTTGCCGAGAGATCGGCAGGGGCTTTTGGGCTATTGGGCGGCCGCCCCTGCCTATCCCGCCCGGCAGCCACGATTAGAACTGGTTAACAAGCAATTTCCGTAGCTTCCGCACAGGTTTTTGCACCCCGGATGAGCTGTTTGAAGCCCCCTGGGAGGTCCTTCAAGGCTTCCCCTAGGGCGCTTTGTTACCTATAACCCCCGCCACGCCGAAGCACCTCTTGCGGGATTGGAATGGCCGAACCAGCAACCGACACGATCCTCGTTCTCAACGGGCCGAACCTCAACATGTTGGGGACGCGCGAGCCCGAGAAGTATGGCCATGCGACGCTGGCCGACGTCGAAACGCTGTGCCGCGAAGCGGCGGCGGCGTACGGCCTCAAGGCCGACTGCCGGCAGTCCAACCGCGAAGGCGAGCTGATCGACTTCGTCCACGAGGCGCACGCCCGCAAGATGAAGGGCATCATCATCAATGCCGGCGGCTATTCGCACACCTCGATCGCGCTGCACGACGCGCTGCTCGCGGTGCAGATTCCGACCGTCGAAGTGCACGTGACCAACATCCACGCCCGCGAGAGCTTCCGTCACCATTCGTACACCGCGCGCGCGGCCTTCGCCTCGCTCTGCGGTTTCGGCATCGAGGGCTACCGCCTCGCGATCCAGGGCCTTGCCGCCAAGCTCGGCATCAAGCCCAAAGCCTGACGCTCCCTCTTCACACAGAACATTCGGATCAGAACATGGCGCGCCAGCCAGACGACAAAGCAGCCGTAAAGTTTTCCAGCGAGGATTCCGCGCTCGTCCGCGAGCTCGCACTTCTGCTCGATGAGACCAGCCTCACCGAGATCGAGATCGAACGGGCCGGCCTTCGCCTGCGCGTCGCCCGCAACATCAGCGTCGCCGCGACCATGCCGATGCAGATGGCGGCCGCTCCCGCCATCCTGCCGGCGGCCGCAGCTGCCGCCGCGCCAGCCGCGGCCGACCTGTCGAAGCATCCGGGCGCGGTGATCTCGCCGATGGTCGGCACCGCCTATTGGGCGCCGGAGCCCGGCGCCAAGCCGTTCATCGAGGTCGGCAGCAAGGTCTCGGTCGGCCAGACGCTGCTGATCATCGAAGCCATGAAGACCATGAACCAGATCCCCTCGCCGCGCGCCGGCACGGTGACGCAGATTCTGGTCGAAGACGGCCAGCCGGTCGAGTACGGCGAGCCACTCGTCATCATTGAGTGAGGGAGTGGCGAATAGCGAGTAGCGAATAGTTACTCTGCCCCATTCGCCATTCGCTATTCCCCATTCGCCCCTGAGGCACCATGTTCGACAAGATCCTCATAGCCAATCGCGGCGAGATCGCCCTTCGCATCCTGCGCGCCTGCAAGGAGCTCGGGATCGCGACCGTCGCCGTGCACTCCACTGCCGATGCCGACGCCATGCATGTGCGCCTGTCGGACGAGAGCGTCTGCATCGGGCCGCCGCCGTCCAAGGACAGCTATCTCAACGTGCCCGCGCTACTCGCGGCCTGCGAGATCACCGGCGCGGATGCCGTGCATCCCGGCTACGGCTTCCTCTCCGAGAACGCGCGCTTCGCCGAAATCCTTGGCGAGCACAATCTGCATTTCATCGGCCCCAAGGCCGAGCACATCCGCCTGATGGGCGACAAGATCGAGGCCAAGAAGACGGCCAGGAAGCTCGGCATTCCCGTGGTGCCCGGCTCGGACGGCGCGGTCGGCCCCGAGGACGACGCGATGGCGATCGCCAGGAAGATCGGCTTCCCCGTGCTGGTCAAGGCAGCCGCCGGCGGCGGCGGCCGCGGCATGAAGGTCGCGCAGAGCGAGGCCGACCTCCAGGTGGCGCTGTCGACGGCAGCCAACGAGGCCAAGTCCGCCTTCGGTGACGCGTCCGTCTATCTCGAAAAATACCTCCAGAAGCCGCGTCATATCGAAATCCAGATCCTCGGTGACGGCCGCGGCGGCGCGATCCATCTCGGCGAGCGCGATTGCTCGCTGCAGCGCCGCCACCAGAAGGTCTGGGAGGAAGGTCCCTCGCCCGTCCTTGCTGCCGCTGCACGCGCCAAGATCGGCGAAACCTGTGCCAAGGCGATGCGCGAGATGAAATATCTCGGCGTCGGTACCATCGAATTCCTGTTCGAGGACGGCGAGTTCTACTTCATCGAGATGAACACCCGCATCCAGGTCGAGCATCCCGTCACCGAGAGCATCACCGACATCGACCTCGTGCTGGAGCAGATCCGCATCGCTGCCGGCGGTGATCTGCCGGCCAAGCAAAGCGAGATTCAGATCATCGGCCATGCGATCGAGTGCCGCATCAACGCCGAGAACCCGCAGACTTTCCGTCCCTCGCCAGGCCGCATCACACAATATCACCAGCCCGGCGGGCTCGGCGTGCGCATCGATTCCGCGGTCTATCAGGGCTACACCATCCCGCCCTATTACGACTCCCTCGTCGGCAAGCTCATCGTCCACGGCAAGACCCGCGCCGAATGCCTGATGCGGCTGCGCCGGGCGCTGGACGAGATGGTGGTCGAGGGTATCGAGACGACGCTGCCGCTGTTCCGCGACCTGGTGCGCCAGGACGACATCATCAACGGCGACTATCATATCCACTGGCTGGAACAGTACCTCGCGGGCAAGGAACCGGTCGCGGGGTGACCCCTCTCCTCCCGTGGAACCCTTTGGCCCCCATCGCGTTCTGGACGGGGACAGTTCCGAGGGGGCCTTTTGAGTTCCGTTGACGTGACGAAGCGAGACCGTCGTGACGACTGAAGCGCAACGACGGCGCTCCATGTGGCAGATCCTGCTGTTCTCGGCGGGTCTTCTGGTGTTGACCGTGATCAGCGCCGGCTCCGTCTACCTGGTCAACAAGGCCAGAGACGATAGTAAATGGGTGATCCACACCATCGAGGCGGAGAACCAGATCAACGCCCTGCTGCTGGAAATCCGGCGTGCCGAGAGCGCCGCCCGCGGCTATCTCCTGACCCAAGGGGCGGATTTCAAGGCCGACCATGAGAAAGCCGTGGCAGCGATCATACCCGCCCTCGACAAGCTCACGCGCCTGACCCGCGATAATCCGGACCAACGCGGCAACATCGAGAAGCTGAGCGCGGCCATCGAAATCCGGCTGGGGCAATTCAAGCAGGAGCTGGACTTCATCGGCCAGAATCGGCCGGACAAGGCCATAGCGCAGGTCCGCGAGGCCGCCTCCACCGACACCACGGCCGAGATCAGCAAAGTCGCGGTCTCCATGATCCAGGAGGAGGAGCGCCTGTTCCGGCTCCGATCGGCCAATTCCGACCGCAGCCAGACGCTGGCGGCCTCGATGACCGGCATCGGTTCGGGCCTCGTGGTGCTGCTGACCCTGATCTCGATCTGGCTGGTGCGGCGCTCAGTGCTGGCCCGCGACGAGGCCGAGACGCGCCTGCGCGACGCCTACGCCAACCTCGAGACCGTGGTCGACGAACGCACGGCAGACCTGCGCGAGGCCAACAACGAGATTCAGCGCTTTGCCTATATCGTCAGTCACGATCTTCGCTCGCCACTCGTCAACATCATGGGCTTCACCAGCGAACTCGAAGAGCTCAGCGGCGACATTTTCCGCCGTATCGGCGGCCTTACCCATGTCCCGGCCGATGGCCCGCCGCTAGCTGACGGCGAGGTCACGCTCGAAGGCCCCGACAAGCAGCTTTCAACGGATTTTTCCGAAGCGCTCGGCTTCATCAAGTCGTCGATCGCCAAGATGGACCGCCTGATCTCGGCGATCCTCAACCTCACCCGCGAGGGCCGGCGCGAATTCGTGCCCGAGAAGATCGACACCCGCGAGCTGATCGAAGCCATCGTCTCGACGCTGGCGCATCAGTCCGCCGAAGCGCAGGCCGAGATCCATGTCGCGCCGCTGCCGGATCTCGTCAGCGACCGCCTTGCGCTGGAGCAGATCTTCTCCAATCTGATCGACAACGCCATCAAATATCTCAAGGCCGGCGCCCCCGGCGAGATCAGAATCCGCGGGCGCACCAAGCTTGGCTACGCTATCTTCGAGATCAGCGATAATGGCCGCGGGATCGATCCGAAAGATCACCAGCGGATTTTCGACCTGTTTCGCCGGGCGGGAACCCAGGACAAGCCTGGTCAGGGCATTGGTCTTGCGCATGTGCGTGCACTTGTGCGCCGCCTCGGCGGTACCATGTCGGTATCATCGGAACTGAATACGGGCAGCACCTTCACCATCACGCTGCCCATCACCTGGAACGCAAGCAACCGGAACGCCGACCAATGACTCAACCCGTCACCATCATCATGATCGAGGACGACGAGGGCCACGCCCGGCTGATCGAGCGCAACATCCGCCGATCCGGCGTCAACAACGAGATCATCCCCTTCGCCAACGGCACGGACGCGGTGAAGCACCTGTTCGGCTCCGACGGCAGCGGGCTCGTGCAGAAGGGCAATGCGCTCCTGATCCTGCTCGATCTCAATCTCCCCGACATGACCGGGATCGACATCCTGAAGCAGATCAAGGAGAACAAGTACCTGAAAGCCTCGCCCGTGGTGGTGCTGACCACCACCGACGATTCCCAGGAAATCAAGCGCTGCTACGAGCTTGGCTGCAACGTCTACATCACCAAGCCCGTGAACTACGAGAATTTCGCCAATGCCATCCGGCAGCTCGGCCTGTTCTTCTCGGTCATCCAGGTCCCGCCCGCCGCCTCATGAACCAGCACCCGCCTACACTGCTCTACATCGACGACGACGCGGCGCTGGCCCGCCTGGTCGAGCGCGGCCTGACGCGACGCGGCTACAAGGTCATTCATGCCGCGAGCGGCGAGGAAGGCCTGGAGCGTATCCGTCGCGCGGGGACCCAAAACAGCGCCGACAGCTGCATCGACGTCGTGGCGCTCGACCAGTACATGCCCGGCCTCGACGGGCTGGAGACGCTCGAGCAGATCATGGCGATACCAGGCGCGCCGCCCGTGGTGTTCGTCACCGCGTCGCAGGATTCCAGCATCGCGGTCACCGCGCTGAAGGCAGGCGCGGCCGATTATCTCGTCAAGGACGTCAAGGGCGATTTCATCCCCCTGCTCCACGTCGCCGCCGACGGCGCGCTGCGCCAGGCCGAATTGCAGAAGGCGCGCGAGGAAGCCGAGGCCGAGATCCACGCATCGCGCGACCGCTACGCCGCGCTCGCCGCCGAACGCGAGCTGCTGCTGCGCGAGGTCAATCACCGCGTCGGCAACTCGCTCCAGATCATCGCTTCGCTGCTGCATCTCCAGGCGAACTCGGCGGGCCAGGAAGAGGTCAAGGCGGCGCTGACCAACGCGATGGGCCGCGTCGCCGCGGTCGCGCAGGTGCACCGCCGGCTCTACACTTCGCAGGACCTGAAGAGCGTGGTGCTGAACCAGTATCTGGATTCGCTGCTCGAGGATCTCAGGCGCTCGGCCGAAGGCAACCGGATGTCGCGCCTGACGGTGAAGGCCGAGCCGATCGAGATCGATCCGGACCGCGCCGTCGCCGTCGGCATCATCGTCAACGAGCTGGTGATGAACGCGGTGAAATACGCCTATCCCGACGGCGCCGGCCCCATCCATGTCGAGCTGACCTCGCATGGCGAGGATCTGCTGCTGGCGATCACCGACGACGGCGTCGGTGACAAGGTCAAGGCGGATCCGCGCTCGACCGGCATGGGCCAGCGCATCGTCGCGGCGATGGCCACCAAGCTCGACGCCACTGTCGAGCGCGACCCCGCCCATTCCGGAACTCGCGTCATGCTGAGGTTCCGCCGCACGCCCGCAGCCCCCGACAAGACCAACAACGCCGCCGCAGGCTGACCCTCGCCCCCTTCGCAACACCTCCACGATCCTGCTATTGTTGCGCCATGACTTCGCGCGACTCCGCTTCGTCTGAAATCACGCCGGCCGTGCTGTTGCGTGCCTATGCCTGCGGCATTTTTCCGATGGCCGAGAGCGCCGACGATCCGACCCTGTTCTGGGTCGAGCCGGAATTGCGCGGCGTGATCCCGCTCGAGGGATTTCGCGTGGCCTCGCGGCTCGCGCGCACCGTCCGTACGGACGCCTTTCGCGTCACCGTCAACACGGCGTTCAAGGCAACGATCGCCGGCTGCGCCGCGCCGCAGGCGGGGCGCGAGGACACCTGGATCAACAAGCGGATTCGCGACCTCTATGGCGGCCTCTACGAGCTCGGCCATTGCCACAGCGTCGAGGCCTGGCAGGGCGACGACCTCGTCGGCGGGCTCTACGGCGTCAGCCTCGGACGCGCCTTCTTCGGCGAGAGCATGTTTCACACCGCGCGCGATGCCTCGAAGGTCGCGCTGGTGCACCTGGTCGCGCGGCTGATCCATGGCGGCTTCGAGCTGCTCGACACGCAATACGTCACTGATCATTTGAAGAGTTTTGGCGCGGTCGAGATTTCGCGGCGGCGCTACACCGCGCTGCTCGACAAGGCGCTCGCCGGTGACCCCGGTGATTTCCTGCGGTTGTCAACCGGCGACGCGATCCCGGGCGCACGCGCGCTCGATATCATCGCCTCCCGTCCATGATCGGTAATGGGGCCTAGCGCCCGAACCCGGGGATGCCGAACAGGCCCGGCCGCTGCTCCGGCGGCGGCGGGGGTGGCGGCGCCGGCTGCTGCTGCTGGATCGGCGGCAAGGGCTGCGGCGGGCGCTGCTGCACGGCCTGCTTGGGTTGCGCCGCCTTCTTCTGCGCGGGCGGCGGAGCCGCCGGCTTTGCTGCGGTCGGATCGGGCGCCGCGGTCGCAATGGTCTGCTGCGGCTCTTTGCAGTCGGTGAGCCAGATGTCGTAGATCGGATGCTCGACGCCGTGCAGGCCGGGGCTCGCCGCATACATCCAGCCTGAGAAGATGCGCTTCACCTCGCCCTGCAAGGTGATCTCGTCGACCTCGACGAAGGCGTCGGTATTGGTGGCTTCCGTCGCCGGCCGCGTATAGCAGGCGTCGGTCTTGACCCGCAGCGCGCCGAACTGGACGGTCTCGCCGATGTCCTCGTCGAAATTGATGATGCGCCCGGTGATCTTGTCGAGGCCGGAGAAGGTCGCCTTCTTGTTCACGATCTTCTGGGCCGGCGGCTCGGTCACGACCTCGTCGCCCGGCTGGAGGCTAGCCGGGGTCTGCGGGACAGTGCCGCCCGGCCCGCCCTTCTGCTGGGGCTGGCGCTGACCGGGCGCACCCGGGGCGGCTTGCGGATTGGGCGGAGCGACCGCCACGGACGGCGGCTGGTTCGGCGGAGCGACGGTTGAGCCCGGCGGCGGCGCCAGGGGCTGGGACTCGACCGGCCCCGGCATCACGTTACCTTGCCGGCCCGGCGGCGGCGCCATCGGGCGCGACGGCAGCACGCGGCCCTGCGGCGGCAGCTCGGGGACCTCTTCGTCGTCATCGGGGATCTGAGGCTGCGGCTGACCACGCGGAATCGAACCCGGCGGCCGCGGCGGCGGGTCGGAGAAGATCGTGCCGATCTGCGCCTGCGCGGGCGTCGCAACCGTCAATGCGGTGGCGGCCAGAAGCGCCGCAAGACCTGGCAGGGCAAGTCTTGTAAGGGTAAAGGTTCGAACCATCTTCTCGCGCGGCTTCAACAGCGAATCGGGCTTGCTGGACATTCTACAGGGGATACCGCCGCTCGCAGGCCATCCGGTTAACACGGCGAATACGGCGGGGGAAGGGCGGCATCCCTGCCCTGCCCGCCGCCGGCTGGCCAGACCGGCGACCGGATGGGATAGTTCACCGGCCCCTCCCCGGGGCCAAGGCGGGCAGCGCCCCCGAAACGACGTCCAACGATAACAGAAAACCCCAAGGTCGCTCCCATGCCCGTCGTGCTCGATCCCGATGCCGCCGCCGTTTACAAGGCCTTCCAGGAGGCCGGCCGCCCCGCCAATGAGACGCTGACGGCACCGGAAGCCCGCGCCTATTACGGGCAGGCCCGCTTTGCCACCAACCCGGAGCCGCCGGAACTGGCGCGCGTCGCGGCGCTGGCGATCCCGGCGCCGCACGGCGCGATCCCCGCCCGCATCTACGTGCCGAAGGAGCCGCGCCGTCAGGACGGGTTGTCGCCGGCGCTGGTGTTCTTCCATGGCGGAGGCTGGGTGATCGGCGATCTCGACTCCCACGACGTCGTCTGCCGCCAGCTCGCCGTTTCAGGCGCGCTGATCGTGATCTCGGTCGATTACCGCCTCGCGCCCGAGCACAAGTTTCCCGCCGCCGCCGATGACGCGATCGCCGCCACGAAATGGATTGCCGCGAATGCGCGCGAACTCGGCATCGATGCCTCGCGCCTTTCGATCGGCGGCGACAGCGCCGGCGGCAATCTCGCCGCCGTGGTCGCGCTCACCGCACGCGACGGCAATGGTCCGAAGATCGCGGGCCAGGTCCTGATCTACCCCGCGACCGATTTCGCCATGACGCACGGCTCCCACAGCGAGCCCGAGACCAGCGTGCTGCTGACGCATTCGGTGATCCGCTGGTTCCGCGATCACTATCTCAACGGCACAGCCGACATCCACGACTGGCGTGCCTCGCCGGCGCGCGCGAAGAGCCTTGCCGGGCTGCCGCCGGCCTATGTGCTCACGGCCGGCGCCGATCCGCTGCGCGACGAAGGCGACGACTATGCCGAGCGCCTCAGGCAGGCCGGCGTGCCCGTCACGTACAAGCACTATCCCGGCCAATTCCACGGCTTCTTCACGATGGGCAAATTGCTCCAGCAAGCCAATGTCGCGGTGCGCGAGATCGGCGCCTGGTTGAA
Organism: Bradyrhizobium sp. 613_E4_N2_2; assembly: GCF_052075995.1. Lineage (NCBI taxonomy): Bacteria > Pseudomonadati > Pseudomonadota > Alphaproteobacteria > Hyphomicrobiales > Nitrobacteraceae > Bradyrhizobium > Bradyrhizobium sp. 613_E4_N2_2. The sequence continues at coordinate 4,849,803 of NZ_CP197234.1, forward strand.
GGAGCTGGGCTGACGCCTCCCATGCCCTTCGTTCTTCAAACCGTCTTCGCCCTCCCCCTGCGCGCGCTGACATGGCTCGGCAGCCAGGGCACCCGAGGGGTCGCGGCGGTCGTGTTCGTCGCCGCCGCCGTGCCGCCGCTCGGCGCGCTGCTGCGGCCCTACATCACCGAAGCGATCCTCGTCCTGCTCTGCATCTCCTTCATGCGAGTCGATCTCGCGGCGCTGTACGGTCACCTACGCCGCCCGGCGCTGATTGCGACCGCAACCGCCTGGACTACGATGGGCGTGCCGCTGATCGTCGGACTGATCATCTATGCAACAGGGCTCAACGACCGCTCGCCCGGCCTTTCCGTTGCCCTGATGCTCCAGAGCATGGCCTCGCCCATGATGGCGTCTCCGGCGCTCGCTGCGCTGATGGGCCTCGATGCCACGCTCGTGCTGGTCACGCTGGTGACCTCCACCGCGCTGGTCCCCTTCACAGCGTCGCTGTTCGCAAGCCTGTTCCTCGACGGCATGCTCAGCGTCACACCGGCGACGCTCGGCCTGAAGCTGCTTGGCATCCTCGCGGCGTCGCTGCTGGCCGCAACCATCATCCGTTGGGTGTTCGGCGCAGAAGCGATCCAGCGCCACAGGAAGCCGATCGACGGCTTCAACATCATCATCCTCCTGATCTTCGCCGCCGCGATCATGGGCGATGTTGTGAACGATCTGGTGGCGCAGCCGGTGTTCACCATCAGCCTGGCGGCTCTGTCCTTCGCGATCTATTTCACGCTGCTCGCCGTCACCACGCTGCTGTTCCGCCGCATCGGCTATGAGCGCGCGCTGGCGCTCGGGCTGATGGTGTCACAGCGCAATCTGGGCCTGATGCTGGCCGCGACCGCCGGCGCGCTGCCGCCAACCACCTGGCTCTATTTCGCGATGACGCAGTTTCCGATCCATCTTGCGCCCTACATGCTGACGCCGATTGCACGCCGCCTGGTGGCCCGCGCGGATGGCAACGGCGAGGCCGCTGCAGGCAAGGCGACCTAGGCCGCAGTCATAGCGGCGTCGCAGCCGGCTTTGAGGCCCTGAAGAGATAGCGGTTGGTGCTGAAGAAGTATTGTCCCGCCCCGCTGAGATGCTCGAACTCGCTGTGCCATGCTTCGAGATCACCGGCTGAAACGTCGTTCCTGCGGGCGACGAAGTCCCGAATGCCCTGGGCCAGCCCCTTGCTGTAGCTATCGTCATCGTACTGCAAATTCAGGATTGGAAAGACCGACGCACCGTCCAGGTGAAGTCGTGCATTCACCAATCTGTGGGCCATCGACCTTGGGAGGCGCGGGTGAGCGCAGTGCGCTTCCCATGATTTCATCACCGCGGCCATACGTTCCGGGCTTTCGGAATGCCACACCACCGCGTCCCAATCCGTTGCGACAAAAATCGTGCGGCCCCCCGGCTTGAGCACGCGAAACGTCTCTGCGAGGACGCGGTCAACATCAGGCACGTACTCGGCAACCTGCGTGCACACGACGACATCGAACGACGCATCGGGTTGACCCAATTCCGTGGCGTTGCCGATCGCATATGAAATCCAGGCGGAAGCCTTCTGCCGGTTGCAGACCTCGATCAGGTCAGTCGACACATCGATACCGAGGACAGCACCATCAGGCCCAACGATCTGCGCCATGCTTTCGCAGAGATAGCCGGGACCACATCCGATATCGAGAACGCTCTCGCCGGCGGACAGATTGAGCTGCCGGATGGTCTCCGCGCGCTGGGCGGTCACGTCCCCCGTGAGATAGATTCTCTGGAGCCGTTTCGCGTTCTCGTTGCTGTACTCCATCCCGCCCATCTTCGCCTCCACGCTCGAGTGCCAGGTGAGATTCCCTAACCCGCCCGCGCCGCGCGCCGCAGCGCCTGCGGCGGCTGGCCGAAGGCGCGGATGAAGGCGCGCCGCATGCGCTCGGGGTCGCCAAATCCGGTCGCCTCCGCGACGAGCTCGATCGCCTCGCGCGAGGACTGCACGCGCTCGCGCGCGACCTCGATCCGTAAGCGCTCGATCGCCTTCGACGGCGTCGTGCCGGTCTCGGCGGCAAAGGCGCGGGCAAAATGCCGCGCGCTCATGCCGGCACGATCGGCGAGATCTTCGACCGTCAGCCGGGCGTCGAGGTTCTCGCGCGCCCAGGACAGCAGCGCGCCGAACCGGCCGTTCGGCGTCTTCAACTCCAAGAGCGATGAGAACTGCGACTGGCCGCCGCTGCGGCGATGATACAGCACGAGCTGGCGCGCGGCCTGTTGCGCGATCTCCTCACCATGGTCCTCGGTGACCATCGCGAGCGCGAGATCGATTCCCGCCGTGATGCCCGCCGACGTCCACACATTGCCGTCATGCGTGAAGATCTGGTCCGGCTCGAACTTCACCTTGGGATAGCGCGCGACGAAATCCCGTGTGCGGCCCCAATGCGTGGTGGCGCGTCGTCCATCGAGCAGGCCCGCCTCGGCCAGCACATAGGCGCCCGAGCAGACGCTGGCGACACGCACACCGCGCCGCGCCAGCCGCTGCACGAAGGCGCGCGTGACCTCGCAGCGTGCGGCGTCCGTTACGCCTGCCCCACCCGCGATGACCAGTGTCGTGATCGCGTTCGCCGACCTGAAGTCGCGCGCCATCATTTCCACGCCGGACGAGCTGCGCACGGGCCCCGCGTTCAGTGCCAGCACGCGGATTCCGGTGGTCGTCTTGCCCGTGCAGCGCGCCGCGATCTCGAACACCGAGATCGGGCCGGCCGCATCGAGCAACTGGAAATCCGGGAAGATCAGGATGCCGATCATGGTCATGTCCGAAAGTGAGGGAAATACGCCATTTTGGACGGAATGGCATCATGAGAGGCTGCGTCCGTCAAGCTCATCTTTGGAGGACCTGCCCATGTCGTCACCGCTCCAGATCGGTCTTTTGGTGTTTCCGCGCGTCACCCAGCTCGATTTCACCGGTCCCTTGCAGGTGTTCTCCTCCGTCCCCGGCGCCAAGCTGCACCTGATCTGGAAACGGATCGAGCCGGTGCCGAGCGATTCCGTGCTGACGCTGACGCCAACCACGACATTCGCCGACTGCCCGCAGCTCGACGTGATCTGCGTGCCCGGCGGCGGCGGCACCAACGACCTGCTCAATGACGAAGAGGTGCTGGATTTCCTGCGCAGGCAGGCCGAAGGCGCCAAGTACGTCACCTCGGTCTGCACGGGGGCGCTGGCGCTCGGCGCTGCCGGCCTGCTCAAGGGCTACCGCGCTGCCACCCATTGGAGCGCGATGGAGATGCTCGGCCAGTTCGGCGCGACGCCGACCAAGACGCGCGTCTGCATCGACCGCAACCGCGTCACCGGCGGCGGCGTCACCGCCGGGATCGATTTCGCGCTGACGCTGGTGTCGATCCTGGTCGACCGCACCACGGCGGAAGCGATCCAGCTCCAGATCGAATACAATCCCGCCCCGCCGTTCACGTCCGGCTCGCCCGACACCGCGCCGGCCGAAGTGCTGGCCTTGCTGAGAGAGCGCGGCGCCGCAAACCAGGCCCGCCGCCTCGAGGCGGTCAAGCGCGCGGCTGAGCGGGTGTAGAGCAGAGGCTTTGCTCACGCGCCCCGAACGCAGCGCAGCACTTCCCGGGCAATGCAAAGCCTCCGGAAGCTCCGCACTGCTGACATGACGCTGTCAGGAGCCTGTCGCGACAATCCGTATCGCGCCCAACACCCACGGACGCTTCCCGGTCGCGTGCGCACAGGAGGGTCTCACCATGGCGCGATACCGGCTGCATTGCATCGGAGCTTCCGGCAATTCGTTCAAGGTCGCGCTATTCCTCAACTGCGCCGGGCTCGACTGGGAACCGGTCGGCCTCGACTTCGCCGGCGGCGAGACCCGCACGCCTGACTGGCGGGCCGCAACCAATGTCATGGGCGAGGTCCCCGTCCTCGAGGTCGATGGCCGGCACATGAGCCAGTCCGGTGCGATCCTGCTGTGGCTCGCCGAGACTCACGGCGTGTTCCGTCCGACGCCCGAGGAGACGTCCGAAGCCACGCGCTGGCTGCTGTTCGACAACCACAAGTTCACCGCGAACTTTGCCCAGCACCGGTTTCAACGCTGCTTCATGCCGGAGCCCGCCCATCCCGCTGTGCTCGCTTACTTGCGCGCGCGGACCGACAGCGCCTTCTCGATCGTCGACAGACACCTCTCCCACCGCAGCTTCATGCTGGGCGATCGGCCGACGATCGTCGATTTCTCAATGTTGGGCTATCTGTACTATCCGACCGAGGAGACGGGCTTTGATCTTGCCGCGACTTTCCCGGCGATTGATGCCTGGCGCCGGCGTGTCGCCGAACTGCCGGGCTGGAAGCCGCCCTATGAGATGATGCCAGTTGGCAACTCACCGACGCTCCATCTCTGAGAAGCGAGCAGAGCAACAGATCAAAGAAAAAGGCCGCTCGGTTTCCCAAGCGGCCTTTCCTGTCTTACGGTGGCTGCACATTCCATCGGGCGATTTCGAACTTCCAGACCGGGGGCCTATCTCCCGATCGAGTCCTCGTCGGCGGCCGCTGCATCTCGGGACAGTCGCGAACTGTTGCCCGAACCGAACGCGATGGTCTCCCATCTCCGTAAGATGGGACCATTGAGCCGCATCGCTCGCGTAGCTGCAACGCCCGCGCAGGCGCTGTCCCCGCTGTTCCCGCTGTCCACAGCAAGGTGAGGCGGATGCTGGTGCATCCTCCCCCACGGCAAGGATTCGGACGGAGATCGGAAAGCTAGCCAGGCGTCCAGGGCTGGTAGTCGCCGGTCGCCTTGGGACGCTTGCCGCTGGCAAGCGTCGAGCCGGAGGGCCGATAGGCGTTCGGCGTGCCGGTGGGGTTCGGCTGGTGCGGCTTTTGCCATTCGCGCGGCTGGTAGTTCTCTTCGGTCGGCGGCACATCGACGACGTGATGCATCCAGCCGTGCCAACCCGTCGGAATGCGGCTCGCTTCGGCGTAGCCGTTATAGATGACCCAGCGCCGCTCGAAGCCGAGCGTCGGATCGATCGCCCCGCCGCGGGTCCGATAATAGCGGTTTCCCTGCTCGTCCTGGCCGACCAGCTCGCCGTACCGCTTGGTCCAGAGCTGGGTGCCAAAGGTCTGGCCACTCCACCAGGTGAAGAACTTGAGGAAGAACTGTTTCATACGGCTAGGGCCCTGCTTCGTGAGGCCCTGATGCCATCCGGGCGGCGAAATGTCCAGTTCCGCGGGGACGGCCGTGCCCCCGCAAAATGCCCGGCGTAAGCCCTGCCGCAAATCGGACGCGATCCGTTCATGCCGGGTACAGCGGCCGCATGGAAACCTGCGCCATACGCGCACACCGGCGTGAACCCTGGAACCGCGGGCCCTTCAAGAGGTTTGCTTCAGGGAATAAGGAGTTTGAACATGAAAAGTCTGAGAATTTTGAGCGCCGCGGCAGCGGTAGCGTTGGTCCTTCCGTTGGCGACGCCGAGCTTCGCCCAGGGCCGTGGCGGCCACGGCGGTGGCGGCGGTGGTCATTTTGGCGGTGGTGGCGGCGCCCATTTCGGCGGTGGCGGCGCCCGCATGGGCGGCGGCAGCTTTGGCGGCGCGCGGTTCGGTGGCGGCGGCGGCAATTTCGCAGCCGGAGCCATGCGCCCGAGCGCCGGCCTAGCCATGCGTCCGACCGCAGGAGCCACGTTTAGTGGTGGCGGCGGCCGTCCCCTCGCAGTCGCGGGTAACAACTGGCGCGGCGGCGGTGGCAACTGGCACGGTGGCGGCTGGCGTCGTCACGGTGGCGGTTTCTGGCCGGGCGTCGCAGCCGGTGCTGCGATCGGCGGGCTCGGCTCCTACGCCTACTACGGTGGCGGGTACTACAACGATCCCTACTACTATGGCGACGACAGCTATTATGACGAACCGTCGGTCGCAGTGGTGCCGGATAGCGGTGGTGACTCGTCGGCTTATTGCGCGCAGCGCTACAAGTCCTACAATCCGGCCTCGGGCACGTATCTCGGCTATGACGGCCAGCGTCATCCCTGCCCGTAAGCAGATCGACAACGCTTGAAGGAAGAGGCGTCGCATCGGTGCGGCGCCTCTTTCGTTTGTCGCGCGCTCATCGCCAGTTTCGCGCGCAGCCCGCGCATCTCGTGCGACGATCTATACATGCGAGGCGCGAGGGACCTTTATTCACCGCACCGTGCATATCTACAATGATCCAATCCCAAATTGACCCGTCCCGCGATTCGCCTATATCACCGATGAATGTTGGGACTTCGATCTACTGGGAAATGTCATGCCGCGTATCCTCGTGGTAGATGACGATCCGATGGTCGGCGCGACCATCGAGGTTCTGCTCCAGCGTCAGGGCTTCGATGTCACGATGGCTGACGGCGGCGAAACGGGACTGGCTGCGCTCGAAGCGCAGACGTTTGACGTGATGCTGGTCGACATCTTCATGCCGCACATGCGCGGCTTCGAATCCATCCGCATCTTTCACGAGCGCGCGCCGGCGATCCCTCTGATCGCGATGTCCGGCTACGCCTTCGCCTCGTCCGCCTCGCCCTCCCCCGATTTCCTCCGCATGGCATTGGAACTCGGCGCGACACGCTGCCTGCGCAAGCCGTTCACGCCGGACGCGCTCCTGACCACGATCCGGGAATGCCTCGGCGAGGCCGCGCAGCCGAAGGACAAGAAAGAAGCCCCTTGATCCCAACGCAGCGCGTCATTCTCGGTGCTGGACTTGCAATCCTCCTGATCATCACCGCCGCCTCGATCGGACTCGACGTCAAGTCGCGGTTCGATGCCGCCTGGGTCAATCACACCATCGAGACGCAGAAGAAGATCTCCGATCTGCGCGTGCTGATGCGCCACGCCGAGAGCGCCGCGCGCGGCTACGAGATCTATCGCAACCCGAGCTTCAGCGACGAGTTTCAGGCGGTGCACGCCCAGCTCGCGCCGGCGCTCGCCGACCTCAAGCGCAGCCTGCGTGACAATCCGGATCAGGTCGCGCTCATGGAGGGCACCGAGTCGCTGGCGCTGCGCCGGGTCGAGATCGCCGCAGAGGTGATGCGCCTGCGCGCCGAGAACAACCAGGCCGGCGTTGCCGCGCTTCAGGGCAAGGCCGAGGGCCGCGGCCTGATGGACACGGTGATGGGCAATCTCGATCATCTGAGCGCGGAGGAAGAGCGATTGCTCGCCGCCCGCGCCCAGAGTTCACGCCGAACCGGCATCGTCCTGCTCGGCATCGACGTGATCGGCGCGCTGGTGATCCTGCTGCTGGTCGCAATGCTGATGCGCGAGAGCCAGCGCACCACGGTCGCGCTGAAGAGCACGCTGCTGGAGACCACGGCGGCGAAGGAGCAACTCGAGGCGGCCGTCGCCGAGCGCACCGAGCATCTCGTCAACGCGCATGACGAGCTGCGCCTGTCGGTGAACGTGCTCCAGAGCACGTTCCACAGCATGGCCGAGGCTGTGCTGGTGATCGACGCCGAGGGCACTGTCCTTCTGTCCAATCCGGCCGCGGAGCGCATCTTGCTGCATCGCGCCGGGATGAGCCTGCGCAATCTGCGCGCCCTGTCCGACGTGTTTCACGGCGACGGCGTCACGCCGCTCAGGGCGGACGAACTGCCCTCGACGCGCGTGCTGCGCGGCGAGCAGTTCGAGAATCTGGAGATGATCGTCCGCCCGCATAACGGCAACGATCCCCGCCATCTGATGATCAGCGGCCGGCCGATGCGCGACGGACAAGGCAACGTCTCCGGCGCCGTGCTGGTCTATCACGACGCGACCACGTCGCGCGAAACCGAGCGACAGCTGCACCAGTCGCAGAAGCTGGATGCGATCGGCAAGCTGACCGGCGGCGTCGCACACGACTTCAACAACATGCTCACGGTGATCTCCGGCAATACCGAGACGCTGGTGGCGAGCCTGAAGCAGCAGCCCGAGCTCCAGCGCGTGGCGCGGCTGATCGACGATGCCGCCGAGCGCTGCGCCGAGCTGATCCAGCATCTGCTCGCCTTTGCACGTCGGCAGCCGCTCCAGCCGCGCAATGTCGAGATCAACGGCGCGATCGCCGATATCGCCAAGCTGCTGCGCCCCACCCTCGGCGAGCAGATCCAGATCGAGACCGTGCTGGAACAGGGACCGATGACCGCGCACATCGATCCGTCCCGCCTCACCAATGCCGTGCTCAACATGGCGATCAACGCCCGCGACGCCATGCCGAACGGCGGCAAGCTGCTGCTCGAGACCCACCACGTCGTGCTCGACGAGGCCTACGCGCAGGCCCACGTGGAGGTGCAGCCCGGCCCCTACGTGATGCTCGCGGTCAGCGACACCGGCACCGGCATGTCGGCGGACATCCAGCAGAAGGCCTTCGAGCCGTTCTTCACCACCAAGGAGGTCGGCAAGGGCTCGGGCCTCGGCCTCTCCATGGTCTACGGCTTCGTCAAGCAGTCCGGCGGCCACATCAAGATCTACAGCGAGGAAGGCCACGGCACCACGATCAAGCTCTATCTGCCGCCGGGCGACGGCATGACGGATGCGGCGGCCCCGGTGGCGCCCCAGGCCGAAGGCGGCGCCGAGACCATTTTCGTGGTCGAGGACGACACGCTGGTGCGCAACTTCGTCACCGCGCAGCTGCAGAGCCTCGGCTACGACACGGTCGCCGCGCCCGACAGCCGGGCCGCGCTGGACATGATCGAGGCCGGCCAGGACTTCGACCTCCTGTTCACCGACGTCGTCATCCCCGGCGGCATGAGCGGCCGCGAGCTCGCCGAAGAGGTGGCCAAGCGCCGGCCGGGCGTGAGGGTGCTCTACACCTCCGGCTACACCGACAACGCCATCGTCCACCACGGCAAGCTCGACGACGGCGTGCTGCTGCTGACTAAGCCCTACCGCCGCAACCAGCTCGCCGAGATGATCAGGAAGGCGCTGAACGGCGGCGGGATGACGGCGGGCTAGAGCACTTTCTCACGGCTTCGAAAGCGCGCGGATTGTCTGTGCGCTCGGCTGAGAACTGCACTGAATTACGAATGCTCACTGACGTCATCCGCGGTCTCGCGGCGGGTGTCGATGTTGTTTTCGGGTGACAGGCGACCGAAATCAAACGGTATTCCTGGCAGGCAAGACCATTCTCGTTGAGCCGCTTCGGCGAGCGAATATGTTGCGGTCTGTTTCTGAGGATTTCACCTCGGAATGGCCTGCGGGTCGGTGCCAGGGCTGCCGGTAATACAATTGATAATTGAATCGAGAATTGGTTCTTGTCCGACCCGGCGCCGTTTCAGGCTCCCCACATTGTTGGCGAGCACGGCTGTCGCACTGGCGCTGACGATCGTGTCGGTGCGCGCCGACGGCGGCGCTGGCGGAGCCGGTGGCAATGGCACGGGCGGCGGCGGTGGCGCGGCCGGTACCAGCGCCTCTCCTAACGGTGGGAATGGCGGTGACAACGCGACCGGACAAGGCGCGGGCGGCGGCGGCGGCGCTGCCGCAGGCGGCACCGGAGGCTCCGGGGGCACGGCCACCTCAGGCGGCAACGGCGGACTGGGCGGTGATGGCGGCAACGTTGTCGGTGGCAACGGCGGAAACGGCGGCAACGGCAACTCAGCCCTCACTGCGGGTAGTGGCGGTGGCGGCGGCGGTGGCGGCGAAGGTGCGCTCGGTGCCGGCTCCGGTGGAGCGGGTGGCGCCGGCGGTCACGGCGGCGCCAGTGCGAGCGGCGCCGATGGTTCTGCTGTCATTGGCGGCCTTGATGCGAGCGCGGGAGGGGGCAGCGGCGGCATCGGCGGCGGCGGCGGTGGGGGTGGCACCGGCGTAGAGGTCAGCGTCGGCGGCAGCACGCTTTCGATAGCGGTGACCGGCGGCGCGGGTGGGGTTGGTGGCAGTGGCGGCGCCGGCGGGAGCGGCGGCAATGGAGCCAGTGCTCTCTCCCTGGGCGTCGCTGGTGTGACCGGCGGGACCGGTGGCGACGTCCTCGGCAGCGGGGGCGCTGCCGGCGGCGGCGGCAATGGCGGCACCGCCGTGCAGGTCACCGGCGCAGGCACCACGACGGTCCTGCAAACGGTCGCTGGCGGCGATGGCGGCAGCGGCGGGCGCGGCGGTACAGCGGGTAACGGCGGGAGCGGTGGTGCGGGCGCTTCCGGCGCCAATGTTCTCGGCGCGCTCGATGGCGGGACCGGTGGAAACGGCGGCAATAGCGGGGTTGGTGCCGGCGGCAACGGTGCGATCGGCGGCAGCGGTGGCGATGGCATCCAGGTCACGGGTGGCGGCACCGTGACGATTTTGCAAAGCGTCACGGCAGGTACCGGCGGCAGCGGTGGCGCTGGCGGTGCAGGCGGCGCCGGCGGCATGGCCGGCAACGGCGGCAACGCGGGATCCAGCATCGGGCTCGGCGTAGCCGGCGGGCGCGGTGGCAATGGTGGCACTGGCGGCAGCGCCAGCGCCCACGCAGGCGATGGCGCCAATGGTGCCGGCGGTGGCGTTGGTCTGCAGGTGACGAGCGGTGGCACGCTCTCAATTTCCCAAACGATCATGGGAGGCGCCGGTGGCAATGGCGGCGCTGGCGGCAACGGCGCCAATGGCGGCGCAAGCGGGACTGGCGGCGCCGGCGGCACAGGCGACAATGGCGCCAACGGGTCCTCCGGCTCCGGCTTTCTCAATGGCAACAACGGTCTGGTTGGTGGCGCTGGCGGCAACGGCGGGAATGGTGGCGCCGGCGGAAATGGCGGCATTGGCGGTAGCGGATCCAGCGGCGGCGATGGTGTCCAGCTCACGAACGGCGGGACCGTTACAGTTTCTGGCAGCATCGCTGGTGGCGCCGGCGGGTTTGGCGGCTCCGGCGGCAATGCCGGCAACGGCGCCGCCGGGGGCAACGGCAGTGACGCCGGCACAGCGGGCACCGGCGGTGCTGGCGCGAGTGCCCTTCTCCCGGCCGTCGCTGGCGGCAGCGGCGGCAGCGGCGCCGCCGGCGGAATGGGTGGCAACGGCGGGAGCGGAGGAAGCGCCGGCAATGCCGGCGTAGGTGGTCATGGCGGCGCCGGCGGCGCCGGCGCGACCATTTCAAACGGTGGCACGCTGACCAATCAAGGCATCATCACCGGCGGCGATGGCGGCCGCGGCGGCACCGCAGGCAGTGGCGGCAACGGCGGCGCCGGTGGCAATGCGGGCAACGGCGGTGTCGGCGGCGTTGGCGGCGCTGGCGGCAACGGCACCGCTGGCGTCAACGTGGTCGGCTCGACCGATGGCGGCAATGGCGGCAACGGCGGGACCGGCGGATTTGGCGGTGCCGGCGGCAATGCCGGCAACGGTGGCAGCGCCTCGAGCCGCGGCGGCGATGGCGGCTATGGTGGCACCGGCGGCGTTGGCGCCGCCTTCTCCAACGGCGGCACGCTGATCAATCGCGGCACGATCACCGGCGGCAATGGCGGCATCGCCGGGGCCGCGGGCATGGGTGGCCTCGGCGGCACCGCGGGCAGCGCCGGCAGCGGTGGTGTCGGCGGCTCCGGCGGCGTCGGCGGTGCCGGGGCCTTGGCCGCCAGCGGCGGCACGAACGGCACCACAGGGACGAACGGCTTCTCCGGCGTGAGCGGCAGCGCCGGCGCGAGCGGTAGCTCCGGCAGCAGCACCGTCACCGCCGGGGTCTCCGGCGCGGTCGGTGCAGGCGGCGCCGGCGTCATCGGCACCAATCTCAGCATCATCAACAGCGGATCGATTTCAGGCGGTCTCGCCGGCGACGGCGTCACGCGTGCCAACGCCATCACCTTCACCGGCGGCGCGAACACGCTACAGCTTCAGGCCGGCTACAGCTTCAGCGGCAACGTCGTCGATCAGACGGGCAACGGCGCCTTGCAGTTCGGCGGCAACACCAACCCCACTGCTTCTTTCGACGTTTCGCTGATCGGCGCCGCTGCGCAGTATCGGGGCTTCGCGAGCTTCGAGAAGACGGGCGCTTCGACCTGGACGCTAAGCGGCACCAATAGCGCTGCATTGCCGTGGTCGATCGCCGCCGGCACGCTGCTGGTGAACGGCTCGCTGGCCAATTCGACCATGACCGTGAACGCCGGCGGCACGCTTGGCGGCACGGGCACTATCGGCGCAGCGACGATCAATGCCGGTGGCACGTTCATGCCTGGAGCCGTCAACACGCCCGGGACGTCGACGATGGTCGCCGGCAATCTGGCCTTCCAATCGGGCGCGCTCTACGTCGTTGCGGTCAATCCATCGACGTCGAGCTTCGCCAATGTCATGGGCGCGGCGACGTTGACAGGCGCGACCGTGGTCGCGAATTTCCTGCCCGGCAGCTATGTCTCGAAGACATACACGATCCTGACCGCGGCCGGCGGACGTGGCGGCACGACGTTCGCGGGCATCACCAATGTCGGACTGCCGACAGGCGCGAGCGATACGCTGAGCTATGACGCCAACAACGCCTATCTGAACCTGACGGCCGCCTTCACCAATTACACCGGCCTCAACGTCAACCAGCAGAACGTCGCCAACGCGCTGACCTACGCCTTCAACAATAACGGCGGCCTTCCGATGGGCTTCTTCGGGCTCAGTCCCGCCGGCTTGACCCAGGTCTCCGGCGAGAGCGCCACCGGCTCCCAGCAGACGACGTTCAACGCGATGAACCAGTTCATCGGCGTGATGACGGATCCATTCATCTCCGGTCGCAGAGGTCCCGTCAGCGCCGGCGGCCCGCCGAATGCGTTTGCGGAGGAGAGTTCGGTTCCCGTGGCACGCGGTCGAACGGATAGTGAGCGCGACGCTTATGCGGCGATGTCCACCAAGGCGCTGGCAGTTCCGACCTTCGAACAGCGCTGGAGCGTGTGGGCCGCCGGCTTCGGCGGCTCGCAGACCACGGCCGGCAACGCCATCATCGGCTCGAACAACAGCGCGAGCAGCATCTACGGCATCGCGGTCGGTGCGGACTATCGGGTCTCGCCGGACACGCTCGCGGGATTTGCGCTGGCGGGCGGCCGCACTGGCTTCAACGTCAACGGCCTCGGCTATGGCGGCTCCGACCTGTTCCAGGCCGGCGCCTTCGTTCGCCATAATGTCGGTGCGGCCTACATCACTGCTGCGCTGGCTTATGGCTGGCAGGACATCACGACCAACCGCATCGTCACGGTCGCCGGCATCGACCACCTGCGCGCCGAGTTCAATGCGAACGCGTATTCGGGTCGCGTGGAGAGTGGCTACCGCTTCGTCATGCCGACGCTGGGCGGTCTCGGCATCACCCCTTACGCCGCAGGGCAATTCACCACATTCGACCTGCCGGCCTATGCCGAAAGCGTCGTCGCCGGTTCGCCGTTGTTTGCACAGACCTATGCCGCCAAGAGCGTGACCGACACGCGCAGCGAGCTCGGCGTTCGCACCGACAAATCATTCGCCATGCAGAACGGCATCGTCACGCTGCGCGGCCGCCTTGCATGGGCGCATGATTTTAATCCGGATCGTTCGATTGCCCCGACCTTCCAGTCGCTGCCGGGCGCAAGCTTCGTCGTCAACGGTGCGGCGCAGGCGCCCGACTCCGCGCTGACCACAGCCTCGGCCGAATGGCAATGGACCAACGGCTGGTCTGCCGCCGCGACGTTCGAGGGCGAGTTCTCGAATGTCACGCAAAGCTATGCCGGCAAGGGCGCGATCCGCTACGCATGGTGATGCCTGGTTCTCGATCTACCGCGTCGCCAGCACCACGGCGGCGAGCGTAAAGATCAGCGCGGCGATCTGGCCCGGCCCCAACGGCTCGCCCAGCGCCAGCGCGGAGGCGACCACGCCAATCACCGGCACGGCCATGGTGCCGATCGCGGCGACCGAGGCCGGCAGCCGCGCCAGTGCTGCGAACCAGCTGACATAGGCGATGCAGAACTGCACCACGGTGGAATAGACCAGCAGCCACCAGCCGACCGGCGTCACCAGCGAAAGATGCGTGGTCTCGACCAAGAGGCCGATGATCGAGATCGGCAGGCAGCCGATCCCGATCTGCCAGGCCGCGGCCGTGATCGGCGGCAGATGGATCGGGTACCTCTTCGAGAACACCGTGCCGACGGCGAAGCCGATCGCGCCGCCCAGCGCCATGATGATGCCCGGCAGCTTCTCCACGCTTGCGGCAAAGCCGTTGCCGCCCATGATCGAGGCCAGGCCGACGAAGGCCATCACCAGCCCCAGCGTGCGCAGCACGGTCGGCCGCTCGCCCAGCACCGGCCAGGCGATCAGCGAGGCCCAGACCGGCATGGTGTAGGCGATCAGCGCCGCCTCGCTGGCCGGCAGCCAGAGCAGCGCCAGACCCATCAGCACCATCCAGCCGGTGACGTTGAGGACGGCGGCGGTCAGTAAGCGCGGCCAGATCCCCGGCCCCACCTTGAGGCTCTGCCGGCGGATCAGCGCGAGGGCGGCGAGCAGCACCGCGCCCAGCACGCCGGTCACCCCGCGCAGCGTCAACGGCGGCAGTTCGGACAGCAGGAATTTCGTCACCGGCCAGTTGAAGCCCCAGCCGATCGAGGTGATGGCGAGGAACATCAGGCCGGCCGGGGCGATGCGCGGTCGCGCATCCCGGCGAGTCGAATCAAGCATGTGGGGTACCCGGCGAAATCGCGGTCAGCTTGGCGCGGATTCGCATGCGCCACCACCACCCCGGCAGGCATGCCTGCCCTCACCTTCCGTAGCCCTACGTGAGTCCCGCTGAGGCAACCCCGGTCCCGAAAAATATACCTGCCCTGTGAACAGCGGGGTGAAGGGTCCGTATCGTCACGGGATGCAAATTTTTTTGGTTGGGAATCCCTGAGGACTCACTGATACTTGGCTCAACAACAGGCGCGGGCTTGCCCCCTGTTATCCCCCGCAATCCACCATATTTAGTATTTGATTCAGGAACTCGCACTAGTTCTTGACGGGCGCAACGGAGAGTCCTAGCTTTCGGTCCGTTCGGCGCGAGTGAGTTTGCGTCCCGCCGGCACTCCCCCAAAGGGTCTCGCAAATCGTCACTCCGCCAAGCCAGCCAAAGGCCGCGGATGAGGGCTTGTCTGCCCTCGAAATGCAGACCTTCGGGCGCCAGAACGGGCCGGCAACAGGCTCGGATGGCATTGGTTGAAGTGGCGTGTGGGGCGTTGAACGCATGTCGCGCGCATCCCCTTGGGGGCGGATGGGTGTGGACATGCCGGCGGATGAGAACCATCGCGCCGGGAGAAACTGGGCCGGATCCACCGGCTGAACTGCGAAGCCTTTGGGCCGATGAGGCCCTTGGAGGAATCGCGAACCGAAATAGCGACCCGGGCGCCTTGCGGAGGCAGTCCGGCAGATAAAAGGACGGGGCAAGACCATGCGGATTGAGCGGCGCCACACCACTTCGGGACAGTCACCTTACGCCGGGATCGATTTCCGGCTGACCACGTCGGAGATCCGGAATCCCGACGGCTCGGTCGTGTTCAAGCTCGAGAACGTCGAGGTGCCGACCGAGTGGTCGCAGGTCGCCTCCGACGTGCTCGCCCAGAAGTATTTCCGCAAGGCCGGCGTCGCCGCGCGCCTGAAGAAGGTCGAGGAGGAGTCCGTCCCCTCCTTCCTGTGGCGCTCCGTGCCCGACACCGAGGCGCTCGCCGCTCTCCCTGAGAAAGAGCGCTTCGTCAGCGAGCTCAGCGCAAAGCAGGTGTTCGACCGGCTGGCCGGCTGCTGGACCTATTGGGGCTGGAAGGGCAACTACTTCTCCTCCGACGAGGACGCCCAGACCTTCTACGACGAGATCCGCTACATGCTCGCCATGCAGATGGTCGCGCCGAACTCGCCGCAATGGTTCAACACCGGTCTGCACTGGGCCTATGGCATCGACGGCCCCGGCCAGGGCCACTATTACGTCGACCCCTTCACCGGCAAGCTGACCAAGTCCAAGTCGGCCTACGAGCACCCGCAGCCGCACGCCTGCTTCATCCAGGGCGTCGGTGACGACCTCGTCAACGAGGGCGGCATCATGGACCTCTGGGTCCGCGAAGCCCGCCTGTTCAAATACGGCTCCGGCACCGGCTCCAACTTCTCCCGCCTGCGCGGCGAAGGCGAAAAGCTCTCGGGCGGCGGCCGCTCGTCCGGCCTGATGAGCTTCCTCAAGATCGGCGACCGCGCAGCCGGCGCGATCAAGTCGGGCGGCACCACGCGCCGCGCGGCCAAGATGGTCGTGGTCGACGTCGATCACCCCGATATCGAGACCTATATCGACTGGAAGGTGAAGGAGGAGCAGAAGGTCGCCGCTCTCGTCACCGGATCCAAGATCAACCAGAAGCACCTCAAGGCGGTGCTGAAGGCCTGCGTGAACTGCGAAGGCTCGGGCGACGATTGCTTCGACCCCGAGAAGAACCCGGCGCTCCGCCGCGAGATCAAGCTCGCGCGCCGCAGCCTCGTGCCTGACAATTACATCAAGCGCGTGATGCAGTTCGCCAAGCAGGGCTACAAGGACATCCAGTTCGACGTCTACGACACCGACTGGGATTCGGAAGCCTACCTCACGGTATCAGGCCAGAACTCCAACAACTCGGTCTCGCTGAAGGACGACTTCCTCCGCGCCGTGGAAACGGATGGCGACTGGAACCTCGTGGGACGCACGACGAAGAAGATCACCAAGACGCTGAAGGCGCGCGACCTCTGGGAAAAGATCGGCTACGCCGCCTGGGCGTCGGCCGACCCGGGCCTGCACTTCAACACCACCATGAACGACTGGCACACGTGTAAAGCGTCCGGCGACATCCGCGCGTCCAATCCGTGCTCGGAATACATGTTCCTGGACGACACGGCGTGCAACCTCGCCTCCGCCAACCTGCTGACCTTCTACAACACCACCACGAAGCAGTTCGACGTCGCCGGCTACGAGCACCTCTGCCAGCTCTGGACCATCGTGCTCGAAATCTCCGTGATGATGGCGCAGTTCCCGTCCCGCGCGATCGCCGAGCTCTCCTACGAGTTCCGCACGCTCGGCCTCGGCTACGCCAATATCGGCGGCCTCTTGATGACCATGGGCCTGTCCTATGACAGCAAGGAAGGCCGCGCGCTCTGCGGCGCCCTCACCGCTGTGATGACCGGCATCACCTACAAGACCTCGGCGGAGATGGCGGCCGAGCTCGGCACCTTCCCGGGCTACAAGAAGAACGCCGCGCACATGCTGCGCGTGATCCGCAACCACCGCCGCGCCGCCCACGGCCAGTCCAACGGCTACGAGGCGCTCTCGGTGAACCCGGTGCCGATGGACCTCGTGTCCTGCCCGCAGGCTGACATCGTCACGCGCGCCCAGGCAGCCTGGGATGCAGCGCTCGAGCTCGGCGAGAAGCACGGCTATCGCAACGCCCAGACCACGGTGATCGCGCCCACCGGCACGATCGGCCTGGTCATGGATTGCGACACCACCGGCATCGAGCCCGACTTCGCCCTGGTGAAGTTCAAGAAGCTCGCCGGCGGCGGCTACTTCAAGATCATCAACCGCGCGGTCCCCGCGGCGCTGCGCGCGCTCGGCTATCGCGAGAGCGAGATCGCGGAGATCGAAGCCTACGCCGTCGGCCACGGCTCGCTCTCCAACGCGCCGGCCATCAACGCCTCGACGCTGAAGGCCAAGGGCTTTACCGATGAAGCCATCGCCAAGGTCGAAAAGGCCCTGCCGACCGCCTTCGACATCAAGTTCGCCTTCAACAAGTGGACCTTTGGCGAAGACTTCATCCGCGACCAGCTCGGCATCGGTGCCGAGGCGATCGCGGCCCCCGGCTTCGACCTGCTCCAGGCCGTGGGCTTCACCAAGCGCGAGATCGAGGCGGCCAACGTCCACATCTGCGGCGCGATGACGGTGGAAGGTGCTCCGCACCTGAAGGCCGAGCACTATTCGGTGTTCGACTGCGCCAATCCCTGCGGCAAGATCGGCAAGCGCTATCTGTCGGTCGAGAGCCACATCCGCATGATGGCGGCGGCCCAGCCCTTCATCTCGGGCGCGATCTCCAAGACCATCAACATGCCGAACGACGCCACGGTGGAGGACTGCAAGTCCGCCTACATGCTGTCGTGGAAACTGGCGCTGAAGGCCAACGCGCTCTATCGCGACGGCTCCAAGCTCAGCCAGCCGCTCAACTCGCAGCTCATCGCCGACGATGAGGACGAGGAGGATGCGGTCGAGTCACTCTACGAGAAGCCGATGGCGGCGCGTGCCACCCAGGTCTCGGAAAAGATCGTCGAGAAGCTGGTCGAGCGCATCATCGTGATGCGCGAGCGCGAGAAGATGCCGGATCGCCGCAAGGGCTACACCCAGAAGGCAGTCGTCGGCGGCCACAAGGTTTACCTGCGCACCGGCGAGTATGACGACGGCCGTCTCGGCGAGATCTTCATCGACATGCACAAGGAAGGCGCGGCGCTGCGCTCCTTCATCAACAACTTCGCCATCGCGGTGTCGCTGGGTCTCCAGTACGGCGTGCCGCTCGACGAATATGTCGACGCCTTCACCTTCACCCGCTTCGAGCCGGCGGGCCCAGTGCAGGGCAACGACAGCATCAAGTACGCGACCTCGATCCTCGACTACGTCTTCCGCGAGCTCGCGGTGAGCTACATGTCGCGCTTCGATCTCGCCCATGTCGATCCGACCGAGTCGAACTTCGACGCGCTCGGCAAGGGCGTCGAGGAAGGCAAGGAGCCGGACGAGACCCAGCACGCGACCAAGCTGGTCTCGCGCGGCCTCACGCGCTCCCGCACCGACAACCTCGTCGTGATGCGCGGCGGCTCCGCCGCGGTCGCCCAGGGTAACGACAGTGCCCCGACCGGTGGCAGCAAGGTCACGGCGCTGGCCTCGCACGGCGCAAGCGCGCGGGTCGGCGATGCCCTGGAAGGCGCGGTCGCGCTGAAGCAGGAAGTAAGCCACGACCTCTCGCCGACCGAGAAGCTCGAGCAGCTCCAGTGGAGCAAATCCGGCACCGCGCAGACCCTGGTCCCCTCCAAGGCCGAGCGCCGCGCGGAAGCGAAGGCCAAGGGCTACGAAGGCGAGATGTGCTCGGAGTGCGGCAACTTCACGCTGGTGCGGAATGGCACGTGTATGAAGTGCGATACTTGCGGGTCTACGACGGGGTGTAGCTAACGCACCGCCCCCACTGCTATGGTCTTGCATCTGAGCGCGAAAGCATCCGCAGCGCTGTCGAGACGTTGCCTTCAGTCAATCCTTCGCGAGGCCGGCTACACGCAAAGAGATTTGTCGCAACAGATCGACGCGGTCCTCGCTGAGCAAGATACTAGAAAGGCCCTTCCGACGGGCGTGCACGCTATTGTGGATGCGGTTCGCAACTTTGGAAATTTTTCGGCACATCGGATAACGGATCAAACGACTCTTCAGATTATTGACGTCGAACCGCACGAAGCCGAATTTTGCTTGGATGTCCTAGACAGCCTATTCGACCACTACTACGTGCGACCCAAACAGGCACAGCGAATAAAGGACGAGCTCAACAAAAAACTGCAAGCTGCGAAGAAGCCACCAGCAAAGTAGTCGTCCAGCGGCGATTACGGTCAGCGCTAAACTCCAATCGCCTCTGCCCGACCGGCTCCTCAAGATCACCCCTGCTCTGGAATTACGTTGACGGTGCACTAAATTCAGTCGTTCCGATCTCCGGCTTCGGCTCGCGTTTGGTGGACGGCGTCAAGTAAGTGCACTTTCACCGTCATCGAGATCGGCTCCGGCTTCGATGCTCATCAATACCCTGCCGCCGAATTGCCTTTGCGGTCGAGCCCTTCCCTCCTAAACCAACGCCACCGGCATGGGTTCCGACGGGCCCGGTAGAAGCGGAGTCGAGTTATGCCCAAACCGGAAAGCTTCCCGATCGAGAAGATTTTCGTTTCCGTGACGAAGAAGAGAACCATCAAGCCCGAGATCGTCGGGGAGATCGCGGAAAGTATGCTGGACATCGGACAACAGGCCCCCATTTCCGTTCGGCTCGACGGAGACCGCCTCGTTCTGGTCGAGGGACTGCATCGGCTCGAAGCCTGCAAGGCGCTCGGCGAGACAACCATACTCGGTGTCATCGTCCCGGCGGAGCTTGCTCAACACAGGCCGCTGCTGTCCGAAGGACCCGCAGTCGAGGCAGAGCGCATCAAGATGGCGCGATTGAAACAGCTGCGCCTCGAGAAGGAAGCCGCAGAGGCATCGACGGCTGCCTTGAAGAGCGTCAACGGAACGGAAGCGCCGCGCACCCGTCCGACGAAAGGCGTTCGCGACAATCCGAAGGCATCACCGGGCCGGACTGCGGGATCGACACGGAAAACATTGTCGGACTGGATCACGCAGCAAAAGGGCAGCGGCGGCCGCTATTGATGGCGGGCTCCAGATCTTGAGATCACAGCGTCTTGAGATCACAGCTTGAATTGCAGTGACAGTGCTGCGCAAGCGCAATGCCAGGAAAACGCACCCACCTCCTCCCTCGCTTTCGCAACCTCCGAAGAGGCGCTCGGCGGATGCGAAAGGCGTTCGCCCACGCACCGCGGATCGTCCGGATCGCGCTCAGCGTAGCAGTCTTGCTTGCGGCCCTCGCCCTCCTCGACATCGCCTATCAAATCATCCGCAAACCAACCGAGCTCTTCGCCTTCGTCGGCCACTCCCTCGACAAGGACCCCGCCGAGATCTGGCGCCAATACGGCCCCCTCTTCCGCACCTATTCCACCGCGACGATCGCGCCCGAATTGCTGGCCGCGCTGGCGCAGTTCGAGAGCTCTGGCAATCCGGTGGCGCGCACCTATTGGCGCTGGCGATGGAGCCTCAATCCGCTCGCGATTTACCGGCCCGCCTCCAGCGCCGTCGGCCTCTACCAGATGACCGATCCGGCCCTCAGCGACGCCGCACGGTTCTGTGTCCGCGGCAACGCGGTCACGGAGACCGGCTGCGGGTCGACCTTCCTCTACACCCGCGCGATCCCGAGCCACGCCATCGAGCTGGCATCGGTGTATCTGGACCGCAATGTGGCCGACGTTCTCGCCCGCGCGGGCGATGTGAAGGCAAGCCGCGAGCAGAAGCAGGATCTGGCCGCCTTCATCCATCTCTGCGGCGCCGGTCCCGCCACGGCCTACGCACGCCGCCACTTTCAGCTGACGGCCGGCGAGCGCTGCGGCGATCATCTCGTCGCAAGCTATATCTCTGGGGTCAATGCGATGAAGCGGCAATTTCAGCGCCTGGCGGCGGATGACGGCGGTTAGCTTGTCCGTAGGATGGGTAGAGCACTTGCGAAACCCATCAATCCACGACGACTGTTGATGGGTTTCGCTTCGCCCAGAGACCTCACGGCTCATCATTCGCCGGAGCGTTGCGGCGTGATTGCCTTGCCGCTTGCCTTGCGTCTTTTCTGGCAACCCAGTGCTCGCGAAATCGCTTCGCGGCATGAAACGCCCGCGGCGCCACGACCTGAAACGCCATGGAGGCAACGCCGGCGACAAATCCCTTCACCACGTCAAAAGCGAAATCGGGTCCAAAATACTCCCACATGACCCTGCATCCTTCTTCGCGAAGGCACCGCCGGGCAGTCGTGGGCTGACATGAAAAATGGAAAGGCCCCGTCCGTCACCGGCGGGGCCTCAAGAAAATCCCTGCACGCGCCGTTGCGCGCACGCGAAATCTCTCGGTTCACCCGCTCATGGTGGACACGATGAAAGAGCTGCAAAGCATGGCCGTGCGATTGAAAACGCCCATAGCGATCATCCCGAAATTGCCAAATGCCGACCCGCCGGTGCGCATCGCCGAGCGAGCGCACGAGGGTATAGTGTCGGCGCTAAAGAAGCAGACCCGAGGGCTGCCGTCTGTGTGCCATTTCACAATTGGCGGAAGACTTTTATAAGGCGTGATGAGCAAGCGTGGCCCGCAGGAAGGACCGCCATGAACGGCAATCGCTACTACGGGGTTCGGGTCGAGGGCGCCAAATACGGCGTGGGTTTTGGCTCCGCACTCGCCATCGCAATCTCCTACACCAACAATCATTCGATCCTGTGGGCGATCATCCACGGCATCTTGGGCTGGCTCTACGTGGTCTATGTCGCCCTGTTCGGGTGACGACGAACGCGCGAGGACCAGGACGCCCGTCATTGCGAGCCGCCGGGTCCGCGCGGAGCGCGGCCCGATGACAGGCTCTGCGAAGCAGTCCAGGCCGTCACCCGCGAATTGCGCCTTGCCGATGCCCGGCAAAATCTCACCACATGGCCGCCACGCAAGCGACAACCCACAATCGCGATTTCAGCGCAAACACGACGGAGGCTTGCGGCTTCAGCGATATTCAGGAGTTATTTGCAATGTTGAGTGCGGGCGAAAATAAGACAACGGGAAAATCCGGCCGGCGCGGCGCGAAGAAGAAGGCCGGGCAACGGACCAGGGCCGGCGAGCAACACGCAACTGCGGCCCATCAATTGCCGGATGCCTCGGCGGAGATCAGCCAAGAGAACAAGCAAGAGAACAAGCAAGAGAACAGGCAAGAGGCCGAGCAAGAGATAAGGCAAGAGACGAGCCGAGAGATCAGTGCCCAGATACCCTCGGCTGCAGCCTTGCCAGGCGAGGCTTCCGGGATGGAGATCGCTGCAAGCGCGCCCGTCGCACCGGTGGAACCCTCCCAGGCCAGCCCGCAGGCGATTGCCGATGCCTATAGCGACTACACGAGGACGTCGCTTGAGCACGCCTGGACCTTCCTGGGAAAGCTCGCGGCGGCGCGCTCACCCGTCGAGGCCTTTGAGCTTCAGATGGAGTACGCGAAACAGGTGTGCGGATCGTTGATCGCCGAATCCCAGAAGATCGCCGAGTTGCATGGACAATTGACCAGACAAAGGGTCATGCATTTTGAGGGGTTCGTGGCCAAGCTCACCCAGACGACGCTCGAAATCCGCGCGACACGTCACTAACGACAACTGCGTATTCCGACGCCGGGGGGAGCGAGCGTAGCCCGGATGCAGCGAAGCGAAATCCGGGACCAGTGTTGCCTTGTGGCATCATCCCGGATTGCGCGGAGCCTGTCATCGGGCGGCGCTTTGCGCCGACCCGTTGGCTCCATCCGGGCTACTTGCTGCGGTCTCGGCATCGGCTAGCCGGTTGTCTTGGCCCGCTGCACTTCGTGCGGGTGACGACGATCGCCACGCCGGTTTGACTTGCGAACGTAGGTGACGAGTGCCTCGGGGTTCTCGAGCTTGATCTTCAGCGCCGCGACCAATGCGTCCTCGGCTTCGATCGTGAGCACCTTGGCACGCACCCCGAGCTTCAACCCGACAGTATATGACGTCATGGCAGACTCCACGGGTCCAAGCTTCCACCGTACCTCAATCGGCGTCTCTTCGGAACAGCCCTGCTCAACACATCCCCTTTCGCAGCCGAATAAAACCGGATCACGACCGCTCTACCAGGATCGGTGAACCGAGCTCTTCGAAATGAAAGAGCTGAAAGACCCGCTGGCCGTTGAAGTCGAGCACTCTCAAATCATCGGTCTCGTGCAGATTGCTTTCGACCGCGTGAAAGTGCCCGCCGTAGCGCTCTCTGGCGAGCGACAAGGGAACCTCGAACGCGACGAACTTGCCGATACCTTTTTGCCTGAGCACCCCTAGGAGCTTCTGGTCGTCCAGGGACTGGTGCGAGGTGAGAATGAGCAGCGGACCGCTCGCCGTGAGCAGCAGAAGCGATTTCATTGGATCCTCCTTTGCGCCCCTCCCTACCTGATCTTCGCCAGGACTCCTTCAGGCGCTCCAGCTCCGTACGAACCTGCGCCTCCATGGCGTCTTGCAATGCGAGTATGCCCCTGCTGGACAATCCTGCGGAGGCCTTTCTGTCCAGATTCTGCTTCCAATCCCGGATGGCTTGCTTGGTGGCCTTTTGGGCCTCCGACGTCGTCTTAACGTACTCCTTCATGCAGGCGTCGGCCATTGAGCATGTCTGGCACTCCCGGGCCGCGGCCGGACCTGAGAGAAGCAGGGCGAGTGTCGCGGTAGAGACCCTCATGGCGCTCCCTCCCGCGATAGCACAGCACGTCGCAGGGATGCCCCGGGGAGCAGCGCCCGGCTGCTTCAGCAACCGTAGCCCGCCATAATTTCTCCTTCGCACGCGCGTTGTGTTGGACAACGGTGAGGCCTATCCTTCCGACGTTCGGACTGCCGCACTCCCATTGACGCCCGACTGGATGGAGCGCGCATCGGTGCCTGAAGCGAACGACCCCAAGCCTGATACCGACAAGCCTGAGGCCCAAAAGCCTGAGGCCGCCAAGCCGGACGAGGTGCGCGCCGATGGCGGGCTGGCGCGGGCCTATGACCAGATCAAGAGCGCAGAGCAAGACCTTGCGCGGCTGGACCGGCTGGTTTCCGGAATGGAACGCGGCAACGAAGCCCCGCGGACCTCGCAGGCCAGCGCCGGAGCGAAGGCAGCCGAGGGTCCCAAGGACAAGGTGCCGGCACCGGTTAGCAAGGTGGGCAATCAAGGCCTGAAGGGAGATCGGACCATGCTGCGTGCCCTGGTTGGCCTCGTGCTGGCGATCGGCCTTCTCGGCGCCGCCTTCGCTTCGCAATATCGCGATGAGGCCAAGTCGATGACCAGGTCCATCATGGCGCGATGGGCTCCGCCGGCCGCGAGCGAACCCGCGCGAGCGTCCGTGGTCGAAAGTCCGGCGCAACCGCCGGCCGTGCAACTGGCTGCTGCGGATGGGCCCAGTCCGGTGCCCGCGCCGCCGCTCGGCAAGGAAACGGAAAGCGCTCCAAGAACTGACGCTCCAAGAGCTGAGGCTCCAAAAGCTGACGCTGCAAGACCTGAGGCTGCAAGACCTGACGCGCCAAGAACCGGCGCCACGGCGCCCGATCCGTCATCGTCCGATCTCGCGCAATCGCTCAAGACCATCACCAGCGAGCTTGCGAGCATCAACGGAAAGCTCGAGCAACTGAAAAGCCGCAACGAGCAGACGCTGCGCGAGCAGGCCGACACCATTCAACAGCTCAAGGCGGCGCAGGAGAAGGATGCCGCGGACAATGCGCGCCTCGCCGCACAGGTCCAGGCGCTGCAAACGCAACCGACGACGTCATCGGCGCCTGCACCCGCGAAACCCGTCGTGCGGAGCGCGACGAGCAGCGAGACGGCTGCGCCTGCACGGCCGCACGTGCAAGCGACCGCCCCCCGGCGGCCCAGGCCACCGCCGCCGCGAGGACGCTGGATGCCCCCGCCCTATATGGCCGACCCCTACGATCCGGATTGGTAAGCCGTCAGCGTTCTCGGCCAAGAGGCTTGGTGCCAAGAGCCTTGGTGCCAAGAACCTTGGTGCTATGCTGCGCGGTGATCGGCCGGCAGGCCCTCGGCCAGATCTGTGCGACGTCACGACGGGCCTCGGCATGAAGGAGCAAGCCCATGACCAGGCACCTTTCACGCGTCCTGTTGACCCCCATGATGCTTCTGTTTGCAGTCTGCGCGGCCAGCGCCGCAGACGGCTGCGGCACCGGTTGCCACGCCACCGTTTCCGGCGCGTGCGTGGTCGATGGCTGGGCAACGGGTGCGCGGGTCTGGAATCAATGTCCGGCCACGTCGCGTGCGCGTCCGCCTTGCGGCGGTTCGGATTACGTCTGGGACTCTCGCAAACGGGCTTGTTTCCCGTCGACGCGCGATTGGCTTTGAAGCCCAGCCCGCAGGATGGGGGCGCGCGAGCGCTCACCCCATCCTGCGAACGACGCTCTACGCCCGCCTCACCGTACCTCGCACACCGACACCTTGGCTTCGATCCCGGTCGGCTCGAGCTCTTCCGTCGCAAGCTCCTCGCTGCAGTACTCGCCGACCGAGACGTCCTTCATCCTGCGCTTGACCTGCTCGCACGTCTTGCGGACGTCTTCCGTGAAGAGCGCGCATTCCTCGATGCGCTTGAAGATCTTCCGCCCCTCGTCGCGATACCCCGCTGCCGTCTCGCGCATGAAGGCGATCGCATCATGGACCTGGGCTGTCAGCGCCTCGCATTTTCGCGCGGCATCGATCAGCTCGGCGCCCATGGCCTCGATCTCTTTCGCAGCGGACTCATAGTCACGAATGACCGCCTCAGCACTGAGCGCGCCCACCCGCGTGACCCCCTCGGTGTGCTCGACGTAATCGGGCAGCGCAATTGAAGCAATCGAGCTTCCCGTGCGCACCGATGCAATGTCCGCCTCGAGCTGGACCAAGTTTACGCCTTCACGTCTGCGCAATTGTTCGACACTTGCCATGATTGACCCTCCCAATACGCTCCCCGTACCCCAAACGGCGCTGAGTGTATTACGTGGATAAGCGACCTTCTAATCAGATATGTCGTTGACAGTCGCAGCTTTGCCATTTTTGTGCAGTTTCCGCCGCGGCACGCAGCGATGATGGATGTCATCAACGCTCAACCTCTCATAGTTGCGGTTCGAATTGCGGTGACGGTGCACCCAACTCTCAGAGGACAGGGACGAATCGTTGCAGTGATACCCCCACACGATCCATAGGATGGGTGGAGCGAGTCGATCCCCATCGCCCCCGTCAGGTGATGGATTTCGCAAAGCCTCAACTCATCCACGCGCTCCCACCAGACCCATGCCACGAAAAAGCAAACGCCTCCTCCCCCGCCTTCGCAGCGTCCGGCGAGGCGCCCGGTGGATGCGAAAGAGGTTCGCGCGCGCACCGCGGATGGTTCGGATCGCAGGCAGCGTGGCGATCCTGCTTGCGGTCGCTGCGCTTCTGAACATCGTCTATCACGTCATCCGCAAGCCGACCGAGCTGTTCGTCTTCGTCGGCAACGCGCTCGACAAGGAGCCGGCCGAGAACTGGCGGCAATACGGGCCGCTGTTCCGAAGCTTTTCCACCGCGACGATCACGCCCGAATTGCTGGCGGCGCTGGCACAAGTCGAGAGTTCGGGCAATCCGGTGACGCGCACCTACTGGCGCTGGCGATTGAGCCTCAATCCGCTCGCAATCTACCGGCCCGCCTCCAGCGCCGTCGGCCTCTACCAGATGACCGATCCGGCTTTCGCCGACGCCGCACGGTTCTGTGTCCGCGGCAACGCGGTTACGGAGACCGGTTGCGGGTTCACGGGCCTCTATACCCGCGCGATCCCGAGCCACGCCATCGAGCTGGCATCGGTGTATCTGGATCGCAACGTGGCTGACGTTCTCGCCCGCGCGGGCGATGTGAAGGCAAGCCGCGAGCAGAAGCAGGATCTGGCCGCCTTCATCCATCTCTGCGGCGCCGGTCCCGCCACAGCCTACGCGCGCCGCAAGTTTCAGATGATCGCCGACGAACGCTGCGGCGATCACTCGGTTGCAAGCTATATCGCCAGGGTCAACGCGATGAAGCGGCAGTTCCTGCGACTATCGGCGGATGACCCGTAGGGTGGGTTTGCCTGCAGCGCGAAGCGCAGTGCATCAGCCTAGACATTCATTGTCGCGAGGGCGCGCGCTTCAGCGGGCTGGCCGGCGCTTTGAGGCGCGTTGATATCCTTCCAACACTCATCGCTTTGATGGACTGCGAGAATGTTGATGTCGAGACCCATGAACCGGTAGCCGTTGTCGTTGAGCCATTGCTCGAGTTGCCGGTTATCCGTCTTGATTTTTTCGATCAGGAGGATCGGGCGGTATTTCTTGATTGTCTCCCGAGCCCCCGCAAGGGCCTCCATCTCCATGCCCTCGATATCGATCTTGATGAAGTCGACTCGCGGCAAGTTGAGCTCGTCCAGCGTCATTTTACGGATGAGGACGGTGTTGTTGGTATAGTCGATCGGCTGACCGATGAATTCGTTACTGGGGCGCTGCCGCAATTCCAGGCTGCCGAAGCTGGAAGGCGCAAAATAGTTTGGATGTGGAATTTTCATCGTGCCCGGATTCGGAGGAAACGGCACCATGCACGGCCAACGCATTGAAGCAGTTGTTGATGGCAATGTTGCCCGCCAGAGCATAGTAGATCCGCTCCTGGGCTTCGATCGCAACCACCGAACCCCAGCCCGTCATCAACGAGGCCCATTCGATCGTGTGGACGCCGATATTCGCGCCACAGTCGATGGCGACCACCCCGTCACCGTGGTACCGCCGTCGTAATGCCAGCAGTTCGAGAGCTATCTTGACCTCGACTGGATCGAAAGCAGCCGTTTCGAGGATCTGAAACCCCACGCCGTAGCCGCGGTCGGGAGCGACCATGCGATAGTCGAAGCGATTGACGATCATCGTTCCATGGTTGGACGAGGCCATGACAAAGGCCAGCTTTTGCCCTGCGATCGGCATTGCAGAATCTCCTCTAACTCGGAGATGCCACTATCCCAACGCGCGCTTATGCGAGGCTTGCCGCGAAGAAGGCGCAACCAGTGTCTTAACCAGTGTCTTGCCAGCCGCGAAGATCGTGCGTTTTCGCAAAGGCTCAACCCGTCCCTATATGCGGGTGCTTTCCGCCGCGCGCTTGCGCCCTACCTGATCTTCGCCAGGCACTCCTTCAGCCGCTCCAACTCGGAACGAACCTGCGCCTCCATCGCGTCCTGCAATGCGAGTATGCCCCTGCTGGACAATTCGGCGGAGGCCTTTCGGTCCAGATTCTGCTTCCAGTCCCGGATTGCTTGCTTCGTGGCCCGTTGGGCCTCCAACGTTGCCTTAGAGTACTCCTTCATGCAGGCGTCGGCCATTGAGCATGTCTGGCACTCCTGGGCGGCGGCCGGGCTTGAAAGAAGCAGGGCGAGTATCGCGGTAGGGACTCTCATGCTGATTCCTCCCGCCCAGAAGCATAGCACGTCTCGGGGATGCCTCGAGGAGCAGCGCGCAGGATGGGTGGAGCGCTTGCGAAACCCATCGTGCCGCGACAGCTATCGACGGGTTTCGCTTCCCGTCTATTCCGCTCCGCGTCCGTCGGCGGCCTTTACCACCAGTACGGCCACCGCCATCCCTCATAGCGGACCCATGATGACACATAGGGCGGGCCGTTCGGATCGACCCGGTCGTCTTCAGGGCGATAACGATATCGTGGAACAATGTAGTAATCCCACGGCGTCGGCCTGAGCACGGGCGCCGTGACGATAAGCCTCTGCTGTGGTTCGCGAACCACTTGGGCCTTCCGCGTCCGGGCCTCAGCGCCCGATATCCCGAGGTTGCACAGCACCAGGGCCGTTCCGAGCGCGCACGCGGCGGTGATGATCTTCATGCGTTGGTCTCCTTCCCTGGAAGAGTGCAAAAGGACGCAAGGCAAGGCAAGCTAAATTCGCTCGCGCTACGTGCGCGCGCGGCGCAGAGCCTCCTCCAGCTTTTTCCTTTGCTTGTCCCACCGGCCCTGCTCGGCCTCGGCGCGTTCGTCGAGCACAGCCCGCTCGGCTTCGATCGCCTCCGCTTTCGCGGCGTGCTCCCGCCTCGCCGCGTCCAGCGCCGCCTCGGCCGTGGCGACCGCCTTGTCGCGGCGCGCGCGCTCCTTGGCGAGGGCGACCTCTTCCTTGCGTCGCTCGGCGTCTCGCCGCCGCTCTTCCTTCTCGAACGCCGCGGCGGCTTTGCGCGCGTCTTGATCGTCAATCTTGCGTGACTGTTTTGTTACGCCCTCGGCCGGACGCTGCTTCGACTTGGATTTGGACTCGGGCTGGGACTTGGGTTTGGGTTTTCGCTTGGCCTCACCGTCGGCGAGATCGGTCGGCAGCGCGGCGCTCTCGGTGAACGGGCCGCCGGAGCCGACCGGACGCCTGAGCACGACGCCGGGGCTCGCCATGGTCGCCGCGACGATGTCGGGGTCGTCGGTCTCCTTCGCGGCACCCTGATGGAAGAGGTTGGAGCTGGCGCCCCAGGCCTCCAGCGCCGCCTTCATCGAGGGTGCGGCGACCGCCTGGTCGTAGAAGCCGAGCGAGGTCTGGTAGGTCTTCAGTTTTCTCTTCAGGTCTTTCGGCATGTCGCCCCGCGGCCCGGCGAAGCACCTCTCCCTCGCACCGGCGCCACCATGCCATAGTGCCCCTGTTTTGCCCGACGAGTCAAATTTTATTCGGGATCACCGAAATCGATGCGAGGCAAGCAACGACCGGGATTGCCGACGGAGCAGCACAATATTCGGTCTCGCAGATCCCTGAAATCACGCGTGTTTTCTACGGTGCATGGGGTTGTTTTCGACATTTTTGTTGGCCGGACAGTTCCGCGAGGTGTGCCCCTACGCCGCGTCGACGTCCTCAGGCGGCGGACCTGCGACGAGCCCGTCGAGGCCGACCATCAGCAAATCGGCGATGTGCATCAACTGGTAGAGCGGAATGTCGGCCTCGCCGTTCTCGGCCAGCGCCAGAAAGGCGGGCGTGACGCCGATGCGCTCGGCGAGCTGGACTTCGGTGTAGCCGCGGGTCTCGCGCGTCGCTTTAACACGCGCGCCGATCCCGAGCCGGTGCCGGGACTGCTCGTCCGCGGTCATCATGACGGCCTGTTCGTCCGGGCTCGCATAACCCTCGGCGAACGCGCTGCCGATCAGTCTGCCTTTGCGCCAGGCGACCCGGCAGTCCTTGCGCAATCCGCTGCTGAAGACCAGCGTGAACTGCTCGGCCACCCATAGCGACGAGTTGAGCTGCAGGCGGGCGCCGGTGCCGGAGACATCGCGGATCGTGCAGGGCACGCTGATGAGGCTGCCGGTGCCGTTGTCGAACTCGACAATCCCGGTTCGCAACGTCTGATGTCTGGCAGCGGCACGATGCTCGCTCATGACCTGGACTCCCAAAGCTTGCGGCAGCGTCGAACGGCGTAGCCGACGCATCCGTATGATCAGGACATGGATACCGCGGAATTTTTCCCGAACTCCTAAGGCTCCGGCACTTCAACCGGGACCGGACGCCATGGTAAAGGATTTGCTCCCAATCCATCTTTTCCGGCGGAATGCGCGCGGCGCGCCCGTGACGGGTGACGCGAGGCAAGCGATGACCGAACCGATGAAATGCCAAAACTGCCAGTCCGAACACGCTTACCAGGACCGCGATCTCTGGGTCTGTCCGGAGTGCGCCCATGAATGGAGTGCTGCGGGCGATGCGGCCGCGCCAGCCGCGCAGGAGGCCGGCGTGCGCGATGCCCATGGCAACGCGCTCACCGATGGCGACAGCGTCATCGTGATGAAGGACCTCAAGGTCAAGGGGTCGTCGTCGGTCGTCAAGGGCGGCACCAAGGTCAGGAACATCCGCCTCCAGGACGCCACCGACGGCCACAACATCGCCTGCAAGATCGACGGCATCGGCGCGATGAATTTGAAATCGGAGTTCGTGAAGAAGGCGTAAGCCGCCCGCGTCCGCTCGAGCTATTCCTCCAGCAGCGCGTCATACCCCTTCGCGCTGAACGCCAGCAGACAAAACCCGTGCCCGAACGGATCGGCCAGCATCGCGATCCGGCCATAGGACGCATCGCGCGCGGGCGCCTCGAGGATCGCGCCGGCGGCAAGTGCGCGCGCGACGGCGGCATCGACGTCGTCGACGACGACGTCGATATGCAGCGGCGTCCAGTGCCGCTCGTAGCGCCGGCGGTCGCTGCCCGCGCCCGGCGTGCCGGACTGCTTGGTCAGAAGATACACCGGCGCCGGCCAGCCCAGCAGCTCGACGAAGTCGGTGCCGAAGCGGCGGCCGACCGTGAGGCCGAAGGCGGCGGTGTAGAAGGTGGTCGCTTGCGCTGCGTCGGGAACGTCGATGTTGAGCAGGATGGTCATAACGGGCAGCGTAGCCCGGACGGAGCGGACGCATAATCCGGAATGTTGCCGCACCTTTCGGTCCCGGACTTCGGTTCCGCTCCATCCGGGCTACGCGATCACCGCTGCCGTTGCGCCAGATAAAACCCGCACAGCACCGTGACCAGACCCGCCACCTGCAACATCGTCGGCGGCTCGCCGAGCAGCAGCCAGCCGACCAGGAGCGTCAGCGCCGGCACGCAGGCCGGGATCACGGCGGCGCGGGCGACGCCAAGGCGCTGGACCGAGACGGCGAACAGATAAAGCGCGGCGGGGCCGGCGAGCACGCCCTGCGCCAGCGCCTGAATGGCATTCTCGGTCACGCCGATCGCCGCGACATGGGCGAGACCGACGGTGGCGAGATAGATCGGCAGCAGCAGCAGCGACAGCACATTGATGACGAGCGCGGCCGACACGGCGGAGACGCGCCAGTGCCGCAGCAGCGCGCCAAAACCGGCGAACATGAATCCGGTGAGCACGAAGACCAGATCGCCGAACACGCCGTCAGCTCCGATATGCCCGATCGATTCCGCGCCGATCACGCAGAGGCCGCCGACGATGACCAGGGCGCCGGCAAGGCGCGAAGCGGAGATGTGCTCCTTCAGCACGACCGCGGCGAGCAGGAGGCCGCCGAGCGTCGCGCAGGAGGGCTGGATCACGCTGCCGTGGCCGAGCGGCACGAACAGGAATCCGGTGTAGGAGATCAGCGACATTACGGGACCGCCGAGCACCATCAGCACAAGGCCCCTGCCCCAGCCGATGCCGCAGAGATCACCGATGCCGGCGCGCGCGACCAGCGGCAGGAACGCGATGCCCGACCAGACATAGCGATGCACGAGCAGATCGACCGGGGTGAAACCGACCTTGAGGCCGTGCCGCGTGCCGGCAAAGCCCAGCGCCCAGAACAGCGCAGCCGACAGGCCGCAGACGACGCCGAGCAACGCCGGCGCCGCATCGTTCTTCTGAATGAGAGCGTCAGCGCCGCTCGTTCGCTGATCCATGGGCAAGCCTTATGTCAGCGCGTGAGCCGCCTCAACCCACGCCGTTGCAGGTCTGGCACGCAGCGTAGCCCAACCATCATGCCTCCTCGCCGAACACCATCCGCCATCCCTTGCGCGTGTCCATGTATTCCCGCACCTCGCGAATACGGTCCCCGGCCACCGTGAACACGAAGCAATAGTCGTTCTCGTAGGGCTTGCCGCCCGCAAGCGTGGCACGCATCCGCTCCTCCACGATCACGACATCGCCGTCGGCGTAGACGCCGCGGAAGGCGATATCGACCTCGGAAAACATCCTGTGCATCTCCTGCGCGATGAAGCGCGCGATCGCTGGCGCGCCCACCATGTGATCGGTGTGATCGAGCGCGACGGCGGTGGCGTTGCCCTTCGGCGCGATCCATTCGGCATCGTCGGTGAACAGTGCGGCGATGCGGCCGGCATCGCGCGACGAAAAGGTCTTCCAGGCGTTGAGGACGATGTCTTTCGGGCTGGTCACGGCGCGCTCCAGAACTGGCATTGAGGGGCTTGCATCGAGGGCCGCCTTCTAGGCCGCCATGCGCGTTGCGGCTCGCCACAATCGGACTCGGTCATCCCGCGGCCCTTCCGCCCGCGCTGGCATGCGCTATCATCCGGCTATGCTGAGTTTTGACGATTGCAACGCCGCGCGCCTGCGCAGGGATCCCCGCTATGACGGCCGCTTCTTCACGGCGGTGAAGACCACGGGCATCTATTGCCGCCCGGTCTGTCCGGCCAAGCAGCCGCTGACGCGCAACGTCGTCTATTACCCGACGGCGGCCGCGGCCGAAGCCTCGGGGTTCCGGCCCTGCCTGCGCTGCCGCCCCGAAACCGCGCCGTTCTGCCCGGCCTGGAACGGCACGCGTTCGACGGTCGCGCGCGCGGTGAAGCTGATCAACGACGGCGCGCTCGATGACGCTTCGGTGGTGACGCTTGCGACGCGGCTCGGCATCTCCTCGCGTCACCTGGCGCGCTTGTTCGAGCGCCATGTCGGCGCGACGCCGCAGCAGCTTGCCAAGACGCTGCGCGTCCAGCGCGCAAAACGCCTGCTCGATGGCGGCGAACACACCATGACCGACATCGCGTTTCAGGCCGGCTTCGGCAGCCTGCGGAGATTCAACGCCGCGTTCGCCGAGCTCTATGGAAGATCGCCGTCCAGCCTGCGCTCATCGAAGCATGCGTAGCCCGAATCGGGCTGCGCAAGTTCGCTCAGAAAAATCCGGGGCTGAGATCGAGTCCATAGGTCAGGCTCAGCACGAACACGAACAGCGCGGCGGCCGCGAACAATGCAATATGTCTGAGAATAAACGCGCGCGGCGAGGTGGTGGCAATAACTGCTTTTTGCGCAACGGGCATGACGGCTCCATTATGAAAACGGTTTTTGGCCGCCACTAAGCGGCGCCCGTATCAGGCGCCGCGATCTGCAAAGCAACTATTAAAGAGATCACACTCGTCTTGAACGGCCGTCCACAATCGGCGCGCGACGGCGATTTTTCTTGCCGCAGCTTTCTCAACCCGCGCACGGCCGCGCCAGAACATGGCTCGCTTCTCAAAAAAAAGACCGCGCTCCTGAAAGGGAACGCGGTCCATGCAGGCTCGGGAGGAGACGAGCCTGTTTCATGTCTTCAAGCGATTGAGATCAGCGGGCCGTGCCCGTCGTGACGTCCGCGGTCTTGACCTTGCGCGGCGTCAGCACGCGGGCCTGGTGGACCGAAGCGACCGTGGTCGGCACGGTTGCCTGCTGCTCGACATGCGCTGCACCAAGCACGCGCACCTGCAGGGGGGAGACCGGGAAACCGTTGGCCTCATAGGTCGGCAGCTCGGCGGCGAAGGCCGCGGTGCTACCCGCGATCGTCAGGATGGCGGCGGCGATCGACAGAGTCTTCTTGTTCATTGGTGATGCTCCTGAGTGGAAGGTTCGGAGCACATTTAAGCGCGTTTTGCTGCATTGCGACATGTTATGTTGCATTGCAACAGCGCGCCCGCTGCATGGCAATATGTTTAATGCGCACAAGCGCTTGGTCGAATCCCCGCCAGACGCGACATGACACTTTTATGGGCGGCGGTCAGCCACCGAGCACATGCCCCCGCGTCCACGCGGCCTATTTCAACGCCGTCGCCAGCGATTGCAGCTTAGCGACGAGATTGGTGCCGAGCGCATAGATGATCTCGATGATCGCCAACGCGATACCGGCTGCAATCAGACCGTATTCGATCGCGGTGGCGCCGGATTCATCGGCGGCAAATTCGGTCAACAGGCATTTCAATTTCACAACTCGCATCCTTCCAACTCTACCGCACGTTGCCGGCACGGGAGAGATACCAAGTCGCAATCCAAGATTGAGTAAATTCAATCCCTTCAATTTGATGACAATGAATGGCTGCTGCTTTTCAGCCACTTGCCGCCCTAAACCGCAGGGAACTCGCGTTGCACCTCGGCAACACCCGCCCGAAAAGACCCATTTCGCCCATTTGCGCCATTGCGCCGCCACACCATCCTCCGAACAATTGACGCGTCGCGTGCCTGGCTATGCAAGATTGGTTCGAACAGAACCGTTTGGAGGCAGGGATCATGAATGATCGGCGGTCTCTTCTGGTGGCGGTCTCGTGCCCCTCGGCCGTTCTCGCCGGCTGGCTGGCGCTCTCCCTGTCCGCCTACGCTCCGACCCTCATCGAGAAAAGCAGCGCCAATGCTTCCGCCGTGTCGCGCGCGAAGGATCTTGGCCGGCTCGAGCTCGCCGACGTCCCGCATGCTGCGGTCATCGAGGATGGCATCGCCCTGACCGCCGATATCGCGGCCGCTGTCGCCGCGCCCCCGAATCCGGATCCGGCCCCCGAGGCCGCAACAGCCGAGATGCCCGCCGCCGTCATCAAGCTCGCCTCGGCCGATCCGGCGCTGATCTTGCCGGCGGAAGCGCCGCCGGCGCTACAGATTTCGCCTGAACCGGCGCCCGTCCTCAGCGAGGCTGCACCAGCAGAAGCCGCACCGGCGCCGGAGCCCGTGGTCAAACTCGCCTCCGCCGATCCCACCGAGATTGTGACGACGGATGCGCTGTCGCCCGCGGCGATCGCGACCGGCCCAGCGCCTGCCGCGAGCAAGCCGGCGCCGCCGGCCGACACCGTCGCCGTGCTCGATGAGTGCTTTGTCATGGACGCCTGCATCGACCGCTATCTGTGGACGCTCTATCAGCGCACCGCGAAGGAGGATTCGATCAAGGTCGAGGACCGCCGCCCCGTCACCATCAAGCGCAGGGGCAAGATGGTCACGGTGATGCGCAGCTTCACAAAGCTGGTCGATCAGGATTTTGGCTGGAAGGATCCGAAAGCGGCCGAGCGCGCCAGCATGCCGATGATGGATTACGTCATCGGCGGCATGGACAAGAGCTTCAAGCGAAAGCTGTTTCGCATGCTGCTCGCAGCCGAGGCCGCCGGCCTGTCGCCGGGCATCACCAGTGCGTTCCGCGACGACTACCGCCAGTCGATCGCGAGCGGCCTGAAGGCCGCCTCCGACCGCTCCTATCATGGCGGCAGCACGCGCGGTGGCTACGGCCACGGCATGGCGGCCGACATCGTCAGCACCCAGGGCAACAACCGCGCGCAGCGCTGGGTCTCGACCGAAATCCTGTGGAAGTGGGTTGACGCCAACGGCAAGGCATTCGGCATTGGCCGGCCCTATCTCGGCCGCGATCCGCCGCATGTCGGCCCGGTCGACGGCCAGGAATACATCTCGAAGCGTGGCACGGGAGACCGCAAGGAAGCGACCAATGTGAGGTCCAAGAAGGTGATGCGGGCCGCGGCCCACGCAAAGCTGCGAAAGACACACGCCGCACGCGAGCAAAAGGGTTTGGCCAAGCCGCAGAAGTCGGCGCAATCGGCCGGCAAGCGCGCGACCTGACCCTGTTACGGCTTCCGCCCGGGGATCGGCAGCGGTACGAGGCGCATCTCGGCGGTGCCTGCGTCTTGCGTGCGCACCAGCACCGCAAAGATGGTTTCGACCGCAAGCCGCACGGCCGCCTGCATCGCCTTGCCCTTGGCCAGATGCGCCGCAATCAGGCCGGTAAGGAGATCGCCGGTGCCTGAGGGGCGGATCGGCAACCGCGGCGTCGCAAAGCGCGACAGCTGGCCGTCGGCGCACAGGATCGTCTCCACCTGCCCTTCTGCCGTGTCAGCGAGCGTGCAGCCGGTAGCGACGACATCGATGCGACGTTGCCCCGCCAGCGCCGCGCAGGCCGTGCGCAGGCTCTGCGTGTCCGCGATCGTGACGCCCGACAGCAGCTCGAGCTCGAACTGGTTCGGCGTGGTTAGGTTGGCGGCCGGCAGCAGCCGGTGCTGCACCACGTCCAGAATGCCGTCGGCAACATAGACGCGGCCGTCATCGCCGATCACGGGATCGCAGAGATAGACCAGTTTCGAATTCCGCGTCAGCGCCCGCTCGACAAAGTCGGCGATCACCGCCGCATTGCCGGGGGAGCCGAGATAGCCGGTGACCAGCACCGCGGCCTCATCGACGAGGTCGCGCTCCTCGACGCCTTTGAGGAGGTCGGCGACGAGCTCGGTCTCCAGCACCCGCCCGCGCAACGTCGGATAGCGCGGATGGTTCGACAGCAGCGTCGTCGGCACCGCCGCGACGTTCACGCCCTCCGCTTGCATGGCATAGGCGGCCGCGCTGTTGCCGACATGGCCGTGGACCACCTGGCTTTGAATGGAGATGACGAGCATTGAGAGGTCCGTAAGATCAAATGCTGAGCGAAGCAAGCGTAGCAGGAACGGCTGGCGTAGCCCGGATGGAGCGAAGCGCAATCCGGGGTTCTCAGATCGCGGCATGAATCCCGGATTACGCTGCGCTCCATCCGGGCTACAAGTTTAGAGCATCTCATACCCCAGCCCCGGCCGCAGCGCCTGCATCTTCCGCGCCAGCCGCCGGTGCCCCGTCTCCTCCGACCGCGCCAGCCGGTCGGCGACCGCGATATGGTCCGCATCGCTCTTGTGCTGATTGAGCTTGGCCTGCCCCTCGACGGTGTCGACCACGAGATCGACGACCCGGATCGCAGCCAGCATGCTCTCGCGCTTGCCCGGCTCCATTTGCGCGAGGTCCCAGGGCTGCTTCGGCAACCGTGCCTCGGACACCGCAAGCAGCGCATCGCCATGCCCGCGGTTCTCGTCCAGTTCGCGCAGATGCGCCACGCCCGACAGGTGCACGGCCTCGTAGAGCCAGGTCGAGACATTGTCGCGCGAAGAGTACCAGTCGTTGGAGATGTAGGCGTCGTCGCCGGCAACGATCAGCAGGAAGCACCGCGTGCCATCCGCAAGCGCAACGAGCGGATTCTTGGCGGTGAAATGGATCTGCGCGATCACCTGCCCGTTGCGCTCGCCCAGCACGAACGGCACGTGCGAGGCCCGCGGACTGTGCTCGTCCGCCGCGACGATCATGCCGAAGCCGCGTTGCCCGGCAAATTCCAGCGCACGCTGCTCCTCGATGCGAAACTGGGGGCGAAGCACATGCATGGCACGGGTCTCAATGGCTCGAATAGGGAACGGCGAGCGAAGGCTAACCCACGAGCCGGCAAGATCTGAAGAACAATCGGCCCGCAAACGCCGATGTCAGCAATGCCTCAGCGCCGCGCCAGCGTCGCAAGATAGGCGCAGAACATGTCGGCCATGGCATCGGCATAGGCTGCGATCTCCGTCTCGCTCCGCGTCTCTTCCGAAAAACTCTTGCCGACCTCGCTCAGCGTCGCCGTGATCAGCTCGCCGGCAAGGATACGCGTCGCATCCGAGGCTTTCGGCAGCGCCTCCCGCATGAACGCGGCGACGATCCCCTCGCCGGCTGCCCGGGCGTCCTGCGCCTCGGGCGCGTCGCGATACAGCGGTGCAGCGTCACTGAGTGCGACGCGGATCGCGGCCTCCTCGCACTCGGAACGAATGAAGGCGTGGACCAGCGCGCGCAGCCGCGCCGGTGGCGGCTTCGCCGCATCCGCGAGGATCCCGCGCAAGAGCTCGCTCGTGCGCCGCCACTCGTCGCTCTGGAGGCGGAACAGGATCGCCGCCTTGTTCGGAAAATATTGGTAGAGCGATCCGACGCTCACACCGGCCCGCTCCGCCACCCGTGCAGTGGTGAAACGCTGCGCCCCCTCCTTGGCCAGGACCTGAACAGCGGCATCCAGAATGGCGGCCACCAGCCCGCTCGATCGGGCCTGTTGCGGCTGTTTTCGTGAGGAAATTGAACGGCTTCGACGGTCGGCCATGGCGTACTCGGGCAATGCGAATAGGAAATGCGACGAATTAGTCGTATTTCAACCCTGCGCAAGCGCGCGCTTCCTCGCGAACTCCGGAGACATCAAATGACCACCCCGACCATCACAACGCTTGCGCCGCTGCTGGATCGCCTGTTTGACGAGGCCGAAGCAGCCAGGGGCGCAACGCACGCCGCCGTCGCCGATTTGTCCGACGCAGACCGGGCGCGGATGATGCGGAGCAAGACCGATTACCGCGACCTCTACGGACGCTTGAAGGACGCACCGCTCGCGGTCTCGCGCGAGACGGGTCACCTGCTCTACATGCTGGCGCGCAGTTCGCGCGCCAAGGCGATCATCGAGTTCGGGACCTCGTTCGGCATCTCGACCCTGCACCTTGCCGCAGGCTTGCGCGACAATGGCGGCGGCCGTCTCATCACCAGCGAGTTCGAGCCGTCCAAGGCGGCACGAGCACGGGACAACCTCTCGGCTGGTGGA
Organism: Bradyrhizobium sp. 613_E4_N2_2; assembly: GCF_052075995.1. Classification (NCBI taxonomy): domain Bacteria; kingdom Pseudomonadati; phylum Pseudomonadota; class Alphaproteobacteria; order Hyphomicrobiales; family Nitrobacteraceae; genus Bradyrhizobium; species Bradyrhizobium sp. 613_E4_N2_2. Next base: position 4,889,157 of record NZ_CP197234.1, read on the forward strand.
CTGATCGATCTCGTCGAAATCCGCGAGGGCGATGCGCTGAAGACGCTCAGCGCCGATCTGCCCGACACGATCGACCTCGTGCTGCTCGACGGCGCCAAGGCGCTCTACCCGGAGATCCTCGATCTGGTCGAAGGCCATCTCAAGCCGGGCGCGATCATCGTCGCCGACAATGCCGACGACAGCCCTGACTACCTCGCGCGCGTACGCGGGCCCGCAAGCGGCTACATGTCCACGCCCTTCGCCGAAGACGTCGAGCTGTCCGTGCGGATCAGCTAACGCCGCATAAAATCGACACTCTGAGCCGTCGTGCGATCTATCGCGCGGCGGCTTCGTCTTCTCGGCGAAACAGCCAAAACTCCGCCAAACCGCCGCCAACAGGCTCCGCCCTGTCGCAGGCTCGTCACTCACACGTGATACCTCCACCCGCCAAAAGCCATGTTTCGCGTGCTAAACATACCTACCGCGCGGTATCTTTCGCACCCCCATCCCGAGCCGGCCATGACCTCCGCCTTCAATGCCTACGCAGCGCTTGCCCTCGCCATCGTCTTCGAGGTGACCGCGTCCGCCTTCCTGCAGCAGTCCGCGCAGTTCACGCGGCCATGGCCGACGCTGGCCATGGTGCTGTTCTACGTCGCCTCGTTCTACGCGCTGTCGGTGGCGATCCGGGTCATTCCGCTCAGCATCGCCTATGCGATATGGGGCGGCGTCGGCATCATCCTGACCGCGACCGTCTCCTTCGTGCTGTTCCGCCAGATGCTGGACGCCGCGGCCTTCGTCGGCATCGGGCTGATCGTGTCAGGGGTCGTGGTCATCAACCTGTTCTCGCAGACGACGGCGCATTGATGCCGGCCAGCGCCTACACCCGCGCCAAGCAGCCCGAGCAGGTCCGCCGCGCCCTGCTCGACCACGCCGCGGCGATCGCCATGGATCACGGCGTATCAGGGATTACGGTGCAGGCGGTGGCGGCGGCCGCCGGCGTCACCAAGGGCGGGCTGTTTCATCATTTCGGCAGCAAGCAGGCGCTGATCGAGGGCCTGTTCGCCGATCTCCTCGCCCGCGTCGATGCCGAGATCGACGCCGCTATCGAAACGGACCCGAAGCTGCGCGGCAGCTTTACGCGGGCCTATGTCAATGCGGTCTTCACCGGCAAGGCCTTCGGCTTTGCGACGCCCTGGGCGGCGCTGAGCATGGTCGTGGTCACCGATCCGTCCCTGCGTCGGCTCTGGAACGACTGGATGAAGGCGCGCCTGAAGCGTCACCGTACGACCGACGCGGCGCCCGAACTCCACGTCGTGCGCCTCGCCGCCGACGGCGCCTGGCTGTCCTACATCACGACGGGACAGACGCGCATGGGCGCGGACTTGCGTGCCGTGCACGACCGCCTGATCGCACAGACCTATCGGCGCGGATAACCGGAACGACGGCTATTGGCTCTGCACTGCCTTGGGCGGACGCGGCGCGGATTTGGCCGGCTTACCGGACTTCGCCGCCGCGCGCGGCGGCGGTTCGTCGACGGACACCAGATAGGCGGCGAGCGCCTTGGCGGAGTCGGAGCTGGTTGCGTAATGGTCCTTCAGGAACCAGGCGAGCGTCAGGCTGAAGCGCCCTTTCGCCAATCCCCGCGGGCTGCGATGGCAGGTCGCGCAGCCGTCCGCGAAGAGCTTTGCGGCCGGCTTGCCGGCATCGAGATTTTGCGCGGACGCGACCGTCACCGTCAGCGCCGCGGCTGCGAGAGTCACCAGGGGCGCGATCACATCGCGCCCCGGTCGAAACAGCGAAATCAATGTCGTCCCCTAGAGCGTTTTCGAGCGAAGTGGATTCCGGTTCGCGTAAAGAAAACGCGTCAAAAGAAGAATCGGCCCCGTCGCGCGGTCACGCCGCCAATAGCTGATCGAATTCGGGCGGAGTGTAGGCCTTGCCGTCCGGGTCGGTGATGACGACCTTCCATCCCTCGCTCGCCCATACTTTTGCCTTCGCCACGATGAGCAACCGGCTCTCGCGGGCAAAACTGCACTTCTCATTGTCGCGTTCTGCGACCATTTTATAGGCCAATGCGCATCCCCTTGCGTCGCCCTGCACCAGCCCCCCTCGTGGCAGCGGGCTTTGGCGGCAATTCGCCGGGAGCGTGGCAATTTGGTGCCATCGACGGCAGCATTGTGCCCTGGTTCCAACTGAGCGACGGAGATTGATCGTGCGCAGCATCAGAAATGCGATTCTGCTTGTCGCGGGCTTGCCTGGCGTGGCGCTGCTTGCCACCGCACCTGCGCGGGCGCAGACCTACGATCCGCGCTATCCCGTCTGCATCGAGATCTACACCATCGACGGCAGCAGCATCGATTGCAGCTTCACGTCGATCGCGCAGTGCGCCGCGACTGCTTCCGGGCAGTCCGCCCAGTGCTACGCCAACCCTTATGCCCTGCGGAGCCGGCCACCGGGCCCGGGTCCATCGCCGCCGCGACGGAACCGTTAAGGTATCGCGATCCGCTTAGTGGACGCGAATGATATGGGGACGGCCGAGATCGATCAGCCCCTGCACCGCCGAGAGACGGTCGTCCAGCGCTGCGATGGTCAGCAACAGGTTGTTGCGGCGCTCGTCGAGCATGCCCATCTCGGCACCGGTGAGCTTCGTGCTCGTCCGCTCCTTGTGAATCCCGTCGAGGGATTTGCGCAGCCCGGCGATCAGGCTGGACAGCTGTTTGGCCTCCTTGGTCATCGACCGCTTCGCGACATTTTGGCGGCGCGTCTCCGCCTGGCTCTGTCTCATCGTCATCCTCCCGTTGCCCCGCTGCCCCGAGTGGATGCTTACAGCTTTGAGTACACATATTACGATCGATGAAATCTGCCCGCGAAGAACTTTCTTAAATTGGACAAGCCGGGAACCTGACTCGAACCAAACGGAAAGCCCGGCGCGAGGACCGGGCTTTCGTTGGCAACGCCAGGGCTGTTTGAGCGTCAGCTCGCTTGCAGCATGAACGCGTCGAAGTACGCCGCGAGCGCAGAAAAAGCGTCGATCGGAAGAACCTGCGCGACATATTGGTCGGGGCGCACCACGACGATGCAGCCAGCCCTCCGATCGATACCGCGCATGGTGAAAACGTCCTGGCCGCTCTTGAGGTCCGGACAGAACATCTTCTCGTAGTCGATCAAGCCGTGTCGCCCCTTGCGCGGCAGCAGCAGCGCCGGCATCGCCTCCACGGCGAGCGCGCGATGATCCTGCTGGAAGACGGCACGCAGGTCGATCACGCTGTCGATGTCGGCTCCAGCGGGCGTATGGCGACGGACCGGCGATTCACGGGCCTCTGCGAGAAAATCACACAGCGCGCGGATCGTCGATCCCGCGGCGGCGGGATCCTCCGCGGGCGAGAACGCGTAGATGCGGAAGCGGCCATCAGCCTGCGATGCGTGGCCGAGATGGACAGGCTTGGCATCCCCGAGCCGAATAACCGGCGCGGAATGGAAGCGCGTGCCGATGACGAGGCCTTCGGCAAGATGCTGGTGTGATGTCGCGCCAGTGAGGAGCGACGGCCGGTAATGCGTCGCCGTGCCGGCGGTGTAACGCCCGTGCCTGACGAAATAATCCTGCGTCTTCGCCGCATCGGCACCACCGGCCTTGGCGGCGGAGGCGAGAATGCCCGCCCATTCGCGGTCGAAATCGATCAGCTCCTTCGCCACCGCCTGGCGCTCGGCCGAATAGGAATGCAGGAGGCTCGGTGCACACTGCCCCCGGAGGACGGCGGCGAGCTTCCAGCCGAGATTGAAAGCGTCCTGCATCGAGACGTTCATGCCTTGCCCCGCCTTCGGGCTGTGGGTGTGGCAGGCATCGCCGGCGATAAAGATGCGCGGCAGGCGCGAGGCGATCTCGGCCTCCGGCACGTCGTCGAACTTGTCGGTCAGGCGCTGGCCGATTTCGTAGACCGACCACCAGGCGATCTCCTTCACGTCAAGCGTATGCGGCTTCAGGATCCGCTGCGCTTTCGCGATCACGTCATCGGCGGTGATGTTGCGATTGGCGACGCGCTCGCCGACATCGAGTTTTGCGAGCTCGACATAGAGGCGGACCATGTAGCCGCCCTCGCGCGGAATGATCAGCAGGCTGCCATCCTTCGCCGACTGGATCAGGGCCTTGAAGCGGATGTCGGGAAAATCGGTCACCGCCAGCACGTCCATCACGCCCCAGGCGTGGTTGGCGGAATCGCCATGCAGTTCGCGGCCGATCGATTTGCGCACCGTGCTGCGCGCGCCGTCGCAGCCGACGACGTAGCGCGCCCTGATCGTCTCCACCTTCCCCTCATTGCCGGCATCGGCACGTTCGAGGCGCACCGTCACGGCATGGTTGGCGGGACCTGCCGCCGGATCGACCTCGAGGTCGAGCAGGCGCCGGTTGTAATGCGGTTCGAGCTTGGCCGGCGATTTGCGCATGAGATCGAGAAAGCCGTCATGGATGCGCGCCTGGTTGAGGATGACATGCGGGAATTCAGACAGCCCGTCCTCGACATCCTGCACACGCCCGCTGCGGACGATCGTCTCGGGCTTCCGTTCGTCCGGCTTCCAGAACGTGGTCTCGTTAACCCAATAGGCTTCCTTCAGCACGCGCTCGCTAAACCCATAGGCGTGGAACATCTCCATGGTGCGGCAGGCGATGCCGTCGGCCTGCCCGACCAGCAAACGGCCCGGCTTCTGCTCGACGATGCAGGTCTTGATGTCGCCGAATTGCGCAAGCTGGGCCGCGAGCGTCAGGCCCGCAGGGCCGCAGCCGACGATGAGGACATCGACCTCTTCAGGCACGGCCCCGGCTGCGCCCGAAGCCTGAATACGTTCGGCGGGATCGGCGATTTCAGGATCGCCCGGCTGAAATCCATTGAGATGGAATTGCATGAGCACCTCTCCCGTCAACGTCTTCTTCGATATTGCTCAGTATGCTGACTATCAGTATACTTGTCAACGATCCGCGCATTCCCTGCCGCAACGGAGAATTCGGTGAAAGACAACAACGACATGCCCGGGCACCTGGCGCGCCGGTTCCAGCAGATCGCGGTGGCGGTGTTTCTGGCCGAAGTCGGCGAAGCCGGCTTCGACCTCACGCCGGTGCAATACGCGGCCCTTGCGACCATCAAGGCCAATCCGGGGCTCGACCAGGTGACGCTCGCAGGATTGATCGCCTACGACCGCACCACCATCACCGGGGTCATCGACCGCCTCGTCCAGAAAGGCCTTGCCGAGCGCCGCGCCTCCAGCCGCGACCGCCGCGCCCGCGAGCTCGAGATCACCGACGAGGGCCGACGCACACTGCGCAAGATCACCCCGGCGGTGGAGTCCGCCCAGCGCGTCATGCTGCGCGGTCTCAGCGCGAAGGAAAGTGAAGAGCTGATGCGGTTGCTGCGCAAGGCCATTGCCGCCGGCAACGAGCTCAGCCGCGCCCCGCTGCGCGAGCTGGAGGCATGACCCTCGTATTTCCATCCGTAATTGTCGCAGTGCCGCGAAACCTGGAACTAACCTTCGGCTGATAGGGTCGGCAACATTCGGCGTTTAACGCGCGATTTACTTTGCCGTTCGGGAGTTTCGGATGTTCAGGTTCCTCATTGCGGCGACGGCCATCGCGCTCTCGGCCGGTCCTGCGCTTGCCAACGGCCATGGTGGCGGCGACCCTGCTCCGCCGAAGCCCGAGGCCACGACCGCACCGGCGAAGGTGGTCCTGACCAAGCAAGGTCCCACGCTCGTCGACCTCAAGGGCATGACGCTCTACACTTACGAGCGCGACACCACCGGCAAGACGTCGAACTGCAACGGCAAGTGCACCGAGAGCTGGGTACCGTTATCCGCTACGGTCGACGCCAAGGCCATCGGCGACTTCACCGTGATCAGTCGCAACGACGGCAGCAAGATGTGGGCGTACCGCTATCGTCCGCTCTACACCTCGCCGGCCGACAAGGCGCCAGGCGATGCCAACGGCAATGCCACGACTCTGCAATGGCGCGTCGCCCGGCCTGAGAACTAGGTCTCAACCGGCAACCCTGCCCACGACGAAAGCCTCGTGAGCAGTGGAATGACCGATCGCACTGCGCTTAGCCGCGCCAGCTAGACCCCGCGTCGACCCGTGCATTCTGCCCGGGCGGCAACACCACCACCGTGGCATTCAGCTTCACCCGGTCGAACAGATCGATCACGTCCTCGTTGCGCATCCGGATGCAGCCGGACGAGATCGCCTGCCCGATATATTCCGGCTGGTTGGTGCCGTGGATACGGTAGAGCGTGTCCTTGTTGCCGAGGTAGAGATAGATGCCGCGCGCGCCCAGCGGATTGGCGGGGCCACCGGCGACGCGCGCCGGATATGGTCCGAGCCGCGCCTGGATCTCCGCTGTCGGAACCCAGTCGGGCCATTCCGCCAGACGGCCGACGCGCGCGACGCCGGAGAAGGCCATGGCTTCCTCGCCGACCGCGACGCCGTAGCGGATCGCCTTGCCTTCGGGCAACACGAAATAGAGGTAGCGCGCATCGGTATCGACCAGGATCGTGCCCGGCTGCTCCTTGCGCGGGTAGTCGACGATATGACGGAGATATTGCTCAGGCACGTTCGCCTGCGCGTACGGCGTGTGCGCAAGCAACTGCCGGTCGCGCGGCGTCATGCTCGCATCCGTCGATGGAGAAAGCGTCGTTTGCATGCAGCCGGCGAGCGGAAGCATGGCAATGACGAACAAGACGATTCGAGATTTTGGCACCACCGGCCCCCCGATAGCGGATAGCAGCGCCCCCAGCCCCGCTAGATGCTGCCCAAATCGTGCTGAAAAAAAGGCAGTGCGGAACACGTGCGCGTGTTCCACTGGCCTGGTTCCATCACCACAAACGGCGGAGAAGCGTCGCACAGTCTCCATCCCCTCGCCTTGCTTTGGTCAAACCCGGCTGGACTCGTGGGTCATCGTGCTGACTCATCGGATTTGGGATGGGTTCACCTCGACAGATCGGCTCGCGCCAATGCGGACGCCCATACTTTAAACACTCGGACTTCAAAGGAGCTGCGATGCTCGCGACGCTGAACTCTAGGCAAATCGTCGATGAGATCGTGAAGGACACGGTCAAGGACAACGATCCGCACGACGCCGTTGAGATTTCACCCGACATGGTGCTGGCTTCGCGCCCCATCAGTGGTGCGCCCGCGTTGGCCCCTGAGATCGCAACCCGTCCAGAGCCGAAAATAGATCCGAAGTTCGCGCCGGAGCGCACCATTAATCCGGAGCCGAAATTCAGTCCCGTCTTGGAGCCGCAGACGGCAGCGCCCTCGGTCGACACCGCCGTGCGCGTCGCCGCCAGCGATGGTCGCCGGCAGAAGCGATCCTCCGCCGGCAAATGGCTGCGCGGCGCGTTCGTCATGATCTTGTTTGCGGGCGGAAGCGCGGCCGCCACTGTCGCCTGGGAGAAACATGGCGACACGGCCAGGCAGATCTTTGCCGAATGGAAACCAGCATTGACTGCGTTGACCTCGCTGCAGCCTTCGACATCGCAAACGGCGGCGCCGATGCCCGCCGCGCCGGTCACGGCCGCGCAGGCCGCGCCGCCCGCGGAGCCAGCCGCAACGGATCAAGCGACCGATCAATCTACTCAACCTGCGACGCCGCCTCCGGTTCAGGTTGCAGCAGCACCGGTCGCAACGCAGCCCGATCCCGCGCAGTCGGTCCAATCGATGACGCGCGATCTCGCAGCGATGGCGCAGCAGATCGAAGCGCTCAAGGCCAACATCGCCGAGCTGAAGGCCGGGCAGGAGCAGATGGCGCGCGAGATGGCGAAACCGCCCGCGCCTAAGCCGGTGGCTGAGGCCAAGCCGGTCGATCCGCGCGCGCGCGTGTCCACGCTCCCGTCGCGATCTCCGGCGCCTCCGGTTCGCAAGCCGAAGCCGGTCGTGTCGCAAACCTACATGCCGGCCTATTCGCCCGCGCCGCCTGCACCTTCGCAGGCTGCCGCGGTCGCGCCGACGGCAGCACCGGTCGCCACGACGCAAGCCGTTGCCGATGACGACGGACCTGTCGTGCGTCCGCCGATGCCGCTGCGCTAGATCAGGCGCCGACGCAGCGTCGCTGTCGCGACGTCGTCCAAGCTGTCCGAGTCGATGCGACGCGTTGAGTCCGGGCAATTACGGAGACCGATATTTCGATCGTCTTCCGTCAAGAGAAAAGGCCGTCGGGATCTATGCCGCCGGCCTTCTCTTGCAGCTGCCGGTTCCCGGAGCCCGGTTCTGCTGCAATTCCATGCCTTATGATCACGTCGACATATTTAATAAAATCTTAACGCGCACGAATGCTGCACATGATTTCTGCGCCATAAGCACAGAGATTGCGCGACCTGTTCATTCGAAAATATCGACTCAGTGGTATCATCCGGGATGTGTTGAGACTTCCACTGAAGCTCACGTCGTCACACCGGGGAAATCGAATGCCCTACTATTCCTTCGATCTCGTGGTTGGTGAAGAGTTCAAGAACCAGGGTGGAATCATCCTCGAAGACATCGAGGTCGCTTCCGATCGCGCCGTTCAATTGGCTACCGAGCTGTCGCAGGTGAAGCCGGAGCTGCAACGGAAGGGTTGCGCGGTGCGCGTCACCGATCGCGATCACAACGAGGTCTATCGCACGCCGCTCGATCCCGTGCCGGCCTGGCGACGCTAGGCCACAGCGTTTTCGAGCGATTTGGAAACCGGTTCGCGCAAAAAGCGCGTCGAACCGTGACTCAAAAGCATCGTTCCGAGTCATCGGAACGGGGCTTTAGTCGTCCAGCTCCGGCGGCTCGAACCAGTTCGTCAGTGACAATCCGCCGTCGACGACGAAGGCTGCGCCGGTGACGTAACCCGAGAGCTTGTTCGACAGCACCGCAAGCGCCATCGGCGCGAGGTCCTTGGCCTCGCCGAGACGCCCGAGCGGAATGTGCTTCGCCAGCGAGGCGTCGGCAACGAACCCGCCCGCTGCGATCGCGCCGGGCACCAGCGCGTTGACGCGGATGTCGTGACGCCCGAGCGTCTTCGCGAGCTCCTTCACCAGCATCGCCATCCCCGCCTTCGCCGTCGAATAATGCGGCAGGTTGCGCGGCGTGCCCGCGTGCAGCGAGGTGAGAAACAGGAACGAGCCCGGCCGTTTCGCAGCGATCAGCCGCTTTGCCAGCCCGCGCGCCAGATGGAATCCGGCATCGAGATTGACGGCATGCATCTCCTGCCAGGTCTTGCGGTCGACCGCGAGCGCATGATCGGCCTCCCGCCGCGGCGGCGATGCGCTGTGCACGAAATGCGAGACCTCGCCGAGCGCCTCTGCGGCGGCCAGCAGGGCATCGCAAGCGTCTGACCTGGCGAGATCGCCGACCCACGGCACCGCCAGTTCAGGCCTGCCGCTCGCGCTGATCGCCGCATTCACCCGTTCCAGGCTCATATCGGCGAACACGGTCCGAACGCCTTCGCCGACCAGCGCCTGCGCAATCGCGCGGCCGATGCCGTTGCCTGCGCCGGTGACGAGCGCCGTGTCGCGTGCGGGGTCGAACGGCGTGCTCAACAGGCTCATGTCGCTCTCCGTGGCCAGGACGGGGTGACGATAGCGCACCGCACCGGGGAGCGACAAATACGTCCCGGCACCATTGCGGAGTGGCTTGCCGGACGCTAGCCTCCCAAAAAAACGGAGGAGATACCAAGGATGCGCACCGGTTTCCTGATCGCAGGTCTGTTACTGCTCGCCGCGCCGGCCCAAGCGGCGGACCGTGCACGCTCGACCTATGTGACGATGGTCTTGCAGGCCTTCGCCGCCAAGGTGGAATGTCCGAACACCGATCTCGTCTATCAGGACCTCGTGCAGAAGGCGCAGCAGATGCAGCTGCCGGACGGCACCACCGAGAAGGTGCGCAAGGCGATCGCCTGGATGCACACCGGCGGCAAGATGGGCGAGAAGCAGGACGACGATTTGATGGCCGAGGTCGCGGTCGCGACGCAGGCGACCGACATGGACCAGCGCCGCCTCGGCATGCCCGGCTGGTGCGAGGCCCAGAAGACCAACCTCGCCGGCCTGATCCGCAGCAAGGGCGGCTAGGCGCGCTCTCGCGGCGTTAAGCACGCCGCGGCGGAACCGTCGCGGCGGCTAACTATCGTCATAATCCTCGACACCATGCGGCCTCTTCGAATTCGAACAGGAGAGCCCACATGCGGAGTATCCATTTCGTTTTCGCCGGCGCATTTGCGGCCGCCACGGTGCTGACCGCGCCCGCCCTGGCGAAGAATTCCGATGCCCAGAAAGGCGAGGAAAAATCCACCTCTTCATCCTGTAGTGCCTACCAGCAGGCACCCGACGGCTCGTGGGAACCGCTCCCTTGCAAAGAGACAGGCGAGCGTCCCCAGCCGCAGACACAAAATCGCACTACGCAGCCGGGCGCCGACCGCGGGGAGCGCTGAGCGCGCTGGCCGCGGATCAGCTCTGGTGCGGGCCGCGGATGATCTTCATGGCGTCCTCGATGTGACGCCACTCCTTGGCCTCATCGGCCTCGCCGCGGCCCTCACAGGCCTGCGCCTGCTCGGCGGCCTTCGCAATCGCAGCGAAACCATGTTTTTCCAGCATCTGGCGCGCGATGGTGTGGACCTGGATCTCGGATATCATGGCCGCTCTCCTGTTCAGGAAACCGCAGCGCCTGGCTTGGCGCTCCGCGGCCTCTGACAACGATTTCGCCGCAGGTCCCGTTCCGCCCACGACCGATCACATCGGCAGGCCTGGAATTTGACGTGACGAGCAAGCAAGACAAAGGCGGTCCGCTATGCCCAGCGGACCGCCTTCTCACCCACCCCAAATTTGCAGTGTACCGGCCGGATCCCCTACCCGACCGCCGCGCGCTTGCGCTCCAAATCGTTCGGCACCTCGATATCGACCTCCAGGGTCGATACCTCGTCGCCGCGCTCGAGCCGGACGATGACCTTGGTCGGGTCCAGCGTGACGTGCCTGGACACGACAGCAAGAATTTCCTCGCGCAGCACGCCGAGCAGATCGGGCTGGCCGCGCAATCCGCGTTCATGGGCAAGCAGGATCTGCAATCGCTCGCGAGCGACCGGGGCAGAGGCCTTCTTGCCGCGGAGAAGCCGAAGCAGACCCATGCTCATGCAGCCCTCCGTCGCAGCAGACGATCCATGAAGCGCCTGCGCTCGGCCGGAACCTGCATCGCCACCGTGTCGCCGCACAGCCGCCGCGCCGCGTCGATATAGGCCCGTGCGGGTGCACCGTCCACGTTCGACAGCGTCACCGGCGTGCCGACATTGGAGGCCTTCAACACGTCCTGGCTCTCGGGGATGATGCCGAGCAAGGGCGTTGCGAGGATTTCGAGGATGTCGTCGATGGTCAGCATCTCGCCGCGCGCGGCGCGCGAGGCATCGTAGCGGGTGATGAGAATGTGCTTCTGGACGTGCTCGCCCTTCTCGGCCCGCACCGTCTTGGAATCGAGCATGCCGATGATGCGGTCGGAATCGCGCACCGAGGAGACTTCCGGATTGGTGACGATCACGGCCTCGTCCGCAAAGCGCATCGCCATGGAGGCGCCGCGCTCGATGCCGGCCGGGCTGTCGCAGATCACCCAGTCGAAGCGGTCGCGCAAATCGTCGATGACCTTGCCGACGCCCTCTTCCGTCAGCGCGTCCTTGTCGCGGGTTTGCGAGGCCGGCAGCAGCCAGAGATTCTCCAGCCGCTTGTCGCGGATCAGCGCCTGCGGGAGCTTTGCGACGCCCTGCACCACGTTGATGAGGTCGAACACGACGCGGCGTTCGGCGCCCATGACGAGATCGAGGTTGCGCAGGCCGACGTCGAAATCGACGACGACGACCTTGTCGCCGCGCTGCGCCAGCGCAGCCCCCAACGCGGCGGTCGTCGTGGTCTTGCCGACCCCGCCCTTGCCTGATGTCACGACCAGTACCTTACTCATCTGAAATGTCTCCTTTGCTGGTCAGTTCAGTGCTGTGATTCGCATGGTATTCCCCTGCAGCCAGGCCTGCGCCGGCTTGCCGCGCAAAGCGGCGTCGATGTCGTCCGCAGTCTGGTAAAATCCATCAATTGCAAGCAGTTCAGCCTCGATCTTCTGACAATAGATGCGGGCGCTCGTGTGCCCATTGACCCCCGCCATGGCACGGCCGCGGAGCGCGCCGTAGATGTGGATGGAACCGCCGGCGACGACTTCGGCGCCGGAGCCGACCGAGCCCAGAATGGTGACGTCGCCCTCCGGGAAGATCACGGTCTGGCCCGAGCGCACCGGGCTATCGAGCAGGAGCGAGGTCGGCTTGGTTACGGCCTTCGCCTCGGCCTTCTTCGGCGCGCTCGGCTCGACCACGCAGCTGCGCCCTCCCGAGAGCAGCGGCGGCATGGTCGGCGTCAGCCGGCCCTCCTCCACCCCCTCGATCCCGAGCACCCGGATGTTGCGATCCTGGAGGCTCGTGAGCAGATGGGCGATGCCGGACTGGCTGAGATCGACCGAGGACAGATCGATCACCACGGGCCGGCCGGCGAAGAAACCCGGCGAGCGCGCAATCGTGGCGTCGATCTCCTGCAGCCAGTCCTGGATCGGAACCGTCGGCACGAACACGAAGGCCACGTAGGAGCGCCCGCGCAGGCGAACCATTTGGCGTTGGACTTTTGCTGCAGCCTCCATAGCGGCCGACTCGATCCCTGTTATTGAATGGTTAACGATGCGGCGGATTTGGTTAACGGCCAGTTAATTTCTCCGTGGGCACGTGGGGTGTGGACGGGCTGGGCCTGCGGAAGGGCTTGGGCGAGCGCTTCCGCGCAACACACCGCTGTCATGCCCCGGCTTGACCGGGGCATCCAGTACGCCGCGGCTTATCCGCATCATGGCACGGCCTCTGGAATACTGGATCGCCCGCCTACTGTTTAGCCCGGAGACATGGCTGACACCTGTTCGGACACATCACTGACAGGTTGGCCATTGGTCAAGTCGATCGATGCGACCTGCCAGCTGGCGAAGAAGATTCCGTAGTGGCCGTCACGATCCAGCGGCCGGATGGCAAGGCGTTCGCGGGCGAAGGCCTGGGGAACTTTCCAGAAGTGTCCCTTGAAGGAGATGTAGGGTCTTGTCGATGAGACCCTGCGCACGATCTCGCCGCTGTCGTATTCGACGTTCGGAACGCGGGCCGGCATGGGGCGAGCACTTGGCCGGAAGCGATCGGCAGGGACCTGCATATCGAGGCCTTGGTGAGGCCGCTCCAGATTGTAGACCGGCCGCCAGGCGTCGAAGGCGCGCTGGACTTCCGGGAGAGTTCGGAAGCGGCGCATTGCAAACACCTCGGCCTTCAGGGTGCGATGGAAGCGTTCGTTCTTGCCGCGGGCCTGTGGGTGGCATGGCCTTGCGTGCACCACCCTGACGCCAAGCTTGAGCAGCCACACCTTCAGTCCGGTCCAACGAATGCCGGACGTATCGCCCCAGGGTGAGCCATTGTCGGTGTAGAAGGCCTCCGGCAGGCCATAGCAGCGGAACGTCGTCGACAGGTGATTCTGCACGGTGAGGCGCTGCTCGTCGGCACATGCCTTCAGGCACAGCACGTAGCGCGAGTGATCGTCGACGATCGTTAGCGGATGGCACCGCGTCCCATTGGCGAGCGGCAGGTGACCCTTGAAGTCCATCTGCCACAGCAGGTTGGGAGCTTCCTTCTCGAACCGGTGGCCCGGATTGGGCGGCGCATTCTCACTCGGTTTGATCCGGTCGTTCCGACACAGGATCTGGTGCACCGTTGATGGCACAGGCACCGTCTGCCCGCCCCGCTTCAGGCAATGGGCAATCTTCCGTGCTCCCCAAGCCGGATGCTTGTCGCGTACAGCCAGGACTTCTGCCTCGACCGCAGCCTCACTCCGCTTGGGCATCGCATGCGGGCGCCGGGAACAGTCGGCCAGCTCCCGATCGCCGGCCTGCCAGCGCGCCAGCCACTTGTAGCCGACGTCAGGACTGATGTTGAACCGACGGCACAGTTCGCGCCGGTTGGCGCCCTCCTGCAAAGCCAGCCGCACAAACTCGTGGCGCTGATCCATCACTGACACCTCGCTCCAAGGCATGGACGGCCTCCCGAATCGGACCAATCCAGCCAATGTTGATGTGTCAGCTATGTCTCCGAACACCCGTCAGTGATCTGTCCGGGCTAAACACTACGCGGGCGATGACACTGAGAATGTCGAGACAGTGGGCCCTCACGCCGTCCATTGTGATCGCAGGCCCGACCATCCGGATTGACATGCTCATGGCATCTGGTTTCGATCCGCCTCCCCCGCAGACGGAGCCGATCATGTCAATTCAGTCTTCCATCAGGCGCAAGACCGCGCCGGACATCCGTGCACGCAAGCGGGGCGAGCCGATCGTGATGCTGACGTCCTATCACGCGCATACGGCCGCACTGGTGGATCGGCATTGCGACGTCATCCTGGTCGGCGATTCCCTTGGCAACGTCATGCATGGCTTCGAGACGACGGTGCCGGTTACGCTCGACATGATGATCCTTCAGGGCGCCGCGGTGATGCGCGGCTCGAAGCAGGCGCTGGTCGTCGTCGATATGCCGTTCGGCTCGTATGAAGCTTCCAGGGAGCAGGCGTTCAACTCCGCGGTGCGGATCATGAAGGAAACGCAATGCGGCGCGGTGAAGCTTGAGGGCGGCGTCCGCATGGCCGAGACGATTGCATTCCTGTCCGGGCGCGGCATCCCAGTGATGGGGCATGTTGGCCTCACACCGCAATCCATCAACACGCTCGGTTCGTTTCGTGCCCAGGGGCGCAACGAGGTGGACTGGGGCCCGATCGAGGACGATGCGAAGGCCGTCGCCGATGCCGGTGCATTCTCGGTCGTCGTCGAAGCCGTGGCCGAACCGTTGGCGCGCAGGATTACGGAGACGATTGCGATCCCCACCATTGGCATCGGCGCGAGCGCTGCCTGCGACGGTCAGGTGCTCGTGCTCGAGGACATGCTCGGGCTGTCGCCACGAACCCCGAAATTCGTCCGGCGCTACGGCAATCTTGGTCCGGCCATCGAAGCGGCGATCGAAGGATATGCCGCCGACGTGCGGTCACGCGCCTTTCCCGGCCCCGAACACGTCTACGAGATGAAAAAGAGCTGACGTCAGCTGTCCTGCCCGACGGGCACATTCCCTCATGTCAATTCGCCATCGCTGTGCACTTTGTGCCGTCGCCGGAACTCATCGAAAGATTGCGACGCAATGGCTTAGCTCGCTTGTGGCACAAACTGCATAGCCAAACGTATCTGCGCGTGTCTACTCTCTACCGCCATCAAGCTCTTCTCGCTGCGCGCTGTCGGCACCGTCGCACAACGCGCAAATAGGCCGGCTATGCGGAGAGAAACAATGCCGAAGATGCGCGCAGCTCGTGCAATCTCGCCCCCTCACCGTCTTTTGCCAGAGCAACGACGGACCCGCGCCCTGCGGTGCGCGAGATTCTCGACGCCTTGAAGATGCGAGGCAGTTGAACGAACCGCAGTTGAGCGCTTTCACGAGCACGAGAGTCCGCACGTGGGTATCGCGACGTACCAAACACCGGCCGCAGATGTTTGCGAAGGCAGCGCAACGAGCGCGATCTTTATTCCGGGCGGTACCTTCCGCATGGGATCGGATCGGCACTATCCGGAAGAGGCCCCGTCCCACATGGCGAGCGTCGACGGCTTCTGGATCGACCGCACGCCGGTGACGAACCGCCAATTCAAGGAATTCGTACGAGCCACCGGGCACGTCACGTTTGCCGAAGTCGCTCCGGATCCAAAGAACTATCCGGATGCCCTGCCCCACATGATCTTCGCGGGATCGCTGGTCTTCGCGCCGCCGGATCATCCTGTCGATCTTCGTGACTACAGCCAATGGTGGACGCTGCTCAAGGGCGCAAACTGGCGGTGTCCCTATGGCCGGAAGAGCAACATCAAGTCGCTCGACGATCATCCCGTCGTCCACGTCGCCTATTCCGACGCGCTCGCATATGCCCGATGGGCCGGCAAGGATTTGCCCACGGAAGCCGAGTGGGAGTTTGCCGCGCGCGGCGGACTCGAGGGGGCCGAGTATGCCTGGGGTGACGAGCTCGTTCCGGGCGGCGTCCATCAGGCCAACATTTGGCAGGGACACTTCCCGTTCGAGAACCGGCGCGAGGACGGCTACGAGCGGACCTCGCCGGTGATGACGTATCCGCCGAACGGTTACGGCGTCTTCGACATGATCGGGAATGTTTGGGAGTGGACCAGCGATTGGTGGGCTCCGAAGCACCAGGCCGACGCCAAGAAGGCCTGTTGCATCCCGCAAAACCCGCGGGGCGGCCTCGAACAAGACAGCCACGACCCCAGCCTGCCGCTCAGCCGGATTCCGCGCAAGGTGATCAAGGGCGGCTCGCATCTCTGTGCGCCAAATTATTGCCGCCGCTATCGACCGGCTGCGCGCCATGCCGAGCCGATCGACACGTCGACCAGCCATCTCGGGTTTCGCTGCGTGACACGTCCAGGGAGAGAGTGATGACCGACAAGAAGACGACGGAAGACTTCAGCCGCCGCAAATTGCTCGCGGCCTCCAGCTCGCTCGCCACCATTGCCGCCTTCTCGGCTATGGCACCGGTCCAAATCGCGCAAGCACAGGGGACCACACAGCCCTCGTCTTCCGTCGGCGGCGCGAAGCCGAACATCATCCTGATCCTGTCGGATGACTTTGGCTATGGCGACTCCGGGGTCTACGGCGGTGGCGAAAATCGTGGCATGCCGACGCCGAACATCGATCGTCTCGCGAATGAAGGACTGCAATTCATGTCCTTCTACGCGCAGCCGAGCTGTACGCCCGGGCGTGCCGCCGTGCAGACCGGCCGAATTCCAAACCGCAGCGGCATGACCACCGTGGCGTTCCAGGGCCAGGGCGGCGGACTTCCCGCTGCAGAATGGACGCTAGCTTCCGTTCTGAAGACCGGGGGCTACAAGACGTTCTTCACCGGCAAATGGCATCTCGGCGAGGACGACTACGCGATACCGAACGCCCAGGGCTACGACGAGATGAAGTATTGCGGACTCTATCATCTCAACGCCTACACCTATGCCGACCCGACGTGGTTTCCCGACATGGACCCCGAACTCAGGGCGATGTTCACGAAGGTCACCAAGGGCGCGCTGTCTGGAAATGCCGGGCAGCCGGCGAAGGAGGATTTCAAGATCAACGGACAATATGTCAACACGCCGGACAAGGGCGTGGTCGGCATCCCCTTCTTCGACGATTATGTCGAGAAGGCCTCGCTTGAATATCTGGATCGCAACAAGTCCTCGGGCCCCTTCTTCATGAGCATCAACTTCATGAAGGTGCACCAGCCCAACATGCCGGCCCCCGAATTCCAGGGCAAGTCGATGTCGAAGAGCAAGTTTGCCGACTCGGTGGTGGAGAACGACACGCGCATCGGCCGTATCATGGACAAGGTGCGGTCGCTCGGGCTCGACAAGAACACCTATGTGTTCTGGACCACCGACAACGGCGCCTGGCAGGACGTCTATCCGGATGCCGGCTATACGCCGTTCCGCGGCACCAAGGGCACGGTCCGCGAAGGCGGCAACCGCGTCCCCTCCATCGCATGGGGGCCAGGCATCAAGGCTGGTACGAAGAATTCCGACATCGTCGGCGGCCTCGACTACATGGCGACGTTCGCGAAGCTCGCCGGCGTGAAGCTGCCGGAGAACGATCGCGAGGGTAAGCCGATCATTTTCGACAGCATCGACATGTCCCCGGTCCTGTTCGGGACCGGTAAGTCCGATCGCAAGAGCTGGTTCTTTTTCACCGAGTCCGAGCTCACGCCGGGCGCAGCGCGCGTCGGCAATTACAAGGCGGTGTTCAACCTGCGCGGCGATGACGGCGTCAAGACCGGCGGCCTCTCGGTTGACAGCAACCTCGGCTGGAAGGGACCGGAGTCCTATGTGGCGACCGTGCCCCAGGTCTTTGACCTCTGGCAGGATCCGCAGGAGCGCTACGACATCTTCATGAACAATTACACGGAACGCACCTGGATCATGGTCACGATCAACGACTCGATCAAGGATCTGATGAAGACCTACGTGAAGTTTCCGCCACGGAAGATCCAGAGCGAGACCTACGCGGGACCGATCACGATTCAACAGTACGAGCGGTTCCAGATGTTCAGGGATCAACTTGCCAAGAGCGGATTCCAGATCGGCATGCCTACCGGCAACTGAATGTTGCAGAAGGAACGGCCCCCGATTCCGGGCCGTTCCGCTTTCTGTTGCCAAGATACATGAGAGCTGAGGCCATCATATGATGCCCAAGGAGGACGCTCGATCAATTAAAGCCGTATGGCAGGGCTTCGATCGCAAGGCGTTTTCGCCCGGAGCGACCATCTTCTCCGAGGGCGAGATTGGAACGGTCGCCTTCATCCTGCTTCGCGGCGACGTCACGCTTCTCGCTGGACTGGAAGCCGGCCGACAGCGTGCATTGACCAGGCTGAAACCAGGCCAGATGTTCGGCGTGCACGCGCTCATGGCCGGGGCCCGGCGCGGCGCAACCGCCTTCACCGAACGAGGATGCGAGGTGATGTCGGTCAGCGAAGACAAGCTCAAGGAGAAATTGGAAGAGGCCGACCCGTTCATTCGCTACTGGGTCGATTATCTGTCGAAGCGCATTATCGACCTCTCTGCGCCGTAACGTGCTCGTGGAGCCCGGCGATGGACCCACATCCAGACCGCAAAGCGCGCTTCAGCCTCTTCGTGACGATCCTGACCCTGTTCCTGTCCGCCGCGCTTCTGGTCGGCGCGGGCGTCACGGTTTCCGACTACGTCCAGAACAGGAGGACCGCAATCCGCGTGGCCGCCGACACGTTCAAGGAAAAGATCGGCCGAATCAACGAGCGGCGCTTGGCGTTCTTTGCCTCGCCGTTCCTGATCGTGGAGCAGCTCCACGATGACCCCGTGCTGCTCCAATCGGCCGGATCCAAGGACGCTATCCTGAAATCGATCCTGTCCGGCCTGCGGATGAACCCGCATATTTCAGCCGTCTACGCCGGTTACGAAAACGGAAACTACTTCCAGGTCCTGTCGATCTCCGATGCCGAGAAGTTCTTCATCGACCGGCTCGGTGCGCCGCAGGCCACCCGTTTCGCTGTTCAGGACATCCGGTCCGACAATGGCGCTCGCAGGGAAGCCTGGAAGTTCCTCGATGCCGGCGGCGCTCAGATCGGGGCGCTGGACGATCAAGTCGCCAGCTATGACCCCCGCAGCCGCGATTGGTATCGCGACGCGCGCACGCAGCCGCAAAAGGTGGTCCGCAACGACGCGTATGTCTTCGCAACCACCTCTCAGGTCGGAATGACACTGGCGCGAGCCTTCGAGGGCGGTGCAGTCGGCGTTGACATCACGCTCGATCGGCTGATGACCTACGTCCGCTCGGTCAGATCGAACGAAAACCAGCGCTTCGTCGCGTTCGACGACCACAGCCGCCTGCTCGCCCATTTCGATCCCGACCAGATGTTCAAGCCGACGACGGTCGGCGGCATCAAATCGGCCGAGCTCGCATCGACCGCTGATCTCACCGACCCCGTGGTCCGCCAGGCGCTGGAGGTCTTTGCACGAGACGGTCCGTACGCCTCTGCATTGTTCGAAGTCGCCGACGCCGAGTATCTCGCGACGGTCGTGCGCCAGGTCGGCCGGGAAGGAGGCATCTTCTTCGTGCTCTACGCTGCCCCGGTATCCGACTTCATGGGACCTCTGGCCGATGCCGCCGCGCGAAACATCCTGGCCGCGCTGGTGGTATTCCTGCTGGCCCTGCCCGCCATCATCTACTTCGCTCACTCGATCTCCCGGCCGCTCAGCAGGCTCTCCGAAGAAGCGGAATTGATCCAAGAATTCCAGCTTGCGGCTCCGATCAAGATGAAGTCGCACATTCGGGAGGTCCACACGCTGATCCGATCGATGTCCGGCATGAAAGGAGCGATCCGGGAAGTCTCGAAATACGTGCCCAAGGCGCTGGTCAGGGAGCTATTGCAGAGCGAAGGCTCCGTTGAGGTCGGCGGCACGATGCGCCGCGTCAGCATCCTGTTCAGCGATATCAGGGACTTCACGCAGATCGCCGCGAGCATGGCGCCTGAATCGCTGCTGAGGGACCTTTCCGAATATTTCGAGGAGCTTGCATCCCTCATCATCAAGGAGGGCGGAACGGTCGACAAATATATCGGCGACGCGATTTTCGCGTTCTGGAACGCTCCCCTTCCCCTGGAGCATCATCAGCACCTGGCTTGCGCTACGGCGCTCAAGTGCCGTTTCGCGCTCCAGCGCCTGAACGGCCGCCGGGTCGAGCAAGGTCTGGCGCCGTGGCACACGCGCTTCGGAGTTCACGTCGGCGACGCGGTCCTCGGCAATGTCGGATCATCCGACCGCATCGACTACACCGCGATCGGTGACACCGTGAACATCGCCTCCCGCCTGGAGGCACTCAACAAGTATTATGGTAGCGGCATTCTCGCCAGTGGCGAGATCGTCAACGTTTGCTCAGATGCGTTCCTGTTCCGCCGGATCGATCGCAGCCAGCCGAAGGGCGCGAGCAAGCCGCTTGATGTCTTCGAGCTCCTTGGCATGTTCGAAGGCCCCGAATCGTACCGGGTCACGACCGAGATGGTGCGGCTCGTCGAAGACTGGAACCGCGTCTATGAGGTGTACGCCAACAGGGACTGGCTCGGCATGCTGGATGCCCTGCAGGAATTTGCCGTGAACCACCCCGACGATGTTGTGGCCGGTATCTATCTTTCACGGGTGATCGGATTCGTGCTGGAGCCTCCCCCCGAAGACTGGAGCGGAATCATTCGTTTCGACGCGAAATGAAGGGTTCGCTCCAGCCGCGCTACCGCCCCCCTACTTCTTCACCTTGCTCGCATCCATCTTGACGGCCGGATCCAGCATCTTGGTCGTGAAGGCCGTAGAGACGTCGAACGGCTTCTCCATGCCGAGATAGGTCTGGACCAGCTCATAGTCCTTCTTCATCCGCTCGCCGTCGATCCAGCCGAGACCCTTGGTGGTCGTGAACTCGTCGGTCATCAAATACTTGATGCGCTCCCACTGCCGCTCCTGGTTCTCCCTGTCGTGGCCGGAGACCTGGTCGAGCAGCGCCTTCAGGCACGGCGTGACGTCGGCGACGCAGGCCGCAAAGGCCTTCTGCGAGATGCGGACGAACTCCTCGACCAGCTTCGGGTTCTTCTGGAGATAGGCGCCGTTGACGATCAGCGAATTGCCGTAGGGGTTGAGCCCGATGTCCTTCCAGTTGACGAAGCCGAGATCGCTTCCGAACTCCGTCACCTTCAGATCGTGCTCGTTGTAGAAATCGCTGATGATGTCGACGGTATGGCTCTTCAGCGCGGCGATCTTCGCGGTCGGGCCGATATTGACGAAGCTGACGGCATCAGGCGCGATGCCTGCGGCCTTGGCAAAGGCCGGCCACATCACGCGCGAGGCGTCGCCGGGCGGGTTGCCGATCTTGTGGCTCGGAAAATCCTTGACGCCATTCACGCCGTAGCTCTTCAGCCAATAAAACGTCTGGCCGGTGTTGGCGTAGATGCTCATCAGCGCGACGTCATCGGCGCCCTTGCTCTTGGCGACCAGCATGGTGGCGAGATCGGCGATGCCGAACGGCGAGCCGCCGGAGCCGACCTTGGCGGCGGAGACGCCGGAGCCCTTGCCGACCTCGATGGTCAGGTCGATGCCGGCCTTCTCGTACCAGCCCTGCGCCTTGGCGTAATAGAACGGCGAATGGTCGGCCGTCGGCGTCCAGTTCAGGATCAGGTTGACCGCCTCCCCCGCGCTCGCCGGCACCGCCGGCACACCGAGCATCAGGGCCAAAGCCAAAGCCGAGCCCGCAGCCTGCAAACGCTTCATCGCATCCCTCCTCATTGCCGCGACCCGGCTTGTCGCTCTCCCCATGTGAGGATACCAATGCAACAAGCCGCCCTCGACTTGTCAACTGTCTGGTTGGAAATGCCCGCAAAACGTTCAGGCGACACCGTGCCGCAGCGGCGCGACCCCGTCGCCACCCGCAAGAAGCTGCTCACCGCGGCGCGCCTGGAGTTCGCCCGGCACGGCTTTGCCGGCGCCCGCGTCGACGAGATCGCCGAGCGCGCCGGCGTCAACAAGCAGCTCGTCTACCACTACTTCGGCGACAAGGACGCGCTCTATCTCGCCGTGCTCGAATGGGTCTACGCCGACATCCGCGAGCAGGAGCGCCAGCTCAACCTCGAAGGCCTGCCGCCGGAAAAGGCGATCCGCAAGCTGATCGAGGCCTCGTTCGATTACCTCGCGACAAACCCCGATTTCATCGTGCTTCTGAACGACGAGAACCGCGGCGGCGCCCGCCACGTCCGCGGCTCGACCCGGCTGGAGGCGATGCATTCGCCGCTGGTGAAGAGCGTCTCCCACATCCTCCACGAGGGCGTTCGCACCGGCGTGTTCCGCAAGGGGATCGACCCGATCCAGCTCTATATCTCGATCGCGGGCCTCAGCTATTTCTATCTCTCCAACACGCCGACGCTGTCGGCGATCTTCGGCAAGGACCTGTCGAGCCGGGCGGCAAGGCGCGCCCGCCGCCGGCATGTCGTCGACCTCTTGCTGCATTCGCTCCGGCCCTAATCAACCAACTGGTTGAAACTTTCTGCAAGGCCGGTTAGGCTGACGGACAGCGGCAAGGTGGCCGCTGGCAACAGGGAGCAACCGGTGATCGGAGACGGCGCACGCACCTCGCGCAGCTTTGCGATCATCCTGATCGTGCATCTCGCCGTGCTCGTGCTCTGGCAGGTCTCGGTCGATGCCTTCCACGTGCCGAAATTCATCCTGCCCTCCCCGCTGGCGACGGTGCAGACGCTGGGCACCGCGAACTATGCCTGGGGCGCCAACACGCTGGTCACCGCCATCGAGATCCTCGGCGGCTTCGCGCTCGGCGCGTTCGTCGGCGTCGCGCTGGCGGTGATTTTCAGCTGGGCACCGCTGCTGAGCCTCGTGCTGCTGCCGCTGTTCGTGACGATGAACATGATCCCGAAGGTCGCGCTCGGCCCGCTCTTCATCGTCTGGTTCTCCTACGGCATCGTGCCGAACATCTTGATCGCCTTCAGCATCTGCTTCTTCCCGATCCTGCTGACCACCGCGCGCGGCCTGCGCGAGGTCGAGCCTGACCTGCTCGACCTCGTCAAATCGCTGCGCGGCTCGCGCTGGACGCTGTTCCGCAAGATCCAGTTGCCGGGATCGCTGCCTTACGTGTTCTCCGGCATGAAGGTCGGCGCCATCCTCGCGGTGGCCGGCGCCATCGTCGGCGAGTTCATCGCCTCCGAGCGCGGGCTCGGCTATCTCATGATCCAGGTTCAGTCGTCGCTCGACACGCCCGCGATGGTGATGGCCGTCGTGCTGCTGACCCTGCTCGGCGTCGCTCTCTACGGCCTGGTCCTCGCCCTCGAACGCATGTTCGTGGTCGGCGATGCCAGGCAGAACTAACGACAAGGACCGATCCATGCTGCTCACCCGCCAGACGCTGCCGAAGACGATCCCGGATATCGCAGCCCTCGACGATCTTCTGTGCCGGCCGACCCAGGCGCTGATCGACGACCTCAAGAAGGTCGAGGGCGACATCATGATCCTCGGCGTCGCCGGCAAGATGGGACCGACGCTGGCGGGGCTCGCGAAAGCCGCCGTACCCGATCGCCGCGTCATCGGCGTCGCGCGATTCAGTGACCCCAGCGTCAAGGACTGGCTGCAGGCGCGCGGCGTCGAGACGATCAATTGCGACCTGATGGACGAGACAGCGATTCAAGCGCTGCCTAAGGCGCCCAACATCGTCTTCATGGCCGGCCGCAAGTTCGGCGCCGAGGGCGACCTGTCGCTGACCTGGGCGATGAACGCGCATGTCCCGGCGCTGGTCGCACAGGCCTTCCCGATGTCGCGCATCGTGGCGTTCTCGACCGGCTGCATCTATCCCTTCGTCCCCGTCGACGGCAAAGGCGCGACCGAGGACATGGCGCCGAACCCGCCCGGCGAATACGCCCAGTCCTGCGTCGGCCGCGAGCGCATGTTCGAGTATTTTTCGCGCAAGTTTTCGACGCCGGGTCGCCTGTTCCGGCTCAATTACGCGATCGACATGCGTTATGGTGTGCTGCACGACATCGCGACAAAGGTCCTCACGGGCACCCCGATCGACGTCAGTCTCGGCCACGTCAATTTCATCTGGCAGGGCGATGCGTCCGCGCAGGCGCTGCGGTGCCTTGCGCATTGCACCGCGCCGACCTCGCCGATCAATGTCAGCGGCCACGAGATCTTGGCGGTGCGAGATCTCGCAGCAAAATTCGGCGCGCGCTTCGGCCGCGCGCCGGTGCTGACAGGCAAGGAAGAGCCGACGGCCTGGCTGACCGACACGTCCAGGGCCGTCGAGTTGTTCGGCCTGCCGGTGGTCGACACCGAGCAGTTGATCGCCTGGACCGCGGACTGGGTCTCGCGTTCCATGCCAAGCCTTGGCAAGCCCACCAAATACGAGGTGCGCGATGGACGCTACTGACGGTCCGCCCATCCTCAAGCTCGCCGTCGACGACGCGATCGCCGGGCTGGTGCTGTCGACGGAAGCGCACTGGAACCAGACCGAGGAGGACTGGCGAATCTTCCTGCACGAGGGCGTGGTGTTCGGTATTCGCGACGGCCTACGGCTGGTCGCGACCGCGGCGCTGCTGCCCTATTCCGGCAACAACGCCTGGATCAGCATGGTGCTGGTATCGGGCACGCATCGCCGCCGCGGCCTCGCCACCCGTCTCGTCGATGCCTGCCTGGAAACCGCGCGCAAGAACGGGCTGACGAGCTGGCTCGACGCGACGCCCGACGGCGCCGCCGTCTACGGCCCGCTCGGCTTCACGCCGACGCTGCAATTGCGCCGGCTGAAGCTGGTGAAATCCGGGCGAGCCGAAGCCCCACCGCCTTCATCGGCGACCATCGATGCGCTGCGAGCGCGCGACCGGCGCGCCACCGGTTTCGACCGCACCGCGCTCCTCGCCGCCATCGCCCTGCGCTCCGGCTCGCGCATCGTCGCCGCGCATGGCGCCATAGCGCTGGTTCGCGACGGCCGAACCGCGCGCCATATCGGGCCGTTGTTTGCCAACAATGCCGCGCCGGCGCTGGCCCTGGTTCATGCGATCACGCGCTCCGAGACCGGCCCGATTCTGATCGATGCCGTTGCGTCGCAAGCCGCATTCCTGGACGGATTGACCGCCTCGGGCTGGACCATCGAGCGGCCGTTCCAGCGCATGCGGTTCGGCCCCGCCACCACCGCTGCCAAGGATACGCCATTCGCCGTCGCCGGCCCTGAATTCGGATAGGACATCATGCACCACAGCCAGATCAACAGCGACGTCCGCAAGCTGATCGCCGACGGCACCGTGCTGCCGGCGCACCCCCTCGCGCTCACGGCGGAGCGCCAGCTCGACAAGAAGCATCAGCGTGCGCTGACGCGCTACTACATCGACGCCGGCTCGGGCGGCCTTGCGGTCGGCGTGCACACCACGCAGTTCGCGATCCGTGACGTCGGTCTCTATCGCCCGGTGCTCGAACTCGCCGCCGAGACCGCAGCCAACTGGACCAGGCGACCGCTGGCGATGGTCGCAGGGCTCGCCGGTCCAACAAGCCAGGCAACGGCTGAGGCCCGCACCGCGCGCGATATCGGCTATCACGCAGGGCTCCTCAGCCTCGCCGCGATGAAGAGCGCCTCCGAGGACGAGATCATTGCGCATTGCACGGCGGTCGCCGCCGAGATCCCGCTGGTCGGCTTCTATCTCCAGCCGGCCGTCGGCGGGGTCATCCTGTCGAGCCGGTTCTGGCAGCGCTTCGCCGCGATCGACAATGTGATCGCGATCAAGATCGCGCCGTTCAACCGCTACCGCACGCTCGATGTGCTGCGCGGCGTCGCAGCCGCCGGTGCGCTCGACCGCGTCGCGCTCTACACCGGCAACGACGACCACATCCTGCTCGACCTTATGCTGCCGTTCGATCTGCGCGACAACGGCATCACCACGCGCACCTACTTCAAAGGCGGTCTGCTCGGCCATTGGTCGGTATGGACCGCGAGCGCCATCAAACAGTTCGAGCGCTGCAAGGCGGCGCGGCACAAGGAGACAGTGCTAGCCGATCTGCTCGCGCTCGATGCCCGCGTCACCGACTGCAACAGCGCCTTCTTCGACGTCGCCAACAATTTTCACGGCTGCATCGCCGGTTGCCACGAAGTGCTGCGGCGTCAGGGCCTGATGCAGGGCCTGTGGTGCCTCGACCCGAACGAGGGCCTCAGCCCCGGCCAGAAGCAGGAGATCGACCGCGTCTATCGCGAGCACGCCGACCTCGGCGACGACGCCTTCGTCGCCTCCAATCTGGACAAATGGCTGGCATGAGCGCCGAGCCCTTCATCAGCCTGAGCGGCGTCCGAAAGGTCTATCGCAGCGGCGGCGCCGAGTTCCTGGCGGTGTCCGACGTCACGATGGACGTGCAGGAAGGTGAGCTCGTCTCGCTGGTCGGCCCCTCCGGCTGCGGCAAGACCACGGTGATGAAGATCTTGGCCGGCCTGCACGGCGCCGACGGCGGCACCGTCAGAATTGGCAATGCCAAAAGCCCGTTCGATCCGACCCGCGACATCGGCATGGTGTTCCAGCAGGCGCTGCTGCTGAAGTGGCGCACCATCCTGGACAACGTGCTGTTGCCGGCCGAGATCGTTGGCCTGCCGATCAAGGCCGCGCGCGAGCGGGCGCGCGATCTGCTCAACCTGGTCGGGCTCGCCGGCTACGAGCAGAAATATCCGCAGCAGCTATCCGGCGGCATGCAGCAGCGCACTGCGATCGCGCGGGCCTTCATTCACGATCCAAAACTGATCCTGATGGACGAGCCGTTCGGTGCGCTGGACGCCTTGACGCGCGAGCAGATGAATCTGGAGATGCTGCGGATCTGGCGCGAGAGCGGCAAGACCATCATCTTCGTCACGCACTCGATCCAGGAAGCCGTGTTCCTGTCCTCGCATTGCGCCGTGTTGACGGCGGGCCCGGCGAAGATGGCCGACTACTTCCCGATCGACCTGCCCTTCCCGCGCGACCTGCCGCTCAAGACGACCGACGCGTTCGGCGCCTATGCGCGGCGGATCTATGCGAAGCTGGGGCTGGGCGCGGCTTGAGTCCGTAGCCCGGATGGAGCGAAGCGTAATCCGGGGCGGTGCCGTTGACATGCGAGATCCCGGATTTCGCTGCGCTCCATCCGGGCTACGGAAGCGGGGCGCGGCGTAACCACCGCGCCCCCTTCACACTCAGGTCTTGTTACGCATCTTGCTGAGCAGATAGTTGTCGTAGAAGTTTTCCGCGATCTGCGTGTAGAACAGCAGCTCCTTCATATAGGCGTCGTGGCTCTCCTTGGTGCGCTTGAACAGGTCGCTCTTGGCGGCGAGCTCGTTCAGATGCTCCTGGGTCGCGTTGTAGCAGGCTTCCAGCACCGGCTGCGGGAACGCCTTCAGCTCCGCGCCGTTGGCGATCAGGCGCTTCAGCGCCGCCGGATTCACGCTGTCGTATTTCTCCAGCATCCAGGCGCCGGCCGCCGAGGCGGCCTGATTGACGATCGCCTGGTACTGCTTCGGCAAGCTCGCCCACTTCTCGTCATTGACGATCATGTGCAGCATCGCGCCGCCTTCCCACCAGCCGGGGAAGTAATAGTACTTGGCGACCTTCTGGAAACCGAGCTTCTCGTCGTCATAGGGACCGACGAACTCAGCGGCGTCGATCGAGCCCTTCTCCAGCGCCGCATAGACGTCGCCGCCGGCGAGCTGCTGCGGCACGATGCCGAGTCTGGCCAGCACATGACCGCCCATGCCGGCGATGCGGAATTTGAGCCCCTTGAGATCGTCGACGGTCTTGATCTCCTTGCGGAACCAGCCGCCCATCTGGGTGCCGGAATTGCCGCAGAGGATGGCGTGCGTCTTGAACGGCTTCAGCGCCTCGTTGGTTAGGTCGGCGCCGCCGCCGAAATACCACCAGGATTCCTGGTGGCGATGGTTCATGCCGAACGGCGCGCCGGTGGCGTAGGCCAGCGCCGGCTCCTTGCCGATGTAGAAATACAGCGGCGTCTGCGCCATCTCGACGGACGCGACGCTGACGGCATCGAGCGCCTGGAGGCCGGGGACGAGCTCGCCGGCCGCAAAGGTCTGGATCTGGAATTTGTTGTCGGTGGCTTCCGCAACGTATTTCGCAAAGGTCTGCGCCGTGCCGTAGATGGTGTCGAGCGACTTGGGGAAGCTCGAGGTCAGACGCCATTTGATCTCGGGCGCGCCTTGCGCAATCGCAGGTGCAGCAACCAGCGTCGTCGCGCCGGCGACCGCGCCGCCCTTGAGGAATGTACGGCGTTTCATGTTGGGGTCTCTCCCTGGAAGTAAGTTTCAAACATATCGGCGTCTGGCGACGGTCTTCGCGGACCGTTTGCCCGTTCCTATAGCGGAGTTCAAGCTGGGAGCGGAAGGCCTGCCGGCGTCCATAGCCCGGATGGAGCGCAGCGCAATCCGGGCTACGAGAGCGCGTTGAAAGGCCGCTCAGAGCAGCTTCGCGCTCACGAACAGCGCGCGCACGGCGTTGGTCGCCTGCACCGCGAGCATGGCGTTGCCGGCGGCGCCTTCGAGCGCCGCGACCGCCTCTTCATGGAGCGAGCGGAATTCCATCCACTCGACCGATTTGAAGTTGGTGAGGAATTGATAGGCCTGGCCGACGGTCGCAATCGCCAGCGTGTCGCCGTTCAGCTTGATCTTGAACGTCGTACGCAGCGGGGTCTCGGAACTCTGGGGATCACTCATGGGTTGCTTCTGGACGAGGTCGGCTTAACGAAGGGGAAACGGCAGCCCCGCCGTCCAGCAAATATCAGGAGTCGGTGCTCGCGCGCTGCGCGGCTATCGCCGATCCACTCAGGCTCGGCACCACGACCAGGCGGTTGAACTCACCATTGTCCCAGGCCTTGAGGAAACGATCATAGTCCTTGATCGAGACGCAGCCGTTGGAGTCGCCACGCGGTCCGAGCATGTAGCTGTGGGTGAGCAGCCCGACGCGGCCAAGCGCGCTGGTACCCTCGGTCGGCGTCAGGCGCAGCGCGCGGATGCCGTGGAACAGCTTTTCACGCGGCTTCAGATCGTAGGTCGCGGGCGGGGTCGCGCCGACCATTCGCTGGTCGACATGATTGGGGTCGTCCATCAACGCGCCCATGCCCGAATGGGCTTCCAGCGCGACGCCGCTCGGCAGGTAAAGCGCCTTGGCCTTGATGTCATAGACCGCCGTGCGTGAATCGTAGCCGAGCGCGGCGAGATCAGGCGCCCTGCTGAGCAGGCCGTCGCCGGGCGTCAGCGAGGCCAGCTTGATCTTGTCGGTGAACTTCTCGAAGAAGTTGCGGTTGTCGACCCGGGGATTGGTCTCGGCATAGGCCTGGCTCGAGGCGATCTGGGACGCGAGGTCTGCCTGGGTCGGGCGCGAGCGCGGCATCGGGATGGCGTCGGCGCGCTGCGACGGCCTGGTCTCGTCAACCACGTGCCGGTCGTCATCGGTCAGGGTCGAGCCGGTCAGGGTCGAGCGCCAGTCGTCGCCCTGGAGTTTTTGGGCCAGCATCGCCTTGGCGTCGCGCAGCTTGAGCTGGACCACGCTCACCGCGGAGCGCTCCAGCGTCCGCAGGCCGAAGTCACGGGCCGGCGGGCTGCTGGATACCGAAGCGAAACGGTCGTCAAACGAAGGGCCATTGGCCGGAGGCAGTGCGGTGGCCGGAGGCAGTGAGGCAGTGACCAGCGGCGCCGAATCGCCCATGTCCGCGACCCAGGCGGCAGCTCCCAGTGCCAGCGCGACGGCTGCCAAGGACAGCAGTATCGTCTCCGCTCGCCCAATACGGCGGCGCGACAACAGCCTTTCGGCGCTTGCGCGGTCGGAAACCATCAGATCCCCAAATCGACCCCCGGAGGGCCCAACCCCCGTCCGGAGACTCTATACCAGCCATCGCATTGGGAGCCAAAACTTAGGCATAATCGCGGCCGGCAAGCCCCCCTTGAGGTATCCAATGACCGATCCTTTCGACCTAGAGCGCTTTGTCAGGGCCCAGGACCCGGTTTTTCGCGACGTCCAGGGGGAGCTGGCCCGGGGCCGGAAACAGACTCACTGGATGTGGTTCGTCTTCCCGCAGATCGCCGGCCTCGGCTTCAGCACCATGTCGCAGCGCTACGCAATCGGCTCGCGCGCGGAAGCCAGAGCCTACCTCGCCCACCCCGTACTCGGTCCGCGACTCATTGAATGCACCACGCTCGTGCTTGCCGTCGGGGGACGAACCATCAACGCGATCCTCGGCGCGCCCGATGACGCCAAATTCCGCTCGTCGATGACGTTGTTCGGCGCGGTCTCCGACGAACCCGTCTTCGACCAGGCGCTCGCCCGATATTTCGCAGGCGAGCGCGACGGTGCCACGCTGGAGATGCTCGCCAGGCTCGATCGGCCGGCGCGCTAGCGCGACCTACGCCTAGACGAATGGACGCATGCAGGCGGGGCATGGCGGCCGGCAGCGTAAACTCCGGATTAACACCGGCTGCCTATCGTTTGCGCAGAATAATTTTCTTCCCCGCGCCAATTGCCGGACAGATCATGAAAATCGGTACGCTGCTGACCACCGCCATCGTCTCGCTCTCGACCGTCGGCGGCGGCCTCGCCGTCTACGTCGCCGTGACGAAGTACCAGACGATGGACAGGATCGCCGAAGCGCAGGGACGACTCGCGATCGTCCGCGCCGCCAGCGACATCCCGCGCTACCTCAATCCCGAGCGCGGCTTTGCCACCAACATCCTCTACGGGCCCGCGACGGTCGATCCGGCGCAGCTCACCGAGCACGACAAGCTGCGCAAGCAGACCGACGGCGCCCGCGACAGGATGAACGCGCTGCGCAAGGAGCTGCCCGGCCCGTTCGACGACGGCGCCACCATCGGCAGCAACATCGACGCGATCAATTCGAAATTCACCGCGCTCCGCGAGGCCATCGACAAGGCGATCGCAGGACCTGCGGATGCCCGCAAGGACGCGGCCAAAAAGGTCGTCGCCGACAATGCCGTGCTCAATGCCGGCGTCACCGCGCTGCTCAACGAGCAGGTCCGCCGTATCGCAATCCTGAACGGCGACGCCTATCGCCAGTCCAACTACGCCAACATCGCCATGACGCTGCGCGACGTCGGCGGCCTCAATTCCAGCGTGCACAAGAACCTTGTCGGCGCGAAGAAAGTGGCCAACGACGCCGAGAAGGCCGACATGGCCCGCATGCAGGGCCGCAACGACCAGATCGTGATGTCGCTGATGGAATTGCGTGGCAATGCGGCAACTCCGGCTAACGTCGCCGCGGCGCTGGAGACAATGAACTCGAACTATGTCGAGGAATTCGGCCGCGAGATGAAGCTCGTCAAGGACGGCGCCGTCAGCGGCAAATACGAGCACGATGTCGAGACCTTCTACGTGGCGTCCCAGAAGGGCCTCGGGTCCATCATCGGCGTCCGCGACGCCTTCTACGACAATGCCGAGCAGATCCTCGCCGGCGCTTCCTCCGCCGCGCGCACCAGCTTCACCATCGCCCTCGCTGGCCTCCTCGCCGTGCTGATCGCCAGCGCGGGCCTGATCGTGATGGTCCGCCGCCGCGTCTGTGCCCCGATCGTCAGCCTGACGACGCGGATGTCCCGCCTTGCCGACGGCGACGTTGCGGACGAGATCCCCGGCGCCGAGCGTTCCGACGAGATCGGGGCGATGGCCTCCGCCGTCCAGGTGTTCAAGGACAACATGATCCGGGCCGACCGGCTCGCAGCCGAGAAGCAGGCCGAGAACGACGGCAAGATGCGCCGCGCCCAGGCGCTCGACGGGCTCACCCGTGCATTCGAGGCCAAGGTCACCGAGCTCGTCGGCGGCCTCTCCCGCGCCTCCTCCACTATGGAAAGCACGGCGCAGTCGATGACCTCGACGGCGGCCCAGACCAACAGCCAGGCCGCGGTCGTCGCCGCCGCCTCGCAGCAGACCTCGACCAACGTGCAGACGGTCGCGAGCGCGACCGAAGAGCTGACCTCCTCGATCTCCGAGATCGGCCGTCAGGTGGCACAAAGCACCGAGATCGCGGCGCGCGCCGTCGACAACGCCCGCCGCACCGGCGACACCGCGCGCGCGCTCGCCGAGGGTGCCCAGAAGATCGGCGACGTCGTCACGCTGATCCAGAGCATCGCCGAGCAGACCAATCTGCTGGCGCTCAACGCGACCATCGAAGCCGCCCGCGCCGGCGACGCCGGCCGCGGCTTTGCGGTCGTCGCATCCGAAGTGAAATCGCTGGCGGGCCAGACCGCCAAGGCCACCACCGAAATCTCCGAGCAGATCACCGCGATCCAGTCCGCAAGCGACGAGACCGTGAACGCGATCCGCAACGTCGCCGACGTCATCGCCGAGATCGACCAGATCGGCACCGCGATTGCCGCTGCGATCGAGGAACAGGGTTCGGCGACCCGGGAGATCTCCCGCAGCGTGCAGGAAGCCGCGCGCGGCACCCAGGAGGTCAACAGCAACATATCGGGCGTGCAGCGCGCCGCCGACGACACCGGTGCGGCCGCAAGAGAAGTGCTGGGCGCGGCCGAGCAGCTCTCGACCCAGTCGCGCGATCTCGCCGGCCAGTTCGACCGCTTCCTCGGCGAGGTCAGGGCCGCCTAAGAGCGGCCGGCGGCATCAGGCCGCTCTTGTCACGATCCGCCTGCGTCCCAGGTCAATGAATGGCACTTCGACGAAGCGACACATCAGCCAGGCCGCCGGCGTCGTGATCAGCAACGCTGCCAGGAACAGGACCGCTGCGCGGATGACCGGATCCAGCTCGACCGGCAGCAGACGAGTCGCGATCGCAAGCCCGATCATGTGCAGCAGATAGAAGCTGTACGATATTCGTCCAAAGAACCGGGCGATATCGAGATCCAGCGGCCGCAGTGCGACGAGCTTGCCGGGGCTGAAGGCGGCAAGCCAAATCAGAACGGACGCGCAGAGCGTTTCAAACGCGATCGTTACGGCGGTCTGCTTGCGAACCGCCACTATGACCAGGACAACAAGAGCGATGGCTGCGATCGTCGCTGCCCAAGGTGGTTGCGATCCCCTGGTCAGCGTGGTCCGGCTTGATTGTACGAGCAAGCCAACGACGAACGCGTAGAGCGGCGCAAGATTGGTGAAGCCGCCCAGCAAGTGAACATAGGGTCCCCAGAACGCAATTGCGAAGAGAAAGGTGACCAGGAGCCACACCGGGGTCGTGCCATGACGCCTCAGCAGAGCGTGGGATATCAGGATCACCGGAACTGCGACGCACTCCACGGTCAGGGACCACATCACGCCGTTGATGTCGCTCTTGATGAGGAGCGCATTGAGGACGACGTTGAACGGGTCGAACGAGGGCAGAAAGCCGATATAGAAGCCGAAGGTTTGATAGGCTAGCGTCAGCAGGAGCACCGTCGCGACAGCGGCAGGGAGCAGCCTGAACAGGCGATGACGCACGAAGGTGACCGGATCGGGATCTCGATCCAGCGATCGCGCGAGAAGGAAGCCGCTGAGCACGAAGAAGACGACGACCGGCGCCATTCCGGTCGCGACCATGTCCCAAGACAGCATGCAGGCGTGAAACGCAAGCACCGACAGGGCCGCATAGCCACGCATGGCCTCAAGTCGCGGCAGAAACGCCGAATTCTCACGCAATTCCATTGGGCTGAATGGTTGGCGCGGCAGATCGCTGACGGCAACCGTCCCCCTGCGCGGAACAGCATACGGCATCAGTACGGCGGCGCCTTGCGCGTCCGCTGCGCCTTGGCGGCCTCGATCCACCACAGCAGGTCGTCGGCAAAGCGCGGGAACGAGCGCTCCAGTGCCTTGCCGCCCTCGCCGATCGGCTCGCTCTCGGCCGACAGCGTCTGCGCGATCGGTCCGACGCCGATGGTGCTCGACACCACGACCATGCCCATCTCCGACAGCGTGCCATGCCAGGCGGTCGAGGCGCGTGCGCCGGACAGTCGGCCGGCGGAGTAGCTCACGATCGCGGCCGGGCGCCAGAACCACTCTTCCAGGAAGTGATCGGTGAGGTTCTTCAATCCCGGCTGGATGCCCCAATTGTATTCGCCGGTGACGAAGACAAAACCGTCGGCGCCGCGGATCTGCCCCGCCAGCTTCTCGAGCGCCTCGGGTGCTGCCCCCTTGGGATATTCCTTGTACATGCGATCGAGCATCGGCAGGCCGATCGCCTTGGCGTCGATGAACTCGACCTCCTCGCCGCGCTGGCGCAGGCGATCGATGACGAAATTCGCAAGGCGGACGCCCATGCGGTCGGAACGGTAGGAGCCGTAGAGGACGAGGATGCGATTGCTCATGGCCGGGACGCTAGCACGAAACGGCGGTACGGCCTCAACCGATTTGCCGCGCTACCGTTGTCGTCCGAGCTCCAGCGTTTGCGACGGCGTCTCGCCGAACTGGTCGCGATAGCTTCTGGAGAAGTCGCTGAGATGCCAGAAGCCGAACGCCAGTGCGACGGCCTTGACGCTGTCGGCACCGGCGAGCAGGCGCTGACGCACCAGCCACAACCGGCGCAGGCGCAAATAGCGATGCAGGCTCATGCCGCGATAGCGGCGGACGACGTCGTGCAGGGTGCGGACGGACAGGTTGAGCTTGCGCGCAATCTCCTCGCTGTAGATCGGCTGCGAGAGGTCGTCGGACAGAAGCGCGCGGATCTCCCGGAAGATCCTGAAATTGCGTTCGTCATTGGGACGCAGGGTCCATCGCGCGGCAACGACGCTTTCGAATGCGTCGTCGACGGCGCCAAGCAGGGACTCCTTCATGGCTGCAGCCTTCAGCGGCACGTCCGCGGCTCCGATCGGCTCCGCCGCAGCAGCTAGCACCTCCCGGACCAGGCTGCGCAGCCGGTTCAGGCTCGCGGCCGTCGTTTCAAATATCTTGAAGCTGGATGTCGCGTGCGGCCAGCCACGATCCGTCACCTCCGGCCTGAACACCACCGAGGCAATTTGCCGCTGCACCTCCTCGATGGTGGTGTAGGCGGCGCCGCCGCTGCCGATGACGATGACCGGTAGTGCCCGCTGCGAGCCGTTGAAGCGGATGGGCACGTTGAGCTCATCCATCGTGAATCCGATGGCGGTGCAATTCTCGACGAGCTGCGCGTCGACGACGCGGGGAAACGCCCGCGTGAAATTCACGTCGCAACCGGGCAGCGACAGGATGGTCTGCTCGGCCGAAATCCTCCGTACGAAGGGCGTGAACTCGAAATTCAGGCCTCGTATGGCATTCCGAAATTCGTCGACGTCGGAGAAGCGAAATACCCTGGGCGCAATACTGTTCATGGCAATGTGAAACGTCGCGTCGTAACCAACGCGCGTCCGGCGGCGATGCCGGTCCGAGTTTCCCCCTTTCGGTTGTCCCGTTCGACCGAAAGAATCATCCTAATTCGTCTCGTTCAATTGGCGAGGGTCCCGTTCAAAGGACAAGTCGCCGCATCGAGCCTCGCCGAATTTCGATAGCGTTTCCAGCGCCGCCAACGGTGCGCTGATACCCCGTCGATCAAGCTCTAAATTTCAAATTAACGCATGTCAGGCGGAATGAA
Organism: Bradyrhizobium sp. 613_E4_N2_2; assembly: GCF_052075995.1. NCBI lineage: Bacteria > Pseudomonadati > Pseudomonadota > Alphaproteobacteria > Hyphomicrobiales > Nitrobacteraceae > Bradyrhizobium > Bradyrhizobium sp. 613_E4_N2_2. Next base: position 4,924,807 of record NZ_CP197234.1, read on the forward strand.
GGTCATTGGATAGTCGCGATTTTTTTGAGTCAGGCCCCTGCCATGATGGCAAATTTGCCTGCTGATATTCTGGTTGAGCTGGAACAGGCGGTCGCTACGTGCCCGCCGGACCGCTGTGCACGCATCCTATCCGGCATTGTGCAGTTGCTCACCGGTAGCCGCGACCGGCCTCAGGAATTGCTCGCCGGCGTGGTTGACGGCGTTCTGCTGCGATTGACGGAACGCGTCGAGGCCAAGTCGCTCGTCCAACTCAGCACGGCGCTTGCCGAGCTTAAGGTGGCCCCGCCCGAGACATTGCAGCGCCTTGCCTCACACGACGACCCGGACGTGGCCTGTCCAGTCCTCCTCAAATCGCAGGCAGTCTCCGCCACCGATCTCGCGACGATCGCGGCCTCGTGCGGCGAGCGGCATCAACGCGCGATCGCCGCGCGCAACTCGATCGAGCCTGAAGTGGCCGAGGCGCTGATCAAGCGCGGCGGCCCGATCTGCCTTGCGCTGATCAAGAACCCTGGAACCCAATTCTCCGAGGCAGCTTACGCCGCGCTGATCGCCAGGGCCGATCCGGACGGCGAGATTGCAAAGGCGCTGGTGCTGCGGCCCGGCACGCCCGACCTGGTCGTCCGGAAACTGCTCTCCGTGTCACCTGCCCCGAAGGCGCCGGCCAAGGCCAACGCATCCGCCATTCCACCCGCACGACAAGCCGCGCCGGTTCCGCCCAAGCTGCCCTGCCCGGCCGACTATGCGAGCGCGAGGCCGGAGATCGTCGCCCTCAGCCGAGTCGGCAAGCTCAACGATTCCACCGTCAACCGCTTCACGATCCGCGGCGAGACGGCCAATCTGTTCACGGCGCTCTCGGTGCTCTCCGGCGCGCCGATCGAGATCGTGGAGCATGTCATGACCGATGACGATTGCGAGGGCCTCGTCATGGCCTGCCGGGCCGCACGGCTGAACTGGGCCACCACGCTTGCGATCCTGAGCAACCGCAGCGGCTCACGGCTCTCCTTCGTCGAACGCGAACGGGCGCAGCAGATTTTCGAAACGCTTCTCTTGTCGACCAGCCAATGGACAGTGCGCTGGGGGGAAATTGCAGCGAGTGCCAACCCAAGCGATGCGGGACATCGCGGCACAAAAATGGGGGTTAGCCGATGAGGTTCGACGGTCGAAAGGCGCTTCGCGTACGGATGGATCACAAGCAGGCCGTCAATCTGATGGGCTCCGACGGCACCTGGCGACGCACTTGCTTCCTGCTCGACGTGTCGCAAAGTGGCGCCAAGATCGAGGTCGAAGGGACGCTCGACGTGCTCCAGGCCAAGGAATTCTTCATGCTGCTGTCATCGACGGGTCTTGCCTACCGGCGGTGCGAACTGGTGTGGATCGACGGCACCATGGCCGGCGTTCACTTCATCACCGCAGACGGCAAGAAGAAGCCGGCGAGCGCAAAGGCGGCCGCCGCGCCAAACTCCACGCCGAGCAAATAGGCTCCAGAATTCATCGAGCTCATTCAATGTCATCATAGTCCGGTCCGCCGTGCAGAGTGCCCGAACCATATCCAGCCCCGTCAAAAGCGACGGCGGCATCCGAACGACGGAAGCGGTTCGCCCGTTTGTGCATGTGCTGGCCGATTCGTCCGACAAACTGGCGGGGGTCTGCTCGGCCCTCGAACGGCAATTTACCGTCGCCGGCGAACGACTCGATGCGGAAGCCAGGCTGTCACAAGTGCCATTCGCGGTCGTCGTTCGCGCGGAGCTGCGTGACGTCGGCACCATCGCGGCCATCAAGAAGCGCGCCGGCAAGCTGGCGAAAGCCACGAAGCGCATCTTCCTCGTCGAGCACTCGTCCCACGTCGGCATCTCGCAGGCCTACGCACTCGGCGCCACCCTCGTTCTTCCCGGGGCGCTCAACAAGAGCAAGCTGCTGGCAGCGCTGGCTGACCCGGCCGAGCTGGCCTCTGCTGGCTCAAGGGACGCAGCCCATCCGGACAATGCCGTCGAAGCCGCGGCGACCGCCATCGCTTCGATGTTCACGGCCGTCACGCTCGGCGAGCCCCTCGACGTCGACGGCACGAAGGAAGCGGGCCGCAGGATCGCCGACCGCATCACCGAGCACGGCCTGTCCGAATGGCTTGCCACGGTGCGGCGTCACCATGAGGGAACCTACCAGCATTGCCTGCTCGTGACCGGCGTGGCGATCGACTTCGGACTGAGCCTCGGTGTCGGGCGAACCGATCTCGAGCGGCTGTATTCCGCAGCCATGTTCCACGACATCGGCAAGGCGCAGATTCCGCTTGCGATCCTCGACAAGCCCGGCCGCCTCGACACTGACGAACGCGCCATGATCGAGAAGCATCCGGCGGCGGGTTACGAGTTTCTGAAGGATCACGAGAAAATCTCGCCCGAGATTCTCGACGCCGTGCGGCATCATCACGAATATCTCGACGGGAGCGGTTATCCCGACGCGCTGTGCGGCGAGAGCATCAACGACGTCGTCCGCATCCTGACGATCTCGGACATCTTCGCCGCGCTGATCGAACACCGGCACTACAAGCCGACGATGCCGCGCACCGAGGCCTACAACATTCTTTGCGGGATGACCGGAAAGCTGGAGAAGGCCCTCGTAACCTCGTTCAAGGAGGTTGCGCTCACGCGATGACCGCGCAGGCTGGGCGATCCCGCAGCGAGGACCTCGTCACGAACCGCGCTTAGTGCGTGGCCCGGTATTTGGCGCGGTGCGGAATCGACCGGGAGGCCAGTCCTTCCGCAAGCAGCTTCATGTCCTCGCGTCTGCCACTCCGGATCAGCTTGCCGAGCTCATCGGGTGTGAAGGGAAGATTTGGATCATCATCAATCGGATACCGCGGTCGCGGACCGAAGAACCGTCGAACCAGGCTAGCCAGCCGCCGCATGTCGATTCCCTCGCGCCAGCAACAAACCTTTCACTCCGCGTATTGTTCCTCCCGCGCGATCGAGATTGCAAGAGGCCACCAACGGCTCAGCATCAAAAAAATTGACGAGAGAATAATCTCCTCTCCTCCACCTCAGCCGGCTCTCCGCGTTAGTCGGCTCGCAGCGTCAGCCGGCTCTGCGCATCAGTGACTTCCCGTACTAGTCGGCAAAGCCGACATAACGCACGAAATCGTCGTTGCCCTCGCGATCGGAGCGAACGGCGTTCGCGGCGAAGCTGTCGTCAGGATACCCCATCGCCACACATGTCATGATGACCTCGTCTTCCGGAATCCTCGCGACCTCGCGCACGATGTCGGAGCGCATGATGCCCTGCCCGTTGATCACCGAACCGAGACCGCGGTCCCAGGCCGCGAGCACGATGCCGTAGCAGAGCGCGCCGAGATCGAAATGGCAGACCGCGCCGGGATCCAGCACGCGGTCATAGGTCAGCACCAGCGAGACCGGCGCGTCGAACTGGCGGAAGCCACGCAGCACCCAGTCCTGCCGCATCGGCTTGTCGTCGCGCGCGATCCCCATCGCGCCGAACAGCTTCTTGGCGATGTCGACCTGCCGGGTGCGATGAATGCCCTGGTATTCGCCGTGGCTGATGATGTCGCGCTTGACCTTGGCGCCGCCGACCATCTCCTCCATGTTGCGGCGGCGCAGCTCTTCAAGCGGAGGGCCTGTGAGCACATGGACATGCCAGGGCTGGGTGTTCATCGACGACGGCGCACGCTTGGCGCTCCCGATGATCGCCTCGATCACCGCGCGGGATACCTGCTGCTGCTTGAAACCGCGCACGCTGCGGCGCGACTGGACCAGCGTTTCGAATTCCAACTCTTGACCTCCCTGACCGTTCATTCCGCGGCATTGCAATTGTAACGCGTAACCGGTTGCCGATGCGGTACGCCAAATCTATGCTACCCCGCAAGCAAGACCAAGAACCCAGCGAGGACCTGCAAATGCCCGCACCGCTCGATCCCGTCATCGCCCAGATCATCCCGCTGCTGCCGCTGCGCGATCCCACCACGATGACGCCACAGAGCGCCCGCGATGCCTTGCGCGCACTGGCTGCCTCGCGTGCGGATGTGCCGCCGCCCCCCGTCGAAACGGTGCAGGATATCAAGGTGAAAGGCGGCGCCGGGCCGCTCGATGCACGTGTCTATCGCGTCGGCCCCAATCCTGCGCCAACCGTGGTCTTCTTCCACGGCGGCGGCTGGGTCGCGGGCGATCTCGAAACCCACGACCGGCAGGCGCGCAATCTCGCGATCGAGACCGGTGCGGTCGTCGTCTCCGTCGATTATCGGCGCCCGCCGGAAACGCGTTTTCCCGGCGCCTTCGAGGACGCGTTCGCTGCCGCAAGTGACATCTTCAACCGCGTCGCGGAATTTGGCGGCGATGCAAAGCGTCTCGGCGTTGCCGGCGACAGCGCCGGCGGCAATCTCGCAGCCGCCACCGCGATCGCCTGCCGCGACGCCGGCATCAAGCTGGCCGCACAATTGCTGGTCTATCCCGTGACCGACGTCGTCGGGGGCTACGCGGATGCGCGCGAGAACGCGCCCTATCCGTCACGCACCGAGAATGCCGACGGCTATTTTCTGACACGCGCGACGATGGAATGGTTTTGCGGCCACTATCTCGCCGATCCCAAGGATGCCGCCGACTGGCGGGTCTCGCCGCTCCGCGCCGCTTCGCTCAAAGGGCTCGCGCCCGCGATCGTGACCACCGCATGGTTCGATCCGTTGCGCGACGAAGGCGCGGCCTATGCACGGGCGCTGGAGGCCGCCGGCGTCCGCGTCAAGCACCATGAGGGCCCCGGCCTGATCCACGGCTATTTCGGCCTTGGCGATGCTTCCGCGGCCGCGAAGGCCGAGGCGCAACGCGCACGGGCCGATTTCAAGACACTGCTCGCGCGCGGAATCTGAACCGCAGATGAATGGAAAAATCCGCGACATCGGTCGTGGCGCGCATCGATCCTGCTTGATTGCGCCACGATTCGCGGCTCCAATCCGCTCGGTAATTTTGTCCTAGGGAGACACCCATGATGAAGCGGATTTTTCTCGCAGCGATCGTCGCCACCTTTGCAGCGGGCTCGGCCTTCGCGGACGACACCTGCGAGAGCAAGGCGGTCGGCAAGGACGGCAAGGCGCTCGCCGGCGCCGCCAAGACCTCGTTCATGAAGAAGTGCAAGGCCGACGCTTGCACGCCCAAGGCCGTCAGCGCCGACGGCAAGCCGCTTGCCGGTGCCGCCAAGAACAGCTTCATGAAGAAGTGCGAGGTCGGCGCCTGATCGCTGCTGGTTCGCCACTGCTGCACGGACACTCTGCAACTCCGTCGTGCCCGGGCCTGTCCCGGGCATCCACATATGTGTGTCCGTGCGGCACAGATCAGATGGCCGGGCCAAGTCGAAAGCACGACCGTCCTCTGGTAACATCGTCGTCAAGCTGTTCGAATTAACCACCAATTCGATCCAATTTTAATAAGACAACAACGCTGCTTGTTAGCGTGAGCCGCACAGATCAACGTGCGGGAATTGCCGTTTTCCGGATATCGGCGGGACCGGGAAAGTGACTTCGTCGAGTGCGATCGTCTTTCATTGGGAGCATCTCGCCATGATCGAACGTCGTGCAATGAAGCGCATACCGATCAACCGGGCCGCGCGGCTATCGTTTGGTGAAATTCACGGGACTCATCCGTGCCTGGTGCGCGATATCAACGCCTTGGGTGCCCGCATTTCCACGCCGTACTACATATTTGCCGACGAGTTTGTGTTGTCGTTCGACGGTCATTCCGGAATTTTCTACTGCCGCGTCGTATGGAAAAAGGAGACGCTCTGCGGCGTTTTATTCCTCCTGCGTCGTCGCGCGCCAAAGGCAGCGAACGATTCCGGCGCGCCCGCAAATGTGGTGCGACTTGATCGCCGCCTCGTGTGCCGCGGCGGGGTCTTTAGCCCGGAAGTATCGACCTGACTCCTCGCCCGCGCGGGTGCATATTGCAGCGGAAGGGCGTCGCGAGGTGACCGAATGAAACGCCGCAGTTTTGTCGCGCTTCTCGGCGCAGCGGTTACCGTCATGCCCCTCGCGGCCCATGCGCAGCAACCCGCGGTGCCGCGGGTTGGCTATGTCTGGGGTGGCGTTCGCGGGACGGACTTGTACTACCAGACCGGCTTCCGTCAGGGACTTGCGGACCTGGGATATGTCGTGGGGCGCAACCTGCTGCTCGAAGAACGCTACGCCGACGGAGAGCCGGAGCGCGTTCCCGCATTGATCGCTGAACTCCTCACGCTCAACGTCGATGTTCTCGTGACTCCAGGCACACCAATTTCGCAGGCTGCGCGACGTGCAACGTCCACGGTGCCGATCGTCTGCATGAGCGGAGATCCGGTCAGAGCCGGTCTTGTGGCAAGCCTTGCCCGACCAGGCGGCAATATCACCGGGCTGTCGCAGCTCTCGGGCGAATACGGTGTCAAGTGGGTGGAACTGCTGAAGGAGGCGGCACCGAAAGTGCACCGTGTCGCAGTGTTGTGGAATCCTGACAATCCGACGACCGCCAACCAAGTCGAACTCATGCAGAAAGCGGCGCCCGGTCTCGGTATCGAGCTGACGGCTCTCTCGATACGGCGCGCGGACATCGACAACAGCTTCGCCGCGCTTGGGGAGAGAGGCTTCGATGGTCTCGTCGTCACCGACGATCCATCGCTGATACCCCTCGTTCCCCGCCTGATCGAGTTCACTGCAGAGCGGCGCTTGCCGGCGATCTATCCATTCCGCGACTCGGCTCAGAGAGGAGGACTGATGTCGTACTCGGCCAACCTTTTCAAACTATGGCAACGCGCTGCAGGCTATGTTGATCGCATTCTGAAAGGGGCCCGTCCGGCGGAGCTTCCCGTCCAGCAGACGACGGATGTGATCCTGAATATCAACCTCAAGACCGCCAAGGCTCTTGGTCTCGACATTCCGATGACGCTGTCCGCCCGAGCCGACGAGGTGATCGAATAGCAACGGAAATGCTGCGCGCGAAAATTGCGCTTGGGAGACTGTCGCCGGGCGCATCAGTATGGGGTTGATGAACGCAAGCGGCCGCCTGATAGCCTCGCCTGCGGTCGCTGCCAATACGGGTTGTCCACGCACATCGCGGAAAGTCCGATCGCAGACGCTCGGCATTGATCCCATGACGTATAAGCGCACTCGAAATAGGTGCTGCCACCCCACTCCCATCTCTGAAGGCAGACGGGGTGGCTGGGATCGTAGGTTTGGGCTCTAGCCGAGGCGATCGCCAGGATCGCCGCACTGCCCAGGATTAGCCAACGGAGCATCCGCATCGCCGCCTCCTCCAAATGGATCATCCAAGCTTTCCGGTTCGACCGCCGCTCATGTGGAGACGGGAGACGCTTGCGACGCTTCATAGCTCCTGCGTCGTCGCTCGACGAAAGCGGCGAACGAGTCCCTCGTGCCCACATCGGCACCTCTGCGCTCGCCCCGGGCCGGCGGACATAACTCATCCGATAAGTGGCCCTGAGCCTTGCTCGGAAAGACCCTGCAGCCGCCATCCTGCAATATCACTGGTCTTTCCGCATTGCTCGCAATTCAGGTGAGAGCATCCCCTAGCTCGTCCCCGCTGAACGTTCTCGCGGGAGGCTTCACATCCGCAGCGCGGGCAAGCTAGCGCCGCGCGCCCGCATCCAGGGCTTGCGAGCAAGAAACTGGCGAAGTTCGATACGCGGTCGACGATCCTTCTGATCAATTTGGATTATCCAAACGACGGCCCCGGACTTGGGTTGAGTGTGAGGTTCCGGGACCGTCATCGAGGCGCGGACCGCAGCCCACCCGCGCACTGCCAGTAACGTGGATGTCCGCGCGACGAACAATTGTCTTCTGGTACAATCCCACTGCGCGTCATCATGCCCGCTAGCGGGCATTGCGGTGCTCGGAGCCGATAGCCAATCCTGGCCCGTCAGCGAAATATCGATGCCTCTCAACCAGGTCCGCCTGATGGGCCGCAGCGCACTGGATATCTCGCGCCGAACTCTTCGCATTTGCCCTGTACCGAAGACCTTTGATCTGGATCAAGGAGTCGAACTATCGATGCAATCTCAACTTGGGCGATAGGCGACGTTCGGAACCATCGACGCCTGTCGCATCAAATTCGCGAATTAGGGGGCAACCAACAGACCTGCAACGTAGTGGAGAGACCGCCATGGCCGTCAATCTCATTTCAGCTGCACAACAGCTCCTGACCCCTGAAGTCATTGCGCAGATTTCCTCCTTTCTTGGGATGGACCGAAGCGCGACGCAGAAGGCCGCAATAGCGGCCATCCCGACAATACTGGCCAGCCTGTCGGATCTGGTCGGAACCCCGGCCGGCGCCAATCAACTGTCAAAGCTGCTGTCACAACAGCAAGGCAGCAATCCCATGGATATGTTGCGCAACGCCGGCGCCCCGGACCTGGCTCAGACGGGTTCGAGCATGTTGTCCGGACTGCTTGGAGGCCGAACCATGGATACCATGGCCCAGGCGATCGGGAGTTTCGCGGGAATGGGCGATGGCGGCGGCAAGTCGTTACTCGCCGTGGTCGGGCCGCTGGTCCTGGGTATGCTCGGCAAGCAGCAGCATGACGCCGGGATGGATGCAAACGGACTGGCATCGCTTCTGCGCTCGCAGAAAGATCAGATCATGGCGGCGATTCCATCGGGCCTCAGTGATCAACTCGGCGCCGCGGGCCTGATCGACAAGGCACGCAGTGGAATGGCCTCGGCCGCCGCCACAGGGAGCCGGATCGCCGGCGTTTCCGGCGCCACTGGCGCGAGCCAGGCCGCCATGGCCGCCGGCCGGTCGCAATGGCCATATTGGCTCGCCGCGCTCGTTATCGTTGCCGGGCTTGCCATATATGCGCTTCAGCGTCCGACCGAGCCGACGGTCGCTCAGAGTACAAACATTACGCGGCCCTCAACCGGAACTGTGGGCATGGCGCCCGCGGATCTGACCGTTGACGGCGTGAATCTGGCGAACCAGGTCAATTCGTCCCTTGGTACGCTGCAGGCTCAACTGCCGACCATCACCGATGAAGCTAGCGCGCAGGCGGCCCTGCCGAAGATCAACGACGCCATCTCACAGCTGGATGGCGTCACGGCACGAGCTGCCAAGCTTTCTCCGGAAGCGCGACGCGCGCTTGCCAAGCTGATCGTCGCGGCGGCGCCGGCCATCAATCAGATGTGCGACAAGGTCTCGGCGACACCGGCCGGCACGATCGCAAAGCCAGTGATCGACAATCTTCGTGCCAAGCTCGACCAGTTGGCGAAAGCCTGAAAGCCAGAGACGTCACACGCAATAAACTCGCCACACTTCAGGACGGGACGTGTTTCCCACCCTCCCGTCCTGCAAGATGAAAGGAGAAGACTCCATGGCCGACAAGACCAGTTTCACCAAGGATGAATGGGCGCTCCTCCTGAGAAGCCCGATGAATGCTGGAATGGCCATTACGGCTGCCGAACCGAGCGGATTGTTTGGCCTTCTGAAGGAATCATTTGCTGGCGGCACCGCGCTCGCCCAGGCGGCCACCGATCCCAATGCCAACCCCTTGGTAAAGGCTGTGGTCGCCGACTTCCAGACGAGCGACGGCCGGGCCGCGGCTCATGACGGGTTGAAGGCAGAGCTCGGCAAGAGCACGCCGGCCGAGATCAAGACCAAGACAATCGCATCGTTGCATGAAGTCACGGCGCTGCTTGCTGCGAAAGCTCCGGATGATGCCGCGGCTTTCAAGGGCTGGCTGCGTCAGATTAGTCAAAAGACGGCTGAGGCTGCATCGGAAGGCGGAGGGTGGTTCGGTGGGGGCGTTCAGGTCAGCGACGCCGAGAAAGCAACCCTCGGCGAAATCTCCAGCGCGCTTGGCATCTGATCTCGGTGGGCCGCACGGCCCACCTCTACGCGCCCTGCACCATTGGTTTGCGGGATGCCCGAGCCGCTGGCTTCCCCAAGGCCAGCGGCTGTTCTTTGCGGCGATGTGCGGGCAGTTGGGCAAATTCTCGTTGCGCGTCGGCTGGGCGCTGACCGAAATGGCAACTCCGCTGCCTTCCATGGCAACGTTGACATATGTCAAAGCCGGCAATTCCTGGAACCGAACTACTCCAACCAGCTGAGGCGCTGGGGGGCCATCATGAAACGATGGAGCGGTCAACCTGCACTGCTCGCTGCTACCGCGATTGCTGCATCATGCATCGCATTCGATGGTGGAATTGACTCTGCGCATGCGAAGTTCGGTCGAATAACGAAGTCGGCGATTGTCCCTGGCGCAACGCCGCTGGAAGTGCATGACCATACCCGCGACGCAAACGGTTCGCCAAACGCCAACGACCTCCCCTCGCTTGCCACGAAATCACCGCGACGGCGTCAGCGCGCAGCAGGGCAAGGCCCGAAAGCTCACGGCGACATTCGGCGAGCAACGCATCGGAAGAGCAACCATCAGCATGCATTTCATAAAAAGCATCCCAGAAGGGAAACCCCATTGTTCGGGCTTGCGAGTTTCTACTCGGAAGACGAGATGACCGCGAGCGGCGAGAGATTCAACAAGCATGCGCTGCATGCGGCGCATCCGTCCTTGCCGTTCGGAACACGCCTGCGCGTGACCAATGTCTTGAACAAAAAGTCCGTGATCGTGAGAGTCAACGACCGTGGTCCATTTGTTCATGGACGCATCATCGACGTTACATCGGGTGCGGCCCAGGCCCTTGGAATGATCAAGATCGGCGTGGTCAATGTCACCCTTGAAATCGTTCGATAATGGCCGCTCATTTCATATATCGACGGCGGCCGGGCCGTGATCAATACGGCGGGAAAGGACTGATTTGGGCGTACACGGCCTAATCCCGCTTGAACCGATAGTCGAACGCCCCATCCAGCGGCTTGATCAGCCCGACCGTCGGCGCCGGAAAATGGATCGGCAGGATCAGCGTGTCGGTGTCCGCAACGGAGGCGAAGAACTTTCGCCGCGACACCGCCGACTGCCTGACATCCCAATCCGGCTTCGCCGACCAGTCCGGCTCGCGGCACTGGATCTGGTGATGCATGAGATCGCCCGCAACCACCGCGCGGCTCCCCTTCGAAAAGATATTCACGCAGCAATGACAGGGTGAGTGCCCCGGCGTCGGCGTCAGTGTGACGGTGTCATCGAGCGCGTAGTCGTCGTCGACCAGCAGCGCCTGCCCGGCCTCGACGATCGGCAGGCAATTGTCGCGGAAGACGGTGCCGGGCGGATTGTTGCCTTTGGCATTCTCCGCCTCCCAGGCAGCGTACTCGCCCTTGTGAAAGACGTACTTTGCATTCGGAAACGTCGGCACCCAGCGGCCGTCGCGCAAGGTCGTATTCCAGCCGGTGTGGTCGATGTGCAGATGCGTGCAGAAGACGTAGTCGATCTGCTCGAAAGAGATGCCGAGCGCGAACAATTCGTTGCGCCAGCGCTCCTTGCCGGGAAAGTCGAACGGCGGCGGATGGCCCTTGTCCTCGCCGGTGCAGGTGTCGACGAGAATGGTGTAGCGCGGCGTGCGCACGACAAATGTCTGGTAGGTGATGACCATCATGCCGCGCGCGGCATCGAACACCTCCGGCTCCATCGTCGGCAGATGACGGGCGAACACGCCCTCGTCATAGGCCGGGAAGAAATCCTGCGGCCGCCGCCACGGCCCTTCCCGCTCGATCACCGCATCGATGGTGATGTCGCCGATCCGCAGTTGCTTCATGCGTCTCCTGCCGCTTTTTCTTCAGCGTAATGAGCGAGTTCGCAGTGCTCAAGCCTCATATGCGCATGCCTGTGCGGCCGGGACCTTGATTTCGGTGTGACGTGACCACAGCCACGCCGCGTTATCTCAACGACGCACACACGTCGCCGAGGCGTCACACGCGCGTCGTGGGCCACGCCCGATAATCCCCGCGTCATTCCAGGTCAAACCCGCGCAGGTTGCGCAGCAAGAAACAAGGGGCACCACGTGGACATGAAAGCGTTCCTCTCCCTGATCTCGTCGATATCGCTCGCCGCATCGCTGGCCGGCACCGCAATTCCGGCGCACGCCGATCAGGACGACAACGGCCGCGACCGCGGCTTCGAGAATTCCAGGGATCGGGACCATCATCACGGACACCGCTCACCGCCGGTAGTCGTCATCTCGCTCGACGGTGCAAAGCCCGATTTCATCCAGCAATTTATCGACGAAGGCGTACTGCCGCGCGACGGCGCTCTGGCGCGGCTGAGCCGCCATGGCGCGGTGGCGCAGCAAAACATCACGGCGTCGCCGTCACTTACCGCCGTCTCGCATATCGAGATCGCCACCGGCTCGACCGCCGTCCACAACGACATTCCCTCGAACACCTACCAGGCGATCGTCGGGCCGGCTACGTCGAGCCTCAGCGGTTTCGCCGCGCCGATCGGCGGCTATCGCGACAGCCCGCTCGGGCCCTCGCCGCGTCCGACGGCATTGCCGCTGTGGGTGCAACTGCGCCAGCAGGGCAGGAAAGTCGTCACTGCGACGTGGCCGGGCGGCGACGGCGCCGACATCTCGATCAACGGCACGGTGGTGCAACCGGCCCAGCCGATCCGCATCACCGACTACACCGTGCCGTTCGGCGCATTCGGCGGTATCGGCGCCCAGGGCTTTTCGCTCACATCGGCGGACTTCGCCGCCGATCCGGCCGTGGCCACGGCCCTCCAGGCGGCTGGCCGCTTCTCGTTCAGCCCGGTGCTGGCAACCTCCGCGCCGATCGAGACGTTCTCATGCGCATCCGCTCCGACCGCAACCTGCACCAACGCGGCTACCCAGGACATCAAATATGCGATCCGGGTAGCGGCGCTCGACACCACCAATGACAGCAGGGTGAACTACGACACGCTTGTGTTCTTCGACGCCACGCGCGGCATTACGGCTGGACCGTTCAAGCCCCCGGCGACCGGACCGGCCTATGCGAAGTTCGGTGGCGAGAACGCGCCGTTCTTCTTCGACGGCAGCGGCGCCAAGGTCGGTGCGGCCTACTTCGTCTCGCAGCTCGCGCCCGATCTCTCGGTGGTGCGCTTCGCCCGTTACGGCGCCAACTTCATTCCGCGCAACGCACCGGTCCTGACCGACGTCGACGACATCAACAACACTATCGGCTTCTGGCGTCCGCAGGCCGACTTCCGCATTCCGGAGCGGCTGAGCCCGGGCTTCACCAATTTCCCGGACATCGAGATCGAGGCGATGTTCGAGGACATGGTCAAGACCTTCGTGCGCTATCAGGCCGATATCGGCGAGCGCGCCATCCTGAACAATCCCGACGCCGATCTCGTGATGATCTATATTGAGCAGCCCGACGGCTCCGAGCATCAGTTCCTGCTCACCGACCCGCGCCAGGGCACCAACCCGAAGGACCCGAACTCGATCGGGGCCAACCAGGACGCAGCCAAGGTCGCCCGCTACAAGTCCTACATTCGCTTCGCCTATCAGACCGCGGACAGGGCGGTGAAGCGGATCGCCGATGCCGCAGGGCCGGACAGCAACGTCATCGTCGTGTCGGACCACGGCTTTGCGCCGTTCCACACCTCGGTCAGCATGGCCAATATCCTGAAGAACGCCGGCATCGACACCACCAAGGTGGCGATCCGCACCTCCGGTCCGGCGGCCAACATCTACGTCAACCTGCAACAGCGCGAACAGGGTGGCACCGTCGATCCTGCCACCTACAAGTCGCTGGTGACGCAGATCACCGAGGCCGTGAGGAATGCCGTCGATCCCAACCCCAAATTCAACGCTTCGCTCGAGGACGGGCGGCTGTTCACGGTGGTCGAGACCCGCCCGCTACAATGCGAGGCCGGGCTCGGACAGTGCACCAGCAAGACCATCGGTCAGGACTTTGGCGACGTATTCGCGCTGATGGCCCCGGGGTACAATTTCGACGGCATCCAGAGCCCCGGCGTCGCCCGGCTCGGCGATGCTCCGTTCAATGCGGCGACGACCACGCTGTCGATGCCAAACTTCTACGGTGCCCACGGCCACGATCCCAAGCTGCCGGTGATGAGCGCGACCTTCATCGCCGCCGGCCCGCAGATCCGCAACAACACCACGATCCGACGCATGCACAATCTCGACGTCGCGCCGACCATCATGCAGATCCTGGGCGTCAGACCGCACCAGGTCGATGGCGAGGTGCTGCGCGAGATTTTGCGCTAACGATTGAGGGCCACAACGGATGGGTGCTGTACCGCCGCCCATCCCGCCAGTGCATTGCGCGTCTCTCGATTTGGTTGCAGCCCGGATGGAGCGAAGCGCAATCCGGGGCCGGAGCAACTGCATCATGCGACCGCTCGCGTGGAACGAATCCCGGATGGCCCTTCGCTCCATCCGGGCTACGGCTTCCAATTAAGATCGCAACCCCGGCGCTTCCTGCCCGGTGCGCGCGACATATTCGGTGTAGCCGCCACCGAACTGGTGGATGCCCTCCGGCGTCAACTCCAGCACGCGGTTCGACAGCGTCGCCAGGAAGTGGCGGTCATGCGAGACGAACAGCATGGTGCCCTCGAAATCCGCCAGCGCCGTGATCAGCATCTCCTTGGTGGCGAGGTCGAGATGGTTGGTCGGCTCGTCCAGCACCAGGAAGTTCGGCGGGTCGAACAGCATCTTGGCCATCACCAGGCGCGCCTTCTCGCCGCCCGACAGCACGCGGCAGCGCTTCTCGACGTCGTCGCCGGAGAAGCCGAAGCAGCCGGCGAGCGCGCGCAACGACCCCTGCCCTGCGGTCGGAAACTGGTCTTCGAGCGACTGAAACACGGTGCGCTCACCGTCGAGCAGATCCATCGCGTGTTGAGCGAAATAGCCCATCTTGACGCTGCCGCCGACTGCCACCGTGCCCTCGTCCGGCTCGCTCGCACCGGCGATGAGCTTGAGCAGCGTCGACTTGCCGGCGCCGTTGACGCCCATCACGCACCAGCGCTCCCTGCGGCGGATCATGAAATCGAGCCCGTCATAGATGCGCTTGCTGCCGTAGCCCTTGTAGACGTTCTTGAGCGCCACGACGTCCTCGCCCGAGCGCGGCGCCGGCGGAAAATCGAACGCCACGGTCTGGCGGCGGCGCGGCGGCTCAACCCGCTCGATCTTGTCGAGCTTCTTCACCCGGCTCTGCACCTGGGCCGCATGAGACGCGCGCGCCTTGAAACGCTCGATGAACTTGATCTCCTTGGCGAGCATGGCCTGCTGGCGCTCGAACTGCGCCTGCTGCTGCTTCTCGTTCTGCGCCCGCTGCTGCTCGTAGAACTCGTAGTCGCCGGTATAGGTCGTGAGCGAGCCGGAATCGATCTCGATCACCTTGGAGATCACGCGGTTGATGAACTCGCGATCATGCGAGGTCATCAGCAGCGTGCCTTCGAAATCGTGCAGGAATTTTTCCAGCCAGATCAGGCTTTCGAGATCGAGATGGTTGCTCGGCTCGTCGAGCAGCATGACGTCGGGGCGCATCAAGAGAATACGCGCCAGCGCCACGCGCATCTTCCAGCCGCCGGAAAGCTTGCCGACATCGCCGTCCATCATCTCCTGGCTGAAGCCGAGGCCGGACAGCGCCTCGCGCGCGCGGCCGTCGAGCGCGTAGCCGTCGAGCTCCTCGAACGCGTGCTGCACCTCGCCATACCGCGCGATGATCTCGTCCATCTGGTCGGCCTTGTCGGGGTCGGCCATAGCGGCCTCGAGCTCGCGCAATTCGGCTGCGACCTCGCTCACGGGACCGGCACCATCCATCACCTCGGCCACGGCGCTGCGGCCGCTCATCTCGCCGACGTCCTGGTTGAAATAGCCGATGGTAATGCCGCGATCGGTCGAAACCTGCCCTTCATCGGGCAGTTCCTCACCGGCGATCATCCGGAACAGCGTGGTCTTTCCCGCGCCGTTCGGGCCGACGAGGCCGATCTTCTCGCCCTTGTTGAGGGCGGCGGAAGCTTCGATGAACAGGATCTGGTGGCCGGCTTGCTTGCTGACGTTGTCGAGGCGGATCATGGGGTCTTTTTGGGGGGAATGTTGCGTTGCAGCGTCATAGGCCATACGGGCCGCCAGGGGAAGCCCGGCCGGGCCCGGATTCCACCCCACCAGACGCCAGCTTCCTGTAATTCATCCCGACGCGACGCTTCGCGCCCGCTGCCTGCCGTCTCGCTGTCCGCTTCCAGCCGAAGCGCGCTGTCCGAGCGGCAAGGCGTGACGTCCGCCAATGTCCCATATAGCGGACTTGCCGCTACCGCCCGTCAGGCGTCGGCTTGTGACCCATAGCGGTCATGGGACCTTCTTTTGCCCGCCTGCATCCGGGAGCCTTTCTCGCAATGATGCTGTTCCCAGCATAGGCGATGCTGTCAACGTGCACGCCGTCGCCAATTGCTCGGGGTGTCCCCGGTCAGCTTCCTGAAGGCGGCGGCGAACGCGGTCTGGGAAGAATAGCCGAGCGCGACCGCGACCGAGAGGACCGACGCGTCGGTGCCGCGCAGCATGTTTTTGTCCTCCTCGAGCCGTTGCTGGCGCCGCCAGGCATGTGGGGAAAGCCCGGTGCTTTCCTTGAAGGCGCGGCAGAAGTGGAATCGCGAAAGACCGGCATCAGAAGCGAGCGCCGCGAGCGATACGTCAGCGTCGATGTCCGAGTGCAGGCGCTCGATGGCGCGGCGCAATACGACCGGTGAGAGGCCGCCCCGCGTCGGCTGGAACGTGGACGGCGCGCCGACATGCGCCGCCAGCAGGCGCGTGGCCAAGAGGTCCATCAGCTGATGCCTGAACAGTGTATCCACGACGACATTGCCCACCACGGCGTCGGTCGCGGTCAGGAGCAATCGGGATGTAATGGGGTCGGGATGCGCCGTTCGCTCCAGCAGATCGGTCGAGGTGGCGCTGTCGACCTCGCCTGCAACCCGCTCGAGCGTGGCGTGCGGAAGATAGAGTTGGATGACATCGACAGGTTTCGGAATATCCCACCGGGAGCTCGATCCTTCGGGGATGATGATCACGACTCCGGGACGAAACGTACCGATCGCAACCGCGCTTCCCATCCGCCGCTCCATGCGCTGCACCGTGCCGTTGTAAGCCATGATGACGTGATGGCTCATGGGCGCGACGACGTCGTGCAGCGGGTCATGCTTCCAGTGGGCGATTCCGCCGCCGGAGGAATCCAAAGCCATGTGAAATGGCGTGGTCCCGAGCACCCGCGCCATTTCTGCACCGGCGGGAGGGCGCTCGGCATGAGCCGGAGTGACTTGGCACGCCTCAGGCGCAACTGACGCATCCTCCAGGGAAGCGCGCAAGATATGCTTGTTCATGAACGTATCCTCGCACTCGGGAGGCGATGCAGGTGGTAAGCCGTGCCTCGGCTCGGCCAGGTTTGTTGCGTTGATTGCGAACGTCAGTGCGCGTCGAGTGCAGGCGGGCCAACCATTTCTCGAACCCTCGTTCCCGGAGGGTGAGAAAATGTGTACTGTTTCGAACGGAAAAGACCTTGCAGCCGGCCTGAATTGCGATCGAGTTTTCCTTGGCTTCTTGTCCAGGAAGGATCACAAGTGTCGTTTCTATTCGAAGATTATTGTCTCGATGCCAACCGGCGCGAGCTCAAGCGAGGCTCCGAGCTCATCCCCATCGGACCGAAGGTGTTCGACCTGCTGCTCTTCCTGGTCCGAAACCGGGAACAGGTCGTGACAAGGGACGATCTTCTGAAGGCGGTGTGGGAAGGACGGATCGTGTCCGAATCCACGCTGACCAGCCACGTCAATGCCGTGCGCAAGGCAATCGGGGATACCGGCAAGGAGCAACGCCTGATCCGGACGGTTTCTCGCAGAGGCTTCCGGTTTGTTGGCGAGATCACCGAGGAAGAATTGCCCGCGCGAGCCTCGGTCCCAGACCCAGGTACGGATCTTGGCGTTCAACATGTAAAGAACATTCAGGAGCCAATCAGGGCCTTTGAGGTCGATGCGCCGACGGAAACGCGAGAGGCTGCGCCAGTTTTTGCTGCCGAGGCCGGGAGTCCGCCTCCGCTGCCCGACAGGCCTTCCATTGCGGTGCTTCCGTTTCAGAATATGTCTGGCGATGTCGAACAGGAATACTTTGCCGATGGAATGGCCGAGGACATCATCACGGCGCTGTCCCGTTTCAAGGCGCCATTTGTCATCGCCCGAAACTCCAGCTTCACCTACAAGGCGCGCGCTGTCGACGTGAAGCAGGTGGGGCGCGAGCTTGGGGTGCGCTACGTGTTGGAAGGGAGCGTTCGCAAGGCGGCAAACCGAGTGCGCATTACGGGACAACTCGTCGATACCGCTACTGGAGCACATATTTGGGCCGATCGGTTTGATGGCGAGCTCGGCGACATCTTCGATTTGCAGGACCAGGTGACTGAAAGCGTTGTCGGGGCGATCGCGCCTGCGGTGGAGAAAGCTGAGATCGAGCGCGCCAAACGCAAGCCGACCGCTAGTCTCGACGCCTATGCCCACTATTTGCGCGGTCTGGCCCGGCTTCATCAGTTTGGTAACCGGCAAGCGAACGACGAGGCATTGCGTCTGTTCAACCGCGCGATCGAGCTCGACCCGGAATTTGCCACCGCCTACGGTCGCGCAGCCTTTTGCTACCTCATTGCCAGGATCAATGGCTGGATTCCGGACACGGCGAACGCGATTGCCGAAGTGAAGAAGCTCACCCAACGGGCAGTTGAGTTGGGCAAGGATGACGCGAACGCGCTCTCCGCTGGCGGGAATGCGTTAGCGTTTGTTGTTGGGGATCTCGGGGTAGGTGCCGGCTTAGTTGATCGCGCGATCGCGCTTAATTCCAATCTGGCTGAGGCATGGAATTTCGGCGGCTGGGTAAAACTCTGGCTCGGCGAGCCGGAATCGGCGATCGAGCGCTTCGCACGAGCCATTCGCCTGAGCCCACTTGATCCGTGGCTGATGGGCATGCGAGCCGGGACCGCGTATGCACATTTCTTTTTGGACCGCTATGACGAAGCGGCATCATGGGCGGCAATGGCATTGCAGTGCAACCCGGACTATCGGCCTGGATTACGGATCACCGCCGCAAGCAACGCAATGGCCGGTCGGCCGGAGCAAGCACACAAGGCCGTGGCTCGGCTGAGAGAACTCAGCCCCACGCTGCGCGTTTCCAATCTCAAAGATGTGCTTGGCCCTTATCGACGTGCTGAGGACGTCGCGCGATATGAGGAAGGATTGCGGCAAGCAGGGCTGCCCGAATGACCATCTCGGCCCTGTCGTGAAATTTGCAAGACCGATTTGATAGACTCTGTTTGAACAACATGGGTGTCTTCATGGTTCGGCTTCCGGTTATTTTCTTGCTGGGGATTTTCTGTGCGTCACTGAGCAGTTTGAGCGCTTTCGGACAGAGTTGCGGCACAACGCCGCTCGACGTGCAAATCCTCGGTTCTGGTGGCCCCAGAATGAATCCCACTCGGGCATCGACGAGTTATCTGGTCTGGATCGAGGGGCGCGCAAGAATACTCATCGACATGGGCGGTGGTGCTCAACACCGCTTTGGTGAATCGCAAGCCAAACTCGAAGACTTGTGGATGGTCGGAATAAGCCATCTTCATCCAGATCACGTTTCCGACTTGCCAGCGTTCCTTTGGCTGAGCCACGAGGTCCGCAAGGAACCTCTCAAGGTTTTCGGTCCTACAGGCAACGATGCGGCCCCTGACTTTGCGATTTTCCTCAACAGGCTTTTTGACGAGAAGACTGGCGCATTTCCAGTGCTCGGATCGGCGTTAGGCGGCTCATACGGGGGCAGCGGCGTGCGGCCCGATATGGGGCGCGTTGTGGCGGGTGGCGTTCGACTTGATGTCGGAGTGATTGACGCTGTCAAAAGCGATCCATCCGTGGTTTTGCAGCGCGAGGGAACGACAGTCACGGCACGGAAAATCCCGCATGGAAATATGCCAACCTTGGCCTATCGCGTGCAGACCGGAAATGTGTCGATCGTGTTTAGCTCCGACCAAAACGGCACCGATCCAGGCTTCGTCGAATTCGCAAAGGGCGCGAACCTCCTGATCATGCATCTTGCAATCGCGCCCGGTGCGAATGTTCCCTTGCACGCAACACCGGCAGTCGTCGGACGCGTTGCCCAAGAGGCTGCGGTCAAGCAGCTCATCGTCAGTCATTTCGGTCTGTTTGAACTCGATGCGGCCATCGCTGATTTGCGCACTGCCTACAACGGGCCGCTCATCGTTGGAGCAGACATGCAGTGTACGCCAGTGCTGTGAGACCCACGGTCCTTCGCTGGTTGATGTCCGGTTATGGCCCACAGCGGACCTGCCGCTGCCACCCGTCAGGCGTCAGCCTGTGCCCCCTTGGTTGACTTTGCTCAGTGTGCTTCCCGCACCGGCAACTGCCCCCTTGAGCAAAACCAGCTGTGGCTCTTCCACCGGTTGTTGAAAATCGCGGGAGCAACCAATTCACGGATTGTTAGTGGATTCTATCGTAAATGGTTCAAGAAGATAACAACAACCATACCGGGTTCCATTACCCGACCAAATCCATGAATGCATCTGCTTTCCTGATCGCGACGGCCTTTGGCGCAGCATTCCTTGCTGTGGAGTACAAGTGGTACTACCAGCCCGACATGTTCAATCCGGATGTCGTGCTCAGCATCTTCTCTAACGAGCACATGAAAGCGCGCGCAGCAGTTCGACATGCGCTGATCGATCCGAACTCGGCCAAGTTCAGCACATTGCGCTCAGTCGAGGCCGACGCGGCGCGATATGTCTGCGGCGCCGTCAACGCGAGAGACAAATCCGGCCAATCCATCGATGCCGCTTTCGTCTACACTGTGGCCGTTGACTTTGCCCGCATCGACGACGACGGCCGGATCACGCAGCTGCGCTCGGGATTTCGGCCTTGCCCCACTGAAAATGACAAGGTCGCGCAGCAGAAGCCTGCTCTTTCGCCTGGCATGCTGTCCGTTGCGCAAACCGTTCAGAAGGTTGCTCCGCAGGCCGGCACCTCAACTGTGTCAGGTCTGACGACGCGTGCACCTGCGGCAGGCGCAACGGCGTCCGGCGGGACCATGGAGCAGCAGCTCCGCGAGCTGGGCGCACGGACTGTCCCGCCTCAATCGGCCAATGGAGCCCAGGCAAACTTGCCGGGAGAGCGTGGGACCGGCAAGGAGAGTGAGTGGCGAGCCGATCAGCCTCCCGTCGCATGGCCCAAATTCCCTCCGGATCACCCCTTGGCGAGGTCAACCCGGAAACGGAGCCCCTCCGAAGCACTCGCCTTGGCGACCGGCGTCGAGGAACGCTGGAACCAAGCCAAGTTGTCCGGAAACGTCGCGATGCGTCCCTCGTCGGAAGAAATCAAAGAGGCGTGTCGCGCCTTGCTTGGGATCGATCCCACAGACAGCGAATATCGAAAAGCCTGGGCAACTTTCGTGCACCTGCAAGACATCGACCGCGATGTTGCGATGAAGTGAAGCGGGAGTGGTAGAAGAACTGCCTCCCCGCCTCTGGCCCAAGGACGACATCCGTCCAGACCACTTCGATGTCACTTTTGGCGCAAGCCGGCGCGGCTTCGATGAGTGCACGTCCTAGGCCCGCCGCATCAGCTTGAGCGAGGCTGCAAGGCGCAGGCTGCGCTTGCCGGCGAGCGCGATGCCTTCGAGCTCACCGCTATCCGCAGTGCAGGTTCCGGAGAAGCCGATCCCGACCTCATAGCCGCCAAACACGGGGTTTTCGCCCTTCGCCGGCGTGTGCTCCTGGTTCAGCATCTCGCCCTTCCAGCGGCCGTCCGCCGAGGAATAGGAGCCGAGATAGTAGAAGAACGCATCGCCGCCGAGGATGCGGCCGTCGATCAGGAGCATCACGCCCGATAATCCGGCATCGACACCGTCAAGCGCGCGCAGGCTCATCCCATAGAGTCCGTTGGCGATGCCGCCCGGACCGACCGCACCACTCGGAGGCAACCCCTCGTCGTCGAGCCGGGTGAGATTGGCCCAGAATTTTGCGCCCGGCATGGTGTCCGCGCCACCCTCGAGACGGATCTGGTTGCCGGTGAGCCGCCCGCGCGCACCGATCGAGGCGATATCGGCTCCCATCAGCGGCTTGTGATTGGGATCCTCGTTGTGCCGTTCGGTGATCACCTCGGCGACGATCTCGCCGTCGCGCTCGACATAGGTTCCAAGGTGCGCGAACGCCGAATTGCCGCCCAGCATCTTGCCGTCATGCAGGCACATGATGCTGCGGCCGAACGCATCGTTGACGCCGTATTCAACCTTGTAGAGTCCGTCCAGCAATTCAATAAGCCCACAAAATCAGAAAAGAATCGCGGGCTACCTAGGCCGTGATCCCATAAATCAGCCGATCGGTCGGCTTGCCAGAGTCCGCTATGCCCCCGATAGCTACCAAATTCCGCAGCACAGCGAAATGATGCGAAGGGCCAAAACCGGAAATCGTCAACTTACCAGGAATACCGCACCACGCCCTTGCCGGCGTAGCTGGTGGTGAGTTGAGAGAACTCGCCTTCGAAGGTGGCGGCGGCGGACCAGCCGTTCAGCCATTTCTTCTCGACGGAAGCAGTGACGAGCGCGGAGTCGCTGGCTTGCGCGGCGCCGCCAACGACAAAGGATGCGCCCGGCAGCGTCTGGAACGTCGCACCGATAGTGCGGCCGGGGTTAAAATCGTGCGCCCATGCCAGGCGACCGCGCAGCGTGAAGATTCCGTCCGCCATCGCATATGATTTGTCGCTGCGAAGGCCGAGTTCGCTGCGCGTATCGGTGACACTCTTCGAAGCGTAGGCGAGCGCAAAGGTATTGACGCCGGTTACCGCCTGCTCGGCATAGGCAGGCAGGTCGAAGGTGGTGAATTGTCCTGCGGCATAAGGCGTGATGCCCACCCCGCCCATCCATGGGCTGACAAAACGATAGCCGCCTTCGACGCGACCGGACCACGCATTGGCGTTGAACTGCGCCCGCAATTGGTCGATGCCGGCCACCGTCACGGTGCGGTTGGTGGTGATGTCCTGCCAGCCATAGGCCAGCGCGCCGGAGAGATATGCCGCACCCGCATTGTGCCGGACGAAGGCGCCGGCCTGGAACATATCGGATCGGCCAGAGCCGCCATTGACGGTGCTGAAGGTCGTACCACCGCCCGCCAGCGCAAAGCCTGCCAGCGTATTCGGCGAGATACGGTAATCGGCGCCGACCGCGATGCCTGCGATGCGGCTGGTCGTGTTGTTGGAGCCGAGTGTCGTGTTGCCGTCCGTGGTCTGCGAGCCGCCATAGCCTGCCGCCCACACGCTCCAGCGCTGCGCGAACGGATCGGCCATGACGGGCGCCTTGGTGAACATCGCATTGGCGTCCCGCGCCGCACCGGAGCGCGACCTGTCCGGCGAGGCATAGGCCGATGCGCCCGCCGATGACCCCGCTGAAACGCCATCGCCGCGGCCGTCGATGAAGGGATCGGTCAGCAATCCCATGAACTGGTTCATCGCGTTGAAGGTCGTCTGCTGCGAGCCGGTCGCGGTCTCGCCGGAGATCTGGGTCAGTCCCGCCGGCGTCAGCCCGCCGAACGCCAGCGGAATACTGCCGTTGGAGTTGAAGAAATTGACGATCGGGTCGGCGATGTTCCGTTGGTTGTTGTTGAGAGCCGTCCCGGGCGGCGGCACGAAACTGAGAACGAGATTGAGATACGCATTGTTGGCGTCATAGCTCAGGCTCGACGCGAAGCCACCCGGCAAGTTGGTGTTGACGATCGAGCCGAACGTGCTGGTGCCGATACCGCCGGCGGCGTTGAGAATGGTGTATTGCTTTGCGACATAGGCCCCGGCTGCGAAAGATGCCTTGACGGTGGCGCCGCCGAACGTCGCCACGCCGGTGACGTTGGTGCGGTCGGCCGCCGAAGGCGACACCTCGACCATGTAGCTCGATGCGGCCGTCAACACGAGATTGCCCTGCACGGTCAACGTACCGATCGAATTGCCGGGCGCCAGCGTGCCGCCATTGATGGTCGTGTTGCCGACCGTGCCGTTGCCGCCGAGCGTACCGCCGGCATTCACCGTCACCGCGCTGGCCGTGCTCGTGCCGTTGACCGAGAGCAGGCCGCTGTTGACCGTGGTCGCGCCTGTGAAGGTGTTGGTGCCCGTCACATTGGTCGCGCCGCTATTCACCGTCAGCGTCATGCCGCCGCCGAGGCTGTTCAGCGTGCCGCCGCTTGAGGTCACTGCGCCGGTCAACGCGCCGTTGGCCAACGTGCCGCCCGATAGCGAAACGATATTGATCGTTTGTGCCAGCAAACCGAGATCGAGCGTGCCGCCGGTGTTGATTGTCGTCGCGCTCGTAGCGCTGAATGTGTTCGCCGCAGCGCCCCTTAGCGTGCCGGCATTGATCGTCGTAGCTCCAGTATAAGTGTTGGCGCCAGAAAAGCTGAGCGTGCCGATGCCGCTCTTGGTAATGGCGCTCGATCCACCGGTGCCGCCGAGGCCGTCCGAGGCCGCGGCGCCGCCGGAACCGTTCTGATCGGCGATGGCGTCCGACACCGTGTAGCTGCCGCTGCCACCGAAGGTCAGCGTCGAGCCCTGCACGAAGAAGCCCGTGCCTAAGGCCGAGCCCGCACCGCCGCCATTGGAGCCGGTGCCGCCGGCTACGCTGCCGCCCGAGGTCGAGCCGTTGCCGTTGATGGTGAGCGAGCCGCCCTTGACCACGAACACCGCCCCGCCCATGCCGCCGCCGCCGCCGTTCCCGCCACTGGCGCCGTCGCCGCCACCAAAGCCACCCGCCCCAACGGTCCCGCCGCCTCCGCCGCCACCGCCAAACCCACCCGCGCCGCCGCCGCCACCGCCGCCGCCGCCAAAGCCGCCCGCACCGCCGCCACCGCCGCCGCCGCCACCGAAGCCACCGGCGCCGCCAGGGCCGCTGAAACCACCACCGCCGCCGCCGAAACCACCGCCGCCGCCGCCGTTCAAGCCGGTGCCGCCGCCGCCGCCGAAACCACCCGCCCCGCCGGTCGAGCCGGAACTGCTTGCGCCGCCGAAGCCGCCACCCCCTCCCGCATTTCCGATACCGCCGCCGCCGCCGCCATTGGCACCACCCGTGGTGCCACCACCAAATCCGGCGCCGCCGGCGTCGTTGAGGCCGGCTATCGACAGGAGGCCCGCGGTGCCGTTCGTGCCGTTTCCGCCGGCGCCGCTATAGCCGCCGCCGCCGGCAGCGGCAACGGAACCGCCGAAAATGCCGCCGCCGCCGGGGCCGCCGCCGCCGAAGATGCCGCCGCCGCCGCTGCCGCCGCCGCTGCCGCCGAGGCCGCCGCCGCCGCGAAACGTGTTGATTGTTGCGTTGCCGCCCTTCGCGTTGTTGTTGGCGAAGCTGACGTTGCTCAGCGTCACGTCGGCCGACTGGTTGACGAACAGTGCGCCGCCCGCCCCCATGCCGCCGCCGGCGCCGTTGCCGCCGCCCTGGGCGAGGCCCGCGGACAGGATGACGTTGCTGATCGCCACCTGAGGGCGGTCCGCGATGATCGAGCCCGCCACCCCCGCGCTGGTCTGCGTCGCGGTGTCGACGCCGACCATGAAGATGCGCTGCGAATTGTTGCCGCTGATGGTGAAGCCGTTGCCGTTGATGCTCACCGAGTTGAAGATCGGCGACAGCGGCCCCGACAGCGTGACATTGGTCTGCAGGTTGATGATGAAGCCGCCGGGGGGCGTGGAAGCATTGATCTGCGCGAGCGCGGCGCTAAGCGTGCCGGCGCCGCCAGTCGAGCCCCCCGAGGTGGTGCCGGTGTCGTTGGCGACCGTGACGTTGATCACCGTCTGGGCCCGCGCTCCGGTCACGAGCGCGCCGAGCAAGACGCCGGCGAACAGCGCCGCGCGCATGGTCGCCGCAAAGCGGCTAATCGATCGCTTGCGCCCAACAACGGCCGCGCCGGTTTTCAGCGCGCCTTCAGACGCTACAAAATAAGACAACCCAAACCTCCCCGCAGCCCAAATAGCGACCGTTGAAATACCATTGCGCCGTTGCGGCGCCGGTCGCGCATGGACCCGTTAAGCGGGGCTCTGTGGAATCAGGTTTAGCGGGGGAACATCGCGGTGTCCGACCAATATCGGTCATCCGACAAAGCGCGCCGCCCTATTTGGCCGACTGCGTGATTAATATCACAGGAGGAACGCGGATATCGACATCACCAGTTGGCATTGGAGAGGCGTCGTTCGGGAAGTCGCCACCTCACCACGCATACCGCACGACGCCCTTGCCGGCGTAGCTCCTGGTGAGCTGAGAGAACTCGCCTTCGAAAGTGCCGGCGGCGGACCAGCCGTTCAGCCATTTCTTTTCGGCAGAAGCGGTGACGAGCGCGGAGTCGCTGGCTTGCGCGGCGCCGCCAACGACAAAGGATGCGCCCGGCAGCGTCTGGAACGTCGCGCCGATATTGCGGCCGGGGTTGAAATCATGCGCCCATGCCAGGCGCCCTCGCAGCGTGAAGATTCCGTCCGGCATCGCATATGATTTGTCGCTGCGAAGGCCGAGTTCGCTGCGCGTATCGGTGACACTCTTTGATGCGTAGGCCAGCGCAAAAGTGTTGACGCCGGATACCGCCTGCTCGGCATAGGCCGGCAGGTCGAAGGTGGTGAACTGGCCTGCTGCGTAGGGCGTGATGCCGATGCCGCCCATCCACGGGCTGACAAAGCGATAGCCGCCTTCGACGCGACCCGAGAAGGCATTGGCGTTGAACTGCGCGCGCAATTGGTCGATGCCGGCCACCGTCACGGTGCGGTTGGTGGTGATGTCCTGCCAGCCATAGGCCAGCGCGCCGGAGAGATATGCCGCACCCGCATTGTGCCGGACGAAGGCGCCGGCCTGGAACATATCGGATCGGCCAGAGCCGCCATTGACGGTGCTGAAGGTCGTACCACCGCCCGCCAGCGCAAAGCCTGCCAGCGTATTCGGCGAGATACGGTAATCGGCGCCGACCGCGATGCCTGCGATGCGGCTGGTCGTGTTGTTGGAGCCGAGTGTCGTGTTGCCGTCCGTGGTCTGCGAGCCGCCATAGCCTGCCGCCCACACGCTCCAGCGCTGCGCGAACGGATCGGCCATGACGGGCGCCTTGGTGAACATCGCATTGGCGTCCCGCGCCGCACCGGAGCGCGACCTGTCCGGCGAGGCATAGGCCGATGCGCCCGCCGATGATCCCGCTGAAACGCCATCGCCGCGACCGTCGATGAAGGGATCGGTCAGCAATCCCATAAACTGGTTCATCGCGTTGAAGGTCGTCTGCTGCGAGCCGGTCGCGGTCTCGCCGGAGGTTTGCGACAGCGCGGCTGAAAGATTGCTGCCGGTGAGACCAAACAGCGCGACAAAGCCCGGCGGCAGCGCGCCGCCATTGTTGAAGAAGTTGTTGAGCGTGGATGCGACGGTCTGCGGATTGCCCGGCAGCGAGGTGCCGGCGCCGAGCGAGGCCGTGAGGTTCAGCAACACATCAGACAGCATGTAGCTCAGGCCGGCATTAAAATTCGGCAGCCCGCTCACGCCACCGAAACTGGTGCCGCCGAGGCCGCCGGCCGCCGACAGGATGGTGTAGTTCTTGCTGACATAGCTGCCCGGCTGGAAGACCGTTTGCACGGTGGCGCCAGTGAGCGTTGCGGCGCCTGTGACATTGGTGCGGTCGGCCGATGCCGAGACCTCGACGCGGTAGAGGCCGCCGGTGCTGAACGCCAGATTGCCGCCGACCGTCAGCGTGCCGATCGAATTGCCGGGCGCGAGCACGCCGCCGCCGTTGATGGTGGTATTGCCGACGGTGCCGTTGCCGCCGAGCGTGCCACCGGCATTGACCGTCACCGCCGAATTGGCGATGGAGCCGTTGACCGCCAGCGTGCCGCCATTGACCGTGGTCGCCCCGCTATAGGTGTTGGTCGCGGTCAGGATGGTGGTGCCGTTCTCCACCGTCACCGACCCCGCGCCGGAAATGACCGGGGCGAAGTTGTAGTTCGAGGCGGTGTGGTTGAAGACGATGCTGCCGGTGCCTGCCCCGAACGCGACCGAGGGCGTGGTCAGCGTGCCCGGCGCGGTCGCGGCCTGGCCGGAGGCGGCGCCGATATTGAGCGTGCCGGTCGAGCCGGCAAAAGCGGCGATCTGCATGCCCGAAGCCGTCGAGACGGTGCCGCCATTGGCGATCGTCAGCATGCCGGTGCCTAAATAGCCGACAAAGAGGTTGAAGGAATTGGTCCAGGTCGAGCCGGCGCCATCAACCGTCGCGGTGCCGGTCGAGCCGCCATTGTAGCCGAGGAAGCCGTTGCCGACGTTGCTCACCGCGCCGCCGTTCTGGATCGTCAGCGTGCCGGTGCCGCGAAAGCCGACAACGAGGCCGGAATTGGTCCACGACGACCCGGCGCCATCAACCGTCACGGTGCCGGTCGAGCCGGCATTGAAGCCGAGATGGCCGATGGTGGCGTTGCTCACCGCGCCGCCGTTCCGGATCGTCAGCGTGCCGGCGCCGGAATCGCCGACATAGAGCGCGCCGGAACTCCAGGACGAGCCGGCTCCGTCCACCGTTACGGTACCGGTCGAGCCGGCATTGTTGCCGAGATCGCCGATGACGTTGCTCACCGTGCCGCCGTTCCGGATCGTCAGCGTGCCGGCGCCGGAATTGCCGACAACGAGGTTGCCGGAATTGGTCCAGGCCGAGCCGGCACCATCAACCGTCGCGGTGCCGGTCGAGCCGGCAAGGGAGCCGAGAAAGCCGACGGCGTTGCTCACCGCGCCGCCGTTCTGGATCGTCAGCGTGCCGGTGCCGGAATTGCCAACTTTGAGGTCGCCGGAATTGGTCCAGGTCGAGCCGGCGCCGTCAACCGTCGCGGTGCCCGTCGAGCCGGCATTGAAGCCGAGATAGCCGAACCCGGCGTTGCTCATCGTGCCGCCGTTCCGGATCGTCAGCGTGCCGGCGCCAGAATTGCCGACATAGAGCCCGCTGGAACTCCAGGACGAGCCGGCGCCATCGACCGTCATGGTGCCGGTCGAACCGGCATTGGCGCCAAGGATGCCGATGACGTTGCTCCCCGCGCCGCCGTTCCGGATCGTCAGCGTGCCGGTGCCGAAACTGCCAACAACGAGGTCGCCGGAATTGGTCCAGGACGAGCCGGCGCCATCCACCGTTACGGTGCCGGTCGAGCCGCCATTGACGCCGAGATGGCCGGTGACGTTGCTCACCGCGCCGCCGTTCTGGATCGTCAGCGTGCCGGTGTCGTCAAAGCCGACAATGAGGCTGGAACTGGTCCAGGCCGAGCCGGCGCCATCAACCGTCGCGGTGCCGGTCGAGGCGCCGCCGAGATAGCCGGTGCCGGCGTTGCTCACCGTGCCGCCGTTCCGGATCGTCAGCGTGCCGGTGCCGGAATTGCCGACAACGAGGTTGCCGGAATTGGTCCAGGCCGAGCCGGCGCCATCAACCGTCGCGGTGCCGGTCGAGCCGGCAAAGGCGCCGAGATAGCCGGTGGCGCTGCTCACAGCGCCGCCGTTCTGGATCGTCAGCGTGCCGGTGCCGGCTTGGCCGACAATGAACAAGCCGGAATTGGTCCAGGCCGAGCCGGCGCCATCAACCGTCGCGGTGCCGGTCGAGCCGGCAAAGAGGCCGAGATAGCCGAGACCGCTGCTCACCGTGCCGCCGTTCTGGATCGTCAGCGTGCCGGTGTCTGAATAGCCAACAATGACAGTGTTCGCTTGCGCGCCGGTCGCTCCGACCACTGTGGCATTGGGCGCGACGGTGTCGATCTTCGCGGTGCCCGCGCTGGTTGGAACGCCGGCCGACCAGTTGGTGGCGGTGAACCAGTCGGTTGAGGTTCCGCCGGTCCAGTCGGTGGCGCGCGATGGCGTCGATGTCGCCAGGACCAGTCCGAGCGCCACCATGGAGCTGGTGCCCAGCAGGCGGCGGGACAACGCGGCCAAGGTCAGCGCCGCAAAGCGGCTAATCGATCGCTTGCGCGCAACAACGGCCGCGCCGGCTTCCAGCGCGCCTTCAGACGCTACAAAATAAGACAACCCAAATCTCCCCGCAGCCCAGAGAGCGACGTTTGAAATTCCGTTGCGCCGTTGCGGCGCCCCTCGCGCATGGACCCGTTAAGCGGGGCTCTGCGGTATCAGGTTTAGCGGGGGAACATCGCGGTGTCCGACTAATATCGGTCTTCCGACAAAGTGCGCGCCGTATCTGGCCGATTGCGTCATTAATATCACAGGAGGAACGCGGACAGGATATGAACGTCACCAGTTGGCTTAAGAGGCGAGGTCCGTTGCGGGTCATTCGCGACCAGGTCGAACCAGTTAGCGGCGCCTCGCAGGGCCAATGCGGCTTGATGGTATCACCGCGGACATGATTCAAGCCCCGAAACTGGAGCCTCGAATCATGCGCTACGAACTCAGACGCACCGAGGTCATCCGGCTTTTCAGCGCAGGGCCGGGAGCGGAGCCCACTCGCCGCATGATGCCATCATGCCCCTGTTTTGCCCGACGGGTCAATTGATTTTCGTAAAATACGAACTTAGTGATTTCGACGACTTGGCTACTGTGCATGGGGTTGTTTTTGACTTTTTTGTTTCGTGCGATCCCGGGCGGCCCTCCTCATGTTGTGATTCAACGGCCCGTGCCGGAGCTGGTTCATCCTTGAGGCCCCTTCGAACCCGCCGGAGTGAGCGCACGACAAAGCGGCATGAACCAGACAGAGCCTTCAGCCGAAGCGCAGATCGCAGCGATCATCGCCAGCGCTGCAAAGCAGCCGCTGCTCGATGCGGCCTTCGAGCTCTGGTGCCGGCGCTACCGGTTCAACACACTCGACGGACGCCCGACCGACGAGGAGGTCCGCGTCTATCGCACGCTCACGCCGGAGCAGTTCCGCGCGAAATACCGCTACGACCGCGACCACGCCCATGAAGGGCCGATGTTCGGTTATGTGAAACGCGCCCATCCGCGCGCCGATGACGCAGCAATCCGGCAGGCCATCATCACCGCCGTGAAGTTCGAAGATGCCACCTTCGAGCACTTCAACTGGATAGGCGATTTCTGGGAGTGCGTCGTGCGCGCCGTCGCGCGCGCGGCCGCTCAATATCCGGATTTTCTCGAGACGACTTATCGCGACGCCCGCAACAACGTCGCCTACTACTACAAGTGAGCTAGAAGCATAGCGTGGTGACGAGCTTGCCCTGCTTGTCCTTGATCGCATAGGGGCAGCGCAGCCGCTCCAGCGCCTTCTTGGCGTCCTCGTCGCCGAGCGCAGCAGCGCGCTCGTAGTAGGCCTTGGCGGCGTCCTTGTCCTTGGCGCCGCCGCGGCCTTCCTGCGCGAACGCGCCCATCCGCTCCAGCGCGCCGGGATGGTTCTGCGCCGCCGCCTTCTCGAACATCGCGCGCGCCGCGACGTCGTCCTTCTCGCCGCCGTTGCCGTTGGAGAGCATCAGGCCGAGCTGGTACTGCGCCTCCGCGTTGGTCTCGGCCGCCCTGCCGAGCAGCGCGCGCGCCTGTGCGGGATCGGCCGGCGCAGTACCGCCAGCGCCGCCGAGCGCGGCAAGATTGCTGACACCGCGAGGATTGCCGGCCTGCGCAGCCTTCTCGAACAGCTTTCGCGCTTGTGCTTCGTCTTTCGCGACACCGGAGCCGGTGCCGTAGGCGACGCCGAGTTCGACCATCGCCGCGCTCGATCCCTTGTCGGCCGCCTTGCGCCAGGCGGCGATCGCCTCCGCCGTCTGCCGGTTGGCGGCATAGGCGCGGCCGAGCGCGAACATCGCGCGCCGCGACGACGGTGCGGCCTGCTTGCAGAATTTGACGGCGGTCGCAATGTCGGAGGCAGCAAGCTCGGTCACGCCCTTCACATCGGCCGGCTTGTCGGGATCGCTGGGATCGGCGGCCAGCCGATCGCACAGGACGAGATCGGCCGATTGGGCATGCGCCGATAACGGCGCTGCAAGCGTGAGGAGAATGGCAAGGAGACAAGTCCGCATGGGCGCCACGTTGCGTCTCTGCTCCGGCAAATTCAAGGCTCGAGTCCCGATTGGCGCAGCACCGGGACGACCTCCGGCGATGCCAGATAGCGCAGCAGCCGATCGGCCGCTTCGGCATGTCTGGCGTTGGCCATGCGGCCGGCGGAAAACACGGCCGGAGTCTGCAAATCGTGCGGGATCGGGCCGACGACCTCGATGCCCTCGACCTGCTTCAGCTCACTGATCTGCTGCACGGCGAGGTTAGCCTCACCGCTGACGAGCCGCTCCGCCGTAAAGCCCTGCTCGACGATGGTGGCCTTGGCGTTGATCTCGGCTGCGATGCCCCATCGCTGGATCAATTGGGCGAAATAAACACCGCTCGCGCCCAGCCGCGAATAGGCGACAGATCGCGCCGCGAGCAGCGACTTGCGCAATGCAGCTTCGCTGGAGATATCGGGATGCGCCTGCCCTGCCCGCACGGCGATGCCGACGAAGGAGCGCGCCAGATCGGCCGCGCTACCTGCGGCCACGCGGCCCTCGCCGATCATCTCGTCGAGCCCCTCACGGGTAAGGATCACGAGATCGGCGGCCTCGCCGTCGCGTAGCCGTTTCAGCAGTGCCAGGGTCGGCGCGAAGTCGGCATCGACATGGATGCCGTGGGCGGCCTCGAAGGCGGAGGACAGGCTGCGCATCGCGCCCATCAGGCCGAGCGTCGAGAGCATGCGAATGTTTTCCATGGGCTATTCCTGTCGCGATCAGGCGCGGTGCATCAGCTTGAGCGCGGCGGTCAGGCGCAGGCTGCGCTTGCCGGCGAGCGCCGTTGCCTCCAGCACCGCCTGCTCCGCGTCATAGGTGCCGGAGAAACCGATGCCGACCTCATGGCCGCCGAAGATCGGATCGTCCTTGGCCGGCGTGTGCTCCTGGTTGAGGATCTGCCCCTTCCAGCGGCCATTCGCAGCAGTGTAGCTGCCGAGATAGTAGAACGAGGCATCGCCGCCGAGGATGCGGCCCTGATTGAGCAGCATCACGCCGGTGAGCCCGCCATCGACGCCGTCGAGCATGCGAAGGTGGATCGAGTAGAGACCATCGGCGATGCCGGCCTCGCCGACGCCGCCCGCGATCGGCACCTCGTCTTCGGTGATCGGCGTCATCACCGACTGGAACGGCACGCCCGGCAGCTCTTTCAGCTCGCCCTTGAAGCGATAGAGATCGCCGTCGGCCCAGCCTTTCGCAAGCAAGGTCGCATCGTCGGTGCCGGCCATGGCGCGGTAGTTGGGGTCCGGGTTGTGGCGGACCGTCTTGATGACGATGTCGACGCCGGCTTCGGTCCTCTCATAGGTGCCGATATGAGCGAAGGCCGAATTGCCGCCGAGCATCTTGCCATTGCCGACATGCATCACGCTCCGGCCGACCGCGTCGCCGAGCTGAAATCGCACCTTGTAGAAGCCTTCAAACACCAGCCGTGTCCCCGGCCCCGCGCATCCCGGGGCATTCTATCCCGGTTTCGCCGGGGATGGACAGACTTCAAGCCGGCATGGCCGGCAGACCCACAACAACGGCTGTCATCGGAATGCAAAAATCCGCCGGAGCCTTTTCGGCTCCGGCGGATTGAAGACCAACCCGGGCCAGCCCCCCGGCCCGGGCCGGGAGGATCTTAGGCCGCGGCCTTCTTGTCGGCCGGCACGGACGCGATCGTCTTCAGGATCTGCGAAGCGATCTGGTATGGGTCGCCCTGCGAGTTCGGACGGCGGTCTTCCAGATAGCCCTTGTAGCCGTTGTTGGCAAAGGAGTGCGGAACGCGGATCGAGGCGCCGCGATCGGCAACGCCGTAGCTGAACTTGTTCCACGGCGCGGTCTCGTGCTTGCCGGTCAGACGCTTGTCGTTGTCCGGGCCGTAGACGGCGATGTGGTCCATCAGGTTCTTGTCGAAGGCCGCCATCAGCGCCTCGAAGTACTCCTTGCCGCCGACCGTACGCATGTACTCGGTGGAGAAGTTGGCGTGCATGCCCGAGCCGTTCCAGTCGGTGTCGCCGAGCGGCTTGCAGTGGAACTCGATGTCGATGCCGTACTTCTCGGTCAGGCGCAGCATCAGGTAGCGGGCCATCCACATTTCGTCAGCGGCCTTCTTGGAGCCCTTGCCGAAGATCTGGAATTCCCACTGGCCCTTCGCGACTTCCGCGTTGATGCCTTCATGGTTGATGCCGGCAGCCAGGCAGAGGTCGAGATGCTCTTCGACGATCTTGCGGGCGACGTCGCCGACGTTCGAGAAGCCGACGCCGGTGTAGTACGGACCCTGCGGGGCCGGATAGCCGGAGGCCGGGAAGCCGAGCGGACGGCCGTCCTTGTAGAAGAAGTATTCCTGCTCGAAGCCGAACCATGCGCCGGCGTCATCGAGGATGGTGGCGCGCTTGTTGGATGCGTGCGGGGTCTTGCCATCGGGCATCATGACTTCGCACATCACGAGCACGCCGTTGGTGCGCGCGGCGTCCGGGAACACGGCGACCGGCTTCAGCACGCAATCGGAGCTGTGGCCTTCGGCCTGCTGCGTGGAGGAGCCATCGAAGCCCCAGAGCGGAAGCTGCTCGAGCGTCGGGAACGACGCGAATTCCTTGATCTGTGTTTTGCCGCGCAAGTTCGGAGTCGGCGTATATCCGTCGAGCCAAATGTACTCGAGCTTATACTTGGTCATTGAGCCTCTCTGTAGATGATGCGAAAGGTGGGGTTGAGAGCCCCCGCACGTTTGTACCCGGCCATCATCGGCCGACCCTCTACAAGCATTTTGCGTGCCAAAAGGCCGCAGCGCGGGAGGTTTTCCACCGCGGCCGGGGTCGGCCCGCCGACGGCAAACCGTCCTCGGCGGCATGCGTCATAGCCGCGCACCTTCGCGTGAAGCTGCACCGCAAAAATCCCGCGGAAAACGCCTGATTCTGGAGCAGACGCACCGTTGCCGGAGGTTGCCGATGAAACGCGCATCAACGTCCGGCAACTTTCGCAAAGTCCTGCGCCCTGCCTAGCAACCTTTGGAATGGCCCAGGCGTTAGCCACCGACGCGGTGCCTTAGGGGATGCAGAGGGTCACATGCCTACAGATTAGGCAGCAACTGATTTCCTTTTCAGCACTTTCCAATTCGGGATGCGCGGCCGATATGGAGAATCCAGTAACCACAATCGAACGAGTCGGGCGCACCATGGAGGCCAAGGCGCTTCGACCCAGGAGCAATCGCAATGATGAATAATGGTCTGAATCACGGATCTGCAACGATCTACCAATTCCCTGTCGGGGGCCGCGCGGCTCTCGCCGGACGCCGCTATGGCGACACCCGTCTTCCCGCCGATCATGCTTCGCTTCCCGCGAACGTCTCGATCTGCAGCGACAGCTGGTACCACCAGGATGCGGTCGACGAAGCAAAGCCCAAATGGGAACGCTAATGTTTGTGTTTGGTATGATACCGCCGCGCGCGCGCAAGCGTCCGACGGAAGTTTGAAAAAGGGTCGAAACAACGAGGTTTCGGCCCTTTTTGATTCCTGCTGGACTCCCGGCTAGAGAGCGGGCTTTTCGATCACCGTGCAGGAAGTGACCGGCCGCTTCAGATGCTGGACCGTGGTCGCTCCGGTCTTGCCGATCCTCAGCGTGATCCCTGCCCCCGAATAGCGGGTGCCAGAAAGCGCCAGCCGCTTCTTCAGCGTGACAGGTTCGCCGTCGATCTGGAGGAAGGCGCGTTTGTCATCGTCATAAAATCCCACGATGAACTGCGTACCATCGGCACAGCGATAGGTCCGGAACGTCTGCGCATCCGCCTGTCCCGCACCGATAATTCCGCCCGACAGCATGGTGATCGCCAAAACAATGGCCTTGTGCCGGCCCATGATTGCCCCCTGAATGCACTCAAGGACGCCGTAGTGCGTCCAGTGGAAACATAACCCAAGCTGATCTCATGCCAGATTCCCCTGCCCGCCACCTCGCCCTGCAAGGCGCCAGCAATTTTCGCGACCTCGGCGGCTATCCGACTTCGGATGGCCGCACCACGCGCTGGCGCCACATCTTCCGCTCCAACCATCTCGGCCAGCTCACGGCCGCCGACGTCGAAATCGTCCGCGCGCTGGGCGTGCGCAGCGCCTTCGATTTTCGCGGCGTCGAGGAGCGCGCGGCCGGCGTCTGCGTCGTGAACGAGATCACGGTGCATTCGCTGCCGATCGAGCCGACCGTGGTGGCCGCGCTGCGCGCCGAGCTTGCCAAGGGCAGGCTCACCGCGCCGGTCGCGCTCGAGCTCATGCGGGAGTCCTACCGCAACTATGTCCGCCACAACACGCACAGTTTTCGCGCGCTGTTCGACCATCTCTTGGAAGACCGCGCGCCGCTGGTGATCCACTGCACCGCCGGCAAGGACCGCACCGGCTTTGCAAGCGCGCTGATCTTGCATGCGCTCGGCGTGGCCGACGAGGTCATTGCCGAGGACTACCTGTTGACCAACCAACACTACAGGCGCGACGCATCGAACGCTTCCGATCTTCCCGCCGACGTCCTCGATGCGATCGGCAGTGTCGAAGCCTCATACCTTGCTGCTGCCTTCGAGGCCGTCTCCAACGAATATGGCGGTCTCGAAACCTACTTGCGCGACGGCCTCAAGCTCGGCACACCGGAGCAAACCGCGCTGAAGGCGCGTTATCTGCAATCGTAAGCGGCCGTGCCGGGAGAACGACGATGCAAGGCAAGGTTCTGATCGTGACGGGCGCGCTCGGCGCCCTTGGCAAGGTTGTCGCCGAGACAGCGTTGGCGCGCGGCGCGCGTGTGGCCGGCATCGATCACGCGCCCTCGCAGATGTCGGCAACGCCCGAACGCATCGAGATCGGCGGCGTTGATCTGTCCGACCCAGCACAAGCGAAGACGGCGGTCGAGGCGGCGGCAAAGCACTTCGGCAGGCTGGATGCGCTAATCAACATCGCCGGCGGCTTCGCGTTCGAGACCGTGGGCGACGGCGACATCAAGACGTGGCAGCGCATGCATGCGCTCAACGTGCTGACGGCCCTCAACACCTCGCACGCGGCGCTGCCGCATCTCGCCGCGTCCGGGGCTGGCCGCATCGTCAATATCGGCGCCATGGGCGCGCTTCAGGCAGGTTCCGGCATGGGCCCCTATGCGGCGTCGAAAGCCGGCGTGCATCGCCTCACCGAGGCGCTTGCCAACGAGTGGAAGGGCAAGGTGACCGTGAACGCGGTGCTGCCGTCGATCATCGACACCAAGGCCAACCGCGCCGACATGCCGAAAGCGGATTTCTCCAAATGGGTGACACCGCAGGAACTCGCCGAGGTGATCCTCTTCCTCGCCAGCGATGCCGCGAGCGGCGTCACCGGCGCGCTGATCCCGGTGAGCGGCCGGGTTTAGTCCGGCACCAATAGCCGCAGATTGCCTTTGAAGCGGATGCTCTGCTTGCCGGCGAGCGCAATGCCTTCGCCATAGGCGGTCTCGTCGGCGTAGGTGCCGCTGAAGCCGATGGTCACGACCTTGCGGCCCCACACCGGGCGCTCGTCGAACGAGGGCGAGTGTTCCTCGTTGGTCAGCTCGCCCTTCCACTTGCCGTCGGCCGAGGTGTAGCTGCCATAGGCGAAGAAGAATGAATCGCCGCCTCGCATGGTGCCGTCGCGCAGGACCATGACGCCCTGGTTGCCGCCCTGGACGGCATCCAGCATCTCGATGCGAATGTGATAGAGGCCATTCCTGATTGTCATCTTCGTAAAGCGCCCGACTGTCCCGGTCGCAGGATAACCGCACCGTCGGTTCCCGATCAAATGGCGCAGAGCCACAACTGCGTTCCGGGCTAAACTGGCCGCAACTGATTCTCGGATCGGAACGCAAGACCCGGACGCTTTCCTTGGAAACCGCGCTTTATCTACCCGTCAAACGCTTCCTCGAAGAGCTCGGCTTCACGGTCAAGGGCGAGATCGGCGGCTGCGACCTCGTCGGTCTCAGCGCCGGCGATCCGCCTGTCGTGGTGATTGGCGAGCTCAAGCTCGCCTTCAATCTCGAGCTGATCCTCCAGGCGGTCGACCGCGCACCGGCCGGCGACGAGGTCTGGATCGCTGCAAAGATGTCGATCCGCGGCAAGGGACGCGAGAGCGATGCGCGTTATCGCAATCTCTGCCGCCGCCTCGGCTTCGGTATGCTTGGGGTAACCGACCGCGGCCAGGTCGAGGTGCTGGTGAAGCCGCCGACGGCAGCGCCGCGCCGCGAGCCGAAGGTCCGTTCGCGCCTGGTCGCCGAACATCAGCGCCGCCAGGGCGATCCCGTGCTCGGTGGCAGCACGCGCGCGCCGATCATGACGGCCTATCGCCAGCAGGCGCTGGCCTGTGCGTCGGAACTCGTCGGTGGGCCACGAAAGGTGCGCGAATTGCGCGAGCGCTGTCCCGATGCCGGCAAGATCTTGCTTAACAATGTGTATGGCTGGTTCGAACGTGCGGACCGGGGAATCTACGGGCTCACCGAGGCCGGACACGCGGCGCTGAAACGCTGGCCGCAGGCACCGATGAAAGAAACGCCCCGCGAGGCATCCCTGCCCTAGCGGCAATCACGTCGGGAGACATCGCATGATCGTTGTGACTGGCAGCGTAACGGTCCGCACCGAGATGTTCGACGAGGCGCGCCGCCTGAGCCTCGAGCATGTTCATCGGTCGCGACAGGAACCCGGCTGCATCTCCCATGGAGTGCATGTCGACTGCGAGAATCCGCTCAGACTGGTGTTCTTCGAGCAATGGGCCGACCGCGCCGCGCTCGCCGCCCACTTTGCGGTACCTGCATCCGGCGAGTTCGTGCGCACCTTGCGCTCGCTGGCCACGGGGCCAACCACGCTCGACCTCTATGAGGCCGACAGGCTCGAAAAGCTGTGAGCGCATAGCTGTGATGCCACACCAAATTCATATTGCAATGCAACATCTCCGGCACTAGGTATCCCGGCATCAAACCGAGGCCGTTATGAGCGCAGACTGGAACACCAAATATGGCACGCGGCGCGTGCGCCACGATCCGCCGACCCTGGACGAGGCGATCTTCGCCGCCGTCGGCATCACCGACGATCATGAGCAGCAGGCCGAGATCGCGGCAGCGCTGATGGGGATGCCGATCGAAATCGTGCAGGCCGAGGTGAAGAAGCAGGCCCGCACCAACGGCCGCATCACCGCCACACGCGTGATCGCAGGCGAACAGGGTGCGCAGCGCTCGGTGGTGGTCGAACGCCGCGTCGTCCGCCGCTTCGGCAACGACAAGCGCACCGGTACCTGAGCGCTCAATTCCCTATCCCCAATACGAAAGCGGACCGGTTTTGCCGGTCCGCTTTTTTGATTCCAGTCCGCGTTGGGATTTAGGCGGCGCGATTGCCGTACATGCTGGAGATGATCTTCCAGCAGGTCGAGTTGAAGCTGAGAAGCGCGCGGCCGGCCGTGAAGGGCGAGGCCGCGAGTTCAGCGAGCTCGGCCTCGGGCGTCTTGGCGAGATCGATCGTGCCGGTCGATTCGCCATGACGGAATTGCAGATTCGCCCCGAACTTCCTGGCGAGCGCCCGCATGGCGTGATTCTCGGCGCCAGTCGTGATGCGCAGGCGCTTGTAGCCTTTCCAGCGCGCTTCCGCGATCAGCCGGCTGAACAAGATGGTGCCGACGTTCTGGCGCCGCGCCGAGGCTTCCACGCTGAAGGCGACCTCGGGCAGCGAATCGTCCTCCGGCGGATGCAGCTCGGCCGCACCGCGGACCACGCCGTCGACGATGTAGGCGACAATCACGGTGCCGTCCTCGGCGCAGCGGGCGGCGTAACGCTCGATGAAGCTGTCGTCGAGAAAGCCGTTGAAACGGTCGTGCCGGCTTGCGGAATCAAGCCGCAGGAGGTGATCGCGCAGAAGCGGCAATTCTTCCTGCTGGCTCAAGGTCCGCACATAGCCCGGAACGGGCGTCGTGCGGGTCGTGTCTTCAAGTACCACGTCAAAACTCCTCTTGGTGTCCCTCGAGGAGGCGTTCGAATCCCTAGGCCCCCAATATTGTGCGTCGCAGCATATTTTTCAAGACGGGAACCTGCCCAAGTTTCAGGCATCGAAAGCAACCAATTCGTTAATAAAATCAAGCCCCCGTAGTCATACGAGGACCAGCTGGGTCTGGGTCACCACGGCAACCAGCTTGCCGTCCTCGGTCTCCAGCCGGGTGCTCCAGACCTGGGTCCGCCGTCCCCGATGGACCGGTGTAGCCGTGGCGATAACAGTGGTTCCCTCCTTCGCCCCGCCGATGAAGTTGGTCTTGCTCTCGAGCGTCGTGGTGCCCTTGGCATCCTCCGGGAGATTGATCACGGTCGCGGCGGCACCGACGGAATCGGCGAGCGCCATCACCGCCCCGCCGTGGATGGTGTGGTGGAGTGTGCAGAGGTCGGGCCTGACCGTCATCCGCGCCACCACGCGGTCCTTCTCGGCCTCGACGAATTCGACGCCCTTGAGCTCGGCAAACGGCATCTTCATCGCTTTAAGTTTCTCGAGCGGCGTCATCGGATCTCCTCCCAATTCTTTGTTGTTTCAGCGTGAATTGCTTCGGGCGGCAAAGCAATGACGTCCGAGGTAATGGCCCTGCTGACATCGGCGACGGCATTTGCGCATATGCTCTTCCCATGCGCCACTTCCCGCCCCGCCGCATCGTCTGCCTGACCGAAGAGACCGTCGAAACGCTGTACCTGCTCGGCGAGCAGGACCGCATCGTCGGCGTCTCCGGCTACGCCGTCCGCCCGCCCCAGGTGCGGCGGGAGAAGCCGCGGGTGTCGGCCTTCGTCTCCGCGGACATTCCGAAGATCCTGGCCCTTGGAACCGGAGCTGGTGCTGGCCTTCTCGGACCTCCAGGCCGGCATCGTCGCCGATCTCGTGCGCGCGGGCGTGGACGTCCATGTTTTCAATCAGCGCGACATCGCCGGAATCCTGGCGATGATCCGCACACTCGGCGCGCTGGTCGGCGCGGCTGAGCCCGCCGAGGTACTCGCTCACGGGCTCGAACGGCGCCTCGCAGAGATAGCGGCAACACCTCGCCCATCGGCGCGGCCAAAGGTCTATTTCGAGGAATGGGACGATCCGTTGATCTCCGGCATCGGCTGGGTGTCCGAGTTGATCGAGATCGCCGGCGGCGAGGATGTGTTTCCGGAGCTGCGACATCGGCAGGCGGCAAAGGATCGCATCGTCTCGGCGGAGGCGGTACGCGAGTCAGCGCCCGACGTGATCCTCGCCTCCTGGTGCGGCAAGAAGGTCGTCCCTGCCCGCATCCGCGCGCGCCATCGCTGGAACGAGATCCCCGCCGTTCGCGACGACCGCATCGTCGAGATCAAGTCGCCGATCGTCTTGCAACCGGGGCCGGCGGCGCTGACGGATGGGCTAGATGCGATCGTGACGGCGTTGTGGGGTGGACTCAAATAGCTTGATCGCAGCTTTCGCGTCCCGGACGCGTCAGCGTTGCTGCGCAGAGCCAAGAGGCGCAGCGCCGCGTGCGGGGCACGAGGCCTTCTTCAGGTCACCGCGTTCACCACCTGATATTCCGGCCGGCGCCAGACCTCGCCCGCAATCACCTCCTCGATGATCTCGGCTGCTCGCATGATCTCGCTCTCCCCAATGTAGAGCGGTGTAATCCCGAACCTCATGATGTCGGGCGCGCGGAAATCGCCGATGAGGCCGCGGGCGATCAGGGCCTGCATGGCGGCGTAGCCGCCGGCGAAGGCGAAGGAGACTTGTGAGCCGCGGTGCTCGTGCGCGCGCGGGGTGACGAGCTTGAGCTCGGGGCAGCGGCGTTCGACCTCGGCGATCAGGAGATCGCCGAGCGCTAGTGAACGCGCACGGACCTCACGAATGTCGACCCTGTCCCAGATGTCGAGCGAGGCCTCCAGCGCCGCCATTGCAAGCACCGGCGGAGTGCCGACGCGCATGCGCTCGACGCCGCCGGCCGCCGCGTAGCCAAGCTCGAACGCAAACGGCTTGGCGTGGCCCATCCACCCCGACAGCGCGGCGCGCACGCCGTCGGCGTGGCGCGGCGCGACGTAGAGGAAAGCCGGCGCCCCGGGGCCGGCGTTGATGTATTTGTAGGTGCAGCCGGCGGCAAAATCGGCGCCGCAGCCAGCGAGATCGACCGGCAGCGCGCCGGCCGAATGCGCGAGGTCCCAGACCGTGACGATGCCGAGTGCATGCGCCTTCGCGGTCAGCGTCGCCATGTCGTGGCGCCGTCCGGTGCGGTAGTCGACCTCGGTGATGTAGAGGACAGCGATCTCCCCCGACAACGCGGCCTCGATCTCCTCCGGCGCCACCAGGCGCAATTGATGGCCGCGGCCGAGCGTCGCGATCAGCCCCTCGGCCATGTAGAGATCGGTCGGAAAGTTTCCGGTGTCCGACAGCACGACCTTGCGCGCGGCGTTCATGTCGAGCGCGCCGGCGAGTGCTTGGTAGACCTTGAGCGACAGCGTGTCTCCGACCATCACGGAGCCGGCTTCCGCACCGACCAATCGCGCGATGCGGTCGCCGACATGGCGCGGCTGGGCATACCAGCCCGCACTGTTCCAGGCGCGGATCAGCTCGTTGCCCCACTCGGCCGTGATGACGTTGCCGACGCGCTCGGCGACGCCCAGCGGCAGCGCGCCGAGCGAATTGCCGTCGAGATAGATCACGCCCTCAGGCAAATGGAACAAGGCCCTGGTGTCGTCATAGACGCGAAGCTTGGTCATGGGATCTCTACAGAATCGTGCGGACGCGCCAGAGCTCGGGGAACAGCTCCACCTCCAGCATGCGCTTGAGATAGCTGACGCCACCGGTACCGCCGGTGCCGCGCTTGAAGCCGATAACGCGCTCGACCGTCGTGACATGGTTGAAGCGCCAGCGTCGGAAGTAGTCCTCGAAATCGACCAGCTTCTCGGCAAGCTCGTAGAGCATCCAATGTGTCTCCGGCGCTTCGTAGACGATCCGCCAGGCCTGGAGCACGCCCTCGTTGAAGCTGTGGGTCTCGCGAACGTCGCGCGCCAGCACGGACGCGGGCATCTTGAGCCCGTTGCGGTCGGCGAGCCGCAGCACCTCGTCGTACAGGCTCGGCGTGGCAAGCTCGCCCTCGAGCAGCCTGGTCGTTTCCACATCGTGCGCGTGCGGCTTGAGCATGGCGTGGTTACGGTTGCCGACCAGAAATTCGATCAGCCGGTACTGACGCGACTGGAAGCCCGAGGACTGGCCAAGCTGCGAGCGGAAACGCGTATACTCGCTGGGAGTCATGGTGCGCAGTACGTCCCAGGCGCCGTTGAGCTGCTCGAAGATGCGCGACATCCGCGCCAGCATCTTCATTGCGGGCTGCACTTCGTCCCTGGCGATGGCGCGGCGCGCGGCGCTGAGCTCGTGGATGGCGAGCCGCATCCACAGCTCCGTGGTCTGATGCTGGATGATGAACAGCATCTCGTCATGGGCTTCCGAGAGCGGATGCTGCGCGCCGAGGATCGCATCCAGCGCCAGATAGTCGCCGTAGGACATACGCCGGGCGAAATCGGTCTCGGCGCCTTCGCTCGTGGGATCGTAATCGTTGGACGTCATGGCAGGCCCTTTCGATCGATCGATCCTCGCCGCGTCAGTCGAGGCCGATCAGGCGCGCGGTGATCGGGGACGACGGATCCTTCAGTCCGTCGATCACCGTAAAATGGTTGAGCCCTGGATCGACGACGAGGCGCGTCGGCACGTCGAAGCCGGTCCAGACATTGGCGATCAGATCGGACTGACGCATGAATTCGGGCCGCTCGCCACCGCCGACCCAGGCCGTGACCGGCGAATGTCCCCGCGGCAGGTGCAGCGCCGCGCTTTCAAGCGTCGCCTCCTCCATGGTCATGCGCAGCGTCTCGTTCATCTTCGTCTTCAGCAGCGGTCGCAGATCATGCAGCCCGCTGATCGAGAGCGTGCCAGCGATGCGGTTGTAGACGGCAGGCTCGAGCCGGCTGTCGTTGCACAGCATGCGCGTGACGAGATGACCGCCCGCGGAATGGCCGGCGAGCCGGATCGGGCCGGAGACGAGCGAAGCCGCCTTGGTGATCGCGGCGGTGATCTCTGCGGTGATGTCGGAGATGCGCGCGGCCGGCGTCAGCGTGTAGCTCGGCAGCGCCACCGTCCAGCCGTGATGCCGCGCGCCTTCGGCAAGATCGGTCCAGGTCGACTTGTCGAAGCGCATCCAGTAGCCGCCGTGGACGAAGACGACGAGGCCCTTGCTGTCGCCGTCTGGCAGGATCAGGTCGAGACGCTGGCGCTCGCCCGGGCCGTAGGCGACGTCCGCGCGGAAGTCTTTCAGGCCGGCGCGGTAAGCCGCCGCTCGCTCCGCCCATTGGGCCGGCATCTTGTCCGAGCCCGGGATATGGGCCGAATTGGCATAAGCATCATCCCAATCGCGCATCGTGACACCCAAGGATTCGGCCGTCGAACTGGGCGCCAGTCTGCCACCAGTCAGGACGGCGTCCTAGTCTTTCTTTTAAGCTTAAAGCATTTGGACGCGCCCGTGTTTCGGGCAGCGGCCGTCCCGGCCGAGATGCCGTAGGGTGGGCCAAGCGACTTGTCCGCCGTAGCTCGAAGAGCGAAGGCGGAAGCGTGCCCACCCTTCGTGCAAGATCGAAGAGAGATGGTGGGCACGGCGCAAGGGTGCCTTTGCCCACCCTACAGGACCGTCCGCCCGTCATTGCGAGCGCAGCGAAGCAATCCAGTCTGCTTCCGCAGCGACGGTCTGGATTGCTTCGTCGCAAGGGCTCCTCGCAATGACGGCGGAGAGACCTACGCCTTCTCCACCCCGCACCAATCCGCGATGAACAGGGCCATCGCCTTGGTCGACTTCTTCAGCGATTCCAGGTCGACGAATTCGTTGAAGCCGTGCATCTCGCCGCCGCTCGCGCCGAAGCAGAGGCTCGGGATACCGTGATTGAGACCGTAGAAGCGGGTGTCGGTCAGCGCGGTGAAGACGAGGTCTTGGATTTCGCCGCCATAGACGGTGTTGAAGGCCTTGCCG
Organism: Bradyrhizobium sp. 613_E4_N2_2; assembly: GCF_052075995.1. Classification (NCBI taxonomy): domain Bacteria; kingdom Pseudomonadati; phylum Pseudomonadota; class Alphaproteobacteria; order Hyphomicrobiales; family Nitrobacteraceae; genus Bradyrhizobium; species Bradyrhizobium sp. 613_E4_N2_2. The sequence continues at coordinate 4,969,662 of NZ_CP197234.1, forward strand.
AACGCGGCCTCGGGCGCCGCGGCGTCGGTCAGTTCATACCCCTCCGACAAAAAGCCCGACCATTCGACCTCCGGCGGATTGTTGGCGAGGAAGCGGTGGTTGCGCGCGGCAGCCGCAACGCAGGCCATGATCTCCTTCTGGTGATCGGCGATCGACCAGCCCGGCAGGACCGCGATACGGCAATCGACGTCGCACCAGGCCGGCACGCTGGAGGCCCAGTCGCCGCCCTTGATGATGCCGGGGTTGAAGTTGATGGGATGGTTCAGCGTCTTGAAATGCCGATCGGCTTTCGCGCGCTCGTTCCACTCGATCTCGAGTTTTTGCAGCGCCTGGATCAAATGATAGGCCGCCATGATTGCGTTGGCGCCGGAGCCAGCGAAGGCAACGTGGGTCGGATGGCCCTTCACGCGCAGGCGAAACCAGATCACGCCGACCTGCGAGCGCACCATCTTGCCGCCGGTCGGCTCCGGGATGAAGCAGGCGTCGGCACGATAGCCGCGCTGCAATGTCGAGAGCGCACCGACGCCGGTGCTCTCCTCCTCGATCACGGACTGGAAGTGGATCCGCGCCGTCGGCTTGAAACCCGCAGCCTTGATCGCATCCAGCGCGTAGAGCGCGCCGATCGTGCCCGACTTCATGTCGCAGGCGCCGCGGCCGAACATCTTGCCGTCCTTGATGACTGGCGAGAATGGCGGCGTGTCCCACAGTTCCAGCGGCCCCGCGGGCACCACGTCGCAGTGCCCCTGGAGGATCAGCGATTTGCCGCCGTTCGTTTGCGGGCGGTAGGTGCCCACCACCGTGCGCGCCTTGGAGAAATCATGCTCGATCGGACCGAAACCACGCAGATCCTTGAGGTCATCGACATCGATGTGCCAGTCGTCGACCTCGTAGCCGCGTTCGCGCAGGAGGTCGCCGATCATGTCCTGGCACGGCCCCTCGGCCCCGCGGGTCGAAGGGATCGCAACGAAATCGCTTGTGGTCGCAAGCTGGGCTTCGAAGCCGACATCGACGGCGTCAAGAATCCTCTGCTGCGTTTCGGCATTCATCGGGCAACTCCAGGCATCCAATTGGTCAATGGTGCGCGCAAGCTAGCCGATTTCAGCCGTTCGGGTACTCCACAAAATAAGCATCCCGCAATGCATCTTCGAGCAGCCGGCCTTCCGAATAGCCATTCAGCGTCGCAGGCCGGGTTACACCATCCAGCAGGCGCGGGCACGGCTCCGGCGCGCCCAAGACGGTGCGCACGGGGATGCGCTCGGCATAGATCGGCAACTCGTAGTCCTCGTCGTCATCGGCGACACCCTTGGCGCGGACTTTGGCCGAGGCTTCCTCGATCTCCATCGCGATGAAGGAGGTCGCCTTGATCTCCTGCGTGTTGCTCTGACGCAGGGTCGCGGTGCGGTCCGGGAAGAAGCGATCGACCATCGCGATCACTGCCCGCTCCTTTTCCTCGGGATCGGTGACCAGATAGGCAGTGCCGAACGCCATCACGGCGCGGTAGTCGGCGGAATGGTTGAAGCCGCAACGCGCCAGCACGAGGCTGTCGAGATGGGCGACCGTGAGGCAGACGCGCTCGCCCCTGGTCTGGTTGCGCAGCATGCGGCTCGCGCTCGAGCCGTGCCAATAGAGTTTTGTCCCTTCGCGCCAGAAGAAGGTCGGCGTGCAATAGGGCTGGCCGTCGATGACATAGGAGACGTGGCAGAGCATCGAGGAATCCAGGATGCGGTGAACCGTCTCGTGATCGTAGAAGCCGCGGTCGTGACGGCGCTTGACCTGATTGCGCGCTGACGTCGGATAGGAATTCTGGCTTTCAGTCTGGCTCACGGCCGCTCCTGTCGGGCTTGGAACAATTCCAGGAGAGTTGTAGCCGCGGATTTGGTCTGCGATAGTGCCAATTCCATGCGAAAAATTCCGACCAATTTAGTCCCCTCGCCGGCCAAGGCCGAACTGCCGCTCGACCTGACCGGCCCGCACATCACCGCGGGCGCGTCATCGGCGCACCGGCTATACCAGGCGTTGTGCGACATGATCGTCTCTGGCCTGGTCAAACCCGGTGAGCCGCTGCCGCCGTCGCGGACACTGGCCAAGCAGACCGGCTTCCGCCGCAACGCCGTCGTCACTGCCTATGAACGGCTGATCGCCGACGGCTTTGCCGACGCGACCGTTGGCTCCGGCACCTTCGTCGCCGCGCGGATTCCGGCGCCTGCGGCCGAACCGAAGAAGCCGAAGGCCGTGGTCGAAGCACCGCGGCAGGGCGCGTTCTCGCTCGGCTGCACCCATATCGACGAGCGCGCGCTGCAGCGCTTCCGTGCCTTCGTCGGGCGGCGCATGCGCGCGTTCGGACCTGAGCATCTGCACTATGGCGATCCGCGCGGCAGCCGCGAGCTGCGCGCGGCGATCGCCGATCATCTGCTGTCGGCACGTGGACTGCGCTGTGATCCCGATCAGATCATGCTGACCTCGGGCACGCTGCACGCGTTGCGCATCGTGCTGAGCGCGATCCTGAAGCCCAACGACCAGGTCTGGTGCGAGGACCCGGGTTACCCCGCCGCGCGAAACACCATTTCGCATTGCGGTTATCGCGCCGTGCCCGTTCCCGTCGACGAGCACGGGATACGTGTCGCCAAGGGCCGCACCGCCGCATCGTCCGCACGCGCGGCCTATGTGACGCCATCGCACCAGTTTCCGCTGGGCGTACAGATGTCGATGCCGCGACGGCTGGAGCTGCTGGATTGGGCGAGGCAGGCCGGCGCCTTCGTGCTGGAGGACGATTACGACAGCGAGTTCCGCTATGACGGCGCGCCGTTGATGTCGCTTGCCGGCATCGATCATCTCCGGCGCGTGATCTACATGGGCACGTTCGCCAAGACGCTGTTTCCGGGCCTGCGCATCGGCTATTGCGCGCTGCCCGAGCGGCTGATCGCGGACGTCACGGCCGCGCGCGCCGCGCTCGACCGCTTTCCCGGTACGCTGATGGAGGGCGCGGTGGCCGACATGCTCAATTCCGGCGCGTTCGCCGCCAACCTGAAGCGGGTACGAAAGCTCTATCGCGAGGCGCGCGATGCGCTGGCTGAGACGCTGGAGGCAGCATCCGACGGTGCGTTGTCGGTGCCGGTGCCGTCGCAAGGGCTGCACCTCGTCGCCCGGTTCGATCCATCGGTCGATCTGTCGGCGGCGGCAGAAGCCAAGCAGAAGGCAGGCGCGGAAGGCTGGCTGCTGGCCGACACCTATTCGCGCGCGCGTCCCCTGCCCGGGTTCGTGCTGGGATTTTCCGGCCACGCGGTTCCGCAACTCGTGGCCTCCGCCGAACGGCTCGCGCTGGCGTCGCGCGGCGCCTTGCGCGCGAGGAGCAAATCTACCCGGCGGGCGTGACGAACGTTCACTATGAGAATCGCCTGCCGCTCCCTACATTGCGGCATCGATGCCGGGACCTCACATCATGCTGCTGCGCCGCGCGACCTGCCTCTCGCTGCTGATCTCGATCGCGCTCGCGACGACGGCGCACGCCGTCACTGTCGGACGTGAACAGGACATCACGGATCTCAAGCTCGGCCAGCGCGTGCAAGTGGATGACGGAACCTGCCCCGCCGGGCAGGTCAAGGAAGTGCGCGGTGCGAGAATGACCGACAAGGGTGTGGCGCGGACCATCGCCTGCGTGCCGCGCTACGGTCCGAAATCGAAGTGATGGTTACGACTTCGCCGGGTCGAACATGCACTGCAAGGTCGGTTTGGCGATCTTGGTGAAGGTCGAGCCGATCTCGCCCTGCTTGGACGCGGGCACCCAATCGGTCTCGATCGTTGGCACGCCGGTCTCGCTGATGCCGCGCAGCAGCGCCTCGCGCAGGTCGCGGTCCTCGACGGCCGCAGCGGCGTGATCATGCAGGCAGCCGCAGACCTCCTCGGGATGCTCCCAGCGCCCGAGCATCCGCGGCGCACACTGACGCACGAACTCGCTGCGGGGATCCGGTAGTCTCGAGGGAGCGCGAACCTGCGCGTGGGCAGCGCTGATCGTCAGAAGCGAAACGAACGCTGCGGCGCAGAATCGGACAATCATGATGGCCTTTATCGGCTGGTTTTTCTTGTGATTTTTCTTTTGATTTTCTTGGCTGTCGATCAGAAACGCGCAGCGACCACGATCGGCTGCGGCGCAGTGGTGGTGACCGGCGAGCCGCTGTACTGGAAGGTGCCGACACCCGGGAGATTGCCGTCCGGCGCCCCCGCGAACGAAGAGCCGGCGAGCACGAAAGCGAAGGCAAGGATGAAGCTGAGCGTGCGCATGATCTTGTGTCCCAGTTCCGTGGCCGGCGGTGCCGCCGTCGTCGTTGCGAAGCTGATAACCATGCGTCGTTTCGCGCGTGATGCGCCAAAAGCGGAAAATGGTTTCGTCTTTGTGAGAATTGTTTCGTCGCGCGCCAGGCGACGAAACATTCAACAGAAAATCCCAGTCTTTTCAGAGGGGTCGCGCGGCGCCTGAAAGTGGCCTTGCAGGCTCCGCTCGGGCTTGGAAGCAGACCCACAATGCGCGCCGTCACACGCACGCCTTCCGCACTTCACATGCATTTTACGTTTTTCTGCTGAAGAGAAGCCCGAACGAGGGCTGGGTTCCGTCGAACCGGCGGCGATTCGACTGCGACCCAAGCCATCGAAACCGAGAAGCCCGGAACCACTGGGCGCGTTCAGTTGAGGGATGCCATCATGACGGCGCAAGATCGCGCAACGCCGCGCGACGCGGACCTGCGGACGGACCGCGCCGACCAGCAACCCAGCCGCGTCGCTTCAATCGGGGCAATGTCGCTGCAGTCGGACCGCGGCCACGAGGCCGCACCACAAGCATTCGTGCGGCTGACCGGCTCGCATCTCGCAAAGCCGCGCGCCAGCCGCACTCTCGTCACTGAGTGAACGCGAGCGCGTCACTGGGTGAACGCAAGAGCGTCACTGAGTGAACGCACGCGCGTCACTGAGTGAAGAACTCGCCGCATTTCTGGACGTTGGCGTCAGCCGGTCCCCACGGCATGACCGGTACCGTCGAGGTCGAGTTCTTCGGCGAGCCTTCGATCAGCCGGTCCGAATAGACCATGTAGACCAGCACATTCCGCTTGGCGTCACAGCCGCGCACGATCTGCATCTTCTTGAAGAACAGCGAGCGGCGCTGGCGGAACATGTCGTCGCCCTGCTCCATCTTGTTCTTGAACTTGATCGGACCGACCTGGCGGCAGGCCAGCGAGATATCCGAGACCTCCTCGGCAAGGCCGAGCCAGCCCTTGAAGCCGCCCTTCTCCGGCACGGTGAAATGACACGCCACGCCCTCGACTTCGGGGTCGTCGAGGCCGTAGGTCGCGAGCTTGTCGTTCGGGCTCATCCATTTGAACACCGTCGAGCGGCGGAAGATCAGATCCGGCTCGTCGGCGGCGATTGCAGAGCTCGCTGGAACAGCCAGCAACAGGAGGAATAAAGCAAGGCCTTTCAAGCGGATGCCGGAAAGACCGGGGAAACGAGATGACATGAAGTTCTCCGGTAACAAGTCCCGGCAATGTAGGCATGCGACAGCCGGTCAGGAAGACGACCGGCAGCCGTCGCGGCCGCCGTTTACCGCTCCGTGAGGCTTTTTTGCTACGTCATGGACAAAATTCGCTGACGGCAGAACTGCCGTGCTAGTGAACGCGTATCCCCTCTGCGAGACTAATTTCTGAGTTGGATTGTGGATTCGAGGAATGAATAGCGTGAACGGGGCCAGTTTTTCTGCCAGGCCGGCCCGGCTGTGGCAGGTCGCCATTTTGACGGCGGCGGGTGCGATTGGCTTGACCAGCCAGGCGGACGCGGCGTTCTACTACTGGAGCGACTACTCCGACGGGTCCTACGCCGCCCGGCAGGAGCGCTATCCCGACATTCCCCGGCAGAAGCCTCAGAAGCGCAGTACGGCTGGCAAGAAAGCGGTCGTCGCCGAGAAGGAAGCCGGCACCAAGCCGCAAGGTCCGCTCGTGATCGTCGTGTCGATCGATCGGCAGAAGGTGACGGTCTACGACACCAACGGCGTGTTCGCGGAATCCGCGGTGTCGACAGGCATGAAGGGCCACTCGACGCCGATGGGCGTGTTCAGCGTGATCCAGAAGCACAAATTCCATCAGTCCAACATCTATAGCGGCGCGCCGATGCCGTACATGCAGCGGATCACCTGGTCCGGCATCGCCATGCATGCCGGCGTGCTGCCGGGCTATCCGGCCTCGCACGGTTGCATCCGCATGCCGATGGCGTTCGCGGTGAAGATGTGGAACTGGACCAGGATGGGCGCGCGCGTGATCGTCTCGCCCGGCCAGATGTCGCCGCAAAATTTCTCGCATCCCCTGCTCGCCTCGGTGCGCGTGCCGCCGCAGCCCGCCGCCAGCCTAGAGCCGCAGACCAATGTCGGCGACAAGGCCGACAAGGGCGCCGCACCAACCAAAGTCAGCGAAGCAAAACCCGTCGAGACGAAGACCGCCAGCGCGGAGAGCGCGCTCGAGCTGCGTTCGTCGCTCGGCCATACCGTGATGTCGGATGCGACCACCGGCAATGCACCGGCGCGCGCGGAAGCAGCCGCACCAGCCGACAAGGTTGAGGCCAAGTCTGAAAAGAGCGCCGAGGCATCTGCCCCGGTCAAGCCGCAGTCGGAAGAAGCAGCCAAGCCCGCAAGCACCGACGCAAAGCCCGTTGAGGCCGCAGAAGCGCCCAAGACTGCAGAAGCGCCCAAGGCTGAAGCCGCCGAGCCCGCGAAGAAACCCGATGCGCCCGCTGCCGCACCGGCGCTCACCGCCTCGCCCGACGCCAAGAAGGACGAGACCCGCGTCGCTGATCCTGCGCCTGCCGCGAAGCCGGAGACGCCCAAACGCGCCGGCCAGATCGCGGTGTTCATCAGCCGCAAGGATTCCAAGCTCTACGTGCGGCAGAACTTTGCGCCGCTGTTCGAGGTTCCCGTCACGATCGCTGCGAGCGACCGGCCGCTCGGCACCCACGTCTTCACCGCCGAGGTCGACAAGACCGACACCAACGCACTGCATTGGTCGGTGGTATCGCTGCCGGTCTCTGCCCGCGCCGCCGCGCGCGAAGATGACAGCCGCGTGACACTCCGCCAGCGTGGCGCCGCCGTGATCCCCGTCGCCGCCAAGCCCGTTACAGCCAAGCCCGTGGTCATGCCGGACAGCCCGGCCGAGGCACTCGACCGTATCTCGATCCCTGCGGACATCATGGCGAAGATCAACGAGATGCTGACATCGGGCGGCTCGATCATCGTCTCCGACCAGGGCATCAACCAGGGCGAGACCGGCGAAGGCACCGACTTCATCGTCCGCCTGTACTAGAGCGCTTTCGAGCGAAGTTGCGCCTTGCCGCGTCCGATAACGCGGTGTTGACCAGGCGCGTCGCGCCGACGCAGTAAGGTGCGTCCCGGATCACGTCGGGGGACGTTGCCATGCTGAACCGCAGGACCATGCTCGCCGCGCTTGTCGCGACGACCGCGTCTGCTGGACGCAGCCGCGCCGATGGCGGCATGAGCCGGATCTCGGCCTATGCCTTCTCCTTCCCTGCATTATCAGGCGACGACATCCGCCTTGCCGCGTTCACGGGCAAGCCGCTGCTGGTGGTCAACACCGCTTCGCTGTGCGGCTACACTCCGCAATATGCCGGCCTGCAGGAGCTCTGGAGCGAGTTTCGCGAGCGCGGGCTCACCGTGATCGGCGTGCCCTCCAACGATTTCGGCGGCCAGGAGCCCGGCGGCATCAGCGAGATCACGGAGACCGCGCACCACCAATACGGCGTTACCTTCCCGATCGCGGCCAAGGCGGTGGTGGTCGGCGCCAAGGCGCATCCGTTCTACAAATGGGCGGCCGAGGCGCGCCCCCGCGACGTTCCGCGCTGGAACTTCCACAAATACCTGATCGGGCGCGACGGCTACATTGCCGAGGTGTATCCGTCTGCGGTCGATCCGACGGACACACGGGTCAAGACGGCGATTGCGAAGGCGCTGGCCGACAGCTGACACCCGCAGCCCGCATCCGGTTGGGCACAATTGTGGCGGGGTGCCAAACAGCCGTTGCAATGACGAGGGCCCACCATCTAGGCTAGGACGATCAAGGGGCAGGATGGTTTTGCCAGAGGCGAAAAGCTGCGGCGGAACAACGGGATCAATCTCGAGGACAACACCATGCGTGTGGCGGCAGGACTGATTTTGGCAAGCGCGATGTCGGTTGCGATGGCAGGCGCAGCGTGGTCGCAGACCCCGGCCGCAAAGCCCGCAGCCGCCACCCAAGCGGCACCGGCTGCAGCCCCCGCCGCGGCACCGGCGCCCGCTCCCGCGGCGGCAGCCGCTGCGCCGACGCAAGCGGCCTTCCCGCCCCCGCCGAAACAGGCGCCCCAGCCCGCCCGCGCGGCCTGCAACACGCCCGGCGCGCTCGGCGTCGCCCGCACGGTCGAGATCGACACCACGGGTGGTCCGGGCTTCGGCTTCGAGCATTTCAAGGAGCTCGACTTCCTGCGCGACAAGGAGGTCGTGCTGACCTTCGACGACGGCCCTTGGCCGAAGAACACGCCCGCCGTATTGAAGGCTCTCGCCGACGAATGCACCACCGGCATCTTCTTCTCGATCGGCAAGCACGCGACCTATGAGCCGGAGATCCTGAAGCAGGTCTATGCGGCCGGCCACACCGTCGGCGCCCACACCTGGTCGCACGCCAACCTCAACAACAAGAAGCTCACGGAAGCGCAGCGCAAGGAAGAAATCGAGAAGGGATTCTCGGCGGTGAAGTGGGCGCTCGGCGGCATCTCGCCCTCGCCGTTCTTCCGCTTCCCGGCGCTCCAGCACCCGCCGGAGATGGTCACCTATCTCGGCAACCGCAACGTCGCGATCTTCTCCTGCGACATCGACTCCTTCGACTTCAAGGCCTCGAAGCCCGAGAAGGTGATCGAGACCGTCATGAAGAAGCTCGACACCAAGGGCAAGGGCATCATCCTGATGCACGACTTCCAGAAGCACACAGCGGAGGCCCTGCCCGAGCTGCTCAAGCGCCTGAAGGCCGGCGGCTACAAGGTGGTGGCGATGCGCGCCAAGTTCCCGGCCTCGACGCTGCCCGAATACGACCAGGAGCTGCTCAAGGACGTCAAGCTACCGACGGTGAGCACGCGCCCGGTCAATTCCGTCGTGACGACGGTCTCGGAATAGACCGCAATTGTCTTTCCGGTTTGAAGGTTACGTCATCATATCGGCGGACGGCATGCTTGCCGATCCGTCGCACATCATGCCCTCAACGTTGGTGTTCGAAGGCGACAAGCGCTTTTTCGAGCAAGCGCTCGATCGAGCCGCGGTCGTCGTGCACGGCGGACACTCGCACGAGCAGCAGCCGAATTCACCGAAGCGGAAGCGGCTGATCCTCACCCGCAAGATCAAGGCGCTCACCGTCGACCCGGAGATGCCGAACGCGACGCTGTGGAATCCCGAGCATGCGAGCTTCGAGGAGGCCTGCGCTTTCGCCGATGTCGCCTCCGGCACGGTCGCAATCATCGGCGGCCCCGTCGTGTTCGACATGTTCATGGACCGCTACGACACGTTCTGGCTGTCGGAAGCCCCGCATGTGCGGCTGCCCGGTGGCGAAGGCTGCTTTGTCGGCGTGCCGGAGCGGACGCCGCATGAGGTGCTGGCGTCACACGGGATGAAGCCGGGGGCGCCGTATCTGCTCGACGCGGCGCATGATGTCACCGTCACGCCGTGGCGGCCGGCGAGAAGCTCCACCTGAAAACTCGAAAACAACCCCATGCATAGTACCGGTACGCTGCTACCCGTTACTATCCTATACATTTACCACGCATAACGAACGACACCCTTGCCCATATAGGACCGCGTGACGTTCGAGAACTCGCCCTCGAACGCTGCCAGGGTCGACCAGCCGTTCAGCCATTTCCTTTCGATGGCCGCCGTCACAAGCGCGGAGTCCGCGGCCTGCGCGGCGCCGTTCACGACGAAGCTCGCGTCAGGCAGTGCCCTGAAGGTCGCCGCAATGGTGCGGTTGGGATTGAAATCATGTCCCCATGCGAGCCGTCCGCGCAGCGTGAGAACACCGTCGCTCGCGCCGAAAACCTTGTCGGTGCGGATGCCAAGCTCGGCGCGAGGATCAGTCACGCTCTTCGCATCATACGTCAGCGCAAACGCGCCGTTGCCTGACAGCACGGACTCCGCATAGGACGGCAAGGCGATGGTGACGAATTGCCCAGCCACATAGGGCGTGACGCCCACGTTCATCCACGGCGCAGCGAAACGATAACCGCCCTCGGCGCGGCCGGACCACGCGTATGCGTTGAACTTGGCGCGCAGGCGCTCTGAACCGGCAATCGCCACGGTGCGATCGGTGGTGACGTCCTGCCAGCCATAGGCGAGCGCCGTGGAAAAATAGGCCGGACCGTCGACGTGCCGCAGGTAGGCACCGGCCTGGAACAGATCGGAGCGTCCGCTGCCGAGACCATTCACGCTGAAATTGGTCCCGCCGCCGGCCAGCGCAAAGCCGGCTAGCGTATTTGCCGAAAGCCGGTAATCGGCCCCGACGGCGGTCCCAAACACGCGGCTCGTCGCATCGTGCGATCCGAGCCCGGCATGTCCATCGCTGTCCTGCGCCCCGCCGAAGCCGGACGCCCAAACGTTCCAGCGTGCGGGCGCACGGCACGGCCGCGGCTTGCCTCGCAAATCAGTCGCGACGCAGTCCGGCAGACCGGGCGCGGCGAGCAGACCGACGAACTGCCCCATCGCCTCGAACGTCGTCTGCTGTACGCGCGTCGCGAGCTCGCCGGAGGCCTGCGTCAGCCCGCCGGCCGACAGAGCGGCGTAGACGCCCGGGATACCCCCGTTCCGGTTGAACGCGTTCGTCAGCCCGTTGCCCACATTGCGCTGGTTGATGTTGAGGTTTGGAGCGATCGCGAAATCCAGCGCAAGGTTCAGATAGACGTTGTTGGCGTCGTAGCTCAGCGAGCTGTGGACGTTCGACGGCAGGCCGGTGTTGACGATGGTGGATGCGAACGTCCCGGAGACGCCGCCTGCCGCACTAAGGATCGTATAGGTCTTGGAGACGTAGCTTCCCGGCGCGAACACAGCCTTCACGGTGGCACCGCCGAGATCTGCTGTCCCCGTTGCTGTCGTGGAAGCGGCCACCGATGGGTTCACCTGCACCAGGTAGAACGCACCGGATGCGAAGGCGAGACTGCCCGCGATCGTCAGCATCGTCCCGGCGCTGCCGTTGCCGGGCGCAAGGGTGCCGCCGCTATCGATCGATACCGTCGGCGACACGATGCTGCCCGCGCCCATCAGCACGGCGCCGGATTGCACCGTCGCGGACGAGGTCCCGTTGAGGGATCCCTCCACGTCGAGCACGCCGCCGGCAACAACGGTACCGCCGGTATAGGTGCTCGTGGCTGTCAGGGTGAGAGTGCCCGTGCCGACCTTGGTCAGCGAGCCGCCCGAGCCCTCGCCACTGCCGCCGTCGCGCAGCACGCCCGAATAGACGGTCGAAAGGTTGTTGCCACCGATCTCGAGGTTCGTCGAACCCAGATAGATGGTGCCGGAGCCTACGATCGACCCCATCGTGATGAAGGGAAACAAGCGGTCCGACACGTCGATTTCGGCGTTGTTGATGAAGCGCGCCGTGCCGCCGCTGCTCGCGCCGTGGAAATAGATTGTTCCCCTGCCGGTGTTGGTGATCGTGGCATTGCCCGCCGTGCTCGCATCGTCGAAATAGACCCTGCGCGTATTGCTGATACCGGCATTGCCGGCGGTGCTGGTGTTCTTGAAACTGATCTCGCTATCGCTGCGGATCGTGGCGCTGCCGGCGGTGGCGCTCTGGGTGAAGGACAGCGTGGAATCGTTGACGTTGATCGTTGCGGTCCCGGCCGTGCTGTTGTTTCCAAACCTGACACCGCTGACATTGATGTCGAGCACGACGCTGCCGCCGTTGACGACAATGCCGGCGCCGAGAAAGCGCAACGACACCTCGCCGTCAACGGTGATGACATAATTTCCTGCGTCGGCGTTGAAGGTCCATCCGCCGACCGATTGCGTACTCAGAATACTCAGGTTCGTGATGGTGGACGCTCCGAACGACGCGGTGCCGTCAGGAACGCTGCCGCCGCTCCAGCTCGATCCCGCCGCGTAGGTGCCCGAGCCGGGCGTGCTGAGCCAGGTTGCATCGATCGCTTCGGCAGGGGATGCGGTCGCGACCAGCGCGGCCGTCACCAGGGCCGAAGTGGCGAGCCAGGCGGTCAACGACCGTGCCGATGCAATCACCCACCCGTCAGCGGACCGGCCTCCGACGACCGCTCCGGGATCAACACGCAACACCATTCCAGTCCTTAACCCCGCCTTCGGCATCATGCCGTCGTGGGCCCGGTCTCCCGTTCCCTGGGGCGCTATTCGAGCGTCCATGACGTAGCGTCAATACGAGCGGACCGTCTGGAAACGCCGCATCAATAGACTGAGACAAAAGAGCAAAAGCCGGACGGCCTGGGAGCCCGGCGGGGACGCTGATCGGGTCCTGCGCACCCCACAATACCGGCAGGATTCGTATACAAACGAACGCCTTTCCCTGCCCCGGATATCTCCCTATACCCCCGGGGCGCGCGCTCGGAGAGGCCCTGCCATCAATGGCCCGGCAGAACGGTGCCGCCCTTGCCCCGGCCATCTACGACGATCGAGATACGACCACGCCACTATGACCGACGACCGCACCACGACAGGTCCGAACGAAGCCGCCGGATCGATGGGCGATGCTGCCCCGGCCTCCTCCCTGCTGCCGGCATTCGGCTTCACGGCCGATCAGATGGAGACACACACGAACGTCGCAGCCTGGCGCGAGGCGGTCGCAACCCTGTTCGACGTTGACGAGCTCGCCGCCGACGAACCGGGTCCGTTCCGCGCCGACATCAGATCGTTTGCCATGGGACCGGTGCTGATCGGGCTGAGCCGCGCCAGCGGCCAGCGCTTCCTCCGCACGCCGGAGACGATTGCACGCAGCGGCGTCGATCACATCATCCTTCAGCTCTATGTGAAGGGCAGCTTCGACGGTATCGCGGGCGCCCGGCCGATCCGCGTGCGCGCCGGCGACATCTGCCTGTTCGACCTTGCCCAGACCCTGGCGACCAAAGCGACGGCATTCGAGAATGTCACGTTGGTCGTGCCGCGCCCGATGTTCGGCGCTCGTCTCTTGCGGATCGAAGACCTGCACGGCCTCGTCTTGCCGGAGAGCGGTGTGATCGCCAGGCTTCTCGCAGGACATCTCACCGCCCTGCTCGAATTTGCGCCGCGCATGACGCTCGACGAATGCCAGTCAGTGGTCGAGGGCACGGTCTCGCTCCTCGCAGCATGCCTGCGCAACGAGCTCGAGCGGGTCGAGGATGACGCCGACCATTCAGCCATGGCGAGCCCGTCCTTGATACGAATCCGCCAACATATCGAGGCCGGCCTTGCCCAGCGGGATATGTCGGCCATTTCGGTCGCGGCCCATTTCGGACTGTCCCGGGCCTCGCTGTACCGGCTGTTCGCACCGGTCGGCGGCATCGCCGACTACATCCGCAGCCGCCGGCTGCACCGCGCATTCTTCGACCTCGCCAATTCGGATGCGCGCAGCCTGAGAATCAGCGAGGTCGCGCGGCGCTGGCAGCTCGGCACCGACGCGCATTTCACGCGCTCTTTCAAGGCCGCCTATGGCATCACGCCGCGCGCGGCGCGCGAGGCCGCATTGCTTGGCGTGCAGCGCGGCACCGATGGAGCAAGCAACACAACAATTTCGCGGTGGATGCGCGAGATCGCGCCCCCGGGCACGGCGGATTGAACACACCGAGCCCGAAGAGCGCGGTCGCCCCCGCTACGGCGTCGGAAGGTGATAGGCCAGCACACCGCGCAGCGTGTGCACCGTGCCGCCCGCGCTCAGGCTGGTCATGAAATCGGACGCCAGATCGTCTCGCGCCCCGAGATGCGTGACGCGATATTCGGCGCGGGCGGAGATGCTGTCGGTGAAGAAGCGCTCGAAGCCGCCGCCGAAGGTCGCGCCGTGATATTCCCGCGTCGGAGCGCTGCCGGGAAATCCGAGGAAATTGTACGAGATCGACTGCGCCGTCGTTCCGCTGTAGCCGCCGAGCAAGTAGACGAGCGTCTCCGGCGCCACGAGGTAGCCGACGCGTCCGCCGACGCTCCAACCCCACTTCACCGCCGCCAGATCCGACGAGATCGCAACACCTCCGCCCGATGCGTTGACCTTGGCGCCGCCATTGGTTCCGGCATCGATCAAGCCGAATGCGCCAAGGACCCATCTCGGCGCGACCTGGCGATCGTAGCCGATCGTGAAAGTGCCGCCGACGTCGGCGCCGCCCAAACCGGACGCATTGAAATCCAGCACACCGGCGAACGAGCCTGCGACATGGGGCGTGATGACGTCGCCCCCCGATACCCGCGCCGACGTAAACGCCCGTCCATGTCGGATTCGGCGCGGGCGCCACTGAAGCGGTCGCAGGTCCGCCGAACTGGCCGAAGCGATAGGCCGCGCCGATCCTGACCACATGCTCGGACAGGTCCGTGGTCCAGACCGCGCCGAGCGGATCGACCGTCGTGTTGCGGCCAAGCGCGACGTAGCGGTATTCGCCGCGCAGTGACACGTTGCTCGCGAGGCGATATTCCGCGCCGGCGCCGACCGTGTAACCGTGCGACGTCAGCCCCGATTCCTGCACCGTGAACGAAGGCCCTCCCCCGAGGATCACGTAGTTCAAGTTCCAATTGTTGATGCGCATCTCGCTGTAGCCGGCGAGGCCGTAGAGCAGGATATCGGGCGTCACCAGAAATCCAGCACGGCCGCCGATCGTCCAGCCCTGATCGAGCGATGGCAGCGCAGCACTCAGGCTCTGGCCGAAGAACGGGCTCGACGCACTGGCCGTCGTGCGCTGGCGCGACCAGTCATAATCGACGAAACCGCCGACCACGAAACGCGGCGCAACCTGGACGTCAAATCCGGCGAAAACCGATAGTCCGAGATCGGCGCCCTGCAAGCCGTCGAGGCTGAACAAATCCGGGCCACCACCGACCGGCGTCAGGTTCGACCGCCCCGTCGCGAAGTCGAAGCCCAGTCCGCCGCCGACGTAAAACTGGGTCCAGTTCGCCACGGGCGCCGCTAGCGGCCGCGCCTTCACGGGCAAGTCTGCTGCACAGGCCGTGGTTATAGAAACCGCCGCGACATGCGCCGCCCCCAGAACGACAACAGCGCGTGCCGCCGTCTTGCGCTTCGATTGAACCAAGTTCGCCCCCAATCACCCAGTGCCGATTGCGCCTGTGCAACCGGAACCGTCGGTACTATTGGGCTCGGACGGATTCCGACAAGTGGAGAGACCGGTCGATCCGCAGCGGCCACGATTTTGTGGAACCGCTGTGATCTCAAAACCATAATCTGTGAATGATGGTTCATGCACTCGTCGCAAACGGACGAGCCATCAACTCGCTTTACACGTCCCCGTAGGCCGTCTCAGCCGAGCGCGTAGCGCGGCCATAGCCCATGATCATGAACAGCGCGCCGATGATCGAGAGATTCTTCAGCGCGTCGACCACCATCCTGGCGTTGTCGGGCGCGGCCTGATTCCAGAAATCGGAGAACAGGACGGTCGAGCCCGCGATGTAGATGATCATGAGCAATGCGAAAAAGCGCGCTCCGAAGTTCAGCGCAATCATCAGGCCTGCAATGATCTCGAGCCCGCCGGCCGCGATCGCCAGCAGTTGCGGCGTGGTCATGGCGGTCGCCGTCTCGATCTGCTTGGTGTAGGACTCGATGACCTCAGGCACCACCACCTTGGTGGCGATGAAATCGGCCGTCGCCTGGAGGGGAAAGAACTTGGTCGCGCCCGTGTAGATGAACAGCACGGCGAACAGGATTCGCCCGAAAGTCACGAACGCTGGCATGATCGGCCTCTTGGCTCAGGCTTTTTGAAAAAGGCGTCTTGACGAGAGTACCGGGCGATTATGAAGAGTCGTGCGCCGGTTTACAAACGGGGAAATGGCGAACTGCGAGCAATTCAAAGTTGGCGGCACGGGCGGTGGGCCTTCTCCCCTTGTTGTGGGACAAGGTGGCATAGGCGGCCTGCGGCCGCCGTTCTTAAGAACGCCGAAGCGAAGCTTCGGCTATGGCGCCGGATGAGGGGTATCTCTCCGCGAGCTCAATAGCGGTGGGACTCGTGGATAGAGACCCCTCACCCCGTCTCGCCGTTAACGTGGCGATCCACCCTCTCCCACAGGGGGAGAGGGTAAGACGGCATCTTACGTAAACAACGTCGGCTGCTGCCGTGCAGCGCGCTCCTGCGCTTCCACGACCGCAACGGCCGTCATGTTGAGGATGCCGCGCGCGGTCACCGAGGGCGTGAGGATATGGGCGGGGCGTGCCGGGCCGATCAGGATCGGGCCGACGGGGAGCGCATCCGCCAGCGACTTGATCATCTGATAGGCGACGTTGGCGGTGTCGAGGCTCGGCATGATCATGATGTTGGCCTCGCCCTCGAGCTTGGAGTGCGGCAGCACCATTTTCCGCGCAGCAGCTGAAAGTGCCGTGTCGCCCTGCATCTCGCCGTCGGCCTCGATCTCCGGATGCTTCTCCTTCAACAGCTGGGTCGCCCGGCGCATCTTGCGCGAGGACTCGGTGTCGTAGCTGCCGAAATCCGAGTGCGAGACGAAGGCGATCTTCGGCTTGATGTTGAAGCGCTGGACGTGGACCGCCGCCAGCGAGGCGATCTCGGCGAGCTCCTCGGCGCTCGGATTGGGCCGAACCTGCGTGTCGGCGATGAAGAAGGCGCCCTTGCTGGTGATCAGCAGCGCCAGTGCCGCATAGTCGATGATCCCCGCGGAGAAGCCGATGATCTCGCGGACATGGCGGAGGTGGTGCATGTAGCGGCCTTCGACGCCGCAAAGCATGGCATCCGCCTCCCCGCGCATGACCGCGAGCGCGGCGATCACCGTGTTGTTGGTGCGCACCACCGTGCGCGCAGCATCCGGCGTCACGCCGCGGCGGCCGGCGACCTCGACATAGGACTGGACATAGGAGCGGTAGCGTGGATCGTCCTCGGGATTGACGAGGTCGAAATCCTTGCCTGCCTTGATCGACAGGCCGAAGCGCTTGATGCGCGCCTCGACGACCGACGGACGCCCGACCAGGATCGGCGTCGCCAGCTTCTCCTCCAGCACCACTTGCGTGGCGCGCAGCACGCGCTCGTCCTCGCCCTCGGCGTAGATCACGCGCACCGGCTGGGTCTTGGCCTTGGCGAACATCGGCTTCATGACGAGGCCAGAGCGGAAGGCGAAGCGCTCGAGCAGCGCGGTGTATTCGTCAAAGTTGGTGATGGGGCGCGTCGCGACGCCCGACTCCATCGCCGCCTTGGCGACGGCGGGCGCGATGCGCAGAATCAACCTGGGATCAAAGGGGCTCGGGATCAGCGAGCCCGGGCCGAAGCCCTGCGTTTCGCCGGTGTCAAAGCCCTGCGCGACCGCATCCGACGGCGCCTCGCGCGCGAGCTGCGCAATAGCCTCGACCGCGGCGTGCTTCATCTCCTCGTTGATGGCGCTGGCGCCGACGTCGAGCGCGCCGCGGAAGATGAAGGGGAAGCAGAGGACGTTGTTGACCTGGTTCGGATAGTCGGAGCGGCCGGTGCAGATCATGGCGTCGGGGCGCACCTTCCGCGCCTCCTCCGGCATGATCTCCGGGGTCGGATTGGCGAGCGCCATGATCAGGGGCTTGTCGCCCATCGCCTTGGCCATCTCCGGCTTGAGCACCCCTGGTGCCGACAGCCCGATGAAGATGTCGGCGCCGCCGATGACGTCGCCCAGCGTGCGCTTGTCGGTCTTCTGTGCGTAGACCGCCTTCCAGCGGTCCATCGTGGTGTTGCGGCCTTCATGCACGAGGCCGTCGATGTCGCAGACCCAGATGTTCTTGCGCTGCGCGCCCATCGACACCAGCAGGTTGAGCGTCGCGATCGCGGCGGCCCCTGCCCCCGACGCCACGATCTTGACGTCGGACAGCTTCTTGCCGTTCAGCCTCAGACCATTGGTGATGGCGGCAGCAACGATGATGGCGGTGCCGTGCTGGTCGTCATGGAAGACCGGGATCTTCATGCGCTCCTTCAGCTGCGCCTCGATCTCGAAACATTCCGGTCCGCGGATGTCCTCGAGATTGATGCCGCCGAAGGTCGGCTCGAGCGCAGCCACGGTCTCGACCACGCGCTCGATGGTGTCGGCGGCGATCTCGATGTCGAACACGTCGATACCGGCGAACTTCTTGAACAGAACCGCCTTGCCCTCCATCACCGGCTTGGAGGCCAGCGGGCCGATATTGCCGAGGCCGAGCACCGCGGTGCCGTTCGAGACCACCGCGACCAGATTGGCGCGGGTGGTGAGCGTGGCGGCCTCCGCCGGGTTCTTGGCGATCTCGGTGCAGGCGGCAGCAACGCCCGGAGAATAGGCAAGCGCGAGGTCGCGCTGGTTGGCGAGCGGCTTGCTCGCCTGGATCTCGAGCTTTCCGGGGCGCGGCAGACGGTGATAGGCCAGCGCCGCCTGGTGGAGATCATCAGAATAAGACGACATGCGGTGTCTCGCCTCGCGTTACCGGCTTCAAAATGCCTCATCCGGAGCCGCCGCCCAAGCGGACGGTATTTCCGGGTCATGGAAACGGGATGAAGCACGGCGGGCGCCCCGGTGGCAACATCCGATTACGGCCCCATCAACAGGGCGCATGGTCAAATACCTGATAGCGCTAGCTTTCCCTAGACCGCGCGGCATTTCCCGAATATGGCAGGTTGCGCAGTGCAAAACGGGCAACTGGAGCTCGGAATGAAGCGGATCCTGATCGGCCTGATCGTGGCGGCCGTGCTTGCCGCGGGCGGTTGGTTCGGCTTCAACCTCTATGTCCAGCACCGCGCGACCAGCGAGGTCGAGGCGGCGTTCGAGCAGATGCGCCAACAGGGCGGCAAGGCGAGCCACGGCAAGATCGGCTTCGATCTGCCGACGCGCACCGTCACGATCGAGGACATCGCGGTCGAGCCTAGCCCACAGATGCAGGTCAAGATTGCCGGCGTCAAGGCGACCGGTGTGCGCCAGCTCGACGAGGGACGGTTCTCTGCCGATGCCATCGACGTCACAGGCATCGAGTTCGCGGTCGACAGCGCGGTCGGTCCATCGCCGCTCAAGGCCGTCTACAAGATCGCGCAGGCGGCGATACGGGATTACACCGGCGCGCTCCAGACCCAGGTCTTGCCGGCATCAAACGACATCACCGATCTGTATCGATTTGGTCTGGAACAGTTCAACAGCGTGACTGCGTCCTCGATCGAGGTGCCGACCATTGCCGTGACCATCGCCGGCAATCCCGGCGCGGCCAAGCCGGAAGGTGGCGATTTTGCCTATTCCGGCCTTGTGATGAAAAATCTCAGGCGCGGCAAGGTCGAGGCGACCAAGGCGGACCGGCTCACCTTCACGTTCACGACGGTCCAGGCCGGCAAATCGGACAAACTGACGGGTGAGCTGTCGAACCTCGCCATGGCCAATTTCGATTCAGTCGCCATGCTCGCCACTCTCGATCCGCAAAAGGCGAATGACGACACTTACCATCAAGTCTACGGGCAGATTTCGACGGGGCCTTACACGCTGACGTCCGAGGGCATGCGCCTACGGATCGACGGCATCGCCATCGACGATATCGCCGTCCAGCCGTCGAAACTCCGGTTCGCCGACATGTTTGCCGCACTGCCAAAGGATCCGTCGGCACCGCCGACACCAGCCCAAGCGCGCGACATGCTCGAAAAAATGGTCGGCGTGTATGAGGGCCTTCGCATCGGCAAGATCGAGATCGGCAAGTCGTCGATCAGGACGCCGCAAGGGACCGGCAGCGTCAA
Organism: Bradyrhizobium sp. 613_E4_N2_2; assembly: GCF_052075995.1. Classification (NCBI taxonomy): domain Bacteria; kingdom Pseudomonadati; phylum Pseudomonadota; class Alphaproteobacteria; order Hyphomicrobiales; family Nitrobacteraceae; genus Bradyrhizobium; species Bradyrhizobium sp. 613_E4_N2_2. The sequence goes on from NZ_CP197234.1 coordinate 4,989,573, forward strand.
TCTGGTCAGGTACAAAGACGGCGAATTCGCAGTTGAAGGCGTCGACATGCCGTCTCCGCAAGGTCAGTTCAAGATGGAGCGCTTCGCGCTGAAGTCCTTCAGCGTAACGAGCCTGATGCGCTGGACAGCAGGCCTCGTCACTCCCGGGCGGTCGCCCTCGCCCGATCAGATGCTGGGCCTGTTCCGGGTGCTCGAAGGTGCCGAGATCAAGGGCGTGGTCTCGCCTTACAAGAACACGCGGCAGCTCATCACCATCGATACGATCAGCCTGAACTGGGGCCAGCTGGTCGGATCGATCCCGAGCAAGGCCAATCTCGTCGTGAAGATGGTCACGCCGACCGATCCCTCCAATCCGGCGCAACGGCCGCTGATCATGGCGGGCGTGGACAAGCTCGCGATCGACCTCGATCTTGGTGCCGCCTGGACGGAGTCCTCGGGCGCGTTTGCGCTCGCGCCTGCCACGATCGATCTCGGCAACCTTGCCAAAGCTCAGGCTCGCTTCGCGCTCGCCAACGTGCCGCGCGGCGTGTTCACGGCCGATCCGGTGCAGGCCGTGGAGCAGGCGGCGCAGGTCGAGACCGGTGCGATCGAGCTCTCCCTGCGTGACAGCGGCGTCGTCGATCTCGTCGTGGCGCAGTTCTCGCGCATGCAGAATGTCAGCCGCGACGCCGCCCGCAGCGCCATCGCCGAGATGATCCGGGCGCAGGGTGAGAAGGTCACCGCCGCCAATCTCGATGCCAAAGCGGCGGTCGATGCACTCGCCGGCTTCGTCGAGACCTCAGGTCAGACGCTCACCATCAAGCTCACGCCGCTCGGCAAGCTGCCGGTGCTTCAGCTCATGGACGCGCTGAACAGCGAGCCGATCGTCGCGCTCGCGCAGTTCAGGATCGAGGCGTCGACGGGGCTGTAGGGGCGAGCGGTGGTCTTGTGTCCCGGACGCGCTGCAGCGTTCTTACGCTGCTGCGCAGAGCCGAGACCCAGAAGCGCCGCGGCTCGCCGAGACATGCGCCCCGGCTCTGCAGCGCACCGCCGAAGTCGCGCTGCGCTGCGTCCGGGGCACGAGACCGAAAACTGGCTCAGATCACTTCTGCGGCAGGTTCACCCGCACATGCAGCTCGCGGAGCTGCTTGGTGCTGGGCTCCGACGGTGCACCCATCAGCAGATCCATGGCCTGCTGATTCATCGGGAACAGCGAGATCTCGCGGAGATTATTGGTGCCGCACAGAAGCATCACGATGCGGTCGACGCCCGCGGCCATGCCGCCATGCGGCGGCGCGCCGTACTGGAAGGCGCGGTACATGCCGCCGAAGCGGTCGACCACTTCCTGCTCGCCGTAACCCGCGATCTCGAACGCCTTCACCATCGCTTCCGGCACGTGGTTGCGGATGCCGCCCGAGGCGATCTCGTAGCCGTTGCAGGTGATGTCGTACTGGAACGCCTTGATGGTCAGTGGGTCCTGGCCCTTCAGCGCGTCGAGACCGCCCTGCGGCATCGAGAACGGGTTGTGCGAGAAGTCGACCTTCTTGTCGTCCTCGTTGTACTCGTACATCGGGAAGTCGACGATCCAGGCGAGCTCGAACCGCTCCTTGTCGGTGAGGTTCAGTTCCTCGCCGACCTTGTTGCGGGCAAGACCTGAGAATTTCCAGAACTTGTCGGGGTCGCCGGCGACGAAGAAGGCGGCATCGCCTTCCTTGACGCCGATCTGCGCGCGGATCGCAGCCGTACGCTCTGGCCCAATGTTGTTCGCAAGCGGGCCAGCGCCCTCGCCGCCCTCGCGCCACATGATGTAGCCGAGACCGGGCTGGCCTTCACCCTGCGCCCACGAGTTCATGCGGTCGCAGAAGGCGCGGCTGCCGCCACCCGGGGCCGGGATCGCCCAGACCTGGTTCTTGGGGTCTTCGAGCATGCGCGCAAAGACCTTGAAGCCGGAGCCGCGGAAATGCTCGGAGACGTCCTGCATCTCGATCGGGTTGCGCAGGTCCGGCTTGTCGCTGCCGTATTTGCGCAGCGCTTCGGCGAACGGGATGCGGCGCCAGTTCTTGCTCACCGGCTTGCCCTTGGCAAACTCCTCGAACACGCCGGTGATCACGGGCTCCATCGCCGCGAAGACGTCCTCTTGCGTGACAAAGCTCATCTCGACGTCGAGCTGGTAGAACTCGCCCGGCAGACGGTCGGCGCGCGGGTCCTCGTCGCGGAAGCACGGCGCGATCTGGAAGTAGCGGTCGAAGCCCGACATCATCAGCAGCTGCTTGTACTGCTGCGGCGCCTGCGGCAGCGCATAGAAGTTGCCGGGATGGATGCGCGACGGCACCAGGAAGTCGCGCGCGCCTTCCGGCGAGGACGCGGTCAGGATCGGCGTGTTGAACTCGAAGAACCCCTGCCCCTCCATGCGCCGACGCATCGACTTGATGATTTCGACGCGCGTCATGATGTTCTGGTGCAGCTTCTCGCGGCGCAGGTCGAGGAAGCGATACTTCAGGCGGATGTCCTCGGGGTATTCCTGGTCGCCGAACACCGGCAGCGGCAGATCGCCGGCCGGGCCCAGCACCTCGATCTCGCTGACATAGATCTCGATCTTGCCGGTCGGCAGATCGTCATTGTCGGTCCCCTCGGGGCGGCGGCGGACCTTGCCGTCCATCTTGACCACGAATTCCGAGCGCAGCTTTTCGGCCAGCGCGAACGCCGGCGAGTCCGGATCGACCACGCACTGGGTCAGGCCGTAATGGTCGCGCAGGTCGATGAACAGCACGCCGCCATGGTCGCGAACGCGATGGACCCAGCCCGAGAGGCGAACTGTTTCGCCGATGTTGCTCTCGCGGAGCGCGCCGCATGTATGTGACCGGTAGCGATGCATGGTCGTCCCAAAATTAATGTCGGAGGGGTCGAATCGGACGGCCTGAAACGACCGGTCCGAAGTTGCGGCAGGGTTTACCCGACGAGGCCGGAGGCGGCAACCAAGGGAACGGGCTGTTTTGGGGCCAGAAGCGCCCATTTTTGGCCGATTGGGCCTCAAGCCTTTGCCATCAGGCGTTCCCCGCCTATCTTTACCTCCATGACCGTTCATTTCCCCTTCCAGAACTCGTATTCGGCACTGCCGGACAGCTTCTTTGCCCGGGTCGCGCCGACCCCTGTGGCCGCCCCCCGGCTGATCAAGGTGAACCGCCCGCTGGCGGTCCAGCTCGGGCTCGACCCGGACCTGCTGGAGACCCCTGAGGGTGCCGAAATCCTGGCCGGCAAGACGGTTCCCGCTGGCGCCGACCCAATCGCCATGGCCTATGCCGGCCACCAGTTCGGGCAATTCGTGCCCCAGCTCGGCGATGGCCGGGCGATCCTGCTCGGCGAGGTCATCGACAGAGACGGCGTCCGTCGCGACATCCAGCTCAAGGGCTCGGGTCCCACCCCATTCTCCCGCCGCGGCGACGGACGCGCCGCGCTCGGGCCGGTGCTGCGTGAATACATCGTCAGCGAAGCCATGTTTGCGCTCGGCATCCCGACCACGCGCTCGCTCGCCGCGGTCATCACCGGCGAGCACGTCATCCGCGAGACCGCGCTGCCCGGTGCCGTGCTGACGCGCGTCGCCGCGAGCCACATCCGCGTCGGCACCTTCCAGTTCTTCGCCGTCCGCCGCGACACCAGCGCGATCCGCCGGCTCGCCGACCACGTCATCGCCCGCCACTATCCGGACCTGCTCCAGGCAGAGCGCCCCTATCACGCCCTGCTCGCCGGCGTCGTCGCGCGCCAGGCCGATCTCATCGCGCGCTGGCTGCTGGTCGGCTTCATCCACGGCGTGATGAACACCGATAACAGCTCCATCTCGGGCGAGACCATCGATTACGGCCCCTGCGCCTTCATGGACGCCTACAGCCCCGCGCAGGTGTTTTCGTCGATCGACGAGATGGGCCGCTACGCCTATGCCAACCAGCCGCGCATCGCGCTGTGGAATCTGACCCGGCTCGCCGAATGCCTGCTGCCGCTGTTCTCCGACGACCAGGAAAAGGCAGTCGCCGAAGCCCAGGACATTCTTGGCGCCTTCGCCGAGACCTTCAGCAACGCCTATCAAGCAGGCCTGCGCAAGAAGGTCGGCCTGTTCACGGAACGCGACGGCGACGAGGCGCTGATCCAGGACCTGCTGGATGCCATGGCCAAGAACCAGGCCGACTTCACCCTCACCTTCCGCAAGCTCGGTGACGCCGCAGGCGACGAGGCCGCCGCTGCCGACGTCCGCGCGCAGTTCATGGACCCCTCAGCCCTCGACGACTGGGCCAGACGCTGGCGCGAGCGCACCGCGCTGGAGCCGCAGGCCGCAGCCGAGCGGCAGGCCGCCATGCACGCCGTCAACCCGATGTTCATCCCGCGCAACCACCGCGTCGAGGCCGTGATCCAGGCCGCGGTAAACAACGACGACTACGCGCCGTTCGAGGAGCTGGTGAAGGTGCTGGCGAAGCCGTTCGAGGAGCAGCCGGACTATGCCGCCTACGCCGATCCGCCGCTGCCGGACCAGCGAGTGCTGCAGACGTTCTGCGGGACTTAGCAACAAACTCGGTGCGTAGGGTGGATTAGCCGAAGGCGTAATCCCCCCTTCTCTCAACAAGCAGAAAGTAAAGAGGTGGATTACGCTTCGCTAGTCCACCCAACAGAGTGGCGTGCCGCGATCGTCACGCCCGCTCACCGAATTCGCCTGCGATCTTGGCGTCACCGCCCCAATCCTCGGGAAATAAGCCAGCCCGCACGTCGCGGTGAAATGACGAGTACCGCCAATCGCAAACCTTCGAGACATGCCTGTGCTTAACAGGATTGTAATAGCAATATTCGACGTGGCGAGCGTAGTCGGCTTCGTCACGGATCAGATGCTCCCAGAACCGGCGTTGCCAGATGCCGCGTTCGTTTCGCGCTGCACGGACAACGCTCAGCCGCACATTCGCTGGGAGTGCTTTGGCAAATCGCGTCTTGATCAGCCTCCAGCGGACCGAAAAATTGGCATCGTCCGGTGGCAGCTTCCAGATCGCGTGGAGATGATCCGGTAAAACTACGAAAGCATCGATCTCGAAAGGATGGCTCCGGCGCGTTGCGGCGACCGCGTCCCGTAAGATTTCGATGTGGTGGGTCAAAAGAGCTTTCCGCCGATCGAGCAGGTTCACGGTGAAGAACCAGCCCCCTCCGGGGATGAATGCGCGGCGGTAGTCGGACATAGACCACCGATAACACAACTTGAAGTTGGCTCACAGTGGTGGATTACGCCTTCGGCTAATCCACCCTACGCACCTTCTTACTTCGTCGCCTTGCTGATCCCGCCGAACGACGCCGCGTCGAACTTCTGCGGATCGACGGGATCGTAGCGGGACCACTCCATGTCGGGCACATTGGCGTACCGCTCGGCCCAGGCCTTGTTCGTCGTCGTCGTTCCGGGCGCGACGGGGCGGATCTCGAAATGCAGCACCTTGTTCGGGCCGATCTCGCCGATCGTGTCCTTGGCCTTGACGCTCGCGCCGACCGCAAGCGGCTCGCCCTTCGGACCGACGATGCGGCCGAGCTGGACGTAGCGCGTGTAGACGACGCCGCCGTTGGGATAGGTGTGCTTGAGCACGACGTAGCGGCCGCAACCGCCGATCACGGGCAGGTCCGCCGGCGCCTGCTCGCTGGTCTCGATCTTGACGACGACGCCGTCCGCCATCGCCGCCACCGGGCCGCCTGCCTTGTCGGAGGTGAAATCGACGCCGGGATGCTCGTCCTGGGTCCAGCATCCACAGGAGGTCATCGTCTTGTCGGCCGGCTTCTCGGCGCGCGGAAAGCTGCGCGGGGTGAGGAATTCATTGACCAGCAGTCCCGGCCCTTCGGGGGACGTGAAGGCATGGATCGCATAGAGCGAGAGCTTGTCCCCAACCGGCACCTCCGCCGGCAAGAAGCCGTAGACCACATCCTGGATGAAGACCTTCAGCTCGCGCCCCTTGGCGGAGCGGACCGTGATGCAGTTGGTCGCCTGCAAGGCGTCGGCGTCGGTCTTGGGCATGCCGCTCATGATCAGCGATCGCTTGAGCGCGCCGCTTGCGCACGGCTCGCCGTGGGAGGCCAGCGTGACGTCGAGCTTCAGCGGCGACATCGGGTAGACGTCGAGGCCGGTGGTCGGTCGCCGCCGTGCCAGGAACTCGTCGAGATCGGTCTCCTTGTAACGGGCGAAATTGAATTCGGCGCGCGCCGCATCGGGGACGGCGGAGAGGACGACAAGCAGCAGGGAGACGGCAAGCAAACCCAGCTTGGGGAGGCCACGGGGCGGCAACATTCGGAGGTCTCGTGATGCAAATTCGGTGAGCAGTAAGAGCAAACCACGACCGCATCTTCGCGGCAAGGTAGACCGCATCTTGCGCCTCAATCGTGAGAGGTCATTCGGCCCCAGAGTACGCTCGCCCGGTCGTCCCAAGCATGTCCACACCTTCCACGCGCCGTAGGAACCGCTGTCATCAAACTGAAACACTGGCGCTCTAACGGCCTGTCAGGGACGTCCTGCCGGAGGCGCCCATCCTCCAACAGTCCTGACGCGCCATGCCCTTCAAATTCATCCACATCACCGACACGCATCTCGCGAACCCCGGACTGAAGCTCTATGGCCTCGATCCGCGCGCCCGGCTGGACGCGGCGGTTGCCGACATCAACAAGCACCAGTCCGACGCTGCCTTCGCAGTCGTGACCGGCGACCTCACCCATTGGGGCGAGCCTGAATCCTACGTCAATTTCGCCGAGGCGATGGGCGCGCTGAAAATCCCTTATATCGCCATGGTCGGCAATCACGACAAGCGCGTGGCCTGCCTCGACGGCCTGAAGGCCGCGCCGCGCGACCCGAACGGCTTCGTCCAGGGCACCCGCACCACCGAGCACGGCCTGTTCGTCTTCCTCGACACGCTGGACGAGACCAGCCACGCCGGCGAGATGTGCGCCAAGCGCCTCGGCTGGCTCGCGAGCACGCTGGCCGCAGCGCCCGCCGACATGCCGTTCGTCGTCTTCATGCATCATCCGCCCTTCCCGGTCGGCGTCCACGCGATGGACGAGATCGCACTGGCGCAGAGCGCCGAATTCGCCGAGGTGATCGCGCCCTATCGTGCTCGTATCCGTCACCTCTTCTTCGGCCACGTGCACCGGCCGATCTTCGGCAGCTACGGCAAGATCCCGTTCTCGACGCTCCGCGGCACCAACCACCAGGTCTGGTTCGAGCTTGACGCTGCCGCGACCGACCATCTCGCCAGCCATGAGCCGCCGGCCTATGGCGTGGTGCTCATCGACAGCGAGAACCTGGTCGTGCACAGTCACGACTTCCTCGACACCAGTCTGCGCTTTCCATTCGCCGCACCGACGGGAATGAACGACCGCGACTATGCGCTCAATTTCCCGGCGCGATGAGATGAGCCTCGCTGAACCCGCGGCTCTCCCGGTCGCGACTTCGGCGGCACCGCGTCTGCACGTCCTGAAGCGGTTTCTTGGCCGATTCAAAGCCTCGCTGCCTGCCTATCTGCTGCTGTTGCCCTCGCTGGTCTTCCTCGCGCTGTTCACCTACGGCGCGATGGGGCGCGTGCTCATCGACGCGCTCTACCAGCGCGCCACGCCGAAGGCACCGGTCCGCTTCGTCGGCCTCGACAATGTCAGTGCGGTGCTTGCCGATCCCGCCTTTACCGGCGCGGTCGTCAACAATCTCGTCTACGCCCTCGGCACCGCGATCCCGAGCATTGGACTTGCACTGCTGTTCGCGCTGGCGCTGTCGCGCACCAATGCGGTGAGCAGCGCGCTGCGCGCCGCGCTGTTCCTGCCGGTGCTGATCCCAATGGTCGCGGCCTCCGCGCTGTTCCTGTTCATCTTCCTGCCCAATGTCGGCCTGCTCGACTACTACATCGGCCGCCTGCTTCCGGTGGTGCCGAACTGGCTCGGCGACCCCGACATCGCACTCTATGCGATCATGGTGATCACCATCTGGAAGAACGCCGGCTACTACATGTTGTTCTTCCTCGCCGGCCTGCAGGCCGTGCCCGAGGATGTCATGGAAGCCGCGCATCTCGACGGCGCCGGCCCGTTCATGCGGCTGCGCTACATCATCCTCCCCGAGCTCAAGCCCACCTTCCTGTTCGTCATCGTCATCGCCATGCTCAACGCGGTCACGCAGGTCGACCACGTCTTCGTCATGACCAAGGGCGGGCCGTCGAACTCGACCAATCTCGTGTTGTTCTACATCTACCAGCAGGCGGTCGAGCATTACGACATCGGCAAGGCCTCGGCGGCAACGCTGCTGACGCTTGCGGCGCTGATGGGCCTCACCGCGCTCTCCTTCCGGACGATGGCCAATCGTGAGGGCGGAGCATGACGCTGATCGACTGGCTGCTCAGGGACGCCCCGCTCGCCACGCGCCGCGAGATCACGCCAAAGCTCGGCTTTCTGCTGACCGTGCTGCTCGCGATCGTTTGGCTGATCCCGTTCCTGTGGATGGGCGTGGCGACGCTCCGCCCGGCGTCCGACGGCATCAACGTGATGGCCGAGCTGATCCCGAGCCTCAAGCCCACGCTCGACAATGTCAGGGATGCCTGGGAGATCGGCGATTTCCCGCGCTACACCCTCAACACCACGATCATCTGCACCGGCATCCTGCTGGTGCAGTTCGTCACGATCACGCTGGCCGGCTTTGCCTTTGCGCGGCTCGAATTCGCCGGCAAGACGCTGATCTTCTACTTGTTCCTGATGCAGCTGATGCTGGTGCCGGTGCTGCTGATCGTGCCGAATTTGAGCCTGGTGGCGCAGCTCGGGCTCTACGACACGCTCGCCGGCGTGATGATGCCGTTCTTCGCCTCGGCCTTCGGCACCTTCCTGATGCGACAGGCTTTTGAAGCCATTCCGACCGAGCTGGAAGACGCCGCCCTGATCGACGGCGCCAGCCTTCTCCAGCGCATCCGCCACATCTACGTGCCGCTGTCCATGCCGAGCTTTTCCGCCTTCGCCATCATCTCCGTCACCAGCCACTGGAACGACTTCCTGTGGCCGCTGATGGTGATCAATTCGCCGGACAAGCGGCCGCTCACGGTCGGTCTGTCCGTCTTCACCGCGACCGCCGAAGGCACGCAGGCCTGGGGCACGATTGCCGCCGGCACGTTGATGGTGATCGCGCCGCTGCTCATCACCTTCCTGATCTTCCAGAAACGCTTCATCAGCTCTTTCGTCACCTCAGGCATCAAATAGGAGATTTTTCGATGCTGTTTACCCGCAGGCTCATGCTTGGCCTTGCCATGGCAGGCTCTATGGCCGGCGCCCTCGCCGTCCCGGCGACGGCCGAAGGTCCGACCGAGATCGACCTGTTCTTCCCCGTTCCCGTCGACGGCAAGCTCGCACGCGACATGGGCACCTTGATCAAGGAGTTCAACGAGACCCATCCCGCCATCAAGGCGACCGCGGTCTACACCGGCTCCTATGATGACACGCTGATCAAGACGCGTGCGTCGATCAAGGCCGGCAAGCCGCCGGCTGCCGTGATCATGTCGGCGAACTTCCTGCTCGACATGCAGATCGAGAACGAGCTCACCAATCTCGACGGCCTGATCGCCGCCGACGGCACCACCAAGGAAAAGTTCTTGGGCCAGTTCTTCCCGGCGCTGCAGGGCAACGCGGTGATCAACCGCTCAGTCTACGGCGTGCCCTTCCACAATTCGACGCCGCTGCTCTACATCAACGCCGACAAGGCCAAAGAAGCCGGCCTCGATCCGAGCAAGCCGCCGCAGACCTGGGCCGAGCTCACCGACTGGGCCAAGAAGCTCACCAAGCGCGAGGGCGACAAGGTAACCCAATGGGGCATCGCGATCCCCTGCGCCTATGACTATTGCGGCTGGATGATGGAAACGCTCACCATGACCAATGGAGGGCGCTACTACAACGAGGAGTTCGGCGGCGAAGTCTATTACGACACGCCCTCGATGCTGGGCGCGCTGACCTGGTGGAACGACCTCATCTACAAGCACAAGGTTCATGCGCCCGGCGCGACGCCCGGCCCGGCCGTCAGCACCTCCTTCATCTCCGGCAATGCCGCGATGATGATGCTGTCCACGGGCTCGCTGACCTATGTGCGCGACAACGCCAAGTTCAACTACAAGGTCGCGTTCATCCCGCGCAACGTCCGCAACGCCGTGCCGATCGGCGGCGCCTCGCTGATCGTTCCGGCCGGCCTCGAAGCCGACAAGCAGAAGGCCGCCTGGACCCTGATCAAGTGGATGACCTCGCCCGAGAAGAGCGCCTGGTGGAGCCGCGCCACCGGCTATTTCGCGCCCAACATGGCCGCCTACAAGACGCCTGACATGGTCGACTTCCTCAACAAGAACCCGGACGCCAAGACCGCCGTCGAGCAGCTCGACGTCGCAAAACCCTGGTTCGCGACCTACAAGACCGTGCCGGTCCGCAAGACGCTCGAGGACGAGGTGATGCTGGTCCTCAACGGCAAGAAGCAGCCGAAGGAGGCGCTGGTCGCCGCCCAGAAGGCCGCCGACGAGACGCTGAAGCCGTACAACGCGGAGACCTCGCTGAAGCTGCCGTAAGGCCAGCGATCAGCCGAACAACCTCGGCGCTCCACGGTGTGGGGCGCCGAAATCATTTCAGGGGCCGTGATTGCGTCAGTTGCGCCTGCCGTCGAGCCTGAACACCATCTGCGTCGGACGCACGAACCGCAATGCGACCAGCAGCACGGCCATGACGGTGCACATGTAGATGACAGCCATCGCATCGATCGAATAGACCGGCCGCACACCGCCAGCGAAGACGTTGTAATACAGCGCCACGATCAGGGTCTGCGATCCCCCGCCCGCAAGCAGAAACGCCAGCTCGAAGTTCGAGATCGTATTCACGAGAACCAGCAGGCCCGCCGTCAAAATGCCGGGCAGCATCAGCGGCAACAGGATGCGGCGGAATATCTGCAGCCGGCTCGCGCCGAGCATCTGCGCCGACCATTCAAGGTTCAAGCTGATCTGCTCGAAGAACGGCAACAGGATGAAGACGGCAAGAGGAACCATCGGGACGAGCACGGCGAGAATGACGCCAATGACCGTCCCGCCGACACCAAACCCATAAAGCGTCGTGGCAAGCGGAATGCCGTAGGTCATCTGAGGGATCAGCAGCGGCAGGAAGTAGAGCAGCAGCAGGACCGGCTTGGCGTTGAAATTCCGCCGCGCCAGCACGTAGGCCGCTGGAAATCCGATCGCGAGCGCGATGAAGACCACGGCCAGCGCGATGAACAGCGTGATGAAGAGAACATGGGACAGCTCGAACTCCCGCCAGGCGTAGGTAAACCAATCCGTCGTGAACGCTGGCGGCAACGGCTTGCCGAACCAGCGTTTGGCGAACGAGCTCACCACGACATGCGTCACGATGCCGACCAGGTTCAGGATGAATCCCAGCAGGAACAGGTAGATCGCCAATTTCCACATCCGTCCGCGCATTGGCGCCCCCTCAGCGTTTGCCGACGCCCATGGTTGTTGCAATCGTCATGCGGCGGCGCACCAGCACGATGACCACCAGCGCCGCGAGCTGGCAGAGCCCCATGATGACCGCGATCGCGGATGCGTAGGACATGTCATATTGCTCGAAGGCCTGCTGGTAGGCCGCGATCGAGATCGTCCGCGTCGAACCGGCCGGCTGGCCAACCATCACCGCGGATGGAAACACGGCAAAGCTCATCACGAAGACGAGGGCAAACGCGATGATCAGACCCGGTGCGATCAACGGGAACATGACGCGCCGGAAGATGGTCCAGGGCCCGGCGCCCAGCATGCGTGCGGAGCTTTCCAGGCTCGGGTCGATGCCGGAGATGTAACCGAGCAACATCAGGAAGCAGAACGGAAAGTTCTGCATGAACAGCGAGAAGGTGACGCCGATCGAATTATGCGTCAGCTCGAGCGGGTTCTGGATCAATCCGGCAGCAAGCAGCAACTGATTGAGCCAACCATTGTGGCCGTAGAAGCCGAGGATCCCTTCCGACAGGAAGACGACACCGAGCGAGATCGGAAGCACGAGAATGGTCGTGATGGTGCGCTCGAACCAGATGCCACGCCGCATGCCGTATGCGAGGAACAGCGCAACTGACACGACCGCGACCGTCGTCGGCAACGCCAACATGAAGGTCGTCTTGATCGTATTGTACTGGTAGGCGTCGTTGAAGAACGCGACATAGTTCGAGAATATCCCGGCGTCGCGCTTCTTCGGCTGCAAGCTGATGTAGATCCCGTAGAGGAACGGGTAGACGAACATCGCGAGCACGTAGAGCAGCGACGGCGCAAGGCAGAGGATCGCGACGAGGTCCAGTTCGCTGCGAGAATCAGAGCGGATGCGAGCCACGATCTGCCCCCTCACTCGCGACGCAGCAGGACGAACTTGTCCGCCGGCAAGGTCAGATCCAGCATCTCGCCCAATACGAGCTTCTCGTGCGAGCGGACCCAGAGCCTTGCGTCGCCATTGAGCGCGATCTCGGCCTCCTGCTCGCGTCCGAGATACTCGACCAGCTCGACCTTGCCGCGCAGCACATTGACGCCATCACCAGACTTGCCGAGACGCACATCTTCCGGCCGGATAGCCAGAACGGCGTGCTCGCCCGGGCGGAAGCTATCCCTGGCCCTGGCCTGCAGGATTTGTCCCTTGAAACCGGCTTCGATCATACCGCCCGCTTCCTCGCCGAGCGTCACATCGAGGAAATTTCGAAAGCCCATGAAATCCGCCACGAAGACATTCTTGGGACGGTCGTGGATTTCCTGCGGCGTCCCGACCTGCATGAGCACACCTTCGCGCAGCACGACGATGCGGTCGGAGAGCGATAGAGCTTCGGCCTGGTCGTGGGTGACGTAGATGGAGGTCAGGCCGAGCTGTGCGTGCAGCTGCTTGATCTCGGCGCGCATCTCGACGCGGAGCTTTGCGTCGAGGTTGGACAACGGCTCGTCGAACAGCATCAACCGAGGGTGCAGCACAAGAGCGCGCGCGATGGCGACTCGCTGCTGCTGTCCGCCCGAGAGCTGACCGGGATAGCGGTCTTCATAACCGGCAAGACGCACCAGACCGAGCATGTCCCGCACGCGCTGCTCGATTTCCGCAGACGGCCGCTTCTGGAGAGAGAGGCCGAAGGCAACGTTGCCGAACACAGTCAGATGCGGAAACAGCGCGTAGTTCTGGAACACCATGCCGAACCCGCGCTTTTCGGGCGAGACATCGTCAATCCGTCGTCCGTTGAGATGGATCTCGCCGTCGCTCGGCGGCACCAGGCCTGCGATGATGCCGAGCGCCGTGGACTTTCCGCACCCGCTCGGCCCCAGGAAGGTGACGAACTCGCCGCCGCCGATCTCCAGCGGAAAGCGGTCGAGCACCACCTTGCCGCCATAACGCTTGGTGATCGACATCTGCAGCTTATCGATAGAGTCGGCCATTCCCCGCCCCGCATACGCGCGCGAGGGCCGCACCTGCGCGCCCTCGCGTCTTGGTCCCGGTTATTGTTATTTCTTGACCTGATCGGCGCCGACCTCACGGTCCCACCGTTCCATCGCGTAGCTCAGCTCGGTCACGCCCAGCGGAGGCGATACCTTCCATTTGGTCCCGATCTGATCATATTCGGGACGCCAGAACTCCTTCACCTCGTCCTGGATATCCTTGGGCGCCGATGCCAGGGCCGCGGCCTTCACGACCGGCCCGATGAAGGCCTTCCAGGTGAGCGCCTGCTGCTCCGGCTTCCACATGAACTTCATGAGGTCGACGATGACATCGACCTGTTCCTGCGGCACGCCCTTCGGGATGCACCAATAGTGACCGTCCACCACGAACGTGGTGTTCTCCAAAATTGCGATCTTCGAGTCCGGCGGGATCACGCTCTGCGCGCGCGGCTTCATGTCCCATTCCATGATCCCGGCGATCATCCAGCGCTGCCCCTGGGCGAACTCCTTCAACGTGATCGCGGTACCGGTCGGATAATATTCGACGGACTTGCCGAGCTCTTTCAGGAAATCCCAGCTCTTGTCCCAGCCCTTTTCGGGGTCGAGCGGCTTGGAGTCCCCAAGAATGAAGGCAAAGCCCTGGAGGATCGCGCGGCCCGGCCCGCTGTTCGCCGGACGCGCATACATGAATTTGCCCGGGTTCGCCTTCACCCAGGTCAGCAATTCCTGCGCGGTCTTCGGCGGGCTCGGCACCTTCGCCGGATTGTAGATCAGGACCGGTCCACCGGCATTGCCGACTGACGGAATGAGGACGCCCTTGCCCTCGTCGTAAAGCGCCTTGCCCGCATCGGTGAGGCCGTCGCGCGGAAAGTTTTTCTGATAATCGGGGATGGCGATGAGCTGGCCGTTCTGGGCCAGCAGCGCGCCGCCATCCTGCCCGGTCAGCACCAGATTGATATCGAGGCGTCCGGCGTCCTGCTGCGCCTTGATCTTGGCCGGAAGCTCCGGCGCGGGCGCGCGCTGGATTCTGATCTCGCTGACCTTGTCCGGATTCGCCTTCTTGTAGTTCTCGATGATGGTCTGCACCGAGGCCAGGTCACCGCCGGTATCGATGATCGAAAGACTGATCGGAGCGGCCAGGGCTCCGCTGCAGAGACACGCCCCCACCAGAGCGGCGACCATTGGGGTTGCTGACCTCGGTTTCATTCTCGCCTCCCAAGCGCTTTATTTTTTGCGCAACTTGTTATTTATTTGTAAGGCAAGCATCGACGAAATCTTCGCTGGCTGTCAAGCGGTCTGTTCTGTAGCTGTTTTGAACTGGCGGCCGATCGCCTTGTGCACGGACTGAAATGTCAAAAACTTGTTTGGAAGCCGAACGCAAAACCGGGCGGAGCCGGACTTGAAAAAGCCTGCGATGAAATCCGCGGAGTTGCCGCTGTCGTCCTCGACGGGACGATTGAGCGACCGGATCTACGACCATGTGCTCGGTCAGATCGCGATCGGCATCCTTCCCGTGAACTGCCGGCTACCGCCCGAGAATGGCCTTGCCGAACTCCTCGGCGTTTCACGGCCCGTCGTTCGCGAGGCGCTGACGCGATTGCGCGACGACGGGCTGATCGCATCACGCCAGGGTGCGGGCTGGTTCGTGACGCGGCGCCCGGCCGCCAATGCCTTCGACTTCGCGCCTGTCAGCAGCATCCCCGACATCCAGCGCTGCTTCGTGTTCCGGATGGCCGTCGAGGGCGATGCCGCGGGCCTCGCCGCACGCAACCGGGACAAGCAAAGCCTGCGCCGCATTCAGCAGGTCCTGACCAGGCTGGATACGATGGTCGCCCAAGGGCGCGAGGGCGGCCTTGGTGTCGAGGAAGATCTCCTCTTCCACCGCACGATTGCGGAGGCGAGCGGCAACCGCTTCTTTGTCGAGACGCTGACCTCGTTGAGAGAGCAGATCGCCATTGGCGTCAATCTCAACCGCAACCTGTCGCTCATTCAGCCGCGCGGTCGCATTCTCAGGGGGCAGCAGGAGCATCGCCGCGTGTTCGAGGCCATCGAGGCACAAGACGAGGACGGCGCCCGCCGCGCCATGCGCACGCATGTCGAAAATGCCCGCAAGAGAATATTCGAGGGGGGCTGATCGCCGCGACGTGAGCCACGCGCCGCGCGCGGTTAGATCGTCACCACGATCTTGCCGAACTGATTGTTCGACTCCAGGAAGCGATGCGCCTCGACGATCTCCTCGAACGGGAACGTTCTGGCGATCACCGGCTTCAAGCTGCCGTCTGACAACCCGTCGAGGATGAACGCCTTTGCTTTCGCAAGGCGCACGGGATCGCGGATGATCTCGTGCACGAGGTAGCCGCGCAGGACCAGGCTCTTGGTCAACACGTTGAAGAGCGGGAACGGCGTCGGCGCGGAGCTCAGCCCGCCATACTCGATCAGGATACCGCCCGGTGACATCGCCGCGGTCAGCGGCTCGAATGCCGGACCGCCGACGGCGTCAAACACCACGCGGACGCCGCTCGCACCGGCGATCTCCGCGAGCCGCGCTTCGATGTCCTCCTCCTGCGAGGCGATCACGTGGGCGGCGCCGGCCTCGCGCAAGGCGCGCCGCTTGGTCGAGGTCCGCGTCAAGCCGACCGGGACAGCGCCGATCCGGTTCGCGATCTGGATGGCGGCAAGCCCGACGCTGCTTGATGCCGCCGTGATGGCGACGACATCCCCTCGCCCAAGTGCGGCGATGTCGACCAGCGCGCCGTAGGCCGTCAGATACTGCATCCACACCGCAGCCGCCGCCTCGAAGCCAAGCTCGGGCGGATGCTTCACGACGAGCTCGGCCGGAAAGGTGGCAAGCTCGGCATAGGCCGGCCATCGCACCATCGACAGCGGCGGCACGATGCTGACCGCATCGCCCGGCGCAAAGTCGGCCACGCCTTCGCCGATGGCCTCGACGATACCCGCCGCCTCCAGGCCAAGGCCGGACGGAAATGTCGCGGTCTCGATATAGGTGCCCGTCCGCAACAGGGCCTCCGCACGGTTGAGACCGAGCGCCCTGACCCGGATCTGCACCTCGCCCTTTGCCGGCGGTGGAACGTCGACCGTCTCGATGCGCAGCACTTCGGGACCGCCATGCCGGTGAAAGCGAACGACGCGCGCCATGGATACACTCCAAAACAGTTGAGCTGAATGGAGCTATGCCGATCCCACCGAAGTGGATAAATGGCCCGAATACGCGAACAGTCAAAACCAGGAGTTTTCAATCATGGACCGCCTGACCAGCATGGCCGTATTCGTCCGGGCCGTCGATCTCAGCTCGTTCGCGGCCGCGGCCGACGCCCTGGAGATGTCAGGGCCGATGGTCGGCAAGCATGTGCGCTTCCTGGAAGAGCGCCTCGGCGTCCGCCTCCTCAACCGCACCACGCGGCGCCAGAGCCTGACCGAGGCTGGCCAGGCCTATTACGAGCGTTGCCGCGCGGTACTCAGCGAGGCCGAAGCCGCCGACGCCGTCGTGGCCGACGAGCTCTCCGCGCCGCGCGGCAGGCTGCGCGTGACCATGCCTGCCCTGCTGGGCCGACACTGCCTCGCGCCCTTGCTGATGAAGCTCGTGCGAAAATATCCGCATCTCGAGCTCGACCTCTCCTTCGGCGATCCGATCGCTGACATCCTCGAGGCCGGCTACGATCTTGCGATCCGGACCGGCGATCTCGACGACCAGTCCGGTCTGATCACGCGGCGCATCGCAAGCCAGCGCATGGTCGTGTGTGGCGCGCGGTCCTATTTGCGCGCCAACGGCAAACCAAAATCGCTCGACGATCTCGCCGCGCATCAGGCGATCATCTATCGCCGCTCTGGACGCGTCCGGCCATGGCTGTTTCCACAAGCCGACCAGCCGGCACGCGAGATCATGCCGTCAGGCAGGCTGAGGCTCGACGATATGGAGGCGATCGCGGACGCCGCCGCACAGGGCATGGGGCTCGCCTGGCTGCCTTATTGGCTGGTCCGCGAGCGTCTCAACAGCGGCGCGCTGGTCGGCCTCCTCGAAGGCCAGCCCGAATTCCTCTACGACTGCCACGCGCTGTGGCCCCGTTCGCCCCGGATTCCGCCAAAAGTGCGTGCCGCCGTGGACGCGCTCGCCGCCTTGCCGAAGCTCATGGGGTGATGGTCGAGCCCGCCCCCGTTAACTCCCCGTCCACCATCCGGCTTGCCGGGCGGCCGGTAACCACGAGCATTAACAGACCCTCAACGTACCCCCGACAAATCTATCAATGTTTCTGGAGATTTCGCCGTGGATCTGTTGGTTTTCGAGTTCCTGGGGCTGGCGCTGGTCGCCATGTGCGTGGTCGTGGTGGCGCTGCCCTGCGCGCGCAAATCCTCGCACCGGATCCGTTACGAATAGGAATTTCGTCGGAAAGAGACGATTCCGGCCCGATGCAATGCTCGAATTCGCTTAGAGCCCCTTGACATCACAGCGCTTTCGGCAGAACGGCTGATACCAAGTGTCATGGGCCGTTCATGGATTTGATTACCACCACCGCTGACCTCGCGGCTGCCTGCAGCCGGCTGGCCAAGCACCCCGTTATTACAGTCGATACCGAGTTCCTGCGCGAAACCACCTACTACCCGCTGCTGTGCGTGGTGCAGATGGCCAGCCCCGAGGAAGCGATCGTCATCGACACCCTGGCCGAGGGGATCGACCTCAAGCCGTTCTTCGACCTGATGGGCAACGAGGGCGTGCTGAAGGTATTCCATGCCGCCCGCCAGGACATCGAGATCATCTGGCACCAGGCCAACATCATCCCGCACCCGGTGTTCGACACCCAGGTCGCGGCCATGGTGCTCGGCTATGGCGACAGCATCGCCTATGACGCGCTGGTCGAGAAGGTCGCGGGCCACCGCCCGGACAAGACCCACCGCTTCACCGACTGGTCGCGCCGGCCGCTGACGAAAGAGCAGATGCACTACGCGGTGTCCGACGTCACGCACCTGCGCGACGTGTTCGCCGCGCTCGATGCCGACCTCAAGAAGCGGCGCCGCAGCGAGTGGGTCTCCATCGAGATGGAGGTTTTGACCTCGCCCCGCACTTACGACTTCCACCCCGAGCGCGCCTGGGAACGGCTGAAGACGCGGGTCCGCAAGCCCAAGGACCTCGCGGTCCTGATGGAGGTCGCGGCCTGGCGCGAGCAGGAAGCGCAGAGCCGCGACGTGCCGCGCGGCCGCGTGCTGCGTGATGAAGCCATCAGCGACATCGCGACCCACGCGCCGAACACGCTGGAGAAGCTCGCCCATCTGCGCTCGGTGCCGAAGGGGTTCGAGAAATCCAAATGGGGCGCGGACATCGTCGCCGCGGTCGAGCGCGGGCTGGCGCGGGATTTCGCGACGCTGCCGAAGCTGGAGAAGCCGCGCAACAACAACAATGGCGCCGCCATCGTCGAGCTGTTGAAGGTGCTGCTGCGCATGACCGCGGAGCGCCACGCGGTCGCCAGCAAGGTGATTGCCACCGTCGACGATCTCGAAGAGATCGCAGCCGACGACGAGGCCGACGTCCCCGCCCTGCGCGGCTGGCGCCGCGAGCTGTTCGGCGATGCCGCGCTGAAACTGAAGCGCGGCGAGCTGGCGCTCGCGATCGAGAAAGGCCGCGTGATCGGGGTCCAACGGGTGGAGCCGGTTAAACCGTCATCCTGAGGCGCGAGGCGTGAGCCTCGAAGGATGAGCGGCCCCCGCTGCGGCCAGTCGGCCGTCGCCCTTCGAGGCTCGCCGAAGAGGCGAGCACCTCAGGGTGACGGTGATAAATCGAGGCTCGCTGCATCAACGCCGTCATTGCGAGCGAAGCGAAGCAATCCAGAATCTTTCCGCGGAGACGGTCTGGATTGCTTCGTCGCTAGCGCAAAATTGCTTCGCAATTTTGTTGCGGGCTCCTCGCAATGACGAGGAGAGAGCCTACGCCGGCGTCAGCTTCGCCACTTCCGGCTTCATATCATTCAGCACGCCGGTGATCGCTGCGACCAGCTCGTCGATCTGAGCCTTGGTGACGATCAGCGGCGGGCAGATGGCGATCGCATCCAGCATGTTGCGCGAGATCACGCCGCGCTCCTGGAGCATGCGGCTGGCGATGCCGCCGACGGCGCCAGGCGTGCTGGCGGCCGTCTTGCGTCCCTTGTCGAGCACGAGCTCGATCGCCGCGATCATGCCGACGCCGCGGACCTCGCCGACCAGCGGATCGCTGGTGAGCTCGCGCAGCTTGCCCTGCATGTAGCCGCCGAGCTCGGCGGCGTGCGCGACCAGGCCGCGCTCCTCGATGATCTTGAGATTCTCCAGCGCGATGGCCGAGCCGACGGGATGGCCGCCCGCGGTGAAACCGTGACCGAGCACGCCGATTTTGTTGCTCTCGTCCGCGATCGGCTCGAACATGCGGTCGTTCAGAATGATCGCCGACAGCGGGAAATAGCTCGAGGTGATCTGCTTGGAGACCACCATCACGTCCGGCTTGATGCCATAGGTCTCGCAGCCGAACATCTTGCCGGTACGGCCGAAGCCGCAGATGACCTCATCTGCGACCAGCAGGATGTCGTACTTCTTCAGGACGGCCTGGATCTTGTCCCAATAGGTCGCCGGCGGCACGACGACGCCGCCCGCGCCCATCACCGGCTCGCCGAAGAAGGCCGCGATCGTATCCGGGCCCTCCTTCTGGATCAGCGCGTCGAGCTCCTCGGCCCGGCGCGTTGCGAACGCCTCCTCGCTCTCACCGGGCGCGCCGTCCTTGTAGAAATGCGGCGAGCCCGTGTGCAGGATGTTGGGCAGCGGCAGGTCGAACGAGCGGTGGTTGTTCGGCAGGCCGGTGAGGCTTGCCGAGGCAATGGTGACGCCGTGATAGGCGCGCATCCGGCTGATGATCTTCTTGCGCTGCGGCTGGCCAAGCGAATTGGAGCGATAGGCGATCAGCTTGAGGACGGTGTCGTTCGCCTCCGAGCCGGAATTGGTGAAGAACACCTTGCTCATCGGCACCGGCGCGAGCGCCACCAGCTTCTCGGCGAGGTCGATCGAGGGCCCGTGCGATTTGGCGGAGAACGTATGGTAGAATGGCAGCGCCAGCATCTGCTTGTGCGCCGCCTCGACCAGCCGCTTCTCGTTGAAGCCGAGCCCGACGCTCCACAGGCCGGCCATGGCCTCGAAATAGCGCTTGCCCGACGCGTCGAACACGTAAGGGCCCTCGCCGCGCTCGATCACCAGCGGACCGGCCTGCTGATGCGCGCGCGCATTGGTATAGGAATGGAGCTGGTAGGCCACATCCCGGGCCTCTTGCGAATTGGGCAGCATGGACATTGCGGGATTCCTCAACGGTGCGTCATTGGAGGTCATGACGCAGACCTGTCCAAACGACGAGCTTGTCCAAAGAAAACGTCGACATCTTGGCTATTGCGGCAGGCCGCAACTTGCAACGTCATTTCGTTGGCAACAAGCGCACACGAGCGTTGCAGGAAAGCAGCGCTGGCACTTCGGCACAGAAGATATCGCCTCGGCTAGCCTCGCCGTGCCAGCACGAAGGCCGCCGCCGCGGCGATCAATGCCGGGACGGCCGCAGCGCCAAACAGCGGCTGCGGTCCCATGTCGCGGGCCAGCATGACGCCGCCGATCAGAGGCCCCACGATCGAGCCGATGCGGCCGATGCCCAACGCCCAGCCCACGCCGGTCGATCTGATCGCCGTCGGATAGAAGGTCGCCGTCAGCGCGTTCGAGGCGATCTGTCCCCCGACGATGCAAAATCCCGACGCGAAGATCGCGATCGTGACCAGGACGATCGAATGGCTGGCCATGCCGACGGCGGCCACCGCGACCGCCGCCGCGAGATAGGTCAGCGACAACGCGCGAAACGAGAAACGGTCGATGAACTGGCCGAGCGTGAAGGTGCCGACCACGCCGCCGACCTGGAGCATCGCACCAATCGCGGCCGCGCCCGAAACCGAGACGCCGAGATCGTTCAGCACGGTGGGCAGCCAGTTCGACAGCAAATAGAGGTCGAGCAGGCTCATGAAGAACACGACCCAGAGCAGGACCGTCACCGGTGCGCGGCCCTCCGCAAACAAATGCGCGACGGGCAATCCCGACAATTTGGGCTCCTGGACTACGAATTTGGCGTTGCCGGCGATGGATACCCCCGGGGCTAGCTTTTGCAGGAGGTTCGCCACCTCGCGGTCGCGACCGCCCATCATCGCCAGGAACCGGATCGACTCGGGCAACGCCTTGAAGAGGAAAGGCAGAAGCAGCAGCGGCACGAGGCCGCCGACGAGGAACACCGAGCGCCAGCCGAAAGCGGGGATCATGGCGGCTGCCAGCAGCCCGCCCAGGGCCGCACCGATCGAAAAGCCTGCGAACATGATCATGACCATGGTGGCGCGGCGGCGATGCGGGCTGAACTCGGAGGTCAGCGCAATCGCATTGGGCATTGCACCGCCGAGACCAAGACCGGTCAGAACGCGCAACGCGATCAGCCAGGTCGTGTCCACCGCGAACACGGTGAGCAGCGTCCCGATGCCGAACACCAGCACGCTTGCGAGGATGATGCGGCGGCGACCGATCCTGTCGGCCATCGGACCGAAGATCAGGGCGCCGATCATGAGACCCAGAAGCCCCGCGCTGAACACCGGACCGAGGCTCCCACGCGCCAGCTTCCATTCCTGCGCGACTGCAGGCGCGACATAACCGATGGCCTGGGTGTCGAAGCCATCGATGAACAGCACCGCGGCGCAGACGAGCAGAACCCGGACCTGAAAGGCGCCGACCGGCTGACGATCGACATAAGCGGGAACGTCGACCGTGCCCGACACGATCTCATCCGTAGCTGTGACAGCCATGCCCAACCCCTCCCCGGCAGCTCATGCACTATTATTCTTCTTAAAATCTCTTATAGTGAGATTATAACGAAGGCAAGCCGCTACCGTGCCGCCGTTTTGCGGCCGGCGCGAATGCGGGTATCACGGCCAATACGCGAAGCTGGATCGAATCTCACTTGGTCAAAGCAAACAGTCAGGATCGGGTCCTTGCCGTGCTCGATCTCTTCACCGAGGCACGGCCGCAATGGTCGCCCGAAGAGCTCATGAAGGAGCTCGGCTACACGAGGCCGACGCTGTATCGCTATCTGAAGAGCTTGAAGGACAGCGGCTTCGTGATGCCGACGCGCGGCGGCCGGTTCGCGCTTGGCCCGCGCGTGGTCGAGATGGACTATCTCAGCCGCTGTTCCGATCCGCTGATCGCAGCAGCCACCCCGCATCTGGAGCGGCTGTCGGCCGCGCACCCCTGTACGGCCCTGGTCGTGCGCTGGTATGGCGAAAAGATGCTGTGCGTGGCTTCAATCGCCTCCGTCGTGAATCCCGTAAGCAGCTATCCGCGCGGCCGACCGATGGCGATGGGACGCGGCGCAATCGCGCGCTCGATCATGGCCTTTCTGCCCAAGCAGCGCGTGATGCCACTGGTGACGCGCTATGCCGCCGATCTGCGCAGCGTCGGCGTCGGCGACACCTCCGACGAAATCCTGGCAGCGCTGAAACGCGTGCGGCGCGCCGGCGTCGCCGTTGCCTTTGGCGAAGTGACACCGGGCGCGGTCGGGATCGCCGCGCCGATCCTCGATGCGGGCTACCCGATCGCAAGCCTCTGCATCACGATCGCCGGACCACATGCCAAGGGCGAGTTGATCGATCGCATCAGCGCGGAGGTCCGCGAAGCGGCCCGGCAGATCTCCGAGGTTGCGACAGAATAATCTCATTATTTGAGATTTTACTTGACGAGATCTGTGCGACATCTCATGAGGACGAGCGATCGCGCCTCGCGCGATGACAATCGTGGGGAAGCGATGTGAGGCAGGCTTCAGCGGATAGCGACGCGCCCGTCGTGATCGTCGGCGGCGGACCGGTCGGGATGGGTCTGGCGATCGGCCTTGGCCAGCGCGGCATCAAGACCATCGTCGTGGAACGCCACGAACAGCCGCAGCCGATCCCCAAGGGGCAGAACCTCACGCAGCGGACGATGGAGCATTTCCACTTCTGGGGCGCGGAGGCGTCGCTGCGCGCCGCCCGCACCATTCCTCCCGACTATGGCATCGGCGGAATGACCAGCTACGGGACGCTGCTCAGCGGCTACAATTACAACTGGCTGCAGCGCGAGCTCGTCCGCCCCTTCTATTTCACCGACAACGAACGCCTGCCGCAATACGCGACCGAAGCCGTGCTGCGGCAACGGGCGGCACAGCTTCCCTCCATTGACCTGCGATACGGCTGGACCTGCCGGGATGTCCGGCCTGACGCCGAGGGCGTGGGCCTCGACATCGAAAATCGCAACGGGATGACACAGAGCCTTCGCGCCGACTATGTGATCGGCTGCGATGGCAGCCGATCGATCGTGCGCGAACACGCCGGCATCGCCCAGACCCGCTCCGACCACGACCGGCTGATGGTGCTGCTGGTGTTTCGGTCCGTCGAATTGCATCGGCTGCTCGAGGCCTTTCCAGGCAAGTCGTTCTACAGCGTGTTGCATCCTGACCTCGAGGGCTATTGGAAGTTCTTCGGCCGGGTCGATCTCGGCAGCACCTGGTTCTTCCATGCCCCCGTTCCCGCGGACACCACCGCCGACAATTTCGATTTCCGACGCTTGCTGCACGATGCCGCCGGCGCACAATTCGACATCGAATTCAAGCACATCGGATTCTGGGATCTTCGCTTCACGGTCGCGGACAGCTACCGCGCAGGCCGCGTCTTCGTCGCCGGAGATGCCGCGCACAGCCATCCGCCCTATGGCGGCTATGGCATCAACACCGGTTTCGAGGACGCCGTAAATCTGGCGTGGAAGCTTGCTGCGACCCTGCAAGGCTGGGCGCCAGCCGGTCTGCTCGACAGCTACGATGCCGAGCGGCGTCCGGTGTTTGCGTCCACCGCGCGCGATTTCATAGAGACGCCGATCTTCCGCGACCGCGATTTTCTTCGCCGCCACGATCCGGCGCGCGATCGGGCGGATTTCGAGGCCGCCTGGCACGAGCGGCACTCCGGCGCGCGCGCCGAGGTCAACGCCTTCGAGCCGAATTACGAGGGGTCACCAATCGTCTTTGGTCCGGCCGGCGCTGTCTGCAGTGCGATCGGCTCGCACGCCTATCCGGCGCGCGCAGGTCATCACCTCACGCCGCAACCTTTGTCGTCAGGCAAGAACGTGTTCGAGGAATTGGGCGACGGCTTCACCTTGATCGATCTGACGGACGGCGGCGCGGCTACAGCTCTTGAGCAAGCCGCCGCGCGGCTTGGCATCCCGCTGAAGGTGATCAGGGACACCGCATCAGGCGGCCGCGAGAAATACGAGGCGCGGCTGATCCTGGTGCGGCCCGATCAATTCGTTGCCTACACGGGCGACAACGCTGATGGCGCATCCGACATCTTGATGCGCGCCATCGGCCGATCCTGAGAGAAACGCTTTCGCCGCAGGCCCGAAACCCTACGCCGCGCCGTCGTCATCCCCTTCGTCGGCAGCGCGAGCGGCTTCCTTCACCTCCACCAACGCCATCGAGAGCAGATAGACGGTCGTGGGCAAGCCGACGCGGCGCGCCAGCTCCACGGCACGCGACAAATCGCTCGCCAGCTCCTTGAGCTCGTCCCCCCGTGACAATGTCCCACCCCATCCATCCGCCGACCACGGCCGCCTAGACCGCGATGGCGCCGCTGGTTCTGATCAGTTCGGCGCTGGCATGGACTGTAGCAAAATTCCCGATCACATTCACCACCGACTGTTTGTAGACGGCGGCATCGCCCGTGCCCGGCTGCCGGCAGGCCACGGCGTCAGTGACGATCTGGTAGCGATGGCTGCGGTGAAACCCGTCGACGGCGGTGGCCAGGATAGTTTCGTCCAGGGAAAAGCCGACCAGAATGCAGCGCACATTGCGGATATTGGACATGTAGTCCACGAACCGCGAAGAGCTGTAGGCCGACGGCAGCGGGTGCTCGAAAGTCATTTCGCCGGGTCGCGGCTTCGCCTCAGCGATCCAATCAGTCAGCCTGGATGCCGGATTGAACCACGCCGCCTGGGCGATGCGCTTCAGATGCATCACCGGCCAGAGATTGGTGCGCCACAGCGTCAGGAGCTCCAGGCAGCGCACAGTCGCGGCTTCGCCGTCGAGGATGACATGGCGACGCCCGGGGGTCAGATATTCGACCTGGAGATCCGCACAGACCAGGATCGGCGGATCATCGGTAATGGAAGTCAGCATTGTCTTGCGCAGAGCTGCACCAATTTCAGTGATCGGCGAGTGCGAGGTCCCGTAGCGGCGAGGTCACCGCCCGCCCCGCGGATGCGTCGAGCACGCCGGGTCGGTCCCAATCGCCCTCGGGCCGAATGATCACATAGGGATCGCTGTCCAGCGTGATGGCGTCCGGCCCCGGCTCGATCTCCAGCAGCATCTCGGTGTAGGAGAAATCCGAGAAGGTGATCTTGCGGTTGTGACCGAGCGGCTTGGCGCCGAAATGAGCCCAGAAATCGACCAGCCGGTCCTGCGCCTGGCCGTAGATCTTGCGAAAGCCCTTGCGCTTCACATAGTCGACGCTCGCCTGCACCAGCTTGAACGAGACGCGCGAGCGCCGATATTGATGACGCACCGCGAGCCGCTCCACCTTGGCGAAATCACCGAAGAAGCGTACCCGCAGGCAACCCGCAGGCTCGTTGCCGACGTAGCCGATGAAGTGCGCTGCGACCATGTCGTTGCCGTCGAACTCCTCGTCGAACGGACAATCCTGCTCGGCGAGATAGACCGCCGCGCGAATGGCGGTGACCAGCATGAGGTCGTTGGGATCGCGCGCGAGGCGAATGGTGATGGCGCGGGAGTCGGGCTTGGCGAGGGGAATCCTAGTGCCGTGCATCTGCAAAACTCCTTGTTTGGATGATCGCGCCCGGCATCCGCATCGGCTGCCGATGCCAGGGCCGCTCGTAACACCAGAGATCGGGCTGGAAGCTCGGGACGGGGTCGAATCCCGTCGCCTTCATGATGTCGCGTCCGGCCACGGTTGACGGCTGCGCATAGCAATCCGCGCCGCGAAACCTTACCTGACGGAGATGAGCCGCGGCCTTGCCGAGACCGGCGATACCGCGGCCCGTCGCCGCGATCGCCCAGATGTAGATCGCTGCAACGTCTTCCTTCGCGGAAGCGAGATAGCGCGTCTCGGGTGCGGTCAGGCAGATCTCGTCGAGCAGCAGCGCATCATGTCCGCGGTCGTTGAGGAACAAGAAGGCCATGCCGCCGACCAGATTGCCCTTGCGACTGAACGTCAGGATGCTCTGAGGATCGAACGTGAAATATCGCGCAAGCTCTGCCGTTCCGATCTGCACACCCGGTACCAGCCGGTGCGCCATGTCAGAAAGCGCAGCAATTTCGGAAGATTGCGCACATCGTACATCGACGTCCGGACTGAGCGGCAATGCATCGAAATCATGCCTTGCGGCAAAGGAGCCCCTTTCCATACTCATGTCACCCCTCTATCGTTCGAGGATTTAGTGCCCCGCTATGACGATGACCTTAGCGGTTGGGGATCTGGCGTATGCAGCAGTTATTGCACCGGGGTGCTGCTTTGATGCAGCACCGTGAAGAAGCCCTGGACGCGTCCTGGGACGATTTGAAACTCTTTTTAGCGTGCGCAAAATATAAAAGTTTCCGCAACGCGGCCGAAGAACTCGGCCTCACCTCCACCACGCTGATGCGCAGGATCGACCGGCTCGAAGAGAGCATCGACTGCAAGCTGTTCCTGCGCGACCAGAGCGGACTGACGCTCAGCGATGAAGGCGCTGCGATGATCGCCGACGTCGCGCATATGGAGCGTCATGCCTTCAACGTCTTCCGGCGTGCCTCGCGATCGTCGAACGACACGTCAGGCACCGTGCGCGTCGCGGTGACGGAAGGCCCCGGCAATTTCTGGATCCTGCCGCGGCTGATCGATTTCCAGAAGACCTATCGCAAGATCACCGTCGATCTGCGCTGCGCGATGGAGCAGGCCGACGTCGCCCGGCTTGAATCCGACATCGCGATCCAGCTCGAGCCGCCGACCAATCCCGACCTGATCGTCGCCAAGCTCGGCCGCCTGCACATCTATCCCTTCGTCTCCAGGGAATACGAGAGCCTCTACGGCGTGCCGGCGTCCCTCGCCGAGTTGAAGAACCATCGCATCATCAAGCAGAGCGCGCCGCAGGTCGACGACGGCGCCTACGCGCGCGTGCTTGGACTGAAGTCGCTCGAGGGCATCGTCGGGATCAAGACCAACTCCTCGGTCGGCGTGCTCTATGCGGTGGAGCGCGGCGCCGGCATCGGCTTCCTGCCGACCGTGTCGATCGCGCTCGGCGCACCGCTCGTTGCCGTCGATCTGGGCGTCAGCCACCACGCCGATCTCTGGCTCACCTATCACAAGGAATTCCGCAACTCCGAGCGCCACAAGATCGTGGTCGACTGGCTGAAGAAGATCTTCGATGCCAAGACCTATCCCTGCTTCCGCGACGAGTTCATCCATCCGAATGCGCTGGTGCCAATGATGACGGCCGCGCGCGAGGGCTTTGGGCTAACGGGTTATGTCGCGGCAACGCCGACGTAGACGCAGGGCGCGCTTCGCCCTCACCATCTGTATTCGAAGCCAACCGTGCCCTGATGCGACGTCAGCTCGTTGCGGAACTTGCCGTCATAGTTGACGTAGAGCCGCGCGACGCTGGTGAGGCTGAGCGAGGCCGAGGCGCCGGCATCCATGCCGTAACGGCTCTCCCCGATGCCGGGAACGACAATGCTCTGGGTTCCCAGGCTGACCTGCACCGATCCCAGGTTCTGGTAGAAATTGTCGACGAACTTGCCGTAGGCCGACAGGTCCAGGATCTTCTGGTCGTAGATGAAGTAGCGCCCGATCTCCGCGCCGATCATCACGCGTGCGCGAGAGAGTGCCGTGGAGCCGACGTTCAATGGATCGAGCCCTCCAGCCTCCTGGAACGCAGCGCTGGTGGCGCGCACATATTCGAGCGCGCCCTTGGGTACGACGCGCATCTGGTCCTGGGTCCAGTAGTAGCTGATCTCGGTCAGGCCACCGTCGATCGCAGCACGATAACCCGCGGTCGCAAGACCAACGCCGGTGTCCCTGCTGGAACGGACCTTGCCGAAACCGTGCACCACCGCGAATGCCCAGGTCCACGGTCCCTTGTCGACCGAGCCGTTGAAACCGATTTGCGTCAGGTCGAGCGTCGCCGACTGCAGCGCCAGCGGCACGTCGATGTCGGTATGGCTCTGGTCGACGGAGAAGCCGAGGTTGACGCCCGGCGCGACCCGCGCGCCGAAGCCGGCGACGCCGCCAAAGGTCTTGCGCTTGTCGCCGACGAAGTCGCCCTGCGCGTCGGTCCGGACCGAGATGCCATAGCCTTCGAACCAGGTGCGGTAGAGCGGATCCTCCGTGCTCGCCGAGGCGCCGCCCCCACCGGGATTGTTGCGCGATGCACGGTTGACGCCGCTAGAGGCCTGGTTGCCGAGCCGCTCCAGGAAATTGGAGCCAAGATTGAGCGCACTGTTGCCGGCCGACTGGTCGTAATTGGTCGCGGTCGGCATGGGGGTCGGTGACGCCGTGGGTGTCGGGGTCGGGGTCGGCGTGGGCGTCGGACTCTGCGCGAAGGCTGATGTCGCCGACATCGTCACGACGAGTCCAAGCGCCATGACGAGCGCAGCCGCGATCCGGCGGACACGGCCCAGCCCGACCGTCTGCCGTGTCCCGGAGAGCTGCAAGGCGCAGCGCATGACGACTAATCCCGAAGCAAAGTGGCGGAGCGCAAAAATGCAACACGAACGGCGCGCGCTTGCGGCGATTTGTGCCGAACTGCCACGCAGGGTCAACCGGTTGGCGCGCTGGAGCGGGGCTATTGCCTCGATTGTGGTTCCCTTGCCACAGGTCGCAAATTGCAGAGGGCGACAGCCGCCGCGATCTTGAAAGCCGTGCGCCGCTTGCTAACGCGCGAATTTCATGTTGCAATATTGGACACAATCGGAATTGGCCGCTCGGCTGTGCGTTTCGCGACATTGAGACTCGAACAGACTTCCGGAAGCCCGTTTGTGGCGTGGCACGCGAAACTGCGGCCGCGTCTTTTTTGTATCTAGTGGAGGAGATGAGCGATGCCGCAAAAGGGCACCGTCAAATGGTTCAACCCGACCAAGGGCTATGGGTTCATCAAGCCGAACGGCAGCGATAAGGACGTGTTCGTCCATATCTCGGCCGTCGAGCGTGCCGGACTCTCGACCCTTAATGAGAACCAGGTGGTTGAATACGACCTCGTGGAGAACCGCGGCAAAGCATCCGCGGAGAACCTCAAGGTCTCCTGATTTCTCTCAAAGCTTAGCGCGAGAGATCATGACGATGCCCCCGGCTCTGCCGGGGGATTTTGTTTGCGAAGACGAAACACGGCGCGACGGTGCTTCAGCGCACCACCGGCGATACCAGGAAATTCTCCGAGGGCCCGCTTCCGTCCGTCCTGCACACATCGCCCTCGATCCGGACCTTGCCGGTCGCAAGCAGCCGCAGCGCTTCGGGATAGATGCGATGCTCCACCTCGAGAATGCGCTCCGACAGCGTAGCGCCCGTGTCGTGGTCGCTGACGGGGACCGCACCCTGCATCACGATCGGGCCGGCATCGGTCTCAGGGATGACAAAGTGCACTGTCGCGCCAGACAGTTTGACGCCGGCGCGCAAAGCCTGACCGTGCGGGTCCAAACCCGGGAATAACGGCAGCAGCGACGGATGGATGTTGAGCATCCGCCCGTACCAGGCCTTGGTGAACTCGGCCGTGAACAGGCGCATGAAGCCACCGAGACAGATCAGCTCGATGCCGTGCTGGTCGAGCGCGGCCTGCAGCAGCTTTTCGAAGCCGGCGCGGTCCTTGCCGAACGGCTTGCTCTCGATCACCAGCGTGTTGACGCCGCTCGCCTTGGCGCGTTCGAGCCCCAGAGCGTCGGCCTTGTTGGAGATGACGAGCGAGATTTCCGCCGGAAACTCCGCCGCAGCAGCGGCCCTGATCAGCGCGGACATGTTGGAGCCGCGGCCGGAGATCAGGATGGCGACGCGGCGCTTCATCACAGCGCCAGTCATCACAGCGCCAGGTCGAGGTGGCCGTTGTAGACGACGCGGTGCTCGCCCTCGGCCGGAATCACGGTACCGAGCTGCGCCACCGTCTCACCGGCATCGCTGAAGACCTGGACGACCTGATCGACCTTGTCGGGCTCGACGATCGCGATCATGCCGATGCCGCAGTTGAAGGTGCGCAGCATTTCGAGCTCGGCGATACCGGCTTGGGCGGCCAGCCATTTGAACACCGGCAGCACCGGCAGGCGCGCCAGATCGATGCCGACGCCAAGATGGCTCGGCAGCACGCGCGGAATGTTGTCGGTGAAACCGCCGCCGGTGATGTGGGCAAGCCCCTTCACCGCGCCGGTCTCGCGGATCGCACGCAGGCAGGATTTGACGTAGAGCCGCGTCGGCGTCAGCAGCGCGCCGCCGAGCGTCATGACCGGCGCGAACGGGGCCGGCGCCTCAAAGCTGAGGCCGGACTGCTCGACGATCTTGCGCACCAGCGAGAAGCCGTTGGAGTGCACGCCGGACGAGGCAAGGCCAATCACGGCATCCCCCGCGGCGATGTCCTTGCGCGGCAACAAGGTACCGCGCTCGGCGGCGCCGA
This sequence comes from Bradyrhizobium sp. 613_E4_N2_2, assembly GCF_052075995.1. Lineage (NCBI taxonomy): Bacteria > Pseudomonadati > Pseudomonadota > Alphaproteobacteria > Hyphomicrobiales > Nitrobacteraceae > Bradyrhizobium > Bradyrhizobium sp. 613_E4_N2_2. The sequence continues at coordinate 5,020,691 of NZ_CP197234.1, forward strand.
CGGCAAAGCCGCCGAGGTCGTAGTCGCCGTCCTTGTAGAGGCCGGGCATCTCGGCGGTCTCGCCCCCGATCAGGGCGCAGCCGGATTCGCGGCAGCCTTCGGCGACACCGGCGACGATCGAGGCGGTCGCCTCCGGGTCGAGCTTGCCGCAGGCGAAATAGTCGAGGAAGAACAACGGCTCGGCGCCCTGCACCACGAGGTCGTTGACGCTCATGGCGACGAGGTCGATGCCGATCCCGCCATGCAGGCCGGTCTCGATCGCGATCTTGACCTTGGTGCCGACGCCGTCGGTCGCGGCGACCAGGACGGGGTCCTTGAAACCGGCCGCTTTGAGGTCGAACAAGCCGCCGAAGCCGCCTATCTCGGCGTCGGCGCCGGGCCGCGCGGTGGCGCGCACCATCGGCTTGATCAGATCGACCAGGCGGTTGCCCGCGTCGATATCGACGCCTGAATCGGCGTAAGTGAGGCCGTTTTTGCGGTCGGTCATGCCCGATTTCCAGTGGGTTTGCGGCTGGTTACGTCGAATTCCGGGGACGCGCAATGGCAAGCGTGGCGCCCCGCCCTATACTATGTAGATATCAACCGGTTCAGCCCTCAAACGGGCCGGATTCGAGGTCAGGCCGGGTGCCAGGAAGCGCCGCGTGAGTATTCCGAATATCATTACCCTGGGCCGCATCATGCTGGTCCCAATCATCGTCTGGGCCATCGTGTCGAGCCAAATGGAGGTTGCGTTCGCCGTCTTCCTCATTGCCGGCGTGAGCGACGCGGTCGACGGCTTCCTCGCCAAGCGCTTCAACATGACGAGCGAGCTCGGCGCCCTGCTCGACCCGCTCGCGGACAAGGCGCTGCTGGTCTCGATCTATCTGGCACTGGGGATCTGGGGCGACATCCCGCGCTGGATCGTGATCCTGGTGGTGTCGCGCGACATCATGATCGTCGCCGCCGTGATCGTGTCCTGGCTGTTCGACAAGCCGGTCGAGATGAAGCCGTCGAAGGTGTCGAAGCTCAACACCGCCGCCCAGGTGGCCTATGCGGCGCTGGTGCTGGCCTCCCTGGCCTTCGGCTTCAAACCGGCGCCCTATGATATGATCCTGATGGGCCTCGTCACGGTCTTCACGCTCTCTTCCGTGTCGCTCTATCTCGTCGAGTGGCTGCGGCACATGAGCACGATCGAGGCCAAGTAGCACCATCGAGGCCAAATGAGCCGGGATGCGGCCCCGCAAAAGGCCAACTCCCGCTCGATGACGTCGAATCTCTTCAAACGAAGCCGGCGTGCCGGCACGGAGCACAGCAAGCGTGGCAGGCCGCGTTCACCCCCGACAATTGGCATTCTCGCTTCCGCACGCGGAGAGCCTCAGCCGGGATAATTTCCTCGAAGGCCCCGCCAACGAAGCCGGTCTTGCCCTCATCGATGCCTGGCCTGAATGGCCGAACCGGATCATGTGGCTGGCCGGCCCGGAAGGAAGCGGCAAGAGCCATCTCGCCGCGATCTGGGCCGAGGATTCCGGCGCCCGCTCGACCACAGCCAATGGGCTGACCGCCGAAAACGTCCCGGGCGCGCTCGCCACCGGCGCGCTGGTTGTTGAGGATATCAAGGCAAAAGAGTTCGACGAGCGGGCCCTGTTTCATCTGATGAACCTCGCCCGCGAGGATGGAGCCTACCTGCTCTTCACCGGCCGCGAGGTACCGGCGTCGCTCGAGATCGAGCTGCGCGATCTGCGCTCGCGGCTGCGCGCGGTTCCTGTGATCTCGCTGCTGCCGCCCGACGACCAGCTCTTCCGCGGCCTGATCGTCAAGTTCTGCGCCGACCGCCAGCTCACCGTGGATGAGAGCGTGGTCAGCTACCTCGCCACCCGCCTGGAGCGGTCCTCGGCGGCCGCACGGGAGGCCGTGCAGTTGCTCGACAGCGAGGCCCTGCGCCTCGGTCGCCCCGTCACACGGGCGCTGGCCGCCGAGCTGCTTCGGGACGCCTGACCCTTCCACCCTGGCTCCAAGGCCGCTTGACGCGACGCAGCGGCGGAACATCAATGTCATCGAAATGAATACGCCGATAATGTCGCAGCCCGAAGACGGTGGAACCATACTTTGGGGGCGCTTGCGAGTTACTCTATAGGCAATGTCATCGAAACGTCATCGGACTAACACATGCTCCCGCCGGTTTTGCGCATAAGTCGCAAATTGGGGCGAACTGGATGGATCGACTTCTGATGGACTCTGCGCAAGCTGTTGAAATTAAAGAAAAAGCCCCGGAGACCGAGGGCCTGCCGGCGATTGCCTCAAGTCCCGAGCGCTTCATCAATCGCGAGCTCTCCTGGCTGCATTTCAACCGCCGCGTCCTGGAGGAAGCGGTCAATCCCAGCCACCCCATGCTGGAGCGGGTGCGATTCCTGTCGATTTCAGCGAACAACCTCGACGAATTCTTCATGGTCCGCGTCGCCGGCATCAAGGCCCAGATCCGCGAGGGCATCGCCGAGCGCAGCCCCGACGGCCTGACGCCGTCCGAGCAGCTCGCGCTGATCAACCGCACCGTCTCGCAGCTTGCCTCTGACCAGCAGGCGATCTGGCGCGACCTGCGCGGCACGCTGGCCGACGTCGGCATCGTGCTGGTCGACGGCAAGGACGTCACCAAGGCGGAACGGACCTGGATCGAGGACTACTTCCTCAACAACGTGTTCCCGCTGCTGACCCCGCTCGCGATCGACCCTGCCCACCCCTTCCCGTTCATTCCGAGCCTCGGCTTCACCATCGCGCTCCAGCTCACGCGCGCCGCCGACGGCAAGCAGATGAACGCTCTGATCCGCATGCCCGGCAAGATCGACCGCTTCATCCGATTGCCGGCCGAGGGCAAGGTCGTCCGGCTGATCTCGCTCGAGCAGGCGACCGGGCTGTTCATCAACCGCCTGTTCCCCGGCTACAATCTCCACGGCCAGGGCGCCTTCCGCATCATCCGCGACTCCGAGCTCGAAATCGAGGAAGAGGCCGAAGACCTTGTCCGCCTGTTCGAGACCGCGCTGAAGCGCCGCCGCCGCGGGTCGGTGATCCGGCTCGAGATCGACGGCAAGATGCCGGAGGAGCTGCGCAGCTTCGTGCAGCATGCGCTGTCGGCCGCCGACGACGAGGTCTTCCTGGTCGACGGCGTGCTCGCCATGAACGAGCTCTCGCAGCTCACCCGCCTCGACCGGCCCGATCTCGAATTCACCCCTTACGTACCGCGCCATCCCGAGCGCGTGCGCGAGCATGGCGGCGACATCTTTGCCGCGATCCGGCAGAAGGACCTCGTCGTCCATCATCCCTACGAATCCTTCGACGTGGTGGTGCAGTTCCTGCAGCAGGCCGCCCGCGATCCCGATGTCGTCGCGATCAAGCAGACGCTCTACCGCACCTCCAACAATTCGCCGATCGTGCGCACGCTGGCGGAAGCCGCCGAAGCCGGCAAGTCCGTCACCGCGCTGATCGAATTGAAGGCGCGCTTCGACGAGGAGGCCAACATCCGCTGGGCCCGCGACCTCGAACGTGCCGGCGTGCAGGTCGTCTACGGCTTCCTCGAACTGAAGACGCACGCGAAGCTCTCGATGGTGGTGCGCCGCGAGGGCGGCGGCCTCACCACTTATGTCCACACCGGCACCGGCAATTATCACCCCGTCACCGCACGTATCTACACCGACCTCTCCTACTTCACCTCCGATCCGACCATCGGCCGCGACGCGGCGCGCGTGTTCAACTTCATCACCGGTTATGCCGCGCCGAGCGATCTGGAAAAGATGGCGGTGTCGCCGCTGACGTTGCGCAAGCGCATCATCGAGCACATCCAAGGCGAGACCGCGCATGCGCGGCATGGCCGCCCCGGCGCGGTCTGGATGAAGATGAATGCGCTGGTCGACCCCGACATCATCGACGCGCTCTACGAGGCCTCGCAAGCCGGCGTCCAGGTCGAGCTCGTCGTGCGCGGCATCTGCTGCCTCAGGCCCGGCATTCCAGGCCTGTCGGAGAACATCCGCGTCAAGTCGATCATCGGGCGCTTCCTGGAACACGGCCGAATCTACTGCTTCGGCATGGGCCAGGGCCTGCCGAGCGCGAAAGCGGCTGTGTATATCTCCTCGGCCGACATGATGCCACGCAACCTCGACCGCCGCGTCGAGGTGCTGTGTCCGCTGCAAAATCCCACGGTGCATCAGCAGGTTCTCGAACAGATCATGGTCGCGAATCTGAAGGACAATGAGCAGAGCTGGCAATTGTTGCCGGACGGGTCCTCGACGCGTATGAAGACCGCGAAGGGCGAGGAGCCTTTCAACGTCCACAACTACTTCATGACAAATCCGAGTCTATCTGGCCGTGGAAAGTCGCTCAAGGAATCCTCGCCGCGCCGTCTCACGCGCCGTAATGAACGTCATCATTCTTGATCCGGGATCGAGGACGTGAAGCGGCCGCGTAAGCGCGGCTCGAGCGTCGCGGTCATCGATATCGGTTCCAACTCGGTCCGTCTCGTCGTCTACGAGGGACTGACGCGGAGCCTCATTCCGATCTTCAACGAGAAGACGCTGTGCGGCCTCGGGCGCGAGGTGCAGAGCACGGGCCTGCTTGCGCCCGATGCCGTCGACAAGGCGCTGACCTCGCTGAAGCGGTTCCGGGCCCTGTGCCGCGTCATGCAGGTCGGTCGCGTGTTTGCGATTGCGACCGCAGCCTGCCGCGACGCCTCCAACGGCCCCGACTTCATCGCGAAGGCCGAGCGCATCTGCGCCGTGAAGATCGAAATCCTGTCGGGCCCGCGCGAGGCACGGCTGTCGGCGCTCGGCGTGATTTCCGGCATCCACCATCCCGACGGCATCGTCGGCGATCTCGGCGGCGGCTCGCTTGAGCTGATCGACGTGCGCAAGAACAGCGTGCGCAGCGGCGTGACGCTGCCGCTCGGTGGCCTCGCGCTCCAGGACCTCGCGCACAAATCGCTCAAGCGCGCCGACCGTATCGTGCGCGAGGAGCTCGACGAGGTGCCGCAGCTCACCGCCGGCCGCGGCCGCACCTTCTACGCCGTCGGCGGCACTTGGCGCGCGCTTGCGCGCATCCACATCATCCAGAGCGGCTATCCGCTCCAGGTGATGCACGGTTACTCCATTTCCGCAGCTGAAGCGCTCGACTTTTCGCGTCGGCTTCGCCGGCTTGCGGCCGCCGACATGCTGGCCGACATCGAGATCGTCGCGGATGCCAGGCGCCCGCTCCTCACCTATGCGGCGCTGGTGCTCGAGCACATCATCCGCGTGGCGAAACCCAAGTCCATCGTGTTCTCGACCTTCGGCGTGCGCGAGGGCCTCTTGCACGAGAAGCTGTCGGAATCCGAGCGCAACAAGGACGGGCTGATCTGCGCCGCGGAAGAGCTCAATCAGCTGCTGTCGCGTTCGGCAAAGCACGCCCGCGAGCTGATCGCCTGGACCGACCGCCTCGCGCGCGTGGTGAAGCTGCGCGAGACCGAGGAGGACCGCCGCTTGCGCCACACCGCGTGCCTGCTCTCCGACATCGGCTGGCGCGTGCATCCCGACCATCGCGGCGAGCAGACGCTGAGCCTGGTCGTCAACGGCAATTTCGGCGCAATCACCCATACCGAGCGCGCCTTCGTCGGCCTGTCCGTGTTCTACCGCTATGCGGGCCTGAGCGAGGAGAACCAGCCGCCGGTGACCATGCAGGAGTTGCTGACACCGGCCCAGCTCGAACGCGCCCGTCTGCTGGGCGCGGCGTTCCGCGTCGCCCATCTGATCTCGGCGGCACGCCCGGGTGTGCTGCCGGCCACGCATTTCCGCAGCCAGGGCCGCAATCTGATGCTGGTGTTCGAGCACCGGCTCGTCGACCTTGTCGCCGACCGCGTCGGCAGCCGCTTCCGCGCCCTCGCCCGCCTGATCGGCCGCTCCGGCTCGATCGTGCGACGCTAGAGCATGATCCGGAAAAGTGCGCAGCGGTTTTCCGAAAGATCATGCTCAAACAACAACCTAAAGCGCGATAACGATTCATTCCAATCTCGTCGCGCATTAGACCAGCTGGCCGGTCCTGATCCTTCCCGGACGCTTCTTGAGCCACATGATCCCGCCGCTGATGAACAGGGCGAGAGGTGCGAAGCCGGTTGCGAACACGAACAGGCGCCCGATCAGCCCGAACGTCGCGCCGTTATGGATCCAGAGCTGTTCGGCCAGATAGCGATCCCCCATCGACATCGCGGCCGAAGTGCGATCGTGCACCACTGCGCCACTCCATGGATCGAGCCAGATCGCCCCCCGGGCACGTACCGCGGGATCGGCACCCGCGGCCCGCAACTGCACCCGCCACGTGTTGCGCGTTTCGGTGGGCGGGCTCAGCATGGCAACCGCCATGCCCGGCTTGGCCGCTTGCGCGCTCCGCATGATCGCGTCGGGTGATAGCGGCGGTGTCCCCGTCGGGGGCGGCGCTTCGATCCGCGGCGACGGATCGGCTGTCGGTTGCGACACAAGGCCAACGATGGGACGCACGACGTCGGGAAAAATGATCCCGACGCCGGTCATCGAGATCACCGTGAGCGCGAGCAGCGCCCAAAAGCCGGCCGTGCCGTGGACGTCGAAAACAAATCGAAGCAGCGAAACGTCCTTCCGGACCGACACCGATCGCCAGAATCGACCCGGCCTCGGCCACCACAAGATGACGCCTGACATGGCCAGGCCGAGCAGCATGAACCCGACAACGCCGACCAGCTCTTTGCCCCACCACTCGTAGAGCAGCAGCGTGTAGTGCAGACGATAAACCTTAAGGGAGAACGCGTTGACGTAGTCACGCCGCCCGAGCACCTTCCCGTTCGAAGGATCGACCACGGTCGTCCAGCGATTCGGGTAGCGGCCTTTCGCAGTTTCATGCGCATGTATCACGACCCAGACCGGCCAGGTCCGATCCGGCGCGAGGATCGTGGCTATCGGCGCGGGATCCGCTGCCGCGGCCGCGCGCATCACCTCGCTCAACGTAGCCTCTCGTTCCCGACCGGCGGGAGTGTAAAGCGCCGGGTTCAGGGCGGCGTCGATTTCCCGATAGAAGACGATGAAGCTTCCCGTGAGGCCGATCAGCACCACGACGATGCCGCCGAGCAATCCGAGCCATCGATGAAACCACAGAAGCCCGCGCCGTGCGCGTCCGGTGAGGTTCGGGGCCGGCAACATCGCCGTTGCACGCGTCAAAGCCGACCCGCCTCAGAAATCCGTCGACATCGACAATAGCAGGGTTCGCGGGACACCTTGCGACAATGCGGAGAAGCTCGCCACGCCAGCCCAGTAATTGGTATCGAACACGTTCTGAACCAGGGCCCGCAGCGTCACCGGCCGGTTGTTGATCCGCGTGTTGTAGCGGGCACCCAGGTCGAGCCTCGTCCAGGCCGGAACGACCTGCGTGTTCGCCGCATCCAGATATTGGTGTCCCGTATAGATGGTGTTTGCGACCAACGTCAGTCCGGGTGCGAACGGCGTGTCCCATTCGGCGGACAGGTTTGCCTGCACCTGAGGCACACCGATCGGCGTCTTGCCGAGATTGGTTGGCGTGCTTGTCTTTGTCAGCTCTGCATCGATCAACGTCACGCCGCCAAGGACTCGTATGCCCGGCTGCACCTCTCCGAATACGGTGAACTCCAGGCCGCGATTGCGCTGTTCGGCGTCGGCCCGGAAGATCTTGTCGACACCCAATTGTCCCGACGGCTTGGTGATCTGGAACACGCTGATCGTGGTGGCCAGCATTCCGAAGTCGACCTTGACGCCTGCCTCGTGCTGCTTGCTGAAGTAAGGCGCAAGAACTTCCCCCTGATTGCTCGCGGTCGTCGGTGCGACGTCGCCCTTGCTGAGCCCTTCGATGTAGTTGGTGTAGAGCGAAACGTTACTCCAGGGCTTGACGACGAGGCCGACCATCGGCGTGAGCGCCGTCTGGTTATAGGAGGACGTGACCGCTCCCGTGGTGGTATTGAAGTTGTTGGACTTCACCCCCTGCTGGCGCACGCCGACGGTCAGCTGAAGGCGCTCCTGAAAAACCGACAAAGTGTCAGCTAGCGCCAGGCCGGTCAGTTCGGTATCCGAAAGCTTCGGAACAGTCGCGGGAGCAGCAACGAGCTGCTCAGGACGGGCGATCGGCGCATAGATGTTGGACAGAACCGGCGTCCCGGACACAGAGCCCCGTGAGATCTGATCCGTGTAGTAGCTGCCCTGGAAACTCACGGCGTGACTGATCGCGCCGGTCTCAAACCGGGCGCGCACACCGGCGTCGGCGACATTCCGGTCGATATCGAATTTGAAGCGTCCCGGTATCGACGTGGTGTTGCCGGCCGCGTTCAGGATCGTCGGCGTGCCGAACAAGCGATCGACCTGGGTCCTGCCGCCACCGCCGTCGGCGAACACCGTCACGGATTCCGTCACATCGTATTCGGCGCGCGCCAGCAGCGAGTTGTCATGAACCTTGGCCCATTCCCAGGCCTGCGTGACATTGCGCCTCCCGACCGGCGCGGTCGGGACAGCTACACCTGTTGCGACCAGAAACGGTCTCGTGGGCGCGTCGAACTTTTCTTCCTGATCGATGAAGTCGAGCGAAGCTCTGAATTTCTCACCGCGATAATCGAATGCCGCGGCGCCGACATGGGCCTCCCGGTTCTGGTTGTCCAGCGGCGTATCACCATTGTGATAGCTGCCATTGACGCGAATTCCGAATTCGCGGTTCTCGCCGAACCGTCGGCTGACGTCGAGATGCGTGCCGAACTGGCTGTTCGTCGCGTAGTCGGTCGTAACCCGTGTGAGATCGACATCAGAGGCACGCTTCGGGACGATATTGATGGTGCCCCCGACGCTGCTGTTCGGGGCCATCCCGTAAAGTAGCGCCGTCGGGCCCTTGATGATCTCGATCCGTTCGACATAGTCGGTGAAGACACGGTAGTTCGGCGCAACACCGTAGACACCGTTGAAGGCAATTTCTCCGACATTCCCCTCGCCGATCGGAAAGCCGCGGATGAAGAAGGAGTCGAGAATGCCGCCGGTCTGACCGGTGAAACGGACCGAAGGGTCGTTGCTGACGACGTCGGCTATCGTGCTGGCCTGCTGATCTTCGATCTTCTTCGCCGTGTAACTGGTGATGTTGAACGGCGTGTCCATGAAATCCCTGTTGCCCAGCAAGCCGATCTGGCCTCCGCGGGCGACCTGCCGACCTGGGTAGGAGGGCGGGAGTGCGCCGGGCCTTGCGGCAGCGGGCTTCGCTTCCGCCTGCATCCTGGCCCGCTCATTCGCGGGCGCGCTTTGACGGCCCGCCCTTCGACTTGGGTTCAAACGCGGGCGTGCACGCTGCTTCGGCACGTCGGCAGTGACGGTCACCGCCGGCAAGGCTGTCGCCGTCTCCGGCGCAGCGCTTTGCGCGCTGGTGCGGTGAAGGAAGCCGTCGCCGAACAAGGCGATGGAGACCAGAGAGGCCGCGAAGGCCGTCGGTCTGGAGAACTTCGAATGGGATTTGACGGTAGCGGCAAGAATAGCAGCAGGGCGGCAGGTGGCTCTCGAAGGCATCTCTCAACAGCTTCCGGTTTGACAGGAATAAATACCGGAGCGACGTGCCGCGGCATGAGCCGCCAAGTCAATAAAAACGCCTTTATTTTCAGTAGTTTATAATAAGTCAAAGTCTAAATCGCGCAGAGGTTGAGAGCGCTGTGGGTCACCCACGAAGTGCCGGACCGCACTGTGCGTGACCGCCTGACGCGCGAGTTCGCCATAAGGCGGCAATGCTCGCCGGCGTGCGGAGCTAAGATGACCGGTTCAGTGGGGACGGCGGCTGTCGGAACCCCTGTCAGAATGATCGCGCGCAAGACCTCTCCCCGCCGGGAAGAGGCAAGCAAAACCAGATCATGCCGTGGAGATTACTCCGCCGAGGCCTTGGCGTGGCGCTCTGAGGACTCCAGCGCGGCCGCGCTCAGGCTGCGCCGGCGCCAGATGCTGCCGACGACCAGCACGACGACGACGCCGAGAGCGGCGCAGAGATATTCGCCGCCTCCGCCGCCATGGGCGAATTGGGGCGGGATGCGAAGTGCGCCGAGCATGCTGTCCAGCGAGGCGCCGAGCGGGCCGTCGAACAGCGTGTGCAGCTTCGGCGCGATGCCGGGATCGGTCGCGATCACGTCGCCCGAAATCCAGCCGAGCAGTGCTGCACCCGCCCAGACCAGGACCGGCAGCTTTGCGAGCAGCGCCATGATCAGCGCCGCACCGGCGACGATCAGCGGCACGCTGATGGCGAGGCCGAGGATCAGCAGCGGTACGCTGCCATTGGCGGCGGCGGCGACCGCAATGACGTTGTCGAGACTCATGACGATGTCGGCGACGACGACGATCTGCACCGCCTGCCACAGATGCGAGGCGGACTCGACGCCCTCCTCGTCCTCGTTTTCCGGCACCAGGAGCTTCGCCGCGATCACGATCAGCGCGAGACCGCCGACGAGCTTGAGGTACGGCAGCTCCATCAGGCTCGCGACGATGCCGGTGAAGATGATCCGCAGCAGCACGGCTGCGCCGGCGCCGAAGATCATGCCCCACAGCCGGTGCCGCGGCTTGAGTCCGCGGCAGGCGAGCGCAATCACCAGCGCGTTGTCGCCGGAGAGCAGGATGTTGATCCAGATGATCTTGCCGACCGCAATCCAGAAGGTCGGTTCGGCCATCTCGTTGCGAAACTGGGTGAAGAATGCCCCGATCGTAGCGGGATCGAAGACCTGCCAGAGCCAGTTCACAATACGTCCTTTCGCCCCGTCGATATTAACCTATCGGCTGATCAGCCGACGATCTCGTTGCCCGAGAAGAACTGCGCGATTTCGATCGCGGCGGTCTCCGGCGCATCCGAGCCGTGAGCGGAATTCTCGCCGATCGACTTCGCGTAGAGCTTGCGGATGGTACCGTCGGCGGCCTTGGACGGATCGGTCGCCCCCATCGCGTCACGGTACTTGGCAATGGCGCCCTCGGCTTCCAGCACCTGGACCACCACGGGGCCCGAGGTCATGAACTCGACGAGTTCGCCGAAGAACGGGCGCGCCTTGTGCACGGCATAGAAGGTCTCGGCCTGTTCCTTGGTCATGCGGATGCGCTTCTGCGCGACGATGCGCAGGCCCGCCTTCTCGATCACGGCGTTGACCGCACCGGTCAGGTTACGCGCGGTCGCATCGGGCTTGATGATCGAGAAAGTGCGTTCGATGGCCATAATCTTGTCCTTGAGAAGAAAGCGGTGGTTCGGAGTTGCCGGGCTTATATCGGCGCCTTTGCCGGACGGCAAGCGACCGCCAAAACCGCCCCCGGACGCTTCGCCGCAGGATGCCCCGCCGGATCTAGTCATGGATTGCCGAGATTTCACCCAATCGAACTAAGTCTGGAAGCCGAAATGGGTCTGTTTCTCCTGACGCGCTGTGGGCGCTTGGCCGTTGGAGTACTCCCCGGAGAAGGCCCTCCGCCGAACGCCCCTGAACGGCCGCATTGCCGTAACCGACCGAACCCGCTGTTGATAATCGCGAAATACCCGTTCACTTCCTTGCAACTCACTGCAAGTTGCATTTTTCTTGCAGCGAACTTGGGGGAGTAGCGAAGTTGCCAACCTATCCATACACGCTCGTCACAGGGAAGCTGAAAGGTCTCCTTCAAAAGATCCGGTCAACTGGCATTCCGCCCAAACTCACGGCGGCGCATCTAAAGACGTTGGGCTTCACGTCGAGCAATGATGCCGGAATGATTAACGTGATTAAGTTCATAGGACTTACGGACGGCTCTGGCATCCCAACGCCGCTTTGGAGTGAGTATCGAGGGCAAGATCACCGCGTCGTACTGGGAAAAGCTATCCGACAGGGATACGCGGACCTTTTCGCGATCTACCCGGACGCAAATGCTCGATCCGTAGCTGACCTGACCCACGTCTTCAGTACGAGCTCGACAGCTGGCGAAGCGGTAGTGAAGCAAACCGTACAAACGTTCAAAGCTCTTGTGGACGAAGCAGATTTATCAAATCTGGGCGCCTCCGGTGGCACCGCAAGTGTTCTGACAACAGGACCGCTTCATGCCGCACCAGCAGCGGCGCCCCCTATCGCTGCTCATAACTCGCCCAGCGCGAAACACCCCGCTGTGCACATCGACATTCAAATTCACATTTCGCCAGAATCTTCGGCCGAACAAATCGATAAGATATTTGAGAGCATGGCCAAGCATTTGTATGGCGCGAGCAACCCGGCGGGCTGAGTTGTCTAATTTTCTACGGAACGCGCTGGCAGCCTCAAAGGCAATTCGGGACGATGTCGATCGAGAAATCGGGCCGCCCGAGGAAGGTGCGCAGGCTCAATCTCATCTCGTTCTAATGACCTCTCTAACGAAAGGTACTCGAACATACATTTCTCTGATCGCGAACCAGATCAACGGAACTTTCGACAAGGGTTGGTACGATGCTTGCGCCGTCATGATCAGACGTTTGATCGAGACGCTTCTGATCGAGACTTTTGAAAAACATGGAGCCTCCTCGGAAATCAAAGGATCGACGGGAGACTACGTATTTCTAAGAGAGCTGATCAACGCCACCCTTTCGACCAGCTCGTGGAGCCCCAGCAGAAATCTCAAAGCGGCGCTTCCGAAGCTCAAGGACATCGGAGACAAGTCCGCTCATAATCGATTTTTCGTGGCAAAGCGCGGAGACATACAGCCCCTGCTCGGCGACATCCGGATCGTGGTGCAAGAGCTTCTCTATCAGAGCGGCTTGAAAAATTAATATCATACAGCACCAGCACTGCTGCCCCCTAAACGTTCCAAGTAAATCTCTTTTAAACCAATACCTTAGCCTTAAGTAAGTTTTTGCACGGTTCATCCAAATGAACCCAATCTGAAGGCTCCGTTCAGGGCTTGGTTCAGCTTCGCCGGCGTAAGGTCGGGCCTATCGAAACCGAAAGCCCGATCATCAGGCAGACCGTTTCGGCGGCCTTTCCATCGACGCGATAGCCCCGCGCCGGCAGTCTTTAGGAGATCACCATGTTGAGGAAACTTTCGCTTGCCGCTGTCGCCGCGGTTGCGCTGGGTGCCGCGCTGGCGCCGACCTCCGCCTCCGCTCACTGGCATGGCGGCTGGGGCTGGCACGGCGGCGGCGGTGGCTGGCATCACGGCTGGGGTGGACCGCGCTTCTATGCCGGCGGCCCCGTCTCCTACGGTTATGGCGGCTGCTACGTGCGCCGGCTGGTCCCGACCCCCTGGGGACCCCGCTGGCGGCTGATCAACCGCTGCTACTGAGCCCGACAGCACCTTCCTGAGGTACCTAGGCCCCCCAGGTACCTTCCAAGCGAAGCCCCGGCGTTCCCCTGCGCCGGGGCTTTGTATTTGGGCGGCTATTGCCCGGCTTCATGCAATTTTTACTAGAGTGCCGGGCAATGTCCGCGAGCGGCGAAACCATTTGGGGGGCCAAGGACTTGGTACCGTGTCATCACTTTGAGAACACGGAACCCCACAATGGCTGGCCTTTTTGCCAATGACAGCGAACAGATCGACCGGCGCACCAGCCGCTCGATCTGCGATGCGGTGGGCGAACGGCTTCAGCAGAGCCTGCGCCCCGAACCACGGCTCCCGACGCATCTCGAACAGCTCCTCGACGAGTTGAAGCAGCGCGACCGCGATTCGCACTGACGTGAGGCTCACGCAAAAACGGGTTGCGTTCGACGCGCCTTGCGGTGACAAGGCCGCATGCTTGCTATCACCGACCTCTCCATCCGCCTTGCCGGACGCCTTCTGATTGACCAGAGTTCCGTGCAGATCACGCCCGGCGCGCGCGTCGGCATGGTCGGGCGCAACGGCACCGGCAAGTCGACCCTGTTCAAGGTGATCCGCGGCGAGCTGGCGGCCGAGCACGGCACGGTCACCCTGCCGCCACGCTGGCGCGTCGGCAGCCTCGCGCAGGAGGCCCCGAACGGGCCCGAAAGCCTGATCTCCGTCGTGCTCAAGGCCGATCTCGAACGCGACGCGCTGCTTCACGAAGCGGAGAGCGCTACCGACCCGCACCGGATCGCCGAGATCCAGACCCGCCTCGTCGACATCGACGCCCATTCGGCGCCGAGCCGCGCGGCCGCGATCCTGTCCGGCCTCGGCTTCTCCGCCACCGACCAGCTTCGCCCCTGCGCCGAATTCTCCGGCGGCTGGCGCATGCGCGTCGCGCTCGCCGCCACGCTGTTCGCCGCCCCTGACCTCCTGCTGCTCGACGAGCCCACCAACTATCTCGACCTCGAAGGCACGCTGTGGCTCGAGGATCACCTTGCGCATTATCCGCGCACGGTGATCGTGATCAGCCATGACCGCGACCTGCTGGAAAGCTCGGTCGACCAGATCCTGCATCTGGAGCGCGGCAAGCTCACGCTCTACAAAGGCACCTATTCCTCCTTCGAGGAGCAACGGGCCATGCGCGAGCTGCTCGATGCCAAGGCGGTCAAGCGCCAGGAGGCCGAGCGCGCGCGGCTGCAGGCCTTCGTCGACCGCTTCAAGGCCAAGGCCTCGAAAGCGCGCCAGGCGCAGTCTCGCGTAAAAATGCTGGAGCGGCTGAAGCCGATCACGGCGCTGGTCACCCAGGACGTGCGCGAAATCAGCTTTCCCGCGCCAGAGAAAATCCTGTCGCCGCCGATCATCGCCGCTGACAACGTCGTGGTCGGCTACGATCCGAACACGCCCGTGCTTAACCGCGTCACCTTGCGCGTCGACAATGACGACCGCATCGCGCTCCTTGGTTCCAACGGCAACGGCAAGTCGACGCTGGTGAAACTGCTCGCGGGCCGCCTCGCACCGTTCTCGGGCAAGGTGACGCGTGCCGACAAGCTCTCGATTGCCTATTTCGCCCAGCACCAGCTCGACGAATTGAACGAGGATGCCTCGACCTACGACCACGTCCGCAAGCTTATGGGTGAAGCGCCCGAGGCCAAGGTGCGCGCACGCGCCGGCGCCATCGGATTCTCCGGCAAGGCGGCCGATACCAAGGTCGGGAAATTGTCCGGCGGCGAGAAGGCGCGCTTGCTGCTGGGGCTGGCGACCTTCTTCGGCCCCAACATGATCATTCTGGACGAGCCGACCAACCATCTCGACATCGACAGCCGCGCTGCGCTTGCGGAGGCGATCAACGAATTCCCCGGCGCCGTCATCATGGTTTCGCACGACCGCTATCTGATTGAGTCCTGCGCCGACCAACTCTGGATCGTCGCCGACCGGACCGTGACCAATTACGACGGCGACCTCGACGAGTATCGCCGCCTGGTGCTGTCGGCGCGCAATGGCGAGCCCGCCCCGCGCGAGCGTAGCGCCGCGAGCGAGAAGCCGCAGCGCCCGAGATCGGACAATCGTGGCTCGCTGAAGAAGCGCATCGCGGAAGCCGAGAGCGAGATCGCCCGCGTCAGCGAGATCATCACCAAGATCGACACCGCGCTCGCCCTGCCCGACATCTTCACCAAGGATCCCAAGCAGGCCGCGCAACTGTCGAAGGCGCGCGCCAACGCCGCCGACGCGCTGGCACGTGCGGAGGAACAGTGGCTGGAGGCGAGCACGCAGTTCGACGAAGCGGCGGGCTAGACTCAAAATCTGAAAAACAACCCCATGCACAGTAGCGGGGCTGTTGCGGCCGGAGCGTCGGCGAGACCACTCAAGCCGTTGAAACGCCTAGCTTAATCAGCAAACATCAGCGTTCCCGCATGATCTCGTGCCGGTAGCGCTGCAATGGCGATAACAGGTAGCTCAAAATGGTGCGCGAGCCGGTCCTGATCTCCACTGTCACGGCCATTCCCGGTGACAGGCTGACGAGGCGATCGTCCACCTGCATTTGCGTGCGATCGAGCGAGACGCGTGCGCTGTAGCTCAACTCCTGGCCGTTGGGCTCGCTGCTGTCGCGCTGCGTCCCGAGGCCGCGGTCGCTTCCCGGCGGACGGTCGCGGATGATGGCGTCCTGCGAGACGCTCAGCACCCGTCCCTCCAGCAGGCCGTAGCGGGTGAAGTTGAAGGTGTCGATCTTTACGGCGGCGTCCTGCCCGGCCTCGACGAAGCCGATGTCGCGGTTGGAGATCATCGCCTCGACCTCGAGCCGCGTATCCGATGGCACGATCACCAGCAGCGATTGCGCGGGCGTGACCACGCCGCCCACGGTGTGGACCGCAAGCTGCTGCACGACGCCGTCGACCGGCGAGGTCAGCTGCTGCAGCCGGGTCCGCTGCTGCGCCTTGATCAGATCGCGCGCGACGCCATTGGCTTTCTGCTCGCTCTTGGCGAGTTCGTCGGACAGGCTCTTGCGATACTCCGCCACGGCCTGGGTGCGGGTCTCCCGGATCGCGGCGACGGCTGCCTCGGCTTCCTTCAGATGGCTGCTCTGGACGCGAAGCTCCTCCTGCTGCTCGATCTGGAGCTGAAGGGTCTCGTAATAGGTCAGCTTCGAGCCGATTTCCTTCTCCATCAGAATCTTGCGGATATCGACGCGCTGCTGGGTGACGGGGAGCAACGCATCCAGCTTGTGGATCGTCGCCGCAATGGTCTGATGCTCGGCCTCCTTCTGCGCCTGCTGGCGCGCAAGCGACGCCAATTTGGCGCGATGCTCGCTGACCTGATTGGCAAGAAGCTGCCGCTGTGTCGCGACCAGCGAGGGATCGGCATCCGAAGGCGGGACGAGATCGGTGGAGGCATCTTCGCCGCTTGCCAATGCGGCGCGGAGACGCGCCATATTGAGCCGTTCGGCCATGAGATCGTCATGCAGGTGATCGCGCTCCGCGGCATTCACGGTCGGATCGAGCTCGATCAGCACGTCGCCCGATTTGACCGCCTGCCCGTCCTGCACGTGGATGGCGCGCACCACCCCGGTCTCGAACGGCTGGACCACCTTGCTTCGCCCGCTCGACACCACCTTCCCGGTAGCGGACGCCACGATGTCGATCGTGCCCCATGCCGACCACGCGAGTGCCGCGCAGACAAGGAGCATCAGGGCGATCGCGATGGCCCGGCCGATCGGTGACGGTGGCGCCTCGGCAATCTCCAGCGCCGCGGGCAGGAAGGCGATCTCTTCCGTGCGCCGCCCCTTCGCTTTCCGGAAGGGAACGACGGTCTGCTCCGGCCGCGGGGCCGGCACCGCGCTAGCCGACCTCATAGATCCCTCCCTGGAGACGATGCAGGGCCGCGTATCGGCCACCGGTCTTGATCAACGCGTCATGCGTGCCGTCCTCGACCAGACGGCCGCGCTCCAGCGTGAAGATGCGATCGGCGCCGCGAACGGTGGACAGCCGATGCGCGATGATCAGAACGGTGCGGCCCCTCGCGATCTCCTTCATGTTCTCATGGATGATCCGCTCGCTTTCATAGTCGAGCGCGCTGGTCGCTTCATCGAAGATCAGGATGCGGGGATTGGTCACCAATGCGCGGGCGATCGCGATGCGCTGGCGCTGCCCGCCCGAGAGCGTCGAGCCGCGCTCGCCGACGACAGTGTCGTAGCCTTCTGGAAGCTCCAGAATGAAATCATGCGCGCCAGCAAGTTTTGCTGCGTCCATGACGCGGTCCATTGGCAGGGTCGGATCGGCCAGCGCGATGTTGTCGCGCACCGAACGGTTGAACAGCATGTTGTCCTGGAGCACCACGCCGATCTGACGGCGGAGCCAGGCCGGATCGGTCATCACAAGATCCATTCCGTCGATCAGCACGCGGCCGCCTTGCGGAACGTAGAGCCGCTGCACCAGCTTGGCGAACGTGCTCTTGCCCGAGCCCGACGATCCGACGATGCCGACGGTTTGCCCGGCCGGAACATCGAAGGAGACGTCATGCAGGATTTCCGGCCCATCGAGCCGGTAGCGGAACGACACGTGCTCGAACCGGATATTGCCCCGGATCGGCGGCAGCCCCGCGCGCGCCGCCGAATAAGCCGGCTCTGCCGCGCTGTTGAGGATGTCGCCAAGCCGCGCGATCGAGAGCCGCGCCTGATGAAAATCCTGCCAGACCTGGGCCAGCCGCAGCACCGGCGCCGAAACGCGCCCCGCAAAAATGTTGAAGGCTACGAGCTCGCCGACGGTCAATGCGTCGCCGATCACGAGGCGCGCGCCGACATAGAGAATGGCGGCTGTGACGACCTTGCTGACGAACTGGACGAGCTGGCTTGCGGTGTTGCCGAGGCTGGTGACGCCGAAACTCGCCGAGACATAGCCGGCGAGCTGCTCTTCCCACCGGCGCTGCATCTGCGGCTCGACCGCCATCGCCTTAAGCGTCTCGATGCCGCTGACGCTTTCGACGAGGAAGGCCTGGTTCTCGGCGCCGCGGCGGAATTTCTCGTCCAGCTTGCGCCGAAACAGCGGCGTCGCCACCGCCGAGATCGCGATGTAGAACGGGAACGATGCCAGCACGATGCAGCTCATCAACGGCGAATAGGCGAACATCACCGCCAGGAATACCGAGGTGAAGAACAGGTCGATGAGCAGCGTCAGCGACGAGCTGGTGATGAAATTGCGGATGTTCTCGAGCTCGCGAACCCGCGCCACGGAATCGCCGACGCGCCGCGCCTGAAACCAGGCCATCGGCAATGCCAGAAGGTGGTGGAACAGCCGCGCCCCCAGCTCCACGTCCATGCGGTTGGTCGTATGCGCAAACAGATAATTGCGCAGGATACCCAGCACCGTGTCGAACAGGGAGACGACGACGAGACCGATGACGAGCACGTCGAGCGTGGACAGCGAGCGATGCACCAGCACCTTGTCGATCACGACCTGGAAGAACAGCGGCGAGACCAGCGCGAAGAGCTGCAGAAAGAACGAGGCGGCCAGCACCTCGCCGAACAGCCGCCGGTACTTGCCGATCGCGCCGATGAACCAGGTGATGTCGAAATGGCGTCCGAGGTCGGAGAGCCCGGCGCGCCGGGCCATCAGGATCAGTCCGCCGTCCCAGATCGCGCACAGCTCGTCGCGCTCCATCAGCACCGGGCGCTGTGCCTGCGGCGATTGCACCAGCACCTTGTCGGCGGAGGCTTTCGCGATGACCATGAAGCTGCCGTCGCGCAGCATCGCGATCGCCGGCAGCGGGCTCCCCGAAAGACGACTCCACTGCGTTCGATAGGTTCGTGCCTTGAGGCCGAGAGATTTGGCGCAGCGGATGATCTCTGCTGCGCCAAAGATAGCCGTTCCGGTCCGGTGCCTGAGCTGGTCGCGGTCGGCCGCAACACCCTGCAAATGCAGCAGGGTGAGCAGCGCGTCCAACCCCGTATCGGTCGAGACCGCGTTCGTGGTCATGGGCGTTCTCCGGGCCGGAGTTAAGCGTCAGGCGTGCTGCGGCGGTGCGAGGGTCTGGCTCTGTGCCGCGTGCGGATCGGGCAATGGCATCTCGCCGTGACCGTCACCTGCCGGAACGAGGTTTGCCGCCATGGCCTGGTTGAGCAGCATCGCGGCCGCCATCGCCCCGCCCCCGTTGATGACGACGTTGTTGCCGGGGCCACCGTCGAGGACGTCCTGTCCGCCGCCACCGATCAGCACGTCGTCACCCGCACCGCCCGCGAGCGTGTCGTTGCCGGGGCTGCCGATCAGGACGTCATCGCCATTGCCGCCATTGGCGACGAGCTGGATGCCTCCGTGCAGACCGGAGGCCGTGATGACGTCGTCGCCATCGAGGCCGTTGATCACGATCCTGTCGCCTGTGCCGGCATCGGTGATGTTGATGTCCTGGCCAAGCCCCGACACCGTAATGATGCCGTCGTGCTCGGTCACCGTGATGACGTCGCTGCCGCTGGTTCCGTTGATCGTCACCGTATCCGCGGCGCCGTCATTGGCGCCGAGGTCGAGGTTGACCTGATTCACGCCGGTCCCGGAGAGGTCGCCAACCGTGATGTTGTCGGCACCACCGAGGGCGTTGAAGTTGATATGCTCGACGCCGTTCAGGTCCATCGCGATGGCAGCAACATCGCGGGTGAACAGCACCCGGCCGCCATTGGCCGAGATGTTGATGTTCTCGTTGATGTTGGCGCCGTTGAACAACAGCGTATCGGTGCCCTTGCCGCCTTCGACAATGTCGCTGCCGTCGCCGGGATTCCAGACGAAGGTATCATCGCCGGCGCCGAGATTGGCAACGTCGTTGCCACGGCCGCCGTTCACAATGTCATTGCCGGCACTGCCGGTGATGGTGTCGTTGCCGTCACCGCCGTTGATGTTGAGGCTGAACGGCTGCCCCGCCTTGATGGACGAGGCATTGATGACGTCGTTACCGCCTCCGCCGTTGACGGTCAGGACGTCACCGGCATCGGCGTGAGCGATGGTCACCTGCGCCGCAAGGCCGTTGACAACGATCGATCCGCCAGAGGTCGTGATCGAGATATTGTCATCGCCTGCGGTGCCGTTCACGGTCACACGATCTGCCGCACCGTCACCACTCTGGCTGCCGGGGCCGGCACTGAGGTCGATCGCCACCTGCGTGACGCCGGTGCCGGAGAGATCGTTGACGGTGATGTTGTCGGCGCCGCCGGCGGCAGCGATCTGCACATGCTCGACGCCGTTGAGATCCATGGTGATGGCGCCGACGTCGCGGGTGAGAAGCGCGCGGCCGCCATTCGCCGAGATCGACATGTTCTCGGCGACGTTGGAGCCGTTGAACACCAGCGTATCCGTTCCCGCGCCACCTTCGACGGTGTCGCTACCATCACCGGGATTCCACGTGAAGAGGTCGTCGCCTGCGCCGAGAAGAGCGACGTCGTTGCCGCGGCCACCGGTGACCTTATCGTTTCCGTCGCCGCCGATCAGGGTGTCGGCGCCCTGACTGCCGGTGATGGTATCGTTGCCCGCGCCGCCGTCGATGGTCAGCCCAATCGCCGCAGCAAGTAGCGATGCATCGATGACGTCGTTGCCGCCGAGCGCCTGGATCACCAGCCGGTCGTTGGCAGCTTCCGCATTCGCGATCGTCACGACTTCGGGCAGGCCCGTCACCGTCACGGTCGTCCCGTTGGACGTGACCTCGATGTGCTGGCCGCCGTTAGTGCCGTTGACGGTCACCGTGTCGGCCGCGCCGTCGCCTTGCGTGCCGCCGGGAACGGCTCCGAGATCGACCAGCACCTGCTTGACGCCGGTCCCGGAGAGATCGCCGACGGTGATGTTGTCGGCGCCGCCGCGTGCATCGAATTCGATCTGCTCGATGCTGTTGAGGTCCATCGTGATGTTGGCGACGTCGCGGGTGAAGCGCACCCGGCCACCATTGGCCGAGATGTCGATGGTCTCGTTGATGTTGGCTCCGTTGAACAGCAGCTTGTCGTTGCCCGATCCGCCTTCGACCGTGTCGCTGCCGTCGCCGGGATTCCAGATGAAGGTGTCGTCGCCCGTGCCTAATTGCGCGACGTCGTTGCCGCGTCCGCCATTGACGATGTCGTCGCCGCTGCCGCCGATCAGGAGGTCGTTGCCGTCGCCCCCGGTGATCCTGTCGTTGCCGGCGCCGCCGTCGAGCGTCAGCGAGATCAGGCTGGCGAGTCCATTGCTTGCGGTGATGACGTCGTCGCCGCCGCCGGCGTGCAGCACAAGATTCTCCGTCGTGCCGATGTCGAGCGAAAATGGCGCGGCGCCTGTCCCGTCGAATCGCACGCGCGTGCCGTTCGCCGTGATCGTGAACGTCTCCGGGTCATTGCTTCCGTTGACCTGCGCGGTGTCGTTGCCGTCACCGCCCTCGAACAGGTTGGTGCCGCCCCCCGGATTCCAGATCATGAGGTCGTTGCCCGCTTCGCCGAACAACTGGTTGTCGCCGCTGCCGCCGTCCAGCGTGTCGTTCCCCGCGCCGCCAAACAGCAGATCGTTGCCGCCGCCGCCCTTGATCGTGTCGTCGCCGGCCTGCCCAAACAGCAAATCGGCACCTGAGCCGCCCGTGATCCTGTCATTGCCGTCGCCGCCGAAAATGTGCACCGCGGGCATCGGGCCGTTGGATTCGTTAACGGTGATCGTGTCGTCGCCGCCCTGACCGAAGATGTCGATCTCATTGGTGTTGGCCACAGTGGGATCGCCACCGATCGTCTTCACCTGCCCGTTATTGATGAGAATGCGGCCCGACTTGTCGCGGCTGATCACGACGCCGTTATTGGCGCTATCGCCGAAAATGGTGAGCTGGCCCGTAACCGGGGAGAAAACAGAGGTAGTAGACATCCAAATATTCCTTCGATCGATCTAGCCCCTCCTCTCGATGCGTAGCAGTGGTGCGGATGTCTTACTTGAAGCACTGCTTTAGACACGCGTGATTATTCTGGAGATTTCCTCCAGTTTTCCTCCGGGCTGATTTCGACAGCGGATGCAAACGCTCTCACATCACGAATTGCCGATCACGTATAACGGCAGCGTGACTTTCGAAGGCGCGCGCGAGTCCCACCAACACATTGATGCGCGCGCAGAAGCCACAGCTCGAAGTGACGACGCATTCGTTTTGATGAGATGGCGAATTCGATCGTTGCTCTCGTGCCCCGGACACAGCGCAGCACGATAGTGGTGCGCTGCTGAGCCGGGGCTCATGATCGAGAGAGACTGGATCGAGAGAGACCAGGTCCCGGCTCTGCGCAGCAGCGCATAGCGCGCCGAAGACGCGCGTGGACGCGCTGATGGCGCTGCAGCGCGTCCGGGACGCGAGAGTTCGGCTTACGCCGACTTCTTCTTCGGCTTCGGCTTGGTCGCCTTCGGCATGACAGGCGCTTCCGGCGTGCCCTCGATCGAGGACAGACGGCCGGACGTGAAGGTGTAGATGCCCGCGCGCGGACCGGTGCTCCAGGTGACCACGGCAACGCGCCGACCGGCGGAATCACTGGAGAGGTTGACGGTCGAGGGCGCCCCGATGCCGCGCACCACATCGCATTCGGTGTGACCGAGGGCGACCGTGCCGCCCATGGGCGCCGGCGCCGTCGTCGAAGCATTGGCGTCAGCCGGCCCGGGGGGCGGCGTCATGCCGGGACAGGCGCCGTCGGCGCTGACCAGATCCTCGGCCGTCACGGGCTTGTCGGGGGTCAATGGTGGTGATTCGATTGAGATGCTCTTGATGAACAGGCGGCTCGGCGTGTTGAACCACTGGGCATCCTTGGACAACAGGTCGGTCCCCGAGCAGCCCGCGAGCAGCGGTGCTACGGCAACCAACGCAACTATGAGCGAGCTGGGAAGCTTTTGATGTCGCACGATAAACTAAATTCCCCGCATGAAGGACCGGCCCTAAGCGATTGTCCCAACATCACTTTGCGGCACGAAGGTGACAAAAGCCAGCATCGCCCGAAAAGTGCAAATTATCATTAATTGCAAACGACCGCTAATTCCGGCGCTGCCAACGGCCCCGTTCGTCGGCCTGCCAATAGGTGACATCAAATCCCCGCGCCTTGCAATCCGTCCAGGCGCTCCGGGCAAACGCCAGCGCATCCGGATCGTCGCCGTTGAACAGCAGCACCATGCGTTCATAGCCCTGCGCGTCCTGCGGCAGCGCGGCGTTGTCGACCAGGAAGCGGACATTGGCGCCGTTGGGATTGTCCTCCTCGATCGCCAGCACGATCGGCTGATCGGCGGCATCGTTCACGCGCCATGTCGCGTGCGGCAGGAAGGAATCGTCGCGATAGGTCCATAGATGCGCGTCGAGCGCGTCGGCGCGCTCCGGCGAGGTCGACTGCACCACGACGCGCCAGCCGCGCTCGAGCGATTTCTCGAGAAGCGGCGGCAACACGTTCTCCACCGTCATGTTTTGCAGATGGTAGAAAAGGACTTCGGTCATCTCAGATCATTTGCGCTCGTAGTGGTCGGCGACCAGACGGTCGAGCAAACGCACACCGTAACCGCTTCCCCAGCTCTGGTTGATGTCGGTCTTCGGCACGCCCATCGCGGTGCCGGCGATGTCGAGATGCGCCCAGGGCGTGCCGTCGACGAAGCGCTGGAGGAACTGCGCCGCGGTGATCGAGCCGCCATGGCGGCCGCCGGTGTTCTTCATGTCGGCGAACTGGGAATCGATCAGCTTGTCATATTCGGGGCCGAGCGGCATGCGCCAGACTTTCTCTCCGCTCTCGATGCCGGCCGCGAGCAGACGGTCGGCGAGCTCGTCATTGTTGGAGAACATGCCGGCATGCTCGGTGCCGAGCGCGACCATGATCGCGCCGGTCAGCGTCGCCAGATCCACCATGAATTTCGGCTTGGTCTTTTTGGCCACGTACCAGAGCACGTCGGCGAGCACGAGGCGGCCTTCGGCGTCGGTGTTGATGATCTCGATGGTCTGGCCCGACATCGAGGTGACGATGTCGCCCGGCCGCTGCGCATTGCCGTCGGGCATGTTCTCGACGAGGCCAATGGCGCCGACCACGTTGGCCTTGGCCTTGCGCGCGGCGAGCGCGTGCATCAGGCCGACGACGCAGGCGGCACCGCCCATGTCGCCCTTCATGTCCTCCATGCTGCCGGCCGGCTTGATCGAAATGCCGCCGGTGTCGAAGCAAACGCCCTTGCCGACAAAGGCGACCGGTGCCTCGCCCTTCTTGCCGCCGTCCCAGCGCATGATCACGGTGCGGCTCGGCCGCGACGAGCCCTGGCCGACGCCGAGCAGCGCGCCCATGCCGAGCTTGTCCATCGCCTTGACGTCGAGCACCTCGACCTTGACGCCGAGCTTGCGGAGCAGCCCCGCGCGGCGCGCGAACTCCTCGGGGAAAAGCACGTTCGGCGGCTCGTTGACGAGGTCGCGCGCGATGATCACGCCGTCGACGACATGGCCGGCCGAGGCAAACGCCTTCTTCGCCGCGGTGGCATCGCCGACCGCAAGCGAGACGTCGGCGCGCAAGCCGCCCTCCTCGCCGTCTTTCTTTTTCGTCTTGTAGCGATCGAACTTGTAGGCGCGCAGCCGCAGGCCCGAGGCGATCGCAACCGCCTGCTCGCTGGTCATGGCGCCATCAGGAAGTTCCGCGATGATGGTCATGGCAGCGGCCGCGGCCGAAAGCTTGCTCGCCGCCACGCCGCCGAATTTGAGGAAGTCGTTCGCCTTCAGGCTCGCCGCCTTGCCGGCGCCGATCACGACCAGGCGGGAGGCCTTCAGCCCCTCCGGTGCCAGGACGTCCAGCGCGGCGCCGCTTTTGCCCTTGAAGCCGGCGGCGGAGGCCGCCCGCTTGACCAGCTCAGTGGCGCCGCCGAGTGCCTTGGCCGTCGCCGGACCGAGCTTCAGAGTGTCGTCGCAGAACACGACCAGAATGCCACGGGCGGCAGCAGACAGCGGGACAAAGCCGACCTTGATGGCATCGGAC
The DNA here is from genome assembly GCF_052075995.1 of Bradyrhizobium sp. 613_E4_N2_2. Taxonomy (NCBI): domain Bacteria; kingdom Pseudomonadati; phylum Pseudomonadota; class Alphaproteobacteria; order Hyphomicrobiales; family Nitrobacteraceae; genus Bradyrhizobium; species Bradyrhizobium sp. 613_E4_N2_2. The sequence continues at coordinate 5,045,900 of NZ_CP197234.1, forward strand.
ATGGGTAACTCCTTCAAAACATCGGGCTTTTCGTCGCTGGGCGGACCCGGCCACGGGCCGGAGCTGAACGACGATTCACTGGACTTTCCCCACTATGGGCCACCGGCCCGGCAGCTGCCAAGCACCCCCGTGGCCGCCGGGCCACAACGAAGGAAATATTAACCATATATTGACGGCGCCACGGGGCAGCCATTTTGTTGATGGATCAAAGGGATGGTAGTGAGAGAGTAAGCCGGTGGTAGAGGTGGTTGGCCGACCTTGGGGATCCCCTGATCGGGGATTGGTTGGGCAGCCGGACTTCCGGCCTGCATTGGGGCGCTGGTGGGGATTCGTGCGGTAGCGCATGGGGTCAATCGATAGGTATATCTTCCGCACGACGCTGGCGTCGTTTGCGCTGGTCCTGGTCAGCCTCACCGGCGTGATCTGGATTACGCAGGCGTTGCGCGGCATCGACCTGATGACGAGCCAGGGTCAGACCATCCTGACCTTCCTCGGCATCACCAGCCTCGTCGTGCCGGCACTGGTCCTGATCATCTCGCCGATCGCGCTGATGATCGCGATCTCGCACACGCTGAACAAGCTCGCGACCGATTCCGAGATCATCGTGATGAATGCCGCCGGCTTCTCGCCGTTCCGGCTGTTCTATCCGTTCTTCTACGCCACCTGTGTCGTGGCGCTGCTGGTCGCCTTCATCGCGGCCTATCTCGCCCCCGACGGCATGCGGCGGATCAAGCAGTGGGACGCCGAGATCACCGCCGACGTGCTCACCAACATCCTCCAGCCCGGCCGGTTCGCCCAGCTCGACAAGAACCTGACGATCCGGATCCGCGAACGCCAGCCCGGTGGCATCCTCGCCGGGATCTTCATCGACGATCGCCGCGATCCCAACGAGCGCGTCTCGATCGTCGCCGAGCATGGCGAGGTCGTGAAGAACGACAACGGCTCGTTCCTGGTGCTCAAGGACGGTAATCTGCAGCGCTTCGAGGCCGGCAAGCGCGATCCCGCGCTGGTGGCGTTCGGCCGCTACGGCTTCGACATGTCGAAATTCTCGGGCCAGGGTCACGACGTCACCCTCGGCATCCGCGAGCGCTATCTCTGGGAGCTGTTCTCCCCGTCCGAGGACGATCCGGTCTACAAGCAGATTCCCGGCCAGTTCCGCTCGGCTCTGCACGACAGCCTGCTGGCGCCGATCTATCCCTTCGCCTTTGCCGTGCTCACCTTCGCCTTCCTCGGCGCGCCGCGCACCACGCGCCAAAGCCGCAACTTCTCGATCGGCGGCTCGGTGATCGCCGTGTTCGGCCTGCGCATGGCAGGATTCGCCTGCTCGGTGATGGCGGTGAAATCGCCTGGCCCGGTGCTGTTCCAGTACGCGATGGTCCTTGGCGCCATCGGCGTCGGGCTGTGGTTGATCATCGGCGGCATCGTGGTCGAGCCGCCGCCCCGCCTCATCGAGGCCATCAACAGGTCGAACGCGCGCATCGCGCGGCTGTTCGGACGGCCGGCCGCCGCATGAGCATGCTCACCAACACCCTCGGGCGCTATTTCGCCGGACGCTTCGTCGTCGCGGCGCTCGGCGTGTTCGCGGGCATCTTCCTGCTGCTGGTGCTGGTCGACTACATCGAGATGGTGCGCAAGACCTCAGGGCTCGCATCCGCCTCCGCGATCATGGTGGCCGAGACCTCGCTGTTCCGGGTCCCGCAATTGCTCGAGAAGCTGACGCCGTTCTGCATGCTGATCGGCGCCATGACCTGCTATCTCGCCCTCTCCCGCCGGCTCGAGCTCGTGGTCGCGCGCGCCGCCGGAATCTCCGCGTGGCAATTCATCTCGCCGGCTCTCGGCAGCGCGCTCCTGATCGGGGTGATCGCCACCGTCGCCTACAATCCGATGTCGGCGAACCTGCGCGAGCTGTCCAAGCGCATGGAAGCCGAGCTGTTCGGCTCGGCCCCCGGCGGCGGCATCCAGGACGCCTCCGGCTTCTGGCTCAACCAGGTCACCAATGACGGCCAGGTCATCATCAACGCGGCGCGCAGCGAGCAGCAGGGCGTCCGGCTGACCGGCCTGACCCTGTTCCGATTCGATACGGACTGGCATTTCAAGGAGCGGATCGAGGCGCGCGAGGCGGCGCTGGAGTCCGGTCACTGGCTGTTCAAATCGGTGCGCCGCTTCTCGCTGGATTCGCCGCCGATCGACCAGGCGACGTTGGAGATTCCGACGACCCTGACCGAAGCCCAGATCCGCAACAGCTTTTCCACACCCGAGACTGTGTCCTTTTGGCAACTACCGAGCTACATCCGCTCCTCCGAGAGCTCGGGCTTCGCGACAGCCGGCTATCGACTCCAGTATCACAAGCTCCTGGCACAGCCGTTTTTGCTGGCCGCCATGGTGATGCTGGCGGCTTCCGTGTCGTTGCGTTTCTTCCGGATGGGCGGCGTGCAGAAGATGGTTTTGAGTGGCGTGGGCGCAGGCTTTCTGCTCTACGTTTTGTCGAAAGTGACTGAAGACTTGAGCAAGGCTGAGTTGATGCATCCGATCGCTGCGGCGTGGTTGCCCGCGGTGGTGGGCGGCCTCACCGGCTTTTTGGCCTTGTTGTATCAGGAGGACGGTTAGTGACTGCCGTCCATCGAGGGCTCGTGTCTCGTTTGACGCAGCGTACTGTGGTGCGCGCGAACGGATACGGCTTGTCCATTCGCAGGCTCCTGCTGGCTGTCGCCGCCGTGGCGTCGCTCGGCGGGCTGATGGACGTTGCGGCCGTGACGCCGGCCTCCGCTCAGAGCTTCACCTACAATCCGCTGCCGCCGCGTGCGAAGCCGCCGAAGGTCGCCAACGACAACCAGATGCTGGTTCAGGCGACCGAGGTCGACTACGACTACAACAATTCGCGCGTCTCCGCGGTCGGTAACGTCCAGCTGTTCTACAACGGCACCAGCGTCGAGGCCGACAAGGTCATCTACGACCAGAAGACCAAGCGGCTGCATGCCGAAGGCAACGTCCGCATGACGGATGCCGACGGCAAGATCACCTATGCCGAGATCCTGGATCTCTCCGACGACTACCGCGACGGTTTCGTCGATTCGCTGCGCGTCGACACCGCCGACCAGACCCGCATGGCCGCGAGCCGCGCCGACCGCTCCAGCGGCAACTACACGGTGTTCGAGAACGGCGTCTACACGGCCTGCGCGCCGTGTAAGGACGATCCGAAGAAGCCGCCGCTGTGGCAGGTCAAGGGTGCGCGCATCATCCACGACCAGCAGGAGAAGATGCTGTATTTCGAGACGGCACAGCTCGAATTCTTCGGCGTGCCGATCGCCTACATGCCCTATTTCTCGACGCCCGACCCGACCGTGAAGCGCAAGACCGGCTTCCTGATGCCGGGCTTCACGTCGAACACGCCGTTCGGCTACGGCGTCGAAGTTCCGTTCTACTGGGCGATCGCGCCCGATATGGACATGACCTTCAGCCCGCGCATCACCTCCAGGCAGGGCGTGCTGTTCCAGGCCGAGTACCGCCAGCGCCTGATGGACGGCGCCTACCAGATCCGAGTCTACGGCATCGACCAACTCGACCCCGGCGCACTCGCCGGCCAGCCCGGCGACCGCCAGTTCCGCGGCGCCGTCGACACCAAGGGTCAGTTCGCGCTGAACGACAAGTGGGTCTGGGGCTGGGACGGCGTCGTCATGTCCGACTACTACTTCTTCTCGGACTACCGCTTGTCGCAATACCGCGATCCGCTGGGCTCGTTCCTGTATCTGCCGACTGACGCATTGTCGCAGCTCTATCTGACCGGCGTCGGCAATCGCAGCTTCTTCGATGCGCGCACGATGTACTGGCTGAGCTACTCGGGCAACCAGAGCCAGGTGCCGATCGTCTATCCCGTGATCGACTATTCGAACGTGCTCAACTATCCGGTGTTCGGCGGCGAGTTCAGCTACAAGACCAACTTCACGAACCTGTCGCGTGACACGGCGGTGTTCGATCCGATCACCACGCTCGCCAATACCGCCAGCCTGTGCACGACGACGTCGGCCGATCCGCTCGCGCGCACGCCGTCGCAGTGCTTGCTGCGCGGCGTCCCCGGCACCTACACCCGCCTCACGGCGGAAGCGCAGTGGCGCAAGTCCTACACCGACCCGTTCGGCGAGATCTGGACGCCGTTCGCCAGCCTCCGCGCCGACGCGATCAACGCCTCGATCTCCAACCAGCCGGGCGTGTCGAACTACCTGCCGGTCGGCGACACCCAGGCGTTCCGCCTGATGCCGACCGTCGGCCTCGAATACCGCTATCCCTTCATCAACGTTCAGCCCTGGGGCTCGACCACCATCGAGCCGATCGCGCAGGTCATCATCCGGCCGAACGAGCCCTATGCCGGCAAGTTCCCGAACGAGGACGCCCAGAGCATGGTGTTCGACACCTCGAACCTGTTCAGCGTCGACAAGTTCTCCGGTTACGACCGCGCCGAGGGCGGCGGCCGCGCCAATGTCGGCGTGCAGTCCACCACGCAGTTCGACAAGGGCGGCGCCGTCAAGGTGCTGTTCGGCCAGTCCTACCAGCTGTTCGGCCTGAACTCCTACACGGTCCAGGACACCATCAACACCGGCCTTGATTCCGGCCTCGACAAGCCGCGCTCGGATTACGTGGCGAGCGCCAGCTACTCACCCAACAGCACCTACACGTTCAGCGTCCGCTCCCGCATGGACGAGCAGACCTGGAACGTGCAGCGCTTCGAGGCGGAAGGCCGCGCCAACTTCAATCGCTGGTCGGTCAGCATGATGTACGGCAATTACGCCGAGCAGCCGGAGCTCGGCTATCTGACGCGGCGCGAGGGCATCCTGACCTCGGGCTCGATCAAGGTCGCGGCCAATTGGGTGGTGACCGGCTCGGCGCGCTGGGACCTCGAGGCCAACAAGATCAACCAGTATGTGCTCGGAGCGGGCTATGTCGACGATTGCTTCGTGCTCGGCGTGAACTATGTAACTTCGTATAGTTACTCTGCGGGCACGGCGCCGCCCGTGCTGAACCACGCGTTCATGTTCCAGATCGGCCTGCGCACGCTGGCGACCTCGACCGGGTCCAGCTCGTCCGCCGGCTACCAATGAACCGTCTGAAATGACGGCCGGGCTCTCCCGATCGCGAGCTCATCCCGGCTGACATGCGAGCGATAATCATGACGACCCAATTGCCTGTTTTTCGCCTCCTCCTCGCCATCGGTGCCGGGCTGATCCTCACCGGCCTGCCCGCGCCGTCGCGCGCGCAGAACATCGTCGTGATGGTCAACGGCGACCCGATCACCGATTTCGACATCGAGCAGCGCTCCAAGCTCGACCAGCTGACGACGCAGAAGACCCCGAGCCGGCAGGAGGTCATCAACGAGCTGATCGACGACAAGGTGAAGCTCAAGGAAGGCAAGAAATACGGCGTCGACCCCGGCATCTCCGACATCAACCAGTCCTACGAGGGCATGGCGCAGCGCATGCGCATCACGCCGGATCAGCTCACCAAGTCGCTCGAGGTCAAGGGCGTCCGCCCCGAGACGCTGAAGGGCCGCATGAAGGCCGAGATGGTCTGGACCAGCCTCGTACGCGGACGCTTCAAGGAGAAGCTGATGGTCGGCGAGCGCGACGTCGCGCAGGCCGTGCAGGCCGAGACCGGCGACAAGCTCCAGATCGAGGGCACCGAGTACAAGATGCAGCCGATCGTGCTGATCGTGCCGCGCGGCTCGTCCCCGGCGTTCCTGGAGACGCGGCAGAAGGAAGCCGAGACCTATCGCTCGCGTGTCGGAAGCTGCGAGGAAGCCAATTCGCTGTTCCGCTCAACGCCGAACGCCACCATCCGCGACACCGTCACCAAGACCACCGCGGAACTGCCCGAGGCGCTTCGCAAGGTGCTCGACGACACCCAGATCGGCCACCTGACCGCGCCGGAGGTCACCAAGGCGGGCATCGAGATGGTCGTGCTGTGCTCGCGCAAGCCGACCATGATCGACACGCCGAAAAAGCGCGAGGTCCGCGAGAAGATGTATTCGGAGAAATACGAGAAGACCCAGAAGGCCTATCTCGATGATCTCCGGAAAGCGGCGATGATCGAATATCGCAACCGCTGATGGCCAACTTCGCCTTAGAACCTTCCATCAAGCCTTCGAAGCCCCTCGCCCTGACCCTGGGAGAGCCCGCCGGCATCGGCCCCGACATCACGATCGCAGCCTGGCTCAGACGCCGCGAACTGAACCTGCCCGCCTTCTATCTGCTCGGCGACGAGGCCTTCGTCGCTCGCCGCGCCAAGGCCCTCGGCGCCGATATCCGGATTGCCTCGGTAAGCGCCGGCGAGGCCGCAGCCGCGTTCACCGAGGCCCTGCCCGTGGTCGCAACGGGCGAGAGTGCAACAGCCGAGCCCGGCAAGCCCGATGAAGCGAGCGCGCCGGCCGCGCTCGCTTCGATCCGGCAGGCGGTCGCCGACGTCCGTGAAGGCCGCGCCGGCGCCGTCGTCACCAACCCGATCGCCAAGAGCGTGCTCTACCGCTCAGGCTTCCGCCATCCCGGCCACACCGAATACCTCGCCGAGCTCGCCGCAGAGAACGGCCGCGTGCCGCAGCCGGTGATGATGCTGTGGTCGCCGCGGCTCGCCGTGGTGCCCGTGACCATCCACGTCTCCTTGCGCGATGCGCTGGCCCAGCTCACCAGCGAGCTCATTGTCTCGACCGTGCGCATCGTCGCGACCGAGCTGAAATCCCGCTTCGGCATCGAAAGGCCGCGCATCACGATCTCCGGCCTCAACCCGCATGCCGGAGAGGACGGCTCGCTCGGCCACGAGGAGCAGACCGTGATTGCACCAGCGCTCAAGGCGTTGCGTAGCGACGGCATCGAGGCGAAGGGACCGCTCCCTGCCGACACCATGTTTCACGAAGCCGCGCGAAGCACCTATGACTGCGCCGTCTGCATGTACCACGACCAGGCGCTGATCCCGATCAAGACGGTCGCCTTCGACGACGCGGTCAATGTCACGCTCGGCCTGCCCTTCATCCGCACCTCGCCCGATCACGGCACCGCCTTCGACATCGCCGGCACGGCCAAGGCCAATCCGGCAAGCCTGATCGCGGCGCTCAAGCTCGCAAGCCGCATGGCGGCTGCGCAAAGCTGATGAGCGCGATCGACGACCTCCCGCCGCTTCGCGAGGTCATTCGCCAGCACGCACTGTCGGCACGCAAATCGCTGGGCCAGAACTTCCTGCTCGACCTCAATCTCACCGCGCGCATCGCGCGTGCCGCCGCGCCGCTCGAGGACTCCACCATCGTCGAGATCGGTCCCGGCCCGGGCGGGTTGACGCGCGCGTTGCTCGCGCTCGGCGCCAAACGCGTCATCGCCATCGAGCATGACGAGCGCGCGATCCCTGCCTTGCAGGATATTTCCGCACGCTACCCTGATAGGCTCGAGATCGTGCATGGCGATGCCATGACCTTCGACCCGCGTCCGCTGCTCAATGGCGAACGAGCCAAGATCGTCGCGAACCTGCCTTACAACATCGCGACCCAACTCCTGATCGGCTGGCTCACGACCGACCCCTGGCCGCCCTGGTACGACATGATGGTCCTGATGTTCCAGCGCGAGGTCGGCGAGCGCATCGTGGCACGCGAGGACGAGGAGGCCTATGGCCGCCTCGGCGTGCTCGCCAACTGGCGCTGCGAGACGAAGATCCTGTTCGACATTTCGCCCTCGGCCTTCGTGCCGCCGCCGAAGGTCACCTCCTCCGTCGTGCGGCTGGTGCCGCGCGCAGAGCCCCTGCCTTGCGATCGCAAGCTGCTCGAACAGGTCGCAGCCGCCGCTTTCGGGCAGCGCCGAAAAATGCTGCGGCAAAGCCTGAAATCGCTTCAAGCGGATCCCGCTCGCCTTGCCGCGGCCGCAGGTGTCGATGCGACGCGGCGTGCCGAGACCATCCCGATATCAGGCTTTGTTGCCATGGCGCGTGAATTGGCGGATATACGAAAGCAAGCTGGATAACAGGAATTTCGGAGGAAGGAATATGGCGTTGATGCGTCGGCAGTCCCTGGTCAAATTCGATGCGCCCTTGTGCGAGACCATCGTCGACACGCCGAAGCCGCAGGGCGCCGAGGTGCTGGTGCGCATCGAGCGCTGCGGCCTCTGCCATTCCGACCTGCACATCCAGGACGGTTATGCCGATCTCGGCGGCGGCAAGAAGCTCGACACCACGCGCGGCATGACGCTGCCGTTTACGCTCGGCCACGAGATCGCGGGCGTGGTCGACGAAGTCGGCTCGGACGTGCCGGCGAACCTTGTCGGAGCTAAGAAGGCGGTGTTCCCGTGGATCGGCTGCGGCCAGTGCCGCGACTGCGCCAATGGCGACGAGAACCTTTGCGCGAAGCAGCGCTTCCTCGGCGTCTCCATCGACGGCGGCTTTGCCACCCACGTGCTGGTGCCCGACGCAAAGTACCTGCTCGACTACGATCCCCTGCCCGTCAACCAGGCCGCGACCCTGATGTGCTCCGGCGTGACCGCGTACGGCGCGCTCAAGCGCCTCGTCGACCGTCCGCGCCAGCGCAATCTGCTGCTGATCGGGCTGGGCGGCGTCGGCATGATGGGCCTGTCGTTTGCGCAGGCGATGTTCAAGCAGCCGATCACCGTCGCCGATCTCTCTCCGGCAGCGCGCGAGACCGCGCTGAAGAACGGCGCAGCCAACGCTTACGATCCGTCCGAGCCCGACGTGATCAAGCGCATCCTGAAGGAAACCGAGGGCGGCTTCGACGAGGTGGTCGATTTCGCCGGCAACGAGAAGTCGATGGCCTTTGCCGTGGCGGTCGCCGCGCGCGGCGGCAAGGTCGTCGTCTCCGGCCTGATGGGCGGCCAATTCACCCTGCCGATGGTGCAATGGGTCTACAAGCGCCTGACCGTCGAAGGCTTCATGGTCGGCACGCTCGCGGAAGCCCAGGAGCTGATGGCGCTCGCCCGCGCCGGCAAGATCAAGCCGACGCCGATGCGCGAGGAGCCGATGGGCGACGTCCAGAAATGGATCGACGAGTTGCGCGCCGGCAAGGTCGTCGGCCGCATCGTGCTGAAGAACTGATGCGCGGGAAAATCCAGGCCGGCTTAGCGGCGAGATGAGGTCTCGCCGCCGCGTTTTCCTCCGCCAAATTAACCCGGAATTGACGCAAACCCCGGTTCCAAATAGGGGAACCGACACGTCGCGAACTAAAGTCCTCGTCAGCTTTGTCTTTGGAATTCTGGTGAGGCCACGCAGACCATTCGCCGCTTCCTGGCCGATGAAACCGCAGCCACTGCGATCGAATACGGCCTGATCGCAGCCGGCATCGCGCTCGCGATCATCGCCGTGGTCAACAATCTCGGCTCGTCGTTGAAGTTGAAGTTCGGCTCGATCAGCACCTCGCTGAAGTAGCGCGAGACCTGCGCGCGCTGAAGGTACGTCGCCGCGCGGAACGGCTGCGACCACACCGCGTTGGCAGCGCATGTCCATTCGTTGCACCGTCGAAAGCGCATTCTTCATCGCCTGGAGCTTCCTGGAGCAGAGCGGCGAGCTCGGGCCTCCGGACGAGACCGCGAACACCATTCTGGATGCCATCGAAGCGCAGCTCAGGACCGGAGAGCGCCGGCAGTTGATGCTCGCCAACAAGGCGATCGGTGCCTACCGCAAGCAGGTGGCCCAAAGCCGCCTCCTGGCCGAACGCCAGATCCGTCTCGGATAAGAGCCCGCGGCGCCCCACAAGCGCTGGCTCATTTGGAAATTCCGTAGTTCTCCGGATGAGAACAAAGTTCGCAGCGTGTCCTGCGGGCAACGCCGGACGGCGCGACGCCTCGCTGCTGCGAACTTTTCGGTTTCCCGCAAACACTTGTGTTCACTTTGGAACTGTCGGTTCCTGCGCGGAAACGTAGGGTTTTTCCTGGAGACGCCGATTCCCGGCCAACGAAGAGCCCAGAGACAAGAAGAGTGACCGGCCGGCCCAGGAACGATCTGCTGCGAAGGCTCAGCGCCCAGGATTTCGAGCTGCTCGCGCCGCACCTGCAATCGGTCGAGGTCGCCGCGAACCACGTTCTGCATCACGCCGGCGACGGCATCTCCGTGGTCCACTTCCCCTGCGGCCCTGCGTTCGTGTCGTTCGCGGTGCCGGTTGAGGATGACCGCGAGGTCGAAAGTCTCCTGGTGGGCCGCGAGGGCGGGGTCGGTCTTTCCGCAGGCCGCAGCCCGTCGCCGGCCTTTTCCCGCGTCGTCGTGAAGGTCGGCGGCACGCTGGTCCGCCTGCCGCTGCGCGCGCTCGAGCAGGCGCAGCAGCGATCGCCCAGCATGCATGAGATCTTTTCGCGCTACGCAGCCTGCCAGTTCGCACAGCTGCTCCAGACAGCGGCCTGCAACGCGGCGCATTCGATCGAACAACGCGCGGCGAAATGGATCATCGCGGCCCGAGAGCATATCGGCAGCGACGAAATCCGCCTCACCCATGAGCAGCTCGCCGGCATGCTCGGCGTCTCCCGCAGCTATGCCAGCCGCGTCATCCAGACGTTCAAGGCCAGGCGCATCCTCGCGACCCGCCGCGGCGCCATCCTGATCCTCGATGCGCCGGCGCTCGAGACAAGCGCCTGCACCTGCAACGGTGCGGTGAAGAAGCACTTTCGCGAAGTGCTGGGACGCTCGGCGGGCTAGAACGATCCGCGCAGCCGGAACATATTCGCGTGGCCTGCATTGCCCGACATGGCGCGGTACTTCTTTCATTTCGAGGGCCAGCAACCTCACACCGACACGACCGGTGAAACGCTCCTCGACGACGATGCCGCCTGGCGCGAAGCCGTCCGCCTCTCCCGCGACGTCGAGCATGCGCTGCGCCCCGGCGACAGCTGGACGCTCAGCGTGTTTGACGGAAGCGAGCCTGTCTTCGTGCTTGCAATGGTGACACGGCGGTTTCGCTGACAGCCCTTCCCGTCGCCTCCGCACCGATCACATCAGACCACCAATTGGAACGCCGCGAATGTCCCATGCGTTGGCATCTCGTGAGGCAACGACGGAGTCAAAGCCCATGACGAAGCCGCTGACGAAAGCGGTCAAGCCTGTTCCCGCGGAGAACCAGAGCCACAAGGGTCCCGGCAGCACGCCGTCAATTCCGCTCGACACCACCAAGGGCCATCGCGACGATGAGAAGCAGAACATTCGCGAACAGGCCGAGCACGGCAACATCACCCAGAACACCACGAACAGGCGCATGGGCTAAAAGACCAGGGGGATCGAAGAGAGGAGACACGAACTTGGTCGATCTCGGCAAATGGTACGATCCGATATCCGAGCGCTGGATCGCACCGCGTGAATCACGACTGGAGGAAAAGTCCTCTCATGCAAGCGAGAACCACGTCCTTGAGCTGCAGCGGACCATCGAAGTTCAGCGCATCTGGCGCGCACTTGTCGATTGCTGCGCCCGCGACTGATGGTCTTGCGCGCACGCCGCGGCGGATCGACCCGCCGCCGGCCGCGCCGTTGTAACCCTGCATGAACGATCCCGCGTCACCCGCAGGGCCCGTCGCAACCGCGATGCGCTATCTGTCGACCATCGTCGGCTGCGCCTGCCTGCTGCTGGCCGCGATCTGCATCGCCATCGCCTGTCAGGTCTTCATCCAGACCGGCGTGTTCGCGCAGTCCTACGCGATGGTGGGGCTGATCGGCACTGCGCTGGGGTGTCTAGCGCTGACGCTGGCGCGGGTCTGGAAGTAAACACCGATCCATCCCTCATCATTCCGGCGTGCGTGGCCCGGGGTGGATGCCCGGGACAAGCCCGGGCATGACGGCCTGTAACGCTCCCATGCGATTGCCCTGCGCAGAATGTCGCACCGCTTTTCGCCGGGGCGCCGGGCTGGTAGATTGGCGTCATTGCCTTGAAGAGTTTTCGCTTTGGGGGTTTTCATGCGCGCGAGGATTTTCAATCGCGTCGTGGGGCTGGCGGCGCTGGCCGGAGCCCTGCTTGTCGCCGGGGCGGCGCCGGCCTCGGCCGAGAAGCGCATTGCGCTGGTCGTCGGCAACTCCGCCTACAAGAACATCACGCCGCTCGACAACCCGTCCAAGGACGCGAGCCTGATGGCGGAGACGCTTGGCGCGCTCGGCTTCACGCTGGTCGGCGGGCGCGCCCAGCTCGATCTCGACAAGGGCGCGATGGATATCGCGGTGCAGAGCTTTGGCCGGCAGGTCCAGGGCGCCGACGTCGCGCTGTTCTATTATGCCGGCCACGGCGTGCAAGTCGCCGGCTCCAACTATCTCGTGCCTGTCGGCGCCAATCCGACGCGCGAGGCCGATGTCGACTTCCAGATGACCGACGTCAACCTCGTGCTGCGGCAGATGCAGGGATCGGGTACGCGCCTCAACCTCGTGATCCTCGACGCCTGCCGCAACAACCCGTTTGGCTCGCGCGGCCTGCGATCCTCCGACGGCGGCCTTGCGCAGATGCGCGCGCCGGAGGGCACGCTGATCTCCTACGCGACGCAGCCCGGCAACGTCGCGCAGGACGGCAGCGACGGCCACAGCCCCTACACCAAGGCGCTGGCGGCGACGGTCCGGACCGCGGGCCTCGACGTGTTCCAGACCTTCAACCAGGTCGGCCTCGCCGTGAAGCGCGCCACATCAGGCGCGCAGCAGCCCTGGGTGTCGTCCTCGCCGATCGACGGCACCTTCTATTTCGTGCCGCCGACGCAAAGCCCGCCGCCGCAGGTCGCGGCGATGCAGCCCGATCCGCTGCCGGCGGATCGGCTGCGCGCCGATCCCGATCGCGTGCCGCTGCGCGATGCCGCGCTGCTGAGCGAATTGAGCGAGCGGCTCTACGAGCTCAATTTCGATCCTGACACGCCCGATGGACTGACCCGTGCGATCACCAAGCTCCAGCAGAGGATCTCGATGGCGCCGACGGGCGAGGCAACCGAAGGCCTGCTGCTGCGGATGCGCAAGATGGAGGATCTGAAGCCGTGGGGCTCGATCGTGTACGGGCCCGACAGCAGCAAATGGGGCATATCGTGGAACCACGCCTCGCGGCGCGCGGCGGTGGCGGATGCGCGCGGCAATTGCGCCGGTGCCAAATGTCCGATCGAGCTCTCCTTCTACGGCAACCGCTGCGGCGCGTTCGCGATATCAGACAAATCCTGGTCGCTGGTCCAGCGCGACAGCATCCAGCACGCCAGGGATGCCGCGCTTGACGAATGCGGCAAGGCTGGCAAAGCTTGCCGCATTATCGGATCCGTCTGCGCCGACGGCTCCGGCCGCTGATACCTTTTTCATTTCGGATTGTTTCCTCATGCCCAATGCCGTCGTCCGTACGATCGCCCTTGCGTCCCTCCTCAACCTCGCCCTCGCCTCGTCGTCCGCCTTCGCGCAGTCCGGCAGCGCCGGCGGCTCCATCGGCAACGACGAAAAGTCGCTGTCCGGCTCGCGCCAGGATACTTCTTCAGGCCGCTCGGCCGAACCGGCCGCGCCCTCACGCCGGAGCAAGCCGGCGACCGAGGAACGCTCGTCGCCTCGGCGAAGCGGAGGTGGCGGTGGAGGTGGCGGCGGTGGTTTCGACGGTGCCTGGGCGGTCGTCAGCGTTGGTTGCGGCGGCAGCACGAGCGGCGCTGTCGTCGTGAGCTCGGGCAAGATCATCGGCGAAGGCGTTCGCGGAACCGTCAGCACGGGCGGCTCGGTCAGCACGTTCGGCCAGGGCCAAGGCGTGACCTTTACCAGCACGGGCCGGCTCTCGGGCCGCAGTGGTTCCGGAACGTGGCGCCGCTCCGACGGCTGCGGCGGAACCTGGAGTTCGGCGAAGCAATAGCCCTCGAAAACGCCTGAATTCGCGGCGGAACGAACACCGCGCAGGCCCGATTCAAGCCACATCCTCTCCGGATTTGCGGCTCATTGCCACCCAAGTCTTTGATGACAAAGGGAAGGTAAAGAGTTGCGTTATGCGTAATCGGGAGACCAGGATGGGCAACCGCACCGCGAAGTTCATATCTGCGCTTGTCGGCAGCATCATCGCCGGCGCACCACTGGCCGCCGTGTCGCAGAATGCGCCGGAGGCAACGAGCTCGGCAAATGCCGCCAGCGACTGCCTCGCCTCGCCAAAGGGCGTCGCGCCGCAGGGGCAGCATTGGTACTATCGCCTGGAGCGCGGGAGCAAGCGGCAATGCTGGTATCTGCGCGCCGAAGGCAGCAAGGACAGCGCCAAGGCCGTGCAGACCGTGCAGACCGCGCAGGCTGCGCCCGATGCACCGACGGCAGATTCAGCAGCGCCGCAGCAGCACCCGGTGCAGGACGCACGCGCCGAATATCTGACGCCGCAGGGCAATACCGCGCCGACGACGCCGAATGCGCCCGCACCAGCGAAACCGGCGCCGATGCAACAAGCTGCCACTCCCTCCGCCGACAACAACGCGCAACAGCCCCCGGTCGCCACGCGCTGGCCCGATGCCTCCGCCGCGGCTCCGTCGCCCGCACCGCAGGCTGCGCCCGCTCCTGTCGCCTCGCCCGCACCGCCGAGCGTGAAGCCGTCAAAATCCCCTGCCCCGGTCGCGCTTGCCGCAGCAGATGCCACCACCGATAAAGCGACCGGCTCGCTCCAGACGCTGCTGCTCGTGATCGGTGGCGCGCTGGCGCTCGCCGGCCTCCTCGCCAGCATCATCTATCGCTTCGCAGGCGGACGACGCGTCCGCGTCCAGGATCGTCGCGTCAATTGGGACAATCGGGAGCCGCACGACGACGGTCGCGCGCCCTGGCTCGAGGCGACGCCAGCTGCCGCGCCGCGTGCGCAGCAGCCGCGCCCGGTGGATTTCGATGCCGCCCGTCCCCAGGCGGCCGCGCGTCGCCAAGCCCCCCAACGCGAAGCCACTCAGCGCGAAGCCGCGCAGCTCGAGGCGATCGATCACGCGATCGATGCCGTCGATCAGCGGGCGCCCCAAGCCAGCAACGAGGTCGCAGAGCTCGACGAGGCCAACATGTTCAACGGAGAGTTCGAGATCGAGGCATCGGCCCCCCGGCTCGCGGCCAACGACATCAATGACAAGGGGGCGGCCGATCGCGATGACGATGTGCAGATCGAGGATGCCGTCGACGTCGACGTGATCACGGCGATGCTGGAACGGCTGGCGCAGGAAGGACCGCGCCTCGCGAAGCCTAACCTTGAAGCTGGCCTTGCAAACCTCGTACGAAACCAACGAGGCCAGTCCGCCGCTCGCGCTTGAGGCGCTCGGCCTTCAGGATCGACTGCACCTCGGCAAACGCCTCGTCGACCGCGTGGTTGATGACGATGTAGTCGTACTCGGCCCAGTGGCTCATCTCGTGGCTGGCGCGGCTCATGCGCTTGCGGATCACCTCGTCGGAATCCTGCGCGCGCGAATGCAGCCGCTTCTCGAGATCGGCGGCCGAGGGCGGTAAAATGAACACGCTGACGACGTCCGCGCGTGCCTTCTCGCGGAGCTGCTGCGTGCCCTGCCAGTCGATGTCGAACAACACGTCCTGCCCGGCCGACAGCGCCGCCTCGACCGGCGCACGCGGCGTGCCGTAGCTGTTGTCGAACACCGTCGCCCATTCCAGCAGCTCGTCGCCCTTCACCATCGCGTCGAACCTGGACTTGTCGACGAACAGGTAGTCGCGGCCGTCGACCTCGCCGGGCCGCATCGCCCGCGTGGTCGCGGAGACCGACATGCGAAGGCCGGGCATGCGGTCGATCAGTAGACGCGACAGCGTCGTCTTGCCCGCGCCCGACGGCGAGGACAGCACGAACATCAATCCACGCCGCTCGACACCGTCAGTTCCGTGACCGCCCGTCGTCATCGATCACTCCAGATTTTGGACCTGTTCGCGGAATTGCTCGACCACGTTCTTCATGGCCAGGCCCGTATTGGTCAGCTCGATGTCGTTCGACTTCGAGCAGCAGGTGTTGACCTCGCGGTGAAACTCCTGCGCCAGGAAGTCGAGCTTGCGGCCGATCGGGCCGCCCTTGCCGATCAGCTCGCGCGCCTGCGCGATGTGGGAGGCGATACGGTCGAGCTCTTCGCGGATGTCCGCCCTGGTGGCGATCAGGATCGCCTCCTGCATCAGGCGGTCGGAATCGAAACGGTCGGAGGTGTCGAGCAGGGTTGCGATCTGCTCGGCGAGCCTCGCCTTGATCGCCTCGGGCTTGCGGCCCGGCGCGGCTTCCGCCTTCCTCGCCAGCACCTCGACCTCGTCGACCCGCTGGGTCAGGATCTGCCCGAGCGATGTGCCCTCGCGCTTGCGCATCTCGACGAGATCGGCGAGCGCCTTGTCGAAGGCCTCCGCAGCCGCCGCACGCGCGGCCTTGTCCTCCTCCTCGTCACCCTCGGGCTCGGCGACCTCGACGACACCCTTGATAGCGAGCAGGCCGTCGACGCTCGGCGCGACCGCGTCGACCTTGCCGGCGATCATTGCCGCGGCCTTCAGGACGGCGTTGAGCACGTCCTCGTTGACGCGGACGGAAGCTGCGGCGTTGGCGCGCTTGACGTTGAGATTGGCGTAGACAGTGCCGCGCGACAAAAGCTCGCCGGCGCGTTTCTTGGCGTGAGCCTCGAGCTCGTCAAACCCCTGCGGCAACCGCACCCTGAGGTCAAAGCCCTTGGCGTTGACCGACTTCAATTCCCATTCGAACGTATACGGCCCGCTAGCGCCGTGGCTTCGGGCAAAGCCGGTCATGGACGACAGCGCCATCAGGTCAATTTCTCCGGAAACTCAGGATTCGCGAGGCCCATCAGGCCACGCGAATCTTAAGACTATTTTGCAGGAAAGTGGAATCCGCAAAGTCCCGCAGGCAGGTCTGCGCGAACTAGCGCTGGACCACCGGCGGCGACGGCTGCACCGCGCCCTGGCGGGCGGGCGCGGGACCAGCGGGGCGAGCGGCTGGCGGCTTTTTCTGCTGATTGGGCCGCGTCGGCGTGGTCGCGGTCGGCGGATCCGCGGCAGCGCCGGGCGCGGCGGCCGCCGGCGGCTGCGCATCCTCGGCCGGCTCGACCGTGTCGTTCTGGATCTGCTTCTCCATCGCGCGCAGCTTGGCGACGTTCTTCTGGTGCGCGTCGTAGGTTTCGGTGAAGGCATGCCCGCCGGTGCCGTCGGCGACGAAATAGAGGTCACGGGTGCGGGCCGGGTTGGCGGTGGCTTCCAGCGAGGCGCGGCCGGGGTTGGAGATCGGACCGGGCGGCAGTCCCTCGATCACATAGGTGTTGTAGGGCGAAGGCTGCGTGATCTCGCTGCGCTTGATCGGACGGCCGAGCGTACCCTTGCCGCCGACCAGGCCGTAGATGATGGTCGGATCGGACTGCAGCTTGATTTTCTGCTTGAGCCGGTTGGCGAATACGGCGGCGACACGGCTGCGCTCGTCCGGCTTGCCGGTTTCCTTCTCGACGATCGAAGCCAGCGTCACCAGTTGCTCCGGCGATTTCACCGGAATGTCCTGGCTGCGGCGCTCCCAGATCTCGGCCAGCACGCGCTTGTGCGCCTGTTGCATGCGCTGGATCACCTGATCGCGCGGGGTCCCGCGCGGGAACTTGTAGGTCTCTGGCAGCAGCGTACCTTCGCGCGGCAACTCGCGAACGCCGCCGGTGAAGATGTCGTTGTCGGACAGCCGCGCCACGATCTGCTCGGAGGTCAGGCCTTCCGGGATCGTGACGGAATGCTGCACCACCTTGCCCTCGACGATGGTGGCGAT
Source organism: Bradyrhizobium sp. 613_E4_N2_2 (assembly GCF_052075995.1). NCBI lineage: Bacteria > Pseudomonadati > Pseudomonadota > Alphaproteobacteria > Hyphomicrobiales > Nitrobacteraceae > Bradyrhizobium > Bradyrhizobium sp. 613_E4_N2_2. The sequence continues at coordinate 5,063,574 of NZ_CP197234.1, forward strand.
GACGTCGCGCAAGGAGGCGTTCTTCTGGAACGAATATTCACCCGGCTTGAGGTCCGAGCTCGCCTTCAGCGCGGCGACGCTGGCGATGAACACCCACGGATTGACGTCGGCCACGCCTTCCCGGTTCAGCGTCTCGGCGATGTCGCGCTTGCCGGCCCGCTGCGGGATGTTGACGATCTTGTCTTCCTTCAGCGGCCCCGGCGCCTCGAGCAATTGCCGGCCGTAATAGTAGACGCCGCCGGCGCCCAGCATGGCGATCAGCAGAAGGGTGATGATGGCGTTGCCGACAATCACGAAGGGATTGCGCGCCCGGTCCGATCGCCTCGGCGGCGGCGGAACCTGCTCGGGCTCCAGCGCTGCCCGCGGACTCCGGGGCGAAATGGGCGGCCTTTCACTCATCGAAGCAACCTGAATCCTGCCGGTTCAATCGCGGCCAGACAATCGCTTGTCGAGCCAATGCACGCGCCCACGGGGTATGACTATCGCCGAATACGGCAAAACGGTGGATTCGTTTCAAACGCAAACTAATGAACCAGGCGGCGGAAGATCACCGACGCGTTGGTACCGCCAAAACCAAAAGAATTCGACAACGCGACGTTGACCTCGCGCTGCTTCGCAATGTGCGGCACGAGATCGATCGCAGTCTCGACCGACGGATTGTCCAGATTGATGGTCGGCGGCACGACATTATCGCGAATCGCGAGAATGGCGAAGATCGCCTCGATCGCGCCGGCGGCACCGAGGAGATGGCCGGTCGAGGATTTGGTCGAGGACATCGCGACCTTGGAAGCGGCGTTGCCGAGCAGCCGCTCGACCGCACCGAGCTCGATCTCGTCGCCGAGCGGTGTCGAGGTGCCGTGGGCGTTGATGTAGTCGAGATCGGATGCCGTGAGGCCGGCGCGCTTGAGCGCTGCCGACATGCTGCGGAAGCCGCCATCGCCATCGGGCGACGGCGAGGTGATGTGATAGGCATCGCCCGAAAGACCGTAGCCGATCACCTCGGCGTAGATCTTGGCGCCGCGGCGCTGAGCGTGCTCGAGTTCTTCCAGGACGAGGACGCCGGCGCCCTCGCCCATCACGAAGCCGTCGCGGTCCTTGTCGTAGGGACGCGATGCCTTCTCGGGCGTTTCGTTGAATCCGGTCGAGAGCGCGCGCGCGGCGTTGAAGCCGGCAATGCCGATCCGGCTGATCGGCGACTCGGCGCCACCGGCAACCATGACGTCGGCATCGCCCAGCGCAATCAGGCGGGCGGCGTCGCCCACCGCATGTGCACCGGTCGAGCAGGCCGTGACCACCGAATGGTTCGGCCCCTTCAGACCGTGCGCGATCGAGACGTAGCCGGAAGCAAGATTGATGAGGCGGCCCGGAATGAAGAACGGCGACACCCGGCGCGGTCCACGCTCCTTCAGGAGGATCGCGGTTTCGGCAATGCCGGTGAGGCCGCCGATGCCGGAACCGATCATGGTGCCGGTCGCGCACTTGTCCTCTTCGGTCTCGGGATGCCAGTTGGCATCATCGAGCGCCTGGCCGGCTGCGGCCATGCCGAAGATGATGAAGTCGTCGACCTTGCGCTGGTCCTTCGGCTCCATCCAGGTATCGGGATTGAAAGTATCGTTCGTGCCGTCGCCGCGCACGACGGTGCAGGCGTATTTGGTCTGAAGATCGGAGACATCGAAGCTCTCGATCCTGCGTGCGCCGCTTTCGCCGTTGAGGATGCGTTTCCAGGTCGGTTCGACGCCGCAGCCGAGCGGCGACACCATGCCGAGACCAGTGACGACAACCCGCCTCATGTTCGAAAACTCCGCATCGAAAGATTCACGGCCAATAACAAGAAACCGGCTGACCGCTGGTCAGCGGCCCGTCCGGTTTCAATGTTGTCCCCGCGAAAATGAAGAGCCTTAGCTCTTCGCGTTCTTCTCGAGAAACTTCGTGGCGTCGCCGACGGTGAGAATCGTCTCCGCGGCGTCGTCCGGAATCTCGCAACCGAATTCTTCTTCGAACGCCATCACCAGCTCGACGGTGTCCAGACTGTCGGCGCCGAGGTCGTCGATGAAGCTCGCAGCGTCGACAACCTTCTCGGGTTCAACACCAAGGTGTTCGACCACGATCTTCTTAACCCGCTCGCCAATGTCACTCATTGCATAACCTCGTGTTGTTCCCTGTAGACCCGACCCCCCGGGACGATACGAGCCGTCGTGGTCGTTGACTGCCTTCGCTTACGAACTTTGATTGGCCCCATCTTAACCGATGCAGGCCCGGCGAGACGGCCAAGGCTCCGCATCGCCAATATACAGGGTTTCAAAAACCTGCAATGGCGTTCTTTGCCCATCCGTTGAGCGTCCGGTTATCATACTTCAACTGCCTTGACTACAAGCCTCATTTCGCACCGGAAACGGCCGTTTGCCGCATCCCGCACCGCCCATGTGGGCAGTGCGGAAGGAGACGTCAGATCATGGCCATGCCGCCATTGACGTGGATGGTTTGTCCCGTGACGTAGGCCGCTTCGTTCGAACTCAGGTAGACGGCGGCGGCTGCGATGTCCTCCGGCGTCCCCAGGCGGGCAGCCGGAACCTTGGCCAGAATCGTCTCGCGCTGCTTGTCGTTGAGCGCATCGGTCATCGGCGTCTTGATGAAGCCCGGCGCGATGCAGTTCGCGGTCACGCCGCGCTTGGCGTATTCGGCACCGAGCGTCTTGATCATGCCGATCAGGCCGGCCTTCGATGCCGTGTAGTTGCCCTGCCCGGGATTGCCGGTGACGCCGACGATCGACGTGATGGCAATGATGCGGCCGAAGCGCTTGCGCATCATCAGCTTGGTCGCGGCGCGCGCCAGACGGAAGGTCGAGGTCAGATTGATGTTGATGACCTCCTCCCAGTCCTCGTCACGGAGCTGGACGAAGAGATTGTCGCGGGTGATGCCGGCATTGGCGACGAGAATGTCGACCTGCCCCATCGCGGCTTCCGCAGCGGGCACCAGCGCCTCGACCTCGTCGGCCTTGGAGAGATTGCAGGGCAGCACATGGGTACGCTCGCCGAGCTTGCCGGCAAGTTCATCCAGCACTTCCTCGCGCGTTCCGGAAATCGCAACGGTAGCACCCTGCGCGTGCAGCGCCTGCGCGATCGCGCCGCCGATGCCGCCGGTCGCGCCGGTGACGAGCGCCTTTTTGCCAGTCAGGTCGAACATTGAAAAACTCCTTCAGGCCTGCTTCGCAGAGGCCAATGCATCCTTGGCAGCGGCAATGTCGTTGGGACCACCGACCGACACGCCGACGGCGCCGTCCGCAATGCGCTTGACGAGACCAGACAGCACCTTGCCGGCGCCGATCTCGAAGAAGCGGTTGACGCCCTGCCCTGCCATATAGGCAACCGACTCGCGCCAGCGCACCGTGCCGGTGACTTGCTCGACCAGGCGGCGACGGATCTCGTCGGGATCGCTGATGGCGCTCGCCAGCACGTTCGACACCAGCGGCGCCGCCGGCGCCTTGATCGTGACCTTCGCCAGCGCCTCCGCCATGGCGTCGGCGGCGGGCTGCATCAACTTGCAATGGAACGGTGCGGACACCGGCAGCAGCATTGCGCGCTTGGCACCCTTGGTCTTGGCAATCTCGACGGCGCGATCGACCGCAGCCTTGTCGCCGGAGACGACAACCTGCCCGCCACCATTGTCGTTGGCGGCCTGGCAGACCTGGCCCTGTGCCGCCTCGCCTGCGACCTCCATGGCGGCCTCGTAGTCGAGACCAAGAAGAGCGGCCATCGCACCGGCGCCGACCGGCACGGCTTTTTGCATTGCGAGACCGCGGGTGCGAAGCAACCGCGCGGTATCCGAGATCGTCAGGCTGCCGGCCGCGGCCAGCGCCGAATATTCACCGAGCGAGTGGCCGGCGACGAAGGCCGCATCCCGCCCCACGGAAAACCCGGCTTCGGCCTCCAGCACACGCAGCGTGGCGACAGATACCGCCATCAGCGCCGGCTGGGCGTTCTCGGTAAGCTGGAGCGTTTCTGCAGGACCATCCCAGATGATCGCCGTCAGCTTCTCCCCAAGCGCGGCATCGACCTCGTCGAACACGGCGCGCGCCACCGGAAAGGCGTCGGCCAGGGCCTTGCCCATGCCAACCGCCTGGGACCCCTGCCCTGGAAATGTGAATGCTGCCGTCATCGGCGCTCCCTGCTTGTCGGGCGTGATCCCTGCGAGAACCGGCAGCCGATGACGCACGGCCTTACGCCATGGTTCCGGATCATGCTCCAAAGGGGGCCGTAGACACTGTCCGGGGCCGGAATGTCAAGCCAAGATAGGAACTTCGCCCGGGATTCAACGGGGAATGCTGGCCCTAGAATCCACCATTGGTCTGATTGGCGTCGACCGCCGCCCCTGCCTGCGCGCGGCGCGCGCTGTTCACGAGCTGACCCGGACGGTCATCCCGGTCCGGCTTCGCGGTCGCCAGCCGCAGCACCGCGGCGTAGCCCGGCTGCACCTCCATGCGGCCGGCGTGCCGGCTCGCACTCAGCAGGCGATGCACCTTCGGCAGATTGTAGCAGGGCACGTAGAACAGGAGATGATGCTCGAGGTGATAGTTCACGTAGTACGGCGCGATGAACAGCCGCTCGAGGAAATTCGCATGCGTGGTGCGGGTGTTGCGCAAGGGATCGCTACTGTCGGGCACGACGGCGTGCTCGGCGATGTTACGGATGCGGGTGATGACCATCATCCAGGTCAACAGCGGCACCAGCCATAAAAGCGCATAGGCCCACCACACGCCGGCCGCCGCGAGCGCTGCGAACATCGCGGCATTGGCGAGACATTGCGGGCCGAGTTTCTCCCAGAAATGCGCCGCGCGCTGCCGCAACGTCCAGTCCTTCGGCCCGAGCGCATTGAGCAGTTGCGCCTTGCGCTGCTGGTAGCCGGTCTGTCCGGTGATGTCGCGAATGAACTTGCGGCGATAGCTCAGCCTGGTGATCGGAAACGGCGCCGACAGCACGAGATCGGGGTCATCCTCCTGCTGGGTGCGCGCGTGATGCTGAAGGTGATAGCGCCGATAGCTGCGCGTCTCCGCGAAGAGAGGATAGGCGCAGAGCCATTGGCTCAGGGCCAGATTGGTCTTCTCGTCAGCGGACAGGCAGCCATGCGCGCCGTCATGCATCAGGATCGCAAGCCCGAGCTGGCGCGAACCGATGATGGCAACGGCGAGAATGTAGGTGATCGGGTTGGGCCACCACGCGACCAAAGCGATCGCTGCGACAATGAGTGCCCAGGCGTGGGCGATCAGCGCGACGCCTTTCCAGGTCACGCGCTGGCGCACGTCCGCGAGTTGGTCGTCGGTCAGGAAATCGCGGGCACGCATGCGAAGTGCGGTCATGACCTAACCCTCCTCATTCGAACTGCCAGATGCGTCGCGCTCGTCGACCAGACGGAGCCGCGCCGTGTCGCTGGCTGATTTCGCCTGCTCGCCGAGCACACGCAGCATCTCGGCGCACAATTCATCCGGCGACCGGCCCATCGCGTACCCCTCGAGAATGACGCCGATGGCGACGGCCCAGAACCGCCGCGAGCTTTCGTCGGGCGCACGCAGGGAGCGCCAGCCGTGCCGCGCGACCTGGCTCGCATAGGCGCGTGCGCCTTCACCGTGCAGGCGCTCGATGGTGCGCTCGACCAGCGGCGCAAGATCCTGGCGCCGCCGGGTCAGCGTCAGCGCCTCTGCGAAGAAGGCGACCGAATCGCTCGCCGTCACGGTCTCGGCCAGCGCGCGGGTATAGTCCCGCGGCGTGCGCGCTTTCAGCGCTGCCTGCTCCGTCGCCCGCGCCAGATACAGCAGCTCGCGGCAGGCGCATTCGACGAACAGCGCCTCCTTGGTGCGGAAGTAATAGGTGATCTGGCTCGGGAACGCGTCCGCGGCGGCGGCAATGTCGGTGATGGCCGTGCCGGACAGCCCCCGCTCCCTGAACAGCGGGCTCGCCGCATCCAGCAGCAGCGACCGCATCTTGCGACCGGCCGAACGTGTGGCCCGGGCCGCATGCTTGGGGTCGCCAGCCGCCTCTAACGGCTCATGGACCGACTTTTCCGCCATTGGGGTCCTCTGCGTTGATTTACTTGTATGCCATACAAACAAATAAATCAAGCTGGTATGGTCCGGGAGGACCGGTCCCGCTGCCCGCACCGGAACCATCCGGGGCCGAAAGCACGGCCTCCAACCTTGCAAAGCCGGCCAAAATCCGTATAAGCGCGCCATCCGCAGACCCCGGCCGGGAGCTGAACGGACGGTCTCAGCAAATCATTCGTGATTTTGGTGTGGCAGGGCCAGTCGGCCCGTCGTCCCGTGTTTCCGCCTTCTGAGCTTAATCCCAGAGTCCTTTCCGAAGGCCTCTTAAGGGCTTGACGCCGGGCGATGCGCCAACATGAGGAAAGGACGATTATGGCTCTCTATGAGCATGTTTTTCTCGCGCGCCAAGACGCGAGCACGCAGCAGGTCGAAGAGCTGACTGCGCAGATGACCGGCATCGTCGAGGGTCTCGGCGGCAAGGTCACCAAGACCGAGAATTGGGGCGTTCGCTCCCTCACCTACCGCATGAACAAGAACCGCAAGGCGCACTTCGTGCTGCTCAACATCGACGCGCCGTCCGCGGCGATCGCCGAGATCGAGCGCCAGGAGCGCATCAGCGAAGACGTGATCCGCTATCTCAGCGTTCGCGTCGAGGAGCTCGAGGAAGGCCCGTCGGCGATGATGCGCAAGGCTGACCGTGACCGCGAGCGTGACGACCGTGGCGGCGGCTTCCGCGGCGATCGTGAAGGCGGTGGCTTCCGTGGCGACCGCGAGGGTGGTTTCCGTGGCGGCGATCGCGACGGTGGTGGCTTCCGCGGTGACCGCGGTCCGCGCCGTCCGCGCGACGAAGCTGAAACGACAACGCCGGATGCGGAGTAAGATCAATGGCTGAAGCTGGTGCACGCCGTCCGTTTTTCCGTCGTCGCAAGAGCTGCCCGTTCACGGGCGCAAATGCTCCGAAGATCGACTACAAGGACTCCAAGCTCTTGATGCGCTACGTCTCCGAGCGCGGCAAGATCGTGCCGAGCCGCATCACCGCGGTGTCGGCCAAGAAGCAGCGTGAGCTCGCCCGCGCCATCAAGCGCGCGCGCTTCCTGGGCCTGCTGCCCTACGTCATTCGCTAAGACGAATTCGGCCGGCGGCGACATCGCCGCCGGCCGCGCTTTTTTGGTTTCATAAGGCTTCCGGGTCGTCCGGTCGCCGATGGTTGGGGCGAGATGCCTCTAACCGCTCGAAGGGAGCGGGACAGCTGATGATGACTCTTGGATTGATAGCCCTGATCGCCGGCGCTGCGTCGGCCCTGATGTTCGCCTCGATCGTATCGGGCGCGCTGATCTCGCTCGTCCTGTTCTATCTCGCGCCGCTGCCGCTGATGGTCGCCTCGATCGGTTGGGGCCCGCTTTGCGCGAGCCTCGGCGGCATCGCCGCTGCGATCGGCCTCGGGGCCCTGTTCGGCCTGCCCTACTGCATCGCGTTTGCCGTCACCGTCGCGCTGCCCGCGTGGTGGCTCGGCCATCTCGTCCTGCTCAGCCGGCGCCTTGGACCCGTCGCGCCGGAAGCCACCACCGAGCCGCCGGCCGAGCCCGAGCTCGAATGGTATCCGGTCGGCCGCATCCTGCTGTGGATCGCGGGCTTCGCCGCGCTGACCACGATCGCCGCCCTGCTCACCCTCGGCACCGACGCCGAGACCATCACCGGCACGCTGCGGCGCGGCTTGATGCGCCTGCTCCGCACCGCCGACCCGCAGACGTCAGGCGAAGCCGGTCAGTTCGTCGACGCGCTGGTGCTCATCGCTCCGGCCGCTGCCACCATCGTCGCGATGATGACGCTCACCCTCAATCTCTGGCTCAGCGGCAAGATAACGGCGACATCTGGCCGCCTGCTGCGTCCGTGGCCGGACATGATGACGGCCGAGCTGCCGCCGATGACGCTGGTGGCGCTCTGCATCGCGCTCGCGTTCTGCTTCACCGGCGGATTGCTCGCGATGGTCGCGCAGATCACGACGGCGGCGCTGATGATGGGCTATGCGCTGACCGGTTTTGCCGTGCTGCATACGCTGACGCTGGCGCTGAAGAGCCGCACCTTCTGGCTCGGCTCGACCTATGCCGTCGTCGTCGTGTTCGGCTGGCCCGTCATCGCGATGGTGATCCTCGGCCTCGCGGATGCCGTGTTCGGCTTCCGCGAGCGCTTCCTGCGCAGCCGCCAGCCACCGCCGCTGCCAACCTCTTAAGTTCAACCCCAAAACCCAACTCACTCAACACTTCAAAGGAGAACGAATATGGAAGTCATTTTGCTGGAACGCGTGAGCAAGCTCGGCCAGATGGGCGAAGTCGTGAAGGTTCGCGACGGCTATGCCCGCAATTTCCTGCTCAAGCGCGGCAAGGCGCTGCGCGCCACCGCCGACAACCGCGCCAAGTACGACGGCATGAAGGCCGATCTCGAGGCTCGCAACCTCCAGTCCAAGGGCGAGGCGTCCAAGGTCGCCGAGAAGATCCAAGGCAAGAACATCATCGTGATCCGTCAGGCTTCCGAAGCCGGCCAGCTGTTCGGCTCGGTCACGGTGCGCGACGTCGTCATTGCGTTCGAAGCCGACGGTGTCTCGCTTGAGCGCCCGCAAGTGCAGCTCGACGCGCCGATCAAGACCATCGGCAAGCACACCATCACCGTCGCCGTTCACCCCGAGGTCGAGGTCGAGGTTTCCGTCACGGTTGCGCGCAGCCAGGACGAGGCCGAGCGCATCAACCGCGGCGAGGACATCTCGACCCGCAACGAGGACCGCGATGCGGCCGCCGAAGCGATCGCCGCCGCCGGCGAGTTCTTCGATGCGGAAGCCCAGCAGGACGACGAGCCGGCGCCGGCTGCGGACGAGACCGAGAAGTAAGACCCGCGTTCGCGCAGGTTGCGACGCCCGGCCGCCTCAGGCGGCCGGGCTTTTCGTTTTCGCGGCGACGTCCTCGCTCAGCATCGCGATCGAAGCGAGCGCAGTTGCCGTGTGCTTCTCGACACCGTCGTTGACGCAAAACACGTCGGCCGCGACCACCGAGACCTGGCGGCCCGGCTTGATCACCCTGGCCCGGCAGATCAGCTTCTCGCCGACCGCCGGCGACAACAGATTGAGCTTGTATTCCGCCGTCAACGCCGGCTGGCCGCGCGAGGTCGCCGCTGCGATCGTCGTGGCGTTGTCGACCAGGAAGGCGGTGACGCCGCCATGGAAGAAGCCGTGCTGCTGGAGCAGCTCGGGCCGGCGCGCGACCGCAATCGTGCAGGTGCCGCGCGACAATTCCGAGAGCTCGGCGCCCACCAGGTTCATAAACCCCTGCCGGCCGACATTGGCGTGGATGCGCTCGGCGATCGGACCGAATTCGGGATCTGCTTCGGCTCGCATGCGGCTTCTCCTATTGCTTGTGGATGCGATCGGGCGGGCGAAGCGCACGGTTGGCACAGGCGACAAGCGTGTCGGCTTCGCTGCGGGGATCGGCGCGGTCACGTCCCGAGAGAAAGGCGCGGCAGAATATCTGGGCAGGGCCGATGAGCTGGCTGACGAACATCACCGGCGTCATCGGCAAAAGCTCGCCACCGGCAACCAACGGCGCGCGCCAGCGCTCGATGCCTTCGGCAAGGCGCGCATTCTGCGCGCGCTGAGCGTCGCGGACGTCCTCGCTCCATTCGCTGCGCGATATCTCGAAGAGATAGCGGGCCTCGCGCCGGCTCGACACCACCCAGTCGAGATGGGCCCGGATCAGCCGATCGATGCCCTGCCCGGCACTGGGCATCGGATCGAGCGCGGCCAGCACTGCGGCGTGATAGTGCCGCAGCACCTCCAGGAACAGCGCACCCGCCAGTTCCTTCTTCGATCCGAAGACATGAAAGAAGCTGCCGTTGGAGGCGCGTGCCCGGGCGCGGATCGCTGCCACCGTCGCGGCTTCGAAGCCGACGCGGTCGAATACGAAAAGCCCGGCCGCCAACAGGTCGTCACGCACGCTCGTCGTCATCGACACCTCCTGGAGCATCACTCTAGAGTAACGCTCTAAATGCGGTCAAGACGATGCGAAGGCCGCGATGCGTGCGGCCTTCGCAAATCGACGGAAAATCTGGCTCGCTTAGCGCGAAATCGGCGGTGTGGGCGGACCGGACGAGTCGGCTGGCGCCGCGGGCGGGGCCGCAGCGGTCGCGGGCGGTGCCGGCTCCTGCGGCTTGGTTGCCGGTTCGGAGCTCGCGGCAGGCTTGGGAGCAGCCTCCTCCGCCGGCCTGGCCTCGGCGGGCTTCGCGGCGGCAGACGGTGCAGCCGGCGTGACCTGCGGTACCGGATCGGGCCGCAGCGCCGGCGTATCGCTGCCGCGCGGCTCGACCTTGGCACTATCAGGCCTGGCTTCAGCCGGCTTCTCCGCCGGCTTGTTCTCGGGCTTCGCCTCGTCACGGCCGGGCTCGACCTTGGCCGTGTCGGGCTTGGTGTCGGACTTGGTCTCGGCCTTCGGCTCGCTCTTCTTGTCTTCAATGGCCGGCGCGGCGGCGTCGACCTTCGGTGCTTCCTCGGTCCCGGGCTTGGCGCGACGCTTAGCTTTGCGTCCCTCGGGCGCTGCCTGGCCCTCGAGCCTCGCACCTTCCTTCGATCCCTCCTCGGGTGGCCGTGCCGCGCGCTTCTGACGGGCGCCCTCGGGCGCGGGAGCGGCAGCCTCGCCGTCCGGCTTGGCGGCGTCCTGGGAGCGCTGGCGGCGCCCCTGATGGTCCGGCGCGGTATTGGCTTCCTTCTCCTTGGCGCCGTCCTTTTTGTCCTTGCCGTCCTTGGCCTGGTAGCGGGTGTCGGTGGCACCGTTTGAGACGAGATAGGACGCGAGCACGCCGGCCATGTCGGAGCTGGTCGTGTAGTGCTGGCGCAGGAAGCCCGGCAGCGAGCCCGGCGCCACCGTCTTCAACAGGCCGCGCGGGCTCTTGTGGCAGGCACTGCAGGTCTGCGCGAAAAGCTGGGATGGGGCCTTGCCGGCCTCGAGGTTCGTCGCCTGCGCAAGAACGGTATCGGTCGCGCCGAAGCCGATCAGAAGCAATACCGTCGCGAGGCTGAGCGCTCGGCTCGACATTCCCATCATCTCCATTGAATTTACGCGAATGCAGCCGGCATAAGGCGCGGCGGCGGGTCACCTTTTAGCGGATTGAGCCGCGAATGGAAGCAGCCTCCACACGCAAGGATGTGATTAAGCGCTTTTGGAATATCGGCTGTGATCACAGCGCAATAGCGCTGCAGCTTGTTCGAGTGCCGGTGGCCTCGTGAGACGACGCGTCGCCTGTCGGAAGCGGCACATCGTCGCAAAGTCACGACGCCGCAGACACCCGTCATCGTGCGCGCGAAGGCGGCGCCGAACCCGGGCCTGACGCTGGTTGGTGAATAAATCCTAATGACGCAGGGTCGAGATCTGGGACGATCGGAACGAGGCTGTTAACGCCAGTTGCGCCCGCAGGTCCGCGAGGATCTCGGGCGAGACCGGCTCGCGCCGCACTTCGGGCCGCTCGGCGTGCTGCATGGCCGCGATGAGGCCCGACAGCCAAAGCCGGCTGGCCGCCTCGCTTCGCCAATTCTGCTGCCGTTCTGGCCGCATCGCTCGCCTCGTTCCCTGGTGGCGGGAGACAACCCCCCGCCCGCCTTCCTGTTCCGGGTCGTACCCCGAAAGAATCCGGGGAGATGTGATCTGTTTCACATAAGTCTCGTCGGGCCCGGCTTAGACCCTCGCCATGAGCAAGCGGACCCAAACCTCATTCGACGTGCAGGACGACCTCCGCACCGATTACGCCCTGATCGCCACCGGCGTCGGAGCGGCCCTGGTTGCGCTGGTCTACCTCCTGCTGGTCTGAATCCGAGCCCAAAGCTCCCGGCGTGCGTCATTTCGCGCGCTTCTTGATACGTCTGCGCGCCAATCCATTAGGTTCATGTCACCCGGAGTTTTCCGTGGCGCGGTCACGGCCGCTTCCGGGACGGGCGAGTTCCGCAAAAACCGTCAAGCGCGGCGCGTGCCGCGGCTGCCAATCATCCACCATTTTAACTGAGCGGTTGATAGCGGTCAGCTTTTGCTTCCGCTTTGGCCTGAGGCGGCGCTTTATCCCGGCCCCGTATCCGCCCCAGAAAATTGCTAACGCTCGACCATGGCCCTGACTGATTCGAACGTCCTCAAACTCGCGCCCGAGCCCGGAACTCCGGCGTATCGGAGCGCGCCGCATAATATCGAGGCGGAACAGAGCCTTCTCGGCGCGATCCTGGTCAACAACGACGCCTTCTACCGCGTCTCCGACTTCCTCGAGCCGAAGCATTATTTCGAGCCGCTGCATCAGACCATCTACGAGACGGCCAGCAGCCTGATCCGGATGGGCAAGATCGCCACGCCCGTCACGCTGAAGACGTTCCTCCCGGCCGACACCGATGTCGGCGGCATGACCATCGGGCAATATCTGGCGCGGCTCGCGGCGGAAGCGACCACCATCATCAACGCCCAGGACTACGGCCGTACCATCTATGATCTGGCGCTGCGACGCGACCTGATCGGCATCGGCGAAGACATGGTCAATGTCGCCTATGACGCGCCGGTCGACTTCGCACCGCGGGCGCAGATCGAGGACGCCGAGCGCCGCCTGTACGAACTCGCCGAATCCGGCCGTTATGACGGCGGCTTCCAGAAATTCTCGCAGGCGTTGGCGGTCGCGGTCGATCTCGCGGCCAAAGCGTTCCAGCGCGATGGAAAGCTGTCCGGCATCTCGACCGGCATGCGCGACCTCGACACCAAGATGGGCGGCCTCCAGCACTCCGACCTCATCATTGTGGCCGGACGCCCGGGCATGGGCAAGACTTCGCTGGCGACCAACGTCGCCTACAACGTCGCCAAGGCCTATGTCGGCGAGGTCCAGGCTGACGGCACCATGAAGGCCGCCAATGGCGGCGTGATCGGCTTCTTCTCCTGCGAAATGTCGGCCGACCAGCTCGCCACGCGTATCGTCGCCGAGCGCACCGGCATTCCCTCCTCCCACATCCGCCGCGGCGGCATCTCGGAAGCCGATTTCGACAAGATCCGGGAAGTCTCGATCGAGCTGCAGTCGCTGCCGTTCTATGTCGACGCGACCGGCGGCCTGTCGATCGCGCAGCTGATGGCACGCGCGCGCCGGCTGAAGCGGCAGAAGGGCCTCGATCTCCTCGTGATCGACTACATCCAGTTGCTCTCCGGATCCGGCAAGCGGAGTGACAACCGAGTACAGGAAATCACGGAGATCACGACCAGCCTGAAGGCGCTGGCCAAGGAGCTCAACGTTCCCGTGATCGCGCTGTCCCAGCTCTCACGCCAGGTCGAATCCCGCGACGACAAACGGCCGCAGCTCTCCGACTTGCGTGAATCCGGATCAATCGAGCAGGACGCCGACGTCGTCCTGTTCGTTTACCGCGAGGAATATTACCTCGCCATGAAGGAGCCCCGCCCAGGCACGCCTGAACACGAGAAGTGGCAGCTTGACATGAGTCTTGCGCACGGAAAGGCCGAGGTCATCATCGGCAAGCAGCGCCACGGCCCGACAGGCACCGTCGATTTGGCGTTCGAAGCCTCGGTCACGCGGTTCGGCGACCTCGCGCCTGACAGTCAGTTGCCGGTTCGCAGCGGCAACGACTACTGAGTTCCTTGAACCAGACCGGCCTCTTGCGTAAAACGGCGCCATGACAATGGCGTCCGACCCGAAAATGATCCCGCAATCCGGCCTCCTCTCCGCGGAGGCCAATCAGGCTGCCGCGCTCGCAGCCTATGGCGGCGTGCTCACCGTCGATCTCGACGCCATCATCGCCAATTGGCGCAAGCTCGAGAAGACGGCCGTGCCGGCCGAATGCTCGGCCGTGATCAAGGCCGATGCCTATGGCTGCGGCGCCGCGCAGGTCTCGCGGGCCCTTAGCAAGGCCGGCTGCAAGACCTTCTTCGTCGCCACCATCGAGGAAGCGCGCACAGTGCGCGAAGCCGTGCCGGAGGCCGCGATCTACGTGCTCGGCGGCTATTTCCAGAACACCGGCGAGCACTACGCCAGGATCAATTGCCGGCCGGTGATCGGCGATCTCAACGAGCTTGCCGAATGGGACGTGTTCTGCCGCCGCACCGGCTGGACCGGAGGCGCCGCTGTTCACATCGACACCGGCATGAACCGGCTCGGGCTGACGCTTGCGGACGCGCAGGCCATCATCCCCCGCATCAACGCCGGCGATCACGGCATCACGCTGGTGATGAGCCATCTGGTCTCGGCCGAGCAGCTCAACAGTCCCGTGAATGCAAAACAGCTGGCAACCTTCCGCAGTATCGCCAGCGAATTTTCCGGCGTGCCGGCTGCGCTTGCCAATTCCTCCGGAATCTTCCTCGGCGCGCCCTTCCAGTTCGACCTGGTGCGGCCGGGCGCAGCGCTCTACGGCGTCAACCCGACGCCTGAGGCCGACAACCCGATGCAGCCCGTGGTCGACCTCAAGGCGCGCATCGTGCAAACCCGCAATGTCGAGCGCGGCGAGAGCGTCGGTTATGGCGGTACCTGGACCGCGCGGCGGCCGACAAAACTCGCAATCATCGCGGTCGGCTATGCCGACGGCTATTTCCGCGCCGCCAGCTCCAATGACGGCACCCGCGGCGCCGAGGTCGTTGTCGCCGGCAAGCGCTGCCCGGTCGCGGGCCGCGTTTCGATGGACCTGATCGCGATCGACATCACCGACTTGGCCCCGAATGCGGCGCGGCGCGGCCACTTGGTGACGCTGCTCGGCGAGGGCATCACCGTCGACGAGCTCGCGCATCATTTCGGTACCATTGGCTACGAGGTGCTGACCAGCCTCGGCCACCGCTACGCCCGCGTCTACAAGGGCGGCAATGAGGTGGAGCCGCTGGTCAAGCCGGAGCCCGCGCCGACGGCCGAGCAGTCGCCCTCCCCGCCGCCGATCGAGCAGCCCGCGAGCCCGCCGCCGCTGCCGAGTTAGGGACGCGCCCGTTCTTCGGGCGCGGCGCAGCGCTCCTTCAGCAATGCGCTGCAGAGCCGGGGCCATCTCCTCGCACCGTACTCTGTCGCTTTCTGGGTCCCGGCTCTGCGGAGCAGCGTCACACGCTGCGCCGCGTCCGGGACACGAGACTTACTTCTTCCGGCTGTCGAGCGCCGTCTTGCAGGACGCGCTGAGCTGATCGCGCTTGGCGTTGAGGCAGGCGATGATCTTGCCGCCACCGGGCGCGATGCCGGCGCAGAATTTGTCATAGTCCGCCTTGCACGCGCCGCGTGGATCGGACGATTGTGCCGACGAGACACCGGAGAACGCGACGACGAATGCGACGATGGCGAGGCTCAGACTGGACTTCAACATGGATTTGGATCTCCGGTGGCGGCGCAAACGACCGCGGCCGCAATCTCTACATGAAGATTGCGGCACTCAACGTCAACCGAATCTGTCCTACGACCGCGCGGCGAAGCCTGATGTCGCTGCCTCGCCCGTGGTCCTAGGGGCGATGATGCTTCATCGATCTCATCGCGCTCTATTATCCGCGCGCCTTGTTATCGATAACCCACGCATCCATGCTCTCTTTGCACGCGTTGCCGATATGGCTCCTGTACCTGTTCAGGCAAGCAACAATGCGCCCGCCCCCCGGCACGACACTGGGGCAATATTTGAAATATTCCACCCTACAGGCGATTTCCATTTTCTCGGCAGCAAGAGCCACTCCGGAAAATGCGGTTGCGGCCACGACTACGGCAAGGCAAAGCTTGGTCATCGTCGAACCTCCATCGTGTCGATCGGCAATTTTGGGTTGTAAGCATACATCATGGAACGCCGATGACAACGGTTGCGAGTCATTTCTGAAGATTTCCAGTCGTTGGGCCCATGAGGATCGCGACGTTCAACATCAACAATGTCAACCGCCGCCTGCCCAACCTGTTACGTTGGCTGAGCGCGGCGAAGCCTGATGTCGTCGCGCTCCAGGAACTGAAGGCAGCCGACGGCGAATTTCCGGCAGCGGCCATCGAACAGGCCGGCTACGGCGCGGTGTGGTGTGGACAGAAGACGTGGAACGGCGTCGCCATCCTCGCCCGCAATGCCGAACCCATTCTCACGCGCGACCGCTTGCCGGGAAAACCAGGTGATCACGAGGCCCGCTATATCGAGGCCGCCGTGCGCGGAATCATCGTCACCAGCATTTACCTGCCGAACGGCAATCCGCAGCCGGGGCCGAAATTCGACTACAAGCTCGACTGGTTCGCGCGCCTCAAGCGCCACGCCAAGACCTTCATCAAGCAGGATCTGCCCGTGGTGCTTGCCGGCGACTACAACGTCGCGCCTGATGAGATCGACATATATCCGACGCGGTCATGGGACAAGGATGCGCTGATTCAGCCGAAGAGCCGCGCTGCGTTTGCCTCGCTGGTCGAACAAGGCTGGTGCGATGCGATCCGTGAGCTGCATCCGGAAAAGCGCATCTACACGTTCTGGGACTACAAGCGAAACCGCTGGCCGCGCGATGCGGGCCTGCGGCTCGATCATCTCCTGCTCAGCCCTGCCCTCGTCTCGCGGCTGGCCAAGGCAGGTGTCGACAAGAAGGTGCGCGGCGAGGACGGGGCGAGCGATCACGCGCCGGCGTGGGTGGTGCTGAAGGAGCGTTGATCTCGTAGGGTGGGCAAAGGCGCTCTTGCGCCGTGCCCACCATCTTCTATCGCGAGTAAGGTGGTGGGCACGCTTCGCTTTGCCCACCCTACGAGATCGCGCCAGATCAACGCCCGTAATACTCCTGCACCGTATCCCACGCCGCCTTTTGCAGCAGTTGGGTCGTCTCCGCATCCAGTCCCATGTTGTAGGAATTGCCGACCGGCGAGCGCCCGGTCAGCGCGGCGAGCGTCACGCAGGTTGCCAGATACGTGCCCGCCGGACTCGGGTGCCGCTTGTCCGGCGCATACAGATTGAGTTCCGGCTGGAGCTTGCGCACGCGCGCGAAGGCGAGGCCTGCGGGAATCACGAGCGCATCATTGGCATTGCCGGCGATCGTATAGGCCTCGGCCAACGCTTCCGTCATCTCCGGCTTGTCGGCATAGGCCCAGGACATAAAAAACACCGGCCGCATGCCGTGGGCGCGGACGATCTCGCTGTCCTTCTTGGCGAAGGTCGCGAACGCGTCCTTGAGTTGCGGATGGATCGGGCACTGGCTGCAATCCATCATGACGACGGCATCGAACTGCCTGCCCGGCTTGTTGAAGACGACGTTGTTCTGCTCGTCGAAGGAATAGGCGCCGATGCCGCCCGGCCGCAGCAGATTGTCCATGTCGTGCCAATCGAGGCCGGAGCCGCCGATCGTAGCCATGGTGTTGCGGTACGCCGCCTTGTTGTCAGCATCAGCCGCGCGCTCCATAAAGGAGAGATGCCCGGGCATGCCGTTGTTGTAGTAGAAGAAGCTGTTGCCGACGAACAGCGCGGCCTTGGGGAAGTCAGGTCCTGATGTCGTGACCTTCGGTTTGGTCTGCGCCTGCGCGTTGAAGCCGGCTACAACGGCCAGACACATTGCGAGCATCACTCGCGCAAAAAGACGCATCATGGCTTCCCCCCTTTTTCTCTGGGGCCGGACCAAATCAGCTTTTCAAAATCGCCTCAAGGTCACAGACGCGCAGCGGACATGCGCGCGCCCTGCATGCTCACCACAAATTCCTGCCGTCGATCATGTTCACCGGCACGGCATCGAGATCGAAATCGTCGAACAGGCGAGCGTTCACCGCAACCTTGGGATTGTCGAAATCGGCCTTGCCGGTCGACCAGTCCGGCGACTCCGAATAGGTGCCGCAACCGCAGCTCGCGCAGAAATGATGTTTGACCGTGCGGCTGCCCCAGAGATAGGTCGCGACACTTTCCGGCGGCGACAGCAGGCGAAATTGCGCCGGCGTGTAATAGGCCCACAACGCGCCCCGCTTGGCGCAGAGGGAGCAGGTGCAGCGCGTCACGCTCGCTGGCACCTCCGTCACCTCGAACACCGTCTCACCGCAATGACAGCTTGCCTCGATCGGCATCGACCCGCTCTCCGTTTTGTCAGGAGATGGTCGTAGCCTGCCCCTGCTGCCAACATGCTGTCAGCAGCGCAACTCGGTCATGGAGCCTCGTTCGCGGACAGCCGCCTGGCGTTCGCAGCCACGTGCTCGCGGTAGCGCTGGACGATCGTGGCCGGCGTTGCTCCCGCAAGCAGGCTCGCGGCCGCCTCGAAAGCCGCGGCGATCTTCTCGCTGACCATCAGCGCGGCCTCCTGCCGGGCGCCCTCGTCGCCGTGGCTGAGCGTCTCGCAGCGCAGCCGCACCACCTCGCTCGCTTCGACCGCGAGCATCGCGCCCGCATACCAGGGAAAGCCGTTATCGGATCCGCTGAGCGCCGCATGGCGGTCGAGGGCGGAGAAAGAATGATGATCGGGCATCGCGGACCTCAAATTCTTTGAGTGAGCGCTCCGATCAATACGCCTCAAATTTGAAGGACCCGGCCGGGGAACTGATCGGATTGGCCGCGCCTGCGACACCCGCAATTAACCAAGGCTCTTGACGCCGACGCGCTGGTTAGCCTACTGGTCTGACCAAGATCAGACCAAAGAAGAGACCGGGATGGAAGTGAAGCGGGCCACCGAGGGCGAAAAAGGGTTCGAGAAGGTGTTCGCCTTCCTGCGCGAACGCCTGCTTGCGGGCTCGCTCAAGCCCGGCGACCGCCTGGTTTCTGAGCGCGAGCTGGCAACCCTCCTCGGCGTCAGCCGGCCGATCGTCCGCGAGGCGCTGCGCGCCCTCACAGTGCTCGGCATCGTCGAGATCCGCGACCGCATCGGCACCGTAGTGACGCAGCCGGACGTCTCCGTGCTGAACGACTTCTTCACCTTCGCGCTCGCCCAGCAGGCGGACATGCTCGATGACGTCATGCAGGCGCGTGTCGCGATCGAGTGTCAGGCGATCCGGCTCGCCTGCGAGCGCGCCAACATCGCCGATTTCGAACGCCTGCAGCGTGCGCTCGCGAAGATCGGAGAGACGATCGACGAGGCGGATGCCGGCGGCATGGCCGACTTCGAATTCCATCGCGCCATCGTCGTGGCCTCGCATTCGGAAACGCTGACGGTCTTGCACGGCTCGCTGGCGGGACTGCTGACGCATTCGCATCGCAGCCGCCGCGAACTGGTGCAGGCCTTCCCGTCGATGAAGACGTATTTGATCGACGACCACCGGCGCATCTTCGACGCGATCATCGCGCGCGACCCCGAGCGAGCGGATGCGACGCTGCGCAAGCATTTTGCTATTGGCGACGAATACCGCAGGCGCGCCGTCGTCGGCGACATCGACAAGACCAGCGCCTCAGGCTGATCGCGGCAGGCCAACAAGCAAGAAACCAATCAACCAAGAAACGGACGACTGACATGGGACGGAACGACAAGGGCAATGTCGGCTTCATCGGCATCGGCACGATGGGCCGCGAGATGGTGCGCAACCTCCTGGCGGCCGGGCATGCGGTTCGCGTCTTCGATCTCAACGAAGCCGCCTTGGCCGACAGCGTCAAGGAAGGCGCGGCCGGCGCCAACAGCCCCGCCGACGCCGCGCAAGGCGCTGACATCGTCATCACCATGCTGCCCGATACACCCCACGTCGAGGCGACCGTCTACGGCGAACATGGTCTCCTGAAGTCTCCCCCACCCGGCAAGCTGATCGTCGACATGAGCACGATCTCGCCGGTCGCCGTCCGCCGCATCCATGCCGACCTGCAAAAGGCCGGCGTCAGCTTCATCGACGCGCCGGTCTCGGGCGGACCGGTGGGCGCCAAGAACGCTGCGCTCTCGATCATGGCCGGCGGCGATGCGGCGGCCTTCGCGCAGGCCGAGCCGTTCTTCCGCGCAATGGGCACGACCATCACGCATGTCGGCGCCTCCGGCGCGGGCCAGACCGTAAAGCTCTGCAATCAGTTGATCTGTGGCATCAACATCCAGGCGATCTGCGAGGCACTAGCGCTCGGGCGCGCTTCCGGCATCGATCTCAATCTGCTGCGTCGCGTTCTGCTCGGCGGCTCCGCCGCGTCCTGGATGCTTGACAAGCTCGGCCCCGCAATGATCGCGGGCGACGTCTCCGCCGGCTTCCGGATCGATCTCCAACTCAAGGATCTCCGCCTGGTGCAGGAGCACGCACAGGCGCTGGGCGTGCCGCTGCCCGGCACCGCGCTCGTCACCAGCCAATATGTCGATGCGCGCGCCCATGGCGAAGGCAGCAACGGCAATCAAGCGCTGTTCCGCGTCTATGACCGCATGACCAACCAGGTGACGGGCTGAAGCCGATACGATGAGCCTCCAACTCGACTTTCCCGCGGTGCTGGAGCGTTGGCCGAATTTTCTGGCCGGCGCGGCGCTGACGCTGGAGTTGGCGGCCTTTGCGACGGTGCTCGGCGCCCTGTTCGGCACGCTCGCGGCCGTCGGCCGTGGCTCGCGAAGCTCGCTGATCGCGGGCGCCTGCAAAGTCTATGTCGAGACCATCCGCAACACGCCGCTGCTGGTCCAGATCTTCCTGGTCTATTTCGGCCTCGCCAGCCTCGGCCTGAAATTCTCCGCCTTCACCGTGGCGGTGGCCGCGTTGACGATCAATGTCGGCGCCTACACTGCCGAGATCATGCGCGCCGGCTTCGAAGCGATCCCGCGCGGACAGATCGAGGCCGCCGAAGGACTGGCCCTGTCGCGCCTGCAAATCTACTGGCACATCATCCTGCTGCCGGCGATCGAGAAGGTCTATCCGGCGCTGACCAGCCAGTTCGTGCTGTTGATGCTGGCCTCCTCGGTCTGCTCGCAGATCTCGGCGGAGGAACTCACCGCCGTCGCCAACTACATCCAGTCGGACACCTACCGCGCGTTCGAGACCTACATCATCGTCGCCGTGCTCTACGTCATCCTGTCACTGGTGATGCGCGCGGGCTTCTGGGGCCTCGGCCTTGTGCTGTTCCCGCGCCGGCGCCGGCTCGGCACACCGTTGTGAGATGACCATGGGCGGACATCTCAACATCAATCATCTGATGTTCCTCGGTCAGGGCGCGCTGTGGACGATTGGCCTGTCCGGGATCGCGCTGATCGGCGGCGGCATCGTCGGCTTCGTGATCGCGCTCGCGCGCATCTCGCCGCTCAAATCGGTGCGGATCGCCAGCGGCGTCTACGTCCAGCTGATCCAGGGCACGCCGCTGCTCGTCATCCTGTTCCTCGGCTATTTCGGCCTCGCCGCGATCGGCCTCAAGGTCTCGCCGTTAGCTGCCGCCGGCGCTTCGCTCACGCTATATGTTTCGGCCTATCTCGGCGAGATCTGGCGCGGCTGCATCCAGTCAGTGCCGAAGCCGCAATGGGAGGCCGCCGAAGGCCTCGCGCTGAGCCGCACCCAGCGGATGATGAAGGTGATCCTGCCGCAGGCGATCCGCATCGCGACGCCGCCGACCGTTGGCTTCATGGTGCAGATCATCAAGAACACCTCGCTCGCCTCCGTGGTCGGCTTCGTCGAGCTGATGCGGTCGGGCCAGATCGTCAACAACTCGCTGTTCGAGCCGTTCGCCATCTACGCGATCATCGCCGTCGTCTATTTCGCCATGTGCTATCCCCTGTCCCTGTTCAGCCAGAAGCTGGAACGGCGGATGGGGCGTGGCAGGTCCAACCTCGCACCAGCCTGACATGCAGCAAAACCCCTCCTCCTCCGAACCGATCGTGTCGCTCCGCGACGTGCAGAAGAGCTTTGGCCCGCTCCGGGTGCTCGATGGCGTCTCCTTTGCCGTCGAGCGCGGCGAGGTGCTGGCACTGATCGGCCGCTCCGGCTCCGGCAAGAGCACGGCGCTGCGCTGCATCGACCGCTTCGAGAAGGTCGACGGCGGCGAGATCGTCGTGTGCGGGCATCGCGTCGACCGCCCTGATGTCGATCTGCGCGCGCTGCGCCAGGACGTCGGCATCGTGTTCCAGAGCTACAATCTGTTTCCGCACCTCACCATCGAACAGAACATCACGCTCGCCCCCTGCGCCGTGAAGGGCATGGCCACCTCGCAAGCCAGGGACCTCGCCCGAAAAGTGCTCGCGCAGGTCGGGCTCGACGAGAAACTGCACGCCTATCCCGAGCAGCTCTCGGGCGGACAGCAGCAGCGCGCGGCCATCGCCCGCTCGCTCGCGATGCAACCGAAGGTGATGCTGTTCGACGAGGTCACCTCCGCGCTCGATCCCGAGCTTACCGGCGAGGTGCTGAAGGTGATCGAGCAATTGGCGGCGGACGGCATGACCATGGTGATGGTCACCCACGAGATGGGTTTTGCCAAAGGCATCGCCGACCGGATCGTCTTCATGCATCGCGGCAAGGTCCACGAGACCGGCCCCGCCTCGATCCTGACGTCGCCGGCGACGCCCGAACTCACGCAATTCGTGGGCACTGGAAACTTAAAATCATAACAGGAGAGGAGAACCAAGGATGACAAACAAGACACTGCTGGGGACCGCCACCGCGCTGTTCGGTCTCGTCATGATATCAGCCACGCCGGCATCGGCCGATCTGCTCGACGACATCACGCAGGCCAAGAAGATCCGCATCTCGACGGACGTCGCCATTCCGCCCTCGGGTATGATGGACAGCAGCATGAAGCCGACCGGCTCCGACGTCGAAGTGGCGCAACTGCTCGCCAAGGATTGGGGGCTCGAGCTCGAATTCATCCAGACCACCGGCGCGACACGCATCCCCAACGTCCTGACCGGCAAGGCCGACATCATCATCTCGACCTTGTCGGTGACGCCCGATCGCGCCAAGGTCATCGACTTCACCAAGCGCTATGCGACGCTGCAATCCGACGTCGGTTGCCTGAAATCCTCGACCGTCAAGGACTGGCCCGACCTGAAGGACAAGTCGATCGGCGTCTCCCGCGGCACCACGCAGGACACCACCCTGTCCAACATGAAGGACAAGGACCTTAAGATCTCGCGCTACGACGACGACGCCACGATGGTGACGGCGGCCGTCTCCGGCCAGGTCGACTGCGTCGCCTCGTCGGCGACGATCATCAACCAGATCGGGGTGAAGAACCCGTCGCGTGTGTTCGAATCCCGGATCCCGCTGGCGACCTTCGACCTCGCGATCGGCCTGAAGAAGGGCGAGCAGCGCCTGATGGACAAGCTCAACGCCTGGATCACCGAGAACGTCAAGAACGGCAAGCTCAACGCGATCTACAGGAAATTCCACGGGGTCGAGCTGCCGCCCGACATGCGCAGCTGAAACCAGGGAAAATCGTGGCAGCCGCGAAGCGGCTGTCACGACCAACATAAAATCAAGAAGGACATCACATGCGTCTCGTCATCGGATCCGACCACGCCGGCTGGCCGCTCAAGCAGACCGTTATCGATCACATCCGCAGCCTCGGCCACGACATCGTCGATGTCGGCTCCCATGACGACAAGCCGGTGGACTTCCCCGACATCGCGCGGGCCGTGGCTCAGAAGGTGACGTCAGGCGAAGCCGCACGCGGCATCATGGTGTGCGGCACCGGCGTCGGCGCCTCGATCGCGGCCAACAAGATGAAGGGCATCCGCGCCGCGGTTTGCCACGATGTTCATTCCGCCCATCAGAGCGTCGAGCATGACGACGTCAACGTCATGTGCATCGGCGCGCAGATCGTCGGCGCCTGGCTCGCCGTGGATCTGGTCTCGTCCTACCTTTCCGCCGAATTCTCGACGGACGAGGATTTTCGCCGCCGCGTCGAGAAGCTGCGCATCATGGACGAGCAAGGCTGACGGCCGGCTGGGATGGCATGCGCTGAGCGATTGGTTCCCTCGCCTGGAATGGATCGCCCGCATCGCCGGCCACGGCTAAACTCTCCCGATTCGTGGAGAGCACCTTGGCCTTTCTCTTCGTCCTCATCGTCGGCCTGATCGCCGGCACCGTCTCAGGCATCGTCGGCACAGGGTCGTCGATCATGCTGATGCCGGTGCTGGTCTATGCCTATGGGCCGAAGGAAGCCGTGCCGATCATGGCGGTCGCCTCGGTGATGGCGAATTTCTCGCGGATCCTGGCCTGGTGGCGCGAGGTCGACTGGAGGGCCTGCGCGGCCTATTCGGTGACGGGCATTCCGGCCGCCGTGCTGGGCGCGCGCACGCTGCTCGCGCTCCCCTCGCACGCCGTCGATCTCGCCATCGGCATCTTCCTGATCGCGATGGTGCCGGTGCGGCACTGGCTGGCGCGGCACGATCTCAAGGCCAATCTCTGGCATCTGGCGATCGGCGGGGCGATCATCGGCTATCTCACCGGCATCGTGGTCTCGACCGGCCCGCTCAGCGTGCCGCTGTTCCTGTTCTACGGCCTGTCCAAGGGCGCGTTCCTCGCCACCGAAGCGGCCTCCTCACTCGGCCTCTATTTCGCGAAGTCCGTGACCTTCGAACGTTTCGGCGCGCTGACGCAGGATGTCTTCATCAAGGGCCTGATCGCAGGCTCCTCGCTGATGTCGGGCGCCTTCATCGCGAAACGCTTCGTGCTGCATCTCAAGCCGGAAATGTTCCGCCTGGTGATGGACGCGATCATGATCGCTGCGGGCCTCTCCATGCTCTGGAACGCAACGCAGTCGTAATCGCGGTCAGGCGGCGAATTCGGGCGCGATCGACGGGCTGTCGGCGAGGACGCGGCTCGTCTCAGTGGGCACCGCCTGCTTTTCGAGCCATTGCAGCACGGCGTCGAGCGGCTGCGGCCGATGGTAGTGATAACCCTGCCCGAGCATCACGCCCATCTCGCGCATGGCGTCAGCCTGCTCGGGCCGCTCGATGCCTTCCGCGACGAGCGTCAGCCCCAGCGTGCCGGCGAGCGAGGCGATGACGCCGACGATCGCCTTGTCTTCCGCGCTGTCAGGGATCTCGCTGATGAAGGCTTTGTCGATCTTGACCTTGTCGAGCGGGAACCGCCTGAGATGCGCGAGCGAGCTATAGCCGGTGCCGAAATCGTCGAGCGCGATGGTTGCGCCCAGGCGCCGCAGGCGGTGCAGCGTCTCGGAGGCGCTGGCAATGTTGTTGATCAGCGAGCCCTCGGTGATCTCGAGCTCCAGCGACGAGGCCGCAACGTTGAAACGCGCGCAGGTCGCACGCAGCTCGGCAGCGAGCGAATGGTCGGCAAGCTCGGACGGTGGCAGGTTGATCGCGATCCGGATCTGCGGCCTGCCGGCGGACGCCAGTCGCTGCAACGCGCGACAGGCATCGGTCAGCACGTAGCGCGTCAGCCGCGCATTGTTGCCGCTGCGCTCGATCAGCGGCAGGAATTCGCCGGGACCGATCAAGCCAAGTTCGGTATGGCGCCAGCGGATCAGCGCCTCGAGGCCGACAACGGCCTGGCTCCCGAGGTCGACCTGGCTTTGATACCAGACCTCGAACTGCCCCTCGGCGAAGCCTGCGGGAATGGCGAGCTCGAGGTCCCGGCGGCGGCGATAGTCGCGCTGAAGCGCTTCGTCGAGCACAGCGACGGTGCCCGGCGCCTTGCTCTTGGCATGGTAGAGCGCGATGTCGGCGAGCGCCGGCAAATGCGACAGCTCGGGATCGCCGGCGCGGCGCACGGCAAGGCCGATGCTGGCGCGCGGCACGACCTGCTTGTCGTGCAGCCGGATCGGCTCGGAAATCGCATCTAACAGCTGGCGCGCGAACGCCTGGGCGGTCGCTTCATTGCTGACCTCGGGGCGGATGACGACGAATTCGTCACCGCCGAGCCGGGCGACCCAATCCTGCGGTTCGACCGCATCGCGCAGGCGCTCGGAGATGTGCACCAGGAACTTGTCGCCGGCATCATGGCCGAAGGTGTCGTTGATGCCCTTGAAGTCGTCGAGATCGATGAAGCAGAAGGCGATCAGCGAGTCCGGCGAGCCGGCATCGCCGCTCAGGGTCACCAGATGCTCGGACAGCGAGCGGCGATTGGGCAGGCCCGTGAGCGGATCGTGCGCGGCCATGTGCCCGAGCCGGTCGAGCGCGCCCGATGTCGTGTGCTGCATGGCGTTGAAGGCACGCGCGAGCTGGCCGAATTCGTTCGTCGATTTGATGTCGGCCGGATAGGCTCGCCCGTCCTGCTTGCTGCGCTGGATCGCCGACATGATCGCGGTAAGCGGCTTGCCGATGAAGATGTTGGCCGAGATCCGCATCGCGATCAGGGTGGCAAATGTTGCGAGCAGGCCGACCACCAGCAGCAGCAGCAGCCGGCTGCCCGTGTCCGTGTAGACCGTCGCATAGGAATAGGCGATCGCGATACGACCGGCCTGCACGGCGATGTTGCCGTTGCTGTAGCGGATCGGACGCGAGACTTCCGATACCGC
The DNA here is from genome assembly GCF_052075995.1 of Bradyrhizobium sp. 613_E4_N2_2. Lineage (NCBI taxonomy): Bacteria > Pseudomonadati > Pseudomonadota > Alphaproteobacteria > Hyphomicrobiales > Nitrobacteraceae > Bradyrhizobium > Bradyrhizobium sp. 613_E4_N2_2. The sequence continues at coordinate 5,089,904 of NZ_CP197234.1, forward strand.
TTGGTCCGCCGGCCGCGCCACCACCCGCGCGATCGCGACGCCGGTGTCGTCATAAACGGCCGCCGCGGCAATGGTCTCGTCGTGCATGATCTCGTTGAGGACGCTCGTGACCTGATCGTAGCGCATCTTCCAGAGCGGCTCGGCGATCAGTTCGGCGCGGCTCTCGGCCGTGCGGGCAATGCGCGCGTCGAGCTGCCTGATCTGCGACCAGAAGCTCGATGCCTCGACGCCGGCGGAGGCGAGCAGCTGCACCACCAGCAGCACGGGCACGGTGGCCCAGATCATCGCGCGGACCACCGAGCGCGAGCGCGACGGCGCCGTCGCCTGCTGCTTGCGATCCCGATCGGTCATGTCGTCACCGTTTCGCATCAGTCAGCAGCGCCTTCCGGAAGCGTCAGCGAAGAGATGAGCGCATCGATGGAGAAATCGTACTGGCCGCAGCGCCCTGCCCTCGCCCTGAAGCGCGCGAAATCGATCCGATCGAAGGCGCGCGTCTTGATGAGGTCTCCGACCGAAGCGAGATTGTCGCGCGTGATCGCAGACGTCCTGGCCTCGACGCGGGGCGATGCGGTCGCGAAATCGCAGCCGTCGGCGTAGTCGCGCAGGAGGACGATCGACCAGCCGCCGAGCAGAAAATGTCCGCCATCGGTCATGAGCAGACGGCCCGCCTTGATCTCGCGCAGCGCGTCCTCCGACCAGTTGAGGCCGACCAGCTGGATGTTCCGGCCGGGCGTGAGGCCGGCCGCGACCACCGCGCGAAGCGCGCCGAGCGCCATCGGATCGTTTCCGGCCCAGATGCCGGCAGGCCGGATCTCCTTGCGCGCAGCCCAGCCCAGATAATTCCTGGTGACCTGCTCCGCCTCCGACTGGGTCCAGTTGGCGAACAGCATCCGGTCCACCACCACGTCGGGCGCGGCGTCCACCGCGAGCTTGAGACCGGCGTTACGGGCGATCGAGGCCGGCGTGATCTCGTCGCCGCCGATGCCGAGAATGTGGATCTTGCCGTCCGGGCTCTGCCATTTCTCGGCGCGCGCCACTTTGATCAAGGCATTGGCCATCCTCGCACCCGCGGTCTGGAGATCGGTCGTGATGTCGCCGAGCCAGGTCTTGAGCTTTTGCCGGGGCGGTCCGAGGCGCGCGGCGTCGTCGCCGATCAGCGTGTTCGAGAGCAGCAGCGTCTTGACCCCGGCGGCCTCGGCCGCCTCCAGGATGGGAACGGCAGCGGATTCCTCGTTCGACAGGATGAGGAAGTCCGGCTTGTCGGCGCGTGCCACCACGCCGAAGCCAAGCTCCTGCATGGTGCGGTAATTCCGCTCGCTGGTCAGCACCTCGACATGGACGTCGAGCTTGCGGCCCGCGGCCTGCATGGTCTGCGCGACCATGTCCCAGTAGACCTCGCCGGTCTTGCCGGGGTTGACGAAAACGATATTGAGACGCCCGGCGTCGGCCGCAACGGCGCCGCCAATCGGCATAAGAAGGCCGCAGGCCATGCCCACGGCGAGCATTATCCGCAAGACTACCGTCATTCGTTTCGCCATCCCGTATCGGTTTCGAAACTGGACCCGCGTCCGCTAACATTTGGCAAAGTCCGGAACGGCGCGGCGGCGTAGAGCTAACAAAGGGTGTATCGGCTGCGGTGAATTGGGCTAATGGGGTGACGGCGATCGCCGTCTCGCCCGTCATTCCGTGCTATCAGCAAACCTGAAAACCCCGACTCGCTGTCCCCATGGCCAAGAACACGCTTTCCTTCGTCTGCCAGAACTGCGGCGCGGCCTATAACCGCTGGCAGGGCAAGTGCGAATCCTGCGGCGAGTGGAACACGCTTGCCGAGGAGGACACGACCGGCAGCGTGCCGGTCTCGATCCGCTCCAAGCGCAAGGGACGGACGTTTGCGCTGGAGAGCCTGTCGGGGAAGACCCAGGACGCTCCTCGCCTGTCCTCAGGCATGACCGAGCTCGACCGCGTCACCGGTGGCGGCTTCGTCCGCGGCTCGGTGCTGCTGGTCGGCGGCGATCCCGGCATCGGCAAGTCGACACTGCTGACGCAGGCCACCAGCATGATGGCGCGCGCCGGCCACCGCATCGTCTACATCTCCGGCGAAGAGGCGGTCGCCCAGGTGCGCCTGCGCGCCGAGCGGCTCGGGCTGTCGGATGCGCCGGTGCAGCTCGCCGCCGAGACTTCGGTCGAGGACATCGTCTCGACGCTGTCGGAAGGCGCGGTGCCGCGGCTGATCGTGATCGACTCGATCCAGACCATGTGGACCGACACGGTGGAATCCGCGCCCGGCACGGTCACCCAGGTGCGCGCCTCGGCGCAAGCGCTGATCCGCTTCGCCAAGAAGACGGGTGCTGCCATCATCCTTGTCGGCCATGTCACCAAGGACGGCCAGATCGCCGGCCCCCGCGTGGTCGAGCACATGGTCGATGCGGTGCTGTCCTTCGAGGGCGAAGGCTCGCAGCAATTCCGCATCCTGCGCGCCGTGAAGAACCGCTTCGGCCCGACCGACGAGATCGGCGTGTTCGAGATGACCGGCCTTGGCCTGCGCGAGGTCACCAATCCCTCCGAGCTGTTCCTGTCCGAGCGCGATCTCGGCACGCCCGGCACCGCAGTCTTCGCGGGCATCGAGGGTACGAGGCCCGTTCTGGTCGAATTGCAGGCCTTGGTGGCCCCCACCTCGCTCGGCACCCCGCGCCGGGCCGTGGTCGGCTGGGATCAGAGCAGGCTCTCCATGGTGCTGGCAGTGCTGGAGGCCCATTGCGGGGTCAAGCTGTCCGGCCACGACGTCTATCTGAACGTCGCGGGCGGCCTGCGCATCCACGAGCCGGCGGCCGATATGGCCGCCGCGGCCGCACTGGTTTCATCCCTGGTTAATGCGCAGTTACCCACCGATGCCGTCTATTTTGGCGAGATTTCGCTCTCCGGCGTCATCCGCCCGGTGGCGCAAACCCCGGCCCGGCTCAAGGAAGCCGTCAAGCTCGGCTTCAAGCGCGCCGTGCTGCCCGAATCGGCCCGGGGCGGCGATGCTGGCGGCGACGCCGGACTGTCCCTGAACGCGATCAACAGCCTGACGACACTGGTGGCCGAGATCGCGGCCCGGGGCTCCCGCCGCGGCGAACAGAGCGCTTCGGCGGAGAAAAATGCCACACCGGCAAGATTCCGCCGTGGAGAGGGTTAGGTGGAGGTGACGTCCTCCGCCCCCACCGCTATACAGCCGTCACAAAAGCAGCATGGGATTGCGTGGTTGCGGCCTTGCCGGGAACGCCGTCTGGCCCTCACTTAGGGCCACGGCCAAACACCGATTCGCTGAGCACCTTTGAAGTACGAGCGGACCCGACCAGCCGATGCCAGTAACACTCCTCGACCTGATCCTGCTCGGTGTGATGCTGATCTCGGGCCTGCTCGCGATGGTCCGCGGCTTCATGCGTGAAATCCTGTCGATCGCGGCCTGGGGCGCCGCGGCGATCGTGACGCTGTACTCGTTCTCGAAGCTGCTGCCGACCGCAAAGACCTATTTCAACAACGACACGGTGGCGAGCGTCGTCGTGGTCGCCGGTGTGTTCGTCGGCACCCTGGTCGTGGTCTCCGTGATCACGGTCCGGATCTCCGACATGATCCTGGATTCGCGCATCGGCGCGCTGGACCGCACTCTGGGCTTCCTGTTTGGCCTCGCTCGCGGGCTTTTGATCGTCGTGGTCGCGTTCCTGTTCTTCACCTGGCTGGTGCCGGACAAGCAGCGCCCGGACTGGGTCACGGGGGCCAAATCCCGCGTGGTGCTCCAGGGAACCGGGGATTGGCTGATGGCCCTCTTGCCTGACGACCCCGAGAACACCATCTTGAAGAGATTCAAGAAAAACAAACCAGATGATGATCAAGCTGATTCCGAACCGCAGCCTTCGGGCACTGGCGACGGATACAGTAAACCTGCTCGTGACAGCCTCAAGAAGCTGATCGAGAAACCTGCGGCGCGTTGATTAGGCCCTAAAAGAGAGGCGCGGACGAGATGCGACACCCTGACCAGGACGCCCAACTTGATCTCGGCCCAGCCGCGCTAGAGCTTCAGGACGACCTGGAGGGCGATACGCTCCGCGAGGAATGCGGCGTCTTCGGCATCTATGGCCACCCTGACGCCGCGGCCATCACCGCGCTCGGCCTCCACGCCCTCCAGCATCGCGGCCAGGAGGCCGCCGGCATCGTCTCCTACGACGGCAGCCGCTTTCACTCGGAACGCCGCCTCGGCCTCGTCGGCGACACCTTCTCCCGCCGCGAGGTGATCGACCGCCTGCCCGGCAATATGGCCGTCGGCCATGTCCGCTACTCCACCACCGGCGCCACCATCCTGCGCAACGTGCAGCCGCTGTTCGCCGAGCTCAATGCCGGCGGCCTTGCGGTCGCCCACAACGGCAACCTCACCAACGGCCTGACGCTGCGCCGCGAGCTCGTGAAGAACGGCGCGATGATGCAGTCGACCACCGACACCGAGGTGATCCTGCATCTCGTCGCGCGCTCCAGGCGCAGCCGTTTCATCGAACGCTACATCGACGCCCTGCGCGAGATCGAGGGCGCCTATGCGCTGGTTTCGCTGACCAACAAGAAGCTGGTCGGCGCGCGCGATCCGCGCGGCATCCGCCCGCTGGTGCTCGGCGAGCTCGACGGTTGCCCGATCCTGACCTCGGAGACCTGCGCGCTCGACATCATCGGCGCGCGCTTCATTCGCGACATCGAGCCCGGCGAAGTCATCGTGTTCGACGAGAACGGCCAGGACATCCACAAGCCGTTCCCACCGATGGCGCCACGCCCCTGCATCTTCGAATACATCTATTTCTCCCGTCCGGACTCCATCGTTCACGGCCGCTCGGTCTACGAAGTGCGCAAGGCCTTTGGTGCGCAGCTCGCGCGCGAGAGCCATGTGCCGATCGACGTCGTCGTGCCGGTGCCGGATTCCGGCGTACCCGCCGCGGTCGGCTACAGCCAGCATTCCGGCGTGCCGTTCGAGCTCGGCATCATCCGCAACCACTATGTCGGCCGCACCTTCATCCAGCCGACGCAGGCGATCCGCGAGTCCGGCGTGCGCATGAAGCATTCGGCCAACCGCGCCGCGATCGAAGGCAAGCGCATCATCCTGATCGACGACTCGCTGGTGCGCGGTACCACCTCGAAGAAGATCGTGCGCATGATGCGCGATGCCGGCGCCAAGGAAGTCCATTTCCGCCTCGCCTCGCCGCCGATCCTCTATCCCGATTATTACGGCATCGACCTGCCGGATCGCGGCGGCCTCCTGGCCGCGACGCATTCGCTGGAGGAGATGCGCGAGATCATCGGCGCCGACTCGCTCGCCTTCCTGTCGATCGACGGCATGTATCGCGCCATGGGCGAGCCCGGCCGCGACCCCGCCAATCCGAAATTCTCGGATCATTGCTTCACCGGGGCGTATCCGACCCACCTCACCGACCAGACCCAGACCGAGCAGCAGCCGCGGCAATTGTCGCTGCTGGCGGAAGCGAGCTGACGAAAGACCGCGACGATGCAGCTGGCCATCGCCATTCTCTGCGGAGGGCTTTTGGTCGGCTTCATCGTCTTGCCTTCAGGCAGGGCATGAAGGTGCCGCCTGACAGCTCGGGGAACGGCCCGAACAATAGTACCAATATCCAGTAGGGCTGCGGCGGGAGCGCGAGGGCAGAAATTCCGGGCTTGTCCCGGCCATCCACGCCTGTAAAACCCCGCCATGACAAATCCCCTCGCCAACCGCATCGCTCTCGTCACCGGCGCCTCGCGCGGCATCGGCTTTGCCACGGCCAAGGCGCTGGCCAAGGCCGGCGCGCATATCGTTGCGACGGCGCGCACGCAGGGCGGGCTCGAAGAGCTCGATGACGAGATCCGGAAAGACGGCGGCAGCGCCACGCTGGTGCCGCTCAATCTCACCGATTCCGACGGCATCGCGCGGCTCGGCGCCGGCCTGCACGAGCGCTACGGCAAGCTCGACATCCTCGTCGGCAATGCCGGCGTGCTCGGCCCCTCCTCGCCGGTCGGCCACATCGAACTGAAAACTTTCACCGACGTGATGGCGGTCAACGTCTCGGCGAACTTCCAGCTGATCCGCTGCATGGAGCCGCTGCTGAGGCAGTCCGATGCCGGCCGGGCCGTGTTCATCACCTCGGGCGCCGCCAACAAGGCCACCGCCTATGTCAGCCCCTACGCCGCCTCCAAGGCCGCGCTGGAAACGCTGGCCCGCGCCTGGGCGCAGGAAACCGCGAACACGCCGCTCCGTGTCAACCTGTTCAACCCGGGCCCGATCCGCACCCGCATGCGGGCCACGTTGATGCCGGGCGAAGATCCGGCGACGCTGGAGACACCCGAGCAGGTCGCCGAATTCATCGTCCCGATGTGCGCGCCTGACTGGACCGAAACCGGCAAGTTCTACGACTACAAGACCCGCACACTGATGAGCTTCCGCTCGCCGGCCTGATTGACTCGCGTGCCTCCCCGCGATTGACTGCCCGCGCTCAAGCGGCAGCAAGCCGCAAGCCAAAAAAGGGAGGTTGCCATGGCGCCGTGGCATGATCGCGCAGGGCTTGTCTGTACAAGGCTCGGCCGTGCGCTCGTACGAGTCTCTCACGCCTTCTCCATCCTTATTGCAGCCATCGCGTTCGTGCTTCCAGGCACGGCGACTGCGGGTGACGTCCCGACCTTCGCGGTCGATGCCTCCTGGCCAAAACAGCTGCCGAACAACTGGATCCTCGGCCAGGTCGGCGGCATCACCGTCGACTGGCAGGGCCATATCTGGGTGATCCATCGCCCGCGCTCGCTCACCGATGACGAGAAAGGCGCGAGCCTCAACCCGCCGCGCTCGAAGTGCTGCGTCTCGGCGCCGCCCGTGCTCGAATTCGACACCGACGGCAATCTGCTGCGGTCGTGGGGCGGTCCGGGCGAAGGCTATGAATGGGTCGGCCGCGAGCACGGCATCGAGGTCGACGAGCGCGGCTTCGTCTGGGTCGGCGGCAACGCCGACAACGACAATGCCATTTTGAAATTCACGCTCGACGGCAAGTTCGTCGCCCAGATCGGAAAGATCGCGCCGAGCCTCGGCAGCAACGACACCACGCAGCTCGGCAAGCCCGCCGAAACCGCGATCGACAAGGCGGCGAACGAAATCTACGTCGCCGACGGTTATGGCAACCGCCGCGTCATCGTGTTCGATGCGACGACGCTCGCTTACAAGCGGCACTGGGGCGCCTATGGCAACAAGCCCGATGACAACAAGCAGGCGGCGTATGATCCCAAGGCGCCCGTCTCCCAACAATTCGGAAATCCCGTCCATTGCGTGAAGCTCGCCAATGACGGTCTCGTCTACGTCTGCGACCGCATCAACAATCGCATCCAGGTGTTCAAAAAGGATGGCACCTTCGTGAAGGAGTTCTTCTTCGAGAAGAACACCCTCGGCAACGGCGCGGTGTGGGACGTCGCGATCTGGCCCGATCCGAAGCAGACCTATTTGCTCAGCGCCGACGGCGAGAACAACGAGATCCGGGTGATCAAGCGCGAGGACGGCAGCGTGGTCGGCAGCTTCGGCCACAACGGCCGCAATGCCGGGCAGTTCCACTGGGTGCATGCCATGGCGATAGACGCCAAGGGTAACGTCTATACCGCCGAGGTCGACACCGGTAAGCGCATCCAGAAATTCAAGCTGACCTCGGACGCGCTCAAATAGCGTCTCAACACACTTTGCCCAAAGGTTAACCGACGGATGACGCTACGCCGCAGCGTCATCCGGCTTTAGGCGCATTGCCGCCAGCCGTGGGACACGGTAGAGCGATCAGCCGGAACAAGGCTCCGCAAGAGAGCCGTCCGCATATTGAAAATGGAGGAGACCTTTTATGACGACGACGCTCGCGCGCCGCTATGCGGCCCTTCTGGCCTGTGCCGCCTTCGGTTTTGCAACATCCGCTTACGCGCAGGACAAGACCGTCAAGATCGGCGTCTTGAATGACATGTCGAGCCTCTATGCCGATATCGGCGGCCCGAACTCCGTGGTCGCGATCAAGATGGCCGTCGAGGATTCCGGCCTGCTCAAGAAGGGCTGGAAGATCGACGTTCTGAGCGGCGATCACCAGAACAAGCCGGACGTCGGCGTCAATATCGCTCGGCAGTGGATCGACAACGAGAAGGTCGATGCGATCGCTGATACGCCGAACTCCGGCGTCGCGCTTGCGGTCAGCAACCTCGTCAAGGAAAAGAATTCGGTGCTGCTGAATTCCGGCGCCGCCTCTGCCGACTTGACCGGCAAGGCCTGCACGCCGAACACGATCTCCTACACTTACGACACCTACATGCTCGCCAACGGCACCGGCAAGGCGCTGACCAAGGCCGGCGGCGACACCTGGTTCTTTCTTACCGCGGATTATGCCTTCGGCCACGCGCTGGAGCGCGACACCACGGCCGTCGTGACGGCGAACGGCGGCAAGGTGCTGGGCAGCGTCAAGCACCCGATCAACAGCTCCGACTTCTCGTCCTTCCTGCTGCAGGCCCAATCGTCCAAGGCCAAGGTGGTCGGCCTCGCCAATGCCGGCGGCGACACCACGAACTCGATCAAGCAGGCGGCCGAATTCGGCATCGTATCGGGCGGCCAGAAGCTCGCGGCGCTGCTGCTGTTCATCAACGACGTGCATTCGCTGGGGCTAAAGACCGCGCACGGCCTGACCTTCACCGAGTCCTTCTACTGGGACATGAACGAGCAGACCCGGGCCTGGTCGAAGCGCTTCGCAGCCCTGGCCAGCAAGAATGCGATGCCGTCGATGACCCAGGCCGGCAACTACGCGATGGTGCTGCACTATCTCAAGGCGATGGAAGCGCTCGGCGGCAACCCGCATGACGGCGCCAAGGTCGTCGCCAAGATGAAGGAGCTGCCGACCGACGATCCGCTGTTCGGCAATGGCCCGCTGCGCCAGGACGGACGCCGTCTCATCCCGGCCTATCTGTTCGAGGTGAAGAAGCCCGAGGAGTCGAAGGGTCCGTGGGACTACTACAAGCAGATCGCCACGATCGCGGCGGAAGACGCGGCCAAGCCGCTCAAGGACAGCGAGTGTCCGCTGGTGAAGAAGTAAGAGAGTCGACGCTGCCTAGGGTGGGCAAAGGCGCGTAAGCGCCGTGCCCACCTTCTCTCCGCGAGTTGACGAAGTAGCGGTGGGCACGCTTCGCTTTGCCCACCCTGCGATACTACGAGACCGTCTTCGTGGCAGATAGCGACCGCATCGCGATCGCGACACATACCACCATCAATACCGCCGCAAGCAGGAACGGCGCGCCGGGCAGATGCCACGGCGCGCTGGCGCCGATGAAATAGGAAAACGTCAGCGTGAACAGGAACGGCCCGACGAGCTGCGAGACGCTCTGCACGCTCGCGGTCGCGCCCTGCAACTGGCCCTGCTGATCGGGCGCGACCAGTCGCGTCATCAGCGATTGCATGGCGGCACCCGAGATGCCCCACAGCGACATCACGGGAATGCCGATCCAGAACAGCGGGCCGGTCGGCGCCGCGCCGAAGATCACGAAGCCGATCGCGCCACAGCACAGACCGAGCACCAGCGCATTCCGCTCGCCGAGCACGCGCACAATCGGGCCGATGGCGAGCCCCTGCACCACCATGGCGCAGATGCCGACCATCGCGAGCGTCAGACCCACGGTCTTGGAATCCCAGCCGTAGCGATAGGTCGCATAGAGCACGAAAGTCGAGGGCAGCACGACATGCGCGACCTGTGCGATGAAGTTGACGATGGATAACGCGGCCAGCGCCGCGTTGGACCGCAGCAAGTGCAGCGCTCCGATCGGATTGGCGCTGGTCCAGCGGAACGGCGCGCGCCGCTCCGGCGCCAGCGATTCCGGCAGGACGAAGAGCCCATAGAGCGCATTGGCAAAGCTCAAAGCCGCCGACGCCCAGAACGGCAGCCGCGGATCGATATCGCCGAGCAGGCCGCCGAGCGCCGGGCCCAGGATGAAGCCGGCGCCGAAGGCAGCTCCAATCCTGCCGAAGACGGCCGCGCGCCGCTCCGGCGGCGTGATGTCGGCGATATAGGCAAAGGCGGTCGAAATGCTCGCCGAGGTGATGCCCGAGATCACGCGGCCGATGAACAACCAGAGCAGCGACGGCGCGAGCGCCATCAGCACATAGTCGGCGGCGAGCCCGAAATTCGACAGCAGCACCACCGGCCGCCGTCCGAAGCGATCCGACAGCGCGCCGAGCACCGGCGAGAACACGAACTGCATCAGCGCCCAGGCGGTGCCGAACAGGCCGAAGATGCGGGCCGCATGCGCGGTGTCGTTGTCGACGAAGCTCTCGATCAGCTTCGGCAGGATCGGCATGATCACGCCGAGCGCGAGCATGTCGAGCAGGATGGTGACGAAGATGAAGGCGACCGCGCCGCGCCGGACCGGCGCAGCGCCCTGCGCCGTCGCCTCGCCGGCATCGTTGCTCACGACGGCCGCTTGCGCTTGTGGGCAAAGGGGTTGGCCTTTTCGCGCAAGGTGATGCGCACCGGCGTACCCGGCAGCTCAAAGGTCTCGCGCATGGAATTGGTCAGGTAGCGCAAATAGGACTGTGGCACCGCGTCCGCGCGCGAGCAGAACAGCACGAAGCTCGGCGGACGCGCCTTGTTCTGCGTGATGTAATTCAGCTTGAGCCGTCGGCCGGACACCGCCGGCGGCGGATTGGCCTGCACGGCCTGCTCGAACCAGCGATTGAGCGCGGATGTCGGCACGCGCCTGTTCCAGACCGCGTAGGCGTTCTGGATCGCCTGCATCAGACGATCGATGCCCTCGCCCATCAGACCTGATACGGCGACGATCGGCACGCCCTTGATCTGCGGCAGCGAATGGTCGGCATCCCGGCGCAGGCCCGAGATGGCGCCGCCGCCCTTGGTCTCCATCAGATCCCACTTGTTGACGGCTAGCACGACCGCGCGGCCCTCGCGCTCGATCAGATCGGCGATGCGCAGGTCCTGCTCCTCGAAGCGGTTCTGCGTGTCCATCATCATCACGACGACTTCGGCAAAGCGCACCGCGCGCAACGCGTCGGCGACCGAGAGCTTCTCCAGCTTTTCCTCGATGCGCGAGCGACGGCGCAGGCCTGCGGTATCGAACACGCGAAAATCGCGGCCCTTCCAGTTGATCTCGACCGCGATGGAATCGCGCGTGGTGCCGGCCTCCGGGCTCGTCAGCAGGCGCTCCTCGCCGAGCAGATGATTGATCAGCGTCGACTTGCCGGCATTGGGCCGGCCGACGATGGCGACGCGGATCGGACGCGTCGCGGCCTCCTCCTCGGTCAGCGGCTCGTCGTCCTCGGCTTCATCTTCCTCGACAGGCTCCGGCATCAACTCGCGGAGGGCGTCATACAGCTCGCCCATGCCTTCGCCGTGCTCGGCCGAGACCTGAATGGGATCGCCGAGGCCGAGCGCAAAGGCCTCCATCGCGCCGGCATCGCCGTGCTTGCCTTCGCTCTTGTTGGCGACCAGCAGTACCGGCTTGTCGGCCTTGCGGGCGAAATCGGCGAAGGCGCGATCGGTGGGCGTCAGGCCGATGCGGGCGTCGATGACGAAGAACAGCGCGTCGGCCTGTGCGATCGCGGCCTCGGTCTGCTCCTGCATGCGCGCGGTCAGCGAGCCCTTGGCGCCCTCGTCGAGGCCGGCGGTGTCGATGATGGTGAATTCGAGGTCGCCGAGCCTGGCCTCGCCTTCGCGGCGGTCGCGGGTAACACCCGGCAGGTCATCGACGAGCGCGAGCTTCTGCCCAACCAGGCGGTTGAACAGCGTCGATTTGCCGACATTGGGCCGGCCGATAATAGCAATCGTGAAGGACATCGGTCATTCGTGCGCTGCGAAGGCCGCGCCTGTCAATGTAATGAAGGGATCAGCGCGAAAAGCTGCCGCTCGGCATCGGTGCCGGGAAAGCTCCCTGCGATTGCTGCTGGGTGGTCTGGGTCGGTTGCGCCTGCTGGACGGGTTGATCCGGCGGCGGGGCGGTGGTGCGCTTGCGCACGATCTTCTGCTTGGGCGGCGGAGCGGCCGTGGGCGGCGCGGCCTCGGGCTGGGCCTCGCCGTCAACCTCGCCCGCCGGCGCCTCAGCGGGCGCTGTCGCGGCACTGGCAGGCTGTTTAGTCTTCTTCGCCTTGGCACCCTTCGCCGGCTTGGCCTCGGGCGGCGGCTCGGCGGGCAGAGCCGCGACGGCCGGTGCATTCGGATCCGGCTGCTGCTGTGCTGCGCCCTTGTACATCTCCCGCGGCACGCCCTGCTCGAGGCCCGGAACGCCCTCCGGGAAGACCGGCTTGCGGTCGCCCGGCAGCTTCTTCTTGGTGTCGAGGAAGTCGAGCATGTCGCTTGGATCGAAGCTGGAGCAGCCGCCCAGGACGCCTGTGAAGGCGATCAGGACGGCGGCTGCGATCAAGCGTGGCGTGCGGCGCATCTTGTGTCTCGTCTACGTCAGAGAGCCCGAAGGTCAGCTCTTGGTCAGCTTTTGGCGACGGGCGGCAGCAGGGCCTGGAGCGCCTCGGCGCGTGAGCGCAAACCGGGCGGCGTTTCGCCGTCCTCGGCAATCGCGTCGAGCCATTTGCGGGCCGCGGTCATGTCGTTGTTGCGCCAGGCCGACAGCGCCAGCAACTCGCGGGCGCTATGGCGGAACGTGGATTTGGGCGCGGCGGAGGACTCCAGCCGCTGCTGCATGTCGGCATAGGACGCGCTGTCGACCAGCAAGCCGGCGGCGCGGAGCTTCGCCAGATCCTGCCACTCACCACCGATGCTGCGATCGGCGGCGATGTCGTCAAACATCTTGGCGGCCGCCTTGGGATCGCGGGGCGCTGCCTCGGCCGCGGCACGTAGCCGCGCCAGGGTGCGATAACCCGAGGGAGCCTTGGCGGCGAGCGCGGTGAAGGCGGCCTCGGCCTCCGCGTGCTTGTCCTGGTCGGACAGCTCAGCGGCCTTCTCGAAGGCGGCGCCGGCCTCGGCGGCCTTTTTGCCCTCCAGATACTGGTAGCCGCGCCAGCCACCGACGGCAGCCACGATCAGCACCATCAAGGCGATGAAGACAATCGAATATTTGTCCCACAGCTTCTTGAGCTGTTCGCGACGTACTTCCTCGTCGACTTCGTCAAATAATTCAGACACTTATGCTAATCCCATGCCCGTCCGGGTGCGCGCGCCAATGCGTTCGCGTCAGGAATCCCGTCCCCCACGTGGCGGCGGGGTACCCTAACGATATGGCGGTGGCAAGGCAAAGCGAGCCCAATCAAGGCGTTAACCACCCGGGATACCCCGGAGCCGGCCTGCCCAGCTCAGGTTCCCAGGAGCTCCCGCAGCTGCCGCTTCAGAACCTTGCCGTTGGCATTGCGCGGCAGCGGCTCGGGGGTGATCGCCATGGTTTCGGGGACCTTGTAGTCGGACAGCCGCTTCGCGCACCAGGCGCGCAAGGCCTCGCCGGTCACCGGCGCGCGCGTCACCACCACGGCGTGGACGCGCTCGCCCAGCACCGGGCAGGCCTTGGCAATGATCGCGCTCTCGACCACGGCGGGGTGGCCGGCCAGCACGGACTCGACCTCGGCCGAATAGATCTTCAGGCCGCCGCGATTGATCATGTCCTTCTGCCGGTCGAACACGCGGACAAACCCCTCCGCATCGACCGAGCCGAGATCGCCGGAATGCCAGAATCCGCCCGTGAAGCTTTCGGCCGTCGCCTTCGGGTTATTCCAGTAGCCCTTGATGACGGAGGCGCTCTGGATCCAGAGCTCGCCGATCTCGCCAGGGGGCAGCTCGCGCCCGTCCGCCCCCATCGCGACGATGCGGGCACCAGGACACGGCAGGCCGACACTGTCGATGTGGCTTCCAGTCAGCTCGCCCGGCATGATCGTCGAGGGCGATGTCGTCTCGGTCGAGCCGTAGCAGTTCGCGAGCTTCAGGCCGGGAATCGTCGCCTTGAGCTTCTCGATGGTCGCGACCGGCATCGGCGCGCCGCCAAAGCCACCGATGCGCCAGCTCGAGAGATCGTAGCCCTCGAAATTGGGCTGGAGCAGGCAGAGATTGTACATCGCCGGCACCATCACCGTGTAGGTGACGCGCTCGCGCGCGGCGAGCTTGAGATAATCGGCAGCCTTGAACTCCGGCATGATGATCAGCGCGCCGCCGCAGCGGATCATCGTCGTGATGTTGGCGACGACGCCGGTGACGTGGCCGAGCGGCACTGCCGCGATCGAGCGGTCCGCTTCCGTCAATTGCAGGCAGGAGACGAACACCATCGAGGAATGGACGATGTTGCAATGGGCGAGCATCGCGCCCTTCGGCTTGCCCGTCGTGCCCGAGGTGTAGAGGATCATCGCGGTGTCCTCCTCGCCGATCTCGACCGGCGCCGATGCCGGGACGTTGTCGGCGAGCACGGCGAAACGCGACAGGGCCTGATTGCTGTCGACGGCGATGCGGTGGATGACAGCGGGGACGTCGAGCGCATCGGGCAGCCGCCCGGTGAGCCCTGCTTCATGGATCAGGATCTTGGCGCCGCAATCGGCGAGGACATAGGCGATCTCGGGCTTCTGCTGGCGCGTGCCGAGCAGCACCGTCACCAGCCCCTCATGCGCGGCGGCAAACAGCAGCAGCGGAAATTCGATACGATTGCCGAGCAGGATCGCGACCCGGTCGCCGCGCTGCAGACCGAGCTTGCGAAAGCCCGCCGCGATCCGCGCTGCCTGCTCCACCGCCTGTCGCCAGCTCAACCGGACATCGCCTGCGATCAGCGCTTCGCCGTCCGGATTGCGGGCGCAGGCGTCCGCGATCATCGCCCACAGGCTCGCCGGCCGGTCGCAGAAGGCCGGCACCACCCGATCGCCGAAGCGCGCCTCGAACCGCATCGGCGGGATCTGAGATTGCGACCAGTCCATCGGGATGCCCTCGGCTGTTGCTTGTCACGTTCCGCGCACGGCTGCGCGGAACCGTCTTGCGCTGATCGGCTGTCGTCAGCCTCCCATGACGGGAACGCCGATCACAACCGGGTGGAATGCGAAGGCCAGCGCGAGATAAGCGACGACACCGACTGCAACGGCGATCAGATCATTGGTGACCCCACCCACCGGAATCGGCGGGCCGCCGCCATCGGTGCGATGCTTCAGCGAGATGCGGTCGTACACCGCCCAGCCCAGGAACGAGCCAAACAGGATGATGGAGCCGAGATCGCCATTGGCGAGCAGATGCGCGGCCGCCCACAATTTGATGCCCGCCAGCATCGGATGCTTCAGCGTCGCATAGATGCGCCCGCGCAAGTAGGACGCCACCACCAGGATGACAGCGGGCAGCATCAGCGCGACTGTAATGTGCTTGAACGCGACCGGCGGCTCCCAAACCGGGATCATTCCGGCAGCGCGATAGTGGGCAAAGCCCCAGATGATCAGCGCCAGTCCCGCAAGCGAGACGGCCGCATAGAGGATCTTGTAGGTCCCCTCGCCCAGTCTCGCGATCGCCTGCGCGCGCGCCTCTCGTTTCGTTGTGAAAACATGGGCCGCAAAAAACAGCATCAGCCCCAGGATCATGACCAGCAGACCCACGACATCCTCCCCTCAACCAGCGCCCCCGCCCATGGCGTATCATCGATTGGGCGCGGGTCGCAACTCTCACGCCTCATGGTGAGGCGTGCAGGCTCGGGTCTGCAACAGCGCGGCCTTTATCCTGCGAGACCCGCGCAAGCGCAGTCCGCAAGATGCGGGGATAGAGCTATTTTCCAAGCTCGCGATTATCGACATAGCGGATCGCGATCGGACGCCCAGCCAGCGCGCCGCCGAGGCCGCTGGTGAATTTGAGCGGCAGGCAGGCTTTCAGCGATGAATTGATCGCATTGAGATAGGTCGTTCGGGTATCGGCCGGGACGCCCGCGGTCGCATAGGTCAGCTGCGGCGGACCGATCATGCCGCCCGCCTTGTTGAAGCTGAAACGCACCGCCATCTGCATGCCCGCGCGCGCATTGTCCGATGGCGGCGACCAGCAGGTGCGCAGCTCGGCGAAAAGATCGCCGATCGTATCGAGATCGTGATCCGGCCTCTGATATTTCGAGCGATCTGCCTCCGCCGGCACGGTTTCGATCGTGAGCTGGAGATTCTGGCCGTAGGGGTAGTCGATCTCGGGAATGCAGGGGCCGGGCTCGAGCGGGCTGCAATAGTACGGCGTGCAGGGCCGGCCGGCGAGCACGCTGCACGGCTCATGCGAAAACGGGATCGGATTGATCTGGCGGCGCTGCGCATCGGCGGCAACCGTCGATATCGCCAACAGGAGCAAAACGAGGATGCCGCGCCACATGATGCGAGCTCACAATGTCACACGCACAAACGTGGCATTGCCAACGAACGCGTCAAGCCTGCGGCTGTTCACATGCTCGCGTTTAGCTCCGGTGTCGTCGCCCGGCTCGACCGGGCGACCCAGTACTCCGAGACGGCGGTGATGGAATCGAGAGGCTGCGGCGTACTGGATTCCCCGCCTTCGCGGGGAATGACAGCGGAGTGTGGCCTCGCAGCCGCGCGCGGAGTGCGCCCTACCCCTTCTTCTTGACGTCCTTGACGTTCGTGAACTCGATCCCCTCGGCGCGTTCCCGGGCGTAGCCGAGATAGAACTCGTTTCTCGCCAGATACACGGGATCGCCGTCGACATCGTCGGCGATGCTCGAAGTGTTGGCAGCGATGAAAGTGTCGAGCTTCTTGCGATCTTCGGATGAGACCCAGCGCGCGAGCTGGAACTCGCTGACCTCGAACTCGACCGGCAGCGAATATTCCGCCTCGAGCCGTGCCTTCAGCACGTCGAGCTGCAGCGCGCCGACCACGCCGACCAGCGCCGGTGCGCCATCGCGCGGGCGGAACACCTGCACCACGCCCTCTTCCGACATCTGCTGAAGCGCTTCCTTCAGCTTCTTCGCCTTCATCGCGTCGGTGAGACGCACGCGGCGGACGATTTCCGGCGCGAAGCTCGGCACGCCGACGAAGGTGAAATCCTCGCCCTCGGTCAGGGTATCGCCGATGCGCAGCGTGCCGTGATTGGGAATACCGACGACGTCGCCGGCGAAGGCTTCGTCCGCGACCGAACGATCCTGCGCGAAGAAGAATTGCGGGCTCGACAGCGGCATGCTCTTGCCGGTGCGCACCAGCTTGGCCTTCATGCCGCGGCTGAGCTTGCCGGAGCACAGGCGTGCGAAGGCGATGCGGTCGCGGTGGTTCGGATCCATGTTCGCCTGGATCTTGAACACGAAGGCGCTCATGCGCGGATCGGTGGCTTCGACCTTGCGCTGATCGCTCTCCTGCGCGCGCGGCTCCGGCGCGAACTTGCCGAGACCTTGCAGGAGGTCGCCGACGCCGAAATTGCGCAGCGCGCTGCCGAAATAGACCGGCGTCAGATGGCCCTCGCGAAACGCGGCGAGCTCGAACGGTTTCGAAGCCTCGGTGACGAGCTCGAGCTCGTCCTTCACCGCGGAGACGTCGAGATTGGCGTTGAGCTTGGCCAGTTCCGCAATCTCGATCTGCTGGGCCGCGCCGGTCTTGGCGCCGCCGCCTTCGAGCAGGCGCACGCCGCCATTGGCGACGTCATAGGTGCCGAGGAAATCGCGGCCGCGGCCGACCGGCCAGGTCATCGGCGTGGTGTCGAGCGCCAGCGTCTTCTCGATCTCGTCGAGCAGCTCGAAGACGTCGCGGCTCTCGCGGTCCATCTTGTTGATGAAGGTGATGATCGGAATGTCGCGCAGGCGGCAGACCTCGAACAGCTTTCGGGTGCGCGCCTCGATGCCCTTGGCGGCGTCGATCACCATGACAGCGGAGTCGACCGCCGTGAGCGTACGGTAGGTGTCCTCCGAAAAATCCTCGTGGCCCGGCGTGTCCAGCAGGTTGAACACGAGACCCTCGAACTCGAAGGTCATGACCGAGGTCACGACCGAGATGCCGCGCTCACGCTCGATCTTCATCCAGTCCGAACGGGTGTTGCGCCGCTCGCCCTTGGCCTTGACCTGGCCGGCGAGATTGATGGCGCCGCCGAACAGCAGCAGCTTCTCGGTCAGCGTGGTTTTGCCCGCGTCCGGGTGGGAGATGATCGCGAAGGTGCGCCGCCGCGCCACCTCGGTGGCAAGCGGGGAACGGGCCGGCGAGTCGGCTGATATGGCGATGTCGGACATGGCGGGAGCGTTTGGCAGGGAAAATGGGCCTGATCAAGCCTCATGTGGTGATTGCGGAGCCCCTCGGCCAGCCCCATATCCGCTCCCGGGGAGGACGGCCTCCCCCCTCATCAGCATATCCGCCGCGGGGACGACCCTGCCTTGAATGGAGGGTCGTCATGGCCTGGAGCATCCTGTTCGTCGCCGGTCTTCTCGAGATTACCTGGGCGATCGGCCTGAAATACACCGAGGGATTTACCAAGCTTGTTCCGTCCGTCATCACGCTCGCGGCGATGGCCGGCAGCGTCATCCTGCTCGGTTTAGCCCTCAAATCGCTGCCCGTCGGAACCGCCTATGCGGTCTGGACCGGCATCGGCGCGGTCGGTACCGCCGCGCTTGGCATCATCCTGTTCGGCGAGCCGGCCACCGCGTTCCGCCTCGCCAGCATTGGGCTGATCGTTGCCGGCATCGCCGGGCTGAAATTCGTCACCTGACGAAAATCTGGACCGCCCACCAGGTCAGCGCCGCGACAATGGCCGAGGCCGGGATCGTGATCACCCAGGCATAGACGATCGAGCTCGCGACGTTCCAGCGCACCGCCGAGACGCGGCGGGCCGCGCCGACGCCGACGATCGCGCCGGTGATGGTGTGGGTGGTCGAGACGGGAACGCCGAGGAAGGTCGCCATGAACAGGGTCGCGGCGCCGCCGGTTTCGGCGCAAAAGCCCTGCATCGGTGTCAGCTTGGTGATGCGCAGGCCCATGGTGCGGACGATGCGCCAGCCACCCATCAGCGTGCCCAGCGCCATCGCGGCCTGGCAGGACAGCACCACCCAGAACGGCACCGAGAATTCACCGCCGAGATGCCCTTGCGAATAGAGCAGCACGGCGATGATGCCCATGGTCTTCTGGGCGTCATTGCCGCCATGGCCGAGCGAATAGAGCGAGGCGGAGGCGAATTGCAGGATGCGGAACGCGCGATCGACCGCAAACGGCGTCGAGCGCACCGAGAGCCAGGACACGATCGCGACCAGCATCATCGCGAGCAAGAAACCGACCAGCGGCGACAGCACGATCGCCAGCACCGCCTTGGACAGGCCGCTCCACACCGCCGCCGAGATCCCCGCCTTGGCCATGCCGCCACCGACAAGACCGCCGATCAGCGCATGCGAGGAGGAGGATGGGATGCCGAGCCCCCAGGTCACCAGGTTCCAGACGATCGCGCCGACGAGCGCCGCGAAGATCACCTGGGCGTCGACGACCGCGGGATCGATGATGCCGGTGCCGATGGTCTGGGCAACATGCAGCCCGAACACCATGAAGGCGATGAAATTGAAGAACGCGGCCCAGAGCACCGCGAATTGCGGCCGCAGCACGCGGGTGGACACGATGGTCGCGATCGAATTGGCGGCGTCGTGCAGGCCGTTCAGGAAGTCGAACAGCAGCGCGACGGCGATCAAGCCGACGAGGACAGGAAGTCCGAGCGCAGCATCCACGGCGCGACCCCTGCCCTAAACTTGCTCGATGACGATGCTGTTGATCTCGTTCGCGACGTCGTCGAAACGGTCGGCCACCTTTTCGAGATGGTCGTAGATCTCGACGCCGACGATGAAATCCATCGCGCTGCCATCACGGTGCTTGAGAAACAGCTCCTTCAGCCCGATGTCATGGAGATCGTCGACCCGGCCCTCCAGCTTGCCCAGCTCCTCCGTGATCGCGGTCAGCATCGCGACGTTCGGGCCGATCGACTGCATCAGCGGCAACGCGCGCCCCACGAGATTGGCGCATTCGATCAGGAGCCCGCCAATCTCCCGCATCGGCGGCTCGAAGGTGCGGACCTCGAACAGCATCACGGCCTTGGCCGTCTGCTGCATCTGGTCGATGGCGTCGTCCATCGAGGTAATGAGATTTTTGATGTCGCCGCGGTCGAAGGGGGTGATGAAGGTGCGGCGCACCGCCGTCAGCACCTCACGGGTGATGTTGTCGGCGTCGTTCTCGAACTGGTTGACACGCTGGCAGTAGACCGGCGTCTCCTCTCCCCCGTTGAGCATGCCCTGGAGCGCGATCGAGCCCTGGATCACCGTCTGTGCATGGCGGTCGAACAGGTCGAAGAACCGTTCTTCCTTGGGCAGGAAAGCGCGAAACCATCGCATCATGGGGATAGGCTACCGGTTGGAAATGGCCCGGCCCGAATAGGCCGTCACAAAACTGTCATAGACCATTTCCGCTCCGCGCGCGTGTCATCTCACGCCCGCGGAGCAGGATCATCCACCGGATTCGCGCACCAATGAAATTGGTGCGATATCAAAGGCTTATAGCGAGCGCCGGAAGTAATGAGCGATTTCGCCGATGACGCCGCGGCGGAAGGTGAGCACGCAGACCACGAAGATCGAGCCCTGGATCACCGTCACCCACTGGCCGAAGCCGGCCAGATATTGCTGCATGGCGATGATCGCGAAGGCACCAACCACGGGGCCGAAGATGGTGCCGAGACCGCCGACCAATGTCATCAGCACGACCTCGCCCGACATCGTCCAGTGCACGTCGGTGAGCGAGGCATTCTGTGCCACGAACACCTTCAGCGATCCGGCAAAGCCGGCCAGCGTGCCGGACAGGACGAAAGCCAGGAATTTATATTGGTCGGTCCGGTAGCCGAGCGAGATCGCGCGCGGCTCGTTCTCGCGGATCGACTTCAGCACTTCACCGAACGGCGAGTTGATGATGCGGTAGATCAGCAGGAAGCCGGCGAGGAAGCCGACCAGCACGACGTAATAAAGCACCGTCGGCTTGGAGAGATCGAGCAAACCGAACATCCGCCCCTGCGGAATGCCCTGGATGCCGTCCTCACCATGGGTGAACGGCGCCTGGAGGTAGATGAAGTACAGGAGCTGCGACAGCGCCAGCGTGATCATCGAGAAATAGATGCCCTGGCGGCGGATCGAGATATAGCCGGTGATGAGCGACAGCCCGAACGCCGCGGCGATTCCGACGAGGATGCCGAGCTCCGGCGGCAACGCCCACACTTTCAGCGCGTGCGCGCTGCAATAGCCGGCGGTGCCCATGAACATTGCGTGGCCGAACGACAACAGGCCGCCATAGCCGATCAGCAGGTTGAAGGCGCAGGCAAGCAGCGCAAAGCACAGCGCCTGCATCACGAAGAACGGATAGACGCCCGTGAAGGGCACCGACGCCAGCAGCAGCGCCATCACCACGAACACGACCATCTCGTCACGCATCGCGCGCGGGGTTACCGGCAGCGTGTCGTCCGTCAAGGCTGTCATATCAGGCCGCCCTTCCCGTCAGTCCCGTTGGCTTCACCAAGAGCACCAGCACCATCAGCACGAACACGACGGTGTTCGAGGCCTCGGGGTAGAAATACTTGGTCAGGCCCTCGATCACACCGAGCGCAAAGCCGGTGATGATGGAGCCCATGATCGATCCCATGCCGCCGATCACGACCACCGCGAACACGACGATGATGAGGTCGGCGCCCATCAACGGCCGCACCTGGTTGATCGGCGCCGAGAGCACACCGGCGAGCGCGGCAAGGCCGACGCCAAGACCGTAGGTCAGCGTAATCATGCGCGGCACGTTGATGCCGAAAGCGCGCACCAGCGTCGGATTTTCGGTGGCAGCGCGCAGGTTAGCACCGAGCCGCGTCTTCTCGATCAGGAACCAGGTGGCGATACACACCACCAGCGAGAAGATGACGACCCAGCCGCGATAGATCGGCAGGAACATGAAGCCGAGATTCATGCCGCCCTTGAGCTGGTCCGGAATGGCATAAGGCAGACCGGAGGAGCCGAAATAGTTCTGGAACACGCCCTGCACGATCAGCGCGATGCCGAAGGTCAGGAGCAGACCGTAGAGGTGGTCGAGCCCGGTCAGCCATTGCAGCATGGTCCGTTCCAGGATCATGCCGAAGATGCCGACGATAACAGGCGCGATCAGCAGCGCCCACCAGTAGTTGATTCCGCCGAGGCTCAGCAGGAAATAGGCAACGAACGCGCCCATCATGTAGAGCGCGCCGTGGGCGAAATTGATGATGTTGAGCATGCCGAAGATCACGGCAAGCCCGAGACTGAGCAGCGCGTAGAACGAGCCGTTGATCAATCCCACCAGTAGCTGAGCGTAAAGAGCCTGCATCGATCCCGCACCCGGTCCCTTCGGCGTTGCCTGAAAATCGCCCGCAGGCCTGATCGCCTGCGGGCGGTTATCTTACTTCTTCAAGAGCGCGCACTTGCTCTCGGACAGCGGCGTGAAAGCCTGGTCGCCCGGCACGGTGCCGACCAGCTTGTAGAAGTCCCACGGCCCCTTGGACTCCGAGGGCTTCTTCACCTCGAACAGGTAGGCGCTGTGGATGGTGCGGCCGTTCGGCTGGATCTCGCCCTTGCCGAACAGGTCGTCCTCCGTCGGCAACGACTTCATCTTCTCGACGACCTTGACGCCGTCATGGGGATTGCCGCCGAGCGCTTCCAGCGTCTTGAGATAGTGACGCACGCCCGCATAGACGCCGGCCTGCACCATGGTGGGCGGCGCGTTGTTCTTCATCTTGTCGGAGAAGCGCTTGGAGAAGGCCCGGGTCTTGTCGTCCATGTCCCAATAGAACGTCTCGGTGAAGTTGAGGCCCTGCGCGGTCTCGAGGCCAATCGCCTTGACGTCGGTGAGGAACAGCAGCAGCGCCGCGAGCTTCTGTCCGCCCTTGACGATGCCGAACTCGGCCGCCTGCTTGATCGAGTTGGTGGTGTCGCCGCCGGCATTGGCAAGGCCGATGATCTTGGCCTTGGACGCCTGCGCCTGCAGCAGGAATGACGAGAAGTCGGGCGTGTTGAGTGGATGCTTGACGCCGCCGACGACCTTGCCGCCGTTGGCGGTGACCACGGCCGTGGTATCGCGCTCGAGCGCCGCACCGAAGGCGTAGTCCGCGGTCAGGAAGAACCAGCTGTCGCCACCGGCCTTCACCAGAGCCTGACCCGTGGTGTGGGCCAGCATGTAGGTGTCGTAGGTCCAATGCACCGTATTGGGCGAGCACTGCGCGTTGGTGAGGTCCGAGGTCGCGGCGCCCGAGTTGATGTAGACGCCATTCTTTTCCTTGATGACGTTGTTGACGGCGAGCGCCACGCCGGAGTTCGGCACGTCAACGATGATGTCGACCTTGTCGACGTCGAACCATTGCCGCGCGATCGCGGTGCCGATGTCGGGCTTGTTCTGGTGATCGCCGGAGATGATGTCGATCTTCCAGCCCTTCGCCGCAAGGCCGGAATCTTCGACGGCCATCTGGGCGGCGAGCGTCGAGCCGGGACCGCCGAGGTCGGCGTAGAGGCCGGACTGATCGGACAGCGCGCCGATCTTGACGGTCTTGTCCTGCGCAAAGGCTACGCCAGCCGTGGTGACGGCCAACGCCGTGCCGAGCAGAAACGACGCAATCGACTTTTTCATGCTACTTCCCTCGTGAATTTTCTCGTGGCCGTTTGACGCTTGGCCGTCTTAGACGCCTAGATAGGTGTGGAGCTTGTCCATGTTGGCGGCAAGCTCCGAATTGGAAAATCCGTCAATGATCTTGCCGTGCTCGACCACGTAATAGCGGTCGGCGACGGTGGATGCGAACCGGAAGTTCTGCTCGACCAGGAGGATGGTAAAGCCCTCCTTCTTGAGCCGTGCAATGGTGTGGCCGATCTGCTGGATAATGACAGGCGCAAGACCTTCGGTCGGTTCGTCCAGCATCAGGAAGCTCGCGCCGGTGCGCAGGATGCGCGCGATCGCGAGCATCTGCTGCTCACCGCCGGAGAGCTTGGTGCCCTGGCTGTTGAGACGTTCCTTCAGATTCGGAAACAGATCGAAGATCTGCTCGAGCGGCAATCCGCCCGGGCGAACCACCGGCGGCAGCAGCAAATTCTCCCGCACATCGAGACTGGAGAAAATGCCGCGTTCCTCCGGGCAGAACGCGATGCCCATCCGCGCGATCTTGTCGGAGGTCGCGCGGATGATGTCCTGGTTGTTGAACTTCACCGAGCCGGTCCGCTTGCCGATGATGCCCATGATCGACTTCAGCGTGGTCGTCTTGCCGGCGCCGTTGCGGCCGAGCAGCGTGACGACCTCGCCCGCGTTCACGTCGAAATTGATCCCGTGCAGGATGTGGGACTCGCCGTACCATGCTTCCAGGTTGCGGACCTGGAGGATGTTGCCGCCGGTTGCGGTCTTTGCGGGAGCGTCCGCGGTTGCAGTCTCAGGCATGACCGGCTCCCAGATAGGCTTCCTTGACGCGCTCGTCCTTGGTGAGTTCGCTGTAATGGCCTTGCGCCAGCACCTGCCCGCGCGTCAGCACGGTGATGATGTCGGAGAGATTGGCCACGACGCTCAGATTATGCTCGACCATCAGGATGGTGTATTTCGCCGAGATGCGCTTGATCAGCGCCGCGATCTTGTCGATGTCCTCGTGGCCCATGCCGGCCATCGGCTCGTCCAGCAACATCATCTCGGGGTCGAGCGCGAGCGTGGTTGCGATCTCGAGCGCGCGCTTGCGGCCGTAGGCCATCTCGACCGCGGGCGTATTGGCAAACTCGCTGAGGCCGACATCGTTCAACAGTTCACGCGCGCGATCGTTGAAGCGGTTGAGCACGGACTTGGAGCGCCAGAAATCGAAGGAACTGCCGTGCTGGCGCTGAAGCGCAACGCGGACGTTTTCCAGCGCGGTGAGATGCGGAAACACCGCCGAGATCTGGAATGAACGGACCAGTCCCAGGCGCGCCACATCGGCCGGCGCCATCGCCGTGATGTCCTGCCCCTTGTACAGAATTTTGCCGGCGGACGGTTTGAGGAACTTGGTCAAAAGATTGAAGCACGTCGTCTTGCCCGCCCCGTTCGGGCCGATCAACGCGTGAATGCTCCCACGGCGAACCTTGAGCGCAACGTCGCGGACGGCGAAGAAGCCCGCGAACTCCTTGGTCAAGCCTTCCGTTTCGAGAATGAACTCATCGGCCAAACAGATTTCCCCCTGCCCGCACAATACGCGTGGCTGTCCTTAGTTACTTCGGCTTTCCGGGGGCCTTGGAGCCTGTCCCGGAACGTCGCCTCCGGGCGCGGAATATGCCGGAGGTGACGGGGGTTAGGCAAGGCGGAAAGCTGAGCAGATCAGGTCTCCGGCCGGGAGGCTTATGCTCCCTTAGTCGGACGCGTTTTGATGTCGCCTGCCCGGCCTCCCGGTTCGCAAGGCACCGGTCATCAAGCCGTCGTTAACGGTCTTTCATCCCGCGCGCCAGCCTTCATAGAAAATTTTCCCGCCGCATGGATCATGCGCGGGTTTTATGCGTCGGGAATATTGTCTTGGAAATTGCCTTGGATTTTGCAAGCGCCGCTCCTTCTGTCGTCAAGTCGATCAGGCAGCGTGATCTCCTGAACACGTGGCTGCGACTTTATGCGCGCGGGCAGATGGTGCCGGCGATCTGGGAGTATCAGCCCGCGCGGCTCGAGGAAGAGCTGTCCGATCTCATCTATTATACCGTCGACATCTCGGCGCCGACGCCGCGCCTCATCATCCAGAGCGAAGGCACGCGCATCTCGCGCGCCTATGGACAGACCGGCAAGGGCGTTCTGCTCGACGACTATATCGGACCGCGCCTCGCACCCTTCGTGATGCCGATCTATTATGAATGCGTGGCACGTGGGCTTCCGGTCTACAGCGTGGCCGACGTCGACGACATCTATGGCCGCGTGGTTGCCTATGAACGGCTGCTGCTGCCGTTCCAGACCGACGGCAAGGTCTGCCACGTCATCGCCTCGCTCAAGACATTCTGCGAGGACGGCGGCTTCGAGATCAAGAATCTGATGCGCGGAAATGACGCGCTGCCGCGCCCGAAACTGCGCACGGTGATCGACCGCGATCTCTTCCATCGCGCTCCCGGCCGGATCGCTGCCGCCGACGTCGTCGAGTTCGCCGATCAGCCTGGCGTCACCACCGAGATCGTCGAGCTGAATTAGAGGCCAGCGCGATCTGGCGCCGACCTACTTGGCCTTGACCTACTTGGCCTTGACCTACTTGGCCTTGACTTCCTTGGCATAGATATCCGGCTTGAAGCCTACCAGAAGCTTGCCGCCGACTTCGAGCACCGGCCGCTTGATCATCGATGGTTGCGCTAGCATCAGCGCCAGCGCCTTCTTCTCGGTGAGGCCTTCCTTGTCGGAATCCGGCAGCTTCTTGAAGGTCGTGCCGGCGCGATTGAGCAGCGTCTCCCAGCCAGCCTTGTCGCTCCACTGCTTGAGCTTGTCCTTCTCGACGCCCGCCGCCTTGTAGTCGTGGAACTCGTAGGCGACGCCATGGGTGTCGAGCCATGCGCGCGCCTTCTTCATGGTGTCGCAGTTCTTGATGCCGTAGATGATGTTGGGCAAGACCTTCCTCGCGCATGCGTCGTTGGATGACTGCAGCGTTGTACGAAACTCCGGTTCGCGCGACAACATTGCGAACGAACCTCGCTCTCCGAACGGATACATCAATGCACGCCACTCACGATCCCGCCGCGGCCGCGTCGCCAGCCATCGACTTCAACGCCTTCCTCGCGGTCGATATCCGTGTCGGCACCATCGTCGATGCAAAACCGTTCCCGGAGGCGCGCAAGCCGGCCTGGCGGCTGTGGATCGACTTCGGTCCCGCGATCGGCGTGCGCAAGAGCTCGGCCCAGATCACCGAAAATCATCCGCTCGAGACGCTGGTGGGGCAGCAGGTCGCGGCCGTCGTCAACTTCCCGCCGCACCAGATCGGTCCTGTTGTCTCGGAGGTGTTGACGCTCGGCTTCCCCGATGCCGAGGGCAAGGTCGTGCTGGTGCAGCCGAGCAAGCCTGTGCCGAACGGCGGACGACTGTTCTAGCCGCGCGATTGCGGGCCGGGCCGCCGTTACCTCCCGCCATACCCCCGGCGGCGGCTTGATCCTCCTGTTTCCCGACCGTCTGGACTTGACCAAGATCGCCTTTGGTAATAAAAATGACTGACTGATCGTTTTTTATTGGTGCCCCACTATATAGCGGCCCCATCAGGCGAACAGTCAAAACGACCGATCTGTCAGTTATTTATGGACTGCCAAAATGCCCAAGATCAGCGACAAGCAACGCGAAGGTAGGCGGCAGCAGATCCTCGAAGCGGCGCTTGCCTGCTTCGCCGAGCAAGGCTTTCACCAGACCGGCATGGCCGACATCGTCAAACGGTCGGGCTTGAGCCACGGCGCGGTCTATCTCTACTTCCAGAGCAAGGACGATTTGATCGAGGCGCTCGCCGACGACCGGCATCGTCGCGAGGCCGTGCTCAACTCGGTGGCGCAGGGATCGGGTGATCCGATCGAAGGACTCCACGCGCTGATCCGCGTCTACGCGCAATGGCTCACCGATCCCGCCGGCGAAGCGCGGCGTCGCGTCGGCATCCACGGCTGGGCGGAGGCCCTGCGCAACCGCCGCGTCCGCACCAGCGTCGTCGAAGGCATCGACATGCCGCGCGCGCTGATCGTGGCGCTGGTCGAGCGCGGCCAGCATGACGGCCTGATCAAGCGCGACCTCGGCGCCGATGCGATCGCGCGCGTGCTCATCGCGATCTTCCAGGGCTTCGTGCTGCAGAAATGCTGGGGTGAGGATTTTGACGTTGAGGCCTGCATGATGGCCGTGGGCGGCGTGATCGAGGGATTTCGCACGACCAGGCCTGACATCAAGCGGCGGACCAGGACGTAAGCGATGTCCTGGATTCACGATCTCCTCGCAGGCATCGGCGTCGGTCTCGTCGGCGGGCTGACATCGGGCTTCATGGGAACGAGCCCGGGCGGCGGGCTTGTCGTCTTCACCGTGCTGCTGCTCGGCGCGGAGCAGCATGTCGCCCAGGGGACTTCGCTGATCACGCAGGTCCCGCCCACTGGCCTCGCCGGCGTACGCCGCTACTGGCAGGGCGGCAATCGCAGCCCGCTGCAATGGATCGCCTGGATCGGCCTCGGATTTCTCGTCGGCGGTGCAGGCGGCGGTTACGCCGCGGCGGCGGTCTCCGACTCGGTGCTGCAATGGACCTACGTCGTCTATCTCGTCGCGCTGATCGCCCTTCTGATCCTGCGCCGCGACCGCAAGGACGGGAGCCACGCGGCCGCCGACCGAGACGAACTGCCTTGGCTCCCCCTGCTTCTCATCGGCGCGCTTGCCGGATTTTCCTCCGGCTTCATGGGCATCGGCGGCGGGCTCGCGATCACCGTCGGCCTCGCCGCGGGCCTACGCGTCCCGCAGCACCAGGCGCAACTCGTCAGCCTCATCTTCTCGGTCATCCCGACCAACATTCCGGCGGCCTGGATCTACTGGAGCAAGGGGCTCATGGTCGGCTGGCCGGCGATCGTCGGGATTCTCGCCGGCCTCTGGATCGGCACCGATCTCGGCGCACGCGCGGCCAACGGCGTCAGCAAAGCGGTGCTGCACAGGGTCATGATCGCCCTCATCTCGGTGATGGCGCTCTACATGACGCATAAGGCGCTGACCTGATTCTACGGCCGCTTCGGAATGTTCAGCCCGCGCTGCACGGCAGGACGCGCCAGCCCCCGTTCGAGCCAGGCACCGACCGACTTGAACTGGCTGAATTCGACGAGATCGCCGGCGCCGTAGAAGCCGATGAGATTGCGCACCCAGCCGAGCATGGAGATATCTGCGATGGTGTAGTCGTCATCCATGAACCACTGCCGGCCGGGAAGATGCGTCTCCATCACGCCGAGCAGACGCTTGGCCTCGCTGACGTAGCGTTCGAGCGGCCGCTTGTCCTCGAAATCCTTGCCGGCGAATTTGTGGAAGAAGCCGACCTGGCCGAACATCGGCCCGATGCCGCCCATCTGGAAATGCACCCACTGGATGGCCTGGTAGCGGCGCGCGGCGTCCTCCGGCAGAAGCTTGCCGGTCTTCTCGGCGAGGTATTGCAGGATCGCGCCGGACTCGAACAGCGGCAACGGCCGGCCGCCGGGACCGTTGGGATCGAGGATCGCCGGAATCTTGCCGTTCGGATTGAGCGAGAGGAATTCCACCGTCTTCTGGTCGTCCTTGCCGAAGTCGACGAGGTGGACCTCGTAAGGCAGACCGATCTCCTCCAGCATGATCGACACCTTGACGCCGTTCGGCGTCGGCAGCGAATAGAGCTGAAGCAGCTCCGGATGCCTGGCAGGCCAGCGCTTGGTGATGGGAAAGGCGGACAGATCAGGCATCGGGACCCCGGCTTCGTTCGTGAGATGCCGCCTAATCTAGGCGAGCCGTCGAACGGCGCAAGGCCGAGCCGTGATCATGCATCGAAGCCGGACTACAAGGGCCGCAGCAGATGCCTGGCGGCGTACGCGAAATCGCGCTGCGCGCGCTGCTCGATGAAGAGCTGCCCGGTGACGAGCAACGCCCCGGTGAAAACGAGCGCGAGCATCGCGGTCGCGAACTGACTGGCATCCTTCATCGCGCGAGCTTCTCCGTCATCGGTTCGCACGGGGAACGCGGGCCGACCATCGACAGTTCCTACACGCTTCAAATAAATTGCCACTTTATCCCAAATCGAGACGCGCGAGGCCGCGACCTCAATAATTGATCTCCATCCGCAGCCCGCGCGGATCGACCTCCTCGCCGCCGACACGCTCTGTGCTGTCGCGGGCCGCGACCGCGCAGGCACAGGCATCGATGAGATCGTCGCGGCCGATGCCGGTGCCATGACGCTGCGTCAGCCATGTCTCCAGGCGCGTGAAGCCGCGTTGCGCCAGCAGCGAGATGCGATGCTCACGACCTCGCGCCGACGTCTTCTTCGGGAGAAGGACGCGCCCTGCCAGATTCCAGAAAATCAACTCCGGATGGGCTTCGCCAATTGTCGCCTGCCGCGCCAGCGTCATGATCTCGTCGACGTCCCTGATCTTGTCCCTGATGTTCCAGAGCTGCGCCGACACGCCCCTGCCCTTGCCTTCCCGCTCCCAATAGTAGCGATTGGCTGCCGCCATGTCGGGAAATGTCCAGAGGTCACGGCGCGCACCGAGAAACACCGCAGGGCCGACCAGCTCGCGTGCGCGCAAGTCGCAGGCTCGATAGCCGCTTGGCTTCAATCCGATCGGCATGTCGATCATCGCACGCGCATTCGGCAACGCAAGCAAGCGCGTCAGGCCCGGCGAATAATCAAAGCCATGATCGCCGTGCTCGTCGATCCAGGCTGCGACCCAGCCGAAGCGGAATCCATCGAGACCGAGATAGTTTGGCAAATCATGCGTCCCGACGTCGACAAGACATCTATGCTTCTCCCTCGTCTCGATGCTGCTCGAATAGCCGCTGCGCCAGCAGCGCATGGCCGAGCGTACCACCGGCGCGCACGGCCGCGGCGATCAACGCCGCTTCCGCGACTTCCTCCCGCGTCGCGCCGGCCTTCGCTGCCTGCGCCGTATGCACGTCGAGGCAATAGGCGCATTGCGTGGTGAGTGCCACCGCGAGCGAGATCAGCTCGCGATATTTCGGCGGGATCAAACCGTCCTTGCGCTCGACCGCGTGGTTGAAGGCAAGGAACGCGTTGGCCTCCACCGGCGCCAGCGCCACGAAAGCGGGGACAGACTTCAGATCGTCAGGCGTTTGATAACCGGTCATGTCTCACCTCGTCAGATATTCGCGCATCAGGGCGCGGGCGCGATGCAGGCGCGCCTTCACGGTCTGCCTGGACGCACCGAGCGCGGCGGCGATTTCGTCGATGGTCATTTCCTTGACGTCCCGCATCAGCGCGACATCGCGATAATGCGCCGGCAACGCTTCAAACGCAGCCGCCACATCAAGCCGCAAATCCGCTTCGGAACGCGACAGCAGCAGAGTCTCCGCCTCGCCGTCGTCGATCGATGGCGCAAGCCCCGCCTTGCGCGCGAGCCGCAGACATTCGCGGCGGACCACGCTGAACAGCCACGCGGAAAAGGCGACGAGCGAGCGGATCGTGCCGACATGGCGGAACAGGATCCACATCGCCTCCTGGGTTGCATCCTCGGCATCCGCCGAGCTGCGGCAGGTGGCGCGTGCGTAGCGGCGGATATCCGGCTGCGCCGTCTCGAGCAGAGACGCGATCGCCTGGGGATCGCCGAGCCGGGCCGCCTCGAACAGGTCTAGCGAGATCGCCGCCGCACTCACGACACGCCTCCTCGTCCCATCCCGGCCATCGCGCACATCGGGCAATAGCCGACGAGCCCGGTCAATGCGAAGCCTGCGCCCCCGAGCGCCACCAGCCACGCCGTGACGCCGGCGAGATACACGAATGCGGCAATCGCAACCGCAATTCCGAGCGCAAGCCGCACCGCCTGATGCAGGCCGCCGATATTCTTCCTGTAGAATGCCATCACATCCTCCGAAATGAGCCGAAGCAAAATGCCTCGACCATCAAGAGGACGCGAAGACCGGAAAGGATTCGCGGGGGCGTGAACTTTTTTCGCGGTCAGCCCCCGACCGCCTGATAGGCCAGGCGCTTGAACTCGAAGAAGAACGGGTTCCAGAAGCCCATATGGCGCTGGGCCATCAGCACGCCGGCGGCGTTGGCCTGCGGACAAATCCACCAATGGGTGCCGGCAAGCCCACCCCACTGGAATTCGCCGGTCGAATTCGGGGGATCGAACGGCGTCGGCGCAAAGGTGACGGCGCCGCCGAGACCAAAGCCCTTGCCGGGGATCGGCCCGAGATTGGCAAATCGGATGGTCTGGCCCGCGGGCAACTGGTTCGTCATCATCTGCTGCAGCGTGTCCGGCTTCAGCAGCGCATCCGGACCGGGTAGCAGCGCGCGTACCAGCGCGAGCATGTCGGGCAAGGTCGAGACCAGACCGCCGCCGCCCGAGAGCCGCGGAAACGGCTGCCGATAGGCCCCCGGATAAGGCAGATTGTCGGCCCGCGTCAGGCCCGGCTTCATCGGATCGAGCACGTCGG
The DNA here is from genome assembly GCF_052075995.1 of Bradyrhizobium sp. 613_E4_N2_2. Taxonomy (NCBI): domain Bacteria; kingdom Pseudomonadati; phylum Pseudomonadota; class Alphaproteobacteria; order Hyphomicrobiales; family Nitrobacteraceae; genus Bradyrhizobium; species Bradyrhizobium sp. 613_E4_N2_2. The sequence continues at coordinate 5,121,948 of NZ_CP197234.1, forward strand.
CGCCGGTGTAGAGCGCAACCAGCCTGCCCTGCTGCGCCTCGGGCACTGAGAAGCCGGTATCGACCATACCGAGGCGATCGAAGATGCGCGCCTTGAGGAAGGTGTCGAGCGCATGGCCGGAGACAACCTCGACCACGCGGCCGAGCACGTCGGTCGCCACCGAATATTCCCAGCCCGCGCCGGGATGATAGGACAGCGGCAGATCGGCAAGCTTGTCGATCATGTCGGTCAGCGGCGTGAGCGGGTTGAGCACGCGCGCCTCGTTATAGCCTTTGAACAGCACCGTGCCGGGATCGAAGATGCCGTAGCTGAGGCCCGAGGTGTGGGTCAGAAGCTGGCGGATCGTGATCGGGCCCTTCGCCGGCTCGACATCGGCAAGGCTCGAGGCACCCTGCTTCAGCACCTTGCGATTGCCGAGCTGCGGCAGGAATTTTTCGACGGGGTCATCAAGCCCGATGCGGCCCTCCTCGACCAGCAGCATGATCGAGCACGTCACGAAGATCTTGGTGTTGGAGAACGCGCGGAAAATATGGTCAGACCGGAGCGCCGTCTTCGCCTCGCGATCGGCAAAGCCGACGCATTGCTGGTCAACCACCTCATGACCACGGAGCACGGCCCAGGACACACCCGGAATGATCTCCTGATCGACATAGCGTTCCATCGCCGTCCGTGCGGCGGAAAAATCCGTTGTCCTGACGTCCATGTGTTTCCCCCAAATTATGGTTGGGATGGATATAGCGCGCTTTCGCGGGAAATGAAGACCGTCCGATCGGCCCTCAAATCTTCATCAGCGCCGTGACGTGCAGCCGGCGACGGATCTTCATGCCCTGCCGTTCGTACAGCGCAATCGCCGAGGCGTTATGAGAAAACACGTGCAGGAACGGAATTTCGCCGCGCGCCTCGATCCGGCGCGCGACCGCCGCGAGCAGCGCCTGCGCGTAGCCGCGCCCACGATAGTCCGGATGCACGCACACGGCGGTCATCTCGACGAACTTGCCCGGCTTCATCCGCTCACCCGTCATCGCGACCAATTCTCCACCAACGCGGATGCCGAGGAAGGTGCCGAGCTCATGGGTGCGCAACGCGAACGGACCAGGCTTGGTCAGCTCCGTCAGCGCCATCATGGCGGCGACGTCGGCCGCGCCCAATTTGACGATCTCGGCATCGCGAAGCGGACTGTCGGCCGGCGAGCCGATCATCTGCTCGCCGGTCTCGGCCAGAACGACCTTGAAATTGGCGGGAACGTCGACCGGCTCCGGCGTGAACAGCGCGGCAACCTGCGAGCCCGCCAGGAGATCACCGAGCGCGGCGAAGCTCGCCTCGGACATGTCGACCATGTCGGCAAACGGTGTCATGTCCACGGGATAGCGTCGCGCACGCGGGCCGCCCTCCGCCAGATGCTTCTGGCTCGTCGTCAGCGCACTCCAGATCGGACGATCCAGTAGCCGCTCATCGCCGTCGGACACCGGCCTAGTCCTTGTCGAAGCTGACGATGACGGCGGCGTTGGCGATGAGGATGGGATCGTTGGCCACTTCCGTGGCCGAGGGAATCTCCAGCCCGCCCTTGACCGCAGTCACGGTCACCGTGCCGTAAGGCAGCTCCTTCGCAACGGCGTCCTTGTCCACCGCCTCAGGGTTGGGCACCGCAATCGTGACGTCGACGAACATATCGTTCGCGGTCTTGCCGATCATCCGGAAGAATCCGAGGCTCGAATGCCTGATGGCATCCGATACGGCACGCTTCGCCGCCTTGGTGGCGTCCCTGCCGTGAACGTCGACGCCCATGCCCATCTCGGTGATACAGCGAACGCGAGTCATGTCTTATTCCTGTGGTTGGTTGAGCTACGTTGATGCAGGTTGCTATCGGATTTTGGCTGATCAGCATACTCCGTCATTGCGAGGAGCAAAGCGACGAAGCAATCCAGACTGCCTCCGCGGAAAGATTCTAGATTGCTTCGCTGCGCTCGCAATGACGATGTGGCGAGAGCATCGACCACATCACGCCTTCGACTTCTCGTGCGCCCGCAGTTCATCTACCAGCACGCGCACATTCTCCGAATAGTCGATCGGGATCACGACCAGATGCACGCCGCCCTCCTTGAAGGCCGCATCGAGCGTCGGGCCGAAGCTGTCGATGCTCTCGATGCGATGGCCCTTGGCGCCATAGGCCTTCGCATAGACGACAAAATCGGGATTGCCAAAGGTCATGCCGTAATCGGCGAAGTGATCGACGGCCTGCTTCCAGCGGATCATGCCGTAGGCGTTGTCCTCGAGCACCAGCACGACCAAATTGAGCTTGAGGCGGACGGCGGTCTCCATCTCCTGGCTGTTCATCATGAAGCCGCCGTCGCCGGCGACCGCGAGCACGCGGCGATCGGGATAAAGCATCGCGGCCATCATCGCCGACGGCAGGCCGGCGCCCATCGTCGCCAGCGCATTGTCGAGCAACAGCGTGTTGGCGACCCGGGTTCGGTAGTTGCGCGCGAACCAGATCTTGTACATGCCGTTGTCGAGCGCGACGATGCCATTCTCCGGGATCACCTGGCGGATGTCGTGCACGATGCGCTGCGGTGTCGGCGGCCAGCGCGCCTCGGTGGCGCGATCTGCGATGTGCGTGAGGATCTCCTCGCGCAACGGCAACAGCGCCGCCGCCTGCGGCAGCTTGCCTTCGAGCCGGTCGGCGAGCAGCTCCAGACTCGGGCCGACGTCACCGACGACCTCGGCATCGGGGAAATAGACCAGCTCGACGCTCGCCGGCGTGTAGCTGACGTGAATGACCTTCGGTCCCGACGGCCCCATGATGAAGGGCGGCTTCTCGATCGGGTCATGGCCGATCGCCACGATCAGATCGGCTGCGTCGATCGCGTCGTGGACGTAGTCGCGCTCGGATAGCGCCGCCGTGCCCATGTAGAGATTGGTGCCGCCGGGCACCGTGCCCTTCCCCATCTGTGTCGTGAAAAACGGAATGCCGGTTCGCCGCACGAAGCTGGCGATGCCGTGGGTCGAGTGCGGCCGGCTGGTCGCAGCTCCCATCATCACCAATGGACGTCTTGCGGCCAGGATCATCTCGGCGGCGCGGTCGAGGGCGGCGCGATGGGCGACCGGAATTTCGATCGGATGGACCGGGATCACGGGGACGGCGGGCACCTCGTCGCCCGCGATGTCCTCGGGCAGCTCGAGATGCACCGGCCCCGGCCGTTCCTCCATCGCCACGCGAAAGGCATCGCGCACCACGGTCGGAATGCTCGAAGCGCTGATGATCTGCCGCGAGAGCTTCGTCAGCGGCTTCATGGTCGCGACCACGTCCACGATCTGGAAACGCGCCTGCCGGCTGCTCATGATCGGCTTCTGGCCGGTGATCAAGATCATCGGCATCCCGCCGAGATGGGCATAGGCCGCGCCCGTGGACAGGTTGAGCGCGCCCGGGCCGAGCGTCGAGAGACACACTCCCGGCTTGCCGGTGAGCCGTCCGTGCGTGGCGGCCATGAAGGCCGCGGCCTGCTCGTGACGGGTCAGGACCAGCTCGATTTTGGAGGTGCGCAGCGATTCGACCAGGTCGAGATTTTCCTCTCCGGGGATACCGAAGATGCGATCGACGCCCTCGTTCTCCAGCGCCGCGACAAACAGGTCCGATCCTTTTGCCTTGCGTTCCTGCCCGCTCATGTCGCCTCCGCTCGCTGTGCGTCCCGTGGTCGGGAGCGGTCACATGGTAGCGGCTCGTGGCGCAGGCACAACTCACAAAGAGGCGGGCGATTGTTCCAACATCGTCAATACGATCGCAGCGAAGCAATCCAGAATCTTTCCGCGGAATTTCTGGAATTGCTCCGCCGCGCTCGCAACGACGCCGTTTCCGAATTCCGGTAGAGCGGATTGACCGACTGTTCGGACATTTTGCCTGTCGGGCTACGAAGCTCTACAGCTTCGCCTCGGCAAAGATGCCTGATATCCAGTCGAGGAAGACGCGCAGGCGGAGCGCGAGCTGGCGGTTTTGCGGATAGAGCGCGGAGAGCGGCGTCGGCGACGGTGGATAGCCTGCCAGCACCTCGACCAGCGCACCGCTGGCGAGATCCGCTGCGAAGCGATAGCGGGGCGCCTGCGTGAGGCCGAAGCCGAGCCGCGCGAGATCGGCCATGGTGTCGGAATTGTTGACGCGAACCCTGCTTGGCAGCACGACATTGCGCAGCCCGCCGGCGATAGAAAACTCCAGCGGCAAAACATCGCCGGTGCGCGATGAGATGAACGCGACCATCTGATGGCCGTCGAGCGTATCAGGCGTCGCGGGCAAGCCGTGGCTGGCGAGATAGCCCGGACTCGCTACCGTGATTTCCTCGACCGTCCCGAGACGGCGCAAAATCATCCCGCTGTCCTCGGGCTCTCCCGACCGGATCGCGCAATCGATGCCCTCGCGCACGAGATCGACCAGCCGATCGCCCTGCCCGATCTGCAAGTCGAGTTGCGGATGGCGCGCCAGGAATTCCGGCAGGTGCGGCAAGATGAAGGTGCGGGTCAGCAAAGGATGTGCGTCGATGCGCAGCAAGCCACGCGGTCGCGCATCGCGCATCGTGGTTTCGGCTTCCTCGACCTCCGCGAGGATGGCGACGCAGCGGCGGTAATAGTCCTCGCCGTCGAGCGTCGGCGTGACATGCCGTGTCGTCCGTTCGAGCAGGCGCGCGCCCAGCCGCGCCTCGAGCCCGCGCAAAACCTCGCTCGCCGTCGAGCGGGGAATGCCGAGGTCGGCAGCCGCAGCCGTAAAGCTCTGCCGTTCGACGAGGCGGACGAACAGGCGCATGGCGTCAAACCGGTCCATAGCCGATTGTTCACCACAGCCGACAAGTGATGACAAGTTTTTCGCGATTATCCGGTCGCGGCGATCGGGCATTCTCGAACAGGAGCAACCACACCCCATCACACGGAGAGACCCATCATGCCCTTCGCGAATATCAAGATCCCCCAGGCCGCCTTATCGCGGGCGCAGAAGGCGGAGATCGTGCACAACCTCACCGCGCTGTTCGCGCACTATTTCGGCGAAGCGGCGCGGACGCACACCATGGTGCTGATCGAGGAAGTGCCTGATGGCGGTTATGGCCGCGCCGACGAGGTGTTCGTGGTTCCCGACGCCTATCGCGCAAGCGACGCCGCTACCTCAGCTTCAGGCTGAGCTCGGTGCCGCCCTTGAGCGGCAACGTCATCGAGACGAAACCGTTTTTGGGATCGCGGATGAAATCGAGATAGTCGGGCTCGGCATTGTCGTTCATGACGTAGCCGCCGACGCGCAGCTGCGGCGCGACGATCCCGATCACCTCGCGCGCCAGCGAGGGACCGCTCTCACCCGGCCAGCCGTCGATCAGAACGAAGTCGACGGGACCGCCGAGATCGCGCAAGGTTTTTCGCGCATCGCCCTCGCGGATCTCGGCATAATCGGCAAGGCCGGCCTCGGCGAGATTGCGTTTGGCGGTCTCGACCTTGGCCGGCACGATCTCCGAGCCGATCACGGTGCCGCCGCCATTGTCGCGGATAGCGGCCGCGAAATAGAGCGTGGACATGCCGACCGAGGTGGCGAACTCGGCCACGCGCGTAGCACGCAAGCCACGGCACAGCAGATAGATCAGTTCGCCCTGCTCGGAATGAATCGAAAAGCCCTGCTCGGCATAGGCGTGGGGATCACGGCTGTTGAAGGAGCCGCGCGGCCCGCCGCCGGCCGGCCGCTGCCGCGCGCCTTGGAGGCGCGCGAGGACGGCGTTGACGCGTGGGTCTTGAATCGGGCTGTGGGGCCGATCATTCATGTGTTGCTTCGCCTCTCAGTTATTTGCCGAGGATTTCCGCGGCGGCACGATCCAGGATCGCCGCGATGCGGCGCGCCTCGGCGGGGTCGCTGCCAAGCCTGGAACGCAGCGCGCGCTTGAGGTTGTGGCGGGCACGGTGCAATTCGTCGGAGGCGTCGGCATCGAGATCGCTGACGCCGGCAAAGGCCTCGCGCACCTCGTCCATGCGGCGCCCGATCCGCGACAGCGCTTGCAGGATCGCGTCCGCAGTGGCGCGGTTCTCGGCGAGATGCGCCTCGCCCTGCGGCGTGATGCTGTAGAGCTTTCGACCGCCATCCTGCTCGACGCTGCTGTGGCCGACCTCTTCCAGATAAGTCAGCGCCGGATAAATCACGCCCGGGCTCGGCGTGTAGAAGCCGTCGGACCGCTCCTCGATAATCTTGATCAGTTCGTACCCATGAGCCGGCTTTTCGGCGAGCAACGCCAGGATCACGAGTTGGAGGTCCTGCGAGGACAGCCGCCTTGCGCCGGGGAAGTCGCCGCCCGGACCGCGCCCGAAGAAGCCATGCCCGCCGCGGCCGAAGCGTCGACCGCCGCCGTGCCGGCCCATGACGAAATGGGCGAAATGCCCGAAGTGGAAGTCTCTGTGGTCTCGTCCGTGGTGCATATCGTACGTCCTTTTGTAAAACATATCGTACGATATAATTTGAGATAGGCGACCCGCAACCCACAAGTCTGTGATCGGCGCCTTGGCGCTGGTCCCGGCTCGGGGGACCAGCACCGCCGGCGACCGATTACTCCGCGGCTTCGCTGTGGGGAACGCCCTGCTCGACCTCGAGCTGAAGGATGTCGTTGAAGCGGTTGAAGGCACCGCAGAGCGCGATGCGCCAGGTCAGCTCGACGATCTGGGCTTCCGAGAAATGCGCGCGCAGGCGGGCGAATATCTCGTCGCGGGTCTTGTTCCAGTTGTTGGTGACGGCGATGGAATATTCGACGACGAGCTTGTCGAGCTCATCGAGCTCGGGATGGTCCTTGTAATCGACGAGGCGCGCGGCGCCCTCCTCCGACACGCCCTGCACCGCCAGCTTTGGTGCGTGGTGCGAGACGCAATAGTCGCATTTGTTCAGCAGCGAGACCGTGACCAGCGCGAGCTCCAGATGGCGCTTCGAGACATTGCCTTCTTCAGCAAGATCGACCAGCAGCGACCACATATGCTTGAAGATCGGCAGGCGGTGGGCCATGACACCGGCCTGGTTCTCGAACGCGCCGTAGGTCGTCATCTTGTCCCACAACGGCCTCAGCGTCTCCGGCAGATCGTCCCTGGTCTTGATCGAAACGCGCGACATGGCAATTCATCCCTGGTTGGAAGACGTAATGTTGCCATAACGGCAGGGCTTTCGTCTCAATTGCGAGCGCATGACACCCAAGACTTTCGAAGCCCGCTGCCTGCGCCTGCCCGCAGCCACCAAGGTGGTGCAGTGGGAAGGCACCTCCGTGTTCAAGGTCGGCGGCAAGATGTTCGCGCTCGGCGGCGGCTTTGCCGCGGGCTCTGGCGGCTACATGTTCAAGGTCTCGGACATGGCCTATGCGATGCTGATCGAGCACGGCGTGGCACGACCGGCGCCCTATCTGGCGCGCGCCAAATGGGTGCAGCTCGCCAGCAACAACGCACTTCCCGATGCGGAACTCACCGCCTATCTGGCGCAGGCCCATGCCCTGATCGTCGCAAAGCTCACGCGCAAATCGCGCAAAGCGCTCGGGCTGGACTGAGTACTCTCCACAACGTGATGCGCTTATCATCATACTCCCATTGGACTTTTGCTGCACCGCACCTAGCTCGAAGCAAAGCCCATTCGAGATGGAGTGCTCCATGAGCAAGCCCAACACCACTGCAGCCAACACTTATCGCTATGAACTCGTGCATGATGATGATGACGCCGACTTCGTCGCTTACCAGCGCCGTCGCGAAGACGGGTTCTGGCAGACTTTTGCGACTTGGATGATTCCGCGCACGGTCTGCAACTAGAGCCGCGCGCTTTTCCTTCGTGCTTGTATCGGAGGCGGACGCCGCCTCCGACTTTCCCAGCGGGACGACGCTGCCCGCTCAGCGTTTCTTCTCTGCGGCCGCCTGGGTCGCGCGCAGCAGGTTGTCGCGCAGCCGGCTCACCGTCTTCTGCACCACCGGAAAATCGTCGCCGAGGCCAGTTGCCTCGATCACGGAGTTGCCGAGATCCTGTTCGATCAGCTTTCGGCCGCCCGGCGTCAGGCTCACCCGCACCTGCCGCTCGTCGGCGGGATCGCGGTGGCGCTTGATGTAACCGATCTGCTCGAGCTTCTTCAGGATCGGCGTCAGCGTGTTGGATTCCAGGAACAGCTTGTCGCCGAGCGCGCTGACGGTCTGCTCGTCCTCGTCCAACAGCGCCACCATGGCGATGTACTGGGTGTAGGTCAGCCCGACCTTGTCCAGCAGGGGCTTGTAGGCGCGGCCGAAGGCCAGATTGGCCGAATAGACGGCAAAGCACAGGAAATTCGACAGTTTTCGGCCTTTGCCGGCGGCTTTGGCGGGACGGGACACGTGAACCTCCGCAATTCGTGATCTCCGCGTCAATATAAATCGTATCCGATTAAATCGGAAGAGCTTGACCGGACAGAGCGACGGGTTTATTTCAGAACGCATCCGATTAGATCGGATACGATCTACGTCGAGCCAAAAGGATCTGCCATGACCACCGCTGCAAAGCTTCTCTTCACCGGCACGACCCACGTCACCTCCGGCCCCGACGGCGCCGCGCACGCGAAGGACGGCTCTCTCGATATCAAGCTGGCCCAGCCGCACCCGGCCGCCGAGAACCTGTTCGCCGCCGCCTGGTCGGCCTGCTACCTCGGCGCGCTCGGCCTCGCCGCCGCCCAACGCAAGGTCAAGTTGCCAAGCGAACCGTCGGTCGACACCACGATCGACCTGAGCAACGCCAATGGCGCCTTCTTCCTGCGGGCCCGTCTCGACGTCAGCGTTCCCGGCGTCGATCGCACGGTCGCCCAGGAGCTGATCGAGGCGGCGCACGGCATCTGCCCCTACTCCAAGGCCGTCCACGGCAACATCGAGGTGACCACCACCCTCGTCTGACCCGCCATCAAGCGAACAATCAGGAGCCGACCATGAGCCCCTATCCATTACGAACCCTGCGCATGCTTGCGAGCGCTGCCGTGCTCGCCACCAACCTTCTCACCCTGCCGGCGGCAGCCCAGCCGGCCGGCGTCACGCGCACCGACCTCCAGCGCCATGATCTCAGCGCGCCCGGTCGCGAGGCGGTCCAGGTCCGCGTCGACCTCGCGCCCGGAGTTGCGTTCGGCCGGCACACGCATCCAGGCGAGGAGATTATCTATCTGCTGACAGGCGCCATCGAATACGACGTCGAAGGCAAGCCCCCGGTGACGCTCAGGGCAGGCGACGTGCTGTTCATTCCAGCGGGAGCGGTTCATGCGGCGAAGAACGTCGGCCAGGACACCGCGAGCGAGCTTGCGACCTATATCGTCGCCAAAAACAAGCCGCTGCTGACGCTGGTGAAGTGAGACCAGCCGTCTCGATTGACCCGCACAAGATATCTGACTAAAGTCAGGTATCATGCTCGATCCCATCTCCCGCGTCCGCCGCTTCAATCGCGCCGTGACCTCCGCCGTCGGCGCGCTCGACACCTCGTTTCTCGGGCGCGGCCGGCCGCTTGGGGCGGCGCGCGTGCTCAATGCGATCGGACATGGGCGCTCGGACGTGGCGGAGATTCGCGACTATCTCGGGCTCGATTCCGGATTGATGAGCCGGCTGCTCCGCGGCCTCGAGGAGGAAGGGCTGGTCGAGACCACGACGCATGAGGACGATGCGCGCCGCCGTGTCGCGACGTTGACGCGTGCGGGACGGCGCGAGTTCGCGGCCTACGAGGCGCTGTCCAATACGCAGGCCGAAGGCTTCCTGGCGCAACATTCGCAGCGCGAGGCGCTGCTGGCGGCGATGGACCTGATCGCCTCCGCGCTGACGCGCGAGCGCGTCGAGCTGGAGGAGATGGATCCACGGAGCGAAGCAGCACGCTATTGCCTGCGCGAGTACTATTCCGAGCTCGGCCGCCGCTTCAAGCAGGGTTTTGACGTCTCGCTGTCGCGCGATCCTGACGCCAAGGACATGCGCCGGCCGCGCGGCACCTTCATCGTGGCGATGTCCGACACGCTGCCGATCGGCTGCGTCGGATTGAAGGGAACGGATCACGGCTATGCCGAGATCAAGCGTCTCTGGGTTGCCCCTGCAGCGCGCGGATTGCGGCTCGGCCGGCGCCTGATGGACGCGGCCGAGAACGCCGCACGTGACCTCGGCATCACGCTGCTGCGGCTCGACACCAACAGCGCGCTCGCCGAGGCCGGCCAGCTCTACCGCACCACGGGCTGGCGCGAGATCCCCCGCTTCAACGATGATCCCTACCCGGATCTCTTTTTCGAAAAGCACATCCAGTCGTAGACCTCGTCACGCCGCCGCCGCCGCGGCCTCGCCTTGCGGCTTCGCGAATGGCCTGAAATTCATCGCCATCAGGAAGGCGCCGAGGCCCATCGCCCAGGAGGCGATATAGAGCCAGGCGTAGCTGGAGAAGGCGTCGTAGATCAGGCCGCCGGCGAGCGGGCCGGTCGCCATGCCGAGGCTGCCGGCCATCGCCGTGCCGCCGATCACCGTGCCCATCATGCGTAGCGGAAAGTTTTCGCGCACCAGCACGGCATAGAGCGGCATCGTGCCGGCATAGATGAAGCCGAAGATGGCGCCGACCGCGTAGAACGTCGCGAGCTGCTGCGCGAAGACATAGGCGAGCGCGCCGAACGCCTGCAACAGCAGGCCCGTCACCAGCACGCGCTTGGCGCCGAAACGATCGCCGAGCAGCCCGAAGGCGATACGGCCGCCCATGCCGGCAAAACCCTCGATGCTGTAGATCGTCACCGCCGCGATCAGCGGGATGCCGCAGCTCACGGCATAGCTGACGGTGTGGATGATCGGGCCGGAATGGGTGGCGCAGCAGAAGAAGTTGGTGGCGAGCAGGATCAAGAATTGCGGCGAGCGCAGTGCCTCGCCCAGCGACATCTCCCCCTGCGGCGCGCTCTCGCCCGCAGGCGCGGCCACGGCATGCGCCAGCGCGGGCGGGCGTCGCACCAGGAACGAGACCGGGATCATGATGGCGCCGACCACCAGCGCCACGATCTGCATCGAGGTGCGCCAGTCATGGCCGGAGACCAGCCAGGCCGCGAGCGGCGCCATCGTCATCGGCGCCATGCCCATGCCGGCCGACACCAGCGACACAGCCAGGCTGCGATGGGTGTCGAACCAGCCGGTGACGGTCGCCATCATCGGCGCGAAGATCGCCGCGCAGGAGGCACCGACCAGAAGGCCGAACATGACCTGGAACGCCAGCAGCGAGGTCGCATGGCTTGCGGCGAACAGGCTGAGCGACAGCACTATCGATCCCGTCAGCACCACCGGCAGCGGCCCGAACCGGTCGGTCGCGGTGCCCCAGGCCATGCTGGTGAAGGCCATCGCCAGGAACCCGATCGTCATCGCGCTGGAAATGCCGGTCACCGACCAGCCGGTGTCCTTGGCGATCGGCTGGAGGAACACCGGCAGCGAAAACATGCCGCCGATCGCGACGCAGCCGAGCAAGCCGCCGGCGGCGACGATCACCCAGCGATAGGAGGAAGCGTTCATTTGGGTCTCCCGTCAGATCTGTCTGGGTGGAAGACGAATGGGAACTGCGCCGGCCGACAACGGCATCGAGGACACCAGATTTTTTTGGCGCCGCCAAACAAAAACCCCGAAAACAACCCCATGCACAGTAGCCGGCCGCTGCCGGATCAAGGACTTACCAACGCCCTGCAACGCGAGGGGCGCGTTTGACACGTCGGGCAAAACACCGGCACAATGTCACCATCCCGCCAACGCGATCTGATCACGCTCCGGACGCCGCCGATCTGGCGCACGCCACCGATCCGGTGCGCCGTCAATGCTCCGATTTCGGAGGGAATGCTTGCATGCCAAAGATTGATATCGCCACCGTGCCGGGCCGGAAAGGCTCCGGTTATCCCGCGCCGCTCGACGCGCCCTGCGCCGAGCGCATCCGCCAACGGCTGGGCAATGCCGGAAAGCTTAAGGATTTCGGCGTCAACCTGATGCGTCTGCCGCCGGGCAGCTGGTCGAGCCAGCGGCACTGGCATTCGCATGAGGACGAGTTCGTCTATGTGCTCGAAGGCGAGCTGACGCTTGTCGAGGACGAGGGCGAAACCGTGCTGAGCGCCGGCGACTGCGCCGCCTTCCCGAAGGGAAGCGGCAACGGCCATCACATGATCAACCGATCCGATGCGACGGCCGTCTACCTCGAAGTCGGCTCGCGCTCGCCCGATGACCTCATCACCTGCTCCGACGTTGACATGATGAGCCCGGCTTCCAGCGGCCGGTTCCTGCACAAGGACGGCACGCCTTATCCGCACGAATGAACGGCAACGGCGACGCCTCACATCGCTGCGCCACGCCGCCACTCGGTCACGGTCAGCCATACCGCCGAGACCAGGAAGTAGATCGCGCCGACCGCAGCGTAGCCCGCGACATTCGCGATCGTTGGAGACATCGGCGTCGTGGCCTGAAAGATGAAGAAGCCACCGGCCAGAGCCGACTGACCGCCGCTGAGCACCATGGCCCACTGCGCGCCAAAACTTCTCCAGCGGCGAATCGCGGTCCCCAGCTGGAGCAATCCGGACAGGATCGCCCAGGCCCCGAAGACGCCGAGCACCCCGTTCATGCTCATCTGCATGGCGACGAGGACCGCGACAGTGGTCACCAGGCTGACCAGAACGTTCAGCGCCTGCGTGCGATTTTGAGCGAGCCCGCCACTGCGCAACGCGTCGACCAAGTTCGCCGCCGCATCCCATGCCGGATAGAGCACGAGCAAGGCTCCGGCAATCGCCGCGGATGACGGCCCGACGGCAAAGGCGGCAACGACCCAGGCGACGGAGAACGCCGCCCGGATGAAGTAGTAGAGCTTCAGCCATTGCTCGCGGTCGGCCCGAACGAGATCCAATTGATGATGCGTCACTGCACTCTCTCCTTTACCTACTAGTTGGTAGTCTTACGCGCAACAGGTCGCCCTCCGCCCCCAGCGTGCCTGCGGGCGTGTCGTTGTCGTCTCGTCGAAATGTTTCAGTGCCTGGCGGACAACCGATCCAGCAGCGGCCCGGTGATCACACCGAACATCTTTGGATCGCCATAGGCACGCGCCGAAAGCATCGCGCCGTGAACGGTCGCCATGAAGCCTTCAGCCTCGATCTTCGCTGCGCTGGAGAGATGCAGCTGCCCCTTCCGCTTGCCGCGCTCCATCACCGAGGTCAACCACGACGCCAGCGAACGGAAATGCGCGCGGACTTCAAGCGCCACCTCCTCCGGCAGGATCGGTAGCTCGCAGGCAAGCAGCGCACACACGCAGAAAGGCGCCGTCGCATCATTGATGCACGCCTCCCAATACCGGACATAGCTTTTGAGCTGGTCGCGGGGGTCCGCGACATTGCGTTCGAGCGCGGACAGTCCCGCCTCGGCTTCCGCGCGATAGCGCGACACGAGGGTGCGGACCAGATCGACCTTGCTGGCGAAATGATGGTGGATGCTCGGCTTGCGGATGCCCACGATTTCGGCCACGTCGGCGTAGCTGAAGCCGTTATAGCCGCCCGCGATGATCAGGGTGCGCGCGCAGGCCAGGATGTCGTCGGCAGTCGAGGAAACGTTGGTCATGGCGGATTAGCTACCTTCCAGTTGGTAGGTCGTCAAGAACGGGATGCTTCAACCATCCGTGAGTGGTAGGGAGCCTGCATGACCATTCGCCCCCTCCTCCGCTATCCCGACCGCCGGCTCGCGATGCCGGCCCATCCCGTCACCGCATTCGACGGCGCCTTGCGCGAGCTTGCAGCCGACCTGCTCGACACCATGCGCGCCGCGCCAGGCATCGGCATCACCGCGTCGCATGTCGGCGTGCCCTTGCGCGTCGTCGTGCTCGAGCTCGACGCCAAGGCGGGTCCGCAGACCTACGTCAATCCGCAAATCGAATGGGCCTCGCCCGAGATGATCCTGCACAAGGAAGGCAGCGTCTCGATGCCCGGCGTCAACGACGAGGTCCAGCGCCACGCACGGGTGCGGATCAGCTATCAGGATGTTGACGGCAACACGCACAGCGAGGAGTCGGACGACTTGCGCGCCGTCTGTCACCAGCACGAGATCGACCAGCTCGACGGCATGTTCTGGATTCAGCGGCTGTCGCGGCTGAAGCGGGAACGGCTGGTGAAGAAGTATGAGAAGATGTCGCGGGATTGAGCGCATCGCCAGTGCAGGCTCACCGACAGCCGGGGTTGTGGCCGCGTGTCGCAATTCGGCGATGCTCATGGATTTCGATAGAGGTCGGCACTGGGTCTCGGCATACAGAGCGAGATTTCAGAGAGAACTCCCGCCACTGCAGCTCCAGGTTTGCACGAAATTCAAGCCGATTGGCGTTGTGCTTCCAGAGGGCGTGTACTCATTGAGGCGAGATGTCCGCTTTCGGATGCGAAGCAGAACTCACGTGCTCGATCCAAGCCTTACCGGTCGTGACCCAACTCGGACCATCCGAGTTGCCGCACGCTTACTGCCGCCGTGCAACAGCAAATGCCGCCTCGGGGCAACAGGGCCCTCCCGCGATTACCGCTCACAGGTCCGCAACAAAATGCTAGGCTCCTCCTGGCCCCAGCGACGAATTTTTGGCTGGCCGTTCGGAGAGCGCTGTGACGGAGCAGCGGGTTCAAAGGCGATTAGCGGCGATTTTGGCTGCCGACGTGGTCGGTTACTCTGCGTTGATGCAACGCGCTGAGGAAGCTACCTATGCCGAGTTCGAGCGGCTCAAGCGAGAACTGATCGAGCCGAGCCTCTCCCGCCACGAAGGCCGTCTAATCAAGACAACGGGTGATGGCGCACTCGCCGAGTTCGCCAGTCCCCTGGCCGCCATAAGATGCGCGGTTGAGATACAGGATCATCTCGCCGAGGGTAGCGGTCCATTCAAGCTACGCATCGGGCTCAACCTTGGTGACGTGATCGTTGGACAGGACGGCGACCTCTACGGCGACGGGATCAACATTGCTGTTCGGCTGGAGGGGATCGCCGATCCGGGCGGTATCCTGATTTCCGACAAGGTCTACAACGAAGTCGAGGGCAAGCTAGACGCTGGCTTCGAGGATCGTGGCGAGCAGCAGCTCAAGAACATCTCCAAGCCGGTCCGCGCCTACGCTGTCCGCGCCGGAGCGCCAGGGGCGCTGACAGAGGGGCTGAGTGCGGCCCCGCCACACCCGGACAAGCCTTCCATCGCCGTACTGCCGTTCGAGAACATGAGCGGCGATCCCGAACAGGAATACTTTGCGGACGGAATGGTCGAGGAGATCATCACCGCGCTGTCGCGCTTCAAGTCGCTGTTCGTGATCGCGCGCAATTCGAGCTTCACCTTCAAGGGTCGAGCGGTCGATATCAAGGAAGTCGGGCGAAGGCTCGGCGTGCGCTATGTCCTCGAGGGGTCTGTGCGGAAGGCGTCGGGGAAAGTTCGCATCACAGGGCAGTTAATCGATGCGGTTACAGGCGCGCACATCTGGGTGGACAGGTTTGAGCGTGACCTGACCGACGTTTTTGCTCTTCAGGACGAAGTAGCGCTCGCCGTTGTGTCGGCCATTGAGCCAAAGATGCTTCAAACAGAAATTGAATTGGCGACGCGGCGGCGGCCAGAGAACCTCACCGCGTATGATTTTTATCTCCGTGCCATGCCGCAGTTCTACCTAAGGACCCGCGAAGGGTTGGCCGAGGCAATCCGACTGTTCCACCGCGCCTTGGAGCTCGACCCTCGGTTCGGCGCTGTCGCGGCTCTGGCAGGTGTCTGCCACATGCTCAACGTCCTTTTGGGCTATGCCAACGATCCTCAGTTCGACCGCAAGGAAGCGGTTCGGCTTGCTCGTTTGGCATTGAGCATCGACGATGGCGATCCGGACACGTTAGCAAGGGCTGCCGTAATCTCGGCGTTCATGGTCGGCGATCGTGAAGCCGAGATCGAAATGGCTGACCGGGCGGTCGGGCTCAACCCAAATTCATGGCTCACATGGAGCTGCAGAGGCCATGTCTATAGAATTGCGGGGCTGCCGGAGGAAGCGATCTGGAGCTTTGAACGTGCCGTTCGCATGAGCCCAGTAGACCCGCTACTATACATGACGCTTACTGGCATTGGGCAGGCCCTTATCGAGCTTCGCCGCTTTGACGAAGCCATCGTCGTATTGAAGAAAGCCCTTCGTCAGAACCTTTATTTGGCAACTTACCAATGGCTCGCGTCCGCCTTCGCCCATCTCGGACGTGACGCTGAGGCGCACGACGCGGCGGCGCGTGTGCTTGAGATCGATCCCGCCTTTACAATATCGGCGCTTATCGCCCGGGCCGGACTATCAAACGCAAAGCTGTTTATTGAGGGTCTTCGGAAAGCGGGGTTGCCCGATTAGCTCTCCATCCCATGAGGCGATTGAATAGCGGCACTCTGCTGCGACGCATGAGTCCGGTTATGGCCCGTCGCTTCAGTTTGCGACATGTCCGGAGCGGGGAGTAGACCGGAAGTCGTCGAGCTACGGGCCAACCGACGCGATTGACCCAACTGAGACATTGGCGCACTAGTTTACTGTTGTGCAAGAATGCGGCAGGCGCTGTGGTAAGCCGCAACGCTCCGGCCCGAGCGGAGACAACGGTCACGGCAGACCTGAGCTTGGCTAGACCAGCTCCGCTGAGACCGACGCTAGCGCGTCATAAAGCGGATCGCGATCGTCCATTCCCAGCGAACCGTCCTCGGGTCTTGCGACGTCGCGGCCTCGAGATGCTTGGGAGCGGTGTGCGCGCGGGCGCCGGTCTCGATGCGCTAACGCACGAAGATGCCTTGTTTAGCGATGGTTGCGCGATATGGCGCCCGTCCTGTTCCTCGGCGGGAGGCGCATCACGACCGCAACTTTCAATTTAGGCAATCTTGGCGACGCGACCGAGACCGGCCGCACCTGCGCCACAGGTGCGCCCCATTGTCATCCCCTCACCTCCTTAATCTGCGTGCCAAGTCGGGGATGTGAATGGGGGGACCGCGGCCGCGCGGCTGGCGACATTGAAGATTTGGCAAACAAGCTGTATTGCCGGCGCGCTGACAGCGACTTCGCTTGTCGCGATTGGTCAGATCGCGGTACCGCGCCCAAGCATCGCAACGCCGAATGCAAGAGTGGCTGATGCATTCAGCGGCATCCCGCTGAATGTGACGACGGTTCTGTCAAATGCTGGCGCCGCGTTTCCGGCCCCGGCGATCGAGACGAAATTCGATACAGGATTATCGGCTAATGCGATCGTTGCGGCGGGATTCAGCGCCGCGGCGCCGGACTCGGTGCCGCCGTCCAATGTAACCACTTCGCAAGAGCCAATGGTGCAGGTCGCCAGCCTTGAGGCAGCGTCGCCCGAGAACTCGGCAACGCTACAGCAGGACCGTCCGCCCGTTGCTTCGCCCAATCCGGGCGAAGGCAAACCGTCGTATCTCAAATACTACGTCTACTCGGAAATTCCGCCGCCGGAAAAACCCGCAAAGATCGCCTTGTCGGCGTTGAGCGACGTTCCGCTCGGAACACCCGTCCAGGAGATCGAACGTGCAGCCGAAGCGTTCGGTGTCGATGTCAACTTCATGAAGGCGGTCGCCAAAATCGAATCCGATTTCAATCCCAGGCAACGCACCGGCTCCTATATTGGCCTGTTCCAGCTGAGCAAGTATGAGTTCAGCAAATACGGATCGGGCGACATCCTCAATCCTCGCGACAACGCTGTAGGTGCCGCCTACAAGTTTCTCAGCGAGGCTGCTCTATTCGAAATCATGACGCAGAAAAAGCCGACCCTTTCCGACCTCTACCTGATCCACCAGCAGGGCTGGGAAGGAGCCGCCCAACACATCGGCCGTCCGCAGCGGATTGCCTGGAAGTCGATGTGCGCAACCCGGGAGGGCTCGGCAAAGGGCGAGCGATGGTGCAAGCGCGCTATCTGGGGCAATACGCTGCCTGCGGTCAAACGCGAATGGAAGTCGGTCGATGATCTCACCTCGGGTGCGTTCGTGGCGATGTGGCGGGACCGCGTCGACACGCTCTATGCCCGCTATCCTGTGCTAACGGCGGCGGCCGAACGCTCGAGATAGAACAGCTTGCGACTGCCCACACGCACACCTCTGGGTCGACATACGTTTCGTCGAGAAGCTGTGTCGGCAATCTAGTTTCCCGCGCCAGGTAAGTTTGCGTTCCGCTTAGAGACTGGGTGGTTGTTCGGCTCCCGCGGCCGGATTGACCCAATCCCTCGACCAGTGCCGCTCCGCGGCCCGGACTCCTAGATTATTCACAGGCAATCACGTCGGCTGATGACCCATCAGCGAAGTGACGACACTCCTCGTTGAGGTCCGCTTAGTGGGGTGAAGCGGACTGGATTTGCTCACTCTGAGTTCTTCGCATTTTGACCCGCTGCGGGCATTGACCGGCTCATAAGACAACATTGCTGTCACACCAAATCTCGTTTTTCTAAATACCTTTCCAGGAATGTTTGAGGTAAGCCGGAGTTAACATGTTCGGCTGGATTGGGAGCTCGAAGGCGTAGCTTGCAGGAGGTTCCTATGGCCAACTTGATGATCAGGATTGTGACGCTGACAACGTGTTCGATTGCGCTGATCGCTGCGTTCTCGGTCACTCCGGCTGTTGCGGCCCCGGGCACTGAGCCAGGTGGCAGTGAGGCAGACTATAGCGGGATGGGGCAACGCTCCGCTTATCCGCCTTCGTCATACCCGAAGCGGTCGGGCAACAAGGCCAACCACGCGCCCAAGGCCAAAAAAGCCAAGCAGTCCCTGTTCGACGACCCCGCCTTTGCTCATGGGTACCGCGCAGCTTATTCGGCGGTCTACGACCGCACTGACTATGCCTCTGCGATTGAGCAGTTGAAGACGCTCGGCCATGACGATCACCCGAATGTGGCCAACCTCATCGGCTACTCATATCGCAAGCTCGGCGACTACAGGCAGTCGCAGCTCTGGTACGAGCGCGCGCTGAAGGCCGATCCGAACCATGTGCTGACCTGGCAATATTACGGTCTATGGCAGCTCGAGCAGGGCAACCGCGAGCAGGCCCAATATCATTTGAGTCGGATCGCGGCGATTTGCGGGACTGGCTGCGAGGAGTACCGGTCGTTGGCCGCCGCGCTAGAGAAGCCGACCGGCACTAGCCTGGTTTATTAGGACGCTTTGCAGCGGCGGTCAGAGCTCGGCGCTAACGCGACGGGTGAGGCTATGTCTGTTCATGGCCGATTGTGTTGCAAAAGTCGAAAGTTGCAGGGCTCAAGATTTTTCGCGAAAACACTAAGCAGCGAGCGATCGCTGATTCGTATGACCTCAATCGCGCTACCGAAGTCGCCTGTGAATTTTGCGTGAGGCCGTGAGGTCCCTCGCATCTTGTACGCGAAAGTCGCGCCCACGGCCCGCAGAATTTTGGTCATCGGCGAAAATCGACTTTTGCAACAATATCGACCCTTTGCGGACTCTCGACGTTGAGCCCGATCTGTCTGGAAAGCGCGCTGGAGACAAAGGTTGGAGATGGCCGAACAGCAATTCCGCGCCCTTCATTCGGAACATCATCATGATCACAGGACTCCCCGCTGGGATTGTGCTCGCGAATCGCGTGGTCTTGCTATCGCTGCCCTGGAATGAACCGAGAGACCTTCGTGAAGATGTCGACGCCCATTGTCGCGAGAAACTCGGCCACTTTGAAATGAACTAACGCCGCTCTCAGAACTGCTTCCTCGCCCTTCTTCTCATTCCAATCATCAACCCTCTCAGCTATCGCACTGTACGACTCGTCGACTTCCACTGCCTTCACCACATCAGCATAAGCTTGAGTCCAAGCCGCATTCCCTCGCGTGGCTTGTCCGGCTAGGACCAACTCTACCGCAGGTTTTTCCGCCTTCGGGTGCTCCAAAACATTAGTATCCTTGTTTACGGTCACGGCAGCTACAGCGCCTGCAATAAAGGCGTCAGTTTCCTTGTACTTGACCTTCTTGGAGGCGAGATCTTTCCAGTCCTGAATTGCGTGCGTAGCTTCGTGCACCATGTACATTTTGGAACGTTCAGGCTCAAATCCTTCGTACAAGATCAAACGCTTGCTATCACTGCGATAGAGGCCAACGTGGCCCTTCAGCTTTGCGGCGTTTACCTCGAAGACCCGGATTTTTTCCTGGTGCACGAGCGATCTGATTGCGCTGTATAGATCAGGTGCGTATTCCAACCCTGTTTCGGGACTGACGAAATTGATCTTGCCGACGCTTCCCATTCCTAGGGCACCGTTTAATGGTTCCAACTCTTTGACCGTAGTCAGGGCCCTTTTCGAGCCCCTGAAAAAGAAATCGTTCTCGTAAGCATCTGCGATCCCCTGGCTGAGTGTCGCGTGCGCGCCGTTGCTCAAATTGATACGGAAGAGCAGCGAGAGGGCCTTAGCCTGATGTGGCGTTATTTTTTCTGTCTTAAAAATCGGAAGAACAATCGCCGTGAGCTGCTTCGTCCCGATGCTCGTAAGCTGCTTTCCGCCCGACGCTTTGTTCCAACGTTCCCAAACGCCTGCGTCATTTTCCTTGAGTAACTTTGCAAACTCTTCCTGCGGCGGAGGAATTGCAAGCATAGTGTCACCCTAAATCTCTCCGGCAACGTCGTTCCGTGGCTTGGGGCCATCTGTCGCATGTCGGGATGTCAGCTTCTGGCCCCTTTGAGACATGCCGCCCCTCACGATGAATGTCGGTTTTCGGGGGTAAAGCGGAAGTAGCGCGGACATCGCCAAACCGTCGCTTTTGACCCAAAGCAGACTTTCACCGGCCTGATTACACTTCCAAGGCGCCACCTTTTGTCTGTACGATAGTTCGGCTTGGCTGAGGGCCGCATGAAACGGCGCAAGTTTATCACGGTTGTTGGGGGTATGGCTGCAACGTGGCCGTTCGCAGGTCATGCTCAGCAATCGACCAAGCTTCATCAGATCGGTGTGCTTTCACTCGGCCGCGGTGACAAGTCCGACGCAAGTCTAAAGACTCTCGATGCGTTTGTGCCGGCATTGCGTGTGCTCGGCTATACTGAAGGAAAGAATGTCGCGTTTTACCGTAAATTCGCAGACGGCGATGAGGACAAGCTCAACGAGTACGCGCAGGAATTCGTGACGCACCGCGTCGACGCAATTGTTGCTTTGGCTACCCCGGCCGTCCGCGCAGCCAAGAAAGCGACTTCCACCATTCCGATTGTCGGCATAGGCATGGCAGATCCCGTCGACGACGAACTCGCTTCCAGCCTGGCGCGGCCGGGCGGCAATGTCACCGGGACGGCATTTCTCGGCCCGGAGTTGGTGTCCAAACGGCTTCAACTGCTTAAGGAGATCGTTCCCGGTCTCTCTCACGTTGTCGTTTTGTGGCACCCTCGTGCATACGGTGAGCGCACAATGAAGGGGATGCTGAACGAGATTGAGAGCGCCGCCCGATCTCTCGGAGCAAGCCTTCAACTTGTGCCGGCGGATAGCCCCGCCGATCTCGAAAGCGCGTTTGCGGAGTTGGCCAAAGCGCGAGCGGATGGTCTCGTCGTATTTCCTAGTCCGATGCTGTACAGCCAGTACTCTCGGATTGTACCCTTTGCCGAGAAGAACCGCCTCCCGACGATCTACGCCGCCAGAGAGGGCGTGGAGCTCGGTGGCCTTGTCTCTTACGGAGTCAACCTGCCTGACCTGTCACGCGCGACCGCTATCTATCTGGACCGAATACTCAAAGGCGCAACGCCGGCCGAGTTGCCGATACAGCAGCCAACCAAGTTCGAGCTGGTTGTAAACCTTAAAGCGGCCAAGGCGCTTGGTTTGGCGGCTGGTCGAGACGCTCTCCTGACCGCCGACGAAGTGTTCGAATGAGCAGGCAGAATGTCTGCGATTGGCCCCTTTGAGACATGCCGCCCCTCACGATGAATGTCGGTTTTCGGGGGTAAAGCGGAAGTAGCGCGGACATCGCCAAACCGTCGCTTTTGACCCGCAGCGGACATCGTGGAGCGACGCCTAGCAAGCGGCATAGACCCGTCACAATCGGTGTCTTGATCTAAATCAAACAATCGCACATTGAACACGCTGTGGCGCAGAGCTAAAAAGCACGACTGCGACATATCCATTCGTTTGGCACAAGTGACCGACCTTTGAAATCGGAGGAAGCAGTCATGAGTATCCGAAAGAGTGTTGCGCACGGCATGTTCGCACTGTTCGGCGCGATGTTGGTTGCGGTACCTCAAGCGACCGCACAGCAGCGGAAGCGGCCAAATGTCGTCATGCTAATGACGGATGACACTGGATGGAACGATTTCGGTGCCTATAGCGGGGGTGGCGCCGCGCTCGGCCATCCAACACCAAACATCGACCGGATCGCTAAGGAAGGCGCGACGTTCACGAACTGGTACGGGCAAGCAAGCTGCACGGCAGGCCGCGCCTCGTTTATAACCGGACGTATTCCGATCCGTTCGGCGCTCTCCATCGTGGTCGCTCCGGGCGATGAGAATGCGCTCAAAAAGGAGACGCCGACCATAGCCGAATTTTTTCAAAAGAACGGCTACTCCACCTACTTTTCTGGCAAGTGGCATCTCGGTGATAAGCCGGAGTCCTATCCGATCGAGCACGGGTTCGACGAGATGAAGGCGTTCGCCGCATACTATCCGGGCGTCTACACCTATGCCGATACGTCCAAGTGGTTTCATCCATGGTTTCCCTCGTACAACCCAGAGATCGCGAAAGCCTATTTTGATGTCGTAAACATGTACGAGTGGGAGGGAGTTGCTGGACAACCGGCGAAGAGAGGCGAGTACATTACGTACGATTACCTCGCCAACTTTGACGTCCGGCAGGCTGATTACGCAATCGATTACATCAAGAAGCACGCCAAGGACGCCAAGCCATTCTTCATGGACGTCAATTTCATGAAGATGCACAACCCGACCAACGCATCATCAAAATTCGCCGGGAAGTCGCGGTTGGGCGATTACTCGGACTCGGTGATAGAACTCGATGACGACATCGGCCGGGTCATGGACGCGATCCGTGCCGAAGCGCCGAATACGATTGTGATCGTGACGGCAGACAACGGGGCGTGGCAGGATGCTTATCCTGATGCGGGCACCACGCCTTTCCGCGGCGAAAAGGGTTCAGCATTTGAAGGAGGCTGGCGCGTACCCGGGTTAATGTGGTGGCCCGAACATATTCCCGCCGGTGCAAATTACCATGAAATGATGTCCCATATCGACTGCTGGGCAACGCTCGCCAAGATGGTCGGCCTGAGCCCGCCGCCGCACGGCGCATGGACCGACGATAATGGCAGGCCAATCTACTTCGACAGCATCGACAACAGCGAGTACATCCTCGGCCGCGCGAAGCACTCGGCACGAAGGTCGTGGATTTACATCGACGGCGAAAGCTTCATGGGAGCGCGGGCGGATGTCGGCGGTGATCCAACCAACCCCGATCTCAGCATCGCGTGGAAGTATCTCTGGACGGCCAAGGACACTTGGCTCGGTCCGGAGCAAAATCTCGGCGCGATTGGCTCGGTCTACAATCTGACGATGGACCCATTCGAGAAATACGACATGGTGTTCAACGGCGCGATGTCGGCACGTATGCCATTGCAGTCGCCGGGCAAGTACACCGGACAGGACAACGGCTGGGTCTTGGCACTAATCTTCCCGGTCGTGATGGAATTCAACAAATCGATTGCCGACTATCCAAGCATCAAGCGTAAGCCGGGCGGAGCCTCGAACGATTGGAGACCGGATCTGCAGCGCCCGGAAAACCCGGTCCCGATGCTCGACATGAAAAACCTGCCGAATATCAAGGGGAGCGGTGGGTAATATCGCGACGTCCCGTGAAGCCATTGGCTGACGGGCTGCATCAAGCGGCATACGGCGGGTCGGCTTTCACGAGCGGCTCGCCGTCGCGCATCGAGTGCTTGCCCGGCGGGAGCCAACGTCGCCTTTTGGCCCATCAGCGAAGTGACGACACCTTTCATTGAGGTCCGCTTGGTGGGGTAGAGCGGACTGACTTTGCTCACTCTGTGTTCTTCGCATTTTGACCCGAAGGCGACATCCGAGGAGGTCGCCAGACAATAGCCTTGCTGAGATCACTCTCCTTGACATTTCAGCTTGTCGACGCTGACGCTGCATTGCTCGGCGATCGTCTTGCAGCCTTCGCAGCGTTGGAAAGGTATCACCATGAGGAAGACGTTGTTGGCTCTCGCTGCCGTCGCGACTTTGGTCGTTTCAGCAGCCTCGCCCGCTTATGCTGGTCAGCGCTATGATTACGGCCCCGGCGGCAATCCGTATCCGCGCACTTATCCCGGACCCGGCGGCTATCCGTACTGGTCGGGCTATGTCGATGCCCCGGTTGGAGAGCCGATCCCGCCCTGCCACTGGATAACCCAGCGCTTCTGGGACGGGCATGGCTGGCGCGAGCGCCGCGTGCGCATCTGCGGCTGATCAGGTCGCGGCTGTTTCAGTTGTCTGTTTTTGGCCCGTGGCTGACCTCTGCTCAGAGGGCTGCAATGTCTGCTTTCAGGAGATAAGCGAACCAGGTCAAGCAGGTTGTCGAAGTCAGCCTGTGACCCAAAGCGGGGCCTTGGTTCGGCGCACCTTATCGTTGGGACGTGCGGTGAGGTCCCTAGCATATCGGTCGGAGAGGCAGTTGTTCGGTCAAGTTGGAAGCATTCTTTTCCGGACATTCGCCAGCGATTTTGGCAAAGATTATCCCTTGCGAAGGCCTCGGGATCATCGACCAGCCGTGGACCATAACCCTAACGACGACCGGCAAGTCGCAGACGAACGTCGCAGCCTGTTGGGGCTCGCGGCGATGGCTCTCATCGTAGGAGCGGCGACTGGATGTGTTGGGGCGATCTTCCGGCTTTTGCTCGCGCATGCCGATCGTCTGCGCGATGCGATGATCGCCTGGGCCCATGGCCACGCAATCTGGGGGTTCTTGACTGTCGTCGGCGCGTGCGGTGTCGCGACCCTGGTTGCCGCGTGGATGGTGCGGCAATTCTCGCCACACGCTTCGGGCAGCGGCATTCCGCATGTCGAAGCTGTTCTGCGCGAAGAGATCCCGCCGGCTCCGTTTCGCCTGGTGCCAGTGAAATTCTTCGGCGGAATACTGGCGATCGGCTCCGGGCTGGCGCTGGGCCGCGAGGGGCCGACCGTCCAGATGGGCGCCGGTATCGCGGTTTTCGCTGCGCGCGTCTGCCGGCTCTGTTGGGCGGACTCGCGAGTGCTTCTGGCGGCCGGCGCCGGCGCCGGCCTTGCAACGGCCTTCAATGCGCCGATTGCCGGGCTCGTGTTCGTTCTGGAGGAACTGGTGCAGAAGTTCGAACACCGTGTTGCCGTCGCCGCCCTTGCAGCGCTGGCGACGGCGATCCCGGTCGCAAGGCTGCTTCTCGGCGACGCGCCCGACTTCCAGGTCGCGCCGCTGAGCTATCCCAGCGCTGAGTCCGCCCCGCTCTTCCTTGCTCTCGGTGGTATCGCGGGCCTGCTGGCCGTCGCATACAATCGTACCCTGCTCGCGACCATCGCGTTTCGCGACCGATTTGGAGGGCTACCGATCGAGCTACGCGCCGGATTGATCGGCGCAAGCGTCGGCATGTTGGCCTGGTTCGCGCCCGAACTGGTCGGTGGCGGAGATCAGATCACGCAGCGGGCGCTGATCGGCCACGAGAGTGTCGGGATCCTGGGGGGCGCATTCCTGATCCGATTCGGGCTCGGCGCTCTCTCATACGCTGCCGGCACGCCCGGCGGCCTGTTCGCCCCCTTGCTCGTGCTGGGAGCCCAGTCTGGGTTGCTGTTCGGGGCGGCTTGCCGTCTTGCATTCCCGGCGCTCTCTATCCAGCCGGAAGCATTTGCTTTGGTGGGCATGGCCGCTCTCTTCACCGGCGTTGCGCGCGCGCCGGTGACCGGCATCGTTCTCGTCGCTGAAATGACCGGTAACGTGACGATGCTGCTGCCGATGCTGGGAGCTTGCTTCATGGCGATGCTGCTGCCCACGCTGTTGGGTAATGCGCCGATTTACGATTCCCTGCGTGAGCATACGCTGCGCTTGGAGCGGCAAATCAGACAGAGATGAGATCGGTGTCACCCACCCCAACGACGCCGATGCGTTGCAACGTTTTGGGCGTTCGACTTCCCCATCGGAAATTCTGTTCTTGAGCAGCGTTCATTTCCGCATGTGGGCCCCTGGCGGACGCTTTGTGGTCTTTGCTCAGATGTCGGCTTGTGACCCAACGCGGACGTAACCGCTGTGCGCAGGCGGGAACCAAGACCTCCTTCAATGCGACGAAACAAAACCTGCCGGGATGAAACCATTTTCCGACGTTCACGAAGGAATGGTGAAACCGCCGGCCATTAGAAAGCGACCACAGGAAGCGATGGGCCGAGGGGGCGCTGCGTAGGGAACGACAATCGCCGTGGGGCGAGGAGCGAAGCCATGTCACAGATTCGCAAAGCTCTTCTAGGCGCTGTCGCGACCGCGTTGACGCTCGGTGCAGTGCAGTACGCTTCAGGTCACGACCTCGTAAACCGCTGGCAGGCGGTCTCCGAACAGCCAAGCCACATCGTCAATCGCGCCGGTAAGGCAGATCATCTTGCCGACCGCAAGCCTTTCGCAGTTCCGACGAAAACGGTTTCGCTGCGCTTGAACGATCTCGCCGATACCTCGGTCTTGCTGCGTATTCCGGCTGCACAGGCCCGCACCACCAAGCCGCCGACGCTGCTGCGAAATCAGAGCCGTAAGCCGACACTTGCCTGCGAGCCCGTGGTCAGCGCGCTCACGGAAGTCGCAAGGCTTCTGCAGCCCGGCCGTTGCGTGACCTGATCGGCTCAATCCTCACCGTTCATACGCAGACCGGAACGCAAACGGCCGCGCGTTGCCTTCATGCGCCAACGGCTGCTCGAGGCAGCCGCCGATTGGTACGGAGGGCGAGGCCTCTGTCGGAGGGTACTACTACTTTAGCGGTTCGTCTCAGCCCGCGCCGGCCAGTGCCACCGCATCGGCGCCGAGCCGAGGGCGTGTCAGAAAATAGAATGCGGAGACGTGCGTGATCATCAGCAGCGGCACGTAGATGATCGGGATCGCGTAGGTTGAGCCAAGCCACTCCGCATGCGCGGGAAGGCCGACCTGGATGGCGTCATAGTAGTCGACGACGAGATCGACCGTGCCCGCGAGATTGAAGGCGACGACGAACAGCCAGAAGAGCGTGCGTATCCTCACCGTGAGAAGCGCCAGCATGGCCAGCACCCCGGTCGCGAAGTCGCCCCAAGCGGCGAACACCGCGAAGCCAGCCGGCAGGTCCGGGCTCACGATGCCGGGAAGGATGAAGACGAGCCCGAAGAAGCGGAAGCTGTGCAGAGTGGCGATGGCACGGTGCGCGTCGCGCCCGTCCATCGACCTGAGCCGGGGCCAGACATACGTGCCGAAGCAGAGCAGCCACGCGACATAACCGAGGACAAGATGTATCTGGAACAGCGTTTCTGTCGTCATTTTGGCCTCCAATCAGATCGCGACTAGCGCGTAGAGCAACCAGGTCCATACTGCCGTGAATGGGACGGTCCAAAGCAGGCCATGCCAGGCCCGAAGCGGCGGGACGATCGCAGCGGGAGCAGCATCGGCGGTCATCGGCCGTCCTCCATCCGAGTCTCGCCCTTATTGCCGACGCTCGGGATTGGCCATGAGCAAGCGGAGCGGCAAAAGCGGACCGATTGCGATATACTCGTGGTCCATCAGATCTTGCCTGGCCAATGGGAGATCCCCCATGATCGCCTGCGCCCCGGCGACATCCCCGGCATCGACGAGGAAGATCGCTCCGCGCCCATCGCCACGCGAATACCACTCGCGAATTTTCCCATTGAGATAGAGCTGCACCGTCTGCTGGATTTCAGCGGGCATGACGGCCATGACCTGCTCGCGCGTGACGCCCGCCTTCACGGTCAGGATGACCATCACCCCGGTGGTCGCGGGCGAAATGGCCTGCGAGATGGCTTGTGCCTGGGCAACGGATGGATCGGTCATGGAAGTCGCTCCCATCAGGGTTAGGGTGAGCATGACGACAAATTTACGGATGACTTTCATCGGTTTCGTTTCCCGGAGCACGGCGGTCTCCTTGGTTCTCTGAGATCGCGCTGACGTCGCAGATGTCCGCCATCAGCGATGCTTCCGATCTGCGAGCGAGACATACGATCGATTGGCGCGAGCGACTATTCGGGATAATGTTGATGGGCTATGAAGCAGAACTTCACAGTCAGACAAGGCGCGCTCGATGGCGTGGAAGCGTTCCTGCGCGTCGCCCAGTACCGCAGTTTCCGCCGGGCAGCCGCGGAGCTCGGGGTCACGCCATCGGCCATCAGTCAGGCGGTCCGTGCGCTCGAGGCACGTGTCGGCGCAGCTCTGTTCATACGCACAACACGCAGTGTCGGCCTGACCGAGGCCGGCGCGCGGTTCCTCTCGCGCGCAAAGCCCGCTTTCGAGGAACTCGTCGCCGCAAGCGAGGTTGCGCGCGATCTTGGGCAGCGGCCGACTGGACTTTTGCGCCTCACCGTGCCGCGCGCGGTGGTACCGATCCTGCTGGAGCCGCTGATCGCATCCTTCTGCCAGGCCTATCCCGAGGTCGAAGTGGAGATCGCCGCTGGCGAGGAATTGGTCGACCTCGCGGCCAAGGGGTTTGATGCCGGCGTCCGGATGGGCCAGTTCATCGCCACCGACATGGTCGCGGTCCGGCTGACGCCCCCTTTCCCGTTCGTGGTGGTCGGCAGCCCCGACTATCTAAGCCGGCACGGGCGCCCCGAGCGTATTGACGACCTGCGTCGGCACGCATGCCTGCGCATTCGCCGCAGCAACGGATCGATCGCGCCCTGGTCTCTTGTCGATGGCAACAAGACAGTCGAAGCGATCGTCTCGGGGCCGCTGATTGCCCACGACTTTCCCACCATGCTCGGCGCCGCCGTGGAAGGCATGGGACTTGCGCAAGTGCCCGCGCCGATCGCCACCAGCCTGGTGAAGACGGGAAAGCTCGTACAGGTCCTGAAGTCTTTCGCGCCAATGGCGCCGGGCGTGTTTCTCTACTATCCGAGCCGTCATCAAACGATGCCGAAACTGAGAGCCTTCATCGACCACGTGAAGGGCCGTCAGGTTGCTGCCGGCAAAACGCGCGTTCACGTTGATGACAAGCGAACGCGCGGGACGAAAACGCGCTGATATCGAAAGCGCGGAACGGTTGATCAAGCAGTTCGAGAAGATGTCGCGGGGGTGAGGGAGACACCGCAGCAAAGCGGTGTCACCGCTTTCGCTTGCGTGCTTTGCCGTATGATGCGAGGAACCTGCGCGTACCGGCTTCCGCGTAACGCCAGAGTTCCGCAACGGCGAGAACAACCCCATGGTGATTGCAGGCAGATGACCCACTCTCCCGTCATGATCGCGTCGTGCGCCTGCGGCAGCGTCGAAGTCAAAGCGCTCGGCAAGCCGATTGTCAGCGCCGCCTGCTATTGCGACGACTGCCAGAAGGGTGCGGCGCAGCTCGAGGCTCTGCCGAATGCGCCTGCCGTCCGCGATCCCGGCGGCGGGACGGCCTATGTGCTTTATCGCAAGGACCGCTTCGAATGCTCCAAGGGAGCCGAGCTCCTGAAGTCTCATAAGCTGAAGGACATTTCGCCGACCAACAGGGTTGTCGCGACCTGCTGCAACTCGGCGATGTTCGTCAGTTTCGATCGCGGTCCGCACTGGGTCTCGGCCTACCGGGCGCGATTTCACGGCGAGCTCCCTCCCCTGCAGGCCCGGATCTGCACGAAGTTCAAACCGGAAGGCGTCGTGCTGTCGGACGATGTGCCGAGCTATCGAAGCTATCCGCCCGGTCTCATGGTCAAGCTTCTGGCCTCGCGCATCGCGATGACGCTGGGAAGATGAGCGCGTGGAATGGGTAGAGCGCAGCGATACCCACCGGGTTCAACGCGCGGCATTGATGGGTTTCGCTTCGCTCTACCCATCCTACATGATGAAGCTCAGGCCCTCTTCCCGCTGCGCTTGGTCATCGGCGCGTTGCGACGTTCCCGTTTGCCGCGCGCGATCTCCGTCGCCAGTGCGTCCAGCTTCGGCTCCCAGAAATTCCTGAACTGACCGATCCACGCATCCACCGACCGAAGCCCCGCACCGTCGACCGAATAGAGCCGTCTTTGCGCCTCCGCCCGAACCGTCGCAAAGCCGCTCTCGCGCAGCACCTTGAGATGCTGCGACACGGCCGCCTGCGTGATCCCGAACTCGGCCCCGATCGCTTCAACGACCTCACCGGACGCCATCTCCCCCGGGGCGAGCAGCTCGAGGATTCGACGGCGCACGGGATCGGCGAGGACCTCGAAGACGTGCATCAGCTTCCTGTGCCCGGATGTGCGACGTCAGGCGGCATCTCGCCGCGATAGAAGGCGATGGTGCGGTCCGAGCGTTGCTTCGCCACGTCAGGATCGACCCCGCTTGCGATATGCGCCGCGCACCAATATTCACCGCTTGTCGTCATGAATTCCTTGCCGGCAGGAGAGCTCATCCAAGCCTCGGCCGTCTCGTGGTCGACCGATGCGCCGGTCGCAACATATCGCTCCAATCCCGCAATGGCGAGATCCCAACCGATACCCACCGCACCAGGACCGAACTGATTCCAATGGTCCTCGATAATTGCGGTGTGCTCCAGCGTCAGACGCGCCTGCTCTCGTTCTGCTGCCAGCTTAACGTCGATCCAGCTCATCCCGCCGCCGAATTCCCACGTCGCGGCAAAATGTGTCGGCGGCATACATGCCGTGATGGTGCCGCCCGCGTTCCCCTTCAGCTGGTACCTTCCGCCCAGCTGGAGGTCTCCCTCGACCGGCAGGAACCAGCGCGGAATGCGTTGCCGGCTGGTCACTGCGTCCCAGAGATCGTCGACACTGGTCTCATAAAGCCGCGTCAGCGTCACCGTGCTGGCTGCTTTTCCATCCTTCTCGAAATTCTTCACCGAACGCGTGACAAGCCCCAAGACCCTGGCGACGTCGATTTCCATTGCATCCCTCCGTATCGTTTCGCGCAATGGCGAGTATCGGCCTTCACTAATATAAGTCAACTCTTATATTAGTGAGACCGTGCCGCCGTGTGGAGCGCGCGATATTGATTGATGCCAGTTCGTCCGCCGTCGGAGGGCGCTATTTCAGCGGCAGAAACACGTCCGCAACCGTCTCATGCTCCGGCACCTCCGGGAAGAAACTCAGCCGCTGGCAGTAGATCGGGAAGTCGCGTGCTTCCTCGCCGCTGGCCGGAAGCCAGTCGCGATAAAGGTAGAGCGCGGCGGGCTCCAGATTGTCGGTGTAGCCGACGACCCGCAGCACCGCGCAGCGTCCGCCGGGGATCTCGCCGGCCTTGATCTCTTCGCCATTCGCCTCGATCGGCTGGTCGGTCCCGACACAGAGGTCCGTGCTGTAAGTGGCGGGCGAGGAAGGACGGCGTTCGGACCGCCAGACATTGAAGGTCGGACTTGTCCTGGGGGGCAGGCCGGCTTTCTTTCGCCACGCGATGAACCGCCGGATGGTGTCGCCGAGCGTCGCCGGGTCGCCCCGATGCTCTATGATCGCCACCCTCGTGGAGGGCACATCGCGTATCGTCACGTCGTCAGTGGTAAAAGTCTTCATGAGCTTGCTCCTCGCGTTGTCGAGAGGCCCGAAGGCCACAAGCCACGGCTCCCAATCGGGAGAGTTGCGGAACGACGACGGCGATTGCCCGAACCGTTGCCGAAAGGCGCGGGCAAAGGCGTCCGGTGCATCGTAACCGGCGTTCATCGCGATGTCAGTGACACCAAGGGCGTCACTGTAGGCCAGCATGTAGGAAGCGCGCTTCATACGGGCCAGCTGGACATAGCGATGCACTGACAACCCGAAGGTCGCCGTAAACTGCCGGTGGAAATGAAATTTCGAGAAGGCCGCAACGCTGCTCAGCGTTTCCAGGTCCAGATCGCTGTCGAGATGCCGGTCGATATGGTCCAGCACCCGCCGCATCCGGTCCTGATAGTTTTGCAGCGCCGCCTTCATCGTCCCTCCTCCGTGGCGGTTCCAGATAGCCGCTGAAGGCGATCATTTGCTCGACCGATCTTGCGGTTTGGAAGTTGTCGCGAATTCGTCGGCCCCGTAGGGCGGATTCGCGAAGCGTAATCCGCCATCTTCAACGCGGCTCGATGAAAGGTGGTGGATTACGCCTTCGGCTAATCCACCCTACGCCATCAGCCCCCCGCCACGCCCTACCCGCCGGCCATCAGTTCCTTCGCCAGCGCCATATAGGCCGGCAGCGTCGCGGGGTCGTTGGCGGCGTTGCCCGCGACGGGGTGCGATGCGTAGCGCGCGATCACCATCTCGGCCTTGGGATCGACGTAGATGCCCTGGCCGTGAACGCCGCGCGCCATAAAGGCGCCGTGGGCATTGTGCGTGACCCACCATTGGTTGCGATAGGACGCGCCGGGCAGCGTGGTGTAGCCGGCCGGCTTGAATTTCTCGGGATCGCCGCCGCGCGCGATGTCCTCGACCACCTGTGACGGGACGATCTGGCGGCCGTTGAAGCGGCCGTGATTGCGCATGGTCTCGCCGAAGCGGGCGAGATCGCGCAACGTGGTCGAGAGGCCGCCACCGCCGCTCTCGGTGCCGATGCGATCGACGTGATAATGCGCGTCCTCCTCCGCGCCCATCGGCGTCCAGATGCGCTCGGAGAGAAGCTCGGACAACGTCAGGCCGCTGGCGCGACGGCAGATCCAGGCGAGCACATCGGTGTTGACGGTCTTGTAGGCAAAGGCCTTGCCGTGCTCGCCCTGCTTCTTCTGCGCGACGAGGAAATCGAAGATATTGGTCGGGCCGTCATAGTCAGGCGGAATCGGCGCCATGCCGTTGGCACGCCGCAAGCCCCACACGTGGGAGTTCTTGTCGGTATAGACTTCGGTGTATTCGAGCCCCGTGGTCATATCCATGACCTCGTGCACGCGCGCATCGCCGAACGCGCTGGCTTTCAGCTCCGGCACATAATCCGTGACCTGTGCCTGCGGATCGATCTTGCCCTCGGTGACCAGAATGCCGGCGAGCACGCCCGTGAAGGATTTCGTCACCGACATCGCGATATGCGGCTTGTGCGGCTTCAACACGCCAAAATAGCGCTCATAGATCAGCCTGCCCCGATGCAGCACCGCGATGCCGTCGGTGTAGGTCTCCTCCAGCATCTTTGCGAACGTCATCGGGCGCCCGTCCATGGTGGTCGAGGCGACCGCGCCGATGTCGTGGTCCTCACGCGGCAGCACCGACGCAGGCCCTGCTCCGCGCCAGACATTCACGGTCGGCACCAGCTGGCGGACGTTGCTCCAGGCCCAGCGCAATTCGGGGAAATTGCGGAACGAGCCGTTCTGGAAGGTGATGGTGCGGTCGGGAGATGGCGGGAAGCCGCGCATCCAGCCGAGCGCTTCGGGGTCGGTCTCGGTTGCGGTCGCGGGCTGTTGGTTGGGGGCGGTTGCAGCGGGCATGAAGGCGGGCTCCGGAGGCGACGATGTAGTCGGCGTATCATGGGACAGCGCCGTCTACATCCCGCGTTTGCGCCGGGGGGCCGTGCAGTGATCCCGCCGCGCTTTACTCGAAGGTCGCGCTGTTCCAGTACACCGTTGGTGACGACTTGCCGGGATGCACGACGAGAAAGCCGCCCTGCCAGGGGACCACGCTAGGCGTCCGCTGGGTGAACGCGCCAGCGATCGTGCCTGAATCGCTCCAGTCCGCGCCGTCGCTGGTGACCGAGTAACGCACCTTCTTGTTGTTGTCGGCATAGAAGCAATAGAGCGTCCCGTTCGGCCCTGCGGCGAGCGCGCCGCTGGTGTTCGAACAGAGCGACATGCTCGGCAGCAGATTGGGGCCGGTCCAGTTCGAACCGTCGGACGACACATAGGCGCCGAGCACCGTCGGCATCCCCTTTTCGAGACCGGCGATCGGCGCCACGATCACCAGCGCGCCCCCGCAGCTCTCCACCGCAGGCGCCACCAGCCCACCGCCCGCGATCGTCGCAGGCACCGGGCCGTCGACGCTGGGAATCATCACGCTTTGCGGAGACCCGAAATGCACCCAGTCGGTCGTGCTGAGATACTGGATGCTGCCGTCGGCGCCGCCCCAGGCAATATACCAGACGCCGTTGAGCTGGCCGATGCTGGCCCCGGTCGTGGCCGGCGGTGCGGGCCAGAGCCCCGCTGCGCTCCACGGCCCTCCGGATGCCCCAGAGGACGAGATGAAGGCGAGAAGGCTGGTCTTGCCCAGACCGAGCAGCGCCAGTCCGCCCGAGGGCGTCGCGCAGGCGGCCAGTCCGCCGAACGGGCTCATGGTAGGCGACTTCGCACTGGACCACTTACCCTGATTGAGGCTCCACGCACGCATCGCCGGGGGCAAGGGACTCCCCATTCCGATGCAGAGGATTTGCGATCCCGGCATCGTCGCGAGCGCCACCGGAACGAGACTGACGCTCGAAGCGATCGGCGCGTCGGTGCCGAACGGCAGGAAGGTCGGCGTGACGGCCCAGGAGCCCTTCTGCGATGGTCCCGTTGGGCCGGTCAGGTCGCCCTTCGCGATCGGCAGGATCACTTCCGAAAGCCAGGCCTGCAGCGTGGTCGAGCCTGCCACGTACTGCACGGCGTCCTCGACCAGCACGTTCAGTTGCATGCCGCTGGCGGCGGCGGCGACCAATGAGCCTATCTCCGCGTCGGTCAGCGTGGGCTCGATCGGCTGTCCCCAGCGTCCCCTGAAGGCGAGCCAGGGTGGCGAGGTGACGGGCGTGGGAAGGATCGCCTGCGCATCGTTCTGGATCACGACCGGCGGATTGGGCGCGGACAGATTGACGGTCGGACCGCCGCCGCGCGCGTAGTCGGCCACCGCGAAGCGCACGTCCCACACGTCGACGCCGCCGATCTCATAGGTGCTGTTGCTCGCGGCCGGATAGTTGGCATGCGACCCGCTCGCGACATAGACGTTCGGGTGCGTACCGCTGAGCGACAGGAAGCCGTCGTTCGGCGAGCACCATTGTCCGCCCGAATGCTGCGAGAAGAATACGCCGACGACCTGCTGGTCGATATTGACGCGCACCGTGACGCATTCCCAGTCGCCCCAATGGATCGAGAGCGGCATCAGCGCCTGACCGGTACTGCCGGTCCAACCGGTGACCTCGAAGGTCTCCTGCCCGTTGTAGGGATAGAACAGCCAGTACTGGAGATCGACCATGTCGGTGCGGTCGTCGACCGGCAGGACGTGAACATAGCTGGTGGCGGTGGGGATATAGCCCTTCATCAGCGAGGCCCATATCGCCTGCGGCGCGACCAGATAGTCGTCGGGGCTGCTCTGCTCGGCCGTCCCCCAATTCCACTGACCGGGACCGGAATAGATGCCGCCGGCGGCCTGATAGCCGACCTGGCCGATGTACCAGTCGGTCGACGAGGGCAGATTGACCTCGTCCTTGTCGAGATGAAGGATCGGCGCGAAGTTCGAGACGAGTTCGGCAAGCGTAGGCCAGGCCATGATTTGCTCCCTGCTGGTCGTAGATCGACGGTCGGGAGCTTCGAACAACCGATATTGGACGCGAGCCAGCCCCTGCGCGATAGCCTACAACAATACACGCTTAAAGCGAGATCACATCATGCTGAAACTGAGCGCAGATGAAACAGCGCGGCAGCGATGGAGAATTTCACACTGCTGTCATTCGTCTGTGAAGTTTGCGTCCTGGCGCGGCCGCTCGCGCGGGTGCGCGTCATGAGCGAGCACTCGCGCGCCGAGGCTAGTCGAGCAGGCGGCGAGCTATTGTATTGATGGTCAGGTCGATGGCGGCGCCCTGCTCGTCGCCGTCGCCAATGAACCAGGCTGCCGACAACCCCGTCCACGCAACGATCCAGCGAAGCAGCCGCTCGGGCTGAAGTCCCGTCACGGCGACCACGATATCCAGCCGGGCCTCCAGTCGACCCGGCAGGGTCGCAAGCGGACGGCCGGGATCGCTGAGGTCGGGGTTCGTGAAGATGTTGGCATAGTCGAATGTTCGTTCGCCGACGAGCCCATGCGGGTCGATCGCCAGCCATCCCCGCTCACCGAAGTCGAGCACATTCTCGTGGTGCAGGTCGCCGTGCAGCGGACCGATGGCGCGTGGCGCGGCCAGGAGTTGGCGGGCGATGTCGGCGGCGGGCGCGAGTGCCGCGTGGTCCGGGGCGAGCTGGAAGAGCGGCTGAAACCAGTCTTCCAGCGGGTGCAGGTCGGGAAGCGGGCCAGACCGCGTCGCGTGCAGCCGCGCCGCCGTGTCGCAGAGGATCCGGCATGCCTCCTCGTCCCGGCCCGACCAAGCCATCTGCGCGAGATCACCGGCTCCCGAGGCCCGTTCCATCAGCAGCGCGTCCGCAGTCGAGGCAAAGACCCTGGCTGCGCCCTGACCGTCCCACCAGGTCAGAAGGCGATAGCCCGCCCCCTCATCGGGAATACGGGCAACCTTGAGCATTGCAGGCCGGCCCTCATGTCGGACCGGCAGGACCCAGCTGGAATGGGTGGTCAGCAGTGCCCCGTCCGGAACCAGACGCCATCGTTCTAGCCACGTTGTGACTGGCGCTGGAATATGGGGATGCGAGTCCATGGGGTCATCACCAGGGATCATGTCCGGCGCTCTGTCTGCCGGGACTTGATCAATCATGCGGCCGGCCGCCACCGTTTCGTTGCAGCGATACCCCTTCCACGTTTTCGTTTTCCTTTCCCGTGGCCAAAGAGTCGCGCTTTCGCGTCGCGGTCGGCGAAGGTGACGGCGCACCTGCGACGACACGGTCGCAGGTGCGCTCGCCCATGACACCGATGGTCTTCACCGGACTCTGGCGAAACCGTTACCGCTTTCGCCCAGCGCGACCCTTTGCCTTCGCCGCGCGTTTGCGCCCTGGCGCGGCCGCTCGCGCGGGTCCGCGTGGCGTACGGCCGCCGGTCTCAGTGGACAGTTCGGGACGCAACCTGGCGAGCTTGGCGCGGTCCGGCAGCATGTCGGCAAAACCGTCGATCGCGCGCGGCGCGGTCGTATCGTCGCCGGCCGCAGCCGTTGCGGCGCGCGCGCCTGACGGCGCTGCGGTCTGGCTGAGCGCCTGCAACCGCCGGCACGCTTCACCGAGGTGATAGGCATCGCCGCCGAGCGCCACCCATTTGCCGACCTCGGGATGCAGCACGAGATTGGCCGAATGGTTGTCGCTCGCGCTGGTCGGATAATCGACGAACACGTCGATCCCCGACTGCACGCCCACCATCACGCCCTGCGCCGACCATGACACCGCGACGTCGATGCGGTAGCGGCCCGGCTTCTCGAAGGCGAAGCCCGCCGTGCTCCAGAACACCTTCGCCGAAGCCGTGACGCTCTTGCCGGGCTCGAGCTCGCCAAGCTTCGCGTGCTCGCACAGGATCACGAACGGCCTGACCGGACGCTCGTGCCCCTCACCGTCGGTGACGGTGATCGATGCGAACAGGGCCTCGGTGCTGACATCGTTCGGCGCGCGCAGCGACACGCCGCTGGTGTTCGTCATGGTCCAGGTCAGATCCAGCGGCTGGCCGAGCGCGACGCGGTCGGTCGTGGCCGTCACCGTCAGCGCCAGCTCGGAAGGTTCGAAATCGTGCCGGTCGGCGGCTTGCGGCGCACCGGTCGGGAACCAGCTTGCGAACGGCCATCCCCCCGGACGAATGACCGGATCGGGCATGTGGTTGAGGTGATGACGGACGTTGGTGTTGTGCGCGAGCGCGATCTGATCCGGGAACACGCCGGGTGCGCCGGTCGCGGGACCGCCGAGCACGTCCGCGACACTCGGCGTCGTGGTCATGATCGAGTTGTCGGCCGCCGTCTCCTGCTCCTGGTGGATCTGGTTCAGCGTATGCGTCAGCTCGTGGGTCGCGCTGCGCAGGAACGCGCGCGGCACGTCGCGCTGTTTCTTGTTCGCTGCGAGACCGAAGTTCGAGGAGTCCGAGACGGGATAGCCGTCATCGGAGAAGCTGGCGCAGCCTTCGCGGGGAACGCCGATCTGGTCGTACATGATGCCGCGCGAGCAGCCGAGCTTGGCGGGCACCACGATCATGTGCACGCGCCATTCGGTGTCCAGATTCGTCGCGGGATTGCGTACGGTCGTCATCAGCGCATGCAGATCCGCTGAGCTCCAGCAATTGGTCGCCACCACGCCTGATGGCACCGGAACGTTGAGCTGGTCCTGCACCACCGACAGCTGCCAGCCGGTCTTCGCAAAGACCGTGTCGAAGAACTCGGTGCCACCGGCACCGTCAGGCACCGGCGCGGGCCGGACGGCTCCGACCAGCGTGTCGATCTCCAGCGTGGCGCGGCGGAAGAACTTCGACACCCAGGCGAGCGTGATGCTGCCCTTGTCCACGCCGCCCTCGAACAGCCGGCCCTGGTAGAACGGGCCGCCGGTCAGGGAGAACGGAAACGGCGCCGGCACCTTTGAAAGCTTCATCGTCACGGTGCGCGACGGCGAAGCCGGGAACGTGCCTTTGAACTGGCCGGCCGGCGGCTGCGTGTAATTGAACTGCTCGGCTGTGATCGTCAGCTCGCACTTCTTCGGCGGCGGGACCGCGACAGGCGCGGACACGCTGGTCACCCTGAGATAGGAATGATAGCGCGCGCGGGGGAAGATGGGGATCCGCGGCCGGCGGATCGGAAACGGAATCAGGGGGTCATCGAGCGCACTGAGCGAACCGGCCAGGCTCGTCAATCCCGAGCCCGCCGCCGCTTCATCTTCGTCCGCGTCGCCCACCGGCACCACGGGCCCCACCGGCGGGATCGGACCGATCACCGGCCGGCGCGAGTAGAGATCGCCGCTGACGATCAAATGGTCGGCGCCGCCGTCGGGCGCCGAGCGATCGACGCGCAGCGTACCTTCGAAGGTCACGAAGCCCGCGGTCGGCCTGAAGTTGATCTGGTAGCAGCCTTCGCGGAAGTCGAGCCTGCAGAGCCTGAACGGCGGAAACGGCTGCAGATCGGTTGAGGCCGGCTGATCGCCGGACTCCTCATCGCTGAAGCTGATCTGGCGCGACAGCGGGACTTGCGGCTTCATCGCGGGCTCGACCGATGCCGCGGTCATCTTGGAAAGGCTGCCACTCGATTCATGCTCTGAGCAATTGCACATGTCGTCTTCTCCTCGTTGAAAGGGTGAGACGATCGACGTGAGCATCGGGCTCGTTCGCGGGTACAGCCGCGTTATTTCGGTCAGCTGTGGCGTGCGCAGTCCTACGCGCGCCGATAGGTCACGACACAGCCATCTGAATCCGTAAACTCAAATCGGTCGGCCTTGAGTGAAATGCGATAGGTCACAAGTTCATCAGTCGCCGTCCCGACGACGAGTGTGTTGGAATCTTCGAGACGGTAGATTCCCGCGTCCCACCACACCATGCCCTGCCCTGGTCCGCGCATGCCGCGGTAGGTGCCGGTCGAGAATGTGAGAGTGGCGGGGTATTTGTCCGCACACGCAGCCGACGTGGATTTGGTCCACGTACCGACCATGCTCTGTTCGTGTTTGTCAGCCATAGTGTCTCCATAGCTCTCATCGCCCGAGCGGCCGATTGGAGGCTATTTCAACATGCCGTTCTGGCGTGTGCAGCTCATTTGAGGCTGATGTGATGGCGGGTGTGTCAAATCGACTAAATTCACCACGTTCAATCACAACAGGTACTCTATCGCAGCATTGACGCAAGCGTGCGTGTGAGATGCTTCACACCGAAGGTGCGACAATTGAGCACCGGCGATGAGAGCGAGATGAAAGCGCGGCGGAGCAACTGACGCACGTTCAATCGGAGACGTTCACTTCCGAACCGTGCGGTTGACCTTGGTGTCCATCAAGGCGCTGAGAGGTCCGGTAGCGGCCGGGCGACATGCCATGATGTCGATGAAAGAGTTTCGAAAACGCCGCCGCTGTCTCGTACCCGACCTGGCTCGCGATCCGTGCGATGGGCTCATCGCTGGTTTCGAGCAGGAACGCCGCTTCCGCCATCCGGCGTTCGATCACATAACGATGCATCGACTGGCCGACGAGCTTGGTGAAGCGGGCCGAAAATACCGAGCGGCCGAGCCCCACGCGATGGCCGAGGTCGCTCAGGGTCCAGGGCCGCTCCGGGTTTTCGTGGATCAACTTGAGCGCCGGTCCGATATGCGGGTCCGATATGGCCCCGAGCCAGCCGCCTTGTCCGGGACTGAGAGACGCGATCCAGCTTCGGAGCACCTCGACAAACAGCACTTCCGTCAGTCGTGAGAGCGCGACGCGCTGGCCGGGACGCTCGAGCGCAGACTCGCTGACCATGCGCCGCAGGATGGCTTCGAGCCAGCCACCGTCCGCCGTCGGCTTCAGCAGAAGCACGGGCGGAAGCATCTCCAGCACGCTGCTGAACGAGGGCCGCGACACGGTGAAATTGCCGCAGATCATGGTCGAGAGCGGCTTTGCACGGCCGCCGTGACGAACGACGCCCAGACGTGCCGACGATCGATCGAGGTCCACAATCTGCAAAGGCTTGGCCCGGCGGTCCGAATAAAACACATGGGGCTCGCCGCGTGTGATGACGACAAAATCGCCCTCGGTCATCTGGATTTCCTGTCCGAGTTCGAGCGCGAGGGTAGCGGAGCCCCGACTGAGATAGTGAAACAGCGCGTAGGGACGCGCCGGCAGCGCCAGATTCCAGGGATGACCGAGCTCGAAGTGGAACAGCAGCGTCCCACCGAGACGAACGCGATCGAGCACTTGGGCAAGGATGTCCATGCCGCCGAAGTTAGTCCGGTGGACGGTCGGACACAACATCCGGACGATTGATCCCTACCGTCCGAAAAGCCTGCGAACTAGGTCATGTCGCGGCGGGCCGACGTCATGTGCGGCAACCATTTCGCCAACGGCGGATGGAAGAAACCGCGACCAGGCAGGAAACGCCTGTCCATTCCCCCGGACCCTATTCCGTCCGACATATCAACAGGAACAATCAATGCTAAATATCCTTCTCTCAGCCGCCACCGTACTCCTGGCCGGAACGGCATGGGTCGGCCCCGCCCATTCCGCTGAGCTGCCCAAGGGAGCAGCCCACAACATCGTGCTCGTGCACGGCGCTTTCGTGGACCAGACGAGCTGGCAGCCCGTTGCCGATATTCTCTCGAAGAAGGGCTACAACGTCACGCTCGTGGAAAATCCGCTCACTTCGCTCGCCGCTGACGTCGATGCCACCAAGCAGGCGCTCGCGAAACAGGACGGCAAGACCGTTCTGGTCGGCCATTCATGGGGCGGCGTGGTGATCACGCAAGCCGGCAACGATCCCAAGGTCTCGGCGCTGGTCTATGTCTCCGCGTTCGCGCCCGAGGTCGGTCAATCCCTGGCGTTGCTGGCCAAAGACGGCCCGCAGACCGAAGGCGTCAAGGCGATCCATCCCGACGCGAAGGGCAATCTGTATATCGATCCCAAGCTGTTTCCGTCAGCCGTCGCGGCTGACCTTCCTCCTGAGATCGCCGAGCACCTGGCCAACTCGCAGCTTCCGCTGAGCCTCGCTGCGTTCGAGGCGCCTGTCAGCATTGCGGCCTGGCGCGACACGCCGACGTTCTACGTCATCACCACGAAGGACAAGGTCATCGCGCCCGAGGTCCAGAAGTTGTTCGCAGCCAGGATGAAGGCTCAGACGACGGAAGTCGCTGGCAGCCATGCCTCGCTCGTGGTCCATGCGAAGGAAGTCGCTGAGGTCATCGAAAAGGCCGCGCTCGCGAAGTGACGAACCTGCTCCCGGCGCTTCGGTGTCGGGAGCGCACACGCTCGCTCGGAGGAATGCGGAACGCCTCGGACCGCGATGGCGCGAAGCGCCAGCGACATCCTGGAGGAAGGTTTCGGTCGCCGCGCTACGTGCCTCACCCGCTCGATCATTTCATGCCAAGCATCCGGAGTACGATATGACTCAACTCGACATCGCGAACCAGGACGCCCTCACACTCGAAACGGCGCCAACCCGTTACATCGAAGGCCAGGGAATCCGCTTCGCCTATCGCCGTCTCGGCCCCGCGACTGGAACACCGCTGGTTCTTCTGCAGCACTTCTCGGGAAACATCGACGGATGGGATCCCGCCGTCGTCAACGCTCTGGCCGCTGATCGCCCCGTGATCGCCTTTGACAACGCAGGGGTCGGCCGGTCGACCGGTCAAACGCCCGACAACGTCGCGGCGATGGCACGAGACGCCGTGGATTTCATCGACTTGCTCGGCCTCCTCGAAGTGGACCTGCTTGGCTTTTCCCTCGGCGGCTGCGTCGCTCAGCAGATCGCCGCCGAGCATGGACAGCTGGTCCGCAAGCTCATACTCGTCGGTACCGCGCCGAAAGGCGGAGAGGAACACCTGTTAGCGGTTCTGCAGGAAGCGTTTTCCCAAACCGATGCGCCGGACCCCCGCCTGCCGCTGTTCTTCACGAATTCATCCGCCAGTCGGTCGTCCGGCTTGGCCTTCCTGAAGAGGACCAAGGTGCGCAAGGATGATCGGGACACCGATAACGGCAACGCGGTAACCGATCCACAGGCCAAGGCGCTGATCACCTGGTGCGCCACACCTGATCCCGGGCACGCCATTCTGCGCGCTATCCGCCAGCCCGCTCTTGTGGTCAGCGGCAGCCACGACACCATGCTGCCTGCGAACAACGCCTACGCAATGTCTAGGGAACTGAGTGACGCTCAGTTGGTCCTCTATCCCGATTCAGGGCACGGCGCGCTGTTTCAGCACCACGAAACGTTCGTCAGCCACGTCCGGACCTTCCTGGATGCCCAACCCGCGGCCGCATGACACAAGGCGCGTTCTGACGGGATCAGGCGCACTTTATCCATGAGAATTGTTACAGAGGACAAAATGACAATCGCTAAAATCGAAGTGGAGCGCTTCAGCCTCACGAGCTTAAAATCATTCGACACTATTGTGGCGGCGCTCAAGTCGGCGGTCGGGCAGCCCAACATGGTCGAATTTTTCAAGGAAACGAGGGCGACAAATTCCTTCCCGGATTTGGAGCGCGTTGTACGAAGCGGCCTCGGCCGAACGGACCTAATGCTCTTCGCGGAATTTGACCTGGGCGACATTCTGCGTCGCGAGGCCGGATCCAAGACGCCTAAAATCATCCGGCTTGTGATCGGCAATCCACTCATCATGAAAGAAATGGTCAAGCACGTGCCCG
Source organism: Bradyrhizobium sp. 613_E4_N2_2 (assembly GCF_052075995.1). Lineage (NCBI taxonomy): Bacteria > Pseudomonadati > Pseudomonadota > Alphaproteobacteria > Hyphomicrobiales > Nitrobacteraceae > Bradyrhizobium > Bradyrhizobium sp. 613_E4_N2_2. Next base: position 5,165,082 of record NZ_CP197234.1, read on the forward strand.
ATGCTGGATCTTACGCTCCGGTCACAGTGCTCATTGATGAGCGTTCCGATGGTGTGCACGTCTCTTATGACAAAATGGAGAGTTATTTGCTGCATTATGGCAGCTCAGAAGCCCTCACCGTTGCCCGAAATCTCGATGCGAAAATCACAACCTTGCTACGCGAATGTGCAAGCTGAACGCCCTCGACGTCTTCGGCCGATGGAAGTGCGATGACCGGCTCGCCAGCTACGCCGTCCGCAGCACCGGCGCGGGCGGCTGCGACGGCCGGATCAGCGCGAACGCGACCTGGATGATGCCACCGGCCAAGCCCAGCGCCACGCCGGTGCGCCAGGCCATGGTGTAGGAGCCGAGCACGTCGTAGAGAACCCCTCCTCCGTAGGCGCCGAGGAAGCTGCCGATCTGGTGGCTCATGAAGGCGAGGCCCTGGATCATCGCCTGCCAGCGCAGGCCGAACATCTCGGCGACCGCGCCCGCGACCAGCGGGCCGACGCCCGTCCACGCGCAAGGAGCGGATAGCCTCGCACATTGAGTGCACCGTCACCGTAATCGCGAGTTCGGTCGAGAGGCCGGCGGCGTCGCCCGTCATGATGGCCCGCACAGCACGCGCGAAGGCAAATCCCAGCGCGGCGCACCAGCAATGCCGGTTCGCTTTGCGCCCAGAATCCGCCCTCCTCGTCGGTTCGCTTTGTGAATGGTCCTGATGGGCGCTCGACAAACGAGGATAATGGCTCTCGTTCACCCGCCGTTAACCTGGAACTTCTTTCGATTGTGCGACACGTCTTGCGCAACCCCTGATTATGATCGACTTTAGGTTGATCATGACGCTCATGCGAACCCATCGGTTCGTTTTGATTGCAAGGTTCGCTGGGAATGAAATCCGACGCAAGAATGACGGCGGTCAAGGGGAGCGCCGAGCCGCCGAGAAACTCACATAAAATCGACGAGGATCCTCAAGCCGCCTGGCAGCTGTTCAACGCAAACTGGTTGATCATTGCCGTTATGGGGAGTCTGCTCGCGTTAGGGCTGACGTCCACCAATCTTCGTCTCGAACCGATCGCGTTTGGCACAACGCTGGCGATCGCGGCGGCACTGCTCGCTGTCTCTTATCATCATCGGCTGACCAGGGGTGATCGCACCGATCCGAAGCTCTTTTTCTCGCTCGGAACGATTGGACAGGTCATTCTCACCTGCGCCATCGTAGGACCGCTTAGTTATGTCGCGGGAGCAATAGGGTATCCTCTCCAGGATCAGGCGCTGCTCTCTGTGGATCGCGCACTTGGTTTGGATCCCGAGCCTATCGTTCGGTACGTCAACGACCACCCATGGCTTGCGATCATCTTGTCGCGCGCATATGGGCTGATCAAATGGCCACTGCTTGGCATTCCCATTGTACTCGTCCTCACGGCGCGGTACGCACGGTTGCAATTGTTCATGCTCGCAATGAGTGTTGCGCTCGCGGTCGCAATTGCCATCTCTGTTTTCGTACCTGCCATCGGCACCTACTACGGATTGCAGCTGCCACCGGCTCGGTACCCGAACATCGACACATCGGTCTATGCCGGACAATTGCGGGACATCCTGGCCTTGCGTGACGGCAGCCTGCGCGAACTCGGACTTTTCAAGCTGGCCGGTATCGTTTCATTCCCGAGCTTCCATGCCGCGTCAGCCGTGCTCTACATGTGGGCGTTGTGGCCGGTACGCGCCGTGGGAGGCATCGCGGCAACTATCAATATCCTGATGATGGCGGCGACCCCCGTGATCGGCGCACATTATTTGATCGATCTTGTTGGCGGCATTCTGCTCGCCGTAGCATCAATCCTGGCGGCGACGAGTTATCTCAAATGGCTCAAGCGGACCCAGAGGACATCCGCCGCGTCAGCACCCGACTGGCCGCAAAAGCTCGTCAATTGTGCGAACGGCAGCCAGACACTCTTGCCTTAAGTTGGAAGTTGGTGGTGTGTTTCTTCAAGGCCTGGCTTGCCAACATGTCGGCAGCGATGGCTTCATCACAGAAGCATCGAAATGCAGCTGACCTGTCGACGGTCTCTGCAAGGACCGCTTCTGACCGTTCTGCGACATTCGCATCCGGTTGCGATACGGCGCACCATTCGCGGATTGAACGACGCCGATTCAAGCGATCGCGGCCCGGCTTCCGACCGGATTGCGGCAAGCGTCGCCGGCGGCCTGACGCACATCAGTCGCCCGATATGGACAGCCCCGCGAGAAGCGGAGCGTACGCGGCAAGCCGGCGGGATACGAACTCGGTAAAGAGCCGCACGCGCTTCGTCTTGCGTGTCTCCCCCTGTTTGAGAAGCCAGAGCGTTCCGTACATGTGCAGGGCGGTGCCCGGCACCCTCACCAGCAGGGGGTCGGCATCGCCGACGAAGCACGGCAGTGTCGTCATCCCGAGCCCTTGCCGTGCGGCAACGATCTGCGCTCCGGCATCTGTGACCCTGAACGGAACTTCAACGGTGCGAACCTCACCCTCGTGGGCCCGATCCGGAATTCCATGAATGCTTATGACGATCCACCTGATAGGATCAGGCGCGCCCGCACGCCACGCGGCTAGTCGATCCCTGGACATGTAGACGCCGCCGAACAGCTCCGGTCCCTTCAGGCCGTGAAGATTGAGCGGCAGGGTTTTGCGGTCGTAGACGACGCGGATCGCGACGTCGGCCTCGCGGTTGGTCAGATTTACCAGCTCGCCGGACGACAGGATGTCCATCTCGATGTCCGGATGCAGACGCGCGAATTCGGCGAAATCAGGCATAAGCAGGTGTGTCGCAAGGGGCGGTGCCAGCGTCACCCGCAGAAGCCCGCGTACGCTCTGGTCGCGGCCGAAGACGCGCGTCTCCAGCTGGTGCGACGACGCTTCCATCTGGTCCGCGAGCTCGAGGACCTCCTCCCCTGCAGCCGTCAGGCGGTAGCCCGAAGGCAGCTTCTCGAACATGAGCGCCCCGAGCCGTTCCTCCAGCTGGGCGACGCGTCGCAGCACGGTCGAGTGGTTCACACCGAGGTGCTCGGCGGCAGCCCGCACCGAACCTCCGCGTGCGACGGCAAGAAAGTAACGAACGTCATCCCAGTCGATCATGGTGCAATCCAGCACCGCCGGGGTGCGCCTTCCAAAGCCCGTCAAACACATCGAACAGCATCTCGTATGTGGGTAGCACGGGCGGTCATCGCAGCCTATGCCGCCAAGCGCGGCCCAATTCCGGACGGCGGACAGCGATCGTCACGGCTGGCGTCAATCGTCCAGCCGGATCGATTTCGCACCACCGATGTGCGCGCTTCCGCACTCAACGCCTGACGCCGGCGGACCTATGTCGAGGTCCTCGGGGGGCCTCCCCGAACGACCAAAGACGGAGTCTCAAAGGAAAAGTCATGGGAAAGCTTGAAGGTAAGGTTGCAGTCGTCACGGGTGGATCGAGCGGCATGGCGCTGGCGAGCGCCAGGCGGTTCGTTGAAGAAGGCGCCTATGTCTTCATCACGGGCCGAAGGCAGGAGGCGCTCGACGAGGCCGTCAGGCTGATCGGCCGGAACGTGACCGGCGTGCGCGGCGACGCGGCCAATCTCGACGACCTCGACCGTCTGTTCGATACGGTCAAGCGGGACAAGGGCAAGATCGACGTCCTGTATGCGAGCGCCGGCATGGGCGAAGCCGTCCCACTGGGTGAGATTACCGAGCAGCATTTCGATGCGACCTTCGACCTGAATACGCGCGGCACGCTGTTCACGGTTCAGAAGGCGTTGCCGCTGTTCAGCGATGGCGGATCGATCTTCATGACCGGGTCAGTCGCTTCGGTGAAAGGGTTTCCCGGTTACGGCGTGTATGCAGCGAGCAAGGCGGCGTTGCGCTCATTCGCACGCACATGGCTCAACGAACTGAAGGGCAGGAATATCCGGGTGAACGTGCTGAGCCCGGGGCCGATCGCCACACCGATGCAGGACCAGGTTCTCACCGAGGAGGCCAAGCGGATGTTCGAATCCCTGATCCCGCGGGGAAAGATGGGTCGTCCGGAGGAAATTGCGGCGGTCGCGCTGTTTCTTGCTTCAGACGATTCGAGCTTCGTGAACGGGGTCGAGCTGTCTGTCGACGGCGGCTTCTCAGTCATCTGAAAATCGGAGACGCATGATGAGCTATGCGATTATAGGGTTCGGCAAGATAGGCCAGGCCCTCGCCCACGCCTTCGCCCGCAAAAACATCGACGTGACCGTCGCGAGCCGCCGGCCGCCCGAGGCGCTGGCGCCGCAGGCTCGGGCAATTGGCCCCACGGTCGTCGCCAAGTCGCTGCGGGAAGCACTCGAGGCCGGCACGATCATCCTGGCGGTCCCGTTCGGGGAGCATCGCGAGGTTGCGAAGGCCCTGCCGAGCTGGGAAGGCAAGACGGTCATCGACGCGATGAACGCGTTGGTTCCCCCTGAGGAGCTGGACGGTCTCCCGTCCTCCGCCTTTGTCGCGAAGGCGTTCACCGGCGCCAAGCTCGTGAAAGGTTTCAATCACCTGGTTGCGGCCACCCTGGCCGCCGATCCGGTCGTCGAGGGCGGCCACCGGGTCGTCTTTCTGTCCAGCGACGACGAGGACGCGACCGCTCCCGTGGCGGCCTTGGCCAAACAACTCGGCTTCGCACCCGTCAAGCTGGGAAAGCTCACCGAGGGTGGCGCGCTGGTGCACGCACGCGGCCGCGTCTGGGGTCGGCTGATCTTCCAGGATTTGTTCAGGAAGGAGCAGTAGTCGATCTACGACCGTGTGATCGACGCCGAGAACTGGCCGCGCGAGCAGCGCGCGGCCGGATATTTGAAGGCCACAAAGTTGCGAAGGTTCGGGTGGGCCTGACGGCGTATGTCAATGACGAGGTCCAGCGTCACGCGCACGTTCGGATTAACGCTCGGGACCTTGACGGCAGCATGCAAAACGAGCAGTGAGAAGCCTCGCGCGCCGTTTCGCTCTATCGGCTCCCACAAGTGTCCTACCTGAGGCATGGGGAGTTTTATGCACCGTCACCGTAGTTCGAGAAGCGGTGAATGAGCTAGCGCTGCGAAGGACCGCCAGTCGCAGGACACCTCTCGCTTCGCTGACCTAACGCTACCAGGACCAACACGCTCGACTATGAATGATAGAATAGTGCATCTAGCATGGCCACGCGTGCTTCCCAGAGCTCGCCATCAGGATGGTCGGGCTTGTCTGCATTGTACCAAACGGACAGCTTGATCGGTTCGACCACCCGCTCCCCGTAATTGTCTAGATCCAGCGTCGTGCGGGCAAAGCCCAGCGCCTTCGCGACCGCGACGACATTGGGCTTACAGACGCACAGGAAAGTGTCCGGGCGCTTCATCGATAGCAGCCGCGTCGCAGAAGGCACGCCGCCGGTGCGCGATGATCGCGCGAACGCCCGCCGAAACAGCGTGCAGTAGCGATCGTATTGTGCACGTGTGACCTCGCCACTCAATGGGATTCCATCAAGCGCCCTGGCGAGTGATGGATCGTTGTCCGCAACGCGATTCGCGAAGTCGCCCGCGGCACCCATCGACCCAAACCAACCCCATTCCCGTTCCAGGTCCGAATCGTACTTCTGATACTTGCCGAGGATTCCAGCGATGGCCTTGCGCTGCGCGGGCGAGAAGCTCGCGAACGACGCTTCCGTGGCGAACCAGCGTCGCGCAACCGCAATCAGCTCCAGACTCTTCGTTACATTGTGATGTCTAGACGATCGCACCCGGCGCGAGTATTCGTCCCAGTTCATGGCCATGACCTTGCCGGCAGCGCCGATCCGTGCCGTCTGCACTGGATCGCGGGGCGGTTTCGGCAGTCTTGCCGCCCGTACGTAGCTCGCGCGGTACGCATCGGCGTAGGGTTGGGTCACCTCCTGCCCGTATCTAGCGCTAGTCCTTGCAAAGGCGAGGATGTTGGCGAGTGCAGGGTCGTCGATCGTACCGGTCAGTGCCACTGCCGCCTCGAAATTTTTCCCAAGGCCGCCATGGGTGAAGTTGGCACTGCCGACGATCGCCGCGACCTGCTTTCCGCTACGAAAGCCGTACACTTTGGGATGGTAGGTGCCGCCCTTGAACTTGGTCGCGATATAGCCGTTGGCAACACCGACGAGGGCATCGACGACTGCAGGATCGGTCTGGCTGAACGCGACCCCAAAGGTAACGTTCGTGAACTTCGCTCGATGCCCGAAAAGCTGTTCCAACAGATCAACGTCCGTACCCCAAGCGACGGCCCAATGGAATTCGTCATAGTGATCCATGTACTGCTTCAGCCGCTGCTGGACGACCTGCGCTTCTAAGAACTCGGCATGCATTTCTTTTCCTCCCCGCCCGAGTCGGACGCCGCCGAACGCGCGGCGGCTAGCCCGTAGAACGGACTAGCGAAGCGTAACCTGCCATTTCGGCAAACCGAATACGAGAGTGCGCCGGATTACGCCGTTGGCTAATCCGCCCTACTCGCTGTCCACTGCGACTCTGACGTTCTTGCCGCCTCAAGTGCCCGTGACAGATTCAGGAACATCCATTCCGCCTTGCGGTCGGCGGTGAGAAACCCGTCGTAGTACGTCCCGTACACCACGAAGCTCAAGTCAATGAGATCGTTCCGTATCCGATCGACGCGCTCCAGCTTCGGGCTGCCAGTCCTTATCCACCAAAGGAGATAGATAATGATTCCGAGGGCATACCGGAAAAGGTAGGCGCTCATGGTATGGTCCCGGAGCATCGATCGCCATTGTAGACCGTATCCCTCCGCCAATGTCTCCCATATCTGCTCGGCGGCGCCGAAAATGCTGGCGAACATCTCCTCGGTGTAGCGCCCGTTGGTGCGGATGGTTCTTATCTCATGCTCAGAAAACATCTTTTCAGACATCTCTGGCAACGACGTCACGATGTCGATCGCTCCCTCATGCATGCCCGCGAGACTGACAGCAGCGGAGCTCCACAGATTCCTCAGTTGCTGCAGGACGATTGGATCCAAGCGTCGAGGGCCGTTCATGATGTCAGCCATTTCGCGGATCAAAGGTGCGACGTCCTGCTGCTCCATAGCTGCGAGCTCGCCAGGAAGGCCAAGGTTCAGTCTCGCGATCTCTCCTCCAGACTTCAGAACAGTGATCTGCTCGGGGAAATCGCCGATAACAGAGAGGAGAGCGAAAACAGCATCCACGGTCTCCTGCTTATAGACTTCGAACCACGCGAAGTCTGGAAGCACGGCCAGGTTTGCCGTGCTTCCGCGGAGGAACTCGCGCAACTCAGACGACTGCAATTTGCTGCTGTCGATGACCAACCTCGTACCAGTCAATGGCACCCCCCTGGAGCCTCTGGCCAAACAACCTACGTATTGACCATACAAAGCCACGGCTTGTGTTGGGAATACCGCACCTCTCTCACAATCTCGTGGTATGAGACGCTCCGAGATGTGTCTTGAAAATTGCTATGTCGCCTACCGACGAGGCACGAATGCTGAGAGAAGTCGCGATCGATGACATCTGGGATGGTTTCGTCAGCCTGATGGATCGATCCGATTCTTCCGAAGAGGACTTTCACCAATACATGGTGAAATATCCGGCGCTCATTCCAATTTGGCTGCCGCAAGACAACGTGGTCTGTTCTAAGTTCCGGCTCGGAAGCCAGCATGTTGCAGATTTTGCATTCTGTCGCGACGACTCTCCAGGATTTTTGTGGCATTTCATCAAGATCGAGCGTCCCAAGGACCCTCTATTTAAGTGAGATGGCGACCCCGCAACTAGGCTAACCCATGCGCTTCGGCAATTGCACGACTGGAGCGCATGGTTCCAAGAAAACCGGGACTATGTCGCCAAATACTTCCCACACGGCAACCGAGCAGCGCGCTTCGGCCTAGCCGAACCACAACTGACGCTAATTATTGGCCGACGCCAAGAGATCAACTATCGGAATCGACCATTGATGCGCAGTCTTGGCGGCCAAGTGTCCATTCGCACCTTCGATAGCCTGCAAGACAACCTAACGACTGCTTAGCTCACCAACAGAAATGAACCCTTGCGATGTTGTGCATTGAATGGGTCTAAGGAAGTCGAGCTATCCTCCATGAAAATGGAGATTAGGTACCAAGTATCCTAAGGCCCTACTCCCACTCAATCATTTAGGACGACATTTCGTCGTTGATCTACAAGCACAAATCTTCAAGTCTGACGGACAAATCCCGACGGTATACCCGCCGTATTTTTTCGGTCTTGAATTCACAGAATAATTTGTGCCGCTCGGAATACTGGCGATTCCGCTATCTATTGGAGTCAATCGACTGAATAGCTCCGCACTCTTAGCGGACATCGCCACCGCTCGTACTGACACAGCGTAGCTTCATATACCGTCAGCGATGAGGAAAACGCTGGTTTCGTCGCCCGATCGTTCCCTACACCGCCCAAGGGGCCCAACGACCTTCAGCCTTGCCCATGAGGCGCCGGCTATCGAGGTGTGTGGGGCCGTGCTCCTTGAGTCAGTTTGCGACCGAGGCCTTATCGATCAGCCGGTTCAACGCATTCGTGACGATGTCGCGGCTGGGACAGCAAGATCGGAGATCTGGGCCTCGCATGCGGATCGGTTTGAAACGCCCCGCGTTGTAGACTGACACTTTCTCACCGCGACACGTCAGTCGGTCCAGTCCATCATGGGCAAGTTTGCGCTAGCTCCAGCAATTGATGTCCGATTGGAGCCAAATCATCGCAAGGTTCGTACCAAGACATAAAGAAGACCGTCTTGCACCCTGCCCAATGAGCCCGACATTCAAATCGTGAAGCCTGCTCAAGATGCTTGGGCTTTGCGTGCTATGCGCAGTCCGTCCTACGACTTGCGTGGTGAACTAATCTAGTAGACAAGCAGTGAGGCGGAGAGAGTGGGAGTCGAACTCGCGATTTTCGACCATCCGCTTCGAGCAACTAAGAGTACTCGTTAGCACGCACCGGCCTCCTCCCCTCTCCGACACATGCGCCACAAGCCTGCTCACGCTGGCTGTGGTGAGATTTTTCTTGAGCTCCCGGTGCACACGTCGCCCACACACCGCCTTCGACTGAGCTTCCCTCGGGGCCACTCCGGCCTCAGAACGGGTTATCGAATATACACATTTTAGCTTCGATTCGCGCTAAATTGCGTCCCTTAACTTGCCTCGAGTTCTATCGAGCCATTTAGTGTCGAGCTTCGTCAACCAGACGCTACGCTTGACGCTGCTCCCGACGGCAAGCGCTACAGCGCCTCGGGCATGAACCGCCGCAAGATCGTGATCGATACCACCGAGCAGACCTAAGGAAGGGATGGGACCTATGAACCGCAGGAGCATGCTTCAGGCATCCACCGCCGCTGCATTGGCGGGAACTTCACTCGCGACAGGAATGCAGGCGCAGACCTCCGATGACATGCAACGACCTGACGGACTCATAGTTGCCGCCGAGACTAGGCGTATGATCTGGAACGCGGTTGCGGTTGATGGCGATCGCGTCTTTGTCGCCGGACCGCGCTGGGCCGGCGCCAACGGCCCCGCCGTCGCACTGATTGATGGCAAGGACGGCTTGATCTCTTATCCCGATGCGTCATGGAACGCGTGGCAGCCCGGCGCCGACGTGACCAACACCTTCGTCAACGTGAATGCGATCCATCGCGACAACCACGGTGGCCTGTGGATCATCGACACGGGCTCACCCAGCTTTGGCGGCGATCCATTGCCCGGTGCTGCCAAGGCGGTGCGTATCGATCTCGCCACTAATCGCGTCGAGCGGATTTATCCCTTCGGACCTCCAGCCGCTCTTCCCGGCAGCTATATCGACGACATCCGCTTCCATGGCGACCATGCCTATTTCACGGATGCCGGGCGCGCCGGGCTGATCGTGCTCGACTTACGCAACGGAGAAACACGTCGGGTGTTCGACGGCGCCCCCTCGGTCACGGCGCCTACCGACCGACCGATCGTGATCGACGGCGAGATCGTCCGCGCGCCGGACGGCTTCCCACTGCGGGTCAACAGCGACCCGCTCGAGGTCAGCCCCGATGGACGCTATCTCTATTTTGGCAGTCTGCATGGGCCCTGGTCTCGGGTCGAGACACGGCTGCTCGACGATCCCGGTGTTCCCGCAACCGAACTCGCGCGTAAGGTGGAAGCTTGGGCGGATCTTCCGCCAGTCGGCGGAACGGCGATGGCCTCGGACGGAACGCTCTATTTCACCGAATTGGCAAGCGATGCGCTGAAGAAGCGCTCGCCAGACGGCACGATCACAACCATCATCCGGGATTCACGCCTGCACTGGTGCGACGCACCTGCTCTCGCGGACGGCTTCATCTGGCTGCCCGTACCGCGGATCGACCGTGTGTCGCTCTTCAACAGCGGCACCTCCCGGATCGCGTGGCCTATCCGTCTGTACCGGTACGGGCTGGATGCTCAGGCAAAGTGAAGCTAAGCCACAAGCGCTAGCGCACCCATTCCGGCGAGAGTCTCGGTAAGGAAGGAGACCAGCGGACGCACCAGGTCGGCTTCCGCCGTCTCCTCCCCAAGCAGCACGATTTCAGTCATCGGCAATGCCGGCCAGGAGTCCGGCGTCGGCACAACTTGCAGGCCATCCCGAACGAATGACCGCCCAAGTATTGTGATGCCCAGGCCGCCGGCGGCGGCCGCCTGCACCCCCATCAAGCTACGCGCCGTGCAGGATGCTATCCATGGCTGTCGAACCGAATCCAGGGTGCGCGCCATTAACTCTCGATAGGTGCAGGGCGGCTTCAGCAGGACCAACTCCGTCGGCTTACTAAAGTCCGGCTGATAATCAGCCGCAGCGAGCCAAACGAGCGGCTCTCGCCAGATCACGCGTCCTCGCTGGGCTGTACCATCCTTCTTCGCGATCACCACATCGAGGCCACCAGCATCGTACACATCGAGGAGATCGCAGCTCAGCCCCGTCATGAGTTCAAGCTGCACTTCAGGATAGAGACGCCGAAACCGTGCAAGCAACGCCGCCAACTGGCGCGGAATGAAATCCTCGGAGATACCGAGGCGAAGTGAGCCGACAGTTGCCGGTTCGCGCATGCTGCGGACGGTGAGATCGTTCAGTTCGAGCATCTGCCGCGCGGTGACCAGCAGCCGCTCTCCGTCCCGTGTCAGGCTCAGGGAGCGGCTCGTCCGTTCGAAGAGCTTGCACCCAACAAGGTCCTCAAGCCTGCCGACCTTCTGACTTACCGCGGATTGCGATCGGCCGACGACACCAGAGGCTGCCGTGAAACCGCCGGATTCGGCCACAGCCACGAAGGCACGGAGAAGTTCAATTTCCAGGTCGGGATAGCGCATTGGCTGCCCATTTGATTATCCAATAGATGCAATCATAACTATGCGCTTGCCTTATTCCTGCAAGTCCCCACATTTGTGGCGCTGCTGCTGACAAAGATTTTCATGACCATGGCCCAACACCCACTTGATCATTTGCGCATCGATTCGATGCTGACTGACCCGCTGGCAGACACCCTCAGCGCGTTCACGGTCGTCGGCACTGAGCTTGTGCGCTTTGAAAGCAGCGTTCCCTTTGAAACGCGCTTCGATGCGGACGAACGCTTCACGTTCGGCGTCGTGATCACGGGCAGCCACAACATATGGCTGGACGGAGAAACGGCGCCAGTTCGCCTGACAGCCGGCGACTGCTTTTTGCTGACCGGCGCACGCGCTGGCCGCGCCTTCAACGTCGAAGGCGGTCGAGAGATTTACTGCTCGGACTATAGCGGCGGTTCGGGCGGCGTTATGCGCGTCGGAACCGGATCGATGAATGACGTTGTCGTCGCCGGACGTCTCACTCTCGACAAGGAAGGCGCCGCCTGGCTCAGGGAAGCGCCGCCGCCGGTTATTCGTCTCGCCGCCGAGGCTGCCGCAGCGAAGCCGACCGGTTCAATCATCGAACTGCTGAGGTCTGAAAGCGAAGCCGATGCTCCGGGTAGGCGCCTGATCACGAGCCGTCTGGCGGATGTGCTCCTCGTGCAGACGATCCGCACTCATCTCGCGGACAATCCCGAAGCAACCAACTGGCTTGCGGCACTCACCGACCGGCAGCTCGGTCGCGCCATACAGAAATTTCACGCCGATCCCGCGGCTGATTGGACAGTGGCATCGCTGGCAAAGGCGGCGGGAATGTCGCGTTCATCCTTCGCCGAGCGATTTCGCCGCCGAGTGGGACTCTCACCTCTCGACTACGTCACGCGCTGGCGGATGCACAAGGTGCGGCGAGAATTGCTGGCCACGAGCTTGCCCTTTGCCACCGTCGCCTATCGGAATGGCTACGCCTCCCGCACCTCCTGCAGCCATGCTTTCAAGCAGGTCTTCGGCTACTCGCCCAGCGAACTTCGTGCTGAACAGAAACTCACGCTTTCGCAAGCGGACGGTGCACGGCCGCCGCTGTCAGAGCCAAGCGACGATTCATTTTCGCTGTAGGCGTCAACCTTCAGTAACCAATTGAAGGTTGAGCCGCTAGGTACCCGACAGATTGCGCAAGATGATCAACTGGGCGATCTTGTCGCGGTGCATTGAGAAGTAGAATACCAGAACAAGAGGTTCTGGAAGGCCGCGCCTGTCAAAATTTCCGTCGACATGCGCCGTCAGAATGCAATGTCCGTAGTGGTCAACGTTACTGACCACGTGGATGGCAAGCTGTTCGCCGACAACGTCACGAATCACCCATTCGCGAATTGCTTCCTTTCCCCAGTGATCGCAAAGCTGGTCATTCACCAGCGCGTCATCGACGAATGTGTCCAGCAGCAGCTCCAGGTTTCCGGAATTCGTCGCACGCACGAATGTATCCACTGGGAGCGGAAGCGCCGAAAGTTGATGGAGTTCGATCAACGCCCGTCGGATCCGTTCATCCTCCAAGTGAAAGATCCAATCGAAGGCGATGCTTTCTCCGAGTTCGCCGCGTCTAACCAGCACAGTCAAGACGACACCCCCCTTCTCCCGCCGGCAACTGACGGGGCGAATCTGGACAGCTCCACGCCCTAGAAAGTCACGCAGCCAAGCAGCTCTCTCGTCGCCTCGAAGTTCGCGTCCCGCGTCCACGAGAATGCAATCGCTCTCCATCGCCGAGACCATTCGATCAACGTCGGTGACCTGAGCCGCGCGAAGAAACCTGTCGACGCGCGAGGGAAGGCTCCAACCAGACATTGTCCGCCCCATCGGTAGATTCCGCGCCACCAAGCTTCCTCCCTCTCCTTATCGCAGGTGGAAGTCCCACGGTCGCGCTGATCGGTGCAAATCATTGCAAAGCCGCGCATCGACACCGGCCATTCGGCTAAGCACCGCGCGGCTCCGGCATCGGAAAGAACGCACCAAGCCGCTCCCCCTGCCAACACGAAGATCACGCCAGACTGACAGCGCTTAGCGTCCCTTTGCGTAGCTTAGCGAGCAATCGACGCTGCACTCTGCGACATTGCAGGCGAAGAGCTTGGACGCTCGTTTCGGGCGGAACAGGCTCTCCGATAGACATCTGTCAGGAGCTTGCGTGATGACATCTGCACTGTTGATCAAGGATATCCGGACGCGGGCTGTACTCGTGCCATTGCGGCGTCCGGTGATTGCCGGCATCGGGCGGTTCGAGTTGTGGCCACTGGTGCTCGTCGATCTCGAAACCACCGGCGGCATCATTGGGCACAGTTATGTGGCGCCGTACCGCGCGGCGGCCATACCGGTCGTTGTTGCCGCCCTGAGAGATCTGCACGACATGCTGAAGGGCACGCCGGTGGCGCCGTTCGATGCATTCGAGTCCGCAGCCAAGGCCCTGAACGTCGTCGGTTTGGCCGGCATGTCGATGATCGCGGCCTCTGCGGTGGACATGGCGATCTGGGACACGCTGGCGAAAGCGGCCAACCAGCCGTTGGTCAGGTTTCTCGGCGGCACTCCCGGTCCCGTTCGCAGCTACGACAGCAACGGCCTATGGCGGCATGAAGTGAGTACGCTGGCTGCCGAGGCGCGCGAGCTTCAACGAGAGGGTGGCTTCTCCGCCATGAAGCTGCGGCTCGGCAACGAGCACCTGAAAGACGACGTCGCCGCGATCAACGCAGTCCGCGAGGGTGTCGGCAGAGACATCGATCTGATGGTCGACTTCGATCAGGCCCTCGGCCTCGGCGACGCCATTCGACGTTGTCACGAGCTTGATGAGACCGGCCTCTACTGGTTCGAGGAACCGATCGCGTACGACAACACCCGCGGATATGCCCAGCTTGCCGCCAAAGTGCGCACGCCATTGCAGATGGGCGAGAACTTCTACGGTCCTCGCGACTTCTTCGCTAATCTGAATGCCGGCGCGGTCCATTATGCCATGGCCGACCTGATGCGCATCGGCGGCGTCACCGGCTGGCTGCGCGCAGCGAGCATCGCAGCAGCGACGGGCGTCCAGCTCTCCAATCATCTGTATCCCGAGATTTCTGCCCACCTGCTGCGCGTGACGCCGACGGCGCATTGGCTCGAGTGGGTCGATTGGGCGAACCCGATTCTCGAGGAACCGCTCCAGCCACGTGAAGGCCGCGTTCATGCCCCGGACCGGCCCGGCATCGGCATCAGCTGGAACGAAAAGGCCGTCGCGAAATACGCCGTCAAGGTTTGATGGCTTCTCCCGCAGATCGAGCGAGATCTTCCGATCCACCACCCTTCCGGCGCACGGAGAACGATAAATGGCCTACCAGACAATCAATCCATCCACCGGCGAAGTCATCAAGCGCTTCACGGAAATCTCGGATGCGGACCTTGATGCGACCGTGGCCGAAGCTCAGGCTGCCTTCGAGACCTGGCGCCAGCAACCTGTCAAGCACAGAGCAAAAGTTCTCAACGCCGTCGCGGCCAAGCTGCGCGAGAACGCCGAAGAATATGCGCGATACCTCACCCTCGAAATGGGAAAGTTGATTGCTGAGGCCCGTGGCGAGGTCGCTCTCTCCGCAGCCATCATCGATTACTATGCGGCGCGCGCGGAGGCATACCTGAAGCCGCAGCCGCTGCCAGAGGCACCCGGCTCCATCGTCGAAGCGCGGCCACTTGGCATCATCTTCGGCGTCGAGCCCTGGAACTTTCCCTACTATCAGCTCGCTCGGGTCGCCGGTCCACAGCTGATGGTCGGCAACGTCGTGATGATCAAACATGCGAGCAATGTCCCGCAATCGGCGCTGGCATTCGCGCAGCTGTTTGAAGACGCCGGAGCGCCCAAGGGGCTCTACACCAACCTCTTCGCCAATTTCGAGCAGGTCGCACGGCTCATCGACGATCCGCGCATCCGCGGCGTCACCCTCACCGGCAGCGAACGTGCCGGCGCGATCGTCGCGGAGCGCGCCGGCCGTAACCTCAAGAAATCCGTCATGGAACTCGGCGGTAGCGATCCGCTCATCGTGCTCGAGGACGCTCCTTTCGAGCCGACGCTCGATAATGCGCTCTGGGGCCGCATGAACAACACCGGGCAGAGCTGCGTCGCCGCCAAGCGGATCATCGTGGTCGGGAAGAATCGGGGCGCCGCATTCCTCGAGGGACTCAAGGCGCGCATGGGCGCACTCAAGACCGGCGATCCGTTCGATCCTGACACGACGCTCGGCCCCGTCTGCTCGGAGCAGGCCATGCACCGGCTGCTCGAGCAAATCGAAGCCGCCAGGAACGGCGGCGCCGAGGTCGTTCTCGGAGGCGGCCGGGTAAAGCGGCCCGGCTTCTATGTCGAGGCGACGATCCTGACCAGCATCAGCAGGGACAATCCGATCTTCCGGCAGGAATTGTTCGGGCCGGTGATGAGCTTCTACGTTGTCGACAGCGAGGAAGAGGCGATCGCGCTGGCCAATGCGACGCCGTATGGCCTCGGCGGCTCCGTCTTCACGGCGGACCTGACGCGCGGCCGACGGCTAGCGGCCCGGATCGAAAGCGGCATGGTTTTTGTCAATCATCCGACGTGGACCGCACCGGAACTTCCCTTCGGCGGCGTCAAGAGATCCGGATACGGCCGTGAACTGTCGGAGCTGGGTTTCGGAGAATTCGTCAACCGGCGGCTCATCAACGTCTCTCCCGTCGGGGCGCCACCACCCGGCGTCAACCAGGGCGGCTAATCACAGCGCATCAACCAGGAGATCCCACGATGAAGACGGTCCAAGAAGCATTCTTCGATGTCGCCCGCAAGCTGAAGCTCACCACGATCTTCGGCAACCCCGGATCCACCGAAGAAACTCTGCTGAAGAACTTTCCTTCCGATTTTCGCTACGTGCTCGCGCTGCAGGAAGCGCCCGCCGTTGCGATGGCGGATGCCTATGCCCAGGCGACGGGTGAGGCCGTGCTGGTCAACCTGCACACCGCGGCGGGCATGGGGAATGCGTTGGGCAATATCGAGAGCGCCTGGTACAACCGCGCGCCACTGATCATCACTGCCGGTCAACAGACCCGCGAGATGTTGCTGATCGAGCCATATCTCACCAACGTGCAGCCGCTCGAAATCCCGAAGCCGTTCGTCAAGTGGGCTTATGAGCCTGCCCGTGCGGAAGACGTGCCAGCAGCTCTGATGCGTGCCTACGCCATGGCGGTGCAGCCACCAGCCGGGCCGGTCTTCCTGTCGATCCCGATGGACGATGTCGACAAGCCCTGTCCGCACCCACCGCAAATCCGGACGCTCAGCCGTCGCCTGGGGGCGGATCCACAAAACCTCGCCTCGGTAATCGAAGCGCTTTCCTCCGCCAGGTCGCCCGCGCTCGTGATCGGCGGCGCCGTCGACCAGAGCGGCGGTTGGGATGACGCAGTGCGGCTTGCCGAGAAGCTGCGTTGCGAGGTGTGGGCGGCGCCGGCCGAAGGCCGGCCCGGCTTTCCCGAGACCCATCGACTTTATCAGGGCATGCTGACCAGCGCGATCGGCCCACTCGGGAAACAACTGACAGGCCATGATGTGATCGTCGTGATCGGCGCGCCGGTCTTTCGCTACTATCCCCACGTTCCCGGCGACTACATCCCCGCGGGATCTCGCCTCTTTCACATTACCGATGACCCGGCCGAGGCTGGCCGTGCACCGGTGGGAGAGAGCGTCCTTGCCGATCCTGGACGGGCCTGCGCGGTGTTGGCGGATTATGTCGCACCGCCGGATCGGGCGCCACCACCGGCACGGAGCAAGCTGCCGCAACCGGAGAGCGCGACGAAGATCACGGCCGACTTCCTCTATCATTCGATCAACGAGGCTCGACCGCAGGACAGTGTTCTTGTCCAGGAATCGCTTTCGACCCTGAAGATGCTGCGTCAGCGCCTGCCGACGAGCCGGTCGCGCTCGTTCTTCTCGATGTCGAGCGGAGTTCTTGGTTACGGTCTGCCCGCCGCTGTCGGGGTCGCGCTTGCCGAGCGCGACAAGGGCGGCGACCGCAAGATCGTCTGTATCGTCGGCGACGGAGCCGCCAACTATGTCATCCAGGCCCTCTGGACGGCTGCACAGCACAGGTTGCCGATCCTGTTCGTTATCCCTCGCAACGGCGCCTACAATATTCTGAAGTCGTTCGCGCATCTGCTCGAGACTCCCGGTGTTCCCGGTCTCGATCTGCCAGGTCTTAATTTCGTCTCGCTCGCTGCCGGCTATGGCGTCATCGCCGAGCGGGTATCCGATCCGGCGTTGCTGGCAAGCGCCCTGCGCTGTGGCATGGCGAGCGAAACTCCGCACCTGATCGAAGTGGAGATCGACCCGGCCGTCCCGCCGCTCATCTGACTTCTCACCCCGCGAAGTCCATCCCAGGAGGTCAGCATGAAAGCAATCGGCTATCTTGTTCCGCAGCCAATCACGGCAACGAACGCTCTCATCGAGCTCGAGCTGCCTATCCCAGCACCGAAGCCACGCGACCTGCGCGTGGCAGTAAAGGCGATCTCGGTCAACCCGGCCGACGTCAAGCGTCGTGCCAGCAGCCCGCCCCCCAAGGGCGAGGCCTGCATCCTGGGTTACGACGCGGCGGGCGTCGTCGAGGCTATTGGCTCCGACGTGACGATGTTCCGGCCAGGCGACGAAGTGTTCTATGCAGGCGCCATCGATCGGTTCGGCACGAATGCCGAATTGCATCTGGTCGACGAGCGCCTCGTCGGCAATAAACCCAAGACACTGAGCTTCGCCGAGGCAGCCGCGTTGCCGCTCACCTCGATCACCGCATGGGAGTTGCTGTTCGACCGCCTGGGCGTTCCCTATGGCGTCAAGACGCAATCCGGCACGCTGCTGATCATCAACGGTGCCGGCGGCGTCGGATCGATCCTGACCCAGATTGCGCGGCGCCTCACCGGACTTACCGTTATCGCAACGGCATCTCGACCGGAGACGATCGCGTGGTGCAGGAAAATGGGTGCACATCACGTGATCGACCACCACCAGCCTTTCCCCGAACAGTTGCTGGGCTTTGGGGTTGCGCAGGTCGAGTATGTCGCCGGTCTGACTGCAACCGGAAAGCATCTCCAGGCTATCGAGGCAGTGATGGCACCGCAGGGTCACCTGGCGCTGATCGACGATCCCGACGCGCTGGACATCGTCGGTCTCAAGCGCAAGTGCATATCAGTGCATTGGGAATTGATGTTCACCAGATCGCTCTACCAGACCCCGGACATGATTGCGCAGCACCGCCTTCTGAATGAAGTCGCCGCTCTCGTCGACGATGGTGTGCTCCGCTCCACGATGACGGACGATGAGGGCGCCATCAACGTAGCGAATCTGAAGCGCGTGCACGCGCTGGTCGAGAGCGGTCGCGCGATCGGAAAGACGGTGCTTTCCGGCTTCTGAGGCAACCAGCCACGATCACCCGAAATGCAAATCTCATATCAAAGAAGCCTCATCGAAATGAAAAACTCCAAAACGGCTGTCTTCGTTACCGCCATCCTGGCCCTAGCCGCACGCGCGGCCGCATCTGCCCAGGACATGCCTGCCCCTGCCTTGTCGGGACCTCCGGTCGTCACGGACGCCCGTGGTCGTGGCACCTTGCCGACCGTGAGCGGCCATACCGCCATCGTGCCGACGCTCTACCAACTGGACGCACAACCAATCGAACAGATTTCGCCGCTCGTCCAGCGCCAGTATTTGAACGGCACGCAGTCGACCTTCGTCAAATGGACGGTGAAGAAAGGTGGAGTATTTCCGCTGCATCATCATGCCAGCGAGCAGATCACGTGGATCACCGAAGGGCGCTGCGAGGTTTACTCCCAGGGCAGAAAGTTCGTGATGACGGCTGGCACTGTTCTGGTCATACCGCCGAATACGCCGCACGAGTTCGTTTGTACCGAGGACACAATCGATATCGATTTCTTCGCGCCGCAACGCCAGGACTGGCTCGATGGCGCACCTTCCGTCGCAGCGGGAAGATGACCCGTCCCCTCTCCATCGCCACGCACGGGCAACAAGAGCAGCAAGGACGTGAAATGACGGACAGTACAGGCAGCGTAGTCCGAGTCGGTCACATCGACCTATCTTTCCACGACGCCAGTGCGCGGGAAGTCGAGGCGATCTTGACGTCTCACGGCCATCACGTCGAGCGCTCGGCAGCACCGCATGGGGAGATGTTCCAGCGGATGCGCCGCGGCAAGATCGATATGCTTGTTTCGGCGTGGCTTCCGACAAGTCACGGCGGCTACCTCAGACCATTCGAGCAGGCGGTGCGAAAGGTCACCGTCCTGTATGAACCCTACTGCATCTGGGGCGTGCCGGAATACGTCCCGGCCGACGTCGCCGGGGTTGCGGACCTCCTAAGGCCAGAGGTTTCGGCCCGAATGGAAAAGTTGATCCAGGGTATCAATCCGGGGGCCGGCATAAGCCGCTTCTCGAAGGCCATCATTGAGCAATATGGCTTGGCGGCCGCGGGCTATCACTTCGAGGCTGGGACGGAGCAAGACTGCTTCGGCCGGTTCGAGGATGCGGTGGCTGAACGCCGCTGGGTCGTCATTCCGCTTTGGCATCCGCAGGCGTTGCATCATCGTCACAAGATTCGCGCGCTCGAGGAGCCAAAGGGGCTGCTCGGCGGAACCGACAAGGCTACCCTGATCGTGCGTCACGATGCCGAGGTTCGGATCGGCGCGCCTGCGCTCGCTGAATTGTCGCGCCTAACTATCGGAAACACGCGCATGAGCGCGCTCGACGATGCGCTGCGCCGCAACGCCGGCTTGGATTCCCAGCCACGTAAACGTGGAGGATGACACGTCTCTCTCGACGAAAGTAGTTTCTCGCCCGCCCCACTCAGGAACCGACACATGACCCATTCCAAGCTTCTCCAGGATACACGACAACTGACTTATGCCGGCGCGGCAATCGCCATCGAGGCCGCAGTCGCAAGGTCGAAGAAAATCGCAGCGCCGGAATGCATCGCTGTTGTCGATGCTGGCGGCAACCTCCTGGCCTTCGCAAGGGTCGAGGGTGCCGCAGTGCTTGCCCGCGAGCCCGCTGTCGCCAAGGCTGCCACGGCAGCTTCTCTGGCGATGCCGACAGGTGGCATACCGTTCGAGTTTGGTGCTAATCTCGGCTTCGCGAGCCAAGGCGGTATCGTCAATCTCGGCGGCGGCTTCCCTATCATCTTCAATGGCCACGTCCTCGGCGCCATCGGCGTCGGCTCCGGCACCACCGAGCAGGACGTAGCGGTGGCTGAAGCCGGCCGCGATGCCGTGCTCGCTGCTCTCTCAGCCCAAACCGATTGACAGGCGGCCCACCCATTCCGGAGCCGATGATGAGCCGTCTTCCCCGCCCAACCGCAGCATGCTTCGCTCTCCTTCTTGCGTTGCCTGTCGCCGTATGCGCCCAAACCCATGGAGAGATCATGAATACGTCAACTCGCGTGCCAACAGATCGTCCGATCGGCGACATCGAGCCGGTTTTCGAATTTCGTGACGACATGCCCACCGGAGTGACCGTCGCCGACAACGGTCGGATCTTCATCAACTTCCCACGATGGGGCGGTGAGGTCCCCTTTACAGTCGCGGAAATCCGCGACCGAAAGATCGTTCCATATCCCGACGCGACGATAAATAAGTTCGATCCAAAGCGTCCGAGCGAGACGCTTGGCAGCGTGCAGAGCGTCGTCGTCGACCCGGTGAACCGGCTCTGGATCCTCGACACCGCGGCGCCCTCCTTCAGCACGCCCGTGCCTGACGGCGCGAAGCTCGTCGCCGTCGATCTCGCGACGGACAAAGTGGTCAAGACCATTGTGCTGGCGCCGACCTCCGTGCTGAACACCACCTACATCAACGATGTGCGCTTCGATCTGCGGAAGGGCAAAGCTGGCCTGGCGTACATCACCGACTCCTCGGTTTCGGGCCCGGGCGCAATCATCGTCGTCGACCTCGACAGCGGTGAAAGCTGGCGTAAGCTGAACGGCCACGCTTCAACGTCGGCCGACCCCGCGTTCGTTCCCGTGGTCGAGGGCGAGACCCTTGCAATTCGCGAAACGGGAAAGCCGCCTGTCCCCTTCGCCGTGGCATCTGATGGCATTGCCCTCTCCGCGGATGGCGCGACGCTCTACTATTGCTCGCTGTCGAGCCGGCATCTGTTCTCAGTCCCGACCGCCCTGTTGCTCGACCGATCGGTCTCCGAGGCCGACGTGGCGAAGGCCGTCATCGACCTCGGCGAGAAAGGCGCGTCAGACGGCCTCGAAGCGGACGACAAGGGCCGCATCTATGCCGGAGACTACGAACGTAACAGCATCCGACAGCGTCAGACCGACGGCGAATGGAAAACCATCGCCCATGATCCGCGCATTCTATGGCCAGACACACTTTCTGTCGCCGGCGACGGGTATCTCTATTTCACGGCCAATCAATTGCATCGGCAACCCCAATTCCACGAAGGCAGGGACCTGCGCGAGAAGCCCTACTCCCTGTTTCGCGTAAAAATCGACGCGGGACCGGTGCTCCTCAAGTAGCAGACGAGCAGCGAACACACGGAACGATCGGGACGGCCGAATGCCGCCGTCCCGAATGGATTTCTGTCAACCGATATCGACAGCGAACTCGCCGCGCGACCGGCGCTCCGCGATCGCCTGGTAGGCATCGAATGCGGTTTCGAGCGTGAAGCGCTCCCCGCTGATGTGCGGCTTCAGTTTCCCGGCCTCGACCATTCGTGCCACCTCACGCAAGATCCGGCCATGATGGCGGCGCCCCTCCCCCGTGAGCAACGGCATCAACGTGAACACGCCCGAATAGCTCGCCGCCTTGAACGAAAGCGGCGCGAGCAGGTGATTGCCCCAGCCCAGAGCGCTCGCGACGTGACCGAATTTCTTTACCGCCTCGAATGACGCGTCCAGTCCCGTTCCGCCTACCGTGTCATAGACCATGTCGAAGCCGCGCCGACCCGTCAGTCGGCCAAGGTAGTCGACGACTGCTTCGCTGGATTCGATAAATGTCGCGCGAGCGTGCTCGATGACCTCACGGCTCGATGTCGAACCCGTAGCGAACACGTCAGCCCCGAAATGGCGGGCGAGCTGGATCGCCGCGGTTCCGACGCCGCCGGCGCCGCCTTGGACAAGAAGCTTGTCGCCAGGCTTGACCTGCATCCGGTCAACCAACCCCTCCCAAGCCGTGATCACGACCAAAGGCAGCACCGCCGCCTCGCGGAACGAAAGATTGGTCGGTTTGAGAGCGAGGAGATCGGGATCGACTGCCGCAGACTCCGCGAGCGTTCCCTGGATTCCGCCGACGCCGCCAACCATTCCGTAGACTTCGTCGCCTACCTTGAACTTGGTGACGTCTGGCCCGAGTGCCTCAACGATGCCGGCCATATCGAGCCCGAGAACCGCGGGCGGGAGGTGACGTGCATGGGCGGCTGCGCCGTCGAGAATCTTGAGATCTAGCGGATTAATGCCACTGGCTCGAATTCGCACCAGCACGTCACCTTGCCCTGGCGCGGGACGCGGTATCGTCGTCACGCGGAACGGGCGGCCATATTTCTCGAAGATCGCGGCTTGCGTTGTGCCTGTCATGCTTACTTGCGACCGATTGGGCGTTGAACCTCTCGCCGTAGCTTGGCCACTTCCACGAGGCTCGCGCCTCGCAATCCCTCGCTGAACTGTTGCAGCGTGGTGGCGAGCAGTTCGTCTGCTTCGTGGTTGCGTCCCTGGGCGAGCCAAAGCCGTGCCAACGGAACGGCTGTCCTCACCTCCCAGCCTCTAGCGCATTGTTCGCGCGCCATCGCCAACGAGCGCAACAGCGACTCCTCGGCAAGGGTCGCATCAGGGCGCGGCAGAGCCAAGAGTATCTCTCCTTGCGCGCGCAAGAGATCCGGAAGCTCATAGGTCTCGCCCCGCTCCGTCGCCCTGACGAGAGCACCATCGATCATATTTGCCGCTTCTTCCGCCTGGCCGCTGAGCGCCAAGCCCTCAGCTAACGCACGTTGAAACGCCGTCATGAACATATGGTGCTGTTCCTGATGGAGAGCGGCAAGAGCATCACGTAGCATGGCGACCCCGGATGCTGCGCCTCCCCGGCACACCGCCAATTCCCCCCTGAACCCAAGCCCGATAGCATGGTAGGAAGCAAGCGAATGTCTCGCCGCATGAGCGACAAGGCGCTCCACACGCCCATTGGCAAGCTCGTAGTCCGCATCCCATAATGCAACCGATACCGTATAGAACAAGGTAGCGCATAGGCTTACGGGATGCCCGCAGCGCTCTGCCTCTTCGATTCCCTGGCGCGCTGTCCGTTCGGCCTGTTCCGGAAACCCACGCAGCCACAGGACACGGGCAAAGACCGCGAGGCTGCGAACACGATAATCGTAACCGAAAACATTGACCTCAAGCTGTCCGAGCGAGGCTGCCCGTCTGAATCCGATCTCGCAGTGGTGTTGTGCTCTCCGCTGGTCGCCGATCAGGTGGTAGGCAGCGCCGCGCATCCATTCCGCCGCCACCATGGCGTCCGCTCGGTCAAGGTCCGCCGCCAGGACGGCGCTTCGTTCGGCCGCCTCCGCGGCGCCGGAAAACTCGGCAACGCGGATCAGAAAGAGATGCAGCCCGGCGTGGAAATACAGTTGATCCTCGGGCGTCCCTACCGTTTCGGCAAGATCAAGCCCTCGTTGGAGGGCATGACGAATATCCTGCTGTTCTCCCCTGGTGAACATGATCGAGACTGTCAGGTATCGCCGGAGCACGAGTTCAGGCACGCCTCCTCGATCGGAGGTCTCCAGCGCGGCCAACGCATGTTCACACCAATGCCGACACTCGCTCAGCAGCGACATGCACAGAAATAGCGGTGCAGCACCGACCGTGAGTTCGCCTCCGATCCTGCTGTCTCCGCCAGAGGAAAAGCACCACTCAAGCGCCGCCCGAATGTTGCCCATATGGAGTCTGTACGAACCTGGTTCCTGTCGGTCGAAGTCGCGGATCGACCTCGATCGGAGCATGTCGCAATAGTATAGGGCGTGCCGACCGGCGACGATATCGCGCTCCTCCGTCTCCTCAATCTTGAGCATCGCGTAGGACCGCGTCGTATTCAGCAGACGATAGTAGATCTTTCCGCCGACCGTCGAGATCCCGATCAGGGACTTGTCGATCAGGCCTGCCAGCGCCTCGGCGGCATCTTGTTCCGATACCACCTCGTCGGCCACAACTCTCTGTGCGGCATCGGGCGAAAAGAACCCGGCAAAGACGGATAATCTCCGAAGAACGCGCTGCTCCTTTTCGGACAGGAGATGGTAGCTCCAGTCCAACAAGGCGCGCATGGTCTGGTGCCGCGGCAAAGCACTACGCCTACCTTCCCAGAGCAGCTTGAATCGGTTTTCCAGGAGGTCGGCAGTCCCCTGAATCCCGTATGCACCGACCCGGCTGGCGACCAACTCGATCGCAAGCGCCAACCCGTCGAGCTGTCGGCAAATGCTCACCACGGCCGGCGCTTCATTATCGTTGAGCTGAAAGCGATATCCTCCAGCCGCCGCCCGCTCCATGAAAAGCTGGGCGGCAGGCCAACCAACTACGCAATCCGCCGTCAGGTCGGCGCCGGCGGGAGGTGCATCAAGGGGATGCAGCAGATAGACATGCTCGTCTTCTACACGAAGCGTTTCGCGACTGGTCGCAAGGATGAACACGTCCGACACGCTGGCGAAAATTCTCTCGGCCAGCGGCGCGACCCTGTCGATCACGTGTTCGCAATTGTCCAAGACGAGCATCGTCCGCTTGCCGGTGAGAACGGAGACAAGGCTTTCGAAACAGTCTTGTGAGCCTGTGGACAGACCAAGCACTGACTCCACCGCGTTCCCGACGAGCGAGCCATCCGAAATCGCACTGAGGTCGACGAAGTAGACCGCTCCGTCGAATTTCTGGCGGAGCGTGTGGCAAACGGCCGTTGCGACCGTTGTCTTACCTAAGCCTCCCGCCCCCACCACGCTGACGAAGCGGTGCCGAAGAAGGAGCCCTGAGAGCTCAGAGACAGTCTCGTCGCGCCCGACCATGCGCTCCAAACGCGGTGGCAAATTGCAAGGCGGCGCCGAGAAATGGCGCAGAGCGCGGGCGGCATGCGGTTGCGGCGCCGTGGTTCGCCTAACAGGTGCTACGAAGCAATAGCCTCTGCCAGGAATGTTCGTCACGTAACGAGCGCCATCGCGGCCATCAAGCAGCGCCCGGCGAAGATTCGTGACGTGAACGCGAAGGTTCGCATCCTCCACCAACAAGTCCGGCCACACCTGATTCATCAAGTCTCGCCGAGAAACGGTCTCCCCAGCGCGCTCGACCAGTGCAATCAGGATATCGAGCGCGCGACTGCCAAGTGCCACGGGCTTATCGTCTCGGTACAGGATGCGTCCAACGGACGAGAGTCGAAACGGCCCAAAGGACAAGAATTCCTCTGCCCCCATAACCGAATTATCCGCCATGAACGTTCACCTGCGCGGGTCGTACCATGCTCATATGACCGAGACCTCGGCCGAGAAGTTGCACCTGGTTCGGCTATGTTGCGCTTTGTCATCCGGCACGAAGTGGTCCTAGCGTGCTAAGTATTATTCCAGGTCATAGAGCCAAAGGCGCCCGGGTCTCTCAGGGTCCAAGGATCGTCTCCCAACGTCCAAAGCTCTGTTATCGCTCCGTCTCAAGAACAACGCGGCAGAAGATCGCGCTGATCGCGGAAAAGATAGAGGGGTAGCGAGTTGAGCCCAGTTGCCGGCGTTCAGCGCAACGCGTCGAGCGTCCTCAGCATTCTCTACTCTCATAGTTGAAGTTTAGATTTCCCTAGGCGGCCCCGTGTTCGGCCAGCGTTTGCTTGTGCGCGCCGCTCCGCCTCGCCGATATCCGGTTAGCCGCAGAACGACAGTTGACGTTGGTTGCCAAAGTATTTTTTTGATCTCCCGGTGCACACGTCGCCCACACGTCGCCTTCTAACCAATTGAAACATTTGAACTCTCGCTCCAATCCATCATGGGCAAGTTTGAGCTAGTTTCAGGAAGTGTCATCGGACGTCGTACTATATCACGTAGGTACACCGACGAGACGGCCGCGATAGGTTCGAATCCTGGACCTGCAACCATCTCAAATTACTCTTCGAGTCAGCGGCTTGAGACCCCTACGACTTGCGGTATTCAGCTTGGAAGTCTTCGAATTTCCAGAGTGCTTTCAGCACTCATTCGGACGTTTTGCCTGCTTTTCGGGCGATTGAGATCACTACAGAATTTCTCTTTGTCGGAATGCCTTTATCGATCGTCCATCAAACGCTGAAGATACCGCCGCTTTTTCGGAACGGACGGTCATCTATGGACGGGATCGATCCCACGCTTGATGGCCGGAACGGCGAAGCGATCCCTATTGCACGGACGGGGAAGTATGCCTGGCACGGCTCGTGCATCGAGCAAGCCGACAAGGCGGCCGGAGTATAGTCGCCGCCCGCGCTGATCCAGATCAAGGATGCGGCGCTTGCCCAGCAGCGTGAGTGTTCGTGCACGCGCTAGTTGCTCGCCGGGCGAGCCAATGTGTGGCCGAGCCGGGTCCGGCAATGGCTCATCAGATATTGGAGCCGTTGAGAGGCAAGACCTAGCGCGGCCATCTCGGCGCCGTCGGCGCCCTCACCGCCAGCATTTCTGGCGAGTTCAGCCTTGAGGATGCTGTCAATTCTCCGTTCGATTTGGTCCAGTTCGGCCTCGCTCTTCGCCATCCTGATTTCGTTGCCAAGCTCGTAAAGCGGCTCCAGCATACTTTCCGGTCCGCGGCCTGAGCGGGCGAAACGCCAGGCTGCCACGAGGATGGAGATCAGAGAGCCGAGCAGCAGCGACCCGTAGTAAAGCTTGTCATCGTATTTGTCGAAGAAGCTCTGCTGGTTGCCATTGTAATAGGTCGCAGCCCCCGGATGGATCGGGATCAACGCGTCCGCATCCGTGCTCGGCGCCGCGGCCTGGGCCAATATCGGAAACTGTGACAGCAGATCCCGTTTTGCATCGACCAGCGACTGCGCCAGATCGGTAATGGCGTCGGCATTGACTGACTTGTTGGCGACGAGAAAATACGACAAGCGCAGCGACGTCAGGTCATCGGACGGAACCGGCGGAGCGCCCCGCAAGGTGCCCTTCGGGATCTCATAGCTCTCGTAATACTGCGCGACGTTGGCGACCGCGCCAGCCGACTCGATTTCGATCAGTTTTAGCCCCGCCCCTTTGGCGCGTTCCTGGTGAAAGAATTGCCTAACTTTGGCGAGGTATTTCTCCGTTAGCGGAACAACGGCCAGCAACGCGTGAACTTTTCCTGATGCGAGCGACGCCGCAGCGTCGTTGATGGCAACATTCTTAAAGGTGACCTTGGCGCGGTCGAATTGATACACCTGCTTGAGGGCCTCAACTGTCGGAGCGTTGATGGCGCCGCCGACGACGCCAATGGTTGTATCGTGTAGGTCACCGAGGCTGTCGGCGCTGACAGCCGCGGGCGTCACGATCAGGACCACCCCATGGGTCAGGAGCAGAACGCTCCGCGCGTCCGCCAGGCCTCTGGTGTCGCCGCGAACGACTGCAAGATCGGCCTTGCCCGCCGCCAACAATTCGGCGGCCTTCGCTGAACTTCCGGCATCGCTGACCTTCAACAGGACATGAGAGTTCGACGCCGACAGGCGCGCTGATATCGCCGAGATCAGCGCCAGCGACTCGCCATCGGCCGACCCGGCAGCCACGGTGAGCACAACAGGCTTTGCGAAGTAGCGATATGCGAACCATCCGCTGCCAATCGCCGTGGCCGTGGCTGCTCCGACAATCAATATCCTGAGCCATCGTGGCCACAGATTTATTGCGGGGGTGCTCATGGCATCACGATACGAACGCCAGGATCAGGCCGCATACCCCCAAGGAAACATTGATGCCCGCCTGCCCCTCCACCGAGAGTGGCTGCAGTGCAATGGTGCGGTTTGAACCACCAAACAGCACGTTGGCAACTGTACGCTTCGCAATGGGCAACATCAGCAGGTCTCCTATCATCGAACACCAGACCTAACGAATGGCGCTCTTCTCTCAATCGGCCTTCATCCGAATTCCCAGTTTCGCCCGCTCATCCTTGAATACGACAGCGATGGCTTCGATGATGAGTTTGTCAGGATTTGCCTTGCAGTACTGGATCACCTCATGCTCCACGACCTTTCCCTTCCTGAGATCCAGGTAGTGCTTCTTGGCCAGACCGTTGTACCAACCGCTGTACCAGGACGTCAGAGCGTCCGCGTCTTCCTGGTAGGTACCCGCGAGTTGGGCGCATGTCAGTTTCTGCACATCGATGAAGCCGTTGCTGTCGACGTAGGTCGACAGCGGCGTCTGGGCGAGAGCGCCGGAGCAAGCGGTTGTCATGGCAACTGCAAGAAGGTAACAATACCGCATCATAAATCCTCTATCTCTTGTTCGACTTGGGTGTTCCGCGGCAGGCGCGCTTTGCTCAAGGAACCGATCGCAGTTGAAGCGCTGACAGCCCAAGTGTGACATCCAGCGCGACCGAGCCCTCGACCGACACCGGTTGCAGTGCGAAGCTTCTGTTGGATCCGCCGACCAGAACGTTTGCCCCAACACCAACGCCCAACGCCACATCACCGCTTGCACCAACATAGGTGCCAGCCAGAGCGCCGGCAGGAACGCCGGCGCTGGGCGCCAGAACGCCCCACGCCAAAGCGCCGCCACCGATTATCCCAATATCAATTCCCACAGTGTTGAGGGCACCCTCGTAAAGTTGTGGGGGACCGGGCATGGATGGCACGAAGCGGCACTCCATCGACTGGTGTCCGACGATAATGAAGCCAATGCTCGGGTTAAGCTTACAGCTAAGCATACCCGTCTGGGTCCATGTTGGCGTCTGGGCCGAAGCAGGACCGGCAAGTGCAACCAACGTTGCGCAAAGAGCCAATGCCTTAGGACTCATAATAACGCCCTCCCCGCATCTTCCATTTCAAAATCGATAATTGATGCCGCCGCGGAAGGTGTTGAGCTTGTCCGTGCTTGCGCCCGTGCCGACCACCTGCGTGAAAAGATATTCACCCTTCAAGGACCAGTTAGGTGTGAAGCCATATTCGATGCCCAGGCCTGCAACGATGCCAGGGCGCCAGGCGGAGGCCGCGCAATTCGGGAGCACACCAAGCGTACCGCAAGGCAAGCCCGCAATTGAGGTGCCATTGGCGCTCGATTTCACAAATGCCGCACCGCCGGTTACGTAGAGCAGCGAGTTATTCAAAGCGACGCCAACGCGTGCTCTTGCCGTTCCAATGGCGCTGACCTTGGACGCGATATCGAGCGCAATACCCTGCCCAATGCCAGCAATAGCCGGATTTGAGATGCCGTTGCCCTTGATGTTCGCCCAATCAAGATCACCCTCGAGGCCGATCACCACATACCCCTGCTGGATCTGGGCGCCCATGGTGCCGCCGAGCATCCCGCCACTGATATTGAAGCTTGTACGGTCGAACCTGTTAGAGACGAGCGTCAGCGGATCTTGCGAGCCCCAGCCGTAACCTCCGTTCACGCCGACATAGAGGCCGGTCCAGTTATAGACCTGGGCCACCACGGGCGCGCTCTTATAGGCCTGCACAGGAAGGTCTGCCGCAAAGGCGCTGGTAGAACTGACTGCAGCAAATGCTGCTCCAATAATAGACTTCTTCATGTCGTTCATCACGAAAACTCCGCTCCAAAAGGGCCAAGAGGCCGACGAGGGCCGGCTGCCAAGCCGGCCTTTGCGTTAGCCAGCAAAGATCAGTATGCCGCAACGACGGGTCCACCGAATTTGTAGTTCACGCGCACTGTGATCAGATCCACATCTTGGCTGATCTGATTGACCACAGCAGCAGCGCCTGCCGGTACCGAGAAGGAATTGTTGGCATTCCCCATGATCAAGCGATCGTATTCAATGGCTGCCGACCAGTTCGGCGTGAAGCCGTATTCGAACCCAACGCCGATGGCGCCGCCCCAACGGGTTGAGGTCGCATAGTTCAGGCCAACGCCTCCAAACGTGGTCGCTTGAAGAAGGTTGTTGTTCGTCACCGCCGCGCCGCCTTTCAAGTACAGCAACGCTGCGTTCCAGGCGTAGCCAACCTGGCCGGTGAAAAGGCCCAAGCTAGTAACCTTGGAAGAATCGGTAAGAAGCGGATTAACAACACTCACGTGTGAACTGCGCATGCTTGCCCAGTCGCCCTGGCCTTCCAGACCGAACACAAACTGACCAGCCTGCCAACGGTAACCGACCTGTCCACCGATGACGCCTCCCGACTGACTGTGGCAACCGTCGGGAATGACCGCGCCACCTGCCGGTACGACGCCCCAGCAATTACGGCTCGTTCCATATCCGCCGTTACCGCCGATGTAGAAGCCGGTCCAGTCGTAGACTGCAGCCATCAAGGGGGCCTTGACCGGGGCGTAAGTTCGCTGCGGCAGGTCGGCAGCGAACGCAGGGGCTGCGAATGCAGCGAACGCAGCAGCCGCGAGTACGATCTTCTTCATTTTTGAATCCTTTGGAAACACATCAGCCGCAAGTTCGAGGGCCTGTACCGAAAATATTTGGGTCAACTACCGGTCGCTATGTAAAATCGGACAACCGAAGAAAGAAGTTGGCCCGTTGCAAATTCGGTACACTGCAGTGCGACGCTTCCGTTTCGGCAGCATCAACCGACCTCAAGGCCAGTCTTGAAGCCAAATGCTTCGTCGGAAACCGTTCACTGAACAAGGCGGCCTACCACGTGCCGAATGCCATTTCGCAGGCGGCTGCGTCCGCGCTTCTTTTAGGCGCGCTCGGAGGCGCGAATTGCACTTAGTGAATTTGCGCGCTGCGGCCGATGACGCCGGCTCAAGCGCATCGCGTCATCCCGCTCTTTGTACCCGCGACCTCGCCACCGTCTCTGATGGGCGCTCGCCAAAAAGGGCCTTGTATTCCGAGGCAAAACGACCGAATTCAGTAACGCCGTGTTCGCTCATGATGTTTGTGACTTTACTTGACGGCACACATTTTCCGCGGAGTGCACGGCGGACCATGTTGAGTTGACGTAGCTTAAGATAGCTTGCCGGCCCGACGCCCAGCTGCTGCCGGAACGTCCTCAACAGTGTCCGGCTTGTTACGTCAGCAGCGAGGGCCAAGTCAGCAACCTGAAGCCCTCCCCATTTCTGACCACGGGCATACTTCAAAGCTTTTGCCACGGTGTCGCTGGGCAATCGGGACTTTTCTGTTGGGGGACGCATTTCGCTATCCAAATCCGCAATTGCGGTGATCAATGCATTTAAACTGGCGACACCAAATCCATGGAGCGTCGACGTTTGCTTCTCGCGCATAAGCACGGCGGTGCTCGCGGCTGCCGCAGTCAAACATTCGAACAATTGTTCCGGGGGCGAAATGACGCGCTTTTCCTTCTCGAGCCATGCGAGACGTTTTCTGCCGGTCTTAATAGACAATGTTTCAAAAAACCCAACACGCATCGAAATCGACATCCAACGATGGATGCCGCACGACGCGAACGTAAAATCGCTCCCAGGCGGAAGCACCACAAAGTCCCGAGGCTGAAGGACTTGACCGTCAAAAATCAGACGATCGGCAATTTGCTCGCCCTGGAAAATAAAGCTCAAAGTATCCGGACGCGAAACGCCGTGCAAAATCTTGGAGCCTCCCTCCACGCCAAATTGCAAGACGATCGAACCCAATTTGCAATGACCAACCGACCAAGGGGCTTGACTGGGACCAGTCAGCAGGAAATCCACCGTCGCCCCAATAACCATGTCAGAATATTGGTCAAAGCTAAGGCTGAGCAATGGTACGTCGCTAACAGCCGCCAACGGAAAACTCCTCCCACTCGGCTTTCTATCGGCTCGCGGTGTCATCTTGATACCAAGCATCGCGCGCATATCCTTGAACACGACAGCAATCGCTTCGACGACCGGCTTGCTGGGTTTGGCCTTGCAGTACGGTATGACCTCGTGCTCCGCTTCTTTCGCTCTCCTGACGTTGAGACGATGCATACGGGCGAGACCGTCGTACCAACCACTTGGGAACATATCCGCGTCTTCCTGCCAGGTGCCCGCAAGTTAAGCGCAGGTCAGCGCCTGAATGTCGACATGTCCTTCGCTATCTACGCAGGCGCTCAGGTTGGTCTGAGCGCGCGCCGATTGTATTGCCGCCAGGCGGAGTATTGCAGCGAGAGGATCAGTGCTCTGTGTGCAATTGCTCAACATTTTCCGATTGCTGCTTTGGAACCTGTGAGTCACGCTCGAACTCGCGCCCGCCAAAAAAGGCCGGCACGAGTTCGCGCGCTCAAGACATTTTCCGCGCAGCATGATTGGTCCAAGTGCCGTCAAGTCCGCTTGATGCCAGGCGGCTGCCACGTCCCTTTGCCGACCGGAAGAATCGAAGGCGCTTCTGTCTTCGGCCAGTAGAGCCGCATCGCCGTATAAATCGGGCCGTTCGGCGCCGGCAGCCAGTTCGATTCCTTGTCCGCACCCGGCGACTTGTGCTGGATGTAAAGCGTCAGCGACCCGTCGGCGTTCTTCTTCAAGGTCGGCAGCATCGGCGAATTGATCAGATAGCGGTCGATCGGATTTTCGATCAGCAACTGGGTCTTGCCATCGTACATTGTCACCGACCAGAAGGCGTTGACCGGCGGCAATTGACCGGCCGGGAAAGTCAGCGTGTAGTTATGCTGGCTGCCGTCGAGCGGCCTGTCTTCCGAATCGAATTTTCCGAGCGGATAGGTCGCTTCCACCGCATCGTTTCCATAGATGCCCGCCTTGGCGCCTGCGGCGCGTTTCAGCCAGTCGCGATTGAAGAATGCGGCGTCGCCAAAGAGGGAGCTGAGCCGCCATCCGTCGACCGACACGCCGGCCTTGTCGATGGCCTCGTCGATTTTTCGTTCTCCTTGCTTCATTCCAATGAGAATCTCGGCTTTGTGCTCAAGCGGGAGATCCCTGAAGCTGAAGGTCTTTCCGCTCCCGACACCGATGCGCGCGAGCTTCGCCCGGATATCTTTCTCGTTCTCGAGCGCCGGCGCGAACTGCAAGCAGAAATCGAGATACTCGAAGAAGTTCGTCTTCACGAGTTCCTTGTCGATCTTCGGAAAACTCACGGCCGGCGAAGCGCGCGGCGCCGGCTGCTTCAGATAGGCGGAAAGCGGCTGCGCCTTGTAACCGGCTTGCACCTTCGTCACGTTGTCGATGTCGCCCGGATCAAGAAGCTGGGTGCGGTACAGGGCGAGCGAGAACAGCGTGCCCGACTGGAACACCTTCTTGATTCCGGCGGGAGTTGTCCCCTTCCACTCCGGTCCGACGACCATGTAGTCGCCAGCATCGCTTCCAGTGGCGCGGCTGCCGATATAACCGTAATTGAAGGTATTGCCGTCGATAAGCTGGACAGAGTAGTAGCGCTTTGGATCCACCGCCGGGACCGAAAGCACCATCGGCTCCGCCCTCAGGTCCATCCACACAACCGAATAGGGCGTGTCGCTGTTCGGTGAAATGACGGCGGTATCTTTATAAGTAAAGACGTGGGATTCGTTCTTGATCTGATTGAACGGCGCCTTGAACTGTCCCGAGTTGCGGTCAATGGCGTATTCGTACATGATGCCGTAGTTCATCACGATCGGCAGGCCGTAGATGAATCCGGCTTCGGCGATGTCCTTGGCCTCGATAATGCCAGGGTAGCTCTGTGCCATCATGCGGCTTGGCCTCGCAATCGCGGCGCCGGCGGCGATCGCCGCGGTGGAGCGAAGTAAGTCTCGCTTCGTCAACATTTGCCGTACTCCATTATTGTTCGATTGAGTTATCGAATCGATCTGCATTCGGATCTCGGAACACCCATTGCAGTTTATTGGTTGATACACCGACCGACACATTGACCGCGGCCTCCGGCTTGCCAGCGACGCGACAGCGACCAGCCTGCAAGATTGTCACATACTCATGATCGCGACGCCCGGCCTGCTCCTGCCATAAGGTCGTTCGAACTGCCGCGCGGCTCGCTAGTAGCAAGGCGGATAGGGGTAATAGCCACAGCGCGGCGGCCCATAGTAATAAGGATAGGCAGCCACAGCAGCCGCTCCAACAGCCGCGGCCCCGGCAACAGCAGCGCCGCGATAGTAAGCGCCGCGCCAAGCCGTTCTGCGGGCGACACCAGCAAACGACAGCGGCGTCAGCGGCCGGCCAATGATGTCGATGAAGATCGATGCCGGTCCATCGGCTCCTGCCAGATCACCTTCGAGCACATCGACATCGAAAGTCAGCTTGTCGCCTTCGAGCTTCGGCGACTTCAGCACAACCACCGCGTCGAAGACAGCCGATCCGTCCTTCTTGAATCCGGACACCGTAGCGTTCGGCGGATCCTTTGCGAAATTGTCGCTGCCGCTGCCCCAATCCTCGACGATCCGCGTCGTCAGATCATGCCCGGCAGACCGCACAGGGCGATCCGCAAATACGATGGCATTCGGAGAAACTCCGGCGAGAACGAGCTTTCCGTCCTTGAGGCTGGCGCCCTTGGAGTTGAGAACAAACAACGACGGAACGACCTCGGGCTTCGACTGTCCGATGGATTTCTCCAACGGCATGTGCGGCTTCGGCTCGGCTGCCGATTGAGCGGAAAGGATCGTCGGCACACACGCTATGCCAGCAGCGGCAATGGCGAGAAGAGCGGCACGCAGTATTGTCATTGGTTCACCTTTCTATATCCTGTCCGCACGGCGGCAGGCCGAAGTCGTGCCCTCAAACGGGGCACCTCGGCTGCCAGATCCCTGTGTCCCGTGTCATGCTCTCCGCCCCAACTCAGACCATCGTCGCTGGCATCCGGTGAGCACCGGGAAGTGGTTTTCACGCCGCCATTTCGCGGCAACCGGGGAAGATATCTTGCCATTTCACGCCAATGGCTGCGGCCTTCGCTAATTCTTGCTGCCGGATCGCTATCGAATTCTTACAGATAAGCCGCATAGGACTGGACCCAGAGCACGATACGGGCGATGAGCCCGATGGGACCCGCATTTTCGGCGAACACTGTCGCCGTGCCCGACGTACCGAGGCGCAAGATGGAGCGGTTGGCGTCCGCTGGAAGCGAAATCACCGCGGGATACGCGCTCGTACCGCCGACTGATCCGACACGAGCGAGCATCCCTGATACCGCAATCTGCCCCTGACCGACGCCCTCCGGAATCTCCGTGATCCTGGCCTCGTAGATGCGTCCAGGGTCGTTGTCGAAAACGAGTCTCACCCGCGCGCCGGGCTTGATGGTGCCAAAGCCATTCTGCGAAAACACACCGACAATGGAAATGTCGGACTCTACGATAAAGGACATCGCCGCACGCGCCTGCAGGGCGCGCGCACCGACCGCGAGCGCCACGACGCTGGCGTAACCGTCCGAGGGCGCCTTGACGGTCGTCTGCTCAAGCTCCCATTTTGCGTCATCGAGTTGCGCATGAGTCTGCACCACGGTGGTGTTGACACCGCCGATCG
The DNA here is from genome assembly GCF_052075995.1 of Bradyrhizobium sp. 613_E4_N2_2. Taxonomy (NCBI): domain Bacteria; kingdom Pseudomonadati; phylum Pseudomonadota; class Alphaproteobacteria; order Hyphomicrobiales; family Nitrobacteraceae; genus Bradyrhizobium; species Bradyrhizobium sp. 613_E4_N2_2. The sequence goes on from NZ_CP197234.1 coordinate 5,200,886, forward strand.
ACGATTCGAACGAGGCCCTCGCGCTCCGCTGTTGCGCCTTTGCGGACTGCAACTGGGCAATCGTAATATCGAGTTGCTCGCGCGTGTCCTGTTCACGAAACGAGGTGGCGGCTCCGCTGTTCGTCAGGGAGGCGATATCGTTCAGCCTCTTTTCATGAAAGGCGACCTGCTTTTCAAGACCCGTCACGTCGGCATTGGCTTGATCGTAATTCGCCTTCAGCACCTCGGCCTGATGCTGAGCGGCGATTAGTGCAGCTTCAAGCTGACGGACCTTGTATCGAAACGGCGTCGGGTCAATTTCGAACAAGACCTCGTCGGCCTTTATCGGCACGTTTGGTTTGACGGGGAGCGCAATCACCTCGCCACTGACGTTCGGCGTCACCTCCACGACACGTGATACGACCACGACGCGCCCGTTGGGGGTGAGATAATTCAGCATCGCCATGAAGACGGCGAGAATCGCAATGCCTGCAAGGGCCGCGACGGCTCCGGACGACCAATTCAAGCGTATCAGCTTGAACTTTGAAAATGCCAGCCAAATCAAGACAAGGTAGCTGACGAGAATGATGAACATCGTTTGTCCTGTCGCAGCGGTGGCAGGCTGAGGCAAACGTTCTTCGGTCAGTGCCGTTAGAACGGTTTTTTCCCTTGTCTAGGGCGCACGACGTTACTCCCGCTTGGCTGGGAAGATGTCTTGCCATTTCGCGCCAATCGCGACGGCTTCTGCGGATTGCCCGTATGCGGCTCCTTCACGAGACGGGACTTGTCATTTCCTTGAACAGTTCGCTGCCGCCGATAGATGACAGGTTGCATCCTTGTCAAACGCATGAAGACACGGCTGAAGCTGCTCGTTCCCGCATAGCCGAGGCGCAAGGCGATGTCCGATATACGCTCGTTGGATTCTAGAAGCAGGTAGCAGGCCGTATCGAGGCGCACTTCCGCAACCATGTCACTGTAGCTGGTGCCCATTCCGGCGAGATGACGCTGCAACGAGCGCGGGCTCAACCCCAGCTGGAGTGCTGTGTGTAGAAGGGCTGCGTCACCGTGACACAGTGAGGCAGCAATCGCTGCCCGCACCGAGTATCGGGAAGGTATTTGAACTGGCTTCATAGGACCGAAGACATCTGGTGAAGAGCAGCGCCGTGACGCCTCGTCTAGCCTTCATCTTGCTGGAGCATGAGTGGGAAATCGTGAGCGGTCTTGCCATAAGCCGCCAAGCCGAAAACGAACAGCGCGCCTGCTCCCAGCGGGTCAACCCAGACCCTCCCCCCTTCGGCCTCCAAATGCATCGGGCAACATTTTGCAATACGCGCCAACCGAGAACTGTTAGGCTTTCGACAGTTCAGCCAAGCCGCATCCCGAAACGGGAGAGGCCGCCGAAACTCAAATTCTGCACGAGACAGAAAAATGACCATTCCTTTGACCCGTTGCCAATTCATTATTCCTTTTGCTGCCATTTGTGATGCGATCGGTGCTCCAACGGAGGCGTTGCTGACCAAGTTTCGCCTTCCGGCTTCTTTAGAGGAAAAGCCTGAGCACTATATCCCGATCCTGCTAGCCATACGTTTCGCGGAAGCCGCACAGCGGTCGCAAGGCATCACAGACATTGGATTTCAAGCTGCTCGCCAACTGCATTTCGGCCACCTGAGCGAGAAGATGCGCGCCATCATCCGCTTCTCCCCGACACTGTTCATTGCCTTGCAGCAATTGTGCAAATGGGCGTCGATTGAAGACACGACCGTGAGTGTGTGGCTGGAGCGCGACGACAATCACGTGAGAATTTGCAGCAAGCTCGCGGACACGGCCGGGGTGCCGCATCTTGAGCATTCGCAGTGGCTTCAGAACGTTTACGTGATGCATATCGTAAGGCAATTTTCCGGCCCCCACTGGGTTCCGGCGACGATGGCCTTCGAAGCCCGCTATGAACCGAGCCTTGAGACTCGATCGTTCTGGCAAAATACCCGCTTTATATCGGATCAGAATTCCTCGTGGATCGATATTCCCGTTTCATTCCTGGATCTCCCCAATCTCGCCGTCGAGACGCCGGCGCCTTCACATAGCGACGACGTTGGGCCGTCCGGCCACGAAATCGTCTCAGCAGTCAAATTGATGCTGCCATCCTACCTGGACGATAGAATTCCAACTATCGCAGAAATCGCAGAGATGGCTGGCATCAGCATCAGAAGCTTTCAGCGCAAACTGTCAGGCGCGGGCGTTTCATATTCTGACCTCCTTGACGGGGCCCGCTTTGAAAATGCCGCTAAACTTCTTCGCGACACGAATGCCAAAATTATCGATGTCGCATTTTCATCGGGCTACTCTGACCCCGCGCACTTCACACGCGCTTTCCGACGATTTTCCGGAATTACACCGAGAGAGTTTCGCGGCAAATGGAAGCCGCAATAAGTGTCGGTCTCGTGATATGAGCTTCCAACGCGAAGCTCGGCTTTCGATTGGCGTATATTGGTAATTTTCGGCAGCATATGTCCGCTGCTGAGCGTGGGCCTCGGTTTGTCGCCGCATGCAAAACCGAAGATTTTACAGTTGCGAACCGACGGCTTGGTGGACGGCCACCGGCAATATCAAGTGGGGCTCAACGTTCCCGTAAGACCTCGACTGGTGGGACCATTTGGTCGCGTCGATGGAGGTCAACCTCGCAAGCACAATCTCTCAAAGCTGACGGACAAATCCCGTCCCAACTTTTCGATCTTGAATTCACAGTAAAATTTGCGCGGCTCGGAGGCATGGCGACTTCGGCAAGTATCGGAATCAATCGACGCAGTAGACGTATACAAAGTCGGAACGGCCTCCTCTTGGCCTCTCGCCAATTTCCGCCCGATACCGTCTATAGTCAGTCGAACTGGGTATGGATGGTCCGGTTTGCGCGATGAGCTGCCCTCCCGCAAAGTCTGCACCGCATGACTTCGCCAGCACATGTTTCGGCGTAATTGTCGACTACTGAAGGACTGCAGTTAGAAGTCTTTCAGTCCAGGGGGTCGAAACTGAATGCGATCACGCGTTTGCAGCGCTGGCGCCCTTAGTCCGTCGACTCTTCTCATGTAAGAGCCATTGATAATGATCTTACTATTGGCGCGGCGAGCAGGACAACAGGCGACATCACGGCCCACGAAACCAGCCATGAGCCGAGCCAATTCCACGGGAAATGGCCGGTTGCGGACGCGGAAAGGCTCGCGATGCCTGCAGCAGCAAAGGAAGTCAATCCCGATTGGATAACGCCAAAGATGAAGTGACTGTAGCGACGCGGGATTGCCAACATAGCATCTCCAAACTCAAAGCGCGCTCAGTCCGCCATCGACGACGAGATCAGCTCCGGCCACGTAGCTGCTTTCGTCAGAAGCCAGGAACAGCGCTGCCGCAGCAATCTCCTCCGGGCGACTAAGGCGGTTGAGCGGGGTGGCAGCCTTGAAGCTCTCCCTGATCGCGTCGGCGCCTTCTTCCGTTGCCGCCTGCGCGTCGATGATGGGCGTGTCGATCGCGCCCGGACTGATCGCGTTGACACGGATGCCGCGGTCCTTGAGTTCAGCGGTCCACGTTCGCACAAACGAACGAACGCTTGCCTTGGTGGCGCTGTAGGCAGTGTAGCCCCGAATGCCCTTGAAGGCGGCGATAGACGAAATCAGGACGATGGCGCCTCCGTCACGGAAGAGAGGCAGCGCCTTCTGAACCGTGAACAGAAGCCCGCGCACATTGATGCCGAAGGTCTGGTCGAAATTTTTCTCCGTCACTTCGACGAACGGCTCCGGATCGATGAAGCCCGCATTTGCGACCAGGATGTCGATCCTTCCCTTCTCGCTCCGGATCCTCTCGTAGAGCCGATCGAGATCCTGGAGGTTCTGGACGTCCCCTCGAACGGCCGCTGCGCGCTCTCCAATCAGGGCAACCGCCATTTTGAGCTCGTCCTGGCGGCGGCCTGTGATGTAGACAAATGCCCCCTCCCTCGCAAACCGCTGGGCCGTCGCGAGTCCGAGACCACTGCTACCGCCTGTTATGAGCGCCACTTTACCTTGCAGTCTTGGCATCATTCCCTTCCTTCCAATCAGGATGCGACTGAGAGCCGGGCAGCCGCTTGCTTCGAGGCCGGCGCCAAGAGCTTATTGTCGATCAGAGACTGCAGGGCCTTGCGGAACGACACCTCCGTGTCGACCACCGTTACGAAGCCGGCCTGGCGCAGCTTGACGGTGCTCACGAAGGCCCTCGGTCCCGCCGGGGCGCCATAGGCGAAAGCGAAGTCGGCATGTTGGTCCCCTTGACCGACGAGATCCCGCAGACTCCGCGAGCGAAGACCATACTTCGCGACGATCTTGCCCCAAACGTCGGCGTGTTCCGCGAGGTACGCCGTCACACTCATCGGCGTGTCCGGTCCGGCCTCGACGCCGAGGGTTTCGGCGATCCCCGGCCACACATTGCGCCACTCGAACACGTCGCCGTTGGTTATGTTGAAAGCCTCGTTCGCTGCCTGAGGCGACTGCGCAGCCCAGACCGCCACGTCCCCGACGAGATCTGCATCGGCCGCTTCCCAGACAAACGACGGGCCGCCCGGGAAGCCGAACGGCTCACCCTTCTCGCGACGGATTGCCGCGTAGGCTCCGATGGCGGGGAGCACGTTCAGCGCCCCTGGGGTGGGACCGGTGACGAGCTGCGGACGCAGAGCCGTATAGCTGAAACCGTGCTTGGCCCCCATCTCACCCACATAGGCTTCCTGATCGAAGAAGAAGTTCGGGTGATCCTTGCGGGCATCACGCTCGCGGGCGGGGATCGGGATCGGATGCAAGTGCACGCCGTAGACCTTGGTCCCCTGCAGGACGCTGATGTGCTGGAAATTCTTCGCGCTGCGGACGATGGGCTCCACCACGTTGCGCAGCATCGCGTTGTTGGTATCGATCTGGTCCTTGCTCGACCATCCGGCGACCAGCTCGGGCTTTTCGTGCAGGGCCGTGTAGGCGACGTGCGTGACGTCGGTCAGCGGCTCGAATGCGGCGCGGGCCTTTTCCCGATCCCGCAGATCGACGGACAGGAAATCGACGTCGCGGCCGCTCGGCAGTTCGGGCTTGCGGCGTGAGACGCCTACCACGTCCCATCCCGCATCAAGAAACCTCTCGATGGCCGCGACGCCCAGCAGGCCGCTTGCGCCTGTGATCAGGACCTTCTGCGGAGCGATCTTGCTTTGATTGGTCGTATTCATGATTTCAATCCTCGTTGTTGTGGATGATTGTCGCGCGTGAAGAAGCTCACGCGGCCGATGCGTTGGCCTCGAGCCATTTCGCGATGTTGTCCGCGGCATCGCCGTAGAAGGTCCGATAGAGATCTTCGGTCACGTAGCCGATGTGAGGGGTCGCCAGGAGGTTCTGCAACTTCCGGAACGGATGATCCGGAGGCAGTGGCTCCACGTCGAACACGTCGATTGCAGCGCCGGCGATTCGGCGCGCCTGCAGCGCTTCGATCAGAGCCGCTTCGTCCACGATCGGAGCGCGCGACGTGTTGACGAGCCTCGCCGTCGGCTTCATCGAGGCAAGCTCGGACCCGCCGACCAGGCCTCTGGTGCGCCCGCTCAGAACGAGATGGATCGTGACGACGTCCGCCTCGCGGAACAGCGTCTGCTTGTCGACGAGGACGGCACCGGCGGCACTGGCCTTCTCCGCGGTCAGGTTCTGGCTCCAGGCGATCACCTTCATGCCGAAAGCAAGTCCGATGCGCGCGACCTCATTTCCGATGTTGCCCAAGCCCACGACCCCGAGGGTCTTACCTCGCAGATTCGAGCCGAGGCCGGTCTGCCACCCGCCCGCCTTGAGCGAGGCGGCCTCGTGATCGATGCCCCGCATACTCGCCAGGATGAGCGACCAGGTGAACTCGATGGTGGGCGTCGCGTCGTATCCTGTCGCGGTGACTGCGATCCCGAGATCGGTCGCGGCCGGACTGTCAATGGACGCGTTTCGCGGCCCGGTCGAAGCAATCAGCTTCAGGTTCGGTAGCTGCTGCAGAATCTCCCTGGGAAGCGGAGTGCGCTCCCGCATGACGCAAACCACATCGAACGGCCGCAACCGTTCGATGACGGCCGAGGGGTCGGCCAAGTGGTCATTGAACACGACGATCTCGGCGTGCCGACGGACGTCAGACCAGTCAGCGAGCCGCAGCGCCACGTTCTGGTAGTCGTCGAGGATCGCAACCTTCATTGCAGCCCTCCCTCAGCGTTCGGCGGCGAAGAACTTGGCCAGAGCTCCAGCTACCGCCTTGGTGTCGTTCTCCATCGGAATGTGGCCGGCCGACTTGATCCGGACGAGCCGCGTTTGCGGAATCTCGCGTGCGTAGCGTTCGGCGTAGTCGACCGTCTGGAAGCCGTCGTCCTCGCCCCAGACGAGGAGCTTCGGGGTCTTGGAGTGCAGCAATGCCGGCAGCATCTCCATAGTGTAGCGATGGTCGGCAGCGCCTGCGAGCGCCAGCCAGGATCGGGCGACCCGCGGGTCCGTCCACGGGTCGAGATATTCCGCAATCTCGGCCTCGCTTGCCGGGCGTCCAAGCGCCTTCACGACGGATACGCGACGCGCGGCCAGAATGTCGTCGCGCGTGGTGGCCGCAGCGACCGCCGGATCCCGGAAGCGGGCGACGCCGGGTATCGGCCAAGAGTCGTACATGGTTCCGTTCACGACCGCGACGCGCGGTACCTCCACCGCCTTCGCGAGCATCAAGTGCTGCGCGACGCCTCCGCCGATGTCATGACCGGCCACCATGACCGGGTCCTTGTGTCCGAGCGCCTGGAGGAAACGGACGAGCCAGGCCGAGAGACGCGGCACCGAAGCCTCGGCAACCGTGAGTTCCCCTCCGGAGCGACCGAAGCCGGGAAAATCCACCGCCACCGGGCGGAGACCCGCAGCAGCGATGTCGTCGAGCACCGGCAGCCAGACACGGCTCCAATAGGTACCATGAAGCAGGAGAACCAACGGCCCGTCTTTGCCGGCCGTCAGATAGCTGATCGGAACACCGCCTACATCGACGGTTTCGCGTCTTGTCATCGCACTATCCTCTCCACGTGTTTCTCCCTGAACCGTCACGCCACCGACGCCCTGGTCGCGGTTTGTCCGAACAGGATCTTCTTCCCCTCCTCCGTGACGGCCGGGCGGCTCGAGTACGGCTCGCCTTTGGCGTAGGCCCGCTGCGTGCCGGGGCGGCTGCGCACCGAGTCGAACCAGCGCCGGAGGTTAGGGAAGTCCTCCAGATTCTGTTGCTGACGCTTCCAGGGAACGACCCAGGGATACGAAGCCATGTCGGCGATGCTGTAGCTGTCGCCGCCAATGAAGGCGCGGTTTTCCAGGTGCCGGTCGAGCACGCCGTAGAGCCGGTTCGTCTCGTTGACGTAGCGGTCGATCGCGTACGGGATCTTGGTCGGGGCGTAGACGCCGAAATGGTGGTTCTGACCGGCCATCGGTCCGAGCCCACCGACCTGCCAGAACAACCACTCCGCCGCGGTCTTGCGGCCACGCACATCCTTGGGAATGAAGCGACCGGACTTCTCGGCCAGGTACAGCAGAATGGCGCCCGACTCGAATACGCTGATCGCCTCGCCGCCGTCGGCCGGCGCGGTGTCGATGATCGCCGGCATGCGGTTATTCGGCGAGATCGCCAGAAACTCGGGCTTGAATTGATCGCCGCCACTGATGTCGACCGGATGGATCGCATAATCCAGCCCGGCCTCTTCCAGGAACATCGTAACCTTGTGGCCGTTCGGAGTAGGCCAGTAGTAGAGCTCGATCATCTGCGATCTCTCTGTGCGCTAAGCGCGAGGCCGCCACGCAGAGGCGAACGGCGGCCTTCGCGCGTCAAGCGGCGGGTCTCAGCTTGCCCGGCGCGTTCCACTCGGCTCCCTTCATGAAAGGGTCGAGCGGTGTCTGCGCCAGGTGGTTTGTGTAGTTCGAGATGAGCTTGGTCGCGGCGAGGACGAGCACGTCCAGCATCGCGCGGGTGTCGTAGCCCGCCGCCTTGAATGCAGACACGTCCGCTTCGCTGAGGACTCCGCGGCTTCGCGTCACCTTGGCCGCGAACTGACGCAAGGCCTCGAGCTTGGGATCGGCGATCGGCCGTCCTTCCCGTACAGCCGCGATGGCCTCCGGCTCAACCTTCGCCATGCGCGACAGGTTCGTGTGGCCGGCCATGCAGTACGTGCACTCGTTTTCGTAGATGATCGCGATATAGGCGACGTTGCGCTCCTGCGGCGTGAAGCCCGTCTTCTCCGCGATGCTCCACAGGGTCGCGTAAGCTTCCAGGGCGGCGGGACTCTCCGCCAGTACGCGGTGGAGGTTCGGAACGAGGCCCCAGGACTTCTGAACGCTGTCGAGGATCTCCGTCGAGTCCGCCGGCGCCGAGGACGCGTCGTGAAGTGTGAAACCGTTGATCATCCCTCGTCTCCTTTACGATGTGACGGCGACAAAAATGCGGGTCCGCGAGCCCAAAGGGCAGCCAGGTCAGAGCAATATCTTTCATTCCCGCGCGGAATGGACGAATTCCATGCCTTTCACGCGACGCCGCGCTGGCTCATGCCGGGCGACACGCACCACGTCCTGTCGCAGCAGGTAGAAGGAAACCGCCAGCAGAACCACATCCTTCATCAGGAACGGCACGTTGCCAGTCATCGCCGGAAATCCAGCCGCGGGATCCCACCCCTCGGGCATGAAGGGGATGATCGTGACGGTGGCGATGAAGGTGCCGGTCGACCCCAGGGCGCCAAGAACACCGAGGCGTTTGTCCCAGAAGCCCGCGAACAGCAGCGTACCGAATGTCCATTCGCTGACGCCGAGAAACCAGCTCGCGCCCTGATGGCCGAAAACCGGATAGAGCCAAAAGATCAATGGGCCGTTGCTGATGAACGGCACAAGCCGCTCGGCCTCATACGGCCACCACTTCTGGTAACCGAAGAAGAGAAACATGATCACCATCGACGCGCGCACCAGATGGTAGTCGAGGTCCTCAGTAAGCAGGCCGGACCGCCGCATGATCATGGTAAGCGGACTCATTGCCGCGTTTAGAATTGCATTCATTTTCGCCACTCCTTGTGTCGAGTTGTGTCGAGCGCCGTTGCGCAGCCGCATCACACGACCGCGGAAATCGCGAAGTCGATTTCGGTGTCGAAGAAGAGGCCGCTCCCGCCTTCACGCGAGGGCGGCTCATCGCAGCGTGGTCAGGCCGCGGGCTTCAGTTTGCCGGGAGGATTCCACTCGGCCCCCTTCATGAACGAGTCGTTCGGGGTCTCGGCGAGATGATTGGTGTAGTTGGAGATCAGCTTGGTGGCGGCGAGCACCAGCACGTCTAGCACCGCCTGATTGTCGTAGCCCGCGGCCTTGAAGGCGGCGACCTCGGCCTGGCTCACGACGCCGCGCTGACGCGTGACCTTGGCCGCGAACTGGCGCAGTGCCTCGAGCTTCGCGTCGGCGATCGGACGTCCTTCGCGGACGGCGGAAATCGCTTCCGGCTCCACCTTCGCCATGCGCGACAGATTGGTGTGGCCGGCCATGCAATAAGTGCACTCGTTCTCATAGATGATGGCGAGATAGACGATGTTGCGTTCCTGCGGGGTGAAACTCGTCTTTTCGGCGATCCCCCAGAGGGTGCTGTAAGCCTCGAGCGCCGCCGGGCTCTGCGCGAGAATGCGATGCAAGTTGGGCACGAAGCCCCAGCTTTTCTGGATCCCGTTTAGCAATTCGCCGGACGCTGCCGGCGCCGTGTTCGTGTCGTGAAGCGTGAAGCCGTTTATCATTTTCTCTCTCCTTCTTCATGTGAACTCTAGGACCGCACCCTCACCCATTCCCCTGCGCTGCGGCAGATGCGGGCTGGCGATATGGTTCATTCCGGTCTGGAATATGGTGCCATCGCATCGAAACGCGCGACGAAAACGGAAAAACGAGAACCGGGGCAGGGCGTGGAAACGATGTCGATGCGGTGACCCCAGCATCCCGAGCGCCTGCCGGCGATGAACAGGCCAATTCCGAGACCGTCCCGTGCGCGGCCAGGCCGGGTCATACTCCAGGCCGGACACGGCTCACCGCTGCCGAATGTTCGACTGGCTACCGCGGCACCGACCCGGCTTCTTGTCTCGCACATGTGCGCTCTCCCGCAGGTAGACCCGATAACGCTGTTGCGGGTCCTAGCGTCACGCAGCTCCTCCTCGGAGGCCAGTTAAACGTTCTAATATTTTGTGAATCGGACGGGCTGAAGACGCGCCCGGGGTAGTGGATCAAGGGCGCGGAAGATGCGCCTGACGATACGTCAAATATCCTGACGATTGCGCAAGATGATCAACTGGGCGATGAGGTCACGATCGATCGTGAAATAAAAGGCCAGAATCAGCGGATCCGGCAAACCACGCATATCGAAATTTCCATCGACGTTGGCGGTCACGACAAAGTTGTCGTGGTGCTTCAAGACCTTCGTGACTGCGATCGTCAGCTCTTCGCCGATGAGATCACGCTCTGCCCAACGCCTGATGGCCGCCTTGCCCCAATAGTCACGCAGCTGATCGTTGACGAGCGCGTCGTCAGCAAAGGTAGCCATCATCCGATCCAGGTCGAAGCCGTTCGTGGCTTCTACGAAAGCCGCTATGAGGGGTGGAAGGCTAATCGGACCGCTAGTCGAAGAACCTGGATTTGGCATGCGGAAGGACCGCCATCACGAATTTGCGCCACCTCAACAGGGTGCATCATCTTCCGACCGACGGATCATTGTATGATGTAAAAATTTATTAAATCGGCAGAATCGATGGTTGTCGCGCTCAGCGCTTCGTCGGCGTCACCGCTTCGGACGCGTCCGGATGGTGGCATCTCCGAACGGGTGATCTGACCTACGATGACGTCAGCAAATCGTCCAGGAGGGCGCGCGCCAGCTTGAGATCTCTGGTTTGGAATCCTTCCGTGAAACGATTCAGAACGAGTCCGAGTTCATGACCGGCCTGATCGCGCTGTCCTTCTTGGGCCAACAAGCGCGCCAGGCTCATCGTCGATCTGAGCTCCAGGGCGAGCGCAGACTGCTTGCGTCCGACTTGGATGGCCTCGGACAGGCAATTTATAGCAGGCCCAGAGCCATAACGCGGGATCGCCGCAAGAATCTGGGCTTTGACCCGCAAGAGTTCCGGCAAATCGAAGGTCGATCCGCAATCGTGGGCGCGAGAGATCGCCCCGTCGACCGTGATCAGGGCCTCCTCCACTTGCCCGATCATGTGGAGGCCCTCGGCCAGTGCTCCCGCAAAGGGCGTTAGCTGGTGGTTTGGCCTTCCCGCCGACAAAGTGCCTATCGCACTTCGTAGCAAGTCAACGCCGGCAACCAAGTCCTCGCGCGCGATAGCAATCGTACCCTTAAGCCCATCTCCGGCGGCGCGATATGGTTCCATCGAATATCGGTCCGAATATTTGACGAGCCGCTCGGCGTACTCGGCTGCCATGTCGAAATCTCCGCTCCAGACAAAGACCGCCGAACCGTAGGCAAGCGCGACGCACATCGAAAGCGGGTTGTCATGTGCGGCTCCATCGATGGCGGTCTTTGCGAGCTGGCGCGCCTGGTCGGCAAAACCGCGCAACCATAGGGTCCGCGCGAGACTGATCGGGGCGTAGATCCGATAGTCGAACCCGAAGAAGTTAGGGATGACCGTGCCGGTGTTGGCCGCGCGGGTCATGCCGCGCTCGTCGTGGAATTGAGCTGCCGATTGGTCGCCCATGAAGTGGTAACAGGCACCAAGCATGAAATCGGCCACCACCAGACCCGCCTGATCCTGCGCATCCTCCGCAAAAGCTGCGGCCTTCCGCACGGTATCGAGCGCGCCACGGAAATCCCCCAGCCTCATGAGAAGCCGATACAGACCGTAAAGAAGCTGCAACTTGTGGCGCCGGTCACCGAATTTCTCCTCGATCGCGAGACCACGCTCGATCGCGGCACGAACCTGTTCCGAGTTTCCGCTGGTGTACATTGCGGACAACGCCAGAGCTTCCTGCAGAATCATCTCCTGTCTTGTGCCTCGCGCAGCGTCCTCAAGACACGCAAGCGCCCGCTCGCACCACCGAGCGCACTCTTCAAGCAAGGACAGTCCAACAAACAGGGGAGCCGCCCAGGCAGCGAGCTCCACACCGATCGAAACGTCACCGTCGTCTGAGAACGCCCATTCGAGCGCCGCCCGCACGTTGCCAATATGCGAGGCATAGCCGGAAAGATCCCACTCCCCGAACCTCGACTGAACGAGCTCGTCATCCCGGAGAAAGTCGGAAAAGAAATTCGCATGCCGGCGGGCGACATGATCCAGCTCGCCTCGCCCGGCTAGTTTTGCCTTGGCATAGGCGCGCGTCGTGTCGAGCAGCCGGTAATACGTCGGCCCGTGTACCGGCGTCGTGGAGATAAGCGATTTCGCAAGCAGGTTCTCGAAGGCCCCCGTAGAGCCCTCCTCGTCCGGCTCCGCAGCGTAGGCAATGGCGCTGGCTGCCTCAAACGTGAAATCCCCCACGAACACCGATAGTCGGCGCAGAATAGCCCTTTCGTGTTCGGGAAGGAGGTTGTAGCTCCAGTCGAGCATCGCGTGCAGAGTTTGGTGCCGGGGCAGCGCGGTTCGGCGTCCGTGCCAGAGGAGGCTGAAGCGATTGTCGAGAAGTTCCGCAATTCCGCGAATCCCAAGAGAGCCGGCGTGGCTTGCGGCGAGCTCGATAGCCAACGCGATCCCGTCGAGCCGTCTGCAGATGTTGGCGACGATCGGCGCCTCTTCATCGCCCAACGCTACGCTGTAGCCACTGGCGGCCGCCCGCTCCATAAAAAGCTGCGCAGCAGGGAATTTCAGCACTTCTGCGGCGGTCAGACCGACCTGATCAGGCGGGCAGTCGAGCGAATAGAGCAGATGGACGCGCTCACCTTCGACGCGTAGCGCTTCGCGGCTGGTCGCAAGGATATGTACTTGTGGCGCCTCGCTGACGACCCGCTCGGCCAGCACCGCCGTCGATTCGATCACATGTTCGCAGTTGTCGAGAACAAGAAGGATCTTCTTGTCACCGAGAAAAGACACAAGGCTGCCGAACGGATCGGGGGACTGAAGAATCAAACCAAGTGCCGACGCGACTGCCGTTGGAACGAGTTGCGGATTCGTCAGCGCGCTCAGATCGACAAAGGAAACGGCACCACTGAAGCCCCCCAACAACGCGTGCGCCACCGAAACGGCTACCGTCGTCTTGCCTATGCCGCCGGGGCCGACGATGCTGACGAACCGCGCTGTCAGGAGCTGCTCCGATACGGCTCGCACGACGTCATCTCGACCGACCATCCGCCCCAATGGGGGCGGTAGCTTTCTGGGCCGCTCGCTTTCCGCAATAGGCAGCCGCTCCGTCGAACGCGACACGGGCGCCACGAAACAATAACCGCGACCGGCAACGTTCGATATGTAACGACCCCCATCCTCCCCGCCGAGTGCCTTCCGCAGGGATGCAATCTGAACGCGGAGATTGGATTCATCCACCGTCACGCTCGGCCACGCAGTCGATATCAACTCATCGTAGCTGACGGTCTCGCCGGCCCGCTCCGCCAGCGCGATCAGAACGTCGAGAGCGCGTCCGCCAAGCGGTATCGTCTCATCGGCCCTCTTCAGCAGCCTGGCCGCCACGAACAGACTGAACGGCCCAAAGCAAAGCACGTCACCGGGCCGGCCATCGTGACGACGGTTCATACACGCATTCCGCGGTCGTGGCTCGACATCGCGGCTCTCTCTTTCGGGACAGCAAGTACCCGTGCCAGATCCGCCCTAGTCTACCGCGCGATGCCTCAGGGGGCAGTCGACCACCGGCGCCCGTCACGGCTAGAAAATCCAGCGTAAACAATTAGTCCATACGTTGATAGCCCAAATTCGACGGTCGACGGGCGGCTTGGGTTAGCAGACCACATAGCCGTTGGTCCATATATGCCACGCGGGAATAAGCATTATTGCGACAAGCGCACTGCCGAGATCGTAGCCGGCACCGCAATTTTGTCGGCACGCGTTCCCTGCGCGTCAACTCGGCGGAGGATTTTTTCATGGCATCGAAGCACTCGGTAGTGATCGCTGAGCCTGTTCGAACGGCCATCGGGACGTTCGGCGGGACCTTGAAGGATATTCCGGCCGTCGAGTTGGCTGCAGCGGCCATCAATGCCGCTCTCCAGCAGTCCAGGCTGCGACCCGACGAGATCGGCACTGTGGTCATGGGAAACGCGGTGCAGGCCGGCAACAAGATGAATCCCGCGCGCCAGGCCGCGATTCACGGGGGGCTTCCCGTCCAGGTACCTGCGATGACGGTCAATCGCGTCTGCGGTTCGGGTGCGCAGGCCATCGTCTCCGCGGCGCACGAAATCCTGACAGGTTCTGTCGATGCGGCCGTCGCCGGCGGTATGGAGAACATGGACGCCGCCCCCTACCTCGACACGCGCGGCCGATGGGGTTACCGCATGGGCGACGGGACCCTCTACGACAGCGTGCTGCGCGACGGGCTCAACGATGCCTTCTCGGACGCGCACTCGGGCTGGCACACGGAAGACTTGGTCGCGAAGTTTCAGATCAGCCGGGCAGCGCAGGACGAATGGGCCCTGGGTTCGCACAGCCGCTTTTCCGCCGCGCAGAGCGCCGGCAAATTCGAGGGCGAGATCGTGCCGGTCGAAGTTCGCGCGCGAAAGGGAGCGAACACGTTCCGGACCGACGAGCATAACCGTCCGGGCGCGACGATCGAGACGCTCGCCAAGCTGAAGCCGGCTTTCCGCGAGGGCGGCACGATCACCGCCGGCAATGCCCCCGGCCTGAACACGGCCGCTGCGGCGATGGTGCTCGCGAGCGAGGATTGGGCCGACAAACGCGGTCTGGCGCCGGTTGCCCGGCTGGTGTCGTACGGCATCGCGGCCGTCGAGCCGGGTATGTTCAATAGCGCTCGCGGTCATGCAGGAGCTCAAGCTGCCGCCTGAGATCGTGAACGTGGAGGGTGGCGCCATCGCGCACGGACATCCGATCGGTGCTACCGGCGCCGTGCTGACGGCCCGGCTGCTCCATTCGATGCGTCGAGACGACCTCAAGAAGGGCGTCGTCACGATGTGCATCGGCGGCGGGCAAGGAATCGCTCTCGCCCTCGAGATGATCGCTTGAGGATAACCACAGGAGCCTTCGATGGTCCTTCTTGTAACGAGCGCATCGGACGCGAATGGCTCGGGGTACGGCAAGCTCCTGGCGTTCGATGCGGACGGCGAGGCGCTCGGCCCCTTCAGTGACGAAGTCCGGATCGTCGACCCGCGCGGACTCGGCAGCGACGGATCACTCCTCTTCGTGAACAGCGGCTCGGACCGCATTCTGGCGCTCGACGACAATGGGCGTGTGGTGCGCGAGACCGGCGTGATACCTTGGCTGAAACCAGGCGGCGGTAATTTCGGCCCCGACGGCCGGTACCATGTAGGAATGCGAGCCGCGCGGACGATCTCTCGATGGAGCTGCAGAAGCCGTGCTTCCATCCTCCGTGGTACCGTTCCCACGCGGATTTGCCTTCGGCCCGGATGGCACCCTCTTTCTCGCGTCCGGCATCGGCCCGGGCGGCGAAGGCGACAACACCATTCTGGCCTTCGATCCGGAGCGAGCGGTCAAGCCTTCCTGGAATGTCCAGGATCCGGACCTCAGTCCGCTGGATCTCACGATCGCGCCGAACGGAAACGTGCTCGTCAGCAGCGAACATCCCTTCGGTGCTCCGGACGCGGTGACGACCATCCGCGAATACGACCGATCCGACGGCCGTCTCGTTCGCGTCCTGACTCCGGATCGCCGGGTCGGATTCAGGAAGCCGCGCGGGCTACGCTTCGGACCGGACGGGAAGCTGTACTGCGTCGCCCAGGACGAGGTCGTCGCGTTCGATTTCACGACCGGCGAATCCTTGGGACCGGTGGTTACATTGCCAGGTCTCAACGGCCAGGCCGTGATCTTCTTTGGCTAGGGAGGAAAATAATGGAAGCATCGGGAGCAACGCATAGGTTCGAGCACGGCCAATGGCCGTACGATCCGAGATTCAAGCAAGTCAACGGCTGGCGCATGCACTACGTCGACGAGGGCACCGGCGATCCGGTCGTTCTCCTGCATGGCAACCCGGCCTGGGGCTTTCTGTACCGGAAATTTATCCAGCCGCTAACCGAGGCAGGAAGGCGCGTGATCGTTCCGGACATGGTCGGCTTCGGGCTGTCCGAGAAGCCCGTCCGCGAACAGGCCCACACGCTCGACGGCCACATCGCCAATCTAACCGGCCTCCTGCGACAGCTCGACGTGCGCAACGCGACCATCGTCTGTCACGATTGGGGCGGCCCCAGTGGCCTCGGGTTCGCTCTATCCAATCCGGACCGGGTCCGCGCTCTGGTCATCATGAGCACCTGGGCCTGGCCGCTGCCTCCGGCCGACTTCCACAAGCGGATTTTTCCTTGGCGCATGATGCACGCGCCCCTCGTCGGCCCCTATCTTCTCGGACGTCACAATGCGCTTGCAGGTCGCGGAATGTATCTTTCCGTGGTCGACCGCAAGAAGTTCAGGGCGGAGGCCCAGAGCGTCTATGAGAGCATCCTGCCAGATCCCGCATCGCGCCTACTCACATGGACCTGGCCGCGCTGGATCCCGCTCGACGAAAGCGCACGCGGCCTGGCCCGCTTCGAGTGGCTCGAGCGCGAACTGAGGAAGTCGAAACTCCCGACGCTGCTGGTCTGGGGTCGGGAAGACGAGGTCTTCGACCACAAGACGTTCGCGACGCGCTTCAAAGAGCTCTTGCCGCATGCCGAAGGACCCGAGCTGGTGACGGGCCGGCACTTTCTGCAGGAGGACTCCGGCGAGGAGATCGCCGGCAAGATCAACGGTTTCCTGGACCGCATCGAGGGAAGGCAGTCATGACAACGATCCACGTCATCGAAAATCCGACACTCGAAGGCAAGAGGAGAGCGTTTGTGCTCGCCGAAGACCGCGTCGGACATTACCCGGAATTCCGCGAATTCTTCGTCAAGCAGTTTTCTTTGGACGCGAGCGCCTTATCACGTCCCGGCTACGTGCGGGCGCCCTCGGGAATGGTCTACACGCTCGTCTTCATCGGCCGCAGCGGAGATCCGTTTCCCGACGGGGTCGAGGTCTACGCCCTGCCCGACGCGTTGGAGCCGTTGAACGATCCGGAGATCGACGCCGATCTTTGGGCGCTGCTCAGGTGGATGATCGCCGGCGTCGGCGGCCCATGGCGGGTGGAGGATCTAGATGCCACCGGTCGGCTATACCAGTTGAGCGTGGCCGCGGACGCGTGACTCGCGGCCGCTCATTCGGCGGCGAGCGCCGTCAGATCTTGGCTTCGTGAAGGATGACACCTGACAACGGGTCGAACTGGCCCTCCCAAGGCTTGCGCGCGAGCACCGCGTTGGTGTGCGCGTACCCTGCTTCCCAACGCCGCCGGATGCCGGCCTGGCTGAAATCGATGTCCTTGGTGTGATCGTCATGGTCCAACTGCGGCGCGAGCAATTGGACCACATGCATGCGGGTCTGGCAGCCATAGCCCAGCAATTCCCGGACCTCTGGATTGCTGTGCTCACTTTCGGGCAGCTTCGATGCGAGCTCGTTGATCACATGACGCAACCGGTGCGTCTGCTGGTGGCGCGCGATCTGGCTCGCGATCCGGCTCGAATACTGGACGTCCTTGTGCCGGTTGAGAACATCGGCCATCGTCGTTGGCTCGGGCCCAATCGGATTCCACAGATGGACCGAGAAGATCACCGAGTCCCTTCGCGGATTGTCGTCGAACACCGCCTCGGTGGGCGTATTGGAAAGGATGCCGCCGTCCCAGTAGAGTTCGCCGTCGATGCGCACCGGCGGAAACGCGGGCGGAAGAGCTGCCGAAGCCATGATATGCCTGACGTCGATTCTGCCATCGCGGCTGTCGAAATAGCGCATCTGGCTGGTTCGCACATGCGCTGCGCCAACCGACAGGCGCGGCCTTCCCTGATTGACAGGTCGAAATTCACCATCTCGCCAAGGGTGTGTTCGAGCGGCGCCGTCGAGTAGTAGCCGGCCCGATCAGCGCCCAGCGGGAAAGCGTCCCCGACGTGGGCAAGCAGGTTTGGCGTGAAAAAGCCCGGAATGCCCTGGGTCACCGTGCTCCAGTGCGACCAGCGTCCGTCCAATGCAGGGAAAGCGCCCTCAAAGCCCCACTCCGGGGCGCGCTGCACGCGACCCCAGAACTCGCGTAACCGCGCTAACCGTCGCTGCGGCTCGTTTCCAGCGATCAGACTTGCGTTGATGGCGCCGATCGAGGTGCCGATGATCCAGTCCGGTTCGATCCCGGCTTCCTGCAGCGCCTGATAGACGCCAGCCTGGTACGACCCAAGAGCGCCGCCGCCCTGCAGTACTAGGACGATCTGACCCGGGAGGTCGCTGCGGTCCGACCGGCGGCGCTGCGAACCATCCGCGGCCTCAAGACGTTCGATCGGTCGGTTCATGCGGACCTCCTGCTCTCAAGGAACTCTTCGCCGATTCAAGACGGTGCCGGCCTGCTGTCAATCGCTGTGCCGGCCGCTACCGCATTGTACGTTTGCCTTGACCTTGGCTTCCGACAGTATCGTTTCGCCGGAATGCAGCGACGCCACGGCTGGGGTTGACGTCGCCGCAATCGCCAACACGGAAATCAACAACTGCAACATCGTACTCTCCTCTTCCTCGGTAGGTGATGGTTAGCGGCATGCTCTTAGCCGCGGCCGTGGGCGGCGCAGCGCAGCAGCATGTCGAGATGCGGGGCGACGACAATGGCCAGGCTGGCCAGCGCGCTGCCCGTCATCGCATAGGCGAACAGCGCATCCCTCGCCGTCGCGCTGATGATCTGAACCGTCTCGCTTGCGACCGCCTTCGCGCGGATGGAGCGAATCCAGACCGCACCTGCGGTCCGGAAGCTGGCGCTCTGGAATTCATTCGTGCTCATTGCGTCTCTCCTTTGCGTGGAGAGTGGCCAATTCTTCCGAGGCATGGCAGATAGGGCGAAGCGATATCGCTCATTCCTGCGGAGAATAAGCAAGATGGATCGTCTGGCTTCGATGGAAACATTCGTGCGCGTGGTCGAGACGGGCTCCTTTTCCGGAGCGGCCCGACAGCTCCGCGTTGGGCAGCCGGCCGTATCCAAGTCGGTCGCTCAGCTCGAGAACTATCTCGGCGTCAAGCTGCTGACCCGGTCGACCCGCGGGCTCACGCCGACCGAAGCAGGGCTCGGTTATCTCGAGCGCGCCAGACGGGCTCTCGAGGAAGCGGCTGAGGCCGAGCTCGCCGCGCGCGGAGCTGGAGCAGGCCTCAAGGGACGCCTGCGTGTTTGCGCCGCCGTCACGTTCGCCCGGATCCATCTCATTCCGATGTTGCCGCAGTTCATGGCTCAGCATCCGGAGCTGGATCTCGAGGTGATCCTGGACGACCGTCAAATCGACTTGGTCCAGGAAGGGATCGATGTGGCGCTCCGGATGGGGAAGATGATGGATTCGACCCTGACCGCTCGCCGCGTCGCAAGGTGCAAGCGGCTCGTGCTCGCGACGCCCGCCTACTTCGATCGGGCGGGCACGCCGTCGACGCCGAGCGAGCTGAGCAAGCACCAGGCCGTCGTCTATCTGCAGGGAGAAGGCAGCGTCTGGTCATTCAGGCGCGAGAGTACGGAATTGGCCGTTAGCGTTCAAAGCAGGTTGCGGGTGAGCGCCGCGGAGGGCGTGAGAGCCGCCGTGCTCGCCGATGCAGGACTGACCATCGCGTCGGAATGGATGTTCAGCCCCGAACTGCGATCGGGCGCCGTCCGTACGGCTCTGTCTGAATGGAGTCTCCCGCCGCTCGATCTGTGGGCAGCCCTACCGAGCGGCCGTGCCGCAACGGCAAAGGCGCGAGCGTTCGTCGGGTTCTTCGAGCGTTCGTTCAACCCTTAACTTCCGGGACTGTCGAAGTCGGCTGGATGCGTGGCGCGACGCGTTCGACGTCGTGGGCCGCATGATGGCTCTCGTCGGCGCAGACGCGGCCCCGAGGCGGGAATTTGCTCAATCGGGCAACTTCGTCTCGCAAGTTCCGGAAATGCTCCATTCGATCGCTTCTCCGACGAGGCCGGATGTGACCCTCGCGGGCCCCACATCCGGCGATCGCATCCCCGACGACCGCGCAGCGAGCGCAAATGCGTGAGACGAACGAGCATTTTTTAGCGCCAGAATGGCATTCAACGTCTCAGGCGAATGAGTACGGTGACATCCATGGAGTCGCTCATCCCGAGCCCTCCCAAAAGGAGTGTCACCATGTCCCGCACCTCGATCCTGAATCGCTCAGTACGCGCAGCGGCCGTCGCTGTTGTCCTTTCCGCCTTGCTCTCACCGGCAAAAGCAGCCGACCGCCAAGATGCCCTCGCCATTTTCCCCGATGTGTCGACGAGCGCGGCAGCAGCTCGCACCCCGATCCTGTTGACCTCGCGCATGCCCTGGCTCGCTCCGGTCGGTCATCGGCAACCTCACCAGGCCGACGTTCCCCAGCACGAAGCGGTCTCGGCATGGGAGCAGCAGCAACAGCAGTTCGACCAGGAATTGGACCGTAAGCTGATCATCTGCAAGGGATGTTGACCCGCTGCGCGGCGGTCATTCCCAAGCGGAATAAGCTCTAGTCGGACGTGCCCGCTACCTCGAACGGCGGCCTCCTTTAGCTTTCTGCACGTGACTTCCACGAAACGGGCGGCACCGCCGTCCTCCACGCAGACGCCAAAGGAGACCGACATGTCGCTTCAAGCCAAGCTCGATGCCTTCAAAGCCGATTTCGAGGCCGGAAAGCCGCCCTACAGCGTTCCTCGTCCCGTCATCGAGACGATGCACCGCGCCACCGCAGAACTGATCGAATCCGGCGCGGCCAAGCACGCCAAGAAGGCGGGCGACCTCGCTCCGACCTTCTCGCTCACGGATCCGGAGGGCAACGTCGTGAGCTCGGCCGACCTGCTGACGCGCGGCCCGCTGGTGCTCAGCTTCTACCGCGGCGTCTGGTGCCCGTACTGCAACATGGAGCTGCAGGCGCTCGAGTCCGTCAAGCCGGAGTTCGACAAGTACGGGGCCTCACTGGTCGCGATCTCACCCCAGACCGCTCCGAACAGCCGCAAGTCGGTGCGTCAGAACAAGCTGTCCTTCCCGATCCTGTCGGACGCGAAGGGTAAGGTCGGCGCCGCGTTCGGCCTGCGCTTCAACCTGCCCGACTATCTGGTCGAACTCTACAAGCAGCTCAAGAACGATCTGCCGACGTTCAACGACGACCCGAGTTGGACGCTGCCGATGCCGGCCCGCTACGTCATCGGACAGGACGGCGTCATCCTCTATTCCGAAGTGAACCCCGACTACACCCGCCGGCCGGAGCCTGAAGACATGATCCCGGTCCTCCAGCGGGCGGCGGCCGTCAAGGCGTGACGGCACATGAGGCGGCCGGTGGGGCGCAATGACCACCGGCCGCTGTCTCTCAACTCAAAGGAATATACCCATGTCCAAGCTGTTCACGCCGACCCTGATCGGCCCCTACCGTCTATCCCATCGCGTCGCCATGGCGCCGTTGACGCGGATGCGCTCCAATCCCGGCGACATCCCGAGCGAGCTGATGGTCGAATACTACAAACAGCGCACCACCAAGGGCGGCCTGATCATCTCCGAAGCGTCGCCGGTCTCGATCCGCGGCAACGGTTATGCCGGCGCGCCCGGCATCTACTCGGACAGCCAGATCGCAGGATGGCAGCGCGTCACCGACACGGTCCACGCCAGGGGCGGCCGGATCTTCCAGCAGTTGTGGCACGTTGGCCGGCAATCGCATGTCGACCTGCAGCCGAATGGAGACGCGCCGGTTGCGCCCTCCGCCATCGCGGCCGAGGGCTACGCGTACTCCAAGCGCGGCGAGGTCCCGTTCTCGATGCCGCGCGCTCTCGCATTGCATGAGATCTCTGGCATCATCGAAGAGTTTCGGCTGGGCGCCGAGCGGGCACTGCGGGCGGGCTTCGACGGCGTCGAAATCCATGGCGCGAATGGCTACCTGCCCGACCAGTTCCTGCAGGACGGAACGAATAAGAGGACTGACGAATACGGCGGCCCGATCGAAAACCGCGCCCGCTTCATGCTGGAGGTGACGCAGGCCGCCATCTCGGTCTGGGGAGCCGATCGCGTCGGCGTGCGCATCGCACCGAGCGGCACCTACGGATCCATGTCGGACAGCGATCCGGCGGCGACGTTCGGCTACGTGACGACGCAGCTTGACCGCCTGGGCATCGCCTACCTTCACGTGGTCGAGCCGCGCATCAAGGGCACCGAGGAGATCTCGCATGGCCGAGCACCGATCGCGTCTCAGCATCTGCGGCCGAAGTTCTCGCGAACTTTGATCGCGGCTGGCGGCTTCACCCCGGCTTCCGCGGAAGCCATCGTCACCTTCGGCGACGCCGATCTGGTCGCGTTCGGGCGCCACTTCATCTCGAACCCGGATCTGCCGGAGCGGATCCGGCAGAGCTTGCCTCTTGCCCACTACGATCGCTCGACGTTCTACGGCGGCGACGCGCGCGGCTACACGGACTACCCGACCGCGAAGGCGGCGGCCTGAACGCAGCTCGCTTCATCAGCCGCGTAACAGGGCCAGCGAGGGCACGTCGCGCGCCTCGCTGGCCCTCGTTCGTGGGCGCATCAGTCCGCAGCGACCTTCGCGGAATCAGCGTCCGCATGCGCCGCGGGCTTTGCGAATATGTCCCGACCCGACGGTTCCAGCATCTTGCGCCACTGCGCCGGCGTAGCGCCCATGTGACTCTTGAATGCGCGCTGGAAGGCGGCTTCTGATTGGTACCCCACCGCCTCCGCTACAGCACCCGTCGAAAGAGACGAGCTCCTCAGCTCGTTCGCCGCGAGCGTCATCCGGATGTCAGCCAGAAGATCGGAGGCCGATCGCCCCAGCTTTTCCTGGAATTGGCGGGCGAGTGTGGCACGCGACATGTTGCACAGGCGCGCCAGGTCGGGCAGCGACCATGCGCGCGCTGGCTCGTTGAACATTGCGGCCACCGCCGGCGCCAGGCGCGGATGCCCGGCCAGCGCCAGAAGACCGCGCGGCGCATCTTCGGTTTCGCTGGCGAACCGCAGCACCAGCGCGAACATCGCGGTCGACAACGCATTCAGCATCGCGCGACCGCCGAGGCGATCGTCCGCCGACTCGCCGCGCAACAGGGCAACCAGACCCGCGAGCTGCGTGGCGTTCTCTCCTTCGTCCTGACCGCGGGCATGCACGACCAACCGGGCCGGCAGATAACTGCGCAGCAGGCGATCGTGCGGGGGCGCGATCGCGAAGTGCCCGCAGAGCAGATCCAATCGGTCTCCCCTGCCGGCGTTCTCACTGATGACGAGATTGAGCTCCGGGCGATTGCGCGCCGGCTTCGGCCGGCTCCCGCTCCCGTCGTGCATGACGTGTCGCGGATTGCCCGGCAGCAGGAGGATGTCTCCAGTCTCCAGCCGCAGCGGCTTGCCGCCGGCCGAATCTTCCAAAACGGCCGAGCCGCCGACGACCGCATGATAGGGGATCTCGTTCGCCTCGCCCGGCCCCTGATCGATCCGCCAAGGCGCGCCGTAGGAGCAGCGAAGATCCAGCCGCCCGCGCACCGGCATCATCTCAAACACCCTGCTCAGCCAGTCCATGGCCACCTCCTGAACGGACTAAATGTGAGACGTTTGAGCATATAGTCGAGCCTAAACGACATTTAAAGTCTCGTAAACGGATCGTACTGTCACTCCGCAATCGTTCACCACCCAACAAAGGAGTGCCACTATGTCCCGTCTTTCTGTTCCGAACCTCGAAACCGACGCCGGTCCGTCCGGCCAGGTCTACGCCCAGATCAAGAAAGCCATCGGCAGCGTGCCGAACACTTTTGCGGCCATCGCCGCCCACGGCCCCGCTGCGCTCAAGTCCGTCCTCGCCGCAGATACGGTGCTCGCGTCCGGCTCGCTCAGCAAGCGCGACCAGGAAACCATCAAACTGATCATTAGCGGTGTCGCCGGCTGCGATTACTGTGTGGCCGCGCACAGCCTGCTCGGCAAGCTCGCGGGATTGAAGCCCGACGAACTGAAGAACATCCGCGACGGCAAGCCCACAGGCGACGCCAAGCGCGATGCGCTCGCCCGCTTCGTCCGCAAGCTCGCGCAATCCAGCGGCACCGTCAGCGACGAGGAGTTCGCGGCGATCAAGGCCGCTGGCTACAGCGACGCCCAGCTCGTCGAGATCAGCCTGGCCTTCGCGACCACCGTCTTCACCAACGTTTTCAACCGCATCAACGACACCGAGATCGATTTCCCCGCCATCGCGTGAAGCGATCGAGCGATCCGTCAGATCTCAAACATGAAAGGATCACGACCATGACTACGCTTTCCATTACTGCTCAAAACCCGATCGTCCGTGCGCTGCATACGTCCGGCCTGTTGGCGGAGGACCTCGACTACCACGTCGTCCGGGCCTCGATGGTGATCATGTTCGCCTTCTTCGGTTACCAGAAGTGGTTTCCGTACGAATTCGAACGACTGGTCCCGTTCATCAGCAACGGGCCGCTGATCTGGTGGCTCTATCCGGTCTTCGGCCATGCCGGCGCCAGCTACTTCCTGGGCGCATCGGAGTGGACGTTCGGGACCCTGCTGCTCGCAGGCTTCTGGGACAAGCGGCTCGGCGTTCTCGGCGCCCTGGGCTCGACCGGCACCTTCATCGCGACCGTCACCATCATTCCCTTCATGCCGGAGGGCTGGGACGTCGCTGCCGGAGGCTTCCCTGCGATGACGGGCAACGTGCCCTTCCTGATGAAGGACGTCGTCCTGCTCGCCGTCTCGTTCTACCTGCTGAGGCAGGACGTGGTTCGCCTGACGCGGCAATAAGGGTGGCACCCTGCTGATGGCGAGGCATCGCCGGCGAGAGTCCCACCTCGCCGGCGATTGTGCGTTCCAAAAATGCCGCAGAAGTGCTGCGGAAAATTCTGCGGCAATCAAACTGTTTGTGCCCGACGGTCTGATGCACCTGGCGAGCCAAGGCGCAAACAGAAAACTGACGAGGATACGAGCGATCGGCCATGTGAGGCATGTCCGCTTTGCGCCGCCACAAGCGGCCCTCGCGCCAAGTCACATTCTGGACCCTTCTGAGACGAGCGGCTCCAGCCGAATGTCCGCCTTTGCCGCCAAATCCTGGCGGTGCTCGAAGCTGGAGCTTTGGACGCCCCGCCCCTCTGTACGATCAAGTACGCTGCAATGCTCCGTTAGCGAAAACGCGTTGGATTACCGGCCTCAGCCGGGATAAGCCGGCTCACTACTTCGGTCGGCGTCCTCAATGCGAAAGGAAGCGAGAACAACTCCACCAGACTACGCAAAACTGCGCGATAGCAGCCGGCCACACTACTCCCACTCAATCGTCCCCGGCGGCTTGCTCGTCACGTCGTACACCACCCGGTTCACGCCCTTCACCTCGTTGATGATGCGCGTCGCGGTCTCGCCCAAAAACTTCATGTCGAACTGGTAGAAGTCCGCGGTCATGCCGTCGGTCGAGGTGACGGCGCGGAGGCCGACCACATAGTCATAGGTGCGGCCGTCGCCCATGACGCCTACCGTCTTCACCGGGAGCAGCACGGCAAAAGCCTGCCAGATGTCGTCGTAGAGGCCGTGCTTGCGGATCTGGTCGATGTAGACGGCGTCGGCCTTGCGCAGGATGTCGAGCTTGTCCCTGGTGATGTCGCCGGGGCAGCGGATGGCGAGGCCGGGGCCCGGGAACGGGTGGCGGCCGACGAAGATTTCGGGCAGGCCGAGCTCGCGGCCGAGCTTGCGCACCTCGTCCTTGAACAGCTCGCGCAGGGGCTCGACGAGCTTCATGTTCATGCGCTCGGGCAGACCGCCGACATTGTGGTGCGACTTGATCGTCACCGAGGGGCCGCCGGTAAAGGAGACGCTCTCGATCACATCAGGATAGAGCGTGCCCTGCGCCAGGAAGTCGGCGCCGCCGATCTTCTTCGCCTCCGCCTCGAACACCTCGATGAAGAGGCGGCCGATGGTCTTGCGCTTGGTCTCGGGGTCGGTGACGCCTTCGAGCTCGCCCAAGAACTGCTTGGAGGCGTCCACATGCACGAGCGGGATGTTGTAGTGGTGGCGGAACAAATCGACCACGGTCTTGGCTTCGTCGAGGCGCAGCATGCCGTGATCGACGAACACGCAGGTGAGCTGGTCGCCGATGGCTTCGTGAATCAAGACGGCCGCGACGGCTGAATCGACGCCGCCGGAGAGGCCGCAGAGCACCTTGCCCTTGCCGACCTGGGCTCGGATCTTTGCGATCTCCTCTTCGCGGAAGGCGCGCATGGTCCAGTCGCCGGAGAGGCCGGCGATCTTGCGGACGAAATTGCGGATCAGTTTTGCGCCATCGGGCGTGTGCACCACTTCGGGGTGGAACATCAGGCCGTAGTACTTGCGCGTCTCGTCCTGGATGATCGCGAACGGCGCGTTCGGCGAGGTGCCGGCCACGGAGAAGCCCGGTGGCATTTTTGTGATGCGGTCGCCATGGCTCATCCAGACCTGGTTCTTGCCGCCGGGCGACCAGACGTCCTCGAACAGCTTGCTCGGCGCCTTCACCTCGACATCGGCGCGGCCGAATTCGCGGTGATGGCCGCCCTCGACGGTGCCGCCGAGCTGCTCCGCCATGGTCATCTGGCCGTAACAGATGCCGAGCACCGGCACGCCGGAGGCGAAGATCGGTTGCGGAGCGCGGGGCGAGCCCGCTTCATGCACCGACTCAGGCCCGCCGGAGAGGATCACCGCTTTCGGCTTCATCTCCTTGAAGGCCTCTTCGGCCTTGTTGAACGGGACGATCTCGCAATAGACGCCGTCCTCGCGCACGCGACGCGCAATCAGCTGCGTCACCTGGCTGCCGAAGTCGACGATGAGAATCTTGTCGTGCGCCGAGGCCACCGGGGGCGTCGACGCGGAGCGGTCGTTCTGTGCTGCTGTCATGGCCAGCAAATACGCGACCGTGCCCCTGCCCGCAACCGCGCGATGCGCGCGCCCACATTCTTCTTTGGGCATGGACAAACGGATATATGTCAGTATTATTGACCTAATTTGGCCCACGCGTCAAACAGGGCCAATCAGGGAGAACGCGATGTCACAGCACCATCAGCCATCAACGCTTGCCGCGCTCGGCCGGACCTGGGTCGAGGCCTGGAACGCGCGCGATCTCGAGCGCGTGCTGACGCTCTACGACGAGGACACCGTGATGACCTCCGACCGCATCCCCGCGATGGGGTTCGACGCCAGCGGCACCGTGCGCGGCAAGGACGCCTTGCGGGCGTATTGGGGCAAGGCGCTCGGGCTTTTGCCGGAGCTGCATTTTGCGCTGATCGACCTGTTCGTCAGCCCTGATAGCGTCGTGGTGTTTTACGAGAACGAGCGGGGGAAGAAGATCTGCGAGTATCTGCGGGTGAATGATGCGGGGCTGATCGTGCAGGGGTCGGCGAACCATTTGGCGCAGTGACGCTTGCGCGCATTGCTGTCGGCCACGCGCTTATTGTGTGCAGACGGTGCCGCCTCATCCGCCGCTGTCATTCCCCGCGCAGGCAGGGAATCCAGTACGCCGCGGCTTTTCCGCATCACGGCGCGGCCTCTGGAATACTGGATCGCCCGATCAAGTCGGGCGATGACAGCGAGAGTGAGGGACGCGCATGCCCCAAGCTCGCAAGGACGGAGACGGCCGGACGGGCGTGCGCTAACACTGCGCCCGCCGGCTCTGACATAGGATTCCCCATGAAACTCCCCGCCTCCCCCTTCACCGTCACAGACGGGAGCAAGGTCGAGGTCACCACGCATCCCGGCGAGACCGGGCAGGCCAAGTGGCGGACGCTCAACATCGGCGATCTCCGGGTGCGGATGGTCGAGTATTCGCCGGGCTATCTCGCCGACCATTGGTGCGACCGCGGCCACGTGCTCTACGTGCTCGAAGGCGAGCTCGACAGCGAGCTGCGCGACGGGCGGAAATTCAAGCTCACCGCGGGGATGAGCTACCAGGTCTCGGACTTCGGCGACGCCGCGCACCGGTCCTCGACGGCCACGGGGGAGACGCTTTTCATCGTGGATTGAGGGCTGTCGGGCGGCTCATTTGCACCGCAAAATAGCAAAGCCGCGCCACATGCCGGCCCACGGGTGGTGCCTTGAAGTAGCCCCAAATTCTCGCTATATTGTGATCATCGATACTTGGCCGAACGACTGGGCCGCTTCGCTTCGTTGCAGACGGGCGCGCACGCTTCAGATGACTTCCCCAAACATCGACTGAACAGGATCATGGGCGCCATTTTGCGTACCGGTCCACGTGCGTATCCTCTCTAACTAACTAAAGGAAATTCCCATGGCTATGGGCACCGTGAAGTGGTTCAACACCCAAAAGGGTTATGGTTTCATCCAGCCGGATGACGGCCAGAAGGACGTGTTCGTTCACATCAGCGCCGTCGAGCGCGCTGGCCTCTCCTCCCTCAACGAGGGTCAGAAGGTCTCGTTCGACATCGTCGCCGACCGCCGCAGCGGCAAGTCGTCGGCTGACAATCTCCGCGTCGGCTAACGCCCACGCACCGTACTGACCACGGACGTACCGGCAGAACGTCGAGTTAGAAAGCCCCGCAAGCTTCGGTTCGCGGGGCTTTTGTTTTGGGGAACTGCGGCGCGGCACACGCGGTGCCGTAGGGTGGGCAAAGGCGCGCTCTTCGCGCGCCGTGCCCACCATCTTTCACACTACGAATGGTGGGCACGCTTCGCTTTGCCCACCCTACGAGGGTCACTACGAGAGCTACGTCTTCTTCAACACCGACACGAAAAACCCGTCCGTCCCCGTTCGCCGCGGCGTCATCAGCCAGCCTTCGTCCGACTGCAGCGCGGCCTTTGCGAAATCCTCCGCCTTGTCCCAGAGCACGCTTGCGGTCTGCTCGGGCGGCACCACCGCGAACTCGGGATGGCGGGCGGTGAACGCCCTCACCTGCTCGCCGTTCTCTTCCGCCAGCACCGAGCAGGTGATGTAGGCGATGCGGCCGCCGGCCTTGACCAGCGGCACGGCGCGCGCCAGCACCTCGGCCTGATCGCGCAGGCGGATCTCCAGCGCGCCGGGGCGCATGCGCCATTTGGCGTCGGGGTTGCGGCGCCAAGTGCCGGTTCCCGTGCAGGGCGCATCGATTACGACGAGGTCGGCGGTGCCGCTGATGTCGGCCAGTGGATCGGCCTCGCCCTTGGGCGTGCGGACATCGACATTGTGGACGCCGGCGCGCGACAGGCGTTCGTGGATCGGGGCAAGCTGGCGCTTGTCGCTGTCGGTGGCGATCAGCCGTCCCTTGCCCTGCATCATGGCTGCGAGCGCCAGCGTCTTGCCGCCGGCGCCGGCGCAGAGATCGATCACCTGCTCGCCGGGTTTTGCCGCGGTGAAGCTGGCCGCAAGCTGCGATCCCTCATCCTGAACTTCAACGGCGCCCTTGATGAAATCCTCCTCCGCCTGGAGGCCGGGGTTGCGCGCATCGGCCGAAAGCTCGATGCGCAGGCCGTTTGCGGACCATGGCGTCGGTTCCGCATGAAGATGAGCAAGCCCGCGCAGCACCTTGTCGCGATTGGATTTTAGCGTGTTGACGCGCAAATCGAGCGGCGCCCGGCTCGCCATCGCAGCCGCCTCCGCGGCGCGCTCCTCGCCGAACACTTTCGTAAAGTACGGGTCGAGCCAGTCCGGATAGTCGCCGGCGATCGCAGCTGGCGCGTCCTTGAGGGAACGCGAGGCCAGCGCGGCCTGTTCGGCCTCGGTCAGCGGCGCCGGTGCAAACCGGCTGCCGTCGAACAGCGCGCCCATGGTGGCCGCGTCCATGTTGCGCTCGAGGCGGAGCATGCCGATCAGCCGGGCGCGCGCGGTATCGGCATCCATCAGGAAGGCGCTCGAGGCATAGCGGCGCAGCACGTCCCAGACGAGGCCGGCGATGGCGGCGCGGTCGCCGGAGCCGGCGAAGCGGTGCGCGGTGCCCCACTCCTTGAGCGCCTTGGCCGCCGGCACGCGGTCCTTCTCGATGGTGTCGATCAGTTCGATGGCTGCGGACAGCCGGGCAGCGGGAGTCATTTGAATCTTTCAGGTCAGGATTGGCTAGTTTTGTTTTGCGCATGAACTTGTCGGAAAACCGGTATCCACTTTGCGCTAACGCGGCCCTCCGGGTCCGGATCATGCGCGCGCCTAGATCAGCAACAGCATCTTCAGCGCGAAGTAGATCCACATCGCGAGCAGCACAAGCACGCCCGCGAGCCAGATCGTGGAGCGCCGGCCGAGATCGCTGGAGGAGACGAACACGCCGGCATGGGCGAACCGCGTCACCACGAACACCCAGGACATGAGCACGATGAAGAGATCGGCATGGCGCAAGGGCAGCGCCAGCGCGATCAGCGCGTAGAACAGCACCGGCAAGTCGAACTGCTCGCCGAGCGCAATGTCGCGGCTCTTGGTCTCGCCGGAAACCGGCGAGCGCCGGCGCGCCAGCGCCATTCCGATCAGGAGTGCGAAGGTGAGACCGACCTGCACGAAGACAGGCAGCAAAACCATTTGGATGGACATCGGAACTTTCCCGTCAGGCGGAACACCGCGGACCGTCATTAGCCGCGACTGCTGGCGCTGACAATCAACGAGTTGAACCGGTGTTCCCGGTCCCGCGACCAAAGGCCGATAGTTAAAGCGATTTCGGTCCCCGGGGCCGCAAGGCGAGCTAGCGCCAAGAGGCTGACATGAACACCCTCTCCAGCCTTTTGACCGAATCCGCGGACGGCCGGCTCGGCGTCCTGATGTCGGCGCTCTCAGGCATGGCGGCGGCGCTCGCGGTCGCGCTGGCGATGACGGTGTACTTCCGCCTGAGCTACCGGAGCTGGCGCGACGTCGTCAGGCATGGCCTCGCCACTCTCGCCGCCCTCGCTCTGTTGGCCTTCGCCGCCTACGACATGCGCCACGCCGCGCTGGCCTATCTTGGCCTCAATCCCTCCAAGCCGGCGGTCGAGTTCGAGATCCGGATGCCGAGGGAAACGCTCACAGCGGTGTCCGACAGCCAGATCGAGCTGCACACCGATCGCAACCAGACGCTGGCGCTGGTCGATGGCGTGCGCGAGCTCGGTGATGGCCGCTCGGTGCTGCGCGGCGCCGTGGCGCTCAACCACCGCACCGCCGACCGCGTGCTGGTCGTGAACCTGCCCGGCAAGGGCACGTTCGAATTCCGCCTCCGCCTGCCCGCCGAGCCGCATCGGTCCGAGCAGTTCGGGCCCTGGCACCTCGCCGACCGCATCGCCTCGCCGGCAACCGGCAGCGTCGCGCCGCAGGACGCCTACACGATCCGCTATCGCGTGCTTTAAACTTTGTTTCATGGCGATGCATGCGCGCGCCGTCATCGTTCCGACGTGCGACAACGCGTATGCTCATCCCATGTCCGAATTTCGCCTCACGCAGATTTCCGACACCCATCTCGGCCGGCGCTTCCCCGGCCTGATCGCCAATTTCGATCGCGTCAGCGAACACATCGACGCTGATAGGCCCGACCTCGTCGTCAACACCGGCGACGTCTCCTTCGACGGGCCGACAAGTCGCGACGATGTCGAATTCGCCAAGAGCCGGCACGCCGCCCTGCCCGTCGCCTGCCGCTACCTCCCCGGCAATCACGACATCGGCGACAATCCGACCGCGATCGGGCCTGCGCCCAAGCCGCCGGTTGAGGAAAAGCACCGCCAACAATTCCGCGACATCATCGGCGAAGACCATTGGTCATTCGAAGCGGCCGGCTGGCACTTCATCGGCCTCAACTCGCTGGTGATGAATTCAGGGCTCGCCTTCGAGGCCGAGCAGTTCGACTGGTTGTCCCGGGAAATGGCGCGCATCAACGGCAGGCCGGTCGCGCTGTTCGTGCACAAGCCGATGTTTCTCAACCTGCCCGACGACCCCGAGACGCCGGAGACCTCGATTCGCTACGTGCCGCAGCCGGCACGCGCGCGCTTGATCGAGATGTTCTCGACTGTGGACCTGCGGCTCATCGCCAGCGGGCACGTGCACCAGCGGCGCGACTTCACCTACCGCCACACCCGCCATGTCTGGGCGCCGTCGGCCGGCTTCAGGATCAACGACGCGCGCCAGGACCGGATCGCGATCAAGGAAGTCGGGCTCGTCGAATACCGCTTCCAGCCGAACAGTTTTGAAGTTCGTCACGTCAGGGCCGCGGGCCAGGTCGATGTCGATATCGAGGAGCTGCTCGCCCAGATGGGCGGTGAGCACTAGCCCAATTCACGGGCACAACACCTTACCTAATTACCTCACTGCATCGAATTCGCACCAAGATTGGCTAGAATCCGCTAATGACAACGTTGTCATTCCGACCTATCGTTCCCTAGCGGTCGAGGGGTCGCTGAGGGAGCGACGATGCAGTTCTTGTCCAGGTGGGAGAGCCAACGTCTTTCAACGACCACGCGGGGCATCCCCCTGGTCGATGGCCTGCCGATCGAGGAGATCGCCGGCCAGAATTGGCAGCCTTGCCGCGGCGATCTCGCTCTGCCCGCCCTCACCCTCGATGAAGCCGCCTTCGCGGCCAATCGCGACCTCTTCCTGCGCTGGTGCGAGAGCGCCGGCGTTGCCGTTGCGCCCCACGCCAAGACGCCGATGTCGCCGGAGCTCGCGCGGTCGCTGCGCGAGGCCGGCGCCTGGGGCACGACGGTTGCCAACATCCAGCAGGCCGCCGTGCTGCTCGCGAGCGGGGAGCGGCGCCTGCTGCTGGCCAACGAAATCGGCGGCCTCGCGGCCGGCCGGCGGCTCGGCGCGTTGCTCGGCGCCTATCCCGACGTCGAATTTCACGCCTTCGCGGATTCACCGGCGGCGGTCGCAGCACTGGCTGAAGCGGCCCGGATTGCGGGCCGCAGCGAATTGTCCGTGCTGGTCGAGCTCGGCGCGGGCCGGGCCGGCGCGCGCGATCGCGCCGCGGTCGAAGCGACGATCGCAGCCGTGCTCGCGGCCGACCGGCTCATGCTCGGCGGTGTCGCCACTTACGAAGGCGCGGTCGCAACGCCCGATGCCGACGAGACGATGCGCGCGATCGCGGCGCTGATGGAGCGCACCATCGCCGCCTTCGCGCTGGTACGTCATGCTGCCCCGGGCCGGCCGCTGATCGTCAGCGCCGGCGGCTCGGCCTATTTCGACGTCGTCGCCCGCGCGCTCGTACCAAGCGCGCAGGCAGACGGCAACGCCAGCGTCCTGCTGCGCTCAGGCGCGCTGTTCTTCGGCGATCACGGCATTTACGCGCGCGCCTTCGCCGAGCTCGACCGTCGCGGCGGTCTCGTCATCGACGGCGCGCGGCATTCGGCGGTCGAAGGTTTCCAACCTGCGCTTAAACTCTGGGCCGAGGTGCTGTCGCGGCCGGAAGCAGGTCTTGCGATCGCCGGCTTCGGCATGCGCGATGCCTCCTTCGATCAGGGATTGCCGGTGCCGCTACACGTCTTCCGCGACGGCGTCGCGCAGCAGGGGCTCGCCGAGACCTTGTCGGTCACCCGTCTCAATGACCAGCATGCATTCCTGTCCGTTGCGCCCGATGGCACGCTTGCGGTCGGCGACGTCATCGCCTTCGGCATCTCGCATCCCTGCACCTGCCTCGACCGCTGGCGCGTGATCCTCGGCCTCGACGCCGGCGGCATCGTCACGCGCGCCCTGCCCACCCAGTTCGGCTGAGAGCGGGCCCGATGAATTTCCTGCCGCTGTGGCGCTATCAGAACCAGCTCATCGACGGCGCCATCGTCACGCTCGAGCTGACGGTGATCGCGGCGCTGGCCGGGCTTTTGATCGGCGTTGCCGGCGCGGTCGCGCTGAACGGCCGCATCACGCCACTGCGCTGGCTGGTGCGCGGCTACATCGAGCTGTTCCGCAACACGCCGTCGCTGATCCAGATCTTCATCGTGTTCTTCGTGCTGCCGAACTTCGGCCTGAAGCTGCCGGCGTTCGAAGCCGCCGCCGTCGCGCTCTCGCTCTATTTCGGCGCCTATTCGGTCGAGATCATCCGCGCCGGCCTCGACTCCGTGCCGAAGAACCAGATCGAGGCCGGCCAGTGCCTTGGCCTGTCGGGCTGGCAGGTGTTCCGTCACATCCTGCTGCCGCCGGCGCTGCGCAACGCCTATCCGGCCGTGACCAGCCAATTCGTCCTGCTGCTGCTCGGCACCTCGCTCGCCTCGCAGGTCGCAGCCGACGAGCTGTTCCACGTCGCGGGCTTCATCGAGAGCCGCACGTATCGCAGCTTCGAGGTCTATGCGGTGATCTGCGTGGTCTATTTCGCGATGGCGATGTCGTTCAAGGCGCTGTTCGCCATCATCGGTCTGGCGGCCTTCCGCTGGCCGCGGCGGCGCTGAGGGGAAAGCGATGCGATCCTTCACCCTCATCGATTTCGTCTCGCTGTTCGCCGCGTTGCGCTGGACAGTTGCGCTCGTCGTGCTCGCGCTCGCCTTCGGTGCGCCGCTGGCGCTGGCGTTCGCCACGGGCCGCATCAGCCGCTTCGCTGGGCTCCGCTGGACGATGGCGGCGTGCATCCAGATCGTCCAAAGCGTGCCGCTGCTCGGGCTGCTGTTCTTCTTCTATTTCGGCATGCCGATGTTCCTGGGCATCCAGGTGCCGGCCCTCGTTGCCGTCACCGTCGCCTACACGCTCTACACCGCCGCCTTCCTCGGCGAGATCTGGCGCGGCGGGCTGGAAGCCGTGAAGCAGGCGCAATGGGAGGCAGGCAGCTGTCTCGGCCTCTCCGCCTGGCAGCAATTCCGCCACATCATTGCGCCGCAGGCACTGCGGCTGTCGCTGCCGCCGACCGTCGGATTCCTGGTGCAGCTCATCAAGGGCACCTCGCTCGCCTCGATCCTCGGCTTCGTCGAGCTTGCCCGCGCCGGCCAGGTGGTGAGCGCGGCGACGTTCCAGCCGCTGCTCACCTACGCGCTGGTCGCCGCGATCTATTTCGCGCTGTGCCTGCCGCTCACGCTCTGGTCCCGCTCTCTGGAGGCCCGCCTCGATGGCTCTCGTTGAAATCCGCGACGTGCACAAGACATTCGGCAAGGTCGAGGTGCTCAAGGGCGTCTCGCTCGACGTCGAGGAAGGCGAGATCGTCACGATCATCGGCCGCTCCGGCTCGGGCAAGTCGACCCTGCTCCGCTGCATCAATGCACTGGAGACCGTCGATTCCGGCGAGATCCGCGTCGAGGGCGAGAAGGTCCACGCCAGGATGCCTGACCTGAAGGCATTCCGTCAGCGCGTCGGCATCGTGTTCCAGGCATTCAACTTGTTTCCGCACCTGAAGGTCGAGCGCAACATCACGCTGGCTCCGCTCCTCACCGGCCGCACCGACAAGGCCCGCGCGCGGGCGCTTGCCGACGACGTGCTGACCAGGGTCGGTCTCGCCGACAAGATCGACGCCTGGCCGGAGCAGCTCTCCGGCGGCCAGCAGCAGCGCGTCGCCATCGCGCGCTGCCTCGCCATGGCCCCTCACCTCATGCTGTTCGACGAGGTGACCTCCGCGCTCGACCCCGAGCTCGTCGGCGAAGTGCTGAAGGTGATGGAGGCGATGGCGAAGCAGGGCATGACCATGATCCTCGTCACCCACGAGATGGGCTTTGCCCGCAACGTCGCCAACCGCATCGTCTTCATGCATCAGGGCCGCGTCTGGGAACAGGGACCGCCGGCAAAGCTGTTCGCCAATCCTGAAACCCCCGAGCTCGCCAGCTTCATCGCGTCCGCCAAATGATCAACCAGCCATCCGCCACCAGGAGAGAGTCATGAGACAACTGAAGTCCCTCTTTGCGATCGCAGCCACCGCGCTCGCCGTGCTCGCTGCCCCGACCCTCGCACAGGCCGACAAGCTCCAGGACGTGCTCGGCGCGGGCAAGCTGCGCGTCGGCCTGCTGACCGATGCCGCGCCGTGGGGCTTCAAGGACGACAAGGGCGAGATCGCAGGCTTGGATGCCGATCTCGCCCGGCTGATCGCCGCCGATATGGGCGTCAAGCTCGAGCTCGTGCCGGTGACGGGCGCAGCGCGCATCCCGAGCCTGCTCTCCGACAAGATCGACATCCTGATCGCGGGCCTCGGCGCGACGCCAGAGCGCGCCCAGCAGGTGATGTTCTCGCAGCCTTATGCCGTGGTGAACCTCGGCGTCTACGGCGCCAAGGCAATTCCGGCCGCCACCGGCAAGAAGCCCGACAATCTCGACGGCCGCAGCGTCGCCGTGTCCAAGGGCTCGACGCTCGACGTCTGGCTCACCGACAACGCGCCGAAGGTGAAGCTGGTGCGCTTCGAGGATACGCCGGCCGCGCTCGCCGCGTTTCTCGCGGGACAGGCCGATACCTTCGCCGAGAACAGCGCCATCGCGCTGAAGGTGCAGGACCAGAACCCGACCAAGGAAGTCGAGCTGAAATTCCTGATCCGCCAGTCGCCGGCCCATGTCGGCGTGCGTCAGGGCGAGCAGAACTTGCTCAACTGGATCAACACCGACATCTTCTTCAACAAGCTCAACGGCAAGCTCGGCGCACTTCAGCTGAAATGGTTCAAGGAAGAGCAAACGCTGCCGACGCTGTGAGCTAGCACACGGCTCCCGCACCGATGCGGGAGCCAACCTTCACGAGGAGAATTTCGAGATGATCAAACGTTACGTCGTCGGCTCGCGCATGAGCCAGGCCGTCGCCGCCGGCGGCATGGTGCACATCGCCGGCCAGGTTGCCGATGACCGCAAGGCCGGCATCGTGTCGCAGACCCAGCAGGTGCTCGCCAAGATCGACGCGCTGCTGAAGGAGGCCGGCTCGGACCGCTCCAAGCTGATCGCGGTCAACGTCTTCCTGCCTCATATCACCGACTTCGACACCATGAACTCGGTCTACGATGCCTGGATCGATCCGGCCAACCCGCCGGCGCGCGCCTGCGTCGAAGCCCGCCTCGCCGATCCCGACCTGCGCGTCGAGCTGACCGCTGTCGCCTTGCTCTAGGGCGCCGCCATCCTTTCAACCTTTGGCCGGCGCCGGCGACGGCGCGGCCGCGAGGCAAGCCATGCATACCGGACTTTTCCACGAGATCGATTTCGAGAAGGACCAGAAATGGTCGGGCCATCTCGGCATTCCATTCTCGATCGATCGCTCCCCCTACTACCAGCTCAAGATCCCGATCTTCCGGATCAAGAACGGCGCCGGGCCAAAACTGCTTTTGATGGCCGGCAATCACGGCGACGAATATGAGGGCGAGATCGCGCTGACGCGGCTGTATCGCCGGCTCGATGCAAAGGACGTCAAAGGCGAGATCACCATCCTGCCCTTCGCCAATTGGCCAGCCGTGATGGCGGCGCGGCGCCGCTCGCCGCTCGACGAAGGCAACCTCAACCGCGCCTTCCCCGGCGATGCCGCGGGCACGCCGACTTTCCGGCTTGCGCACTTCCTCGAGCACGAGCTGTTTCCGCGGCACGACGTCGTCTTCGACATCCATTCCGGCGGCACCTCGATGGCGCATGTGCCTTGCGCGCTGATCGAGCGGCAGGGCACGCCCGAGATGTTCGGCCACGCGCTGCGCCTGATGGAGGGGTTGGGGATGCCCTTCGCCTTCGTCGCCGAAAACGGCGCGACCGCTCCGACCTCGATGGCCGCGGCTGCACGCGCCGGCGCGATCGGGCTCTCCGGTGAATTCGGCGGCGGCGGCACCGTCACGCCGCAGACCATGGCGCTCACGGCGCGCGCGATCGACCGGCTGTTGCTCGCGCTCAGCATCGTCCAGGCGCCGGTGCTGGGCCCTCACGCGCCGGTCGAGCGCGCCACCGAATTGCTGGCGCTGCAAAGCCATGCGCAGGCGGTGTTCGCGACCCGTCGCGGCTGGTTCGAGCCCGCCGTCATGGTCGGCACGCGGGTTGCGGCCGGCGACGTCGCCGGCTGGTACCATGATTTCGAGCGCCCGGAGCTGCCGGAAGAGGTGCTGCGCTTCCCCGCCGACGGCATCGTGATCTCGCAGCGCCTGCACACCGACAGCCAGAGCGGCGACTGCCTGGTCCAGGTCGGCCGCGCGCTGTCGCGCGACGAGCTGCCGGCGCGCTGAGTTTTGGAGACGATACCGACTGCGATTACACTCGGGATTCGATGACCGATCCGGCAAAGCCGACCTATGACGACGTTGTGCGCATTCCAGCGCCGCCCGGCCGCGCCAGCGCGAGCGGGCGGCCGCCGCGCATCGAGGAGGTCGCGGAGCGTGCGGGCGTCGCGCCGATCACGGTGTCGCGGGTGCTACGCCACCCCGAGAAGGTCAATCGCGAGACTCGCGAGCGTATCCTCGAAGTGATCGAGGCGACCGGTTACGCCTCCAACCCGCATGCGCGCGCGCTGCGCTCGGGGCGCTCGAATGTGGTGATGGCCTTCGTCTCCAACATTCTCAGCCAGCAGTTCGGGCTCGCGGTGCGCAGCTTCGCCGCCACGCTGGAGCCGGAAGGCTTCGAGGTGCTGGTCGGCCAGACCTCCTACTCCTATGCCAAGGAAGTCGCGATGATCCAGTCGCTGCGCGGCATCCGCCCCGCAGCAGTGATGTTCACCGGCGTGATCGAGCTCGAGGAGAATCGCGCCGCGCTGCTCGAGCTCGGCATTCCCGTGATCGAGACCTGGGCGTTTCCGCGCGACCCCATCGACATGCTGGTCGGCCTGCCCAATGCGGATGCCGGCGCGATGGCGGCGCGCAGGCTGGCTGAGGGCGGACATCGCCGCGTCGCCTTCATCGGACGCAGCAGCGGCCGTGGCGCGCTGCGCCGCGACGGTTTTCGGGACGCAGCGGCAAAGCTCGGCCTCAAGATCGTCCACGAGATCGGCGTCGGTGAGATCACGGGCCTCGTCGACGGCCGCGCCGCCTTCACCGCCCTGCTCGAACGCGGCGGCGACGTCGATGCGGTGTTCTGCGCCAACGATCTGCTCGCGACCGGCGCGCTGATCGAGGCCCGCGCCCGCGGCCTCTCGGTGCCGCGCGATCTGGCGCTGCTCGGCTTCGGCGACAACGACGTCGCCGATCAGATCACGCCCGGTCTCACCACCATCTCGTTCGATGCGGCGGCCGTGGGACGGATCGCGGGCGAACTGCTTCTGGCGCGGCTATCAGGCACGCCGCGCGCCGAGCAGCGGCTCGCCGTCGAGCTGTTCCTGGTCGAGCGCGGCAGCGTCTGAGCGTCGCAGATCAGGCGATGGTCTTGAGATCCTGCTGGATCGCAGCCAGCAGCGATTGCAGCGCATCGCTGTTCACCGGCCTCGCCTCCGCCTTCGCAGGCTGGACCTTGTCAGGCTGCGCAGCTTTGCCCGGACGTTTCGGGAATGGCGGTGGTGGCGCCGGCATCGCGGCTGGCGTGAAATCGCCCTCCTCGTCGACGTGGACGAACTTGCCATGGATGACGTCGTCGCGACGGCCCATGACGAACAGGGTCGCCCAATAGCCGGCAGCCAGAAGGATTACGCTGAAAATACCAATCTCTAACATCGCAGCACCTAAAATATGCGCGATGATTCAATGCCTTCGCTCAGCCGTCAATGAACCGACGGTCACACCTGCGGCTTTTGCGGGCAGGTGTGGCCGATCGGTCACTCTTTGTTAACCATCGATGTCCGGCGTGTGACGCCTTTGCAACTAGGCCTTGCAAATAGAGCCCCGTTCCGGGGCTCTAGCGTCTCGTTTGGCGCGTTTTCTTCACGCGAACCGGTACCCACTTCGCTCGAAAACGCTTTACGCCTTATCTTGCCCGACCCGCACCAGCTGCTTGCCGAAATTGGCGCCCTTCAGGAGCCCCATGAAGGCGCCGGGTGCGCTGTCCAGGCCCTCGGTGACGAACTCCTTGTACTTGACCTTGCCGTCGCGGACCCAGCCGGACATGTCGCGCAGGAAGTCGCCATGGCGGTTGGCGAAGTCGGAGACG
The DNA here is from genome assembly GCF_052075995.1 of Bradyrhizobium sp. 613_E4_N2_2. Lineage (NCBI taxonomy): Bacteria > Pseudomonadati > Pseudomonadota > Alphaproteobacteria > Hyphomicrobiales > Nitrobacteraceae > Bradyrhizobium > Bradyrhizobium sp. 613_E4_N2_2. The sequence continues at coordinate 5,240,846 of NZ_CP197234.1, forward strand.
ATGAAGCCGCGGAAGGTCAGCCGCTTGGTCAGGGTCGCGCGCATCATGCTGGCAGCCCATTTCGGCGGCTTGGCCTCGGTGTCGTTGTAATGGGCGATGAGGCCGCAGACCGGCACGCGCGCGAACGGATTGAGCAGCGGGAACACCGCCTCGAACACGGCGCCGCCGACATTCTCGAAATAGACGTCGATGCCCTTCGGGCAGGCAAACTTCAGCTTCGCGGCGAAATCGATTTCACGATGATCGAGACACTCGTCAAAGCCGAGCTCTTTCACCACGTAGTCGCACTTGTCCTTGCCGCCGGCGATACCGACTGCACGCGCGCCCTTGATCTTCGCGATCTGGCCGACGGCCGAGCCGACCGCACCGGAGGCACCGGCGACGACGACGGTCTCGCCTTCCTGCGGCTTGCCGATGTCGAGCAGGCCCGTATAGGCGGTCATGCCGGGCATGCCGAGCACACCGATGGAGGTCGAGATCGGACCGAGCTTCGGATCGACCTTGATCAAGCCCTTGCCGTTCGAGATCGCGTACGACTGCCATCCGGTACGGGCTCGCACGATGTCGCCCTTGGCGAAATCAGGATTGTTGGAGGCCGCGACCTCGCTGACTGCCTCGCCCTCCATCACGCCGCCGACCGGCACAGGTGCTGCGTAGGACGGACCGTCACTCATGCGCCCGCGCATATAGGGATCGAGCGAGAGCCAGATCGTGCGCAGCAGGACTTCACCCGCGCCGGGCGCCGGAATCGCGAATTCCTCGATGCGGAAATCGGATGGCTTTGGCTCGCCGACGGGACGCGCGGCGAGAACGATGCGTTTTGCTTGGGACATGGCTTCCTCCTGACTACTTGTTGCAGTCATTTAGGAGGTACGTGGGAATGAAGCAAATCCCAACACTCGCTGTCATCGCCCGCGAAAGCGGGCGATCCAGTATTCCAGAGGCGGCTGTGATTGAACCGAGAAGCCGCGGCGTACTGGATTCCCCGCTTCCGCGGGGAATGACACCGTCATCGAGGCGAGCGCGCCGAAACCGACGCGCAGCCGAATGCGGAGCGCCTAACCCGCGCCCGGATAGTTCGGGCTCTCGCGCGTGATCGTGACGTCGTGGACGTGGCTTTCGCGCAGGCCCGCGCCGGTGATGCGGACGAACTGGGCCTTGTCGTGCAGGTCCTTCATGTCCTTTGCCCCGACATAGCCCATCGCGGCGCGCAAGCCGCCGGCGAGCTGGTGCATGACGTTGCCGACCGGACCCTTGTAGGGCACCTGGCCCTCGATGCCTTCAGGCACGAGCTTGAGCGTGTCCTTGATGTCCTGCTGGAAATAGCGGTCGGCCGAACCGCGCGCCATCGCGCCGACCGAGCCCATGCCGCGATAGGCCTTGTAGGAACGGCCCTGCCACAAGAACACTTCGCCGGGGGTCTCGTCGGTGCCCGCGAGCAGCGAGCCGACCATGGCGATGTCGGCGCCGGCGGCGAGCGCTTTCGCAAGGTCGCCGGAGAACTTGATGCCGCCGTCGGCAATGACAGGAATGTCGGACTTCTTTGCAGCCTCGACCGCATCCATGATCGCGGTGAGCTGGGGAACGCCGACGCCGGCGACGATGCGCGTGGTGCAGATCGAGCCCGGGCCGATGCCGACCTTGATGCAGTCCGCGCCCGCATCGATCAGCGCCTGCGCGCCCTCGGTGGTGGCGACGTTGCCGGCAACGACCTGGACGGAGTTGGACAGGCGCTTGATGCGATTGACCGCATGCAGCACGTGGCGGGAATGGCCGTGCGCGGTGTCGACGACGACGAGATCGACGCCGGCATCGATCAGCCGTTCGGTGCGCTCGAAGCCGGTGTCGCCGACGGTGGTGGCGGCGGCGACGCGCAGGCGGCCCTGCGCGTCCTTGCAGGCGAGCGGATGGGCGACCGCCTTCTCCATGTCCTTCACGGTGATCAGGCCGACGCAGCGATATTGCTCGTCGACCACGAGCAGCTTCTCGATGCGATGCTGGTGCAGCATCCGCCGCGCCTCGTCCTGGCTGACATTCTCGCGGACCGTGACGAGGCCATCATGCGTCATCAGCTCGGAGACTTTTTGCCGGCGGTCGGTGGCAAACCGCACGTCGCGGTTGGTGAGGATGCCGACCAGCTTGCCGGGCGTATTCTTGCTCGCACCGGTGACGACGGGAATGCCGGAGATGCCGTGGTCGCTCATCAGCTTGAGCGCATCGTCGAGCGTGGCCTCGGGGCTGATGGTGAGCGGGTTCACCACCATGCCCGACTCGTAGCGCTTGACCTGCCGGACCTGGGCGGCCTGCCCCTCGGGATCGAAATTGCGGTGGATGACGCCGAGGCCGCCGGCCTGCGCCATGGCGATCGCCATGCGGGCTTCAGTGACCGTGTCCATGGCGGAGGCCATGATCGGGATGTTGAGCGGAATGGCGCGGGTGACGCGGGAGCGGATGTCGACCTCGCCCGGCATGACGTCCGACAGGCCCGGCTTCAACAGCACGTCGTCGAACGTAAAGGCTTCGCGAATGCCTTGAAGTTGCACCGTGGCCATCTGCCAACTCCTTCCTGCGGCCCTGCCGCAAATAGCTATGGATGAGCGCCGCCCTCAGCGTGCCTTGCGGCATCGCCGGAGAATCGGAGCCCATAGTTGGGGTTGACGCGGGTCGATAGCACGGCCACGCGACGAATCAAAGCAAATCGGACCGCCGGCCAGCCATGCACAGGCTTTTTAAGTAAATTCGGCGTGGATGGCCGGGTGGCGGCCCCTCTCGTCATTCCCCGGCGCGACGAAGTCGCGAGCCCGGAATCCATCTCGCAGCGGTCTCTGGGGCCCGATGGATTCCGGGCCCGCCAAGGGGCGCGCCGCGGAATGACGAGGGAGCGCGCGCACCCGCCGTCGAGGGTCACACCGTTGTTACGCAGGATTTAGGTGCTATGCGTTGATCCGCAATGGTCCCGGCGGAGCGGCGGTGATAAGCCGCAAGTCCACCTTTCCTTCTGATTTTCATTACCAATCCGTCATGGTCGACAAGCAACGCGTCATCCCGCTGATCGTGGCCACCGCTCTCTTCATGGAGAACATGGATTCGACGGTGATCGCCACCTCGCTGCCCGCGATCGCGGCCGACATCGGCACGAGCCCGCTGACGCTCAAGCTTGCCATCACCTCCTATCTGCTGTCGCTCGCGGTGTTCATCCCGGCGAGCGGCTGGACTGCGGACCGGTTCGGCGCGCGCATGGTGTTCGCGATCGCGGTCGGCGTGTTCATGGTCGGCTCGATCGGCTGCGCACTCTCGACCTCTGTCACCGATTTCGTATTCGCGCGCATCCTTCAGGGCATGGGCGGGGCGATGATGACGCCGGTCGGGCGCCTGGTGCTGCTGCGCTCGGTCGACAAGAGCGCGCTGGTCAACGCAATGGCCTGGGTGACGGTCCCTGCCCTCATCGGCCCCGTGATCGGCCCGCCGCTCGGCGGCTTCATCACGACCTATGCGTCATGGCACTGGATCTTCCTGATCAACATTCCGATCGGGCTGCTCGGCATCTTCATGGCCTTGCGTTTCATCGATCCCATCAAGAGCGAGACGCGGGAACCGTTCGATCTTTACGGCATGGTGCTCGCGGGCGTTGGCCTCGCCGGCATCGCGTTCGGTCTCTCCGTCGCCGGGCTCAACCTTCTGCCCTGGAGCACGGTCGCGGCGCTGGTCGTGGGCGGAGCGATCTCGATGACACTGTACGTCCTGCACGCGCGGCGGACGGGTTCGCCGGTGCTGGATTTTTCGCTGCTGAAGCTGCCGACGCTGCGCGCGGCCGTTTTCGGCGGCTTCATGTTCCGGCTCGGCATCGGCGCGCTACCGTTCCTGCTTCCGCTGCTGATGCAGATCGGATTCGGGCTGTCGCCCTTCCGTTCCGGCCTCGTCACCTTCGGCTCCTCGCTCGGCGCCATGGGCATGAAGACGCTGGCCGCGCGCATCATCCGCACCTTCGGCTTCCGCAATTTGATGACGGTGAACGCGATCGTCAGCGCGTTCTTCCTCGGCGTCTGCGCACTGTTCACGGTGACGACGCCGCTGCTCATCATCATGGTGATCCTGGTGGTCGGCGGCTTCTTCCGCTCGCTGGAGTTCACCGCGATCAACACGGTGGCCTATGCCGACGTCGAGACCGCGCAGATGAGCCGCGCCACCACGCTGGTCAGCGTCAACCAGCAGCTCGCGGTCTCCGCCGGCGTCGCGGTCGGCGCGGCCTGCGTGGAAACGACGATGTGGTTCAACCATGTCAGCGAGATCGACGCCACCGTGTTCGCGCCGGCCTTCGTCGTGATCGCGCTGACCTCGGCGGCGTCGAGCTGGTTCTTCTGGCAGATGCCCGCCGACGCCGGCCACGAGATCTCTGGCCGCAAGGCGGTGGAGATCGCCAGCCGCAAGGGGGCCGCAAAGAGCGCCGCGACCGCCGCCGTCAAGACGGCGACGGAGGATACGCAGGACGTGCGGGACCAGCGGCTGGGATAAAGCGCTATCAGGCCCGAGCGACGTCCGCAGAACCCGACGTCGTAAAATCGTCCACGATGTGGCGGGCACGGGCGGCGTCCGCCGGCCGGTCGGCCCAGCACTCGTGCCCAGCCACCTTGACCTAGCTCAAGGAGCGAAAGCCGGACATGAGCCTCGATGACACCTGCAATCGGTGATCGAAGACCAAGCCATGGCTTTATTGGGACCGGATACGCCGTTCGGGAGCATACTTGATCCGATGGAACGGATCTCGGAGACTTTGTTCGGGCTGATCATGGCCCTTACCTTCATCTGCTCGCTTGGTGTCGCGACCGGGACCAATATCAATATTCAAACAATGCTGATCGGCGCACTCGGCTGCAATCTCGCATGGGGCATCGTTGACGGCGGTCTTTATCTGCTGGCGCGCATCAATGACCGGGGAAACAAGGTTCTGACCCTCCGCGCGATACGGAAGGCGCCGGATCCCGAAGCAGCGCGCCGCGTCATTGCCGACGCGCTGCCGCCGGAATTGTCGGCCATGCTGCCCGTAGAGCAGTTGGAATCGATGCGGAAACGGTTGCAACAATTGCCTGAGCCGGCCCCCGGTCCGGGGCTGACAAAGCGCGACTGGGTCGGAGCGCTCGGCCTTTGCCTGCTGAGCTTCCTGTCGACCTTCCCGGTGGTCATCCCGTTCCTGTTCCTGAGCGACGCCAGACTAGCGCTGCGCGTCTCCTACGCCGTCGCCATCGTGATGCTGTTCTGTTGCGGTTACGTGTTCGGGGTTCGTAGCGGGCTGCGGCCTTCGGTGGCGGGACTTGCGATGGTGGCTGTCGGTAGTACGCTGGTTGGCATCGCGGTCGCTCTGGGAGGATGATCGACTTGCGGCGACACGAAACATCGTTTCGGGGTGCAAGCGGCGCCTTATTTGCCGCGCTGGCCGGATTGTGGCTTGCACCCGTGACCGGCGGTTTGGCGCTGGCCCAATCCCCGGCCGGGGCGCTCGGCCTCGGCAACCGCGGTTGGTCGGCGGCCGACACCACCCACGCAACGCCTGCCGACGAGCTCGAATTCAGCGCTCGCGCGGGGCTTGCATCCGACTACATCTATCGCGGGACCACGCTGTCCGATCATGGCCCCGCAGCCGGCGCCGCCTTCGAGACGAGATGGGGCCCGCTCTACGCCGGCACAACGGTCGCCACCGTCAAGCTGCCGACCCAACCGGCCGCCGAACTCACCTTTGCCGCCGGCATGCGCCCGCAGATTGCCACGATCGATTTTGATCTTGGGGCGACCTATTTCGCCTATCCCGGTGAAAGACTTCCTGGCGAGACCAACGGCATCAATTATTGGGAGATCGTGGTCCGCGGCGATCGACGCATCGGCGATCAGTTCCGCGTCGCCGGCGGTTACGCCTATTCTCCGAACGTCTCGAACACCGGCGCCTGGAGCCAATATGTGGCGGCCGGAGTCGGCTTCGACGTGCCGGAGCGGCTTCTGCTGCAGAACCTGACCGTGTCGTTCACCACCGCCGCCGGCTATTCCTGGTTTGGCAACCAGACCCCGCAACTCGGCGGCTTCCCGCTGCCCGCCTATCTCAACTGGCAGGCCGGCGTGACGTTCACGCACAAGGCGCTCAACCTCGATCTGCGCTACTACGACACCAATCTGTCGAAGGAAAACTGCTTCGTCTTTACAGGCGATCCAAATGCGCGGCCGGGCGGCCGCGCCAATCCGATCACCAACCCGGACGGCCTGGTCTCGAACTGGTGCGGCGCGACGTTCGTCGCCAAGGTCTGGTTTGCGTTCAACTAACTTAGGGAACCACCGTCGGCGGCAATATGCGGTAGAGCACGACACCCAACCCGAGCGCGTCGCCCGTGAGGACGAGCTTTCCGCTCTTGATCGTTCGCTGCAGCAATATCCTCTGCAGGTTGGGATCGGGGTGGGTCGGATCGGAATAGAACTTCGCCAGGTTGCTGGTATTCGCATCGATCAGGTAGCGCTCAATCGTCACGGTCGAGCCGTCGCTGAACGGCAGGTTGTCGACCTCAAGCGAAATCCCCTCCGGCGTCTCGGTCGAAATGTTGTTGCCGAAGACACGTGTCGGATCATAGTTGTAGACCATGATGTTCGCGGTCGAGTTAGCGCCATCCCAGGTCGCGAACGCGTTGAGGTGGGAGCCCGCCCCGCCGGTGAGAGCGGCCTGCACGCGCTGGCCGGACATCTTGTTGTACATCTTGAAGAGGTTCGCGACCGGCTTCGGGTAGTAATCGGCCGGGTTATCGCCATGCGGCACCTTGTGCAGCAGGCTGGCCTGGCCGAGGAAAGGTGTGATGTTCGGATCCCCCTGGCCGTCGCCGATAATGAGGTAAGACCCCATCGAGATCTTCTTTTTCACGGCTTCGGACAGGAACGCCGCCGTCCAGGCCGCCCCCTTGTGCGAATAATTGACGTCAGTCGCCTCATAGGCCGTAGGGCCCCATTCCGACAGGAACAGTTTAACGTCGGGCATGTTGGCATTGTTCTTCTTCAAGGCGTCCAGCTTGGCCTTGGCCTTGTCGACCAGATTGTCGAAGAACGCGAAACCGCCGGTGCCGTCTGTCGAGCCGTAATAGTGGAACGAAAAACGATCGAGCCGCGCGTTGAATTTTGCCAAGTAAGTGTCTGCCAGCGGATTGAAGGTCTGGTCGAGGAAGACTTCCTCCAGCGTCGGAAGATTCTCCGCCGGATAATAGTTGAAGCTCAGTCCGACCAGGGCCGGCCCGGCCATTTCCAGCGTCTTGCCGTTATAACTCTGGTTGGCGGCGAGTTCGTTTCTGATGTTCACGATCGCCTGCGAGAAGACCTTCTGAACCGGCAAGAGCTGCCTGGGCAGACGGCGCGCATCGAGCCCGTAGGGGTACGACAAGGTCGGATCTTCGGCCTTGGACATCACGTGGGTCTGCAGCGGGGTCCACTGGTTGAGGACATACTTGGCCGGATCCATCCACCACAGCCAACGGCCCCATGACCCCAATGGCTTGAGCCTGTAGGCGGATGGATTGGTGTCGCTCCAGTTCTCCGGGGCTGAATCGGCGATATCGGCCTCGTTGCTGACCTCGAAGATGACGGATGACGCCCCGCCGTCGAACGATTTCTTCGCGATATATCGCACGAGAGCGTTGGCGTATTTCTGGAAAAGTGCCGGAGCCGGCCCGTTCCGATTCCAACTCTCGCCAGGTCCGTATTGCACCAGGCGCGGCGGCATGAAGGCCGCGACCGCCACGTGAGGCGAGAGCCCGCGACCCAGGGCCCACTCAAGATGCCAGGCCAGAGGCTGGCAGTCGCCCGGATGGAAAACGCCGTCCTGCGTGTACCCGAACACATCGCCGGTCTGATCGACATCGCAATAGACATCGCTGAGCAGCAGGCGCGTCCGCTTCATGCCGGTATCGGTGATGATCTGGTTGAACTGGTCGAGAGCCTGCTCGGACGGGCTGTTCGCGCTCTGGTAGATCTTCTTGAGATCACCGAGATCGTCGTTGCCGCTGAGGCCGATATTGTAAGGCCTCTGGGTGCTGACCGTGATCGACGTCCCTGCACGCGACGTCGTCGCCGAAGCAAAGCCGAGCGACGCCAACGCCAGAAAGGAGACCGAGGCAAGGGACAGGCGATGCTTGCAAACGCACAAGCGTTGTCGATGAAGGCACGGCATGGATCGATCTCACCCGCTGAAATTGCAGATGATAGATCTATCAGCTCAAGATGTTATCGATGTGAATGTCATGCTCATGTGAGCGTGACACGTCAGCCCGGGTCCGGCTGCCCGCCGCGAAACCCCGTCGCCAGCACATAGCGCTCGGAGGAATCCTGCCTGCTGGCCGCGGGCTTCACATGCCGCACTGTCGCAAAATCGCGCTTGAGCTGGGCCAGCAGATCGGCGTCGGCGCCGCTCTGGAACGTCTTGGCCAGGAATGCCCCGCCCGGTTTCAGCACGTCGCAGGCGAACGCGGCCGCCGTCTCGATCAGGCCGACAATGCGGAGCTGGTCGGTCTTGCGGTGGCCGGTGGTGTTGGCGGCCATGTCGGACATCACGATGTCGGCGCCGCCCCCGAGCATCGCAGTGAGCTTCGCGGGTGCGTCGTTGTCCATGAAGTCGAGCTGCGCGAAGTCGACGCCGGCAATCTCGGGCATGTCCAACAGGTCGATCGCGACGACCTTGCCCTTGCCGTCGACCGAGCCAACGCGCTTGGCGGCGATCTGGCTCCAGCCGCCCGGCGCAGCGCCGAGATCAACCACGGCCATGCCGTGTTTCAGCAGGCGGTATTTGTCGTCGATCTCGAGCAGCTTGAACGCGGCACGCGAACGATAGCCGAGCGCCTTCGCCTTGACGACATAGGGATCGTTGAGCTGCCGCTCCAGCCACAGCTTCGACGACAATTTGCGCTTGCCGCCGGTCTTGACCTGGACGTGCAAGCGGCCGGTGGTGTCCTTGGCCATCTCACCAGCTCCTGAGTGCGCCGTCCTCGCGCATCATCTCGACCAGCATGCCTTCGCGCAGGCCCCGGTCGGCGACGCGCAGGCGCGGCAGCGGAAAGGCGCGCCTGATAGCATCGAGGATGGCGCAGCCGGCCAGCACGAGATCGGCGCGCTCGACGCTGATGCAGCTGTTGTTGGCGCGTTCCTCGTAGCTCATGCCGAGCAGCTTGCTGATGGTCGCGGTGATGTCGGAATCGTTCATCCAGATGCTGTCGATGCGGCGGCGGTCGTAGCGCGCGAGGTTGAGATGGATGCCGGCGAGGGTCGTCACCGTGCCCGAGGTGCCGAGCAGGTGCATGTCGGCGAGATCGCCGCCGTGCGCTTCGGCGAACGGCGCGACGTGGTTGGCGACCTCCTGCTCCATCGCGGCATAGATTTCCGGCGTGACGTCGCGGCCGCCGAACTGCTCGGCCAGGGTCACGACGCCCAGCGGGATCGACATCCAGGCTTTGATGCGCGGCTCCGGATTTTGCGGATCGCGCTCGATCCGCACCAGCTCGGTCGAGCCGCCGCCGATGTCGAACAGGATCGCGCCCCGGCCCCGCGGGTCGACCAGCGGCGCGCAGCCGAGCACGGCGAGCGAGGCCTCGGTCTCGCGGTCGATCACCTCGAGCTCGATGCCGGTCTCGGCCGCGACGCGGCTGCGGAAGCCTTCCGCATTCGAGGCGGCCCGGCAGGCTTCGGTCGCGATCAGCCGCAGCCGCTTGGCCTTGCGCAAATTGATCTTGTCGCGGCAGATGCTGAGCGCGGCGACGGCGCGCTCGATCGCGGCCTCGCTGATGCAGCCGGTCGCCGAGACGCCCTCGCCGAGCCGGATGATGCGCGAGAAGGAATCGACCACGCGAAAGCCGTCGCTGGTCGGACAAGCGATCAGGAGCCTGCAATTGTTGGTGCCGAGGTCCAGCGCCGCATAGACGCCGGTTCCCGGCGCTTGCGCGGCGACGGCCGGTTCGGGGGCCAACGCCACCGCCGCCATCGACCCCTCCAGCCCACCGTGCGGCGCATGGCCGTCGCGGAGCCGCGTGTGGTCATTCATACAAATTGTCTTTCCGCGGCCCGATGGGGCCGATCTGGAATTGCTTTTTCGCCTGAAACATTAGCAGCGCGGCAAGCCTGCGCAACAACGCATCACATGGGACCATGCCCATTCGTGCGTTGTCGTGAACGGGACCGTGGGTTATTTTTGGAGGGTCCGGTCCTCTAGGCGCCCCCCAAAACGCGCGATTGCCGGCTTTTCAGGTCAATTCCATGCAAGAACACACCAAATCGTCCACGCTCGAAAACGCTATTGCACTGCAAAAATACGGCGTCGGGCAGCCGGTCCGCCGCAAGGAAGACGATACGCTGGTGCGCGGCAAGGGCCGCTACACCGACGATTTCAACCTGCCCGGCCAGGCCCATGCCGTGGTCGTCCGCTCCACCCATGCCCATGGGCTCATTCGCGGCATCGGCACCGACGCCGCCAGGGCGATGCCCGGCGTGCTGGGGGTGTGGACCGGCAAGGACCTCGATGCCGCCGGATACGGCCCCTTCACCTGCGGCCTGCCGCTGAAGAGCCGCGACGGCTCCCCCCTGCTCCAGACCAACCGGCAACCGCTGGCGACCGACAAGGTCCGTTTCGTCGGCGATCCCGTCGCCTTCGTGGTCGCCGACACGCTGGCGCAGGCGCGCGACGCCGCCGAAGCCGTCGAGCTCGATATCGAGCCGCTGCCGGCGGTGACCGATCCCGAGGAAGCCGCCAGGCCCGGTGCGCCGCTGCTCTATGACCACATCCCGAACAATGTCGCACTCGACTACCACTATGGCGACATGGACAAGGTGAACGCGGCCTTCGCCAGTGCCGCCCACGTCACCAAGGTCGACATCGAGAACACCCGCGTCGCCGTCGTCTCGATGGAGCCGCGCGTGGGGCTCGCCTCCTACGACAAGAAGACCGAGCGCTACACCATCCAGATGCCGACGCAGGGCGTTGCGGGCAACCGCGCCAACCTCGCCAAGAACCTGAAGGTGCCGAACGAGAAGGTGCGGGTCCTCACCGCCAATGTTGGCGGCTCCTTCGGCATGAAGAACGTCAATTACCCCGAATACATGTGCATCCTGTACGCGGCCAAGGAGCTCGGTCGCCCGGTGAAGTGGCTGGACGAACGCTCCACCAGCTTCCTCTCCGACAGCCACGGCCGTGCGCAGAAAATCCATGCCGAACTGGCGCTCGACGCCGAAGGGCATTTCCTCGCGGCAAAGCTTGAAGGCTACGGCAATCTCGGCGCCTACATCACCGGCGTCGCGCCGGGACCGCTCTCGCTCAACACCGGCAAGAACTTTTCGAGTGTCTACCGCACGCCGCTGATGGCGGTCGACATCAAGACGGTGCTCACCAACACCACGCTGATGGGCGCCTATCGCGGCGCCGGCCGACCCGAGGCGAACTACTACATGGAGCGGCTGATCGACCGCGCCGCCGACGAGATGGGCATCAACCGGCTGACCTTGCGCAAGCGCAACTTCATCAAGCCGAACCAGATGCCGTTCCCGGCCTCCTCCGGCGTGACCTATGACAGCGGCGACTTCCAGGCGGTGTTCAACAAGGCGCTCGAAATCTCCGACCACGAGAACTTCACCAAGCGCAAGAAAGAGAGCAAGAAGATCGGCAAGCTGCGCGGCATCGCCGTCGGCTCCTATCTCGAGGTCACCGCGCCGCCGAGCCCCGAGCTCGGCAAGATCGTGTTCGATCCCGATGGCTCGGTACAGCTCATCACCGGCACGCTCGATTACGGCCAGGGCCACGCATCAGCATTCGCGCAGGTGCTGTGCGCGCAGTTAGGGGTGCCGTTCGACAGCGTGAAGCTGGAGCAAGGCGACAGCGACATCGTCCACACCGGCAACGGCACCGGCGGCTCGCGCTCCATCACGGCGAGCGGCATGGCCATCGTGGGCGCCGCCAAGCTCGTCATCGAGAAGGGCAAGCGCGCCGCCGCGCACATGCTGGAGGCCTCCGAGGCCGACATCGAGTTCGCCGACGGCAGCTTCACCATCGCCGGCACCGATCGCAGCATCGACATCATGGAGCTCGCCAGGAAGCTGCATGACGGCAAGGTGCCGGACGGCGTGCCTGACAGCCTCGACGTCGACCACACCAGCGAGCCGGTGCCCTCGGCGTTCCCGAACGGCTGCCACGTCGCCGAGGTCGAGATCGATCCTGAGACCGGCGTGGTGCAGATCGTGCGCTACAGCGCGGTCAACGATTTCGGCACGGTGATCAACCCGCTGCTGGTCGCGGGCCAGCTTCATGGTGGCGTCGTCCAGGGCATCGGCCAGGCGCTGATGGAGCATGTCCGCTACGACGAGAGCGGCCAGCCGATCACGGGCTCGCTGATGGACTACGCGCTGCCGCGCGCGGAGGACGTTCCGAACATGACGGTCGGCGATCATCCGGTGCCGGCCACGACCAATCCGCTCGGCAGCAAGGGCTGCGGCGAAGCCGGCTGCGCCGGCAGCCTGTCGACGGTGGTGAATGCGGTGCTCGACGCCCTATCCGACTACGGCATCAAGCACATCGACATGCCGCTGACCCCGGAGCGGGTGTGGCGTGCGATCCAGGATGCGAAGGGCAAGGCGGCGTAGGGGCAGTTCCGCGATCGTGACAACGCCGGGGGTTCGACCGGCATTCCGAAAGAGATCACTTGATCGCCGTTTCGGCGGCGATCAACTCCTTTCCCTCCGTGGTCGTGATCGTTAGCCGTATCTTTTCCCCGCTGCGGCCGTCGGCAATCGCTGCCGAAATGCGATTTCCGTTGTTCGGATCGGCGCTCACGACCCCGCTGAACAGAGCCGTGTCACCCCGTTTCAACGTGACAAGCAACGGGATGGCCGGTTCGACGCTGAAGAACTCGAGAACAGCGCGAGACGCCTCGGCCGAGAAATTGATCAGGATTTTCTCGTTCGCATGCGTCACGTTGCTCATGCCGACGGTCGGACTGTAGGTTTCCGGAATCGACACCTCACTGCGTGCGGGAAAGTCTGTGCTGTGGAAAAACTGGTCTGACACGCCCGCCCATAATTCGACATACGGCCGCCACTCGTTCGGATCCTTCCGGGCATCGGTTTCGCCGGTGAGCGACGGAAACCCCCACGTCCACATTTTCAAGCCCCGCGTGAGGGTATTGTCCGCAATGCGAATAATTCCTTCTGCATTGTCATGGTTGATGGCGCCCCAGAAATTCCCGCCCTGCATATCTGGTGCAGCATAGGCGATGCCCATCGTTGGCCAATTCTTGAAGTAGCGCAGGTTTTCGAAGCGCCGCCTGCCCATACCCGCACTCTCGTCGCCGTCTGCCAGGTTGGCCGACCAGGCAGGCGTCGTGTAAGTTCGGATCGGCGCGATGATTTCGGCGCCGCCGGTTGCCCTGGGATTTTTCGGCTCCGATCCCGGAGCGAGCGTCGTGCACGTCCAGTACTCGTACTGGACAGCTTCGTCGTTCGGATTCTTCAGCACCACGCGCGCGTCGAGTGCGGCACGATCGGCCTTCAGCGTGACGTAGTAGTTCGCCTCGATGCCGGTCGCGCGCCTGAACTTGCTCGGCCGTGCGGGATAATCGAAGTCATCCCGGAACGACATCACGACCGTGACTTCGTCGGCGCCCTCCTTCACCACCCGGAAAGCCCACGGCTTCAGCCACGTCTTGCCGTGCTCGGCATCCGGGAACGTGGGAAAGATTCCGCCGTACACCATCAGCCAGTCGTAGTAGAAATTTCCGGCCTTCATGCCGTAAGGTACTCCGACCTCCGTTCGATAAAGCTGCTCGTGGCCGGTCGGCTTGTAGACCATGGAAAGAATACGCCCTCCGAATTCGGGCACGAGCGTTACCTTCAGATATCGATTCTCAAGCACGTAGGATTTGAAACTGCGTTCGACGATCACGCTTTTGTCGAGCGACCCGCTGACAAAGCCATTCTCCGCATCGACGGCGAATTTGACGGTGCTCCACGTCGTCGTCTGCTCGCTGAGCGACACACTATCGGACACCGGTGCGGCGGCATGCACGACGCAAAGCGCCTGGAGCGACAAAAGGAGTGCTATTCCAAAACAAACGAGGGCGCGCAAGGAGACCTCAACTGGCTTTCAGGCCGCCGCCTGCTCGCGCGGCTGGTAGATCGCAGTATGCTGGCAGTGCGCCAGCGGCGTCGTGCCGTTAGCGACGACCAGCGCGTCGAGCTCGACGAAGCGGTGGCCCTTCTTCTCGTAGTTCGCGGTGACTTTTGCCCGCGCGGTGATCTCGTCGCCGGCGCGCGCGGCCGACAGCAGCTGCATGCGGCTGCCGACATGGATCCACGGGCCCAAAATCGTGTTGTCGACGAGGACGCGGTTCATCACGCGCTGGATCAGGCCGGGATGGCCGAGCCCCTCGCGCGCAAAAATCGGATCGGTTTCCCTGACGTCGGCGAGATAATCGGTCGCGTCCTGCCGGGCCCAGCGGCGCGGCGTCGTGCCCAGCCATTTGCCCACCTCGAACGCTGCCGGGCTCACAGGCTTGCGCTCGGCAATGGCCGCGACCTCGACAAAGTCGTTCAATGACACCACAGGCGCGGCCGCCGGGAGCGACGCTGTCCCCGTGGCGCAGAGCTCGGTGCGGCTGAAGACCTCGATCGTGAGCAGGCCGTTGTGCTCGGTCGCATCGACATCGGCGGTCTCGCCGTCATAGACCGGCTTGATGAAGCGGGCCTCGACCAGCCCGCGCGACAGGAAATCGCGGCCCCAGCGCGCCACCGGCACGTGCATCATGTAGGCGAAGACATCGACGCCGGGGACCAGCCCGCCGGAAAAGCCGAAGCGGCGCGCCACCGTGTCGTCATGCATCTTGTTTTCGGACTGTTTGGCGGTGTTGTAGGCCTCGACGCGGTAGGTTTCGAGCCGGTTCGGCATGGCGGGCCTTTCCCTGAATTCTTGTTGTTTCAGGGTTGATCGTAGGCCCCCGGGAACACCGGTCAATCCCCTCGCCTTTGCGGCCCGAATGGGGTACCACGCGGCGAATGACTGATACCCCCACCCGCATCTATGTCGACGCCGACGCCTGCCCGGTGAAGGACGAGATCTACCGCGTCGCGCTCCGGCACGGCGTGCCCGTGAGCGTGGTTGCCGGCAACTTCATCCGCGTTCCGCAGGACCCGATGATCGAGCGGATCGCGGCCGGCGCCGGCATGGATGCCGCCGACGACTGGATCGCGGAGCGGGCCAAGCCGGGCGACGTCGTCGTGACATCGGACATTCCGCTGGCGAGCCGTTGCGTGAAAGCGGGCGCCGACGTGATCGCGCCGAACGGCAAGCCGTTCACGGAAGAGTCGATCGGGATGACGCTGGCGGTGCGCAATCTGATGACGGATCTGCGCTCGGCCGGCGAAGTCACCGGCGGGCCGCGCTCGTTCGCGCCGCGCGACCGCTCCGCGTTCCTCTCCGCGCTCGACCAGACGCTGCGCCGGATCCAGCGCCGCCGTGCCGACCAGGCCGCGACGAGCCAGAATTTGAATCAAGGCTAGTCATGGCGCCGCCCCTGATCCAACTCAAAGACATCAAGCTCACCTTTGGCGGCACGCCGCTGCTGAGCGGCGTCGAGCTCAACGTCGCGCCGGGCGAGCGCGTCTGCCTGATCGGCCGCAACGGCTCGGGCAAGTCGACGCTGCTGAAGATCGCAGCCGGCCTCGTCGAGCCCGACGGCGGCACGCGCTTCGTGCAGCCGGGCGCGACCGTTCGCTATCTGCCGCAGGAGCCGGATTTCGGCGACCACAAGACCACGCTCGCCTATGTCGAAGCGGGCCTCGCGCCCGGCGACGACCCGTACCAGGCACGCTACCTCGTGGAGCAGCTCGGGCTTACCGGCAACGAGAACCCGGCCAACGTCTCTGGCGGCGAGGCCCGCCGTGCCGCGCTGGCTCGCGTGCTGGCGCCCTCGCCCGACATATTGCTGCTGGACGAGCCGACCAACCATCTGGACCTCTCCACCATCGAATGGCTGGAAAAGGAGCTCGACAGCCGCCGCGGCGCGCTGGTGATCATCAGCCATGACCGCCGTTTCCTCACCAATCTCTCGCGCTCGACCGCATGGCTCGACCGCGGCAAGATCAAGCAGATCGATCGTGGCTTCGCCTCGTTCGAGAGCTGGCGCGACGAGGTGCTCGCCGAGGAAGAGCGCGACCAGCACAAGCTCGACCGCAAGATCGTCGACGAGGAGCACTGGCTGCGCCACGGCGTCTCCGGCCGCCGCAAGCGCAACGTCAAGCGGCTCGGCAATCTGCATGCACTGCGCGACCAGCGCCGCAACTATCGCGGCACGGCCGGCACCGCCAGTCTCGCTGCGTCCGAAGCGGAGCAATCCGGCAAGCTGGTGATCGAGGCCAAGGGCATCACCAAGGCCTTCGGCGACCGCGTGATCGTCGACAATTTCTCGACCCGTATCCAGCGCGGCGACCGGCTCGGCATCGTCGGACCGAACGGCGCCGGCAAGACCACGCTGGTCAACCTGCTCACCGGCGGCGCGGAGCCTGATTCCGGCATCGTGCGGCTCGGCGCCAATCTTGAGACGGCCACGCTCGACCAGCACCGCGAAAGCCTCGATCCCAAGTCGACGCTGGCCGAGGCGCTAACCGGCGGCCGTGGCGACCAGATCATGGTCGGCGGCAAACCGAAGCACGTCGTCGGCTACATGAAGGACTTCCTGTTCGCCCAGGAGCAGCGCGGCACGCCTGTCGAGGTGCTCTCGGGCGGCGAGCGCGGCCGGCTGATGCTGGCCCGCGCGCTGGCAAAACCCTCGAACCTGCTGGTGCTGGACGAGCCGACCAACGATCTCGACCTCGAGACGCTCGACGTGCTCGAGGACATGCTCGGCGACTACGAGGGCACGGTGATCCTGATCAGCCACGACCGCGACTTCCTCGACCGCGTCGTCACGTCCGTGATCGCCCCCGAAGGCAACGGCAAGTGGACCGAATATGCCGGCGGCTACAGCGACATGCTGGCGCAGCGCGGTGCCGATCTCAAGCGCGAGACGACGAAGGCGCAAGCCCCCGCGGAGAAGAAAGAGGAGCGGCCGGCTGCTCCGTCTGCCACGGCAAAGCGGCGGCTGAGCTTCAACGAGAAGCACGCGCTGGAAACGCTGCCGAAGAAGATCGAGACCCTGCACGCCGACATTGCCAAGCTGCAGCGCTTCCTCGATGATCCCAATCTCTACACCAAAGACCGCAAGAAATTCGACGACACCTCCGCCGCCATCGCCAAGACGCATGACGAATTGTCCGCCGCCGAAGAGCGCTGGCTCGAACTGGAAATGCTCCGCGAAGAGATCGAGCAAGCGTAATTTGTAGGATGGGTAGAGCGCAGCGAAACCCATCGCACAACGGGATTAGGTATTGATGGGTTTCGCTTCGCTCTACCCATCCTACGGGTCCAGAAATAGAGAGATGACATGACCACTCCCCTCGCCGCCAAAATCGCCCGTGAATATGGCACGCCCTGCGCCGTCATCGACATGGACCGGGTCGAGCGCAACATCGCACGGATCCAGAAGGCCTGCGACGATGCGGGTGTCGCCAACCGGCCGCACATCAAGACGCACAAGAACCCGACGATCGCCAAGCTGCAGGTTGCGGCCGGCGCGAAGGGCATCACCTGCCAGAAGCTCGGCGAGGCCGAGATCATGGCCAATGCCGGCATCGACGACATCCTGATCAGCTACAATCTGCTCGGCGAAGAGAAGATGGCGCGCCTCGGCGCGCTGCAGGCGAAGGCGAACATGACAGTCGCTGCCGACAACTCGACGGTCGTCGCCGGCCTGCCCAAGGCAGCAGCGGCCTCGGGGCGTCCGCTCTCGGTCGTGGTCGAATGCGACACGGGGCGCAAGCGCGCGGGCGTCGAGACCCCGGCTGAGGCGATTGCGCTGGCCCGCGAGATCGCCGGGTCCAAGGGGCTCGAATTCGCCGGCTTCATGCTGTACCCGACCGAGACCGGTTGGGCCGACGCGCAGAAATTCTACGACGAGGCGCTGGCCGGCGTGCGCGCGCACGGATTGGACGCCAAGATCGTCTCGACCGGCGGCACGCCGAACCTGAAGAATCTCGGCAAGCTCAAGGGCGGCACCGAGCATCGCTTCGGCACCTACATCTACAATGACCGCATGCAGGTCGCCGCCGGCTCCGCCACCTGGGACGATTGCGCGCTGCACATCTATTCGACCGTCGTCAGCCGCGCCGCGCCCGAGCGCGGCATTCTGGACGCCGGCTCGAAGACGCTGACCACGGACACCGGCGGCCTCGACGGCCACGGCCTGATCCTGGAGCATCCTGAGGCCAAAATCGCGCGCTTCGCGGAAGAACACGGCTTCCTTGACCTCTCACGCAGCAACACGCGCCCCAATATCGGCGACGTCGTGCGGATCGTGCCGAACCACGTCTGCGTCGTCGTCAACATGATGGACGAGGTCGTGATGGTGCGCGGCGAGGAGATCATCGGCACGCTGCCGGTGGCGGCGCGCGGGAAGCTGCGCTAGGCGCGAATTAGAGCTTGCAGCTCCCGATCCAGTCCGTCGCGGAACAGGTTGATCGGGCGAGTCAGTCGCCCGGCCGGCGGGCGATGCACCAGCCATGCGCGCACGGCGGGATTGAACTCCCGCGCAGCGACCGGCTTGAGCTTGTCGCGAAATGCGCTGCGCTTCAGCCCGATCGGCGTGACCAGGCCGACGCCCAGACCGCGTGACACCAGCGACAGCCGCAACTCGCTGTCCAGCGCCTCCACAGCGACGGTGAACGGTAAATGCTCTGCATCGAAGCGACGCTTGAGTGTGTCGCGAAATCCGCAACCGTCCTGGTTGATCACCCACGAGAGCTGCGACAGGCGCTCCAGGTCGACGGTGCGCGGAATCTTCATGTCGCGCGCGACGACGAACACCACCGGCTGCGACCCGAGATCGTCGGCGACGAGATCGGCAGGCGGCGTTGCCCCGTCAGGCAGGCAGATCGCGGCGGCATCCAGCTCGTTGCGGCTGACCCGCTCGACTTGGTTAGGCGACCAGCCCGAGACAACGCGCACGCTCAGTGCCGGAAATTCGGCACGCACCGCGTCGAGCGGCGCGCTGAGTCCGGCCTCGGAGAGAAACGGCGTGAGGCCGAGCCTGAACTCGCCGCGCACAACGCCGTCATTGGCGACGCCTGACTTGAGGTCGTCCAGCATCCGAAGAAGGCGCCGGCCCTGCTCATAGGCCTCACGACCTGCGGCCGTAGGCCTCAACGGTTTCGACAGGCGGTCCAACAACTGCGCGCCCAGCATCTCCTCGAGATTCTGGATGCGCCGGGTTACGCCAGGCTGCGTGAGATTGAGGCGCGTCGAGGCGGCAACGATTGATCCGGTCTCGACCACAGCGACGAAGGCGACAAGGTCATGGGTATTCATAACGAACTCGCATATTCTTTATAGGCTTAATTGAATTGTAGCATATTAGTCACCCCGCTTAAAGGGGACCCCGTACCCAGCCCGCGAGGTCCCATGACCATCTCCGAAACCACCAAGCTCGCATCCCCGAAGCAACTTGCCGAGCGATCCCTGATCTGGCTCGGCGCCATCACCACCGGCGTCGTCGTCACCAATTTGTTCGCGCCGCAGATCCTGGTTGGACTGATCGGCCGGTCGCTGGCCATGACCGCCTGGCAGGCAGGCCTCGTCAGCACGCTAACGCTGCTCGGCTATGCGCTCGGCCTGTTGTTGCTGGTGCCGCTGGTCGATCTCATCGAGAACCGGCGCCTGATCCTGCGCACGCTCGGCTGCGCGATCTTCGCGGCGCTGGCAACGGCGCTGGCGCCGACGCCGTCGCTGCTATTGCTCGCCACATTCATTCTCGGCGCCTCCTGCGCCGCGATCCAGATGATGGTTCCGCTCGTGGCTTCGATGGTGGCGCCCGAGCGTCGCGGCCAGGCCATCGGTGAAGTCATGAGCGGATTGATGATCGGCATCCTGCTGTCGCGGCCGGCAGCGAGCCTGATCGCAGATCTCTGGAGCTGGCGTGCCTATTATCTCGCCTCAGCCATCCTGATGACGTTCCTCGCGGGTGCGCTCGGCCGTTATCTGCCGACGCTGCGACCGGCAGCCCGCGTCGGCTACGGCGAATTGCTCCGTTCGTTCCCAAGGCTGCTGCGGGAAGAACCTGTGCTGCGCGTGCGGGCCTGGACCGCATCGCTGGTCATGGCCTCCTTCACCGCCTTCTGGTCGGCGGTCGCGCTGCGCCTGCCGGAGGCGCCATTCGGCCTCGACTCCAAGGGCATCGCGGCCTTCGCGCTGATCGGCGTCGCAGGCGCCGCGGCGACACCGCTCGCTGGCCGCTGGGGCGATAAGAGCTGGGCGCGCCCGCTGTTTCTTGTGGCGCATCTGCTCATCATCGGCTCGCTCGCGCTCTGCGCCGTGGCCGGTGCGATGGAGTCCCGCATGGCGGCTCTGCTGGCATTGAGCCTCGGCACGATCCTGCTCGACGTCGGCATCACCGCCGACCAGACGCTCGGCCGCCGCGCCATCAATCTGCTGCACCCCGAGGCGCGCGGCCGCATCAACGGCCTGTTCGTTGCGCTGTTCTTCATCGGCGGCGGCGTCGGCTCCGCAGCGGCCTCGCTGGCCTGGAGTTTTGGCGGCTGGACCGCTGTCTGCGTGGTCGCGGCGAGCTTTGGTGTGCTAGGCCTTCTCACCGATCTTCTGACCAGGACCGGCACGTCGTGATCAGGACGACGCGAGCCATCGCAACACGCCCCTTCCGGCCGCCGCCCCCGTCGCAAACGACGCCTGCAACAGATAGCCGCCGGTCGGCGCCTCCCAGTCGAGCATCTCGCCGGCGGCGAAGACGCCGGGCAGCTTGCGCAGCATCAGGCGTTCGTCGAGCTCGTCGAACGTCACTCCGCCCGCCGTCGAGATGGCGCGCTCGATCGGGGAAACGCCGGTGAGCTGAACCGGAATGGCGTTGATCAGCTTCGCAAGCTCCGCCGGCGAGAACGACGCCAGCGGCCGGCCGGATGCGATGGCGGCCTCCTGCATCAGGCCGATGCCCACCGGCGACAGCTGCGCCGCCTTGCGCAGGAAGTTCGCCAGCGATTGCTTGCCGCGCGTGCCCGACAGGCGCGTGGTCAGCGCATCAGCCTCGAGGTCGGGCCGCAACGCGATCGTCAGCGTCGCCTGCCCAAGACCCAGCACCGCCTCGCGCAGCTCGGCCGACAACGCGTAGATGGCGCCACCTTCGATGCCGCTGCGCGTGATCATGGCTTCGCCGCGGACCGTATGCGCCCCGATGGTCAGCGCCACGCCCTTGAGCGGCTGGCCCTCAAAGCGGTCGCGGAACACGTCGGACCATGCGACGGTGAAGCCGGAATTAGCCGACCGCAGCTTCGAGATCGCAACGCCTTTGGACGCAAGGATATCGGCCCAGCCGCCGTCGGAGCCCAGCCGCGGCCAGCTTGCGCCGCCGAGCGCGAGGACTGTGGCCTTGGCCGCGATGGCCTGCACGCCGTCGGCTGTTTGAAACCGAAGCCGTCCTTGGTCGTCCCAGCCGGTCCAGCGATGACGAAACGCGAAACGCACACCGGCGGCGTCGAGGCGTCGCAGCCAGGCGCGCAGCAAGGGCGAGGCCTTGAACGCCTTTGGAAACACGCGCCCGCTGCTGCCGACGAAAGTCGGCTCGCCCAGCGCCGCGCTCCAGGCGCGGAGCCCATCGGGCGAGAACGCCGCGATCGCCGCTTGCAGCATCGGCGCTGCCTCGCGGTAGCGTGCCATGAACTCCGGCAGCGGCTCGCTGTGGGTGAGATTGAGCCCCCCGCGGCCAGCCATCAGGAATTTGCGGCCCGCGGACGGCATGGCATCGTAGACACTGACGCGGGCGCCGCCCTGCGCCAGCACCTCCGCCGCCATCAGCCCGGCGGGACCGGCACCGATGACGGCGACGTCAGTCAGAGCTTGATCCCCGCCCGTGCCGCGGCCTGCGCCACGTATTTCTGCGTCTGCTCGAACGCGCCCTGCAGCGCCTTCGCCTTCGACATGTCGCTGATCTCGGCGAAATGCGCGGCGACCGCATCCGGCGTCCAGTCGGATTCCGGCAGGTTGATGCCTTCGCTCTCCACAATCTCGATCACGGCGAAGGAGCCGGCACCGGCGCCCATGATGGTGCGGGTCGGTGCGTCCTCGCTCAGCATGTATTCGACAGCGGGCGTGATCGCGTTCGGCTTCATCAGTTGCAGCGCCTGTGGCGGCAGCAGCTCTTCCGTCATGCGGGTCGCCGCGGTCGGCGAGATGATGTTGACGCGGATGTCGGTCTTGCGGCCTTCCTCGGCCAGCACGTTCATCAGGCCGACCATGCCGGACTTGGCCGCGCCGTAATTGGCCTGGCCGAAATTGCCGTAGAGGCCGGAGGACGACGTCGTCAGCACGATGCGGCCGTAATTGCGGTCACGCATGCCGGCCCAGGCCGCCTTGCAGCAATAGAAGGTGCCGACGAGATGCACGTCGAGCACCTTCTGGAAATCGGCGGCCTCCATCTTGCCGAACGACTTGTCGCGCAGGATGCCTGCGTTGGCGCACATCAGGTCGACGCTGCCCCACTCCTTGGTGGCGCGCTCGACCATCGCGGTGACCTGCTCGAAATTGGAGACGTCGGCGCCGTCGGCCATCGCGGTGCCGCCGGCTTTACGGATCTCCTCGACGACGGCTTCAGCCGGCGACAGCGAGCCGCCGCTGCCGTCACGCGCGCCGCCGAAATCGTTGACGACGACCTTGGCGCCGCGGCTCGCCAGCCCCAGCGCATGCGCGCGTCCGAGGCCATTACCCGCGCCGGTGACGATGGCGACACGTCCGTCGAACCTGATTGCCATGTGTGTGCTTCCTTTCTTCCTTCTCCCCTTGTGGGAGAAGGTGGCATAGGCGGCCTACGGCCGCCGTCCTAAAAAGACGCCGACGCGTAGCGTCGGCTACGGCGCCGGATGAGGGGTCTCTCTCAACGGATGCGCTCGTGGAGAGATACCCCTCACCCGGCTTCGCGTTCCGCGAAGCCACCCTCTCCCACAGGGGGAGAGGGCAAGAGCGCTCCGCACGAGATTTGGTCAGCTTTTGAGCAGCGATGGGTTGCCGGGTCAAGCCCGGCAACGACGCATCGGGTCAGGCGAAATAGATCAACCCCAGCCAGTCGGCGACCAGCGCCGGCTTGTCCTCGCCCTCGATCTCCACCGTGACGTTGGTGCGGGAATGCAACTCGTTGGGCTTGCGCAGCTTGGCTTCGGCCAACACGAAACGGCCGCGGACGCGCTTGCCCGAGCGCACCGGCGAGATGAAGCGCAGCTTGTCAAAGCCGTAGTTCACGCCCATCGTGGTGCCGGCGATGACCGGCATCACCTCGTAGGACATGATCGATAGCAGCGACATCGTCAGGAAGCCGTGGGCGATGGTGGTGCCGAAGGCGGTCTCTTTCTTCGCACGCTCCGGATCGACATGGATGAACTGGTGATCCTCGATCACGTCGGCATAGGTGTCGATGCGGGGCTGATCGACCAGATGCCACGACGACACGCCGATCTCCTTGCCGACCATGGCCTGATAGGCTTCGAGGGAAATAGGCGGCTTCTTCCAGACTTCGTTCACTTAGGTCTCACTCCGTGTTTTCGGCAGCTCCGGAAAATCCTCTTCCCGGAATTCGCGACCGCGCAGGGGATCGTTGCGGTCGTCATCGCGCTCCAGCCGTCTGAGCTGCACGCGGCGGATCTTGCCCGAGATCGTCTTCGGCAGCTCGGTGACGATTTCAAGGCGGCGGATGCGCTTGAACGGTGCAAGGCGCGTGTGCAGATGCCTGAAGATGGACAGCGCTGTCTCGGGCGAGCGCTCCGCACCTGATGTCAGCAGCACAAAGGCCTTGGGGATCGCGAGCCGGATCGGGTCCGGGCTCGGCACCAC
Organism: Bradyrhizobium sp. 613_E4_N2_2; assembly: GCF_052075995.1. Lineage (NCBI taxonomy): Bacteria > Pseudomonadati > Pseudomonadota > Alphaproteobacteria > Hyphomicrobiales > Nitrobacteraceae > Bradyrhizobium > Bradyrhizobium sp. 613_E4_N2_2. The sequence continues at coordinate 5,264,808 of NZ_CP197234.1, forward strand.
CGCGGCTTCTGCGACGAGCTCATGCTCGAGCAGCACGCTCTCCAGCTCGAACGGGCTGATGCGATAATCGGAGGATTTGAACACGTCGTCGGAACGGCCAACGAAGGTGAGATAGCCATCCTCGTCCGCGAACACGACGTCACCGCTGCGGTAGAGCGCGCCTTCCGCGCCCGAGAGCTTGCCGTCGTCGCCCTGATAGCCCTGCATCAGGCCGGCCGGACGGTCAGCACCCAGCACCAGGGCCACCTCGCCTTCCTTCGCCGGATGGCCGTCGGCGTCGCTGACCTGCACGCGATAGCCCGGCAGCGGCCGGCCCATCGAGCCGACCTTGATCTTTTGGCCCGGCGAGTTGCCGGCCAGCGCGGTGGTCTCGGTCTGGCCGTAGCCGTCGCGGATGGTGAGGCCCCAGGCGGCCTGCACCTGGTCGATCACTTCCGGATTGAGCGGCTCGCCGGCGCCGCAGACCTCGCGCAAGCTCACCTTGAACGCCGCAAGGTTCTCCTGGATGAACAGCCGCCACACCGTCGGCGGCGCGCACAGCGTGGTGACGCCGCAGCGGCCGATGGTGGCAAGCAGACCCTTGGCATCGAAGCGCGGCTGGTTGACCACGAACACGGTCGCGCCGGCATTCCACGGCGCGAAGAAGCAGCTCCAGGCGTGCTTGGCCCAGCCGGGCGATGAGATGTTGAGGTGGACGTCGCCCGGCTTCAGCCCGATCCAGTACATGGTCGAGAGATGGCCGACGGGATAACTGCGCTGGCTGTGCAGCACCAGCTTTGGTTTCGCCGTGGTGCCCGAGGTGAAATAGAGCAGCATCGGGTCGTCGGCATTGGTCGGACCGTCAGCCGTAAAGCTCTCCGAAGCCTTCGCTGCCTCGTCATAGGCAAGCCAGCCATCGGAGGCCGCACCGACAACGATGCGGACAACATTCTCGGCACCAAGGCTTGCGAATTTCGCGACCTGGTCTTGCGCTGCCACCACCGCCTTCGCCTTGCCGCGATCGAGCCGGTCGCGCAGCTCGTCCGCGGTGAGCAGCGTGGTGGCGGGAATCACGACGACGCCGAGCTTCATCGCCGCCAGCATCGTCTCCCACAACGGCACCACATTGCCGAGCAGCAGCAGCAGGTGGTCGCCGCGCTTCAGACCCTGCGCGCGCAGGAAGTTGGCGACCTGGTTGGAGCGCTGCGAGAGCGCCGCGAAAGACAGCTTGGTTTGCTTGTCCTGTGCGGCATCGACGATCCAGAGCGCGGGCCGGTCCTTGGTGTCCGCATCCTTCGCGAGCTCGTCGAACCAGTCGAGCGCCCAATTGAAGGGAACCGGATCGGGCCAGCGGAAGTCTTTGACCGCTGTCTCGTAATCCGTGCGGTGCTTTAGCAGAAACGCGCGCGCGTCCTGAAATGTCGTCATTAGGCTTTCCCGGCTAGCCCCCTAACGTGCTTGATAATTCCGGAAAAATCCACCCCGCCCTGCCCGGCGGCATCGAAGGACTGATAGATCTCCTGCGCATGCTTGCCGAGCGGCGTGGCCGCGCCCGCGGCCTTGGCAGCGTCCTGCGCCAGCGTCAGATCCTTCACCATCAGCGCCGAGGCAAAGCCCGGCTTGTAATCGTTGTTGGCGGGCGAGGTCGGCACCGGGCCCGGCACCGGGCAATAGGTCGTCAGCGACCAGCACTGGCCCGACGAGGTCGAAGCGACGTCGAACAGCGCCTGATGCGAGAGCCCGAGCTTCTCACCGAGTGCAAAGGCCTCGCTCACCGCGATCATGGAAATGCCGAGGATCATGTTGTTGCAGATCTTTGCCGCCTGCCCGGCGCCGGCGCCGCCGCAATGCACGATCTTCTTGCCCATCTTCTCCAGCACGGGCTTTGCCGTCGCGAACGCGCTCTCCTCGCCGCCGCACATGAAGGTGAGCGTCGCGCCCTTGGCCCCCCCCGTGCCGCCGGACACCGGCGCGTCGACCGATAGCACGCCGTGCTTGGCCGCCAGCGCATGCGCCTGACGCGCGCTCTCGACGTCGATGGTGGAACTGTCGATGATCAGCGCGCCCTTGGCCATGGCCGGAACAACCTCGCTCCAGACGCCGAGCACGTGCTTGCCGGCCGGCAGCATAGTGACGACGACATCGGCGCCCTTCACCGCACCAGTAGCGCTATCGGCGATGCCGGCGCCATCGGCCTTGGCCTGGTTGCGGGAGGCTTCGACGAGATCGAACGCCGTCACCTTGTGGCCGGCCTTGACCAGATTGGCCGCCATCGGGCCGCCCATGTTGCCGAGACCGATGAATGCGATCGTGGCCATATCGATATCCTCCGCTAGACGTTTCGTTGATTAGTTGAACTTCAGTTCGTCGGCGCCGATCTCGGCGAAATACGGCGCAATCATCGCCGGCGTCACGTCCTCGATGCACGGCGGCGACCAGGTCGGATTGCGGTCCTTGTCGATCACGGCCGCGCGCACGCCTTCGCGGAAATCGTCACTGCGGAAGACCTCCAGCGCGGCGCGATACTCGCGCACCAGGCACTCTTCCAGGCTCGATGCGGTGCGCGCGAGCCGCAGCAGCTTCAACGTCACCACCATGCCGCGCGGCGATTTCTCGTTGAGCGTCTTCAGCGTCGACTGCGCGAACTCGGAGCCGTCGCGCTTGAGCGCAGCGACGATGTCCTCCATGCGGTCGAAGCCGAACAACGCGTCGATAACAGGCTCTTTCGCGGCGACCGGCCCCGCGGTCTCACCGGTCGCAAAGCCGTTGATGAGCTTGCTGACATCGGCTGCGGTCGCCCCAGAAGGAGTCCTTGTCAGAGCCTCGCGCAGTTCCGGCAATTTCACCGCCGGCACGACAGCATCGGCGAACTTCGCATGGATTGCATCGGGCCCGTTCATGGTCTGACCGGTCAGGCCGAAATACGTGCCGATCTCGCCCGGCGAGCGCGACAACAGAAAGGTGCCGCCGACATCGGGGAAGAAGCCGAGCCCGACCTCGGGCATCGCGAGCCTGGTGCGGTCGGTGACGACGCGGTGGCTGGCATGGGCGGAGAGCCCGACGCCGCCGCCCATCACGATGCCGTCCATGAACGCGACATACGGTTTCGGAAACTTCTTGATCCGGGCGTTGAGGATGTACTCCTCGCGCCACAGGATCTTGCCGAGGTCACCGTTGACCTTCGAGCTTTCCCAGAGCGTGCGGATGTCGCCGCCGGCGCACAGGCCGCGCTCGCCGGCCCCCTCCAGCAGGATCACGGCGACGGCGGAATCGGCCTCGAAGCGGTCGAGCGCCTTTTCGATGTCGCGAAACATCTCCAGCGTCACGGCGTTGATGGCCTTGGGGCGATTGAGCCGGATCACGCCAGCTGCGCCCTCGACCCGGGCGACCAGATCACCCTCCTCCACTGAACTCATCGCGCGCCCTCGATCAATTTGCGCGCCACGATGAGCCGCATGATTTCATTGGTGCCTTCGAGGATCTGGTGCACGCGCAGATCGCGCACGATCTTCTCGATGCCGTATTCGCTGAGATAGCCGTAGCCGCCATGGAGTTGGAGCGCCTGGTTGGCGACCTCGAAGCCAACATCGGTGCCGAAGCGCTTTGCCATGGCGCACAGCATGGTGGCATCGGGGTCCTTGCGGTCGAGCGCCGCCGCTGCGCGCCACAGGAAGGTGCGCGCGGCCTCGAGCTCGATCGCCATGTCGGCGAGCCGGAATTGCAATGCCTGGAATTCGTCGAGACGTTTTCCGAAAGCCTTGCGCTCCTTCATGTAGGTGCGCGCCTTGTCGAGCGCGGTCTGCGCGCCGCCGAGCGAGCATGCGGTGATGTTGAGGCGGCCGCCATCGAGGCCGGCCATCGCGATCTTGAAGCCGATGCCCTCCTCGCCCAGCCGGTTGGCAACCGGCACGCGGGCGTTCTCGAACATCACGGCGCGGGTCGGCTGCGCATTCCAGCCCATCTTGCGCTCATTGGCGCCGTAGGAGACGCCGGGCGTGTTGCCGTCGATCACGAGGGTCGAGACGCCGCCGGCGCCGTCACCGCCAGTTCGGACCATGGCGACCAGGAGATCCGTGCCGCCGGCGCCGGAGATGAACTGCTTCTGGCCGTTGAGGACGTAATGGTCGCCGTCGCGCACGGCACGGGTGCGCAGCGCTGCCGCATCGGAGCCGGCGCCCGGCTCGGTCAGGCAGTAGCTCGCGATCAGCTCCATCGAGCAGAGTTTCGGCAACCATTTGTGGCGCTGGGTGTCGCTGCCGAAGGCATCGATCATCCAGGACGCCATGTTGTGGATGGAGATGAAGGCCGATGTGGTCGGACAGCCCGTCGCCAGCGCCTCGAAGATCAGCGCCGCGTCGAACCGCGTCATGGCGGAACCACCGACATCCTCGCGGATGTAGATGCCGCCCATGCCGAGCGCGGCAGCCTCGCGCATCACGTCGACGGGGAAATGCTTTTCCTCGTCCCAGCGCAGCGCGTGCGGCGCGATCTTCTCGGCCGCAAACGCCAACGCCATGTCGCGAACCGCGACCTGATCCTCGTTCAGAGCGAACTGCATCCCCGGCCTCGCTCTTGAGAGGGTTACTTCATCAGCGGGATCGAGAACTCCGCACCTTCCTTGACGCCGGACGGCCAGCGCGAGGTCACCGTCTTGGTCTTGGTGTAGAAGCGCACCGAGTCCGGGCCGTGCTGGTTGAGATCGCCGAAGCCCGACTTCTTCCAGCCGCCGAAAGTGTAATAGGCGATCGGCACCGGGATCGGCACGTTGACGCCGACCATGCCGACATTGACCTTGGCCGCGAAGTCGCGCGCGGCGTCGCCGTCGCGGGTGAAGATGGCGACGCCGTTGCCGTAGTCATGATCCGACGGCAACGCCAGCGCTTCCTTGTAGTCGTGCGCGCGCACGACCGAGAGCACCGGGCCAAAGATCTCTTCCTTGTAGATCCGCATATCCTTGGTGACGTTGTCGAACAGCGAACCGCCGAGATAGAACCCCTTCTCGTAGCCCTGCATCTTGAAGCCGCGGCCGTCGACGGCGAGCGTCGCGCCTTCCTTGATGCCAATGTCGATGTAGCTCTTGACCTTCTCGACCGCCTCGCGCGTGACCAGCGGACCGTAGTCGGCGGACGGATCGATTGAGGTGCCGATCTTGAGCGACTCGACGCGCGGGATCAGCTTTTCCATCAGCCGGTCGGCGGTGGACTTGCCGACGGGAACGGCGACGGAGACGGCCATGCAGCGCTCGCCGGCCGAGCCGTAGCCCGCACCGATCAGCGCGTCGACCGCCTGGTCCATGTCCGCGTCGGGCATGATGATGGCGTGGTTCTTGGCGCCGCCAAAACACTGGCAGCGCTTGCCGGTCTGGGCTGCGCGCTCGTAGATGTATTGCGCGATCGGCGTGGAGCCGACGAAGCCGATGGCCTTGATATCGGGATCGTCCAGGATGGCGTCGACCGCTTCCTTGTCGCCGTTGACGACGTTGAGGATGCCAGCCGGCAGGCCCGCCTCGATCATCAGCTCAGCGAGCATCATCGGCACGCCGGGGTCGCGCTCGGACGGCTTCAGGATGAAGGCGTTGCCGCAGGCGATGGCGGGGGCAAACTTCCACATCGGGATCATCGCCGGGAAGTTGAACGGCGTAATGCCCGCAACGACGCCGAGCGGCTGGCGCATGGAATAGATGTCGATGCCGGGGCCGGCGCCTTCGGTGTATTCGCCCTTCATCAGATGCGGGATGCCGCAGGCGAACTCCGCGACTTCGAGGCCGCGCTGAATGTCGCCCTTGGCGTCCGGCACGGTCTTGCCATGCTCGCGCGCGAGCAGCTCGGCGAGCTTGTCGTAGTCGCGCTGCACCAGCTCCACGAACTTCATCATGACGCGGGCGCGGCGCTGCGGGTTGGTCGCGGCCCATTCCGGCTGGGCGGCACGGGCGTTCTCCACGGCAGCGCGGACCTCGGCCTTGGACGCCAGCGCCACCTTGGCCTGGACGTCACCGGTCATCGGCTCGAAAACGTCTGCCGTCCGGCCTGAGGTGCCCTTGACCTCCTTGCCACCGATGAAATGTCCGATTGAACGCATGGAATGATCTCCTGAGGTCGAGCGTGAACGCTTTGACAAATCCTATCGACCTGCATTTTATAGGATTCAAGTCTGAGATAATGCACCATAGATGTGCGAAAATGCTGGATCAAGGTAGCATCGACTGGGACGACTTCCGCTTCGTGCTGGCCATCGTGCGGGGCGGCTCGGTTTCGGCTGCGGCTAAACAGCTCGGGGTCGACCACGCCACCGTGATCCGCCGCGTCGACCGGCTGGAGAGACACCTCTCGGCCAAGCTGTTTGACCGACGCAAGACCGGCTATCTCCTCACCGAGGCCGGCCAGCGCGTCGCCGACAGCGCGGAAGCCATGGAATCGACCATCGTCGCCAACCAGGAGCAGGTCGGCGGCTCGGTGGCGCGGCTGACCGGAACGGTGCGGATCGGCGCGCCCGACGGGTTCGGCACCGCCTTCCTGGCGCCGCGGCTGGCGCCCTTCGCGGATCGTTATCCCGACCTCGATCTGCAACTTGTGGCCACCGCGCGGCTGTTCAGTCTCTCCAAGCGCGAGGCCGATATCGCGATCAGCCTGACCATGCCGAAGGAAGGCCGCATCGTCGGCCGCAAGCTCCTGGACTACCGCCTCGGGCTTTATGCGGCGCCGGCCTATCTCGACCGTTTCCCGAAGATCACCTCGCGGCAGGATCTGCCGCAGCATCGCTTCGTCGGCTATATCGAGGAGCTGCTGTTCACGCCCGAGCTCGACTACCTCCCGCAGGTATCGCCACGGATTTCGGCGCGCTTCCGCAGTGCCAATCTGATCGCGCAGCTCAATTCCACGCTCGCGGGCTTCGGCATCGCCGTGCTGCCACACTTCATGGCGAGCGACTACCCGCAGCTGGTGGCGGTGCTGCCGGAGGAGATATCGATCACGCGGACGTTCTGGATGCTGATGCACGCGGACAGCAAGGACCTCGCGCGGATCCGCGCGGTGGCCGATTACATCGGCGAGATCGTGGAGCGCGAGCGGGCGTTGTTTGCGGGAAGGTAACGACGGTCTCGTAGGGTGGGCAAAGCGAAAGCGTGCCCACCATGTCTCTTGCAGGCGTGGAGAGATGGTGGGCACGGCGCTGGAGCGCCTTTGCCCACCCTACCGAACCTCAGTTCTGCTTCGCCTTCTTCGCCGCCGTCACCTTCGGCTCGCGTTTCGCGCCATCGAGCGCGCTGTCCTTGCCCGCCTTCAGCACCTCGTCCGACAATTCGCTGGAGCCGGCAATGCGCGCCAGCAGCATGGTGCCGGCCATCGTGGCCAGCGTCGCGATCGCCTGCTTGCGCGCGGCCTTGCGCGGCAGGTTGGGGATGAAATCGGTCATCATCTCGACCATCTCGTCGAGCTTTCCGGCAAATGCCTTGCGCGTCTTCGGGCTCTCGCGGGCGATCTCGGCGCCAAGCGCGGGAATCGAACAGCCATGGCCGGTATTGTCCCGATGCAACGCCGAAAGATAGGTCTCGACGATCTGGGTCAGTTGCTTTTCGGGCGCGACCTGATCGGACTGCTTGCGCCAGTGCTCCATCGAGCGGTCCATGGCGTAGGCAAAGGCCTCGATCACCAGCGCCTCGCGCGAGTCGAAATGCGCGTAGAAGCCGCCATGGGTCAGGCCCGCCTCCTTCATGAGGTCGGCGACGCCGATGCCGTGAGCGCCCTTTTCGCGCAGCCGCACGGAGGCCTTCTTCACGATTCGGTCGTGGGTTTCCTGCTTGTGTTCCCGGGAATAGCGCATGCGGGTCTCATTGAATGTCGGAGATCATCTCATAACACAAAAATGGACCAGGCGGTGCATTAATTCATGTTAAGTTGTCGCGCCGATCATGGAAAAGGTTGCAGTTGCATGGACTGCGAGCGCACCCTTGCCGTCGCGCACGAAGCCTTCCGTGTAGCTGGCCTGGCGCCCCAGCTTGATGATCTTGCCTTCGGCCGAGATCAGCCCGGAACGGACCGACAGCGGGCGCAGGAACGTCATTTTCAGGTCGAGGGTCACGGACGATTGCCCGGGCTCCAGCCGCGTCGAAATCGCGCAGCCCATGGCGGTATCAATCAGCGCCGCGGCGGTCGCGCCGTGCAGGAGGCCGATGGTATTTTCGAGATCCTCGCGCGGCTCCAGTTCCATCACGATCCGGCCCGGCTCGACCACCGCCATGGTGAAACCGATCAATTTTGCGAAGGGCGGCGGCGGCAACCGGCCGTCGCGGATTCCCAGCATCGCGTCCATGCCTGAAAGCCCCATCGCTGCTTTTGCAACCGGCGCAGGCACCTGCCAGTCCACCACGCGCTCACGCCGCTGCGCGGGCGAAAACAGGTCGAGTTGATCGTTACAGGTCATGGCGGCCTCTTTGTATGATACATGTCATACTATGTCACGAACTTCGCCATGGCAACTCCGTCCCCCACCCGCTTGACAAGCAGGGCGTTTCGGCACCGAAGTGATCCCGACCCGCGCGCCTCGCGCATGTCCACGAAACTCCGAGATGCTCCGATGGAAATGCTCAACAATCACTGCGGCGTGACGCGCGATGCGCGCGGCGTCGTCCATGTCGCGATCTGCAACGCCGGCCCGCTCAACATTCTGGGCTCGCCCGTCACCGATGCCGTGCGCGAAGGCCTGCAGACCCTCGCGACTGACCGCAGCATCCGCGTCGTGGTGCTGCGCGGCCAGAGCGAGAAGAGCATGATCGGCGGCGCCGACATCAAGGAGATGGCCAAGCTCGACCAGAAGTCAGCCGAAGCCTTCATCAGCCGCCTGCGCGATCTCTGCGAAGCCGTGCGCCAATTCCCGGCCCCCGTCATCGCGCGGATGCCGGGCTGGTGCCTCGGCGGCGGCCTCGAAGTCGCCGCCGCCTGCGATTTTAGGATCGCTGCACACGATGCGCATTTCGGCATGCCGGAGGTCCGCGTCGGCATCCCCTCGGTGATCCACGCTGCCCTGCTGCCGCGCCTGATCGGCTGGGCCCGCGCCCGCTGGCTGGTGATGACGGCGGAGAACATCGACGCGCCAACGGCGCTGGCGTGGGGCCTGGTGGACAAGGTCGCCCCCGAGGGCGGGCTGGATACTGAAGTCGAGCATCTCGTCAACGCGCTGCTCGAATGCGGCCCCGAGGCACTGCGCTCGCAGAAGGCCCTGCTGCGGCAGTGGGAGGAACTGCCGCTGACGGAGTCGGTAAATCTCAGCGTCAAGGTGTTCGGCGAGTCGTTCCTGACAGACGAGCCGACGCGGCTGATGCAGGCGTTCGTGAACAGGAAGCGGTAATCCAAAGACAGTGTCATGCCCCGCGAAGTGTTTAGCCCGGACAGATCACTGACGGGTGTTCGGAGACATAGCTGACACATCAACATTGGCTGGATTGGTCCGATTCGGGAGGCCGTCCATGCCTTGGAGCGAGGTGTCAGTGATGGATCAGCGCCACGAGTTTGTGCGGCTGGCTTTGCAGGAGGGCGCCAACCGGCGCGAACTGTGCCGTCGGTTCAACATCAGTCCTGACGTCGGCTACAAGTGGCTGGCGCGCTGGCAGGCCGGCGATCGGGAGCTGGCCGACTGTTCCCGGCGCCCGCATGCGATGCCCAAGCGGAGTGAGGCTGCGGTCGAGGCAGAAGTCCTGGCTGTACGCGACAAGCATCCGGCTTGGGGAGCACGGAAGATTGCCCATTGCCTGAAGCGGGGCGGGCAGACGGTGCCTGTGCCATCAACGGTGCACCAGATCCTGTGTCGGAACGACCGGATCAAACCGAGTGAGAATGCGCCGCCCAATCCGGGCCACCGGTTCGAGAAGGAAGCTCCCAACCTGCTGTGGCAGATGGACTTCAAGGGTCACCTGCCGCTCGCCAATGGGACGCGGTGCCATCCGCTAACGATCGTCGACGATCACTCGCGCTACGTGCTGTGCCTGAAGGCATGTGCCGACGAGCAGCGCCTCACCGTGCAGAATCACCTGTCGACGACGTTCCGCTGCTATGGCCTGCCGGAGGCCTTCTACACCGACAATGGCTCACCCTGGGGCGATACGTCCGGCATTCGTTGGACCGGACTGAAGGTGTGGCTGCTCAAGCTTGGCGTCAGGGTGGTGCACGCAAGGCCATGCCACCCACAGGCCCGCGGCAAGAACGAACGCTTCCATCGCACCCTGAAGGCCGAGGTGTTTGCAATGCGCCGCTTCCGAACTCTCCCGGAAGTCCAGCGCGCCTTCGACGCCTGGCGGCCGGTCTACAATCTGGAGCGGCCTCACCAAGGCCTCGATATGCAGGTCCCTGCCGATCGCTTCCGGCCAAGTGCTCGCCCCATGCCGGCCCGCGTTCCGAACGTCGAATACGACAGCGGCGAGATCGTGCGCAGGGTCTCATCGACAAGACCCTACATCTCCTTCAAGGGACACTTCTGGAAAGTTCCCCAGGCCTTCGCCCGCGAACGCCTTGCCATCCGGCCGCTGGATCGTGACGGCCACTACGGAATCTTCTTCGCCAGCTGGCAGGTCGCATCGATCGACTTGACCAATGGCCAACCTGTCAGTGATGTGTCCGAACAGGTGTCAGCCATGTCTCCGGGCTAAACAGAAGGCGGGGCATCCAGTACGCCGCGGCCCCTCGATTCATCACAGCTGTCTCGGAGTACTGGATCGCCCGCCTTCGCGGGCGATGACAGTGTTTGGTGTGGCGGCTACCGTCCCCCTAGCCGCAGCCCAAGCCGCACCCCTCCTCCAATCGAACGACCAAATCTCATCCGAACCACGACAATTTCTCATGCCGGCTGCGGTTGCATTTTTTGCGCCGCATCATATGATGATCATAATCTTTTCCGTCATCGCTGGGAGTTTCATCATGGCCGAAGCCGCCGATCCCGTCGTCATCGTCTCCGCCGCCCGCACCCCGCTCGGCCGCTTCATGGGCGAGCTGTCGCCGCTGGCCGCGCACAAGCTCGGATCGCATGTGATCAACGCCGCGCTGGAGCGCGCCAAGCTTCCGCCCGAGAAGGTCGACGAGGTCTTCATGGGCTGCGTGCTGCCGGCCGGACAAGGCCAGGCGCCGGCTCGCCAGGCGGCGCGCGCGGCCGGCCTGCCCGACGCCACCGGCGCCACCACCGTCAACAAGGTCTGCGGCTCCGGCATGAAGGCGACCATGCTGGCGCACGACATCATCCGCGCAGGCTCGGCCGAGATCGTCGTTTCCGGCGGCATGGAGAGCATGAGCAACGCGCCCTATCTGCTCGCCAAGGCCCGCGGTGGCTACCGCGCCGGGCACGACCGCATCATCGACCACATGATGATGGACGGGCTGGAGGATGCCTACGAGACCGGCCGTTCCATGGGCGATTTCGGCGAGGCCACCGCGGAAGCCTATCAGTTCACCCGCAAGGACCAGGATGCCTACGCGATGGAGACGCTGAGCCGCGCGCGCAAGGCGGTTGAGGGCGGCGCGTTCAAGGCCGAGATCGCGCCGATCACGCTCACCGAGAAAGCCGGCCCGCGCATCGTCGCCAATGACGAGCATCCGCTGAAGGTCGATCCTGCGAAAATCCCCGGATTGAAGCCGGCGTTCCGCGCCAACGGCACCATCACGCCGGCCGCCTCCTCCGCCAATGCCGACGGCGCCGCCGCGCTGGTGCTGACGAAGCGCTCGCTGGCTGATCGCAACGGCCTGCCGGCAATCGCCGAGATCAAGGGCCACGCCACCCACAGCCAGGAGCCGCAATGGTTCACGACGGCTCCGATCCCGGCGATCCGCAAGCTGCTCGACAAGGTCGGCTGGAGCGCCGGCGACGTCGATCTGTTCGAGATCAACGAGGCCTTCGCCGTGGTGGCGATGGCGGCGCAGCGCGACCTCGGCATCCCGCGCGAGAAGCTGAACATCAACGGCGGCGCCTGCGCGCTTGGCCATCCCATCGGTGCCACCGGCGCGCGGCTGATCGTGACGCTGCTGCACGCGCTCGAGGCGCAAAACCTCAAGCGCGGCGTTGCGGCACTCTGCATTGGCGGCGGTGAAGCCACGGCCATCGCCGTGGAGCGTCTGACGCACTGACCTAGAAACGTCCGAAAATGAGGGAACTCTGTCATTTTCGACAGACACGTCCCGTGCCATTCTACAAGCTCGTGCAGGTGTCTCAAAGCCTGCCCATCAAACATTGAGGCCCAATGATCTCGAACTGGCTCGCGGCGACACTCGGCCGCCGCAATATCCACTACGGCTGGGTGATGGTCGGCGTGACCTTCCTCACCGCGCTGATCAGCGCCGGCACGGTCGGCGCGCCCGGCGTGTTCATCGTCCCGCTTCAGCACGAGTTCGGCTGGAGCACGGCGCAGATTTCCTCCGCGCTGTCGATCCGCTTCATCCTGTTCGGGCTGATGGCGCCGTTCGCGGCCGCCCTGCTCAACCGCTACGGCCTGCGCAACGTCACGCTGACCGCACAGCTCATCGTGGTCTCGGCGCTGGTCCTTTCGCTCGGCATGACTGAAGTCTGGCAGCTCGTGTTGCTGTGGGGCGTCGTGATCGGCATCGGCACCGGTATGACCGCGCTGGTGCTGGGCGCCACCATCGCGACGCGCTGGTTCGCCGCGCGGCGCGGCCTCGTCGTCGGCATCATGACCGCGAGCGTCGCCACCGGCCAGCTCGTATTCCTGCCGCTGCTCGCAAGCCTGACCGAACGTTACGGCTGGCGGCTCGCGCTCGGCTTCGTCTGCATCGCGCTCGGCGTCTCCGCCGTGGCGGTTCTCCTCGCGATGCGCGACCGGCCGAGCGATGTGGGCCTGCGCCCGTTCGGCGACGAAGGCACCGAGCCCCTGCCGGCCCCGCCGGTCAGCCATGGCTCGATCACGGGCGTGGCGCTCGGCACGCTGCGCGACGCCTCGAAATCGCGCGCGTTCTGGATCCTGTTTGCGACCTTCTTCGTCTGCGGCGCGTCGACCAACGGCCTCGTCCAGGTGCATTTGATCCCGATGTGCCTCGATTTCGGCATCCCGCAGGTGCAGGCCGCTGGCCTGCTCGCCGCGATGGGCATCTTCGACTTCTTCGGCACCATCATGTCGGGCTGGCTGTCGGACCGCTACGACAACCGCTACCTCCTGTTCTGGTACTACGGCCTGCGCGGACTCTCGCTGATCTTCCTGCCCTTCAGCGACTTCTCGTTCTACGGGCTGTCGATCTTCGCGATGTTCTACGGGCTCGACTGGATCGCCACGGTGCCGCCGACGGTGCGGCTCACCGCGCAGAAGTTCGGACCCGAGCGCGCCAATCTGGTGTTCGGCTGGATCTTTGCCGGCCATCAGCTCGGCGCAGGCACCGCGGCGTTCGGCGCCGGTTTCTCTCGGACGGTCTATGAGAGCTACCTGCCCGCGTTCTTCATCGCCGGCGCGCTCTGCGTGTTCGCCTCGCTGATCGTTCTGGCGCTGTCGCGGCAACCGAAGGCCGAGCCGAAACCGGCGATGGCCTAGTACCTGATCGTGGTGGTGACGCCGAAGACTGCGGCGTCACCGATCCGCGCCACACCGGTCGGATCGTTCGGATTGGGGATGCCGCCGGAGGGGCGGAACACGTATTGGAAGTAAGGCGCGATCAGCCAGCCCGGCTTGATATGCGCCTCATAGATCATCTCGATCAGCGTCTCGTTGCTGCGCACCGGACTCTGGATGCCGGTGAAAGCCTGCGTATCAATGTCAAGATTGCGCGCGGTGTTCGAAATCCGCATATAGGCCATTGCCACGCCGAAGCGATCGAGCGGACGGCCTGGCGTGAAGCCGACGAAGCCGATGCCGCCGTCCACATAAAGGTCGATCAGATTGCGGTCCGGCGGGCTGTAGGCAATGCGGCCGAACGCGGTGACGCCCGGAATCGAGGCTGACGTGGTGTTGTCTTTCACCTCCGGCGGGCGATAGAGCACCTGCTCGATGACGGCGAAGACGCCGTAATTGCCGCGCAGTCTTGCAGGCACACCGCTTCCGCCGGGATCGGCGATCGAGAGCCCCTCGGCCGTAAAACGCTGGCTGTCGAACGAGCCGTAATGCTTCCAGGCGCCCGGCGTGAAATTGCCGGCGAGCGGCCGGCCGCCGATATCGATGTCGTAGTTGAAGCGGACCTGCCCGATCACCCACGGCGGATCGTTGACGCGGAACGCCAGGCCATGATGGTCGCGCAGCTGCGGATCCTGATCGCCCGGACCTGACGGATCGCCGTTGAACACCGCACCGAACGCGGTGATGTTCTCGGTCAGCGCCGCCTTGATGCGGATGCCGGGCACCGCGATCGGCGGTGCCGGGCCGCCGGCTGGAAGATTGCTCGCCTTGATCGCGGGCCAGCCGAACGTGCCGTTGATGAAGAGGTCGTCGGTCTGGCTGTCGAAGAACTCGACGTCGGCGGCCTGCTGGCCGGCCCTGATGTTCAGGCGGTCGCCAAAGAAGCTCTGCTCGAAATAGGCGTTGTAGAGCCGCTGGTCCGGCAGTGCCTCGATCTCACTGATGGTGGCGAGGTTCATCACGTAGTTGCGGGAGAGCCCCTGGCCGTAGATCACGAACGCATTGGCGTAGAAGCGGCCGCCGGTCCAGCCGACGAGCTTGTCGAGATCGGCATCGACCGAGAGATCGAGGCGCCCGAAATGGATGGCGCCACGCTTCACCCCGCCGGAGACGTTGGCGATGTTGTCGGCGATATAGGTGGCGCCGAAATTCAGGCCCTTGTTGGCGAGCCCGTCATGCCATTCGTTGAACCATTTTGGCGCCAGCCATACGGCCGCGCTTTCGTCCTTGGCGCCGGCGAGCGCGCCGGTGCTCGCCACCGTTGAGGCCAGCACTATCGCGGCCGCATTTCGCAGCGGAAATCTGTGGGACGTCCCGATCACGGCTGATACCGGCTGCGTACGCTACCTGAAGATACCCGTGCGCCGCATGAACAGATAGGCTGCCCCCACCGACGAGGCCATCAGAAGCGCCGCCCAGAGAAATCCGCTCTCGACATCGGTGAGCGGCAGGCCCTTGGTGTTCATGCCGAAGATGCCGGTGATCAGGGTCGGCGGCAGCAGCAGCGAGGTCACGATGGAGAGCGTGTGGAGGTGGTGGTTGCTCTCCTCCTCGTTCTTGAAGCGCAGCTCCTCCTCGAGCAGGCGGCTGCGTTCGCGGAGCTCGACGATGTCGTGATCGAGCCCGTCCAGCCGCTGCGCCAGCTTGCCGGCGTGGATGCGCAAGGCCGGCGCGAGATGATCGGTGTTCTTCTGATCGAGCCGGTGGAACAGCACGCGCAGGCCAGTGAGCTGGCGATGCAACCTGACGCAAGTCCGACGCAGCCGGCCGAGATTGCGGCGCATCTCCGGCTTGGCGTCGTCGGCCAAAATCCGTTCCTCGATGTCGTCGATCTCCTGGCCGAGCTTGTCCGTCATCCGGTCCAGCGTGTCGGCGACCTCGTCGACGATCTTTTCCAGGAGATGGGCGACGTTGTCGACGCGGTAGCCACCTTCGAGCACGCGGCGCGTCGCATCGGCCGAGCATAGCGCCTGATGCCGGCCGCTGACGAGAAGATGCTCGGTCATGGCGAAACGCAGGAACGCGGTCTCTTCCGTCGCGCTGTCGATGTCGCGCACGAGATCGGAGAAGACGCCGTAAACGCTATGGTCGATGACGTGAAGCTGCCGGAAAGTGTCGTTGGACAGCAGGAGGTCGCGCGCGAGCGGCGGCAGCTGTGACGCTGCGATCCAGGGCCGTGCGCGCGCATCGGTCAGGTTGAAATGCAGCCAGAGCCGGCCGTCATGGCTGAACTCGATCGGCTGGTCGATCGGCAGCGCCTCGGCACTGCCGTCGCGGTGCAGCCGGAACGCCCAGACCAGGCCGGGAATGGCCGGCACGGAATCCGATATCGCGCTGACAAGCTTCGCCGGCTCAGCCATGGCCAACCCCAACCGTCAACAAATGCCCCGCTCCGGAAGATGGCTGACGGCATCTTCCGGACCTCTCACGGGTACTCAATTACGGCTTTGTTACAGTTTGATGATGGTGCCGCCCTACTCCGCGGCCAGCCCCGTCGCGGCCACCGCCTCGGCCTCCTTGACGTAGTCGTGCACGACGCGGCCGAATGGCAGCGTGAGATCGGCGATGTAGTGGTGCGCGCCCAGGCAGCGGCGAACCGGGAAATCCGCGACCGGTGCGTTGACATGCGGCACCAGATGCAGCCGGCCGGGCCCCATCCAGGAGCCCTTCGGCACGATGTCGATGAGGTTGATCGCGACGAGCTGACAGACTTCGAGACGGCCGTCGACGCCCGGGATCATCTTCAGATTGATCTGCGTCTTCGACAGCGTCGCACGGGTGCGATCGCCGTTGCCGGCCATGCTCTCGTGCTTGTAGCCCATCGTGCCCATGGCGACGAGCTGGCCGGCATATTCCAGCGTGCCCGTCAGCGTATCCTTGACGATCTCGAGTTTCGGATGGGCGTATTTCTTGGGAAAGCCCCAGATCTCGCGGCCCGCCGCGATCGGCGGATCATCATCCAGATACATCTGCGAGACGAAATTGACTTCCTCGCCGTTGAGGCGCGCCGGAATGACGAGGCCGGATTCGGTGTAGCTGCCGAAGCCGGAGGAGTCCGGCATCTTGATCCATTCGTAATGCACGATCGGCTGGTCGATCGGCTCCAGCGGCTCAGGCAGGCCGGCGCGGATCAGCTCCGGATCGGTCTCGTAGGTGATGACGAGGAATTCGCGGTTGACGAAGCGATAGGGCCCGGCCGGATAGCTCGGCCCCGCCGCCGGCATGGACGGAAGTCTCAGCACGTCTTCCCTGCGCATCCTGATCTCCTGTGTGCGATGCCCGCCCGGCGGCGTCAGGCCTGGATCGCAAATTGCTAGCCGCCGTCATTGACCGCGATGTGAAGGATTTCCGTCAGGCGCACGACCTCCCGCCATTCCCGCTGCGGTCGGCCTGCATGCGGACGATGCATCGGCGCTGAAATTGTCATCACGCCGTCACTGCCGGACGCAATCGTTTGGTCCACGCTAGGAGGCACCCATGGACGCCCGCACGTCGCAACCGGCTCATCAGACGCATCAGCCTCCCGCACGGGGCTGGCGCCCCGAACGCTGCGACCGCGTCGCGCTGGTGCTGCAAGGTGGCGGCGCGCTCGGCGCCTACCAGGCCGGCGTCTACCAGGCGCTGCACGAAGCCGGCATCGAGCCCGACTGGGTCTGCGGTGTTTCAATCGGTGCGATCAACTCAGCCATCATCGCCGGCAATAAGCCGGAGAAGCGGCTGGAGGCGCTGCTCATCTTCTGGGAGCGCATCACCAATCGCAAGATCTGGCATTACACGCCCGACGGCGACATCTTCCGCCAGTGGCGCAATCTCACCAGTGCGTGGATGACGTCGGCGATGGGCCAGCCCGGCTTCTTCACCCCGCACCAGGTCAATCCCTGGTTCAGCCCGGTCGGCGCGCGCACCGCCACCAGCTACTACGACACGATGCCGCTGAAGGAGAGCCTGCTGGAGCTCGTCGACTTCGATCTCATCAACGAGAAGAAGGTCCGCTTCGCGGTCGGCGCGGTCAACGTGCTCTCGGGCAACTTCATCTATTTCGACAATTCCCATGACGAGATCGAGCCGGAGCACATCATGGCCTCCGGCGCCCTGCCCCCGGCGCTGCCGATGGTGCGGATCGGCACCGATCATTTCTGGGACGGCGGCATCGTCTCCAACACGCCGCTCCAGCATCTGCTCGACCAGGAGGACGCGCTCAACTCGCTGGTGTTCCAGGTCGACCTGTTCAGCGCACGGGGCGTGCTGCCGCGCTCGATCCAGGATGTGATGGCCCGCCACAAGGACATCATGTATTCCTCGCGCACGCGCCACAACACCGACGTCTACCGCCGCACGCACAACCTCAAGGTTCTGCTCTACAAGGCCCTGGCGAAAGTCCCGGACGAGCAACTCTCCGACGAGGATCGCCAGCTCAAGTCGAGCCTGCGCCGCATGCCGGAGATCGCGATCCTGCACCTGATCTACCAGCAGAAGGCCTATGAGGGCGACGCCAAGGACCATGAGTTCTCGGGCACCTCGATGCGCGAGCACTGGACGAGCGGCTACGAGGACACCAAGCGCACGCTGAAGCGCCGCGACTGGATCAAGATGCCGGACGAAGGCATGGGCCTCGTGGTGCACGACGTGCACCGGGAGACGGAGAGCGCGTAACGGCGCTCTTCAGACGAACCGCTCCAAACAAAACTGCGAAAACAACCCCATGCACAGTAGCCGGGGCGTGGCGGATCAATGACTTACGTTTAACCGAAGGAAACTTGACTCGTCGGGCAAAACAGGGGCATGATGCTATCGTTGCCTCCCATCCATTTTGACCTTCGACGACGTGACGCAAAGCATCAGCCCCGCGGTCTCGATGTCATCACAAGCAAGATACCGGTCGATCTCTTCGGCTTGACCATCTGTCCTCGGCGAAATTAGCGTGCGCGCAGTGCGCAGCCTCGGTGCAGCTTTCGCGCGGGAGCGAGCTTCGATTGCCAAATCGCACGACGGATCCGCTCAGCGCCAATCCGCGACATTGGCCACACCGCGCCCCATGCCATAGTGGACGCCAGGCGAAGAGCACAACACGGCGTGGAGAAAATGATGATCAAGATTGTACAGGCCTTCGACCGAAAAGAGATCACCGAGCTCGCCAGTGACGACGCCGCCGCGCTGGAGGCAAAGTTCGAGACCGCGCGAAAACTGTTCGCGGACCGAAAGGCCTGGCTGAAGCCGCACCAGCGGATCGCCATCCTCAACAGGCTCGCCGATCTGGTCTCGGCGAAGCGGCAGGATTTTGGTATCCTGATCGCGCGCGAAGGCGGCAAGCCGCTCACGGATGCGTTGATCGAGACGGATCGGGCGATCGACGGCATCCGCTCGGCAGCGGATTTTTTGCGGACCCGCGGCGGGGTCGAGGTCCCGATGGGCCTGACGCCCGCAAGCGATGGCCGGCGGGCATGGACCATCAAGGAACCCATCGGCATTGTCGCAGCGATCTCGGCCTTCAATCATCCCCTCAACCTGATCGTTCACCAGGTCGCACCGGCGATCGCGACGGGTTGCCCTGTCATCGTCAAGCCGGCTGGCACAACGCCCCTGTGCTGCGTCGAGCTCGTGAAGCTCGTCCACGAAGCCGGCATGCCCGAAGGCTGGGTGCAGACGTTCCTCCCGGAGGATCATAGCCTGCCTGAAAAATTCGCGACCGACCCGCGCGTCGCCTTCCTGAGCTTCATCGGCTCGGCGCGCGTCGGCTGGCATCTGCGATCGGTCATCACCCCCGGTGCACGCTGCGCCCTCGAGCACGGCGGTGTCGCGCCCCTCATCGTCGACCGCAGCGCCGACCTCGAAAAGATCATCGAGCCGATCGCCAAGGGCGGCTATTACCACGCGGGGCAAGTCTGCGTGTCGGTCCAGCGCATCTATGTGCATTCCGCGCTTCAGAAGGAGTTCGTCGACCGCTTCGCGGCCAGGGTCGAGGCCCTGAAGGTGGGAGACCCGACGCTCCCCGAGACAGAGGTGGGACCGCTGATTACGCCGCAGGAGGTTGCGCGTGTCGAAGGCTGGATCAATGAGGCGGTTTCGGCCGGGACACGACAGATCGGGGGCGGCCGGTTGAGCGAGACCACGCTCAAGCCATCGATCCTGATCTCGCCGCCGCGCGATGCCAAGGTTTCCACGCTGGAGGTGTTCGGGCCGGTGACCTGCGTCTATCCGTTCGATCGCATCGACGACGCGATCGCGGAAGCCAACTCGCTTCCGGTCTCATTCCAGTCCGCCATCTTCACGCGCGATCTCGCGGTCGCGCTCGATGCGGCGGAGCGCCTCGACGCGGCGGCGGTGATGATCAACGACCACACCGCCTTCCGCACCGACTGGATGCCGTTCGCGGGCCGCCGCGTGTCCGGCCATGGCGTCGGCGGCATTCCCTACACGATGCACGAGATGACGGCGGAGAAGATGATCGTGTTCAGGTAATCGCCGAACAAGCGCAGGCTCGGTGGAGCAGGACGAAGAAGTGGCCCGGACAGCCCTTGCCGCGATCGAGGGTGCCGCTGGCCGGTCATGAACCCAACAGTCAGGAGATCACATGCCCAAGGGAAAAGTGCTCGTTGTCGGCTCCAATGCCACCCGTATCGAAATCCAGGGCGGCGGCACCGGACCGACCGGCCAATACCTCAATGAAACCGTCGTGCCGGCGATGGCCGTGATCGATGCCGGCTACGAGGTGGTGCTGGCGACGCCGAACGGCAAGCAACCGTACATCGATCCGGCCTCCGATCATGCGGCCCATTTTGACGGCGACGAGAAGGCCTACCGGCGGGGACGCGACTTCTTCGACAAGGACCCGGCGATGACCAACGTCCATACGTTGCGCGCGATCGTGGACGGAGGACTGGATCAATATGCCGCCGTTTTTGTCCCCGGCGGCCAGGGTCCGGTCGTCGATCTCATGCAGGATGCCGAGCTCGGCAAGATCCTACGATATTTCCATGACCGGAAGAAGATCACCGCGCTGCTCTGCCACGGACCGATCGCAACACTGTCCACCCTGCCTGAGGCCAAGGCCTATCGCGCCGCGCTGATCGCCGGCGACAAGGCCAAGATCGCCGAGCTCGGCAAGGGCTGGCAATATGCGGGCTATAAGATGACGGTGTTCACCGCCTCGGAAGAGATCCCGATCGAGGAGCAGTTCCTGCACGGCAAGATCTACTTCACGATGCCGGACGCATTGGGAGCTGCCGGTGCCGAGGTCAGCAGAAGTGCCGTCGACTTCGAGCCCTTCGTCGTCGAGGACCGCGAGCTCATCACCGGCCAGAACCCGCGGTCCGACCACCCCATCGCCGCAAAGCTGATCGCAGCGCTCGACCGCGCCACTGTGGCGGCGTAAGCCGTTCACCCCAATGTCATCCGGCCCTGTGCGCAATTGCGCACAGGGGCCGGGAGGAAATCGGGACAGAAGGTTGCCTCAGCGGCATCCGGCTTCTTTCGGACCGCGTTCCGTGAAACTAACAGGTCTTCTGCTGCAAGTGCTGCACGCAGGTGCAGGTCTTCGCCGCCGGATATTTCACGTCGTAATAGGGAAAACTCGACGTGGCGGGGGTGTTCGTCGAGCAGCGGGGGAACAGGTAATAGCTGTCGGACAGCTTCACCGTGCCGGCGATCGTGAAGCCGAGGTTGGGCGCGTAGTCGTAGGACACCTCGCTCAGAATGAGCGAGATGTTGGCATTGCTGGTGCCGCCCGGCGCGGTAAAGGACGACAAGGTCATCTGCTGACCGGCGGCCCTCGCCCCCGACGTACTGGTCGACTTGCTCCATTGCACCGTCGCGTTGCCATTGCTGTCGGTCGAGACCTCGGAGACCGTGATCGTCATCAGCGAGGTGCTGCCGTTCTTGATGGGATAGGGAGCCATGATGGAGCTCGCCGCAGCGAGAATGCCGTCCATCTGGGTCGACGTGACGGCCGTGTTCTGCGAGATCATGTCGGCAACGCTGTGCGCAGTCGCGCTGACCTTGACGTTCATGGCGAGCCCGTTCCCGAGCTCGACGCCGCCGACATAGAGCACCAGCATGAACGGCGTCACGATGGCGAACTCCGTCGCTGCAACAGCGCGTACATCGGTCAACATCTGCCGAGCGCGAGACGACAGGGCGGAGATCATCAGGTAGCTCCTGGCTCGTTCTGGAACGCGGCGGACGACATGAGCAGCCGGTTGCCATTGCTAAGGTTCGAGAGATTGAAGCCGAGCGGCCCGAGCACGACCGGCCAGACATACATGACGCGGAGAACGACGATATCGCCGGAATCGCCCGGATTGTATTGCCAGCTGTTGGTCACATTGCCCGAGCCGTCGAAGGTCAGCGTGGGCGTCGCCGTGTTCGCGGAAGACCAGGACGTCGCGACCTGCATGTCGACCATCAGACCGCTGCAATTGAACAGGATCACGATCTGATCGCAGACCTTCTGCTTGAAAACCGCCTGGTTCATCTGCGCCGACTGAACCTGCCCCGTCATGACGAGACGCGCCGACTGGCGCACCACGGTTTCAAGCATCTGCTGGGCAAAGAAAACCAGAAACGTCTGGATGAGCGCGATGATGAGGGCGAGAAACGGCGCGGCAACGAGCGCGAATTCGACGGCCGTGGCTCCGCGGCTATCGCCGGCGAAGGCGGCCCAGCGGTTGCGGCATCTTTTCGTTGTCGTGACCTGTCGGGTCATGGCGCCTTCCCTACTGCACGAGGCTGGCCGTGCTGGATGCAACCTTGATGAACAGGTTGGTCAGCGCCGCGGAAATGTCGCCACCTGTCTGCACGCTCGCATACAGACCGGGCGATGCGCACGATTGCAGCCGTGTCGCGATCGTGCCGGTTGACGAGGATGGATTGTTGAACTGCGAGATGCGGCTCGTGTACCAGCTGTCGCTCAGCTGCAGATACTCGGTGTAGAGGACCGCGATGCGAATGCCGCGGTTCTTGATCGTCGTGCAGACCGTCGTGTCGAGCGGTTGCTGGCACCGCAAGGTCGTCGAGTTGGCTGTCGGAAGCGCATAGGTGGCATTGGGGTCGCAGGAGCCCCCCGTCTTCGGGATGAGCTTGTCCTCGACGCCGTCGGTGACGAGGAAGACCACTTCCTGCGGCGTATCGCCCGCCTGATTGGTGCCGGTGCCTGGCGCAGGCATCACGGTGTTGACGCCCGTGAGCCCGCCCGAGATATCCGTGCCGTAGTCGGTGGTGTAGGTGCAGTTGCCCTTGCTATCGACAATGGGGCAGTTCTGGTGGTCGACCGTCAGGAGCTGAATGTTGTTGATCTTCGTGGCGGCGGTGTCCGGCGTGGTCAGCACCTGAATCGTGTTGAGGGCGTAGTCGAAGGTGTAGATGGCGGCCTTGTAGGTCGTGTTGTTGAGCGCCGACATGCACTGCATGACGCCGCCCGTCACACCCGCCTGCGGGCACGTCCAGGGTCCCTTCAGCAATTGCGTAACGGCGTTGGTCACGAGATCGATGCGCAGCGTGATGTTGTTTGCGCGTGCGACGGTGAGATTGTCCTTGTTCGTCGAGCTGGCAGTTGCGTTGTTGGGACGCGCCTCATGGCAGGCGAACGAGCAATTCTTCGCGTAGCTGGGCTGGTTCTTCGTGGCCGCGATCATGTTGGTGATGTCGGCCTGCGTCGCAGCAAGCGCCATCGACGGCGAGTCGTCCAGCAGCAGGTAGAAATTCATGTTGGGCGCACTCGACGCCTTCGCCGTTGAGGAGCCAGAGACGTCCCAGGTCTGCTTGCCGAGAACGCTGGGGAAATTATTGACGGACTGCGCGGTGTACGAAACCGTGATGCTTCGTGCGAGGCCGGAATCCGTGACGGTGATGGTCGGCGTCGGCGTCGCCGTCAGACCGGGAAGATTCGCCTTCGCTGCAAAGACGGCTGCGGCGGTCGCCTGGACGACCGTCTTGTCGGTCTGGGTCAGCATCGCCGGCCGCACGGCTGCGATCGCGGCCGCGTCGGCGGCTGCGTTCAATTGCTCCCGCTTGCGGACGGCCTGCGTGTAGTCGAGCGTCATGCCCAGGAGAAAGACGATCGGCACCATCGTGAGGGCGAAGATAACGGCGATGTTGGCCTTCCGGTCTCTTGCGAAACGGAGCACTACCCGGCGGAGCATGACCTTCATCCTGATTGCCGTCGTGGCGGCAGAGAGCAAATTCCTAAAGTCTTTTGATCGGGGCAACCGGTGGGATTACCGCTGCCGGTCAGCCCGCCAATCGCAGGCTGGAATATGGATATGGCCCCCTTAATCAACACTTACGGGCAATCCACAAACAGGGAGTGCAACGGAGTGGGATGTTCCATATCGAGAGGACATCATTAACGTCGGTTAAACGCGATCGCAGAGATTGAGGGGTAAGCGGCCTCCGGTGAGGTCGATAGGGCCTAACGCCGGCGCTAGTCGGCGCGTCCGGTGGGCTGCGCAGCATCACCGCTCAGCAGGCACGTCGGTCTGGTTAACCGCGGATATGGCACAGACGCCAAG
This sequence comes from Bradyrhizobium sp. 613_E4_N2_2, assembly GCF_052075995.1. Lineage (NCBI taxonomy): Bacteria > Pseudomonadati > Pseudomonadota > Alphaproteobacteria > Hyphomicrobiales > Nitrobacteraceae > Bradyrhizobium > Bradyrhizobium sp. 613_E4_N2_2. The sequence continues at coordinate 5,288,880 of NZ_CP197234.1, forward strand.
GCATCATGCCATCATTGGGCATCTGCGCCATCGTCTTCAACTTGCAGAATGGTCCCGGATAGCAGAGCGGCGGCCTTTTGAAGCGGCGCTATGAACCGGTCCAGTTCGGCGAAGCTCACGCGGGCCACCGGTACAGAGACGCCGAGGCAAGCGATCAATTCCCGATCCGGCGACAGAATGGGGACGGCGCACCCCACCACCCCCTTGACGTACTCTTCGTTTGTCTTGGCCCAGCCGCGTTGTCGCGTCTCCTCGAGAACTTTCATCAGCGCGTGGACATCGACGATCGTCGTTTCGGTGAATTTGGTCAGGGGTAGCGCGCGGCACAGCTTCGCCCGGATCCGCTCGGGCAGTCGGCTCATATAGATCTTTCCGGTCGACGTGCAGTGTAACGGCGCCGCTTCTCCCGGATTGAACTGAAGACCTTGCGGCTCCGAAACGCGAACGCTGTCGACATAGGCAACGACGTTGTCGCGTACGACGCCAATCTCACACTGTTCGCCGATTTCTCCCGCGACCGCCCGAAGCACCGCGTGCCGCCGCGCGGTGCGGAATGCAGCGCCTATGACGGTGGCGGACAGGGTGACGAGCTGGTTTCCCACAACGTACCGCTTGGTACCCAACGCCTTCTGAAGCAGTCCGCGGTCTTCGAGGTTTCCGATCAACCTGTGTGCCGTTGGAAGCGGCAGCGAAAGAGCCTTTGCGATCTCCGCGGCCGAGACGGCTTTGCGTTGGTCGGCAACATGCCGAACGATCGCGAAAGCCCGATCCAACGGTCCTTCCTTCCCAATTCGCTTCGTCATGTCCCACCCGGCCAAAACTGGAAGTGAAATCAAGATCAACGCCATACATTATCATTTTTCGGAATAAAACCTATTGAAATTCGACAAAATGAATTGTCCAAATCCTGAAAGCTCATATTCTTGGCGTCACCGGCGATTGACCAGAAATTGTGCAGTGCGGTCTCGCCGTTCCGAAAATCGCGCTCCGCCGCTTGGCCGGGAGCCAAGTTCTGCCGGCGCGCTCAACAGGAGATGTGCATGTCTCGTCATTACGACGTGGACGCCGTGAGGAAGGAATTCCCCGCCGTCGAACGGATGGTCTATCTGGATTCCGGGTTTCAAACGCCGCTCGCGCGTCCCGTGAAGGCCGCGATCGAGCTTTTCCTGCGCGAGGGCTTCGAGACAGCCGGTCCGAAGAGCATCTGGCTCGATCGGGTCGAGCAGACCCGTGCCAAGGTCGCCCGCTTTCTCGGCGTGACGGCGGACGAGATTGCCTTCACGAAAAACACATCGGAAAGCATGAACATTGCGGCAAATGCACTGCCGCTGCGCGCCGGCGACAACGTTCTGATGATCCACGGCGATCATCCGAACAACGCCTACGCGTTCCTCAATCTGCAACGGAAAGGCGTCGAGGTCCGCTTCATCCCGATGACGGAAGTCGTCGACGCCGACAGCTTTGCTCCCTTCATTGACGAAAGGACGCGTGCGATCTCGATGTCGCATGTGACTTTTCACGCCGGTCACCGCTTTGACATCGAGAGCGTCGGCGCGATGTGCGTCAGGAACAAGCTCCACTTCGTGGTGGACGTGATGCAGGCCATCGGAGTCGTGCCTGTTGACGCCAAGGCGATCGGCGCAAGCTTCATCGGCTCCGGCAGCCACAAGGGATTACTGGTTCCGCAAGGGCTCGGGCTGCTCTATTGGGACAAGACGCTCAAGGAGCTCGAGCCGGCCTATCTGGCGGCTGCGAGCCTCGCCGAGATCCCGAGCGATCTCATCGCGCGTGCCGACGGGATGGCGCCCTCGCCGGCCGCCAGGCGCTTCGAGCTCGGCAACTTCAATCTGCCCGCAGTCCACGCCCTCGGTGCTTCGCTCGACATGATCGAGCAGATCGGGGTGCAGAACATCCAGAACCACTGCTTCGATCTCGGCGATCACCTGATTGCGCGCCTGGACGAGCTGGGCGTCCGCCTCGTCGGTCCGCGCCAACGCAAGCATCGCGCTCCGCACATCTACGTCATCGCCCTGCCCGCGGCAGACTGGCTCGGCCATTTCGAGGAGAACGGCGTGCGCGTGTCGCCCGAACGAGATGGCATTCGCGTCTCGCTCGGCATGTTCAACACCGCCACCGACATCGATCGCCTGATCGACGTCATCCGCCGGCGAGGGCTCGGACGCCCGTCCGTCGCAGCTTGAATCTGACAAACGATGGGAAGGCAAGAACCATGAAGAAGCTCGTTCAGCTATTGGGACTTCTCCCGGCGCTCCTGGCTGTCAACGCAAGCCCGGCCGCGGCAGCCGACAGCCCGACGCTCGACAAGGTCAAATCCAGCGGCTCGATCACGATCGGCTACCGTGAGGCTTCGATACCGTTCTCGTACCTCGGGCCGGACCAGAATCCGATCGGCTTCTCGCTCGACCTCTGCGCGGCCATCGTCGATCGCATCAAGGAGGAGCTGAAGTTGCCCAGTCTGAAGGTCAACTACACGCCGGTGAACTCCTCGAACCGGATACCCCTGATCCAGAGCGGGACTGTCGACATCGAATGCGGCGGCACCGCCAACGACAAGAAGCGGCAGGAACAGGTCTCGTTCTCGGTCGCAACGTTCGTCAGCCAGCCGCGCTGGCTCGTCAAGGCCGCCAGTGGCGTGAAGACCGCCGGCGACCTGAAAGGCAAGACGGTGGTCGCCACGCAAGGCTCCAACGCGGTGGGTTTCGCGCAGAGCGTCAACACCAAGGAGCAGCTCGGCCTCAACATCGTCCAGGCCAAGGACCATGCGGAATCTTTCCTCATGCTGAACACCGGCCGTGCCGTCGCCTTCATGGAGGACGATATCCTTCTCGCCGGGCTCAAGGCTGCGGCGCCGAATCCGGACGCGCTCCTGTTCCTTTCCGAGGGTTACGCGAAGATCTACTATGGACTGATGTTCACCAAGGGTGATGCCGGCTTCAAGAGGCTCGTCGACGACGTTCTCTCCAAGCAGATGGCATCCGGCCAATTCGAGAAGACCTACGCGAAATGGTTCACCAGGCCGATCCCGCCCAAGGGTGAGAACCTCGCATTCCCGCTCACCGACGAGTTGATGGAGCGGATCGCACATCCCAGCGATGCCGTCGACTGATTGACGGAGCTGATCGTCTCGGAAAGTCATCCTCGTCCGCACCTGCAACCCGGAGGCTCGCGATGTTCGGAGTGCTTTTTGAACAGGCGGCAGACGGCCAGCGCTATATCGACTGGCTTCTGTCGGGTCTCGGTTGGACCCTGGCTTTGGCCTTCTTCGGCTGGTGGATCGCCTTCGGCATCGGCGTGTTCGTCGGCGTGGGCCGCACGGTCCAGAATCGTTTCGTCTCGATTCCGGCCCGGCTCTACGTCGAGATATTCCGAAACATCCCTGTCCTGGTGCAGATGTTCCTCTGGTACTTCGTTTTCCCGGAGGTGGTGCCGACCGCGCTCGGAAATGCCATCAAGCAGATGCCGCCGCCTTGGGCATCGTTCTTCCCGGCGCTCCTTTGCCTCGGACTCTACACGGCGTCTCGGATAGCCGAGCAGGTCCGGGCCGGCATCGAAGCGCTTCCGAAGGGGCAGATCGAGGCCGCCAACGCTCTCGGCCTCAGCGGCTACCTCACCTATCGCTACGTCGTCGTGCCGCAGGCTCTGCGCCTGATCGTGCCGAGCCTCACCAGCGAGGTGATGGGAATATACAAGAACACCTCCGTCGCACTCACGATCGGCTTGATGGAGCTGACCGCACAGGCGCGCCAGATCAGCGAGGCAACGTTCCAGACATTCTCGGCCTTCGGCGCGGCGACGATCATCTATCTTTGCCTGGCGCTGGTTGCGTATCAGATCATGACGCTCATCGACAAGGCCGTCAGGATTCCGGGTAGCGCCCCGGTGAAGCTCACTGCTGAACAGGATCTCGCCGCCGACATGCAGCAAGGCAGCGCTCTGCCTGGCGCCATGGAGACCGTGAAATGAATACCCTCGATTTCTCGATCGTCGCGCAGTCGTGGCCTTATCTCTGGTCGGGCCTGCTGTTCTCGCTTTCGCTCACGGCGGCCGCATTCGCCATCGGTATGGTCCTCGGAACCTGTCTTGCGCTGGTACAGCACTTCGAGGTCCCGGTGTTCGCCCAGATCGTCCGCGGCTACGTCGCGATCATCCGGTCGATCCCGTTGATCCTCGTCCTCTTCTGGTTCTTCTTCCTGGTGCCGATCGTGCTTGGGCACCTGAGCGGCAACGGCCGCCCGATCCCGATCGGGGCGACCTACACGGCGTTCATCACCTTTGGCTTGTTTGAAGCCGCCTACTACTCCGAGATCATCCGCGTCGGACTGCGGGCCGTGAACAAGGGGCAGTTCGAGGCCTGCCAGGCGCTCGCGCTGTCGACCTACGACACCTATCGCCATGTCGTTCTGCCGCAAGTCCTTCGCGTGGCGAGCCCGATCATCCTGAGCCAGACGATCATCCTGTTTCAGGACACGTCTCTCGTTTACGTGCTGTCGTTGACGGATCTTCTGGGCGCGGCTTCCAAGCTCGCTCAGCTCAATGGACGTCTCGTCGAGATGTACCTCGCCGTCGCGGTGGCCTACCTCGTCATCAGCTCGGCGGCCTCCCAGTGCGTCGCCACCCTTCGCAAGCGATATGGCCTTGCCACGGCACGATGATCATCGGGATACCAAACGGCCTCGTATTTGGGAGACGAACATGCCTCAAGCGACTGTCAGCAATGCCACGCTGCCCAGTGCAATCGTGCTCGTCGAGAACGTGATGAAGCGATTCGGCGCATTCAATGCGCTGAACGACGTCAATCTTAGGGTCGGCAAGGGCGAGAAGATCGTGCTGTGCGGACCTTCGGGCTCCGGCAAGTCGACGCTCATCCGGTGCATCAACCATATCGAGAAACACGACGGCGGCAGAATCGTCGTCGACGGTGTCGAATTGAGCAACCGCATGGCCGACATCAACAGCGTGCGCTGCGAGGTCGGGATGGTCTTTCAGAGCTTCAACCTCTTTCCGCACCTCACGGTCGCCGAGAACTGCATGCTGGCTCCGATCAAGGTTCGCGGCATATCGCAAGCGGAAGCGCGCGATCGCGCACTCGGCTTGCTGCGGAAGGTCCGCATTCAGGATCAGGCGGACAAGTATCCCGCACAATTGTCGGGTGGCCAGCAGCAACGCGTCGCCATCGCGAGGGCGCTGTGCATGCAGCCCAAGATCATGCTGTTCGACGAACCGACGTCTGCTCTCGACCCCGAGATGGTCAAGGAAGTGCTGGACACCATGGTCGAGCTGGCGCGAGATGGAATGACGATGGTCTGCGTGACGCACGAGATGGGATTCGCCCGCGAGGTCGCCGATCGGGTCGTCTTCATGGATCGCGGAAGCATCGTGGAGGAAGCGGATCCGGAGACATTCTTCCGGGCTCCGCGCACGGAACGGGCGAAGGGCTTCCTGAACCAGATCATCCACTAGGATTCCGCCCGGCCGAGACCAGGCGCCGTCGGTGACGGCAGCTGCGACGCGTTCGTCCACGGTCCCCCGCTTCGAGACATATTGCCATTAGACTCCCCGCCGCAAACGTGGAGAATACCCCCGCACGTTACGTGCGCAGTGCACACCAAGATGCGCCAGGGGAAACAAAATGCCGGCTGCCTTCCCGTCCTCCCTACCCACCATCCCGACCGCTCCTTTGACTGCCCGGATGCGCGATGCGTTGCGCGCGATCGTCGGTGAGAAGGGCCTGATCGAGGACGAGCACGGCAAGCAGCCGTTCGTGACGGATTGGCGCGGATTGCTGGTTGGCGGCGCGGGCGCCGTCGTTCGTCCTGGCAGTACCGAGGAGGTTTCGAAAGTCGTCCGGCTTTGCCATGAGCACGGCGTCGCGATCGTGCCGCAGGGTGGCAACACCGGCCTGATGGGCGGGGCCACGCCCTGGCCGGCGCACACCGGCATCGTGCTGTCGCTCGGCCGCATGAACCGCGTGCTGGACGTCGATGCCGTCGGTTACGCGATGACGGTCGAGGCCGGCTGCGTTCTCCAGACGCTTCAGGAGACCGCAAGCCGTCACGACAGGTTCCTGCCCCTCAGCCTTGGCGCCCAGGGCTCATGCATGATCGGCGGCAACCTGTCGACGAACGCCGGCGGCGTGCAGGTGCTGCGCTATGGCAATGCCCGCAATCTCGTCTTGGGGCTCGAAGTCGTGCTGGCCAACGGGGACGTCTGGGACGGACTGCGTGCGCTCAAGAAGGACAACACGGGCTACGACCTCAAGCACATTTTCATGGGCGCCGAGGGAACGCTGGGCATCATCACGAAGGCCGTCCTCAAGCTATGGCCGGCGCCGAAGGACGTCTGCACGGCGTGGCTGGCGATCCGCGATCCGCGCGCAGCGCTGGAGATCCTGTCCGAAGCCCATGCTGCGTCAGGGGACAATGTCGGCTCCTGCGAGCTGATGAGCCGCAGCGCCATCGACATGGTGCTGCGCCATATCCCCGGCACCCAGGATCCTCTCAAGGCGGACACGCCATGGTACCTCTTGCTTGAATGGTCGTCCTCGCGGGCCCGGCAGGACGGGACCGAGGGCATGACCGAGAAGCTGGAGCAGTTTCTCGCCGATCAGCTCGAGGCCGGCCGCGTGCTCGACGCGGTGATCGCGCACACCGGAAATCAATCGCGCAACATGTGGCGCATTCGGGAAAGCGTCGCCGAGGCCTCCCGTGCCGAGGGGCCGGGACTGAGCTACGACGTGTCGGTGGCCATCTCCAGGATTCCCGGCTTCATCGACCAGGGGCTCAAGGCCGTGCTCGACATTCTCCCGACCATTCGCCCCTATCCCTTGGGGCACATCGGCGACGGCAATCTGCATTTCTCGTTCATGGGCCCCAAAGGCATGGATCAGCAGACGCTGACCCAATATTCGTCCGCCATCACGCGGGCCGTGAACGATCTCATCACCTCGATGGGCGGCTCGATCTCGGCGGAGCACGGCATCGGCATCGACAAGCTCGACGAGCTCAGTCACTACCGCTCGAAGACCGAGCTCGACATCATGCGCACCATCAAGCGCGCGCTCGATCCGCAAAACATCATGAATCCGGGCAAGGTGCTGCGGCTGTGATCGACGCCGGACAGCCTCGTCTACAACGATGCCTGCCTTCGCGCGACCTCCACGCGGGCGCCGTAGTCGGACTGGCCAACGGAGAAGTGAAAAAGACTGAGAGCGTCTCCGGTCAGGACCGCGTCGCCGGACGTGAGATGATTGAGGCCAACCCAGCCATCGCGCATCCAGACCACCCCGCGCTTGACGTCGTCGGTGACGCAGGCCTTTGCCGCGAACTCGCCCCGCTGATTGTAAATCCTGATCGCATCCCCGTTGCTGAGCTGACGCGCCTCTGCATCCACCGGCGATATCCAGAGTTGCGGGGCGACATTGTGCTTTGCCAATGCCGGGAGAGCCTGGCCCTCGTCATAGAACGAATGAAAATGTGTCAGCGTCCTTCCGAAGCTCAGCGACAACGGATAGGGCGAAGCCTGGTCGCCGCCGTGCACCGGAAGTGGCGGAAGCCCGAGCCTTGCCGCCTGCGGCGAGCAGAATTCGATCTTCCCGGACGGTGAATCGAATTTCCGATCCGCATAGGCGACCGCGGGCACGTTAAGAGGCAAAAAGCCACCGGCAGCGCGCAGCGACGCAACAGTCGCATGGCCGGTTGTCGTGTCATTCAAGATGACATCGATCACCTCTTCGATCGACGCCCACGGAAAGAAGTCAGCAAGCCCGAGGGAGTCTGCCAAAGAACTCAGGATTTCATAGATCGGGCGCGTCTCTCCCTCCCGCTCCAGTGCACGCTCCATCAGATAGAGGTGCGTGTTCGTCACCTTAAATCCCAATTCCTCGAGCCAGGCGGTTCCAGGCAACAACACATCGGCGAAACGCCGCGCCGTTTCATTCATGAACAGATCGACGCAAACGACCAGACCCGTCTTGTCGAGACCATGGGAGATTTCACCGGCGTCCGCGAAGGACGACAGCATGTTGGTCCCCAGCAGGAGCAAAACCTTGAGCTGCCCGTCGGACAAGGCCTTTGCGATGTCGGGCATTTGATTGGCAACATAATTGCCCGGCGCGCGCGTCACACCCGTATTCAGATTGCACATGGCCGCACTGTGGGCGCCATGACGTGGGCCGAGACCGCCGCCTCCAACCCCAAAATTGCCGGTCAACGCCGGCAGACAGCTGATCGCACGCGCCGCGTGCCAGCCGTTGGCACTCTTGTGCATGGAGCTGCCGCCGAGAAGGATCATGGCTGGTCGCGTGGACGCGTACGCTCTGGCGAACGACGCAATCTGGCCTTCCTCAAGACCGGTCTCGGCTGCTGCCCAGGCCGGCGTGAAGGATAGAACGTGAGACGACAATTCCGCGAAGCCGACGGTATGCGCTTCGATAAACTCAGAGTCATGGAGCTTTTCAGTGACGATGACGTGCATGACGGCCAAAGCGAACGCAGCGTCCGATCCAGGGCGGATCAGGAAAACTTCATCCGATTGAGCCGCCGCTTCCGTTCTCCTTACATCGATCGTGATGACTTTTGCCCCGCGACGCCGAGCCGCGACGATATGACGGGCGGTATTGGGCTGACTCGAAATGTTCGCGCCCCAAAGCACGATCATGTTCGAGTTCTCAGCCATATCCTCCTTGGTATTGACCTTGAGCGCGCCCGTCAGACCCACTCCAAAACCGCCAAGCCCCCAACAGACCATTGCAGGATGCCAGTTCTGGCATCCATACATATGCGCGAAACGCTGCATCAACTGCACCGTCACGGCACTGCCCACGGTGAAGCCGCCATGTCCCGCCCATAGACCCACCGCCTCGGGCCCAGCCGACCGCATCCGCTTCGCCATGAAATCCAGCGCCTCGTCCCAGCTTACGCGGCGCCAGATGTCGGTGCGGCGATCGTCGCGAATCTGGGGGTAGAGCAGTCGCTTCGGATTGCCGAAGATCTCGCTGGTCGCGCGCCCGCGAACGCAAAGAAACCCGGCACTGTCCGGATTATCCTTGTCTCCGCTCAGCGTCTTGAGCCGACCGCTCTCGACCTCAACCTGCATTCCGCAAAACGTCGGGTGGCAGTTCATCGGACACATGGTGCGGACGATCTTCGCATCGACAGCCGACATGAGCGAGCCCTCCCGGTCTCATTCCCGAGATGATCTTATCAGAGACGGGATAGGTCGGCAGCCCCAATGAGTTCCCCGTTCGCGCCGCTACGGCCGTATCGTCATGTTCTCCGGCGGACGCCGGTGACACACGACCAAGTCCGCTACGGCGCCTCCATCGCACTAACCCACGGCTTCATTCGCCGTTGTTATTCGACACGCCAGCGCTATTGTGCGCGGGCGGCGCAGCCGCGGCATTCATCCAATAATTCAGATTATGGGAGAATCGCATGAAATTCATTACAACCTGGAGTGTACCTCAAGGCACCTTCAATGCAGCCGTCAGCCGTTTTCTGGAAACCGGCGGAGCGCCACCCGAAGGCGTCAAGATGCTGGGCCGGTGGCATGGCATGAACGGACAGGGATTTGCGATCTCTGAATCGAGCGATCCAAAGGCGATGTATCGCTGGCTCGCGCAATGGGCTGACCTGCTCCCATTGACCGTCACACCCTGTCTGGAGGATGGCGACGCGGGCGAAGTGATGGCCTCGCTGCCCAAGCGCTAATCGTCAATCCTCATGTCGCTGCCGCTGAAGACCGGCGGCAGTGACATCCCCGGCGGGTCTAAAATGTCGATCTGTCCGGCCGAAGGCGTGGCCGTTTCCGTGGCGGCTTACAACGAATGTGTTTGCGGGTATTTCGATAGGGCCGTCAGTGACGGCCGCGATTCCTTTAGCGCTCAGGTGGCGGGCGTGGAATCACCCATTGCTCGAGGCGATCGATTGATGCCTCCCGTTCATGCTGGCCCAGCCAAATCGTAAAGAGAACCAGCGCGGCGGCGAGAGCCCCGATGCCGAAATACAGGTTCCTCATGCGCGTTTGAATGCACAGCGCCGGAAATGGTTCCACGCATCACGACTTGCACCGCGCCGCTCCACGAGGAGCGAAGCGACGAAGCAATCCAGACGGCCTCCGCGGGTAAAGTCTGGATTGCTTCGCGGAGCCTGTCATCGGGGCCTCGCTTCGCGCGCACCCGGTTGCTCGCAATGACCGCAACCTACGGTCTGATCGTCATGTTCTCCGGCGGCCCCGCCTTCCGCAACGGCTCGGCCAGCCTCGCGAACTCGCACAGCAGCGACCGCGTCTTCCGGGGATCGATGATCTCCTCGACCCAGAATTTTTCGGCCGAGCGGAACGGCGAGCGTAGCTTGTTCAGCCGTTCCTGGATCTCGTTGAGCTTGCCCGCCTTGTCCTCGGCCGCATCGATGTCGGCGCGGTAGGCGGCTTCGATGCCGCCTTCGAGCGGGAGCGAGCCCCAATAGGCCGAGGGCCAGGCGTAGCGGATCGAGAAGCGGTCGGCGGGCTGATGCACCACGCCGGCGACACCGAAGGCGTTGCGGAGGATCACGGTGCACCAGGGCACGGTGGTCTGGTTGACCGCGGCCATGGCGCGGACGCCGTGGCGGATGGTGGCCGCCTTCTCGGCATCGAGGCCGATCATGAAGCCCGGGCAGTCCATGAGATAGACGATCGGCAGGTGGAAGGTTTCGGCGAAGTCGACCCAGCGCACCACCTTCTGGCACGCGTCCGCGGTCCAGGAGCCGCCATAGTGGAAGCTGTCGCTCGCAAGCACCATCACCGCCCTGCCCTCGAGCCGGGCGAGACCGACGATGATTGGCTTGCCGAAATTCTTGCCGACCTCGAAGAACGAGCCCTTGTCGACGACCTGCTCGACGATCGGCCGCATCTTGTAGACCTGCTTGCGGTTGCGCGGCACCGCGTTCATCAGGGCTTCTTCGGTGCGCTCCGGATTGTCGATACAGGGCAAGGTCGGCGGCAGTTCGTAGACCGATGACGGCAGATAAGAGAGGAAACGTCGCGCGCAGGCGAACGCCTCTTCTTCCGTATCGACGGCGTGATCGACCGCGCCGGCGCGAGTCTGGATGTCGGCGCCGCCGAGCTCCTCCTTCGAGAGGTCCTGCCCGAGCGCCTTCACCACCGGCGGCCCCGCGACGAACATCGCGGACTTCCGGGTCATGATGGAATAGTGGCTGGCGGCAAGGCGCGCCGCGCCAAGGCCAGCGACTGAGCCCAGACCGAGCGCGACGACCGGCACGCGCGACAAATTCTCCGTCGTGAAGCGATACCAGCGCGTGCCGCCGATGCCGCCCGGCAGATTGGCCGCGCCCTTGGTCTCGATGGTCTTGACCGAGCCGCCGCCGCCGGAGCCCTCGATGATGCGGACGATGGGCAGCCGGAAATCATGCGCCATCTCCTCCGCCATCAACGGCTTGGCCGAGATCGACGCATCGGCCGAGCCGCCGCGGACGGTGAAATCGTCGCCGACCACCACGACCGTGCGGCCTTCGACGCGCGCGCGGCCGAACACGCAGTTCGCCGGCGTCAATTTCTGCAGCTCGCCGCTGGAATCGTACTCACCGATGCCGGAGACGGCACCGATCTCGTGAAAGCTACCGCTATCGATCAGTCTGTCGATACGCTCCCGAACAGTCAGTCGGCCCTGGTCATGCTGACGCTTGACCTTGTCAACGCCGCCCATCTCCCGCGCGAAGGCTTCGCGCCGGGCGAGCTCGTCGAGTTCCGGCTTCCAGTTCATTCACTCCCTCCGAATTGATCGGCTTGTTATTGTTATGCACGGCCATTGCGACCGGTTTGCGCGAGATGCGGTTGTTGAAGACGTCGCCTTCCGCGCCCTCCATCAGGCTTCCGAGCGAGCGGCCGAGCGCGACCATCAACGGCGCGACTTCGGCATGCAGACGCTGCTCGTCATACATCGACGACAACAGCCCGATCGTGATGACGACGAAGGTCTGGTATTGCGGCGACCAGATCGGCACCGCGAGGCCGTTGATGTGCGGGCTCCACAGGCCGCAGGCCGTGACGTAACCGCGCTCGAGCAACGACTGCCTGTTGGCCTCGATGCGGGGCCGCAGGATTTTCGCAGCCTCGGGGGCTTCCCGTTCCATGTCCGTAATGAAGGCATCGCCGACTTCAGGCGCTAGCGCCGCCGTGTAAGCCGCGCCCGCGGCCGTCGAGGCCATCGAGATGCGGCTGCCGGTGCCCTCGTGTAGGCCGAGCGCCGAGGCCGAGCGCGCGAACTGCAGATAGACCAGATGGAAGCGATCGGGGACGACGAAGCCGACAGTGCCTGGCAATTGCTCGGCGACTTCCTGGAGCCGCTGCCGGATCATGCTGCGCAGCTGCGCGCCCTTCATCATCGAGGCGCTCATCGCCACCGCGCTCGGGCCGATGCGATATTTCTGGTCGCGCGGCAGGTACACGAGTTGCCCCATCCGCGTCAGCGTGTGCGTGAGCCGCGACACCGTCGAGCGCGGCAGGCCGCAGCGATTTGAAATCTCGAGATTGCCGAGCCGGGCCTCATGGCCCTCGAAGCATCGCAACACGTCGAACGCGCGCGACACCACCTGGATGACATCACCCTCGCCGGCATCGCCAGCGAGCGCACCTTGCCTGCTTAACCGCTCCGATCGTCGTCCCATGTTCCCTACCGTTCGTTCCGCTCTGCGGAATTAAATTCCACTTGCAGACGACGCTACCTCAGGCATTTTGCGACGACAACAAAAAGGCGATGGCATGCCAGAAATTAAGATCGTCACGGAGGTCGCGGGTCGCATCTGCGCAACTCCCGTGCAAGTTGGAGGAACCGTTGCTGATGGCGATGACGTTGTAGTCGTCGAGGCCATGAAGATGGAGATACCTGTGCCCTCGCCCGCGAGCGGCACGATCACATCGCTGCTCGTCAAGCTCGACGATGTCGTCGCCGAAGGACAGGCGATCGCGATCGTCGCGAACTGACTGCATTACCCGTGGCTTCCGCGACAATCTGTCTGCCTCATCGCCGCGTTCGCGGTACGGCGTTGCCATCGCCTGATCGCGATGACATGATCTGTTTCAAACAAAAATCTGTTTCAAACAAAGAATGAAACTCTTCGCGGCAAACGCGAGGATCATTGGAGGGAAACATGCTTCGTGGGCTGACCATGCTCGCGCCTGCCTTGGTTGCGGGCATTTCTTTTGCGTCTACACGCTATGCAATCGCCGAAGACATCAAGCTGCCGGCAACATTGACGTTCACCGCCTATGACACCGGCACCGCCGGCTTCAACATCGCGGTCGGCGTCGGCAAGATGATGAAGGACAAATACGGCACCGATGTGCGCGTGCTGCCCGCAGGCAACGACGTCGCGCGGCTTGCACCATTGCGCGCCAAGCGCGCGGCGTCATCCGCGATGGGATCTGGCACCTATTTCGCGCAGGAAGGCGTGTTCGAGTTCGGCTCGAAGGAATGGGGCCCGCAGCCGCTCCAGATCATGCTATCGAGCGTCGATTGCAATTGCGGTTCGCTTGGGGTCGCAGCCGATAGCGGCGTGAAAGATCTGAAAGACCTGAAAGGGAAGCGCGTCGGCTTCGTGGTCGGCTCGCCCGCGTTGAACCAGAACTCGCTCGCGGTGCTCGCCTTCGCAGGCCTAACGCAAAAGGACGTCAAGGTCGTCGAGTTCGCGAGCTACGGCGCGATGTGGAAAGGCCTGATCAACAACGACACCGACGCCGCCTTCGGCACCACCATCACCGGCCCCGCCAAGGAAGCCGAAACCTCGCCGCGCGGCCTGGTCTGGCCGCCGCTGCCCGCCAAGGACAAGGAAGGCTGGGCGCGGATGCAGAAGGTCGGCTCGTTCTTCTTCCCGCAGACCGCAACCTGCGGTGCCGGCATCACTCCGGACAAGCCGATCGAGCTCGGCAACTACCCCTACCCGATCTTCGTCGCCTATGCCTCGCAACCGGCCGACCAGATCTATGCGATGACCAAGGCGATGATCGTCAGCTACGACGCGTACAAGGACTCCGCGCCCGGCGCCGGCGGGCTGGCCGCCGACCGGCAGACCAAGAACTGGGTGGTGCCAGTGCATCCCGGCGCGGTAAAGGCCTTGAAAGAGGCCGGGCAATGGTCTGACGCTCAGGACGCCCACAACAACAAGCTGTTCAAGCGGCAGGAAGTGCTCGGCGCCGCCTGGGCGGACTACGGCAAGTCCAATCCGCCGTCGGACGAAAAGGCCTTCCTCGAGGGCTGGATGAAGGCGCGCGCCACGGCGCTGGCCAAGGCCGACATGCCGAACGGGTTTGACTGACCGTCAAGCTGCCTGCCGCAGAACTGTTTTAGGAGAGCGCCGATGTCAGAGACTGCGGCAGCGCCGGCGACGAAGGTTGAGTTCGCAGATCCGCATCTCGGCGCCGCCGCCGACTTGCAGGAAGCCGAGGTCACGCGCGTCCGCACATTGAAGGGCGCGTGGCGCTGGGTGCTGATGGCGGCCACCGCAGCCACCATTCTGTTGTGTGTGAACCAGCAATTCTCGCTGCGGTTCTTCATCGACTACACCCAGCTCAACACCGAATATTTCTACCTGCTGATCGCGTTGATGCTCCCGTTCACCTTCCTGATCTTTCCGGGATCGGAGAAGGCGCCGCTCGACCGCATCCCCTGGTATGACCTGCTGCTGTTCGCCGCGACCTTCGGCTCGGCGATCTGGCTGATGCTCAACATCCGCAAGGCCGCGCAATTCGGCTGGGAGTTCGATGGCGCGCCTGGCAACGTCATCGCCGCCGGGCTCGTGATGTGGTTCGTGCTGATGGAGGCGCTGCGGCGCACCGGCGGCTGGAGCCTGCTGCTCAGCGTGCTGCCCTTCACGCTCTATCCGCTGTTTGCGGACTCTTCCTGGCTCGGGCCGTTCCGCGGCACGCAGTCGACGCTGCAGCAGACCACGTCCTATCACATGCTCTCCGGTGAGAGCCTGCTCGGCATTCCCATCCAGGCCTTTGCCGACACCGTGATCGGCTTCCTCGTCTTCGGCACCGCGCTGATGATGACGGGCGCGGGCAAATTCTTCATCAACATCGCCTTCGCGATGTGCGGCACCTTCCGCGGCGGCGCGGCAAAGGTTTGCGTGTTTGCCTCCGGCCTGCTCGGCACCGTCGGCGGCAGCATCGTCTCCAACGTGCTGACGGCGGGCACGATGACGATCCCTGCGATGAAGAAGACGGGGTTCACGCCGTCCTATTCCGGCGCGATCGAGGCCTGCGCCTCGACCGGCGCCGTGCTGGCCCCGCCCGTGCTGGGCGCCACCGCCTTCGTCATGGCGCAGTTCATGAACACGGGCTATGCCGACGTCGCGCTCGCCGCGACCATCCCCTCGATCCTCTATTATGTCGGCCTGTTCGCGCAGGTCGACGCCTATGCCGCCCGCCACAAGCTGAAGGGCCTGCCACGCGCCGAGCTGCCGCGCTTCTGGGACGCTTTCAAGGAGGGCTGGTATTATCTCTTCGTGATTGTCGTGCTCGTGGTCATGCTGCTGTATTTCAAGCGCGAGAGCCACGCGCCGTTCTACGCCTCCGTGCTGCTCGTGATCCTGCATCAATGGTCCGGGCCGGCGCGCTGGAGGCTCGGCAATACGCTGGTGCTCGCCGGTTCGATCGCGGCAACGGCTGCGATGTTCTGGTTCGGCGTGCTCAACGCCGCGCTGTGGGGCATGTGCCTGCTGGCAGCACTGAACGAATTCTTCCCCGGCAAGAACTGGGGCGGCGCGCGCTGGCTGCATTTCCTCGAACTCAACGGCAAGACCTTCGTCGAGCTGATCGCGATCCTCGCCGGCTGTGGCCTGCTGATCGGCGCCTTCTCGCTCACCGGCGTGATCTCGAGCCTCGCCAACGACCTGCTCAGTATCGCCGGGGGCGATGCCTTCCTGCTGCTGATCATGTGCGCCATCACCAGCCTGATCCTCGGGCTCGGGCTGACCACGACCTCCTGCTACATCTTCCTGGCCATTCTGGTGGCGCCGGCGCTGGAGAAGCTCGGGCTCAACAAGATGGCGGTGCACATGTTCATCTTCTACTGGGGCATGCTGTCCTCGATCACGCCGCCGGTGGCGATCGCCTCCTTCGCGGCGGCCGGCATTGCCGGCGCTCCCGCGATGAAGACGGGCTGGGAGAGCATGTGGGTGGGCAGCATCATCTATTTCATCCCGTTCTTCTTCGTGCTCAATCCGGCGCTGCTGCTTCAGGGCAGCAACCCGTATCTGGAGGCATTCGGGCTGACCGGACTTGCCTGCTTCGGCATCGTCTTCATCTGCGGCGGCATCCAGGGCTACCAGGCTTTTGTCGGCGACCTTCGCGGCGCGGGCCTGATGGAGTGGCCTTTGCGGGTGCTGCTGGTGATCGGCGGTTTTGTCGTGGCCACCCCGGGCGGCGGGATCATGCCGCTGTCGCAGATGCAGGTCACGCTGCTGGGCCTCGCGATCCTCGTGCCCACGGTTTTGATCGCCCTGCTGCTGGTCCGGCGGCAGGCCGTGGTGCCGGACGGGTTGCGCGTGCCCTGATTGCGTTGCACAAAGACAGGCGATGACAACGCTTTCGCCTCTCGCCTCCGCCTGGACCCGCTCGAAGCCGCCCTTGCTGCGGTTTCTGGGCAATTGTCTCAACGAATTCTCGGCCGAGACCTCCGGCGCCGTTGCCGACTACATCCCCGAGCTGAGCAAGGCCGACCCTGCCCATTTTGGCATCAGCCTCGCGACCCTGGACGGCCATGTCTACGAGGTCGGCGACAGCCGGGTGCCTTTCACCATCCAGTCGATGTCAAAGCCGTTCGTGTTCGCGCTGGCGCTGGACCTCCTGGGCGCCGGCCGCGTCGAGAGCGCGATCGGCGTCGAGCCCTCGGGCGATCCCTTCAACTCGATCCGGCTCAATTCCGAGAACCATCCGTTCAACCCGATGGTCAATGCCGGTGCCATCGCCTGCACCGGGCTGATCTACGACAGCAAGGGCCCGGAAGCCTTCGAGCAGATCCGGCTTGCGCTCAGCCGCTTTGCGGGGCGCGATCTCGCGGTGGACGAGGCCGTTTACAGCTCGGAGAGCCAGACCGGCGACCGCAACCGCGCCATCGGCTACCTCCTCAAGACCAATGCGGTGATCTCGGACAATGTCGCCGGCGTGCTCGACGTCTATTTCCGGCAATGCGCGGTGCTGGTCACGGCGCGCGACATCGCGGTGATGGCGGCAACGCTCGCCAATCGCGGCGTCAATCCCGTGACGGGCGAACAGGTGCTGACGCCCTACGCGATCTCGCGCACGCTCTCGGTGATGACGTCGTCGGGGATGTACGACTACGCCGGCGAATGGATCTACCGGATCGGCATTCCCGCCAAGAGCGGCGTCGGCGGCGGCATTCTGGCCGCACTCCCTGCCCGCCTCGGCCTCGGCAGCTATTCGCCGAAGCTCGACAAGCACGGCAACAGCGTGCGCGGCATCAAGGTCTGCGAGGCGCTGTCCTCGCATTACGACCTGCACATGCTCAACCGCAGCGACGACGCGCGCAACGCCGTCATCGCCGACTACGACATCGGCAAGAGCCCGTCGCGGCGCGTGCGCCGGCCGCAGGAGCGCGAGATTCTGGCCGGGCATGAGCAGGAGGTGCGGGTCATCGAGCTGGTCGGCACGCTGTCGCTGTCGGCCGTGGACTATGTCTCACGCCGGCTGGCCGGACAGCCCCGGCCGCAAATCGTGATCTTCGATCTCCACCGCGTCACCTCCACCACGCGCGCCGGCGCGCGGCTCGTGGCCGAGGCGTTCGAGGAGCTGGCGGCGCTGAACGTGACCGTCGTACTGTCAGGGGTCAGGCGTGCGTCGAAGGAATGGGACAGCCTGCGGGAATGGACGGCGGAGCTGAAGAACGTCCGCGACTTCTATCTGCTCGACACCGCGATCGAATGGGCCGAAGACCAGATCGTCTACCGCTATGGCGGCTCGATCGATTTCCACGAGACCACCGAGCTTGCCGAACAGCCGCTGCTATCGGGCATGAGCGAGGAAGAGCTGACCGACCTCGCCTCGATCTGCACGATCCGGACCTTTCCATCCGGGGCAAAGATCATCACGACAGGCGACCCCGCCGATTTCCTGTTCTTCCTGCGCAGCGGCGCCGTGCATGTCACCCTGCCCGACGGCGTGCGGCTGGCGACGCTGACCGCCGGCATGGCCTTCGGCGAGATGGCGCTGCTGGAGCCGACGCGTTCGGCTGACGTGTTCGCTGACATGGCGGCGACCGCATTCGAGGTGCCGCTGAAGGATTTCGAGCGCTTCCGCAAGCAGCACCCGAGGGCCTCCGAGCGCATCATGCGCAATCTGGCGCAGCTCCTCGCCGACCGCCTGATCGTCGCCAATGCCAAGGTCGACATTCTGACGTCGACGTGAGCGCGCTGATCCGGGTCAGCGGCTCGCCGCTTCGCTCAGCCGTCGCTTGATCTTGGCCGCGCTCGCCTTGAGCAATTCGGACGGCTGCTGGCCGGTCGCGGCGCACAGGCACGCCCAGTAATAGATGACGTCGCCGAGCTCATCGACGAGGCCCGCCTTGTCGAGCCAGTCATCGCGCAGCAGCTTCTTGATGTGGTCGGCCACCTCGCCGGATTCGCCGGCGAGGCCGAGCCCGAGATAGGACAGCCGCTCGTTGGACGGATGCTCATCGACTTTCGCAATGCTCGCGGCCCAGACCGCGTATTCATCGATCGTCATCGGCAAACCTCGCCATAGTTTTTGGATCAGCCCACCACTTCCGTGACGGGCTGGAGGTCGATTTCAAAAGTCTCCAGAAATTTCGAGGTCATGATGTAGAAGCCGACCGAAAGCTGGAGCTCGACCAGCGCGGCCGGTGTCAGCTTCGATGCGATCGCCTTGAACGTCGCATCCGTCGGCTTCTTCAGCTTCACGATCTCGTCGGTGAAGGCGAGTGCGGCGCGCTGCACCTCATTGAAGCAGGTCGCGGCCTGCCAATTCTCCAGCGCTTCGTTCTGCTCGTCGGTGACGCCGACATTCTTGCCGATGCGCTTGTGCGCGACGATCTCATACGGCGCCTCGCACAAAATGCCGGTGCGGGTGATCGCGAGCTCGCGGACGATGGGATCGAGCTCGCCCTTGTGGCGGATGGCTCCGCCGAGCCGGCAATACTGCTCAAAATAGCTCGGCGAGTGCGCCATCATGCGGAAGATGTTGGCGTTGCGGTTCTTGTCGAGAATTTCGCGGGTGCGGTCGGACGCCTTGATCGGGTCGCTGTAGTTGATACGGGCCATCAGTCACCTTGGGTCTTGGTCTTGTTGTCGTTTTTTCGAGCAGAGGTCCCAAGAGTATTCTCGCACCGGCCCAAGAGCAACATCGTCGCGTGAGGTCATCCCCCTTGTGCGGGGGCCTTCGGCACCGGGAATGGCGTCGAATCGGCGAAGCGCCTGACGATGTTGGTCACCAGCAGGGCCGCCACGTTGTTGTAGCCGTCGACCGGCAACGCGCCGATGAAATTCATCGAGCCGACGGAGAACACCGCGCCGCCATTCGGCGTCTCGAAAAAGGTCAGGTCGGAGCGGATGATGTCCTCGCGCGATGCCGGCCAGGTATGGTCGTAGCGCTCTTCGTTGACGGGCTGATAGGTCGGATCAGTGAGGACTGCGCGGCCGACGATGATCGCATGATGCGGGGTGCCAAGGCGCATGTCCGCCCGATCCAGCTCGTGACCCGCCGCGCCGCCGCCCATGAAGCCGCGCTCGCCAAGCTTGGCACCGGGCTTCGCCAGATCCTCGATCCCCTCGCGCATGAAGGCGACGCGGGAATCGAGAATGCCGTCGAGGAAGGTGTAGGGGAAACCCATATACTCCCCTTGCGTGCTGAAGCCGACGCCGACCAGCGCCTGCGGCGGGCGGCCGAGCCGCCGCCAGAGGCCGCCATAGGACCCGTCGAACGCGTGATAGCTCTCGCCGGGCAGCGTTTCCCAGAGCCGGATGCCGCCCTCGGCGCGGCGCAGCTCGAAAGCCCAGGTGCCTGTCGCATGCGGCACCACTTTCCAGTAGAAGCCGTTGCCGCCGAGATACATGAAGCGGCCGCCATTGCCGAGATAGGCGCCGAGCGCGTCGAGCGTCTCATGGGTGTGATATTCCGGATGCTGCCCGGTCAGAACCACAGAATATTTCGACAGCAGATCGACGCCTTCGGCATGGACGTCGTGATCGGTGATAACTTCGAAGTCGATACCCTTGCGGGTCAGCAGATCGGTGATGGCGCTGTCGGCGGAGATCCAGTAGAGGCCGGAACCGTAGTCGCTGGGATCGACCAGATGGATCTGGTTCACACGCTTGTCGATCAGCGGCCGGCGCATCGTCGACATCACCACGCCGCTGCCGTCAGAGTGGAAGTTGTAGGGCGAGACGCCGTACTCGGGATGGCCGTCCGGCGCCTGCGCCAGCGCGCCCCAGGCCAGCGAGCGCTCCGTGATCAGGGCTTGCCTGCCCTTCTTCTGATACTGGCTGTAGACCGTGTAACTGAAGGTCGGCGCGAGAAAAGCCACCTTGGCCTGCGATCCCGGTATCCGGGCGCGGACATAGAAGACGATGTTGTCGCGCGTGCCATCCTTTTCGAGATGCAGTGCGTAGACGCCACTCTTCCAGTCCTCCGGCACGGTGAAGGTCAGCGACGGTTGCCAGCCGGAATCGCCGATATCGTCGTCGTGGAAATGGATCGCACCCCAGAGCTTGGGGTCTTCTGTCCAGCGATGCGTCACGCCGCCGGTCCAGCGCGACCCCGTCATCGCGCGCGTCGGCAAATTGATGCAGGTGCCGTGCGCCTTGGCAGCGCCGATATCGGTCGCGGAGTCGGTCGGAATGCCGATGGAAAAATCCCATTCGGCGATGGACGGAGCCGCCGTTCCAGAAGCCTGCACGGCGATGATGCCGTCAAGGCCGGTGCTGCCATCGGTGATACGCGGCCGCTCGATCTTGCCGTTGAAATGGTGGACTACGCCCCGGCCTGCGCGCTCCGCTGCAATCGCCGCCGCCCCCGTGCCGGCCAACGCGGCCTTTGGCGCGCCCAGCGATTTCGTCGCGCGCTCGTCGCGGTCGAGCCTGATCTTGCGCGGTGCCTGTGCGATCGCCAGCGATCCGGTTGCCGGGTCGAACACGCACGCGATGTCGTGCCACGCCCGCTCGGTGAGCCCGACGCCGGTCTCGACCTCGATGGTGCCCCCGCCGATCACGAGCCGGACGAAAGCGCCCGCCTTGCCGACGCCGAGCGTCAGCGAGCCGCCTGCGCCGGCCCAATTCAGCACGGCCTGCTGGCCCGCGGCCAGCAAGGTCGGCCAGACAGTGGCGGCAAAGGCGATCGGGCCCGCCGGCAGCGTCAGTGCTGATACATCGACCCATGAGCCCTTGGCGATGGTCTGCTCGATGCCATCGTGCTGGCCTTCCAGGTCCCACTTGACCGGAATCTCGCGATAGCCTGGTCCCCTGGGATTCGGGTCGCCACAGATGATGCGGGCGATCCGCGCCGAATAGCGGCCGCCGCCCTTGACCGCAATCATGAAGTTGATGTCGTCGCCGGAGCGCACGCTCCAGCGGTCCGCATAACCGGTGATCGGAAGCATCGAAAATCCCTCTTCAGGCGCCGCGCACGTTCCAGAACAACGGCAGGCCCTTGAGCATGCCCGTCAGGCTCTTCTTGTAAGCCGTCGGCTGATAGAAGACACCAAGCGGAACATAGGGAACATCGATGAAGCACTGCTTCTGCATCTCGACGCCAATCTTCGTTTGCGTGGCGGCATCGGGCGCGGCGAACCAGGCATCCCGGAGCTGCTCCAGCCTCTCGCTCTTTGCCCAGCCGAAGGTCGCCTTGTCACCGCTGCCGCGGATGAAGTTATGCGCCGAGGGGTTCAGCTGCGTGACGCCCGCAGAATAAGTGCAGAAGGCGCCATATCCGCCCTTGTCCGGTGTCTCGCGGTTGCCCATGCGCCGCAGCATCGAGCCCCAGTCCATCGCCGCGTAGTCGACATTGAAACCGAGCTTGCGGAAAAGATCGGCTGCGACTTCGCTCATCTGCCCGATGACAGGGAAATCGCCCGGCGCCATCAGCAGCACTTTCTCGCCTTTGTAGCCGGCGTCCTTGATGGCTTTGGACGCGGCGGCGATATCCCGGGGGCCGTTCAGCGCGTCCATGCCGGCATCGTTCGCCATGATGCCGCCGGGCGCGAAGAAACCGACCCTGTCGCGCCAGAGACTGGTGTCGTCGCCCGCAACCGCGGACATGAATTCCTTCTGGCTGATGGCGGAGAGCACCGCGCGGCGGATGGCCGGGTTGTCGAACGGCGGCTGCGTATGGTTGAAGCGCAGCACGCCGACATTACCGATGGGGTCGAGCAGTTCGACGGTCAGCGTCTTGTTGCCCTTCAGCTTCGGCAACAGGTCGACGATGGGCTGATCCCACCAGTCGATCTCGCCCTGCTGAAGCGCAGCCGCGGCCGTCGCGGGGTCCGGGATGACCTGCCACTCGACCCGGTCGAAATGCGCGATCTTCGGACCGGCCAGCAGGCTCGGCGTCCCCTCGGGGCGCGGCACGTAGCCATCGAAACGCGTGTAGACCAGCCGCGCGCCGGGCACGTGCTGATCGGCCTGGAATTTGAACGGACCGGAACCGATCAGCTCCTTGACCGGCGTGACGCTGTCGGTCTGCGCAAGACGTTCCGGCATGATGAAGGCGATGATGGCACCGACCTTGCCGAGCGCTTCCGGCAACAGCGGAAACGGTGACTTCAGACGCCAGCGCACGGTCTTGTCATCAGGCGCCGAGAGTTCGTCCACCAAATTGAGGAGCGAATTGCCGAAGGCATCGCGCGCGGCCCAACGTTTCAGGCTCGCCACGACATCGCGCCCGCGTACGGGCTCTCCGTCGTGGAATTTCAAGCCGTCGCGCAACGTCATCGTCCAGAGCTTGCCGTCGTTCTCGACCGTATGGCCGGCGACCATCTGCGGCTGAACCTGGAATTTCTCATCGACGCCGTAGAGCGTGTCCCAGATCAGGAAGCCATGGTTGCGGTTGACGAGGCCGGTCGTGATCATCGGATCGAGGATAGCCGCATCGGCCTGCGGCACGAAGCGCAGCACGCGCGAACCTTGCGCGCGGGCCAGCCGCGGCATCGCAAGACTAGAGCCCAGGGCGACGCCGAGACCGGCGCCCAGTGTGGATCGGAGCAGGTCTCGACGGCGCATGCAATGGTCTCCTCAAGGGGTTACGCAGATGGACGTGTCTCGGCAAGCTTGGCTTCGGCGCTGAGCAAGGTCCGCGCGAACAGGTCGAGCGCCTCGTCAACTCCGGCTTCGTCGATGATCAGTGGCGGGCAGAACCCGATCGTGTCGCCCATCGCGCGGATGATCAGGCCATTCTCGATTGCGAGCGCATCGAACATCGCGCCGACCTTCAGCGCGGGATCGAACGACTGCCGCGTCGCGGGGTCCGCGACCAACTCGACCCCGATCATCAGTCCCTCGCCCCTCACCTGGCCGACGATGCGCGAATCCCGCGCGATCCGCTCCAGTCCGGCGCGGAGCCTCGAGCCCATGCGGCGGACGTGCGGCACCACGTCCATCTCGTGATAGATCCTCAGCGTTTCGAGCGCGATCGCCGCGCCGACCGGATGTCCGGAATTGGTAAAGCCGTGGCCGAACAGCTCGCCGCCCTTGTTCATCTCGCTGAGCGCGTCGCGGATCGGACGGCCCAGCAACACGGCCGACATCGGGAAATAGGACGAGGTGATGCCCTTGGCGAGCGCCACCATGTCCGGCTTCATGCCGACCGTCTGGCAGCCGAACCAGTTGCCGGTGCGGCCGAAGCCGCAGACCACCTCGTCGCCAAGCACCAGGATGTCGTGACGGCGCAGCACCGCCTCGATCTCAGCGAAATATCCCTTCGGCGGCACGACGATGCCGCCGCCGGCGTTGATCGGCTCGGCGATGAAAGCTGCGATCGTATCGGGTCCCTCGGCCATGATCATTGCTTCGAGATCGGCTGCGAGCCGGCCGACAAACGCCGCCTCGCTCTCACCGGGCCTCGTGCCGCGATAGGCATCCGGGCAATGCGTGTGCAGGAAGCCGTCGAGCGGAAGACCGAATTCGCGGTGCATGCGGGGCAGACCGCACATCGAAGCAGCAACGATCGTCGAGCCGTGGAACCCGCGATCGCGGGCGATGATCTTGCGCTTTCCGGGCTTGCCGTGAACCGCGTGATACACCCAGGCGAGCTTCACCATCGTCTCGGTGGCTTCCGAGCCTGACGTTGCGAAATATGCTTGAGCATCCGGGATCGGCGAGATCTCGACCAGCTTCTCGGCCAGGTCGATCGTGTTGTCCGGCGTCTTGTGATTGAAGCTGTGATAGAAGCCGAATTTGTCGTAGGCCGCCGCTGCTGCCGCTTTCAGGCGCGTCTCGGAAAAGCCGAGCGAGGTACACCAGAGCCCGGCCATCGCTTCCAGATAACGCTTGCCGTTCGCGTCAAAGACATGGACGCCCTCGCCGCGCGCCATGATCAGCGGTCCGATTTCTGCATGTCGCTGGGGGTTGGTCTGCGAGTGCAGATGGAACGCGATGTCACGCGCCTCGGCTGAATTCGGCTTGCTGTCGAACACGCGCGCAGCCTCCATCGTCCCACCGACAGAGTATTCCCAACCCCGGTCGCGCGAAACTGGTCAGTCCAAATTGGTCTGACCAGCTTGGCTTTCGAGCGGCAGCTTGTCAAACTCAAAAAAAGGACTGATGAGCACGAAGATGTTGCACGATCCCCCGTCCAAGCCTGAACGCAGCTTCGAGATCGTTGCCCGGCGCATTGCTGGGATGATCCAAGCGAGTTACCGGATCGGCCAGCGCCTGCCGGCAGAGCGCGATCTCGCGAAGACGTTTGGCGTGTCGAGGCCGACGGTGCGCGAGGCCATCCTGTCGCTGGCAATGGCCGGCATGCTGAAGGTGCGCAGTAACAGCGGCGTCTATGTGATCAGTCGTCAGGAGGCACCTGACGTGCACGTGCTCGAAGGTTTTGGGCCATTCGAGAACCTGGAGGCGCGCCAGCTGATCGAACCACAGATCGCGGCGATCGCGGCGCAGCGCGGCTCCGAGGCCGCCTTCGCGCAGCTCGCCGAAGCGCTTGCGATGATGCGCTGGGAACATGCGCAGGGACGCGAGGCCGACACGTCGGACCACCGCTTCCACATGGTGCTGGCCGAGGCGACCGGGAACGGCGCGCTGGTGTCGATCAGCGACTCGCTGTGGCGCGCACAGACCGAGTCCGGCATCTGGCAGGAGATTCACAACCACATGCAGATGGAGGACTACCGGCCCATGTGGCGCAGGGATCACGAGGCCATCTTCGAAGCCGTTCAAGCGAGGAACCCGCGCAAGGCGAGCCACGCCATGACGCGTCACCTCACCAACATCAGGGATGCGCTGATGGAGGCTTCGAAAGCCAAATCGATGGCCACAACGAAGCCCGCGAACTCTCGCGGGAAAATCCGATGATTTGTCGCGGTTGAAAAAAGTTGCCGCAAACCCTGCGCTGCTCGACCGCAACAGCAACATTATCGAGTCAAAATGCCGCCGCATTGCTGATCGACCTTGGCACAGTCGATATTCGCCGTGTGGGGACAAATCATGGTGAATACTCGCAAGGGGTGTTCCGAGTAAAAACAATTGACCGTCGGGTGCGCAGTGCGCGCAACGATGAGTCACGCCCAAGTCTAGGGAGAATAGGCATGAAGGAAGCCACCAAGGGGGCGGCCTCGGGAGCGCTCGCGCATATGCTGGCGGTGACGGCGATGCTCGTCATCGCCAGCATATTGTTCTACGGGCGTTAGCAAGAGTTGCGTAGAGTGTTTTCGTCATTCCGGGGTGGCTCTCGCACAAGCCAGGCTCAGAATCCCGTTCCAGGCTCGGTCCCTTGGACCGCCCCCGAATGACGGATCCTACTATTTCCTTTTGCTGAAAAACGGCACGAGCTTGCCGGCGAACGTCGGGAAGCTCGCGGTGACCTCATCGCCGACAGCTAGATTCGTCTCGCCGTGCGCCATCATGCGAAAGCCCTCGGCGCAATCGACCAGCAGGATGTTGTAAGGCACGTGCGCACGGGTCTCGGGCGTGGCGGCGCGGCAGACCAGCGAGGTCGCATAGACCCTGCCCTTGCCGCTGGCGCGCGCATCGCGCGGATCGGGCGCGCCGCAGGCCGCGCAGAAGGCGCGATGGAAATACTGCACATGGCCGCATGGGCCGCAGGTCTGAAAGGTGATGGCCTGCTCACCCTTGGTCCAGTCCGCGATTCGCTCGCTCATCGCACGCGCTCCAGAAACATGCTCACGTGGGACGACAGCACGCCGCCGTCGCCGTGCAGCAGCGCGATCGAGGCATCGCGCACCTGGCGGTGAGCCGCCCGCCCCGTCATCTGCAAATGCGCCTCGACCAGATGCGCCATGGCGCCGCCGACGCCGCAATGGCCATAGCTGAGCAGGCCGCCATGGGTGTTGAGCGGCATCGCGCCGTCGCGGCTGAAATGACCTGATCGCACGCGCGCAGCCGCCTCGCCGCGGCCGGCAAGGCCGAGGTCTTCCAGCAGCATGGCGAGCGTGATCGTAAAGCTGTCGTAGATCGCGGCGTAGCGCACGTCGGAGATCGCAAGGCCTGTGGCCTCCTTGGCGCGCGCGATGGAGATTTCAGCACCGAGCTCGCTGAGCGCGGGCGCGGCCGTCACGTGCTGATGGGTATGCGCCTGGGCGCAGCCGCGGATGCGCACACCCGCCTCGCCGGTCCGCTCACCGCTGATGACGAAGGCCGCGCCGCCGTCCGACACCGGGCAGCAGTCCAGCAGCTTGAGCGGCATTGCCACCGGCTTCGAGGCCATGACATCGGCGACCGTGATGGGATCGTGGAATTGTGCGCCGGGATGGGTGCAGGCATGCGCACGCATCAGCACGGCGAATTCGGCGAGGTCCTCTTCCGTCACGCCGTATTCGTGCATGTAGCGGGTGGCGACCAGGCCGTAAATTGCGGGAATGGTCGGGCCGAGCGGCACCTCGTAGTCGGGGTGGCCGACCTGCGCCAGCGCCTGGATCGAGGCATCGCGGCTCTGCCCGGTGAGCCGGTTCTCGCCGGCGACGACGAGGACGTTGCGCGCGACGCCCGCATCGACGAGGTGATGGGCCAGCATGGTCATAGCAAGGCCCGTCGCGCCGCCGACCTGCACGGCATGCGCGTAAGACGGGCGGATGCCAAAATGCTCGGCGAAGACGGTCGCCAGCATGATGTGCGGCGACACGGTGGAGTAGCCGCAGAGGATGCCGTCGATGTCCGAACGCTTCAGCCCGGCATCGTCGAGCGCGGCTTGCGCGGCCCGGCTCATCAGGTCGAGCGAGGACGAGCCTTCGTGCTTGCCGTAGGGTGTGAGGCCGACGCCGGTGATGAAGCTCATGATGCCCCTCCCTGCTCCGGCGGCGAACGCGTGACGCCATCGCGGACCATCGCGTCGATCTCGTCCGCAGAATAGCCGATCTCACGCAGGATCTCCGCGCCATGCTCGTTGAGCCGCGGCGCCAGCCTTGCCGGCTCGGCCTCGGTCTCCGACCAACTGGCCGTCACCTTCATGCTGCGGATCGGGCCTTCGGTCGGATGGTTCACGACCGGGAAGAAGCCGGTGGCTTCCAGATGCTCGTCGTGCAAGATGGACGCGAGGTCGTGCATCGGCATCACAGGCACATCGGCCTTGGTCAGCAAATCGATCCACTCGGCCGTGGTGCGGGTCTCGAAAATGCGCGCGAGCTCGGCATAGACGACGTCGATATTGGCGGCACGGCCGGCGAAGGTCGCGAATTTGGGATCGGCGCGCAGATCGTCGCGGCTCGTTGCCTTGAAGAAGTTTTCCCACTGCTTGTCGTTGTAGACGATGACGCTGAGATAGCCGTCCGAGGTCTTGTAGGGCCGGCGGTCGCGCGAGAGGTGGCGGGCATAGCCGCCCTTGTCGAGCGGCGGCTCGTAGGTGAGGCCGCCCATGTGGTCGCCCATGACGAAGCCGGCCATGGTCTCGAACATCGGGATGTCGACGCGCTGGCCGCGGCCGGTGCGATCCCGATGCACGAGGCTGGCGCAGATCGCGCCGACCGCGGTAAGACCGACGATGCGGTCGACCAGCGCATTGGGCACATAGCGCGGCACGCCGTCACCGGTCTGCGCCATCAAGGCGGGGAGCGCGGTCGCGCCCTGGATCAAATCGTCGTAGGCGGGCTTGGCGGCATAAGGCCCGTCCTGGCCGAAGCCGAACACCCCGGCATAGACGAGGCGCGGGTTGATTGCGGAGACGACGTCGTAGCCGAGCTGAAGCCGCGCCATCGCCTGCGGGCGGACATTGTAGACGAGAACGTCGGCGTCCTTCAGCAGCCGCAGCACGGCATCGCGGCCAGCGGGCTTCTTCAGGTCGAGACAGATCGAGCGCTTGCTGCGGTTGGTATTGAGGAACACCGGGCCCATGCCGGCATGGCGCATCGGGCCGATCAGGCGGGTGACGTCGCCGTCGAGCGATTCCACCTTGATCACGTCGGCACCGTAGTCGCCGAGCATCTGGGTCGCATAGGGACCCATCAGCACGGTGGTCATATCCACGACCTTGATGCCCTTCAGCGGCCCCATCCGTTCGCTCCCGATTGCGCGGGCTCAACCTGGCCCTGCGATTTCGGTCCAGCTAAGGGCAGCGACGCCGCGCGCGCAAGGGCGGCCGGGGTATGGCCGCATGCGCGGTGCCGCGGCCGCTATTTCTTCTGGCGGGATTCCCGGATCTTGATGAGACGGTCGAGCTCATCGTTCTGCTGGTTGATCCGGTCGGCGATCCGCGACTCGTTCTGCTCGCCGGAGGCGGCCGCGGCCTGCTCGATGAGCTGCCGGATATTGTCCTCGAGGATCGCGATGCGATCGTTGAGTGCGTCTATCGACAGCGAGTCTTCGTAGTCATTGCCCATGATGCATTCCCTGCCAATCAATGAAGAGCCGCAGGATGGGCAAAGCGTAGCGTGCCCACCATGATCTAGCGCAACAAAAAGGTGGGCACGGCGCAAACGCGCCTTTGCCCACCCTACGAGAACTTACTTCAGCGGCTCCAGCACGGAAACGTAATTCGCGACCGCTGCGCCGCCCATGTTGAAGATGCCGCCAAGCTTGGCATTTTTCAGCTGCATGCCCTCGGGCGCCTGGCCGGCGAGCTGCATCGCGGTCATCACGTGCATGGAGACGCCGGTGGCGCCGATCGGGTGGCCCTTGGCCTTTAGGCCGCCGGACGGATTGACCGGCAGCTTGCCGTCCTTGAGCGTCCAGCCTTCCTTGATGGCGCGGGCGCCCTGCCCCTTCGGCGTCAGGCCCATCGCTTCGTACTCGATCAGCTCGGCGACGGTGAAGCAGTCATGGGTCTCGACGAAGGAGAGATCGGTGAGCGCAACGCCCGCCTTCTCCAGCGCGCGCTGCCAGGCGACCGTGCAGCCCTCGAACTGGAGGATGTCGCGCTTGGACATCGGCAGGAAGTCCTGGGCGTGCGCGGTGGCGCGGAAGCCGATCGACTTGCTCATGCCCTTGGCTGTCTCGGCGTCGGCCAGCACCAGCGCCGCGGCGCCGTCGGAGACCAGCGAGCAGTCGGTACGCTTCAGGGGACCCGCGACATAGGGGTTCTTCTCGCTCTCGGCGCGGCAGAACTCGAAGCCAAAGTCCTTGCGCATCTGGGCGAAGGGGTTGGCGACGCCGTTCTTGTGGTTCTTGGCCGCGATCAGCGCCAGCGCATCGGACTGGTCGCCGTATTTCTGGAAATAGGAGCTGGCGATCTTGCCGAACACGCCGGCGAAGCCGCCGACGGTGTCGCCGTCTTCCGGCAGATAGGACGCCTTGAGCAGGTTCTTGCCGATCTCGGGCCCCGGGGTGCGGGTCATCTGCTCGACGCCGACGACGAGCACGATCCTGGCCGCGCCTGCGTCGATCGCACGCAGGCCCTGATGGACCGCGGCGGAGCCGGTGGCGCAGGCGTTCTCGACGCGGGTCGTCGGCTTGAAGCGCAGCTTCGGGTCGGCCTGGAGCACCAGCGAGGCGGTAAAATCCTGCGGCGAGAAACCGGCGTTGAAATGGCCGAGCACGATCTCGTCGACGTCGGAGGCGGAAATGCCGGCATCGGCCATCGCCTCGTTGGCCACGCGGGTGACGAGGCTTTCGACGGTCTCGGTGTCGAACTTGCCGAACGGCGTATGCGCCCATCCGACGATGCTGGCGGTCATGGTCATCTCCCTGGGGTCTCTTACTGACCTAAGTCTTAGCCCACCAACCGCAAGACTTCACGTGGCTTTCAGGGCCTTGAGGGTGCGCTGGCAGATGGCAGTTATGCCGGCCCAGTTCCCGGCCTTGATCTCCGCCGTCGGGCATAGCCAGGAACCGCCGACCGCGACCACGTTGGGCTCGGCGAGCCAGGTCGCCGCATTGGCCTCGCCCACACCGCCGGTCGGGCAGAACCGCACATTCGGGAACGGCCCGCCCAGCGCGCGCAGGCCCTTGATGCCGCCGGCCTGCTCGGCCGGGAAGAATTTTGCGACGTCGAGGCCGTAGGACAGTGCCAGCATCAGCTCGGACGCGGTGGCAATGCCCGGCGCGAACGGCAAGGAGCTGTCGGCAGCGACCTTCAGGAGATCGGGGGTCAGGCCCGGGCTGATGCCGAACGCGACGCCGAGCTTCTCGACGCGGACGAAATCGGCCGGATTGAGGATCGTGCCGATGCCGACGACCGCCTCGGGCACCTCGGCCATCATCGCCCTCGCCGCCTCGATCGCAACGGGGGTGCGCATGGTCACCTCCAGCGTGCGGACGCCGCCGGCAACCAGCGCTTTCGCCAGCGGCACGGCATCCTGGATCCGCTCGATGGTGAGGACAGGAATGACGGTCGCGGCCTTGAACAGCGCGACGAGGTGGTTCTGTTGGGCAGTCGTGGTCATCTTGGCTTTCGTTTCACTTGGTCGCTTGACGCGTGGTCGCCGGCCGGTGCCGCTTCTTCGGCGGCATGGCATAGCCCGGAATGATGGCGCCGGCATAGCAGATCACGAGACTGGCGAGGCGGTGCCCGGCCTGGGCCGCCTCGACCGGATCGGAGCCGCCGAGCCGGGCCGCGATATAGGCCGCGGCAAAGCTGTCGCCCGCCGCGGTGGTGTCGACGACCGGGTTTGTCATGGGCTCGGCGCGGACTTCGCTGGTGCCGCCGGGAAAGCGCAACAGGCTGACGGGCTCGGCGAGACGGAACACCAGCTCGGGCGTGGGAATGCGCGCCATCAACTGCTCGTGGCTTTCGCCGGGATAGAGCGCGAGCAGATCCTCGGTCGAGGTCAGCACGATGTCGGCGGTCGCAAACGCCGTGGCAAAGACCTCGCGGGCGACGTCGCGGTCCGGCCATCCCCGCGCGCGGAAATTGGTGTCGAACACGAAGCGGGTGCCGAGCAGGCGCGCCCGCTTGATCGCCGCGAACAGGCGCTCGCGCCCGGCCGCATCGTAGATCGAGAGCGTGATCGCGGAGAGATAGACGATGTCGTAGCTCATCAGCGAGTTGAGCAGCTCATCCGTCTCCGGCAGGCTCATCAATTGGCGCGCCGCCGCACTGTCGCGCCAGTGGAAGAACTGGCGCTCGCCCTTCGCATCCGTCTGGATCATGTAGAGGCCGGGCAGCTTGCCCGGCAGCCGGGAGACACGGCGGGTCCCGACGCCCTCCGCATTCCAGGCCGCGATCATCTCGTCGCTCAGGGCATCATCGCCGAGCGCGGTGAGATAGTCGACCTTGACCTCGAGCCGCGCCAGATACACCGCCGTGTTGAGGGTGTCGCCACCGAAGCCGCGCGAATACAGGCCGCCGCCCTGGCCATGCCCGCTGGACTGTCCAGCGGACTGTCCACCCTGGGCCTGCCGGAGCTCGACCATGCATTCACCGATGCAAGCAACGCTCGCCATCGTCATATCCACGCTGTTCATCAGTTCGATCAGGCGACGAAGTTGCCGCCGAGCTCGTCTTCGATGTGAATGCGGATGATGTCGTCAAAAGTCTTTTCTTCGGTGGTGAAGCCGAGCTCGCGCGCCCGCTTCGCCTCGAAATTGCGCGGCCAGCCGCCGACGATGCCGACGATGAACGAATCCAGCTCGTGCTTGATGCGCGCGGCGACCTTGTCGCCGGCCACCCGCTTGAGCGCAGCGATCTGTTCGCCGACCGTGGCCGAGAAGCCGGGCATCGTCAGGTTGCGGCGTGGGCCGACCTTGGCGAGATCCATGGTGCCGGCATGGAGCAGGAAGCCGACAGCCGAGCGCGGCGTGGCGTGCCAGTGGCGGACATCCTCGGAGACCGGGAGCACCGCTTCCTTGCCGGCCAGCGGCTCGCGCAGGATGTTGGAGAAGAAGCCCGATGCCGCCTTGTTGGGCAGGCCGGGCCGGATGCAGATGGTCGGCAGACGGATGCCGATGCCGTCGAGGAAGCCGCGGCGCGAATAGTCGGCGAGCAGCAATTCACCGATCGCCTTCTGGGTGCCGTAGCTGAGCAACGGGGTGTGGAAGAACTCGTCGCCGATCGCGTCCGGGAACGGGGCGCCGAACACCGCGATTGACGAGGTGAAGACCACGCGCGGCTTGTAGCCGCCGCCGACGAGCCTGACGGCATCAAGCAGCATCCGCGTGCCGTCGAGATTGATGCGGTAGCCCTTGTCGAAATCAAGTTCGGCTTCGCCGGAGACGATCGCGGCGAGATGGAAGATCACGTCGGGGCGGCCGGCGATCAGCTTTTCGGCTGCGCCCGGCACGGCGAAATCGCCTGACACGGTCTCGACGGCGAAACCGGCCTTTTCCGGCTTCTTGGGCTCGACCACGTCGTGCATGGTCAGTTTGGTGATGTCGCTCTTGCCGAGCCGGCCGTCGCGCAACAGCCGTTCACACAATTTACGGCCGACCATGCCGGCAGCGCCCAGAACCAGAATGTGCAAGAGCCTACTCCTTCTTATTGGCCGGAGCGCGCCGCTCCTGACACGTTCTCCTGGCACGCTCTCAAGGCAGGCCCCGCGATCATTCCTTCACGGCGCCGGTCATCGCCGACACATAGTACTCCACGAAGAAGGAATAAAGGATAACTACGGGGACCGAGCCGATCAGGGCCGCCGCCATCAGCGCGCCCCAATGGTAGACGTCGCCGCTGACGAGCTCGGTGATGGCGCCGACGGGAATCGTCTTGTTCTCCGACGAGGAGATGAAGGTCAGCGCGTAGATGAACTCGTTCCAGGACAACGTGAAGGCGAAGATGCCGGCCGAGATCACCCCCGGGAGCGACAGCGGCAGCGTGATCTTGACCAGGATCTGGAGCCGCGTCGCCCCGTCGATCAGCGCGCATTCCTCGAGCTCGTAGGGAATGGTGCGGAAATAGCCCATCAGGAGCCAGGTGCAGAACGGGATCAGGAAGGTCGGATAGGTCAGGATCAGCGCCAGATTGCCATCGAACAGGCCGAGCTGGAACACGATCGCCGCCAACGGAATGAACAGGATCGAGGGCGGCACGAGATAGCCGAGGAAGATCGCTAGCCCCACATAGCGCGAGCCCTTGTAGCGCAGACGTTCGATCGCGTAGGCGGCGCAGACGCTAGCGAACAGCGAGATGAAGGTGGAGGACACCGAGACGATCACGGTGTTCCACATCCAGAGCGGATAGTCGGTTTCGACCAACAGCTTCTTGATGTGCTCGATGGTCGGATTCACGATCCAGAACGGATTGTACTTCTCGTAATCGTACATCTCCGCGTCCGGCTTGAACGTCGCGACCGCCATCCAATAGAACGGGAACAGCAGGAAGAAGATGATCAGGCCGAGCGGAAAGTAGACCCGCAAGAACTTCCGCGGGAAGCTCTCGAGATAGTCCATTCCGACGCTTTGGTCGTCTGCGGTGCTCATGGTCAGTCCCTCCCGCCCTGCTGCCAGCGGGAGCGCTGAAGCCCGAAGAAGCTGAGCAGGATCGCTGCGACCAGGAACGGGATCATTGCGTTCGAGATCGCTGCGCCCTCCCCGAGATTGCCGCCGGTGATGGCGCGCTGGAACGACAGCGTCGCCATCAGATGCGTGGCATTGATCGGCCCGCCCCGCGTGATGGTGTAGATCAGCTGGAAGTCGGTGAACGTCATCAGCACCGAGAATGTCATTACGACCGCGATGATCGGCGACAGCATCGGCAGCGTGATGTGGCGGAAGCGCTGCATGTTGGTGGCGCCATCGAGATTGGCCGCCTCGTAGAGCGAGGGCGAAATCGTCTGCAATCCCGCCAGCAGCGTGATCGCCACGAAAGGCACGCCGCGCCAGATGTTGGCGGCGACGACCGACAAGCGCGCATTCCAGGGATCGCCGAGGAAGTCGATGTAGCGCGTGATCAGGCCGGCCTTGATCAGCACCCAGGAGATGATCGAGAACTGGCTGTCATAGATCCACCAGAACGCGATCGCGGACAGCACTGTCGGCACCACGAAGGGCAGCAGCACGATGGCGCGAATCATCGACTTGAACGGCAGCCGCTCGTTGAGCAGCAGCGCGAGGTAAAGGCCGATGGCGAATTTCACGATGCTCGCGGTGAACGTATAGAAGATGGTGTTGAAGACCGAGAGCCAGAACACCGAATCCTTGGAGAGCGAGACGAAGTTCGCAAAGCCGATATAGCGCCCGGCCCCGCCGATCTTGGTGTCGGTCATGCCGAGCCAGAAGCCCAGCGCCAGCGGATAAGCCAGAAACAGGATGAGGATCGCGATCGCCGGCACCATGAACATCGCGCCGAGCCAATTCCGGCTCTCGAATGCTCTGCTCCATAGGCTGCTGCGCTTGACCTGCGCGACAGCGGACTCGGCCATGACTGCCATGTCGGATTCCCCTCGGAAGAAGAGTCACGGCGTCCGGCGAACCGGACGCCGCGCAGATTGGCGTTGATCAGACCTGATAGTAGCGCTTGGCGCGCTCGGCGGCGCGCGCCGCCGCCTGCTTCGGCGTCGCCGAGCCGGAGGCTGCTTCCGCGAACATGTCGACGACGACGAAGTCGCCCATCACCGCGGCGGAGGCATAGCCGAGATCGCCGGCAAAGCCGTTGTCGCGGCAGCGCTTCAGGCAGTCGCGATACGGGGTGATCTTCGGATCCGACGTCCACACCGGGTTGTCGTTGTAGGCCGGCAGCGGCGGCGACACGTAGCCGTTGGAAGCGACCTCCCAGGCGTCGTAGTTCTCCTTGTCCATCATGAACTTGATGAATTCCTTGACCGCCTTGGGATACTTCGAGTGCTTGTAGCCGTAGTAGACCAGCACGTTCTGCTGCTCGGTCGACACGCCCACGGGGCCGATCGGCATCGGCGCGTGGTTCATGTCCTTGGCGATCTCCTGCTGCTTCGCATCGGTGGAGTTCTTGCCGACGGTCCAGATCGAGATGCCGTTCAGCGTCAGGCTGAGTTCGCCGTTCAGGAACGCCTTGTTGTTGTTCGAGTCATTCCACGACAGCACGCCCGGGATGAAGGTCTCGTAGAGCTGCTTGACGTATTCGAGCGCGGCGACCGTCTCCGGGGAGTCGATCACGACCTCGTTCTTGTCGTTGACGACCTTGCCGCCGAACGCCCAGAGCGCCCACTGGCACCAGCCATTGGCATCGCCCGTGGCATGGCCGAGCGCGAAGCCGGCCGGCGTGCTGTTCTTCTTCAACGCCTGGCAGAGCTTGAGGAAGCCGGCGGTGTCCTTGGGGAATTCCTCGAAGCCCGCAGCCTTCACGTGGCTGATGCGGTAGTTCAGGCAGCCGCCGGTCGCGCCCTGTGGAATGGCGATCCAGCTGTTGCCCTTCTTGCCGTAACGTTCGGCAACCGGATACCAGCCGCCATACTGCGCGCCGAGATAGTCGGCGACATCGGTCATGTCGATCAGCTTTTCCGGGAATTTGTGGGGATCGTCGAGCGTGCCGATGATGAGGTCGGGGCCGGCGCCGACATTGGCGGCCACCGCGGCCTTGGGGCGGATGTCTTCCCAGCTCTCGGCCTCGAGCTTGATCTTGACGCCGGTCTTCTCGGAGAACTTCTTGGTCTGCTCGGCGAACTTGTCGAACTCGGCCTGGATGAACTGCTTCCAGCGCAAGACGCGGATGGACGCGTTCGGTTCGGGCGTGTTGGTCCACTCCGCGGCGCGCACCGGCACGATGCCCGGGCCGGCCAGCAACGCTGCGCCGCCCAGGCCGGCCTTAAGCACACTTCGCCTGTCGAAATTGCTCATCGTTCTCTCCCTGAATTTTATATTTGTATTGGGTCGTTCTTGAACAGTCGTTGGGCAATCCTTCGGCGCGGCTACATGCGTTTGCCCGTCGCCTCGTCGAACAGATGAACCAGTGACGGGTCAGGCTTCAGCTTGACCTTGTCGCCCGGATTGAACTGGTGACGCTCGCGGAAGACCGCGACGACCTGCTCGCCACCCACCTTCGCGAACACCTGCGTCTCCGAGCCGGTCGGCTCGACCACGATGATCTCGGCATCGGCGCCGTCGTCCGCGATGGTGAAATGCTCGGGTCGCACACCGTAGACGACAGGACGACCGTCGGACGCCGCCGGCGCGTTCTTGAGCGGCAGCTTGACGCCGTTCGGCCCCTCGAAGGTCGCAACGCCGTTGACGC
Source organism: Bradyrhizobium sp. 613_E4_N2_2 (assembly GCF_052075995.1). Lineage (NCBI taxonomy): Bacteria > Pseudomonadati > Pseudomonadota > Alphaproteobacteria > Hyphomicrobiales > Nitrobacteraceae > Bradyrhizobium > Bradyrhizobium sp. 613_E4_N2_2. The sequence goes on from NZ_CP197234.1 coordinate 5,325,612, forward strand.
GCACATGGCCTTTCAGGAAGTTCATGGCCGGCGAGCCGATGAAGCCGGCGACGAACTGGTTGTCGGGCTTATCGTAGAGCTCCAACGGGGTGCCCATCTGCTCGACGATGCCGTCATGCATGACGACGATCTTGTCGGCCATGGTCATGGCCTCGATCTGGTCGTGGGTGACGTAGACGGTCGTCGTCTTCAGCCGCTGGTGCAGCTCCTTGATCTCGGTGCGCATGGCGACGCGCAGCTTGGCGTCGAGGTTCGACAAGGGCTCGTCGAACAGGAACACCTGCGGATCGCGCACGATGGCGCGACCCATCGCGACGCGCTGGCGCTGACCGCCGGAGAGCTGGCGCGGATAGCGCTCGAGCAGCGGCGACAGCGCGAGAATTTCGGCGGCGCGCTTGACGCGCTTGTTGATCTCGTCGGAGCTCGCGTTCCGCAGCTTCAGCGAGAAGCCCATGTTCTCGCCGACGGTCATGTGCGGATAGAGCGCATAGTTCTGGAACACCATCGCAATATCCCGCTCCTTGGGCTGGATATTGTTGACGACGCGGTCGCCGATCGAAATCGTGCCGGAGGTGATGTTCTCGAGGCCTGCAAGCATGCGCAGAAGCGTCGACTTGCCGCAGCCGGAGGGGCCAACCAGGACGACGAACTGGCCGTCCTCGATCGGAATCGAAACGCCGTGCAGGACTTCAAAATTGCCGAACGATTTCCGCACGTCGCGGATTTGCACAGACGACATCTAGCTCCCTCCTCGAAAGTCCACGACGCCTCACGCGCCGCGACCGTCTTGTTTTTCAGACTTCACCGAACGAAGCCCGATCTTAGCGAGCGACATTGTCGGCAGTTTGTGCGGTTTTGGCAATTTGTCTTTGGTTAGTCGTTGCTGGTAGCGCTGTCAACGTTCCTTTGTTTGCCGGACCGACTGTGATAAGAGCAGCAAATGGGTCGAAAACGCACCAAGTCAGGTAAAATCCGGCTGGCGGAAGTTGCCGAGCTTGCCGGCGTCAGCCCGATCACGGCGTCCCGGTTCTTCCGCAATCCGGAGGCCCTGTCGGTCGCCAAGCGGACGCGGGTCGAGAGCGCGGCCAACGAGCTCGGCTATGTGCCGAACCTGGCGGCGCGAGCGCTGGCCTCGCAGCGCACCGAAGTGATCGGCGTCTTGATCCCGTCACTGACCAACAACGTGTTTTCCGACGTGCTGCGCGGCATCTATGACGCCTCCGAAGGCAGCCGGTACTCGATCCAGCTGTCCAACACACGCTACAGTATTCTCCAGGAGGAGAAGCTGCTGCGCCTGTTTCTCGCGCAGAAGCCGGCCGGACTGATCGTCACCGGCATCGACCAGACCGCGGAATCGCGCGCGATGCTGGAGGCCGCCGACTGCCCGATCGTGCAGATCATGGAGATCGGGCCCAATCCGGTCGACATGATGATCGGCTTTTCGCACTATGATGCGGCCCGCGCGGCGATTGCCCACCTGTTTGCGCAAGGCCATCGCAAGATCGGCTTCGTCGGCGCGCGCATGGATCCGCGGGTGCAGCGGCGGCTGGACGGATATGTCTCGGCCATGAAGGACGCCGCGCTGTTCGAGCAGCGCCTCGTCGTCACGACGGCGACACCGACCTCGGTGACGCTCGGCGGCACCCTGTTCACCGATCTGCTGGCGCGCGAGCCCGATATCGACTCGGTGTTCTGCGCCAATGACGACCTCGCGCTCGGCGTGCTGTTCGAATGCCGGCGCCGGGAGATCGCGGTCCCCGAGCAGATCGCGATCGTCGGATTCAACGACCTCGAATTCATGGCCTCCGCGGTGCCCACCCTCACCAGCGTGCGCACCAACCGCTACGAGATGGGCAACACGGCCGCCACCATGCTGATCGAAGCGATCGACGGACGCCGCCCCGAGCAGCCGGTGCTCGATCTCGGCTTCAAGGTGATCGAGCGGCAAAGCTCGTCGGCGCGGCGTTCGGACGACAGGCCTGCCGCATCAGGCGCGGGCGCCGCGAACAAAATGATAGCGTTACCAAGTGGCCAAGACTAGTATCGCACTTGTGAGGGAATGACCCGCCAACGGGCCTTTGAACCATGGATCGCGCCGTTGGGCATCGCACCAGCCGAAGCTGAGCTCCCGACGCCAGTGCGTTTGCATTGCAGGAGAAACCAATGACAAAAAAACCAACCAATGGGCATGCGCCCGCCAGCAACGGCGCTCGCCGCCACCTCCGCTCGCAGGAATGGTTCAACAATCCGCATAATCCGGGCATGACCGCGCTCTATATGGAGCGCTACCTGAATTACGGCCTCACCCGGGCCGAGCTTCAGTCCGGCAAGCCGATCATCGGCATCGCCCAGACCGGCAACGACCTTTCCCCCTGCAACCGCCACCATATCGAGCTGGCGCACCGCGTCCGCGAAGGCATCCGCGAGGCCGGCGGCATTGCGATGGAATTCCCGACCCATCCGATCCAGGAGACCGGCAAGCGCCCGACCGCGGCGCTCGACCGCAACCTCGCCTATCTCGGCCTCGTCGAGATCCTCTACGGCTATCCGCTCGACGGCGTGGTGCTGACCACCGGCTGCGACAAGACCACGCCCGCCTGCATGATGGCTGCGGCAACCGTGAACCTGCCCGCGATCGTGCTGTCGGGCGGGCCGATGCTGAACGGCTGGCATGCCGGCGAGCGCACCGGCTCCGGCACCATCGTCTGGAAGTCGCGCGAGCGGCTCGCCGCCGGCGAGATCGACTATGAGGAATTCATGGAGATCGTGGCGTCCTCGGCGCCGTCGGTCGGCCATTGCAACACCATGGGCACCGCCTCGACCATGAACGGGCTTGCCGAAGCGCTCGGCTTCTCGCTGCCGGGCTGCGCGGCGATCCCCGCCCCCTATCGCGAGCGCGGCCAGATCGCCTACGAGACCGGCAAGCGCGCCGTCGAGATGGTCTGGGAAGACCTCAAGCCGTCGGACATCCTGACCCGCAAGGCGTTCGAGAACTGCATCGTGATCAACTCGGCGATCGGCGGCTCGACCAACGCGCCGATCCACATCAACGCGCTGGCGCGCCACATCGGCGTCGAGCTGTCGATCGACGACTGGCAGAAATTCGGCCACGACGTGCCGCTGCTGGTCAACATGCAGCCGGCCGGCTTCTATCTCGGCGAGGAATTCCACCGCGCCGGCGGCGTGCCGGCCGTGGTGCGCGAGCTGATGAAGCACAAGCGCATCCACGAGGACGCAGTCACCGTGAACGGCCGCGGCATCGGCGAGAACTGCGCCAATGCGCCCGCGCCCGACAATGACGTGATCCGGGCCTACGACAAGCCGCTGGTGAAGGACGCCGGCTTCCTGGTGCTGAAGGGCAATCTGTTCGATTCCGCGATCATGAAGACCAGCGTGATCTCCAAGGAATTCCGCGACCGCTATCTCAGCAACCCGAAGGACCTCAACGCCTTCGAGGGCCGCGCCATCGTGTTCGAGGGCCCGGAGGATTATCACGAGCGGATCGACGATCCTTCACTCGACATCGACGAGAATTGCATGCTGTTCGTCCGCGGCACCGGCCCGATCGGCTACCCCGGTGGCGCCGAGGTCGTGAACATGCAGCCGCCGGCTGCGCTGATCAAACGCGGCATTCTCGCCCTGCCCTGCATCGGCGACGGCCGCCAGTCCGGCACCTCGGGCTCGCCGTCGATCCTGAACGCCTCGCCGGAAGCTGCCGCCAATGGCGGGCTCGCGATCCTCAAGACCGGCGACAAGGTACGCATCGACCTCAACAAGGGCAGCGCCAATATTCTCATTTCGGACGACGAGGTGAAGAAGCGCCACGCCGAGCTGATGGCCAATGGCGGCTTCAAGCATCCGGCGAACCAGACGCCGTGGCAGGAGATCTACCGCAACACGGTCGGCCAGCAATCGACCGGCGCCTGCATGGAGCTCGCCACAAGGTATCAGAACGTCGCCGGCACGTTTGGTGTCGCCAGAGACAATCACTAACAGCCACGTCGTCATTGCGAGCGAAGCGAAGCAATCCAGAGATATCTCCAAGGAGACAGTCTGGATTGCTTCGTCGCAACAGTGCAAAATTGCTGCGCAATTTTGTCACGAGTTCCTCGCAATGACGAGCCGATAGACAAATTCAAGCCAAGGAGAAAAACAACATGGCAGACCGCCTCAAGGGAAAGCGCGCCGTCGTCACGGCTGCAGCGGCAGGCATCGGGCGCGCATGCGCCATCGCATTCGCGCGTGAAGGCGCAACCGTCATCGCCACCGACATCAACGAGGCCGGCATCGCGGGCCTGACCAAGGAAGGCATCGCCGAGGTCGCCAAGCTCGACGTCCGCAACACCGCCGACGTCAACGCCTTCGCCAAGCGCGTCGGCAAGATCGACATCCTGCTCAACGCGGCGGGCTTCGTGCATCACGGCACCATCCTGGAGTGCTCGGAAGAGGATTTTGACTTCTCGTTCGACCTCAACGTCAAGTCGATGCACCGGACCATCCGGGCGTTCCTGCCCGAGATGCTGGCGGGCGGCGGCGGCAGCATCGTCAACATCTCGTCCTGCGCGGCGCTGCGGCCGCCGGCCAACCGCTACGTCTACAGCGCGTCGAAGGCCGCGGTGTCGCTGCTGACGCGCGCGGTCGCGCTCGACTTCATCACCAAGGGCATCCGCTGCAACAGCATCTGCCCCGGCACCGTCGAGACGCCCTCGATGCTCGACCGCGCCGCCGCGCAGGGTCCGCAGGGCAAGGAGATGTTCGTCTCCCGCCAGAAGATGGGCCGGCTCGGCACCGCCGACGAAATCGCATCCATGGCGGTCTATCTCGGCAGCGACGAAAGCGCATTCACCACCGGCGTCGACCTTGTCGTCGACGGCGGCTACATGCTCTGATCGCTCCTCATCCCGAGGAGGCGCGACAGCGCCGTCTCGAGGATGGGCCACGGGCTTATGGTTCGAGACGCGCGCAAGTGCGCGCTCCTCACCATGAGGGATAGACAAGGGAGTTTTCGATGAACAAGATCGATCTCAACGGCCGCATTGCCGTCGTCACCGGCGGCGCGCAGGGCTTTGGCCGTGCCATCACCCGGCGTTTCATCGACTCCGGCGCCAAGGTCGCGATCTGGGATTTCGACTCGGCTCTCGCCGAGAAGACCGCGAATGAAGTCGGCGGCGAGACAAAAGTCTTCAAGGTCGACGTCACCGACCCCGCCGCCGTCGAGCAGGCGCGCGATGCGACGCTTGCCGCCTTCGGCAAGATCGACATCCTCGTCAACAATGCCGGCATCGCCGGCGTCAACAAGCCGGTCTGGGAGACCGATCTCGAGGAGTGGCGCAAGGTCCTGCGCATCAATCTCGACGGCCCTTTCATCGTCTGCAAGGCGATCGTGCCGACGATGCTCAAGCAGAAGTACGGGCGGATCGTGAACATCGCCTCGATCGCCGGCAAGGAAGGCAATCCCAACGCCTCGCATTATTCGGCCTCCAAGGCCGGACTGATCGCGCTGACGAAATCGCTCGGCAAGGAATTGGCGGCACATGACATCCTCGTGAATGCGGTGACGCCGGCCGCGGCGAAGACCGCGATCTTCGACCAGATGACGCAGCAGCATATCGACTTCATGCTGTCGAAAATCCCCAAGGCACGCTTCGTGCTGGTGGAAGAGCTCGCCGCGATGGTGAGCTGGCTCGCATCCCAAGATTGTGCCTTCTCCACCGGCGCGGTGTTTGATATTTCCGGCGGACGGGCGACCTACTGAAGCTTTGGCCGCCCCTGGAAGGGGCGGACCATGCGGCTTGGACGTCGGGATTTTGGGCGTCGGGATTTCGTGAAGCTCGCAGCGGGCGCAGGCGCGCTGCCGCTGCTGTCGCGCGTTGCACCCGCGCAACTGGCGCCCAACCCGCCGAGCATCCGCCCGCCCTCGACGGCCGAGCGCGGCGCCATGGCGCGGCTCGCGCGCAGCTTCATGGACAAATACGACGTGCCGGCGCTGTCCTTTGCGATCGGCTATGCCGGCACTGTTGTCCACGAGGACGCCTTCGGTCTTGCCGATCGCGAGCGGAACGAGGCCGTGACGCCGCGGCATCTGTTCCGGATCGCTAGCGTCAGCAAGATGATCACCTCGGTCACGATCTTCCGCCTGATCGAGGAGAACCGCCTCAAGCTCACGGATCGCGTGTTCGGCCCCGGTGCACTGCTCGGCACCGATTACGGGTCACCGCCCTACTCCGCCGGCATCGACCAGATCACGCTCGAGCATCTGCTGACGCACGCTGCCGGCGGCTGGAGCAACGACAACCGCGATCCCATGTTCACGCATCCGCGGATGGATCATGCCGAGCTGATCGCCTGGACGCTCGCCAACCGACCGCTGGACCGGCCGCCGGGCCAGCACTACGCTTATTCCAATTTCGGCTATTGCGTGCTGGGCCGCGTGATCGAGAAGCTCACCGGCCATGCCTATGCCGAGCACGTCCGCACCGAGGTGCTGGCGCGCTGCGGCGTCACCGACATGAGCGTCGCCGGCAACACGCGCGAGCAGCGCCAGGCCGGCGAAGTCGCCTACTACGGTCAGGGCGAAAGTCCGTATGAGATGAAGGTGAGGCGGATGGATTCCCATGGCGGCTGGATCGCGACGCCGGCGGATCTCGTCCAGTTCCTGATGCATGTCGACGGCTACACGAGACCGGCGAACATCCTGCGGCCGCGCACCATCGAGGTCATGACCACCGCGCCCAGCTACAGCCCGAACTACGCCAAGGGCTTCTGTGTCAACAAATTCGACAATTGGTGGCACAATGGCAGCCTGCCGGGCACGAGCACGATTGCCGTGCGCACCCATGGCGGCTTCTGCTGGGCCGCCTTCACCAACACCAGACGCGGGAATTCCAACATGGATGGCGATCTCGACAATCTCAACTGGAGCATGGCGCGCCAGGTCGGCGAATGGCGGGTGGCCTGAGCCATGATCCGGGAAGGTGGATGCCTGTGCGGCGCGGTACGGTTCAAGGCGGAGGGTGAGCCGCTCAACGTCCGCATCTGCCATTGCCGCCTGTGCCAGAAGGCGATGGGCTCGCCCTATTTTGCCCGCGCGCAATTCGATCAACGCGCGCTGACCGTCGAGGGCGACACCGGCCGCTATGCCTCGTCCGAGAACATCGATCGCGTGTTCTGCAAGCGCTGCGGCACGCGCCTGTTCTCCTGGCGGCGCAACGGCACGCTGGCGGGCGTTTCGCTCACGACCTTCGACGATCGCAACGCCTTCGCGCCGACCGAGCACATCTGGGTCTCGGAGAAGGTCGCATGGCTGAAGCTCGACGACGGCCTGACGCAATATCAGGGCACCATCCCGGCGTGACGTCAGGCTTGCCCTGACGCAGGCACTCTCGCCGCCTGGGCGCGCCGTCCCGTCGTCGTCGCGATCCAGATCCCGGCAAACACCGCGACGATGCCGGCCGCCAGATTCCAGTGCAGCGGCTCGTTCAGCAGCCAGGCGCCGACCAGCGAGGCCGTGATCGGGTTGACCGTCACCGAGATCGCGACGCGCGTCGGCGTGGTCCGCTCCAGCGCGAAGGCCCAGAGATAGAAGGTCAGCGCTGCGCCAAAGGCGCCGAGATAGAAAGCCGCTAGCCATTGCGGCGCGCCGAAGCCGGCGACGGGCGCAAAACTGCCGCGGACATACGAGAGCAGGATGAGGCAGGCCGCCCCGGCCGCCATGCTCATGGTCGTGAAGGCGATCGGGCCGGAGCGCCGGATCAGCGGCTTCGACCAGATGCCGTACAGCGCCATGCACAGCGCGGCCGCCATCATCAGGAGATCGCCGCGCCAGGCGCCGGATGGTGCCGAGGTCAGGTCGGAGAGCAGCGCGACGGCAACGCCAAATGTCGCGATCACGACACCGATCGATTTGCGCCAGCTCAGGGCTTCGGCGCCGAGCGCGGCGCCGATCACGAGCGACAGCAGCGGAAGCGTCGACAAGGCGAGCGCGCCGCGCGCGGCGGTCGTGAAGATCAGCGATGCGTTGAACAGGATCGGAAACAGCGCAAAGAACAGGATGCCGAGCCCGGTCGCGGCGGCCCAGTCCCCTCGCCCCGGCCAGCGGTCACCGCGGAGCAGCGTGAGGGGTAACAGCAGCAAGAAGCCGATGCCGAACCGGAACGAGCCGATCGCCAGCGGATCGAGGCTGCCCACCAGATAGCGCGTGGCGCCGATCGAGGTGCCGCCGAGGCCGCTCGACAGCACCGCGGCCAGAACGCCGGAGATTTCGCCCACACTCCCTCCCTTGACGAGCCCTGAACGCAGCATACGAGGCGCGCCGAAACAGGGAATGGAGTTTCCGTCATGCTGGGATAAGTTTTCGTCATGACCACGCCTGTTCTCGATCCCGATCTGCTGAAGGCCTTTCTCGCCGTCGCCGAGCATCGCTCGTTCACGCGCGCAGCCCAATTGCTCAACCGGACCCAGTCGGCGGTCAGCGTCCAGATCAGGCGACTGGAGGAGCGGATCGGCACCAAGTTGTTTCAGCGCACCAGGGCCGGTGTCGCGTTGACCCCGGCGGGCGATGAACTCCTCGTTTATGCGAGACGGCTTCTCGACCTCAATGCAGAGGCGATCGATGTGCTCCGCGCACGCAAGCGCGACGCCGTGGTCCGCCTCGGCGTGATGGACGATTACGGCACGATCGTCATTCCGCCCTTGCTAGCGCATTTTGCAAAAGGCCATCCGGAGATCCGGGTCGAGATCGAGACCGGCCTGACCGCGACGATGCCGGCCCGGCTCGGCGAGGCCTATGACCTCGTCATCGCCATGCATCCGGAAGGACGCGGCGATGGCGAACTGCTGCGGCGCGAGCAGGCGGTCTGGGCTGCGGCCAGGACGTATCGGGCCGAAGCACAGGACACGCTGCCCGTCGCGCTCTACCCGCCGGGCTGCCTGTTCCGGCAATGGGCCGCGGAGGCCCTCGATGCCGCAGGCCGGCCCTGGCGCCTTGCCTTCGTCAGTCGCACCCTTGCGGCGGTGGAAGCGATCGCGGCGGAGGGCCTTGCGATCACGGTTGTGAAGGCCGGCACCCTGCCGCCTCGCCTGCGCGCCCTGTCGAACGGCCTGCCGCCGCTGCCGGCTGCCGACATCCGCCTGCACCGCGCGCGCAACCTGTCGCAGCCGGCGGCGCTGCTGGCGGATCATTTACGGCTTGGGATTTCGGAACCCGCGTCCCATATCCTGACCTGACGCGTTGCCCCATCACCGGATCGGCCGGGTTGGCTGCAAGGCCACGAGGCACAAACCGGGACGGACGAGCCGTGAACATTTCCCTCTATGAGCTTTCTGTATGGGTGCTACCGCTGCTGCTCGCCATCACCTTCCACGAGGCCGCGCACGCTTTCGTCGCGTACCGTCTCGGTGACAACACGGCCTGGCAGCTCGGCCGCGTCAGCTTCAACCCTATCAAGCATATCGATCCGTTCGGCACCCTGATCCTGCCGGCGATGCTGCTGTTCGCGCACTCGCCGTTCCTATTCGGCTATGCCAAGCCGGTTCCCGTCAATTTCCGCAAGCTCAACCATCCCAGGCTCGACATGGTCTGGGTGGCCCTTGCCGGGCCCGCCACCAACATCCTGCTGGCGCTCGCGGCGGCTCTTGCCCTCCATGCCGTGCCCTTTGCACCGGCCGGCTCGGCCCAGTGGATCTTCGACAACCTCAAGAACGCGCTGGTCATCAACGCGGTGCTGGCGGTGTTCAACATGATGCCGATCCCGCCGCTCGACGGCGGGCGCGTCGCGGTCGGGCTGCTGCCCCGGCCGCTCGCTTTGCCGCTGGCCCGGCTCGAGCCATTCGGGATGCTGATCCTGATTGGTCTTCTGATCCTGCTGCCGCTCGCGGGCTCGCAGTTCGGTCTAAATCTTGATGTTATTTCAGGAATACTGCGAACGTTGACCGGTTATGTGATTCAGGCTGTTCTCTTCCTGACCGGCAACGCGTAGTTCAACAGAACACCCGAACATAAGCCGAAGGGCTCGAGGCCGACTTGGTCAAAGCTGCCGATATGCTGATCGCGCGACGCGCGGACACCCGTGCCCGCGCCGATTTTGCCACCTGGAAGATGATGGCCAAGCTCAACGGGGCCTCCGCGCTGCCTGCCGAGGCGCAGGAGTTCCTCGCCAGCTACAAGAACCTGCTCGCGCAGATGAGCGAGGGCGAGGCCACCGAGGCCACGATCGGCGCGATCTACAAGGCCTACTATGCCGAGATGGGTGGCGCGGGAACTCCGCCCGACGTCCGGACCCGTCCGCCCGAGCCGGCGGCGGACAATGTTACCGCTTTCCGCCGCCCGCCTCCGAAACCGGCGAAGACGGCCTCCTTTACGGCGGCGTTTAGCGGAGCCCAGAAACGGCCGCTCCCGGTGGCGCTGATCTTCGTCTGCCTGGTCGTGGTCTATGTCGGGATCCGGCTCTACTGGCGCTGAGCCGATTTCTTCTTTTTCTTCTCGTCCGGCGGCGTGAAGATGATGTCGACGGTCCGCTCGAACCGGTCTTCGGTCAGTCCGGCCGGGGGCTGCGGGATGGGATCGGACTTGCGGACAATCGAGAGCGCGGCCGCATCGTAGGCCACATCCCCCGATGACTCCACGACGTCGACGGACAGCACATTGCCCCTGCGGTTGATCGCGAAGCTGACCTTCACCTTCTGATTATTGGGCTGCTTGCCCTCCGGGTTGACCTTGTGGGCCGTGAGGTGCGCGCTGATCTTGCGATTCCAGTCGGTCGTAATCCTGAGGATGTCCTTGCCGAGGCCAAGCACCGGCGCCAGGGCCTTCTCGGCCTCGCGCGCGTCCTCGTCGAGGGTCTGCCGCGCCGTTGCAACCGACTGCGGCGAAGCCTCGGCAGCGGGTGTCTCGACCGCCGCGATCTTGGGATCCTCGTCCTGCGGCTTCTTCGAGATGTTTTCGGTGACGACCCGATCGGGATCGTCGACCTGTTGCGACTGGTCCTTTGGAAGCTCGGTTTCCTTGGTCTCGGCCTTTTGCTCGGGAAGCGCCTGCTGCTCCTGCATCGCTTCGCTGTCCGGTCCCGGCGGAAGGTCGGTCTCAGGCGCCTTGGGCGAGGCCATTTCGACGGCGAACTCCGCGCCGGACGCGCCCAGGCCATCGTCGTCGTCATCGGTCCGCAGATGGGCCAGGGCGAGCGCGGCCCCGCCCAGATGGAGCGCGAGCGCCGCCACCGCTGCCAAAATCCAGAGCTTCCGGGATGGTCTGGCTTCGTCCGACATCGTGCGCCTCTAAGGCTGACCGGCGCCTGCCGCGGGCGCTCCGGGAGCGCCCTCCAGCGCAACCAGCTTCACCCGGGAATAGCCGCCTGAGCGCAAGAGCTCCATGACACTCATCAATTCGCCATAAGGCACCGAGCGATCGGCGCGCAGGAAGACATACTTGTCCTTGCTCATGTCGGACAGGCCGTCGAGGGTCCCGATCAACTCGGCGCGGTGGACCGGGTTCTCGCCGATCGCAAGCGTCAGGTCGGGCTTGATGCTGAGATAGGTCGGCTTGTCCGGCTTCTTCTGCGGAGTCGCGCTCGAGGTCGGCAGATCGATCGGCAGGTCGACCGTGGAGAGCGGAGCTGCGACCATGAAGATGATCAGCAGCACCAGGATGACGTCGATGAACGGCGTGACGTTGATGTCATGCGTCTCGCCGAAATCGTCGTCGTCATCATTGTCTGCGAGCGAAACGCCCATGGTTCACTCCGCCGCGCGCGAATGCGCGCTGCCGTGGCTGCGGTCGAGATCGCGCGAGAGCAGCCGCGCCGCCGCGCCCGAGGCACGGCTGACGAGCTCGAGATAGCTTTTCGTCATGCGCGAGAAGTGGTTGTAGATGATGACGGCGGGAATGGCGGCGACGAGGCCGATCGCGGTCGCAAGCAGCGCCTCGGCGATGCCGGGCGCGACGACGGCGAGGTTCGTGGTCTGCGACTTCGAGATGCCGATGAAGCTGTTCATGATGCCCCAGACCGTGCCGAACAGGCCGACGAAGGGCGACGTGGAGCCGATGGTCGCGAGCACACCCATGCCGACGCGGATGCGCCGTGCCTCCGCGCGCACGATTTCGGAAAAGCTCGAGGCCGCGCGCTCCTTGATGCCGGCATCGCTGGACAGGCCGGCCGACATCCGCGCCTCACGCAGCGCTGCCGCCAGGAAGGACGGCAGAATGCCCTGCTTGGCGCCGAGCGCCATCTGCGCTTCCGCGAGCGAGCGCGCCTCCGAGATCTTCTTCAGTGCCGAACGAAGCTTGCCGGACGCGACCGACAGCTCGATCGACTTGGCGATCAGGACGGTCCAGGTCATCAGCGATGCAAAGGCAAGCCCGATCATCACCGCCTTCACGATGACGTCCGCCGACATGAACATCACCCAGGGGGACAGCTCCTTCATGGCCGGCGCGATGGCGGCCGCGTCGGGCTTCGCCGCAGGCGCCACCACCGCCGGAGCGGCAGCCGGAGCCGGGCTGGCGGTGGCCGGCTGAGCCGTCGCCTGTGCCGGTGCAGGTGCCGCCGGCGGGGTCTGTGTCTGGGCAGAAACAGGGGATACGAGCCAGGCGGCCGCCAGCATCAAGGCGGCGGCAAGGCTTGCTTGGAAGGACATGATCTTCATACTTCGGCCCAGTAGCGAATGAGGTTGTGATAGATACCCGTCAATTTGACCGTTTCGGGATCGTCACGCCCGAGCCGTTCCACCAGCGCCTGTATCGCGGTGTCGAGGTCAAAGATCATGCTCCGGGCTTGATCGTCCCGTATCATGCTCTGAAGCCAGAAGAAAGACGCAACCCGCGTCCCCCTCGTCACCGGCGTGACGAGATGGAGGCTGGTCGAGGGATAGAGCACGCAGTCCCCGGCTTGCAACTTCACTTCGTGCGAACCGTAGGTGTCCTCGATCACAAGTTCGCCACCGTCATACTCTTCCGGCTCGGCCAGGAACAGCGTGACAGACAGGTCTGTGCGGATGCGAAGGCCGGTCAGGCGGTCGCCGCGGATCGCATTGTCGACATGCAGCCCGAAATGATGGCCGCTGTTCGCCGCATAGCGGTTGAACAGCGGCGGGAAGATCTGCAGTGGGATCGCCGCTGCCAGGAAACGCGGGTTCGACGTCAACGCCGAGATGATGCGGTTGCCGAGCTTGCGCGCGACCTCGCTGTCAGGCGGCAACTGCTCATTGCGCTTGACCATTGCTGACTGCGCGCCCGCGGTGGAACGGCCGTCTTCCCATTCGCTGGCGTCCATGATGCGGCGGAATTCCGCCACATCATCCTTGCTCAGGACGCCGTCTATGCATGTCAGCATGGCACCTCGTCGTTACTCCATCAGTAGCGCGCCGAGATCACCAGATAGGCGGCGCGTCCCGGTGCTTCCAGCACGAAGGGCGCGGCGCTCTGGTACAGCGCGTCATAGTAGCGTTTGTCGAAAATGTTGTTCACGAACAGCTTCAACTGCCAGTTCTTGTTGATCTTGGCTTCCGCGAACACATCGAAGCGCCAGTAGCTCGGAAGCGACGTGCCTGCGTTGGCCGCAAGCAACGAGCCACCGTAGATCTTCGAGCGGTAGACGGCCTGCCCGCCCAGTTCCCAGATATCGTTGAACTGGTACTTCGACAGCATGCTGAACGACTGATGGGCAACGTTGGCCAGAGGAAGCCCGACATTGGTGGTGTAGAGAAGCGGCGCGGGCATGTTCGCGGGCCTCACATTTGAAGCCGTAACCTCCGACTGCATCAGGACGAGACCGCCGAACACACTCCATTTGTCGGTGATCTTGCCGCTCACGCCGAGATCGATGCCGCGAATACGATAAGCGGAACCTGCGGTGATACACGATATGTTGCCGGTCGTGCCGGCGGGATAGACGCATCCCAACGCGGACGCCGTGGCCACACTATTGACGTTCTGTGCCTCGCGCGCATTGTCCTTGGTGGTCTGAAACAGCGCAGCCGTCAGGAGCAGGTGGCGGTCGAACAGCTCCCACTTGGTGCCGAGTTCGATGGCCGTGTTCTTCTCCGGCCCGAAGATCTGATTGTTGCCGCCGGCCAGAGCGGGATTGACGCCGCCATACGCGGTGCTGGTGCCGTCGAACTCGGCGCCCACCGGGTTCGCTGAGGTCGCGTAGGCCACGTACACGCTGCCGTTTGGCGCCGGCTTCAAGGTCAAACCGAGATTGAAGTTGGGAATCAGGAAGTTTGCCGATTGCTGCTTGAGAGCGTTGCCCGCCCCGTATGCAGACGTATCGAGGTTGTAGTTGTCGTAGCGGAAGCCGCCATTGAGGATCAGGAGGTCACGATAGTTCGCACTGTCCATGACGTAGCCGCTGACAGTGTCGATGCCGATCTTGGCCGGCAGACCGGCCAGTGCGAGCGCCTTCCCGGGCAAGAACGTGTCCTGAGGGAAGAAGACGCTGACACCTGTCGGCGAGCCGCCTGGAGTGATCGGAACTCCGTTCCCTTCCGAGGTGAGCCCGAGATACTTGTCGATCGACGACCGCTCGCGATCGACTTCGATCCCGGCCAGCGCGGTGTGCTTGAAGCCGGCCCAGTCCTGGAACTTGTAGGTCGCTTCCGTCTGGTTGGCGAGCACGTCAGTGATCTGGAGACGGCTCTGCGGATTCATCGTGAGCGTCGAATTCGAAAGCGGGTTGGCGATCACCGGCTGCTCAGGCAGCGTTCCGACATAGTTCTGGGTCGAACGAGATACGCGGAACTTGTTGCTGACCATCAAGTCGGGCGTGATCTGCACTTCCGCGTTTAACGAGCCGATGTCCTGGCCGGTCCGGTAGAAGTCGCGGTTGATCTGGCCATACCAGTTGTTGCGGTTGGAGCCGAAGTCCGGGAACGGCCCACCGGCGGTCGTTGCCGTGCTCGGCCGGTAGTAGGGCACGCCGAAGTCCGGCACGCCGGTCAACTCGGTGTGGATGTAACCCCCGGTCACCCTGATCGTGTCGGTCGGCTTCCAGGTCGTGGCGACGAACGCGCCGTTGCGATTATCCTTGACGAAATCGCGACCGGCGACATCGGCGTCCTGGAACAGACCGCCGGCACGAACGGCCAGCGTCGGGTTGATCACCTGGTTGACGTCGAGCACCACACGCTTGGTCTGATCGGTGCCAAACGTCGTGTCCATGTTGTAGAAACTGTTCTGCGTCGTCGCCTGCTTGGTGACTATGTTGATCGCACCACCGGCGACACCGCGGCCCGCGAAAGTTGAGCCCGGACCACGCAGAATTTCGACCTGCTCGGTGAAGAAGTTTTCACGGACGCTGACGCCCGCGTCGCGCACGCCGTCGATGAAGATGTCGTTGCGGGCATCGAAGCCGCGAATGAAGAAGCGGTCACCGAAGGCATTGCCGCCCTCACCCGTTCCGAGCGTCACGCCTGCCGTGCTCAGGATCGCCTGCTTCAGCGTCGTGGCGTTCTTGTCCGCGAGCACATCCTTTGTAAGCACGGTGATCGATTTTGGCGTGTTGAGGATTGGCTCAGGGAATTTACCCGACGCTTGCACTCGGGTGGCCATATAAGGCGCGGCGGGATTTGCGTACGGATCACGATCGGCAGGACCAGGGCTCGGATTGGCGACAGGCGCTTGTGCGGCCTGCTGCCGCTGCGCCGCGCGCCGCAGGGCGTTGCGCGCACGAATCTGATCGGCGGTGGGCTTCGAAGCGGTCGGACGCGGACGCTGCTGAGGCGCATCGACGTTCACGGGGGGCAGATTGGTCTGCTGCGCCTGTGCGCCGGTCGAGACCGTCGCGACCGCGATCAGACTTGCGACCGTGGACACAGTCTTGCCGGTCGCAGTGTCGAAATTGTTGCCGAAGGATTTCCGATCCGCAACCGAACGCAACGATCGCGGTGTCTTCATCATGCCCATCACACGCCCCACAGTGCTTATGCTTCCATTGGTCGCGTTGCGACAACGCGACGCATTGGTGCTATCGGGCGTGTTCATGGGGGTCAACGCGATCTCGGCCACACTCCGTTTGAATCCGACCATTTCAAAGCAATTCTAAACTCGGTTGAGTGCGCCGCAGTTTTAAATGGTTCTAAACTTGAACCGTTCTAATCTGGACATTGATCGCTGCGATCTCGTCGTACCGCATCAACCTTCGAGCTGATGCGCTTCGTCGATGCAGAAACGCGAACGATGGGGCGGTGCTATCGGTCGGAGAAAAGCAGGTCAATGCGATTGATCTGCCTGCACATTTGAATTCATCCAGATCGGACTCGGTGCAGATTTCAATCTGGAAACATGGATGCATGCGAAAGCTGCGCAGGCAGTGCCGGCGCGAGCAGCGCCGCCGCTCTCAATCGCTGCCCGGCGGCTTCATCAGCGAGAACAATTCGTCGACGGTTTTCTGCGCGACGGCGCGCACACGATCGGAGTTGTCCATGCCGGCGATGTTGACGCCGCTAACGACGGCTTTGATCTCGTCGCGGAAGTCGGTCAGAAATCGCAAGGGATCGCGCTGCTCGTTGGCGACGCGCGCGATCAGTCCCGTGATCAGAATCTGGCACGCGATCAGCTTGCCGTTCAGTTCGTCCATCCTGCGCTCCCGTTGTGGCGGGGCCGATATGACCGATGCCGGATTTCCTGACAACCGAAACGCCGTGCAGGCGAATTAGAACCGTTCTCACGTGGGTTGATTCCGGCGCACTTCGCGGCGCAGCCGGGGCGCCCTTGCGGACAGCTCTGCAAGCCGCCCACACCGGCTCCGGGCATTGCCCAAGATTTGCGCGCGGATCGTTCGCGCCGGGAAAATGCAGCACTGCACACCGTAGTGTCACGGAGCTGCCTAGACAGTGCAAAGCTTTCCAATTGTTTAGGATTCCGAACCGATAGTGCTGTTTACACTGGAACTTGGCGTGTATTATACAAGCGCGCTGGAACCCTATGATTGCTCCACAATTCGTAGTTTTGGGCGTAAGACCAACGAGCCGACATGAAAAAAACACGGCCGATCCTCTGGATACTGATCATCGCGGCCGTGGCCTCCGCGGGTTACTATGGCTGGCAGAAATTCGGCTCGCCCGAGGCCGGAAAAACCCAGACGGCTCAGAAGGGTCCGCCGCGCCCGCCCGCCATCCCCGTCAGCGTTTCGCCGGTCCAGAAGGCCGACTTCCCGGTTTACCTGACCGGTCTCGGCACGGTTCAGGGCTTCAATACGGTACAGGTCCGGAGCCGGGTTGACGGCCAGATCGACAAGATCGCCTTCAGCGAAGGCCAGATGGTCAAGCAGGACGAGCTTCTGGTCTCGATCGATCCCCGGCCCTATCAAGCCACGCTCGACCAGGCCAAGGCCAAGAAGGCGCAGGACGAGGCGAATCTCGCCAACGCCAACCTCGAGCTCCAGCGCGCCATGAAGCTTGGCGAGTTCGCGACTGCGCAGCGGGTCGACACCCAGCGTTCCACCGTCGCGCAGCTGACCGCCCAGATCGCCGCCGACGAAGCCGCCATCTCCAACGCCCAGACCCAGCTCGACTACACCCAGATCAAGGCGCCGTTCACCGGCGTGGCCGGGCTGCGCCTGGTCGACGTTGGCAACATCGTCAACGCCTCCACGCAGACGGGAATCGTGACGATCTCGCAGGTCGAGCCGATCTCGGTGATCTTCACCGCGCCGGAAGACCAGCTGCCCTATATCAGCGAAGGCCAGAAGGCAGGTGCGCTCAAGGTGATCGCGTTCACCACCGACGGGAAAAAGACGCTTGCCGAAGGCAAGCTTGCGGTCATCAACAACCAGGTCGACACGACCAGCGGGACTATTCGGCTCAAGGCGGTGTTCGACAACAAGGAACACACGCTGTGGCCGGGCCAGTCGGTTTCGACGCGCCTTCTGGTACGCACCCTAAAGGACGCGACCGTGGTTCCGGATGACGCGGTTCAGCATTCGACCAACGGCCTCTACGCCTATACCGTCAATCAGGACAACAAGGCGGAAGTGCACAAGATCAAGGTCAGCTACGCCATCGACGGCCGTTCGGTCGTCGACGAAGGCTTGAGCCCGGGTCAACAGGTGATCACCGGCGGCCAGTTCAAGGTCCAGCCTGGGAGCCTGGTCTCGACGGCCGTAGCAAGCTCGGATCCGAGCCAGAACAAGGTACGACAGGAATGACCGAGGGCGGGATTTCGGCACCTTTCATCCGTTATCCCATCGGCACCTCGCTGCTGATGGCCGGCATTCTGTTCGTCGGTCTCGTCGCCTATCCCCTGCTGCCGGTCGCACCGCTGCCGCAGGTGGACTTCCCGACCATCCAGATCACGGCCAATTTGCCGGGCGGCAGCCCCGAGACGATGGCCTCGTCGGTGGCCCAGCCGCTCGAGCGGCAATTCGCCCAGATCCCCGGCATCGCCCAGATGACCTCGACGAGTTATCTCGGCACCGCCTCGATCACCATCCAGTTCGACCTCAACCGCAGCATCGACGGCGCCGCCAACGACGTGCAGGGCGCCATCAACGCCGCAAGCGGCCAGCTGCCGAAGAACCTGCCCTCGCCGCCGACCTACCGCAAGGTCAACCCGGCCGACGCGCCGATCCTGCTGCTCTCGGCGACATCCGATACACTGCCGCTGACCACCGTCAGCGATGCCGTCGACGCCCAGCTTGCCCAGCAGATCAGCCAGCTCTCGGGCGTGGCGCAGGTCTTCATCGGCGGCCAGCAGAAGCCCTCCATCCGCATTCAGATCGACCCGGCGAAACTCGTCGCCAAGGGCCTGTCGCTGGAGGACGTGCGCAGCCAGATCGCGATCACCACGGTCGACAGCCCCAAGGGCAATATCGACGGGCCGAAGCGCGCCTACACGATCTACGCCAACGACCAGCTCACCCAGTCCAAGGACTGGAACGACGTCGTCATCGCCTATCGCAATGGCGGTCCGCTTCGAATCCGCGACATCGGACAGGCGGTGAGCGGCGCCGAGGACGCCAAGCAGGCAGCCTGGGCCAACGGCAAGCGTGGCGTGTTCCTGGTGGTGTTCAAGCAGCCGGGCGCCAACGTCATCGAGACCGTCGACCGGATCAAGGCCACCCTGCCCCGCCTCGTCGCGGCGATTCCGCCCGCGATCAAGATCGAGTTGATCAGCGACCGCACCACGACCATCCGCGCCGCGGTCGAGGACGTCCAGTTCACGCTGCTGCTAACCATTGCCCTCGTGGTCATGGTCATCTTCGTCTTCCTGCGCAGCTTCTGGGCGACGGTCATTCCCACCATCACGGTTCCGCTGGCGCTACTGGGCGCGTGCGCCCTGATGTGGGTGGTTGGCTATTCGCTCGACAATCTGTCGCTGATGGCGCTCACCATCGCGGTCGGATTCGTCGTCGACGACGCCATCGTGATGCTCGAGAACATCACCCGCTACATCGAGGAAGGCGAATCGCCCATGGCGGCCGCCTTCAAGGGCTCCAAGGAAATCGGCTTCACCATCGTCTCGATCAGCATCTCGCTGGTCGCGGTGCTGATTCCGCTGCTGCTGATGGGCGGCATCATCGGACGCCTGTTCCGCGAGTTCGCCGTCGTGCTGGCAATGACCATCTTCGTCTCGATGTTCGTGTCGCTGACGCTGACGCCGATGATGGCCTCGCGCTTCCTGCGCGCCCATGGCGAGGTGACCCACGGCAAGTTCTACCAGTGGAGCGAACGCGCCTTCGACGGCATGCTGCGCGGCTACGAGTACGTTCTCGATCATGCTCTGGCCTGGCGCCGCACCACGCTCCTGATCTTCTTCGCCACGCTCGGCCTGTCGATCTATTTGTTCATCCTGATCCCGAAGGGCTTCTTCCCGCAGCAGGACGTCGGCCTGATCACCGCGACCTCGGAAGCGTCCCAGGACATCTCCTTCGCCGAGATGCAGCGCCGCCAGGTCGAGCTCGGCAAGATCGTGATGGAAGATCCCGACGTCGCCACGATCGCGATGAACATCGGCGGCAGCGGCCGCGCCGGCAACAACGGCAATTTGTTCATCACGCTGAAGCCGCGTAACGAGCGCAATGCGTCGGCGCAGGAGATCATTGCCCGGCTGCGTCCCAAGCTCGAGAAGGTGTCGGGCGCCCGCCTCTACATGCAGGCGGCCCAGGACGTCCGGCTCGGCGGCCGGCCGACGCGCACGCAGTTCGAGTTCACGCTACAGGATGCCGATCTCACCGAGCTCAACGACTGGGCGCCGAAAATCCTCGCCAAGATGCAGACGCTGCCGCAACTGCGCGACGTCGCGACCGACCAGCAGACGCAGGGCACCACGGTCCAGCTCAAGATCAACCGCGACACCGCATCGCGCTACGGCATCCAGCCGCAGCTGATCGACGACACGCTGTATGACGCCTTCGGACAGCGGCAGGTCACGCAGTATTTCACCCAGCTCAACACCTACAAGGTGATCCTCGAGATCCTGCCGGAGATGCAGGGCAGTCTCGACAGCCTGAACAAGCTCTATCTGAAATCGCCGCTGACCGGCGACCAGGTGCCGTTGTCGACCTTTGCGACCTGGACCACCGATCCGGTCCGCCCGCTCTCGATCAGCCACCAGGGCCAGTTCCCGGCGATCACGATCAGCTTCAACCTCGCCCAGGGCGTCGCGCTCGGCCAGGCCACGGAGGCCGTTCAGAAGGCGATGGCCGATCTCGGCGCACCACCGACCCTGAATTCGAGCTTCCAGGGCACCGCGCAGGCGTTCCAGCAGTCGCTCGGCACCGTGCCGCTGCTGATCCTCGCAGCCCTCGTCGTGGTCTATCTGATCCTCGGCATCCTGTACGAGAGCTACATCCACCCGATTACGATTCTGTCGACCCTGCCCTCGGCCGGCGTCGGCGCGCTCCTGATCCTGATGGCGGCCGGCTTCGACTTCAGCCTCATTGCATTGATCGGAATCATTCTCCTGATCGGCATCGTGAAGAAGAACGGCATCATGATGGTCGACTTTGCCATCGCGGCCGAGCGCGACGAGCACAAGACGCCGGAGGAATCGATCCGTCAGGCTGCGCTGCTGCGCTTCCGGCCGATCATGATGACGACGATGGCCGCCCTGCTCGGCGGCGTGCCGCTGATGCTCGGCCACGGTACCGGCGCCGAGATCCGCCAGCCGCTCGGCTACGCCATGGTCGGCGGCCTGATCGTCAGCCAGGCGCTGACGCTGTTCACCACCCCGGTGGTCTATCTCTATCTCGACGAGCTCAACAACTGGTTCTCGGGCTGGGGCCGTTCGGGTGACGGCAAAGGTCACGAGGCGCCCGAGCACAGCACCGTCAAGCAGGCCGCCGAGTAAGCTTGCACCGCGGCTTCCGCGACGCTACAGCGAGGCCCTCGGTTCACGCCAACGCGGTTTCGCCATGTCCATGCAATCCAGACTTGTCGCCCTCGCCGCCGCCCTTCTGCTGTCGACAGGCGGCGCGTATGCCCAGCAGAGCGCCAAAAAGAACGCCGCTTCCCCTGCACCGGCCGCACAGCCCGCGCCAGCTCCGACCCAGCCGCAGGCTGACGGTGCGCAGCAAGCCGGATGGGTCGTGCGCTGCACCAGCGTCAGCCGCGATGCGCCGCTCGAATGCGCGATGGAGCAGAACGCGGTGCTGACCAAGACCGGCCAGACCATCGTCCTGATCAACATCCGCATCGCGCCCGACACCCGCACGCCGGTGGCGCTGCTGCAATTGCCGCTCGGCCTCAACCTGCCCGTCGGGGCCAAGCTCCAGGTCGACGAGGGCAAGACATTCGACCTCCAGATCCAGACCTGCGAGAACCGCGGCTGCTACGCCTCGACGCCGATCGCGGCGGACCTGCTCGCCGCCTTGCGGTCGGGCAAGCAGCTGAAGGTCTCCTTCCAGAACATGGCCAAGGAGGCGATCGCGATCCCGATGCCGCTGGGCGATTTCGCGGCGGCCTACGACAAGATCAAGTAAGGACCGCTCCCGTTTCCTGTTGGAGTGGACGCTCTCTCACCTCGTCATTGCGAGCGTAGCGAAGCAATCCGCGGAGGCAGTCTGGATTGCTTCGCTGCGCTCGCAATGACGGCGCGGATGCTGCGCCGTCTCTTCCCTATCACTGTCGCGCCATCTGGGCATTGCCGACGGCATCGCCGTCGAGCTTCTGGTCGTTGTGCATGGTGACGGTGACGCGCAGCAATCGCCCCTCGAACTCGAACGGCGCCTCGTAATGCGACACGGGGCTGCCGCGGTCACGGCCGATGTCGAGACCGGACCACGAGATCAGCGTGTGGAAGCCGAGCTGGGTCTGGAGCGACCCCGCCGGCTCGCCGTCGATCAGCAGCGTATATTTGGTGACGCCGGTGCGCGCCCCCTTGGCCGGCGGCTCCTTGCGCACGAGCCGCTCGACATACACGCTGAGCCGCCGCGCGCCTGACGGCACCTTGCGGTCCGACCGCACGATCTGGTGGCTGCCGCCGATGTTGAGGTCGTGCACGAGATGACCGTCCCTGACGTAGAGGCTGTAGCCCGACGTCGCGTCGCCATGCGAGATCAGCACGCCATCGGCGCCCTGCCCGTCGATCTCGACATGCGCCTCGATCGTGTAGCTGCGGCTGCGCACATCCGGCGCGACGTCGGTCGGCACGTGGCCCATGCCGGCGTGGAAGACGAAATGGTGGCGCGCACCGTGGAAGCGTGCGGCGTTCTCCGCGAAGCGCGGACCGAAGCGGTCGTCGAGCGGCAGCACCTTGTGCCTCTCGGCCTCCGCCCACCAGGTCGCGATCATTGCGGCCAGACGCTCCGGCTCCTTTGCGGCGAGATCGTCGGTCTCGGAGAAATCCCTGTCGAGATGAAACAGCTCCCATTTGTCGTTCTCGAACGGCGTGCCCGAGGGATGGAAGGCGACCGCCTTCCAGCCGCCCTGCCAGAGGCCGCGATGGCCGAACATCTCGAAATATTGCGGCGAGCTTTTTGAGGACACGGACGCATCCATGATCGAGCGCGCAAAGCTCTCGCCTTCCAGCGGCATCTGCGGGCAGCCCGCGATCTTGTTCGGCGCCTCGATCCCGATCAGCTCGAGCAGCGTCGGCGTGAGGTCGCAGGCGTGGACGAACTGGTGCCGCAGCTCGCCTTTGCCTGCGATCTTCTTCGGCCAGTTGATGACGAAGGGATCGCGGATGCCGCCGCCATGGGTGTTCTGCTTGTAGCGCCGCAGCGGCGTGTTCGACGCCATCGCCCAGCCATGCGGGAAATTGCTGTGGGTGTCGGGCCCGCCGATGTCGTCGATACGGCTGAGCTTCTCGGCGATCGGCTCCGGCTTGAAGTTGAACGGCCCCATCGCGTTGACGAAGCCGAGCGGCCCGCCCTCCTGGCTCGCGCCGTTGTCGGACATCACGATGATCACGGTGTTGTCGCGAATGCCGGCCGTTTCCAGGAACGAGACAAGCCGTGCAAGATGCCGATCGGAATGATCGAGCATGCCGGCGAAAGCCGCCTGCAGGCGGGTGAAGACGCGGCGCTCATCGGCCGAGTGCTCCTCCCAGGCCTTGACGCCGTCGTTGCGCGCCGGCATCCGCGTGTCCGGCGGCACCAGCCCCATCGCCTTCTGGCGTGCCAGACGCCGTTCGCGCTCGACGTCCCAGCCGTGCGCGAATTCGGCGTCATAGCTCATGATGATATCGGCCGGCGCCTGATGCGGCGCGTGGCAGGCGCCAAGTGCGACCCAGGTGAGCCAGGGAACGTCAGGACGGTCGGCGACATGGTCGCCGATGAAGCGGATCGACTGGTCGATCAGGTCCTCGGTCAGATGATAGCCGTCCGCATACGTGCCCGGTGGATCGATATGCGTGTTGTCGGAGACGAGCTCCGGCGCGTACTGGTCGGTCTCGGCATCGAGGAAGCCGTAGAAGCGGTCGAAGCCGCGGCCGAGCGGCCAGCCGTCGAACGGGCCGGTGGCTCCGCTTTCGGTCAGCGGCGTGACGTGCCATTTGCCGACCATGTAGTTGCGATAGCCATGTAGGCGCAGCATCTCGGCCAGCGTCCCCGCCTCGCGCGCGATCTTACCGCGGTACCCGGGATAGCCGGAATCGAAATTGGCAAGGCAGCCGACGCCGACCGAGTGATGATTGCGTCCTGTCAGCAGCGCGGCGCGCGTCGTCGAGCACATTGCCGTGGTGTGGAATCCGGAGTAGCGCAGCCCCTCCGCGGCGAGCCGGTCGATGGTCGGCGTCTTGATTGTCGAGCCATAGCAGCCGAAATCGGAGAAGCCGACGTCGTCGAACAGCACGACCAGGATGTTCGGCGCGCCCTCGGGCGGCCTTGGCGCCTCCGGCCACCAGGGTTTCGACTCCGCGACCGTCTTGCCGACGGTGCCGCGGAACGGCGTGCCGCTGTTTGCGCTCATCTGCTTCTCCCTGCTGGTTGCCCGGCGGCTGCGGTTGACCCGCGGCTCGGCCACGTCTAAATTATAATCCGAATTATGATTATGATTTTTGCCGGATGCAAGCGCGGATGCGGCCAAGCTCGGACGAACCCGATTTCGACCTGCCCGGCGTTGCCCCGTCGCGGCAGAAGCGCAGCCGCAAGACGACACTGGCACTGCTGCGCGCCGGCGCGGACATGCTGCGCACGCGCAGCCTGGCCGAGCTGTCGATCGAGGCGCTCTGCACCGAGGTCGGCGCCACCGTCGGCGCCTTCTACAGCCGCTTCGAGAGCAAGGAGGCCTATTTCAACGCACTGATGGCGCTGGCCGCGCGCGACGGCGAGCAACGGCTCGGCGACATGAGGCGACCGTCACCGGATACGGACCTCGACAAGCTCTGCCACATCATCGTCAGCGGGATCATCGCCTGGATGCGCAACCACGAGGGCGTGCTGCGCGCCGCGCTTCAGCATGACGACACCCGTCCGGACAAATGGACGCCGTTTAAGGCCCTCGCGAAGGCCACCACGATGAGCGCCACCCCTCTCCTGCTCCCGGCCATGGGTAAGGGACGCAACGCCGCCAAGACCCGCACGATCGCCTTCGGCTTCCAGGTCGTGCTGGGCACGCTGGTGAACGCGATCCTCAACGATCCCGGGCCGCTGTCGCTTGGATCAAAAGAGATGGAGACGCGGCTGGCCGGTTGCCTGTTGCTGTTGCTCCAGGCGGAGATCAATCAGTCGACGCCGAGATAGGCCTTCTGCACCTGCGGGTCCTGTGCGAGCGCCGCGGCCGTGCCGGACAGCACGCTCTTGCCGACCTGGAGCACGGTCGCGAAGTCCGAGACTTCCAGCGCGAGCTCGATCGACTGCTCGGCGAGCAGGATGGTCAGGCCCTCGCGATGCAGGCGGCCGAAGGTCTCGTACATGGATTCGACCACCGCCGGCGCGAGGCCGAGCGACGGTTCGTCCAGCATCAGTAGCTTCGGATCGCTCATCAGCGCGCGGCCGACCGCGAGCATCTGCCGCTCGCCGCCGGACATCGTGCCGGCGCGCTGGTTGCGGCGCTCCTTCAGGCGCGGGAAGATCTCGTAGACGCGCTCAAGCAAATTGGCCTGGCGTGACTTGTCGTGCAGTGGCGTCGCGCCGAGCATGAGGTTGTTCTCGACGCTCTGCTGCACGAACAGGCGCCAGCCTTCCGGCGACAGCGCCAGCCCCTTGCGCACGATCGCAAAGGCCTTCTGGCCGGCGATGTCCTCGCCGCGAAAGCTGATCGATCCGGAATGCACGGGAATGAGACCCGCGATCGCGTTCAGCGTCGTGGTCTTGCCGCCGCCATTGGAGCCGAGCAGCGCGACGACGCTGCCCTCCGGCACCTCAAGCGAGACGTCGGAGACACCTATGAGGTCGCCATAGCGCACCTCGAGGTGCTCGATCCGAAGAAGCGCGCCACTCATAGGTCCCGCCCGCCCATCAGCTCGACCGGCGTATGGCCGGCCGCGGCCTTCGCCGCGCGTTTGCCGAGATAGGCTTCGATCACCGCCGGGTTCGAGGTGACCTCGCGCGGCGAGCCGCGGGCGATCTCCTTGCCCTGGTGAAACACCATCACTCGGCTCGCGAGCGACATGATCACTTCCATGATGTGCTCGACGATGACGAGCGTGATGCCGGAGCGGTGGATGTCGCGCACGAGATCGATGGCGAGCCTCACCTCGTGGGCGTTGAGCCCGGCCATGGCCTCGTCGAGCAGCAGCACCTTCGGCTCGGTCGCCAGTGCACGGGCGATCTCCAGCCGCTTGCGGCCGGGCGTGCCCAGCGAGCGCGCCGGCGCATCCGCAAGCCTGCTCATGCCGACGCGCTCCAGCACCGCGCGCGCCCTGGTCTCGGCCTCGTGGCGATGCGAGGTGCGCAGGAAGGCGCCGATCATGACGTTCTCGAGCACCGTCATGCCTTCAAAGGTCTGCGGCACCTGGAAGGTGCGGGCAAGCCCGAGCCCGGCGCGCTGCTCCGGCGCGAAGTCGGTGATGTCGGTCCCCTCGAACAGCACGCGGCCCGAGGTGGTCTTGAGGTCGCCGGTGAGGCAATTGAAGAAGGTGGATTTGCCGGCGCCGTTCGGGCCGATCAGGCCGAGAATATCGCCCTGCTCCAGCGTGACGGACGCATCGTCCACCGCCTTGAAGCTGCCGAACGCCTTTGTGATCCCGCGCGCCTCAAGGAGCATGGCCGGCTCCCTTATCTGCGCCGGGCTTGCGTCGTCCCATGAACAGGCTGAGCAGGCCGCCGGGCTGGAAGCGCGCGATCAGCACGATGATCGCGCCATACAGGACGAAGGTGAGGCCGGCCCCCTTGCCGCCAAGCCAGCTGTTGGAGATCTCCTCCAGCGGCACGAGGATCGCGGCTCCCACCAGCGGACCGAACAGCAACCCCGCCCCGCCCAGCGCCGCCATGATCAGGATCTTGACCGAGATCAGGATGCCGAGCCCGGACTCGGGATCGACGAAGCCGAACATCATCGCATAGAGCGCGCCGGCAACGCTCGTCAGCGCCGCGCTCAGCATGTAGGCGTAGAGCTTGGTCCGGCTCGCAGGCGCGCCGAGCGAGCGCGCAGCGCGCTCGGAATCCTTAATCGCGCGCAGGTAGAATCCCATGCGGCTGTTGGTCATCCACCAGGTGACGAGCAGCGTGATCACGAGGACGACCAGGAAGAGGTAGTAGTACGGCAGCGACGACAGGAACGAGAGATCGAAGATGTTGCGGGGGACCGTTGGACCGGAAAGACCCACGGCCGCGCCGAGCCAGTCGGTGTTGGTGACGATCAGCCGCATGGTCTCGGCGACCGCGATCGTCGCCATGCTGAAATAGTGACCCGACAGCCGCAGCGTCGGCACGCCGATGATCGCGGCAAGCCCCACCGCCAGCACGATGCCGCCGGGGATGCCGAACAGTGGCGACAGCCCGAACTTGGCGTAAGACCCCATCGCGGCATAGGCGCCGCAGCCGAAGAACACGACATGGCCGACCGAGACCTGGCCGGCATAGCCGCCGACGATGTTCCAGGCCGACGCGGCGATGGCATAGAGCAGCACCAGTGCGCCCAAGCGCTGCTGGAACGGCGAGGACAGCAGCAACGGATAGGCAATCGCCAGTGCTGCGACGATTGAGAGCCAGATCAAGCGCCGCATTGCAGCTTTCTCATCAGAGCTTGCCCATCAGGCCTTGCGGCCGGAACCAGAGGAAGAACAGGAACAGGACATAGACGACGATGTCCTTGTAGACCGCACCGATCAGATAGCCGGAGAGCGACTCGATCACGCCGATCAACAGGCCCGCGACGAGCGCGCCGGGCACGCTGCCGAAGCCGCCAAGAGATACCGTGACGAAGGCGACGATGCCGAGCGTCTCGCCGACCGTCGGCACGATGTAGAAGAAGTTCGCGATCAGCGCGCCGGCAAGGCCGGTGGCGCCGGCCGCGATGGCCCAGGCAATCGCCTGCATGGTATCGGGCCTGATGCCCATAAGCTGAGCCGCGGTCTGATCCTCCGCCACCGCCAGCATTTTTGAACCAAGCGATGTGCGCGTCAGAAGCAGGTGGAGGCCGAATGTCACCAGCAGCGCGACGACACCGGCAAGCAGCCGCGAGGCTTCGATCCGCAGGCCCGCAAACGCATAGGTGCCGCCGACGATATTCGACGGCATCGACAGGAAGTTGGCGCCGAACCACCAGAACACGGAATAGCGCAGCAGCAGCGCGAGCCCGAACGTGCCGAGGATCTGCGCCAGCATCGGCCCCTTCATGATGTCGCGGATCAGGGCGAAATAGACCACGACCCCGACGGTCGCGAGCACCAGTGTCGCCAGTGGGGCGCCGAGGATGGGCCCTCCCCCCATCAGCGTATAGACGACATAGGCGACGTACATGCCAAGCATGACGAAGTCGCCATGCGCGAAATTGACGATGTTCATCATGCCCCACACCAGCGTGAGGCCCGAGGAAAACAGGGCGTAGACGGCGCCAAGCAGAAGCCCGCCGACAATCACCTGCACGAGTACGAAGGACATGAGCTGCGTTGCTCTGATCAAAACATTCTGGGAAAGGCGGGACGCGCGGTCCCGCCTTCAGGCAATCTTACCAGCCCTTGTAGGGCAGTACCGGCGCCTTCTCGGCATTGGCCTTCGGCCATACCGCGACGTAGTTCTCGCCATCCTGGAGCTGGATGATGGCGCCGGAAGCCAGGATGTTCTGGCCCTTGTCGTCGAACTTCACGCCCTTGTAGCCGATCATGAGCTGCTCGGGCTTTAGGTCCGTCGCCTTCAGCGCGGCCTGGATCTTTGCAGGCTCGGTCGAGCCGGCGCGGTCGATGGCATCGGCCAGCACGAAGAAGCCCTGCATCTGCCGGGCGACCGTGTCGTCCATCTCCTCGCCGCTCTTCTTCTTGTACATCTCGGCGATGATGGCGGACGCCGAGCCCGGCGGTCCCACGACCCAGGACGAGCGGTTGAAGACGCCTTGCGAGATCTTGCCGACCGCCTTGGTGAAGGACGGATCGGAGTAGCCGGCATCGTCGGCCAGCAGCACGGCCGGCTTGTAGTCGAGCGACTGCATGGTCTTGGCGAACAGGATCGCATCCGACGTGTAGCTGATCATGATGACGACGTCGGGCTTCTTGTCCTTGAGCTGGAGCACCTGGCCCTGCAAGTCGGTCGCATTGACGGGATAGGCGATGTCGAGCGCGATCGGTTGGCCCTTTTCCTTGAAGGCGCCGGCGATCGTGTTGGCGACCGAGGTGCCGTATTCGGTGTTGTCATGGACCACCGCGACGCTGTCGGTCTTGGCACCCTGCGCCTTGATGTCGGCGAGGAAGTCGACATAGATCTTGGCGAAATCGGTCGCAATCGGCGTGGTGCGGAAGAACCATTTGAAGCCGCGCTCGGTGAGATTGGCGGCGACCGATTCCGAGTTCAGGAAAGGAACGCCGTATTTCTCGGCGATCGCGCTCGAAGTCAGCGTGACGCCGGACTGGTAGGAGCCGAACACGGCCGCCACCTTCTCTTCCGTGATCAGGCGTAGCGCCTGATTCTGGCCCGTCGCCGGGTTGCCCTGGTTGTCGGCGAACACAGCCTCGATCTTGGCGCCGCCGAGGCCGGCAAGGCCGGCGTTCTTCGCCAGCGGCAGATTGCCAAGCTCAGGATGGGCGTTGTTGATGATGTCCATGGCGACTTCGAGCGCCGCTTTGGCGTGCGCACCGATCGAGGCGGTGCCGCCGGACATCGGCATGATGACGCCGATCTTGATGACCTTGTCCTGGGCCTGCGCGCCGGAGCCGAGCGCAAGGAACATCGCGGCTGCGCAAAACAGCCCGGTGACGTGCTTGAAATTCATCAAATCAGACCTCCCAAAGGGTTTCCCCAACCAAGCTATTTTGGAAGCTTCAGGCTAAGCGCCCGCTTCCGTTTGTTTATGCCTGGTGGATCTAGGATGGCATGCCAGCCGGACACCGGCAAGACGAAACGGACTTGCGCAATGCTGCATGGGAGGCAGCGAACGCGCCGGCGCGGGCGGCGTTCAAATCCGGCGTCGCCCGGCGCGAACGCGGTAACCCGAACGGTGGACGTCATTGCCATCTGCAGGGGTGGGTTAACACTGCGACTGTGCCAAGCGCGGTCCGCTGGCGTAACCCGGCCCCCGTGTGTTTCCGCGAACGCAGAGGCGGTGGGTGACGCTGTCGCCAACCCACCCTGCGAGACGCCGTCAGCCGACGATGTTGCTCGCCCGCAGCAGCGTCGTGAAGCCGCCATAGATCATGCGCTTGCCGTCGAAGGGCATGTCGGCGCCCTTGAGCCGCTCATCGGCCATCACCTTCTTGTTGACGGCATCGCGGGTCTCCCGGTCACGGTAGACGATCCAGGAGAACACCACGACCTCGTCCTCCGTCGCGATCACCGCGCGCGGAAACGAGGTCAATTCGCCATAGGGCACGTCGTCGCCGATGCACTCGACCTAGTCGAGCGCGCCGTGCTCCATCCATATGGTGCAGGCGTTTCGCGCCAGCGCCTTGTAGGCCTCGATCTTGTCCTTCGGCACGGCCAGCACGAAACCATCGACATAGGGCATCACGGGATCTCCTTTGGGTTGCCTGCCCCAAGGACGTAGCGGCGCACGGCGATCCGACACGTCATCACACCCGCAAGGTGAGGCAAACTGTCGCGAGGATTTCGTGCGCTACTTCACATTTGAAGCTCGCCGCGCCGTGACATCATCCCGGACGTTTGCGCTCGCACATCGGCTACTTCAGATTGCAGTTGAGAAGGCAGCTTTCATGAGCACCCGCCTGTCATTGCTTTGTGTCCACGGCGTCGGTCACGCGGAGATCGACGCCGAGTTTCGAAAGTCATGGTCCGAGGCGATCATACGCGCCGTCCAGTCCGTCGATCAGAGCCTCAATCCGGCCATCGACTTCCTCTCGTATGACGACCTGTTCGACAAGAGCCCGCCCAACCTCGTCACCTACGGCATCGCGCTGGCGAAACTGCTGGCGAGCGCGACCGTCCACGGGGTCGGTGATCTGCTCGCGGGCACACGCAGCCTCGAAGATGTACCAACCCTGATCAGATGGACCGCGGGCATGGTCGCCCAGTGGTCGGTGGATGAGCAATTACAGACCGCGCTACGCAGCGCAGTCCTCGACAAGCTGAAGAGCGGCAATTACGACGTTGTCCTGGCTCACAGCCTCGGCTCGCTGATCTGCTACGACACGTTCGTGCGCAACCCCGCTGCGATCAAGGACAAAGTCTTCGTCACGTTCGGCTCGCAGATCGGCAATCCCGCGGTACGCGACGTCTTCGCAGGCCGCATTCAGGACCTTCCCTGCCGGAAATGGTACCATCTGTTCAACCGGGAAGATCACGTTCTCACCTATCCGCTCGAGATCGCCGCAGACAATTTTCAGCAGGTGCTGACACCGTTCGATGTCCCCAACGATCTCCTGAATCACAACGCGACCTGGTACCTGTCCCGCCCCGAGACCGTCGCCACCGTCTGGCACGACGTGGTCCCGGTGCCGGCGTCACGCTCCATCGTCAGCGCCGCGCGGGGGATTGCCCGCATTGACACCCGGCCGACCCGCCGCGCCCTGCTGGTCGGCATCAACGACTATCCCAAACCCGCGGACAGGCTCGAAGGATGCGTCAACGACGTATTCCTCATGAGCTCGGTGCTGCAGGAAAGCGGCTTCAAGCCGGACGAAATACGCGTCGTGCTCAATGAGCGGGCGACGGCGCAGGGCATCATGGAAAGGCTTCACTGGCTGCTCGAGGGCGTCCGCGACGGCGACGAGCGTATGCTGTTCTACTCGGGCCATGGCGCCCAGATTCCCAGATACAGCCCGAGCGGCGCACCGGACAGCGTCGACGAGTGCCTCGTTCCCTATGATTTCGACTG
This sequence comes from Bradyrhizobium sp. 613_E4_N2_2, assembly GCF_052075995.1. NCBI lineage: Bacteria > Pseudomonadati > Pseudomonadota > Alphaproteobacteria > Hyphomicrobiales > Nitrobacteraceae > Bradyrhizobium > Bradyrhizobium sp. 613_E4_N2_2. Next base: position 5,357,406 of record NZ_CP197234.1, read on the forward strand.
GACGCCCGAGCACGCGATTCTCGACCGCCAGTTCAGCCAGCTCTACTCACAGCTTCCGTACGACTGCTATTTCGTCGCCATGCTCGACTGCTGCCATTCCGGCGGCATGACACGTGACGGCGGTCCACGCATCCGCGGCCTGACGCCGCCCGACGATATCCGCCACCGGGCGCTGCGGTGGGAGGCAAGCGAAGGCATGTGGGTGCCGCGCGAGTTCCCTCCCCTCAACGAGAGTCTGAGCAAGAGCAAGAACGGCGCCGACTATCTCGGCGACAACGGCGCCACGCAGCGGCTCGGGCGCAGCATGGCGCTCCGCACCCAGCCCGACAAGGAATACAACAAGACGCGGGCCGAGCTCGGGCATCACGGTCCTTATCTGCCGATTCTCCTCGAGGCCTGCCAGGAGCAGGAGCTGTCCTATGAATATCGTGACGGCGTCACGTCGTATGGCGCCTACACGTTCTGCATGGCGAAGGTGCTGCGCGAACAACGAGACCGCAGCGCCAATCCGTCGTTCCAGGAGCTGAGCGAGCTCGTCACGGCCAAACTCCGTCGCCTCAAATACAACCAGACGCCCAATCTCGTCGGCGCCAAGACCCGCGTCAGCGCGAAAATTCCATGGGGCGCGGCAGATGCAGGTCGCGGCCAGCGGCGGACGCCGAAAAAGCGTGCCGCCAAGACAGGTCGGAAGAAGCGCCGCTAGTCGTTTCGCCTTGCATCGCCGCCCGGCGCATCGCGGGCGCGATGAGTCGGGCCAAGGCGCCTAGGCCGGACCGACGAAAGGCGCGGACTGCCGACGGCATGTCAGGCTCGCGACGCGGGCCCGATTCAGAGCAGGTTATGATCTGGGTAAATCGCCCGGAACTGGCTGGGGAACCTGGATTCGAACCAAGACAAACAGAGTCAGAGTCTTATGCCAAGCGTTGTTTTTATTCATTAAATTCGCGTTGTGTTGCGCCCTTGTCGCGCCTCATGTATAGTCGAGCCCAATCGAGCGATGGAGCGGGGGCCGATGTCAGTCAGGAAGCGCACATGGACAACGTCGTCCGGCGAGGCGCGCGAAGCCTACGTGGTGCAATATTCCATTCCCGAGCTGGACGCGCGCGGCAAGCGCAAGCGGGTCATCAAGACGTTCGACCGCAAGAAGGACGCCGACGCCTTCCACGCCCAAGTTCGGGTCGACCTTGGGAAAGGCACCCATGTTCCGGCGTCGAAAAGTCCCACCCTCGTCGAGGCCGGCCGTAACTGGATCGACGCCTGTGCGGATCTGGAACGCACGACCCGTGACGGCTACGAGCAGCACCTCCGCGATCACATTAATCCTTACCTCGGCGGCTTGAAGCTCTCTGCATTGACCATCGGTGTGGTGCGCGACTGGCAGGACAAGCTCCGGAAGGGAACGCCTGGCCCGGGCCAGGCCGAAGCTTCGCCGCGGTCGGCAGACATGGTCAAAAGGGTAACGGGTTCGCTCGGCTCCCTGCTCGCCGATGCTCAAGAACGCGGCCACGTCGGCCAAAATATCGTCCGTAGCCTCAAGGCGAGCCGAAAGCGGGGCAAGGAGCGAAAGGCCGAGCGCCGGGCAAAGGGAAAGCTGAAAATTGGCGTCGACATCCCTACCCCAGTGGAAGTCGAAACTTTGCTTGGCGTTGCTGACGGTCGGTGGCGGCCCTTCCTGCTCGTCGCGATCCGGTGCGGTCTGCGTGCTTCTGAACTGCGGGGCTTACGCTGGCAAGACGTCGATTTGAAAAAGAGCGAACTGCACGTGCATCAGCGCGCCGATGCTTACAACGAAATAGGCCGGCCCAAATCGGAAGCCGGCGAACGCACAGTTCCGATTCCTCCGACCACGCTAAAAGTGCTCAAGGAATGGAAATTGAAGTGCCCGCGACGTGCTGACGGTGCGCAGCACTACGTATTCCCGAACGGCTCCGGCAAGGTTGAATCGCACGCCAACATCATCACCCGCGGGCTGATCCCAACGATGATTGATGCGGGCGTGACGGCGCCGGTCTTGGACAATGAAGGAAAGGCCGTTCGCGGTGAGGATGGCAAACCTACGCTCACTGCGAAGTATACCGGCTTGCACGCGCTCCGGCATTTCTTCGCGAGCTGGTGCATCAATCGCAAGGTCGATGGCGGTCTGGAACTTCCGCTTAAGATCGTGAGCGAGCGGCTCGGACATTCGAACATCGCAATCACGGCCGACCTGTACGGCCATCTATTTCCTCGCGCTGACGACTCCGAAGAATTGGCCGCGGCTGAGGGCAAGTTTGGCTAGGTAACGTTTGATTAAGCTTTAGCGCGCATTACTGGACACACGTACTCTCTACGGGACCAGCGGCGAGACGCCGTAGCGGTCCTTTACGACAGCGGGATGCTGCCGGGAGCTTGATGCCACACTGTGGCTCGCTTTCGGCTATGTGCCCGCATGCGAGCCTCCGCGGAGTCTCGCTGTGAAAACCAAAACATCACTGATCGCGAATCCCGACGAGTTTGTTTGGGGCGCTGCCGATATCGGCAAGTACCTCGGACGATCAAAAGAAGCGACCTGGTTCATGCTCGAACAGGATCGCGTGCCCGGCGCCAAGAAGGTCGCCGGTCGATGGGGCATGCACGTACCCACCTTCCTCGCCAGCTTCCAACCCGCCATAGCGCCGCGCGCAACTGTCGCGGCTTGATGTTGACAATCAACATCGGGCGCTAATTGCCAACATCAGGACATCCAAAATGAACGAGCGCTATTACTCCCTTCTGAAAGATCAGGCAGCAGTCATCCCCAACGCAACGGTGCGCACCACGTTCGACCGCCTCATCGAACTGCATCGGGACATCGATTCGATCACCGTCAGCGTTCGCGGCGACACCGATCTGAGCGCGCAGGGCCGGACCAAGAAGGCTCGCGACGAGATGAAAAAGAACGCCTGGAAAATGATCCGCGCCAAAGCGTTCGCGTCGCGGCTCAATGAGCGGATCGAGGAGAAGCGCGCCAAGATCGAATTGCCGCCCATCGACAAGACCGATGCAGCCGGCGCGGTGCTTCGCAGCCAGGTTCGCGACCGCATGCCGAAGTCGCCCAAGGAACTCAAAGCGTCCGTTTCGACGATGTCATTGCTCTACTTGCAGACGCTTCTCGAAGCGCCCGAACTCGTCGGCGCTGATCGCGAGACCGTGGAGGCTGCGCGCACCAGGGCGATCGACATTGTCCATCCGGGCGCTCTGGAAGAGTTGGAGCGTGAACGCGCCGCCGTGCTTCTCTTGAACAACGCAACGGCCGCGACAGCCGAAGCTATGCGCGATTTCGCCGAGCTGCCGAATGCGCACGCGCTCGACGACTTTCTGAATCAGTCTGTGCCGGATCAGCGGCACATTCAGGCCGACGTCGAGCGCGAAACGGCGCTCGCCGCGTAACTAGGGAGGATCATTTCATGACTAAGAAACCCGATGCCGCGGATTTCCGCATCGTTGAACCCATGGATCCGCGCCAAGCGCCGCCGGTTCAGAGGCCCATGCCGGCGCCGCTCCGGAAGTCGCTCGGCATCGATCAGCCACAAAAAAAGCCGTGAAGGATCACAGCTAGGACAGCGCCATCAACCCGCGATGGCCGGTCGCGGTCCTGCTAAGCTCTGAATTTCTTTCCGCTTCCGGCGGCATAACGGATATCGCCGGGCTTCCTGCTGGCCCGGCCCAGTCGCGAATGACCCATAGGAGACGTCCGCCGTGTCAGCCCGGCGCTTATTTTTCGATGTGCCACGACCCGTCCCAGTCGCATGGAGGTGGTTTTGCTTTGAAGCTTTCGATGCGCTGGATTAGAGCCCTTGCAGGCCCGTCGCCGGGCATCGCTTCGAGCGACACATTGAACGCGGCAAGCGCTTCATCCCATCGCCGGTCCCGGTAGGCCTCGAGCCCCTTGAGGTACTTGTCACGTGATGCAAGCTGCTGCGGCGTAAGATTACCTTTGTTTCCTACGATTTCGAACACGGCCTCGAAACGAGTCTGGCCCGCTACCACGATGTGATCGATCTCCCGCACCTCAAGTGAGGTGCCCACAGCAGCAATTGTTCTTTCGGAAACGAGATTGCGGGTGCCATACACCTTGTTTGCGCCTTCCAGCCGCGAGGCCAGGTTCACCACGTCGCCCATGACGGTGTAGCTCATCATCACGTCGGAGCCGATGCTGCCGACCAGCGCCTCGCCGGTCGCGATCCCGATCCTTAGATCGCATTTCTCCATTGGGGTTGCGCGAACGCCAAGCAGTTCAGGAATCTCCTCGCGCAATTTGTCGATACGTTCGATCATTTCCAGCGCGGCGAGGCATGCAAGCCGGGCATGATCGGCCTCATCGACGAAAGGAGGGCCCCAATACGCCATGATGCCGTCGCCGATATACTTGTCGATGATCCCTCGGTTGTTCCGAATTGGTTCGGACATAACCGAAAGATAGTGGTTCATAACCTTGACGAGACCTTGCGGGGTCATGCCTTCGCTCAGGCTGGTGAAGCCCTTCAAGTCGCAGAACAACACAGTCATCACTCGGCGCTGGCCTTCGGCGGCCGTCAAATTAGGGCGATCGATCAGTCCTTCAACGACGCGCGGGTCGATATACTTGCCGAATGTTTCCTTGATGCGTTGGTTGTTGCGCAATTGCACAACCATCCGATTGAAGGCGGCCGCCAGTTGTCCGATTTCGTCAGTCGCCCTTACATCGATTGACTGATCGAGCTGGCCCGCTTCGACCGCGCGGGTACCCTCTAGCAGTTGACGGATCGAGCGAATGATGCCGCCACTGACCAAGTTGGCGAAAATCAATCCGACGATCGCAGCAAGCAGCGTAACGATGGCCGAGGTCAGGGCCACCCGGGTTTGTTCCGACCTGATTTTTGCGATAGCCCCATCGCTGACGGTCAACATGCTCAACCGAATAGCGTTGACTTTCTCATCCAGTTCGTCGCGAGCAGCGTCTGCTTGCGCAAGGCTGCGCCTGACCGCCGCAAAGTCTCTGGCCTCAAGGTGTGAAAGTAGCTCTCCGGTTTCCTGCTTCAGTTGGCGGCGAGTATCGCTCAGATTTTCAATTCGGTTTTCGATGCGCGCCAGGCCTGCATTGTCCGAGGGTGTACTTGCGTCCTCAATGATCGAATTGATCAGTGTCCGCGCGGCTTGCGCCTCACTTTCGACCTCGTCTCCCTTCGCGTTGTATAGCTCCAAGCGGGCCCTATACCCGAGCACATCGGGCGGCTCCTGCATCTTCGCGATCACCATGCGGCGGACCGCGAGACCTCGTTCCAGAGACAGAGTATTGATCCGCGTCAGATGCCCGTTGATCGGGGCGTACCGTGCAGAGAGTTCATCAAGCAGATGGCCGACCCGCCTGACCATCACTATCGATAGGACCGATGTCGCCAGCATGAGGATGATCAATCCGACGGAGATCGCAACAATCCGCCGCCGTATCGACTGTTTGATCATCGATCCGGAGAATTTCTTGAATCCTTTAAGAGCGAGAACCTTTGAGATGTCTCGTGCTCCGTGGTGAAACGTCCGATGTACTCACAGTCGAGCTTCCCCGCGCTCAGCCACGTCAAGTGGTCAGAGACCAACTTCGTTCATTCCTCATTCAAGCTGAATTCGAAGGTTTTGGCGGGCGGGCCTTGGTGAACAGCCCCGAACTGGCTAAGCGGCAAATTTATCACCAGCGAAGAGGAGTAAAGGTCGGTGAGTTCGAGTTTGAGCTGTTGACCGGCTTCCATTTGGGCCGCCACAGTTGGTTCGATTCCGCGGGCTGCGATGCAGATGTTGGTGAGACACCAGTTGAAAGGAACCTGGATAGGGCTGCCCTGATCTACCGTCACCTTGACTCCCTGCTGCAGATTTGCCCCTTGCGGAACGAATAGCTGCAAGCGAGCCGGACCGTCAGCTCGCTCGATCAGATCGACACGCACCACGACCTGATCGAGATCGTCCGTGGCGGTTGATGTCGATCGGCATATCGTGGTTCGATCGGATGAGGCGAAACAAAATTTTTGCCAGGTTGATAAATGGATGTTTTCAGGCAGCCGCAATCGCGGCGGCGTCGAATGAGGCTCCTGCCGGGCCGAAGCGCCGTTGACTTGCTGCCCAAGCGACGGGGCGGTCGCCGAATGCTTCTCTAGAAATTGCGATACCAAGGGCGACCAGATCGGCACCGCGTCAGCGGAATCGATCATGAAGTGCCCGTCGGTCCCAAAGGACGGGAACATACGGTAATCGGCATTTCCGCCCGCTTCGACAAAGGCCCGATGCATCCGCTTCGTCAATTCCGGTCCGAAATAGGTGTCGTTTTCTGCGTAGATCCAAAGCATCGGGACGCGTGCGGTGCGGCCAAACTCACCAGTAGCGGCAACGAGCTTGTCGGGAGCACAATTGTTGTCAGGTTTGCCGTCAACGCGGCCTCCACGGCCCGCCGCAAATGTAATGATGGCCTGAACCGATGACGGGTTTAGGCTCCCAAGAGCGATCGACCCCCATCCGCCGCCCGACTGGCCAACGACGACAACCTTGCCAGGCTGGATTATCTTCCTCTTACTCATGTAGTCGATGACCCACTCATTCAGAGTGGCAATGGCGAGCCCAGGACCACGAAAGTTCGGGTTGTCGCAGCTACCGACGTGGGCAAAGACAGATCCGTAGAGACCCTGATCCTTGTCATCGAGACTGCTAGCCCCGTACCTGATAGGCGAGATGACCACATAACCGCGGCGTGCAAACCAACGTGCCGCGTCCCGATATTCGATCGCCGGAAACATCGTCCGCTGATTGGCGTCTAGCGAGATTCCGTGGTTCATAACTACTAGCGGAAACGGACCATCTCCGACCGGCCGTACAAGGAAGGCAAGCACAGGTAGCGGAAACGGCAGCGCCCAGATTTCCTCCTGGATTTGTGGTCCCGCGGTTTGGTCATCTGCTGCGGTAGCGGAATGGAATGCAGACGGGAAAAGCAGCAAAAGAAGAATCACAAGCAAATGCTTCAGCATCTTCTTTCTCCGACGATATGCTCGGGCCTGACGTTAGGTCTGGGGGGTGGGCATCTATTGATTTGAATCAAGCATCAAACCGCAAGTTCCCCAGGTCATGCGGCTTAGTGCCCCAGCGATAACAGCGTCCTAGGAAACCTGGCGCCGCCGCTATCGTTGTGGGTCCGCTGCTGGCCCATCGCGTCATTTCGCTGCGATGCGGAATTTGATCACTACCGGAGCATAGCGGACTCTCGCGAGCCCGCCGGCTCAGTCGAATCTAGCAACCCTCACTGTCACATAGCCAGAGCCATTCCATTGTTGCTGGTAACACGATGAGCCGTATGCAGCCGCGGCTCCCAGCGCGGCTTCTGTCGCCACACCAGCGGCCGCAGCCCCCCAACCATACCGTAATAGCCTCCGCGATAGCCGCCACGGTAATAGCGACCGCCTCCAGCCCAGCGTGTCCCTCCACCATGCCAGTGCGCACTACCGCCATGGAAGCGTGCGCCGCCTCCGTGGAAATGCGCACCGCCACCATGGAAGTGAGCGCCGCCTCCGCGCCCACCACGGGCGTCAGCAGTGCCAGGAATAGCAATTGCTGCGGCAGCGACGAAGCTGATCGCTAAGAGAACTTTGGTCGGTCGCATGACACTCTCCTACAATTACGACGAGAGGTAATTCACTACGACGCTCAATCGATCCGGAACCGCCTTCGAACTGATGTCAGCGTAAGCGTCCTAATTCGCATCTGTGAGATGCCAAAAAAAACGTTCCGTGCTGCGGGAGGATGCCCCCGGCAGAGCCTATTCGGATGCGATCTGGGGGCGGAACGAAACGCGGCCTATAGAGGAGACGAGGCGTCCCAGATGTCGGCATAAGATTGCATCTTCAGTGCCGAAGTCTCTTTATCGACCTCAACGAAGCTGGTCGGCGCGCGGGCGGCGAGATCCCTGAACGACTGGCCAACGGTCCAAATTCTCCCGGAGTCGATCGCGATTAGGCGATCATGCAAGGTGCGCTTTGGTGCAAGCTTAGCCACAACGGGTCGCGAGGTGCCGTGTTGCTTCTGCCAGGCTGCTACCGCCGGGGCGAGACTCGCCTTCACCGCGGAGGCATCTGCCAGTAGCCTGATTTGCACGCCTTCACGAATTAAGTGGGCAAAGTCGGTCAGGATCCTTTCGTCCATATAGGGATCAACGACCAGAACGTCTTTTTGAGCCAAGTCGAAGATCCGCTGGATTGCCTTTAAGGCATCGAATGCATTGCCGGCCGGAATGAAAGCTCCGGTCGCAGGCGCTGGCAACTCCATCTCGACAACAGCTAAGGCACGGTAGAGAATGCGTTGCACTTCACCCGGAAACCAATCCCTGTACTGACCTGCTTGGCCGATTGCGGTCTTGATTTCAATGTCGCCTTCGGTGCCAAGAGCCTCACTGATGAGCGCCTGCGCGCGCCCGAGCCATTGGTACTCCGAAGGTCCGAGGGGCAGATATCCGCTCCTAGGAGGAGGAAGCTTGACTGCCAGATTTGGCATGCTCTCGATGACCCTTCCCAACTGTGCATAGAGCGCGTCGGCGGGCATTTTACGGAAAGGGTTCTTCATAGGATCACATCTAAACGAAAATCGAACAGGCGCCTCGATTCATGTGCCAACAGTGTGACATGGAGTCGATGGTGGGTGTGCCGTTAACCCGGAAATGTCGCGATCACCTCGACGGCACCTAGCGCGCGACGATCGACAATGTACTCTGACTCCCATCGCTGATGCCCATACTCAGGGCCAACCAGGATGGCCGACGGTTGCACGATCGTTCGCAACAGAACTCCACCGCCACCCGCTTCACAATTCACCCCGCCCGCAAACATTTCTCCGATAGACCTGTCGGACGACCATGCCGGCCCGTAAGCGCGAAGGCGATGATTTGATAGTCGCTCGCCACGAAATAACTCCATCGGCGGCCCGGTGTAACCTGGAAGCATATTGGCCAGAGCTGCCGGCAACAATTCGTCTATCTCGAATATCTCTCTGAGATGAAGACCTTGCGTCACCCAAGCAGCACTGTGAAAGGCGACTCTGCATTCCATCGCCGGCGAGGGAATAGCCGCTAACGCACGAAATAAGGCGATCAGCATAGGCGGATGTTGACGAGCTTTTATGAGAATGCAGCCAATCAGGCCCGGATCACTGCAAATTATCGCGTTGATATAATCGTCGATGGTCTCAAGTGGTGGAACAACGATGCCATGACAGTAGGAGCTGTCGAGCCGCTGCCATTCTTTCTCCGACCGCATCACGCTGATATACCGGCAATCTTGCGGGACAAATGCAAGATGGTGTTGGACGCACTTTGGTAGGGGTACTCGTCCACTGAATATATATACGAGCCCCTCGCAGTGAACCCTCGCTTGATAATTTTCGCGCCCAAAACCGTCGCAAGGTTCACTATCGCTTCTTCAAGCTTATCGCGTTGTCGTATTCCCGTGTTCTCGATGGTCGCACCGTAGATACCCTCTTTGGCATCGACAATTTTTGCTCTTCGATTCGTACTCACGAGAACAACTCCGCCGCAATCGTGTCCATCGCCTTCGCGTGGTCACCGCTGGGAAACATATGGCCATAGGTGTCCATCGTCATCTGCAACATGGTGTGACCAATGTAGGTTTGCACAGTTTTTGGTTGCAACTTCTGCTCGGAACGGGCGCGAGCTACCGCCTGTCGTGGGTGTGGACGACTCAGCGTTGACAAATTACATCGCATGTTGACAATTACCAATAATCCGAATTTCGATTGACGCGCCGCGGCCGCCATGCTTTCCTGATCGTGCCGAGTCTCGGCATTGGGAGCAGCATCACATGACCACCCAAACGATCCGCGCCTACTATCCCGACTTCGTCGTTTTGCGTCTCGACGATCTCGATGCTTATGAAGACGCCGTTGATGCGTTCGCCCGGGGCGGTGGCCAACGCGAGTTAACGGCAGCGCTTTTCGCGCTTGGCATTCCTGCGAGCCAGATCCGGGCCGTCGCCGCCTACCCTGGCTGCGGCCTGCCGGCCATGTGCGTGGGGTAGCGACGCCCCGCGACGTTAAGCGACTTTTTAGGAATCGCGCGCATCATTGTGCTGTCGACGAACCCGCCAAAGGCTTGATTGCCTGCGGCGGGATTTTTTGCGTTCAGGAACAGGAGTGGCACATGCTGACTGTCGATGAGTTCTGCCGGCGCTATCGCATCCATCGAGCGACCTTCTATCGGCAATGTGCCGAAGGCAAAGGGCCGCGCGTGGTCAAGATCGGGAAGTGTACCCGAATTAGCGAGGCCGCCGCCGCAGACTGGTTGGCAGCGCACGAGTTTATTCCGACGGCCTGCGCGTAGCGCATCAACCATCAGAGGGAATTAGACGTGCCCATAGCAAGAGTCACATTCGTAAATCAAAATCGCGGGTTCGGTTTTCTCCGTCCCGAATCCGAGCGCGATGCCGATTTGTTTTTTCCCGTAAGCAACGTTGTCACCGACTTCGATTCAATCGAGGTTGGTGATCGCGTCGACTATGAGACATTGCATGACGACCGCAAACCAGTCGGGCGCCAAGCGAAAGCTGTCGCCGTTCGTGTGATCGGCCGATGAGCGAAATCGATCTCGCCATCGGGCACGCTGTCGATCTGCTGCAGGCCCACTGCGAACTCTACCGCAAGCAGATCGTGTGCGAACCGGGCGAATGGAATCGCCGTGCAAAAGAACTCGCCGAAAATCTGAGCTGGCTGATTTTCTGTCGAGAGCAACGGTTGCCACGGGAGCCGAAGACGCTTCCGCCTAAATATCCCCCGCCGCCGCCGCCGTTGGTGCGCTGACAACAAACGAAAGAGCCCCGCAACGGCAATTGCAGGGCTCTGGATTCACTTGACCGCGCCGATGGAGGGCGCAACCGAATGCTTAACACATACAGCACTTTCCCCGATTTCGCAATGGATTTCATCGGATACGCGCAGCAACACGGCTTGGCGCTCTTTCCGCTTCGGGCTGACACCAAAACGCCGGCCTGCGAACATGGCTTCTATGACGCGACACCCAACCCTACCGATTGGCAAGCCTGGCGAATGCAAGGTCATCAGCTCGGGATCAGCGCTTGCCTGTCCGGTGTGATCCTGATCGATGTCGACGCGCACGGCGATCGCGACGAGGCATGGGTGCAGTTTGCCGCCTGGTGCGCCGAGATTGGCATCGACGTCCCAAGCCCATATGGCCATTCCCCCGGTGGCGGATGGCATTTCGCGTTTCGCTGCCCGGCCGGCTTTGATCCGCAGAAACACCGAGGACACCACAAGGTCAGGATTTCGCATTTCCGACCGGAAACGGCGCCCGAGGACGACGGCGAGCGGATCTCGGTGCGCAATCTTGCCTACAACGTCGCGCCGGGCTCGGCTTTCGGCGGCCGCCCGTATCTGCTCGCCGCCGACGCGCCGCCGCCCATCCCCTACAGCGAGAAAACAGCGCCACTGTTCGAAGTGTTGAAGCGGCCGGAAGGCGGCGCAATCACCGGGCCAGTGCCTGATGCGGTCGGTGGCGTCTCACATGACGGCGTCCGCTACGATCAACTTTGCTGGTGGATAGGCAAGAAGTTGGAGCGCTGGAACAGTGGTGTCGAAACGCTCGGTAACGACGACTGGATTTCGATCGGGAAGCGCATCAAGCTTTCATTCCCCGGCGAGGACGGGCTGAAAGCGTTCCTGGCGATGTCGTGGGAAGACCAGCACGAAACGATTAGCCGGCGCTGGTGGAACCCGGCCGACTTCAAGACCGAAGGCGAAAACCTCGAAACGCTTCCGGCCCTGTTGAAGCGCGACATAGCGTGGATGTTCGGAAGTACACTTGGGTGCCCGCAGCCGCCAAAGTGTCCTGTTCCGCTTCAAATCCCCGCGGAAATCCTCGAACAGCACAAGCGGGAACGCGAGCAATACGAAGCTGCCCTGCTCGGCCCCCTGCCGAATCATCCGGAGTTGCCGATCGATCAGGCACACGCGCTGAACGATTATTGGGCGCATCTGCCGTCGGGCAGAATGATCTACGAGCGTACCGGCGAGCTATTCAACTCCGCAAGCGTCGACAAGCACATTGGCCGCGTCAAGGACGCCATGAAGACCGAAGGTCCGGGGACCCTTGCGACCACGTGGCTTTCGCAACACCGGTTTGTCAAATCCATGGGGTGGGCACCCGGCGAACCGAAGATCATCGAGAACAAGGTTCTCACGATTGACGGATGGATCCGCAGCCACGGGGACCGGACGTTCAACCGGTACGTTCCGCCGCACATCGAGCGGGTCGAGGGCGACGTTTCGACGTGGCTGAACCATATTCGTGCCATCTATCCAGGCGAGGCCGATCACATTGTTCAGTGGCTGGCGCACCGCGTTCATCGGCCCGGCGACAAGGTCAACCACGCGCTGGTGTTCATCGGCTCGCAGGGCATCGGCAAAGACACCATCCTAAAGCCTGCAATCACCGCGATCGGTTCGCAAAACTTCAAGCAGATCACGGCAAAGACGTTTTTCAATTCGGAATGGAACGACTATCTGCAGTCGGTCATCCTCCGGATTAACGAAGTCCACGACCTCGGCGGCGAGTCCCGATATGGCTTCTACGATGCCACCAAGGACGTAATCACCAACCCGCCCGAGGCGCACCGGATCAACACTAAGCACGTGCCGCAATATGCCGCGGTCAACGTGTGCGGCGTGATCATGACCAGCAACCACCTCGACGCTCTGTACCTGGCTCCGGACGACCGCCGGCACTTCGTCTGCGTGTCCACCCGGACGCAGGACGATTTCACGCCGGCCTATTGGGACGTAATCAATGCGTGGTTTGAGAACGGCGGGAACGAAGCCGTTGCGCATTATCTGGCCAATCTGGATTTGAGCGCGTTCAATGCGAAGGCACCCCCGCCGAAGACGGCAGCCTGGCACATGGTTGTCGCGGCCGGTGTGGCCCCCGAGAGCGGCGATCTCGCGGACGTGATCGAAAGCATGGGCAAGCCCGATGCGCTGACGCTTCAGATGGTCAAGGCACGCACGCCCGGTGACAGTCAACTGCGGTTGCTGTTTGAAGACGCCAAGCTTCGTCGGGCGATCCCGAAACGGCTGGCGGAATGCGGCTATGTGGCCGTCACGAACCCAGAAGCCCGCGACAGTGGCGGCCGATGGCGCATGCCTGGCTGCAAAACAACGATCTATGCGCGGCAGGAGCTGACCGAGGACAGTCGCTTGACTGCCGCACGGCTGTTGAGTGCGAGTGCAACGGTGCCGCCGCCGATACCCTTGAGGCAATGAGGTTGGGCACCTTGGGCGTGGTGGGCGCGGTTTGTTATGTTGTTAAAATCCGAGTTCACAAATGTGTAGACAGGGAAAAAGAGAGAAAACAGAGCACAAGAGAAACCGCGCCCATTGCGCCCAGCGAGCCAGGCCTACGGCGGCCATGGAGAAAGCCTGTCGTTCACCGCAGACCGAAGAATGACAGTATCAGGCCGATTACCACGACAAGTCCGACCAAGTAGATAATTCCGTTCATGGCCTTTGCTCCTCTGTTGTGTCGGAAAACAAACCTACAAGCCGTGCTTATTGTTCCCCGGTCGCAACGGTTCGAAGCTCTCTTCAATCCGCGCCGACTTTCCGGCCCTGTCGCGCACGCTTCGACTCGATTAACGGATTTTATATCTTCTTGTCTCATCTTAACTTGCTGAAATAACACCTTATTACATATCGTGTCGCGCCTATGTTGCGCCTTCGGCCGGTGATGCGGGTCGGTGGCGCAATTCGCATTGGAAAATCGCAGATGAAAACCGGCCCTAAATGCACTGTTTGCAGCCACGACGAAAGGTGGCGAATTGAACTGCTGCGAGCCGGCGGCGCAAGCCTCGAAAGCTTGGCTAGCAAGTTCGGACTGTCGAAAGATGCGGTTGGTAGGCACTGGCACAACCACGTCAGCGCCGAAATGAAGGCGTCCTATTTGGTCGGGCCAGCGCAACTCGCCGACCTAGCTGCGAAGGCGGCCGACGAAGGCGCGTCGGTGCTCGACCACTTCCGGGCCGTGCGCACCATGCTCATGTCGCAGCTTGCCGCCACCACTGAGGCAGGCGACGCGCGCGGCGCGGCGATCGTGGCCGGCCAACTCGTCGGCGTGCTGGAAAAGATCGGCAAGGTGACCGGTGAGATTGCCACGATCGCGCAAGGCACGATCAACATTCAGAACAACGTGGCGATCGTGAACAGCCCGCAGTTCGCCAAGGTGCAGGCGGCCATCCTGCGAGCCCTGGCGCCCCACGGAGCGGCACGGGCGGCCGTGGTGGCGGCCCTGCACGAACTCGACGCCGAGCCGACGACCGCTATGCCGCCCATGGTGATCGATGCTGTTGCGCTGCTCCCACCCTGCCCCGTGCCGCTACCCGAGGAGATCCAATGACCACCATCGCCGCGACCCTTGCAAACACCCTGGCCGACGGTGGATGGCCCGCCAAGGCCCGACCGAGCCAGCTACCGCCCCCTGGCGATTGGAATGGGTGGATGATCCTTGCCGGCCGCGGCTTCGGTAAGACGCGCGCCGGCGCCGGGTGGGTGCATGAGTTGGTAGACGCGCGCCAGGCCGGTCGCATTGCCTTGGTCGCTGCGACCGCCGCCGACGCCCGCGATACGTTGGTTGAGGGCGTCTCGGGACTGCTGAACACCGCACCGTCGTGGAACAGGCCAATCTACGAATCGAGCAAGCGCCGGCTGACCTGGCCGAACGGTGCGATCGCGACGACTTTTTCCAGCGAGGAAGCGGACCGTCTCCGCGGCCCCGAGCATGACGCGGCTTGGGCGGACGAATTGGCCGCGTGGACCGACGTGCAAGGCACGTGGGACATGTTGCAATTCGGCTTGCGCTTGGGCAGGCGCCCGCGGTGGCTGGTCACGACCACTCCGCGGCCGATCAAGCTGCTCAAGGAGCTGCTGGCGCGCAAGGACGTCGCAGTGACGCGCGGCTCGACCTTCGAGAACGAAGCGAACCTTGCTCCCACCTTCCTGGCCGCCATCCGTCAGCGCTACGAAGGCACACGGCTCGGACGCCAGGAATTGAACGCCGAGCTGCTCAACGACAACCCGGGCGCGCTCTGGCAACTGGACTGGCTGGACCGCGATCGCGTGTCGGGGGCACCAGAGCTGCGCCGCATCGTCGTGGCGATTGATCCGGCTGTTTCGAACAACGAAGGATCCGACGAAACGGGCATCATCGTTGCCGGTGTTACCAGGGATGAAAAGGTCTACGTTCTAGAAGATTGCTCGGGCCGTTACGCGCCTCATGAGTGGGCAGCGGTGGCCATCGCCGCTTATCGCCGCCACAAGGCTGACCGGATCCTGGCCGAAGTGAACAATGGCGGCGCGATGGTTGAGGCGACAATCCGTGCGCTGGATTCGCGCGTCAGCTTCAAGGCCGTACATGCGAGCCGTGGCAAGGTCGTGCGCGCCGAGCCGATCGCAGCGCTCTATGAGCAGCGCAAGGTTCACCACGTCGGAGGGTTCGATGTGCTCGAAGATCAGATGTGCGCGTTCACGTCGGATTTCGATCGTGCGAAAGTCGGCTATTCCCCGGATCGTGTCGACGCGCTCGTGTGGGCGCTCACCGAGCTGAGCGGCCCACAGAACACAGTGATCATTACGGAGCTGCGGGTTTAGGTCGGGGGGAGCACGCGATAGCGAAGCTCGACCATGTCGTCGATTCCGTTAAATAGTCGATGCCACGGCTCAGAGGATCGAACATTGAACCGAACGATCAATTCAAGCCCTACGTGCTTCATATCGATCTTTAGTCGCATTGGAGAATCTTGGCCGATGTCTCCGTTAAAAGTCATCCAATCAACGTTGTAGACGCTAAAATTTGGATCAACCTCGGCTTCCACTACAAGCTCGTCCCCGACGTACAGGTCACCGTTTCCTTGCTGACGCACATCAACGAAATGCATTTGCTGGTTTGGGCCATGCGTCAGATGGAAATCGTTGCCACGGTTGTCGACGACACGAGTGAAGGTTGGAACATTGAATTGCCGTTCCATGTTTTGCTCTTTGAAGTGTTGCTTGATTGAATCGATGAGGTCGTTTGAGTAGCAAACAGCGCGTTCATAGTCGCGATCGCTGCACGTGCCGCCATGAGCAAGTTTATTTCGAATTGCCTCAAGCCGGTTGAGAAAGGTTCGCGCTTCGCTTGGACCATCGGGAAAAGCTTCATTCAGCGCCTCCCGAAAGTTTTCCCGATACAGTTCAGGATGTAACGCAATGGTGACGGCATGGCCCAGATCCGCCGCGTCGATCACCCGAGCGAAGCGCGCGCGATCAGATTCAAATCTCGTTGCAATCTGTCGGCGAATGTCTTTTGATATTGCCTTGCATCCACCTGCTTCATCAGGCGCGAGGTAGTTCGGTCCGAACCTGTTTGGCAGCTTCGATTCTATCAGTCGGCGGAGCCAACTCTCGGCGGAGTCAAGATAGCGTCGAGCCAGCTCCCTTCGCTCTCCTTCGGTCAGATCTTTCATGATCGATTTACAAGGTCTACCGATTTAGCCGCCTAGAATTTTCGAGATCATCGTCATCGCGCCGGAAGCAATCAGGCTGCCCGCGGCGCCGGAGAGAGCGTTCCGCAGATCGGTCAGCGCCGAGCGCAATTTCGTTTGATCGGGTCGTGCAGAACTTGCTTGTTTCACCAACTCTGCAAGGGACTCGTCTAACAGATCGGCATCCGCTCCTGCCGCCTTGAGCAATTGAGCGTGTGGTCGAAGTTGTTCAGCGACGTCTTCGACTTGGCTTACCGAAATTTGTGAGCCAGAAATTTCACTGGAGGTATTGTGAGATCCCAAATTGCCGACCATCGATCCAATCGAACCAATAGTGATTATTGTCGATGCATCCTTTGCCAATTGTCTCTCCTCGCGACTGAAGCTTAGACCCTCACCCTTTACACCAGCCCGCTCGAGCTTGAGCGCCCATTCGAGAACAGCGTTTCGAACAGCATCTAGCAGCCCATGCACTGAAATCGTTGGGATGTGAACAGCCATTGTACCGAATTGGACATTCATCACGCCGTTCAATTGAGCAATCATTCCAGGGGACAGAGGGAATTGAACGAAGTTGGTCTCGTTCTCTTTTATCAGAGCCTCCAGCGAGGCGATCGACTGCTTGGTCGGGCAAGTCGACAACATTCGATCAAGCTGCTTCTCATTCAAGATGATCGGTATCCAACCGTGATAAGGGTTTAGGGCCATGGGCCGGCCGCTTAGTGTCCGATAGCTGGGTATTTCCCCGTCAGGCGGATAGCCGTTGAGTTCGTGCTCAACCATGTTTCAGCTGGCGCGAGGTTCAGCTTTGAGGCGGCAACTTTCACTTTCCTGAGTAGTGTTGACACTGAGACTGTGGGGTCCATGGCGTCGCGCTGGATCTCTTCAATCAGTCCTTGCATTAGTAGCGTCCCATAAGGCGAATCAACGAGCGATGGTGGCACGCGTATAGTGCACGCGCGGAGAGTTTGATTCTCAATCCGCACTATTCACAGGGCATGTTGCACACCGTGTCGCGCCGAGCCGCCTTGATTGGACTTGAGCCGTTGAATTTGCACAAGGTTTTGGTGCGACAAGCGCAACAAACGAGCGATCGAAATCGCCGCGATCGAACGCCAGATGTTTCAATTATTTCAATGATTTAGGAACTGGCTGGGGAACCTGGATTCGAACCAAGACAAACAGAGTCAGAGTCTGTTGTGCTACCGTTACACCATTCCCCACCGAAGTGCTTGATATCACAAGGCTTTCTTCGGAAGCTTTGCAAGCCGCAGCAAAAGTTTTGCAAATCAGCGGCGCGCTGGCGCTCATATAGCCGCGCCGGCGTTCGCGGTCTAGCCCCTCTGTAAGCATCGCAGCTTGTTCTCGCTGCGTTCGCGCCGTAGCGGCATGTCCGCCCTCACCCGCGGCCGGCTCCGGCAATCAGCACCAGGAGACCTGGCACGCCTGCCTCGACGACGTCCACATGCCACGATCAACGGGCGCGCCGGCGTGGCGCTTCACGTCGATCAATGGGGATGGTCTGTCGGCTTTACCCAGGCATGATGCGCGCGCTCGACGCCGGCACGCCGCAGCCGGCGATCGCCCGAACGAAGCGCGGGCGGGTTTACAGACTGATCCGCTGACCTAGTCGCCCAAGACCACGGATCGCTTGCCGTAGAATTCACCGACGCAATCATTCGGCAGCTGGCCCGGATTTTTGGTTAGCTCACCGTCCATCAGCATGGACGGCTTGACCGATCTCTTGGGGACGACAACATCCAGGTCCTTCGTCGTCCGAAGAAATTGATGCCTCTGGACACTCTCGCTCCAGAAGGTCGCGAATTGCGACTCCTCGGCGCGGACGTATCCCAGCGCTACGCTATCGAGGAGCAAAAAAGAAAGGAGCCCACAGGCCACCAGGGCCGTCATGCGAACATGGGCATGATGGCCCAGGGAGGGAAGGAAGCGGGCAGCCAGGGCGACGGCGCAGCCCCCTCCGGCAAGAAGAAAAACCACCACCTCGTTCCGCCCTCGCGTCGCGAGATCCTCCGCCGTCGCAAAATAGGCAATGACATAAGCGGTGTAGAGACCAGCGAGCACCGCCGCCACGAGCCCGACGATCAAGACCAGCAGCCGCGCCGCCGGCCTCGGTTGCGAAGGCACCACGAAGACCGAAAACAACGCCACGAAACCGAGCCAGGCCCACGTCGCAGATTCGGTGTAGTGCCGAACCAGCTCGAGCCACAGATAGTACAACCCCATCGAGAAAGAAGCGGCGATCTTCCCCCCCTCCGGATATGCCGCCATCCGGACCGCATTCCCCGGTGACAAAAGCAGGATCGCAAGTCCGATGAAGGTCGCCGTCAGCATCGCTGCATGGCCCGCCAGTTGCGGGCGAGGATGGTAGAACGCTCGATAAAGGGCAGAACCGGCGACGAGGGCTACGATCCAAAATGGCGTGAACTCGTTGGCCAGAGCACCCAGGAAGCCGATTGCGGAGAGAACGACGATTTGGCCGGTCGAGAGCACGGTTTCGTTCGCTGCGGACCGCACCAGCTCAACGAGGATGATGATCACGAAGAGGGCGGGAACCATGTAGGACGCACTGCCCGAGATCCAGTAAAGCATCTCCCGCAGACTGATCGCCAGAACGAAGCTCGCCGCGCAGAGCATTGCACCCGCCAAAAATCTCTCTGGCCACGACAGGCCGGTCCACATTCGACCAGCCCAATAAACGCTGACTGCCAAGAAGATGGCCATGCCGCAAATGAGTATGACCGGATAGACGACCCGTAATCGACGCCTGTCACCTTGCTGACAACGGCGGGGGCGGCGATCGCCACAAGCGAGGTCAGTCGGCCCATCTGGTGCAAATAATAGGATTTGACCATTCCGACGAGACCCATGCTGTTGACGCGGTTCGTCACGCAATAATCGTCAGATTCGGGCATCGCATAGAGCGCGATCGACGCGAGCCAGACCAGGATGAAGAGAGCGACAGAAGCGGCCACGATAGGCATCACGTCCGGCATGCGGCTTCCGAGGCGCACAGGAAATCCCCCAAATCGACAGAACAAAGCGGCAGCAACGAGAGAGCGAACAGCCCCGAATGCAACCCTCGTTATGCAACGCGGCACAGAAGATCACAAGGTTCCGCGGGCAAACAATCGAAAGGCTAGTTCGAGCCGCAGACGCGGACCACGATCTCAGCCTTGCCGTTCGCGATCATCACCTGGCCGTATTCATCCTGCGGCGGACTCTCCTCGTAGCGGAGCGGGATCGTGGTGCTCGCTTCCTGCGCTTCGCCGCCCGGCTGCTGCGTGTTCACGTCGAGGATCAGGATCTTCGGATTGATACCCTGCGGCGAGCGCTTGGTCAGCCGGGCCTGCCAGCCATCGGTCGGTACCCTCACGTCGCCGACCATGACCAGCTTGGGCGGCGCGCCGGTGGCGCAACTCTTCAGCAAATGCGGCGCCTGGCCAGCTACAAGCGATCACGGTGATCGACAACCTCCCGATCAATGTCGGCGACGAGATCCTCGCGGGTCTCGCAGTTCAGGTCAGCGGAGACGTCCTTTTTTTCATCAAGAACCAGAGCACCGGCGAATTTCGCTCATTTCTCGCCCGGCCACCGGGCGTGATCCGGTCGCTCGGATCGTCGGTGGAGTGGATCGTGGAGCGGCCGACAGATCCGCCCAGCGGGAACATGTCCGCGCTTCCGGCCTATGGCTCGGTAGATTTCAGATACTGCATGGCGCGGGCAGCATCCGATGGGCCACTCGCGCCCGGACGCTTGCTGACGCTGGATGAGAGCGCGCTGATGATCCATATGCGCGAGCTTTTTGCGAATCCCAATCGTACCGTCACCGTCTCGAGCCCGATGCTCGGGCACGACAAGGATGGTTCCGTCGGCGTCACATGCAGCTACAAGGAGCCGACAGGGTAATCTGCTCTTTGAGAGTTCCCACCTACTCCAGCTTGATATTCGCCGCCTCGATGACCTTCTTCCACCGCTCGGTCTCGGAGGCGATGTAGGCCTTGAAAGGTTCGGAATCGACCGCAACCGCGGCCGCGCCGAGCTCGGCCATCTTCTGCACCGTCTCCGGCTGCTGCATGAAAGCGCGGATCTCGCCCGACAGCTTGTCGACGATGGGCTTCGGCGTGGCCGCGGGAACGAAGAAGCCGTGCCAGGCCACCGCTTCGAAGCCCGGCAGGAATTCGGCGACGGCCGGGACTTCCGGATCGAAGGCGGCGCGCTTGGGCGTTGCAGTGGCGAGCATCGCGAGCTGGCCGGTCTTCACCTGCGGCAGCAGCAGCGGCACGTTGTCGAAGGCAAGATCGATCTGGCCGCTCAACAGATCCGTCAGCATCTGGCTGGAGCCCTTGTAGGGCACATGCACCATCTTGGTGCCGGTCATCTGTTGAAACAGTTCAGCGGCAAGATGCTGCGAGGTGCCGACGCCGGCCGAGCCGAACGAGACCTTGTCCGGGCTCGCCTTCAGATAGGCGATCAGCTCCGGCACGGTGCGCGCCTTGATCTTGTTCGGATTCACCACGAGCACATTCGGCACGACGCTGATCTGGGCGACCGGCACCAGGTCCCTGTCCGGCTGGTAGCTGAGCTTCGGACCGTAGAGCGTGGGGTTGATCGCGAGCGCGGAGGTGCTGGCAAGGCCGAGCGTGATGCCGTCAGGCGCCGATTTCGCCAGCCGCGTCACGCCGAGGATCGAGCCGGCACCGCCGACATTCTCGACCACGAACGGCTTGCCCAGCTTCACTTGCAGATGGTTCGACACCATGCGCGCGAAGATGTCGGCGGTACCGCCGGCGGCGAAGGGCACAATCACCGTCACCTGCTTGGACGGGTAGCCGTCCTGCGCCTTTGCCGGCGACGTCGCCAGCAGTGCGGCTGACACAAGACCAAGCCACATCGATCTCATCGAAGTTTCCTCTACTGTTACTGTTTTGTTGATTGGGGCGGCGCGCGGCGGAGGTGACTAGAACGCGACCTCGTACATGTTCAGGATCGCATCCCGGCCGAGGTCTCGCGGATTATTGTCGAGCAGGCGGCGAATGGCGTGCGCCTCGTCGGCCATGACGCCGAGATCGCCCTTGGGCACGCCGAGCGCGGACAGACGCATCTCGATGCCGAGGTTCTTGCAGAACTCGTAAGTGGCGTCGAATGCGAGCTTCGCATCGTTCCGTGCCGGCAGGCCGAGCGCCGCCAGCACCGCGACCGTCTTCGCCTCGACTGCCTGCATGTTGAAGGCCAGCGTATGCGGGAAGATCACGGCACAGGCGAGCCCATGCGCGACATGATGGCGCGTGCCCAGCGGATAAGCGACGGCATGCCCGGCGGTGGTGTTCACCGGTCCAAGGCAATAGCCGCCATAGAGCGAGGCCAGGGAGAGACCCGCGCGTGCCTCGCGATCCCCGCCGTCGGCGACCGCCCGCCCGAGATATTGCCCGACCAGCCGCGCGCCCTCGAGCGCATAAAGGTCGATCATCGGATGCGCCTTGCGGCTGGTGTAGGCCTCGACGCAATGCGCCAGCGCATCGACGCCAGTGGCCGCAGTGACCTCCTTCGGAACGGTCATGGTGAGATCAGGATCGACGATGGCGATATCGGCGAGCATGAAGTGGCTCTGCACCGCCTGCTTGTTCTGGCTGACGGGATCGGTGACGAGCGCGCGGGTGCCGGCCTCGCTGCCGGTGCCCGACGTGGTCGGGATCTGCATCAGCGGCACGCTGCGGCCGGCGACTTTTTCCGGCCCAACGATATCGGCAAAGGCCACGTCGCTGGTGCAGAGCACCGCGACCAGCTTGGCGAGATCCATCGCGCTGCCGCCGCCGAAGCCGACGACGAGATCAGGCTTGACGTCGCGTGCCATCGCGACGGCCTTCTCGAGATTGGGCAGGTCCGGTTCAGGCTTGACGTCGCCAAACACTTTCACTGCCCCCGGCAGCGCCAGCGTGTCGACGCGGCGCGCGTTGAACGCATCAGAGATCACCAGCGGCCGCCTGGCGCCGATCCGCTCGGCGAAGCGCGCAGCAGCCGTGATGGTGCCGTTGCCGAATTCCAGGATGGTGGGACGTTGGATTTCGATGGGCGTGAAGGCGTTGGTCATCGTGCGCTAGATCTCATGACTTGGAGGCGGAGACGCCGGCGGAGAGCCGCTCGGCATAGTCGATGGCCTCGATCAGGCTGTGCTCGTTGGCAATGCCCTTGCCGGCAATGTCGAAGGCGGTGCCGTGATCGACGGAGGTGCGGATGATCGGCAGGCCCAGCGTGATGTTGACGCCGGAGAGCTCCTGCCAGCGGCCAGTCGCGGGATCGACCTGGAAGCCCAGCAGCTTGACGGGGATGTGCCCTTGGTCGTGATACATCGCGACCGCAGCATCGTACTGGCCGGCGCGCAGCTTGACGAAGATGGTGTCGCCGGGCACCGGGCCGACGACGTCGAGGCCATCGGCGACGGCCTTGGCAATCGTCGGTGCCGAAACGTCGATATCCTGCCGGCCGAACAGACCGCCCTCGCCCGCATGCGGATTGAGCGCGGCGATCGCAATCTTCGGCTTGGCGATACCGAGCCGCAGCAAGGCCTCGTTGGTGAGATCGATCACCATGCGCAGACGCTCCGGCGTCAGGCGCTTCGGCACGTCTTCCAGCGCCACGTGGGTCGAGACATGGCTGACGCGCATGTTGCCGTGAGCGAGCAGCATCACCGATCCGCGCACGCCAGTGAGGTGCGCCAGCATCTCGGTATGTCCAGGGAAGTGATAGCCGGCCTTGTTGAGCGCTTCCTTGTTGAGCGGCGCGGTGACAATCGCGGAGGTCCGCCCGGCCTGCGTCAGGCGCACGCCCTGCTCGATCGCCTTGTAGGCAAAGCGGCCGCCATCGGCGCTGAGCACGCCCGGCTTGATCGGGGTGCCCTCGACATCGGCCTGGAGGAAGCAGAGGTTCGGCCAGTCAGCATCGTCAGCACTTACCTCCGGAATCGCAACGGCAGCGCCGAGCGCGGCCTTGGCACCATCGAGCGCGGCGCCGCTGCCGATGATCAGGATGCGCAGATCGCCTTTCGCGATCCGGTCCTTCAGCCCGACGCAGGCCTTGACGATGATCTCCGGGCCGATCCCGGCCGGATCGCCCATGGTGATGGCAAGATGACGAGAGGTCATGTCGGGCTCCCCGTATTGAGCAAATGATTATCCCGGAGCAGATCGCGCCACAGCTCGCTGGTGCCGAACGCGCCGGATTTCGAGATGATGTCGACGCCGGCCCAGCGGCCGCCTTGCAGAATCGAGCGCGGCAGCCCCGGCACGATACGCCCCGTCACCTGGAGCGCATGCGCGCCGAGCGCAACGCATACGGCC
Organism: Bradyrhizobium sp. 613_E4_N2_2; assembly: GCF_052075995.1. Classification (NCBI taxonomy): domain Bacteria; kingdom Pseudomonadati; phylum Pseudomonadota; class Alphaproteobacteria; order Hyphomicrobiales; family Nitrobacteraceae; genus Bradyrhizobium; species Bradyrhizobium sp. 613_E4_N2_2. Next base: position 5,381,323 of record NZ_CP197234.1, read on the forward strand.
TTCAAGGTCTCGCCGCCAGCAACGATCAGGGTTCCGGGCGGATTGAGCGCCGAAATCAGCGTCGTCAGCTCGCGCGCGATCCGCTGGGCAGCCTCGGCGCGCGAAAGGCCATCCGCGAGCGCGAACTTCACCAGCGCCACGCCATCGTCAGCCAGCTTGCGTTGAACGCCTGCGCCCCCCTCACCTTCGGCCAACGCGATGGTGGCTTCGCCACATGCTGCGAGCTGGGAGGCGGTGGCGGCCTGGTCGGAACCGAACAGCCCAAGCACCGGCCGCTTCAGCCGGCTCGGCGCATCGGCGCGATGGCCGCGGGCGAGCGCACCGGCCAGCCCGCCGCTTCCGCACCAGAGCACGGGCCCCGGCATCTGCCCCGCCATTTCGACGACGCGATCGAGGTCGATGTCGCTCTCGGCATCGAAGACCTGAACACCGCCTTGCGACAGCGTATCGGCCCGGCCCTGCCGTGCATCGATGCCCTCGAGCTGCAGTTGAGCCAGGAGATTGTCACCGACACGATGCCAGTCCCCCTGTACAGTGCGCGCGAATTGCTGGCCGCCGACGGTGCGGCGTCCCTGATAGTCGAAGGCAGGCGCGACCACACACGAGGCCCAATCGCCGCCGCGCAGGCAGGCGCCGAGCTCGGCCGCCCAGGCACCGCGGAGCAGACTATCGACCTTCTTGTAGCCGATCGTCCCACCCTGAAGCTGCGGCGCCAGCCGTCCGACGATCTCGACGCTGTCGGCTTTCGACCGCTCGCGGGTGCCGCTGTCGATCGCGAGGCTTTGCGCGCCCGGAGCCGCGGGCGAATCCGCCCAGGTGACGTCGAACGGTCCACACAGGCCGACGAACTCCGCCGCGGTGTCGAGCGCGCCGGTGAGATCGTCGGCAAGCAGGCGCACGACCGTCATCGTCATGCTGCCCCCGCGCCAAAGATCTTGCCGGGGTTCATCAGGCCGTTCGGATCGAGCATGCGCTTGATGCCGCGCATCAGCTCGATATCGAGCGGATCGGCGACACGGGCCAGCCGGACGCGATTGGTGATCCCGATGCCGTGCTCGGCACTGATCGCCCCGCCCTGCGCTGCGGTCTCATCGTCGACGATCTCATTGATTTGCGCCACCAGGGCGGCCGTCGTCGCCGGCTCCTGACAATGCGCACGGTCGATCAGGGCGATCACGTGGATGTTGCCGTCGCCGATATGGCCATGCATCACCACGCGGGCATGCGGTACCGCGGCCATAATTCGCGCCTCGACATTGGTGACGAAGTCCGCCTGGCGCTCCAACGGCACAACGCTGTCGTGCGAGACGACATAGCCGCTGCGCTTGTTGCCTTCGGACACGCTGTGCCTGACGGCCCAGATCGCTTTCGCCTGCGCGAGGTTGGAGGCCAGGATGACGTCTTCGGCGATGCCGGCCTCCATCGCATCCGCCAACGCCGTGGCGAGCGGCTCGTCGAGATCGACGCACGCGAGCGTATCCGTCAATTCAACGATCAGGTACCACGGCGTCGTCAGCTCGAACGGAATGGTGACGTGCGGCACGGTCTCCGCGATCGCCTCGATCTGCGAGCGCGACATGATTTCGAGGCTGCCGAGCCGGTCGCCGACCACACCGCGCAGGCGCGCCATGATCTCGAGTGCCTGCGCGACACCCTGCAATTTCACCAGCGCCAGCGCCGAGCTGCGCGGCGGCGAGAACAGTTTCAGCACCGCCGCGGTGACGATGCCGAGCGTGCCTTCCGCCCCGATGAAGAGCTGCTTGAGCGCGTAACCCGTGTTGTCCTTGCGCAGCGCGCGCAGGCCGTTGAAGATACGCCCGTCGGGCAGCACGGCTTCGAGCCCGAGCACGAGATCGCGCGTCGGGCCGTAGCGCAGCACGGCCGTGCCGCCGGCATTGGTCGAGATGTTGCCGCCGATCTGGCAGGAACCCTCGGCACCCAGGCTCAAGGGAAAGTAGCGATCGACGCTACGCGCCGCATTCTGGACCTCGGCGAGGATGCAGCCGGCCTCGACGGTGATCGTATTGGCGAGCGGACTGACGTCGCGCACGGCTCGCATGCGGTCGAGCCGGACCACGACATTGCCCGCGTGATCGTCCGGCGTCGCGGCTCCACACATGCCGGTGTTGCCGCCTTGCGGCACGATCGCAAGGCGCCTGTCGACGCAGTATTCGACGACGGAGGCGACCTCGGCGGTCGAGCCGGGCTTCACCACCGCGACCGCGCGGCCGCGATAGCGCCCGCGCCAGTCCACCACATAAGGCCCCTGGTCGGCTCCGGACGCGATGACGTGCTTGTCGCCGACGATCGCGGCGAGCCCGGCCAATGCATCCTGGAATGAGTCGGACATCAGGTCGCCTCGTCGTCCGTACCGAGCTTAGGCGGAGGCTGCGAATGCCGCAGCATTCGCAAGCAGCTCTTTCAGCTGGTCCGGCGGCAAGGACTCCAGCGGCGGCCGCAGCCGCTGCCAACCGGCATGCTTGGTGCGATCAGCCGCAAGCGCCTTCAGCGAGGCCATCTGCGGAAATTGCGAGACCAGCTCGCGCGCCTTCACGATGCGCGCCTGCGCCGCCTTGAGCGCCGGATCGTCGTCGCTGTCGCCAAAGTGCTTGAAGACATAGGCAAGACTGCGCGCGACGACATTGGAGGTCGCGGTGATGCAGCCCGCGCCGCCCTTGCGCAGCAGCGGCAGCATCAATGGATCGGCGCCGCCGAGGACCGCGAAGCCGGGGAAGCGCTCCACCATCGCGGTCATGTTGGCGAAGTCACCGGACGAATCCTTGATGCCGGTGAACGTGGCCGGATAGGCCTTGCGCAGCCGCTCGATCAGCGCATGCGAGATCGGCTGCGCCGACATCTGCGGGTAGTGATAGAGGACGACTTTCAGGCGCGCATCACCGATGCGCTGCACCACTTCGCTGTAGGAGGCATAGATTCCGTCATCAGTGACGTTCTTGTAGTAGAACGGCGGCAGCATCACCACGGTGTCGACGCCGACCGAGAGCGCGTGGCGCGTCAGCGCGATGGTGTCGCTGAGCGCGGCAACGCCGGTGCCGGGCAAAAGCCGCCGCGGCGCGATGCCGGCGGCCACCACCGCCTCGAGCAGCGCCGTGCGTTCGGCCACCGAAAAGGAGTTCGCCTCACCCGTCGTGCCCAGCATCGCGATGCCGTCGCAGCCTTCGTCGAGCAGATAGCGACAATGGTCCACAAAGCGCGCATGATCGGGAGCAAGCTCGGCGTCGAGCGGCGTCAACGCGGCGGAGAACACGCCATGAGGGTGCAGCGATGATGTCGACAAAACTTCCTCCGATCGTCAGAACGATGTTGTTCGGAATGCGAACATTTGTTATTTGCTGGTGCAGTCGTAAAATCAGCTCGGCCCGACGTCAAGGGCATGGCTGTCATGGCGGGGCATTCGAGCATGACCAAGGCTGCAGGGAAGGCCGCGAAGCGCGTATCGGAAACTAGCGCCAAAAATCCCAAGAATTATGTCGCCTCCGTCGGCAAGGCCTTTGCCGTGCTCAAGAGTTTCACCAGCGAAACCTTCGAGCTGACCCTGAGTGAGATTGCCGCACGGGCTGATCTCGATCGCGGGACGGCGTTCCGCCTGATTCAGACACTGACCGAGCTCGGCTATCTCCAAGCCATTCCGCAAAGCCGCCGGTTCCGTCTCGGCGTCGCCTGTCTCGACCTCGGCTACACCGTGCTGTCGCGCGGCTCGTTGCGGCCGATCGTCGAGCCGCTGCTGCGCGACCTCGTCCCTGATGTCGGCGATGCGGCCTCGCTCGGCATTCTCGATGGCGGCGACGTGGTCTATCTCGCGCGCATCGGTGCCGGCCTCGACCGTCACAAGATGGACCGCCGGCCGGGCACGCGCATTCCCGCCTACAGCGCCGCGCTCGGCCATGTCATGCTGGCGCATCTGCCACGCGACCAGCAGATCGAGCGGCTCGAGTTGCGTCCTCGCGTCAAACTGTCGGAGCGAACGCTGACCGATCTCGATGCACTGCTCGCCCGGCTCGATCAGGTAAAGAAAAAAGGCCATGCCGTCTCCGACGGCGAGAATGCCTATGGCCTGCGCACGCTGGCAACGCCGATCTTCGACGCTCAGGGTTTTGTGATCGGCGGCTTGAGCGTCACGGTCGATGCGATGCGCATGGACATGGCGGCCTTCCGCGACCAGGCGTTGCCGCGGCTGATGCAGGCGACGGCCCAAGTCCAGGATCTCGCGATCAAGTCGGGATTGACGAGCTGAGTGCGGTGATGGCGATTAGATCGCGATGTGATCGAAGTCGGCGGCGATCCGCGTATTCGGAAACACCCTTGTCGCCTCCGCCAATATCTCTTCATCCTCGTACCGTCCCGACATGTGGACCAGCACGAGCTGCTTGACGTTGTTGGCAGCGGCAAACGAAGCGGCTTCGGTTGCCGTGAGATGGCCGTAGTCCCGCGCGGTCGCGGCGTCACGATCGAGGAACGTCGCCTCGATCACCAGCAAGTCGGCGTCGGCGACATGTCGGGATAGACCATCAGTGGCTTCAGTGTCGCCGACCACGACGAGCTTCCTCCCGCCGCCCGGCGGGCCCAGGACGTCCTCCGGATCGATGGTTCGACCGGCGATCACGACCGGTCGTCCGGCGGCCAGCTCTCCGCACATCGGCCCATCAGGGACGCCGAGAGATGCGAGGCGCTCGGGCAGAAGGTGGCGGCGCGCGGGGCTTTGGAAAGAGAAGCCAAAGCTGTCGGTGTCGCGGTGGCGAACCGGAAAGCAGTCGATGGTGAAGTCACCGGCATCGATGACTTGCCCCTCGCTCAGCGGCGCGAACGCCACAGGGATCGGCGCCCTGCCCGCGCCCCACAAGCCCGCGAGCATGCGAACGACGATGTCGAGCGTGCCCGGGCCCGCATGAACGGTCATCACGTCGGAGGTCTGCCGCAACCCCAGCGTCGAGAATAGGCCGGGGATGCCGAGCACATGATCTAGATGCCCGTGCGTCAGCAGGATGCGGTCGAGCCGGCGAAAGCCGGCGCCGCCGCGCAGCAACTGGCGCTGCGTGCCCTCGCCGCAATCGACCAGGATGCGCTTGCCAGCGGCCTCCACCAGGAGGGCCGGATGGTTGCGCTCCACGGAGGGAACGCTTGCCGAGGTGCCGAGAAATGTCAGGGCGAACATGGTCGTCAGCGTCCAGAGACCGACCTCTCCCCGACAGCACCACAACGGTCCGCACGGTGGATGGCCTCACCGTCCCCAATGCCACGCGAGCAGCAGCGCGTATAGGCCCATCGAGCCCGCATAGAGCGCGGCAAGCAATGCATATCCCGCGATCTGGCGGCCGAGCGCTGCCTTTGGCTTGATCCACCAGTCGAGCGCCCTGAAGGCGGCCGGCACGAGAAACCAGCCGAGCAGCTGGGTACTCACGAGATTGCCGACGAACAGCGACAGCCAGACCGGCACGCCGTGGCTGTCGATCAGCGGCGCGCTGACGAAATAGCCCCAGAGATAGACCACGGGATAGAGCACCAGCAGGACGATGAGGTTGCTCTTCCAGATCAGGCCGGGCCCCTGCTCCGGAGCCTGCGTCTTGCCGGCCGGGAACCAGAAATTAAAGCCGTAGCTTGCCCGCTTCACGTTCATGCCGGCGTTGAAGCGCGCGCCTTCCTCAAGCAGCGTCTGCCGCAAGGGCGAGTCCAGCCATGCATTGAGGTTGGCATCGCTGTCGAACGACAGGATGACGATCCACTCGTCGTGCAGGCCCGGGATAGGCCGCTCGATCTTGTGGCGCAGGAACCCCCTGAACTCGGCCTCCGCGGCCTGGATGCGCTGTTGCCATTTGAGGAACGCATCCTCGAGTCCATCCGGGACCTTGAAGGAGATGACGGCGGAGACCGCGCTGTCGCGCTGAACGCCGGTGTCGGGAAGGATATGGACGTCCTCCGACCCGACGAAGAAGCGCTGCACGTCCGCGATCAAGCGCGCACGCACATCGCTCTGAAGCCAGGCGCGGGCAGCGGCCGGGCTCGCGAAACGCAGGATGGTCACCCAGTCCACATGCGCCGGCGGCTGAGGCGGCACGACCTCCTGACTGAGGAAGCCGGGCCACGCCTTCAGCGCCTCGCCGACCTCGCCGTTCCACCGCGCGAACGCGGCAAAGCCGTCGTCGGCAATGCGGCGCTGGATGACGAGGGCGACCGCCTGGGCCGCCGGATCCGGAGATGCGCTCATCGCGACCGTCCGCTTCAGCTCTGCTTGTAGAGACGCTTGCCCATCACCCAGGTCTCGTCGACGCACCGGTCGTCGCCGACCATCATGACGGCGAACAGCATGTTCGCGGCGTCGTCGACCGTGCGCGGACCAGCACCGTCGGCGATCAGCGACTGGTGCCAGGGTTGCGCCAGCTGGCCGCCATTCGGATCGAGTGCGACGAAATCGGCTTCCTTGCCGGGCTCGAAATTGCCGAGCTTGTCGTCGATATAGAGGCTCTCGGCACCGCCGAGCGTGACCGACCAGAAACCGCGGTAGGGCGAGAGCTTGTTGCGCTCGGCTTCCGCAAGATCCTTGCGCGCCGGATCAATGCTGCCGTCGAGCATCGTGTTGTTGCACATGCCGACCTTGTAGGCGTCGTCGAGCACGGAGATCATCGAGAAGCGGTTGCCGCCGCCGACGTCGGTGCCGAACGACATCTTCACCCGATGCTCGGGATCGGTGGCGCGGCCGAGGCGGAACAGGCCGCTGCCGAGGAACAGGTTCGAGCACGGGCAGAACACGACCGCGGCGCCCTTCTTGGACATGCGGCGGAACTCGTTGTTCGAGAGATAGACACCGTGGCCGCCGGAGAACTTTGGCCCGACCAGGTCGAACTTCTCGTAGACACCGAGATAGTCCTGGCAGTCCGGATGCTCGACCAGCACGCCGCTGCATTCGGCCGGGTTCTCGGAGATGTGGGTGTTGACCCAGCAGTCCGGATGCTCGTGCTTGAGGCGCTGACATGCCTTGAGCAGCTCCGGCGAAGCGCCAAAGGCAAAGCGCGGCGTGATGGCGTAGAGGTTGCGGCCCTTGTTGTGGTACTGCGCGATCAGACGCTTGCTGTCGCGATAGAAGTTTTCGGGCGTGTCGATGAACTCGGCCGGCGCGTTGCGGTCGATCCCGGTGAGGCCCGCGATCACGCGCATGTTGCGGCGGGCCGCTTCCTCGAACAGCTCTTCGGTCGCGACCGGCGAGGAGCTGGTGAAGGCCTGGCAGGTGGTGGTGCCGGCGGCGAGCAGTGCGTCGAGAAAACGCTTCACGCCGTCGCGCGCGTAGTTGCGATCCTTGTACTTGATCTCCTCGGGGTAGATCGACTTCTGGAGCCACGGCAGCAGCTGCTCGCCATAGGCACCGAGCACGCGGGTCTGCGGCAGATGGATGTGGCCGTCGATGAAGCCCGGGACGATGATGCGGTCCTTGATATGGGTGACCTCGACGCCCGGATGCGCGGCGGCAATCTTGTCATGGGGACCGAACGCCTTGATGACGCCGTCCGTGACGACCATGAGGCCGTCCTGGTGAAAGCGCGCGGCAGCCTGCTCGTTACCGATGTGCTTCCAGGGATCGTCGACGAAGTCGAAGAACGTGCCGCGAATACCGACGGTGGTCATGAATGGGTTCCTCCCTTAGGTCTGTGTGGCGTGGCGCGCCGAAGGCAGCGAGATCGCAAGCAGCGTCCCTGCGACGGCGCAGAGGCCGAGATAAAGCCAGCCGATCGGCGCCTGGGTCGCTTCGGGCAACACCGCCGCGATCGCCATGGCGCCGCTGACCGCGAGATAGCAGAGCGCGCTGATGAGGCCGCCGATCAGGCCGTGGTCGCGCTCGAACAGGCCGAGCGCCATGCCGTACATCATCGGGCACAGCACGCCGCAACCGCCGAGCACCAGCGCACCGCCGATCGTGATCGACATGAAATCGAGACCAAGCGTCATGCCGGTCGCGGTCAAGACGACAGCGCCGGCGAGAAACAGCGCGAAGGCGCCAAAGCCCATCACGCGGGCCGGCATGAAGCGCGCGAAGTGCGCGCAGCCGAGCTCGCCCGCGAGATTCACGCCGCCAAGGCCGAGCGCGACGAGGCCGTAGATGGCCGCAGAGTAACCGAGGCCGGTCTGGTAGAAGAACGGCGCGACGACGCCGAACGCCAGTTGCGCGCTGGCCGCGGCGGCGAACACCAGCACGAAGGCCAGGAACCCCGGACGAACGAGCGCCTCGCGGAGAATACTCGCCGTGCGGCGCGGATCGAACGGCGCGCGTCGCTCGGCCGGCAGCGTCTCGGGCAGAAGCAGCACGACGATCGCAGCGACGATGGCCGCGGCGATGGCGATGATGACGAAGACCCCGCGCCAGGATGTCAGCTCGACGATGAAGCCGCCGGCCGCCGGTGCGAGCACGGGTGCAAGCCCCCAGGCAGCACCAAGCAGTCCAGAGATCGCGGTGAGCTCGCGGCCGCGAAAGCAGTCGGCCGCAACCGCATAGGCGCCGACGAGGCAAGTGCAGCCGCCGACGCCCTGCAGGAATCGCAGCGCGAGCAGCAGCGATGCGCTGGTGGCGAGTGCGCAGGCGATGCTCATCGCGATGAGAACCGATAGCCCCGCGAGCAGAACGTTACGGCGGCCGAGCGTGTCGGAGGCGATGCCGACAGGCACCAGCGCCAGACTCATGCCGAGCATGTAGGCGGTGACGGTGTTCTGCATCGACGCGGAATCGGTTGCGAGGTCCACCACCATCTGCGGCAGGCCCGGCGTATAGGCATCGAGCGGAATCTGACTGAACGGCACCACGCATAGCAGGATCGGCACGATCCCGCCCTTCGCGCGACCAGCGTCCGAAGCAACTGCAGTCATGGCTCACGCCCCCTCGACGCCCGCGGGTCCTGTCTTTTCGCGCGCGCAATGAGAGGCGACGATGCAGGTTGCGGATATTGACGCGCGGAGCGTGCCAGAACTGTGTATAAAAACTCTTAGGAGGCCCGCTTCAATGCGGGCGGCTCATGCTCTGGTCCTCGCTGCCTGGGGCTGCTCCAATAAAAAATGCGAAAACAACCCCATGCACAGTACAAATCATTGAAGAATTTCGCTCCGGCATGGCGCGAGCCTAGCCCCGAGGACGTTTGACACGTCGGGCAAAACAGGCGCAGGACTGCACCATCCCCGCTTGTGAATTCGCCGTCGCACAGAAGCCATTAACCGTTCGGAAGGCATCGCCGTTTCGAGCGCAGGATCGGCATCGGCCAGGCGCAGATCAAAGCAGGAAGCCCTTGAGAGCTCCGAGAAACTGCCGCGGCGACTGAAGCTGCGGCACGTGCGCGCAGCCTGGAATGACCTTGAGTTCGGCGTGCGGCAATCCGGCGGCCAACTCACGCGACATTGGCGGAGGCGTCGCTTCGTCGTGCTCACCGACCAGAACGAGGACAGGAATTTTCACCGCGGCAAGTTCAGAGCGGAGATCGAGGCTTGCCAATGCGTCGCATGCGGCACGAAACACGTCGGGATCCGTCCGCAGAAACGCTTCACGACGGTCCAGCATCAGCTCCGGATGCTGCTCCTGAAACTCGGGCGCGAACAGGCGACGCATCGCGACGTCAGTGATGGCCTCCAGCCCTTTCTCGCGCGATGCTTTCGCCATGTTGCGAAACGCCTCGCGGCCGGGCTCCGAGAACGCCGCGCCGCAATCGGCGAGAACGAGCTTGCTGGCGATCTCCGGGTGCCGGATCGCCATCTGCAAGGCGACGAAGCCGCCATAGCCGTTGCCGAGCACGATCGCCGGCGCACCGCCCGCAGCCTCCTTCACGGCGTCCGCCATCCTGTCTGCGACAACGACGAGCCCGCCCTCGACCGCGCGTGAACGGCCGAACCCCGGCAACTCCGGCACGATGGTGCGAAACGATCCCTCAAGCTCGGGCACGATCGCATCGAAGCTCGCACGGTCCGACAACAGCGAGTGGAAGAGAAACAGCGGCGGCCCCTCGCCCGATTGCGCGGCGTTGACGGTCCCGTTGGCAAGAAGCCTGTCCATGTCCGGTCTTTCCTTAACTTCGTCGGCGGGATCACACCCGTTTGCGTGCCGTGGAGGCCCCCGATTGATAAATCAACTGTCAGGGAATTCAAGCATTTGGCTCTTGACGTGAAATATCAGGATTGCCAAATTGGAGCCAACGAGGTCCCTAGAATCATGCTTTTGCGCGAAAACATCTACGATCTTCTGAGGTCTGATATTTTAGCGTGCCGGTTCGCTCCGGGCGATGAAATGCGGGAACAGGATCTGGCCGAACGCTATTCGGTGAGCCGCCAACCGGTTCGGGATGCGCTTTTGAGGCTGCAGCGCGAGCATTTGGTGACGGTGCAGCCGCGTCAGGGCTACCGGGTCACGCCGATCTCGCTGTCGGACGCGCGCGACCTCCTGCGCTTCCGTCTTGCGCTGGAGCCGGCCTGCGTCGCCGAGGCGATCGAGAGCGCTCCCGACAGCGTCCTGAAATCGCTCGATGAATTTCGCCGTTTCTCTGGCAACCACGAGGACTTCATCGCCTACAACCGCGGCTTCCATTCCGCGCTGGCTCATGCGTCCGGCAATCGCCGCATGGCGACGGCGCTGTGCGACCTGATCGGCCAGGCCGACCGGCTGGTCCGCGTCAGCGTGTCCAATCTGAAGGGTCACGATCCGGCAAAGCTCGTCGCCGAGCACGTCGCCCTGATCGACGCCATGCAGAGCCGCGAAACGCGAACCGCGGCGCGCATCATCAAGGCCCATATCGGGGCCACCGAAAAACGCGTTCTGCCGGCGCTCAAGCGCAACGCCGTTATCGTCGAGGAGAGGTCATCATGAACATTCCATCGAAACCCGCGTCGATCGACGTCGAAACCCATGGCAATTTCATCGACGGACGTGAAGTCGAAGCCGGCAACGGCGTGATGCTCGACGTCCGCAACCCCGCGACGGGCGACGTGATCGCCCGCATCCCCAATTCGACCGCCGAGGATATCGACCGCGCCATGAAGAGCGCGCGCGCGGCGTTCGAAGGCAAAGCCTGGGGCGGCATGGACACACGCGCGCGTGCCAGACTGGTCAACAAGCTCGCCGATGCTTTCGAGGCCAATCTCGACAGCCTGTACCGGCTGGAAACCCTCAACAACGGCCGGCCGGTCAACGAGACCCGCGCCCAGCTCTCCCGCCTGCCCGACTTCTTCCGCTACTTTGCCGGCGTTGCGCTGGCGCGCCGCGACTCCGTCATCCCGGTCGAAGGCGCCTATCTGAACTACACGCTCCGCACCCCCATCGGCATCGTCGCCAATTGCACGCCGTTCAATCATCCCTTGATGATCCTGTGCAAGTCGCTGGCCGTGGTGCTGGCGACCGGATGCGTCACCGTGGTCAAGCCGTCCGAATACACGCCGCTGACGACGTTGAAGCTCGCGCAGATCTTCACCGAAGCCGGCCTTCCGCCCGGCGTCTTCAACATCGTTCTCGGCCTCGGCCAGAACGCCGGCAAGATGCTGGCCGAGCATGGCGACATCAACAAGCTGGTCCTGACCGGCGGCACCGAGGCCGGCCGCATCGCCGGCAGCGCGGCCGCAAAAGTGTTCGCGCATCAAACCATGGAGCTCGGCGGCAAGACGCCGGTGATGGTGTTCGACGATTTCGACGTCGACCGCGCCGTCAACTACGCCGCGTTCGGCGCTTTCATCGGCGCCGGCCAGACCTGCGTCTGCGCCTCGCGCCACATCGTTCAGGCCTCGATCTACGACGAATTCGTCGAGAAGCTGCAGGCCAAGACCCGCACGATCCGCGTCGGCGATCCCTTCGATGCGAACACCCAAATGGGCCCCGTGATCTCCGCGCGGCAGCGCGACCGCGTTCTCACCTACGTAGGCTACGGCCACGAGGATGGCGCGCGTCTCGTCACCGGCGGCGTTGCCGCGAGGGTGCCGGGCCACGACAACGGCTATTTCGTCGAGCCGACCGTGTTCGCCGACGTCACATCCGACATGCGCATCTTCCAGGAGGAAGTGTTCGGTCCCTTCACCTCGGTGACGCCGTTCAAGGACGAGGCCGATGCGCTGCGGCTTGCCAACAACTCGCCCTTCGGCCTCGCCGCAGCCATCCGCACCCGCGACGTCGCGCGCGCGCATCGTGTCGCCGCCTCCGTCAAGGCCGGCATCGTCTGGATCAACGATCACCACCGTCTCGACCCGGCTTCGCCCTGGGGTGGCGTCGACGATTCCGGCATCGGCCGCGAATGCGGCACCGAGAGCTTCAACGACCACTTCAACACCAAGAGCGTGATGGTCGCGACCCACGAGCAGCCGTTCGACTGGTATCGCGACACGGCCAACCAACAGCGCCTGAACTAGCAAAAAACGACGAGCGGCCGACCGCCCATAGAAGGCGGGCCGCATCGACCAGAACAACAGTCAGGGGAGAGCGTATATGTCGACATTGGTGAACGCAGGCGGCCGTCTGGATCGGCTGCCGATCGGGCCATTCCACCGCCGCATCATGCTGCTGATCGGCATCGGAATGTTTTTCGACGGTTTCGACATCTATATCGCCGGGACCGTGCTCAGCGTCACGCTGAAGACAGGCTTTTCAACCCTCGCCCAGAACGCGGTTTTCATCTCCGCGACCTTCGTCGGCATGATGCTGGGATCATTCGGCACCGGCTTCCTCGGCGACCGCTACGGACGCCGCTTCACCTATCAATTCAATTTGCTCCTTTTCGGCGTTGCCTCCCTGGCCGCGGCGTTCTCACCGAACATGGCCTTCCTGATCGCCTGCCGCTTCGTGATGGGCGTTGGGCTCGGGGCGGAGAACGTCGTCGGCTATTCGACGATGACGGAATTCGTGCCCGCGCGCACCCGTGGCAAATGGCTCGGCTTCACGACCGTGTGCGTCGTCACCGGTCTGCCCGTGGCGCTATTGATCGCGTCCGTGGTGGTGCCGCAATTCGGCTGGCGCTCTATGTTCGTGCTCGGCGGCGTCGGCGCGCTCGTGGTGTGGTACATGCGCAAGTCGCTGCCGGAATCGCCGCGCTGGCTGGAAGCTGTGGGACGCACCGCCGAGGCGGAAGCGCTGATGCAAGCCATCGAGAAGGAAGCCGCGCAGGGTCAGCCCCTGCCTCCTCCCGCGGCCACGACACCGATCCCGGCATCTGCCGATCTCGGCACGCTGTTCACCGCGCCCTTGCTGTCGCGGATGATCGTCGGCGCCGTCTGCCTGATCACCATCAACACCCTGCTCTATGGCTTCGTGACCTGGCTGCCCGTGTTCTTCGTCAAGCAGGGCCTCTCGATCGCGACCTCGTTCGGCTATTCGCTGCTGATGGCGCTCGGCGCGCCCGTCGGCTCGGCCATCGGCGCGCTAACCGCCGACCGCTGGGGCCGCAAGCCCACCATCATCGGTGCATCCCTGATCACGGTGATGCTCGGAATCCTCTACCCCATGATCTCCGACCCGATCCTGCTGCCGGCCGTCGGCTTCGCGCTGACGGTACCGATCTACGTCCTGGTCGCCCTCCTATTCGGCATCTACATCCCCGAGCTGTTTCCGACCGAGGTCCGCCTGCGCGCCTCCGGCATCGTCAACACGCTGGGGCGCGGCGCCACCATCGTCACGCCGTTCCTCGTCGTGTCGCTATTCGAGACGCGGGGCGTAGCCGGCGTCATGGCGCTGATGATCGGACTGCTGGTGGTGCAGATCATCACGGTCTGGGCGCTGGGCATCGAGCCGCGGCATCGCAGCCTCGAGGAGCTCAAGGCGGAGGAATCTGCCGCGCCGGTGCTGAAGGAAGCTTCCTGAGGCTCTCCACATCGTCATGGCCGGGCTTGTTGTTTAGCCCGGACAGATCACTGACGGGTGTTCGGAGACATAGCTGACACATCAACATTGGCTGGATTGGTCCGATTCGGGAGGCCGTCCATGCCTTGGAGCGAGGTGTCAGTGATGGATCAGCGCCACGAGTTTGTGCGGCTGGCTTTGCAGGAGGGCGCCAACCGGCGCGAACTGTGCCGTCGGTTCAACATCAGTCCTGACGTCGGCTACAAGTGGCTGGCGCGCTGGCAGGCCGGCGATCGGGAGCTGGCCGACTGTTCCCGGCGCCCGCATGCGATGCCCAAGCGGAGTGAGGCTGCGGTCGAGGCAGAAGTCCTGGCTGTACGCGACAAGCATCCGGCTTGGGGAGCACGGAAGATTGCCCATTGCCTGAAGCGGGGCGGGCAGACGGTGCCTGTGCCATCAACGGTGCACCAGATCCTGTGTCGGAACGACCGGATCAAACCGAGTGAGAATGCGCCGCCCAATCCGGGCCACCGGTTCGAGAAGGAAGCTCCCAACCTGCTGTGGCAGATGGACTTCAAGGGTCACCTGCCGCTCGCCAATGGGACGCGGTGCCATCCGCTAACGATCGTCGACGATCACTCGCGCTACGTGCTGTGCCTGAAGGCATGTGCCGACGAGCAGCGCCTCACCGTGCAGAATCACCTGTCGACGACGTTCCGCTGCTATGGCCTGCCGGAGGCCTTCTACACCGACAATGGCTCACCCTGGGGCGATACGTCCGGCATTCGTTGGACCGGACTGAAGGTGTGGCTGCTCAAGCTTGGCGTCAGGGTGGTGCACGCAAGGCCATGCCACCCACAGGCCCGCGGCAAGAACGAACGCTTCCATCGCACCCTGAAGGCCGAGGTGTTTGCAATGCGCCGCTTCCGAACTCTCCCGGAAGTCCAGCGCGCCTTCGACGCCTGGCGGCCGGTCTACAATCTGGAGCGGCCTCACCAAGGCCTCGATATGCAGGTCCCTGCCGATCGCTTCCGGCCAAGTGCTCGCCCCATGCCGGCCCGCGTTCCGAACGTCGAATACGACAGCGGCGAGATCGTGCGCAGGGTCTCATCGACAAGACCCTACATCTCCTTCAAGGGACACTTCTGGAAAGTTCCCCAGGCCTTCGCCCGCGAACGCCTTGCCATCCGGCCGCTGGATCGTGACGGCCACTACGGAATCTTCTTCGCCAGCTGGCAGGTCGCATCGATCGACTTGACCAATGGCCAACCTGTCAGTGATGTGTCCGAACAGGTGTCAGCCATGTCTCCGGGCTAAACACTTGTCCCGGCCATCCACGCCTTGCGACGCCGCACTGAGAACGTGGATGCCCGGGACAAGCCCGGGCATGACGACCAGATGCGATAGCGTCGTAGCCCGGATGAAGCGATAGCGTAATCCGGGTCATGCATCCGCGTCGGGATATCTCCCGGATTGCGCTGCGCTCCATCCGGGCTACAAGGTCTCAGCCGGGATACAATGGAGCTCGTGATGACCGCAGATGCCGCTGACCTGGACTACGGCTCGATCAGCGCCCTGCTCACCGCCTGCACGCGCGCAAAGTGTCGGCGTCGGAGTTGCTCGCGCATACGATCGCGCGCATCGAGGCGCTGGACGGGCGGATCAACGCGATCATCGTCCGCGATTTCGATCGCGCGAGAGAGGCCGCGCGCGCCGCCGATGCCGCGCTTGCCCGCGGCGAGCGGCTGTCGCTACTCGGCATCCCCGTGACCCTCAAGGAACCGTTCAACGTCGCCGGCCTGCCGACGACATGGGGCTTTCCGCATTTCAGGGATTTCCAACCGGCGGAAGACGCCCTTGTGGTCTCGCGGTTGAAGGCGGCAGGCGCCATCATCATCGGCAAGACCAATATCCCGATCGGCTTGCGGGACTTCCAAAGTTACAACGACATCCACGGGACGACGAACAACCCGTGGGACCTCGGCCGGTCACCCGGCGGCTCCTCGGGCGGATCGGGCGCGGCGCTGGCGGCGGGTTTCGGCCCGCTCTCGATCGGCTCGGACATCGGCGGCTCGATCCGGGTGCCTGCGCATTTCTGCGGTGTGTTCGGACACAAGCCGAGCCTCGGCCTGGTGCCGCTGCGCGGCTACAGCCTGCCGCCGGCACTACCCGTCCCCGGCCAGGGCGATCTGGCTGTCGTCGGGCCGATGGCGCGCACCGCCTCCGACCTCGCGCTGTCGCTCGACGTGATTGCCGGCCCCGACGAGACGCGCGACGGGATCGGCTATCGCCTTGCGCTACCGGCCCCCCGGCATGACCAGCTCAAGGGTTTCAGGATCCTCGTGATCGATACGCATCCGCTGATGCCGACGGGCGATGCCGTGCGTTCAGCCATCGGGCGATTGGCCGACCGGCTCGACAAATCTGGCGCTCGGGTCGCGCGCGCGAGCACCTCGCTGCCTGATCTCGCCGACTCCGCGCGGCTCTACATGAAGCTGTTGAACGCAGCGCGAAGTCCGCGCCTGACACCGGCCGCTCTCGCAGAGGCGCAAGGAGTTGCCGCGGCACTCTCGCCCGACGACCGCAGCCTGCAGGCCGAGCGCGCCCGCGGCTGGGGCATGATCCATCGCGAATGGCTGGCGACCGACGCGGCGCGCTTGCAGTTGCAGCAGCGGTGGCAGCAGTTCTTCCGCGAGTTCGACGCCGTGATCTACCCGGCCGCCGCCGTGCCGGCCTTTCCGCACGACCAGTCCGAACCGTTCGACGCGCGGCAACTGGACATCGACGGAAAGCTGCACCCTTACGCCGATGCGTGCTTCATCTGGGCGGACCCGGCCTCGACCTGCGGACTGCCGGCGACCGCCGTCCCGGTCGAACGAACGCCGCCGGGCCTTCCAGTCGGGGTTCAGATCATCGGGCCGTACCTCGAGGACCGCACGACGATTGCGCTCGCCGGGCTGATCGAACGCGAGTACGGCGGCTTCGTCCCGCCTGCACGCCGCTGGTAAGTGCACCGTGGCGAACTGGTCGACATCCACCTGACATATGGTGAGCGATATACTTTCCATGTGCGTCAAGCAGCGTTGCCGTCGCGGGCCTCGTTGCGTGCAGGGACCGGGCCCCCATGAGAATTCTGCCGATCGTTGCGGCGACGTTGCTGATGTCTTCGACGGAAGTCTTGCTGGCGGGAGGAAAGGATGATCCCTCGCCATGTGGAAAGCTGCCCGCAGAAGCCATGGTGCGGGCACATGCAGCATATGATGCCAAGCGTTACGCGGACGCAATGCGCGACTATCTCAGCCTGGCCCGGTGCGGCAGCGTCGAGGCCCAGCACCGGCTTGGCGGAATGTATCTGACGGCGCTCGGCGTCCCACTATCGCTGGACCAAGCACGAGCGTGGTACCAGAAGGCCGCCGAGCAAGGCGAGCCTGAATCGCAATACAATCTTGGCTTGATGTACGAGAAGGGTCTCGGCGGTCAACGAGATCCGGCAGCCGCTCGCATGTGGCAGTCCAAAGCCGCGGCGCAGGGCTTGGCCCGTTCGCAGAATGCTCTTGGCGCCATGCTGTACAATGGCACAGGCGGCCCGCGAAACGACAAGGAAGCCCTCTATTGGTTCACGAGGGCCGCAGAGCAAGGCCACACCGAGGCGCAACTCAATGTGGCGACGTTCTACGACAAGGGTATAGGAGCTCCCAAAGATCGCGCGGCGGCGATCAAATGGCGATTCCGAGCGGCCGCGCGAGGCGAAGCCACCGCACAGCTCGACATGGCCTTCACACATTTTGATCTCTATACGGTTCTCAAAACCGACCATGATCTCGTCAAGAGCAAGGCGTGGGCTATCCTCGCCGAGCGCAACACCTGCACGGCATCAAGCGGGGGCTCGGCGAGCCCGGCGCCGTCCGCGCCCTCACAGAGCAAGACCTGCGATATGGCCACGGGTCTGCAGAAGAACTATCTCGCACTGAAGCTGACGCCTGCCACCATCGCCTTGTCCGAGCAAATGGCCAGCAATTGGCTGGCCGGCAAAGGCTCGATAGATCCTCCCTCGGATGACACGCTGCGCGATCGAGAAGCCGCGTTGCTCCGCGCCCCTCACCCCCTCCTTCCGCCGGGCGGTACCCTCTCACATATTCCGCGCAATCCTCCGCCGCCTGCGCCGACACCCGGATCGCCGTCGGCACTGGGGCTGCGGAAGTGAGCGCTTGCGAGCACAATCGGATTGGATAGGTCTAAATTGCCGACTGCGCCTCGACCGCCTGCACGGCAACGCTCGCGACCTGACGCAGCGCCTCGCGGTCGGAGCCTGAGGACGCCATCACGCCCATGCCGACCGAGACGGCCGAGACGTAGCGCGCGAGCGCGGCGGGATCAGAGCTCGGCTTGAGATCGCCTTCGGCCTTGGCGCGAACAAAGCGGTCGCGGAGCTGGTCTTCATTTTGGGCGCGGCGGGCGGCGAGCTCGAACGGGACGTTCTCGGAGCCGCTGCCGCAGGCGATGCCGCCTTGCACGAGCAGGCAGCCGGGCGGGTTGGCGGGATCGGTCTGCTTGTCGGCGATGCCCATCAGCATCCGCTCGGCAACGTCGCGGGCAGTCGGCGCGGCGACCACCTCGTCCATCCAGACGCCCCGCAATTTGGTGTAACGGTCGAGCGCGGCCTTGAGCAGGCCTTCCTTGTTGCCGAAGCAGGCGTAAAGGCTCGGGGGATTGATGCCCATGGCCTCGGTGAGCTGGGCGATGGTGGCGCCCTCATAGCCATGGCGCCAAAACACTTCCATCGCCTGGTCCAACGCCGTTTCGGCGTCGAATTCGCGGGGGCGTCCCATGCCCATGTGCCTGTCTCCTCGGAATTCACGTTCTGCCTGAAGCTTAACGCCGAATCCTATCTATTTGTTCTAGCTTTATTTTCTCTGCCGTCTTCCAATTCTTGCGGTATGCCGCTACAATTTTCTTAGTGAATGATACATAAGTATCTTGCACTGCGACATCCAGCTCCACATCTGTAGTGAACACTACATATCTGGAGCGCGCAAATGCATCCCTCGCAAAACTCCCCTCGCACCGGCCGTTTCCGCCGCCTCCTCGGCGGCGTCGCCATCGTGGGCGCCCTCGCCGTGGCCGGCTCGATCGCGACCGGCCACTACTTCCGTGCAGCCCAGGCCACCGCAACGGCCGCCGCTGCCGAGCAGGCCGTCCCTGTCACGGTCGCGCTGATCGAACCGAAGCAGACCGTGCTGTGGGACGATTTCTCCGGCCGGCTCGAAGCCATCAACCGTGTCGAGCTTCGTCCCCGCGTTGCGGGTGCGATCCTTGCGACCAACTTCACCGAAGGCGCGCTGGTGAAGGCCGGCGACGTGCTGTTCAAGATCGATCCGGCGCCTTACGCAGCAGAGGTCGACAAGGCCAACGCCCAGCTCGAGGCTGCCAAAGCGCGCGTCGTGTTCACCCAGAGCGAGCTCGAGCGCGGCGCGCAGCTGGTCGGCAACGCCGTCGTCACGCGGCGCGACTACGACCAGCGCGACAATGCCAATCGCGAAGCCATCGCCAATGTGAAGGCGGCAGAAGCGACGCTCCAGACCGCAAAGCTCAATCTCGACTACACCGAGGTGCGTGCGCCAGTGGACGGCCGCGTCGGCAAGTTCGAGATCACCGTCGGCAATCTCGTCGCCGCCGGCACCGCCTCCCCGGTGCTGACCTCGCTGGTGTCGGTCAATCCGATCTACGCCTCGTTCGATGCGGATGAAGAGGTCGTGCTGCGCGCGCTGAACTCGATCGCGGATGCCTCCGGCAAGCGCGGCAATCTCGACCAGATCCCGGTGGAAATGACGACATCCGGCGGTCTCTCGGCGAGAGGTCATATCCAGCTGATCGACAACCAGGTCAACGGCCAGAGCGGCACCATCCGGGTCCGCGCGGTGTTTCGGAACGAGGACGGACGTCTCATCCCCGGCCAGTTCGCACGCGTACGCATGGGCCAGCCGAAGCAGCAGACGCTGGTGATGATCGACGAGCGCGCGATCGGCACCGATCAGGACAAGAAGTTCGTGATGGGGGTCGGCGACGACAGCCGCGCGGTCTATCGGCCGATCACGCTCGGCGGCTCGGTCGACGGCCTTCGCATCGTGACGGCGGGGCTGAAGCCCGGTGATCGCATCATCGTCAATGGCCTGCAACGCGTGCGTCCCGGTGCGCTCCTCAAGACGGAGGTCGCGGCGATGGGTGCGCGTGGACCGCAGCAGGCCTCCAACCACAGCAACCAGGACGTGGTGCAACGCTAGTTACATCATTCCGGACCGCGTGCCCGGAATAACGACGTCATAGAGCTACCAAGACATCGCATCTCGATTCCGGGTTCGCGGGTATTTCCCGCGTCCCGGTAACGGGAGAGCTGTCTCTCTTGCAGGGGCAAGGCCATGAATCTCTCAAAGTTCTTTATCGACCGTCCGATCTTCGCCGGCGTGCTGTCCGTCCTGATCTTCCTCGCAGGCCTGATCTCGCTGTTCGCGATGCCGATCTCCGAATATCCGGACGTGGTGCCGCCCTCGGTGCTGGTGCGCGCGACCTATCCCGGCGCCAATCCCAAGGTGATCGCCGAGACGGTGGCGACCCCGATCGAGGAGCAGATCAACGGCGTCGAAGGCATGCTCTACATGTCGAGCCAGGCGACCACCGACGGCGCGATGACGCTGACGGTGACGTTCCGGCTCGGCACCGACCCCGACAAGGCGACGCAGCTGGTGCAGAACCGCGTGCAGCAGGCCGAGCCGCGCCTGCCGGCCGTGGTGCGCCAGCTCGGCATCATCACCAAGAAATCGTCGCCCGACCTCACCATGGTCGTGCATTTGCTGTCGCCCAACGGCCGCTACGACATGACGTATTTGCGCAACTACGCGGTGCTCAACGTCAAGGACCGCCTCGCGCGGATCGACGGCGTCGGCGACGTCCAGCTTTACGGCGCCGGCGACTATTCGATGCGGGTCTGGGTCGATCCGCAGAAGGCGGCCGAGCACGGCCTGACCGCAAGTGACATCGTCAAGTCGATCCAGGCGCAGAACGTCGAGGCCGCCGCCGGCGTGGTCGGCTCTTCCCCCAACGTCAGGGGTATCGACCTGCAGATGTCCGTCAATGCGGAGGGCCGGCTCGCCAACGAAGAACAGTTCGGCGACATCGTGGTCAAGACCGGCACGCGCGGTGAAGTGGTGCGGCTGCGCGACGTCGCACGCATCGAGCTCGGCGCCTCCGAATACGGCCTGCGCTCGTTGCTCGACAACAAGCAGGCGGTGGCGATCCCGATCTTCCAGGCGCCGGGCTCCAACGCGCTGGAGATTTCCGACCACGTCCGCGCCACCATGGCCGAGATCAAGAAGAACATGCCGGAGGGCGTGTCCTACCAGATCGTCTACGACCCCACCCAGTTCGTGCGCTCCTCGATCGAAGCTGTCATCCACACGCTGCTGGAAGCGATCGCACTGGTCGTGCTGGTGGTGATCCTGTTCCTCCAGACCTGGCGCGCCTCGATCATCCCGCTGCTTGCGGTGCCGGTGTCGATCGTCGGCACCTTCGCGGTGATGCATCTGTTCGGCTTCTCCATCAACGCGCTCAGCCTGTTCGGCCTCGTGCTCGCGATCGGCATCGTCGTCGACGACGCCATCGTCGTGGTCGAGAACGTCGAGCGCAACATCGAGGGCGGCCTCTCGCCGCGCGACGCGACCTACCAGGCGATGCGCGAGGTCTCCGGCCCGATCATCGCCATCGCGATGGTGCTGATCGCCGTGTTCGTGCCGCTCGCCTTCATCTCCGGCCTCACCGGGCAGTTTTACAAGCAGTTCGCGTTGACGATCGCGATCTCGACCGTGATCTCCGCCGTCAACTCGCTGACGCTGTCGCCGGCCCTGTCGGCCCTTCTGCTGAAGGGACACAACGAGCCGAAGGACAAGCTGACGATCATCATGGAAAAGAGCCTCGGCTGGTTCTTCCGCGGCTTCAACAAGGCGTTTACGCGCTCGTCGGAGAACTACAGCGGCACCGTCACCAAGGTGATCTCGGGCAAGGCCGCGGTGATGGGCCTCTACGTGGTCCTGGTCGGCGTGACCGCCTTCCTGTTCCAGCAGGTGCCGAGTGGCTTCGTGCCGGGTCAGGACAAGCAATATCTCGTCGGCTTCTCACGACTGCCCGATGGTGCGGCGCTCGATCGGACCGAAGAGGTGATCCGCAAGATGAGCGACATCGCGCTGACCCAGCCCGGTGTCGAGAGCTCGGTTGCGTTTCCGGGTCTGTCGATCGCCGGCTTCACCAACTCCTCCAACGCCGGCATCGTGTTCTCGACGCTGAAACCGTTCGAGGAGCGCAAGGGTCCGACCCTGAGCGGGAACGCGATCGCGGCGGACCTCAACAAGAAATATTCCGGGATCCAGGAAGCTTTCATCGCCATGTTCCCGCCGCCGCCGGTCAACGGCCTCGGCACCATCGGCGGCTTCAAGCTGCAGATCGAGGACCGTGCCGGTCTCGGCTATGAAGCGCTGAACGAGGCGACCAAGGCGTTCATGGCGGCGATGCAGAAGGCGCCGGAGATCGCCGGCGTGTTCTCGAGCTTCCAGGTCAACGTGCCCCAGCTCTTCGCCGACATCGACCGCACCAAGGCGCTTCAGTTGGGCGTGCCCGTGACGGAGGTGTTCAACACGCTCCAGATCTACCTCGGGTCCTACTACGTCAACGACTTCAACAAGTTTGGTCGCACCTACTCCGTCTACGTCCAGGCCGACGCGCCGTTCCGCGCCCGCGCCGACGACATCAGGCAGTTGAAGGTGCGCTCGTCCTCCGGCGACATGGTGCCACTGTCGGCGCTGCTGACGATCCGCCAGAGCGCGGGGCCGGAGCGCGCGATCAGATACAACGGCTTCTTGTCATCCGACATCAACGCGGCCGCCGCGCCCGGCTTTTCGTCGGGCCAGGCGCAGGAGGTCGCGACGCGGATCGCGGCGGAGACATTGCCGCCCGGCTTTGCCTTCGAATGGACCGACCTGACCTATCAGGAGTTCATCGCCGGCAATTCCGGCCTCTGGGTGTTTCCGCTGGCGATCCTGCTGGTGTTCCTGGTGCTGGCCGCGCTCTACGAGAGCCTGACCTTGCCGCTCTCGATCATCATGATCGTGCCGATGGGGCTGCTGGCTGCGATGTTCGGCGTCTGGATCTCGAAGGGTGACAACAACGTCTTCACCCAGATCGGATTGATCGTGCTGGTCGGCCTCTCCGCCAAGAACGCCATCCTGATCGTCGAATTCGCACGCGAGCTCGAATTCGCGGGACGCACGCCGATCCGGGCCGCAATCGAGGCGAGCCGACTGCGGCTGCGTCCGATCCTGATGACGTCGATGGCGTTCATCATGGGCGTCTTGCCGCTCGTGCTCTCGACCGGAGCCGGCTCGGAGATGCGGCGCGCGATGGGCGTCGCGGTGTTCTCCGGCATGATCGGCGTCACCGTGTTCGGCCTGTTCCTGACGCCGGTGTTCTATGTGCTGCTCCGGACCGTCACCGGCATGAAGCCGCTGGTGCATCACGGCAGCGGCTCCAGTGTGGCACCGGTCCAGAGCCTCGGCCATGAGGCTGGCCACTAGATCAGGGAAATCCCCGAGAGCAACAACAGAACGAGCACGGTCTTGCGAAAGACCGTCTCGTTGACCCGGTGAAAGGCGATCACGCCGAGCGCTGAGCCGGCGAACAGTGCCGGCAGGCTGATCGCAAGGTCGACGAAGACCTTTGACGACAGGTCCTGGTGTCCGACCAGCAGCGCGATCGCGAAGACCTGCATCGCGGCGATGAACGGCTGCACCAGGCCGCGCTGCTCGCTCTTGGGCATGCCGCGCATGTCGCACCAGATCGTGGGGATCGCGCCCGGCATCGCGGTCAGGCCGCCGACCAGTCCTCCCCCGAACCCGATTAGTGCAACCCAGGGCCGGCCGACCGCCTCACCGGCCGTCACAAGCGTCGGCCGCAGCAGCATGTAGGCCGCATAGAGCGCGACGATGATGCCGAAGCCGCGGCGGAGCAGATGCGTGTCCGTGCTCTGCAACAGCGACACCGCGATGGGAACGCCGATCAATCCGCCGACGATCAGCAGCAGACTGCCCTCCCAGCGGATGCTGCGCCGAAGCGCCCACAGATTGGTGGCCTGCACGCCGATGCTGCACGCCATCATCAGCGGGACGGCTTCCAGCGGCTGAAACACGCGAAGCAGAATCGCGCCCGCCACGGCCGAGAACGCGAAGCCCGAGAGCCCCGAGACGAAGGCGCCGGCGAACACGGCGACGCTCACGAGAAGGCTGGTCGTGATATCAGGCACGATGCGTTCTCCGGGTCAGTCGTAAGGTGTCTGCGTCGCCGGGACATCGGCGGTCCCGGTGCAGAGCTCCGCATCGTGCGAATTCAGGAGAGGCCGAGAGACCGGCTGCGCGTGCGAACGCTCCAGCATTGCCAGCCCGACCAGTTGAAGCGTGACGAGCGCCGCCGTCAGCGCGGCGGCGACAACGTTGACGTTACGCGCGTTCGAACGTGGTGCGGCCGGCCGCGCGCGCGCGCGGATCAACTCTGTTGGCATTTTCAAAAGTATCCTCTTCATTGCAGACCGGAATCATTTCATTCAAACGCGACGTTTCATGCGACTGCTCCAGTAAATGGCTGTAGCGCCGCAACGCGCGCTTCGCGTCAATCTCGCGCTGCGCGCGGAATGCCGCGCCGATGCGCGCGACGATGTCGCGGAACTTGCCGGCCGGAGCTGGTGACGCCTTTCGCATGACAATCTCCTCTCAACTTGTGCGAGAGATTGATGAGGTTCACTTCCGCTTGCTGTGAGTTGCTTCACACGAAGATCGAACGCGTCGAACAAGAAAACGCGTGAGTTCTCGTAGAAGACAGCACGGAGAATCGCGTCATTCGATCGAACGACCCGCGATAACTTTCTAATGATGCTGCTGTTTGAACCTATCGCGAGCCGGAGCGACTCGCCTGCGCCTTCGGAAAGCGCGTCAGTGCAGAACCGGATTGGAGAATCCAGCCGCGAGCTTGACGAGATCGGCCTGACGCGAGACGCCGGTCTTCGCGAACACCCGATGCAGATGCGTCTTCACCGTCGTCTCCGCGATGCCGAGCGCCACGGCCGTCTCCGGCACACCACCGACCTCGACGATCGATTGCATGACCCTCAGCTCCGCAGGGGTCAGTTCGAACGCGCGGTCGATCAGGCCGGCACATGAGCGGCCGTCGAGTTCCGCCTTCCAGATGAACAAGGCGCCGACCGCCGACGTGCGCTCCGCCGCGCCTTCACGCAACAACGACGGCAGCGCGATGACGTGCGCGACGTAGTAGGAGCCGTCATGCGACATCAGCGGAATCTTTCGCCCGGCGGCCGCCGCGACGGCAACCTCGCCTGCGTCACGGAAGATATCGCGCAGCGCCGAATTTGCCGCGGAAGATCGTGCCGCCAGCCGGCCCGCGACAGACCGCAGGACATCATCGGCGGCGAGCAACGTGTCCGCGGCAGGATTGCTGTGGACGATGTTGCAGGCCGTATCGAGCAGGATGACGCCGGCATTCAGCCGATCCACGACATCGGCGAGCGCAATCGCCCGCTGCTGCTTCCGCTCGATCGCCCGGTTGATCAGCAGCGCCCGGCTCGCATGCGGAACCAGGAATTGCATTCGCGCCCGCTGCTCCGCATCGAGCATCCCCTTGCCGGGAATCACGGTGATCAGCATCGGACACGGCGACTTCGACTGTTCCAGAACCACGCTGGCGACATCGACGCAACCCTGGGGCCGCAGCCATTCCTGATAGAACCGCCCGCGGCGATATTCGTCGAAATTCACGAGATCGGGGATGTTACGAACCTCGCCATAGCGAGGCAGCCGTGCCAGCGGATCGTACTGGGCGTAGGTCTCGGCATAGAGCTGGATGTAGTGCGGATCGACACCGCAGTAATAATGCGTCGCGCCGGACTTGCTGACCGGATCCTTCGAAATCAGCCCGCAAGCCTGGCTGCCGATGAACGCATTGAGCTTGACGACGACATCGCTCCACAACTCAGGATGGAGACCCGCGTCATATATATTCTCGATCAACTCGGACTGTTTGGGAGGTCGGGACATCAGAACAGCCAATGGTGACTTGGAGATCGCGAAATGTTCGTCATGCCCGGCGGCACTAGTGAGTCTATCGTGGGAGCAAAAGGTTCAACCCCGGCCGCGATTGACCGATCAGTTGACGAGCGGATTGGAGAATCCGGCCGCGAGCTTGACGAGATCGGCCTGACGCGAAACGCCGGTCTTGGCGAACACCCGATGCAGATGCGTCTTCGCCGTGGTCTCTGCGATACCGAGCGCTGCCGCCGTTTCCGGGACGCCACCGACCTCGACGATCGACAGGAACACGCGCAGCTCGGCCGGCGTGAGGTCGAAGGTCCGTGCGATCAGCTCGCCATAGGACTGCCCGCCGAGCGACACCTTGCGCAGGAGCAGCGCACCGGCGGCATCGACCACCTGCTCGCTGCCATTTCGCAGCACGGACGACAGCGGCAGGATGTGCGCGACATAACGCTCGCCGCTCGGCGAAAGCAGCGGGATCGCATGGCCCCGTGTGGCAAGCAGGGCAATTTCGCTGCGGGTCGCAAGCGCCTCGCGCAGCGTCTGATTGGCCTCCGTGCTGCTGGTTACGAGCTGCCCGGCAACGGACCGAACCACATCATCGGCGGCAAGCAAGGCGTGGCCGGCCGAATTCGCATGCACCACCCGGCAAAAAGCATCGAGCAGGAAGATGCCGGACGCCAGATTGTCCAGAACATCCACCAGCGCCGTCGCCAGTGTCAGTTGCGAGGTGATGGCGCGGTTGATCAGCAGCGCGCGGCTGGCGTGCGGCACAATCAGCGAGAGCCGATGCTGCATCGCCGGGTCCACCATGCGCCGGCCCGACAGCACCGTCATCATCACCGGGCAGCTCGCATGCGATGTCTCGAGCACGACGTTGGCCGCGTCGCTGCAACCCTGCGGCTGCATCCACTCCTGGTAAAAGCGCCCTTTCCGGTATTCATCGAAATTGACGAGATCGGGGATGCTGACGATCTCGCCATGCGGCGGCAGCACCGTCAGCGGGTCGAACTTCGAATGGGTCTCCGAATAGAGCCGGATATAGTACGGGTCGGCCCCGCAATAATAATGGGTGACGCCGAATTTGCTGATCGAATCCTTGGAAAACAGCCCGCAGGCCTGCCCGCCGACGAAATCGCGAATGCCGGCAACGGCGTGGTTCCACAGCGAGGGATCGAGCCCTGCGTCATAGATGGACTCGACCAGTTCCGGCAGCTTCCGTAGTCCGTGCATGGCTTGAAATGGCCTGAGTGATCAATATCACCAAGAATACCATAACCACGGCATGCGACGTCCTCCGATCGGAGGAGGCGCCGGCCGGGCGGATGGGGCCCGGCCGGCGGGCATCGCATTCGAGCCGCCAGGGCTGATGCCGGCTCAGAACGCGACGCGAACGCCACCCTTCGCTGTGCCGGTGCGGCTCCGGTCGGACATCATCATGCCGTCGACCGCGCCGAACACGGACACGTTGCGGCTGGCGCGGTAGTCGAAGCCGAAGCCGGCCACCGCAGCATTGTTGAGCACTTGGCGCCGCGACCGGTTGTCGGCGTTGCCGCCCAGGAAGGTGAAGTCGGAACGGTCATGCCTGGTCCCAGCCGACCTTCTCGACATTTTCTGACCAGACCGCGGCGCGATAGACCTCTCGCCCACCCGCATCCCTGACGCGGATCCAGGCGTCGCGATCACGCAGATCGTCACGCCAGACGAACAGATGTCTCGCCATCTCGTCGGCCACGACGAACGTGGCCCTGGCCTGCTCGAAGACCATGCCGCCCGGATCGATCTTCACGACATTGTCGACCAGGAGATCAAAGAAGAAGCGGCGCATTCACAACTCCAACTGCCGGCGCCGTCCGAAACACAGCGTCATCGTTCTACTCCGCGCGCTTAGAAGACGTAGTCGGCCGAACGCGCGCGCTGCGATAGGCACCCGCCTGGTCGCACGAACCGCGCACCGCGCGGTCACAGCGCTTCGCCGCTCCTGACGCCGCTAGGCGTCGCGCCATAGGCCCGCCGGAAACAACGATTGAAATAGGAGAGATCGCCGAAGCCCACGTCGTAGGCGATCGAGCTCACCGGCCGCCCGGCGAAGTCAGGCTCGCGCAGCATGCGATGCGCGCGTTTGAGGCGCTGCCCGGTCAGGAAGGACGAGAACGTCTTGCCGTCGGCTTCGAACAGCCGCTGGAGATAACGTGTGGTCACGCCGAATTCCTGCGCCACGATCGCGACTGAGAGGTCCTGATGCCAGCAATTGTTGACGATGAAGGACTTCACCTTCCGCAGCCGCGCGGCCCGGACGCCTCGGCGCCCGGCCAGCTCGTGAACCTCATCCGTCGCGCCGAGAACACGCGCCATCAGATCATGGAGATGTGCAACAGCAAGCTGGCGCAATGCGGGCACCGAGAGCGCACGCTCGCGCACCAGAGAGGTCGCGTAGTCGACCAGCAGGCGAAGTCCGGTGGCGCGCTCCGGAATGATTCGCATCACGGTGTCGTCGATGTCCACGATCATGGGCGCCAGCACCCGCCGCGGCACGCGCAGCGATAGACAATTTCCAAGCGAGAGGCGTTCGTAGATCGTCGCGTCCTCCGCGCTCGTCAGAACCGCGTCACCGGGATGAAGCCTCAGATCTCGTCCTCGCGCAGATACTTCGACGATGCCGGATCGGTTGATCATCAGGCCAAGGCTGTCGTTGCCGTCGACGACCAGTTGCTTGGTACGGATGACCCGAGCTCCGACCAGCCCGCCGATCACCAGCTGGACGTCCGGCAAGCCATGGGAAGTGAGGCTCGCGGCGAACGGTTTTTCGTCCGTCGGCTCGACCTCCGCCTTGAGCACGCCGCGACAATAGAATTCGCGCAGCAGCGGCACACGCTCGTCTTCGGGAATGTGGTCCGTCGAAACATTGAGAATGGAAAATTCGTCCTTGCCGCTCACTGCAATTTCTCCAACCGACAGGCAGGCTCGCTCACGCGCTGTCGTCTCCCGCACCCGCGTCCGGTGCCGGCGCGCATTGTTCCGTGGCGCACGCTGCCCTTCTCATTCAACTGGCGCCATATACGAAAGTATCAAATGATGCGCGTCGTACGTTCGGAGGACCTGACGATCCTGCTCATCACAATGGATTGAGATTGCATCGCCGCGCGGCTCGCGCCGTGAAATGAATCACATGGTGTCGTCGTCGCGGCGCGTTCGCTGTACAAACGGCGCGGTGAAGCCGGCGGCGATCTTCACGAGATCTGCCTGCCTGCCGGCACCGGTCTTCTCGAACAGGCGACCGAGATGCGTCTTCACCGTGGTCTCGGCAATGCCGAGCTTTGCCGCGATATCGGGAACGCCACCGACCTCGACAATGGCCATCAGCACGCGCAATTCGGACCGCGTCAGCCTGAAGGCCGCAGCAATGGCGTCGGGCACGAGCGATGGCACCATCGCGGCCTTCTGTACGAGGAGCACCGTGGCCGCGACGTCTCGCGGCAGGCTGCACTCCCGCTTCAACGGAAGGACATGAACGAGATAGTGCTGACCGTCCGCCGACGTCGCGAGCTCGATGCGGCGGCGACCAGCCGGCTGAGCTTCGCTATCCGCAACAACTTCGAACAGGCCGCGGAATAATTTGTCGGTCTGAGTGTTACGCGCCACGATCCGGTCGCCAACCATCGCGAGCAGGTTTGCATCGACGAACAGCTGCCGGCACGCCGCGTTGGCGTGGACGACCCGGCCATCGGCGTCGAGCAGGCAGATCGCCGTGCTCAGGCCGTCTAGCACATCGGCAAGGTCGTCCACGGTGTGCGAGCGCGCCCTGATCTGCCGGCCCATGATCCTGGAACGCTGGATGTGGGGCGCGAGCAGCCGCATGCGTTCGCGCATCGCCTCGTCGACGGTTCCGCGGGATCGATGGCGTAACACCTGCAACACCGTGGTACGCGCGTCCGATCTCTCGAGCGCGACGGTCGCGAGGTCGATCGCGCCCTGCGGCTCGACCCACTCGCGATAGAAGCTCGTCGCCACGAAGTCCGCGTGCGGCATGATATCGGTCACGCCGATGGCGTGCCCGGCCGCAAAAGCGAGATGACGATCGAGCAGAGGATCCTGCTCGACATATCTGTCGCGGTAGAGCTGGCGGAAGCGGGATTCGGTGCCAAAATGCTGGTGAATCTCGATCGAGAGCCTTGCCGCATCGCGGGACAGGATGGTCGCGGCACACCCGCCGACGAAATGGGAAACCTGTTCCAGCGCGCCGCTGCGCAGCGTAGGATCGACCGCCGCATCGTAGATCTCGCCGACGAGAGACGAGAACCGGTTTGCCTGGAGGATCGTCATCGGAAGGACGATGCGATCGGCGTGCGGCCCCGGTGACGAAGGGAGCTTGCGCATTGGACATTGGCAGAGCCGACGGAGCGGTCGATCGTCGCCTTCGGCGTGGAAAAAGCAGTGCAGCGAGATGCTAAAATATCGAACATCGTCCTTGCGTAACGTCAACCGCAGGGTGCGGCTTGGACGTTTTCGCCAAAGACTAGGATAAAAGCGAACAGCGCGCGGGCTGTGTGCTGTGGGTCACGCGCCCTCGCGCTGCTTGCTCGATCGCGTACTGTGCGCGGCGCAGCACTTTACTTCCGGTTCTCCTCGCAGAACTTCAGCGCGGCCAGCGCCTCGCCGGCGCGCGGGATCTGCATCTCGATGCTGTCCTCGTCATCGTCCTCGAAATCGAGCGAGAGACGCCTGGCCTTCGACAGCCGGTCCATGATCGTCTGGTCGTATTCGAAGATGCCGCGCACGGTGGTCTTGTCCATGACCTCCCACTTCGCCTTCTTCATGATGTCGGCGTCATCGGTGCCGACGTCGGCCCGGAGGATCTCGCCGACCTTGTCCCACTCCCAGCCGTCATAGATCATCACGATCACGATGGCCTTCTCGGAATAGGTGATCACGATGACGTAGTTGCGGTTCTCGTCTTCCTTGTCCTTGTAGCCGCGGCTCGCATTGCAATGCGTGTCCTGCGCGCGCTTCTCGATGGTCCAGTCGCCGACCCTGGATTGCTGCGCGAACGCCGGCCCTGTGCTCGAGACGGCTGCGCCCAGGGCGCCCGCGGTCAGCAAAGCGGCAAGAAGGAATCGTTTCATGTCAGCCTCCAGCGTTCCCCACGCGGAGATGACCACCTCGGCCTGCGGCCCGCAAGGGCTGGAGGAGGCTGATCCCGCCGATGCTGAACGCCGCCGGCCTTAGACCCGCCTGGGGATGATGGCGATCGGGGTGAAGGTGTAAACCTCCTCGCCGTTCTGGTTGAACATCGTCCATTTCACCAGCGCGATGCCCTGTGGCTTCGACTTCGACGGCGTCAGGCTCATGACCTCGCCGACCAGATGCAGGCGGTCATTGGGCCGTACCGGGATGGTCCAGCGCAGACCGTCGACGCCCGCGCCGATCAGCGGATGCGGGCCGAACGGGCGGGCCTGGATCGCGAGGTTCATGGCGATCGCGGCGGTGTGCCATCCTGATGCAGCCAGGCCGTTGAACAACGTCTGCTTGGCGGCCTCGTGGTCGAGATGCATCGGCTGCGGATCGAACTCGGCTGCAAAGCGCTTGATGTCGGCTTCGGTGACTTGCACCTCGGGGGATTTGAACCGCATTCCGATGGTGAGATCGTCAAACCACTCGACCTGCGCCATGATTTTGCCTCGCAATATGACTTGCCGCCCGCCCGAAAGGCCCGGCTGAAGGACTGAGCAGCGCGGGATGTAGCGGGTCTGCGGTGCACAAACCAGCCCCGGGTTCCCCTCGAAACCCGTTTCCCAAAACGACGAAACACGCCTGAAACAGATGGCCGGTTAACTGGTTGTCAAAATCATACAGGGACGGCCACCATGCAATTCTTCCTCGACCTCATCCTGGATTATGCCTGCTGCCAGAATCTCGTGTCCCAGCCGCTGCGGGAGGATGAGCTATGATCGAGCTGATCTCAGCCGTGCTCGCGCTTTGCAGCGTCGCTGTGTTCGCGGCGCATGCGCTGGATGCCTACCGCACAACGCACTCCTGATCTGTACGCCCTCCGGCCGCTAGAACGGGCGCCGGTAAAAGTGCTCCGAGTGCGTAGCCGGCGGAAACCGGTTGGCGAGCGCGATTGCCGCGTTCTCGTCGGTCTCGAGCGCGACCTTTTGCGCCAGCATCACGTCGCCGGGCACGAGAAAGCCTGACGGGACGAAGCACCATCCCATCGCCGCACGCCCCTCGTCGTCGATCTCATGGACATTGGCGGCCGTGCCGTAGTGGATGCGGTACCTTTTTCCGGTATCGCAGCCGATGACATCGAAATACCGATGCTGCTCGAATTGCGCGCGCTGCTCCGGCGACAGCCATTCGGCCAAAAGCCGGCGGCCGCGGGCATCCGGCGTGTTCTCGCCGAAGAAGCGCCGATAGAGCTCGCGCAGCGCATGCAGACGCGCACGCGCCGGCGCACGGAGCCAAATTGCCGCGATCATGAGCAGCTCAGATCAACCGCCGACCAGGCGGGGATAGAACAGCGTTTCGTGCGCGGTCGGATCGAATGACTTGATGCGGGTGACTTCACCGGGTCCAGTACGATAGGCGGCGGTGAAGCCCGCTCCGGTCAGCTCACGAAAGCGCCGTTCGGCTCGCGCCAGCGCTTCGGCATTGTCAGGATCAAACTCGTGGCGCGTGTCGCCAGTCTGGTCCATCACGATCTGGGTAGCCATATTGAGTCTCCTCATGCCAGCCCTGCCCCCGATCAAAGCAAACCTCGTGCCGTCAGTTCCTCAACGCAAGAACTTTCTCGTGCGCAGCCGAGCCTTCATGCGGCCTCAACGCAACGCGGCCGCCCCTCCTCCCTCGTCGATCTGCCGTCCCATCAGGGCGATTGCCTTCTGATAGACGCCGGCAGCATTCCAAGCCTCGATAGCGGCAAAATTCGGTTCGCCCGGCTGGTAACCGGCTCCTGCGCGCCAGCCATGAGCTTTCAGGAAATTCGCCGTCGAGTTCAGCGCATTGGCGGCAACCTCGAGATTGCCGGTGCCATAGGCCAGGATGTTCTTGGGCATGAACTGGGTCTGGCCGACCTCGCCGTGCATGGAGCCGCGGGTCGCCCCCGACAGCGTGCCGCGGTCGATCAGCTTGAGGGCGGCATAGAGCTGGTCGGTGAAGAATTCGGGACGGCGGCAGTCATAGGCAAGGGTCGCGATCGACGACAGCATGTTCTGGTTGCCACGCTGGCTGCCGAAACCGGTCTCCATGCCCCAGATCGCGATCAGCGGCCCCGGCGGGACGCCGTAGCGCTGCTGGATAGAGGCGAACAAGGCGGCCTGCGACTGCTTGAGCTGCCGCCCCTTGGCGACGATGGTGGTGGCGCCGCGCTTGGCGAGGAACTGGTCGAGCGTCAGCGAGAAGCTGCGCTGCCCGCGGTCGGCTGCGATCGTGGCACCGGCGTAATTGGTCTGCATCAGCGCCGAGAGCGCGGTCTGGCCGACACCCTTGCCCTGCGCCTCCGCGCTGAACTCGCGCTTCCAGGCCTCAAAGCCCGCCGGCGAGCTGCCGCATTGCGCGGCCTCGGCCATCGATATCAGGGACATGGGCGCCAGCGAGAGAAGCAGCGCTGCAGCGCCGATCATGGCCGTCGCAACGGTCCTGCCCTTGGTCATTCCCTGGTCCTCTCACATAAACGTGCGCGACCGGCTCGCGCGGGCCCATGATCCTACGTCGGCCCTGATCGCTCAAGCCCCATCCGGCGCAACCTGTGCCTTGACACCGGGGCAACCGCCTACCCTTCCCCGTCGCGGCCGAGCAGGAAATCCACCATGATGCCCTGGTGCTGCTCGTACATGTCCGTACCGGTCCCGGTCACGCAGCCGATCCTGCGGGCGGCAGCGATGAATGGCGAGACTTCGGGTTTTGTGATGACGCAGCCGCAATAGGCCGTCGGCGCGAGCCGCGCGACATCGACCGGCAGCGGATCGCCCTCCTTCATCCCGGCGGGTGTCGCATTGGCGACGAAATCGAAGCCCGCGGGATCCCCGGTGCCGACCCGCACGGGCGTTCTGCCGAGCCCGTTGAGCCGGCCGATCAGTGCGTCGCGGCGCTCGGGTACGCTGTCATGAATCGCGAGATCGCTCACGCCGGCCTCGACCAGCGCCAGTGCGATCGCCGATCCTGCGCCGCCGGCGCCGACCAGCAGCGCCCGCATGCCGCGGGGATCGATCCCCTTCGCCCGCGCCGCACCGACGAAGCCGAGGCCGTCCACCATGTCGCCATGCCATGAGCGGTCGGCGCGTCGGCGCATCAGGTTAGCGGTGCGCAGGAAATGTGCGCGCTCGGTCGCACTGGCGCAGGCCTGGTAGCAGGCAAATTTGTGCGGGATGGTCACGACGATGCCGTCGAGGTTCTTCAGCCGCGTTGCCACCGAGAGGAAGTCAGCGAGGTCAGCAGACGAAACCTGGACCGGCACGAGAATGCCGTCATGGCCGCGCGCGGCGAAGGCGGCCGTTACGCCTGCCGGCGAGCGCACCTGCGCGATGGGATCGCCGACGATGACATGGAGCCGCGTCGCGCCTGATGGGGCCGGGATCATGCCGTTGAGGCCGGAACCTGAGAGCCGCCCGCCTCGATCCCGTGGGTCAATTCCAGGCCATCCAGATTGCCTTCCTTGCGCCATTTGTCGAGCAGCCGCAGGAACGCCACCGGCCCGCGCCAGTACTGGCTGTTTCTTGCCGCGATCGGATCGAACACGCCCTCGTTGTTGTAATAGCCCGGCGTGCATTCAGCCAGATAGGTCTGGCGGCCGAGCGCGGCCTTGACGACCTCCTCGACCCAGGCGTTCTCGGCGGCGAGTGTCGGCTCCAGCGTCCGCGCCTTGCGCTTGCGCGCCTCCGCGATCACATAGGCGATGTGCTGCGACTGCTCGTCGATGATGTGCGGAAAATTGGCGCTTTGGCCGGCCTGCACCGTGACGATCAGGAAGCAATTCGGGAAGCCACGGCTGTAAAAGCCATGCAGCGTCTTGACGCCATCGCGCCATCGCTCGGACAGGCTCACGCCGTCGCGGCCGTAAACCTCGAAGCCCATGCGGCGGGCGTAATCGGTGCCGACCTCGAAGCCGCTGGCATAGATCAGGCAGTCGAGCTCATAGGCCTTGCCGTCAACCACAACGGCGTTCTCGGTGATCCGCTCGACGCCCTGCCCTTTGGTGTCGACCAGATGCACGTTGGGACGATTGAAGGCGTCGAGATATTCGTCGTGGAAGCATGGCCGCTTGCAGAACGCCTTGTACCAGGGCTTAAGCGCCGCCGCGGCGGCTTCGTCCTTCACGACGGTATCGACGCGCGCGCGGATCTCTTCCATCTTGCGGTAGTCGGCCTGCTCGATGACCTTCAGCGCCTCTTCGAGCGAGGTCACCGGCTGCGGCTGACGGCGCGGCGCAAGCAGGATCTCGCCAAGCAGGCCGGTCCAGCCGTCCTGCACCAGGTCCCGTTCGAACGGCTCGCCGGAGATGACCGCAGTGAAATTGTCCATCCGCTCGCGCTGCCAGCCGGGCTCGAGGCTCTGCGCCCAGCTTGCGTCCGTCGGACGGTCGTCGCGCACGCCGATCGCCGATGGCGTGCGCTGGAAGACATAGAGCTCTTTCGCCGATCGGCCGAGATGCGGCACGCACTGCACGGCGGTCGCGCCAGTCCCGATGATGCCGACGCGCTTGTCGGCCAGACCGGTGAGACCGCCTTCAGCCGTGCCGCCGGTGTAGCCATAGTCCCAGCGGCTGGTGTGGAAGCTGTGGCCCTTGAAGGTCTCGATGCCGGGAATGCCCGGCAGCTTTGGACGGCTCAGCGGGCCACCGGCGAGAATAACGAAGCGCGCACCGATACGATCGCCACGATCGGTCTCGACCAGCCAGCGTCCCTCCTGCTCCTGCCATTCAATCCGCGAGATGATCGTCTGAAACAGCGCGCGCTCGTAGAGGCCGAAGTGACGGCCAATACGGCGGGAGTGTTCGTAGATCTCGGGCGCGCGCGCATATTTGCGCACCGGCATGTAGCCGGTCTCTTCCAGCAGCGGCAGATAGATGTAGCTCTCGGTATCGCAGGCCGCACCGGGATAACGATTCCAGTACCAGGTGCCACCGAAATCGGCGGCCTTTTCCACGATACGAAAATCCTCGATGCCGGCCTCGCGCAGACGCGCGCCACAGAGCAGGCCGCCGAAGCCGCCGCCGACGATGAGAACTTCGGTCTCCTCGCTGACAGCTGCGCGCGCAAATCCGGGATCGGCCCAGGGATCGTCGAGGTAGCGGCCGAAATCGCCTGCGACCTCGACATATTGCGCCTTGCCCTCGGCGCGCAAACGCCGGTCGCGCTCGTCGCGATAGCGCGCGCGGAGTGCGGAAATATCGACCGTAGATTCGCCGGCTGTACCGGTCTTGTGTCTTTCCGCTGACATCCATGTCCTCCACGGCGAACGCTGCCTCGGATCAGTTAGCCCCGAAAAAGTGACGCATGCAATCGCGTCGCTCGCTTTTTGCGTGAACGCCGCATGACGTTCCGCTAACCTCACGCGCAAATCACAACATACGCCACGCAACGACGTGGCTGCGGAGGAGACCATGCAGGGATTGATGATGGATATGCCGCTCCTGATCAGCGGCCTGATCCAGTATGCCGCGGACTATCACGGCGAAGCCGAGATCGTCGCGCGCGAGATCGAGGGCGACATCCATCGCTACACCTACGCCGACGCCCATCCACGCATCAAGCGCATGGCGCTGGCTCTGAAGCGGCTCGGCATGAAGCAAGGCGACCGCGTCGGCACCCTGGCCTGGAATACGCACCGCCATTTCGAGATGTTCTATGCCGCGCCCGGCATGGGCTATGTGCTGCACACCATCAATCCGCGGCTGTTCCCCGAGCAGCTCGTCTACATCATCAATCACGCCGAGGACCGGCTGCTGTTCATCGACCGCGCCACGCTGCCGCTGGTCGAGGCGATCGCGCCGCAGCTGAAGATGATCGAGGCCTATGTCGTGATGTCCTCGCGCGAGCGGATGCCGGAGACCAAGCTTGCGAACGTGCATTGCTATGAAGATCTCCTCGCCAGCGAGAACGACACCGGTTTCGCCTGGCCGGAGTTCGACGAAAAATCCGCATCCACCATCTGCTACACGTCGGGCACGACGGGTAACCCCAAGGGCGTGATCTACTCGCACCGCGCCGCCATCCTGCAGACCATGACTTGCTGCAATTTCGACTTCCTGCCGGGACATCTCGAAGGCGTACGCGAAGTCATGATGCCGATGGCGCCGCTCTTCCACGGCAACGGCTGGAACATGCCGTTCACCGCGCCTTACACGGGATCAAAGCTGGTGCTGCCCGGCCGCAACTATGAGCCCGACAAGCTCTATGAGCTGCTCGAAGGCGAGAAGGTGACGCTCTCCGCAGGCGTGCCGAGCTTCTGGCTGATCCTGCTCGATTGGCTGGGTCGCACCGGCAACAAATTCTCGACCCTGCGCGCGACGCTGTCGTCCGGCTCGGCGCCGCCGCGTGCGATGGTCGAGAAGCTGAAGCGCGACTATGACATCGACTACATCCAGGCCTGGGGCATGACCGAGGCCCTGGGCTGCTCGATGCCGGGCTTACGGCCGGGCTCCGAGCATCTCGGCGACAAGGAGAAATTCGACCGGCGCCAGGTGTCGGGCCGCGCCTGCTTCGGGACAGCCTTGCGCATCGTCGACGACGGCGGCAACGAGCTGCCGCGCGACGGCAAGACCGTCGGCCATTTGCGCGCCCGTGGCCCCTGGGTCGCCTCCGGCTACATGAAGCTTGACGAGGGCCTCGACCGTGATGGCTGGCTGATCACCGGCGACATGGCGGTGATCGACAGCCAAGGCCACGTCACGCTGACCGATCGCTCCAAGGACGTGATCAAGTCCGGTGGCGAATGGATCTCCTCGATCCAGCTCGAGGACGTCGCCTTGTCCCACCCCGATGTGCTTCAGGCCGCGGTGGTCGCGATCAACCACGAGAAATGGCAGGAACGCCCCCTGCTCCTCGTCGTCCGCAAGAAGGGCGCGATCATCGACGGCAAGACCTTGCTCGACCACATGCGCCCGAAGATTGCGAGCTGGTGGATGCCGGATGCGGTCGAATTCCTGGACGAATTTCCGATGACCGGCACCGGCAAGGTGCTCAAATCCGCGTTGCGAGAGAAGTTCAGGGAGTACCGCGTCGCCTGAAGTACGCGCACCCTGCGTGCGCGGTCTTCATCTTTTGGTAGATTCGACGGCGATATATCGAGGTGTCGCTAACTCCAGGGATCGAGGACAGCATGGCGTTTTCCGGATTGGGCCTGCATCTCGGCAATCTGTCGCGCCTGTCGAATGCGCAGACGCGCTCGATCAGCCCCGAGAATTTCACCGGCGAGAAGGGCAAGGGCGGCATGTCCGTCGACGGACCCGCCGCACGCCAGGCTCGCGATCTCGGCCAGGGCTGGAAGATCTCGCCCTATGTCGTCATCGAGCCCGGCGCGACCTTTACGCTCGGCGACATTCAGGGCCAGGGCGCGATCCAGCAGATCTGGATGACGCTGGCGCGCGGACGGCTTCGTCACTCGATCCTGCGCATCTACTGGGACGACCAAACGCAGCCAAGCGTGGAATGCCCGGCCGGCGATTTCTTCGCCTGCGGATGGGAGGAATTCGCGCAGGTGTCCTCGCTCGCGGTCTGCGTCAATCCCGGCCGCGCCTTCAACTGCTACTGGGAGATGCCGTTCCGCACGCGCGCGCGCTTCACGCTGGAGAACCGCAGCGAGGAGCAGCTCACCGTCTACTACCAGATCAACTATGCGCTCACCGAGGTGCCCGAGGACTGCGCCTATTTCCATGCGCAATTCCGGCGTACCAACCCGCTGCCGTGCAAGGAGGTCTACACCATCCTCGATGGCGTCAGCGGTGCGGGCCATTATGTCGGCACTTATATGGCCTGGGGCGTCAACAACAACGGCTGGTGGGGCGAAGGCGAGATCAAGTTCTTCATCGACGGCGACGGTGCATTCCCGACCATCTGCGGCACCGGCACCGAAGATTATTTCTGCGGCGCCTATAATTTCGATCCCTATGTCGCGCATGCCGGCCAGGGTCCGGCGCAACAATCACGCTACCAGGAATTCACCACGCCCTATGCCGGCCTGCCGCAGGTGATCCGTCCCGATGGCGCCTACAAATCGCAGCAACGCTTCGGCCTGTACCGCTGGCACATCCCCGATCCCGTGCGCTTCCGCTCCGATCTGCGCGTGACGATCCAGGCGCTGGGCTGGCTGCCGGGCGTCAAGGAGGCGAAGTATCTTCCATTGCAGGACGACATCGCCTCGGTCGCGTTCTGGTACCAGACGCTGCC
The DNA here is from genome assembly GCF_052075995.1 of Bradyrhizobium sp. 613_E4_N2_2. Classification (NCBI taxonomy): domain Bacteria; kingdom Pseudomonadati; phylum Pseudomonadota; class Alphaproteobacteria; order Hyphomicrobiales; family Nitrobacteraceae; genus Bradyrhizobium; species Bradyrhizobium sp. 613_E4_N2_2. The sequence continues at coordinate 5,420,640 of NZ_CP197234.1, forward strand.
GACCCCGCCCTTCCCGACATTGCCCGGCCCGGATTATCTCGAAATCGGCTAGCCGCCCTTCCCTGCGCTCACAGCATTTGCGCCGCCCGGACGTCGTGAAGATCGTCCGAGCGGCGCCTTCGTGTTCGGCGCCGGCTACCAGGAATACTGGAGCCCCACGCGTCCAAGGGCGCGCACGTCGCTCCACGACTGCGCCGGAAGCGCCACGCCAAACTCCGTCGCGGTCCGGTTGGACGTGGACGTCAAGCTGCCGCGATCGAGACCGAACGCGATGCCCATGGTCAGTGACAGGTTTCCCTGGATCCTGATCATTCCGACCACACCGGCGGCATGCTGCCCGTCGAAGACGGCCCAGTGCGTCGAGATCGCATAGTTGGTCCCGTCGGGCAGGAACGGATTGACGAGCGAAGTCGCCATGGCCGTTCCCGTCGCTGCACGGGTAATCTGGCGTGCGAGATCGAACTGGCTCTGCACCGTCTGCCCCGCGTTCACGCAGGTGTCAGTACCCGGTATGTAGAAGAAGTTGGCACCGTAGACCGAGCAGATCTTTTCGTACTCGACCGCAGCATGGCCGGGCATCGGGATCGCCAGAACCAGAGCGGCAGTCGCAAGGATAGCGCGCAGGTGACGTCGGAAGACGTCTCGTGCCGCGTTGATTTGCTTCCACATGTTTGTCTCCAATCAGGGACGTTGGCGCGGCTCAGTAACGAGCAACGATGGCATCGCCGTTGAAGCGGTAGTTCACGCCGAGCTTCACGAGATGAAGGTCATGGTCGACGTTCTGGGTGCTGATCCGTGTGCTCAGCGCGATCGCGGCCGGACCGAAATACAGGTAGTCGTACTCCAGTCGCGCCGAGAGATTGCTCGTCAGCGCGTATTCAAGGCCGACGCCGCCGGTCAAGCCGGTCCGCTGGTGGTTCACGTCGAGCGGAGCAACCGTGCCGACATAGGCCTGGTAGGCGACATTTGCCCAGGCAACGCCGCCTTTGGCGTAAGCCAGTACGTTATCAAACGCGTAGCCGATGCGACCGGTGCCCGTCGCCATCGCCTGGTACGACACTGAGAGGCCGGACAAGATGGGGTTCGCGGGATCGAACGGCCGATTGCCCTTGATCGACGCCCAGGAGAGATCGAGCTCGGCACCGACCACGATGTTGTCGAACTGCCAGTTGCCGCCAACCTGCGCACCTGCGAGCGCGCCCTTTGTGTCCATCGTGAAGCGATCTTGCGCGAATGCGAAGCTCGGGTCGACGAGCCGGCTGCTGCCCATGCCATAACCGCCATGAGCACCAATGTAGAAGCCGTTCCAGAGCGGCACCGGAGCGACGACCGGAGCCTTCACGGTCATGTCGGCCGCGTTCGCGGATGTGGCGGTGAGCGGCATGGCCGCGAGAAGCGGCGTGACGGCAGCAACGCAGGAGAGGAAGCGGCGCGCCGATCGCGAGAGAGAGATTGTCATGGGATGATCTTTCAAATGTCAGAATGAATTTTAGGAGCGAGCGTCGCGTGCATCACCAGGCGTACATGAAGCCCGCGCGGCCGAGGCCACGGACGTCACTCCACGATTGCGCCGGGATCGCCGTGCCGAATTCCGTCTGCGTGCGGTTGGTGAGGGACGTGAGGCTTCCCTTGTCGAGGCCGAGCGAGAAGCCGCCCGAGAACACGAAATTGCCGGAGACCCGCATCAGGCCCGAGAAGCCCGCGGCGTGCTGGCCGTCATAGGTCGCCCAGTGGGTCGAGACCGCGTAATTGGTGCCGGTCGGAAGCCACGGCGCGACGAGCGACGCGGCCATCGCGGTGCCGGTCGAAGCGCGGGTCTGCGCACGCGCGAGATCGAACTGGTTCGTCGCGATCTGGTTGGCGTTGGTGCAGGTGTCGGTGCCCGGAATGTAGAAGAAGCCGGCGCCGTACAAGGAGCAGACCTTGACGTACTCGACTGGAGCGGCGGCGTGGCTTGGTGCGGCGATCATGGCGCCGAGGCCGGCGGTGACGACTGCGGCGATCTTGGACATGGTGGACATGATGTTGTCTCCGAGGATTTCTGTTGAATGTTGTTTCGATGTGCCGGGGAATTAACGCGGGAGGCCGCCGTCGCCGTTGAAACGGACGTTGATGCCGGCCTTCACCACCTGGACGAAATGCTTGATCTCGGAGGTCGTGTCCTGGCTCACCCAATGCAGCGTTTCGGTGGGGAGAAAGATCGCGTTGTATTCGACCTTGGCGGAGACGTTGCGCAGGAAGGCCACTTCCAGGCCGACGCCGCCGACGGCACCGAACAGTTCGCGGTTGTAGTTGGTGATCTCCGGGGTGAACCGCGACGAGAGCTCCATGCGGGCATAGGCGGCACCGCCCTTGGCATAGGCGAGCCATTGGCCCGATGCGTAGCCGACACGGCCCGTCGCGGTCGCGAGGGCGGTGTAGCCGACCCCGTTGGTGGTGCTCGATGTGAGAAGGGGCGAGGTGCTGGTGTTGCCCTTCACGAAGGACCAGGAGCCGTCGACCTCGGCACCAAGGACATAGTTGCCCAGCTGCCAATTGTAGCCGAGCTGCCCGCCCGCGAGCGGTCCGTTGTAGTAGGCAGAGAACGGATTGTTGGCGGGGCTGTTGAGGGGATCGCGAAACTCCGACTTCCCCCATCCCCAGCCACCATGGACACCGGCGTAGAATCCGGACCAGGAGACGACGGGTGCTGGCGGCGGACCGCCAGCGAGAGCAGGTGAAGCGAAAATCGCGCTCACCGCTGCAACGGCGGCGGCGAGTCTGATGCGGCGAGTGACGGAGCGTTCTGATTGCGTGTGCATGTCGATGTCCATTTCCTTTTTCGAATTCAAGATTGTGTTTCTTATATTAATCTATTTTAGATTGTGTCTTGAGGTGCGACGTTGGGATCAAGCCCTTGCTTGCTTTTGAACGAACGAAACCGGCGACCGCGCAGCTTGCGGATCGACGGGACGAACTACCGGTTGTTGGAAGAACCCGCGCGCAGTCTAGGACAATGCGCTCCGCGTCCTATCGACTGGCGAACTAGGGGCGCGCGATCCGTAAGGATGTGCTTCCGTAGTCCCCTTGTGTTGTCATGACTGCCGCCCCCACTTTTGATTGAGGCCGATCTTAGGCACGACCTTTCGGATTGCCAGTCCCGTCAAAGTCACAGTTGCTGATTGTTTCCCACGCGCTTCTCATTCGGTGCACAAACGCAAGACAACGCATGAATGGGCGTTAATATCGCTACGCAACAGCTGAGCTCTGACGCGATTTGCGCAGAGCCGCGCCGATGAAAATGCGATGAGGCAAGCGCCGCTATCGCCGACTCGATTCTGATGCAAGCCGGCCCCGCGTGCAGGCGCTGCTTGATCTACAGGAGGTCCAGATGCTCTACCCGATGTCGCCCAAAGTCGTCGAGCTCAAGCGCAAGCTCGAAAGTTTCATGGACCGTCACATCTATCCGAACGAGGAGCGCTTCTATCGCGAAGCGGAAGAGCTCGGACCGTGGAAGGTCTATCCCGTCGTCGAGGAGCTGAAGCCGCTGGCGCGCGCCGAAGGTCTCTGGAATTTGTTCCTGCCGGAGTCCGGCCACGGCGCGGGTCTCACCAATCTCGAATATGCCCCGCTCTGCGAGGTGATGGGGCGCACGCATCTGGCACCCGAAGTGTTCAACTGCTCGGCGCCCGACACCGGCAACATGGAGGTGCTGGAGCGCTATGGCACGGAGAAGGACAAGGAGCGCTGGTTGAAGCCGCTGCTCGCCGGCGAAATCCGCTCCTGCTTCGCCATGACCGAGCCCGCGGTCGCATCATCCGATGCGACGAACATCGAAAGCTCGATCGTGCGCGACGGCGACCATTACGTCATCAACGGGCGGAAATGGTACACGACCAACGCGACCGACCCGCGCTGCAAGATCTGCATCTTCATGGGCAAGACCGATCCGGACAATCCCGACCGCCACAAGCAGCAATCCATGATCCTGGTGCCGATGGACACGCCGGGCATCGAGGTCAAGCGTCCGCTGCCCGTGTTCGGCTTCTACGGCGTGCCCGACCGCGCTTCCGAGGTCGTCTTCACCAATGTGCGTGTGCCCAAGGAGAACATGCTGCTCGGCGAAGGCCGCGGCTTCGAGATCGCACAAGGCCGCCTCGGCCCCGGCCGCATCCATCACTGCATGCGGCTGATTGGACTGGCCGAGCGCACACTGGAAAAGATGTGCCGCCGCGTGCGCAGCCGCGTCGCCTTCGGCAAGCCGGTCTCGGAGCAGACCGTGACGCAGGAGCGAATCGCGGAAGCCCGCATCATGATCGAGCAGGCCCGGCTGCTAACGCTCAACGCCGCCTATGCGATGGACACGGTCGGCAACAAGGTCGCGAAGGCCGAGATCGCGATGATCAAGGTCGCCGTCCCCAACATGGCCTGCCAGATTATCGACTGGGCCATCCAGGCGCACGGCGGCGGCGGCACCTCGAACGATTTTGGCTTGACCCAAGCCTACGCGACCGCGCGCCTGCTGCGGCTTGCCGATGGGCCGGATGAAGTCCACAGGAACCAGATCGCGCGATTCGAGCTGAAGAAATACTCGAATGCCTGAGCAGACGCTGGTTCGTCAGTCACGAGCCGAACGCCTGAGCATCGGAGTCTAATCGATGCTTGGTGGCTCCTGGATGGGTGCAGACACATTTTGCTTCGAAATCGCTTCGAGCATCGCTCCGAAAATGATGATCGGCAGATAGAACGCAAGCATGATCGTATTCCTCCTGCTGTGACAACCTTGGCCTGCAGGACCAGGTTCCTCAAATTGACACTCGCCCGCCTCGGAACAATTTCGTCGCTTACCTAGCTACCGACGAAACCGAGTCGCAGGCAGTATCAAGAACGCATCGCGTCAATCGCATGGGCGATCAGAACGACTGCGCTCGCGGCAATGAGAAACACAAACAACCAGCTCATGTCCGCCTCCGATCCCGGAAGTGAACGCGGTCATCCATGCACAGTCAAAAACCATCGGTCTGGAACCGCTATTCAACGGCTGGCTGATGCTTCGCAGCAACATTTGCGTCCGCTGTCGGCTCTATCGGCAGAATGCCAAAAGGAGCAACGCGCCGACGACGCAAGCTGCCAGGACTAAAAACCAAACGCCCATACGGTCCCCCGACTCACACAAGCGCGTCAGGATTAGCCCTGCGATTTGGCATTGAAACGCCTGTTGGCGGTTTTCCCCAAGCCAGGCGCGATCCATGGGCTCGTTGCGTTAGTCCATTACCTCTACCGTCGCGGAGCGGCCGGCGACGAGCGAGATGGTGTCGGGGACATTGTCCAGCGCGATGCGCACGGGGACGCGCTGGGCGAGCCGCACCCAGCTGAAGGTCGGGTTGACATTGGCAAGCAGGTTCGCGCCCTCAGCGCGGTCGCGGTCCTCGATGCCGGCGGCGATGCTCTCGACATGGCCCGACAGCGTGACCGTTTCGCCCATCAGGCGGACCCGCACCTTGTCGCCGGTGCGGATGCGCGCGAGCTTTGTCTCTTCGAAATAACCCTCCACGTGCAACGTATCCGTGTCGACCAGCGCCATCACGCCCTTGCCGGCCGTGACGTAAGCGCCGGGACGCAGATCCATATTGGTGATGACACCGTTCACGGAGGCGTGGACCTCGCTGCGATCGAGGTTGAGCTGGGCGACCGCGCGGTCGGCGACGGCCTGATCGAACGCCGCCTTGGCCTGGAGCTGGGTGGCCAACACCTGCTCCTGCTTCTGCTGCGATACCGCATCGGTGGTCAGCGCGCTGTAGCGCTTCAAATCGGAATTGGCCTGGTCGAGCGTGGCCTGATGACCCGCCACGGATGCATCGGCTTGCCGCAAGGCCAGCGCGAAACGTTCGCGATCAATCCTGAACAGCACATCGCCGCGATGGACTTTCTGGTTGTCCTTGACCAGCACCTCCGTGACGAACCCGGAGACGTCAGGCGCGACCTGCACCACATCGGCGCGGACGCGACCGTCGCGGGTCCAGGGCTGCTCCATGTAATAGACCCAAAGTTCACGGCCGACCGCGAGCGCGGCGACGACGGCGAGAACGGTCAGCGCAAGGCGGCCAAACCAGGCGAAATTCCCCTTCATGGCAAAAACTCCGAGAGATAGACGACGCCGCCGAGAAGACAGACGAAAATCGCGAAATCGAACAGCGCACGGTGCCAGACCAGCCGGTAGAGGTCGAAGCGCTGCATGAGCCGGCGCAGGATCGCGCTCAGGACATAGGCGACGATGATCCACAGCAGCAGCGCCGGTACGAGCACGCCATAGATGTCGATCACGTATCTCATGCTGCAACACTCGCGCCTGTACGCGGCCGGTAGGCCGGTGCGTCCGGGAACAGGCCGCGGCGGATGCCGACGAGGCCGATCAGAGCGTCTTCGCGCGCGCTGTCATTGGAATCCGTCACGGCCTTGGCCAGCGCCCGATCGACGCTGGTCAACAGCTCGGTCGGCATTGCTCCACCGGCATGGCTGCGGCAAGCGATCGCGAGCTGATCAAGCATGTCGTCGATGACGGCAATGGTGGTTGCGGCAAGCCCATAGCGGGCGCGGCGCAGGTCGATGATATTGATCCCGATTCGAAGCTGCACGAGGCTGTCGGCATCGTGGCGATCGCTCTCGGAGAGGAAGGCGATCCGCTGCACCAGAAGGCCCAGACGGTGCAGCATGAGGCCCGCAAACTCTGCCCGATCATGCTTGCCACGGCGCTCGGCAGCGACCGCGAGCGTCTTCCAGCTCGATAGCACCAGGCGATTGGCGATCCACTCGGCGCCGACCCCGCGCGCGATCCGCGTCACGAGCTCGGCGATGACGACGCCGACGAAGAAGGCGACCGCGGAATTGGCATAGGATGCGAAATCCGCGCTGTAGGTCGATTGCAGCGCCAACAGCGTTGCGGTGTTGGCCGCGAGCGCCATACCTGTTCCCGCCGTTGCCGGCCGTCCGATCAGGAAGCCGTAGAGCAGAAAGGTCGGCGCCAGCGCGACGATCAGAACCTCGATATGGGAGATCGCCGGCACCAGCGCGAACAGATAGATCGCGACGACCACGATGGCGACCAGCGACCACAGGCCGAAACTGCGGATGAAACGTGCAGGCTCGTCCTGCGCGGCAAAGAAGGAGCACGCGACCGCCGCCATCATCGGTGCCGACGCGCCGTCGGGCCAGCCGGTCCCGATCCAGAACGCGCAGCAGATCAGGATGGCGGTGGCCGCGCCGGCCGCCGACCACAAGGCAAGGCCGCGGTCGCGATGGCGCACCGGCGCGGCGCCGGCCTCGGAACGGAAGGCCAGGTCGAGCGTTGAAACATTGCGGCTCTCGGCGATGGCCTCGCTGAGCACGTGGCAGTCGTGCGAGAGGTCGACCAGCTCGCGCAGCCGCAACAGCAGGCTCGTGGTGATGATCCGCTCCCATGAGGCGCTGTCATCGAGCACCGCCTGTCGCTCTGCAATCATGGAGCGGATCGGCTCGGCCGGTTGCCGCGCGCCGACATCGCTCGCAATCCATTGCGCTAGATCCTCCAGCAGCCGCTTCAGCTCGGGCTGCCGGCGCAACGCCTCCTCCCCCAGCGCAGCCAGCCGATCCTCCAGCGAGGCGATCACCGGCAACAGCATCAGCATGCGCAGCCGGATCTCGCCGAGGCCAGTCACCGCATTGCGATCGGTCAGCCGGTCATACGCAAGATGAGTGGAAAGCGTGTCGATCTCGACGATGTCGGTCGCAAGCTTGAGTCGCCTGCCGCGGCGCGTTTCACTCGTTCCCTGACGAAGCAGCACCGCCTGGCTCACGCGCTGCGCATCCGACAGCCAGGCGTCGACGCGATTGGCAACGGCTGGCGCGACGCTGCGCGGAAAAACGATGGTGGAGACTAGGCTCGCGCAGATGATGCCGAGAGAAATCTCCTCCACCCGCGCAACGGCGGTATCGAAGATGGCGCCGGGCTCCGAGACCGAGGGAAACCCGATCAACGCGACCGTGTATCCGGCCAACATGAAGACGTAGCTGCGCGGCGTGCCGTCGAGCAGCGACAGATAGAGGCAGAGCCCGACCCAGAGCGCGATCGCGAGGCAAAGCAATTCCGGCGCATCGATCAGGTTCGGCACCAGCACCACCGTCATGGTGGCGCCGACCAGCGTGCCCATGACGCGGAAGAACGCTTTTGAGCTGGTCGCGCCCGCCAGCGGCTGCGAGGTGATGTAGACAGTCGCCATCGCCCAATAGGGCCGCGGCAGGTCCATGGCGAACGCGATGACGAGCGCCAGCATCGACGCGGCAAACGTCTTCAACGCAAAAATGAGGTCCGCGTGGCGGACCAGGAACGGCTCGTCTGCGCGCATGGCTACTTCGCCTCTGGACCAGTCCTGACGTCGGTCTTGGCGTCCTGCAGGCGGCTGGCCCGCTGTTCGATGCGCTGAAGAGTTTCGAATGTTATCGCAAGTTCGTCCGCGCCGATATCCTTGAGCAGGCTTGCCCGCACCCGGCGCAGCACCCGGTTGGTCTCCTCGACCTTGACCTCGCCCGCCTTGGTCAGATGGAGCGTTTTGGCACGCCGGTCGGTTGGGTCTTCGCGACGTTCCACGAGGCCTTCTTCCTGAAGCAGGTCGATCAGCCGCACCAGCGACGGTCCCTCGATGCCGAGCTCGTCGGCGAGCACGCCCTGACGCAAATTCTCGCCCTGACGCGACAGCACCAGAAGCGGAATCGCTGTCGCATAGGACAGGCCGTGATCGGACAGCACCTGATCCGATTCGCGGCGCCAGACGCGGGCCAGGCGCGCGATGAGACGGCCGATTTCGCCGTGGATATGAGCCTGCGAGGGAGCCATGCAAATTAGATAGGACGCAAACTATTAGCCTGCAACTATATAATCGACGTATCGCAATCGATCACGCAAATGCGAACGAGGACAACGCTGGATGGGACCGGGTTCCGCGACCGAGGCAAGGGAGACGATGGCGGGCGAGAGCGCGCTGATACTGGTCCCGACCTTCGTGGTTGTCGCCGTGGACGCCACGGGCATGGGAATCATCCTGCCGCTGCTGCCGTTCTACTCGCAGCGGCTCGGCGCAACGCCGTTCCTGCTCGGCGCACTGATCTCGGTCTATGCCGTCTGTCAGCTCGTTGCCGGCCCTGTGGTCGGCATGCTCTCGGATCGCTACGGCCGGCGGAAGGTTCTGGTCGTCAGCCAGATCGGGACTTTCATCGGCTTCATCCTGCTCGCTTTGGCGGGCAACCTGACGCTGGTGTTCCTGGCGCGCATCATCGACGGCCTGACATCAGGCAACATCTCGGTCGCTCACGCCTATGCCGCCGAGCACAGCGCGCCGGCAACACGCAAGCAGGCACTCGGCATGACCAGTGGCGCGATCGGGACCGGGCTGCTGCTCGGCCCTGCTCTCTCGAGCTTCCTCGTGCACTACGGCCAGACCGCGCCGGTGTGGGCCGCGGCCGCGCTCTCGCTGATCAGCATCGTTGCGACGATCGCCCTGCTCCCGCCGGATCACCCGGCGTCCGAGCCGCTCTACCAGCATCGCGTGCCCGAGCCGACGCTGACCCGCAGCCTGTTCGGCATGCGCTATGCCTGGCGGCTGCTCGGCCTGCTCATCGTGTTCTTCTTCGTCAACTCGATGTTCCTGTCGCAGATCGGCCTGTTCCTGTCGGCGCGGTTCTCCTGGGACGGACATCCCTTCGGGGCGCGCGAGCTCGGCTGGATGTTCGCCTATGCCGGCTTCATCAACATGGTGGCTCAGGGACTGCTCATCACGCGTGTGAGCATCATCGCGTCAGACCGCAGCATCGTGATGGCCGCGTTCGCTTGCATGGGTCTCGGATTTGCCGGACTTGCGGCCCGCGACAATGTCGGCCTGCTCGCGATCAACCTGACACTGATCATCGTCGGCACCATGTTCGCGCGCAGCACGCTGACGGCCGAGCTGTCGCGCTCGACCGCGATCAATCGTCAGGGCATGATTATGGGCCTGAACCAGTCGCTGATGTCGGGCGCGAATATCAGCGCGCCGCTCCTGAGCGGCGCGCTGATCGGTCATCGGCTGTTCGTTCCGTGGGCGCTTGCTATGGCCGCCATCGCGGCGATCGGCGCGGCGCTGGCTGGCCAGCTGCTGGACACGCCGCGGGCGCGCTAGCGCCCTCGCCTCAGTTCACCACGTAGACGTCGGGATCGAAGCTCGAGCTCGGCTTCTTGAAGGCGTTGCGCAAGGCCGCCGACATCGGGACATTGTAGTTGAGGCCGTTCGGCGGGGTCGGCGATTCCAGCCAGCGCTTGTAGAGCACCTCGATCTCCGGGCTCGCGTAGAGCTCGGCGGTGGCGCGGTCGGCCAGCGCCTTGAACGGCGCGTCTTCCCGCCGCAGCATGATCCCGAAGGGCTCGGCCTTCGAGAACGTCTCTTCGCTGATCATGAACAGCGCCGGCTCCTTCGAGCGCGCAATCGCGACCGCAAGCTGGACGTCGTCGAGCGCGTAGGCCTGAGCGCGGTCGGTTTCCAGCAGCAGGAACGCTTCGGCTTGATCCACGGCCGGCATTATTCTGATGCCGAGATTTCGCTCGGTGTTGACCTTGGCAAGCTGATTCAGATTGACCGAGCCTGCCACCGCCGTAACGGCCTTGCCCTTGAGATCGTCGATCGTGTTGATCTTCGCGGCCTTCTTGGCCGCAAACCGCGTCGCGCTGAGGAAATGCGTGTTGGTGAAGGCGACCTGCTTCTGGCGGTCGGCATTGTTGGTTGTCGCCGAGCAGTGCAGATCGAGGGTGCCGTTGACCATCAGCGGAATCCGGTTCGACGACGTCACGGCGAGGGTGTCGACGGCGATGTCGGGCATGCCGAGCTGCTTCTTCACGGCATCCACGATCTTGAGGCAGATATCCATGGCGAAGCCGATCGGCTTCTGGTTGCCGTCAAGATAGCTGAACGGAACCGAGGCTTCCTGATAGCCTAGCGTGATCTTCTTGGTCTCCTTGACCTTCTGGAGCGTGCCCGACAGGTCCTCGGCTGAAGCTGCGCCCGCAAGATATGTGACGGCCAGGATAACGATGGGAAGACGCATCGGGGGCTCCTCAAGGGGATCAAGGGCTGCGCCGGCGCGCAGCCGCGCGTGTGATAGCCCAGAGCCAGACCAACCGCCAGACGAGGTTCCGCCTATCAGCTATCGCGGTATTATATCGGCCGGACCTAAGGGGGGCGTGGCGCCCCGCCCTATTCGCAGGTGAGCTGCTGCTCGAACCAGCCGGAAACCCGCTCCGACAGCGGCGGCCATATCCGCTGGAAATTCGAGAGCTTGCCGACATTGACGCGGTACATCGCCCGCAATTCCTGCTCGATGGCCGGCAGGTCAACGCCCATGCAGGCCCCGTCCTTCGCGATCGTCTTGCCGGCGACAACGACCTCCTTCACCAGCGACGCATTGCCCCGCGCGAACAGAAGCGCCATGGGGTCGACGGGCATGATCTGATCTCGGTCCAGCCGGTCGAGGTCGATCACGACGAAATCGGCGGGATTGCCTGCGACGAGTTCGCCGCTCCCGGGCGCGCCGGTGGCACGGCGCCCGTTGCGGACAGCAAGCGCGAACAGCTCGGCCGGCGTCCAGGTCGCCCTGAAGCCGAGGCCGCCATGGGCCATCTGCACCAGCCGCATCTCGCGCAGGATGTCGTCGTCCTCGTCCAGCGCCAGCCCGTCGACGCCGACCGCGATGGCGCAGCCACATTTGTGTGCGGCGGCGATCGGGGCGAGCCCCGAGCGCAGATGCATGTTCGAGCTGAAATTGGTGACGATGCGCGCGCCGGAGGCTGCGATCATCTCCAGTTCATCGGGACGGGCGTGGATGCAGTGCGCCAACGTCAGCCGCTCCGAGAGGAAGCCGATATCGCGTAGCCAACGCACCATGTCCGGAAAGTTTTGGTCGGCCCAGGCGCGCTGATACACGGTCTCCAGCAGATGCATGTGAATGCGGCGGCCCGTCTGCGCCGAGTTCTCCGCCACCGCCTCCAACAGCGGCTTCGAACACCATTGCACGCCGGCAGGTCCAAGCTGCACGTCGACCATCGGGCCGGAGATGGCGGCGGCAATCGCATCGGTCAGCTCGATATAGGCCTTCGGAGACATCGGCGCGCGGACAAAGAGGTCTTCGATGGTCTTGCGGTCGTCACTGGGGAGGAGGCCGGAGAGAACCGGCTCGGCATCGCCATAAACGATCGGATTCTGGTCCCGCACCGCGAGGGCAAATGCCACGCGGATGCCGACATCGGATGCCGCCCTCGCAATCGCCTTGGCTTCATCGAGCAACGGCATCGTCCCGCTTGGGCGGGTGTAGTGCACCATCATCGCCGCGCAACCAGCCCTGGCGGAACGTGCCAGTGCGGAGGCCGCGGTCAGATAGGGGTCGATGGGCGAACCGAGCGCGGTGCGCAGGATCCAGCTTTCGAGGGGCATGCCGACCGCCCCGAAGGACGACGCGGTCGCGCGCGCATGATCATGGGCGTTGACGAAGGCAGGAATGACGAAGGAGCGAGGCCCGCCAGCAGGCCCCGCTCCTTCAAGAATATCGGTGATGATACCGTTATCGTGCCGCAGCACGACATTGTCGGTCACACCGAGATCAGGGCCACGGAACAGGCTGGTTGCCGCAATCTCCGTGACCATGACGGTCTCTCCAAAGATCTGTGACGTCAGTTGGCAGTATACACCAGCTCCCGCTCCGCACGCGGCGGCAGGAACTCGCGCGAGAACACCTCTGCGGGCGTCGGCGCGCGGGCGAGCTGATAACCCTCGACAACGATGCCGATCGCGCGCGTCATGCGGTCATCCTTGATGTCGCCGATGCCGATCTCCTTCATCTCGGGCGAGACGATCAGCTTGTCGAAGGAATATTGCAGCCGGCGCTTCTCGACGGCGACGTCGATCAGATTGTCGTAGTTCAGCGCCGCCTTCATGCCGGCGTTCTGGTCCTTGGCCACCGCGATCGCGCCTTTGTTGATGGCGCGCACGAGCCCGGCCACCGCCTTCGGATTGGACGCGATCAGCTTTTTCGAGACCATCACGCCGTTGGAGTAGAGGTCGAGGCCGTACTCACCGAACGAGAACCATTTGAAATCCTTGTCCGGGTCCTGGCGGTTGAGCACGAGGTTGAAGTAGCTGGTGATGTTGAACACGAGCGCCGCGTCGATATCGCCCTTGATCAGCATCGGCTCCTGGAGGTTCGGGGCCATGTTGGAGATCTTGATCTTCTCGCCGTCGAGCCCGTTCTTGCGGGTGAACACCGGCAACAGCCGCGTCGTCGGCGTGCCCTGCGCGCCGCCCAGCGTGTGGCCTTCAAAATCCTTGATGGTGTTGATGCCGCTGGTCTTCTTTGCGACGATCGCGAACGGCGGCTGGTTCCACATCATGTAGACCATGACGGGCGCCTCCTGCGGCTTGGTCGAGGCGTTCTGGATGATGGCGTTGACGTCGCCGAAGCCGGCGTCATAGGCCCCCGACATCACGCGCGTGACGGTGGCGCCGGAGCCTTCGCCCTGGTCGATGACGACGTTGAGGCCTTCCTCTTTGAAGTAGCCGTTGTCCTTGGCGTAGAAGAATGCGGCATCGCTGCCTTGCGTCTTCCAGCCCAGCGTGAACTTGATTGTGGTGTCCTCGGCCACGGCGGCGCCCGCGGACAGAGCCAATCCCAGCAGCGCGACTGTTACTTTTCTCAACATCGAGACCTCCTCAAGCTTCGTTGCGTGACGGTTCAGAAATTCAGGTGGCGATCACGTCGTTCTTGCGCGTGGCCCAGCCGGTGACACGGCCTTCGATCAGCGAGAACACGGCGTAGAGGGCGACGCCGAGGCCGGCGAGCACGAACAGGCCGGCGAACACCAGCGGCACGTTGAAATTCGAGGACGCGGTCATCATGACGTTGCCGATGCCGCGGTTGGAGGCGACCGTCTCCGACAGCACCGCACCGACGAAGGCATAGGAGATCGCGACCTTCAGCGAGGCGAAGAAGAACGGCATGGTCCTGGGCAGACCGACGTTCCAGAGGATGTCGAACTTGCTGGCGCCGAGCGCCTTCAATACGTCTTCGAGCTCGGGCTCGGTGGTCGCAAGGCCCGTGGCGATATTGACGACGATCGGGAAGAAGCAGATCGACAGCGCGGTCAGCACCGCCGGCACCGTGCCGGAGCCGAACCACAGCACGAAGATCGGCACCACCGCGACCTTGGGGATCGAGGAGAAGCCGATCAGCAGCGGATAGCAGGTGTCATAGGCCGTCCTGGAGACGCCGATGATGGCGCCGAGGGCGACACCCAGCGCAACGCCGAGGGCGAAGCCGAACATGGTGGTCGCGAGCGTCTGCACGATGTGCGGCCACAGCACCGGGAAGCGCTGGAACAGCGTGACAAAAACCTGCGACGGCCGCGGCAGCACCAGGTCGGACATGCCCGTCATCAAGCAGAACAACTCCCAGGCGACGAAGAACAGTACGATCAGCCCCGCCGACCACGCCTTCTGCCTGATATCGATCCCGAACATCAGCCTGTCCCCTGTTGGGCCGCGCTGCGCGCGTCCTCGATGAAGGCGCGCAGCTTCTGGTTCAGCGCGACGAAATCCGGCTCGAAGGTCATAGCGACGGTGCGCGGCCGCGCGAATTCGACGCGGCTGTCGTCGAGGATGCGGCCGGGGCGCGCACTCATCACGCAGATGCGGCTGGCGAGGAAGCCGGCCTCACGCAAATCGTGCGTGACGAGCAGGACTGTCGGCTTGTGCGTCATCCAGAGGTTCTGGAGGATCGCCCACAGCTCCTCGCGGGTGAACTGGTCGAGCGCGCCGAACGGCTCATCAAGCAGCAGCATCCGCGGCTCATGGATCAGCGCACGGCAGAGATTGGCACGTTGGAGCATGCCGCCGGATAGCTGCCAGGGATAGCGACTGCCAAATCCCTTGAGGCCGACCTGCTCCAGCAGCGTATTGGCTTTGTCGCGAAACTCGGTCTTGCGCAGCTTTCGGAAGTTCGAGCGGAACGGCTCGACGATCTTCAGCGGCAACATGATGTTCCGCTCGATCGTCATCCACGGCAGCATGGTCGGGTTCTGGAACGCCATGCCGACGCGCAGCGCCCGTGCCGCGACCTCGCGGCCGCCGACGATGACGACGCCGCTGGTCGGCTGCACCAGGCCAGAGACCAGGCGCAAAATGGTTGATTTGCCGCATCCGGACGGGCCGACCAGTGCGACAAACTCGCCGTCGGCGATCCGCAACGTCGTCTTCGACAGAGCGGGCACGGCGCGGTCGTCGCGCCCGAAGATCACGGAGGCCTCGGACAGCTCGATGGCAACAGGGCCGGAGCCTTCGAGAACGGGCCGGCCGTCGAATTGGGCGTTGGGTTGCATGCGCATCACAGCCAAAGTGCATGCAAGCTGAGTGCCAGTCGTCCACCCCCGCAAAATCAATGATTTGGCCAAACGACGCACCAAACGGCCGGATTCGATTTAGGCAATCCGGACGCCAAACTGCATGCAATTGGAGCGCCGGATTGGAGTAAGCCTGTGCTAAAGAGAGGTTTCGACCCTCCCCGCAAGGATTCGCCGATGGCGGCGCGCACCACCAGCAAGACCTCTGAATCATCGGACAAGGTCAGCGTGATCTGCCGCGCGCTCAGGCGCGCGATCATCGAGCAGGCGCTGGAACCCGGTGCAAAGCTGCCCGAGGATGCGCTGGGCGAACGTTTCGGCGTCAGCCGCACCATTGCGCGCCATGCGCTGGGGCAGCTTGCCGCCGAAGGCCTCGTCGAGCTCCGCCGCAACCGGATCGCGGTGGTGGCGACGCCGAGCTGGCAGGAGGCGCGCGACACCTTTGACATCCGCATCCAGCTCGAGGGCCTCGTCGTCCGCCAGCTCGCGGGCAAGCTGAGCAAGAGCCAGATCGCCGAGCTGAATGCCCATGTCGATGCCGAGGACCGCGCGCGCGGCGGCACGGATGCAGTTTCGATCCGGCTCGCCACCGAATTCCACATCCTGCTCGCGCACATGACGAACAGCCCGATCCTGGTGCGCTATGTCAGCGAGGTCGCCTATCGCTGCTGCCTGACGCTGTCGCTCTACAGCCGACCGCATTCCACCGAATGCGCCATCAACGAGCACCGCGCCATCATCGCATCGCTCGCCAAGGGCGACGAAGCCAAGGTGATGCAATTGATGCACCATCATCTGGATTCCGTGGCCAATCGTGCATTGGTGGCCCCCACCCCGCAACGCGGCCGCGACCTGCTCGATATTCTCGCGCCTTATGCGGATGAAGTGACGAGCGACCGCGTCGTCAAGCTGCCGAAAGTGGCGCGAAGAGGTTAGGCCTCAATCCCGCGCTGGACCAGGATACGCTCGGCGCTATCATTCCAGACGTCCATCTTCACGATCTGTCCGCTCCGCACGACGAAGCGATCGACATAGCGGTTGCCCTCGAACGGCGTGCCGTCCATCCACTCGCCATAGAGCGTGCCAACGCTGTAGACCACCGTCTCGTCCGCGCCCGGACAGACGTCGAACCGGTCCATCTTCTTCTTGACCCAGCGATAGCGTCTTGCGTTGAAGCCGGTCGGGCCGCGCGGATGATCGAACTCGCGCCCGCCGGTAAACGTGATCACCGTGCCCGGCTTCATGTAGGCCGCGGCGGCATCGGGATCGGGTATCATCGACGCCGTGAGATAGGCCTCCACGATCTCGGCGTCGGTCATCGGGCGTTCGGCTTTTGCGGGGACAGACATGGTGGGCTCTCCGAGGTGCCGGCATTCTACAATTCACGCCCCAAAGTGCATGCACATTTTTTGAACAATTTGGTGGCATAACTGCACACAATCTGGAGCTGCCAGCTTCTACAGCTTCCGCTAGGCTACCACAGCTGAATCCGACGCCATGACCGCCCAACCCGCCTTCGACCTGATCTTCCGCAACACGCTGTTGCGATCATCCGCCGCACCCGTCGATATCGGCGTGAAGGGCGGCCGCATCGCCGCGATCGAGCCGCAGCTTGCCTGCGAGGCCGTCGAGGTCGATGTCGGCGGGCGCCTCGCCCTGCCCGGGTTCGTCGACACCCACATCCATCTCGATAAGGCCTGCCTGCTCGGCCGCTGCGGGCACAATCACGGCAGCGTCTCGGACGCGATCCGCGCCGTGGCCGGGATGAAGAAGGACTTCACGGTCGAGGACGTCTACGCGCGCGGCGCAAAGGTGCTCGAACGCGCCATCGTGCACGGCACGACGCGCATGCGGACCCATGTCGAGATCGACCCCCGCATTGCCTTGCGCGGCTTCGAGGCGGTCAAGGCGCTGAAGCGCGAATATGCCTGGGCCATCGACCTGTCGCTCTGCGTCTTCCCGCAGGAAGGCCTGACCAACGACCCCGGCAGCGATGAGCTGCTGGTGCAGGCGCTGCGCGATGGCGGCGACGCGATCGGCGGCTGTCCCTACATGGACACCGACCCGAACACCCATCTCGAACGCATCTTCGATCTCGCGCAGGAATTCGACGTCGACGTGGATCTCCATCTCGATTTCGACCTCGACCCATCCTGGTGGCACCTCGACGAAGTCTGCCGGCAGACCGAGCAGCGCAACTACGGAGGACGCGTGGCGATCGGCCATGCGACAAAACTCTCGGCACTGCCGCCGGAGCGGATGAAGGCGGCCACCGCGCAGCTGGCGAAATCAGGCGTTGCCGTCACTGTGCTGCCCGCAACCGATCTCTATCTGATGGGCCGCGAAGCCACCCACAACGTGCCGCGCGGGCTGACGCTTGCGCACAAGCTCGCCGGCGATGGCGTGCTGTGTTCGGTCGCGACCAACAATGTGCTCAACCCGTTCACGCCGTTCGGCGACGCCTCGCTGCTGCGGATGGCGAACTTCTACGCCAACGTCGCGCACGCGTCGGTCAGCGACTTCGACACGTGCCTCGATCTCGTGACCGAACTGCCGGCACGGCTGATGAACCTCAGCGATTACGGCATCAAGGTCGGCAACCCCGCCGATCTCGTCGTGCTCGAAACCCAGGACAGCCGCTTCGCCATCGCCGAGCTGCCGGATATCGTGATGGGCTTCAAGGCTGGCCGGCAGACGTTTGAGCGGCAGCGGCCTACGTTGTTCGGGCCTGGCTGACCGACTTTCCGCGCCTTGCGCCCGACCCGCAGCTTGCGCGATGATCATCACAATCGACCAACGGAGCAACCGGATGGCCTTCGACACGATCTTCCTGAACGCGCGCTTCGACGGCGGAGCCCGGCATCACATCGCCGTCGCGAACGGCCGCATCGCCGCGATCACGTCCGTCGATGAGCCTCCCGCCGCAAACGAGACCATCGACCTCGGCAACGTCCTCGTCGTTCCCGGCTTCGTCGAAGGCCACATTCATCTCGACACCAGCTTCTATGGCGACGCCTGGCGTCCGCACAAGCCATGCACCAACGGGTTCGACGTGCATGAGCGCGTCGCCTTCCAGGCCCAGAACATGGCCGTATCAGCGCCGATGGATGTGCGCGCACGCAACCAGCTCGACCTCTGCATCGGCCACGGCACCACGCAGATGCGCAGCCACGTCATGGTCGACGGCTCGGTCGGCCTGAAATCGCTCGAGACGATTTTGCGCGTACGCGAGGAATACAAGGGCCTGATCGACATCCAGCTCGTCGCCTTCCCCCAGAGCGGCATCCTGATGAGCCCGGGCACGCCGCAATTGCTGGACGAGGCCATCGGGATCGGCGCCGACCTCGTCGGCGGGCTCGATCCCGCAAGCTTCGATCGCGACATCGAGAGGCATCTCGACGTCGTGTTCGGCGTGGCCGGCAAGCACGGCGTCGACGTCGACATCCATCTGCATGACATGGGCGCGCTGGGCGCGTTCGAAATCGAGCAGATCGCAGCGCGCACGCGCGCGCTTGGCATGGAGGGACGCGTTGCCGTCAGCCATGCTTACGGGCTCGGCGATATCTCCATGGATCATCTCAAGAAGATCGCCGACATCCTCGCCCGCTCCGGCGTCGCGATCATGACCAATGCGCCGGGCGCCCGGCCCTTCCCGCCGATCCTGGCCCTGCGCAATGCCGGCGTTACCGTCTTCAGCGGCAACGACAACATCCGCGATTCCTGGTGGCCCTATGGCGACGGCGACATGCTGCGCCGGGCCACGACGCTCGGCTATCGCTCGGGCTTCAACATCGATGAAGAGCTGCGCGTCGCGTTCGATGTCGTCAGCGTATCAGGCGCAAAGGCGCTGCGGCTCGAAGGCTATGGCCTGCGCGTCGGCGCCAAGGCCGATTTCGTGACACTGAATGCCGAGCATATTCCTGAAGCCGTTGTCGGCGTGCCGCAAGGGCGCTCCGTGTATAAGGAAGGCAAGCTCGTCGCATGCGACGGTAAGATTGTCGGGAAGCGCGGCTAATGATCGGATCTTTTCCGTTCGATTATACCGCTAGCTTTCCTCACTCCCCAATCCGGTAGAATCCCTGACCGTAAATACGCGCATTGCACGACGGGCCAAGGAGATCATACTAAGACCCGCACTGACATCTGCGTTCTCCGGGGAAGTATAGAATGTTCAGCGCATTCAGCAGCATCGATTACCATTCCATTCGGGCCAACACGCCCGCCGAGATGGCCATCAAGCGACTGACCGGCATCGGCGAAGTCCTGTCGGGCATCGACATATCGGCAATCCACACGCAGGACGACATGGCCCGCGCGCTGTTGACGCTCGATACCGCCGACAAATGCATTCGCACGATTCTCACCGAGTTCCGCACCGAGCGCACCACGGAAGTCGTCCGCGAAGCCACGAGCCTGATCAGCCTGATCGAGCTCGCGCGCGACGAACTCTCGGACTACGCGGCGGCAGCAGAGTCCTGAGCTGAATGCGCGCTGGATCTCAGCGCTTGATCTTCGCCAGAATGCGATCCGCCTCGGTGCGCCAATCGGCGCTGCGGGCAAATTCCTTCGTCCCCTTGATGCCGAACAGGCCGTCATCAGCGAGATCGGCGACCCACGCCTGGCGCTCGGCGGTGCCCTGCGCCGACCACGGTGTCAGCCCCGCCTCGCGCACGGTCTCCGCGACTTCACGCACCTCCTCGGCACGGCGACGGCCGTGCTCGATCACGCGCTGGAAGCAATAGGCGCCCTGCTTCTCCCAGTCGATCGCGGGAAAGGTTTCAGCGAGCGAGGCCAGCACCGCATCCTCGACGCCATAGGCGCGCGCGGTGGTAAAGCTCTCGATGACCATGGCCTCCAGGCCCTTGATCATGATGCTGCGGCACATCTTCACGGCTGACGACACGCCGAGCTTGTCGCTCGCAACCTTGGCCGCAAAGCCAATCGCGTTCAGCAGCGGCTCCAGCTCCCTCGCGCCGGGACCGCCGAGCAGCAGCGGCACCTTGATACGATAAGGCGGCACCGAGGTCATCACCGCGCCCTCGACATAGCGTCCTGCAGCGCCGTCGATCAGAGCGGCGGCGCGCTGCTTGGCGCCGGGAGACGCCGAGTTGAAATCGAGGAACCAGGTGCCCTGGTTGATTGCACCAGCGCAGGCTTTTGCAACGGGCACGGCCTGGCTCGCCGTGACCGCGGAGATGATGAAATCGGATTTCGCGGTCAGCTCGGCGTGAGACACCGCCAGCGTCACGCCGAACTTCGCCGCATGCTCCTTCAGCGGAGCGCCGTGCCCGCCTCCGAGCTTGATGTCGTAAGCGGCTACCTTGATGTCCTGCTGCCGCAAATCCTCAGCCAGGATCCTGCCGACCTCGCCGTAGCCGACGAGCCCGATCTGCCAGCGCCTGGGATCACCTGCCATCAATTCAATCCTCGCGTCGTCTCGTCGAACAGCTCCTCGACCGCATAGCGGCGCGGGATCAGCGCCTGCTGGAATGCGTAGTCGACGATCAGCTCCAACGGTTTTCTGTTCGCCTCGATCCCGAACGGAACAAGGTCGGGCGTCGCCGCGGGTCCCACCTGCGCCTTGTTCCGCTTAAGCAGGTCATAAACGCCAGTGACTACGTCGGGGCGCGCTTTCACAAGCTTCTCGGTCACGACCACGAGATGATTGACCGGGACGACGCCACGACGGGTGTACCATTTGGCAGCCTCTGCGGCAGGATCGGAAAATAGCGGCTTCAACGTGGGATGATCAGAGGCCTCGCCGAGGACGGCGTCGAGCTCGCCATCGATCAGCATCTGCAAGATCTTCTTGTCCTTCGGCGCACGCTCGGTGCTGTCGACATATTCGGCAACGTGCGGATCCTCGAAGGTGATCCAGCGGATCTTGTCGAGATTGACACCGTAGTCGTTGGCGAGAATGCCCCTGATCCATGCGCCCGTCGTCGTCGTGAACGAGCGGATGCCAACGCGCTTGCCTTCGAGATCGGATGGCCCGAGCGCTCCCCTTGCAGGGTTGTAGAGCGCGTAGGAATGCTGAAAGCGGCCGAGCATGGTCGCCGGTAGCAGCACCAGCGGCTTGCCATGCGCCTTCGCCATCAGATAGGTGACGATCGCCATCTCGCAGACGTCGAACGCCTGCTCGCGCACCATCGGCTTGAACGCCGTGTTGGTCGGCGTGTACGCGATGAAATCGAGGTCGAACAGGTCGGAGCGGAGCTCGCCGCTCTTCACCGCCTGCACGTGAGGGTGACTGCCGAGCACAGCCTTCAACTTGAGACGATCCATCCGCCCGCTCCGCTGATTGCCTTAGACGTCCTCGGGATTGTCGACATAGACGAGCCCGGCCTTCGCCAGCGCCTCGCGCATGCTGTACATGTCGAGGCCGAGCTCACCCGAGGCCAGCCGCTTGCGCTTGCCACCCTCGTCCGCGTTGCGCTTCTTCGCCTTCTCGGCGACTTCAGCGGCATGGCGCTTGGGCACCACCACGACCCCGTCGTCATCGGCCACGATGATGTCGCCAGGATCGACGTTGACCCCGGCACAGACCACGGGAATGTTGACCGAGCCGAGCGTCGCCTTGACCGTGCCCTTGGCCGAGACCGCGCGCGACCACACCGGAAACTTCATCTCGTGCAGCGCTTTGACGTCGCGGCAGCCGGCGTCGATGATCAGCCCCTGCACGCCGCGCGCCTGCAGCGAGGTCGCGAGCAGCTCGCCGAACATGCCGTCGGTGTTATCAGTGGTGCAGCCGACGACGAGGATATCGCCCTTCTTGCACTGCTCGACGGCGACATGGATCATCCAGTTGTCGCCAGGCTGTGCCAGCACGGTGATGGCGGGGCCAGCGATCGACGCGCCGGCCCAAACGGGCCGCAAGTAAGGCTTCATCAGGCCGAGGCGACCGTAAGCCTCGTGAACGGTCGAGACGCCGTATTCCGCCATCCCGGCGGGATCGGCACGCTTGATGTTGCGAACGACGACGGGCTTCATGCCAGCTCCTCCGCAACCGTCGGGAACAGGCGCTGATAGGCCTCGCCATAGGTCATGGGCACGCCGGTGTTGCGGCTGCCCTGGATGCCACGGTTGAGCGCGACGCGCTCGTAATAGCCCCAGAGATGTTTTTGCGCCGCGAGGATCTGGAACGCCTCGTACTTCTCCTTCCAGACCTCGTCGATCTTGAGGAGCAGGTCCGGCTTGTAATTGCACTGCTCGGGCTGGTGCGGCTCGAACAGGAACACCGGGGGCGCCGAATATTTGTACTGCGCGCCGGGCTTGTGGCCCATCGCCTGCGCGACCACGCGGGTCTCCTGCGCGAAATGCGCCGCGTTCGGGTGGTCGAAATTATAGGGATCTTCCAGCGCGTGCGTCAGTACGAAGCTCGGATTGAGCTCGCGGTAGATGTCGACCATGCGGTCGAAATGCGCCTCGGTGAGCTTCAGCGGATAGTCGCCGCAGTCGAAGAACTCGATCTCGGCGCCGAGTAGATTCGCCGCCCGCTCCGCCTCGTCCTTGCGGCCGGCCTTGACCGATTCCAGCGTCGCGCCTTTTTCCTTCCAGGCGAACTGGCTCTCGCCGCGCTCGCCAAAGGACATGCAGACGATCTTCATGCGATAACCCTTCTTCGCATGCAGCGCGATGGCGCCGCCGGCGCGCCAGACGAAATCGCCGGGATGGGCGGTGATCACGAGACCTGTTTTCATGGGACGAACTCCCCTCTTTCCTTGATAAGCAACGTATCGATCGCGAGCACCGTCATGTGTCGAACCCAAACAGACGCGCGGGATTGTCGACCAGGATCTTCTGCTGGAATTCCGGCTCCGGCGCGAACAGCGGGATCAGGTCGACGAGGTCGCCGTCATTCGGCATCACCTTGACGTTCGGATGCGGCCAGTCGGTGCCCCAGATGACGCGGTCGGGCGCGGTCTCGACGATCTTGCGCGCGAACGGCACCGCGTCCGTGAACGGCGGGCCGGCTGAGGACACCCGCTCCGAGCCGCAGATCTTGACCCAGCATTTTTCGTCGCGCTGCATCAGTTCGATCAGGATTTTGAACGGCAGCTGGTCCAGCCCTTCCGACGCCTTCACCCGACCCATGTGGTCGATGGTGTAGCTCAGCGGCAGCTTTGCCAGCATGTCGGCATATTCGGGCAGGTCGATCGCGTCGAAATGCAGATCGATGTGCCAGCCGAGTGGCGCGACCATCGCGATGACGCGGTTGAACACGTTTCTGTCGGGGACGCCACCGAGATGGCGGACGAAATTGAACCGACAGCCGCGGAAGCCGCCGTCGTGCAGCACCTGGAGCCCACGCTCGGTGATGGTGTCGTCAATGTTGGCGACTGCGCGATAGGCACCATTGCTCTGTGCGATCGCATCGAGCGCGACAGTGTTATCAGTGCCGTGCACGCTGGCATTGACGATGACGGCTCGCTCGACGCCGAGCTTGGCATGCAGCGCACGAAAATCCTCGAGCGGGGCATCCGGCGGCGTGTAAGAACGGTCAGGCGCATACGGATATTTCGCGCCGGGGCCGAAGATGTGGCAATGCGCATCGCAGGACAGCTTTGGCAGCTCGAACTTCGGCGTGCGCGTGTTCGGATCGGGCGGCGGAATGGTCGGCGTGTACATCATCGTCATCACTTGAACCGCCGAGCGAGATCGCTTCTTTCAAGTCTTGCTGCTGACGACCGGCCGCCGCCGTACCGGCACGGCCTGATCGAGCGCCGGCGCCTGGAAGGCGGCGACGGTGGCCTGCACCAACTGCTCGATGGCGCTGGCGGCATCGCTGCCGTCGGCCTCGCCGCGCGACAGGCGCGAGACGCGATCCGGCGTCACCAGCGAGTAATAGAGTGCGCCGAGCAGGAAGTGGCTGCGCCAGACGATGTCGGTGCGCGGAATGTGCGGCAGGCTCTCGTGGACTGCGTCGATGAAGGCATGGCTGGTGTCGTCAAAGGTCTGCGCGATGATTTTTCGCACGACCTCGTTGCCTTCGGCGGACATCACGGCGCGCAGCCGCGTGAAGCGCGCCCCGCCCCCGGCGAGATCGCTGCCCGAGGTGAAGGCCGGCACCACATAGGCGCGCACGATCGCCTCCAGCCGGTCCTGGAGGTCGCGCACGCGCTTGGCTGCGGCGAGCAGCTCGAAACGGCGCAAATTCATCGGCCCGCAATGGCGCCGGTAGATCTCCAGCAGCAGGCCGTCCTTGGTCTTGAAATGATAGGTCACGCTGCCGGGATTGGCGCCGGCGGCCTGCGCGATGTCGCGCACCGAGACGGCATTGAAGCCGTTGGTGGCGAACAGCTCTTCGGCCGCGGCGAGGATCGCCTCGCGCATGTTCGGCTTGCGGGCCGTTTCCTTGCTGGTGGGCTTGCGTACCATGTGATTTGTACTATCGTACAAAAGATCAGGTCTCGTCAACAAGAACCATGGGCGACGTCCGGACGGCTCGGAACACCGAGGCAGGATGCGAAAGCCCGTAAGGAGTGCTGGAAAATGCTGGGTTTGAACAAGACAATCGGCGGTTTGATGCTGGGTGCCGGTCTGCTGCTGGGCGGCGCCGCGCAGGCCGCCGACAATTACCCGAGCAAGCCGGTCCATATCCTTGTGCCCTATGCGGCGGGCGGCGCCGTCGACGTGCTCGCGCGTACGCTCGGCCAGGCGCTGGCGAAGACCTGGGGCCAGCAGCCGGTGATCGACAACCGTCCGGGCGCCGGCGGCATCGTCGCCTCGCAGGCGCTGACGCAGGCAGCACCGGACGGCTACACGCTGATCCTGGTCGCGAGCGGCCATCCGCTCAACCAGTTCATCTATCCGAGCGTGCCCTACGACACGTTCAGGGATTTCACCGCGATCACCGAGGTCGCCTCCTCACCGCTCGCAATCGTCGTCGCCAAGGACAGCCCTTACAAGACGCTCGGCGATCTCCTCGCCGCCGCAAAGAAGGAGCCCGACAAGCTCTCCTACGGCATGTCCGGCAACGGCACCTCCGCGCATCTCGCCGGCGAGCTGCTCAAATACATGTCCGGCAGCAAGATCGTCGCGATCCCCTACAAAGGCGGCGCACCGGCGCTGACCGCCGTGATCGCTGGCGAGATTCCGCTCAGCATCAATCCGCTGGCGGAAGCGATCGGCCAGCTCGAAGGCGGCCCGGTGCGCGCGCTAGCGGTGACCTCGGCCGAACGCTCCAAGGCGCTGCCGAATGTGCCAACTATCGCGGAATCAGGCGTCCCCGGCTACGACGTCTCGGTCTGGTGGGGCGTTCTTGGACCTGCCAAGATGCCGCCGGAGATCGTGGCGAAGCTCGAGACCGATCTGAAGGCGGCGCTGCAGGACGCGAACGTGCTGTCGACGCTCGGCAAGATCGGCGCCTCGCCGGTCGGCTCTTCCGCCAAGGACTTCGACGCCTACATGCGCGCCGAGGCGACCAAATGGGAGCCGGTGCTGAAGGCCGCCGACATCCGTGCGCAGTGAAGCTCGCCACATGAGGACCTCTTCCCGGCGATTTGCGCGCACCGCCCTGCTCGCATTTGCAACGACCGGCCTGCTCGGCGCGTCCGCGCGCGCCGATGGCGAAGCAAAACTGCTGGCGCCGAGCGGCAGCTTGCGTGTCGGCATTTATCCGGGCAGCCCGACCTCGATGGTGACGGATGCGGCCGGCAAGCCGCATGGCCTCGCCTACGATCTCGGCGGCGAACTGGCAAAGCGGCTCGGCGTGAACGCCGACTATGTCAGGTTTCAGCGCGTCGCCGACATCGTCAGCGCGATCCACGACGGCCAGGTCGACTTCACCGTGACCAACGCCACGCCGGCCCGCGCCAACGAGGTCAGCTTCAGCCAGCCCGTGCTGGCGATCGAGCTCGGCTATCTCGTCCCGGCGAACTCGCCGATCGGCAAGATCGAGGACATCGACAGGCCGGGCGTGAAGATCGGCGTCACCAAGGGCTCGACCTCAGAACGGACATTGCCGGCGAAGTTCAGAAGCGCGACCATCGTTCCCGCTGAAAGCGTCAAGGTCGCGATCGCCATGTTCGGCCGCGGGGAGATCGACCTCTACGCGACCAACAAACCGACGCTGTTCGAGATGTCCGACCAGATGCCGGGCGCGAAAATCCTCGACGGCAATTGGGGTGCCGAGCATATGGCCATCGCGATCCCCAAGGGACGCGAGGACGCACTCCCCCTGCTCAACCGCTTCGTGACGGAAGAGCAGTCGTCCGGCGCGCTGGACACGATCCAGCAGCAGGCGGGCCTGCGCGGCGCGTCCAAGGCGACGCGCGAGTAGCTCGCGGACTGGGGTGAGGTGTCCTCCCGCCCCGCCCAATACAGTATTCCCTCGATGCAACCGTCGCCGAACTGCGCTAACTTGCGTCGATCATGACTCGCCGAACCGGCAGCGCCGATCTTCCTCTCCACACCGGGCGGGTTCCGCCATGGCTTGCGAGCCGCATGTCGTCGCTGGGCGCAATCGTCACGCAGGCGATCGTGCATCATTATGGACGCGACGCCTTCCTGCAGCGGCTGTCGCATCCGTTCTGGTTCCAGTCGTTTGGCGCCGTGATGGGGATGGACTGGCACTCCTCCGGCATAACCACCTCCGTGATCGGCGCCCTGAAGCGCGGGCTAGGCCCGCTCCAGGACGAGCTCGGCATCTATGTCTGCGGCGGACGCGGCCAGCATTCGCGCAAGACGCCTGACGAGCTGTTGCAGCTCGGCGATCGCGTCGGCTTCGACGGCGCAAAACTCACGCGCGCCAGCCGCCTGGTGGCAAAAGTCGACAGCGCGGCCGTGCAGGATGGTTTTGATCTCTATCTCCACGGCTTCTTCGTCACCGCCGACGGCAAGTGGACCGTGGTGCAGCAGGGCATGAACGGCGACAAGCGCCAGGCCCGCCGCTATCACTGGCATTCCGAGGCGCTGAAGAGTTTTGTCGACACGCCGCATAGCGCGATCGACGGGCCGCAGCAGGGCGAGATCGTCAATCTCACCGATCACCGCGCCGATGTCTCGCGCGCCGCGCAGCTCGAACTGTTGAGCGGTCTCGGCCCCGATCGCATCCTCACGGAATTCGAACGCCTCGTTGGAACTGCGCCCGCGCCAGCGCAGGCGATGCTGCCGCATCTGATCATGCCCGCGCATCATGATATCAGGCCCAAGGACGTGTTCGCACGCCGCCTGCACGGCACGCTGGCCGCCGCGGCCGAACGCGGCCCGGTCGATTTTCCGGAATTGCTGCTAACGCCCGGCGTCGGCGCGCGCACCGTGCGCTCGCTGGCGATGGTCGCCGAGGTCGTGCATGGCGCGCCTTATCGCTTCAACGATCCCGCGCGCTTCTCGCTCGCCCATGGCGGCAAGGACCGGCACCCCTACCCCGTCCCGATCAAGGTCTATGACGAGACCATCCGCGTGCTGAAGGGCGCGATCCAGAACGCCAAGCTCGGACGCGAAGAGGAGATGCAGGCGATCAGGCGCCTCGACGACCAGGCGCGGCGGCTGGAGCGGACTGCCAGCGGTCCGTCGGTCGAGGCCTACATCGCCGGAGAGCGTGAAGCCTCTCCCGATCTCGACGGCCGATCCGTGTTCGGCTGGGAACGCGATGTCGTGGCATCACGGAAATCGACGGGCTGACTGTCCACCGCGACGACCGGCAACTCCGCGATGGCACGCATGCCCGGCCGCTTGCGCCAGTGAATTTGCGCGGGATCGACGGCGAGACCGAGCTTCGGCCATCGTGCAAACAGCGCCTCCAGCGCACAGGCCGCCTCGATCCGTGCGAGCTGATGGCCGAGACAGAAGTGAATTCCCGTTCCGAACGAGATGTGGCGGTTCGGCTTGCGCGTGAGGTCGGGCCGCTCGGGCTGGTCATGCACCGCCGGATCCATGTTCGCCGCGGCGAGCATGACCATGACGCGATCGCCCTTTTTCAGCGGCACGCCCACAAGCTCGATATCCCGCCGCACATAGCGCGGCTTGGAAAACTGCACCGGTGACACGAAGCGCAAAAACTCCTCGACAGCGAGCCCGACACGGCTTCGGTCTTGCTCCAGCCAATCGCGCAAGCCCGGATTTCTGAGGAGCTCGTAGACCGAGCCGCTGATCAGATGCGTCGTGGTCTCCGATCCTGCCGCGAGCAGCAGAAACACCATCGACACCATTTCGTCCGGCGTGATCTGGCCGCCCTCACGCTCGACCTGAACCAGCTCGGCAATCAGGCCCTCGCCGCCCTGCACGCGGGCGACCTGCAACTGCTGTTCGAGATAGGCGCGCATCTTGCGAAACGCGAGCAGCAGGCGGAAGAAGCTGACGACATTCGTCAGCGACGACATCTTGTTGGCCCAGGCGATGAATCGCGGGCGATCGGCCGCAGGCAGGCCCAGCAATTCGCAGATCACCGACACCGGCAGGATGCGGGCGTAACGCTGGACGAGGTCGGCGGGGCTGCCATCGGCAAACAGGTCGTTCGCCAGGCCGTCGGCGATGGCGCGAATGCGTGGCTCCATCGCCACGATCGCGCGGCGGCGAAAAGCCTCGTCCACGATGCTGCGCAGCCTCGTGTGATCAGGCTCGTCCATCGTCAGCATGTTGTTGGCGATGGTGGTGACCAGTTTTGGCATCCACCAGCGCAGGCCGGCGACTTTGCCGTCCCCCTTGCGCAGCGTGAAGGTGGTGCCGTCCTTCAGGACTTGCGCTGTGGCGTCATGGGTCGTGGTGACCCAGACATCGCCGACCAGAGGAAATCGCGTCGCGATCACGGGGCCGGACGCGCGCAGTGCCGCGATCGCCTTGGGCGGATCGCGGAAGAAGGCCTCGCTGGTGAAATCGAGGCGCGGTGTCATGGGATCACCGTGTTGGTTGGTGGCGCCTCAACCAGATGGTGTGTACGCGGCGACCCGCAAGGGCCGGAACCGCGCGAAAAGAAGAGAGCCTATCCGCGCCCCGGCGAGCGCTGGCCGGTCTTGCGCTGCTGATTGGTGTAGGCGTCCCAATGGCTCCAGCTACCATTGGCGAGGCTTTGCAGATCGGTGCCAAGGGGGCGGCGCGTGCGCTTGTCGTGATCGGCGATCACGCGCTCGGATAGCGAGATCTTGCGCTTGAGTTCCGCAATCGCCTTCTGGGTCTGCCCGTCCCGCTTCGAAGACGCGATCTCGCCCATCGTGAAGCGCGCGGTCTCGAGCGCCTTCAACTCGGCGCGGTTCTTCTTCA
The DNA here is from genome assembly GCF_052075995.1 of Bradyrhizobium sp. 613_E4_N2_2. Classification (NCBI taxonomy): domain Bacteria; kingdom Pseudomonadati; phylum Pseudomonadota; class Alphaproteobacteria; order Hyphomicrobiales; family Nitrobacteraceae; genus Bradyrhizobium; species Bradyrhizobium sp. 613_E4_N2_2. The sequence goes on from NZ_CP197234.1 coordinate 5,450,263, forward strand.
ACTGGACCCGGTGCCAGGCGATGTTGCTGTCGCTGTCCGCAACCATGTGGGAACTCCGCTGATTCGTTCCCACAGTGTATCGCGCACGGAATCGGCGCCGCAACGCCCGCCGAACGGCGGAAATACGGTCTTATTGCGCGAAAAATCCGCGATCAGCGCTCGGCAAAGGCCTTTTCGACCACGAATTGGGCCGGCTCGCCGTGATTGCCCTCAATAAGGCCACGCTCGCCCAGCAGCACGCGGGTGTCAGCGACCAATGCCGGGCTGCCGCAGATCATGACCCGGTCATGGGCGGCTTCCAGCGGCGGCAGGCCGATATCGGCGAACAGCTTGCCCGTGGTGATGAGGTCGGTGATGCGGCCGCGGTTGCGGAAGGGATCGCGGGTCACGGTCGGATAGTAGATCAGCTGATCGCGGATATACTCGCCGATCAATTCGTCCTTCGGCAGCGTCTCGGTGATCATCTCGCCATAGGCGAGCTCCTTCACGTGCCGGCAACCGTGCAGCAGCACGACCTTCTCGAACCGCTCATAGGTCTCGGGGTCCTTGATCACGCTCAGGAACGGCGCGAGGCCCGTGCCGGTGCCGATGAGGTAGAGGTTGCGGCCCTCTTCGAGATTGTCGATCACCAGCGTGCCGGTGGCCTTGCGGCTGACGATGATCTCGTCGCCTTCCTTCAGATGCTGGAGGCGCGAGGTCAGCGGACCGTCCGGCACCTTGATCGAGAAGAACTCCAGCGTTTCCTCGTAATTGGCGCTGGCGACGCTGTAGGCCCGCAGCAGCGGCTTCTCGCCGACCTTGAGCCCGATCATGGTGAATTCGCCGTTGCGGAAACGGAAGGTCGGGCTGCGGGTGGTCTTGAAAGAGAACAGCGTGTCGGTCCAGTGGTGGACGCTCAAAACGCTTTCCTGATTGAAATTGCTCATCTCACCTTCCCTGTCGCTTCCAATGCGGTTCCGAGGCGGGCAGCTATGCGTCGTTTGTACACGATCATTCGTGTACTAATGAATAATCCTGCTTGCTCCCGGGGTCAAGGCTGCCCAAGATCGCGAGCGTTGCAGTTAGGTACAAGGAGCCCCTTCCATGGCGCATGACGCCCCCCAGGCCACCGGACCCTCGAAGCTCGTGATCCGGAATATCGGCCTGATCCTGTCCGGCGCCCTGGAAAAGCCGATCCTGGACGGCGACACCATCGTCGCCGAGAACGGCAAGATCACCGCCATCGGCCGCTTCAAGGACCTCAACACCGAAGGCGCGACCACCATCGTCGAGGCCAACGGCACCACGGTCGCGCCCGGCCTGATCGACAGCCATGTCCACCCTGTGGCGGGCGACTGGACGCCGCGCCAGAACCAGATCGGCTGGATCGACAGCAATTTGCATGGCGGCGTCACCACGATGATCTCCGCCGGCGAGGTTCACATGCCCGGCCGCCCGCGCGACGTCGTCGGGCTGAAGGCGATGGCGATCTTCGCCCAGCGCGCATTCTGGAATCTGCGCCCGGGCGGCGTGAAGGTTCACGCCGGCGCACCGGTGATCGAATGCGAGATGGTCGAGGAGGATTTCAAGGAGCTGGCCGCCGCCGGCGTCAAGCTGCTCGGCGAGGTCGGCCTCGGCGGCGTCAAGGACGGCCCGACGGCACGCAAGATGGTCGGCTGGGCCCGCAAATACGGCATCCAGAGCACGATCCACACCGGCGGCCCCTCGATCCCAGGCTCCGGCCTGATCGACAAGGACGTGGTGCTGGAGGCCGACACCGACGTGGTCGGCCACATCAATGGCGGCCACACCGCGCTTCCCGACGACCAGATCCGCTGCATCTGCGAGGGCTGCAAGCGCGGCCTCGAGATCGTTCACAACGGCAATGAGCGCTCGGCCCTGTTCACGCTGCGCATTGCGCGCGAAATGAACGATCTGCACAGGGTGATCCTCGGCACCGACGCGCCGGCCGGCTCCGGCGTGCAGCCGCTCGGCATTCTGCGCATGGTCTCGATGCTGTCCTCGCTCGGCGATTTGCCGGCCGAGCTCGCGTTCTGTCTTGCCACCGGCAACACCGCGCGAATGCGCCAGCTCGATTGCGGCCTGATCGAGGTCGGCCGCTCCGCCGATTTCGTCATCATGGACAAGGCGCAGCATTCGCCCGGCAAGACCATTTTGGAGAGCGTCCAGCTCGGCGACCTCCCCGGCATCGGCATGACCATCATCGACGGCATCGTGCGCACCCAGCGCAGCCGCAACACGCCGCCGGCCGGCCGGGTGCCGGAAGTGGTGGCGAAGTGACGCAGCCGGAGCAGCTCGCCGCTCCGCGTCGCGCCTCGAAGGCATTGAACAAGTCTGCTGCCTGCCGCGTCTAACGCAGGCAGCCCTCGGCGGCGGCAGTTCATTGCTGGACCATCGCGGAAGACATGAAAAGTTCGCTGCGGATTGCCGCCGGCATCGCTGGTGCGGCGGCAGGCTTCATCGCCACGATCGGGCTGCTCGAGCTGACCGGCTTCGGCAATCGTGCAGACCCGATCACGACGGGGCTGGTCGCCCTGTTCGTCATCGCCCCCATCGGCGCAGTTATCGGCCTGGTGCTCGCCACCAAGCTGGCGACACGCAAGGACGACAATAGCGGCGGCCTCGCACGCAACTGCCTGAAGTCACTCGGCGTCGTCGTCCTGCTCTGCCTCGCCGCCGGTGTCACTTACGCCGTCTACGCGTATACGACCGCCACGCCCTGGCTCAATCCGAACGCCAGCAATCCACTGCTCGTGTTCGAGGTTCGCTTTCCGGCCGGCGTCGTGGTGCCGACGTCACCGCAGGGCATCGCAATCGAATTGCAGACCGACCTCAATACCATGCCGGGCGAAGTGACCCCCGCAGCCTTCTATCGTGATGGTGAGCAGCCTGTCATCGCAGGCGAAGTCGAGCTTGCTTTTAGAACCTCGCACCGGCAGCTCACCGTCAACATCCAGGGCCAGCCGAGCCGGATCTATCCGATCGACTTGACGGCCCGGGCGCCGCATACGCCGGAGTTCGGCACGTGGCGGCGGCTCGCCGATGGCAGCGAAATCCGCTACCGCGCCAAATGGCCGGGGAAGACGTAAGGGATCAGCGCTTCTTTGCGACCTCACAGCGCACGTAGGTCTGGCGCTTGGCCTGGCCGACCGGACCATTCTCGATCAACAACCGGCCATCCGCCGCAACCGAAACCCGGGGATTGGAGCGAAACTTTTCGCCCTCGCCTTCGCAGGCAAGCCGCATCTTCCAGCTTTGCTTGCCGTCTGCGGTGATCTCGCTGGCGCGGCAGCGCGTCTCGTACCAATAGAGGCGGTTGCCGCCTTCGATGCTCATCCGGCTGGCGCTGTCCTGATCGCGGCAATCCTTTTTGGTCGACGCCCAGAAGCCCTCGTAGGGCTGCGCCGCCCAGGCAGGAGCGCATTCGCCCGCCAGCGCCGCACCAAGACCTAAAATCAGTGTGAACCGCGTCGCCGCTCTCATATCGGAAGACCTCGACAAACCCTTCATCGAGGTTAGTCGCCAGTCCCCGCAGCTTGTTCAACTGCCGTAGGGTGGGCAAAGGCGCGAAGCGCCGTGCCCACCATCTTTGCGACTTGACGAAGAACGGTGGGCACGCTTCGCTTTGCCCACCCTACGGCACCTTACTCACCGCAGCTTGTTCAACAGCGCCATCAGCATCTCGCGCTCCCTGGCGTCGAGCGGCGCAAGCGTTTCCCTGGTGATCGCGAGCGCACTCGGCGCGACCTTCTCCGCAAGCTGCTGACCGGCGCGCGTCAGGCTGACCAGAAGCCGCCGTCCGTCCTCGGGATCCTGGCTGGTCTCGGTCAGGCCTCGTGCGGTCAGGCGGTCGATCACGCCCTTGATGGTCGCGACATCCATCGCCGTCAGCCGCCCGAGCTGGTTCTGCGAGCATGGCCCGGTCTCGGCCAGCTTCGACAATGCCGCCCATTGCGTCGGCGTGAGATTGGTGCCGATGTCGCGCGAGAAGATCGAGCTGTGGCGCTGCCAGACCTGACGCAGGATGAAGCCGACCTGCTCGTCGAGCACGTAAGACGATTTTGCCGGTTTGACGCTTTTCTTCGCCGCAACGCTTCTCGCCATCCGCTCCCCGCCCCTCACAACGACAGATGCGCGTCGCGGACATCCGGACGCGCGTCGAGCTCGGCCATGGTGCCGCCGAAGCAGATACGGCCACGCTCGATGATATAGGCGCGATCGGAGATCAGCCGCGCAAAGTGCAAATTCTGCTCGGACACGACGATGCTGACGCCTTCCTTCTTCATGGTCAGGATGGCATCGACCATCTGCTCCACGATCTTCGGCGACAGGCCTTCCGAGGGCTCGTCGAGCAGCACCAGCGACGGATTGCCCATCAGCGTGCGCGCGATGGTGAGCATCTGCTGCTCGCCGCCGCTCATGCGGCCGCCCGGACGATTTTTCATCTCACCCAGGTTCGGAAACAGCGCGAACAGTTTTTCGCGGGTCCAGTGCGGGGCGTTCGGACGCTTCGGCTGCCGGCCGACCTCGAGATTCTCCTCCACCGTCAAATCAGTGAAGATGCGCCGCTCCTCGGGCACGTAACCAAGCCCGTCGCGCACGATCTCATGCGTCGGGCGCGCCGAGACATCCTTGCCCTCGAACATGATGCGCCCCGAACGCTGGGCAACGAGCCCGACGATCGAGCGGAACGTCGTCGACTTGCCGGCGCCGTTGCGGCCGAGCAACGCCACCACCTCGCCCTCGCCGACCTCGAAACCGATGTCGAACAGGATATGCGCCGGGCCGTAATGGCTGTTGAGGTCTTGCACCGTGAGCTTCATGCGGAGGCTCCATGCCCGGCATCGTAAAGCAGGCCCTCGCCAAGATAGACCGCCTGCACTTGAGGATTGGCGCGCACCTCGGCCGGCGATCCCTCGGCGATCAGCGTGCCGCGGTTGAGTACGATGATGCGGTCGGCATGCTCGAACACCACGTCCATGTCGTGCTCGGTGAAGAGCACGCCGATCGATTTTTCCCGCGCGATCTGCGCCGTCAGCCGCATCAGGTCGACGCGCTCGCGCGGCGCCATGCCGGCGGTTGGCTCGTCCATCAGCAGCAGCTTGGGATCGTTGGCAAGCGCCACCGCAAGCTCGAGCCGCTTGAGGTCGCCATAGGCGAGCTCGCCGCAGGGACGATCGGCGTAGCCGCCCATGCCGACCAGTTCGAGCAGCCGCCCAGCCTCGCCACGGTCGAAATTCGGGGCCGAGCCGAAGAGATTGAACAGCTGCTTGCCATGCGAGATCAGCGCGACCTGCACGTTCTCGCGCACGGTCATCGTCGCGAAGGTCGCGGTGATCTGGAAGGTGCGTCCGACGCCGAGCCGCCAGATCTCGCGCGGCTTCTTGCCGGTGGTCTCCTCGCCGAGCAGGCGGACATGGCCGGTATCAGGCTTGTTCTGGCCGTTGAGCATGTCGAAGCAGGTGCTCTTGCCCGCACCATTCGGACCGATCAGCGCCAGAATTTCGCCTGATCGCAGCGAGAACGAGACGCCGCGCACGGCGTGGATGCCGCCATAGGATTTGGACAGGCCTTCAACCGCGAGAAGTGGGGGTGCGACGCTCATTCGACGGACTCGATCGGCTTGGCAAGCAAGGGAGATCCCGGCGGCGATGTCTTCCTGCGCCGCTGAGCCAGCATCTCCAGCGTGCCGACGATGCCCTTGGGGAAGACGACGACGATCAGCACGATGAAGCCGCCGAGCACGAGCTTCGACAGGTCGGTCTGACTGACTAGCCAGATGTTGAGCGCCTTGTAGACGATGGCGCCGATCACCGCGCCCGACACCGTCTCGACGCCGCCGAGCAGCACCATGACCAGCGCGTCGACCGACAGCGAGATACCGAGATTGTCGGGGAAGACGCTGCCCTTGAGGTAGGCGAACAGCGCGCCGCCGATGCCGGCGGTCGTGCCTGCGATCACGAACGCCGTCCACTGGATGCGCTTGGCATTGATGCCGACCGCCTCGCTGCGCAGAGGCGAGTCGCGCGTGGCCCTGAGTGCGTAGCCGAACGGCGAGAATACCATGGCCCGAAGCGCGACCGTCACGAGTGCCGCAACGCCGAGCGCCAACCAATAGAAATGCCCCGGGCTCGCCGCCCAGCTTGACGGCCAGACGCCGAGTATGCCGTTGTCGCCGCCCGTGACACTCACCCACTGGAACGCGATCGACCAGACGATCTGCGCAAACGCAAGCGTCAGCATCGCGAAATAGACGCCGGAAAGCTGCACCGCGAAGAAGCCGAACACGGCCGCGCCCATGCAGCCCAGCAGCGGCCCGAGCAGCAGGCACACGACCATCGGCAGCCCCGCCATCTTGGCGAGGAAGGCGACGCCGTAGGCGCCGAGACCGAAATAAGCGGCATGACCGAAGGACGCGAGGCCGCCGACCGACATCAGGAAATGCAGGCTGACGGCGAAGATCACGAAGATCGCGATCTCCGAACCGACTGTGAGAACATAATTGCCGGCGAACAGCGGCAGCGTCGCCGCGATGACCAGCGCGGCAAGCGCCGCGAGCCGCTCGTTCGACGTCAGCGGCCGCCAGGGATTGACGGTGAGGCCTGGTGTCTTGCGCGCGGGCGCCTCGGGCTTGCCGAAGAGACCCCAGGGCCGGACGATCAGCACCACCGCCATCACCAGGAAGACCAGGATGATGGAGATCTTCGGGAAGATCAGGATCCCGAAGGCGTTGAGCTCGGAGACCAGCACCGCAGCGACGAAGGCGCCGACGATGCTGCCGAGGCCACCGATCACGACGACGACGAAGACCTCGACGATGATCCGCAGATCCATGGCGTGATGCACGGCGTCGCGCGGGATCTGGAGCGCGCCGCCGAGTGCGGCGAGGAAGACGCCGACCGCAAACACGGATGTGAACAGCCATTTCTGGTTGACGCCAAGCGCCGCGACCATGTCGCGGTCCTGCGTCGCCGCGCGCACCAGCACGCCCCAGCGCGTGCGCTGGAACAGCAGCCAGAGAATGCCGAGTACGACCGGGCTGAGCACGATCAGGAACAAATCGTAGCTCGGGATGTTCTGGCCGAAGAAATCGATGGCGCCCTTGAAGCCCGGCGCGCGGCGGCCGACGAGATCGTCGGGGCCCCAGATCAGCACGACGAGATCCTCGACCATCAAGGTCAGGCCGAAGGTCGCAAGCAGCTGGAACAGCTCGGGCGCATGATAGATGCGGCGCAGCAGCACCATCTCGACGATGACGCCGATCAAGGCCACGGCAAACGCGGCGATGACGATCGCGCCCCAGAAGCCGAACGCTCCCGAAAGCCGCTCGGTGAGCGTGAAGGCGATGTAGGCGCCGATCATGTAGAAGGCGCCATGCGCGAAATTCACGATCCGCGTCACGCCAAAGATGATCGACAGGCCCGAGGCCACCAGGAACAGCGACGCTGCGCTGGCCAGACCGGTCAGAAACTGTACGACATAAAAGGCCATCGGCGGTCCGGGTTAAGAATAAGTCTCAGTATGGGGCTTCATCCTTCGAGACGGCGCTACGCGCCTCCTCAGGATGAGGTCCGGGATCCTCATGGTGAGGAGCGCGGCAACGCCGCGCGTCTCGAACCACGAGGCCCCGGTTTCTCGTCACATCAATCCTTCGGACGCAGCTTCTCGACTTCCGCGTCACTCGGCAGATAGTCCGAGCCCTTCTTGTAAGAAGAATCCACCATCACGCCCTTGCCGTCCTTCAGCGCGGTCTTGCCGACATAGGCACCGAGCGTCGACTGGTGGTCGATCTTGCGGAAGGTGATCTCGCCGAACGGCGACGGCATCGACAGCCCTTCCGCCGCGGCGATCAGTTTCTCCGGATCGGTCGAGCCGGCCTTCGCAAGGATCGCAGCGGCCGCCTTGATGGTCTGGTAACCGACGATCGAGCCCAGGCGCGGATAATCGTTGTACTTGGCCTCGTAGGCCTTCAGGAACGCGTCATGCTCGGGCGTCTTGATCGAGTACCAGGGATAGCCGGTGACGATCCAGCCCTCCGGCGTCTCGTCCTTGAGCGGATCGAGGTATTCGGGCTCGCCGGTCAGGAACGAGACGACCTCGCGCCCCTTGAACAGGCCGCGGGTGTTGCCTTCACGCACGAGCTTCACAAGGTCGGCGCCGAAGGTGACGTTGAGGATCGCTTCGGGATTGGCTGCGCCAACCGCCTGCACCACCGGACCCGCGTCGATCTTGCCCTGCGGCGGCCACTGCTCGTCGACCCACTGGATATCAGGACGCTTCTCCGACATCAGCTTCTTGAACACCGTGACTGCGGACTGGCCGTATTCATAGTTCGGCGCGATGGTCGCCCAGCGCTTGGCCGGCAGCTTGCTGGCTGCTTCCACCAGCATCGCCGCCTGCATGTAGTTGGAGGGGCGCAGACGGAAGGTGTACTTGTTGCCCTTGGACCAGGTGATGGCATCCGTCAGCGGCTCGGCCGCGAGGAAGAACACCTTCTTCTGGTTGGCGAAGTCGCTGACGGCGAGGCCGATGTTCGACAGGAACGTCCCCGTCAGCATCGCAACCCCCTCGCTGGAGACGAGCTCGTTGGCAGCGGTCTGCGCATCGGCCGGCTTGCCGCCGTCGTCCTTGGAGACGACGACGAGCTTCTTGCCGTTGATGCCGCCGGCCGCGTTGACCTGTTCGACTGCGAGCTGCCAGCCCTTGCGATAGGGCTCGGTGAACGCCGGCAACAGCGAGTAGCTGTTGATCTCGCCGATCTTGATCTCCTGCGCCACGGCCGAATGAGCCATGCCGCCCGCCAGCAGCGCGAAGGCCGCGCCCACAAAAGTGTTTCTCGCTCGCATCCCAACCTCCAGTTTTGAACTCTCTACGTCTTCAGCGTGATCTTGTCGGAGAAGCCATGCCCGCCTCCCCGGTTCAAACTCTATTTCAAACCGTCTTCACCCTTCACTTCCGCAACCGTCAGCCCGCCGACACGCGGCAAGGGTCGGCCGCTATCGGTGACGGCGACCGCGACCATGATCTCGTTGGCGCGCGGCGCATCGTTGATCTGCACCTCCATGCCGTCAAAATGGCTGCGCACGAAGGCGGCGTCCTTGTGCCCGAGCGGAATGTCCAGCGTCGTGCCCGGGCCGCTGCGCTTCTTCGACGACGGGATCAGCGCCGCGCCCTTGCTCAGGACCTTGCGCACCGGAGCGCCCATCTTCGGATGCAGGATAGCCGCCGCATGCTCCAGCTCGCCGTTCTCGCCGACCGCCGCGGCCTTGCCGTAGCTCTGCGCCTTCGCGCCATCGATGCCCAGCGCCGCCACCGCGCGCTTCGCCAGGAGATCGCCGAGCTCCTCGCCGATGGCGATCAGGGGCGAGAGATCCTCGACATATTTGCCGGCAAAGGGATTTTCGATCACGGCGATCGCCGCGGCGCGCCGCGTCGGCGGCGAGACCTGGCGGCCCATTTCCATCTGCGTCTCTTCGACGACCGTGACGATCTTGCGGATGATCGCGCTCATGTTTCGCTTCCCTGTTCAGGCATAGACCGCGTTCTCCAGCATGAGCGGGCGCGTTCGTTGCTCTTCTATATCCCTGGTTCCGATGACAAGCATATCACCACAAAGCTGCAACACGGCACCCTCGATCAATCCGCGATCGAACAATTGCCGTGCACATTCCGCGCCAGATTCCAGTGCGGCCGCGACCTCGTTCTGCGACAATTCACCGACATCGCGGGTGACGAGACGCGCGCCGAGATCGCTGTCGGGCTGAAGCTCGTTCGCAGGCTTTCTGATGATGCCGGGATGCCCGGGCAGATCGACGGCATTGGCGATGACCGTCGCGGCCGCATCGGCCTGCGATGCGGTGGCAGCCAGCACCGTGACCGCGTCGGCAATGCCGAGCGAAAAGCTGCGGCCGTGACGCCCGCTGGTCGCGATGCCGCGCACGGGATCACCTGAGTAGACCCTCATCTTGCGCAGCACGCCGTCACGATCAGGCCGGTCCATCAGGCCTACCGAAAAATGCTCGCCCTCGCCGAGATGCAGCGCGATATCGCCGCCATTGTTGACATAGGCCTGATCGAGCGCCGCAGCGCCCAGCATGGCGCCAAGAATCTCCTCTGCAACGCTACCGGCAACCGCGGCCATCGGCGTAATGAAGCAATCGGCGGCATAGGGTGCGACAGCAGCGTGCATCCGACGCGCCACCACGCCCTTCAGCGAAGTCTGCTTCTCAGCGGCCGTCCGCAGTTCCGGCAATTCCGCGCAGAGTTCGTCGAGCAGTCCGGTGAATCGCTGCGCCGCCGCCTCATAGGCCGCACGCACTGCGTCCGCGCGCCCCCTCGCCTCCACGATCAGATCAATCGGTCCATCCTGCAAATGCAGCCGCCGGCCACCAGACAGCAATGCGATTTGCGGGAGCCTGGTCATGCCCAGCGCCCCGGAATCGGGTTCTGCCAAGGCAATTGGCGGACGTCGTCACCGCTCTGCACCTCGGACAGCGGCTTCACATGATCCATGTGCCCGCCGAGCGCGGCGTAGTCGGACAGCTTCATCGTGAACTCGATCGGTGCGACCAGCGCCGGCGTCGGAACATAACCGAACGCGCCTGAAGGCATCTGCGTCACATCGACCATGTAGGTGATGCCGCCGCCCGGCCAGACATAAACAGGCGCGCCGCCGCTGGTGACGCGCGTCAGCGCGTCCTTCACCGAACGCGTCAGCCGCACCGGATTGTCGGTGACGCCCGCACGCAGCGAGCCGCCGGCACCGGCCATGAACAGCACCGTGCACAGCGCCGGTTCGCAATTCTCCTGGATGCGCTCAACCGAGAACTTCAGGTCATCAGGCATCTCGGTCTCGACCGGCCTCAGGGCCTCGTCGAGCACATAGTAAGACGAATGCTCGCCGGTCGTGGAGACCATCAGCATGGAGAGGCCAGCCTTGGCCTCCTTCGCGTCAAACGGTCCAAGGATCGCCAGCGGATCGGAGATGTTGGTGCCGCCCCAGCCCGTGCCGGGATCGGCGACCTGGAAATAGCGGCCCGGCGTCGAGCGACGGCCCTTCATCTTGATGCCGGTGTCGGCGATGTCGAGCAGCTTGCCGGCCTGGTGCTCCGAGAGCACGCCGGTGATGTGGTCGTCGACGACGACGACCTCGTCGACCTTGCCGTGCCATTGCTTGGCGAACATGCCGATCGTCGCCGAGCCGCAGCCGACGCGCATGCGCTCCTCTTTCATGCCGTTGACGATCGGCGGTTGGCCGGCCTGCACCACCACGCTGGCGCCGCCGTCGATGGTCAGCTCAACCGCCTTGCAATTGGCGAGATCCATCAGCGTGTCACAGGTGACGCGGCCCTCTTTCTTGGAGCCGCCGGTGAGATGATGCACGCCGCCGAGCGACAGCATCTGCGAGCCATATTCGCTGGTCGTGACGTGGCCGACCGCCTCGCCCTGCGCGCGAACGGTCGCGGTTTCCGGGCCGAGATAGCGGTCGGTGTCGATCTTCACCTTGATGCCGCAATAGGAGAAGATGCCCTCGGTGACGACAGTCACCATGTCGACGCCATCGATCTCGGACGAGACGATGAACGGCGCCGGCTTGTAGTCGGGATAGGTCGTGCCCGCGCCGATCGCGGTGACAAAGGTTGAGGGCTCGTGGACGATCTTGCCGTCCCAGTCTTCGGTGCGGCTGAACGGAACGAGCTTGCCGCCGTGCGAGACGGTGCGTTCCAGGATCACGTGGGGGTCGACGCGGACGAGCTTGCCGTCGTGGTTGGCATAGCGGTCGCAGGCGCCCGCCGCGCCCGGCTTGATGTAGCACATCACCGGACAGGCATCGCAACGGATCTTGTCGATGGCGGCGCTCGTCGTTTCAGTCACCATGTCCAAAGCCAGTCGACTGCGGTTATCATTCGTATACGAACGATGTTGCGCGCCCTCCCGAAGGCTGTCAAGCGGCGGTGCGGCGCAAAAGATGCGGCTGCCGCATAAAACCCCAATTGCCTATCCGCTCTGTCCACAAAGAAGGCAGTCGCGCTGCAGTGCGGCATGCGCGGCTTGCACGTTTGTGTACAAACGGTATCGTCGCGACGTAGGTTTTGACGAGCACTTGGCCACGGGCTTGGGAACGAGGATGACGCAGACACCGATCCGCCTCACCGTGAACGGCAGGATCCACGAGATCACGGCAGCGCCGCAGACGCCGCTGCTCTATGTGCTGCGCAACGATCTCGCGCTCAACGGTCCGAAATATGGCTGCGGCTTGGGCGAATGCGGCACCTGCACTGTCCTGATCGACGGGCAGGCCGCGCGCTCCTGCGTGATTCCCCTCAGCGGCTGCGCAGGCCGCGACATCCTGACGCTCGAAGGGCTCGGCACGCGCGACAAGCCGGATGTGGTGCAGCAGGCCTTCATCGACGAGCAGGCCGCGCAATGCGGCTATTGCCTCAACGGCATGATCATGACCACCAAGGCTCTACTTGCGATCAACCCGCAGCCTTCAGAGCAGGAGGCGCTCGCGGCGCTGCGCTACAATCTCTGCCGCTGCGGCACGCATGTCGAGATCCTGCGCGCGGTGATGCGCGCATCCGGCCAGATCACTGAGGCCGTTGATTGATGGCCTCCCCTCTTTCGAACGGAGCTGAGCGGCAGTCGGGTTCGCTCGTCGTCGTCCGCACCGTGGACGAAGTCACGTCCGAGACGTTTGTCCGCATCACCGCGGATGGATCGGTCTCGGCCTATAACGGTCATGTCGATCTCGGCACCGGGATCCGCACCGCACTCGGCCAGATCGTCGCCGAGGAGCTCGACGTCTCCTTTGCGCGCGTCGTCGTGGTGCTCGGCGACACCGCCGTGGTGCCAAACCAGGGCGCGACGATCGCGAGCGAGACCATCCAGATCACCGCCGTTCCCCTGCGCAAGGCCGCCGCGCAAGCGCGGCACTTTCTGATCGCGCGCGCAGCCGAGCGGCTGGAGCTGCCGGCCAGCGACCTCAAGATCGAAGACGGCCTCGTCCGCGGGCACAACCGCAGCGTCAGCTATGGCGAACTGATCGGCGGCGAGACCATTCGCCTCGAGCTTGCCGACGACGTCGCGCTCAAGCCCGTCGGCGACTACGCCATCGTCGGCCAGTCGACGCCGCGCGTCGACCTGCCCGCCAAGGCGACGGGCGAGCTGACCTTCGTGCACGACGTTAGGGTGCCCGGTATGCTGCACGGCCGGGTGGTGCGTCCGCCCTATGCCGGCGTCGATGCCGGGCCGTTCGTCGGCACCAGCCTGATCGCGGTGGATGAGGCCTCGGTACGCGACATTCCCGGCATCATTGCCGTCGTGCGCATCGGCGATTTCGTCGGCGTGGTCGCCGAGCGCGAGGAGAACGCGATCCGCGCGGCGGAGCAGCTGGCGGTGCGCTGGAAGCCGACGCCTGGTCTGACCGATCTCGCCGATGTCGAGACCGCGCTGCGCGCCAACCCGTCGACGCCGCGCACGCTGATCGACAAGGGCGATGTCGATAAGGCGATATCAGGCGCGGCCAAGCCGATGCAGCGCACTTATGTGTGGCCGTACCAGATGCATGCGTCGATCGGCCCCTCTTGCGCGGTCGCCGACGTCCAGGACGGCAACATCCGTGTCTGGTCGGGCACGCAGAACCCGCACGTGCTGCGCAGCGATCTGGCGCTCCTGCTCGAGCGTCCCGAGAGCGAGATCGAGGTGATCCGCCTGGAGGCCGCCGGCTGCTACGGCCGCAACTGCGCCGATGACGTCACCGCGGACGCGCTGCTGCTGTCGCGCGCCGTCGGCCGCCCTGTACGCGTGCAGCTGACGCGCGAGCAGGAGCACGCCTGGGAGCCCAAGGGCACAGCGCAGCTCATCGACGTCAATGGCGGGCTCGACGCGGACGGCGGCGTCGCCGGCTACGACCTCGCCACGCGCTACCCTTCCAACGCTGCGCCGACATTGGCGCTGCTGTTGACGGGGCGAATCTCGCCGGTGGCCGATGTGCTCCAGATGGGCGACCGCACCGCGATTCCGCCTTACGACTACGACCACATGCGCGTCGTCGCCCACGACATGGCGCCGATCGTGCGCGCGTCCTGGTTTCGCGGTGTCTCGGCGCTGCCGAACACGTTCGCGCATGAATCCTATATCGATGAGGCCGCGACCGAGGCCGGTGTCGATCCGATCGAATACCGCCTGCGTTACCTGAAGGACCAGCGCGCCGTCGATCTCGTCAATGCGGTGGCCGAGCGCGCGGGCTGGACGCCCCGGCCTGTCCGTGAAGAGAAAGACGGCGACGTCGTGCACGGGCGTGGCTTTGCCTATGCGCTCTATGTCCACAGCAAGTTTCCCGGCTATGGCGCGGCGTGGTCGGCCTGGGTCGCCGACGTTGCGGTGAACAAGTCCACCGGCGATGTCAGCGTCACGCGCGTCGTCGCCGGGCAGGACTCCGGCCTGATGATCAATCCGGACGGCGTGCGCCACCAGATCCACGGCAACGTCATCCAGTCCACCAGCCGCGCGCTGATGGAGGAGGTTTCGTTCGAGCGCGGCGCGGTGGCGGCGCGCGAATGGGGCGCTTATCCGATCATCCCGTTCCCCGACGTGCCCAAGATCGACGTGCTGATGTTGCCGCGTCAGGACCAGCCGCCGCTCGGCGTCGGCGAGTCCGCCTCGGTGCCGAGCGCAGCCGCGATCGCCAACGCGATCTTCGATGCCACCGGCGTGCGCTTCCGCGAGCCGCCGTTCACGCCCGAGCGTATCCTGAGGGGGCTGCACGCTGAAACATCGCCCGTGCCGCAAGCCCTGCCCGCGCCCGCTGCGCCGCCGCCGTCACGCATCTGGCAGAATCCGTTCGCCAAGCGCGCCGGCATCTTCGCGACGATCGCGGCCGTCTGCACCGCCGCGATCGGCGTCGGCGCGGCCCTCTTGCCCGGACGCGCCATCGCGCCGATCGCGCGGCCTGATGCCTCGGTCTATTCCGCGGCGACGATCGCGCGCGGAGAGCAACTCGCAGCACTCGGCAATTGCGCGGAGTGCCACACCAGCCTCAATGGCGTGCTCAACGCCGGCGGCCGCGCACTTCAGACGCCGTTCGGCACGATCTACTCAACCAACATCACGCCTGACGTCGAGACCGGCATCGGCGCCTGGTCCTATCCCGCCTTCGAGCGCGCGATGCGCGACGGGCTGCATCGCGACGGACGGCAGCTCTATCCCGCCTTCCCCTATCCGCACTTTGCCAGGACCAGCGATGCCGACATGCAGGCGCTCTACGCCTACCTGATGGCTCAGCCTTCGGTGCGCGCCACGGCGCCGGCGAATGCGCTCGCCTTCCCGTTCAACCTCCGCCCGCTGCTTGCGGGCTGGAATGCCCTGTTCCACAGGACGAGCGAATTCAAGCCCGATCCCGCCAAATCCGAGCAGTGGAACCGCGGCGCCTATCTCGTCGAGAGCCTCGGCCATTGCAGTGCGTGTCATTCGCCTCGCAACGCGCTCGGTGCCGAGCAGCGCAATGCCTATCTCGCCGGCGGATTTGCCGAGGGCTGGGAGGCGCCGGCCCTGACCTCGCTCTCGCATGCGCCGATTCCATGGAGTGAAGACGAACTCTTCGCCTATTTGCGCACCGGCCAGTCGCGTTATCACGGCGTCGCGGCCGGTCCGATGGCGCCGATCGTCAGGGATCTCAAAGCCCTGCCCGACCCCGACATCCGCGCGATGGCGGTCTATCTCAACTCGTTCAATGACACCGCGATCGATACGCGGGGCCAGGATGCGCTTGCCGCAAAGCTTGAAAGCTCAACGCGGGTCACGGTTGCGCCTTCCACCGGCGCGCGGCTCTATCAGGGCGCCTGCGCCGTCTGCCACGAGGTCGGCGGCCTGCCGCTGTTCGGAACTCGGCCCTCGCTCGCGCTCAACAGCAATCTGCACAGCGCGACATCTGACAATCTCGTGCAGGTCATCCTGCAAGGCATCGCCGAGCCGGTGTCGAGCGATCTCGGCTACATGCCCGCCTTCAAGAACAGCATGAGCGACGTGCAGGTCGAAGAACTCGTCAGCTTCCTGCGCAAGCAGTTCGCGCCGGACAAACCGGCCTGGACCGGCGTCCGCGAGACGATCGCCCGGGTGCGCACCTCAACGCATTGATGTTTGGAGCATGACCTAATCGGAAAACCGCTTCACACTTTGCGCTAACGCGGCCCTTCGGGTCCGGGTCTAGCCGTGCTTCTTCGCCTCCACCGGCGGTGTGCCGTGGGTGTGGAACGACTCGATCGTCTTCAAACCCCAGGCCTGGCCCTTCTTGCGCTCCTCCTCGGTCCACACGATCGGCTTCCAGTCGGGCGCGAGGATGAGGCGCGCGCCGGCGTTGGCGACCTCGACGCGGTTGCCGCCGGGCTCGTAGACATAGAGGAAGAAGGTCTGCTGGATCGCGTGCTTGTGCGGGCCGGTCTCGATGTGCACGCCGTTCTCCAGGAAGATATCGGCGGCGCGCAAAATCTCCTCGCGGCTGTCGAGCGCGTAGGTGACATGGTGAAAGCGGCCGGGCGTGCCGGAATGATCGAGCGAATAGGCAAAATCGTAGCTCTTGTTCGACATCGTCAGCCACATCGCCGCTTCCCGCCCGTCGTTGAGCACGATCTGTTCGGTGAGGCGGCAGCCGAGATAGTTCTCGAAGAACTCGCGGTTGGCCTTGATGTCGACGGCGAGGCAGTTGAGGTGGTCGAGACGGCGAACGTTGACGCCGCGCGCAGGAAAGCGTTGCGCCTGGTTCTTCAGCGCAGGTCTAAGCTCTGGCGGCGCCTGGTACCATTCGGTCTCGTAATAGAGCTCGACGATGTGGCCATCAGGGTCGCGGCAGCGGAAGGTCGGCCCCTGCCCCATGTCGCCGTCGATCCAGCCGATGTCGAAGCCGGAGCCTTTGAGCGCGGCGACGCGGCGCTCCAGCGCCTGCTGGCTGCGCGCGCGCAGCGCCATATGTTCCATGCCCGATGTCTTCGACGCCGTCAGCTTGAGCGAATAGCGCTCATAATCGTCCCAGCCGCGCAGGTAAACCGACTCGCCCTTCTGCCCGCTCACGGTCATGCCCATGACGTCGACGAAGAATTTCAGGCTCTCGTCGGGCTTCGGCGTCAACAGCTCCATGTGGCCGAGATGAGCAAGATCGAGGATCGGTTCGGGCTGCATACTTTCCTCCAGGCGTGGCTGCGATCCGCCGGACCGGATCGCGCAACCGGACGCAAGGCTGCAAACGCGCTCGAGCGTACGGGGGCGGCATCCAGGCCGCAGGTTCATTTGTACTAATGTACAAATGATTAGGTCCCGTCAACAAATCAAAACATGGCCGCCCGGATCGAGTGACGCGCCAGCCGGGATGACCTCCATCCCCGAACGGCGGACCGACTGGCCGAATGGTAAAATCTTCCTTAAGCGCTGTCGGGCCTATCGGCCTAGAAAAGCGGCATTCCCCTACCGATTCCGCCCGCAAGTATGCATTAGGAGCAAATCTCTCAACCGAATTGTCGCAGATTTAACAAAGCCCCCGCGCCTGCCGTTTAACCGTTTGTCCAGCCGCGGCGCGCATAGTCAGGGTTAAACCCCTTGCTCATGCCAGGTTCATTCATCGTGACATCCTTTGGACGCGTGATTTCGGTACGCGGGTCGCTCGCCCGGGTCGGGCTACTGGCGGCAAGCCAGATGCCGGTCTCGGAAATTCGGGCCACCGTCGGCCGTTTCGTCAGCATCCGCTGCGCCAGCTCGGTGATCGTCGCCATGATCACCGAGGTGTCCTGCGAGAACCTCTCGAGCTCTGACTACATCGCCATCGCGTCGGTCGACCTGCTCGGCGAAATCCACAACGCCGCCGACAAGGCCAAGTTTCAGCGCGGCGTCACCAACTATCCGACCATCGGCGATTCCGTCGACCTGATCACGAGCCAGGAGCTGCGCACGATCTACGCGCCGACCGGATCGGACCAGATCAATGTCGGCTTCCTCCAGCAGGATCGCTCCGTCGTCGCCTATGTCGACGTCGAGGAAATGCTCTCCAAGCATTTCGCGGTGCTGGGATCGACCGGCGTCGGCAAATCCACCGGCGTGTCGCTGCTGCTCAACGAGATCCTGAAATCACGCCCGAACCTGCGCATATTCCTGCTCGACGTGCACAACGAATATGGCCGCTGCTTCGGCGACCGCGCGCTGGTGCTCAACCCGCGGAACCTGAAGCTGCCGTTCTGGCTGTTCAACTTCGAGGAAATCGTCGACGTGCTGTTCGGCGGCCGCGCCGGCGTGCCCGAGGAGCTCGACGTCCTCGCCGAGGTGATTCCGATCGCCAAGGGCATCTACACCCAGTATCAGAACACCGATCGGCTCGGCCTGAAGCGCATCGATCCCAAGCAGGTCGGCTTCACCGTCGACACGCCGGTGCCGTACCGCCTGGTCGATTTGATCTCGCTGATCGACGAGCGCATGGGCAAGCTGGAAAACCGCTCCTCGCGCATCATCTATCACAAGCTGATCTCGCGCATCGAGGCCGTCCGCAACGACCCGCGCTACGCCTTCATGTTCGACAACGCCAATGTCGGCGGCGACACCATGGCCGAGGTGATCAGCCATCTGTTCCGCCTGCCCGCCAACGGCAAGCCGATGACGGTGATGCAGCTCGCCGGCTTCCCGGCCGAGGTCATCGATTCCGTCGTCTCGGTGCTGTGCCGCATGGCCTTCGACTTCGGCCTGTGGAGCGACGGCGTGTCGCCGATGCTGTTCGTCTGCGAAGAGGCGCACCGCTACGCCTCCGCCGACCGCAATGTCGGCTTCGGGCCGACCCGCAAGGCGGTGTCGCGCATCGCCAAGGAAGGCCGCAAATACGGCGTCTATCTCGGCCTCATCACCCAACGTCCGGCCGAACTCGACGCCACCATTATCTCCCAGTGCAACACGCTGTTCACGATGCGTCTGGCCAACGAGCGCGACCAGGCGCTGTTGCGCGCCGCGGTGTCGGATGCGGCCGCGAACCTGCTGTCCTTCGTGCCATCACTCGGTACCCGCGAAGTCCTGGCGTTCGGCGAAGGCGTCGCGCTGCCGACCCGCCTGCGCTTCAAGGAGGTGCCGCCGCACCAATTGCCGCGCGGCGAAGCCACCATCTCAAGCGTGCCGTCGGTCACCTCCGGTCACGACATGCATTTCGTCGGCGCCGTGCTCGAGCGCTGGCGCGGCGCCACCTCGCAACGCGACGTGCCGAACGACCCGGTGTTCTCGCAGCCGCCCGCAAAGACGCTCGCGACCGCCGAAGCGCCGATGCTGCAGCCCTCGATGGGGCTGGACCCGGATCGCTTCTCGCTGCTGAAGAAGCCACTGCGGTAAGGAACGGACACCGCTTCGGCAAATTCCGCTGTCATGCCCCGGCTTGACCGGAGCATCCAGTACGCCGCGGCCCCTCGATTCAATCACGATCGCCTCTGGAATTTCCCGAACAGCGGACAGTCGTGAAAGACGGGGAATGCCCCCGGATATCGCGGCTCAAGGCCGCGTCTCGCGGATAGCCCAAGGCTTGTCCTTCGTGCTACCCTTGCCTTTTAGAGCCGGTTTGAGCACGCGGGGCGCGAAGATGTCCGTGGGCGGTGCCAATATTGCGGATCGTAACATCATAACGGTGCTCGCCGTCGACATGGTGGGTTCAACTCGCCACATCGCGGCTTGCGATCCCGATGAAGCTCAAGCGTTTTTGGACCAGTGGCTGGATCACATCCGCAGCTCCGTGGAGCGTCTCGGGGGACAGATTGTCCACTATGCGGGAGACGGTGGCATTGCCATATTCGGCTGGCCAACCGCATATGAGGATCATGCGGATCGTGCGTGCATCGCAGCCTGGGACATTCAGAGTCATAGCCAGTCGACCGGCCCCAGGGGAGATCCGGTCAACTTTCGCGTCGGACTTCACTCCGGCCTGGTCGGCTTACGCATAGGCGGCAAAAATGCCATCGCCCGCTTCGACGTTGCCGGAGCGACCGTGCACGTTGCTGCCAAGCTGCAGCAGGAAGCGGCGGCAGGCGAGATCAGGGTTAGCGCCGAAACCGCAAAGCTGTGCCGATCGCCACTCGAACTTGCGGCACACAAGACGACTTCGGGAATCGCCGATCGGGTCATCGAGGCCTACACGCTGAATGCCCGGCCGGACGATGTCGATCACAACGAAATCGCCAGCCGCTATCAAAATCCGATCGTGAATCGGGTCGACGAACTTGCGGCGCTTCGGGAGCTCCTCCCGCGCCCGGGCGCCAAAAGCTGCTCCGTCACGCTGCTGGGCGAACCAGGTATCGGCAAGAGCCGCCTTGCGACAGCCGTAATGACCGAGGCACTGACATCCGACGTGAGATGCTGCGTCTTTTATGGCGGCGTACAGAAACGTGCCACCGCATTCGCCGCCGCCCGCACCTTGGTGGGCGACATGCTCGCTGCAAACAGCTCATCTTCGGATGAACATATTCGCGAGGCTCTCGCGGAACTGCACGTCGAGGCAGGCGATCGCAGAAAGCTCGAAGCCCTATTCATCGCCGGAAAAGCGTCCTCTCGCCAACGATTGACCGACAATACGCAAACGCAAATTGCACGTGCACTTGTCAATGCCTTCCTCGCGTTGGCGCTTGATAGACCAACTCTCTTGCTGATCGAAGACCTCCAGTGGATCGATCCGGAAAGCCGCCATTTCCTGAAATTGCTCGCGCGCGCAAGTACTCCACAGCCGCTTTGCATATTGCTGACCGGACGTCCGGAATCATCAGACCAGTCCATGGAGATTGCGGACTCGCTCATTCATCTGCAACCGCTGTCGCGGGCCTGCATGGAGGCTTTGGGACGCCAATTGTGGCCGAAAACTCGATCCCCCACCGTGTTTGCGAGAGCAATCGATCGCGCCGACGGCGTCCCCTTCGTATTGGAAGAGTTCTTGCGCTCGGCGGACGCGACGAACGCAACGAGCGAACATTCGCTGCCTCAGAGCGTCGAGTCCGTGATTCATGCGCGGCTGCAACGACTTTCTCCGAAGTTGAAGGCATTCGTGCAGACGCTCAGCCTGCTGGGACAGGAGGTAGAAATCCAATTGGCCACGACGGTGCTCGGCGTGGACGTAGGCGAGCTGCTGACTGCGTTGTTCGAGCTTGCCCGATTTGCTTTTGTTCATCCGCTTGCGGGTAACTCCGTGCGTTTCCGGCATCAGATCATCGCCGAGGCCTGTGCAAACACGATACCGCGTGGCCGGCGCCTGGAAATTCACCAGGCCGCTGTCCAGGCGATCATTCGGCGCTACCCGAATCTGGATGGTCGTTACGAACAGTTGGCCTTTCATGCAGAGGAATCCGGAGATGCTGATGCTGCACTTGGCTATCTCTGGGACGCCGCCGTCGAAGCGCGCCGGAACGCCGCAGCCTCATCGCTCAGTTTGATATACGACCGGGCGATCAAGCTCATCGAGCGTCTTGGGGAAGCCGCCGAAGAAAAATATGTCGACTTCGGTCGAATGAGCTTCGCTTCGATGCTGCAACTCGGCGAATTCAAAAAAGTAAATATGCATTTGCCACGAACGTTGGAGCTGGCGCGGCGCCAAGGCAGGATTGCTCACGTGTGCAGCGTCCAGTCGCAACTCGGGATGGTCTACTGGTTTGAGGGCCGGTATGAAGAAGGGCTGCAAATAACGAGCGAGGGATTGAGAACGGCTCGAGCGCTGAAATCGACCGCACTCATATTTTCAAATCAGACCATCATGGCAAATGTGTTGCACAGCATGGGCCACGTCCATCGCGCGATTGCGGCGATGGACGAACTGAATGAAATGCTCACAGGAGAACTCGAGACTGCCCGTCTCGGGACACCGGCCGGTCCAAAATGCACGGTTTTGGCATTCAGGAGCTGGTTCATGAATGCAACAGGTCAATATGCGGAGGCGCTCGGATTCGCATTGCGTGCATTGGAGATCGCAGTTCGCGAACAGGATTCATATGGGCAAGTGCTCGCCCGCATCACGATGGGACGAAATCTCCTCATGCTCCATCGAAATGACCAGGCTGTCGAATGCTTGTCGATTGCAAGGGAGATCGTCGAACGTAACGGCTACGATGCCAGCAAGGCGAACCTGACCGGAGCAATGGCGACCGCTCTGGCACGAACAGGCCAGGCACATCAGGCCGTCGACCTGATAGACGCTTGTATGGAGAGCGGCACGCATCTGCGGACAGGCCAGATCGAGCTCTGCCTTCTCTATGCGGGTTACTCTGAGGCTCTCGTTCGGGACGGGAAATCCGAACGTGGCCTGAGCGCCCTGGATGCTGCTCTTTCCATCGCCAGGACCATCAGGAATCCATGGCTGATTGTCGAATGTCTTGGTTTGAGGGGGCGACTGCTCGCCGAGGCGAAGCCTGGCACCGCCCGCGTCGCTAAGGATCTCGCCGAGATGCACGCGATTTGCGATCAGTTTGGCATTGTTGCCTGGGACGGATCCCGGCTCGCGGTTTAGCAAGGCCGCTCGTGTCGAGACACACCAGTTCACCGGGCCCGTTTCGTGGGCTCGCCGCGCTTCAACGGGCGCGGCATGCAATCCGGGGCTCCGACCCGGAGCAACGACCTTGACGGGACTTTGCCAAGAAGTACAATCTCGAGCATCGGACGGCTATTTCTGACAGCTCTCGTCGCTACCGGGCGAGCTGCGTCTCGCCGAGCTGCGCATATCTCCACAAATTCTGATTTCGAGAAAATGGGTGGTTCAATTGTAGTTCACGGAGGCTCATGCGATGCGTCGTGTCGCTTTCCTCATTCGCTTTGCGCTGGTCGTCGCCGCAAGTTCGGGAATTGAGACCGCTCTCGGCGATCCGATATATGTCGACCAAGGCCCGACATGGACAGCGGAAGACAGGGCTGACTACTACACGCGCGACCAAGGCTCCCGCTTAATCAACCTCACCTGGTTACGGGCATTGAAAGCGAAGGACGGACAACCGTTCCTCTCGGATGGTCTTACCCGATACGGCTTTCTCCCAAATCCGGACAATAAGGCCAACCTCCCCGTCGGCCTCCACACCACAGGTCCCGCAGAGTCCCCGATGGTCGGGATAACATGCTCCGCGTGCCACACGCGGCAGGTTGAAGTGGAGGGCAAGACTTACCGCATCGATGGCGGTCCGGCCTTTATGGATTTCCAGGAGTTCCTGAGCGACCTGGACAAGGCGGTAGGAGACGTAACCGCCAGCGACACGGCATTCGCTGCATTTGCTGCGGCCGTCTCCCAACCTGCGACACCTTCTGCTGCCGATGTTGCCGCACTACGTCAGAGGGTTGATGCATGGCACCGGCGCGTTCATGCATTCGTGACCGGTACATTGCCGCCAGTTGGTTGGGGCCCCGGACGTCTGGACGCGATCGGGATCATCTTCAACCGCATATCCGGCACCGACGTTGGGCCGCCGCCCGATTTTTTGATCCCGGAGAACATGAAGATTGGCGATGCTCCGGTGCGCTATCCTTTCCTGTGGAATTCACCGATGCAGAACCAGACCGACTGGGCCGGTTTTGTGTTGAATGGAAACCGCGTCTTCGCACTAGCCCGGAACGCGGGACAGGCTCTCGCATTCGGCAACTTCGAACCAAGGCGCTCGTTCGGCCCGTTCTTCAACTATGCCAACTCCATCAACTTCGATGGACTGAAACGACTTGAGGAATTGCTCCTGAAGATGGGCCCGCCAAAATGGCCATCAGATTGGCCTATCGACTCGAAGCTGGCTAAAGACGGTCAAAAAATCTTCGAGAGGCAGTGCAGCAAGGGGTGTCACGAGAAGAAGGAAGTCCGTGCCCTGCGCGACCTGTTTGTTACGACGTGGGTGACGCCGGTTCAGAACGTCGGCACCGACACACGTCAATTCGACGAGCTTGGTTGGAGGGTGAAGACCGGCGCGCTGAAGGGAGCAGGTATCCCGTTGATCGCCAGGCACCTCGAGGAGGAGGATTATGCCGTCCACATGATGTTCAGTGCAGTCGCCGGAGCGATCCTCGACAATAAGCTGTTTTTGGGGAGCGACGTCGGCTCCGGTGACGGCTTTGGCTCCTCGTTGCCTCCCAACGCCCAAAAGGCGCCCTCCACATCCCTCTCTCTGTCACCGGCTCCGGTCAAGGCGTCCATCGCGCCGCCCAGCAGCGCGCAACCTCCGGGCCAGCCAGAAAGCCTGACGATCGAACCGGGGACGCTTCTTGAGCGGACCCTCAACAGAGGCGAGTATGAAGCTCGCGTGCTGGAGGGAATTTGGGCCGCGGCGCCTTACTTGCACAACGGCTCGGTGCCGACATTGGCGGAATTGCTCGTACCGCCTGCGAAGCGTATGTCACAATTCAAAGTTGGCGCGAGATACGACATCAAAAATGTTGGTCTTGACGTCACACAAGAGGGGCCAAATCGTCCGGTCACCGATTGCAATGACCTCAATTCAGGAAACAGCCGATGCGGGCATGACTATGGCACGCGCTTGCGCGACGACGAAAAGAAGGCACTCCTCGAATATTTGAAGACTCTTTGAGAGCCTCGGCTCTCTCTGCACTGGCCAGGATGTAGTCCGCGCAAGCGCTTTGCGCGAAGGACTGCGATCGACTATGTTCCGCGTTTCCCCGAGAGCCCCATCCGGAACATTGTCATGTCCCCTCCTCCTTCAAAACGCTTCCCCGCACCCGCCCTCGACACGCTCCCCGACGACATCCGCACGCGCCTGCTCGCCGTGCAGGAGAAGAGCGGCTTCGTGCCGAACGTGTTCCTGACGCTGGCCTACCGGCCCGACGAGTTCCGCGCGTTCTTCGCCTATCACGACGCGCTGATGGAGAAGGACGGCGGCCTCACCAAGGCCGAGCGCGAGATGATCGTGGTCGCGACCTCGGCGGCCAACCAGTGCCAGTATTGCGTGATCGCGCACGGCGCGATCCTGCGCATTCGCGCCAAGAACCCGCTGATCGCCGACCAGGTCGCTGTGAACTACCGCAAGGCCGACATCACGCCGCGGCAAAAGGCGATGCTCGATTTCGCGATGAAGGTCTCGGCCGACGCACAGCGCGTCTCCGAGGAGGACTTCGGGGCGCTTGCACCGCACGGCTTCAGCGACGACGACATCTGGGACATTGCCGCAATCTCCGCCTTCTTCGCGCTGTCCAACCGGCTGGCAAACTTCACCGGCATGAGGCCGAACGAGGAGTTTTACCTGATGGGGCGCTTGCCGAAAAAATGACGGAGCTCGACTGGCCCGAAATCCTTGCTCGTCTCGGTGCCGCGACCGTCGCCGCCGGCGCGATCGGCCTCGACCGCGACCTGCACGGCAAGCCGATCGGGCTGAAGACGCTCGGCATCGTCGGGCTCTCCACGGCGACCGTGGTTCTGCTCGCCCTGCAGCTCGCCGAGCCAACCAGGGTCGCCGATGCCGTCAGCCGCGTCATCCAGGGCATCCTCACCGGCATCGGCTTTCTCGGTGCCGGCGTCATCGTGCATCAAAGCATGGGATTTCGCGTCCGCGGGCTGACCAGCGCCGCCTGCACCTTTCTCGCAGCCTGCATCGGCATCGTCTGCGGCGCCGGACAGTGGAAGATCGTCGCCGTCGCGCTGGCGCTCGCCTTCGTGCTGCTGACGGTGGGCCGCCACATCGAGCGACGGTTGCACCGCGTGCTCGGCGGCAAGGAGGATGCGCACACCGCTGAGACGTCTCCGGACGCGCCGCCGCGGACCTAGCCGGCTGCGCCAGCACGCGGCTCTCACATCCGTCACGTTTTCCGTCGCTGGCTCCAGAAGCTTCCGACGCCGACGATGGCGGTGACGAGCAGAACGGCAACGAAGGTCTGGATGATCGTGAAATTCAGGGCATCGCGCGCGACGAACAGCGCGGTGATGGCACCGGCAACGATGAAGAGAATGCGAAAGATTGCGCTCACGGTGATGCCTCCGGGTCAGCATGACTCGGAGCCACCTGCGCCCTCGACATTCAGGCAACACCGGTTCGGCAATCATGCCGATGGACCATAGCGCCCTGCACCGATACGAATTTGCGGTAGGTCAAGTCGCCTGCGCGCCTCAAAGCGTTGGCGACTGATGCAGGTAACGGCCGTCGAAATCGGCAAGTTCCAAAAATTTCCGCTCGTCCAGCACCGTGACGCGGCCGCGGTGCAGCTCGACGATGCCCTCCTGCCGCAACTGCTTGATCACGCGGTTGGCGTGCACCCCGGTGATTCCCAGGGCTTCGCCGATCTGCTCCTGGGTCAGCGGCATCTCGAAGCTGTTGCCGTCAAGACGCCCGATGACCCGGAGGCGTTCGCGCAGCTCGATCATGACATGGGCAAGCCTTGCGGGCGCGGGACGCTGGCCGACATTGACGATCCATTCGCGAAACATGGCGGCGTCGATCAGCGTATCTCGCCAGAACATCTCGGCGACGCTTGGACTGCGCTGGTGCAATTTCCGCAGCGTTTCGTGACTGATGAAGCCGAGCGTGCACGGTGTCAGCGTCGACAAATCGTGATCCATCACGTGCAGGAACAGGCTCATCAGGTCGGGGATCTCGCCGGGGATGTGGATGGAGAGGATCTGGCGCTTGCCGCTTGCTATCGTCTTGGAACGCGCACAGAAGCCGTCTGCGATCAGGCAGCAATCGGTTGCGCGCTCGCCGTCGCGCACCACGGGCGCCTCCGCCGGATATTGACGAACCGCGATTGGGAGCGCCTCGATCTCCTTCACGTCGTCGTCCGAGATGCCTGAAGATGTACGCAAACGCCTGACAAGCGCAGCACGGATCGTATCGCTAGGCACGCGAGCTAGCTCCGGTTGGTATGAGGTGGGACCTGTATTGCAATCCCTGGCGCCGAAGCGCCGCTGCAATGAAAAACCCGCGATCCACGCCCCCGGTTCCAACAAAAGTTAAGGACGCCACTCGCCTCCCCATGGTTGGCTTCGCGCCGGAAAGGTGCAGCCATGACCAAGAAGCGCAACCGCACGCGACCGGCCCTGTCACTCCAGGAGCGCCTGAACAGGTTCACGCAGGACGCCCGCGCCGCGGCCAAGAAGCTGCCCGCCGGCACCGAACGCCACACACTGTTGCAGAAGGCGCGCGACGGCGAGGCAGCCGCCGAGATCGAACGCCTTCTGTCCTCACCCGGCCCGCAGCACCAGAAGTGATCGTCCCACCGTTGCGTAGCGGCGACTGCGAGGCGCTACGCCGCTAGCGCTGCGCCATCAACTCGAGCGCCGGAGCAAAGCGCTCGGAGAATGTCAGCGTCTTGGCGTGGCGAACTGCAGCAAACGATGCCGAGATTCCTGCTGTGGCGACTGCGAGCAAGGCGATTACGAAAACCAGACGGCGCATTTCGGCCTCCTGTGTGAGCTCGACTACCCCACAGAGATGGGGTGGCTCTGTTTCAGGACGGTTTCATCCCTGCGGAAAATGACTTCGCTCAAGCGGCTGTGATGAGATCCGGCTTCTCGGGCCGCCGCGCCGTAACCAACTAACAATCATCGTCGTTGTCTTGCGACGGTCGCGAGCGTTACCGGGAATTTCACGCCAGCGGCCACGATCATGAATCGCAAGACTGCCGCGATAAGCAGTATTCGCGGGAATGCGGAGTCATCGAGGATTGCTCAAATGAACGTCGTCATCCGGAAGCTCAATGGTCTATGGCACCTCGTCGTCGGCTCGTGCCAGATCCGAACGCCCTTCCTGGCAACCCAGGACCGCGCGCTGGTCGTGAGCTACGCCCGGCGCGTCTACCCCGGCGCCAAGATCTTTCAGCGCGACTGATGCGAGCGGTTGCGCCTAATCGTCATCCGCCGGCCCGCACCAGCCGGGCAGATAGATAGCGTCCTTGGTCTTGGCCGCGGACAGGGCCTTCTCGAGCGCCTTGTCGAAATTGGCATCGACTGCCTTGCGCGTCAGTTTCCGGCGCAGAAAGTCGGCCCACAGGAATTCCGAGAACGGCGTGGTGTCCTTGGCGAAGCCGCCCATGCGGCGGAGCTCGCCGGCAAGACTGCGGAAGGGATCATCCTTGAGATCGACGACCGATTTCGGCAAGTCGCGGAACGGACGCCGCTCGCCCTTGGAATCGTAAGGATAGACCCAGCGCTTGTTGTCCATCACGCCCCAGAAAGCCTCGCGCTCGACCATTCTGAGGTCGCCGACCACGGTCACCAGCACTTCCTTGACGCCCTCGTCGTGCAATGCGCGGCCGAGATGATGATGGTCGATCACGTAGTAGCGCTGGTCCGGTCCGTAGACGACGGGGATCATGTGATTGCCGAGCAGGTCGGCCTGCTTCTTCTTGCCGTGCTCGCGCCAGCGCTTGCGCTTCTCCTTGACCTCGCGCATGCCGACCGTCATCTGCGTCGGCCGGAGCGACAGGATCGGCACCGGATGCACTCTCGGTTCGCGCGCGTTGGTGGTGGTCATGATGAAGGCCCCTCACATGGTTGCAACCGTTGGTCCGGTTCCCCTGATTATGCCACGGGCCCCGCGGTGGCAAAATGCGTTCGATCCGGCCGCGGAGATCACAAGCAGATGTTCACGAGAGCCAGCGATGCATGCTTCGGGGTTGTTGCTGCAACGCAACCTCCGCTTCCTGTCACCGACCTGACAGCCGGCGGCGCGTTCGCTCGCGAGCCGCTCCGGAAATATGCCATGCAAGATAGTGCGAAAGCGCAATGCACGTGCGCGTTGAGAAGATTTTCTGCAAGGCATTCACGACGTATGCTATCTAAAAACCGCTGCTTCGGAGTGATCCCCTCACCATGAAAACACAGCGGCCCATCAGCTCGGATGACGAGCACCGGGTGCTCCAGTTCAGGCCGCGCAACGCGTCTCCCCCGCCGGTCCAACGGGGCAGCGGTACCGTCCAACCGCTGCGCGTCGCGCCCGAGCCGCTCGACCTGTCGCGCTACGAGAAGCCCCGCCCGGAACCGGACAATTTCCGCCACCGCATGCTCGCCAATATTGCGGCGCTCGCCTTCACCATCGCGCTGACCGCAATCGGGATCTGGCTCGCGGTGAGCATTGCCGACCTGCGCCGCACCCAGGATTGCGTGCTGATGGGCCGCCGCGACTGCGCCAAGATCACGACGCCCCATATCTAGGCACCCCCCGGGTGAAAAGGCCGCCGACGGCATCCCCAGCCCTGTCGCCGGGGCCGCCCGGCTCCATTGAACTCAGGGCGGCGCTCCGATATACGGGCTTTCGACCCGGCCAGAGGGGGGGTTGAGGGCGTCATCGGGGCGCGATGCCCACCCACCGTTCCACTCTGGAACCTCAGACAAATATCAGCAATATATCAAAGGCTTAGTGATGTCCTCCACATTCGATCAGGTCGCTACGATCATCGCTGAAACCTGCGACATCCCGCGCGACACGATCACGCCGGATAGCCACGCCATCGATGACCTCGGCATCGACAGCCTCGATTTCCTGGACATCGCGTTCGCAATCGACAAGCAGTTCGGCATCAAGCTGCCGCTGGAAAAGTGGACCCAGGAGGTCAACGACGGCAAGGCGACCACCGAGCAGTATTTCGTGCTGAAAAATCTGTGCGCCCGCATCGACGAACTGGTTGCGGCCAAGGGCGCGAGCGCCTAAGCGCGCGGTCATGCAACTCGAATACTTCCACATGATTGATCGCGTCGTCGACCTGAACGTCGACGCGAAGACGATTGTCGTCGAAGCCCTGGTCCCCAAGGAGAGCACGATCTTCGAGGGGCATTTCCCGGGCTATCCCCTGATGCCCGGCGTGCTCCTGATCGAATCGATGGCCCAGGCTTCGGGCTGGCTTCAGCTCGGCGTGCTCAAGTTCGAGCGCATGCCGATTCTGGCCGCCGTCAAGGAGGCCAAGGTCCGCGGCTCGGTCTTCCCCGGCGATCTCATGACCATCGAGGCGACCCTGTCGCATCAGGGCTCGGGCTATGCGGTGACCGAGGCCAAGATCAAGGTCGGCGGTAAGCTGCGCGCGAATTCGACGCTCACCTTCACGCAGATCCCCTTCCCCAATGCGGATATGCGCGGCTTCATGGACGCGGTCGCCAAACGCGTCGGCTTCCCGCAACAGGCCGGATCGCCATGACTGACACTGCTTTGAAGCCCGGCCAGACGGAAGTCTGGATCACCGGCATTGGCCTTGCCACCTCGCTCGGCGAAGGCCTGGACGCCAACTGGGCCGCGCTTCAGGACAAGCGCATCAATGTCGACGAGAAGGGCTTTGCGCCCTGCATCGTGCATCCCCTGATGCCGGTTAGCTTCGACAGCCAGATCCCGAAGAAGGGCGACCAGCGCCAGATGGAAGCCTGGCAGCGCATCGGCACCTACGCCGCGGGCCTGGCGCTCGATTCCGCCGGGATCAAGGGCAACAAGGACATCCTGTCGAAGATCGACATGGTGGTGGCCGCCGGCGGCGGCGAGCGCGACCTCAATGTCGACTCCGGCGTGCTCACGGCCGAGGTCAAGGGCGCCAATGCGCCCGGCTTCCTCAACGAACGGCTGATGAGCGATCTCAGGCCGACGCTGTTCCTGGCCCAGCTCTCGAACCTGCTCGCCGGCAACATCGCCATCGTGCACGGTCTCGGCGGCACCTCGCGCACTTTCATGGGCGAAGAGGTCGCGGGTGCCGATGCGGCGCGCATTGCGCTCGCGCGCATCGCCTCGGGCGAGAGCGACATCGCGCTGATCGGCGGCTCCCACAATGGCGAGCGCAAAGACCTGATGGTCCTCTACGAATTCGGCGACTTCAACCTGAAAGACAAGTTTGCTCCGGTGTGGGCGCGCAAGGATCACCCCGGTTTCGCGTTGGGATCTGCCGGCGCGTTCCTGGTGCTGGAATCGAAGGCGCACGCGGAAGCGCGCGGCGCAAAGCCGTTCGCAAAGCTGTCGAGCGTCGTTGCCGACCTCGCCCGGCGCAAGCAACCCGGCGACACGGCCGCGACGCTGGAGAAGCTTTGGGAAAAGCTGCCCAGGCGCGAGGGCAAGGGCGCGATCATATCGGGCGCGACCGGCGCGGAGCCCGCGACGTCAGAGGAGCGCGGCTTCCTGAAGGGCCATGCTGACTTCCCGGTGCGTTCGACCGGCACGATGTTCGGCCACGCCATGGAAACGCAATTCCCGCTTGGCATCGCGCTCGCGGCGCTGTCGATCTCGCGCGGTGCGCTGTTCCCGCCGAACGATTCCACCGGGACCGAGATTGAAATGCAGGGCGCGCCCACCCAGATTGTGGTGGTGGGGGCCGGACACTGGCGCGGCGAGGGCATGGCTCTGGTCGAGGCCGTAAGCTGAAGCGCGTCGCGCTTTGGCGGATGCTCTAGCTCAATCGGGGGATCGACATGACTGCACCACGCGACAAACTCGGGCGTCCCGTCGTCGTCGTCACCGGCATGGGCATCATGACCTCGCTCGGCAACGGCAAGGCCGACAATTGGGCGAAGCTCGTGGCCGGCGAATCCGGCATCCGCACCATCACGCGCTTTCCGGTCGACGGCCTGAGGACGACGATGGCCGGCACGGTCGATTTCGTCAGCGTCGATCCGTTCTCCTCCACCGGCCTGTCCGAGCGGATGGCTGAGCTCGTCACGCAGGAAGCGCTCGCGCAGGCCGGCATCGGCGCCAAGGCCGATTTCCCCGGTCCGCTCTTCCTTGCGGTTGCACCGGTCGAAGTCGAGTGGCCGCAGCGCCGTGAGCTCGGCCGTGCCGTCGGCGCGCAGGATATCACCTATGACGATCTGCTGCGCATCTCCGGCGGCGGCAAGTACAGCGCCTATCACCACCGCTTCATGTTCGGCTCGGTAGCAGCTTATCTCGCCGAGACCTTCGGCACCAAGGGCTCGCCGATCTCGCTGTCGACGGCCTGCGCCTCGGGCGCGACCTCGATCCAGCTCGGCGTCGAGGCGATCCGCCGCGGCGAGACCGATGCCGCGCTGTGCGTGGCAACCGACGGCACCGTGAACCCCGAAGCTCTCGTGCGGTTCTCGCTGCTCTCGGCGCTGTCGACCCAGAACGATCCGCCGCAGGCGGCCTCCCGCCCCTTCTCCAAGAACCGCGACGGTTTTGTCATGGCCGAAGGCGCCGGCGCCCTCGTGCTGGAAAGCTACGAAGCAGCGACCGCGCGCGGCGCAAAAATCCTCGGCGTGATCGCCGGCTGCGGCGAGCTCACCGATTCCTTCCACCGCACCCGCTCTTCGCCTGATGGCAAGCCGATCATCGGCTGCATGAACAAGACGCTGGCCGATGCCGGCATGACGCCGGACCAGATCGACCACATCAACGCGCACGGCACCGCGACGCCCGAGAACGACAAGATGGAGTTCAACACGACATCGGCCGTGTTCGGCGATCTCGCGCAGAAGATCCCGGTGACCTCCAACAAGTCGATGGTCGGCCACACCATCTCGGCCGCGGGCGCGGTCGAAGCGATCTTCTCGCTGCTCACCCTCGAGCATCAGCGCATTCCGCCGACGATCAACTACGACAATCCGGATCCCACGATCCTGTTCGACGTCGTCGGCAACAAGGCGCGCGATGCCCGCGTCACCGCGGTCATGTCGAACTCGTTCGGCTTCGGCGGCCAGAACGCCTCGCTGATCCTGACCCGCGAACCGGCCTGACCGGACGCATGGCGCTGTTACCTGCGAGCATCAAGGCCCGCGCGCGGGAGGCTGCCAAGTCGCTCGGCGGAAGCCTGATCGGGGCCACCACCGTCGGCATGCTGCGCACCACGCGCTATTTCGATCCGGCCAAGACCTCGGACTTCTTCTCCCGCGTGGTGAAGACGATCGGCCCGCGCCTGCGCGAGCACCGCATCGGCCGCGCCAACCTCACCGCGGCATTTCCGGAGAAGTCGCCGGAAGAAATCGAAACCATCCTGATGGGCGTGTGGGACAATCTCGGCCGCGTCGGTGCCGAATTCGCCCATATGGACCAAGTCTGGGATTACGACCGCGATCATCCGGAAAAGAGCCGGATCGAACTGCCCCAGCGCAGCATCGAGCTGTTCGACCAGATCCGCGACGACGGCAAGCCAGCGCTGATCTTTGCAGCCCATCTCGCCAACTGGGAACTGCCGGCGCTCGCCGCCGTCGCGCATGGGCTGGACACTGCGATCCTCTATCGCCGGCCGAACATCGCCTCTGCCGACCGCATCATCCAGGAGATGCGCCAGGTCAACATGGGCACGCTGATCCCCGCGGGGCGCGATGCGCCGCTGCGGCTCGCGCAGGCGCTGAAGGACGGCAAGCACGTCGCCATGCTGATCGACCAGTACCTGACCGGCGGCGTCGAGGTCACCTTCTTCGGCCGCAAGACCCGCGCCAACCCGATGCTGGCCCGCCTGCTCCGCCAGGTCGAATGCCCGATCCACGGCGTCCGCATCATCCGCCTGCCCGGCAACCGTTTCCGCGGCGAGCTGACCGAGGAGATCAAGCCGGTGCGCGACGCCGACGGCAAGATCGACATCCAGGGCACGACGCAGGCGATCACGAGCGTGGTGGAAAGCTGGGTGCGCGAGCATCCCGAGCAGTGGCTGTGGCTGCACAGAAGGTGGCGGTAGCGAGCCGTCAAACGGCTATCGCGGTTACCTATTCCTCATCCTGAGGAGCGCGGAACGCGCGTCTTGAAGGATGACGGCCCGGCCGGTGGCCTCGCCCTTCGAGACGCGCGCGAAGAGCGCGCTCCTCAGGGTGAGGGTCTGGCCTTCTCTCTGCCGAAAGACTTCGTCCCAAACAAAAAGGCCCCGGCGCATGACCGGGGCCTTCGCGTTCAAGCTCTCGAACCGTTCAGTACTTCGCGACCACCGGTCCACCGAACGTGTAGTTCACGCGCACCGTGCCGATGTCGATGTCCTGGCTGATGCGGTGGGTGCTTGGCGGCGCGGCGAAGGGGGCAATGGTGTTCGTGGTCACGTCCCGGCTGCCCATGAACAGATGATCGTATTCGACAGCGACAGACCAGCCCGGCGCGAAGCCGAACTCGATTCCCGCTCCCACGGTCCCTCCCCAACGCGTCTCGGAGCCGACGGCACCGGTCTGGCCGGCGACGACGGCGAAGAACGGCGCGAGAGCGGCCGCGCCGGCCGGCGTCACCGTGAGCGAGTATTTGTCGTGAACGACGGCCGCACCGCCCTTGGCATAGAGCAGCACGTTGTTGAAGGCGTATCCGACCTGCCCCGTGAACAGGCCGAAGGCGTCGACCTTGGTGACGTCGTTGAGGAGAGAGGTGGTACCAAAGACGGCATACTGGCTCGCGTTGCTGCCCCTAAAATCGGCCCAGTTGCCCTGCGCCTCCAGGCCGAACACCCAGTTGGTCGCCTGCCAGCGATAGCCGATCTGTCCACCGACGGTGGCGCCTGTCGCGTTGTGGCACCCCTCGGGAACTGACGGCACGATCGGGAAGCCGGAATCGTTGAAGATGTCCCAGCAAGTGTGCGCAGAACCGCCGCCACCGTTGATACCGAGATAGAGACCGCCCCAATTGTAGACCGGCACCACGACAGGAGCCTTGGTGTAACGCGGGGCCATGTCAGCCGCCGACGCAGCGGTGACGAACAGCAACGAGCCAGCCGCAGCCAGAACAACTTTCTTCATTGGGGCAATTCCTATGAGCGAATATATTCCGGTTCCATACACCGGAACCGCGCCGGACGCTGTCACCCCAAGGACACATCCGGATACCATCGCAACGACTTCAGGTTGTGTGCGCGATCTGAGAAGGCCGGCAACGGATCAGCGCCGCGCGCGCTGCTTCAGGTCATTGCGTCCGCGCGTCAAAGGCGTCATCGCGACTTAAGCACCGCCACCGCCGGCGACCCGCAGGTGACGCTTCTACTGTGCATGGGGTTGTTTTGCAGATTTTGGCTTCCGGGCGGTTCCCAGAGCGACTACCGCCCCGTCTTCACCTTGGTCCAGAGCCGGTTGATGATCCGCTGTGTCGCCGGCTCGCGCGCCGTGATGACGAACAGTTTTGCCAGCGTCGCCTCGTCCGGATAGATGTTCTTGTCGTTCAGGATCTTCGGATCGACCAGCTTCTGGCTGGCGAGGTTGCCGTTGGCGTAGGACAGGAAGTCCGAATTCTTGGCGGCGACATCAGGACGGTAGAGATAGTTGATCAGCTCGTAGGCTTCCTTGACGTTCTTGGCGTCCGCGGGGATCGCGAGATTGTCGAAGAACATCTGCGCGCCCTCCTTCGGGATGGCGTAGCCGATCTCGATGCCGCTGCTATCGTCCTTCTTGGCCTCCCCCGCGCGGGCGCGGGCCTGCATGATGTCGCCGGACCAGCCGACCACGAAGCAGATCTCGCCGGTGGCGAGTGCGCTGAGATATTCGGACGAGTGAAACTTGCGCACGGACGGTCGGACCTTGGCGACGATTTCGGCGGCCTTCTCGAGGTCGGCCTGCTTGGTCGAGTTCGGATCGAGCCCGAGATAGTTCAGCGCCGCCGGGAAGATGTCGTCGGCGGAGTCGAGCATGTGGACACCGCAATCTCTGAACTTCGCCAAATTTTCCGGCTTGAAGACGATGTCCCAGCTGTCGATCTTGGCGTCGGGCCCGAGGATTTGCTTCACCTTGGCGACGTTGTAGCCGATGCCCGTCGTGCCCCACATGAAGTTGGCGGCGTAGACATTGCCGGGGTCGTAAATGCCAAGGCGCTCGGTCACCACCGGCCAGGCATTGGAGAGGTTCGGCAGCTTCGACTTGTCGAGCTTCTGGAAGATGTTGGCCTTGATCTGGCGCTGGAGGAAATAGGCCGTGGGCACCACGACGTCGTAGCCGGACTTGCCGGCCATCAGGCGCGTCTCCAGCGTCTCGTTGGCATCAAACGTGTCGTAGACCACCTTGATGCCGGTCTCCTTGGTGAAGGCATCAAGGACGTCAGGCGCCATGTAGTTGGACCAGTTGTAGAAGTTGACGACCCGCTCCTCGGCCCCTGCGGGGGCGGAAAGCAACGTCAGCGCCGCGGCGATTGCAAAACCAAGGCAACGCCCGGAGCGGCCGACGTTCGTCATCTTTCCTACCTCTTGCGCCCGCGCACCGCGTCCGACAGCCGCTCCAGCGCGGTGTCGAGCGTCTCGTCCTTCTTGGCAAAGCAGAAGCGCACCACGGAGGTCACCGCATCTTGCTCGTAGAAGGCCGACACCGGGATCGCCGCGACCTTGTAATCCTTCACGATCCGCCAGCAGAACTCGGTATCGCTCTCGTTGAGCCCGAGCGGCGACAGGTCGACGGTGAGGAAGTAGGTGCCCTGCGACTTCAGCACGGGGAAGCCGAGGCTCTCCAGTCCCTTGGTCAGGCGGTCCCTGCTTCGCGTCAGGTCCTTCCGCATCGACAGGAAGTAGTCGTCGGACTTGCCGAGCCCATAGGCGACGGCGGTCTGGAGGTTCGGTGCGGTGGTGAAGGTCAGGAACTGGTGCACCTTGGCGGCCACCCGCAGCAGCGGCGGCGCGGCGCAGACGAAGCCGATCTTCCAGCCAGTCAGCGAGAAGATCTTTCCGGCCGAGCCGACCTTGATGGTGCGATCGCGCATGCCGGGGATGGTGATCAGCGGGATGTGCTTGTGCTCGTCGAAGGTGACGTGCTCCCAGACCTCGTCGCAGATCGCGATGACGTCGAACTCCTGGCAGTAGCGGGCGAGCAGCTCGAGGTCCTCGCGCGGATAGACCACCGCGGACGGATTCAGGGGATTGTTGAAGAGCACCGCCTTGGTCTTTGAATTGAAGACGCTTTTCAGCATGTCCTCATTCAACCGCCAGTGCGGCGGCTCGAGGCGGACCAGGCGCGGAATGCCGCCTGCCTGGCGGATGATCGGCAGGTAAGAATCATAGACCGGCTGGAAGCAAACCACCTCGTCGCCGGGCTGGACCACCGCGAGGATCGCCGAGGTCAGCGCCTCGGTGCCGCCGGAGGTCACCATCACCTCGCTCATCGGATCGAGCTTGAGGCCGTGCCAGTGACCGTAATGAGTCGCGATCGCCTGGCGCAGCTCCGGCAGGCCCATCATCGAGGGGTACTGGTTGTAGCCGTTCAGCGAGGCATCGGCCGCGGCGCGGCGGATGTCCTCAGGCCCGGGATCATCAGGGAAGCCCTGGCCGAGATTGATGGCGTTGTTGTCGCGTGCGGCCTGCGACATCGCCTCGAAGATGGTGACGGGAAGGTCGGCAAAGACCTTGTTCAGCGAGGAGCTCTTGGTCGTCATCGCGAGGTCAGCCACCGACCTTGCTGGGAAGTCCCGCCGCCTTCCAGCCCAGCATGCCGCCGGCCAGATGCTTGTCATAAGGCAGACCCGCCGCCTGCGCCGCGAGCGAGGCCGTCACCGAGCGTTTCCCGGAGCGGCACGCGAACACGACCTCCTTTCCTTGCGGATCGGGGATCGCCTTGGGATCGAAGGTCGAGAGCGGCACGACGACGCCGTAGGGATAGGCCTCGGCGTCGACCTCGTTCGGCTCGCGCACGTCGACGAGGAGATAGCGCCCTTCCGCGACACCCCTGGAGACCTCGTCCGGGGTCAGATCCTGTACCTGGTTTGCCACATCATCCTCCAACGTCACGAGCCGCCTGCCGGGGCGATCCCGGCGGGCGGCAACCTCGCCTCTCGGCAGCCGAAAATCAAGCGCTACAAAGGCTTGAGCTGCATCCCGCAAGTTAAAGCTAAATCGCAGCGACTTGAAGTGCGGCTTTGAATCCCGCCTCAAATCGTGACCTGGGTACCGACCTCGACCACGCGGCCGGAGGGGATCTGGAAATAGTCGGTGGCGTCGTTGGCGGAGCGACTGAGCGAGATGAACAGCCGGTCCTGCCAGCGCGGCATGCCGGAATGGGCGGCGGGCTTGAGCGCCCTGCGCGACAGGAAGAACGAGGTCGACATGATGTCGAACTGCCAGCCGAGCTTGCGGGCGATCGCCAGCGCCTTCGGCACATTGGGCGATTCCATGAAGCCGAACTTCAGCGTCACCTTGGAGAAGGTCGGTGAGATCTGCTCCAGCCTCACCCGCTCGGCCGGATCGATCCGCGGTGTCTGCGCGGTCTCGATGGTGAGAATGACGTTCTTCTCATGCAGCACTTTGTAGTGTTTCAGACTATGCATCAGCGCGGTCGGGGCGCTGAGCGGGTCTGAGGTCAGGAACACCGCGGTGCCGGGCACGCGCTGCGGCGGCCGCTTCTCCAGCATCGCCACGAGATCCGCGAGCGGGAATTCGAGTTTGCGCGACTTCTCGAACAGCAGCCGGCTGCCGCGCCGCCACGTGTACATCAGGATGATCATGAGCGCGCCGAGCGCGAGCGGGACCCAGCCGCCCTCGAATACCTTGAGCAGGTTCGCGGCGAGGAAGGTCAGGTCGAGGAACAGGAACGGCACGATCAGGGCGGCGGCAGCGAACGGCGACCACTTCCAGACCTTCCAGATCACGACGAAACCCATCATCGCCGTGACCACCATGGTTCCGGTGACGGAGATGCCATAGGCCGACGCCAGCGCGCTGGAGGAACGGAACAGCAGCACCAGCAGCACCACCGCGACCAGCAGAAGCTGGTTGATGCGCGGGATGAAGATCTGGCCCGAATGGGCTTCAGAGGTATGGCGAATTTCGAAGCGCGGCAGCAACCCGAGCTGAATCGCCTGGCGCGTCAGCGAATAGGCACCGGTGATGACGGCCTGGCTCGCGATCACCGTGGCGGCAGTGGCGAGAACGACCATGCAGCCGCGGAAGAAGCCTTGCGGGAACAGCTGGAAGAACGGGCTCACGATCGCGCCGGGATCGCCGAGGACGAGAGCGCCCTGCCCCAGATAGTTCAGCGCCAGCGACGGCAGCACGATGAACAGCCAGGCGGTCTGGATCGGCCGCTTGCCGAAATGGCCGAGGTCGGCATAGAGCGCCTCGGCACCGGTGACCGCCAGGAACACGGCGCCCAGCGTCACGAAGCCGATGATGCCGTGGTGGAACATGAAGGACACGGCGTAGAGCGGGTTCAGCGCGAACAGCACCTGCGGCTGCTCGATGATCGGGTGGATTGCCGCGATCGCGATCACCGCGAACCAGACGCACATCACCGGACCGAAGAACGCGGCGACGCGGGCGGTACCACGCGACTGCACGGCGAACAGGCCGACCAGGATGATCACGGTCAACGGAACGATGTAGGGCTCGAAGTGCAGGGTGACGTCCTTCATGCCTTCGATGGCCGACAGCACCGAAAGCGCCGGCGTGATCACGGCGTCGCCGTAGAACAGGGCGCCGGAAATGATGCCGAGCAGGACGATGGTCGCCCCGCCGGTGCCGACCGCGCGCTGGGCCAGCGCCATCAGCGCCAGCGTGCCGCCCTCGCCATTGTTGTCGGCACGGAGCAGGATCACGACGTATTTGAGCGTCACCACGACGATGAGCGCCCACAGGATCAGCGAGAGCACGCCGAGCACGGCCGCCGGCGTCGGCACCCCCTCCGCGCCCGAGGCCGCCATCACCGCCTCGCGGAACGCGTAGAGCGGGCTGGTGCCGATATCGCCGTAGACGACGCCGATGCTGCCGAGCGTCAGCGCACCGAAACGGGCGGTCGTGTGGGCTTCGCCATGCCCATTGGCCGCCGCCGTTTCCGGGGCGGAAATCGCTACGTCACTTGTCATGGGAGAGCCCAGTGGCCTCTAGAATGCTTCACTGCACAACGGCGGAAGAGCGCGCGGCTTATAGTCCTGCGCTGCCGGCATAGCCTAGCCCGATTTTGGGCCCTTGCCATGCGAAATTTGCATGACTTGGCCAATTGCGTTCAGATGGTGACTTGGGTGCCGACTTCAACCACCCGCCCGGTCGGAATCTGGAAATAGTCGGTGGCGTCGTTGGCGGACCGGCTCAGCGCGATGAAGAGATGGTCCTGCCACAGCGGCATGCCCGACTGCGCCGAGGCCTTGAGCGACCTTCGCGACACGAAGAACGAGGTCGACATGATGTCGAACTGCCAGCCCTGCTTGCGGGCGATCGCCAGCGCTTTCGGCACGTTCGGCTGCTCCATGTAGCCGAAGCGCAGCCTGACCTTGGAGAACTTGTCGCTGATCTTCTCCATGCGGAACCGCTCGGACAGCTCGACCCGCGGCGTGTGCGCGGTCTCGATGGTCAGGACCACGTTGTGCTCGTGCAGCACCTTGTTGTGCTTGAGATTATGCAGCAGCGCGGTCGGCACGAAGGCGGGATCGCTGGTGAGGAACACCGCGGTGCCCTTGACGATGTGCGGCGGGCGTTTTTCGAGGCTGCGGATCAGGTCGTCGAGCGGCACCTCGATCCGGCGCGTCTTCTGGAGCAGGATGCCGGTCCCCTTGCGCCAGGTCCAGATCGTCCCGGCCATGACCGCGCCGAACAGCAGCGGCACCCAGGCGCCCTCGAGCAGCTTGAGCAGATTGGCGCTGAAGAAGCTGATGTCGACGACGACGAAGGGCACGATCACCGCCGCAGCCGTCGCAGCGCGCCAGTTCCACAGTTTCCAGATCACGACGAAGCCCATGACGCCGTCGGCGACCATGGTGGTGGAGACCGCGATGCCGTAGGCCGAAGCCAGATTGCTGGGGGTGTGGAACAACAGCACCAGCAGCATCACGCCGATCAGCAGCAGCCGGTTCACACGCGGCAGATAGATCTGGCCGGCATGGGTCTCGGAGGTGTAGCGCACCTCGAAGCGCGGCAGGAGGCCAAGCTGCACCGCCTGATAGACCAGCGAATAGGCGCCGGTGATCACGGCCTGGCTCGCGATCACGGTCGCCGCGGTCGCAAGTCCAACCAGCGGCAGCACCAGACTCTCCGGCACCATGCGATAGAACGAATGCTCGATCGCGCTGGGATCGGACAGCACCAGCGCGCCCTGCCCGAAATAGTTGATCAGGAGCGCGGGCAGCACGAAGAACATCCAGGCCGACTGGATCGGCTTGCGGCCGAAATGGCCGAGATCGGCGTAGAGCGCCTCGCCGCCCGTCACCGCCAGGAACACGGCGCCGAGCGTCACCAGGCCGATCGTGCCGTGCGACAGCAGGAATTGCAGCGCGTAATAGGGATTGATGGCCGCCAGCACCGACGGATCGTCGGCGATGTGCACGGCGCCCATCACCGCAAGAACGGTGAACCAGATCACCATCACCGGCCCGAAGGCCGAGGCCACCAGCGCCGTCCCCTTGCTCTGGACCGCGAACAGCAACACCAGGATGATGACGGTGAGCGGTACGACATAGTGGTCGAAGGCGGGGGTCACGAGCTTCAGACCCTCGACCGCCGACAGCACCGAGATGGCCGGCGTGATCATGGAATCGCCGATGAACATGGAGGCGCCGACCACGCCGAGCGCCATCAGAAACCAGCTTCGCCGCCCGAGCGCGCGCTGGCCGAGTGCCATCAGCGAGAGCGTGCCGCCCTCCCCGTTATTGTCGGCGCGCAGCAGGAGCAGGACGTATTTGGCGGTGACGACGATAAAGAGCGCCCAGAGAATCAGCGAGAGCACGCCGAGCACCATGACCCGCGAGACCGGCTCGCCATGGGCCGCGCCCCTGACCGCCTCGTGGAATGCGTACAGCGGCGAGGTGCCGATATCGCCGAAGACAACACCGATGCTTCCGAGCGTCAGGCCCCAGAAACCCGAGGTGACCGGCCCGTCCTGAGCGTCGGTCGATGTGATGCTCGCCGTCATGTGAGATGAGAAACGCTTCTTCCCGAGAATTGATCCGGCGCCTTTTGACCGTTCCGGCGCGCCTGTCAATCGGCACACCACCATAGCAGCCGCCGGGGCGGATGCTGTGACGGCGCAGCAACGATCGTTGTTAGCGCGACGACATGCCTCAGGTAAGATGGTAGCGCAAGTGCCTGGAGCCGTCCGCTCCGCGGGAAGCGGAGCGGGCCTCGAGATTCCGGGTTCGATGCGTTTTCTTCACGCAAAGCCGGCGGCTGCTTCGCGCGACACGCTCTACGGCTTCAAATTCGGCGGCAGCGGCGGATCCTCGCGCATCAGCGTGATCGTCACCCGCCGGTTGGCCGCGAGCGAGGGATCGTCCGGAAACAGCGGCTGGGTGTCCGCCTTGCCGGCGACGGCGAAGATGTGGGACGGCGGCAGGCCCTCGCGTTCGAGGATCTGACGCACGGCGTTGGCGCGATCGGCCGACAGGTCGAAGGCGCCATAGTCGCTGCGGGTCGGCACGAATCCGGCCGCGGTGTGGCCGGCGATGGAGACACGGAGCGGCGTGGCCTTCAGCGGGATCGCGAGCTTCTCGATCAGGCGGCGGGTGCGGTCATACGGCACCTTGGAGCCGTCGGCGAACATCGAGCGGCCATCCTGATCGACGATCTCCAGGTTGAGCCCCTGCTTGGTCTCCTCGAACATGATGTGCTTGGACATCTCGGTCAGTTCCGGCATGTCCTGCAACGCCTGGCGCAGCGAGGCCGCGGCGAGCGCAAAGTTGCGGTCGACCTTGATCTTCGCGCCCGACGTGCGGTCGCGGTCCTCCTGATCCGGCGTCGGCGTGTTGGAGGCGTCCTCGGGCTGGATGTGGTCGACGTTCTTCAGCCGCGGGCGGGTCGGCAGGCCGTCGGACTCGACGATACCGGCGTAGCGCGCTTCGCTCTGCACGCCGAATGCGTCGCGCATGGAGCCGGCGACGATCTTCAGCTTGTTGGCGTCCTGCGTCGAGAACGCGACGAGCATCACGAAGAAGCTCATCATCAGGCCCATCAGGTCGGCGAAGGTCACGAACCAGCCGTGACCGCCACCGTGAGCATCGCCGCGCTTCTTCTTGGCCATCTCTCGAGATCCCGGGCGGCGGCTTTACGCCGGCACCGGCTCGCCCTCAGCGTGACGATGCTTCTCCGGCAGATAGGCCAGCAGCATTTCGCGCACGAGCGTCGGGCTCTTGGAGTCGCGGATCATCAAGATGCCGTCGATGATCAGCGTGCGGTTGGTTTCCTCGTCGAGCAGCTTGCCGTGCAGCTTGTCGGCGATCGGCAGACAGAACAGGTTCGCGACGAGCGCACCGTACAGGGTTGCGAGCAGCGCGGTCGCCATGAACGGGCCGAGCTTGGAGGGATCGGTCATGTTCGCGAACATCTGCACCATGCCGATCAGGGTGCCGATCATGCCGAAGGCCGGGGCGCAATCGCCGATGGCGCGGTAGATCTTGCTGCCTTCGTCGAGGTGCATGAGGAAGTTGTCGCGGTCGCGCTCGAGATTGTCGCGGATGAAGTCGAGGTCGTAGCCGTCGGCGACGTAGCGGATGCCCTTGGCCAGGAACGGCTCGTCGGTCTCGACCTTTTCGAGGCCGACCGGGCCCTGCTTGCGGGCGATCTCGGCGATGCGGGCGAGCTCGTCGACGAGGTCGTGCGCCGACAGGCGGCTCATGGTGAAAGCGAACTTGGCGCCGAGCGGAAGGCCGTGCAGGAGCGCGCTGAGCGGAAAGCGGATCATGGTGGCCGAGACCGAGCCGCCGAAGATGATGATCATGGCATGTTCGGAGATGAACATGTGGAGGTCGCCGCCCATGAAGATCATCGCCGTAATCACGATGATGCCCGCAATGAGCCCGACGCTCGTCATGATATCCATGGGACACTCCAACGCGAACGCAACAACGGCCGTCCTGGCCGCTGGCGCGGCCCAACCCCGAACCGCATCGGAAACCCTAGAGTGC
The DNA here is from genome assembly GCF_052075995.1 of Bradyrhizobium sp. 613_E4_N2_2. NCBI lineage: Bacteria > Pseudomonadati > Pseudomonadota > Alphaproteobacteria > Hyphomicrobiales > Nitrobacteraceae > Bradyrhizobium > Bradyrhizobium sp. 613_E4_N2_2. Next base: position 5,493,906 of record NZ_CP197234.1, read on the forward strand.
CCCCCTTAAAGCCGCGTAAAGGTTAAGTTGAGCCGGGGCGCCAGACCGGCGCAGCGCGCTGACAGGGCGCCGGCTTTGCCCGCGACCGACGGGAATCTCAACACTTCGCTAACCATGATTGCGGGGCGCCAGGACGGCGGCTCAGGACGAAAGCCCGGTCAGCTCGAGGCTGAGTGCGCGCAGGAGCCTGCGTGCGCCGGCATCGTGGGCCTGCGGATTGGCGCGGGTCTCGTTCATGCCGTTGAAGAACAGTCCGCTCTTGCCGGCGACGTCGTCGCCTTCGACGAGGTGCAGGATCGCCGCACCGCCCTGCTCCACCGTCGAGATCGGCGTGATGCCGCCGGCACGCACCATCGTGGTGTTCATGTAGGTCGCCGGATGCAGCGCGTTGACGGTGATGCCCATGCGCTTCAACTCCTCCGCGAAATCGATGGTGAACATGATCTGCGCGAGCTTGCTCTGTGCGTAGGCGCGCGAGCCGCTGTAGCCCTTGCTGATCATGACGTCGTCGAAATCGATCGGATGCTGACCGAGGGAGGCAACATTGACGACGCGCGAAGGTGCTGCGGACGTCAACAGCGGCAGCAGCAAGTGCGCAAGCAGGAAGCCCGAGAGGTAATTCACCGCAAAGCGCAGTTCGTAGCCGTCGGGACTCACCTGCCGTTGCGGTCCGTCGTTCTGCGAGCCGATGCCGGCGTTGCTGACGAACACATCGAGACGCTGGTGATCGCGGATAACGGCCGCGGCGAGCTCTCGCGTGCCTGACATCGACGACAAGTCGGCCTGGTAGAATGTCGGCGCAGCGTGGCCCGCCTGCACGATCTGGTCGATCAGCGCTTTCGCGCGCACGGCATCGCGGCCATGGATCAGGACCCTCGCACCTGCTTCGGCCAGCCGGCGCGCGACGTGACGGCCGACGCCGTCCGTCGAACCGGTGATCAGGACGGTTTTGCCAGTCATCTTCATTGTGCGTCCTCCGACTGCGGCCCTGCGCCACATCCGCGACGAGAGATCATGCAGTATTCTATCGCCGGGCGGCATGCTCCATCGCAGGAGCCGTTTTGCCATGTTGACGCTGTTCGGTCTTCTCACCGCGCTGCCCGCGGTACTGGCGCTCCACCTGCTCGAGCCAGGGCTCGTCCTGCCGGCGTTCAGCGTCTTGCTGTTTGTCGAGGCGGGCTTTGCCGTGATCGCAGCGCGCTTGATTCATGTCCCAGATAACGCCGAAAACATCACCCTCTGGGATCTCGCCGGCGGCTTCACCCTGATCGGATGCGCCGCCGCAGTCTTCGGCGAGCCGGATCAGGCCGCCCTGTTTCTGACGGAACAGGGCGGCCCACGGCCGGCAACGCGGCCCTAAGTCGTTCGGTCGCCCGTTAGTGAATCTCCGCCGAGCGCTTCAGCGCGGCCTTCAGCTTCTCCAGCGAGAAGTCGGGGCTGCGCGCGATCTCCAGGATCGGCGTCTCGCGGCGGCCACAGAGTTCGGCAGCCTCGGGAAGCTTTGCGGCGATGTCGAGCGGGATCACGATGGCGCCGTGCTGGTCGGCATGGATCAGATCGTCGGACTTCACGGTCATACCGGCGACGCGAACCTCGCCACCAAAACTTTCCGCATGCACCCAAGCATGCGACGGGCCGATCGAGCCGGCCAGCGCCTGGAAGCCAGGGGCCCATTGCGGGATGTCGCGGATCGAGCCGTCGGTGATGACGCCGAGGCAGCCGAGCGCCTTGTGCACGTTGCTCTGCACCTCGCCCCAGAACGCGCCGTAGCCGACGTCGGGACCGTCAATGTCCTGGATCACCGAGATGCGCGGACCGTGGCCGGTGCCGACATATTCGTAATATTCGATGCGGCGCCTGGACTGCTCTTCGGCCGGCAGCGAGGACTTCAGCACCGAGCGGATCGCAACCGTGCGGGCATAGCCAACGATCGGCGGCAGGTCGGGAAATGGGCAGACCAGTTGCTTGGTGGTGTAGCCGATCAACCGGCGCTCGGGCGCCACGATCTCCATGGCATTGCAGATCGTCGGGGTGTCATAGCGGCCCAGCGCTTCGAGGACGGCAGCGGGCAGCGGCCCGGTCGCGGTATCAGTCACGGCGTTCTCTCCCAGATTGGCGGCCGCTGTTGGCGCGGTGCCGCCGGCACAGGGCGATATAGCCGAGATCGGGCTTCAACCCAACTCGGCCGCCTTCATGGCAGATATCCGCGAAAACCGCTCAGTGCATGATCCGGAAAAGTGCGCAGCGGTTTTCCGAAAAGATCATGCTCAAACAACGACCTAAAGCGCGATGACGATTCAGCCAAATCTCATCGCGCTTTAGTGCAGCCGTCCGGGCCGGTCGTCGTCGAGCGGCGGCTCCGACAAATTGGCCAGCGTCGGCGCCGAAGGCGGCGACGGGACCTCGCCTCCCGACGGCGCGGTGGCCGCCATCGCGCGCGCCTGGTCGCGGTAGGATTTGTAGCCGAGCGGCAAACCGAGCAGATACAGCACCGTGCCGATCGACAGCACGTGCCAGGGATAGGCGATCAGGATAGCGATGAAGACGATCACCGCGACGAACGCCGGCAGCACCAGCTCGGGCGGCACGCGCATGCGCTTGGTCTTGCCGGAGAATACCGGCAGGCGCGACACCATCAGGAAGGCGATCAAGAGCGTATAGGCCGCCGTCACCGCTGCGGGCAGCCGGCCGAGATCGAGAAACGCGACGTAGATCGGCAGCAGCACCGTGATCGCGCCGGCCGGCGCCGGCACACCGGTGAAGAAATTGGCGGCGAAGGCCGGTTTGTTCGGATCGTCCATGGTGGCGTTGAAGCGCGCGAGCCTCAAGCCCCCGGAGATCGCGAACACCATGGCGGCGATCCAGCCGGCATTGCCGAGCTCGTGCAACTGCCAGAAGTACAGCATCAGGCCGGGCGCGACGCCGAAATTGACGAAGTCGGCGAGGCTGTCGAGCTCGGCGCCGAACTTGGACTGGCCCTTGATCATGCGCGCGACGCGACCATCGATGCCGTCGAGCGCGGCCGCGAACACGATGGCGTAGACCGCGAGCGTCATCCGCCCCTCGATCGACAGCCGGATCGAGGTCAGGCCGGCGCAGATCGCCAGCAGCGTGATGACGTTGGGCACAAGCATCCGCACCGGAATCGGGCGGAACCGCCGGCGGCGGACGTCGGGATCCTTGAAGTCGTAGGGCGTCATGGCTCGTCCTTATCTCAATGCGAGATATAGCAAGCCCTGTTCCCCTCCGCCATTGCGGCGGAAGGCCCCTTTGGACCGACTATTGGTTAATTGGCGCGGTAGGCGCGGCTTGGGTCGTCCCCGGCAAGATCGGCCAAAATCGTCTCTCCGGCGATCGCGGTCTGCCCTTCCGACACCAGCGCCTTGGTACCCAGCGGCAGGTAGACGTCGAGGCGCGAGCCGAAGCGGATCAGGCCAAACCGCTCGCCCGCCCCGATCGCCTGCCCTTCCCTGACGAAGCAGACGATGCGCTTGGCGACGAGCCCCGCGATCTGGATCACGCCGATCCGCGCCGTCGGCGTCGTGATCACGAGCGAGTTGCGCTCATTGTCCTCGCTCGCCTTGTCGAGCTCGGCGTTGATGAACAGGCCCGGCCGGTAGGCGATGCGATCCACCCTGCCCGCGATCGGGCTGCGGTTCACGTGGCAGTTGAACACGCTCATGAACACCGAGATCCGCGGCAGCGGCCGGTCGCCGAGCCCGAGCTCGGCTGGCGGCAGCGCCATGGTGATCATCGAGACGCGGCCGTCGGCCGGCGACACCACGAGCCCCTCGCGCACCGGCGTCACGCGCACGGGGTCGCGGAAAAACAGCGCGCACCACACGGTCAGGATCGTGCCGATCCACCCGAGCGGCGACCACAACCAGAACAGGATCAGGCTTGCCAGCGCAAAGCCGCCAATGAAGGGATAGCCCTCCTTGTGGATCGGCGGGATCTGACGCTGGATCGAATCGAGGATGGACATCGCTATCTGCCGCCTGGGAGTTGATGGCGCCGGGTCGCCCCCGCGCGGTGGAGTTGTTTAGGCCAGAGTTGGGACCGGAGACAAGGTCACTCCGCGGCCGCTGATGTCGCGAGGGCGTCGTCGACCGGCGGCGGCTCCCGGTTGGGCGCCTCGCTGCTGTCGGCCATCTTGGCCAGTTTCTCCCGAGCCGCCTCGGCTTCACGCTGCCTGTTCCACATGCTGGCGTAAAGGCCGCCCTGCACGAGCAGCTTGGCGTGGGTGCCCCGCTCGGCGATCCGGCCCTGGTCCAGCACGATGATCTCGTCGGCGCCGACGATGGTGGACAGCCGGTGCGCGATCACCAGCGAGGTGCGGTTCTTCGACACGCGGTCGAGCGCGCCCTGGATCTCGTGCTCGGTGTGGGTGTCGAGCGCCGAGGTCGCCTCGTCCAGCACCAGGATCGGCGGCGCCTTGAGCACGGTGCGCGCGATGGCGACGCGCTGCTTCTCGCCGCCCGAGAGCTTCAGGCCGCGCTCGCCGACCTGGGTCTCGTAGCCCATCGGCGCCATGCGGATGAAATGATCGATCTGCGCCAGCCGCGCCGCCTCTTCGACCTCGGCATCATCGGCATCCCAGCGGCCGTAGCGGATGTTGTAGCGGATGGTATCGTTGAACAGCACCGTATCCTGCGGCACCATGCCGATCGAGGCGCGCAAACTGGCCTGCGTGACCTCGCGGATGTCCTGGCCGTCGATCAGGATCTTGCCGCCGGAGACGTCGTAGAGACGGAACAACAGACGCGAGATGGTCGACTTGCCCGCACCGGACGGGCCGACGATCGCGACCGTCTTGCCGGCGGGCACCTCGAAGCTGATGCCCTTGAGGATCGGCCGCGTCGGCTCATAGGCAAAGCGCACGTCCTCGAAACGCATATTGCCGGCCGAGACCACCAGCGGCTTCGCGTCGGGCACGTCCTTGATCTCGGCCTCGCGGCCCAGCACGTTGAACATCTTCTCGATGTCGATGATCGCCTGCTTGATCTCGCGATAGACCATGCCCATGAAATTCAGCGGCTGGTAGAGCTGGATCATCATGGCATTGACCAGCACGAAATCGCCGACCGTGTTGGTGCCGTTGCGCACGCCGATCGCGCACATCAGCATGGTCGCGGTCAGCCCGAGCGTGAAGATCACGGCCTGGCCGGTGTTGAGCACCGCGAGCGAGGTATAGGCCTGGACGCTCGACTCCTCGTAGCGCGCGACCGAGCGGTCGTAGCGCTGCGCCTCGCGCGCCTCGGCGCTGAAATATTTCACCGTCTCGTAGTTGAGCAGCGAGTCGATCGCCTTGGTGTTCGCCTCGGTGTCGGAATCGTTCATCTTGCGGCGGATCCCGATCCGCCACTCGGTCGCGATGTAGGTGTAGTACATGTAGACCGCGACCGTGATCAGCGTCGCGACCACGTAGCGCCAGTCGAACTGCCACAGCAGCACCGCCAGCAGCAGCGTGACCTCGACGATGGTCGGGATCAGCTGCAGGATCACCATGCGCACGATGACCTCGATACCCTCGCGGCCGCGCTCGAGCACGCGCGTCAGGCCGCCGGTCTTGCGCTCGAGGTGAAAGCGCAGCGACAGCTCGTGCATGTGGATGAAGGTGATGGTGGCGAGCTTGCGCACCGCATGCATGGCGACGCGGGCGAAGATGCCGTCGCGCCATTGCGTCAGCACCGCCATCAGGATGCGCGTCACGCCATAGCTTGCGGTCAGCAGCAATGGCGAGGCGATCACCCAGAGGTGCCAGTTGTCGGCCGCGACCGGTGCGGTGTTGGCGCCGGTCAGCGCATCCGTCGCCCATTTGAAGCTGAACGGCACGGTCAGCGTGATCAGCTTGGCGGCGAGCAGCAGCACCATCGACCAGACCACCCGCATCTTCAGGTCGAAACGGTCGCCCGGCCAGATATAGGGCCACAGATGCGCCAGCGTGCCCATCAGCGTGGCCCGCTCCAGCGATCCCCCTGCGGGAGGAACGGGAACGTCTGCGCCGTCGAACGATTGAGGTTGGTCCATCAAGAAGCCTGAAAGCCCACCGGGTGCGGGCAGCGTTACGATTTGCGGTTTTCGCCCGTCATATAGAGCCTTCCCGATGCCAGCGCACCCCGCCAGATGGCGAATCTTTGATTGTTTGTCGCCATTTACCGGTAGATTTCCGGGTGATCCGAATCACCGATTGGGCTTGACGCCCCTGCGCTGCAATGCATCATGGCACCAATGAGCACGATCAAAACTGTCTGCGTCTATTGCGGCTCCGGCCCAGGAACCAATCCCAGCTTCACCGAAGGCGCCAAGGCGTTCGGCAAGGCTCTCGCCGAGAACAACGTCCGCCTGGTCTATGGCGGCGGCTCGCTCGGCCTGATGGGCTCGGTCGCGACCTCCGTGCTCGATCACGGCGGCACCGTCACCGGCATCATTCCTGAATTCCTCCGGAAGCGCGAGAACGCGCTGACCCGCGTGCAGGAGATGATCGTCACCCCCGACATGCACGAGCGCAAGCGGCTGATGTTCGAGCGCTCCGACGCCTTCGTGGCGCTGCCGGGCGGCGTTGGCACGCTCGAAGAGCTGGTGGAGCAGCTGACCTGGAAACAGCTCGGCCGTCACGCCAAGCCGGTGCTGCTAGCCAACATCGACAATTTCTGGGAGCCGCTGTTCTCGCTGCTGTCGCACATGCGCCAGACCGAGTTCATCCGCGCCGGCCTTTCGGTCGACATCCTCAAGGCCGATCGCGTCGAGGATATTCTGCCGAAGCTGAAAGCGGCAGCGGCACAGATCGCCGAATCTGAAACGCAGCTCGCCCCGGAAGTGGCGCGCAAGCTCTAGCGCCTTACTCCGCCGGAAACGTCACCGCCTCGATCCGGTTGCCATCGGGATCGGTCACGAAGGCCGCGTAGTAGCGCACGCGGTCATGCGGACGGATGCCTGGCGCGCCGTCGGACGCACCGCCGGCGGACAGCGCCGCGGCGTGAAACGCATCGACCTCGGCCGTCGTCTTCGCCCGCAGGCAGATGTGCACGCCGCTCTCCGGTGGGACGTGCGGCATACCCTCGCGCAGATTGATCCAGAACTCGGGATAGGCCTTGCCGAAGCCGATCGTCCGCGGCCGCGCGACGAGGCGCGTGAGGCCGAGCGCGGCGAGCGTGGTCTCGTAGAATTTTGCGGAGCGATCGAGATCGGTGACGCCGACGGAGATGTGGTCGATCATGCTTGGCCCCTCCTCACGTCCGCTGTCATCGCCCGGCTCGACCGGGCGATCCAGTATTCCGAGACGCCAGAGAGCTGCCGAGAAGCCGCAGCGTACTGGATACCCCGCCTGCGCGGGGTATGACAGCCGTTGCGGGTCTTACGCCGGCGCCCCCGACTTCACCAGCTTGTAGATCACCGAGTCCATCAGTGCCTGGAACGAGGCGTCGATGATGTTCGGGGACACGCCGACCGTGGTCCAGCGATCGCCGTTCTCGTCCTCGCTCTCGATCAGCACGCGCGTGACCGCGCCGGTGCCGCCGTTGAGGATACGGACGCGGTAGTCGATCAGCGTCAGGCCCTCGATGTACTTCTGGTACTTGCCGAGATCCTTGCGCAGCGCGACGTCGAGCGCGTTGACGGGGCCGTTGCCTTCGGCGGCCGAGATCAAACGCTCGCCGGCGACGTCGACCTTGACCACTGCAAGCGCGACGGTGACGCGCTCGCCGTGCGAATTGTAGCGCTGCTCGACATTGACGTCGAACTGCTCGACCTCGAAATAATGCGGCACCTTGCCGAGCGTCCGCCGCGCCAGCAGATCGAACGAGGCGTTGGCGGATTCATAGGCGTAGCCGGCAGCCTCACGCTCCTTCAATTCCTCGACCAGCCGCGTCAGCTTGGGATCGCTCTTCTCGTAGGCAATGCCGGCCCGGTCGAGCTCGGCGATGACGTTGGAGCGTCCGGCCTGGTCTGACACCAGCACCTTGCGATGATTGCCGACCAATTCCGGCAGCACATGCTCGTAGGTCTGCGGGTCCTTCAGCACGGCGGAAGCATGAATGCCGGTCTTGGTGACGAAGGCGCTCTCGCCGACATAGGCCGCATGCCGGTTCGGCACGCGGTTGAGCATGTCGTCGAGCGTGCGCGAAACCTTGACGAGAGTTGCGAGCTTTTCGGGCGTGACGCTGATCTCGAAGGCGTCGGAAAACTCCTTCTTGAGCTTCAGCGTCGGGATCAGCGAGCACAGATTGGCGTTGCCGCAGCGCTCGCCAAGGCCGTTCAAGGTGCCCTGGATCTGCCGCGCCCCGGCCCGCACCGCGGCCAGCGAATTCGCCACCGCCTGCTCGGTGTCGTTATGGGCGTGGATGCCGACATGGTCGCCCGGGATGTGCTTCGTCACCTCGGCGACGATCGCTTCGATCTCGTTCGGCATGGTGCCGCCATTGGTGTCGCACAGCACCACCCAGCGCGCGCCGGCCTCATAGGCGGCCTTGGCGCAGGCGAGCGCGAAGTTTGAATCCTCCTTGTAGCCGTCGAAGAAGTGCTCGCAGTCGAGCATGACCTCGCGGCCCGCGGCCTTCGCCGCCGCGACGCTGTCGCGGATCGACGCCAGATTTTCTTCCTTCGTCGTCTCCAGCGCGACGCGCACCTGATAGGCCGAGGACTTCGCCACGAAGCAGATCGCATCGGCCTTCGCTTCAAGGAGCCCGGCCACGCCGGGATCGTTGGAGACCGAGCGCCCTGCCCGGCGCGTCATGCCGAAGGCGGTGAAGCGCGCATGCTTCAGTTTGGGCTTGGTGCCGAAGAACTCGGTGTCGGTCGGATTGGCGCCGGGATAGCCGCCCTCGACATAGTCGATGCCGAGATCGTCGAGCATCGCCGCGATGACCTGCTTGTCGGTCAGGGTGAAATCGACGCCGTTGGTCTGCGCGCCGTCGCGCAGCGTGGTGTCGAACAGGTAAAGGCGCTCCTTGCTCATTGTGCGGCTCCGAGCGTCTTCTTCATCGTGGTGTTGGCGAGCCACTCGTCGTTGATGGTGATGCTGTTGCGCTGCATGGCGACATAGCCGCGCTTGGCGAAGAAGTTTTGCGCGGTGTCGCTGGCATCGACCGACAGGCTGGTCGCGCCACGGCCGCCGGCGAGCTTTTCCAGCGCGTCCACCAGCATGGTCGCGATGCCCTGACCGGTCACGGCGGGATGCACATAGAGCATATGGATGTGATCGGCCCCGCGCAGCGAGGCGAAGCCGACGGGCGAGCCCTCCAGCGTGGAGACCAGCGTCAGATCGGCCGCGAGCCGCTTGCCGAACTCTTCGCTTTCCGCCGCCTCCATCCAGGCCTGCTGCTGCGCCTCGTTGTAGTCTTCGCCGGTCAGCTCCTCGATGCTTGCCGTGAAGATCGCGGCGAGGACCGGCACGTCATCAGGCAGGAACGGCCGCAAGCCGGGTTTTGGCAAAGTCTGTCCCATCGTCTTCACCACATCCCATAGAGTTTCAACGCCAGCGCCACGGCGGCCGCGAGCAGCAGGATCTTCAGCGCGATGTAATAGAGCCAGTGCCTTGGGAAAGGCGTGTCGGGCCGCTTCATCGCGCGACCTCCCACGTCGTCCCGTCCTTGGAGTCCTTGATCGCAACGCCCATCGCGGCGAGCAGATCGCGAATGCGGTCGGACTCTTTGAAGTCCTTGCGGCTACGGGCGGCCGTCCGCTCCGAGATCAGGCGCTCGACTTCCTTGGCATCGACCCCGCTGGCCTGTTGCTTGCGCCCTTCCCACTGCGCGGCGCTTTCGGAAAGGAAGCCGAGCAGGCGCAACGAGCCCGCCAACGCGCTCACGTCGCTGCCACGCAGACCGTGCAGCGCCGCGATCGCCAGCGGCGTGTTGAGGTCGTCGAGCAGCGGCTCGACCACGGACGCGGCCGGCAGGCCGGGCTCGGCGTCGGCCGCGACCCGATACCAGTCGTCGAGCGTCCGGGCGCTCTCCTCCAGCGACTTCAGGGTCCAGTCGATCGGCGAGCGGTAATGCGTCTTCAGCATGTTCAGGCGCAGCACCTCCCCCGGCCAATCCTTGAGCAACTCGTGGATCGTGATGAAGTTGCCGAGCGACTTCGACATCTTCTCGCTCTCGACCTGGAGGAAGCCGTTGTGCATCCAGTAGTTCGCCATGCGCTCCTGGTGGAAGGCGCAGCAGGTCTGCGCGACCTCGTTCTCGTGATGCGGAAACACGAGGTCGATACCGCCACCGTGGATGTCGAAATATTCGCCGAGATGCTTCCAGGCCATGGCCGAGCATTCGATATGCCAGCCCGGGCGACCCTGCGCAGCGATGCCGGCCGGCGACGGCCATGACGGCTCGCCCGGCTTGGACGGCTTCCACAGTACAAAGTCGGTGTTGTCCTTCTTGTAGGGCGCGACGTCGACGCGGGCGCCGGCGATCATCTCGTCCAACGAGCGATTGGACAGCGCGCCATAGCGCGGCAACCCGGAATTGGCCGCGTTCATCGCCTGCGGCGAGAACAGCACATGGTCCTCGGCAGCATAGGCAAAGCCACCCTTGACGAGCCTTTCGATGATCTCGCGCATCTCGCCGATATGCTCGGTCGCGCGCGGCTCGACAGTCGGCCGAAGCGCCCCGAGCGCGTCGACGTCGGCGTGAAACTGCTTGCCGGTCTGTTCAGTGACTTTCCGGATGGCCTCGTTCAGCGGGAGCCCCGGAAAATCGCGCGCGGCGCGGTCGTTGATCTTGTCGTCGACGTCGGTGATGTTGCGGACATACGTCACGTGCGCCTCGCCATAGAGATGGCGCAGCAGCCGAAACAGCACGTCGAACACGATCACCGGCCGCGCATTGCCGATATGGGCGAAGTCGTAGACGGTCGGTCCGCAGACATACATGCGGACGTTCTTCGCATCGAGCGGCACGAAGGTGCGCTTGTCCCGGCTCAGCGTATCGTAAAGGCGCAATTCCATATGGATACCCGTCGGCTGTTGGCCGGGCGTCCGAGGCTCTCAATGTTTTTGAGAAAAGACGGCTCCAGCCAGCGAATCGCTAGCTCGTAATCTCGCGGCAAATGCCACAAATGGCGAGGAGACCGTACATGCGGCCACATATGGGCTATCAGGCGCCCCCGCGTCAAGAGAGCCGCGAAAACGCCGTTTTATCTCCGCAAAGCGCGGCCGCCCCGCCTTGATGGTTCATCATCCTTAACCTTTTGAGTTTACTTGGAACCCGGCGGTTCCCTAAAGCCCCGGTGCACCCATGCGATCCCTGCTCGCGCTCGTCTCTTGTGCCTCCATCATCGCGGCATCCAGCGCGGTCGCCGAGACCCGCGTCTTCATCATCGCCAACCAGGCGGACGGCTACGGTGTCGACCAGTGCCTCGCCAAGGGTGAGAAATGCGGCGCACAGGTCGCGCGCACCTATTGCCAGTCACGCGATTTTGCCCTGGCCTCGGCCTACCGCCGGGTCGATCCCGACGAAATTACCGGCTCTGTCCCCAAAACTGGCGCAAACTGCTCCCATGGCCATTGCGACGAATATGTCGCAATCACCTGCCAGCGCTGAATTCCCTCGGAGCTGGGGGACCTTAGGACCAGTTTTCGGCCCCTGAAACGACGTGACGATGCCGCAGGAAGCGGCTATTGGAGGGCGCGCGTCGGCCCCCAAAATCACGCCGGGCCGTGACCTCGCTAGAATGGCGGATATGCCTGAATTTTTGTCTCTCTCCCGTGCCCGCTCCATCCTTGCCTGCACCGTGCTTCTGAGCACGGTCGTGCTCGCCAACGGTGCTTTCGCGCAAGCCGGCCCGCCCGGCCCGCCGCCTCAGCCCGGCCAGAACGGGCTTGGACCAAATCCGATGTGCGTGCGGCTGGAAGGCCAGCTCGCCGCGCTCGATCGTGGCGGCGGCGGTGGCGACCCCGCGCGCGAAGACCAGATCCGCCGCTATCAGGATTCCCAAGCCAAGCAGCAGGCCGAGCTCGACCGCGTCACCATGCAGGCCAAGCGCATGGGCTGCGATTCCTCCGGCTTCTTCTCGCTGTTCAACGGCCAGTCGGCGCAATGCGGCCCGGTCAACACCCAGATCCAGCAGATGCGCGCCAATCTGGACCAGATCACCGGCAATCTCGAACGCCTGCGCGGTGGCGGCCCCGGCGGCTTCAGCCCGGAGCGCGACAACCAGCGCCGCTCGGTGCTGGCGGCGCTGGCGCAGAACAATTGCGGCCCGCAATATGCCAACGCCGCGCAATCGCAAGGCGGCGGCAACTTCCTGAACAATCTGTTCGGCGGCGGCGGCAACAACCCCAACAATCCGCAAGGCGTGCCGCCCTCCGATCTCGGACCGCAATCCGGCACCTACCGCACCGTGTGCGTGCGCACCTGCGACGGCGCCTATTTCCCGGTCTCGTTTGCCACCGTGCCGGCGCGCTTCCCCGACGACGAGAAGACCTGCAAGGCGCTGTGCCCGGCCGCGGAAGCCGTGCTCTACACCCATCGCAATCCCGGCGAGGACATGAACTCCGCGGTCTCCACCAGCGGCCAGCCCTACACGGCGCTGCCGACCGCGTTCAAATTCCGCAGCGAGTTCAACCCGTCCTGCTCCTGCAAGGCCGCAGGCCAGACCTGGGCCGACGCGCTGAAATCCGCCGACGACAAGGCGGCGGCCGAGCAGCAGGGTGACATCATCGTCACCGAGGAGAGCGCCAAGAAGATGCAGCAGCAGCGGCTCAACAAGGGCACGCCCGCGACTGCCAAGAAGGGCGCGGCTCCCGCGCCGACGACGGCCAGTACACCGGCTGCGGCCGCGCCTGCGGATACCGGCACGGCCACCAATTCGTCGGAGAACAAGCCGATCCGCTCGGTCGGTCCGACGTTCCTGCCGCAGCAGCAGAAGTAGGCTCTAACCCGTCATGCCCCGCGAAGGCGGCCGCCAGGTGCGGCCGTCTTCGCTGTTACTGCTTACCCTCGCGGCTCCACGGGAAGAGATTGGCCGGAAAGTCCGCTGCGTAGCGCTTTCCCTTCGGGGGCGGCGGCGGCTCGTCCGGTGGATTCGGATTCGGCTCGACCACCCGCCGATAGAGGTGCCAGGTGGCATGACCGAGCACCGGCAGGACGACAGCGAGACCGACGAAGAACGGCAGCGAGCCGATCACGAGCAGCGCCGCGACGATGAGGCCCCATCCGGCCATCGCAACCGGATTCGCGGCCACCGCTCGGAGCGACGTGCGGATCGCGTCGATCGCAGTCGCATGCCGGTCGAGCATCAACGGAAACGACACGACGCTGACGCACAAGGCCACAACCGCAAACAGGAAGCCACAACCGCAACCGACGATGACGAGCGACCAGCCTTCCGGTGTCGTCAGCACCCGCGTTGCGAAGTCGGGAATGCTTGCGGCCGCCGCGTGACCGAAGATCGTGACATAGATTGCGTTCGCGACACCGATCCAGGCCCCGAACAGGACCAGCAGGAGCACGCCGAGCTCGACCATGGCGCCGAACGACGGTGCGCGCAGCACCTTGATCGCATCCCATGCATCGACCTCCTCGCCGCGCTCGCGACGCCGGCTGAGTTCATAGAGACCGATCGCGGCAAAAGGGCCGATCAAGGCAAAGCCGGCAGCCAGCGGAAACAGGAGCGGCAGCACCGAATAGCCGAGAACCATCCTGAACAGGACGAGACCGAGAACGGGATAAATCACGCACACGACGATCGCGTGGCTCGGCATCGCCTGGAAATCCTCCCAACCCAGGCGTAGGGCCTCGGTCAGGTCGGACAAGCTGATCTTGCGAATGGGGTAGGAGGCCGCTTCGCCGAACAGGTGCCGCTTTATGATGTTGTCGGGATAAAGAGTGGCCATGGACACGCCCTCCTCTGCTGAAAGTCGCGGCGGCAAACGGCGCGCTTTCCGGCCGCGCGTATCCGCCCTTATGTGCGGGAGACGCGATCGAGCCGAGTACGGCAGTTCCAGGCTCAACGAGGAAGGAGCTTAGCCGGACGAAACCCGTCGCGACCTGCGCCCCGAGCTTAGCGCGCGCGATCTGGAATGACCAGCGCTCCCGGCTGGGTGAATTGTGCGTCGCATATTTTGTGCGATGCATCACATCGAGAATGCGACCGAGGCTCGCCAGCTCGCACGGCAACATCGATCGCCCACGCCGCGTAAGCGTGTTGACATGCTATTGACGCCGGGTTCGCGGGGGATCATTTTAAATGCCTGGACGCCCCCAGCGGTCGCGGTCTTCCTCTTGAATATCGCGACTGGTTGAATGGGCGAGGCAAGAGGCGCGGTGATGGCGCATATGTCAGCATAGATGTCCGCGTAGAGAAAGTCCGCCATCGCGACAGACGTGAGCTCCGCCCTGGATTCGTATCCGTAGCCTTCGATGGCAAGGATGGATCAGGATGGCTGTCGCACTGATACTGCTTCTGGTCGCGATCGGCTCGGTGCTGTTTCACCTCTACAGCCCGTGGTGGTGGACGCCGATCGCCACGAACTGGGCCTATATCGACCACACCATCAGCATCACGTTCTGGATCACGGGATTCGTTTTCGTCGCGGTCATCGCCTTCATGGCCTATTGCGTCTTCCGCTTTCACCACAAAGAGGGAAGACGGGCCGACTACAATCCGGAAAACAAAAAGCTCGAATGGTGGCTGAGCGTCGGGACCGGCGTCGGAGTCGCGGCCATGCTGGCGCCTGGTCTCGTGGTCTGGCACCAGTTCGTGACGGTGCCTGCGGATGCCACCGAAGTCGAGGTCATGGGCCAGCAATGGCAATGGAGCTTCCGCCTTCCAGGCAAGGATGGGCGGTTGGGCACATCCGATGTCCGCAACATCGCTTCCGACAATCCGATGGGACTCAATCGTGACGACCCGCACGCGCAGGACGACGTCGTGATCGAGAACGGCGACCTGCACCTTCAAATGGGAAAGCCGGTCAAGGTTCTCCTCCGCTCGGTTGATGTCCTGCACGATTTCTACGTGCCCGAATTCCGCGCCAAGATGGACATGGTCCCTGGCATGGTGACCTACTTCTGGATAACGCCGATCCGAACCGGAACGTTCGATGTTCTATGTGCGGAGCTCTGTGGCGCTGCTCATTATCAGATGCGGGCCAAGGTCATCGTCGACGAAGAGCGTGAATATCACGCTTGGCTTGAGCAACAAAAGACGTTTGCCGAATTGTCGCCGGCAAGAGCTGTCGTGAAGGCGACGTACCAATCCGGTGGCAAGTAGCAGGCTGCCGCTGCGAAGATCGGGTGCACGAGGCCAATGCCTCACCCCCGATGGAAACGACCGAGGAGGTTTCTATGGTCGATATTCCATATGAAGGGATCGCAGGCATCCCGCCTGCCGAAGTACCTGAAGTCGAGCTCTATCATCCAAGGAGCTGGTGGACACGGTATGTCTTCTCGCAGGACGCCAAGGTGATCGCCATTCAGTATTCGCTGACGGCCTCGGCCATCGGGCTGGTGGCCCTGGTGCTGTCGTGGCTGATGCGACTGCAACTGGGATTCCCCGGCACCTTCTCTTTCATCGATGCCAACCAGTACCTCCAGTTCATCACCATGCACGGCATGATCATGGTGATCTATCTGCTCACCGCATTGTTCCTCGGCGGCTTCGGCAACTACCTGATCCCGCTGATGGTCGGCGCCCGGGACATGGTCTTCCCCTACGTGAACATGCTGAGCTACTGGGTCTACCTGCTCGCGGTCCTGGTGCTGGCCTCGACATTCTTCGTGCCCGGCGGCCCCACCGGCGCCGGCTGGACGCTATACCCGCCGCAAGCCATCCTCTCCGGAACGCCCGGGCAGGATTGGGGCATCATTCTCATGATGTCGTCCCTGATCCTGTTCATCATCGGCTTCACGATGGGCGGCTTGAATTACGTGGTCACGGTGCTGCAGGCGCGCACCCGCGGCATGACGTTGATGCGCCTGCCCCTGACGGTGTGGGGCATTTTCACGGCGACCGTCATGGCGTTGCTGGCATTCCCTGCACTCTTCGTTGCCTCGGTCATGCTGCTGCTCGACCGTCTCCTGGGAACCAGCTTCTTCATGCCCTCCCTCGTCGAGATGGGCACGCTTTCGAAATATGGCGGCGGCAGCCCGCTGCTCTTCCAGCACCTGTTCTGGTTCTTCGGCCACCCCGAGGTCTACATCGTCGCCCTGCCCGCCTTCGGCATCGTCTCCGATCTGATCAGCACGCATGCGCGCAAGAACATCTTCGGTTATCGCATGATGGTCTGGGCCATCGTGGGGATTGGTGCGCTCAGCTTCGTCGTGTGGGCGCACCACATGTATGTGAGCGGCATGTTCCCGCAATTCGGGTACTTCTTCGCCACCACGACGCTCATCATCGCAATCCCCACTGCGATCAAGGTCTACAACTGGGTGCTGACGCTGTGGCGCGGCGACATTCATCTCAGGGTGCCGATGCTGTTCGCCCTCGGCTTCATCATCACCTTCGTGAATGGCGGCCTCACCGGCCTCTTCCTCGGCAACGTCGTCGTGGACGTGCCCCTCTCGGATACGATGTTCGTGGTCGCGCATTTCCACATGGTGATGGGCGTGGCACCGATCATGGTCGTGCTCGGCGCGATCTATCATTGGTACCCCAAGGTCACGGGACGGATGCTGAACGACGTCCTGGGCAAGTTTCACTTCTGGGTCACCTTCCTCGGCGCCTACCTGATCTTCTTCCCCATGCACTATCTTGGACTGCTCGGGGTTCCGCGCCGGTATTTCGAACTCGGCGACACGGCGTTCATCCCGTCCTCGGCCCATACACTGAACGCCTTCATCTCCGTGGTGGCCTTGACCGTCGGCTTCAGCCAGATGGTGTTCCTGTTCAATCTTGCCTGGAGCCTGTTCAAGGGTGAGGCCTCAGGCGGCAATCCGTGGCGGGCGACGACGCTGGAGTGGCAGACGCCGGAGACGCCCCCAGGGCACGGCAACTGGGGCAAGGAGCTCCCGGTCGTGTACCGCTGGGCCTATGACTACAGTGTGCCCGGTGCTGCGGAGGACTTCATTCCGCAGAACCAGCCGCCACGCGCGACGCAGCTCGTTCAGGGAGCTGCTTCGTGAGCGCCATCATCCTGTTCCTGGCTGTGCTTGCGGTGATCGCCGGATGGTGGCTGTCGCAGCAGCGGCTGATGGCCAAGCCCTGGCTGGAGGAAGGCTCGGTCGGTGACTTCCCCGGCGGCGATAGCATGACCTGGCCGGCAGCGAAGGTCGGACTTGGCGTGTTTCTCGCTGTCGCGAGCACACTGTTCGTCCTCTTCATCAGCGCCTACTCGATGCGCATGAGCGTGGTGGACTGGCGGCCGCTGCCGGTCCCGCGGCTGCTGTGGGTCAACACGGGCGTCCTGGTCCTGAGCAGTGTCGCGCTGCAATGGTCGTACGTGGCTGCTGGGCGACACGATACCGAGAGCGTCAAGATCGGTCTGCTCGCCGGCGGAGCATCTGCCGTGATCTTCCTCGCCGGTCAGCTCCTGGCCTGGCAACGGCTCGGGGCTGCCGGATATTTCATGGCATCCAATCCGGCCAATTCCTTCTTCTACCTGTTGACTGCGGTGCACGGGCTGCATCTGACGGGCGGCCTGGTGGCCCTCGGGCGAACCTCGGCCAAGGTGTGGCGCGGCACCGAGATCGCCGACATGCGCTTGAGCGTGGAGCTGTGCGCCATCTACTGGCACTTCCTGCTGTTGGTCTGGCTTGTCCTGCTCGGGCTTCTCACGGGCTGGACCGACGATTTCGTCAACATCTGCCGTCAATTGCTGAGCTAGGGAGGCGAGACCAGATGGCTGAAACCGTGCTGACACATTCGGGCCAATCGCCTGCGCGGCTTGAAGGCTGGCGCGGCATCGCCGCCGACTGGGCGTCCGATCAGCGCGCCTTCAAGAACGTGTCCTGGGGCAAGGCCATGATGTGGATCTTCCTCCTCAGCGACACCTTCATCTTCAGTTGCTTCCTGCTCTCCTACATGACGGCGCGCATGTCCACGACCGTGCCGTGGCCGAATCCCAGCGAAGTCTTCGCCCTCAATATCGGGGGCAACCACATCCCCCTGATCCTGATCGCCATCATGACCTTCGTCCTGATCAGCAGCAGCGGAACAATGGCGATGGCCGTCAATTTCGGCTACCGCCGCGATCGCGTGAGAACCGCAATCCTGATGCTAGTCACGGCGGCCTTCGGCGCAACCTTCGTCGGAATGCAGGCGTTCGAATGGACCAAGCTGATCATGGAGGGCGTTCGACCCTGGGGCAATCCATGGGGCGCGGCGCAGTTTGGCTCAAGCTTTTTCATGATCACGGGTTTCCACGGCACCCACGTGACGATCGGCGTGATCTTCCTGATCGCGATCGCGCGAAAGGTCTGGCGGGGCGACTTCGACGTCGAGAGGCGCGGCTTCTTCACAAGCCGCAAGGGCTATTACGAGATCGTCGAGATCATGGGCCTGTACTGGCACTTCGTCGATCTCGTGTGGGTGTTCATCTTTGCATTGTTCTATCTTTGGTGAGGTCGGCGCATGACAAACGCGGCGGTACACATGGAAGGCCAGCTCCACGCTCCGGCGCACGGCGCAGTCGCAACAGCAGCCGTGCACGCCAAAGGGCAACAGCACCCGATCAAGCTCTACCTCGTGGTCTGGGGCTGGTTGTTCGTCCTCAGCACATGCTCCTACCTTGTCGACTACTTTGGCCTACACGGCTACCTCAGGTGGTCGCTGATCCTGCTGTTCATGGTGTTGAAGGCCGGCCTGATCGTCGCCGTCTTCATGCACATGGCCTGGGAGCGGCTGGCCCTCACCTATGCCATCCTGCTGCCGCCGATCGCGGTAATGGTGTTTGTGACCATCATGGTGCTCGAATCCGAATACACCCACTTGCTTCGGGTGATGTTTTTCGCAACCCCGTCGTAGCGGCAAGCTGATTTGCACCGTCATGCCCCGCGAAGGCGGGGCATCCAGTAACCCGTGTCAGCAGTCGGTTCCTACAATGCCCGCCACGGAGTACTGGATCATCCGCCTTCGCGGATGATGACAGGGGTGGGGCGCCATCGCCGCGCGGCTCGCATCAGCCCTCGAACGCGTCGATCGACGCCTTGCTGCCGCGCGAGACCAGCGTCTCGTCCGCCGCAGGCGACGGCTCGCCCTTATCGCGAAAGCGGTTGGTGATGGGATAGCGGCGGTCGCGGCCGAAATTCCTGGCCGTCACCTTCACGCCCGGTGCGGCCTGGCGGCGCTTGTATTCGGCGACGTTGAGCAGATGATCGATGCGGGTGACCGTCTCGCGGTCGAAGCCGGCGGCGATGATCTTGTCGAGCGGCTCCTCGCGCTCGATCAGACGCTCCAGGATGGCGTCGAGCACGTCATAAGGCGGCAGCGAGTCCTGGTCGGTCTGGTTCTCGCGCAGCTCCGCCGTCGGCGGGCGCGTGATGATATCGGGAGGAATCACCTCGCCCGCAGGCCCGAGCGCGCCGTCGGGCTTCCAGTGGTTGCGCAGCGCGGCCAGCCGAAACACCTGCGTCTTGTAGATATCCTTGATCGGATTGAAGCCGCCGTTCATGTCGCCATAGAGCGTGGCGTAGCCGACCGACATTTCCGACTTGTTGCCGGTCGTCACCACCATCAGCCCGGTCTTGTTGGAGATCGCCATCAGCAGCGTGCCGCGGGTGCGGGCCTGCAGGTTTTCCTCGGTGATATCGGGCGGCAGATTCTTGAAGATGCCGGACAGGATGGTCTCGAAGCCGGTCACGGCTTCAGCGATCGGCAGCACCTCGTAGCGGATTCCGAGATGCCCGGCGAGCTCGCCCGCGTCCGCGATCGAGCTCGCCGCGGTGTAGCGATAAGGCAGCATCACGCCATGCACCTGGTCGGCACCGAGCGCATCGACCGCGATCGCCGCGCAGAGAGCGGAGTCGATGCCGCCGGAGATGCCGAGCAGCACGCCGGGAAAGCCGTTCTTGGCGACGTAGTCGCGCAAGCCCAGCACGCAGGCCGCATAGTCGGCGCGGTCGCCCTCGGGCTGCGCGGCGATCGGCCCGGCGCAGCGCCAGTCGTCGCCGTTCCTGGTGAAGCCCAATGTGGTGACGCTCTCTTCGAACGCCGGCAATTGCGCCGCGAGCGAGAGATCGCCGTTGAGCGCAAAGGACGCGCCGTCGAACACCAGCTCGTCCTGGCCGCAAACCTGGTTGAGATAGACCAGCGGCAGGCCGCTCTCGGTGACACGCGCCACGGCGACCGAGAGGCGCACGTCGCTCTTGTCGCGGGCATAGGGCGAGCCGTTCGGCACCAGGATGATCTCGGCGCCGGTCTCGGCCAGCGTCTCGACCACGTTCTCGTAATCCTCGGACTCCTCCAGCCAGATGTCCTCGCAGATCGGTACGCCGATGCGCACGCCGCGCACGGTCACGGGACCTGCGGCCGGGCCGCGCGAAAACAGCCGCTTCTCGTCGAACACGCCGTAATTCGGCAGGTTGCACTTGAAGCGCAAGGCGGTGATTTTTCCGCCATCGAGCAGCGCGCAGGCATTATGGAGCCTGCCGTCCTCGACCCAGGGCGTGCCGACCAGCATCGCCGGGCCGCCATCGGCGGTCTCGCGCGCGAGCGCCTCGATCGCGGCGCGGCAGGCGTCCTGGAACGCCGGCTTCTGCACCAGATCTTCCGGCGGGTAGCCCGCGATGAACAATTCCGGAAACAGCACGAGATCGGCGCCGTCGGACCTGGCTTGCGCGCGCGCGGCACGCACCTTCGCGGCATTGCCTTCGATGTCGCCCATGGTCGGATTGAGCTGGGCGAGCGTGACCGCGAATACGTTGAGACGTTCGGTCATGGCCGCCGCACTCCGCTTCAGAGGAACCCCAATCGCTCGATGATGGCGATGATCCAGAACGCGCCGGCCATCAGCAGCGCAACGCCGACCGCGGCCGAGCCCATATCCTTGACCCGACCGATCTGCTTGTCGTGATCCATGGTCAACCGGTCGGCAAGCTTCTCGATCGCGGTGTTGAGCAGCTCGACAGTCAGCACGAACGCGACCGAACAGACCAGCTCGACCGCCCGCAGCGCCGTCGCGGCCACGAACCATGCCAGCGGCACCGACAGGATGAGCGCAAAAATCTCCTCGCGAACGGCCTGCTCCGACCGGAACGCGAAGGCCAGACCGTTGCGTGAATTGATCGTCGCCTTCCAGATCCGCAGCAAGGTGTTAGAGCCCCGCGGCGACCGGCATCGGCCTGGCCTTGCCGGCGCGTTCCTGCTTGAGGAGCTCCGCGATCAGGAAAGCCATGTCGATCGATTGCTCGGCATTGAGGCGGGGATCGCAGACCGTGTGGTAGCGGTCGTTGAGATCCTCGTCGGTGATCGCACGGGCGCCGCCGATACACTCGGTGACGTCCTGGCCGGTCATCTCCAGATGCACGCCGCCGGCGTGCGTGCCTTCCGCCGCGTGGATGGTGAAGAACGACTTCACCTCCGACAGGACGCGGTCGAACGGGCGCGTCTTGTAGCCTGACGTCGAGGTGATGGTGTTGCCGTGCATGGGATCGCACGACCAGACCACAACCCTGCCCTCGCGCTTCACGGCGCGGATCAGTCCCGGCAGATGGTCGGCGACCTTGTCGGAGCCGAAGCGGTTGATCAAGGTCAGACGGCCCGGCTCGTTGTCGGGGTTGAGCACGTCGATCAGCTTCAAGAGCTCGTCGGGCTTGAGCGACGGGCCGCACTTCAGGCCGATCGGGTTCTTGATGCCGCGGAAATATTCGACATGGCCGTGGTCGAGCTGACGGGTACGGTCGCCGATCCAGATCATGTGGCCCGAGGTCGCGTACCAGTCGCCGGTGGTGGAATCGACGCGGGTCATGGCCTGCTCGTAGCCGAGCAGCAGTGCCTCGTGGCTGGTGTAGAAATCGGTCGCGCGCAGCTCCGGATGGCTCTCGAGGTCGAGGCCGCAGGCCTGCATGAAGTTGAGCGCGTCGGAGATGCGGTCAGCCAGCTCCTTGTAGCGGCGGGACTGCGGCGAATCTTTCAGGAAGCCGAGCATCCATTGATGCACGCTGCCGAGATTGGCAAAGCCGCCGGTCGCGAACGCACGCAGCAGGTTCAGCGTCGCAGCCGACTGGCGATAGGCCATCAGCTGGCGCTGCGGATCCGGCACGCGCGCTTCCTTGGTGAAGGCGATGTCGTTGACGATGTCGCCGCGATAGCTCGGCAGCTCGACGCCATCAATCTTCTCGGTCGGCGACGACCGCGGTTTTGCGAACTGGCCGGCAATGCGCCCGACTTTCACCACCGGCACCGCGCCGGCATAGGTCAGCACCACCGCCATCTGGAGCAGCACGCGGAAGAAATCGCGGATGTTGTTGGCGCCGTGCTCGGCAAAGCTCTCGGCGCAGTCGCCGCCCTGGAGCAAGAAGGCCTCGCCGGCCGCAACGCGGGCCAGGGACTTCTTCAGATTGCGCGCCTCGCCCGCGAACACCAGCGGCGGAAAGGTCGCAAGCTGCGCCTCGACGTCGGCCAAGGCCTTGGCGTCGGGATAATCGGGCACCTGTAGCACCGGCTTGCTGCGCCAGGACTCGGGCGTCCACCGCTCGGACATCGCAATCTCTCCGTGAAGTAAAAAAGCACAACCTGATCTGTGGGTTGCGAGGGCCGCCTTATACACAGCCCGGTCCCCGGCCGCCAGTTGTAAATCCATTTCGCACTGCAAACCCTTGCGGGGAAAGCCGAATTCGCATTTGCTGAGGGCTGGCAAGGAAACCGGCAGGACATCGGCTGCCCATGGACGCGGCGCGCGACGACGTTTTCATCGACGAGATCACCTTCCCGGCGACGGACGGGTATCCGCTGGCAGGCACCCTGTTCCTGCCGCGCGGCACCAAACGCCATGCCGTGCTGATCAACTCCGCCACCGCGGTCCCGCGAAAGATCTATCGCGGCTTTGCCTCCTACCTCGCCCATCGCGGCTGCGCGGTCCTGACCTACGATTATCGCGGCATCGGCGATTCCCGGCAGCCGGCGATGGTCGGCTACAACCAGCCGAAATCGCTGGTCGGCTTCAGGGCCTCGATGTCGGACTGGGCCGCGCAGGATGTCACCGCCGCGGTGCGCTGGATGCGCGAGCGCTACACCACCCTGCCGCTCGCCTATGTCGGCCACTCCTTCGGCGGCCAGGCGCTGGGATTGATCGACAACAACAGCGACATCTCACGCGCCGCGTTCGTGGCCTCGCAGGCCGCGACCTGGCGGCTGATGGCGTCGCCGGAAAAATATCGCGTCTACACCTTCATGAATTTCGTCGGCGTACCGCTCGTCCACGCGCTCGGCTACGCGCCGGGCTGGGCCGGCATCGGCGAGGATCTGCCCAAGGGCGTCTTCCTGCAATGGGCCGACTGGGTCTCCAGCCCGCGCTATCTGTTCGACTCCAAATTGCCGGCGCTGGAGAACTTCGCAAAATTCAAGGGCGAGCTACGTGCGCTCTGCTTCTCCGACGATCCCTGGGCGACGCGGCCCGCGGTCGAGCTGCTCGCGAGCGGCTTCTCCGCGATCAAGCCGGAGGTGCTGACGGTCAAGCCGTCCGACGTCGGCGCCAAGGCGATCGGCCATTTCGGCTTCTTCCGCCCCGAGCACCGCGACACGCTGTGGCGCGGCGTGGCGGAATGGATCCAGGGGGAGTGACATTACGCGGCCGCCGCGGGCAGCTTGATGACGATCCGCAATCCGCTTCGTTCGCCCTCCGTGATGTTCGCAGC
Source organism: Bradyrhizobium sp. 613_E4_N2_2 (assembly GCF_052075995.1). Classification (NCBI taxonomy): domain Bacteria; kingdom Pseudomonadati; phylum Pseudomonadota; class Alphaproteobacteria; order Hyphomicrobiales; family Nitrobacteraceae; genus Bradyrhizobium; species Bradyrhizobium sp. 613_E4_N2_2. The sequence goes on from NZ_CP197234.1 coordinate 5,517,638, forward strand.
GTCGATCGATCCCCCAAGTCGATCGACAATCCGCTTGACGATCGAGAGGCCTAGACCGACGCCCTCGCCTTCCGGCCGCTGCCCACGGAAGAACGGCTCGAATATCCGGCCGATCTCGTTGGGGGACACGCCTGGTCCATTGTCCTCGATCCGAAGCACAGCCGTGGCGCCGTCCCGGTAGATCGCCACATCGATCCTGCCGCCCGCCGGCGTGAAGCGGAGCGCGTTGTCGAGAAGATTGCGGATCATGGCTGCGAGCATGACCGGCTCACCCCGCACCGGAACTGACTCGGCCCGTTCGAAACCAAGATCGACGCCGCGGCCGATCGCCTCCCGCAAGAGATCGGCGATGACGCTCTTCGCCGCGTGATCGAGCTCCAGGACCTCCCATTGCCCGCAATCGGTGGGCGCAGCGTCGTGTCGCGCCAGCGCAAGCAACTGCTCCAGAAGATGCTTGCTGCGACTCATGCCCTGCCGAAGCGCTGCAAGGCGCTCGCGCGCGGCCGGTGGCAGTTCGACGTGATCGAGATTCTCAGCCTGTACGCTCAACGCCGTCAGCGGTGTGCGCAGTTCGTGCGCGGCGTCCGCGATAAACCTTCGCTGCTGCCCTATCATCTCGTGCATGCGCTGCAACAGGCCGTTGATGGAAGACACGAACGGATTCAGTTCGCTTGGGAGGTCGCGAAGCGGCAACGCCGTCATGTCATCCGCACGCCGTGCGTTGAGTTCGTCCGCCAGCCGGACCATGGGCCGAAGCGATCCGGCAATGACCAAGGCGATCACCAGCATCAGGCAAGGGATCAGCGCGGCGATCGGAAGCACGGTGCGGAGCGCCATGTCACTTGCGATCTCATCCCTGACACCCGTGCTCTGGGCCACGGCAAACCGGCTGCCGTCGGATCGCGTCTTCAGCACCACCCGGACCGGCTTTCCCTGTCGCGTTGCATCGCGCATCCCATCCTGAAGCCGCCACAACTGGCGCTCCTCGGGTGTGCCTTGCGGCGCCCTGCCCAGCTCCATCAGCCAGACTTCGGAGTTTTCATCGACCCCATGGAGGTCCTGAGCGCCGGTGAAGCCACCGCTCTGAACGAGGCCCGCGATCTGGATCAGCACGGAGTCCTGCGTCTCGATCGCCTCATCGAATGCCCACCGGTGTGCGAAGACGCCTCCGATCAGCTCGGTCACCAGCACGATCGTCGTCAAGCTGATGAACAGCCGGCCGCGCAGCGAGTTGATCATGGCGCGCGATCCACCATCCATCCCATCCCGCGCACGTTACGGATCGCCTCCGTACCGAGCTTCTTTCGGATGGTGTGGATCAGGAATTCGACCGCATTGCTTTCGACCTCCTCGTTCCAGCCGTAAAGCTGCCGCTCGAGCTCGCTCCGCGACAGGATGGTGCCGGGGCGCGTCAACAAAGCCTGGAGCAGCGCGAACTCGCGCGCGGTCAGGAGGGCCGTTTGGCCAGACAGCGAAGCCTCGCGGGTCGCAGGATCGAGACTGAGCTTGCCGTTGCCAAGCACCGCGGGCGCACCGCTGCCTTCGCGGCGAAGCACCGCCCGCATCCGCGCCAGCAATTCGCGTATCTCGAACGGCTTGACCAGATAATCGTCGGCGCCGAGATCGAGGCCTTCGATCCTGTGATCGACGCCATCCCGCGCGGTGACGATAATGACCGGGCACCTGCAGCCATTCGCGCGCAACTGCCGCAGGATATCCCGACCGTCCGCGTTCGGCAGGCCGAGATCGAGCAGCAGGACTTCGTAGGATTCGCTCGCGGCGGCAAGCAGCGCGCTCTCGCCGTCTCTCACCCAATCGACGGCGTAAGCAGCATCCTTGAGCGCCTGTTCGACGGCGGCTCCAACCATCCGGTCGTCTTCGATCAGCAGTACCCGCAAAGCTCGATCCTCGAAACCGCCGGGCCATCCGGCCGTCAAAATCATGACCGTTCCGACTTAGCGCAGAGTTAGGGAACGCCAGCAGGCCCAAAATGCGGCGAAGGCCGCGCTGCATTGAAAATTCTCGCCCCTAAGCCCGGCCTAAGTCGCCTGCGCGACGGTCTCGCATCGCTTCGGCTTTGGGAGATTTGGGCGTGTCGCAATATTCAAGTTTTGGCGCAAGACGGATGCTGAACAAGGTTCCGGAGGTCACGGCGATCTTCTGGGCCATCAAGATTCTCTCGACCACGGTTGGCGAGACCGGCGCCGACTATCTCGCGGTGCATGTCGGCCTCGGCGCCGGCCCGACCGCGATCTGCATGAGCGGCCTGCTGGTCGCTGCACTGCTGCTGCAACTGAACCGCCGCATCTACGTGCCCTGGATCTACTGGCTGACCGTCGTTCTCGTCAGCATCGTCGGCACGCAGCTCACGGATCTCCTGACCGACAAGCTCGAGATCAGCCTCTACATCAGCACAGCGGCGTTCGCTTGCGCGCTCGCCGCGACCTTTGCGGTCTGGTACGGCGTCGAGCGCACGCTATCGATCCACAGCATCGTGACGACGCGGCGCGAGCTGTTCTATTGGACGGCCATCCTCTTCACCTTCGCGCTCGGCACGGCCGCAGGCGATCTTGCCACCGAAGCACTTGGTCTCGGCTTCCAGCTCGGCGTCGCAGCCTTCGGCGTGCTGATCGCGGCGGTGATGATGGCCTATTACTTCGGCGCCAATGCCGTCCTCACCTTCTGGCTTGCCTACATCCTGACCCGCCCGCTTGGCGCCTCGCTCGGCGATCTGTTGTCGCAGTCGCGCGAGTACGGCGGCATCGGACTCGGCACGATCCAGACCAGCATCGCCTTCCTGACCGTGATCGTCGGCCTCGTCGCCTGGGTGACCTTCGAGGGCGACGGCAGGCGCCGCGCCGATCCGGCGCAATAGCTTCAACCGCGAAATCCCGCTCCCTGCATGAAGCAGGAGCTCCACCAGGAGAAACCACATGATGAAACTGATTTCCGCCGTCGCCGTCTGCCTGCTGACGACCTTCACGGGCGAACCGCACATACACGCGAGCCAGCACTTCACCTTCGTGCCGCTCGCGGAGGCCGCGACCGCAAAGCTCGGCGATCTCACGCCGTTCCGAACCATTGTGGTCGACGTCGCCGCGCTGATCGACAACGGCGACCTCCCCGCTGCCAAGACGCGGATCAAGGACCTCGAGACCAAATGGGACGAGGCCGAAGCCGGATTGAAGCCGCGCGCGGCAGCCGATTGGCACACCGTCGACAAGGCGATCGACCGCGCGCTGGAGGCGCTGCGCGCGGGCGCGCCGGATGCGGCGAAGTGCAAACAGGCGGTCGCAGATTTGCTCGCGGCCATGGATACCGCCGCGAAGTCCTGACGCCTCTGCGCGCCATCATCCGGTCAGCCGCGGATCCCGGTCCGCGGCTGACGTATCAACGAGGACACCATGGAAGATCAGACCAAAAGCAATATCATCAGCGAGAGCAAGGTCCCCGAGGTCACGCTCGGTTTCTGGATCATCAAGATCGCCGCCACCACGCTCGGCGAGACCGGCGGTGACACCGTCACCATGACGCTGAACTGGGGCTATCTGGCCGGGACCTGCCTGTTCCTCGCGGCCATGATCGTCCTGGTCGCGGCGCAGGTCCGCGCGCGCAAATTCAATCCGGCACTGTATTGGGCCACCATCGTCGCATCGACCACCTTCGGCACCACGATGGCCGACTTCGCCGACCGCTCGCTCGGCATCGGCTATACCGGCGGCTCGACGCTGCTGCTCACTTGTCTCGTGCTGGTGCTCGGCCTCTGGTATCGCGCCGAGGGAACGATCTCGGTCAACAGCGTCAGCACACCGCGCGTTGAGGCGTTCTATTGGGGCGCGATCACCTTTTCGCAAACGCTGGGTACTGCGCTCGGCGACTGGATCGCGGATACCGGCGATATGGGCTATCGCGGTGGCGCATTGATCTTCGCGGCCGGACTCGCCGTTGTCGCAGCACTTTACTTCTGGACTCGCGTCTCACGCGTTACGCTGTTCTGGGCCGCCTTCATCTTGACGCGTCCGCTGGGTGCGACCGTCGGCGACTTTCTCGACAAGCCGCTCGACCACGGCGGCCTGGCGCTGAGCCGGCCGCTGGCCTCGGTCGTGATCGCAGCTTTTATGCTGGTGTGCCTGCTGCTGATCCCGCAACGCGCGGGGCAGCATCCCGGTGACGCCCCGGCGCCGGAGCAAGCCTGAATGGCCGAACGTTAGCGAATGATCGTCGTCAGAGACGAGTAGCGCCGGTTCGGCTTGGCCTCGCCCGGCGCAAACTGCGCGAAGGCCTCGCTGACGCGGACCGCCGGCGGCGTGTCGCTGGCGAAGCGGAATTCCTTCGGCCGCGGCGCGTAGAAGCTGGCGCTGTAATAGGCGTCGTCGAAACGCGCCTCGCCGACGCCGAACAATGCGTCGCAGACGAACAGGAGCGCATACACTCCTGCAACCGCCGCAACGATCTCCCTCAGAACAGACATGCCGATGCCCCAACCTTTTGCAGGCAGGATGCACGCCGGTTCCAAAGCGGAGGTTTAAGGCAGCAGCCTTCTTGTCCGCAGGGTTTTCCGCCACTGAGCGGAATGCAGACAATTTTATCGATTTCGAAAAAAGAGCCCGCCTGACCGGGATCAGGCGGGCCCAGGATTGGCCGATCGGGAGGTTATCAGACGGCCAGATTCATCCAGACAGCCTTCGGCTCGGTGAAATTGTCGAGCGCAGCGGTGCCGTGCTCACGGCCGAGGCCGGAGTCGCGCTCGCCGCCCCAGGGCAGGCGCACGTCGGTGTAGCCATAGGTGTTCATCCAGACCGTGCCCGCACGCGCCCGCTTGGCGAAGCGCTGGAGCTTGCCGATATCGCGGCTCCACACGCCGGCGGCGAGGCTGTAGGCCGTGCCGTTGGCGATCCTGAGCGCATCGGCCTCGTCCTTGAACTTGATGACGCTGACGACGGGGCCAAAAATCTCCTCCTGCGAGATCCGCATCTCGTGTGCGACGCCTGCGAACACCGCGGGGCTGATGAAATAGCCGCGATCTCCGACTTTCTCGCCACCGGTGACGAGGGTCGCGCCCTCCTTTTGGCCGATGTCGACATAGTCGAGGATCGACTTCATCTGCTTCTCGGAGATGACGGGGCCGAGCGCCGTCTTGCGATCGAGCGGGTCGCCGATCCTGAGCGATTTTGCGCGCGCAGCCAGCCGCTCCACGACTTCGTCGTAAGCCTTCTCCTGCACCAGCACGCGGGAGCCGGCCGAACAGACCTGGCCGGCATTGAAGAAGATGCCGGACGCCGCAGCCTTGGACGCCGCTTCGAGATCGGCATCGTCGAAAATGACGTTGGCCGACTTGCCGCCGAGCTCGAGCGAGACGCGCTTGAAGTTGCTGGCCGCGCCCTTCATGATTCCACGGCCCACGCCGGGCGAGCCGGTGAAGGTCACCTTGTCGACATCGGGGTGATTGACCAGCGCGTCGCCGACGACGCGGCCCGGCCCGGTGACGACGTTGAAGACACCCGCCGGCAGGCCCGCCTCGAGCGCGAGCTCGGCGATGCGCAGCGCCGACAGCGAGGTCAGCTCGGCCGGCTTCATCACGATGGTGCAGCCGCAGGCCAGCGCCGGCGCCAGCTTCCACATGCCGATCATCAGCGGGAAATTCCACGGCACGATCGCCGCGACCACGCCGACCGGCTCGCGCACTGTATAAGTCAATGCATCGTCACGTACCGGCACGACGTCGCCGCTGATCTTGTCGGCCCAGCCGGCGTAGTAGATCAGCGTGTCGACCGCGGCCGGAAAGTCCTGGCGCGTCGTCGCTGAGATCGGCTTACCGGCATCGATCGACTCGAGCTCGATGATTTCTTCGGAGTGCTGCTTGAGCAGGTCCGCCCAGCGCAGCAGGATCTGGCCACGCTCGGAGGCACGCATCGTACGCCACGGGCCTTCGAACGCGCGCCGCGCGGCGGCGACCGCATGCTCGACATCGGCCTCGCCGCCTTCGGCGACGACGGCGATGACCTGCCCGGTGGCGGGATTGAGGGATTTGAAGGTACGGCCGGAGCTGGCGGGGACGCGGCGGCCGTCGATCAGCAGATGCTGCGGCCGGGCCATGAATTCGGTGGCCGGCGAATGCGCAAAGTCATATGCAACAGACATCATATTTCCTCCTGTTCTGGTATACCAGATTAGGCGGCTATTGGCCGGAGTAAATATGATATGGTTTGCCGATGGACGCCTCACATATGAAGCGAAGTTCATAAGGAAGCCCAATGCTTCAGATCGAGATCGAGGCCGTCTGGCGATTTCGCCACGAGGGCAGCCCGCGCACCGCCGTGATCATGCTCGGCGTGCTCAACGAAATCCGGAAGACCGGAAAGATCACGAGCGCGGCCAGCGATGTGCACCTGTCCTACCGGCACGTCTGGAATCTGATCGAGCAATGGTCGGAGTTCTTTGGAACCCCTCTGGTCGAGACCCAGCGCGGCAAGGGGTCAAAGCTCACGCCGTTCGGCGAGCGGCTGGTGTGGGCCGGCGAACGCATGCAGGCCCGGCTCGGGCCACAGCTCGAAAATCTGGCGCAGGAGCTGGCGAGCGAGATAAAGCCGTTCCTCGAACAGCGCCCTTCGGTGATCCGCGTTCATGCCAGCCACGGCTTTGCCGTGGCAAAACTGCGCGAATTCCTCGATCGCGAGCCCGGCATCGGCGTCGATTTGCGCTATGTCAGCAACCAGCATTCGCTGGTCTCGCTGGCGCAGGGCGCCTGCGATCTCTCCGGCCTGCATCTGCCGCACGGGGCGTTGCGGGCGCAAGGCATCAAGGCGGCGCGCGAATGGCTGGATCCGCGCGAGGATCGCATCATCAGTTTCGTCACGCGCGAGATGGGGCTGATGGTCGCGCGCGGCAATCCGCTGCGTATCGCCTCGCTTCATGACCTCACCGGACCAAAAGTCCGCTTCGTCAACCGCGACCATGATTCCGGCACGCGCCTGTTGTTCGACCAGTTGCTTGCCGCGAGCGGCATCGACGAGAGCAAGATCAACGGCGCGCAGCAGATCGAGTTCACCCACGCGGCCGTCGCGGCCTATGTCGCGAGCGGCATGGCGGATGCGAGTTTTGGTGTCGAGGCGGCCGCGCGCCACTTCGGCCTCGATTTCATCCGCATCCTCACCGAGGATTATTTCTTCGTCTGCAAGCGCGCCTTCCTCGATACCGGGCCGATGCAGCGCATCCTGGAGATCATGCGCAGCGCCGATTTCCGCGCCGCCGTCGCCACGCTGCCCGGCTACGTGCCGTCGGATACCGGTAACGTGACCGGCGTGAAGGCGTTTCTGGAGATGCACGCCGTGCGATGATGCTCGGCTCGGCAACGAGCTCACGTCCGGCCGATGGGATACGCGTTACGGGAACTATCGGCAGCGTCCGGCCTTCGTCGGCTCGCTCAAGCTGATCGTCAACCACATCTAACCCGGCGCGGCACCTTATTGCCGAGCGCTCGGACTCAGCAGGCAGGCCGCAAGCTCGGTGCGGTTGTGCACGCCGAAGCGTCGGCACAGGTTCGCGACGTGCTCCTTCACGGTCTGATCGGAAATCCCCATCTCGCGGGCGATTTCCTTGTTGGTCTGGCCGCGGCAGACCCGGATGGCGACGTCCGCGGACCGTGGCGGAAGCGATGCCGAGAGCGTCGCCACCGGCGTCGTTGCCGGCTCGGGGACCCGGATTGCGGCAGGATGGGCGTCGATCGCGCCCGCGTTCGTCATGTTGGTCAAAGCGAGCGAGCCGGCCCGACACAGCATCTCCATGCGCTGCCGCGACCGCATCGTGTACGGCGCGTCCGTATCAGTCGTCGCCGTAAACAGCACGCCGACGATCTTCTGCCCGCACCACAACGGTCCGCCCATGTTGTATGCAAAGCCCCACTCGTGCAGCATCTCGAAGGACGGACTGTGCCGCCATTGCTGCGGACCGATCACCGTTTCGCCGTCGACCGCGCGGCCTTGGGTCATGATGCAGTCGAGCACGGGGTCGCGCTTCCAGAAGCCGGCCCTGTAATTGTCGAGCAGGCCTTCTGCGACGTGCCGGCTGTAGACCAGTTCCGGTTCGAGCCCGTCGAGCAAATAGAGGCCGACGGTCGGCGATCCCGTCAATTCCGTGATCGCCGAGCAGCAGGCAATGCCAAGGGCGCGCACCGAGCGGCTCTCGGCGATGGACATCAGCCGATCTGCGAGCTGGCGCTCGGGCAGACCATCCAAATGCTCCTGCTCGGCTCTCACCGCCACTCCTCGCGCGAACGCGCGGTGCCCTCGGACACGCGCGCGTCATTGCCGATTGTTATAGGCTTAAAATTTCTGCCTCACCTGACCTTTGGTCAAGCGAAAAGAAGCGGCAAAACATGGCTCTCCCGGCCCAGCTTTGCGGCAGAGCAGCATGGCCAACCCCCCCCATGATGGGGGATTGCTGCTTTAGCCGCCTCATCTCTAGCATCCTGGCCATCGGGATCGCGTAACGACGTTCGCGCGGTTCCGACGGGGACATCTCGACACCAACGCGAGCCGTTCGTCGCGCGCACCAACAGTCTTTGGCCGTGTGAGCGGAGTCTTGCCCGCAAGCGGCGTGTTCCGCCCGACCCAGATCTTCGCGTCCAGCAGCGTTTCGCGAAAAACCAACAGCCCGACGTGGAGACACCGACCATGAGCCCTTCCGTGCAACTCGCCGTAAAACCTTCCGCGACCCCGACGGTGGCCGAGTTCCATGCGCGCCTCGACGCGCTGCTACCGCTGGTCGAATCCAGGGCCGCGGAGGCCGAGGCACAGGGCTATCTGACTGACGATGTGGTGGCGGCGCTGCGCAAGGCCGGCATCTACACCATGCTGTTCCCGAAGGAGGTCGGCGGCGCCGAGCTTCTGCCTTACGACGCCATGACCGTGATCGAGCGGCTCGCTTACGCACACGCCTCCGCCGGCTGGTGCGTCATCGGCAACAACATGGAAGGCACGACGCTCGCCATCTACATCGAGGACGAAGGCATCAAGAAAGTCTTCGCGGGCGGGCCCGACATTACGATTGCCGGCAACGGCGTGCCGCGCGGCTTCGCCCGACCGGTCGATGGCGGTTACATGATCCGCGGTAACTGGGCCTATGGCAGCGGCATTCAGCACGCCGAGTGGGTCCATTCAGGCTGCTTCGTCACCGACGCATCCGGCAAAGACATGGTGTTCGGCCCGAACGGCCAGCCCAAGATCGTCGTCACCCACCATCCGCGCGCGACCATCAAGTTGATGGGCAATTGGGACGTGCTCGGCCTGCGCGCGACGGGAAGTTTCGACTACACTTTGAGCGAGGGCGACGAGCTGTTCGTACCCACGGACATGACCTACGATTTTGACATTGGCGCGCCGCGCCGAGGTGGCGTGCAGGGTGCGCTGGGACTGGCGGGCTACAGCGCCTGGGCGCATTCCGCCTGGGCCGTCGGTGTCGGCCGCCGCATGCTCGACGAACTCGTCAAGGTGATCGTTCAGCGCCAGGATCCATTCGGCAAGTCGCGCGACAGCGCGAGCTTCAAGTTCCAGTTTGCGCAGGCCGAAGCTCGTTTCCGCGCAGCACGTGCGTTGGTCCACGAAACCTGGAAGGACGTCTCGGAGACTTGCGCCGGCGGCGAAAGTCCGTCGCTGGAGCAGATGACGATGATCAAGCTGTCACTGCGCCACGTCCACGACGTTCTGTCGGATGTCGCCACCTTCGCGCATCGCGCCGCGCGCGGCGCCTCGCTGCACAACACGCCGATGCAGCGGTTCTATCGCGACATCCATTCGGGCACGCAGCACATCCTGATGGCCGACCAGATCGTCGAAGAGTGCGGCCGCGCGCTGCTCGGCCTCCCCGGCCCTGGTGCGCAATGGACGGTCTTCGGGGTGACGGGCTGAGCAAGCGACCAGACACGAGGGCGTCGAGGTGAGGACATCCCGCATCGTTGGCTTCTGCGGCAATAGTTGGCGCCCGGCGAAGTCGCGCATGCTGGTGGAAGCCGTCGCTGCCGATCTTCAGGCGCAGCATGGACTGAAGACCACCGTCCTCGACCTTGTCGATGCCGGTTGCGGCATCGCCGGCTTCACCCGGACCGCACTCGATGACAATGCGCGCGCCGTCGTCGAGGCCATCGAACAAGCCGATGGCCTCGTGATCGGATGCCCGGTGTTCCAGGGCTCTTATCCCGGATTGTTCAAGCACGTATTCGACTTGATCGAACCCAGCGTGCTGCGCAACCGCCCGGTGCTGCTGACCGCGGTCGGCGGCGGCCTGCGCCACTCGCTGGTGGTCGAGCACCAGCTCCGCCCGCTGTTCGGCTTCTTCGAAGCCTGCACCGTTTCGACGGCGATCTACGCCAGCAGCGGCGAGATCGTACCGGGCGAGCCGCTCGCACCAATGACGGCCGCGCGGCTCGCCAACGCCGTCGAACAATTCGCCTCACTTCTCAGCGGTCGCCAGGAAGCCGCCGCATGACTCACCAACGCCCGGCTCTGCCGCCTTCAACCGGAGACGACCATGCTTGATACCGTCAAACCCTCGCCCGATCTCACCGGCTTCTCCCGCGCGGAACATACGATCAACGGCGTGCGGACCGTCGTTCACAGCATCGGAAGCGGCCCCGTGCTGGTGTTCCTGCACGGCACCGGCACCTTCACCGGCTTCGAGATGGCGCGCGATTGGGCGAAGCGGCACACGGTCATCATCCCCTATCATGCGGGCTTTGGCGACTCCGGCGACTCCGAGACGATCGACACGGTCGAGGATCACGTCCTTCACTACATGGATCTGTTCGACAAGCTTGGCCTTGAGCAGTTCGACCTCGCCGGGTTCTCGCTCGGCGGATGGCTTGCCGCGGAGTTCGCGATCCGTCAGCGGCATCGGGTCCGCAAGCTGGTGCTGGTTGCGCCCGCCGGTCTTGTCGTCGGAAGCGCGCCTGCGCCCGGATTGTTCGAGATCGCACCGCAAGAACTGCCAGCCTATCTCGCGCACGATCCGGCCGCGGCACTCCGTTACTTTCCCAAGGCGCCCGATCCGGCCTTCGACGCCCGCCTTGGACGCGAGGTCACGGGCTTTGCCAAGCTAATCCGCAGCGAACCGCAGGGCAATCCCAAGCTCGCGCACTGGCTGCATCGGATCACGATGCCGACGCTAGTGCTCTGGGGGGCCGCAGATCGTTTGCGCCCAACCGCCCAGGCAGATGCCTGGAAAGCAGGGCTCCCCGACGCACGCGTGACGCTGGTGCCGGCGACCGGTCATCTCGTGTTCGAGGAAACGCCGTCTTCCGCACACTACGTCACCGATTTTCTCGCCGATTGATCCGCACACAACAGAGGACACCACCATGATCGAGATGCCTCCGGGCGTGACCCCTGCCAAAGAAGGCTTTGGCAACGTCATCTGGAACATTCTGGGCCAGACCTACACGCTGAAGCAGCATTCCGAGGCGTCGATGGCCTGGCATGCCGTGTTTCCGGATGGCACCTTCGTGCCGCCGCACGTGCATCCGACTCAGGATGAATTCGTCTATGTGCTGAGCGGCCGCTACGACCTCTGGCTCGACGGCAAGGACTTTGTCGCCAAGGCCGGCGACCTCGTCCGCATGCCCAAGGGCATCCCCCACGGCATTTTCAACAAGTCGGGTGAAACCGCCACCAGCCTGTTCTGGGTCGCACCGACGCGGTCGCTGAAAGAGCTGTTCGAGCGCATCCACAATCTCCCCGATCCGCAGGAGGTCGTGCGACGTGCCGCCGAACACGAGGTCAACTTCCTGCCGCCGCCCGCCTGAGGCCACGCCGATTCCGTCGACACGTAAACCGCGAGAACCGATGATGACCATGCTGACAACAACTTGGACGTCCATCTCCGAGAACGACCGCCGTCGGATAGCCCGGTGGCAAAAAGGCATGCTGGCCCTCGCCATCCTCTGCGAGATCTTTCTCGCCGCCGACTGGTATGCCTTCGCGGCCGTACTGCCCTTCGTCTCCGAGAGCCTCAAGCTCAATCCCGCCGAGGCCGGGCTTGCGCAAGGCATCTTTGCGCTGACCTACGGTATCGGCATGGTGGTGTGGTCTCCGGTCAGCCGGTCGATGACGGCGCGCAACATGCTGCTGATCGGGCTTGCGGGCACTGGTATCGGCATGGTGCTCCAGGTGTTCGTACAAAGCTACACACAGCTCTTGATGCTCCGGCTCGTGATCGGCTTCTTCGACGCCGGCATCTTCATCGGCAACATGAAGCTGATCTTCGGCTGGTTTCCGCAAAGTCGGCGTGGCTCGGTGGTAGGCATCATCCTCGCCGCCTACAGCCTCGCCATCACCATGGATTTCGCGCTCGGCATTCCCCTGACGATTGCGACCGGTTGGCGGACCTTCTTCGCCGTGCTGGCAATCGGCACGCTGCTCGTTGCAGCCGTCGACGCACTCGTCGTCCGCAACAATCCGCGCGAGCTCGGCATCGACGGTTTCACCTGGGGCAACGAAACACCGCAGGAGCACCTGCCGCTCGGTGAGATCTTCCGCTCGAAATGGATCGCGGTCGGCGGCTTCGGCATCGTGGCCTGCACCTTCGCGATCGCCGGCACCGCCACCTGGGTGGTGCCGGCCTTCATCACAGTACAGCACATGCCGCCGGAAGCCGGCGCTGTCATTGGCACCGTCATGGGGTTGTCGCAGGTGCTATTCCTGGTGATTGGCGGCTACATGTCCGATCGACTCGGCAAGCCCTTCATGATCAAACTCACCGCATGTCTCGCTTTCCTGACCGCGCTGATGTTCCTGTGGAGCGTGGTCACACCGATGTCGTTCTCGATGCTGGTGCTGTTTGCAGCACTCAGCGGTATCGCGCTTCTCGGCGGCGGCGCTATCTTCGCCCTGCTCAGCGAAAAATACTCCGACGCGCTCGCACCGGCCGCGATTGGATACGCCGAGGTATTTGGCATCTTCTCGGCCTTCGTGGCGCCCTGGATGATGGGCGCGATCATCAACGCCTCGGCCGGCTCGTTCACCGGCGCCTTCATTGCTTTCGCGGTGGTCGAGCTCATCATCGTCGGCCTTTTGATGATCCTCGCCCGCGAGGACGTCAGTCAGGGCGCGGTGGTCGGAAGCCCCGCGGAATAAGATGCAGCGATCAAGGGCACGGGGCTGAAGCCCGTGCCCTTGGGACCTCGACAAAGGTCCATCTTTTGGGAAATCAGGCGCCCTCACCTTGTCCGCGGCGGGCAAGAGTGGCAATCTCGCATGCAAGTGCCCCAAGAGACCCCGTCATGCCGCGCGCGAGCGCCAAATCGCTTCCCCAGCTCAGTCTGCGCATCGACCTCGATGGCGAGGATCGGATCGGGCCCGGCAAGATCGAGCTTTTGGAGCAGATCCGCGAGCAAGGCTCGATCTCGGCGGCCGGCCGCGCCATGGACATGTCCTACAAGCGTGCCTGGGATCTCGTGGACGAGATCAACCGCATTTGCGGACATCCCGCGGTCGAGCCGCAGGCCGGCGGCAAGAACGGCGGCGGCGCGATGCTCACTCCCTTCGGCGAAAAGCTTGTCGCGCGCTACCGCAAGATCGAACGCGACGCCGCCCGCGCCGTGCACAAGGAGCTGGAAGCGCTCAAGAGCGACATCGGCCGTTCGCGGAAATCGTGAACGGACGGGCGCGCATCCTGGCGGCTCGCTATCGCATCCAGCGTGGCAGGGGCAGATTTTTCTTGCGCAGGAATTCCGGGTTGAACAGCTTGGATTGATAGCGCTGTCCGCCATCCGCGAGGATGGTCACGATGGTTTTGCCTGGACCGAGGTCGCGCGCAAGTCGCATGGCTCCAACGATATTGATCGCGCTTGAGCCCCCCAGCACCAGTCCTTCATGCTCGATCAGGTCGAACAGAACGGGCAGCGCTTCCTCGTCCGTAATCTGATATGCCGCATCGATGGGCGTGCCTTCCAGGTTCCTGGTGACACGGACTTGCCCGATCCCTTCGGTGATGGAGTCTCCTTCCGTCGTGAGCTCGCCTTTGGTGAACCAATTATAGAGCGCGGCCCCCATGGGATCGCTGAGCGCGATCTTGATGCCGGGATTTCGCTCCTTGAGGGCCCGCGCGATCCCACCCAAGGTACCGCCGCTCCCGACGGCACATGTGAAGCCGTCGATTCTTCCAGCCGTCTGCTGCCAAATCTCAGGACCGGTCGTGCGATAGTGGCCCTCCCGATTGGCGACGTTATCGAACTGATTGGCCCAGAAAGCACCGAGCTCCTCGGCGAGCTGACCGGAATAGCGCGCGTAATGACCCGGATTGGAATAGGGTACGGCCGGCACCAGGCGCAGGTCGGCACCGCACAGCCGCAACATGTCCTTCTTCTCCTGACTTTGCGTGTCAGGCATCACGATCACGCTTCGATAGCCGCGTGCATTCGCCACGAGCGCTATGCCGATTCCGACATTGCCGGCCGTTCCTTCGACGATGACGCCTCCCGGCCCAAGCTTGCCGCATCGTTCGGCATCGTCGATCATGGCCAGCGCCGCGCGATCCTTGATCGAGCCGCCGGGATTGAGAAATTCGGCCTTGCCATAGATCTCGCAACCCGTGGCCTCCGACGGCATTCGCAGCCTGATCAATGGCGTGTTGCCGATAGCGTCCAGGAAACCCGTTCGAACATCGCTCATCGCTTGCCACCTCTACCCGCCCGCAACTTTAGGCTGGCGAACAGGCAAAGCGATTCTCTAGTTCAGGCGACGCGTGCAACATTTCCGGCGCTCGACCGGCCCAAGCGGCAATTTCATTCTTAGGCGGTGTTTTGTTTGCGCCTTTGGCCCAAGCCGCTAGTTCGGCCGCACCGACATTTCCGGCATCGGCTGGGTCAGCGCTTCGCCGAGCAGGCTCTGCTCGGCTTTCGGGATCGAGAAGCGCACCTTGAAGCCGTCCTCGGTTTGAAGCGTAATGATGCGCTGGGTCGTATCGGTCGCCTGCTCGATCGCCCAGGACGCCAGCGGATAGGCGTAGCGCAGGCTCTGGTCGCCGTAGCGGGCCTTCAGCGCCGCCTCGAGCAGCCCGGGCAGCGTCATGATGAGGGCGCCGACCTGGTTGAGCGAGACACTGACCGCGGCGGGGTTGCCCGCCAGATCCTCGAAGCCCAGCGAGATCGCGCCGCCGTCGGACGCCACCTCGCAGGTCGTGAGCTGCCTCACCTTGATTTCCATCGTCAGTCCCGGAACACGGTTCGCTATATTCATCACGATATATCGATATGTCCACCCGCGTCCAGCCCTGCTTTTCTGGAATTGATCGAACCGGCCGCCATGGTCGGCCCGGCGAAGTCGTGATATATAGTTCGATATAACGAGGCCCCGAACGGCCCGTTTCTGCAAGGGAGCGCAAAGCCAATGAGTGACTACAATCTTCTCATCGACGGCAAGATGGTGCCCGGCGACCAGACCATGCCGGTTCTCAATCCCGCGACCGAAGAGGTGCTGGCGCAGTGTCCGCGTGCCTCGAAGGCGCAGCTTGATGCCGCCGTCGCCGCGGCGAAGGCCGCCTTCCCGGCCTGGGCCGCGACCCCGATGGCGGAACGCCGCAAGCTCGTGAACGAGATGGCCGACGTGATCGAGGCCAATTCGGGCGAGCTCGCCCACATCCTCACCAGCGAGCAAGGCAAGCCGCTTGGCGACGCCACCGGCGAGGTCCTCGGCATGGCCGCGTTCTTCCGCTACCTCAGCTCGCTCGAATTGCCGATGAAGGTGATCGAGGATTCCGGTGACCGCAAGGTGGAAGCCTATCGCCGCCCGCTCGGCGTCGTCGGCGCCATCATTCCCTGGAACTATCCGCTGCTCATCCTCAGCTTCAAGCTGCCGTCGGCGCTGCTCGCCGGCAACACGCTGGTGGTGAAGCCGGCGCCGACCACGCCGCTGGCGACCCTGCGCTTCGCCGAGTTGATCAAGGACGTCCTGCCGAAGGGCGTTCTCAACTTCATCACCGACGCCAACGACCTCGGCGGCGAGATGACCAAGCATCCTGATATCCGCAAGATCTCGTTCACCGGCTCTTCCGCCACGGGGCAGAAGGTGATGGCGAGCGCGGCGCAGACGCTCAAGCGCATCACGCTCGAGCTCGGCGGCAACGACGCCGGCATCGTGCTCGACGATGTCGACCCGAAGAAGGTCGCTCCCGGCATCTTCGAGGGCGCGTTCCAGAACTCCGGCCAGGTCTGCCTCGCCATCAAGCGGCTCTACGTCCACGAGTCCGTCTATGACGAGCTCTGCAACGAACTGGTCGCGATCGCCAAGAGCACGGTGGTCGACGACGGCGCCAAGCAGGGCACCAAGCTCGGGCCGCTGCAGAACAAGATGCAGTACGAGAAGGTGAAGACGTTCCTCGAGGACGCCCGCAAGAACGGCAAGGTGGTCGCCGGTGGTTCGGCGATGGACCGCCCCGGCTATTTCATCGAGCCGACCATCGTGCGCGACATCCAGGAAGGCTCCAAGCTGGTCGACGAGGAGCAGTTCGGCCCGGTGCTGCCGCTGATCAAGTATTCCGACAAGAACGACGCGATCCGCCGCGCCAACGCCACCACCTACGGCCTCGGCGCGTCGGTCTGGTCGTCCGACATCAAGCGCGCGCACGAGGTCGCAACGCAGCTCGAGTCCGGCACGGTCTGGATCAACAAGCACCTCGACATGGCCCCGCACATCCCGTTCGGCGGCGCCAAGCAGTCGGGCATCGGCACTGAATTCGCCGAGGAAGGTCTCGCCGAGTTCACACAGCTGCAGATCATCAACGGCCCGCCGGCGGCCTGATCGGAAAACCGGGGCCGCGGCGGAAACGTCGCGGCCCCAATTCTTTGCCGTCAAACGGAGGCCGACCATGTTCGACGCGCAATGCGACCTCGCCGCCCTCGTCTACGAGGCGCATCAGGACCCCGACACGGTCCTGCGCAGCTTCGCGGCGGATCTGAATGCGCGTGGCTGTCGCGTCGTCGGCATGGTTCAGGCCGGCCAATGCGCGGATTCGAGCCTGTCGGCCGTGCTGCTTCACAGCGGCGAGACGCTTCTGCTCGCGCAGGATTTCGATCCGGCCGCCCGCGGCTGCCGTCTCGATCTCGCGCGGCTGCAAAATGCGGGGATGCGGATCGCGGACGCGCTCTCGCATGGCGCCGATCTCGTCATCATCAACCGCTTCGGCAAGCGCGAGCGCGACGGCAAGGGCCTGTCCCATCTGATCGGACGCGCGCTCGACGCCGACATTCCCGTGGTGATCGCGGTTGGCAGAGACCATTTCGCCGACTGGATCAAGTTCGCCGGCGGCATGAGCGTCAGGCTCGGCTGCGAGCGCGACGCGTTGGAGGCGTGGTGGCGGAGCATCTCTACAAGCAACGCGAAGCTTGACGTCGGATCACATCCTACGGTGTGCGAAATTCTGAAGTGAACGATCTGAGCCTGCCGGACTCGCGTACTTGTCCGTGAAGTCCTCACAGCAGCGCGCCGACTTCCCCTGTCGCCGCCGCGCAGGCAGTAGTTTCCCGGAATATGGCCGACGGTCGGGCCTCTGATACGCTTGTGCGGATTAAACCCGCTCACCCCGACATGCCCTGGGATCCCGAAATGCCGGTACGTCGGCTAAAGCCATCGCGCGTCCTCGGCGTCGAGCGCTTCTCGGACTTCGACGAATTTCGCGCCAACGAGGTGCTCGGTCTCGGCACCAGCACGCCGCTCCGTCCGCGGGAATTCTCGCTGTCTCGCGCCATCCTGCCGCTCCGCGACGGGCTCTTCGTGCTCCAGCGCTCCTTTGCACGGCGGTTTGAGGCCGAGATCGGCACGGACAACGGCGTCGGCCTCGTTGTTCCCCTCACCTTTCACTCCATCGCCAATGGCCGCGAGGTCGATAGTTCGATGATCGCCGTCATGCGCGGCAAAGCCCCCGTCAAGGCGATCGAGCATCACCCCAACACTTACCTGATGCTGCGCTTCAACTCGGACATGCGCCATCGCGGCTGGGCGGATTTCGACACCGGCCTCGCCTATGTCCGCACGCAGGACGATCCGATGACGCGCCTGCGCGCGGCTATCGTGGAGATGTTCTCGCTGGCGTCGGCATGCAACGATCCCCGGCAATTCGAGGCGCTCTACCGCCCGATCCAGGAAACGCTGCTCGCCGGCCTCGACGCCACCCTGCTGCCGGCAGGCGCACGCAGCGCCCGCCCCGGTTCATTCGACAAGCACCGCAAGCTGATCGCGCATCTCGACGACGTCGTTGCGCTGTTCGGCAGCAAGCCGCTCTACAGCGACGACCTCGCCGCCGCGCTCGGCGTGTCCGTGCGCACGCTCCAGGTCGCCACCCACGCGGTGCACGGCGTGAGCCTGCACCACTATCTGCGCCTCAAACGGTTGTGGGCCGTTCGCGTCCAGCTCATGACCGGGGGCGATGGCTTGACCGTCAAGGCCGCAGCGCTCGGTAACGGCTTCTGGCATCTGGGCGACTTCTCAAGGAGCTACAGACTGGCCTTCGGCGAAGCGCCGTCCGAGACGCTGGCACGCGGACGGCGTCCGTTGCATCTGGCCATCGGCGCCTGAGAGCGCGGATCGCCCCTCAGGCGTGACCCTTGCGGTGCCCGCTCTCGCTGATGCGGTCGACCCAGGCGATACCGATTGCGGAAATGATGAAGGTCAGGTGGATCAGCACCTGCCACATCACGCCGGACTCGGTGAAATTGCTGCGCGTGGTGCCGAGATTGCCGGCCTCGATGAAGGTCCTGAGCAGCGAGATCGAGGAAATGCCGATGATCGCCATCGCGAGCTTGATCTTCAGCACGCTGGCGTTGACGTGGCTCAGCCATTCCGGCTCGTCAGGATGGCCGTTCAGGTTCAGCCGCGAGACGAAGGTCTCGTAGCCGCCGACGATCACCATGACCAGCAGGTTCGAGATCATGACGACGTCGATCAGTCCGAGCACGACCAGCATGATCTGCTGCTCGCTGGCGTCGAACGAGTGCGCAACCAGGTGCCAGAGCTCTTTCAGGAACAGCAGCACATAGACGCCCTGCGCGACGATGAGGCCGACATAGAGCGGCACTTGCAGCCAGCGCGAGCCAAAGATGAGCTGGGCGAATGGGCCGATTTTCGGTCGCGGCCCGGCGTGCGCCGAAGGTGCTTTGGGTTCAGGCGTCATGGATCACTCCGGATTGCAGGCAGGAATTGTCGCCTCAGAGACTCGCGATGACGGGCGCGAGCTCGAGCGAACCGCGATAGATCATCTCGAAGGCGACGTAAACGATGATGGCGAGACCGACATAGGCGATCCAGCGCTGCTTCTGCAACACCCGGCCGAGCAGATCGGCGGCGACGCCCATCATCGCGACCGACAGCAACAGTCCGAACGCGAGGATGTAGGGATGCTCGCGCGCGGCGCCTGCGACCGCGAGCACATTGTCCAGCGACATCGAGACGTCGGCGGCGACGATCTGCAACGCCGCCTGCCCGAAGGTCTTGCGCGACGCCGGTGCGCTGCCCGCGCTGCCGCCATGGCTCAACGCGAGCTCGGTGTGCGCGGACTGCTCGCGCAGCTCGCGCCACATCTTCCAGCACACCCATAGCAACAGCACGCCGCCGGCGAGCAGCAGGCCGATCACCTGCAGGAGCTGGGTCGCGACGCCGGCGAAGACGATACGCAAGGCTGTGGCGGCGACGATGCCGACGACAATGGCGCGGCGGCGCTGCTCGGCCGGCAGGCCGGCGGCGGCAAGGCCGATGACGACGGCGTTGTCGCCGGCGAGCACGAGGTCGATCAGGATGACCTGGAGCAGCGCGGTCAGCGCGTCGGCGGTGATGAATTCAATCATGATTGATCATTTTTCAATGCGGACGGATCGAGCCATTGCGGCTTCTTCCGCTCGACCCAATCCAGGACCCTGGAGCGCGAGGCGCGCAACGCCGGGACGTCTTCGGCGAGCAGTGCGAGGCCGAGCGGCAGCATCCAGACTCCGAGCACCGGCAGGAAGGAGAGCACGCCGCCAACGATGAGCAGCGCGCCCGAAGGGATCCTCACCCAGCGGCTGGACGGTTTCAGCAGATAGGCGACGGTGTCGCCCATACGCGGCGGCAGGCGGCGGACGAGCTTGTCGAGACGCGGGTCGCCACCGGCCATCTGGCCGGTGGTGCCCCCATTTCCTGTCGTACGCTCGTCCGATGCTGCACTCATGCTCACTCCTGCGTGGCGGCGCGCCGTTCAACGCCTGCGCTGCCCGGCGCCACCGGCTTTGCGCGCGGCAGCACCAGCGTCAGCAGGCGCAACAGCTTGATCGCCTGCACCTCATGGGGATGCACGTCCTCGTCCGCAGTCGCGACGCGCTCCGACAGTTCCAACAAATGGGCCGACAGCGGCAGGTCCGAGACCGGACGCAACGTATCGATCACCACATTGGCAAAGTCGGGCTCCTCGAGCCGTTCCGCCAGTTCGTCAAAAATCGCAAACAGCCGGTCGTCACTCATGTGCGGCGCCAGTCCGCGATCCCTGATGAAGCGGATCACCTCGTCGCGCTCGACCGGCGAAACGCGCCGGTCGGCGACGGCGACGAGCGCGCCGGCAATGATCAACGCGACCGCAGCCTGCTCGTTCAGCCTGGACGGTTCCGTGATCTCGATTTCGGTCGGATTTGAAGTGGCGGCGTCGGACATCGTAGCTCCCTTACGTTGCGAAATGACCGCGCGGAGCTGCGATGGGGACGATTGGGTCGGAGAGAACTCGATAAGGCCCGACGATCGGCCGATCCATCGCATTCGCGCGGGACAGGTCATCCGACATCGCAAGGTTTTGCCGACATTGTCGGCGTCCTCGCCAGAGGGGCCCGGATTCTTGTTCGCTCCAGACATAAAGATGGGTGGGCCGGAATCAAGGCAACAAGACTGCGACCAGCCGCCGCATCGGGTTCCGTGTCAGTGGATCTGGTTAACCAATAGTGCGCGTCTCTTTGTGTCCCGGACGCGCTGCAACGCCCTTCGCGTTGCTGCGCAGAGCCGGGACCCAGAAGGCCACGCATTCCGCCGCAATATGGGCCCCGGCCCAGCAGCGCACCGCCGAAGAGGCGCTGCGCTGCGTCCGGGGCACGAGACCGCCGTTTGACGCGCGTCTCACCTCACGACCTCGACAAGATGCGCGCGCGACGGCGCGGGATCGAACTTCTCGCCGAAATATTGCGTCTCGTGCGCCACCAGTCCTTCGCGAAATTCCATGATGCTGACGACATAGGACGGCACCCCGTCATAGGTCAGCACGAACTCGCTCACCCAGAGATCGCCGCCGCCGACGATCCGGCGGACCGTGAAGCGCTTCTTGTTGGGCTGCACGAACCGGCTTTCCTGAATCGTTCTCCGGCCGCGGATGCGCTCGCCGGACTGCGGATAGTCGAGCACGGCGTCCTCGCGGTAGATGTCATGCTCGGCCTCGAAATCATTCGCGTCCGACGCAGCCCAATGGCGCTGAAGGGCCGCCAGTATCGCCTGATCATCCATCGCGCTCTCCCGTCTTGCGGTGTCTGCTCCCCAGATCGGGGCGCAGACAGCCGGCGACAAGACCGGCTAGCAACGTCTAACAACGACTAACGGGCCAAAATTCCGACATGGATGCAGATTGGCATTGCAGCGACCTGGAATCCGCCAGAGCCGCGCCCGTCACACCGGGGAACCCCATGGCCCGTCTGCTCTCCGTCAACGTCGGCCTGCCGCGCGACATCGCGTGGCAAGGCAAGACCGTTCATACCGGCGTCTGGAAGACGCCCGTCAGTGGTCCGCGCAGGGTGCGCCGGCTCAACATCGACGGCGATGGCCAGGGCGATACCGCCGGCCATGGCGGCGAGCAGCGCGCCGTCTACGTCTACCAGCAGGACTCCTATCAATACTGGCAGGAGCACCTCGGTCGAGCGAACCTCGTCCACGGTCAATTCGGCGAGAATTTTACCGTCGAGGGCCTCGCCGACAGGGACGTCTGCATCGGAGACCGTTACAAAATCGGCTCCGCCCTGTTCGAGGTGACGCAGCCGCGCGTCACCTGCTACCGGCTCGGCATTCGCATGGAGGAGCCGGACATGGCCGCGCTGCTCGTCAGCCACGGCCGGCCCGGCTTCTATTTTCGGGTGATCGAGGAAGGCGACGTTGAGGCCGGCGACGAGATCGTCCGGGTCGCTGACGGCCCCGAACGCATGAGCGTGTCCGAGATCAATGCGCTGCTCTATCTGCCCCCTCACCCGCGTGACCGCCTGGAGCGCGCGCTGAAAATTCCGGCGCTGAGCGGTGGCTGGCGTCATTCCTTCGAGGCGCTGCTCGAGCAGCAGCGCAAGGATGCGACAGCGGGAAACGCCGGGCTCGGCCCGGCATCGAGCCCGCCTCCGGCCTGGCGCGGCTTCCGACCGTTTCGCGTCGCGCGCAAGATCGCCGAAAGCGGCAACGTGACGTCACTGATCCTCGAACCCACAGACGGACATCCCGTCGCCGCCGCCCTGCCCGGGCAATTCGTCGTCGTGCGGCTCGGCACCTCCACGGCACCGGCGATGACGCGCAGCTATTCGCTGTCGAGCCGTTCCGATGCCGCGTCCTGGCGCATCAGCATCAAGCGCGAAGCCCACGGCGCGGCAAGCCAATATGTCGCCGACGAGGTCAAAATTGGCGACGCCGTGCAGATCGGCGCGCCACGCGGAAGTTTCACGCTGCGGCAAGATGCGCGGCCCGTCGTCTTGCTGAGCGCCGGCATCGGCGTAACGCCGGTGCTTGCGATGCTGCACGCCCTCGCCGCGGAAGCATCGACGCGAGAGGTCTGGTGGCTGCACGGCGCCCGCAACGGTCGCGAACATGCGTTCGCCGCCGAGGTGCGCGGGCTGTTGGCTGAGCTGGCCCACCACCACGGCCATGTCTGCTACAGCGCGCCCGATCCGGGCGATCGTCTCGATGTGGATTTCGACTCGATCGGACGTCTGGACCTCCGGGTGCTTCAAACCCTCGGCGTCCCCTCAGACGGCGATTTCTATCTGTGCGGGCCGGCACCGTTCATGACCGATCTCTCGCGCGGGCTTGCCGGACTCGGCATCGCAGCGGATCGCGTTCACACCGAGATGTTCGGCGCGGGACCATCCCTGACACCCGGCATAGCGTCCTCCCCGCAGAAGGGGGCGCACTTGCCGGCCGGCGCAACCGGCCCGGGCCCGATGGTCTCGTTCGCCCGCAGCGGCCTCAATGTCTGCTGGGGACCATCATATGCCAGCCTGCTCGAACTGGCCGAAGCCTGCGACGTTCCCGTGCGCTGGTCGTGCCGCACCGGGGTCTGCCACAACTGCGAGAGCGGGCTCGTGGCCGGATCTGTCAGCTATGCGCCGGATCCGCTCGACGCACCAGCGGACGGCAATGTCCTGATCTGCTGTTCACGGCCCCAGGGCGACGTCGTCATCGATCTGTGAGTGTCGGCACCCACGCCAGACATGCGGGAAGATATGGGAGAGTTCAATGCGACCTGACATGATGCCGGGAGTAACCTTCCCGGATTACGAGCTCAGCGACCACACCGGCAAGCACCGAAAGCTCTCCGAGCTCCAGGGTGGCGATCCGATGGTGCTCGTTCTCGGCCGCGGCGGCTTCTGTCCGAAGGATCGCCGCCAGGCCGAAGGTCTGCTGCAACTCCATCGCGAGATGGAGGTCGGCTATTGCCGGCTGGTCACGATCACCACCGACAACATCACCCAGACCAACGAATATCGCAGCGGCGTCGGGGCGCACTGGCCTTTCCTGTCGGATTCGCGGCGGATCGTTCAGAAGGATCTCGACATCGCCGAATACACCGATCCCGTCCACAATCCGATGATCCCGCATGTCATCGTGCTGGAGCCGGGCCTGCGCGTTCACAAGATCTATAACGGCTATTGGTTCTTCGGACGCCCGACCGTCGAAGAGCTGCGCCAGGATCTCCGAGCCGTCAGCATGAATTGCCGTCCGGACTGGGACATCACCGCGCCCGGGCTGAAGGCCCTCTGGGATCAGGGCCACAAAGAGCATTTTTATCCCTACGGCAAGGCTTACGTCGAAACTCTCGGCGAACGGGACTAGAACCACATTCCGGCATCGTCCGTTCAGACGAATGCCGAGCCAGGAATGTGGATGATCCAGATGAAGACGACTCCCGGCGATCGTGCCGGCCGCATGGGTGCGCGCCAGATCTACGAAGCCCTGAGGGATCAAATTCTGACGCGGGTCTACGGCATCGACGGCCTGCTGCCGTCGTCGCGGGCGCTTGCCGGCGAGATGGGCGTGGCGCGCTCGACCGTGACCGTCGCCTATGAACAGCTCGCCGCCGAAGGTTTTATCGAGACACGCCGTGGCGCGCGGCCGCGCGTTGCCCGCGCCGTCGTCGAACGCGGACGCGCGCGCGCCGCATCGCGGCCCGCGGCGCGCAAGCCGCTTCTGTCGGCCTTCGGCGAGCGGCTGCGATCGGACCCGCCGCGCTGGATCGAGCCGCCGCGCGGGCTCATCGCCAACTTCCGCTATGGCGAGCTCTCGCCGTCGGATTTCCCGGTGCTGGCATGGAAGAAGGCCGTGTCGGCCGCGATGGCGCGCAAGCCCGAGCGGCTGGCCTATGACGACCCCTGCGGTGCGCTGCGGCTGCGGACCGCGCTTCAGGGCTATCTGTGGCGATCGCGCAGCGTCCGCTGCGAGATCGATCAGATCGTTGTCGTGAACGGCTCGCAGCAGGGGCTCGACATCTGCGCGCGCCTCCTGCTCGACGCCGGCGACCGCTTCGTGATGGAGGATCCCGGCTACCAGATGGCGCGGCACACGCTCGCGGCGACGGGCGCCGAGACGGTGCCGATCCCCGTTGACGCGGACGGACTGGAGACAGCGCGGCTCGACGGCATCGAGGCCCGGCTCGCCTATGTGACTCCGTCGCATCAATATCCGCTCGGCGGCGTCATGCCGATCGGACGCCGGCACCAATTGCTCGCCTGGGCACGCAAGCACGACGCCTACGTGATCGAGGACGATTACGACAGCGAGTATCGCTACGACACCAAGCCGATCCCGCCGCTGCATGCGCTGGAGGGCAGCGACAACGTGATCTATCTCGGCACCGTCTCCAAGACGCTCTCCCCGACCTTGCGGATCGGCTACCTGGTCGTGCCCGCCGGGCTGCGATCCCCGTTCGCGGCCGCCAAGCAGATCATGGACCGGCACACGCCGCTGATCGAACAGCACGCTCTCGCTTCGATGCTCGAAAGCGGCGCCTATGACAGCCACGTCAGGCGCGTGCGCCGGCGCAACGCCGAGCGCCAGCAGGCACTGATCGGCGCGTTGCGCCGCCGGTTCGGAGATCGTGTCCGGATCGAGGGCACGGCGGCGGGCCTGCACGTCGTGGCGTGGCTCGACGATCTGCCGCAGAAGCGCGAGGATGCATTGATCCAGGCGGCTCGCGCGAAGGGCGTCGGCATCTATCCCGTCTCTGCGTTGTTGGTCGGCCCAAGCCGGACGCCAGGCCGGACGCGGAAGACCGTCGGTCTCGTCATGGGCTATTCGGCGCTGGAGATCGCGCAGATCGAGAGAGGCTGCAAGCTCCTCGCCCAGGCCGCCGCCGAACTGGACTGATCAAATTATAGAAAACTGGCCGTTTTGCATAGGCCAGATTCCGGTTATCTCCGCATCGAGAACGGAGACACGCCATGTACATCCCGCCCGCCTTCAAGGACGACGACATCGAGAGCATCCGCGCGACCATCCGCGGTGCGCGCCTCGCCAGCCTGGTGACGGCCACCGCCGAGGGCCCGGTCGCAACGCCCCTGCCGCTCTTCCTCGACGAGAGCGAAGGCGGGCACGGCGTGCTCTATGGGCATGTCGCCAGGGCCAACCCGCAATGGAAGCTGCCGCCGATCGGCGATGCGCTCGCCATCTTCAACGGCCCCGACGCCTATGTGACGCCGTCCTGGTATGCGACCAAGCAGGAGACCGGCAAGGTAGTCCCGACCTGGAATTACGTCGCCGTGCACGCCTACGGCCCGGTGGAATTTTTCCAGGAGCCGGAGCGCCTGCTCGAGGCCGTGACGCGGCTGACCAAAAAGCACGAAGGCGCGCGCGCAAAGCCGTGGGCGGTCAGTGACGCGCCCGCTGACTTCATCGCCGCGCAGCTGCGAGGGATCGTCGGCGTGCGCATCCCCGTGGTGCGGTTCGAAGGTAAGCGCAAGATGAGCCAGAACCGCCCTGAGGCCGATCGGGTCGGCGTCGCGCAGGGTCTCGCCGCAAGCGAGAACCACGGCGATCGCGAGGTCGCAGCGCTGATCCCGCTGCCAACCTGAGTCAGCTTGCGCAGGAATGCGCGACGACGCGCTCGCCCCTGACAACGGCTTCCGCCAGTTTGCGCCCGACGTCACCGAAATCCGATAGGGCAAGATAGCCTTGCGCGTAGGCTTCCTGCGTCAGGCGTTCGAAGCGCTTGTCGTCTCCGGTCGACCATTGCTTGGCGATGTAGTCTGCCCCGGCTTTCCCGAAAATCTTGGGGTAGTGTTCCATGTCGTTCTGACGACGATAGTAGTAGTAGTCGATATGGGCGACGAATTGCTTCCGCCCCTCTCCCGCGCAACGCGATCCATAAGGGCGCTCGAACGCCAGAGCGGTTTCGCGGCGCAAGCCTGCGCGACCGTCCACGAAGATCTCTTCGTTGGAGCCATAACCCGGACCATCGACCGGTGCTGCTGGTTGCTGGGCCGTCTTCTGCGGAGCGAATGCCCAGGCGGCGACCTGCCAGATGACAAGCGCCCAGACGATGAACCAGGCGCGGCTCATTTGAAGCTCGCCGACGCCTGCTGCCGTGGCAGGCATACCGGAGACGGATCAAACAACATACCAGGCCCGGTGAACCAGAGAACGACGTCGCGGATATCCTCCGGGAAGTCTTCCTTGACGATGCCCTTTTGTTTGAACGCCTCGGCCAGCTGCGCCTTGACGCGAACGTCCAGCGGCGTGGAATACGCGGCGTTCGCCCGATCGCGCTTCTCTTCGCTGCAGAACATGCCCATTCTCGGATTTGGGCAGTCGTAGATCTTCACCCAGCCCCGCGCATAGGCCTCCGTAGCCGCCCTCAGGTTCGCCTTCATGGTGTCGTCGCACGGCGACATCGCGTAAGCGGTGCTTGCCTGCAATGCGTCCATCCGCAGTGCGTCTTGCTTCGGGTCCTTGTCGCTTTGCAGGGTGTGCTCCGCTTCCCAATCCTTCCGCTGCTTGGCCTTTGAATGCTCATCGCCGAACGAGGAACTGAGCGTGGGCCTCAATTCACCGACCAGCGAAACGTGCGACACCGGAAATCCGCGCATCGCCCAGGAGACGCCCACGAACGTGGAGACGAACGCCATGCAGGTGAAAAGAACAAATCGGCTCATGATGCGCACTCAAAATTCGCGCGCAACCTAACCGTGTCGGCGTTAAGAGATGGATTAATGCGCGGGTTCCCGCAATGCAGGGTAAATGAACGTCTAAAACACGCCGCAGAAATGATCCGGACTTTGCAGAACACATCGCCTGGAACCCAACACAGGCGATCTTGTTGGTGAACCTTACGCCACATCCCGACAGGAAGGCCGCATGTGCCGCTGGATCGCATACCGGGGCGAGATGACCTCGTTCGAACCTTATGTCACCGAGCCCGAGCATTCGCTGATCGCGCAGAGCATCCGCTCGCTGCAGTCGACGGCCGGCTCGAACGGCGACGGCTTTGGTCTCGGCTGGTATGGCGAGCATCCGGAGCCCGGCCTTTACCGCGAGACACGTCCGGCCTGGTCGGACGAAAACCTGCGCTACCTCTGCCGCCATCTGCGCTCGTATCTGTTCTTCGCCCATGTGCGCGCCGCCACCGGCACGGCGGTGACGCGGCAGAATTGTCATCCGTTCGCCTGCGGCCAGTGGATGTTCATGCACAACGGCTTCGTCGGCAGCTGGAATCGCCTGCGGCGCAAGGTCGAGGCGCTGATCCCCGATGCCTACTACCCCTCGCGGCTGGGCACGACCGATTCGGAAGCCGTGTTCCTCGCCATGATGGGCGCGGGACTCGACAGCGATCCACTTGGCGCAACGCAAGCCGTGCTGCAATCGCTCGTGAGCCTGGTCAACGAGGGCGAGCTTCGTGAGCGCCTGCGTTTCACCAGCGCGATCGCAAACGGCCGGGATCTCTATGCGTTTCGCGTCGCGGTCAACGATGCCGCCAACACGCTCTATTATCGCGAGGCCGGCAGCGGCCAGGTCGTCGTCGTGTCCGAGCCGTTCGACAAGGAAACGGACTGGACGGAAGTTCCGCCGAATCACGCGCTGGTCGCGCGCGCGTCCGAAACCGTGAAAATTGTTCCGTTCGACCTTGCAATTTCCAGTGAGGCCGACGCGGAACCGGCCCGGGTCAGGCGGATTATTGCCCGCAGGTAATACCACTGCCGGGTGGCCCTATGACATTTGCTTCGGACGTTTTGAAACTGCTGCGCCTCGATTCCTCCGACGACAAGCAGCACCTCGTCATCCGCTCTGCCGGCGGACACGGCAAGGCGGCTGAATATTCCTTCGGCATCGAGGAGGAATACTTCCTCGCCGATCGCCGCAGCTTCGAGGTCGCGATCGAAACGCCCAACGCCCTGTTCGAGTCGGTGAACTGGTCCACCGGCGGCCAGGCGATGCGGGAGATGCTGCAATCCCAGCTCGAGGTCGCCACCAACGTTCACGTCGATGTCAATGACGCCCGGGAAGAGCTGCGGTTCCTCCGCCGCGAGGTCGCCAACGTCGCCGCGCAATACGGCTTCGTCATCATGGCCTGCGGCACGCATCCGACCGCGGTCTGGCGCATGTCGCAGCCGAGTCCGAAGCCGCGCTACGAGGAGATGATCGAGGATCTGCGCAGCATCGGCCACCGCAACATGATGTGCGGCATGCATGTGCACGTCCAGCTGCCCGATCCCGAGAAGCGGATGGCGGTGATGCGGGCGATGCTGCCGCATCTGCCGCTGTTCATCGCGCTGTCGGCCTCCTCCCCGTTCTGGAATTCCCACAAGACCGGGCTGAAGGGCTACCGGCTTGCCGCCTATTCCGAGCTGCCGCGCACCGGCTTGCCCGAACTGTTCGAAACCAGGCGCGACTACGACGAATATATCGGCGCACTGCAACGCTCCGGCGTGATTCCCGACGAGAGCCATATCTGGTGGGCGATGCGGCCGTCCATGAGGCACCCGACCCTCGAGCTTCGCGCGCCCGACACCTGCACTTTCATCGACGACGCCGTTGCCATCGCCTCGCTCTATCGCTGCCTGACGCGCCATCTCTATCTGCGGCCGTATCGGTCGAAGGAGGTCACGGTGGTCGAGCGCGCGATTGCGGTCGAGAACAAATGGCGGGCCCAGCGCTACGGCACCGATTGCATCTTTGCCTCGAAAGACGGGCCGGTCACCATCTCGGAGCTGCTGGCCCGGATCATCGACGACGTCGCCGGGGACGCAGCCGCGCTGAACTGCGCCGCCGAGGTCGAGCACTGCCGGACCATCGTGGAGCGCGGCAGCTCGGCGGAATTCCAGCTTCGCGCCTATCGCGAGAATGCGAAGGACATCGGGGCGGTCTCGCGCTGGATCGCAGCCTCGACGATCTCGGGCGCGAGCGCTCCGATCGGAAGCGTTCGTGCGCCGTCATAGCGCCCGCGCAAGCTTGGCGAACGACAATGTCGCTCCTGAATTCGGTGATCGTGGAGGAACGCGTGAATCGCGTCACGTCTTGCGCTGGCTGCGGCCACGGACTTGTACCGCTGCTTTCGGCCAAGGGCCGCGCGGAGCTGAGCTGCCTCTGGTGCGAAGGCATCGACGCGCGAACGGTGGACATGGCGAAGTGGGCGGACAGCCCGATCGGCAAGCCCGAGAGGATCACCCGTCAGTCGTTCGAATGAGCGGTTTCGCATGCCCGGCCGCCGGCCTTTGCTGATCGACGCGACCTGCGCGGCTGCACGCCCGCGCCGGGGCTTGCCGACAAATTAGACAAACCGCGCCCCGTCGCCGGAGTTGCGGGCTCGGCGATGAGGCCCAGGCAGGCCAGCCTAACGCGCCGTCTAACCTCAGGTGCAATCTCGATTTTTCATCGCGCCGCGCGGAGCCGCCGAGCCCGCGCATCGTGCTGCATCTCGACTGGCCCAGAATTCGCAAGGCAGCGTCAGGCCTGATTCCCTGCTCCCACGAATTGGCGCAGCAAGATGCGTGCGCCCGGAGACCGGATGAGCGACAAAGATCGGAGAGTGCCATGAACGTGCATGCCGCCGGCGATCTCAAATTTACCGGCCTCACCCATCCGAACGGCGCGCCACTACGCCTCAACGCTCGGGATTTCGTGGCGATCGATCGCGACAAGAATGCCAGGTTCGAGGCGACGTACCGGCCGCAAGCCCTCTACAACCGCGCGAACGAGGGCTTCCACGCCAACAACGAAACCTTCCTCCTGCACGAAGTCGCGACGAACCTCCCGATCTACCGCCCGGACACCGGCCCCACCGATTTCCATCTTCATCTTCCGCCGGGCGGCTTTCAGCTCGTGCTGGTCACCTCGGGCGCCTTCACCTTCGACTACGACGGGCGCTTCTACAATGTCGGCCCCGGTGCGGTGATGTTGCAAAGCGCGATCGTCCACCGCCAGCTGTTCTACACCTGGTCGGGACTGTCGACCGAAGAAAACCTGAAGACGCCGCAGACCGTGGTACCCGATCCGATCTCGATGGGCTACTCCGGCAAATTTCTCGAAGCCTTCGTGACCGATCCGACGACCTTTCCGAACCCGACGATCGTCGGTCCGGACCAGATCAACGAGGCCGAGACGCCGCGCGTGGCCTGGAGCCACCCGCTGCACAACCGGCCGGCCGACGCGGGCTTCTGGCTTCAGGATCCCCTCGCGCTGGATGCGTTGTTCAAGCCGCTCGTCGACGGTCCGATCAAATCGGCCATGCCGGTGTACGTGCGCGACATCGGGATCGAGATTCCCAGCGGCCATCTCGTCACCGGCCACATCATCGCAACCGACCCGCGTGGCCAGTCACTTCTGCCGAAGAGCACATCGACGGCAGCAGACGCCAGCTGTTTCGCCAACGGCGAGGTCGCAATCTACCGCGTCATTCGCGGCACGGCCGAATTCAAGAACAAGGCCGGTGAGGCGATCGAGCTTGCGGCTGGCGATGTGGTGACGGCGGGCAAGAGCTCGATCAGCCTCGTCGGCCTCGGCGAGAACACGCAAGTGCTCCGCCTCGGTCTTCTAAAGGGCATGAACGACCTTTGCAGCTGGACGCCGACCCAGCGCGACGAGATCGACGGCCTCGCCGGCCAGATCATCACGCAGAAGGACATCCGCCCCCTGCGCACCGAGGGCAAGCCGGTCGGGTATCTGTACGCGTAGCCGCACGAAAAGACGGCCCGCCGAAGCGGGCCGTCGCGATCTCATTGGCGCAATGATCCTTAACGCACTGATCCACCGTAGAGCTGCCGCTCCTTGCGAACTTCGTCCGCACCGTAGGGCTTGCTGGCGGGATCGAACGACTTCCATCCGGTCTTCTGCCAGGCGGCGCTGCGGTCACGCAAATTGACCGACGACTCGTTCAGGACTGCGTCAAGGCGGGATCGATCGGCATCTGCGACCCGCGCCGACACCAGCGTGCCTCCCCGACGCACGCCCTCGGCGTAGGAGTCCGCATCTTCCCGCGAAATGCCGGCCTCAGTCATCGCTCCGACGACACCGCCGGTTGCGGCTCCGGCGGCCGCGCCGACCGCGGTCGCGGCGAGCCAACCGGCCGCAACGACGGGTCCGAGGCCGGGGATTGCGAGGAGGCCGAGACCGGCGAGAAGGCCGGCAGTGCCACCCACACCCGCACCGATGCCGGCGCCCTTGCCGGCACCTTCGGCGCGATCGTCGACGCCATCGCGGTCACGGTCCACCTTCTTGTCGGTGTTGAACCAGCTGTCCGAATTATTGGCGACGATGCTGATGTCCGAATGCGGCACGCCGGCAGCTTCGAGACGCTGAACCGCCTGCTGCCCAGTGCTGTAGTTGTCGTAAAGACGAGAAATTGTAACGGTCATTGTGTGTCCTTCTTACTTGCTTATTGGCTTACTTGGCCGAATTGACGTTGCCTTGAAAGTCGACGCTGACCGCGGTGGCAGATCCACCCTTGCTGGCATGGCCGCGCCAAACACCGTTGTCGTCCTTCTTCAGTTCGGTGACGTTGGCGTAGCCGGCATCCTCGATCTTCGACTTGGCTTGTCCTTCGGTGAAACTGTTGCGACCTGCGACAGGAGCGTCGGAGTTGTTTTGCCCCGCGCTGTTGACCGCGCTGTTGTTCGGTCCGGACTGCGCCGGTGGATTTTGCGCCGAGGCCGGAGCAGCTGCGAAGGCGGTGGCCGCCGCGAATAAAGAAATGCAAACGATAAACGATGGGCGCTTCATGATGGTCTCCAGTGTCTAAGGAGTGATCCAAGCCCCCATCAGAGCTTTAGTTCCTACGTCTCGCGCTGTGACATCTCCTTCACGCTCAGGTTCTGAAGAATATCATCCACGTCATCACCATGAGGATGACTGCAAGTCCCACACTCACACCCAGCAGCATCAACACGCTGGGACCGAGCTCGCCTTGGCGCGCTTCGAGCGCGGTCTCAACGATGCGGCCGCTCTTGTCTCGATCCGTGTCATCTGGTCCTTGCATTCCGGGGAAAGGTCGACCGTTTGCCTGCGTCAGACCCGGCAGTGCTGCCCACGCCAAATCGTCCATGGATCTCAATCGGACCCTTGGTGGTTCGTTACTATTGGCAAACGGTGAAAGCTCGGGCTCGAGATCTGCGCTGGCTATCCAGGCAAGCGGCGTCCCGGAGCGGTCAGACAGGAGTTGATATCGGCAGCCATCTTGTTCCGGTGTGCCTTGCTCAGCAGCGCATCCCGCTCTGGGCCGGGTTCAAGGTGCGAGGCCTCTTCACGCAGCCTCAGTGCATCAGCTGCGAGACGCTCGGCAAGTGAATCCGCCTGACGCACGCGGTTGCGCTTCTCATTCATGCGAACGCCCCTGCGTTGGCATCGGAATCAAATCAGCGCTTTGCGGCTGCGGTCGCGAGACCGGCGGCGTCGCGCCATCGAGCCACTCCTGCGTCTCCGCGAGAGCGAGCCAGGCATCGCCCATGCTCCTGAACTGCTTGCGCGCCGCGTCGTTGGCAGCGGTGTCTTCCAGCGTCAGGCAGTGCCCGGCATTCTGCCGAAGATGCTCGGACTGGCTCAATTGGATATCAGTGCTGCTCGTGGCATCGGCAGAGGTCTGCCAGGAGTTCTTGCACACAGGGCACCGCCACTGATTGACGAAGTTCCCGGTGGGCAAGTAGGTCGCATGCAAGGGAGCCGCCACTATTCGCCCGCAGGCGGTACAGCCGTTGGGCCGTTGTGACGGGGATTGCTGTGTCTCGTCCTGAACCGCTTTCGCGCTCCAGCGGCGATCGAACTTGCGGCAGAGATGCAGGGGATAGGAGATAACGTTCAATGCGCGCCTCCGGTTGTGGCGGGAGCGCGGCAGCGTCTCTCTGTCACCGGCGCCTGTCATGTCTGTGCGGGTGATATCCTGGATATGGTGTCGCAAATGACATTCACCAGTGCGCGGTCCCGAGAAACCACGCCTTTGCCTCCGATCTACGTCAATGGCCGACTGCGGGCTGCATCCATTGGATTAGGAACATCTCTCCATCGGATTAGGAACATCTCTCCGTCCCTCCTGTTGCGTCTGCACGACATGATCCGTGAATGCGCATGCCGGGAGGTCCGGACCAGCACTGTTCCGGGTCCCAAGAAGGCGAAATCGATCCCTGCTCGATGTTGCTGATCCGGTCTCCGAACCGCACCCGCGACGCACGGAAATCTCCTCCAGCAAGAATCCGGCGCCATCGCGGTCGTGATGCGACCAAGGGCGTCAATGCGGAAGCGTCCCTTCCCCACTCTCCAACAGCTGGCCGCAGTCAGCGAAAGTGTCACATGCGCATACTGAAAAAACGTTCGCCATCTTTGGCGGCCACGGCCCTTCATGCTCTCGCAGAACATCCCTTGGCCTCCACGATTGCCGCGACGGCCGGCCTGCTCGCAGCGGCCGCGTTCGTCAATCGGCGCCTTGCCGACAAGGCGCAGCGTGATAATCCGCCCCAAGGGCGGTTCATCGACATCGACGGTGTTCGGCTGCACTATGTCGAGCGCGGGTCCGGACGCCCGCTGGTTCTGCTCCATGGCAATGGCAGCATGATCCAGGATTTCGAGTCGAGTGGCCTGATCGATCTTGCAGCCAAGGACTATCGGGTCATCGTGTTCGACCGTCCCGGCTTCGGGCACAGTCTGAGGCCGCGCAACGTGGTGTGGACGCCGGCCGCCCAAGCCGACCTTTTCAAAGACGCGCTTGCGCACCTTGGCGTCGACAAGGCGATCGTGCTCGGACATTCCTGGGGCGCATCGGTTGCGATCGCCCTGGCAAGCAGGCACCCCTCATTGGTCGAAGCCTTGATACTGGCGTCGGGCTATTATTTCCCGACGGCCCGCACCGACGCGATGATGGCGATGGCCGGGCCGGCGATACCAGGGTTTGGCGACATCCTCAGTCACACGATCTCGCCGATCCTCAGCCGCCTGATGTGGCCGACGATGCTGCGGCAGCTGTTCGGGCCCAAATCCGTCCCGGAAAAATTCGACGGCTTCCCCAAATCACTGGCGGTGCGTCCGTCGCAGCTTCGTGCGGGTGCCGCGGAAGCGGCGTTGATGGTCCCTTCTGCGATGCTGTCGGCGAAGACTTACGGCGAATTGGCCATGCCGGTCACCATCCTGGCCGGCGAGGACGACCGCCTCATCGACATCGACGAACAGTCCGGCAGGCTGCATGACGAGATCAAGCACAGCAAGATGCGTCGCGTCCCGAATGCGGGTCACATGATCCAGCAATCGGATACGGCTGACCTGATGGCCGCTGTCGACGAAGCCGCGGCGGAAACGCTGCATTGAGCCACCTGATTCTCCCGAGAAGCATCTGGTCGCGGCACGATCCGAATTAGGAACGTCCAACACAGCGCTCAGTTGGCCCCGGTATCTCCTGTAGTCAAAGGTCTTTCCATGTATCATCACGTCAAAAAGCTCATGTTCACAGTCCGGGTCGACGAGCCCGATCCCCGGTTCGGCAATATGCTGCTGGAGCAATTCGGTGGCGCCAACGGCGAGCTTGCGGCCGCCATGCAGTATTCCATTCAGGGTCTCAACTGCGAGGATCCCGACCGTAAGGATCTCCTCATGGATATTGGAACCGAGGAGTTGAGCCACCTTGAGGTCGTCGGATCGCTCGCGCGGCTGCACTTGAAACCCATGAAGTTCGATCGCGAAGCGGCGGAAGCCGATCCCTTGATCGCGATTGCCGGAGGCGGCGGTGTCAATCTGTTCAACTCGCAAGGCAGTGCCTGGACGGCGGACTATCTCAAGATCACCGGAGAACTCGACGTCGATCTGCGCAGCAACATCGCCGCAGAAGCTCGGGCCAAGATCGTCTATGAGCGCCTGATCAATTTCTGTGATGACGCCGGCACCAAGGACGCCTTGCAATTCCTGATGACACGGGAAATCACCCACATGAAGGCGTTCTCACGCGCGCTGGAAAGCATGAACAAGCCCACGTTCAGCATCGGCCGCATCGCTCCGACGCCCGGTCTCGTGGACCAGTTCTTCAACGATTCGACAGGGTCCGGCGACAATGGAGAAATCGACACAAGAGGTCCCTGGAATGAAGGCGAGGACTGGGTGTTCATGGAATCACCGGCACTCCAGAGCGGCGATCCCGGCGCAGCGCCTTCCATCGTTGCCGAAAGCTCGCCATCGGAACCGTCCGTTGGCCTTGACGACCTGCTGATCGATCAGCTGCGGGATCTCCTGCACGCGGAGAAGCAGTTGACCAAGGCATTGCCTCAGATGATCGAGGCTGCCCGCTACGACCAGCTCTCCGAGCTGTTCACCGTTCACCTGGCCGAAACCGAAGCGCAGATCGAGCGTCTCGACGAGTGCTTCGAACTTCTTGGGAAGAAGCCGCGCGCCAAGGCTTGCAAGGGCATGCAGGGGCTTGTCGAGGAAGGCGACGAAGTGATCAAGGAGGGCGCCAGGAAGGACGATGCCGCTGCGGATCTCGCGTTGATCGGTGCGGCACAGCGTGTCGAGCACTACGAGATTGCCGGCTACGCGACCGCCCGCAACCTGGCGCAGCAGTTGCGTCACACCGCCGTCGTCGCGCTGCTTTCCAAGAATCTGGCGGAGGAAGAGAACGCGGACCAGTTGCTCAATCAGGTCGCACGTTCGTTGATGTCGGTTGCGAAGATGCCCGCCGCCATCGAGCAGACCTTCGCCGAGGATGAGCCCGCCGGAGGCTAGCCGGCCTTGAACCATTGACCACAAGGCAAGGCGGCCCCTGCACGGGCCGCTGCGCCACCACAGCCGGAAAGGATCTAGCATGCGCCCGAAGATCAAAGAACATACCTGCCCGCTGTGCAACGGAACCGGCTTTCCCAAGTCCAAGGAGCCAGCGCACCCGGGCCGCAAGATCTATCCGGTCAAATGCGAGTCCTGCCAGGGCAAGGGCAAGATATCGGAGATGACGTGACGTGATCTCAGTGCTTTGAGGTCGCGCTGAAGGCCGCTCCTACTCCGCCGCCTGACGCACATGCCGCGCCGTCGGCGTGCGCATTGTGACGAGCTCTTCGGCCGCGGTCGGATGCAGCGCGATCGTCGCGTCGAAGTCGGCCTTGGTCGCCTTCATCTTCACCGCGATCGCGACCACTTGGGTGACCTCGGCGGCGCAATCGCCGACGATGTGGCAGCCGAGCACGCGGTCGGTCGAACCATCGACGACGAGCTTCATCAGCACGCGGGTGTCGCGACCGGACATGGTCGCCTTGATCGGCCGGAACGTCGTCTTGTAGATGTCGACGTGGCTGAATTGCGCACGCGCCTCGGTCTCCGTCAGACCGACCGTGCCGACCTCCGGCTGCGAGAACACCGCGGTCGGGATGTAGGAATGATCGACCTGCACCTCGCGCTTGCCGAACACGGTGTCGGCAAACGCATGCCCCTCGCGAATCGCAACCGGCGTCAGATTGTGCCGGTGGGTGACGTCGCCGATGGCATAGATGCTGTCGACCGAGCTCTTCGAGAAATGGTCCACCGCGATGCCGCCATTCTCGGGGTTGATGGCGACGCCGGCCTTCTCCAGGCCGAGATTGGCGACCGACGGATGGCGGCCGATCGCGAACATCACCTGGTCGGAGGCAAGGCTCGAGCCGTTCGACAGATGCGTGGTGAATTCCTCGCCGTGCCGATCGACCTTCGCCACCGTGCAGCCGGTGAGAATGGTGATGCCCTGCTTCTCCATCTCGCTCCGGACGTGGGCGCGAACGTCCTCGTCGAAACCGCGCAGGATGTTGTCGCCGCGATAGATCACGGTGACGTCGGAGCCGTAGCCGGCGAAGATGCCGGCGAATTCCAGCGCGATGTAGCCGCCGCCCTGGATCACGATCCGCCTCGGCAGCTTCTTGAGGTGAAACGCCTCGTTGGAGGAGATCACGTGCTCGATGCCAGGGATCGAGGCGCCATGGTTGGGCGCGCCGCCGGTGGCGATCAGGATGTATTTTGCGGTGATCTTCCGGTCGTTCTCGAGCAGGCGGACGGTGTGCTTGTCCTCGATCACCGCGCGACTCTTGACGACCTGCGCGCCCGACTTCTCGACATTCGTCGTGTAGGCCGCTTCCAGCCGCGCGATCTCCTTGTCCTTGTTGGCGATCAGCGTCGGCCAGTCGAAGGTCGCGGGCGGAACGGTCCAGCCGAAACCGGCGCCATCTTCCAGCTCGTGACGGACATGCGATCCGATCACGAACAGCTTCTTCGGCACGCAGCCGCGGATCACGCAGGTCCCGCCCATGCGGTACTCTTCCGCGATCATCACGCGCGCACCGTGACCGGCCGCGATGCGGGCGGCACGCACGCCGCCCGAGCCGCCGCCGATGACAAAGAGGTCGACGTCGAATTCAGCCATTGTCCACTCCGACCTCTTCTTTCAGCGCATGATCCGGAGAAGTGTGCAGCGGTTCTCCGATAGGATCATGCGCAAATAACAGCCTAAAGCGCGATGACGCGCTTTAGGGATTTCTGATCAGATAGGTACTGTCAGATTTCCTTGCCACGCTTGCGCATCTCGGCACGGAAGGCACCCATCACGGTCTCGGAGAAGTTCTGGGCCCAGGAGTTCATGAAGGCCATGCTGAGGCCGATGGCGCGCGGCTCGGCGTCGATCAGCTTCTTGCCCAGCGGCGACTTGTAGAAGGTGACGAGGTCCTTCAGTTCCTGCTCGGTGAACTCGCTGGCATAGATCTGCGCCATGCCTTCGCCGATCTCGTTCTGGCGGCCGTTGAGCTGCTGGGCCACGATCGGCGCGACCTCGCTGAGCTCCTTCTGGTAGTTGAGATTCTGCTGGATCAGCGTGATCTTGGTCTTCTCGACCATGCCAGGCACGGCGCCCTGATACATCGCGGTGGCGTTCTTGATCTGCAGGATCTCCTTGGCCGCCGCGATCGCCGCAGGCGAGGCTTTCGGCGGGGCCGGCGCGGGAGCAGCCTTCTGGGCCGGCGCGGCCTGCTGCGCGATCGCCGGGACCGCCGAGACGGCCAGTCCAGCAGCAAGCGTCGCGGCCGGCAAGAATCTCAATACGCTCTTCATTCCTAGTCTCCTTTCGGCTTACGCCGTTCAATCACGCGAATTCCCTCGCCGCCCGCCAAAACGGCCGAGCTGGCCAAGCCGATAAACAAGCCATGCTCGACCACGCCGGGGATCGAGCTCAACGCCTTGGCGAGGCCAGGCGGATCCACGATGCGTCCGAGCTGAGCATCGAGAATCCAGTGGCCGCCATCGGTGACGAAAACGTGGCCATCCTTGTCGCCGCCTTTGGCTTTACGGACCGCCATTTGCCCGGAAACGCCGCATTCGGCAAATGCCTTCTCGATCGCGCGGCGCGTCGCGCCGAGCCCGAACGGGATGACCTCGATCGGCAGCGGAAAGCGGCCGAGCGTCGGCACCCATTTGCTGTCGTCGGCAATCACGATCATGCGATCCGAGGCGGCCGCCACGATCTTCTCGCGCAGCAGTGCGCCGCCGCCGCCCTTGATCAGGTTGAAGTCGGGATCGATCTCGTCGGCGCCGTCGACGGTGAGGTCGAGATGATCGATCTCGTCCAGCGTCGTCAGCTTCACACCGCAGCGCTCGGCGTCGAGGCGCGTCGCCTCCGAGGTCGGTACGCCGATCACCTTGAGCCCGGCCTGCACGCGCTCGCCGAGCAGTTCGACGAAATGTTTGGCGGTCGAGCCGGTGCCGAGCCCGAGCTGCATGCCGTCACGCACCTCCTCGAGGGCGCGCGCCGCAGCCTGCCGCTTCAACTGGTCCATGTTCACGATGCGCCCGCCCCTGAATTTTAGAGTGTGCCGCCGATAGGTTGCTTGCGGCGGCCTATGTAGCCTCGTTTTTCCTGCCGGAACAGGCCTCCGGGCCGATCTTATAAGGTGAACTTATGGCTTCGGCCCTTGCGCCGATCCGGCCGGCCCGATAGCGCTGGGACCATGACCTCCCCTTACACCCTCGTCTTCGATCTCGACGGCACGCTTGTGGACACGGCGCCCGACCTGATCACCGCGCTGAATTTCGTGCTCGACCGCGAAGGGCTGCCGCCCGTGCCGATGGCCTCGGCCCGCAACATGATCGGCGCCGGCGCCCGCAAGCTGATCGAACGAGGGCTAGAGGCTGAGGGCCGCATGGTCACGCCGGCTGACATGGACCGGATGACAGCGGATTTCATCGCCTATTATGCCGACCATATCGCGGTCGAATCCCGTCCGTTCGAGGGGCTCGAGGCCGCACTCGACCAGTTTGCCGCCCAGGGCCACCGGCTGGCGGTCTGCACCAACAAGCTGGAATGGCTGTCGAAGCGGCTTTTGGACCAGCTCGACCTCACTCGCCGCTTTGCCGCGATCTGCGGCGCGGACACCTTTGGCGTCCAGAAGCCCGATCCGACCATTTTCCGCGAGACCGTGGCACGCGCCGGCGGAGCGGTCAAAGCCAGCATCATGGTCGGCGATGCCGGAACCGACGTCGGCGTGGCCCGTCGCGCCGGGGTGCCCGTGATCGGGGTCAGCTTCGGCTATACGGACGTGCCGATCGCCGAGCTGAAGCCGGACCGGCTGATCCATCACATGCGCGACCTGCCGGCCGCGGCCCACAGCCTGATGACCACCTAGGAGCCACAAGACTCTGAAATAACTGGCATATTCTACGGAACCCTGCGTTAACCATCTATTAACTATGCGCAGCGCGCCGGTTGCTTGCTTGGAACGACGCTCGTAGGTTCGCCCGGGGATGTGGCGGTTCGTCGCAGTTAGAAGTGGGTGGTCATGCGTCGTGTCATCGCGATTGCGCTAGCGGGAGCGGGCCTTGGTGGCTGCTCCTCGATGTCTTGGGACATGTTCAAATCGGCGCCGCCGACCGTCCAGGTCCGGCTCGAATCCAATCCTCCAGGGGCTGACGCCACGACCTCGCTGGGTGCGGGTTGCAAGACCCCCTGCTCCGTCTCGGTTCCGGCCCCCGAC
This sequence comes from Bradyrhizobium sp. 613_E4_N2_2, assembly GCF_052075995.1. NCBI lineage: Bacteria > Pseudomonadati > Pseudomonadota > Alphaproteobacteria > Hyphomicrobiales > Nitrobacteraceae > Bradyrhizobium > Bradyrhizobium sp. 613_E4_N2_2. The sequence continues at coordinate 5,558,307 of NZ_CP197234.1, forward strand.
GCCCCCTTCACGGTCGCTTTCGCGCTGCCAAAATACCAGCCGGCGAGCGTGCCGGTGAACGTGATCAAGAATCCCGGGGATTTCACCACGCCCGCCTCGGTCACCACCGACCCGAATCCGGTGTTCGCGGAACTCCAGCCGGCAGTGCCGCCCAAGCCTGTGAAGAAGCCGCACCGGCCGAAGAAGCCGAAGCCGGCCGCAGCCGCCGCGGCGCCTGCGGATGCCGCACCCGCTGCGGCCCCTGCGGATGCTGCACCTGCTGCGGTGGCGGCCTCGCCGTTTCCCGATCCGAACGCAGGAAAGCGCTGATCCAGGCGCTGATTACGTATACCACCCGATTGTCCTAACCGCGTCCGATGCTTAGATTGCTTCCAGAGCACCACTGAAGCAAAGGTGCGCCCGTCGCCGTAAGTGACAAGGCATTTGGCAAGGCATCTGGTATGAACGGACCTTCCGCGAGCCCTCTCGCAGCAGCGAGCCCCCGCGACGCGCTGTCGAGCGCGATGACCGATCCGTTCGGGCGGACCATCTCGTATTTGCGCGTATCCGTCACCGACCGCTGCGATCTGCGCTGCTTCTATTGCATGTCGGAAGACATGACATTCCTGCCCAAGGCGGACCTGCTGACGCTGGAGGAGCTCGACCGGCTCTGCACGGCCTTCATCGCCAAGGGCGTGAAGAAGCTGCGGCTCACCGGCGGCGAGCCGCTGGTTCGCCGCAACGTGATGACGCTGGTGCGCTCGCTGTCCCGCCACCTTTCGAGCGGCGCCTTGAGCGAGCTGACCCTGACCACCAACGGCACCCAGCTTGCGAAACACGCCCGGGAGCTCGCCGATTGCGGCGTCCGCCGCATCAACGTCTCGCTCGACACGCTCGATCCCAAGAAATTTCGCGAGATCACCCGCTGGGGCGAGATCGACAAGGTGCTGGAGGGCATCGAAGCCGCGCGCGCCGCTGGGCTTGGCGTGAAGATCAACGCGGTGGCGCTGAAGAACCTCAACGAGGACGAGCTTCCCGACCTGATGCGCTGGGCGCACGGCAAGGGCATGGGCCTGACGCTGATCGAGGTCATGCCGATGGGCGAGATCGGCTCGGGCCGTATCGACCAGTACCTGCCGCTGTCGCTGGTGCGCGCGCGGCTCGCCCAGCAATTCACGTTGACCGATTTGGCCGAGAGCACCGGCGGGCCGGCGCGCTATGTCAGCGTTGCCGAGACCGGCGGCAAGCTCGGCTTCATCACGCCGATGACCCATAATTTCTGCGAATCCTGCAACCGGGTGCGCATCACCTGCACGGGCACGCTGCACACCTGCCTCGGCCACGAGGATGCTTCAGATTTGCGCAAACCCCTGCGTGCATCTGACGACGACATGCTGCTTGCGGATGCGATCGACCGCGCCATCGGGCTGAAGCCCAAGGGCCACGATTTCATCATCGACCGCCGCCACGACCGCCCCAGCGTCTCCAGGCACATGAGCGTCACGGGCGGCTGAGGGATTCGCGCCCTCCCCGCCATAAGCTTTTGACTCGGCGTCAATTTGCCCATTTTCCGATTGACGGCGCACAAGCCCGCTGGTTTGGTGCAGCCGCCTTTGCTTGCCCGGCAGCAATAAGCCGGCCGCGCCCCTTTGGCGGTCGCGGTCAAGACGGCAAGGCACGAGGGGAGGACTGACGCCGCAATCGCTCCGGAATATTGTCCGTGCGGTCGCGTGCTTTTCGCACGCCGGCCAGGCGATGCGTGCTGAAGCCTCCCGTAAAGTGTTGGGCCGCGACGGCGACGGAGAGAAAGTAAGATGCGTCCATTGCTGGCGGTGAGCAACGCCATCGACGCCCTCAATGAAAAGATTGGGTACGTCTGTAACATCCTGGTGCTGCTGGCGTGCCTGGTCAGCGCGGCCAATGCCATGATCCGCTATGCCTTCAGCAACTCCTCGAACGGCTGGCTGGAGCTGCAATGGTACATGTTCGCCATCCTGGTGATGTTCGGCGCGTCCTACACCTTCAAGCGCAACGAGCATGTCCGCGTCGAGATCTTCTACCTCACGCTCTCGGAACGCGGCCAGCTCTGGCTCGACATGATCGGCACGCTCTGCTTCCTGATCCCCTCCTGCCTCCTGCTCGCCTATCTGTCCTGGCCGTTCTTCATGCAGGCCTATAACGTCGGCGAGATGTCGGGCAATGCAGGCGGCCTGATCCGCTGGCCCATCAAGTTCGTGATCCCCGCCGGCTTCGTATTGCTGGCGCTCCAGGGTGTTTCCGAAGTCATCAAGCGAATCGCGGCTCTCCAGGGCTATGTGACGATCGACGCCAAGTACGAGAGGCCGACCCAATGATTACGCTGGAAATGATGCCGCCGCTGATGTTCGGCGGCCTGGTTCTGGCGATGCTGATCGGCTTCCCCGTCGCGTTCACGCTCGCGGCGGTCGGCCTCTCCTTCGGCTTCCTCGCCATCCATCTCGGATTCTTCGACCTCAACTTCCTCCAGGCGATTCCCGGCCGCGTGTTCGGCAGCGTGCTTTCCAACGAGCTGCTGCTCGCGATCCCGTTCTTCACCTTCATGGGCGCCATATTAGAGAGATGTGGACTGGCCGAAGATATGCTGGACTCGATGGGCCAGCTGTTCGGCCCGGTCCGCGGCGGCCTCGGCTATTCCGTCATCATCGTCGGTTTCATCCTCGGCGCCATCACCGGCACGGTAGCGGCGCAGGTCATCGCCATGGCGCTGATCTCGATGCCGGTGATGATCCGCTACGGCTACAACATGCGCTATATCACCGGCGTGCTCGCGGCCTCCGGCACGATCACGCAGCTGGTGCCGCCCTCGCTGGTGCTGATCGTGCTCGCCGACCAGCTCGGCAAGTCGGTCGGCGACATGTATCTCGGCGCCTGGGGCCCCTCGGTGTTCCAGATCATGCTGTTCGCCGGCTACACCTTCATCCTCGGCCTGATCAAGCCGAGCCACGTGCCGCCGGTGCCGAAGGAAGCGCGCACGCTGACCGGCTGGGCGCTGTGGAAGAAGTGCCTGATGGGCATCATCCCCTCGGCCGTGCTGATCTTCGTCGTGCTCGGCACCATGATGATGGGTCTTGCGACCCCGACCGAAGCCGGCGCCATGGGCGCGGTCGGCGCCATCGTGCTCGCCGCGATCCATCACAAGGACTTCACCTCGAAGGACCGCATGATCCTGATCGGCGGCGTGATCGCCGCCGGCGTCGGCACCATCGTCGCGATGCTGTTCACCGAGAACCTGGTCTTCAGGCTCTCGTTCGCGGTCACCTATCTCGCCGTGGCCTGGATCTGCATCCAGGCCGCGCGCATCCCCGAGCTGCGCGACCTCATCAAGCAGGGCTACGAGTCCACCATGCGCCTCACCTGCATGGTCACCTTCATCCTGATCGGCTCGACCTGCTTCTCGGTGGTGTTCCTCGGCGTCTCCGGCGGCGTCTGGCTCGAGCATCTGCTGACCTCGCTGCCCGGCGGCGTGTGGGGCTTCCTGATCTTCATCAACCTCTTCATCTTCTTCCTGGCGTTCTTCCTCGACTTCTTCGAGATCGCCTTCATCATCCTGCCGATGATCGCGCCGATCGCGCAGAAGGTCCTCGCCCCGGTGGTGGGACCGGACGCGGCGCTGATCTGGTTCGGCGTGATGCTGTGCGTGAACATGCAGACCTCGTTCCTGCATCCGCCGTTCGGCTTCGCGCTGTTCTATCTGCGCGGCGTGGCGCCGAAGGAAGTGAAGAGCTCCGACATCTATTGGGGCGCAATCCCCTGGATCGGCCTGCAGCTGATCATGGTGCTGCTCGTGATCATCTTCCCGATCACGGTGACGGGCCTGCTCGACAAGCCGCTCAACGTCGATCTCGACAAGGTCAAGATCGAAGTGCCGCAGATCGACCTGCCGCCGCTGGATCTAGGACCGCCGCAGAAGTAGCGGCCATAACCATCGCCGTCATGTTCCGCCTCGGCGGTTCATGACGCGCGCGCCCGCGCGCGTGACAAGCAACGCAAACACGGGCATACCGGGCCATCCTCCAACTGATGGACCGCCGCGCATGTCCCGATCGCTCCCTGCTCCGTCGCTCGCTCCCTTGATCGCATCGCTCTGGCTGGCATGCGCCGCAACGTTTGCGCATGCGGAACCGATGACCGATGTCCATGCGCTGGCGCAAAAGGAGCAGCAGCCGCTGCTCGACACGCTGCGCGACCTCGTCAGCATCGAATCCGGCAGCAAGGACATCGACGGCCTGAACCAGATCGCCGAGCGCGTTGCCGGCCAGCTCAAGCAGCTCGGCGGCACGGTGGAGACCTTGCACCCCGCAGACGTCTATCGCCTCGACGACACGCCCGAGACAATCGGCCCAGCCGTGCACGCCGTATTCAAGGGCACCGGCAGCAAGAAGATCATGCTAATCGCCCACATGGACACGGTGTACCTGAAGGGCATGCTGAAGGACCAGCCGTTCCGCGTCGACGGCGACAAGGCCTACGGCCTCGGCATTGCTGACGACAAGCAGGGCGTCGCGCTCATTCTCCATACCGTGGCGATGCTCCAGAAACTCAATTTCAAGGATTACGGCACGCTCACGGTGCTCACCAATGGCGACGAGGAGATCTCCTCGCCCGGCTGGCGCAGCACCATCACCAAATTCGCCGCGGATCAGGACGTGGTGTTTTCGTTCGAGGGCGGCGGCACCGACGGCACGCTGCGCCTTGCCACCAGCGGCATCGGCTCGGCCTATCTTACGGTGCATGGCAAGTCCTCGCACGCGGGCGCTCGGCCTGAGGGCGGTATCAACGCGTTGTACGAGCTCTCGCACCAGGTGCTGCAGATGAAGGACCTGTCCAAGCCCGAGCAGGGCCTGAAGCTGAACTGGACGGTCTCGAAGGCCGGCACCAACCGCAACGTGATCCCGGCCGACGCCTCGGCCCAGGCCGATGCGCGTGCGCTCAAGGTCGCCGATTTCGACGAGTTGCAGAAGGCGCTGCAGGAGAAGATCAAGAATCGCCTGCTGCCCGACTCCAGGGTCGAGCTGAAATTCGAGGTGCGCCGCCCGCCGCTGGAGGCCAACGACGCCTCGCGCCGCGTCGCAGCCTACGGCAAGACAATCTATGGGGAAATCGGACTGTCCCTCAAGGTCGACGAGAAGGCGACCGGCGGCGGCACCGACGCCGCATTTGCCGCGCTCAAGACCAGCGGCGCCGTGGTGGAAGGCATGGGCCTGTCAGGCTTCGGCGCGCACTCCAACGATGCCGAATATGTGCAGATCAACAGCATCGTGCCGCGGCTTTATCTGGCCACGCGCATGATCATGGACCTGTCCACGGGCAAGCTGAAATAGCGGCCGCTTTCTTCCCTTCTCCCCTTGTGGGAGAAGGTGGCGCGAAGCGCCGGATGAGGGGTTCTCTCCGCGCGCTTGACTAAGAGTTGGATTCGCGGAGAGAACCCGTCTCGCCGCTTATCGCGGCGAGCCACCCTCTCCCACAAGGGGAGAGGGTGAAGAAGCCGTCTTCTCCGCCAGCCGAAACCGCAGCGTGAACTCCGCGCCGCCGCCGGGAAGATTCTCCACCGCCACCGTCGCGGCATGATCGTCCGCGACCCCGCGCACGATCGAGAGCCCGAGGCCCGCGCCGTCGCTGCGCTGGCGGTCGGCGCGCCAGAAGCGCTGGAAGATCAGCTCGCGCTCGGCCTCCGCAATGCCGGGGCCGCAATCGCGCACGCGCACCGAACCGTCCTCGCGCACCTCGACATCGACGGCGGTATCCTTCGCCGTGAACTTGATGGCGTTTTCGGCGAGGTTGAAGATCGCGCGCTGGAGCATCTCCGCATTGCCGTGGATCAGCACCGGCGCGTCGGCGCCCTTCAGCGCGATGTCCTTGTGCTGCGCGATCGCGAACGGCGCGATGGAGCCGACCACCTCGGCGCAGACGGCGCGCAGGTCCGCGGTCTCGCCGGGATCGAGCACCAGGGTGTCGAGCTCGGCGATCTCCAGCAGCTGGGCGACGATGCGGCTCATGCCTTCGATGTCGTCGTGCAGCGCCTGCCTTGCGGCGCCATCGCCCAGCGTCTCGATCCGCGTGCGCAAGATCGTGAGCGGCGTGCGCAATTGATGCGCGGCATCCGCCGTGAACTGCCGCTGCACCCGAAAACCGTCCTCGAGCCGGTCGAGCGCCTGGTTGACGGCGGTGACCAGCGGCATGATCTCGCGCGGGATCTGTTCCGTCGGCAGGCGGATGTCGGTGCGCGCCGGCCCGATATTGCTGGCCTCCTCCGACGCCTTCCACAATGGCGCGATGGCACGGCGGAAGATGATGATGTCGGCGGCGAGCAGGATCAGCAGGATCGGAATGGTGATCCACCCGACCCGGCGGAAGAAGTTCGAGATGATGTCGTCGATGATGACGTCGCGATGCGCCAGATCCTCGGCCACGCGGATGCGCACGACCTTGCCGTCGATGATGCGGGTGACGCCAGCGCCGGAAATCGTCTCGGAAAGTGTCGGCGGCGCCGACACGGCCGCTCCCGTCTTGCGGCGGGACGAAAACAGCAAACGGCCGTCGGCATCGCGGATGTCGTAGAGATAGCGGCCGTAGGCTTCCGAATAGAGGCCCCGCAGGCTGTCCGGCAGGTTGAACGTCAGCAGGCCGTCCGGCGCGGCGACAATGCGCTCGGCCAGCACCTCGGCCTGCGCCCGCATGGCTTCGCGGTGCAGCTGGTCGACTTCGGAATTGAGCAGCCAGAACAGTACCAGCGGCAGGAAGATCGCGACCACCGCGACCGCCACGATGTGCATGAACACGATGCGCCAGATCAACGATTTGAATGTCGGCGATCTACCATAGGCCCCGGCGGCCGCCACGCTATTTCTCCTCGGACATGAGATAGCCGACGCCGCGGATGGTGTGGATCACGACCTTGGCGCCGTGTTCAGTGAGCTGCTTGCGCAGCCGCGAGACGTAGACCTCGACCGCGTTGGAGGCGACCTCGCCTTCGAGCCCGAAGATGTGGTCCTCGACGTTCTTCTTCGGCACCACCCGCCCCTGCCGGCGCAGCAAAATCTCCAGCACCGAGGTCTCGCGCGCGGAGATGATCCGCGGCTGGTCGTCGACGAAGATCTGGCGGCTTTCGGTGTCGTAGACGAGATTGGCGAGCCGCAGCGAGCGGCCGAGCAGCTGGCCGGGCCGGCGCAAAATAGCCTCCAGCCGTGCCACCAGCTCCTCCATCGCGAACGGCTTTGCGAGATAGTCGTCGGCGCCACTGCGCAGGCCGCTGACGCGATCCTGCAGGCCGCCGCGCGCGGTCAGCACCAGCACCGGCAGCGGCTCCATCTGCCGGCGCAGCTCGCGCAGCACCGACAGGCCGTCGCCGTCGGGAAGGCCGAGGTCGAGGATCATCGCAGCGTAGCTGACGCTGCTGACCGCCTCGCGCGCCTCGGCCGCGGTGCTCACGATGTCGCTCTGGTAGCCGGCGGCCGACAGCCCGGCGGCAACGAGCCGCGACAGCTCGACATTGTCCTCGACGATCAGAAGGCGCATCGCAGTCCCGCCGGATGTTCCTGTGCAATCACGGCTCGCGCCGCATCTTCGCTCTCTTCCACCATTCCGGCCGCCTCGGCCAGCGAAAAAGCGCGTGGCAGGCTCGCCCGCGCCCCTGTCAGGTTCGTGTAAGCCGATCTGGGCGCATTCCGATAATGGTTTACTCGATCACCTCGTCCGCGCCGGCAATGACTGCCGCGGAGAACGGACGGCCGAGCAGCTTCGCGGCCTTCAAATTGACAACGAGCTCCACCTTCGTGACGAGCTGAACTGGAAGATCAGAAGGCTTCTCGCCCGACAGAATGCGTCCGGCATAGATACCCGCGCGACGGTGCGACTGCATGAAATCTCCTCCGTAGCTCATCAAACCTCCAGCCACGGGAAAGTCTCGGGTCTGCGTGATTGCGGGCAATTGATATTTCATCGCGAGAGCCGCCAGCCGGGCACTGCGAAATGCAAAATAGGGGTCGGAGGTAAACACAGCTCCGCTTAGCCCGTCCCTGGCCACGGCAGCGAACACGGATTCGAATTCATCCTCCTTGCTTGCGCTATAGATCTGCAGTTGAACCCGCAGGGTTTCTGCGGCCGCCTGAAGCTTCTGCAATTGTGAGGGTGCGGTCGGACTTGTCGGGTTGGCGACCACCGCCAATCTGGTCACCGTGGGCAACAGGTCGCGCATCAGCTCAAGCCGCTTTGGCGACACATCGACGCTCAGGCTCGAAACTCCCGTGATATTTCCGCCCGGCCGCGACAGGCTGTCCACCACGCGTAGCTGAACGGGGTCGCCGCCCATCTCGAACACGATGGTCTTGGTCGTACCCGTACCCTTCGCGGCAAGTGCCACGGGAGCCCCGCCAGGAGCCACGATCAGGTCTACATTTCTGGCGACCAATTCGGCAGCCAGGGCTGGCAATCGAGAATATTGTCCGGCGGCCCACTGAAAGTCGATCGCCACATTGCGCCCCTCGACGAAGCCGGCTTCCTCCAGTCCCTGTCGGAAAGCCTCAAGTCGACTGCCAAAGAGCTCGGGTGACTCCGGGCAAAGATATCCGATGACCGGCATGGAGGGCTTCTGCCCATACGAGACGGTCGTCCACGTCGCGGCGCCTGCCATCCAAAGAAGAAAATCACGCCGTCTGGCGCGTCTGCGTAGCGTTGCTGCTTCAGAGTTGGCGCACCTCATGCCCACGGACCCGCTGCCGTCAGCCGTTTGCCGGAGCATAGCCCCGGATACGCGGACAGTCTCTAGCGGATTGTGCCGGGCATCCCGCGGCCACTCGGCTCGAGAGCCTCGAAGGATATTCCGAAGACTGGAATGGCTTCGTCAAATCCTTTGATCTCGCGGCCCCCGAGATCCTCAACGGGCCGCCTGCCATTGACGTCGGCGGCGACTTTGGCGTCGATCAGGATTTCCTTGTCTGCGGCAGATGCGCACAGCCGGGCCGCAAGATTCACGACGCTCCCAATGGCGGTGTAGTCGAGCCGGTCCTCGTATCCGATCCGGCCGACAGTCGCCGGCCCGCTGGCAAGGCCGATTCCAAAACCAACGTAGTAGCCACGCGACCGCCAGCCGGCGATGAGGGCTTGCACGTTCGTCTGCATGTCGACGGCGAGATCGATGGCTCTCAATGCAGGCTCTTCGACCGGGACAGGTGCGTTCACCAGCACCATCAGTCCGTCTCCGGAGAAATTGATCAGCGTTGCCTCGAATTTCGTGATGACCCTGCCAAGGCTTTCATAATATTCCGACAGTACGCTCATGACGTCCTCGGGCGCGGCGCCTGCTGAAAACGCGGTGAAGCCCCTCAAATCGCAGAAGACAACGACGACTTCCGTACGGCGGCCGTCCAGCACGCTGTCATCGCCGGCTCGATCGACGAGATCGGCGACCTGGGGAGCAAGGAACCGCTTGAGCTTGGCGATGCGCTCCTGGTGCTGCTGCGCCAGCGCCAGCTCGGACGCCATTCTGTTGAAACTGTTTGCAAGACGCTGGAACTCGTCCCCGGTGTGGATCGAAATGCGGTGGTCGAAGGACCCGGCACCAATCCTCTCCGTGCCCTCCTCGAGCAGCTTGATCGGCTCCGTCATCCGGTGCGCCAATGCATAGGCAAGTATCCCTGCGAGCATGGTGCTGATTGCGAGGAGCATTGCCGTCCGCCACAGGGCGGAATAGATCGGCGCGTAAGCTTCGGATAGCGGCTGCACGACCACGACTGTCCAGTCGGGGCCCTGTACGGGAGCAGCGCTGGCGGCAACATAGTGTCCTTGTGCGTCCCGGCTCGTTGCGAAGCCCGCTTTCGTCCCTATCGCGTCGCGCACGGCCCGAAATGGTTTGGAGGTCGCTTCCTCCGCCCCGCGGAGCACGAGGCTGATGTCGGGATGGGCGATCAGGCGACCCGATCGGTCCAGGACGAAGGCGGAGCCGGTCCTTCCGACCTTGATGGCCGAGATCACGTCCCAAATCAGCTTGAGGTTCACTTCGGCTATGACTGCGCCGACAGCCGGTCGGTTGCCGGCAATCCCGACCGTCAAGTACGGTTCGGAGCCTCGATTGTAGCTGACGTCGCTGAACCAGATCTGAGCTGCGCGGGCGCCAACCAAGGCGGGATCGGCTGATCGGCCCGTGCGGCTCTCGATACGATTGAGGCCGATCCGCGAGATGTAGAGACGCTCCAGGCCATTGCCGTCGAGGAGTGTAAGACTGACGATGGCGGGCGCTTGTCGAAGCAGGCGCAACGCGTCGGTCCGCCGGCGTTCGTCGAACTCGTCACTCCATGGAAGCTGAACCAGCCAGCCAAGCTGACTGGTGATGCCGTGGATGAAATCGTGTATTTCGGCGGCCGCGGATGCGGACTGGAGGCTAAGCCACTGGTCGAGCCTCGCGCGCTGATCGCGATAGCCGAACCACGCCTCAATGACGCCGTTGAATGCAAGTGGGATCGCGACAGCCACGAAAAGCGCGAACAGATATTTATGAAAAAGGCCGCGAAACCGATCCTGAGGAATCATGATCCGGTCTCCTGATAATCACATAAATACAATGACCCAGAATAACATGTCGCTCCGCCGTGGGGTGGGGTTCATTCGAACCCGAGCGTACCGGTGCACCCTTCGCGCTTTCTAGGGCGGACCAGCCACGCGGTCCGGCGACAAATTGGCGCCATGGCTGAATTGTCCGCCGATGTCAGCCTCCGGCTGACTGGCCTTCGCGCCGCACGCCGGCTTTTGACCGCCCTGAACGGGCGTTGCTGCCGGGCAGACGTAGCATGCGCCGCAGCCACGTTGATCTAGGTCAAGCATCACCCCCGCCTTTGGCCTCACGTCATGTTCAGCCCATTTCAGGCGGCGACGTCGCCTTTCAGTTCGCTGGCGCCCGGCAATTTCCAGCTCGGCGTCGCATTCTTCCAGTGGCCTCCTCTCCCTCCTGATCCTGCAGCAGGCTTACTGGGGGTTCGTCGACGAGGACCTTGCTCATGATAACAATTCCAGAACTGACGTCCCAGGCGCTCGGTGCGTTCCTCATCTCGGAGACAAAAGGCCGCTTCGGCTCATCGCATGCCAGCTTGCCGGAATTGCTCCCTTACGCGGCGAAGCTGGCCCTGGAATGTATCGGCAACAGCGATGCATTGTATCACAACGTGGAGCACACCCTGTTGGTCACGCTGGTGGGGCACGACATCCTGATCGGCCGCTCACTTCTGAGGCAAACCACGGCCAGCGATTACGCTCACTTTATCCTGGCCTGTCTGATCCACGACATCGGCTACGTTCGGGGCGTCATCTACGGAGACCAGGAGGGCGCCTATGTCGTTGATGGTACCGGCCGAACGGTTGAGTTGCCGGTCGGCTCCTCCGATGCAGCGCTTGCGCCCTATCACGTCGATCGCTCAAAATTGTTCGCGGTGGAGCGCCTCGACGCAGTCGACCAGATCGACGCCGCGCGCGTTGCCCAAGCCATCGAATATACCCGCTTTCCCTATACAGACGCACCAACGAGCGAACTCAAGGATGATCTGGACGAGGAAGAAGGTTTGTTGCTGCGCGCTGCTGATCTGATCGGCCAGCTCGGCGATCCGAACTACATGAAGAAATCAAATGCGCTCTTCTATGAATTCGAAGAGATAGGGCTCAACAAATCGCTCGGATACGCCACACCCGCGGACGTGGTGCACAAATATCCGCAGTTCTACTGGACCAAGGTCGCACCGCAAGTCCAGACGGCGATCCGTTATCTGAACGTAACGTCGAGCGGAAGACAATGGATCAGCAGCCTGTATGGCAATGTCTTCCGCGCCGAGCGAGAGGTTAGACTATCTGGCCCGCAGTTGTAGATCGGTGGTCTTGAACGGATTCGAGGCCCCGGTTTTGGAGCTTGAATCACGTCTCGGGCAGCGTCACCAACCCGCAATGGCCGGTCGCGGTCCTGCTAATGCTCTGAACTTACTTCCGCTTGCGGCGGCATTGTCGGACTTGCTACTGGCCGAGGCCCGTCGCGAATGACCCGCAGCCGACGTTTCGGGCCCGTGAGCGGAAGGTTGATCTAGATCAACAGAAGCGTTGCGGCGTTGTGTCTGGGGTACGCGTCCACAGGGTTCTGACATCTCCATGACGGAGCTTGCAATGACCCGTACCCGTGACATCTCCAAATCAGAAAGCGCGCGCAGGCGCGAACAACTGATGCCACGGCAAATCCGGCCGGGTGTCCCCTCTTCGGGGCCCGGCCGGACATTTGTGCACAAAATCACGTAACTGCATCTCTCGTTACCCGAAGCCTAACGATGGAGGCTGGGAATGGGCAGAGACCTATCCGTTAATTTGCTGGCATTGTTTTTGGCTGTGACGGGGCCTGCTCCGACATCCGCACAACAACCCCAAAAGCCAAACGTTGTTTTCATTCTCGCCGATAATGTCGGCTACGGCAAAGGCGGCTCGCGTCTGTATGCGCCAAACTCCTGATGGGTACGCTTATCGAGCACGCCCGCTCGTGTTGCATTGTCTAAATGATCACGGAGGTCTCCAATGGCATCGGAACCAACGTTCACCCGACGCGATTTCGGTCTTGCTGGACTGGCTATTGCTGGACTGGCTTTAGGAGCGATGGCGCTCCCTTCTGTCGCGCCCGCCCAGGCTCAGCAGAAGCCGAACATCGTCTTCATCCTGGTCGACAACACTGGCTGGGGCGACTGGAGCTGCTATGGCGGCACGACGCCCACGCCGCGCATCGACAAGCTCGCGAACGAGGGCATTCGTTTCAACAACTACAACGTCGAGGTCCAATGCACACCCACGCGCTCCGCAATCATGACCGGACGCATGCCGGTCCGCTCAGGGACCTACGCCGTAACGCTTGGAGTTCCCTACGGCCTGGCACCCTGGGAATACACCATAGCCAACCTTCTATCCGACGCAGGATACGCTACGGCGTTGTATGGCAAATGGCACCTCGGCGATATTCAAGGGCGTCTGCCGAACGACAAAGGCTTCGACGAATGGTGGGGTATCCCGAACACTTGGGACGAAGCCGCGTACACGGAATATCCGACATACAACGCCCTGGTGAAGCAGATGCTCGCCGAGCATAAGGGGCCGGAGCCGCTCGACATTCCTCCCCACATCCTGGAGGGTCGCAAGGGCGAGCCGTCCAGGATAGCGATGGCCCTGGATGAGAACGTCCGTCCCGTCGTGGATGAGAAATACCTTGTCCCCAAGACGATCGACTTCATCAAGCGGAATGCGGCCGCGAAGAAGCCGTTCTTCGTTTACCTAGGCTACTCGGAAATGCATCAGCCCGTCATGGCGAATCCGAACTTCAAAGACAAGCCTGGCGGGCTCTACTCCCAAGTCATCGGCGAAATGGATTTCCGCGTCGGGCAAGTCCTCGATGCGATCAAGGAAGCGGGCATCGACGACAACACCATTGTGATTCTCAGCAGCGACAACGGACCTTACGGTCCGGTATTGGCGGGCGGGGCTGGAGGCTCGAGCGGGTCTTGGCGGGGAAGCTTCTTCATTCCGCCATGGGAGGGAAGCCATCGGACCGCTGGGATGATTCGCTGGCCAGGCAAGGTGCCGGCCGGAGTCGTCACCGACGAGATGCTGGCCGCGACGGACTGGCTACCGACGCTTGCGGCGATCGTGGGCGCATCGAACCTGGTGCCGAAGGATCGGCCGATCGACGGCATCGATGCCTCAGCGTTCATGCTGGGTAAAAGCCAAACCACCGGTCGCGATTACTACATGTTCTTTGGACCCGACGCCAAGCTCATGTCCCTCAAGTGGAAAAACTTCAAGACGATCCTCCGCTATTCCAAGGGAATCGATGAGCCCATCGTCGAGCCGCAGGCGCCGATGACGTACGATCTGAGCAGCGATCCGCAGGAGATGTATAACCTCTTCGCCACCGTCCAGACGAACGGTTGGATATTTCTGCCCTTGTACCGCGAAATCGCCAAGTACGAGGAGAGCGTGAAGCAATACCCGAACCTCAAGGTGGGCGAAGATTTCAAGGGCTATGGGAGGAAATGAGGGCGATCGAACGTACAGCAAGGGAGGATCACAAATGTGCCAATGGTGCTTGTGCTCGAACCTTTCGCGGCCGTCGAGAAGGCGTTTTTTGGCTTCGATTGGCGCATCGGCTGCTGCTGTTACCCTCGCGGGACCAGCCGCTTTCAGCGCCTCTGCCGTAGCACAAGATGTCAAAGATCCCCCAACGCGGTCGATCACAATCTCAACCAAAGAGGTTACGGATCCCGACGTGGCGGTTTCGCCTGACGGGCGCTGGCTGGTCTTCACCGCGCTGGGTCACCTGTTTCAGCTGCCGACCACGGGTGGTGCGGCGAAGCAGCTGACTTTCGGCCCGTACTACGATTCAGCGCCGGCGATCTCGCCCGACGGAACGAGCGTGGCGTTCATTTCCGACCGGGAGACCCTAAGCCAGGGCAACGTCTTCGTCCTCGATATCGCGAGCGGCCGAATCCGCCGGCTAACCAACGAATTCTGGGCCGACCGGCCGGCATGGTCGCCCGACGGCAAGAGCATTGCCTTTCTCAGCTATGAGCTGCTCGGACCCACGGGCGATTACTGGTTTGTCGTCCCTAAAGGGCTGAGGAGTCAGGTTCGACGGGTCGGCGTCGCGGACGGCAAGGTCGCGGTGTTGTCGGAACCCGGCTTTGCGCGGGCCGTCGCGTTTCTCACCGACGGTCGCCCGGTCTGGTCGGAGGTCGAGCTCGATAGCGAAAAGGAACCCGCCGTGAGCCGGCTCGCAGTGGCGACCCAGGCGGGCCCGCCGACGACCGCGCTCATGGTTGAAGGCGTGGTGGACCGGATCGGCGCCGATCCCGGCGGCCTCTATCTCCGACTCTACGAGGTCGCGTCTCCACTGAAGAACCTTTTTCCGCAGCGTGAACGACTGGCTTATCTGCCGCTGGGTCGGGGCCGCGCTGACCAGACGGTGACCGGCCTGTTGAGCGGGCCGGAACGTTCGGCGCAGGGAGTCGAGGACCGCGGCGAGGGCGCGCGCGTTTATCCAGCGCAACTTTCGAATCCGATGCCGCGACCGGCGTTTGGCGTCGCCAACGGCTCCATCTACCTCGGCGACCGAGGCAAGCTGTGGCGTGTAGACGCAGCCACCGGCAAGCGCGACGAGATCGCCTTCTCGGCGGAGATCACCTTCGACTTCTTGCCGGGATCGCCGCCGCCCGCTTACACAAATCGAAATCCCGCCTCGCCCACGAGCATCCTCACTCCTCGCCTCGCTCCGGACGGCGCAAGCGTGATCTTCACTGCCGGCGGCTTCCTGTGGCGGCAGACGTTTGCCGGAGGCGAGACCCGGCGGCTGCTCGACACCGGCGGCTTCGAGTGGGGTCCGGCGGCCCTCTCGCCTGACGGCAAGAAGCTCGCCTATCAATTGAGCGAAGGGGCCGACCAGCAGCTTCGAGTCGTGGACCTCGCGACCGGCCGAAACCAGGTGCTGATCTCTCAACCTCGCACCGGGCGCTACCAGCCCGCCTGGAGCCCGGACGGCACCCGGCTCGTTTACGCATACTACGAGCACCGGGCGCACGGGCCGAAGGTGCCGTGCGTTTACCTCGCGGATCTCGCCAGCGGCAAACGCCGCAAGCTGGCGGACGGAAATCCCCGTTGGACGCCTTCCCCACACTTCTCGGGCGACGGGAAGTCGGTCTATTTCACTGCCGATGGACAAGTGCATCGCTACCCGATCGAGACACCCGGCGCCGGCCAACCGATCACCGAGTTCACGGAGTTCGCGGCGGACGCGCAGGTTTCACCGGACGGCAAGCGGCTCGCCTTCCGCCGCAACGACGAGATCTGGATGGCGCCGCTCGGGGCGCATCGCGTTAGGCAGGACGAGACGTTCCGGCTTTCCCCGAGGGGCGGACACAATTTCGCCTTCACGCCTGACGGTGCCTCGCTCGTCTACTCGAGCGGGGCCGACGTGTGGCTCCATCCTCTTAAGGATGGCGGACAGAAACAAATCCCTATCCAGCTCAAATTCTCGACAGAACCTCCACCACCGGTACTGCTCCGCAACGTGCGTGTCCTGGATTTCAAGGTTGGTGGCTTCACTGAGGGCACGTCGCTTCTGGTCGAGGACGGCCGGATCCAGTGGATCGGAAGCGAGGCGGGCCACACGCTACCGGCAAACCTGAACGTGGTGGACGGCGGCGGACGGTTCGCCATTCCCGGCCTGTTCGACGTGCACACGCACACCGCAACCCCCATCCATCCCCAATCGGCTCGCGACGTCAGCCATATGGAGCTCTGGATCGCGTACGGGGTCACCTCGGTGGGAGACATGGGCAGCGACCTGAGCACGCTCAACGCCTGGGCGGATCGCCGCACGGCCTTCGGGGCGCCCGTGCCGCGAATCTTTTCGTACGGCAGCATGATCGAGGCGATGCCCTTCATCTTTGGCGGCTCCGCCTTCATCGCCTCCGACGAGCAGGCGCGAGAGGTCGTGCGCGTGGAGAAAGGAGAAGGCGCCGTCGGCTTGAAGTCCTATTTCACCTTGCCGTGGTCGTTGCATCACGCGATAGCTCGCGCAGCGGTCCAGGAGGGGCTGCCCGTCCGAGCCCACGCGTTCGCCCGGGAGGAAGCGATCCGGGGAGTCCTCCTCGGCCACGAGGGCGTGGAACACATGCTTTCCGTCAACATGTACTACGACGATATCCTGAAGCTTTTCGCCGCGGCGGGGACGCGTTGGACGCCGACCTTGCCGGTCATGTTCGCGTTTATCCCCGAAGCCGCGCCGGTCCGGACCGCCATGATCGATACGGTAAAGCGCGCCTATAGAAATGGCGTGCAGCTCCTTCCCGGTACGGACTCACTGAATCTCCGGGATGAGTACGGCCAGGCGGTCCATGCCGAGCTCCAGAATTTCGCGCAGGCGGGAATCCCGCCGCTCGAAGTGCTGCGCATCGCGACCCAGCACAGCGCCGCGATGGTGGGTGCGGACAAGCTCCTGGGCAGCCTGGAGCCGGGCAAGCTGGCGGATATCGTGCTGCTCGAGGGCAACCCCCTGGACAACATTGCGAACACGCTGACGGTGTGGAGGGTGCTCCTCGGCGGCAGGGTGTTCGAAGAACCTCAGCCGCTAACCGCAAACGGCGGCGAAGATGTAAGCACCTCGGATGATCCGCATTCGGGTCATTGATGCGACCTCGGCGGGCGCTTCTCGGGCGCCATGCCGTGCGTACGCATACACAATTCGTCTTTCGCACCCTTCACCGGACCAAGGGCCAGCGCGGCCTCGATGGGTTGGAGACATGCTTGAGAGGGTTGGTGCGGCGGCTACGCTACAGCCGGGCGGCGACACCTGGAACTAAATCGACGATGAAGGTGGCGGACATGGGCAGTGACATCGGCACGCTTGGAGCCCTGATCCACGCCGCCAGACGGAATCACGCCACCGGAAGGCGACGGTGAAAATAGCTCAAACCCGATCTTCATCAGGATAATTCCGCCGACGATACGGACCATGCTCAGCGGTACGCCGAACAAGCGCAGGATCAGCGTTCCGAAGATCAGAAAAAAGAGAGACAGCAGCAGCGCATAGAGGCAGGCTTTCCAAGCCACCTGGCGATGGGTGGCTGCGTCCCGGCCTTCCAGCATCTTCAGATAGACCGGCAGGACCTCGAAGGGATTTATGATCGCGAGCAATGTCGCAAACGTGCCCACGAACAACGAGAGTTCATGACCCATCGACCTTATTCCTCTCGCGGCGACATCATCGCGCTCGGGCTCAAATCGCGGACGGGGCCGCTGCTCACCCAGCCGGCGTATGCGCGCGAGACGAAAGTGCTCGGCGGCCAGGTGTCGTTCGGGACTCGGGTTCGGCTACAGTATACAGGATTTCAAGCAGGCTAAGGAGACGTTGGATGCCGCGCTATGCATGTTAGGCAAAATAGCAAGCGCTTTGTCGGGCAACTTGGCATTGACGCAATTCATGCAGCTCGACGGGCGGACGCATTAGGATCCGTAGCTGTGGTGCACGAGACACAGTCTCGTAGCAAAAAGCAACCGAGGAAAGATTTGCCGATTTTCGCGTAGACGAGCCGGTGCGTGCGCGCTTTCCTACCCGTGCGCCCGCACACCCGGGTGTCCTTTGGCATCATGGCCGGTGGGACACGAAAGGGAGGACGGCAGATGCAGCGTAGTAGATCGTGGCCGAGTCCTGGTTCTTGGCAGCAGCTGGGTGTCTGCGCGCTTGCCGTCTTCCTAACGCTATTCGCTCAATGTGCCAGGGCCGATGAAAGCGGCGTTTCGTTCTGGATTCCCGGCCAGTTTGGCAGCCTTGCAGCCGTCCCGACGACGCCTGGCAGGTCGCTGGGGACAGTCTACTACCACACGTCGGTAGCCGCATCCGGCGGCGTCGCCGCCGCCAGGGAAATTCAGATCGGCCGCTTTGCGCCGACCGTCAATGTCAGCCTGAACGCGAACCTCAATTCGCCAGCCGATCTCGTATTCTTGTCGCCGACCTACACCTTTGCCACGCCAGTGTTGGGCGGCCAATTCTCGGCCGGGGTGACAGGAATATTCGGCAGGGTCGAGACGAGCATCGCGGGCACGCTGACGACCGCGGTCGGCCCGACCGCGGTGCAGCGCACGGGCACCATATCAGACTCGCTCACATCGGTGGGTGATCTCTATCCGATGCTGACGCTCAAGTGGAATAATGGCGTCAACAACTGGATGACTTACCTGACCGGAGATATTCCGGTCGGAGCCTATGATCCGAACCGGCTCTCCAACCTCGGGATTGGTCACGGCGCAATCGATGGTGGTGGAGGTTACACCTATCTCAATTCAGTGACGGGGCACGAATTTTCCGCAGTGGCCGGCTTCACCTACAACTTCAAGAACCCGGACACGCAATATCAAAGCGGAATCGATTTCCATCTCGACTGGGGTGCGTCGCAGTTCCTCTCAAAGCAGTTTTTTGTGGACCTCGTCGGCTATGCCTATCAGCAGGTGACTGCAGATTCCGGTCAACACCCAATTCTGGGACCTTTCAAATCCCGTGTTCTCGGGATCGGGCCCCAAGCGGGCTACATTTTTCCGATTGGAAAGATGCAGGGATATTTGAACCTGAAGGGCTACGGCGAATTCGATGCGGCAAACAGGCCGTCGGGGTGGAATACCTGGCTGACGTTCGCGATCTCGGAGGCGCCGCCTGAAAGTACGGTGACGCCGACCAGGCATCGGGTGACCAAGTGAGCGGCCATTGACCTGAACCCGACTGCCGGCTTGGGGGGTCACAGAAGTCGAACGCCGCAGCATCGCAGTTGCAGCGCGTGATTGCGGCGAGCCGGGTTACCCGAATGACCCGGGCAAAAGGTCCCCGCACATCGAGAGAGAGGGCGACTTCCGTTTCTGGTCCATCGCGTCATTTCGCTCCGATGCGGAATTTGATCGCTACCGGGGCATAGCGGACTCTCGCGAGCCGTCAGCTCGGCCGACTTATGAGTTCAGGGCCTAGTACGGCGCCGCAGAAAAGCGGCTCTGAGTTCGGCCAGTTGGTTGCTCGTTGCTCCCAGCTCTGCGTCGGCTCGATCTGCGAGCAAGTCGACGTAGGCAATCGGCTGATCGAACTGGTTCGCTGTGAAGTCGTACCGCCGTCCTTCGATCCGATTGTAGAAATGATCGCCCGCCGGCAGAGGCGTCTTCAGCAGCTCGCCGCCGAAGAGTTCGTGAACGAGCAGCGCCGTGACGTTGCACTGCCCTGCAGCCGGATTGTTCGGCGTCCATTGGCTGGAAGTCGACAGCGACCATGCCTTGCGCAGCGCGCTTTGAACTTCATCGGGATCGAAGCTCATCGTCACCTCACGGGATCGGCACCGAAGCGCCAATTTCGGATTATACGATGTTAGCTTTTTGCCACTGTTTTGCCCGACGTGTCAAACGGGTTCGTTGCTGGGTCGAGCCCCAACTCCATCCACCCGTCATTGCGAGCGTAGCGACTTGTCCGCCGAAGCCTCGGCGAAGGCGGAAGTAATCCAGCACCCCTCCGCGGTCACGGCCTGGATTGCTTCGTCGCATGGGCTCTGCGCAATGACGATGCGGGAACGGACGCCGCGGCAAATGACGATGTCATTCCAGATGCAGCGATCAGGCAAAATCGCCGCGTTGACCCCGGCTGCGCCGACGATTGCTCCTTCCTGCTGATTTGCCCCGACGCGTCAAGCTGTTGGCAGCATCCAGAGGGCAACCTGCCCTCATCGCGCTTCTACTGTGCATGGGGTTGTTTTTCATATTTTTGTTTGGGCGGCCGCTGGCGGCAAAAGAAAAAGCCCGGCTTCGCGAACGAGGCCGGGCTCTGTCGTCTTGCGACGTTTCGAAAGATCAGCCGCGGGTGCGCGAGCGGATCATGAAGCTGTCGTAGGTGTATTCGGCGACCTGCCACCACAGATATTCGTCGGAGCGGTAGGCCTGCATGGCGTCGATCGACTTCTTGAAGTCGGGGTTCTTGGCCGAGATCTCGCCCCACAGCTCGTTGGTCGACTTGAGGCAGGCCTCGAGCACTTCGTTGGTGAAGGGACGAAGCTGGGTGCCGCCGGCGACCAGACGCTTCAGCGCCGCCGGGTTCTGCATGTCGTAGCGCGCGGCCATCCAGCTGTTGGCGTTGGCCATCGCGTTGGTGAGGATCGCCTGGTAGTTCTTCGGCAGCGAATTCCACTTGTCCAGGTTGGTGAAGGCGTGGACGGTCGGACCGCCTTCCCAGAAGCCGGGATAGTAGTAGTACTTGGCGACCTTGGCGAAGCCGAGCTTCTCGTCATCGTAGGGGCCGACCCACTCGGCGGCGTCGATGGTGCCCTTCTCGAGTGCCGGATAGATGTCGCCGCCGGCGAGCTGCTGCGGCACGACGCCGACCTTCTGAAGCACCTGGCCGGCGATGCCGCCGATGCGCATCTTGAGGCCGGAGAGGTCCGCAACGGTCTTGATCTCCTTGCGGAACCAGCCGCCCATTTGGGTGCCGGTGTTGCCGCAGGGCTGACCGATCACGTTCGACTTCTTGAAGAACTCGTTGCCGAGTTGCTCGCCGCCGCCCTGGTACCACCAGGAGTTCTGCTGGCGCGCGTTGAGGCCGAACGGCACCGAGGCGTAGATCGCCCAGGTCGGGTCCTTGCCGACATAGTAGTAGGAGACGGTGTGGCACATCTCGACCGTGCCGTTCGAGGTCGCATCGAGCGCCTGGAGGCCGGGGACGATTTCGCCGGCGGCGAACACCTGGATCTGGAATTTGTTGTCGGTCATCTCGGCGACGTACTTCGCCAGCTGCTCGCCACCGCCATAGATGGTGTCGAGCGACTTCGGGAAGCTCGACGTCAGGCGCCACTTGATCTCGGGCATGGACTGAGCGATCGCCGGCGAGGCCACCGCGGCGGTCGCCGCCGCGCCTGCTGCCGACACTTTCAGGAAATCACGACGCTTCATCTTCAGGTCTCTCCTTGTTGGGGCGTTTCCCCTAAACTTCTTCGTTGTCGCCGCTCGTTCCGGCGACGCGTTTTTGTCGCGTCGAACCGAAGGGGCTTGACTGCCGTGGCCTTTAACACGGAAGCCCCGCTTTCGGAACGCGACAATGGCATGACGGGGCTCTACGAAAGTCGCATGTCCCCAAAAGACCGGCTCAGGCCGCGGCGATAACGCCTTTGAGCTGGTCCCGGACCTGCCCCGCAATGGCGCGATAGATCGCCGCATGAGGGCCGTCCGGCTCGCTGTCGACCACGGGATTTCCGGCATCCGAGGTGGCGCGAATCGCCATGTGCAGGGGGATCTCGCCCAGGAACGGTACCCCGAGCTTCTCGGCCTCGTGGCGCGCGCCGCCATGGCCGAAAATATCCGATTTCGTGCCGCAATGCGGGCACTGGAAGTAGCTCATGTTCTCGACGATGCCGAGAACGGGCACGTTGACCTTCCTGAACATCGCAAGCCCCCGCCTTGCATCGATCAGGGACAGGTCCTGCGGGGTCGAGACGATCACGGCGCCCTTGAGCGGTACATTCTGCGCCAGCGTGAGCTGGGCATCGCCGGTGCCCGGCGGCATGTCGACCACGAGCACGTCGAGGCTCCCCCATGCGACGTCGCGCAGCATCTGCGTCACCGCCGACATCACCATCGGACCTCGCCAGATCATCGCGGTCTCTTCCTCCACCAGGAAGCCGATCGACATGATGGCGAGGCCGAAACGCTTGAGCGGAATCATCTTGCGCTCGCCGTCCAGCGCCGGCTTCTCGTGCAGGCCCGTCAGCCGCGGCACCGAGGGGCCGTAGATGTCGGCATCGAGCAGCCCGACCCTGAGGCCGAGGTCGCGCAGGCCCAGCGCCAGGTTGAGCGCGGTGGTCGACTTGCCGACGCCGCCCTTGCCCGAGGCAACCGCGATCACGGCAGCGACACCCGGAATCTCGGACTGGCGAGCCATCGGCGATTGGGCGCCGCCCTGCGGCGGTGGCTTGTGGGCGTGGACCGGCTGCACGCCCGGCGTGCCCCGGCTCGGCGTTGGCGGCGGAGGCGGTGCGGCGCCCGGCTTGCGCTCGGCGGTCAGCGCCACCATCACGGTGGTGGCGCCGGGAATGGCGCGCACGGCGGCTTCGGCTTCGGCCCGGACGGATTCCCAGGCCCGCGCCTCGGCGGCATCGACGTTGATCGAGAAGAACACCTTGCCGTCGGCCGCGCTGATCGCGCTCAGCACATTGGCATTGGTGAGCGCGACCCCGCGGGGCGACTTGATCCTGGCGAGGCTGTCGAGAACCTGTTGCTGCGTCACGCTCAAAGCGCATCTCCTGAACAGAGCATGATCCGGAAAAGTGTGGAGCGGCTTTCCGATCAGATCACGCTCAAGGCTTGAGGATGCCCCATTAGAGCGGAAACGGCCAAAAGGCTACTGCTTGCCGATATCGTCTGCCATCTCCGCGGGGGCAGCCCCCTGCTCCGCAGCGGCCTCGTAATTGAGCTCGATCATGACCCCGTTGGGGTCGTGGACGAAGATCTGCCAGAGGTCGCCGCCGGGCACCTGGCGGGAGTCGAATTTCATGCCCTTGGACGTCAACCGCTGCTTCATGCCGTCGAACCCGCGGCTGACGAAGGCGACATGATGGACAACGCCGGAATCCGGCTTTTGTGGCTCCGAGGTCGGGGAAATATCGACGAGGTGCACCACCGCCTTGCCCTCGCTGTACATCCAGGCCCCCGGGAAGGCGAAATCGGGCCGGGCGCCTTTTTCCAGGCCCAGCACGTCCTCGTAGAAGCGGACCGTCTCGGCCAGATTCCGGGTCCGGATGTTGAAATGATCGAGGACACCAACGCTCACGCCGCCCATGCTTTTCGCTCCCTTTTTTATGTAGGACCTTAAGTCCCGCCATCCTAGCACAGGCGGCTGCCAAACGAAGCCGTTGCCCTCTGGCCTCAAGGGTTTATGGTGCGCTCCTAATCCGCCCTCATAGCGGAACCAGGCGCCCCCTCGCCCGGCAAAAACCGTAAAACCCAAACTACGGACAAGGTACCACACATGGCTAAAGTCGCTTTCCTCGGTCTCGGCGTGATGGGCTTCCCCATGGCCGGACACCTCGTGAAAAAAGGGGGCCATGAGGTCACCGTCTACAACCGCACCGCGGCCAAGGCGAAGGAATGGGCGGACAAGTTCGGCGGCAAGACGGCTGCGACCCCGAAGGCGGCAGCCGAAGGCCAGGATTTCGTGATGTGCTGCGTCGGCAACGACAACGATCTGCGCGCGGTCGCGATCGGCCCCGACGGCGCGTTCGCCGGCATGAAGAAGGGCGCGACCTTCGTCGACCACACCACCGCCTCCGCCGAAGTCGCCCGCGAGCTCGATGCGGCGGCCACCAAGGCCGGCTTCAAATTCATCGACGCTCCCGTTTCCGGCGGCCAGGCCGGCGCCGAGAACGGCGTGCTGACGGTGATGTGCGGCGGCGCGCAGGACGCCTATTCCGGCGCCGAGCCGGTCATCACAGGCGCCTATGCGCGGATGTGCAAGCTGCTCGGGCCCGCCGGCTCCGGCCAGTTGACCAAGATGGTCAACCAGATCTGCATCGCGGGTCTGGTCCAGGGCCTCTCCGAGGGTATCCACTTCGCCAAGAAGAGTGGCCTCGACGTCGCAGCCGTGATCGAGACCATCTCGAAAGGAGCCGCGCAGTCCTGGCAGATGGAGAACCGCTACAAGACCATGAACGAGGACAAGTACGATTTCGGCTTCGCGGTCGAATGGATGCGCAAGGACCTCTCGATCTCGCTGGCCGAAGCCCGCCGCAACGGCGCCAATCTGCCGGTGACCGCGCTGGTCGACCAGTTCTACGCCGAGGTCGAGAAGATGGGCGGCAAGCGCTGGGATACGTCGAGCCTGCTCGCGCGCCTGAACCGCTGACACCTGACGAACTGATCCCGCCTTGCTGATCGCGATCGCCGTCATCTTCGTTCTGGCCTATGCGGCGATCGCGCTCGAACACCCGCTCCGGATCAGCAAGAGTGCCACGGCGCTGATCGGCGCCGGGCTGCTCTGGGCGATCTACGCGGCCACGATCGGCGACCACGCCATGGTCGGCCGGCAGATCGACGAATCCGTCGTTTCCACCGCGCAGATCGTGTTCTTCCTGATCGGCGCGATGACCATCGTCGAGGTGATCGACGCCCACGACGGTTTCGAGGTCATCACCTCCCGCATCAGCACGACGAGCCAGGTCCGCCTGATGTGGCTGATCGGCTTCGTGACCTTCTTCCTCAGCGCGATCCTGGACAATCTGACCACCACCATCGTGATGGTCTCGCTGATCCAGCGGCTGATCGCCAGGCGCGACGACCGCCTGCTGTTCGCCTCCCTCATCGTCATCGCCGCCAATGCCGGCGGCGCCTGGACCGTGATCGGCGACGTCACCACGACCATGCTGTGGATCGGCGGGCAGATCACGCCGCTGAAGATCATGGGTTCGGTGTTCCTCCCCTCGCTGGTCAATCTGCTCGTGCCGCTCGCCTTCATCAGCCTTCTGGTGAAGGGCAAGACCATCGCACCGCCGCCCAAGGACGACGGAGTTCAGCTCGTCGGGTCGTTCGAGCGCAACCTGATGTTCTATCTCGGGCTCGGCGTATTGATCGCCGTGCCCGCCTTCAAGGCGGTCACGCATCTGCCGCCCTTCATGGGCGTGCTGCTCGGGCTCGGCATCGTCTGGCTGGTCGGCGAGGTCGTTCACCGCGACAAGGACGAGCATGTTCGCCGTCCGCTGACGCTCGCGCATGCGCTGACGCGGATCGACATGAGCTCGATCGTGTTCTTCCTCGGCATTCTGCTGGCGGTCGCCTGCCTCGAACATGCGGGCCTCCTGTCGATGCTGGCGCGCTGGCTGGAGGCGACGATTGGCCGCCAGGACGTCATCGTCGTCGTGCTCGGCCTGCTCAGCGCCGTCATCGACAACGTGCCGCTGGTGGCGGCGACCATGGGCATGTACGACCTCGGCCACTACCCGACCGACAGCTTCCTCTGGGAGTTCATCGCCTATTGCGCCGGCACCGGGGGCTCGATCCTGATCATCGGCTCGGCCGCAGGCGTCGCCGCCATGGGGCTCGAGCGGATCGAGTTCCTCTGGTACGCTCGCCGCATCGCCATCCCCGCGCTCGCGGGCTATCTGGCGGGCGCGGTGGTCTACGTCGCCCAGCATGCGGCACTGCACTGACCGGCACTGCGCGCGTTCAAAATTAACGCCGGGTTAACGTAATTCTTTAGCTCCTTAAGTCACCTCTTAAGGATTTCTTGCCAGAGATAGACAATGCAGAAGGCCCGCCTTTGCGCAGGCAGGAATGTTGTTGTTCGATGAGTAAACCCGCTGAAAAGCCAGAGGTCGTACAGCTTCCGGCCGAGCCGGTGAGCGCGCCATCGGCGAGCAGCCGACGGGCTGCGTCGCAGCGGGTACGCGAGGCGCGCGACAAGTTAACGTCGACCAGCGGAACCCGGCCGGCTTTCGACGCCGAGATGCTGCGCCAATATGCCCAGACGCGGCTGTCGGCCTCCTATGTCGTGATGCTGCTGGTGGTCGCTACCGGCGTGCTGTTCGGGCTGTGGATGCAGCCGATCCCGGCCGCGGCCTGGACCGCCGGCATGCTCTGCATCCACGCCGCGATGATCCGCAGCTGCCACCGTTTCCTGGCAGAGGGCTCCTCGCCCGCGGCGACGCGCACATGGCGGACGCACTTCGTCGTGCTCGACCTGCTCTATGGCCTGTGCTGGATGGCGATCCTGATCCATCCCGTGCTCGACATGGTCACGGAAACGCTGATGATGTTCCTGATGCTGCTGGTGATCGCGGTGTCGAGTATGCTGGCCGCCAATCTGCCGATCGCCGCCCTCGCAGCCACGGCGCCGGTCGCGGTCGCAATGGCGCTGAGCTTTGCAATCACCGGCGCGCTCGACAATTACATCCTAGCGGCGCTCGCGCTCGCAGCCGAAGGCTATTTCGTGCTGCTGGCGCACCGCCTGCACTCCTCGACCTTCGCCACGCTCGAGGCACGCGCCGAGAAGGACGCGCTGATCGGCGAGCTCGAACAGGCCAAGGCGATCTCGGACGAAGCGCGCCACCGCGCCGAATCCGCCAACGTCGCAAAATCGCGCTTCCTCGCGCAGATGAGTCACGAGCTGCGCACGCCGCTGAACGCGATCCTCGGCTTCTCCGAGGTGATGAAGAGCGAAATTTTTGGCGCGCACGCGGTGCCGGTCTACAAGGAATATTCCGCCGACATCCATAATTCCGGCGTGCACCTGCTCAACCTCATCAACGAGATCCTCGATCTGTCGCGGATCGAGGCTGGCCGTTACGAGCTCAACGAGGAAGCGGTGTCGCTGGTCGGCATCGTCGCCGACTGCCATCATTTGATGAAGCTGCGCGCCTCGAGCCGCGGCATCACCATCCATGAGGTGTTCGAGCAGGCCATGCCGCGGCTCTGGGCCGACGAGCGGGCGATCCGCCAGGTCGTGCTCAACCTGCTCTCCAACTCGATCAAGTTCACCCCGCAAGGCGGCGAGATCTGGCTCAAAGCCGGCTGGACCGCCTCGGGCGGGCAATATCTCTCGGTGAGGGATTCCGGCTCCGGCATCCCCGAGGACGAGATCCCGATCGTGCTCGCCTCGTTCGGCCAGGGCTCCAACTCGATCAAGTCGGCCGAACAGGGCGCAGGGCTCGGCCTGCCCATCGCCAAGAACCTGATCGACCTGCATGGCGGCACATTCACCCTGAAATCGAAGCTGCGCATCGGCACCGAGGTGATCGTCACCTTCCCGCCGGAGCGCGTGATGAGTGCGCTGGCGCCGATGTCGGACGATTCTCCGCCGCTCCAGCCGGACAGTTCCTCGGTGCCCGACGAGAAGCGCCGGCCGCGCCACAAGCCGATCATGAGCGCTGGTACGGGCTCTTAACGAGATGCTTGCAGACATGCCCGACGATCCCCCACTATGGCCACATGAGCAAAGAAACGCCGTGCGTCGCCGTCTGCATGATCGATCCCAAGACGAGGCTGTGCTTCGGCTGCGGCCGGACCTTGCCGGAGATCGCGCGCTGGCACGCCATGGAGAGCACGGAACGGCTCGCGGTGATGGCGCTGTTGCCCGCACGCATGGCGGATGCGGGTTTGCAGCCGATCGCGGGATCGCCGAAACGCGCCTGACCGCCCTGCGTCGCCTCGGAGGCGCGCAATGATCCGCTTCCTGCTCGTTCTCGTCATGCTCGCCGGCACGGCCGGTGCCGTCGTCGCCTATGGCGATCCCGACCGGATCGTGCGCGCGAGCAACAAGGTCTCGCACATGTTTCGCGCGCAGATCGCCTCCCCGGCCCCGGCCGTGCAGATCCAGCGCGGCCAGGGCGGCGAATTCGCACTGCGTGCGAAGATCAACGGCGTCGCCGCACCGATGGTGATCGATACCGGCGCGACCTCCGTGGTGCTGACCTGGGAAACCGCAAAAGCGATCGGACTGCCGCTCGAGATGCTCGAATACGACGTCGATCTCGAAACCGCAGGTGGCCACACCAAGGCAGCCCGCCTTACGCTCGACCGTCTCTCAGTCGGCCACCTCGTCGAAAAGTCGGTGCCGGCCCTCGTCGTGCCGCGCGGGCAGATGAAGACCAATCTGCTTGGCATGAGCTTCCTCGACCGCCTGGAGAGCTGGGGTGTGCGCGCCGACAAGCTGATGCTCACAGGCTACCCGGAATTGCCCGATCGCCGCGCGCTCCGATAATCCGCTTCGCTGCGCGCCTCATGCGCACGATCAAGGCCCAATCAGCCGGGACTGCCTGAGCCGCACAACGCGATCGGCGTTTGTCAAATCGCCCTTGGCCGCTCTGGCGCCGGTCAAACTGATGGAGCCGCTCCATCCCGGCACATCCTGCGCCGACGCATTGCGCGGAACGAAGAATATCGAGACGCTCACCAGGATCACTATGCCATGAAAATTGGCATCGCTGGTCCCTCATCAAATCGACCCACATGAAGGGTCCGAGCCCAACGTCTCCGACGCGAAAACAACCGCGAACGTCACCGCATGAAATGCTGCGAGAGCCGAGGGATCGTCGGACGAGTAAATAACAGAGCAATAAACAATCTTAGATTGTAGAGCGCATCTTGTCTAAAGCTTTATTGTCGCGACCCTCTCGATCCACCCATCATTGCGATGTCGAGTATGCGCCACGCCAGAGGCATGTCGCCTCGTCATCATGACGGACAGCGGCCGATCTGGCGCCTCGTAAGGCCACCTTTGCGCCAGCGCGCTGCGCAACATCGGCGCGGCTGCCGGCCAACCGCCTAACCCGAGCCCCCGCGAACAATCCATCGATGTGGCATTTCCTCTATTTACAAACCGCCTAGTCGGTTTATAACAATCCCATTCCCGGATCGGGGTTGGACAAGGCTGCTCCGTGAGGTGCGGCCAAGTGGGAGATTGAGAGTCATGACTGCCAGAGCCGCCTTACGCCGCACGATGCGCGCCCTGCCCTTTGCCGCGGTGTTCGCCGCGAGCAGCGCCTGCGCTGCCGACCTGTCGCCCCGCTACGCCGCGCCCTCCTCCGCCTACACGGCGCCGCAGCCGGTGTATTCGTGGACGGGTCTCTATGCGGGCTTCAACGCCGGCTACGCAGAGAGCGGCGACGACGCGTTCAATAATCTCGTCGGCATCAGCGGCGGCAAGGTCAAGGGCGCCGTTGGCGGCGTGCAGATTGGCTACAACTACCAGCTCTCGCCGATGTTCGTGGTCGGCATCGAGAATGACTTCGAGGGCGGCGACATCAAGAACCACGACGCGCTCAACAGCGCCGCGGTGAGCATCCCCTGGTACATGACCGGCCGCGCCCGCGCCGGCATCGCGACGATGGATTCACGGCTGCTGTTCTTCGGGACCGCGGGTCTTGCCACCGGCGAGTTGAAGGACGGGCCGATCAACAAGATGAAGATGGGCTGGACCGCGGGCGGCGGCGTCGAATGGGCGTTCCTGCCGAAATGGTCGGCCAAGGCCGAATATCTCTACACCGAGTTCAAGCACGACGATCTGCCGGACTGGAACGCCGCCAAATTCCACACCTTCCGCGTCGGCGTGAACTATCATTTCGATTTGCTCCGCTGAGACGGATCGACGAGGAGCCGGATTTTCACGATCCGGCTCTTCACCCGTTTGGGCTAGGCCGCGGCCTCCGCCGGAGCGCGCGCACCGACACGCGCGATCGCATCGCGCAGCACGTCCACACCGGCGCCCGGCTTCACCCCCTGCTCGGCAAGATGCCGGCGGAAGGCGCGCGCGCCGGGCACGGCGTGGAACGCCCCGACGAAATGCCGCGTGATCGCATGCAGCCGCGTGCTCCGCGCGAGCTGCTGCTCGATATAGGGCATCATCGCTTCGAGCGCGTCCTGCATCGTCGCATGCGGCGCCGCTCCGCCGAAGATGTCTCGATCGACGGAGAGCAGCCGCCATGGCTCCTGATAGGCGGCGCGGCCGAGCATCACGCCGTCGACGTGCTCGAGATGCGCTTTCGCCTCGTCGATACCGGGGATTCCGCCGTTGATGATGATGGGCACATCAGGCATCGCGCGCTTGAGGCGATAGACGCGGTCATAGTCGAGCGGCGGGATGTCGCGGTTCTCCTTCGGCGACAGACCGTTGAGCCAGGCCTTGCGGGCATGCACGATCAGCGCATCGCAGCCTGAGGCGACCACTCCGCGCGCAAGCGTATCGAGCGCGACCTCCGGATCCTGATCGTCGATGCCGATGCGGCATTTGACGGTGACGGGAATGGAAACCGCGCCCTTCATCGCGTCGACACATCGCGCCACAAGTTCCGGCTCCGCCATGAGGCAGGCTCCAAAGCGGCCATCCTTCACACGATCCGACGGGCAGCCGACATTGAGGTTGATCTCGTCATAGCCGAACTCTTCGCCGATCCGCGCGGCCTGGGCGAGCTCGCGCGGATCCGACCCGCCAAGCTGAAGCGCCACCGGATGCTCGACCGCGTCGAACCCGAGCAGCCGCTCCCGGTCGCCATGAATGATGGCGCCGGTCGTCAACATCTCCGTATAGAGCAGCGCCCGCCGCGTCAGATGGCGATGGAACACCCGACAGCGGCTATCGGTCCAGTCCATCATCGGCGCCACAGAAAAGCGATAGTGTTGCGATTTCAATTATTTACCTTATGCTTCAACAGGATGAAACATGAACGTGTGCACTCCAAACTAGTCGAAATTGCACACGTTTGTACCCGCTTTGACCTCTTAGTGCACACGTAGCGCACACGATTTGGGGAGTGCACACGACCGTGGCCAGCTTCACTCAGTTGCCGTCCGGAAACTGGCGCGTCCAAGTACGCCGCAAGAACCGCTACGTGGCAGAGACCTTTCGTCGGCGCAAGGACGGTGAGGAATGGGCGCTCGATATGGAGTGCAATATTGATCGTAGCGGGTCGCCGAAGCCCCGCGCCGCGGTAAGAGCGAAAACCTTTGGCGATATTATCGATCTCCATGTCGAAGGCATGCTCGAGGTTGGCCGCCCTCCCCGTAGATCCAAGGCAGCCGTCATGGAGGCACTGAAGGAGGACCTTGGATCAACGAAGCTTCCTCGGCTCAACCGCGAACGGTTGATCGAATATGGCCGCAAGCGAGCGAAGGAAGGTGCAGGACCAGCTACGCTTGCGATCGACATGTCCTTCATCGGAACCGTGGCAACTCACGCAGCTGCCGTTCACGGCATCGAGGTTTCTGCCGAAGAGGTTCGCCTGGCACGCGTGGCGTTGAAGTATTTAGGTCTCGTTGGAAAGTCCGATGAGCGAGACCGGCGACCAACTCAGGATGAGCTTGACGAGCTCATTGAATACTTCGAATCCAATAATCGGCAAGCCATCCCAATGGGCCGCATCGTCCGATACGCGGTCGCAACGACCATGAGGCAGGAGGAGATTTGCCGGCCCGACTGGCCGGACGTCGACATGAAGAAGCGGATCATATTGATACGAGACCGCAAAGATCCGAGGGAAAAGGATGGCAACGACCAACAAGTGCCACTCCTGAACCTCACAGGCTATGACGCCTGGGAGCTCCTGCTCCAGCAGCGGATCATCACCAGGGGTCTGGGTCGAGTATTCCCGTACAATCACCGTTCAGTGAGCGCGGCATTCACGCGCGCTTGCGACAAGCTGAAGATCGAAGATCTCCATTTCCATGACCTGCGGCACGAAGGCACTAGCCGCCTCTTCGAAGCAGGATTGACGATCGAGAAAGTAGCGCTTGTAACCGGTCATAAAGATTGGCGTACGCTACGGCGATACACAAAGCTAAAACCCGAAGAGCTTCATAAGCTGCAAACCGTGCCTCAGCCGTCACTGGAAGAATTCATGGAAGCGCTTGACGCAGGGACGTCGCATAGCTTCCCTAGCGCCCGTTGTGATTGAAGAACCTTCGATGGCGACTTTCCATCTGGGCAAACCAAACACTATTTTTTGTCGCCTCGCGTTGACACGTCACATACTCATTGATGCGAGTATCGCAACGGTATTCGCTTGTCCGACCGATAAGTTTTCCGACCAAAGCTTATCAGTCAACTAACCGAGCCCCACTCTTTGGGCCTTTACTCTCAATCGATGTCACCTTTGGCACTGGCACCGGACATTGCGCGCGGCCGTGATCGCGACGCTTATTTTCGATTCCGCGACGCCGTCGCCTCTAAATGTCTCACGACGATCATTTCGCACATTGCCACTCGCTTTATACGAGTATCACGTTTTAATCTACGCGTTACTACCTCCGGTTAGTAAGAACTGCTGACCAGGTTTCATGCGTTCGTTGATCCCTTTTTGGCAATCACCTGCCCGCGATATCGTCGCGACATGACGAACAGGTCCATCGCAGCGAAAATCTTAACGTCTCGGATTGCGGAACCCGGGCCTACAAACATAAGCGGAGCGGATTAATCTCATCACTGACTGCGTCGGGTGCTCCGTCTCGGGCCGCATTATGCGCCTGTTGGACGCGCGCCAGGCCCTGATAGATCAACTGCCTGATCTTCAGCTCGCGTTCGTGAGCTTGCCTGGCGGCGGCGCGAGCAGTGTCCGCGTGGCGCTCGGTTCCGAAATAGTAGCCGGTCACGGTCCCCAGGAGTCCGAGAGCCAGAGAAAGGATTTCTTTCTGACGATCAAAGGTATCCGCCGTTGTCTTGGCCCCACAATAAACATCCCAGAGGAGAAGTAGAGCGAGGCCCACGATTAGCAGACTGATCACTGTCGTGACGAGTTCGCGAAGAATCTCGCTCTAGTTCTGGCACCTACAAGTACGGACAATCCCGTTCGGGGCTGGCACGGCATCATTCGATGCATTTGGCGGGACCGACATAGTTCCTCCTTGTCGCAAGATGAACGCGGCGGGGTTAGTTCACTTCATCGGACATTTGCGCTGCCCGATCGAACCGTTGAATCATACCATCCGCAATACCCGTATCGGTTGCATATCCACTAATCTACCCGAGTGAGGCGGCGCGTTTGCGTGTTGCTCGAGACGAGGTTCACACGCAGCCGCATTCACACGTGTTGCTGCTGTTGCCCCAGGGAAAAGGAGACTGGCCGGCGAAGTGTCGAGGCTCACTTCTTCATTTGTGATGGAGCCATTCTCGGAATTGGAGTATAGTCGAACGATTTCGCCGACTGCGAGAATTCAAGATAATTGCAGGAACGGCAGCGCTCCTCACAAAATCATGCTGCAGTTCGGACGATTGCGAACTCAGCTGCGGTAGGAAGAAGCGCGTCAGCTGACTACGAGCTAACTCCGCGAACGTCGGGGGCGTGGTTGTGACGCTGTCGATTTGGTTCAAGAGTTTTTCTGGGGAAGCCGCGGTGGCCACAGCGGTCACCAAAAGGCTCGCGCATTTTGGATTGACCGTTCGATCGGACGAATCCTTTTTTCATGACGGCGACTGTTGCCTTGCGGCTGTTTCAGCCGTTGATGCGACCGTGATCGCCGATCTCGAGAAGCTGTCGCGCTCATTCCATGTCGTGGTGCTGTCCATTCCAAAATCGTTACCTCGGGAGTCGCGATGGCAGCTGCTCCACGCAGGTGTAGCCGACGTCCTTGACTGGACCGATGACCGTATCTTCGCTGAACAGATCGTGGCTCGTGTTCATCGTCACCTGGAAATCGAGCGGCTCGCCAATGACGACTCTATCCGCAATCTACTGGTTGGGGACTCTCCGGCCTGGCGCGAACTGGTGCGAAGGCTAGTGGAAATCGCCAGCTTTTCCGGCGGCACTTTGTTGGTCGTTGGTGAAACCGGAACCGGGAAAGAGCAGATCGCGAGGGCCCTTCACCTCCTCGACAGGCGCGACCATAAGCCCGACCTTGTCATCGTCGATTGCACGACCTTGTCGCCGGAATTGTCGGGCAGCGAGTTGTTTGGTCACGAACGCGGTGCCTTTACCGGGGCGGTTGCCGCGCGCGACGGCGCCTTCGCGCTCGCAGACGGCGGCACATTACTGCTCGATGAGATCGGTGAATTGCCGATGCCCCTGCAGGCTCAGCTGTTGCGTGTCATTCAGGAGCACACCTACAAGCGCGTCGGCGGCAACGTGTGGCACAATACCGAGTTCCGTCTGATATGCGCGACCAACCGAGATCTCGAGCAATGCGTGAGGAATGCTACATTTCGCGCGGATCTTTATTATCGCCTGGCGGACTGGATTTTGCGGCCACCGCCGCTGCGCGAGCGGCGCGAGGATATTCCGTTGCTGGTCCGACACTTTCTCGAGGACGCAGCGAATGGCGGCTCCAAAGTCGAGGTCGACCCGTCGCTTGCCGATTTTCTCCTTTGCCGCGACTACCCGGGCAACGTACGGGACCTCAAGCGGATCGTGATGCGCCTTCACGCGCGTCACGTGGGACCAGGACCAATCACAATTGGTGCGCTGCCGGCCGACGACCGACCCGATGGCGCCACACTTATCGAACCGTGGGCGGAGCCCGGACTTCTGCTGGCTCTCCAGCGTGCGCTGGACCAGGGCATCGCCCTCAAAGAAATCGGCCGGGCCGTCACCAATGTTGCGATACGCATGTCGCTCGCACAGGAGAATGGCAATCTCCAGCGCGCGGCGAAACGCCTGGGCGTAACGGACCGCGCATTGCAGATGCGACGCGCGAGCCATGGCGGCCTTACCTCGGATTTAGCCACCCGCTACGACAACGTCGTTCAGCGCTCCGGCGGGGGATGAGCCAGACGTGCTTCTGTGCGTTGATCGCGGAGCACTCGAATCAAGTTGCCTCCGAGAATCGCGGCCTGGTCGCCGGGGTTCAGATTGAGGGCATAGATTTTCGCAATCTCCACTGCCGGGTGCAGCCAGGGCCCATCGGTGCCGAACAGAACCTTGCGGGCACCTGCCCGCCTCACGGCTTGCTCAAGGATATCAAAGCGGCGCACGCCTGCGGTGTCCGTGAAGATATTCGGGTGGCGTACCAGATGATCGACGAACGCGGTCTGTGCGTGCCAGTCGTCCGCGAAGCTTCCGAGGTGCGGGATGATAAAGGCAACATCGGGATATTCCTCGGCCAGCATTTCCGCCACGGACACCTCGCCCATCACATCATAGAGGATTGGCACGCGATAGCGGCGCGCGGCTTCGCAAATTTCGCGCGTGATCCGGCCGTCGTGTCGGTGGACCTTGATGCCTACGAGCCCGAGATCGGTGACGGCCTCGCGGACCATGGCATCGACGCGCCCCTTGTCGGCGAGCGGATGAAGAAAGGCGAAGCCGAGAAGCCGTTGGGGATTGCGAGCAACGATTCGGGCGACCTCTCGGTTGGCACGAAGATAGCCCTCCGAGAACGCGGCAAATATGACGGTCCGATCGATACCCGCGGCGCGCGCGCGCTTGAGATATTCGTCGAGCGGGGCGGCCGTGTCGGCCGGTTGGGTGAGCCCATCGCCTTTTCCGGCGTGACAATGGCAGTCGATGATCATGGCGCGCCCCGTCTTTCACCCTCGGATCCTTCTGACCGCTCGCGGGCTCCGGCGGCTCCGCTCAGACGCCATCGAGCACAATCGTGTTGCCGCGGCGCCACCAGCGGCCGCCTCCTGTTGAGGCAGGAAGCAATGTCTGTTCGCTTAGCGTGGGAAGTGTTGCACTTGGAATGTTGCGACGAACCGCCGACGCCAGGGCCGCCCGCGCGGCCACTTCCGGCGACGCGGCTCCGAGCGTCTGGGTTAGATTCAGGATTGCGCTACTGAGGACGCGGACAATTCGGCGCGCCTTCTCGATGTTGGCTTGTGCGGGATCCATACCCGTGTATTCCAGTTCGAGCGCGTCGGCGGCCGCGCGGCCAAGCGCTCCCCCGATCATGGTGCCGACTCCGGGGATCGGAATGAACGAGCCGAGAGCTCTTCCGGCAATCGGAAGGGCAACCTTGGCCAGTGACCTCAGCGCTGGCAACGCGATCCTGCCGACCGACTTGAGGCCGCGGCCGATGCTCTTTGCGAGGTTGCCGAGGAACTGCTCCATCTCATATTCGTTGTTGACGGAGAGCAGCTCCATGGCGAGCTCCAGCTCCTCCTGTTCGGACATTTCACCGCTCTCGAACGATTCGTATTCGAGCTCGAACTCGCCTGTCCTTCCAGACATGCAGTTTGGACATGTGCAACTTACCGGATGCATGGTCGCCTCCATCGTTGGATACAGGTCGTCAGTTTCTGCAATTGTCTCGACGCGATTTGCACTGTCGCCGGAGCAAGCCGTCAGAGCCTGCTCAATTGGATAAACTCCAGTTCGGTGGTCCTGTTCAGCCGAAGGCTGTTGTTCTTGTGGTACCTATTGATCGCAGCCTCGATGCTGCGAATCTGCTCGCTGGTCTTGCCCGGCATTCGGCAGAGTACGAGCCGATGGTTTTTGGTCTCCATGCCGAAATGCGAGAGGCACCACAGGTGCTGGATGATGCGTCGACGAAGATCGGTCGCCATACCGGTGTAGAACCGTCCATCGGCGGCAAAGAAGCGATAGAGCCCAGGGACCGGTGGTCGTCCAAGTGCCTTGAGGACAAACCGGATGGGCAGCGCTTTGCTCCGCGACAGTGCGGCATCCACCGCTAGAACATCGTCGCCCGATCCGGTCTCCCGTTCGAACTCGGGTTGTTCGCTTTCGGAGCCGGCTCCTACGCGCCGCAGGGCCGCTTCGGTGTCCGGACCGATATAGCCGCTCGCGGGCAGCTGGTTGTTGCGCTGAAACTCTCGGATCGCATCGCGCACGGCCGGGGACATGACGCCATCCATCGGGAGGGTCCCGCCAATCGCGCGATTGAGCGTAGCTTGCAGCCAGCGGACATATTCCGGCGATCCGGCCGATGGCGGCGGCTCGGGTTCCGCCTGCGGTTCTGCGGCGCTGTCGGGCGCCGCTCCTCCCCATCCGCCGTAAATCGATGGGGTGCGTAGAATGCGTCGCTTTCGGAATGACGGCCACGGCTTGGAAACTGGACGTCGCGACATGCTCCGCACGCCGCGAGCGGATCGCGCCCCGGCCTCAAGCTCGTGCCGGAAGGGTTCGACCTCGAACATTTCGGCTGTCATACTCATGCGGCCTCCACTCTCTGATGATAAGCCCGCGAGGCTGCGTCCATGGCACGGGCAAGCCCCGCCGCGGCGCGGGAAATGTTGGCAGTCGTGTGGCGCGCTGTGATCAACAAGGTAAGACTCGGCAGGCCGCCCAGGCACGATCTGGTCACGAGCCCGTAGATGCAGCCTTCGTCCAGGGACGCGAGCACCGCTTTGGCCACGCGAAGGGACGGCATCGCGATTGCCTGCACGGGAATCGGTAGCTCGCTGCGCGACTGCAGGCCCAGTTTCTCCAGCTCCTTCCGCAATTGCTCCACGAGACGCACGACGCGCGCGC
Organism: Bradyrhizobium sp. 613_E4_N2_2; assembly: GCF_052075995.1. Taxonomy (NCBI): domain Bacteria; kingdom Pseudomonadati; phylum Pseudomonadota; class Alphaproteobacteria; order Hyphomicrobiales; family Nitrobacteraceae; genus Bradyrhizobium; species Bradyrhizobium sp. 613_E4_N2_2. Next base: position 5,595,740 of record NZ_CP197234.1, read on the forward strand.
GCCGCCCCTCCCCCTGCGCTCGATTGATGGTGACCGCGTTTTGCCCCGCTGCGACATCCGCTGCCGACGCCGCGCTTGTATGGATGCGTGTCTGCCCTTCGCGCGCAAGCTGCTTCATGATTGTCGACGCGCCGCTCACGATCGCGAACGGTGCGCCGAACGCCTTGGCGAGCGATGCTCCCACGATCGTGGCCTGAGAGCGAAGGCCATACCACGCGAGTGTTCCGCCACCGCCGATGCCGAGCGGCGCTATCGGCGAAGGCTCGCGTCCGAGCACGCCAATTGCCTGGGTGTCATCGATCACGAGACGCCCGCCGGCGTCGGCGGCAAGACGCGCAAGCGCGGGCAATTGCGCCGGCCGGCCGCAGGACGGGCAGAGGCCGTCGACCACGATCAGCGGCCGTTGCCCCGCGCGTCGCGCCTGTCGCACGCGCCGTTCCAGCGCAATCAGATCACGATGTGGGAAAGTCTCGATCGGAATTCCATTGACTGCCGCGCCATCCGCGCCCCAGCGCGCGATCGGATAAGATGCCCCGTCGAACAAGATCAGCGTGCCCTTTGGGGCTGCGACCTGGAACAAATCCCGAAACAGATGCAACGTCGATGGATACAGAAGGCCGGCTTCACCGCCGATGAGCCGCGTCAATTCCTGCGCCAACGCTCGGCCACCAGCCGACTCTGCGAGCGCGGCTGGACGACCAAGGGTCAATGCTTCCCAGGGCGGGAGCGAGGCGCTCGGATGGGCGAATCCGAGATACAGCGCCGAGGTGAAGTCCGGCATGGCACATCCCTGGCATTAGACTCTTTGACGCTGCTCTGACAAGCGCTTCACGAGATGCACCGATGGCATCGTGGTGTCGATCCGCGCATTGGTAACATCGACAGAGAGATCGACTCCGGTAACCGAGCGGTAGGCGTGAAGGTATCCCTGGACTTGCGGGCGCCAGTATCGCGCCCAGTTCACCGCGCTCACCGGTTCGTAGATGCTGTTCCAGTTGCCATAGCGAACCCCGAGGACGATCTCCTCGCCGAAAATCGCCAGGTTGCGGAAATGCAGCACGCTGGTGTCGGTCCAGCCCTGCAGCTTCTTCATGGCATCGACCCGATCCATCCACGGCTCCGGGTAGGCGACCATGATCCGCGTCGGAATGAACTCGCGGAATTCCGGGCGCGCCAGGATCCACTGTAGCATCAGCATCTCGATGCGCGCGGTCGACGGCAGGTCGCCGAACTGGTTGTGCGCGCCCTGCGACAGGATTAAGTGCGCCTCCTTGAGCGCGTTGAGCACCGGGAATCCGTCGGCCACCATCGTGGTGTCGTCGTCCCGCTTGTAGAAGGCCGCAAGCGTACTCAGGAGCGTGTGGAACGCTTCCAGAAACTTCGACCGGCTGTCCGCCGTGCGCGCATTGTTGACCGCCTTGCCGGCCAGCCGCAGCCCATATTGGTGATCGTACTCGTAATTGCGGCGGACCACGCTCAGCCGATGCTGCTCATCCTGTATCCAACCCCAGATCAAGTTGTTCAACGGCCGCAGCGGATCGACCTCGAGATTGGCGAGCGGATCGTTTGGCAGCGGACCTCGCATGTTCTGGAACCGACGGGTGATTGCGTTGATCGTCTGGACCAGCATGCCCTCCTCGTTCCAGTACGACCAGATCAGCTCATGCAGGCACGGGCAGGTGAGTTTCTCCCGCAGGACGCCGTAACAGGCGGCTACAGGATCGCTGCCGGTACCATGGGGCGGCCATGTGCTCTTGTTGCGAAGCCGCAAGTCGCCGATATCCGAGTTCTTGAGCCTTTCATCCACGAGCTTGGCCCGTATCACCGCCAGGTACGGAAGAAACCCGTCCGGCTTGGTGTAGTCGGTGAGCAACGCCATAGGATCCGTTGTCAGATCGACGGCGACGTGATCCGCGATATACGACGCCTCGTCCGTCTCAAGGTCGTAGATACAGCAATTGGCCATCACGAATGCTTCGGTGGCCGCCTTGATGTTTCGATAGCCGTCGGTATCGGTGAACGGCAGGAAGCGTCTGCGGTCGAGCTGAGCCAGCTTCGAACTATAAGACGTCGTGAGAGCGCTGTCGTTTCTTCCATCGCCGCAAAATATCCAGTTCATGAAGTCCATGTAGCGATCGAACGAGAGGGCATCGGAAGCCCGGCGGATCATGGACGAAAGCGCGAGATCACTGGTTTGGGAGCTGGCGGAGCGCTTCAAGGAAATGGAAAGGTCGCCTTGCACAGACGTGATGGGCGGCGGCTTAACAGATGGCGCGAGGACTCCTGGACGAGACTGTAGACTGGTCAGAGCCGGAGCCGAACCGGTGGATGCAGCCCCGAGCAGGTACGCAAATTGCGATGCTGTGGGAAGCACAGCAGCATAATACTCATGATCTTGGACGCTCGCTCCTGGCGGCGGAGGCGCAGGGCTGACTGTTGCGCCGCTCGCGAAAACGGCGACCGTCGTCACGGGGCTACCGGAGGGCCAGGTGACTCTGAACCACGTCGGTTTCCCGAAGTGCAGGTTGCAGAGACTACCTTCCGCGTAATCAGCTCGACAATGCATCTCTGAGACGGCGACCTTGAACCCCGCCAGTTGCGGCACTTGCACCGTCGCTTCGATCGTGTCGTCTCCGCAGATGTGGAATGGAGTCGACGAGACTTCTTTTCCTCCTGCGAACGTTGCGCGCGCCTGGTAGGTTCCTGCTGGCAGGGGAGTGCTGTAACGTCCGTCACTATCTGTCGTCCCTTTGCTAATGCATTCTCCCTGGGGTGGTTTCTTGGAGACTCTGCTGGGGGATGGTCCGGTGGCATCGGCCGCCCCGTCGGCGATCTTGAAGATCTCAACATCCGCCTCGACCAGCGCGAAGGGAAAGGAGTCGACGGTGCCGAGCACGTAAATGATCACGTTTCCTTGTTTCTCGCTCATCTCATCCTCCTAGTGGATGGTCAGACTGTGGGATTCGTGTTGACGGGCGGCCGCACGCGATTGCCGCAAACGCCCGCTCATCAGGGCGCATTCGTAGCTGGTGTCGAGCACCGTCTTGAGCGCCCAGAATGTGAGCAGCTTGCCGATCAGCACACTCTCGTCTTCGGGCGAAAGACGGCCGTCGGCGCGCGCCTGTCCGAGCACTGCGAAGACCAGCGTTGGGCGTGCGCGATACATTTCAGCCGGCGCCTCGGACCATGCTGAGAACAATCGCGTGAGTTCGGTCGGAGCACGGCTCGAAACCGTCAATACTTCCGGCAGTGTGCGGCCGCGGAGCTTGGCGGGACGGTGGCCCGCAAGCAGCGCGACGAATGCCGGCATGAGTGCTTCGAGGCGCTCGAATAGCGCCCCGCGTTCAGGATCGAGCCCCTTGCGAGGATAAAGCTCCTCCCAAAGCGCCGCGAGACGCGCCCATTGCGGATCCGGGTAGAGCGCCTGTCCCATCGCCGCGCTGAGCTTGACGCGCAGCCATGGCGAAGGGTGAGGATCGTTGAGATCGACGCGGAAGACGAACGCACGCGGCAGGCTGACGACGCCGATGAGTCCGAGTGTCGCGATGACGCCGACGCGCGCGACCGACCAGAAATCCGCGACGATCTCGGAAATCCAGCGCTCCCATACCGCCCACATGTCGCGATTGGCAGTGTCCGTGCGTTGCAATCCCTGCAGCGCGCCCCGAAGCGACGGAACGAGATCGAGCAGGGCGGCGCCCTGATGGCCCACCTCGTGGATAAGTGAAGCTGCAATCCCGCTCCCCACCATGCGCTCGCGGGGCACCTTGATGAGGGCAACCGGATTCCAGTAGCCCCCCGGAAGTCGCGTGCGAGCGCGCCGAATGGCTGCTCCCGGGCCGCGGTCGAGATAGCAGATGATCGGTGGCAACTCGTAGAATTGACCAGGCATGCTGAGAGCATCAGCGGCGACGATGTCGAGACCGGAGAGCCACGTTCCGTTGTCCTGTTCGCTCCTCTGCGTAATCGCGTCGCTGAACATGTCGAACTCGTTGAGCACAGCGTGAAACCGCAAGCGCAGAATCGCGAGACGGCGCTGTGCCTGTTCGGCCGTTGCAACCGATTTCGATCTTCCAAGCCAGGCGAGGAAGCCGCGGATGAGACGCCGCAGCTCTCGCCGCCCTTCGACCATGGCCTGCTCGATCGCCGATTGCGCATTTGGATAAAGGCTGGCTGCCGGAACCATCGGCTCGAGCAACGCGAAAGGCTTGATGCGATCGAGGCGAGTCATGAGCGCGCGAGCCTCTTCTTCGAGCAACCGGGCGGCGAGCGGAACGATGGTCATGACGCCTCACACCCCGAACAGCACGATCTGGTGGCCGCGACGCAGCCAGCGGCCCGACTTTGGTCGATGTCCCATAAGGGGCGCTGCCATACCCACGACACCGCCCGTGCCTGGACTCCAACCGACGAGGCCGGGAGCAAATTTGCGAGCGGCCGCAAGCGCTGCACTTTGTGCGGCAAGGCGTGGATCGGCGCCGGCCGCAGCAGCGGCGGCAGCCTGCCGGGCAGTGTTGGAGGCCAGGCGAACGAACTGCCGCGCGCCGGCGAATTCTAATTCCTCGCTCTCGCCGAATTCCTGCTCGAGTCCGATCGCCTTGCCCGCGGCGTTGGCCAGTCCGTTGCCGATCTTTGCACCGAGCGGTCCGCCGATGTAGCCGCCGAGCGCCGCTCCCGCCATCGGCAGGGCCTTCCTGGCAACGCTCTTGAGCACGCCCCCGATCGCCTGACCGATGGGCGACTTGGCAATCTGGCCTACCGTGCTCACGGCGCGCCTGATGAAACTTCCGAGAAACTGCTCGAGCTCCTGCTCGTTGTTCACGGCCAGAAGCTCGTGCGCGAGCTGGATCTCCTCTTGCTCGCTCATCTCGCCAGCCATCGCTCCTAACTCGAACTCCTGGAGCTCGAATTCCTCCTGCTGGAATGGACCCGCCTCTTGGCTGTATTCGAGCTGCGTGCGATCGATGTCGTGCATGGTGATCTCCTCAGTTGGCATCATACGAAGGTACGACGAACGGCCCGACGCAATCTGAAGCCGGGATAGTTCGGTTTGACTGTGCCGATCAGGCCTGGTGCGTAGCGGCGCGCGGCAGTCCGCTCGGCGAAGGCCGCGACGACAGCGGGGCTGTGCCCAGGACGCGCTCTAGCCGCAACGCCCGCAGCTTCCAGCGCAAACCGCACGAAGAGACGCGCGGTCTCGAATTCCTGATCCTCACCGCTCAAGCCCTCGAGTTCGGCGCCGAAGATGCGTTCGGCGCTTTCGGCCGCCAATTCGGCTTGACTGCCAGGCAGAATGATTTCGTGAGTGCTCAGTAGTCCCCGGATCGCCGACGCCTTGGGAACAAGACATGTGCCAAGAGCGCGAGCAAGTTGATCGCGGATCGGATTTCCGGCTTTGATACTCCCATATCGGATCAGTCGATCTATCAGCACGCCAAGTTCGGTAGGATTGCCTGTGTCCAGAAATGCGCTCGCAAGCTCGAGCTCGGCAAATTCCGCTGATCCGACTGTAGGCCGGCGCTGGATAGCGCCGAAGAGCAGCGCTTCGCCTTCAGTGCCATAACCTTCTGGGTTGTAATCAACGAGCCGGCGGTTCATGCGCGCGCTCCAACTTGCCCATGGTCAGCTGGCGACCTATCTTTGTGGATAGTGGAGCAAGCGGCGTGCCAGATCGGAGTGAATGAAATACTGCGGCTTTCGGCAGTGAGAGGCGAAGCGAATTTCGCGCGCGGCAAGAAAGATCGTGTTTTGGCGAAACCGGATTCGCTTATGAAGCGTGCTCGGTGCGGGGTTCGATCCCTTGTGCGCCCACCATAGATTTCAATGGGTTACTCCCAGTGGCACGTTCCCAGAATTCTGACTCACGGCACCCTGACAGCACAGACCCATCCGGTGCAGCGATTGTCACCGCAAGAAGTCTGAACTTGAAGAGTTGCTGCAGGAACTTGAAAATGGAGCCACGAGCGTCAGATCGGCGCTTGCATTCCTCGAGCGTCGGGCTCGTCATTCAACGAACGGCAACTAGGCATCACTCTTAATTCGCTTGAAGGCTTTATCCCTATCAAGAAATGCCTCGAGGATGAACGGTATCAAGTCGGCCACCTCCTCCCTGTTGCCGTAGGTTTCCGCATAGAAGTTGGCATACTCTCGTAGCCTCTGCGCGAGGCCCGGCGTGAAAATAACGCTCATCTTTACCGGCGTCCGATCAGGAAGTTTTGCAAGCTTCATCCCTCACCTCCCCTTCGCCGCTGCCTGAAGGTTCGAGTACGGCTTCAGCACCAAATCCTTCGAAACAATCACCCTCAACGGCCAGCCCGGTCGGACTGTGATCGTTGGCTGCACATCGAGCTCGCGCTCCACCAGTCGCTGACCGGCGCGATTGGTCGTCTGCTGCGCACTTTCCCGCAGCGCCTTCACGAGATCGCTCTCGTCATTGCTGAGCGACAGCTGCGTCCCGACACCGATCAAAGTCGCGAGCGCCACCCCCTTCAGCAATTGCCAGGTATGAAAGTCCACCTCATCTTCGAGCCCGGCATAGCCCGCGACATCCGTGGCCGGTAAGTTCTCGATCACAATCGAATTGCCGTTCGGCAGAATGAGACGTGCCCACACGACCAGCGCCCTCTTCTGGCCGAAGGCGACGACGCTATCGTACTTGCCCACGAGCCTAGTTCCCTGGGGGATAAGAAGATGCTCACCCGACACGGTGTCATAGACGTTCTCGGTCACCTGGCCGATCGTGGCGCCCGGCAGATCAGAATTCAGGCCAGTCACAAGGCTGGCCGGAATGATCGATCCCGCCATGACGGCATAGGTTGATGGAGCTGGTTGAAGCCCATGGGGATTGGTGGTTTCTGTGTCGGCTTTTGCCGCCACGAAGGCCAGCTTTCGCGCCTGCGAAGACGGAATAATCTCGCTGGACCGATCGACCATGGCCCGAGCCGTCTTGGCTAGATCAGCGGCCGAAGGCCCGGTGTCAGCTGTCACCGGTCTGAAGGCGGAAGTGGTAGCTGCCGGCACGTCGGACGTATCGATCTGCTTTCGCTTCTCCTGCTTCTCCGACAGCCTGACAAACAGACCGGACTCCTTGGCTTGCTGGGCAATGCGCGTCTGTCGGATCCGCTCGGTTCTCTCGGCGTCCTCCTCCGGATTAGTCCGGAAGCCTCCATCCAGACCCACGCCCGCCTTCTTTTCATTTTCGGCAAAGGCGCGACCTATGTCCCCGGGCGACGGTGGCCCGAGTCGAGGTGTTAATGGGGTGAGGTTTTCGTATGACTTCGGCAGCTTGCTGAGGCCCTCGGCTGTCTGCTTCCGGTCGGTGTTGTAGAGCTCAGCCCGATCAGCCGACTTGAACACTCGCAGCGGACGGAGTGCGACGATGACCGCTCCCGCAACGAACAGCGCGGCGACGGCGCAGCTGATCATCAACGCACGCCTGTTCAGACGCCGGATAGGCCGCGGCCGCGCGCGCAGTTCGAGAGGCTCTGGCGGATCCTGGATTGAACCGTTCGTCATGAGGCGCTCCCGGTGCTGAAGCTCTGGGACACCGGCCGAGCGTCGATGCGGATGATCCGCACGGTCCGCTGCGGATTTTCGCCGAGGCGAAGCTCCGCGGCGCCAAACATCCGCTCGACGATGTAGTAGGAGCCGCGAACTCGGTAATTGACGAGGTTCGGCCGACCATCGGCGCCGGCAACAAACAGGGGTGGCGCTTCGCCTTGGGACAGACCAGACGGCATCTGGATGTAGACCTTGCGGCCATCGTCAAACGCCCGCAACGGGCGCCATGGCGGATCATCCCCCTCGATGCGATAGCGGAAATTCAGGCTATCGAGCCGTACACCTCGATCCGCGACCCGCTCCTCATTCTCCTGAGCGACGGCATTCTGCTTGTGAAGAGCAACGAGGGTATCTGTTGGGTAAGTCCACGAGATCGAGGCCATATAGGTCTGTTTCGTGGAGACGAGCTCAAGATGATAGGCGCGCCGGTCGGTCAGGACGACCAGATTGGTTTGAATGTCCGGAAGTGTCGGCTTGACCAGGATGTGCACCCGTCGGGCGGTCCCCTGCCCGCTGGCGGTATCGCCGACGACCCAGCGAACGGTATCGCCGGTTGAGACGTCGATCAGCTCTTCGCCGGCTTGAAGCGCGATCGTCGAGACCTTCTCAGGACTGGCGTAGAGCCGGTAGAGCGCGCCTTCCGTCCAGGGATAGACTTGGATCGCGTTGATATATCCGGCCTTGGTGGGCTCCATCCTGGCTTCTTTGTTCGCCTTCGCGATCGCCTGCTCAGGAGGCAGCTTCTCGTCCTTGGTCCCTTTGGTCGGATAGGGCTTCAACTGACCGGGTAGCGGCAAGACCTTGGGCGTTTCAACAACCGCAACTGGCTTCGCCGGTTCCGCTTCCGGAAAGCCCCGTTCGAATGTCATCTCGTCGTATGGCGCCTCGAGGTTGAGCTTGGTGGCACAACCGCCGAGCAGGAGTGACAACGTCAGGACGCTGGCCGACGCGAGCTTGGTCATGACAACAGATTTCATTTTGCGTCTCCGATGAGGTCACGCGACCAGTTGAGGGAATGGACGTAAAGGCCGAGCGGGTTCTTCCGCAGCGTTTCGGCATCCGAGGGTGACTTGAGGACCGTCGTAACGAGCCCGGTGAAGCGCTCTGTCTTTGAGATTGTGCCGTTCTCGTAGGTGTTCTCCTTCCAGCGGATCTCGAAGCTATCGCTGGAGGCACGAACGACTGACGTGACTTCGGCGGTCACGGTCTTGGACCCGATCTTCGTGAAGGGATCGGTTTCTCGCGCATAATCGTTGAGAGCCTGCGCGCCGCGATCGGTGACAAAGTCATAAGCTCGCAGCCAGTTCGCCCGGACGATGACAGGGTCAATCGACAACGAGCGAACGTTCTCGATAAATCGCGCCAGGAAGTGCGCGATCTGTGCGTCCGACGGCTGATACGCCTCGAGCGCTGGACCGACCGCGCGGACTTCGCCGAGCCGATCGACCTCGACCACGTAAGGGACGACGCCGGATCGAGCAATTTGAGCAAAGATCGTCAAACCGAGCATGCCGGAGAGACCGATGGCCACCAACGCAGCTAGCCGCCAGTTGCTAGCCTGCACGCGAGCCGAGCCTAAACGCTCGTCCCAGACCTGGGCTGCCTTCTGGTAGGTGGTGACTGGTTCAGGCGTCTCGCCATATCGCACGGATGCGCGCTGAAAGGGGTGAGCTGCCATGGTCTATTCCTCCCCCAGCTTTGGACCCGACGAATGCGCGCCTCTGTCACCCTCTTTCAAGGTATGAGCCGCAACCTGGGCCGCCTCTCTCGCTTGCCCTCGACTTGGCGTCGCTGGCGAACGAGCGCTCCCGGAAGAGGCTCCGCCGCCAGTCGCGCCACCACTTCCTGCGCCCGGGATTTGATCTGCGGCCAAGGTCTGAGCCGAGGTACCGCTGGCTGAGGCCGTCCCTGATAGCGAAGCTGCAGAGCGGACCGCAGCGACTGAGCCGCCGGCGCCGCTCGCAGCGGCGCGCAGACCACCCATCGCAACCGCGCCACCTCCGATAACGACCGCCGCAGCGCCCGCGGCCGTTCCAGCCGCCGCGCCCGCGCCAAGCTGAGGGGCGCCTGACACCAAGCCGGCGGCGATGCCTGGCCCAAAGATGCCGAGGCCGAACAATGACAAGGCCGCAAGTAGCAGGCTCATGGCCGACGCGATGTCGATTGGCCGCGTCAATGTGTCAGACAGTTGGCCGAAGATGGTCGAGCCGATACCGACGATGATCGCGAGGACCATCACCTTCACACCCGACGCGACCACGTTGCCGAGCGTCTTCTCCGCCAGAAAGGCGGTCTTTCCCCACAGCGCGAATGGCACCAGGATGAAGCTTGCGAGCGTCGTCAGCTTGAACTCGATGAGCGTGACGAACAGCTGCACGGAAAGCACGAAGAAGGCGAGCACGATCAGGATCCAGCAGAACAAGAGGATCAAGATCGTCGGCAGATTAGTCAGGACGTCGAAGCCAGAGAATTGGCCGGTCTCCTCCAGAAGTGGATGAGCTGCTGTAAAGCCCGCTGCTGCGACAAAGCCCGGGCGAGCCAAGTCGGCCGCGGTGAGCGCGCCGCCGGACGCCTTCAACCCAATGCTGGAGAAGGAAGCGAAGACGATATCAGCAATATTCTTGAAACTTCCGATAATGAACGCGAAGGCTCCAACGTAGAGAACCTTCTTGGCCAACGTGACCATGATATGGTCGTCGGCCTTCAGACTCCATGCAAGTCCGGCAAGCGTTACATCGATGCCGATCAGGGTCGAACTCAGGAACGAAACGTCACCCGACAGAAGTCCGAACCCGGAGTCGATGTAGCGGGAGAATGTCTCGGTGAAGCGATCGATGACAGAGAGATCAGCCATGGTGCCCTCTCCTACTTTCCGCCGGAGTAAGCCTGGCCATCGCCGATGAAGCGCGTGAAGCGCTCCTGCGCAACGGCCACGGAAGCCTGCTGTTCTGCCGCCCGCAACGTCTCCGCTCGCGCTTGGGTCAGGAGCAATATCTGCGCCTGCAACGTCTGTTTGGTCTGGAGGCCGAGCAATTCATTGCTCGATTGCTGCGCCTGCAACGATCCGACGGCGGCGGAGGAATTCGCCATCAAAGTGCGAAGGGTCTGCCCATCTTCGTCAAGACTTGAGGCGATTGTCGCCTGTGTTACCAGCGCTTGCTTCAACCCCTCATAGGTGTTGTCCCAGCGAGACGTCGCGTCCTGCACCATGAGATTGGAGGAAGACGAAGCGTTGTACTGGCGTGGATAGAGACGCTCGAAATCGTTACGCGCCTTGTCGACGTCGAACGAAATGCCCTTCGCTTGCGCCACTAGGCCATTGAGCCGATTGATCGTGTTCGTGAGCTGGCCCACGACGCTGCTTGGCAGGCTCGTGAGGTGGCGCGTCTGATTGATCAGCATTTGCGCCTCGTTCTCGAGGCTTCTGATCTGATTGTCGACCTGGTCGAGCGCACGAGCGGCGCTGAGCAGCGTTTGACTATAGTTCCAGGGATCGTAGACGATGGACTGGGCATTTGCCCGGCCAAGCCCTTCAACTCCGACAGTGACGGAGAGAAGAACGGTGGCGGCAAGAATCGGGCGCGAGACGAGTCCGCGCGAGCGGGATCGTAGCATTGGTCACTCCAAGGCATTGGCTGGGATGTATGGCGCGCTAGGACGACAGCGCCCGTTCGAAGGTGCTTATGAGATTGGCAGCCCAGTGCAGGTCCCGCTCTGCGAGATAGCGCTTGGCAAAGTGATGGGGTCCGGACCGGGACAAAACCGTCTCGATGGCCCGCTGGTCCTCGGACGAGGAAGCTGCAGCCAGAGCCAACGCCACCGGTCCAAGGCCGAGCTCGAACAGGCGGTTTCCGGCACGGGACTGGAGGTAGTAGTCGCGCTTGGGAAAAGCCTCCCCGATCAAGCGGATCTGCGCGTCGTTCAGGCCAAACCGGCGATAGGTCTCCGTTTGAGTCGGCTCAAGCGCGCGGGGATTAGGTAGAAAGATCCGGGTCGGACAAGACTCGATGATCGCCGGCGCAATCTGGCTTTCGGCGATATCGGCGAGTGACTGGGTGGCAAAAATGACGGCAACGTTCTTCTTGCGCAATGTCTTGAGCCACTCCCGAATGCGACTTGAGAAGAGCGGATCGTCGAGAAAGAGCCACGCTTCGTCCAGCACAAGCAACGTAGGCCGGCCGTCAAAGCGACCTTCGAGGGTATGGAAGAGATAGGTGAGAACGGGCGCGACCAGGCCTGGCAACGCCATCAGCTCATCCATCTCGAAGGTGAGCACGTCGGCGCCGGACAGACGATCCGCATCCGCGTCAAGAAATCTCCCGTATGGTCCTTCGAGCGTGTATGGCTGTAGCGCCTGCCGCAGTGCGTCGCGCGCAAGCAAGGCTACGAGACCGGTCATCGTCCGCTGGGACACAGGCGCGGAACCAAGGCTCTTGAGCGCGGACCAGAGCGCCTCCTTAACTTCGGGTGTGACCTCGACCTGCTCATGGGCGAGCACACCGCAGAGCCAGTCCAGCGCCCAGAGCCGCGCCCCCTCCTCCGCAACATCCTTCAGCGGTTGGAAGGCAATGCCGGCCTTGGCTCCCAATTCGTACCAGGCTCCCGCCAAGGCGAGCGTCGTGGCACGCGCGGAGCGGCCCTTGTCGAAGGTAATGAGTTGGGCCCCGGGATATCGCCGGAATTGAAGGGCGAGCATCGAGAGTAGCACCGATTTGCCGGCTCCGGTCGGGCCAACAATGATGGTATGCCCGACATCGCCGGCATGTAGCGAGAGCCGAAACGGAGTGGCCCCCTTGGTCTTCGCGATCAAAAGCGGCGGTCCGTCGAGGTGCTCACACCATGCGGGTCCAGCCCATACCGCCGAGAGCGGACACATATGAGCGAGATTGAGCGTATGGACGATCGGCTGACGAATATTGGCGTAGGCTTGCCCCGGAAGACTGCCGAGCCAGGCTTCCACCGCATTCACGCTCTCGCGGATGACCGTAAAGCCTCGGCTATTGATCACCCGCTCGACGGACCGGATCTTCTCGTCAGCTTGCCGAGCATCCTCGTCGGTGACGGTCACCGTTGTCGTGATGTAACCGAATGCGACCAGGTCGTCCCCCAGTTCGGAGAGAGCGACATCGGCGTCGAGCGCTTTGTTACTGGCATCGGTATCGAGGAGTGCAGCTTGCTCGTTGAACATGACCTCTTTCAAGATCGCACCGAGCGACTTTCGCTTGGCAAACCACTGCCTGCGATACCGCGACAGTGTTGCGTTCGCCTGAGTCCGATCGAGCGGCAGAAACCGGGTGGCCCAGCGATAGGGAACGCCGAGCCTGTTCAACTCGTCGAGCAGGCCTGGAAAGGTCACCGACGGGAAGCCGAGCACCGTCAGCGCGCGAAGATGGCTTCGGCCGATCGCCGGCGATAAACCACCGGTGAGAGGCTCGTCGCTGAGGAAGCAGTCGAGATAGGCCGGAATCTCGGGAACGTTGACGGGGTGCCGCTTGGTCGAAATGCAGCCGTGCAAATAGGTCAGCGTCTCAGCGTCGCTGAGCGGCCAGATTTCTGGCAAAACTGATGAGAGCAGGTCAATTGCGCGATCGCTCTCCTGGATGAACCGCTGGAGATGCTCCCAATAGCCCTGCTCGCCTCGCGGCAAGCTCCGGCGACCTTCGGTCCCGGGGGATTGTCCATCGCCGCCGTTTGTTGGCTGTTCTGGCAAGTCGGAGTGGATGAGATGCCTGCCACGATTGCGTGGCGTATCGCCGGTCGTCGCACTTTCTCCGTCCTTCGGCCGCTCCAGGAACAGCCCCTCGAGCCGCGAGACCCGCTCAGCCGGCGGCAGGTACATCAAGGTCAAGTGCAGCACGCTCTCGAAGTGCTGTCCACGTGGCCGCGACGGATCTTCCCAAGCAATGCCTTCGGCTCCCTCGAACGCTGCTCGTCGTTCCTCATCGATGAGCCAAGACACCGCATCCGGAAACTGCGAGCGCGGATACTCGGAAGCCTGGACGCGCGTGGCGTCAAAGAACAACGCCCATCCCGACCCGAACCGTTTCAGGACGTTGTTGACCCGTGAGGTTACGCTCATCAGCTCAGCCTCTGTCGCGCTGTCGAGGTCGGGACCTCGGTAACGAATCGTGCGCTGGAAACTGCCGTCCTTGTTCAGAATGACGCCCGGCGCGACCAGGCATGCCCATGGCAACCAATCGGCAAGGCGGTGCGCTTGGCCACGGAATTCTCTCAAGTTCAACATGCGAGCCAGCCCTTGTGCTTGGTGTGGCGGACGGTGACTTCGACGAAGGCCGGATCGCGCTTGGCGAACCAGACCGCAAGGCTGTGCCCGACGATCCAGAGCAAGAGGCCTGGAAGCCAGAGCCGCAGGCCGAGCGCCAGCACCGCCGATAGCGTGCCGATGAGGATGGCGGCGGCGCGTGGCGCGCCGCCGATCAGAATTGGCTCGGTGAGCGAACGATGAAGTACGAGCTCGAATCCATCTGCCCTCATGGGATCAACGCACCGCCGCCGAACGAGAAGAACGAGAGAAAGAACGAGCTGGCGGCGAAAGCGATCGACAGGCCGAAGACGACTTGGACCATCTTTCGGAAGCCCCCGGAGGTGTCTCCGAAGGCGAGCGAGATGCCTGTCACGGTGATGATGATGACCGCGACGATCTTGGCCACGGGCCCCTGCACGGATTCGAGGATGCGCTCGAGCGGTGCCTCCCATGGCATGCCCGACCCGGCCGCATGCGCCGACGAAGCGGTTAGGAGAAAGCAAGTGGCCGTCGCGGTCAGTTCCGCGACACGAAGTCCGCGCGTCCGCGGGCAGCGAAGGCACGGACGCAGGTATGGACGCAGTTGAGTCAGCATCTTGCAGTCTCCCTGGATCAAGAACGATGGGCGGTGTTTGGAAGTCCGGGCGGGGTCTCGAGCAGGTAATCGCCGGATGAATCGAGGCCCCTGAGTTCGGTGATCGTCTCGATACGTCTGGCGGGACCCCGCCCCTTGATGAAGACGATCAGGTCGATGGCCTCGCCAATGAGACGACGCGGGACCGTTGCGACGGCCTCCTGGATCAGTTGCTCGATCCGGTAGAGGGCGGCTCGCGCCGAATTGGCGTGGACGGTGGCGATGCCGCCCGGGTGGCCAGTGTTCCAGGCCTTCAGCATGTCGAGGGCTTCGGCCCCTCTGACTTCTCCGACAACGATGCGGTCGGGACGCAAACGCAGCGTCGACCGCACCAGATCGGCGAGGCTTGCCACGCCCGGCTTGGTCCGCAAGGTCACTGCGTCCCTTGCGTCGCAGCGCAGTTCGCGGGTGTCTTCGATAATGACCACCCTCTCCTCAAGACCAGCAATCTCGGCCAGCAGCGCGTTGGCGAGCGTTGTTTTGCCCGAACCGGTGCCGCCGGCGATCAGGATGCTGCGCCCTTCCTTCACTGCGGTCGTCAACACGTTGGCCATGACGGGCGAAACGGTCTGCGCCCTAACGTAATCGGCGAGACGGAATGTCGTTGTGGCTGGCTTGCGGATGGCGAAGCATGGCGCCAGAGAGACTGGAGGCAAAACACCCTCGAAGCGTTCGCCAGTCTCCGGGAGCTCGGCCGAAACGATCGGCGACGTGCCGCTCGCCTCCGCGCGAACGTGGCTGGCGACCAAGCGGATGATCCGCTCGGACTCCTGTGGCGTCAGGACTACGCCCGTGTCGGCGCGGCCCGAACCGTGTCGATCGAGCCACAGCTTCCCGTCAGGGTTGACCATCACCTCGACAACGTCGGGTTCTTCGAGCGCGACGGCGATTGCCGGCCCCATTGCGGTCCGCAGCATGCCGCGCCGCCGCTCCCGGGTCTCGGACGAGAGGAGATCAGACATTGCCGACCTCCTCTCGCCCTGCCGGAGAATGCTCCGGCGGCTCGCCCGCCGCCTTCGGCGCACGGGATCCGACGTCGGTAGGCTGGGCAGTGCCCAGAGGGGCCCCCTCCTCCAGGTTCCGCATAAAGAGATCTGGCTTCGAGGCGCTGACGCGATCCATGACGTCAGTCACAAGCCGACCACCGGAGGCGACCCGTTTGCCGACCTGGGCGACGAACATTTCGAACCGTTCGCGCCCCAAAGCGCGGGCGGCGTCTTGGTCACCAGTGGGCAGCGGTGGGGTAATTGTCAGGTAGTACCGAATGAAAAGTGCGATGGTCTCGGCCATGACCGAGAGGTCGCGGTCGGCTCGTTCGAGCTGCCGGCTCACGCGGTCAAGTCTTCGGATCAGCGCCGCGTCGCCACTTGTGTCTCGCTCTGGATTCAGAAAGCGGTCGAGCGCGGCATCCACGATGGCCGACTTGTTGCTGCCAGGACGCTTTGCGGCAAGTTCCAGTCGCTGAGCGACGCTATCGGAGACGTAAGCCGAGAGTTTCGGTTTCATGGGGTCAGCTCATCAAAAGGAAGGAAGAAGATCGTCGTCATCGCGGGTGACGGCGTGCGCTTGACGTATGGAGCTGGATGGGCTTGCAGCGCGCTGCATCTGATTGCGATCGGCGGCTGTATCCTCGTCATCGTCGAGCAGGCGTTCCTCGACGAAACGGCCTTCACTCACAGGCGGGGTGGACTCGTCCAACAGCGACAATTGCTGTTTGAGACCTCCCTCTGCGCCGTCTTCCTGCATAAGGTCGCGATACGGGGTCGTCGCGAGGCGAAGATCGACAGCGCGGGTCTGTCCGCCCCAGTCGTCGGCTCGCGCTTCAGGACGATCGCGATACTCGGCACCGTCGAGCTCCGGCGGCCGATGTAAACGACCGACGAAATTGGCGTCCTCATAGTGGCGGAGCTTGGAAGCTCTGACCGGTGCTAGACCCGAAACGAGGACGATCGCCTGATCGGGCGGCAACTGCATCACCTCCCCCGGAGTCAGGAGTGGCCGGGCGGTTTCCTGGCGGCTAACCATGACGTGGCCGAGCCAAGGCGCGAGCCGATGACCTGCATAGTTGCGTTGAGCGCGCAGTTCGGTGGCAGTTCCTAGTGCGTCCGAGATGCGCTTTGCCGTGCGTTCGTCATTTGCGGCAAAGGCAATACGGACATGGCAATTGTCCAGGATGGCATTGTTCTCGCCGTAGGCTTTCGCGATCTGATTGAGCGACTGCGCAATGAGATACGCTCGGATGCCATAGCCAGCCATGAAGGCTAGCGCGCTCTCGAAGAAGTCGAGCCGGCCGAGCGCTGGAAACTCATCCAGCATCATCAAGAGCTGACGCTGTTTGCCATTTCCGGCGTTCAACGCTTCGGTCAGCCGGCGACCGATCTGATTGAGGATCAACCTGATCAGCGGCTTGGTGCGGCTAATGTCCGACGGGGGGACAACGAGATAAAGTGTGACCGGCTTGCCTGCACCAACCAGATCGGCAATTCGCCAGTCGCAGCTCTCGGTATTGCGGCTGACGATTGGGTCGCGATAGAGCCCTAGGAAGCTGACAGCCGTCGAGAGGACGCCCGAGCGCTCGTTCTCTGATTTATTCAGAAGCTCGCGCGCGGTCGCGGCCACTACCGGGTGGACCTTCGGCTCCTTCGCCGTTCCCAGATGGTTCGTGGCGAGCATAATCCTGAGCGTCTTCTCGAACGACTGCGCGGGATCGGCCAGGATCTCGGTGACCCGTGTGAGCGTCTTCTGCTCTTCGGCATAGAGGACGTGAAGGATGACGCCGACCAAGAGCGAATGGCTGGTCTTTTCCCAATGGGTGCGGCGTTCGAGCGCTCCTTCAGGATCGACGAGGATATCGGCGATATTCTGGACGTCGCGGACCTCGGCCGCTCCTTTGCGGACTTCGAGCAAAGGATTGTAGCGGGCACTTTTTTGGTCGGTCGGATTGAACAGGAGGCAATGCGAGAAGCTTGAGCGCCAGCCCGCCGTCAGCTGCCAGTTCTCGCCTTTGATGTCGTGCACCACCGCAGACGAGGTCCACGACAGCAGCGTCGGCAATACGAGCCCCACACCCTTGCCCGAACGCGTTGGCGCAAAGCACATCACATGTTCCGGTCCATCGTGACGCAGATAGTTGTTCTCGAGGCGCCCGAGGAATACGCCCTTGGCGGTGAATAGGCCCGAGGCCTTGATTTCATGCATCTCTGCCCAGCGGGCTGAGCCATACGTCGTTACGAGTTGATTTTGGCGTGCGCGCCACACCGAATTGACGATCGCAAAGAGCGCACCGACAACCCCGCCGGATGCCGCGATAGCACCGCCTTCTTCGAAAATTTCAGGCGCATAGGCCTCAAAGGCAAACCACCATTCGAACAACCGCCAGGGCAGATAGATCGGATAGTTGGCAATGAGAAACCAGGGATCGCCGAGCCGCGGCTGATATCCGAGAGCCGCCGCAGTCCATTGTGTCGCTCCCCATGTCGATGCGGCGACGATGCCGAACACGACGGTGATTTGGCCAACATAGATTTTTGCCGGAAACATTCGCTGCCACCCGCTCGATGTGAGCGGCGCGATGAGAACGGTGAATCCGGCAAGCCTTCAATCGAAATTAAAATTCGTGCTGTCGATGAGCGCGAGCCTGGTCAAACGCGATGGGATCAATCGACTTGAAGAGCAAATCCGATACAGCATGGTCGAACGCTTCAACAGCGTGTGATCGGTTAGCGTAAGTAGGATTAATTCGCGCGCGTGCAAGGCAGCGCCTTACAACGCGGCGGCTCGCTTACCTGAAGGCGGCACGACTCGCCTCGGCAAGTGACATTTGCCGCGAAGCGCAAGAGCTCGATGCTTCGTCTACCAAGACCAAATTGCGCTTAGGCGAAGCTACTCAGCGGCAGCGCAAGGTGGAACTTCCATCCGATAGCCACGATCGCTACGTCTTTGCTGATGATGGTGAACATCATCACCAGCACCATCAGCAGCATGTAGTTGCAAGTTCGGCGATCGGCGGGCCGAATATTCTCAGTACGATTTGTCGCCTGTTCATCGCAATTTTCTGCGGTTCATTCCTGTGTCTCGGCACTTCCGCCGGTTGGCGGCTGTGGGAGATCGTAGTCTTCGGGATTTGAGCCTATCTCCCTTATCCCCTTCGTGAGCTCAGTTCGGAGAGAGGTCTGGAAGTCCTCGTCGTAAGTCGCAATGCTCGCGCGGATCGCTGTTTTCCAATGATCACCACGATCCCAGGCCTCCACGAAAGCCGATGCGAGGTCGGCATGCTGACGATTGGCAGTCATGGCCTCGATGATGGATTTTGCCTGGAGGCGATCCTTCGAGCTTTTAGCGCTCGGATCGCCGTCGATCTTCCGGCGGGATCCGACGATGAGCTTGTGAACGGCGTAGCGTTCCGGCGATGGAATGAGAACTGGCACGCCGGCACCGTGCAAAAGCACCGCGCGGACCGGCTGGTGGATCAGGAAGTCGAGGAATCGTAGCGGAAACGCCGAAGCGCCGCCCAAGGCGGGCATGGGAACGGGCTTGCCTGCCTGGTCATCGGACCATTGGTTGGGCGTGAGGAATTCGACTTTGAAGTTGGTTTCCTTCGAAACGAACTGAGTTGAGACCCTGCTATCCGTTTGACTCGGCACCTCGCGAAACGTCGGATCGACCTCCTGCAGCACCTGCAAGATGGGCGGGATGGAGTCCTTGATGGCCACCGAAATCTCGTGGAATTGCGCAAAGTCGGCATCACCGGTTTGCATGGCAACTGCATCGAGGCGCCGGCCGAGAATGGCGGAGTAGCATTGGTAGGCGACCGTGCCGACGAGGACTCCCCTCATTCGGAAGAAGCCGGCTTTTGCCAATTGTTCGACGACTTGGCCTGCGAGCGCGAGCGGACGCGGCAGGTAGGCCTCGCGGACGAGTGTGGAGACGAGACGACGGCGTCCTTTGATGTCGGCCTTCAGTTCCTTGAAGGCTTCGACCCTTTTTGTGATTTCGGGATCGTCCACGGGACCGACGTAGCTACGATCCTGGCCGCCGCCATCAGGCTTGGGCTTGTCGAAGTACCAGTACTTCTTGCCCTTGACCTCGACAGCCACGAACCTGCCATCCGAGGAAAACTCGGACGTAAAGCTCTCGTCGAGGCTGCGCTGGACCAGCTCCGAATAGAGGGTCTGGTACGAGATATCGAGGGGTTGGGTTGGAGCCATGGTGGGTCCCTGAGTTATACTATTTTCGCGAAAACAGTATACCTCCCGGAACCCACCGACAAGCCAGTTATACTATTTACGCATAAATAGTATAACTATTGTAAGTCAGAGGCTTACAGCCAGATTTCCTAACTTATACCCAAACCGCGCTTTTGCCCGATCGACCAGGATATGCCGCCCCCACCGACGCTGCCGGTCACCAGCTGCCCGCGCGCTCGCTCCAGGACAGGTCGCCAAGGCACCAGCGCAAAGTCGTGGGATCGCTCGATCAGGGCGAAGCGACCGCTGTTCAGCGTCAGCATCCGCCGGTAGGTACCGCTGACGCTATCGCCGGGCTTCACGTCGCGAAATTCGAGCCCGGTTCGAGCAGAGATATCGGCCGCAGTCCTTGCCAACTCACGCACCTCGAGTGTCCGTAGCATATTCCGCGCGTAGCGTACCTGCCCCTCTTCCTCCCTTGCGAACCCTTGATCGATGAGCCATTGCCGCCTCGTGCGGAGAGCTATTTCGACCTCAGCGCCGAACCCCATGGACGCGAACGCGTCACGATCTTTCGAGACGAGCTTGCGATCGAGCCAGGTTGCGCCCACCACTTGAGGCAAGTCCTCGAGCCTTTGCCAAGAGAGAACCACGATCTGCACGGGATTGCGCGACCGGTGCAGCGCCTCGTATCGAAGCGCCCGGTCGAGGTGATCTGCGCCTACGCTCCAGCCTCCCTCAACTGATCGGCTCACCAACCCATCCTGCCGCATCGTCTCCAGACGCCGCACGTGTGCCGCGATGAACTCGCCAGAGGCCTTCCGGTCGAACTCCCGATGCAGCTGGTCGCTGTAGATGCCGCGATTGGCGTCCGCGATCCTCGCGATCGTCCGGTCGATCTCACGTGGCTCGGCAGACCGCGGTCTAAGCTCAACGATGGTATTACGTACGGGGGCGTCGTCATGACCGGCCAAAGCACCAATCTCGGCATAGTGCGTTCGTCCGTCCGCCCCATCGATCACGACATAGCGGCGTTCGCTAAGTTCATCCGAGAACCCCTCGCCGACAATCCGCCCGATCACACGCTGACCGTCCCGTGCCGGATCGAAGATCGCATAGTTCCCAGCCGCCCTTGCTAAACCCGCCTCGCCGAGCTCGCGATGCATGGTCTTGATGATGTCGCCCCGTTCACCCATACGCCTGAGCTTTGCCTCAAGCTCGGCATCGATCCGCCAGCGTCCAGGGATTTCCTCTTCGGCCAATCCCATTCGCTCAAGCGTTCGTAGCCGCCCTGTTCGTGCGGCATGCCAGGCCGAGTCCTTCTGTGGCCGCGCCCCAACGTCCAGATGGCCATCACGAGCGTCGCGCACAATCGCCCGGTCGAGGCGAGTGAGCCGCTCTGCCGTCACCTCTTGCTGCAGCTTGCGAGCCGCCTCGATCTCGGTCTCTGGGCCAAGCTCTCGGGTGATGAGGTCGGCCGCCCGCGCGCGCAAGCCGTGCGAGATGTAGTCGCGAGCGATGACGAGGTCATCTCCCTGATCGTCCCTGCCGCGCAGCACCAAATGGGTGTGCGGATGCCCCGTATTGAAATGATCGGCGGCGACCCAGTCGAGCCGGGTGCCAAAATCCTGTTCCATTTGGCGCATGAGGTCGCGCACGAACGGCTTTAGATCGGCCAGTTCCGCGCTGTCCTCAGGCGCGACGATGAAGCGAAATTGGTGGCGGTCGCTGGCGCTACGCTCGGTGAACGCCTTGGCGTCGGCGCGGTCGGCCTCGGCATCGTATAATTCGCCTGGTGTTCCCTCGCGCGTGACGCCGTCGCGTTGGACGTAACGTAGGTGCGCGCGGACAGCACCTGTCTCGCCCGACTTGATGCGGACGATGCGCGCCTTGACCACAACGCGCCGCTGGCCTGTCGCACGACCGCGTCCGGCAAGCGTTGCGCCCTGGGCGTGACCGCGACCAATCCTGCCGCCCGTGAATGACGAGGCTCGCTGCGAGCTGGCGCCGGCCTTCTGAGCCTCCTGGCGGACGCGACGGAGATAGCTCGCCGCCTTCTTCGTTTGTCGATTGCCGATCTTGCCAAGCTTTACGTCGAATTCGTCGTCGATCTCGTCCATGACCTTGCGTCCAACTCAAGAGCGCGACCGATATGTGGGGTGATCGGCAGTGCGCCAAGACGCAGACGCAATCATGCAGGAACACCATCGCTATAGGCGTGGTCTGGCGACACCCCGCATCTCGACGGCGCCAAATCTGGGATGTGCAGACAAGGAGTTAGGTGCGTCCAAGCGCCACTGCTTTTATCTTGCCCTCCCATTGACTTGCTCTGTTGGTAAGACATAGTTAGATCAATTTGAGGTTGAGCTTATTGGACGCAAATTTCGCGTTGATCGGAAGCTCTGTTCTGGCCGCGAATTGTGCGCCGCTTCTGGCGGCGACCTTGCGTACGCCGGTTGCTGCTTTTCGAAGGAATATGCGCAGGCCCCCCCGCTCGGCCGCGCGCAATAGGACTCCGAGGTTTGTTGCCTGCCGGCATTCACTTCGACGATGCGCCAGACGTTTTCGCAGGCGCCTCGCGCGACTGATCGGCTGGCGAACACTTGCGGCAGACACGCCTCGTGCATTCGCGGTCGCTTCCAGGCGACAGCGCCTGCACCTCTCAAGTCATAAACTTTTGGACCGGTTTACTGAGGCAGCATGGAACCAACAGCCACAACAGAACCAGCGACCACGACAAGCTCAGCGGCTACGAAAGAACCAGCAACCGTGGCAGGACCAGCGGCCACGACTGGACAAGCGGCTTACCCGGACAATTTTGAGGAGATGGTCCGGAAGGAGATAAGATTCATTGAAAAGCGCACCGAAGGACGCAAGATCGACCTCAAAGGCGTTGGCCCGGGCGCACCTCCGTTAGCGGTCGCGGCTCTTTCCCTGTCGGGCGGAGGCATAAGGTCGGCATCGTTCTGCCTCGGTGTGACGCAGGCGTTCAATGAGCACGGCATCTTTGGCCGTTTTGACTATCTCTCGACGGTCTCCGGCGGCGGGTATCTCGGCGCATCGATCAGCGCCACCATGAACAAGTCCGAGACCGGCGAGTTCGTGTTTGGCGAGTCCACAAGATCGAAAGATCCCGACACGGCTGCCCCCTCTGACGTCAAGGATACCGATTCCGTCGCTCACTTGCGCAACTATTCCAACTATCTCATTCCGCGCGGCGGCCGGGATGTCGTCACCGCGGTGGCGATCATCCTGCGCGGTTTGATCGCGAACGCGGCGTTGACGCTGCCGTTTATCCTCTTGGCGGCGATTCTGGTCATCGCGACCAATCCAACGCGGTCAAGCCTTCGGACGCCGGATTTCTTCGGCTACAATCTGGACTGGCTCGTACCGGTCAACAATTTTGGCATCACGTTGGCCGTCGCGCTTATCGTCACGATCCTGTTCCTGATCTGGGCTGTCAGACGGTCCTCGCCCGGTGCCAAACAATCGGAGTTCGCCTCATGGCCGCCAGTTTTCGGGGTCAGCTGTCTGTTCTTCATCGCCATGGCATTCTTCTGCGAACTTCAGCCCTATGCCCTCGAAGGAATGTTTGAGCTCTCCGAACGCACCACTGCTGCAGGTTCAAGCGAAGCGCTTCTGACCTCCGCGATCCATGGTTTGGCGGCCATCGCGACCCCGATCGCTGCCGTTGTGACGTTCTTCCGTCAGCAAATTGGGACACTGTTCAAATCCGTCACATCCTCTTCGGCGATCTCGACCAAGGCCGCCGCACTGCTCAGCGAAGCGGCGATCTGGATCGCAGGCGCGGCCATGCCGCTCTTGATCTGGATTGGCTTTCTCTATCTGTGCTACTGGGCTATCGAAAATACGGGACCTTCACCGCGTCCACGTCCCGCGGGCCCGCCTCCCATTCATGGAACGATGCAAATCGACGGGCCGGGAATCAAATTTTCAGGCTCGCTGGATTGCAGGCAGAGCGCATCTACATCGGGCGCGAACAGCCCGTGCTCTGACCGTCCTGACGAGGTCTCGCCCATCCCCGAACCGTACGGACACACACCGAGCTGGCTGCTTGGCGCGGCCAAATTGCCAAACTACCTGATCGGACAGGCAGCGGTCGGTAAGACTGCGCCAACCTGGGGCATCGCAGTCCTATACTTCGCTTTTGGAGCTTTGCTCTTTCTCATCTCCTACAAGCTCACGCCGAATGCGAATTCGCTACACCGTCTTTATCGCGACCGTCTCTCAAAGGCTTTCCTGTTCGACCCTAGCAAGGCGAAGACCCAGCGAAAACGCTTCGACGACATGGATCAGGGCCGCGATTTCGAGCCGCTCGACACCTTGCAGCTTTCCGATTTGGTCAAGGACAAGCTCAAGGGGCCTTACCAATTGATCAACGCCGCGCTCAATATTCAGGGCTCGGACTATGCCAATCGTCGTGGTCGTAATGCCGACTTCTTTCTATTTTCGCCCGCCTACATCGGAAGCGTCGCTACCACTTATTGCAAAACCGAGAAGATGGAGCTCGACACGGGCCTCGACCTTGCAACGGCAATGGCCGTCTCGGGGGCCGCGTTCTCGTCAAACATGGGCGCCAATTCCATCAAGGCACTCACAGCCACGCTCGCCTTGTTGAATGTCCGCACCGGCTACTGGTTGAAGAATCCCAAAGCGCTGTCCCAACCGGGCAAGCGCCTCACTTCAAACCGTTGGTATCTTTTGAATGAGATTACCGGGAGACTCACTGAGAACAGTGAGGACGTCTACCTGACCGACGGCGGCCACATTGAAAATCTCGGCATCTACGAGCTACTGCGCCGCCGCTGCAAGGTCATTGTCGCCGTCGATGCGGAGGCCGATCCGGCAATGCGCTTTCCCTCGTTCCTTGCGCTTCAACGGTATGCTCGCATCGACTTGGGGGTGCGTATTTGGATGCCTTGGGACAAGATCAGGAGCCGCACTATCACCAATATGGGCGATGGCGGTTCGGCGGAGAGCCCCACGATCGAAGAAGCGGGACCTCACGCAGCGATCGGTAGAATTGAGTATGACGGTGGACAGGAGGGTTGGCTCCTGTACATCAAATCGTCGTTGAGCGGAGACGAGAACGACTATGTCCGCGATTACGGCCGCCGCTACACCGCATTTCCTCATGAAACGACGGGCGACCAGTTCTTCAGCGAAGAACAATTCGAGGCATATCGCGCGCTGGGATTTCACATCGCGATCCGGTTATTGCGAGGGCAAGATCGAATGCAAGTCTATGGAACCGAGCGGCTCTTGACGATCAATGCCGAAAACCCGGCGGTCAAGGCCGTCAGGGAGGCACTCATGGACGGCGTGCTATGAACCCTGCCGCCGTGTCCGGATTGCTATTTTCCCTCAACAGAGCGCGGCCGATGCGCCTTGGGTTGATTTCGTCGGTCTTTGCGATGATCGTCGCGTCAAGTGCGATAGCACAGAGCGGAACGACCCCGCCAAAGCCTCTCAGCGCGACCGTTCCCGACCTGCTTAAGTCCAACGCTGTCGCGACTTGCGTTGACTGCGACAGGCCGTTCGACTTTCCGACACACCGGGAATTGCTTGAGGGACTGGTCGCCAATCAGTTCGTGGGCGAGCTCCGCAAGGCGCTCTACACTCAGGATATTCTACATCAGTTTGAATCGAAGGCGCATTTTGACAACTGCCATTTTGAGGGGGCGGAGACCTATCTGGCAGCGCTCATCAATGAGGTTGGCCTGGAGGCGGATGCGACGCTTGCCGCGAAAAACAAGGATGACAAGACGGAGTCGGTTGCGGCGGCGAAGCGCGCGTTCTTTGCCTTAGGGCAAGCGCTCCATGCTGTGCAGGATTTCTACGCACATAGCAATTACATCGAGCTGCAAGTTCCCAAGGTGAAAAATCCCGACGACATTGTCGTCATCGGACCCTGGCGCAAGGCCGATCAGGACACCATCATGGCGCTCAGGTCGCAGGGGCTCGTCTCGGGTTATGTGTCCTGGGGATTTCCCAAGGACTGTCCGGACGGCACGATTTCCCATCATAATCTGGCGAAGGATTCGGCCGACACGGTCAGCGGGAAGCGTCTCGTCCCGCATTTGACCAATCTCAGCTTGTATCGGCTCGCGGTATTTGTCGCCCGGAAGGCATCGGTTCAACTCGTGCAGGAAGCATTCCAGCGCTGGCCGATCTTGAAGGAGGTCAACGGCCCGAATGTCGCCTTTGAAGTCATGATTGATCGCAGAGGTCTATGACATGCGCCGCGGCCTACCCTGCCACCTGCTGATCATTACGCTTGCTTGGTTTCTGACCGATACCGCCGGAGCACAGAGTCCCGCCGCGACACCCAAAATTTCGGGCTGCCGTCTCGATAGCTCGAACAACAAATTCATACAGCCGACGATGGAGCGGGCGATCGATGCCTATGCCGTCATTGGCAAACCGCTGGCCATCACCTCTATCGCCATCAATCCGCCTGCCCCATCGACCGATGGCAAGACCTTGGATGTTTACGTCGTGATCGACGCAGCAAAGGGAGGTACGGATCCCTCAGGTTGCGCAACCCGCGTGCCCCGGGACACCGATCCGATCGATCCAATCAGCGTCCGTGGCGGTTGCGTCATCACTTCTGTCGAGCACATGGAGCTACGCTGCTCATCGAGCGCCGTGAGTATCTTTGCCAAGGCAGGCCGCAAGGAACCGCGAGAGAGCCTAGCCCTGCTATACGTCCTTTCCCACGAATTGGGCCATCTCCATCAGAAACGACTTGGTGAATATGCCGGAAGGGCCGAAAGAATCGATATTGGTCAGCCACCCGCGGCCAAGCTGGAGATCCTGCGGGCGAGCTGCGATCCGGTATCGACGAAGATGGAGGAGGAAGCCGACGCGAGCTCCTTCGAAATTCTGGTCAAGCTGGTTGGCGCCCCTCCCTATCGCGATCCGATCCTGTCCGAACGTGGCTCGGTCTATTCCAATATTGACCAACTGGCTCTCGCCGCGGATGGCTGGCAGAAACTGAACGCCCGGCGGGATTTCATAAGCCCGCAGCCTCTGCACAAGGCATTCGAGCCCACAGAGTTTCCAACGCCGGTGGCCCAGATCGAAAAAAACGCAAGGGCGTTTGTCTGCGATGTCCTTAAGGGCAAAAGGGGACAAGTCTCATATCCCGGACGTTCGATTTCGCATCCTCCAATGGAGCAACGGCTGCGGCGCATGGCCGAACAGCTCAAGCCGGTCGCCGACAAACTGCCAGCCAAGGCCGGCGATCCAAACTTTGCGCCCGTTGCCGTGCTGTATGGTGATCTAGGTCCGGTCCTTACCTTCATCTACCGGGAAACGGGCGTCTACATGGAGACACTTCAAGACCGGATCTGCACGCGGGTCAACGGACCCCGGCCCGAGGCAGGGTGTCCGTAGCCAGCTAATTGTTTGGATTCCAGGTCCAGAGCGGCCGTGCGACGCCGATAATATCGCACCGAAGCACCGCCCCGAAGTACCTCGAATCGAACGAGTGCGGGTGCGGCTGCATCAGGAAATACTCCCCTTCGACCAGCCTCACGCATCCCTCCCAGGACGGCAGCGGCCGCCCTGCCCGGTCCTTGTCCAGCACCTCGGCGATCACCTTCCCGTTGATGGAGATGGTGCCAATCGGCTCCTTGGCGCGACAGACTTCGTCGCCGGCGCTGGCCATGACTTGCTTCAGGAGCGGGACGGGCGCCGGCAGGACGTCGTGGACTAGGATCAGGATCTCGATGGTCGGCGGCGGCCTGAACACGGCCAGATCGCCCTTCGCGGGCACCCCTAGCTCGACGTAGTAGAAGCCGAGCGGCGCGCTGCCAGAGGCGTTGTAGATGATCAGCGGCTCTTCCGGCACGAACGATATCAGCGCCGTGATGATGCCGGCGGACATGGCCGAGAGCACAGCCAATTGACGCCGCCTTGGGTGATCAATCCGCATCGGAGGTCGACCTCCGCTTGCTGGCCTCAGAGTATGCGACGAGGTCTTCGATGTGGTAGCGGACATAGCGCCCGTGCTTGCGGTAGGCGGGCCCTCGTCCGTCCACCCGCATCTTCTCGAGGGTGTTCTTGGTGAGCCGCAGCCAGGCTGCGGCCTCTACGGTGTTGAGAAAGGGCTTCTCGGCTTCCTTGTCGTCGTTTCCGGTCATGCAGAAGTGTTCCTTCTTACAGCCCACGCAACCCGTAGGTGTGTGAAGAAGCGTCGTCCGATCGGGAGCGGTTTAGGGAGTGGCGAAGTTGGGCGAGGCGCATTTCGCCACTAGGCGCGCGCAAAATTGGTCTAGTGAGCGGGGAACTCGGCCAGTCGGCTAATCCGGCAAGGCCTCGTTAACCCAGGAAGTCTCGATAGCCACCTCGCATGAGCTCGTTGCCTTTCGCGACGAGCCGTCGCGTGCGGTCCTTCAAGAATTGACTATGGCTGCGCCATTCCTCGGTGACTTTCTTCTCTCCGAAGATCGTGATCGCGATCTCGCGGTAAGTCTTGCCACGACGGCTCTCATCGAGCGCGATGAGCGCGTGTTGCAAGCGCTCGTCGTTTGCAAATGGCGATCGCTGAGAGGCCTGGAAGCCCTGCTCAGTGAAGCGCTTGAGCTGCTTCAGGAGGTCCGTCTGGGCCGAGAGATCGGCGAGATCGTGCAGTTCGAAGACTGGCGCGAAGGGCAATGTCAGGGCGCGCAGGCCGTGGATTTCGAGGGGGATATGGACCCCGCCGCCTTTCAAGAGGACGAGCGGGACGCCTTCGGCGTCGATCACGGCACGTCGATCAACCTTGAAATCTGCGAGTGTCATCGCGCCGCTTTTGTCCTCCCCTGTCGGCCGAGTTGCCTTCAACCGGACCACGCGTTTGAGAGCGCTCGCATGCCAGAACACGGGCGTTTGGGCGGCATCAAGCGTGGGATTGGCGAAGGCGTGGAGGCCCCATTTCTCCGCCCGGGGAAAGCGTCTCGGCAGCCGCAACAGCTTTGTGCCGTCGATCAGCGTGATGCAAGGCAAGCGTTGTGGCACAGAGCAGCGCCAGTCTTTGGCGTAGTCCTCGTTGCGGCGCAGGAACTCCCAGGCCCAATCG
Source organism: Bradyrhizobium sp. 613_E4_N2_2 (assembly GCF_052075995.1). Taxonomy (NCBI): domain Bacteria; kingdom Pseudomonadati; phylum Pseudomonadota; class Alphaproteobacteria; order Hyphomicrobiales; family Nitrobacteraceae; genus Bradyrhizobium; species Bradyrhizobium sp. 613_E4_N2_2. The sequence continues at coordinate 5,624,470 of NZ_CP197234.1, forward strand.
CTGCCGTCATAGGCGACGGGATTGCAGCCGACAGGATCGCGGGCAGCACGATCACCGGCGCCTTCGCGCGACGGCGTGACAGAATTTTCCAATGGTCGCCCCAGCAGACAATGTCCCAATGCAGATGGTTTCGACCAATTGAGGCACGAGCGCAACTCCGAGAGAGCGGTCAAGTGAGGGCCCCCGCGACCGGTGTTCGCGGGGGCCGTTGGCGTTAGTCGCCGGGGTTCCAGATCAGGGCGAAGACGCTGTCGTCGTCCTGGCCGGCGGCTCGGCCGAGATTGGCGTAGAGCTTGCGCGGACCGAACTCGGGCGCTGCCAGCGAGAGGCCCACATAGTCCTTGCGGCTGTTCTCGCCGCGGCGGATCCAGCCTGCCCCGATCTCGACGCCCTGGGTCATGACGCGGAAGTCCGGATGGGTCTCGGCGGTCTTGTCGCGGTTGGGGATGATGTCGATGTCGGCCCTGATGGAAACCGTGCGGAGCTGGCCCTTGTAGCTGCCGTTGTCGTTCTTGGTGACGTATCCGATCGCGGTCATGGTCTTTGTCCTTTTGTGTTCGCGAGGAGCCGATCCCCTCGTGATGGCTCGACCGTGATGGGAAGCGAAACGCCTTCGAACCCGCGTTCACGCGGGGCGTAGCGCACGCGGAGCACCTGAGCCGATGGCGAAGCGGCCGCGAGGAGCCGGACTTGTCCGGCGGGGAAAAAAGCTATGCGAGCGAGGGTTTGGCAGGCGGAGCGCTTCCCATAGGTCACTCAGCCACGCGCAGGGAGATCGGACCCGCTAACACAAGGACAAAGGCCGACGCACGTCGGGATGTTTCGAGATGGCGCTCGAGGGCTACCGCAGTCTCTCATCAGTGCCTCGGCGTCGACATCATCCCCAACCGCGACAAGGCCGCCGAGACCCGCTCTGACGTTCGTGACATGCCCCGGTGTATCGCGATCGCTACAGGTTGGACCTGCTCCGGCGAAATAGCAGCAAAGACCATGTGAACCTCGCCCTGGCAGCGCCAACCTCCGGCCTGCCAGCTCTGCCGCATTCTCGGCCGGGCGGCCGGCGAGGACGACAACAGCGCTCGTCGCCTTGATCAGGAAATCCACCGACTGACGCCAACGGTCTCCGCCAGCATCGGTCGCGGGGCCCTCTCGTCACGGCTTTCTCTTAAAGGCGTCCTGCGAGCACGGAGCCGCGTGTTGGAGGCGGCTCACTTAGGATCGCCTTCTCTTGGGACTGCCTTCTCTTGAGATCGCTGTCTCATGGGGCAGCCGTTGCCTGGAATTGCCGCGGCAGCGATGCGACGGCATCGGTCGCTCTTCTCATGCAGCGCTATCTTCTCGAACAACGTCGAGCGACTCGAAAAGCGCAATCAAGCCGCCTCACTGTCAATCTTTCAAAACAGTGTTACACTTTTTTCTGTGCATACCGATTCCCGGTTTGCATCCATTGAGGATTGACGGAGGGCATATGGCTAAGAAAGCGAAGAAGGCAAAGAAGACCGTCGCGAAGAAGGCGAAGAAGGCCGCCAAGAAAAAGTAGTAGGTCTTCGGGCATCGAGACCCGCTTTCGCTCCCGCCAGAGGCACGCCCCTGAGGCATTTGGCCTTTGTGGACTTGCCACCTGATTGATCTCACGGCGATGGCTGGAACGATAGCTCGTCGTTAAGCCGGATCGTAGACGCGCCGGGCGCGATACGATCCGGCTTTGGCGTTTTGGCAATAGAGCATTGCAGGCTGCGTCAGGACGGCGTCGCTCTTTCCAGCCAATCAGAGCTTGTTCACGACGATCGTGAGGCACGACAGCAGTACGGCCGTTGACGTCAGTGCCGAGACGCTCACCACGACCTGAGCAACGCAAATACGCCTGAGCTTCACTGCATGCGGTTCGGGAAACGCCTTGAAGGGATCAACCATGGTCGGCTCCATGATGCGCTGCACGCGCTCTGCTTGGACCCTCCAATAGGCTGAGTCGTCAGAATCGCTTCCGGCTAAATTTCCACCTCGCCCGATTGACTCCAAGGCGACTCGGACACCGCAGAATTCGGGCGCAAATTGCGTCCTTGCGCCCGAATCGAGAGCGTCAAGGGCTGGTAAACAAAGGGTTAATCATCTCGCAGGCGCGGGCCGAGATAGCGATTATTTGGCGTCCTAATGACCGATCGGAAACGCCATGTAGCGCGGCACACAGGCGGCGGCCGCACGCGGCTCATCGAGGGCGCGGCTCAGGGCGCCCTCGCCTTCGCTGCGGCCGCTCGGTTGTCTTCGCTGAACGCGAGCAGAAAATCGGCGGCCTTGGAGGCTTTGCTTGCGGCCCGAAAAATTGCGCGGCTGTCGCTGCGGAGCACGTCCAGCCATGAACCGAGATAGTCGGCATGCCGGACCGTCGGCTTGATGGAGAGCGCGGCGCAGACAAAAGCGGCGGTCAACTCGGCGACCAATTCCTCATGGGCGTAAGGTTTCGAGCCGAAGGTACCCGTGAGGTCGCGGTTCAACCTGTTGGGATGGCCGGTCCAGTGTCCGAGCTCATGAAAGAGCGTCCGATAGAAGTTGATCTGCTCGAAGAATGCCGGCTGTGGCGGGATGTGAACGGTATCTGCCAGCGGCAGATAGAATGCGTCCGCGCCGCCGATGCGGATATCGGCAAGCGTTGCCTTGGCGAGCGCCTCGGCCTGCGGCACGAGCTGCCGCTCGGGCAGTTCGGGTGACGCGAGGCTGAGATCGGCCGGCAATTGGTCGCATTGATCCAGATTGAAAACCGTGTAGCGGCGCAGGAAGGGAATACTTGCCTCCCCCTCCTCCGCCTGCCCCTCTTTGCCTCGGCGCGCAGAATCTTGCGCGCGCTTGGGGACGAAGCGGTCGGCATAACAGACCGTCGTGCCATGCTCTCCTTTGCGTACGGTGCCGCCGAGGGCTGATGCCTGATTGAAGGTGAGCCACCTTTGAGAGGTGAAGCCGGATTCAAACATCTTGCCCCACAGGATCAGGATATTGATCCCGGAATAGGGATTGCCGGTCGCGGCATTGCTGGGCAACGCAAACGCCTTGCTCTCACCACTCGCGCCCCAGGGTCGCGCCCATGGGAAGGTGCCGGCCTCCAGGTCGGCGATGATGTGCGAGGTGATTTCTTCGTAGAGGCTCGGTTTGGTCGCTGTCGTGCAATCAATCTTGCGGCCCTTGGCCATGATGATCTCCATCCACTCTTCTTCCGCAACCTGCCCCCGGAAGGCGGGGTGGGCGGCGAAGAGCGACCGGAAAGCCCCGAACGCCTGAGGTGGGCCGCACCGGAACGGCCGGAGCGCGAGCGGAGGACCGCGCCATTATCATGATCGTCCTGGAGGAGCAGAGAGGGGCGCGGTTGCGGCTCACCGGTTCGGGGCTATGCGGGAGCGCCGCCCACCCCGTCTTCGGGGGTAAAAACAAGCGCAGGCCGCTTGCGGCCGGCTTCATCAAAGAGCGCCTCCGGCGACAATTCTGCTGTGTGGATTATCGCGTCAAGTCACTCGTCAGATTTGGAGATATCGGACGACGACTCCATCATGGTCCTACGCCAGGGATCGAAGCCGGCAGGCCGAGACCGAAAGGGCTCGGTTCATATGTGGACGGCCCCCGACTTGCAAGGACGGTTCTAGCAGCTTGCTCGGATCGCTTGCGCTCATATGTCCGGCCTGTTTTCGGGTCTTACGACCACCGGCCAAGATGGGCTCCGCGGACAGTGAGATCCAAACACGAGAGCGGCATTTTCTGCCGGTAAACCGAGCGGAGCATTTTACTAACCGGCTCGCGCCGAACGTACCACCTCTTACTATCCTGCAAGTTCCGCCCTTAGTGTCAAACCTGCCGGTCTGGCGCCAAGCTCTGCTTTTCGTTCAAGTCTCTGTCGGCATCGGCATGACGCTGCTTGCAGGTCGATACCGCTCGCGGCTGACCATCAGTTTCCAGGCAATCCGCGCCAGCTTGTTTGCCAACGCTATGGCCCCTAGCTTCAGCGGCTTGCGTGCGATGATGTCTTTCAGCCAGGGCCAGGAGCGAGTTTCCGTCGGCGCATATCCGCGATCACAGCCGTCGCGCCAGCCACTAAAACGGTTCGCAACAAACCTGCCCGCGCCTCAACTTACGCCGTAAAAACCAGCTGCTCTGTCCCGTCAACGCCATGCAGCTGAAATACAATCTTCGACGTATCCAGGCCGATGCGAACAATCGTTTCCACGGGCGGCTTCTTCGTTTGAGGTCAGCGACGACCTCATCTTGCCACGCAGTGTGGCGGAGGGGGGCCGTCTCCCCAACACGAGAGACCGCTGCTGGCCCTTGGCCGCACGCGTCTACGCGCAAACACCACTCCAGCCAGTCGTGAACCACTATGTGGCGTCATTGGCGATGATGACACCGAATTGCTGCGCGCCTCGTGGGGTGGCGCCGTCAGCGGGGCCTTTTCTGAGAGAACGTCGTGACGAGGAGAAAGTACACCGGTCGCTACCGACACGCACTGCCGGCGCTCGGCCTCACTAATGGAAGGTCGGCATGGCAAAATTGACGTCCGCGCGAATGTCTGTGGGCCATCGTGTCGTAATCGTCTTCAATTGCGTGTAGAAGCGCACTCCCTCTGGACCGTGGATATGATGACCACCGAACAGAGAGGCCTTCCATCCTCCAAAGGAATGGAAAGCCATGGGAACGGGGATAGCAACATTGACCCCCACCATGCCGACGCGTATCCGATGCGCGAATTCACGCGCTGCTTTCCCATCACGGGTAAAGATCGCAGTACCGTTGCCAAATTCGCTTCGATTGATCAGGCTGGCGGCAGCTTCGAAGCTTTCCGCACGCACGACGCAAAGCACTGGTCCGAAGATCTCTTCTCTGTAGATCGTCATGTTCGGCTCAACTTGGTCGAAGAGAGAGCCCCCAATAAAATACCCCCCTTCGTGACCCTGCATCTTGAAACCACGACCGTCGATCAGCAGGTTTGCGCCCTGGGTCACGCCCGATTGGATGTAAGCGCAGACCCTCTCTAGATGCTGTTTTGTTATCAATGGCCCAATCTCAGCGTCAGGATCGGTCGCCGGTCCGATCCTGAGCGCACGCACCCTGGGGGCCATCCGCGCGATCAATTCGTTAGCCGTATGTTCGCCGATTGGCACCACCACGGAGACCGCCATGCAACGCTCGCCTGCCGCTCCATAGGCCGCTCCCATCAAGGTATCTGCAACCTGATCCAAATCCGCATCGGGCATGACGATCATATGGTTCTTTGCACCACCTAGCGCTTGACAGCGCTTTCCGAAGCGGGCTGCGGTCTCGTAGACGTATCGAGCGATCGGCGTCGACCCGACGAAACTCACTGCCGCAACATCCGGGTGTACTAAGAGTGCATCGACCGCTTGTTTATCGCCCTGAACGACATTGAATACTCCTGGCGGAAGGCCGGCCTCGGTTAGCCACTCGGCGAGCAGGATCGCGGCAGAAGGAACGCGCTCCGAAGGCTTCAATATGAAGCAGTTACCGCAGGCAAGAGCGACTGGAAACATCCACATGGGGACCATCGCGGGGAAGTTGAACGGCGTAATCCCTGCAACGACCCCAATCGGCTGTCGGACCGAATGACTGTCAACCCGTGTTCCGACGCTTTCGGTAAACTCCCCTTTCAGAAGCTGCGGGGCACCGGTCGCGAACTCAACAACTTCAATGCCTCTTTGCACTTCGCCCATCGCATCAGCGAGCACCTTGCCATGCTCCGCGCTAATCAGAGCTGCCAGGCGTTCTGCCCTTTCCTCCAGAAGCCGCAAGAACTTATTGAGAATTCGTGCTCGCCGCAGGGGAGTAATCTCCGACCAGATCGCGAAAGCCGCAGCCGCGCTCGCAACCGCGCGATGAACGTCCGAGCCGGATGCAAGAGGTACCAATCCCGAGTGCTCGCCTGTCGCCGGATTGAAGACCGTTGAGGTCCGTCGCCCCTGACCTATGCACCGCCGCCCATCGATGTAATGGCCAATGTATTTCGCCATACCCACTTCTCCCTACCGTTACATCAGATTGTTCGGCCTGCCGAAGAACACTCCGAGAGCTTCCGTCGACCTCAGCGAGCAACGAAAACCATGAGCCAAGAACTGTATCAGCGACGTCGCAAGTCACGCTCATCGTTTGGCCCCGGTCGCTCGATCGATTCAAGCGAGACTTCCGACTTTGCCAAGAACAATAGATGGTCGCACATCCGAGCGCCCCCTGATGAACGTCAGTACGTTCTCGTTCAACCAAGATAATCCGGTCGCTATTCGCTGCGCGTCGCTCCGACGCCGTCCATCCTCTTTCGTGATCGCTTAGTCAGATCGACCATCCTGAAGTGCTCGGGTGACACCAGTTCGTAAGCCCGCGCCGTGGCGAGTACGCCTGAGTCATTTCCTCGTGCGCCAACAAATTGCAGTCCAATTGGAGCTCCAGAAGCCGTCATTCCGCAAGGAACTACGCACGCAGGCTGCTGGCTCAGATTGATGGGAAAGCTGAAGGATGCCCACTCGGTCCAATGGCTAAGGCCACTACCTTCTGGCACATCTCGCCCGGCTGCGAACGGAGGAATGGCGGCGGCTGGAGAGACCAACACATTGTAACTCTCGAGCAACTCGTCCATGAAGGTGCCGAATTCGGCGCGAAGCACTTGGGCAGCCACCAGGGTAGCAGCGCTGTACTCCCGGCCTTTCGCCGCGGCCAACAGGAAGCCGGCATCGTATACTTCGGAGGCAACTTCGCCCGCTGAGACGAGCCGATTGGCGGCCCCCGAAAACCAGTGGATATGGAACAGCTCAAGAAGATCAATGGAAGGCAATTCGACCGGCTCGACGATCGCTCCCCACTCCTCCATTCGCCGAACCGCAGCCGCCACACTCAATTCGACTTCCCTGTCGACGTGTCCTACAGGGGGAGTTGACCAGTATCCGATCCGCATCCCCGTAAAGTCCGCCTGCCGCTTCCCCAATCTTGGTAATTTGCCTGCGCCCTGCGCCCAGTCGCGCAAGTCGCGCCCAGACATCGCCTCAAGCATGGCTTCAGCATCGCCAACGCTTCGTGCCATCGGACCGATGTGCGCCACTGTTCCAAAAGCGCTGGGAGGATGAGCGGGCACACGTCCGAATGACGGCTTATGTCCGACTATACCGTTGAACGACGCCGGAATGCGTATCGAGCCACCGCCATCGCTACCCAAATGAAGGCTGCCCGCTCCGACAGCTGCGGCTACCGCTGCTCCTCCGGAGGATCCTCCTGCCGTCATCGAAGGATCCCAGGCGTTGCGCGTCACGCCAAAGAGAGGAGAGTCGGTAACCGCCTTCCAGCCGAATTCCGGCGTTGTTGTCTGCCCGATGAAGATCGCGCCTGAGCGGCGCAGCCTCTCGACCGACGGCGCATCCCTTTCACACGGCGAAGCTGTCGTCGTGCGGCTGCCGCACCGAACCGACCACCCCTCGACCCAGACGATGTCCTTAATCGTTGTCGGGATGCCATCGAGGTCTGACAAGGGTGCGCCGGACCTCCAGCGAGCTTCGGACCGACGCGCCTCATTCCTAGCCCGATCCCGGTCGATAAACGTGAACGCGTTCAGCTCCCCGTTGACTGCCTCAGCTCTCTCCAAAGCGGCTTCGGTCACCTCAATCGGTGACAATGTCCCCTTCCTATAGGCGGAAAGCACCTGGGCTGCATTCAGCCCACATATGTCGGTCCCATCAGGCGGACTGAAGACGTCCATAGACACTGCTTTTCCCTCTCTCACAGTCAGGAGCGGTCAAACTCGGCTCCGTCCGGCGAGCATTAGGAATTTACGAGCTGGTCATAAAATGCATAATTTGTAGAAAGACCATCGATCAACTGTAGGGAACGCCTTGTGGATCTTACGATTCGGCAAATTCGATACGTAAGCGAAGTCGCCAGGCTTGGCAGCATGCACGCAGCATCGGTGAGTTTGCGGATCTCGCAATCGTCGATCCTTGCGGCGATTGAACTTGCTGAAACCGAAATGGGCGCTCGAATCTTTGAGAGGCGTCCCTCACGCGGGGTCAGAGTAACCCCGGCGGGAGAACGCTTTATCTGCGCAGCCCGCTCGATGCTGACCGCCGATGCAGAATTCAAAAGGACGATAGCTCGCTTGGGAGGACTGAGCACGCCGGCAATCCGCATTGGCTGCTTCAATCCTTTCGGCGCACTTTTCATTCCCGACACACTGAAGCGCTACATCGAGCGCGTTGGGCCGGTTGAGATTTCTGTGCTCGAGGGAGACCAGTTGCAGTTGCGAGAATGGTTCGCAAACGGAGCGGTCGACCTGGTCGTAACTTATGATATCGGACCGCACTTCAAAGAGAACACAACACGCGTCTGTAAAGTACCTGCGCATGCGCTAATTTCGCGATCCGACCAACTCGCGCGTCAGCCGGCCGTATCTATCGCAGAATTGGCAACTCGGCCTTTGGTTCTGTTGGATTTGCCACAGACCGCGCTGTATCTCCTTACATTGTTCGATGTGCTGGCAACTCAACCAACGATCGGCTTCCGCACGCGCAACTACGAGACTATCAGGACCTCTGTTGCGTGCGGGTTTGGAGTTTCTGTGCTCAACATGCCCCCACTGGGCCACGCTTCCCCGGACGGCACTGAGCTTATCCGGCTGCCGATAACTGACGATCTGCCCGCACCCACGCTCGTCATCGCCGACGTTTACGGATCGAATAAGCCCGAATACGTGCGAGTCCTCATCGACGTTATCCGTGAGTTCTTTCGAGATCTCGGCCCGCACGGATTCGCTATCGCAACTTTGAAGAATGAAGAAACGCTTTTCGACGTTTAGCCAACGTCCCTTTTGGCGCACTTGGTTACAGACCGACAACTACCCGATGCGAGCGGGAGCACACCTCACTCACGCCCCTCAACCAAGGGGCAAGTTTAGCGATCCATCCCGGCCCGCTCTTGACCCAGTGCGGACATTGCTCCACCGAGCCTAGCAATCACTTTTGGCTCTCTTCCGCCCCTTGGCCTATGTCGTCGTGCGCAGACCGACCGCTGGCTTCAAATCCTCGGCTGAAGCGTCGCCCCCCTGATGATCCCGGTGTCTTCCGCGCCCATCGGCGTGAAATCGACGCACATGTCTGCTCCCAGGATCGCGGCCGCACCGGCCCGGGCGACAGCGAGATCCTGTGTGCCTGATCCGGAGCCCGCCGCCACTGCGCCAAGGATGAACCCATCGACGCGGATCGGGAGACCACCGATCAGATTGGTCCAGCGATTTTCATGCGCGAGAGTGACCTGGATTTCCACGTCCGCGTGAGCGCCGCCGGTCGGCGAGCCAGACAGTGCCGACGTCCGTGCCTTGTTGATGGACGAGGTCACGCTAAGTCCCTTCGAGCCGTCCATGCGCCCGAACGCCAGCAGATTGCCGCCGGTATCGACCACTGCGATGCACATCGGCTGTCCAATGCGGGTCGCCTCGCCGATTGCCGCGTTGAGCACCTTAAGCGCGCCTTCGAGGGTCAGCGTCCGTGCTTCCTTGATGTCGGTCATGCCAGTCCAATCGAGAATTCCCGCGCCAGGGTGCGCGCTGCTGCGACCAATGCCGCATCGCCGCCGCGCCAGCCAATGAGGGACAGCCCGACCGGAATAGAGCCGGATGTAGCGACGGGCAGGCTGACCTGTGGAAGGCCCGTCAGGCCCGCGATACCGGTCAGGTCGACAATCCGCTGTACCGCCGCGCGAATGTCCGACAGGCGCGCGTCGCGGCCTATCGGCAGAATGGGCGAGGTCGGCAGGCACAGCATGCGGCGCCCCTCGAGCAAATCGTTGAGCCGCTTCGATGCGCACTCGCGGAAAGCCTTGGCGGCCGAGAGGTCACTCGATTCAATGCGGCCTTCGTCGGCAAACGCGCCGGCTACCTCCGACGAGAAGCGCGGGTTCACGCGATCGATCCAATCCCGAAACGTGGTGTGGAATTCACACTTCTGCAGGATGCGCTGGTGGCGCGCCCAGTCGAGGAGCGCGCCTTCGGCCAATGGCGACGCGGTGATCGCCACTGCATCGCGCATCCGATCAACAACCGGTTGCAAGGCGCGCCTTACCGGCTCGTCGGCGATGGCAAAACAGTCGGCCGCAACGACGATCTCGCTGGGCAAGACATCGGGCGCCTGCTCTCCGAGTAGCACCGCGCCGACCCGGCCGAAAGTCAGGGCATCGCGAGTGAAATAGCCAACGGTATCGAATGATGGTGCCTGGGGCATCATGCCGGCGATGGAGATACGACCATGAGTCGGACGCAGGCCGTAAATTCCGCAGAAACTCGCGGGGATGCGCACTGAGCCGGCGGAGTCGGTACCCAAGGCAAAATCAGCCAGGCCGCCGGCAACAGCGGACGCGGAGCCGCTCGACGAGCCGCCCGGTACACGGTCCGGCGCGCGCGGGTTCAGCGGCGTGCCGTAAAACTTGTTGATGCCAAGCAGCCCGAGCGAGATCTCGTCGGTGATGGTCTTGCCCGTCAGCGAGGCGCCGGCGCCCAGCAGAGCGTCGACGGCCCAGGCGTCGGCCTTTGCGATCTCGTGGGTGGCAGCCCAGTCCGGATTGCCGCAGCCGGTCACGCCGCCTGCAACATCGAACAGGTCCTTGACCGCGAAGCTCAAGCCCGAAAGTGGCCCTGAGCCGTGCGGCGCCCGTTGGATGATGGGGCCTGGAACGAAAGCGCCGAGCGTGTCTTGCACGGTGTTTCCCCGAGGAATGGCAAGCGCCCCCGTTCGAGCGCGCTTGCCGTCCTCTCATTCCTTGTAGAGTTTGCGGAAATCCGGATGCGTGTGAAACCAGTACTCAAAACCCTTGACGTTCTTCTGCACCGCATAGTCGGCAAACCGCGTGTAGAGCGGGATGCGAGGCAAGTCGGTCATGACGATGTCGACCATCTTGTTCAGGCTTGTCTTGTAGATCTCGGGATCGCGGGTGAAGCGCGCCTGGTCAATCACCTTGTCGAGGTCGGGATTGACGTAGTTGGCAGTGTTGAACACGGAGTTGTTGCCGCCGTGGAAGGTCCAGAAGAAGAAATAGTCGGGGTAATCGAGCCAGCCATAGAATTCGGCGATGACCATCGGCATCGTCTTGCTGGCCATCTGGGCAAACCAGTTCGAGCCCGGGACCTTCTCGATCGTGAGTTCGACGCCGATCGTCTTGAGCGCCTCCTGGATCAAGATGGCAGTCGGCTCGCGCACGGTGGATTCGCTGAGATCGATCGACAGCGTGGTCTTGAAGCCGTTGGGGAACCCGGCCTCGGTCAACAGCTGCTTGGCCTTCGCAAGATCCTGGCCATGCTTGATCGGAACGGGCCACGTCGCGTCGGGATAGGGTTTGTCAGGGTCACCACCGAACATCGGCTTGGCGCGGTTATAGAGCGCGGAGCTGACGATCTCCTTGTAGGGGATGGCGTAGGAGATCGCTTCGCGCACCTTGGGATTGTCGAACGGTGCGATCTTCACATTCATATCGACGAACACGAGGTCGTTCTGCACCGGCACGCCGATGATCGTCACCTTCCCCTGCTCTGCCAGTTCGGCATAGTCCTTCGGCGGAAGGCCGACCGACATATCGACGTCGCCCTTCTCCAGCAGCGCGCGACGCGTACCGGCCGAGGCGATCTGCCGATAGACGACGCGCTTGAGTTGGGGCAGCGGGCCGGACTTCCAGGCGTCGAAGCGGGTAAAAACAGTCTGCTGGCCGGGCGACCAGGACTCCACCTTGTAGGCACCGCCGCCGCAATCGTTGCGTGACACCCACTCGAACGCCCACGGGTCTTGCGCTGTCGCGTGCTTCTTGGCCAGCTCGGAATTGACGATGACGGGCACCGGCACGACGAGGTCAGGCATCGTCAGCTTGTTGAACTGATCGAACGTCGCCTTGAAGGTGTGATCGTCGACCACCGTGAACTGTTCGGGCTTGACCAGGGATCCCGCCGCCATTTGCACCGCCGGAAAGCCGCCGGCGGCGATGGCGCGATCGAACGACCATTTGACGTCCTTGGCGGTGACCGGGCTGCCATCGTGGAACGTCGCGTCCTTGCGCAGATGGAAAATGTAGGTCTTGCCGTCCTCGCTGGCTTCCCAGCTCTCGGCCAGCTCTGGCGTCATGACCTTGGCGTCGTAGGATACCGTGCCGTCGGCCAGCTTTTTCTCGCCGTGGCTGACGAGCCGGTCGTAGGCCTGCCACACCACCATGCGGCTGTGATCGTTGGCGGTCGGCACCATCGTGTCGAGACCGTTGGGGCCCATTTCGGACACGATCACCATCGTGTCCTTGGCAATTTCGGCCGCGCGTGCGGAAGCGCCGGGCCAGACAACGGACGCTGTGAGCAGCGCCGCTGTAGCGAGACTACGATCGAACTTCATATCGTGCGTCCTTTCTGGATTTCGGTTGAAAAAGTCGAGGCAGCGTCAGAGGCCGAGATCGCCCAGCAGTGTCGGCCATTTGTGAGCCCACGGACGCGCTTGTTCGAAGGCGCCGGAGGCGGCGAGCACGGTACGATCCGCCAGATGGCGACCAATGATTTGCATGCCGACAGGCAAACCGGTTTTGGTGAAGCCGGCGGGAATGGTCGCTGCTGGCTGGCCGGTCAAATTGCAGATGAAGGTGAAGCAGAGCCAATCGCCGGTAGAGACCATCTTCTCTTCGATGATCTCGGGCCCCTGCATGTAGAGCGGGAATGCCGGCACCGCGAGCGTTGGCGTGATCAGGAGGTCGTAGTTGGCCATGAACCGCCACATGCGGTTGCAGACCATCTGCCGGATCATCTTGGCGTCAGTGAATTCTTCCGCGGTCCATTGCCGCTGCAACAGCCCGACCAGGTGCGGCGACATTTCCTTTTCATGCCCCTTCATCATGCGGCGCATACCGGTGAGGTCGGTGTCGCCGGCGACGATGGTCCAGAAATGAGGGAACGGATCTTCCCATCCCGGATGAGCGCGCTCGATCGTGCAGCCAAGATCGGTCTCGAACACGCGCACCGCTTCAGACACGACGCGACGGACTTCCGGATCGACCGGCGCATAGCCCCAATCTTCGCTATAGGCAATGCGAAGGCCCTTGATGCTCTCCTTCACGGCGCCGACATAGTCGAAGTCGGCAGCCGGGATGGAATAGCGATCGCGCGGATCGGGTCCGGTGATCACCTTCAGCATCAGCGCCGAGTCGGTCACGGTGCGGCTCATCGGGCCGACGTGCTCGAGCGATTCCCAGCTCGAGACGCCGGGATAGCGTTCATCCCGGCAACCCGGGTAGAGCGGCACCCGCCCCATCGAGGCTTTGATTCCGTAGAGCCCGCAAAGCGCGGACGGAATGCGGATCGATCCGCCGCCATCGGAGCCGATTGCGAAAGGTGCGACGCCGGCCGCGACCGAAGCTCCGGAGCCAGCGCTCGATCCGCCGGATGTCATGTCGAGATTCCAGGGATTACGCGTCGCGGGAAAAACCGGGTTGTGGCCGACGCCGCTGTAGCCGAATTCCGGCACGTTGGTCTTGCCGATGATGACTGCGCCGGCGTCCTTCAGCCGCTCGACGACGATGTCGTCCTCATCCGGCACGAAGTCCCGGTAGAGCGGAGAACCCATCACCGTCAGGATGTCCTTGGTGGCGACGAGATCCTTGATTCCGATCGGTACACCCGCCAGCAGGCCGGGATCCTTGCCGGCTGCGATCTTGGCGTCGACTGCCGCGGCCGCAGCGCGCGCCACGTCGGGCGTCGGTGTGCAGAAGGCATGGATGTGCGGTTCGAGCTTCTCCATGCGGCGCAGAACGGCTTCGGTGACCTCGGCGGCGGATAGCTCCTTGTTCCTGACCTTAGCCGCGACGGTCGCGGCGTCCATGCGGCAGATCTGATTGTCAGCGCTCATCGGTTCCTCCATCGGGTGAAAGAGCGAAGTGGCAGGCGGCGAAATGGTCCGGGCCGACCGCGCGAAGCGGCGGCATGGCCTTGGTGCAGATGTCGGCCCCCTTGGGACAGCGGCCGTAAAAGCGGCAGACGTTGGGGTCCGGATCGATCGGGCTGGTCGGACTGCCGTCGAGTCGAGGCCGCGCTTCGCCACGCCGCGCCGGATCCGGGATCGCGGCGACCAGCGCCTGCGCATAGGGATGACGAGGCGCGGTGAACAGCGCCTCCGCCGGCGCGATCTCGACGATCTTGCCGAGATACATCACGACCACGCGCGAACAGAGAAGCCGCACCACGTTGAGATCGTGCGATACGAACAGGTAGCTCATCGCCAGCCGTGCGCGCAGGTCGGCGAGCAACCGCAGGATTACGGCTTGCACCGACACGTCGAGCGCCGAGGTCGGCTCGTCGAGGATCAGCAACGACGGCTCGACCGCAACGGCGCGCGCGATGCCCACCCGTGCGCGCTGGCCGCCCGACAATTGATGCGGGTAACGCTGCAGCAGTTCTTCTGGCAGTCCAACCAGCGCGGCGGTGGCGCGAACGCGGCTGTCCAACTCGGCACCGTTATTCATGCCGAGTAGCCGTTTCAAGGGATCGGCGATCGCCTGGAAAGCGCGGAACGATGGATTCAGGCTTTCGGTCGCGTCCTGGAACACCACCTGAATACGCCGCCGGCTTGCCGAGGACGCGAACTTCGCCTGCGCAATCGCGGTGAGATCCTCACCGCCGAGCAGGATCTGGCCCGCCGTGGGATCGATCAGCCGGCCAAGCAGGCGAACCATGGTGGATTTGCCGCAGCCGGATTCGCCGACCAAGCCGACGCTTTCACCGGCGCTGATCGTCAGATCCACATCGTCGACCGCGTGGAGCCGGGCGCCGCGCGAGGCCCGCTTGATCGGGTATAATTTGGACAGCGACCTGACTTCGAGCAGCGGCGTCATGACAGGGGAAACCGGCAGCGCACGACATGCGCGGGCGACAATTCGGTCCAGGGCAGCTCTGCCTCGTCGCAGATTAGTTGCCGCAGCTCGCAGCGTCCGCTGAAGCGGCACGGCGGCAACGCGCCGCGCAGATCGGGTAGATGGCCGGGAATGGAGTTGAGGTCGTCGAGACGCGATTCCGGAACGGGCGTGGCGGCGAGCAACTGGCGTGTATAGGGGTGGGCCGGATGATCCAGCAGCGCCTCGGTCGACGCGATCTCGACGATATGCCCGGCATGCATGACGGCGATCCGGTCGCAATATTCGCCGGCGAGCCCGAGATCGTGAGTGATCAGCAACGTCGACATCCGCGTCGAGCGGCTCATGTCCCTGATCAGGTCCATGATCACCGCCTGGGTTGTCACATCGAGCCCCGTCGTGGGCTCGTCCGCGATCAGGACCGACGGTGTGCAGGCCAGCGCCATGGCGATCATCACGCGCTGGCACATGCCGCCCGAGAGCTCGAACGGATAGGCTTCCGCCCGGCGTTCGGGATCGGGAATGCGGACTCGCGCCAGTGCTGCGATTGCCGCTTTCCTGAGATCACGACTCGGCAACCCGGCATGCTCCTGCAGCACGTCCTCGATCTGCTTGCCGACCTTACGGATCGGATTGAGCGCTGTGCGGGGGCTCTGGAAGATCATCGCCATCTCGCGTCCGCGCAGTTCGCGCATCGCTTCCGGGCGTGCCGCCAGAAGATCGATGCCGCCCATCGTGATGTTGCCTTTGGTGATCTGCGCCGCCTCATCGTTGAGGCCCATGACGGTGTAGGCCGTGACCGACTTTCCGGATCCACTTTCACCGACCACGCCGACGATCTCGCCGCGGCCGACCGACAAGCTCACGTCGTCCAGCGCCCGCACCACGCCGTGACGGGTGCGAAACTCCACTGACAGATTGTCGATCTCGAGCTGCGCCATTACACGCGTTTCCTCGGATCGAGCAGATCGCGCAGTCCGTCGCCCAGCATGTTGAAGGAGAACACCGCGAGCACGAGAGCGGCGCCCGGGAACATGAAGGCCCACCACTCGCCGGAAATGATGTAGCTGGCGCCTTCCGAGACCATGATGCCCCATTCCGGCGTCGGTGGTCGGACTCCGAGCCCGATGAAGGACAGGCCGGCGGCATTGAGGATCGCCCATCCCATGTTGAGCGAAGCCTGCACCATCATCGGCGGCAGGACGTTCGGGACGATATGGTTGAGCAGGACGCGCAGCGAGCCGTTGCCGCCCATGCGCGCCGCCTCGACATAGCCGAGCTCGCGCCGCACGTTCACCTCGGCGCGCGCGAAGCGGCAATAGAACGGCAGATTGATGATCATCGTGGCGATGATGATGTTGGCGACGCTGTTCCCGAGCGCCACCACGATGCCCATGGCGAGCACAAACAGCGGGAACGCCATGATGGTGTCCATGGCGCGACCGATGATGCGGTCAGTCCAGCCGCCGAAATAGCCGGCGAGCGAGCCGAGCGCCAGGCCAAGCACGAACGACAGCGCCACCGCCGAGACTGCCATCCCGAGGTCGAGGCGTGTCGCGACGATGACACGGCTGAGGATGTCGCGTCCGAGCGCGTCGGTCCCGAACGGATGCAGGGTGCTGGGCCGCGCCAGTTTGGTGGTGGCGGAGGTGACCAGAGGATCGTACGGCGCGATGTAAGGTCCGAAAATCGCGCACAGCGCCAGCAGCACCAGGATGATCACGGCCATCAGCGTCAGGCGGTTTTCGCCAAAGGCATAACCTGTGTTGCGGGCGAGCGTGACTATACTCATCGCTCAGCCCTCGAACCGGACGCGGGGATCGACCAGCGTCGCGAAAATGTCGACGGCGAGATTAAGCAGCACGTAAAGCACCGCCATCATCAAGACGAAGCCCTGAACCGCTGCGTAATCGGACGCGATGACGGCCGAGACCGCGTAGGCGCCGACACCCTGCCAGCCGAACACCTGTTCGATCAGGACGTTGGACCCGAGCAGGAAGGAGAACACCATACCGAGCACGCTGCTGACCGGCAGCAGCACGTTGCGGAATGCGTAGGTCATCAGGATCTTGCGCACCGGCAAGCCGCTGGCGCGCGCAGTACGGATGAAGTCGCTGCCGAGCGCCTCCAACATGGCCGCGCGCGTGATGCGCGCGATCGGCGCCAGCGCGAACAGGCCGAGCGATATCGCGGGCAGGATCAGCTGAGACAACGACGCGCGGAGCACCGGCCAATCGCCCGCGATGAGTGCGTCGATGGTGTAGGCCCCGGTGACGTGCGGTGGCGGCGAGAAGGCGATCTCGTTCAGACGGCCGAGCGGCTGCGGCGCCCAGCCGAGCAGGAAATAGAAGATGTAGACGAACAGCAGCCCGACGAAGAACGTTGGGAAAGCGGCGCTCACGGTGACCAGCGCACGGCAGGCGTGATCGACGCTTCCGTTGATGCGGGTCGCGGCCCACACCCCCATCGGGATGGCGATGCTGATCGCGAACAAAAGCGCAAAGGACGACAATTCCAGCGATGCAGGCAGCCGCTCGAGCAGATCGGTCAACACCGGCTGTCCCGTGGTGAGCGAACGGCCGAGGTTGCCCTGCGCGAGGTCACCGACATAGTGCACGAACTGCACTGGAAGCGGGCGATCGAGGCCCAGCGTGGCGCGGATGTTCTCGATCGATGCGGCGTTCGCGGCGGGGCCGGCGAAATACGCCGCCGGGTCACCCGGCAGGGCGTGGGAGATGAAAAAGGTCAGGACGACGACGCCGATCAGACTCGGGATGGTGCCCAGCAAACGTTTCCAAACGAAAGCCATCAGCGGTTCGCCTGCCGTTATTCGCCGGTGCGACGGCCATGCCGGAGCGCATCAACGTGGTCGGGCCCCATCGACATCGGATACAGCCAGGGGCAGTTGGCATGCATCACAGTCATGTCTGGGTTTAAGCAAGCGTTATGCCAGCTCGTCTTTCGGAACCTTTGGGTGCGAGAGCCAGCGGATCAGCGCGTTTTACTGTGAAGCAGGCTCGCGCGGGCGCAGGAAATGAAGTGGCTTTGAAGCACCCTGCTGCAGTTTTCGCCACATGCATGAAATTCATGCACCGTGAGCCTGATCGCTCGGCTCAGTGAACCTGGGGGGTATTGACCCAGACGATCCGCGCTTCGTCCGGCCCGACGTTGCGATAGCTGTTGGTCAGATACGCCTTGAAGAAAAAGGAATCGCCTGAAGTCATCAGATAGGTGGTGTCGTCGATGGTGAGCTCGATGGTTCCGGACACGAGATAGCCGACGGCTTCGCCCTGATGGGTAATCAGATCGATCTTCTCGCCTCCCGAGGCCACCACGTGAACATTGGCTTCGAGCAGATTTCCGGCGGCTACCGGCACCAGGCGCTCATACACGACGCCCGTGCCACCGCGCAGCGCATCAACAGGCACCTTGAGCCGATCCTCGGGCTTCTGCACCAGCTTGTAGTCGTCGATCCGCAGGCCAAAGAACGAGGCCATGTCGCGGTCGAGCGCGTCGACCATCTTAGCGAGCATCGGCAGCGACGGCATGACCTTCCCGGCCTCGATCTTGGAGATCATGCTCTCGTCGCATCCGACGACCTGCGCCAGGTCTCGCATTCGCAGCCCCTTGGACAAGCGGGCACGCCGGATACGCGGACCAATATTCAAGGTGTTGTTTTCAGAGCTCACGCAACATTTTCCAGCCAGTTGGACGGGAAGTGTATGCATCATAATCACATGATTTACCAGCATGCTGGGGCGAAGTTGGGCGAAACCGAACTCTTCGCCCGCCTACGGGCGAGGCCCGCCCCCGACCTGACAAGCGAGAGCCGTTGGCTTCTACCGTCCAGGCGACCTTGGGTCTCGCCAATTTCAACCGCTTGGCCTCAAGGGACTGCCCGTCAAGACAAGGGCCCGCGAGCCAAGTTAAACAGTCCGGGTGAGCGAGCGGTAACTTGCTGGGTCGACTTGTGGCCCGAACGCGAAGCCCGGACGGGCTCTGAAATCGCCCGGTTGTCGCGGCAGATCAGACGGGACCGGCGGCGATTAGGACAGCGCCCGTTGACCCGAAGCGGACGACACGCCAATACGCCGACTGACATCTGCCTCCGCCTAGCGATCAACGCATAACCAGCGAACCAAGATAGCCAGCTGCGGCACAGGCTACGAGCAGATCAGTCAGCATTGCCTGACTTGCACCTTACCCGGCGGAGCGTGATCCGCGTCAATTCGGATGGTCGACCGAGCCGTAACGCAAAGCCTGGCCATAGGGCCGTGCCGTTATTCACGTAGAGCGTCATCCCGTCCACGTCGTATTGACCCGAGACGTAACCCGCGTTGGCGCGCGCGGCCAACCTGTCGAGCCCTAGAATCAGTCCTCCGTGCGTATGTCCGGACAGTTGCAGAGCCACGCCAAGCGCCGCGGCGTTTCGTGCGTCACCTGGCTGGTGGTCGAGCAGAATGAGAGGAGCACCTTCTGGAGCGCCTTCAAGGACCGCAGCGAGATCGCGGTCGGGATGTCCTCTATGGCGCGACGCCCGGTCGGTGATGCCAGCGAGGACCAACTTACCGCCATTGCGCTCGAGAACGATGTGCCTGTTCTCGAGCGAGAGCAGTCCCAACGCGGCGAAGTGCGCCATCCATGTGCTGTAGCCGAAAATGTATTCGTGATTCCCGGAGATCACGTAGACGCCGTCGGGCGCCCTCAAGTCCCGCAACGGCTCGATGTCGGCGCGTCGCGCTTCGAGCGTGCCATCGATCAGATCTCCCGTGATGGCGATTAAGTCCACGCCGAGCTTGTTTGATCGCTCGACAACAGCGCGCGCCCATGATGCTGGAAAGAGGCGGCTGATGTGAAGATCAGTGAGTTGCAGAATGGTGTAACCGTCGAATTGCCGCGGAAGTCCGGAGACGCGGACTTCGACGTCCTTCAGCGGCGGAATCCTCATTGCCTGATGGACGCCGGTCGCAGCCGCAATCGATGCTAACCCGGCCAACCCGTAGCGGACAACGTCGGGGGCACTCAGGGGGCCGCCGTGGATCAGCAACCCTAATAGAAGTCCGGCATCGAGCATCACTTGAAGCAGCGCCAGCAGAACGAGCGCGCCGAAAGCCCAGTTGAAGATAGCGACAACCGGTCGCGGGAATTCCGGAGAGAACACAGAGCCTGACGAGAGCTTGCTCCACCGGTGAAACTGCAATGCGACCAATGCAAGCGCTGCCATTGCGAACTTGATCGAGGGCGGCAACTGCAGCGGCCAGATGAAGCGGGTCAGGATAAGGAGATAGACCAGGCCGAATAAGAATTGAGAAATGAGTTTGCTCCGGATTTGATCGGTGCGGCATTCTTACACAGAACCAGCGCGACAGCGGCGCCCCATAACCGGTTCTTCAGTTTCCGAAGGTTGTGGCGAGCATCGATGGTCTTTCCGGAAATTTCTTCGTCGCGCATCCCCACTCTGGGGTCCATTTTGCCAAGCCGCACTCCGGATTTCAGAGGCACCTTAGCAGAGTGCCCCGCTCGCTTAGTGAGAAAAACCTTACCTGTTAACAACATCTTACGGCACTTTTTCAAAAGCACAGGGGTATTCCACCCTGCCCGGCTGTTCGTTTTCTCTGGTTCGGCTGATCGCAATTGCCTGTAGCTACGCTTGCATGGAAATTGCATAAATTCTGGGCGACATGGACGCCGCATGAACCTCATCAGTCTCGACATCCGCATGCTCCGGTCGCTGATCTCGGTGGTCGAGACCGGCAGCATCACTGAGACCGCGCGACGGCTGGGCCGCACCCAACCGGCGATCACCCTGCAATTGCAGCGGCTGGAGGAGCTCACCGGCAAGCAGTTGTTCGAGCATGGCGGCCGCAGGCTGACGTTGACCGATGACGGCAGCACGGTTCTCACTTACGCCAGATCCATCCTGAGGCTGCATGACGAACTGATTTCGCAACTTGCGTCACAGGAAATCGAGGGCCATGTCGTGCTTGGCACGCCGGATCTCTACGCCGCCTTCATGCTCCCCTCGATCCTCAGCGTGTTCCGAAAATCCTTTCCTCGCGTGCAGGTCCAGCTCAACTGCGCGCTCTCGACGCCACTGGTCGGTCTCGTCAAGCGCGGCGATGTCGACATCGCGCTGGTCACACGGATGAATGATTTCACCGGGGGCCAGGTGGTGCGGCGCGAGCAGTTGGTTTGGATGACCGGTGATCAATCCGCCGCGCACCAGGAGCGCCCGATTCCGCTCGCGCTCTTGCCGCCTGGCAACATCTATCGCGACTACGCCATCGATACGCTAGAGCGCGCGAATCTGCGCTGGCGCATCGCCTGCGTCAGCGAAAGCGTCGGCGGCCTGCAGGCCGCCGCGTTCGCCGGCATGGCCGTCACCGTGCTCGGCCGCAGCGCGCTGGTGCCGACGATGCGCCAGATCGGTCCCAACGAGGGCCTGCCGCCGCTGCCGAAGATCGAGCTGCTGCTCTACAAATCGAGCGGCGCGACTTCGAAAGCCGCGACCGCACTGCACGACTACCTGGCGCACTATCTGCGCCTCGACGAAGAGCTCAACGGCCGCGGGGTACCGATCGAGTTGTCCTAGCACTACGCCTTCGCGCGCGTTCGCCCTATCTCGTTGAGCGCCAGCGACGGCCAAAACTTTGCCCAGGGCTGCGCCTGCTCGAACGCCGCAGCGATGCGGAAGATCGTGGGCTCGTCGAGCCAGGGCGCGACGATTTGAAGACCAATCGGCAGGCCATCCCGGTCAAAACCGCAAGGCAAAGTCGCGGCCGGAAGGCCAGCGAGGTTGATTGGCCAGGTGAAGGGCGACCAGCCGAGATGCGGATCAACCTGGTTACCGTCGATCTTGCCGACGCCGATCTTGCCGGCTTCGAACGCGGTCACCGCAACCGTTGGCGTCACTAGCGCATCGACCCGCTCAAACAGCTTTAGGAATGCATTGCGCGCCTGGCCGCGCCGATAGCTAGCTTCGATATAGTCCGTGCCACTGTAGTGGCGGCCGGCGGTAACGACGTCGCGATAATCGGCTTCCGAGCTGGCCAAATCAGCCGTGGTCTTCGTCGCAACCGCCGCCGCCTGCTCGGTGAAGGCGATCGGCTTCAGCGTGTGTTCCAAAATGCCGGCATCGAGGCCCGGACCATCGATAGTGACCTGTGCACCGCAGGCATCGAGAACGGCGATCGCCTTGTTGAACGCTGCGCGCACATCGGTGCTGACCGCGGCGTAGCCGAGATCGGCGCTGGCGCCGATACGAACGCCATTCAACGGAACAGCGTTGGTGTCGAAGCGACGGGACGGCACGGGCAGACTTGCGGCATCGCGCATGTCGTAGCCGGCGATAATTTCCAGCGTGAGCGCGGCATCCGCGACCGTCCGCGTGATCGGTCCGGTGTGCGCGAGCGAGGCCCAGGATGGCGGCGAGAAACCGGGCGAGCGCGGCACGAGGCCAAAGGTCGGCTTCAGCCCGAACACGCCGCAGAAGGATGATGGAACACGGATCGATCCGACGCCGTCGGTGCCGATCGCGATCGGGCCGCAGCCCGCGGCAACGCCCGCGGCCGCGCCGCCGCTCGAGCCGCCGCTGGTGCGACCGGGATTCCAGGGATTTCGCGTGGTACCCGTGACCGGACTGTCGGCCGTCAGCTTGTAGCCGGACTCGCAAGTCGTAGTCTTGCAGGTGATGATCGCGCCCGATGCCTTCAGCGCCGACACCACCGCGGCATCCACGTCGGGCACGAACGTCTTGTTCATCGGCGAGCCGGCATAGGCTGGCACGCCCGCAACAAAGACGAGGTCTTTAATGGTGACCGGTACGCCGGCGAGTGGCCCCTTGGCCTCGCCCGCGCGCATCTCCTTGGTGACGCGGTCGGCTTCCGCCCTCGCCTGCCCGTACATCGGCGTCACCACCGCATTGCAAGCCTCATGCGTCGCTTCGAGCGCAGCTATCGTATCGTCCACGACATCACGCGGAGTAAACGTCTTGCGCCGATAGCCGGCCATGATCTCGGTTGCAGAAAGCGCGCCAAGGCCAGTCGGCGCTGGCGGGAAGGCCGTTCGGCCGGAACCATCAGTCATCATCAACCCTAAAAAGCTAGCTGAGCGCCGCGTCGACGGCACGTTTGGCCATGACCGTGACGAGATGCGCACGGTAGTCGGCTTCGGCATGGATGTCGGAGGTGAGGCCGTCGGTGTCGACCTTGATCGCCGCGATCGCGGACGGATCGAACTTTTGCGACAGCGCTTCCTCCATCGGCGGCACGCGGAACACACCCGACCCTGCTCCAGTCACAGCCACGCGAACGCCGTCGGAAAATTTAGCGACGAACACGCCAACCAGCGCATAGCGCGACGCCGGCGCCTTGAACTTTGCATAACCTGCCTTGAGCGGCACTGGAAGGCGGATCGCAGTGATGATCTCGCCCGGTTCGAGCGCGGTCTCGAACAGGCCGAGGAAGAAATCGTCAGCCGCGATGTCGCGCGTGCTGGTGACGATGGTCGCGCCGAGGCCGAGCACGCCGGCGGGATAATCGGCAGCCGGATCGTTGTTCGCGACCGAACCGCCGATGGTGCCGCGGCTGCGTACCGCAGGATCGCCGATCATCGCGGCCAGCGCCGCAAGCCCGGGGATCTTTGCCTGCACCAGTCTCGAGGCAGCCACAACGGCGTGCGGCGTCATCGCGCCGATCGTGACGGTGGCGCCGTCATCGTTGATGCCCTTGAGAGATCCGAGCTTCGACAGGTCGACCAGCGCGACGGGACTGGCCAGCCGCTGTTTCAGGGTCGGAATCAGTGTCATCCCGCCAGCTACGAGCTTGCTGTCCTCAATCGAGGTCAGCAATCGTGCCGCGTCGGGAATCTCGGCCGGCTGGTGATAGGCAAACGATTTCATTGTTGTTCTCCCTATTCCGCCGCGACCGGCAGCGACGCATTTTGCAGCAGGCGCCAGATCCGGTTCGGCGTCGCCGGCATGTCGACATGGGTCACACCCAGATGCGACAGCGCATCGACCACCGCGTTGATGACGGCTGCCGGCGAGCCGATGGTCCCGACTTCGCCGCAGCCCTTCACACCCATCGGCGTGTGCGTGCAGAGCGTGGAGTGGGTCGCAACCTTCATCATCGGCATGTGGTCGGCCCGTGGCATGCAATAATCCATTAGCGAACCAGACAGGAGCTGGCCTGAGCCCTCGTCATAGACCGCGCTCTCGAACAGCGCCTGACCGACACCCTGGACGATGCCGCCGTGCAACTGGCCTTCGACGATCATCGGATTGATCACCGTGCCGACGTCATCCACGGCCGTGTAGTTGACTAGTGTCACCGTGCCAGTTTCCGGATCGACCTCGACCTCGGCGATGTGGCAGCCGCCGGGATAGGTGAAGTTGACGGGATCGTAGTAGGCCTGCTCCTCTAGCCCTGGTTCCAGCACTTCCAGCGGATAATTATGCGGCACATAGGCAGCGCCCGCGATCTCCTCGAACGACTTGATGCGGTCCGTACCCGCGACTGAGAAGTTTCCGGCCTCGAACTGGATATCGACTTCGGAAGCCTCGAGCAGATGCGCCGCGATCTTCTTGCCTTTCGCAATCACCTTGTCGGTCGCCTTGGACAGCGCCGCGCCGCCGACCACCAGCGAGCGGGAGCCATAGGTGCCCATGCCGAACTGCACGCGATCGGTGTCCCCGAACACGATGTCGACATTCTCAAAGGAGACGCCGAGCTTCTCCGAGACGATCTGCGCGAACGTCGTCTCATGGCCCTGGCCGTGATTGTGCGTGCCGATCATGACCGTTACCTGGCCCGTTGGATGCACGCGCACCGTGGCGCTCTCATAGAGGCCACCGCGCGCGCCGAGCCGTCCCGCAAAACGCGATGGCGCCAGGCCGCAGGCCTCAACATAAGTCGAGTAGCCGAGCCCGCGGAATTTTCCCTTGCTGGCCGAGGCCGCCTTACGGATGCCGAAATTTTTGACGTCGGCCGCGACCAGCGCGCCGTCGAGGCACCCCATCGGATCGCCGGAATCGTACTGCACCAGCACCGGCGTCTGGTACGGATAGGCCTCTTTCGGAATCATGTTACGGCGGCGGATCTCAACGCGGTCGATGCCCATCTCGCTGGCTGCGACATCGACGATGCGTTCCAGCACGAACGTCGCCTCGGGTCGGCCGGCGCCGCGATAGGCGTCGACCGGCACGGTGTTGGTGAACACCACCTTCACATTGCAGTAGATCGCGGGCGTGGTGTAGACACCGCCGAGCAAGGGCCCATAAAGATTGGTCGGGATGTTCGGCCCGAACGTCGAGAGATAGCCGCCCATATTGGCAAGCGTGTTGACGCGGAACGCCAGGAATTTTCCGGTCTCGTCGAGCGCGAGTTCGGCCTCGGTGACGTGATCGCGGCCGTGACGATCGGAAACGTAGCCCTCCGAGCGGCTCGCGACCCATTTGATCGGCCGCATCACCCGCTTGGCGGCCCAGGTGATGACGGCCTCTTCGCCGTAGTGGAACTGCTTGACACCAAAACCGCCGCCAACATCCGGAGCGACCACGCGCAGCTTGTGCTGGGGAATGTTCAGGACCAGAGCGCCCATCAGGAAGCGCACGACATGGGGGAACTGGCTGGTGGTCCACAACGTGAAGCGGTCGGTGCCCGGCTCATACTCGGCTATCGCGGCACGCGGCTCCATCGGGTTGCCGATCAGGCGGTTGTTGACCAGGCTCAGCTTTGCAACATGCGCGGCCTTGCGGAAGGCGGTCTCGACCGCGGCCTTGTCGCCGAGCTCCCAGTCGCAGCAGATGTTGTTCGGCACATCATCAAACAGTTGGGGTGCGCCCGGCCGGACCGCCTCGAGCACGCCCACTACGGACGGCAGGACCTCGTAGTCGACGGTCAATAGTTCCGCTGCCGCATTGGCCTGCTCCGGCGTATCGGCGATAACGAAGGCGACCATGTCGCCGACGAAGCGCACCTTGCCCTGAGCCAGCATCGGGAACGGCGGCTCCTTCATCGGCACGCCCTTGGCGTCCGAGATGCCCCAACCGCAGGGCAACGAACCCAGTCCGTCAGTCTTGACGTCGTCGCCGGTCAGGACAGCAATGACCCCGGGCGAAGCCAGCGCCGCACTCTTATCGACGCCGCGCAGAATCGCGTGGCCATGCGGAGAGCGCACGAACACGCCCGCGGTCATGCCGGGACGCTTGATGTCGGAGACGTAATTGCCGCGGCCGGTCAGGAACCGCTGGTCCTCCTTGCGCTTCGGCGAGGCGCCAATGCCAATCACATTGCCCATGGTCACTCTCCCTTGGCAGCGTTCATGGCGGCAGCGCCGGCCATCACTGAGACGACGATGTTCTGGTATCCGGTGCAACGGCAGATATTGCCCTCGAGGCCGTGGCGGACGTCCGCCTCCGTCAGCGTTGGCTTCTCAGTGGCGAGCGCCACCGCCGTCATCAGCATACCGGGCGTGCAGAATCCGCACTGGAGGCCGTGATGTTCGCGAAACGCCTCCTGCATCGGATGCATCCGATTCGAGCCGGGTTCACTCCTCAGCCCTTCGATCGTCAGCAGCGTCGCGCCGTCGAGCGCAGGCGCGAGCAGCGTGCAACTCTTCACCGGGAGGCCGTCGAGATGCACCACGCAGGCCCCGCACTGGCTGGTGTCACAACCGATATGCGTGCCGGTCAGATTGAGCTGCTCGCGCAGCAGCTCGGCGACGAGCGTCGCCGGTTCGACGTCAACGGTGGTTGGCCGGTCGTTGAGAGTGAAGGATATCTGCACGGTCATACTCCTGTGCGCGATGGGGTCTTCAGGCTAGTGGAAGTGCGCTGCCGGTGGCCCATGTGGCCATGACGACATCGCCGACGGTGAACGGATCTGCGAAGAAGGTCTTTTCCGGCACATAAGCCACGAACTCGTCGTCCGGCACGGTGTCGAGCATGACCTTGACGAAATAGCCCTGATATTCGATCGCGAGCACGCGGCTTGGCAGCGACGTGCTGCAGCCGGGCGGCAACTCCCGGCCCGGCCTGACCAGCGCGACGTCGTCACGGCGCACAGCGATATCAACCTTGTCGCCCACGGAGACAGTCGAGCGCGCCTGGAGTGGCACTTCGATTCCTGAAGGCGCGGCCTGTGCGAGTGTAAAGCTTGCACCGTTGACCTTCTCCACCCGCCCCGACAGCACATTCTGACCGCCCATGAATTCGGCGACATAACGGTCGTGCGGGTGGGCGTATACGTCGCGCGCGGCCCCCGCCTGCTTGATCTTGCCCTGCTCCATCACCACCACGAGATCGGCGAGCGCAATCGCTTCGAGCTGGGTGTGGGTGACATGGATGAAGGTGATGCCGAGCTCTCGCTGCATCCGCCTGAGCTCTTGGCGCATCTGTACGCGTAGCTGCTCGTCGAGCGCGGAGAGCGGCTCGTCGAGCAGCAGCACGCGCGGCTCTGTGATCGCCGCGCGCGCCAGCGCCACACGCTGCTGCTGGCCGCCAGAAAGTTGCGCCGGCAGGCGGTCAGCGAATTGCGTCAGCCGGACCTTCTCGATCATGACGTCGGCGGCGCGCAGGCGATCGGTCTTCGACATCCCGCGCACGCGCAACGCAAAGGCTATGTTGTCGCGCACGGTGAGATGCGGGAACAGCGCGTAGGACTGGAACATCATCGCCGTGCGCCGCTGGGCCGGCGCAAGCCCCACGACGTTCTGGCCACCGATCACGATCTCGCCCGCGGTCGGGTCCTCATGGCCCGCAATCATGCGCAGAATCGTGGTCTTGCCGCAGCCTGAGGGGCCGATGAAGCAGCAATAGGCTCCGTCGGCGATCTTGAGGTTGACGCCGTCGACCACGTAGGTCGCTCCGTCAAAACTCTTGCCGACGCCAGCCAGTTCGATATCACCGCGATCGCTCTTCATATTCCAGCTCAGCCCTTTGCGCTGCTGCCGCGCCTCTTCTGGATCAGCACGATGCTGCCCAGGCTCGCGCCAATGACGATGAATGAGACGATGGTCGTCACCGTGCCGAGCGCGTAGAGCGAGGGCGAGGTGACATTCAGCGTCATGCTCCAGATTTCCAGCGGCAGCGTGTTCAGCGAGCCCGCCGTCTGGAGGCTGCGCGCGAACTCGTCGTAGGAGAGCGTAAAGCCGAACAGCGCCACCGCGACGATGCCGGGCACCAGCACCGGGATCATCACCAGCCAGATCGACTGCCAGCGACTGGCGCCGAGATCGTAGGCCGCTTCCTCCCAGACGTGATTGAAGCGCGACATCACCGCGAACATCACGAGCACGCCGAACGGCAGCGTCCAGGACAGCTGCGCGCCGAGCGCCGAGGTGTACCAGCTGGCGTTCAGTCCGAGCGCCTGAAACAGCAGGCCGGTGCCAAGACCGAGCACCAGCCCGGGCGCAACAAGGCTACCAATCATCATGTAGAACACGACGGTGTCGCCTCGAAAGCGCTTGCGGAAGCCGAGCCCTGCCAGAAAGGACACCACCACTGTGATCACGGTGACGATGACCGCAAGCTTGATCGAGCGGTCGAATGAGCCCTTGACGTCGCCGGTCCGCACCTGCGTGAAGAGATCGACGAACCAATGCAGCGAGTGGCCCTTCATCGGGAACACGAGGCCGCCGCGGATATCCTGAAACGACAGGACATAAATGCAGAACATCGGCCCGTAGAGCGCGATCACGTAGAACCCGAATAGCGTCGCAAGAACGTAGAAGGTCCAGGGCCGGCCGCCCTTGCTCGGTGCGATCGCCCTCCTGGTCGCGGGCGCGGCCGTTTCGGGCATGTCGGCGAGAGCGGCGCTCATCGCGTGATCTCCTGCCGGATATCAACCGTACGTAGGATCAACGAGACGATCGCGACCAGCACGAGAGTCAGCAGTACAGCGCTCGCCGCCGCGGTCGGATATTGCAGCACGCCCACGTCCTCGTAGAACGCGCTGACCACCGAGGCCGAGCCGCCGCCGGACATCACTTTCACCACAAAGAAGTCGCCCATTACGATCGAGACCACGAAGATGGTGCCGAGCGCGATGCCACTCTTGGACATCGGCACCACGATCAGACGCATGATGTCGAAACGGCTGGCGCCGGCGTCGATCGCGGCCTCGATCAGCCTCTTGTCGATCCGCGCCATGGAGTTGAAGATTGGCACGATCATGAAGATCGTGAGCTGGTGGACATAGGCGATGACCACCGCAAGGTCGGAGAACAGCAACACCTCAAGCGGCTGGCGGATTACGCCTAGCGCCAATAGCGCCTGGTTAATCAGGCCTTCCTTGCCGAGCAGAGGAATCCAGGAGATCATCCGAATGATGTTCGAGGTCCAGAACGGCACCGTGCACAGCAGGAACAGGCCGATCGCAAGCAGCTGATTACGAACGTGGAAGACCAGAAAATAGGCGACAAAAAAGCCGATAATCAGCGTGAAGATCCAGGTCAGCACCGTGAACTTGATGGTCGCCAGATACAGCTTCAGCGTCAGCGCCGAATGCAGCACATCGATGTAGCTCGCCAGCGTGAAGTCGGGCGTGAGGCCGCCAAAACCGTCAGTGGCGAAGAAGCTCGCCGCCAGCACGACCAAGATCGGCGCCACGAAGAACGGCACGAGCACCAGGACCAGCGGCGACACATAGAGCCAGCCGGCGAGATGGTCGCGTGGCGGAGCTTGAGTTGAAATTGGACTCGGCTGCATATCGGCCTCGAACTCGGTCTTCTCGCATCGGCGCGCGACCGCGCCGATGCCGTCGTCAGGTCGCGGAAAGCAGGTTTCAGGCCACCTTGAAATCGTTCCAGCGCTTGTTCATGTACGCGGCCTCGTCCATCAGCGTATTCCAGCACGAGATGTTCTTGACGCGGTCCAGGAACGAGCCGCCGTCACGCTTGGTACCGGTCTTCTCCATCGGCACGCCATAGGGATCGTTGACCACCTCGGGCGCTGGCTGGCCCTCGTACCAGAACGCCCATTCCGCCGGTGTGAGGAACTTCTTCGCGGTCGACGGGACCGGGCTGTAATAGCCGTAGCGCGCAACGAAGCCGCCCTGCCAGCCCGAGAGATACCAGTTGAGATATTCGTAGGCCGCGTCGAGCTTCTTGCCGGACAGGTGCTTCATCAGGCCCATGCCGTTACACCAGCCGCGATAGCCTTCCTTGCCGTTCTTGACGTTAACCGGCGCGTAGACGCAGGGGATTTCCTTGACGCGCACGGCGGCGACCGCCGGCGACCACATGGACTGGATGACCACCTCACCCGCCGCCATCAACTGCACCGACTGGTCGAAGGTGGTCCAGGTCGCTCGGAACTGGCCCTGCTTCTTCAGCTCGATCAGCTTGTTGCAGGTAAAGTCTATCTCCTCCTTGGTCATGTTGCCCTTGTTGCCGTACTTGATCAGCCCGGCGCTTTCGAAGCAGAGCGCGGCATCCATGATGCCGATCGCGGGCACGTCGAGAATCGCCGCTTTGCCCTTGAACTTCGGATCGATCAGGTCCTTCCACTCGGTTACTTCATGGCCGACAAGGTCGGGCCGATAGCCGATGGAATCGGCGTTGTAGACCTGCGGCAGGAAGGTCGCCCATTCCGTGACGCCGTCATGCAGATCGGTGGAGTCGGGCTTGGAGATATACATCGCCTCGTAGGGCGAAACGCCCTGGCGCGGGATCTTGTGACCGTCGATCTCGCCCTTGGTGAAGATCGGCAGGATGTTGTCGAACTCCTTGATTTTCTTGACCTCGATGCCCTGGATCACGCTGCGCTTGGCGGCGAGTTTGGCCTGCCAGCCTTCAAGATCGGCGATATCGACCGTATTTGGCTGGCTTATGAAGCGGTTGATGGCAGCGGAGGTATCAAGGTTCTGCATCGTCACCTTGAAGCCGAGATCCTTGGCCGCCTGGTCGCCGATCGCCTTCACCACCGAATAGGAGACGCCGACATGACGGAGCTCAATGTCCTTGATCTCCTGCGCCCAGATGGTCGGGAATCCGCGGATCGCATCCGAACCCACAGCTGCGCCCGCAACTGCCGCAGCCCCCCTCAACAGCGTGCGCCGGCTCAGCTTTTTCGAAGACTCCACTTCCGTTCCCGCCGGATCGGAAGTCGATGTCCGCTTATCCCTGTCAAGCATGGCAACCCTCATTGGTTACGATGAACGCCCGCACCGATCGCCATTGACCGGCTGCGATGTGATCAATTGCGCTCAAGGCTATTGACGGGATTTCGCGAAGTAAAATTGGAAGTAAATATTCGCCGCATAAACGCGGCTAATGGATTTGTCTGCTGCATCAGCTTTTGGCAACGCGCATAAGAAGGCGCCATGGCTTGTATACAGCCCGCCCCCTGATCGCTCAGGTCGCGTTAAGACAGCAGACAGATCGTATAGCGCGTGCGTCGAAGAGCGACCGGACAGCCCCGAGCGCCAGAGGCAGGCTGTACCGGCGCGGCCGAAGCGAAAGTAGAGGATCGCGCCAAGCACACAGTGTTCACAAGGAGCTGACAGGGGCGCGCTTGCTGCCTTCCGGTTCGGGACAATACGGGAGCGCCGCCCCCGCCTTTAGGAGCAACTTAATGGGCTGTTTGCGGCCAGCCCTGCCAGAAGGCGTTTCACACGTCGTTTTCGGCTCAGATACTAATGCGGTTTGGTCGTGAGCTCAGATTTTGCCTCCGACTCGTTTCTCGTTCGAACGAGGTCCACATCGTTCGAAAATACTCTTCAGCACAAACGTCGCACGCGTCCGGTTGGCGCGGACCTTGGCGTCAGGGATCGAAGCCGGAAGGCCGAGACCGGACAGGGCTCGGTTCATATGTGGACGGCCCCCGACTTGCAAGGACTGGCTCGGGCAGCATGCTCGGATCGCTTGCGCTCATATGTCCGGCCTATTTTCGGGTCTTGCGACCACTGGCCAAGATGGGCTTCGCGGACAGTGAGCTCCAAACACGAGAGCGGCATTTGCTGCCGGTAAACCGAGCGGAGTGTCTCACATGACCGGCTCGCGCCGAACGTACCACCTCTTCCTTTCCTGCAAGTTCCGGCCCCAGCGTCAGATCTGCCCGTCTGACGTCAAGCTCTATTTGTCGCTTAAGTCTATTTCGGCGTTGGCATCGGTACGGCGCTCGCAGGCCGGTACCGTTCGCCGCTAACCATCAGTTTCCAAGCAATCCGCGCCAGCTTGTTTGCCAACGCTATCGCCACCAGCTTCGGCGGCTTGCGCGCGATCATGTCTCTCAGCCAAGGCCAAGGGCGACTCCCACGTCGTCGCATATCCGCGATCACTGCCGTCGCCCCAGCTACCAAGACGGTTCGCAACATGCCGTCGCCGGCGCGTGTAATCACGCCGAGCCTGTTCTTGCCGGCCGTCGAGTGATTTTTTGGGGTCAGGCCGAGCCACGCGGCAAAGTTTCTTGCCGACTTGAATCCGCGCGCATCCACGACCTTGATTGACAGCAGCGTCGCGCCGATCGGACCAACTCCTGGAATGGTCGCAAGTCTTCGGCTCATCTCGCTGCTTCGATGGAGTTGCATGAGCTTCTTGTCAAGCGTAACGATCTGATCATCGACACGCGCCATTTCTGCGGCCAACGCCTCTATCAACTCCATCGCCAAGTCCGGGACTGTCGCATCAGCCTTAAGATCGATCAGCAATTGCGGAAGCCTTGCAAGCCCCTTGGGCGCGGTGAAGCCGAACTCTGCGGCGTAGCCGCGGATCGAATTGGCGAGCTGGGTGCGCCTGCCAATGAACTGGTTGCGCACACGAGTCAGCATCTGTGCGCCCTGCTGCTCGGGACTTTTGATTGGCACAAAGTTCTTCTGCAATTTCGGTCGACTCGCGGCTTCGCAAATCGCCTCGGCGTCCGCCGCATCGGATTTCCCACGCTGCACGTACGGTTTGACATATTGCGGCGGAATCATCGCCACCTCATGCCCCAGCGAACGCAGCTCCCTCGCCCAATAGTGCGATGCTCCGCAAGCCTCCATCGCGACAAGCGTAGGCGGCAAACGGCCGAAGAACGCCAGAACCTGGCCCCGTCTCAACTTGCGTCGCAAGACCGGCTGCTCCATCCCGTCAACGCCGTGCAGCTGAAATACGCTCTTTGACGTGTCCAAACCGATACGAACAATCGTCTCCACGGGCGGCTCCTTCGTTTGAGGTCGTCGACGACCCCATTCTGCCACGCAGACCGGCGGAAGGGGGCCGTCCACCCCAACACGAGAGCCCGGCCAGCAAGCGAACGCTTGCGAGGGCGCCCAATCAAGGCAGCAACTGCCGGATCCTGTGTGTCATCGCCGGATCATCGAGAACCACCGCCCATTCGAACAAGGCTTGGCGAATTGTGGTGGTAACGATGCCGTGGTGCGCCAAGCGATCTGCGACAAGCTGACGGTCCGTTTCCCTTCGCGCAAACGCGAGATCCGAGAGCAGTCGCATTTCGTAACCCCGTTTAGCACCCTCAAGCGCTGCGATCAGCACCTCTTCCTCCAGAAACCCGCCACCGAGAAAAATGATACCGACGTCTGCCTCCGCAAAGTGAGCGGAAAATCCTGGGTCGCGCCACGGCGACAGAGCGTCGGACTTGAGGTGTTCGATCGAAGCCGCGACCTCCACCGGCAGCAGGTCTGCCAGATATTCGCCGACTGCGATCGACTTTGCGCCAAGAATTTCGTGACAGACCGGGAGCAGCGTCAGGCTTCCGCCGCAACGGACAGGGAAACGCTCTGCTACTCCCGCCGTACTGCCGCGCGCGAGGTTTAGCAAGACAACGCGACTCTGGCGGGGGTCTGCCAGCACAAGCGGGCTCCTTGACGCGCGGTGCCGCGCCCGATCACGCGGCTTTGCGGCCTTCGGGCTGATTGCGCACGACGGGCCCTTCGAGCCCTGCTTGGCGGTACATCGCCTCAAGCGCCAAATCGGAGTCCCGGAGATATCCCGCAAGCGCGGTTGTCTGGCCGAGCTTGCGCGGCTCTGTCAGCCTTTCCAGCGGCCAGCCGGCGCGTCTCAAGATGCGCTCCATCCGCACATCCGTAACGGTCACGATTGCGTTTGCACCTTTCGCCCGCATCGTTTCGAGCATTGCCGCGAACAGTACGAACGTCGCACGATTGATTCCGTGTGGGCCAAGCTCAACGGCTCGATCGGTATCCACACAAAACCGCGAGCTCTCCAGGATGAGCTCGCTCCTCGGCGCCTCTTTGTCGCCAAGCAATATTGGAAACGTGTCCGCGAGCATGGTGGGACCGGTGGTCGAAAGCAGCCTCACACACCCCAGGACGTCATAGTCGTCGGAGACGACCAAGACATAGGTCGGTGCCAGCGCATCGTAGATGTCGATCTCCAGATCTCCGGAGACTGAGACCGTCCAATCCAGACGATCCCTGAAAACACGACGGCGCAGGCGGAACATCTGCACCAAGAGATCGAGTTGAGATCCGGTTTGACGAAGATCGAGAGTAACAGCGTGCATGGCAAGCTCCGTTGAGGGAAAGCCCACCAGACCAGAGAGCGGCGCAAGCAGCGCCTGTGTTATTTGACAGGTTCACAACCAAACAGAAGCTTGCGCCAACGAGAGCCAACTCAGCGTCAATTTTCCACAAGATAGCGGATTGCGATACGCGCTGGCGCGTCAACACAGGGATCTGAAGATGCCTCGTTGCGTCAGGGCAATAGCCGTCGCCGGATCGCCAGCGCAACGCAATGGGTGATCGAAACCGCGTCGAGCTTGCGGCGTGCGTTTTCGAGATGAAATGCCACTGTGCGCGCGGTGACGCCGACGAGCACGGCTGTCTCGGACACTGTCTTGCCGAGAGCGGCCCACGCAAGGCATTGGCGCTCGCGCTGGCTGAGGATCTGGCCCTCCCGCCGTGTCTGGTTCGCGGGGACTCGCCCACGCAGATGCGTATGGAAATAGAGCCCGAGCAGTTGCACGATGTCATTCGACGTCGCAAGCAGGAGGTCCGGCTCCATCAGGGCATCATCGGTCGCGACCGTAAAGGCCGCCATGCGGCCGAACCCTGCCCTGATCGGCACCGTTATTCCGGACTTGATCCCGAATCCCGTTGCTTCCTCAAAGAAGCGGGATTGCTCACGGTTTCTTGGACGGGTTGATCCGGACGATGCTCCCCAGGTGAACATCGCGTGTTCGGCTCTTGCGCGGAGCACGACCGGATCGAGCCGATGATAGCGGTGGCGCAGATATCGGCTCGTCCAGGATTTCGGGTAGGACGAGATCAGTTTCAGCGAGCTGTCGACAATGCTGAGATAGGCAAACCAGCGAAAGCCGAGACCATGGGATGCTCGCGTGGCAATCCGCTCGAATTCGTCCTCGTCCATGGCCGTCTGAAGGGCGTCAATAAACTCCTGAAAGATGTTCTCCGTCCAGTTCATGATGGGCTGGATCCGACTGTTGCGCTGACGCGACCGGTTGATCCCTCAGGGATCGTTCTTTGAGCCCGAAACTCGGTCTGCGCGCATACGAGCCACGGCCTCAAGCCGCGACGGCTTGAGGCCAATTCTTGACGTCAACGCAGCCCAAGTCGGCTTGCTAATTTAGAGACGGATGCAGGCATCCCAGGGAGACAGCCCTCCCCAATTGACACACACGCTCTGTCTTCGCATGTAGCCCTTCCAGGCATCCGAGCCAGCAGTGCGTCCGCCGCCTGTCTCCTTCTCGCCGCCAAACGCAGCGCCGATGTCGGCGCCGGTCGTCCCCATATTGACCCTTGCGATGCCGCAGTCGCTTCCCGCGGCAGACAGGAACAGCTCGATATTGGATAGATCCGTGCTGTGAATGCCTGACGAGAGCCCCTGAGGTACGCTGTTGTTGATATGAATGGCCTCCTCAAGCGTATCGTAGATAAAGACATAGAGGATCGGAGCAAAGGTTTCCTTCTGAACAGAAGGCAAGTCGTGAGGCAGGTCTGTAATCAGAGTTGGCTCGACATAGTAGCCGGGACGATCGATACGCTTTCCACCAAAGATGACCTTTCCTCCAGCATCCCTTGCGTTTCGAACGGCCCTTTCAAAAAGCATCACTGCGTCGCGGTCCACCAGCGGGCCGACAATCGTTCCCTCCTCCCTGGGATCGCCGACCGTGATCTGACCAAAGGCCTGCTTCAAGAGCTCGATCAGAGGTTTCGCGACCGAACGTTGGACAATGACGCGTCTTGTGCTCGTGCAGCGTTGGCCGGTCGTGCCGACGGCACCGAAGGCGATGCTCCGCGCGGCCAGCGCGAGGTCAGCGGTCTGGTCAACGATACATCCGTTATTGCCTGAGCATTCGAGCAGGTAGCGGCGGCCCAACGTGCTGCCCACGACGTCTGCAACCCTCCGGCCAACGGCACTTGATCCGGTGAACGATACCAAAGCGATGCGCTTATCGTGGATGAGCAGCTCCGCTACACTGTTATCGCCGGGCATGAAAAGCGAGAAGACACCGTCGAGCTCGAGCTCGTTCATCGCCATATTGCAGATCTGCTGCAGGCCAAGCGCGGTGAGTGGCACTTTTGGACTAGGTTTCCAGATGACCGTATTGCCTCCGATAGCAGCAAGGAAGGCATTCTGGGCCCAGACCGATGCCGGGAAGTTGTAGGCTGTGATGACGCCGACGACGCCCAGCGGCAGCCATTGATCGTACATTCGGTGCTTGCTGCGCTGCGATTGCTGAACGAAACCATACATCATGCGCGATTGACCCGCCGCCATCGCAGCCACGTCGATGACTTCGCGGATTTCGGCCTTGGCCTCGCCAATCGCCTTGCCTGTGTCGAGGACGATGAGCGCAGCAAGGTCGTCAAGGTACTCTGCAGCAAGTGAACCTATCCGCCCGACCAGTTCTCCTCGCCTCGGAGCAGGAACGGTTGCCCACTCGGTTTGCGCGGCCTGAGCGCAGCGAATGACGCGCTCGTAGTCGCGCTCGTTGGCGCCAGCGATTTGGGCTACGACCTTGTCTTGAGCCGGGTCGACCGCATCGAACGGGATCCTGCCATCGGTCGGGCTCCATCCGTCGCCATGCGCGCACGTCCCGGAATTCAGAAAGCCGATATCGAAATTCTTCAGTGCCCTCTCAAACATCTCAGCCTCATTTAGTTATTTAACCAACTTAACTATATTGCTATAGATGCGTCACCTGGATGTCAATCGGACCGCGGCTCGCATCACGACGTCAAAGGTGAAATCGAAAGCACGAAGATCGACGCGCGGCGGCTGAAGGCAAAAGGGCAAGGCGTCGTTCAGGCTCACTCACAACGGAGGAACATTTGAAAAGTCTCGCGCTCACCCAATACCGGGCTCCCCTCGAATGCGTCGAAACATCTACGCCCGTCCCGAAGGGCAACGAAGTCCTTCTCAGGGTCAACGCCTGTGGCGTTTGCCATACCGACCTTCATATCTGGGAAGGCGGCTATGACCTGGGCGGGGGCAAGATGATGAAGATGTCCGACCGGGGACAAAAGCTGCCGCACACCATGGGCCACGAGGTCGTTGGCACGGTGGTTGCGGCGGGCGAAGACGCTATGCGTCTCGCTGAAATGGGGAGAACCTATTTGGTCTATCCTTGGTTTGGATGTGGAGAGTGCCAGGTCTGCAAGAGCTCCGACGAGCATCTGTGTCCGACTCCACAATATCTAGGCGTATTGCGCCCAGGCGGCTATGCCGACCACGTCCTGGTCCCCCACCCCCGATACCTCATCGATATTCCTGCGATCCCGCCGGAGCAGGCTGCGCCCTATGCGTGCTCGGGGCTGACGGCGTATTCCGCCCTGAAGAAGCTCGGCCCCGACCGCCTGGGAAAGCCAATCCTGATTGTCGGGGCCGGCGGGCTCGGCCTGATGTGCCTTTCTCTGTTGAAGGCGATGGGGCGGTCCGGCGCGATCGTTGCGGACATTGATCCCGATAAGCGCAGTGCGGCGCTGGCATCAGGTGCCATTGCAGCTCTTGATCCTACGAAAGATGACTTTGCCAAACTCCTTGCCGAGAGCGCCCAGGGAGGCATTCATGCGATCATCGACTTCGTCGGATCGCCGGCTTCATGGGATCTCGCCATGGCGACCCTCGCCAAGGGCGCAATCTATGTAATCGTCGGTCTCTTTGGCGGCGAGCGCACGCTATCGCTGGCAACAATGCCCTTAAGGGCCATTACGGTGTCCGGCTCATTCGTTGGTAGCCGACGAGATCTGATCGAGCTGATGGGTCTGGTGCGGACAGGCGTGGACCAGATGCCGATTGTGACCAGGCCGCTTGATCGGGCTCATGAGACACTGTCCGATCTCAGGGAGGGCCGCGTTGTCGGACGAGCTGTCCTGGTGCCGGATCATCCGTCGTAATGGCAGTGGCTGGACGGTGCCGATGATCCGGCACCGTCCAGCCGTGTTCAATCTGCGGTACGCTGATCAAACAGAGTCCAGTGTCCGCCTTTGGCCTCAAGTACGTAAATGGGCTTGATCGCGTCACCATTCTCCCGAAATGTGATTTTCCCACCAAGAGCCGGGTAATCCTTCATTTTCCGCAGTTCGTCCCTGACAGCGGTGCGCTCAGCAGCGATTTTGGACGGCTCGCCCGTCACGCCAGCGCGCTTCATGGCCTCCGCATAGAGGTAGACGATATCGTAGCTGGATATATCAGTCTGATTTGGCACCGTCCGGCCGATTTTGGCGGCTTCTGCCCGGGTCGCAAACGACCTTGCAAAGGCCCGGACGGCATCGTTGAGATCGCTATAGAAGGGTGAGCCAATGATCGTCCCCTCGCCCGCATCTCCAAACCGGACCGGCAAGTCGGGATCGCCGACCGTCGTGCCCGCGAACAGGCGAGCGCTAACGCCCTGCCGTTTCATCTCCTTGGCCAGATTGATCATGGCCTCGGGGGGAGCCCCAACGCCGACGATATCGGGCTTCAGCTGGGCGAGCTTCGAGACCTGAGCCGACATGTCGAACGCCTTGTACGGAAAATCGACGAATCCGCCGACGGGGACTTCGACTTTAATCAGCGCCTCCGGCAGCACCGTGGTGCCGACCGCCTTGGATACGGCGTCGTCGGTCGCGTAAGCAATCGCCGCAGTCCCCATGCTGAGATTCTTGGCGCGCATGGCCTTGAGAACCATCTCGATGACCAGGCCTTCATCGACAGTATTCCGGAAAGCATACTTGAATGGGGCCGCTACTCCAGGTGCGGAAGATGACATCGACATCTGGACGATCCCGAGCCGTTCTCCGGCCGAAAATGCCACGCGCGCCTCGCTCGACGAGAATGGGCCGACGATGGCAAGGGCCCCGTTGTCACGAGCGAACTGCTCCACCGCGAGCACCGATTGCTTGGGGTCACCGGCCGTATCGAATTTCACGAGCCGGATTGCGGATCCGTTGACGCCGCCGGCGCGATTAATCTCGTCAACGGCCATATCGACGGCAATTTCGTTTGCGTTCGCCACACTTACGAACGTACCGGTCCTGGCCATCGACAACCCGATGACCAACTCCCTTTCGTGCCCATACGCCGCCGACGCAAGCGCGCTTGCAATTGCGATTCCCGCCAGAATTCTTCTGCATTTCATGAACGCCTCCCTGCTGACTTCCTCTTGTGATCAATCTCCGTAACCTCGCGAGCCGCGCCCCCGAGATAGGCTTCCTGAAGGCGAGCGCTGCCAGCGATGGCGGCAGCATTCCCCTCGAGGGCCACTCGGCCCAATTCCAGCACTGTCGCGCGGTGAGCGATCCTCAGAGCATTTGCGGTGTTCTGCTCAATCAGCAGCACGCTGAGCCCCTCGCGATTGTATTCCCGGATGAGCTCGAACAGCTTCGAGACAAACAAGGGTGACAGGCCGAGGGATGGTTCATCCATCATCAGGAGTTGTGGTTTCGCCAGCATTGCGCGGCCGAGCGCAAGCATCTGCTGTTCCCCACCAGATAAGCATGATGCATCATGATTTCGGCGCTGCGCGAGATTTGGAAACCGATCATAGATGCCATCGATCTCACGCCGTACGGCAGTCTTGTCCTGCCGCATATGGGCGCCAAGAAGCAGGTTTTCTTCGATCGTCATGGACACCAGGATCCGCCGGCCCTCCGGCACGAGAACGAGCCCGGTGTCGATGCGACGGTGAATCGGCCAGCGGGTGATGTCCGCGCCGGCGAAAGTAATCCTGCCATTCGCTGGCGAGACCATTCCGAGAATTGAATGGAGCAGAGTGCTCTTGCCGGCCCCATTTGCACCGACAACGGTCACGATCTCACCATGCGCGACTTGCAGCGAAACACCGATGAGCGCCTCGACCCGCCCGTAACACGCCGACATTTGCTCAATGTCGAGGATCAATCCGCTCATGCCGCCTGCTCCGCCCCAAGATAAGCTTCACGAACTTGTTCATCCGTCCTCACCTGGTCGAATGATCCTTCTGCGATTTTGCAGCCAAAGTTCAGCACGACAATTTTCTCGCAGACCGATCGGATGAACTGCATGTCGTGCTCGATCACGAGAAGGGTTACTCCCCGCTCCTTCAGAGTATCGAGATGGCTATGCAATTCGCGTGTTTCCGATGCATTGAGACCCGCAGCCGGCTCGTCGAGCATCAAAACCGAGGGCGACGACAGGGTTGCCCGGATGAGATCCACGCGCTTGCGGATCCCGTAAGGGAGCAGACCTACGGGTTCATCGGCATACTGACCTAGACCGAACGCCGAAAGCTCGGCCTTGGCCGCGCAGATCCACTCGTGATCCCGAACCAATCGAAATGGCCGCATCACATCGAAAGGCCGCGTCAGTGTGACGTGCTGGCCGATGAGCAGATTATCGATCACTGACAGACGGGGGATCAGGCGGATATTCTGAAAGCTGCGGGCGATTCCGCGCTTGATCCGATAGCGTGACGGAAGATTCACGATATCCGAGCCGCGAAACCGAATGCTTCCCGAAGTGACCGGGTACACACCACTGATGAGGTTGAAGACGGTCGTCTTCCCGGCACCATTGGGACCGATCAGTGCGGTTGCTGTTCGCTCCGGCACGTCGAAGGAGAGTTCGCGAACGACTTCGAGACCGCCGAATGCTTTTGATAGATTTTGCATCGAAAGGAGCATGGTCATGACGCGGTTGTTCCGCCCTGTACTGCTGCCTGCGCGCGCCGACGCGTCAGTCCACGAGTGATCAGCCCTTGCGGACGCAGGGCCATGAAGAGGATGATGAAAAGTGCAAAGATCGCATATCGCCACTGCGAGCTGGACCTCAGTGCTTCCGGTACAATCGTGAAGATCGCGGCACCGACGAGAGGCCCCAAAACCGATTGGGTCCCACCGAGCAGTACGTAGAGCACGGTGTAGGTGCTCAGCATCACGCCGAAGTACTGCGCCTCGACGTAATTGAAGTAGTGCGCATATAGTGCCCCACCTACGCCGGCGATGGTCGCGCCAGCCGTCAGTGCGGCGACACCAAGGGCCTTGACATTCAGGCCCAGGAGGTCGGCGACCAATGGATCATTCTTCACGGCCGCGAGATAGATCGGCACTCGTGTCGTCGACATCAGATATACGAGCGAGACGACTACCACCGTCACGGCGACGACCGTAGAGGCCTCGATGTGGGTCGAGACGGGATAGCCGGCGGCACCGCCGACAACTTCCAGATTAAGCAATATCGCGCAGATGACCTGTCCCAAAGCAAAGGTCGCAAGGGACAGATAAATGCCCTGGGTCCTTAGGATTGGCATCG
Source organism: Bradyrhizobium sp. 613_E4_N2_2 (assembly GCF_052075995.1). Lineage (NCBI taxonomy): Bacteria > Pseudomonadati > Pseudomonadota > Alphaproteobacteria > Hyphomicrobiales > Nitrobacteraceae > Bradyrhizobium > Bradyrhizobium sp. 613_E4_N2_2. Next base: position 5,666,050 of record NZ_CP197234.1, read on the forward strand.
CAACCACGAACGCCAGAATTGCCGCTGTCCCCCCGCCAGCCGCTATAGCGGCAAGGGCCGGCCATCCGTACACGTTGGTGAGATATGCAGAGGCGTAGGCCCCGATCGCCATGAATCCCGCGATTCCGAGATTGAGCTGTCCCGCGGCCATCGGCAGGTAGACGCCGTAAGCGGCGATTGCGTTGAGGGCAAGAAGCACGATGAGCCCGGTCAGATAGCCCGACATCAGAGCTTCTCCCTAGCGACAGCCATGCCAAAAAGCCCTTCAGGCTTTATGATCAGCAAAGCCAGGAGCAAGCCGTAGACACCGATATTGACGAAGTCGGCACCAAGGAACTGCGTCGACAATATCTCGACGAGCCCGATCAGCAGGCCGCCAGCGACCGCTCCCCAGATGTTGCCCATGCCGCCGATGATCATTGCGCTGATACCCTTGAACCCGATGCTCTCCCCCATGGACGAGGACACCTGCAGGTAGCTAATCGCGAAGAGGATGCCACCGGCGCCTGTAAACAGCGCACTCAGCACGAACACTCTAGGGACGACGGAGCCGACATTCACACCGAGGATCGATGCCGTGCGGCGGCTTTCGGCGATCGCCCTGACCTGACGCCCGAGGTTCGTGAACCGCAACGACAGGGACAGTGCGATCACAAACGCGAGCGAAAGTGCCAGACTTAGAAACTGAGCTCCGCCGACGATGATTGAGCCCGCTCTGAAATTAAAATCCGCAATGATCGCGGGATAGGATTGTTGATCAGATCCCAACCACAAGACGATCAGGTTCTCGAGGAGAACCAGGAATCCCAATGAGCTGACGAGAGGAACCTCCGGGTCGCTGTCGCTGCTCGGTCGATAAGTCAGGAAATAGACGGCGACTCCCACGACGGCGCTCGCCATTAGCGCGAAGCCGAACGCGAGCAGCCAGTGCTGGCCGCTCTTAAGCGCGGCCCACGAAACCATTCCTGCAACCATGAAGATGCCAGGAATAGAAAAATTGAGGAAGTTGAGAACACCGATCGCCAGCGTAAAGGCGACGGCGACCATCACGTACACGCCCCCGAGCATGAGGCCATTAACAATTTGCTGAGCAATCATGGCCGCTCCGCTATTTCGATCGAGGCAGACTTATCGAGATATCGCTTCACCATATCGAGCATCTCCCGGGAGATCAGACGCCGCTTGCGCGATGCGATGAATGCTCAGGCGAAATGTCCGTCCCTGCGATCTCGGGGCTGAGAAGCGTCCCCTTGGGCAGCGCGAGCGCATGAGCGGCTATCTTGCCGGCCGTCGTGATCCAGACCTTGTCGCGGTGGGAGGCGATGTGCGCGAGCGCGCGCCGCAACTTTCGGGTTCGGTGCGGCTGGCCCATGACAAAGGTGTGGAGTGCGGCCGAGAAGACGAGCGGATATTTCTCGGAGTCCTGCAATTGCTGATCGAAAGCATCGACCAGAAGATCGGCAAACTCGGCGTCGCTGACCCTTCTATTGAAGACGGCCGGCAGATCATTCAGCTCCATGGATGGATACGGCACGCTGAGAATGGGGCCGAGATCCGTTCTGAACAGCTGCGGCTGCTCGTCGTAGAACCAATCGAGCATGTAGCCGAAGCCTTGCTCGACCAGCAGCTCTGGAGTTTTCGTGCTCTGCGAGATGAAGGGTCCGAGCCACCCCTGCGGCGCCGCCCCCTCTTCCTTTTCGAAGCGGAGCCGAACCTCTCTCAGCATGTCGCGTTCCTCGGCCTCGGTCATGTCGATCTGCCGCTCCGAATTGGTGCGACCGTGACCGACGAACTCGTCGCCCCGCCGTCGAAACGCAGCCATGAGCTCGGGATAGGCATCGTAGACGGCGGTATTGGCGAGCACCGAGAGCGGAATGTCGAACTCCTTGAAGAGATCGATCAGGCGCCAGATCCCAACCCGATTACCAAAGTCCCGGTAAGCATAGCCGCGATGAAACGGCGGAGCCGGCATGGTCGTGAAGTCCGGTCCAGGGTTTCGGCCGAACTCGAAGGCTTCGATATTGATCGCAAAATAAACAGCGAGCCTCTTGCCATCGGGCCAATCGTAGGTCGGCCGCTGCGTGATTGGCACGAACGGATAACGATCCATCTTTGTATCAAACTTGGCCATGGGCCCTCCTCGCTTCCTCTATTGACCGCCACGCTATCCGACGATATTTAATTTTGCAAACTAATTTTATAGAGGAGATCTGACGTGCGACCGTGGGACGGCATCATCACTGACGAAGATCGACGAGCTTACGATGCAGCCGGATTCGGCCGCTCGGCGGGCATGGGGCGCAGGCCTGCGCTTCTCATTATCGACGTGCAGTATCGAACGACCGGCTCGTTGCCGTTGCCGTTTTGGCAAGCGGTCGAGGAATATCCGACGTCATGCGGCGAGGTCGCATGGCAGGCCGTTAAGCACATCAGCACAGTGCTGGAACTATTTAGAAGGAAACGTTGGCCCGTCCTCTTTCCACATGTCGCGCCGAAGGTCCTGCAGGACGGCGGCCGGCTTGCGGCAAAAGTCCCCTCGATCATGACGATTCCGCCCGTCGGCTACCGCTTTGTCCGGGAAGTCGCGCCGATCGACGGCGATATACTGATACCGAAGAAACACCCCAGCGCCTTCTTTGGCACCACTCTGGTGAGCCATCTCGTGGACCTCAAGGTCGACAGCCTCATCATGACGGGTTGCACGACGTCAGGCTGCGTCCGCGCCAGCGTGGTCGACGCCTTCTCCTACAATTTTCACGTCGCCGTGCCGCAGGAGTGTGTCTACGACCGCAGCTCGATCGCTCATGGTGTGAACCTGTTCGACATGGCCCAGAAATACGCTGACGTACTTCCAACCAGCGACCTGCTTAAATCCCTTGAGAAGCTGACGGAGCGCGACGATGTCCAATGATTTTGAGTACGGATCCGGCGGCATTGTTGGCTTCGCCCCGCCACAGTCCAATCCGACCGTAGAGCCTGAAATGGCCGCACTTATGCCACCGGACGTGCTGAGCCTCACCACACGGCTCCGCGGTGATCCCGTCGACGCCCGGAAGAGGTTTTCAGACTATTTGTTCAATCTGGGGGAGAGCCTCGAGGGGTTTGGCGCAATCAGGCTCGGAGCCTTTGGCTTCGCCTGCACCGCAACGACCTACCTGCTGGGTCATGACGAGGTGCGCCGGAAGTTCGAGCAGCTCTCCCGGCTATATGGCTACCCTATTCTCTCTTCGGCCGAAGCCATTGAGCTTGCTCTCGCCGAGCTCGGGGCGCGGCGCATTGCCCTCTTTGGACCCTACCCGGGCTGGCTGCAGGAGGCATCATTCTCGTTCTGGTCACAGGCCGGCTTTGATCTGACGGCGAAAGGGGGAATTGACCTCGGCTCCAGTGACACGCTTAACATATATAAGCTACGCGCCTCCAAGGTTGTCGAAGCGGTCCTGCGCCTCGACTGGCACTCGGCCGACGCGATTGTCCTGACCGGCACTGGCGCCCCGACCTTGCGGGCCATACCAGACATCGTCCGCGCCACAGGCAAGCCGGTGCTTTCCTCCAATCTTTGCCTCGGCTGGGCGGTCCTCAAGGCGATTGGCCACAAGGCCGCGCTCCCTGTTGGCATGGGCCAAAGCATGCTAATCGACGATTGGCCCGCGCGGGCGGCACGATAGCGATTCGTACGCTACGGCCTTCTGAGGAACAGTTGAGATGACAAAGTCGAGGGAGCGCGTATCGAAGGCCAAGCCAGGTGCGGCAGTCACCCGGCCTCGCGCCCCCAAACTACCGCCGACGATTTCCCGCGCCACGCTCATGGTCGATGGGACTGACATGCTGGTGCGGAGGATCACCCATCAGCATTTCGTGCTTTCCAGCCTGCTTGAGACCGTTCGTAGCGGATTTGCCTCTCTGGTCGGCCTTTCCACTTTTCAGTATGTGCTCATGCAGGCCGTGGGACGTCTGACTGATAAGCAGCAATGGACCGTCAGATCGACAGCGCGCGAGATGCATGTGACGGACGCCTATGCAAGCGTTGAGATCGCCGACCTCGTCGAGCAGGGTTATCTGGCCAAGGTCGTCAATCCAGAGGATAGGCGGGTCAGCTTTCTCGAACTTACCGATAAGGGCGTGTCCTCGCTTTCGGCGATTGCGCCCATACAGCAAATGGTCAATGACGCGCTCTACGGGCACCTCGATAGCAATAGCGCCCTCACCTATTCCAACGAGCTAAGCGTCTTGATCTCTCGTGCCGAGAGCGCGATTTCGGTCCTGAACGATGTCGCCGCAGACCAACGTGAGGCTGCGCTGCGCCAGCCGACCAAGCGTCGGCGACGGACAGCAGCGCGATAACCCCAAGGAAGCCTGCTTGACTCCAAGGCCCCATCTCTTTATTTAGTTTACCTAACTAACTTTGGAGAGATGAAAATGCTTCGGACCGGCGCCAATTATCTTCGATCGCTGAGAGACGGCCGCAAGATCTACCTCGGTGGCCACCTCGTTGATGACGTGACCACCCATCCTGCCTTCCGCAATTCGGCTCAAAGCTTCGCGCGCCTGTTCGATCTGAAATGCAATCCGGATCATTTCGATCGACTTTCCTTCTCGGAAGACGGTCAGCGTCACAGTTTCTATTTTAAGCAGCCGCGTAGCCGCCAAGACCTCGAATTCCGCACGGCCGGGCACAAAGCGTGGGCCGATGCCAGCTACGGACTGTTCGGTCGATCCCCAGATCACGTTGGATCTTTCATTACCGGGATGACCTGTCGGCCCGAAGTGTTCGACGTTCCGAACCATGGCTTCAAACAATACCTCCTCGACTATTACACCTACATCCGCGACAACGATCTCTATGTCAGCTATGCGACCCACCCTCCTCAGGGCGCGCGCAACTACTCATCTGACGCCGGCTCGTCGTTCTTCAAGTCGCCGGCACTTCATGTTTCGGCCACGGACGACGAGGGGATCACTCTCCACGGCATGAAGACACTCGCGACCGGGGGCGCGTTTTGCGACGAGATCTGGATCGGTAACCTGACGCCACTAGCCCCTGACCGGATCAAGGAAGCCGTGACCTGTGCGGTACCGGCCAATGCGCCGGGACTATCGCTCTGGTCACGACGATCGATGGAGCAGGCCGCACCGAACACATTCGACTACCCCCTCTCCTCTCGCTTTGACGAGAGCGATTGCATGCTCGTCTGCGACAACGTGAAAGTCCCATGGTCACGCGTCTTCACGATCGGAAACGTCGACCTCAGTCGCGCGATCTACATGGAAACGGGTGGGCACTACTTCGGAAACCATCAATCGAACGTACGCTTCTGGGCAAAACTTCAATTGATCGTCGGGCTTGCGAACAAGATTGCAAAATCTGCCGGCGTCCGCGGAATTCCCGCCGTTCAGGAGACACTCGGAAAACTTGCGGCCATGGAGGCGACGATCGCCGGCTTGATCGCTGGCCAGGTCGCCGATCATCAGCCCGTTGGCGACGGGTATGTCGTGGTCAATCAGCGTTACATGTACGCCGCTCTCAGCTGGTGCCAGGACAATTATGGGCTGATCTGCGCGACCGTAAGAGAGTTGATGGGCGGCGCCATCTTCCAGATGCCAGCCGACATCTCAATCGTTGGAAACGATCAAATGAACGCTCTTTTTGAGACTTATTGGTCGACTGAGCATGAGAGCGCGCTGGATCGGATGAAGCTCTACAAGCTGGCCTGGGATCTATTGGCCTCGGAGTTCGGGGCCCGACACGTTCAATATGAGAACTTCTATGCGGGGCCGCCATTCCTCGTTCGGGCCCATAGCATGAGGCTCGCACCCTGGGCATCGCTTGATCAGACCGTCGACAAGCTGATGGCTAGCTACGACCTGCCCGCGAACAGCGCGTCATTTCACCATACCCAGCAAATCGAGGCCGCGATCCCTGCTGAATAGCAGGAGCCTGATCTGCCAAGTCCTCAAGGCGATTCGAAGCAAGATACGAACCACGCTTGCCAAGCGCAGACACCTGCAGCCGACCTGAGAGAGTATAGCCATGACTTTCAACAATCGACAGTTCCGTGATGCGCTTGGCCACTTCCCGACCGGAGTCATCGTTGTAACCGCAACGACCGACGAGGGCGAGCGACTGGGCATGACCATGAGTTCGTTTAACTCGGTATCGCTAACTCCTCCTCTCGTAGCCTTCAGCATTCACCTCGAAGCTGCGAGCCTGGTCAAATGGCGGTTATGCCGTCGGTACGCCATAAACGTACTCGGCGAAGAGCAGGGCCATCTGTCCGATCGCTTTGCGCGCGCAAAATCCGGCAAATGGGACGACATATCCGCGATCGATGGACAGTTTGGTACCCCACTCCTTCCCGACGTGCTGGTCGCGCTGGAGTGCGAACAATATGCCCGACACGACGGCGGGGACCACGAACTCTTCATCTCTCGGGTGCTCGCCATTCACGAAAGCCCGAGAACGTCCCGACACCCCCTGGTCTTTCAGAGAGGCCGTTATTGGTCACTTCAAAAAGACCAATGCGCGTAGAAGGCGATTGGCATGTGGCAGATCCCCTTGCTCGCTATTGGCGGATACTGCGCCCTGGTCGTCCATGAGCTTGGCCATCTGCTTGCTGCCCGCGCCTTCGGCATCATGCAGTGGTCGTGACCATTGGACTGGGTCCAACGATCGATCGACTTTCCGATGGATCAGGCACGATTCGGGCCTTGGTTCTGCCTGTTCGGTCAACGTGCGGCTTCTTTGACGGACCCGAGTCTCTCAAGCGAACAAAGCCGAACACTCGCCCCTCAATCGGTCGCCTTCTCGATTCCACGGCGTGCAGCCATTCTAATCGCGGGGCCGTTCTCAAACGTAGCGTTCGCGTGCGCCCTGTTGCTGGTCATCCATGCTTGGGATCCAAACTTCGCCGGTCCCCACCTTGGGAAGGCCGGCAGCGAAATAGCGAGTGCTCTCAGCGTCGTCGCGCTCAAATGGCCGGTGAGGCCCGCAGGGGCGTGCTGACGTTGCGAAGGATCCGTCAACGGCCTTAGAGGTATTTCGCCAGCAGCTTGAACTCTTTGAGCGTCGCCCTGCCCTTCGCCCCCGCGGCGGGGAAGGATCGTTCAAGACTATGACTGAGATGATCGTGGACCAGCATCTTTTTGGCGTTCTCGATCGCTCCTTCCACCGCCTGCAATTGTTGGGCGATCTGGGCGCAAGGCCGATCCTGTTCGATCATCTCTATAATCGTTTCGAGATGGCCATGTGCGCGTTTCAGGCGGCGGGCAATCGAGCTGTGAGGATGATCTTTCATGGCATCTCCTATCCTCCGGGGAGGATACGTCATATCCTCCCTGGAGGATAGAACGATGTGCTTGACTCCGCGCGATCGCAGGCATATTGGGCCAGTCACCGTCTGGAACATTCCGTTCCCGACGGATCACAACCAGACGAAGAGCTATGGGCAGTACCACCTATGGCGCCGCGCTCCCCAAAGGAGCAACGCAGCCGCAGAACATAATCGTCCGCGAAAGCGGCGGCAGCGACAGGAATTACGACCGCAAATAGGCGGTCTCGTTCCGCTCACTGACCTGCCGCGTCATGCGGAGGTGGAGGTGAGCGATGTTGAAGGTAATCGCACGAATTCAGTTGCGCGGACTTTGCCGCTTTGCGCGCAGAGCAAGCGGTCCCTTTCCCGCCAACGACAATCTACGCGTCCACAACGTTGGCCGATCGATCCGCCCGCGGCTTTTCTGCCGCTGGTCGACGGACGACGATGGACTGGTCTGCCATTGGTCCGAGGAGATGACCGTGGCGCCAGGATTGCCACGCCAATGGTCGGCGTCTGAGCCACTTCAGACATCCTGGATTGGATCTGGCGCGTAAGCCGTCGCGGATGGTGAGCCCGATGATTAAGGCACTTTTCGCACGACTGCGCCGCCTAGCGGCGGCGGCCATCCTTCGGATGGCCTGCCGAACTCTGCATTGCGCCATGATCCTCCACGGTCAGCGACGGATTTCCCATCAAGGTCTTCGAGCGGTCCTGTCCGGAACACGCTGGCTGGGACGACTAGGCGCCTGGCTCGCTCTCGGACAGCAGAGAAAACACTGATCGGCTCGGCGGCTATCTACGGAGGTTTTGAATGAAGCGATTTGTTGCCATTGGAAGCGTACTCACGGGCTTGGGATGCCCCCAGCCGCATGCCGCCGATCTGCCGCTGAAGGCACGAACGACGAAGACCCTCTACGACTGGACCGGCTTCTATGTCGGCGGCCATTTCGGCTACGGCGATGCGAGCTTTGGACCCGGCACCAACCCGCTGCCCGAGCAGGGAATGATCCTGCCACCCAGCGCGACCGGCCTCTCCGGCGGCTACCAGCTTGGCTACAATCGCCAGCTCGCAAACCGTGTCGCGGTGGGCATCGAGGCGGACTCCACCTTCACCGGTCCGCGCGACGTCGTCGCGCATGAACGGTCACCGACCCCCTTCAACACCACGAGCGACTATGTCGGCACGGTGCGCGGCCGCATCGGTTATGCCTTCGATCGCTTCATGCCTTTCGTCACCGGCGGCTTCGCCTGGGGCCATACGCATATCAACGTCAACGATGCCGACGGTGTCTCGGAGCTGTTTCCGGTCGGAAAGTATCAAACCGGGTGGACGGCGGGCCTCGGCCTTGAATTCGCCGTCAGCGGCAATTGGACGGCAAAGGCCGAATACGACTATGTCGCGCTGTCGCGGCGCACCTACGATCTCAGCGGCTTCGGCTTGCCTGACGTCAACGTCGAGCCGCGCGTTCACCTGTTCAAGCTCGGCCTGAACTATCATTTCGGCGATACGCCGTGGATGGCGCCCATCAACGGCAAGACCAAACTTCCCGAGTCCAGCGACTGGAATGTCCACGCGCAGACGACCGTGCTGCCGCAGGGCTACGGGCCGATCCACTCGCCCTATGCGAGCCCGCAGAGCCTTCCCGGCAGCGGCCAGTTTCAGGCGACATGGACGACGACCGCGTTCCTCGGCGCGCGGCTGTGGGACGGCGGCGAGTTCTACTTCAATCCCGAGCTGGCGCAGGGCTTTGGTCTCAACGGCACGCTCGGACTTGCCGGCTTCTCCAACGGCGAAGCCCAGAAGGCCGGCGCGCCGTTCCCGAAAATTCGTCCGCAGCGCCACTACTTCAAGCAGACCTTCGGCCTCGGCGGCGAGCAGGAAGCGGTGGCGGACGCGCCGAACCAGCTCGCCGGCAAGCGCGACATCGACCGCATCACGCTGATCGTCGGTCGCTTTGCCGTCGGTGATTTCTTCGACGGCAACTCATACGCAAAGGACCCGCGCGCCGACTTCATGAACTGGGCGATGTGGTCGTCAGGGGCGTACGATTTCCCCGCCGACCTGCCCGGCTACACGCGTGGCGCCGTGGTCGAGCTCAACCGCAAGGATTGGGCCGTGCGCGCCGGACTGTTCCAGGTCCCCGATGCGCCCAACAGCGATACACTGGTCTACAAGATGGGCGGCGCGGTCGTCGAATTCGAAGAGCGCCATTCGATCTTCGAGCAGCCGGGCAAATTGCGTGTCGGCGTCTTTGCCAATGGCGGCAACACCGCGAACTATCGCGAAGTCCTGACACTGGCGGCCGCCAACCCTGCGCTCGACATCAACGACATCGCCACCGCAACCCAGCGCATCCGCCCCAAATACGGCTTCTACGTCAATCTCGAGCAACAGATCGTCAACGACGTCGGGCTATTCGCCCGCGCGAGCTGGAACGACGGCCAGAACCAGCTTCTGTCATTCACCGACATTGACCGCAGCATCTCCGCCGGCCTGTCGATCAAGGGCAGCCGCTGGGGACGGCCGGACGACACGGTCGGCATCGGCGGCGCCATCAACGGCTTGTCGGCCGGGCATCGCGATTTCCTCGCCGCCGGCGGCATCGGCCTCCTGATCGGCGACGGCCGTCTCAACTACAACAACGAGCGGATTCTCGAGGCCTACTATGCCTATTCGGTGATCAAGGGCGTGACGATGACCGCCGACTATCAGCTCGTCGTCAATCCCGCCTACAACGCCGATCGCGGGCCGGTCTCGATCTTCTCGGGCCGCTTGCACGCGGAATTCTAACTGAGAGGACCGCATCGTGAGGCTACAGGATATTCGCAGAACCACAATCGGGTTGGCAGCACGTCCCAATGTCTGGGACGTCGCGGCGCTGATCCTCGTCATCGGCGCCATGGTGCTGATCGTCTATGGCGGCGAGCAGACCACGGTGCCGCTGTCCGAGCTCGAGCGCGCACCGGTCACGCTCGATCCGGCAAACCTTCCGCTTTACGCCTTGCGTACCGTCTTACGGATGCTTCTAGCCATCGTCTGTTCGACGGTCTTCACCTTCATCTACGCGGCGATCGCAGCCAAGAGCCGGCGAGCCGAATTGGTGATGATCCCGCTGCTGGATATTTTGCAATCCGTCCCGATCCTGGGCTTCCTCACCTTCACCGTCGTGTTCTTCATGAATTTGTTTCCGGGGCAGGTGCTCGGCGCCGAGCTCGCCTCGGTGTTCGCGATCTTCACCAGCCAGGCCTGGAACATGACGTTCAGCCTGTACCAGTCGATCCGCAACGTTCCGAAGGATCTGGAAGAGGCCACGCAAAGCTTCCATTTGTCCGGCTGGCAGCGCTTCTGGCGCCTCGACGTCCCCTTCGCGATGCCCGGCCTGATCTGGAACGCGATGATGTCGATGTCGGGCGGCTGGTTCTTCGTGGTGGCCTCGGAGGCGATCACGGTCGGCAACACCACGGTGACGCTGCCGGGCATCGGCTCCTATGTCGCGATGGCAATTCAGCAGCAGGATTTGCCGGCGATCCTCTACGCCATGCTGGCGATGCTGCTCGTGATCATCGCCTATGATCAGCTGCTGTTCCGCCCCATCGTCGCCTGGGCCGACAAATTCCGCTTCGAGCAGACCGCCTCAGGCGAGGCGCCGGCCTCCTGGATGCTCGACCTGTTCCGCCGGACTCGGGCGCTGCGTGCGCTGACCCTTCCTTTCGCGGCGCTGAACCGCGCGATCTCGAACTTGCGCATTCCGCTGCCGAAGCTGCCGCCCGCGGCACCAGGTAAAGACCAGACGTCACGCCTCGTCGATACGGTCTGGATCGCATTGATCCTCGCCGGCACGGCCTATGCCGCCTGGCTGACCTATCGCTATCTCTCGGCCAGTCTCGGAATGTCCGACGTTCTCGTCGTCATCAGGGACGGGCTCATCACGTTGTTGCGCGTCGCCATCTTGATCAGCCTCGCCACGCTGATCTGGGTGCCGGTTGGCGTGTGGATCGGGCTTCGCCCGAAGCTCGCCGAACGAATCCAGCCGCTGGCCCAGTTTCTCGCGGCCTTCCCGGCCAATCTCGCCTTCCCCGTCTTTGTCGTCGCCATTGTCAGCTTCAAGCTCAATCCAGACATCTGGCTGAGCCCGCTGATGATCCTGGGCACGCAGTGGTACATCCTGTTCAACGTGATCGCGGGCGCGAGCGCCTTTCCGACCGATCTGCGCGAAGCCGCCGGCAGCTTCCATCTCCGCGGATGGCGATGGTGGTTCAAGGTGATACTGCCCGGCGTCTTTCCTTATTACATCACCGGCGCGATCACGGCGTCCGGCGGCTCCTGGAATGCGTCGATCGTCGCGGAGGTCGCAAGCTGGGGCGACACGCATCTGAAGGCCACCGGGCTCGGCGCCTATATTGCTTCCGCCACGGAAGCCGGTGACTTCCCGCGCGTCGTGCTCGGAATTGCCACGATGTGCATTCTGGTGACGTTGTTCAATCGTCTGGTCTGGCGGCCGCTCTACGCGTTCGGCGAGCGGCGCCTGCGCCTTGGCTAACGAGACTTGAGTAGAGGAGAGCCTATGATGCTCGACCAAACTGCCACATTGATCGATATCCGCTGCGTCTGCCGCTCCTTTCCAAAGGGTAGCGGCGATGAATTGCTGGTGCTTGAGAACGTCGACCTAACGATCCGGCCAGGACAGATTGTTGGACTGCTCGGCCGCTCCGGGTCCGGCAAATCGACACTTCTACGGATCATCGCCGGACTGGTCAGCCCTTCGTCAGGCGCGGCAACGTGCCGCGACCAAACCATCATTGGTCCACCGAACGGCGTTGCCATGGTGTTTCAATCATTCGCACTGTTTCCCTGGCTGACGGTTCTGCAAAATGTCGAGCTTGGACTGGAAGCGCTAGGCGCCGATGCCGCCGAACGCCGCAAGCGTGCTCTGGCGGCGATCGACCTGATCGGCCTCGACGGCTTCGAGTCGGCCTTCCCGAAAGAACTGTCGGGAGGCATGCGCCAACGCGTGGGCTTTGCTCGCGCTCTTGTTGTGCACCCCGACTTGTTGTTGATGGACGAACCCTTTTCGGCACTCGACGTCCTCACCGCCGAGACGCTGCGGACCGATCTGATCGATCTCTGGATCGAGGGTCGACTACCCATCAAGTCGATCCTGATGGTGACGCACAATATCGAGGAGGCAGTCCTGATGTGCGATCGCATCCTGATATTTTCATCCAATCCAGGGCGTGTCGCCGCCGAGATCAAAGTCGACCTGCCTCATCCACGCAACCGGCTTGATCCGCATTTCCGCCAGCTTGTCGACAGCATCTATGCCCGCATGACCCAGCGCGCCGAGCCGAAGGCATCTTCGATCGAAGGCATTTCCGGGACCGGTATCGGCATGACTCTGCATCACGTCTCATCCAACGTGCTGTCCGGCCTGATCGAGACGCTGGCGGAACCGCCCTATCACGGACACGCCGACCTGCCCGTGCTCGCAAGCCAGCTCCAGCTCGAAGCAGACGAAATCCTCCACCTCGGCGAGTCCCTGCAACTGCTGCGCTTCGCCCAGCTGAGCGAAGGCGACCTGATGCTCACCGACACGGGCAAGCGTTTTGCCCATCTCGAAACCGACGCGCGCAAGAAGCTGTTCGCCGAACATCTCGTCACATACGTGCCGGTGATGGGATTGATTCGCCGCGTGCTCGACGAACGTCCCTCCCATACCGCCCCCGCGGCACGGTTCCGCAATGAGCTCGAGGACTACATGTCCGAGGACTATGCGGACGAGACGCTCAGGACCGTCGTGTCCTGGGGCCGTTATGCCGAGCTGTTCGCATATGACGAGCAGTCGGAGACTTTTAGCCTTGAAAATCCGGGCTAATAAGCTGCTGGGGTCGAGCTCGGCGCGCGGGTGGTCGAAGCCAGCAAAGCGCCGCTGGGCGCATCTCGATCAACGGAAAGGCGGGCCTTGCCGCCAGGCTGCGCAACAGCATCCGGAGAGTCTCGAGCGCCTCAAGCGCGGATCGATGGTCTGACGATGTGCGGCTATCGGATATTGAGTCGAAATTCGTCTGTCAGGCTTGCGGCAGAAGAGGCGCCGATGTCCGACCAGACTTCGATTGGAATACGCCGACAGTGCCAGCTATGGGGTACCGATGAAACCCGCCACCGAACGATCCTTCGCCAACCCAGAAGTCGCGGCCCGCAAGCTGGTAGAACTCGCGACGACTATTGAAGCGGTCGAGGACGGCCGCATCCACATTGAGAAGATAAACGCGCCCTTCCTTTACACGCTAAAAGCCAGTGGCTCGGAGTTTGGGGCCGGCATCAAGTATGCAGTTGAATGCGGCTGGCTCGAGCTGCATGAGAGCGGGACCTATGTCCGGCTGATCGGCACCAGCGCAAAAGCGGCCCCAGCAAAAGACTAAATTGCCGGGGCCGTTTGGAGGTACCTTGGCGGTAATGGGGTCGCCAGGTGGCCATGAGCATAGGAAAAAACGGCAATCAAATCTGTCTGCTTTTGCACAAAGCGTTATAGTTCCAGATCGGGAACGGAACCGATCACCATGAAAGACATGCAGGCTCAGTTGGAAAAGCTGCGCACGGATGCTGCCGAGTGCGCCTTGATTCGTGATCTGGCAACTGAGCCCAGGAAGCGAGAACTGTTCACCAAGCTGGCCGAGCATCTGACAATCCTGGCCGATGAGGTTGAACGCGCCATTGGTGCCGCGGGACATGATCTGAAGCGGAAGGAATGACCGAACGAGGCTGGGGTCGGCGTTTCAAGGATCCGGTCACGATCGACAATCACGTACTGGTGACGCTGCTCGACGCCGGCGAGTACATCGCCACGCTGCCGAAGAAAGAGCACGCCGTACTGGAGTGGCAAGCGGCGATGGAAGCCTTGATCGTGGTGGCGGAAGGTGGTGGCCCGACGATGTTTGCCCGCATCGGGGTCATGCGGGCATTGAACCGCCACTATGTCCCGGAGCTTAGCCCGAAGGGCAAAGAGCCTCATTGGGGCCGGCGAAAGCTGAAGAGGGATCAATAAGAGGCCGTCTCATTTGGCGGCCTCAAAGCTTGAACAACAAGATTGCCACTAGAACGACGGGGAAAAGCCCGACCAAGCAAATGAAAAACCGAAACGCCCATTCCTCACGCATCACCTTAGCGTAGCTGGGGCTTTCTTCCTTGGCATGTGCAGTCTGTGCCACCGGCCGCCAGGTGGCAGCTCGAACCCTCGCGAAATCGGAAAAGCCGCAGCGTGGTTCCAGCCCCACTGCGGCATTCCCGGAATAACGAAAAAACTTGGTGCTCAAATCGCGCCGGTGTTCCTTCAGTAGAACACCCCGTTCCGAAAATGGAGTCCGGACAACTACCGGACTCCGGTTTTCTACGCATTGTCACTTGGAGGGCCAACATGGCACGCCATAGCAATTCCAGCCCCAATGCTCCCGGCTGCCGATCCAATTGCGGATTAGAGCGCAGGGAGTGGTAGGCCCGCCAGCGCTCGAAAGCTTCGCAGGAAACTCAACTGAGGCCGCCAGCTGGGGCTGCCTACGTCACGCTTGCGGTGGCCAACCATCTCCCAGAGATTGCCACGAGTAGACCGCCTAAAACGGTTCGAGGGTGACGGCGGGACAAAAGACCGACCGCGGCAACTCGGCCATTTTAAGCTTGTTTCGCAAATACTTAATTATTTATTTCCCTGGTATTTAAAATGTGCTGTAGCAATATTCGGGGAATCCTCGTCGTTTACGATTTGTCGCCCACTGAGACATTCGCGTCCTGACGACCTCTCAGCGTTCGTCGCGCAAGACCAGTTGGATCATGCAACGAAATTCGGTTTTTCAAAAACATAACTTCTATCGGCTCAAGCTTCAGCGACCTACAGAAAATTCGGGACCGCCCTCGGTTCCGTTGCCGGTCACGATCATTTCCGGAATTTGCATGATCGCGATGATCGGCGGATTTGCGCTGCAGATTGCCGGCATCGACACTGGCCGTCCGATGGACCTCGGTGCAGATGGCTCCCTTCGCAGCCAAATCGTGCTGAGCTTGTGCTATTTGGTTGCGATTCTTCTCCTGATCTCGTCCAATTTCTGGACAACCGTTCGTCATAGCTGGCCTGTATTTATCCTTCCTCTGCTGGGCTTCCTATCAATGTTGTGGTCGCCAGACCCGCTGTTGACTCTGCGAAAGAGCGTTGCCCTGTCTGGGACCGTACTTTTTGGAATTGCCATTTGCTCAAAGTTTGGAACGGTAGGCTCGCTGCGTTTATTCCTCTGGACGCTGTCCTCTATTATCGTTGCAAGCTTTGTCTGGGTCTTTGTTTTTCCTTATCAGGGTGTCCATCAGGCCACAGATGTTTTTCCTTTTGAGGCGGTCCACGCGGGTTCCTGGCGCGGGGTGATTGGCCATCGGACCGCCTTGGGACAGCTGGCCGCGCTGTCGTTCGTACTCGTGCTCTTTTATGGCCGCGTTGCCTTCACAAGTTATGCAGTTCGCGTTGCCATCATCACTATCAGTCTGGTGTGCCTGTACGGAGCCAACTCCGGTGCCGCCTACGCCGTAGCGGGTTTCATGCCCGTCCTGCTGGCCACGCTGATGCTCGTGGGTCGATGCTCATTTCAAATACGAATAGCCGCATTGCCGTTCCTGACGCTTGCGCTTCTGATGATCGCATTATTCGGCGGCGATCTTGCAACGCTCACACTTAATGCTCTTGGAAAGGAGCCCGATTTGACGGGCCGCGTTCCGCTGTGGGGCTACCTGATTGGGCTAGCCGACCAGCGCCCGCTCCTTGGCTACGGTCTCGCAGCAGGTTTTACCAAGATAGTATCACCTCAGATCGAAGGTATAGGATACGGTCAGTTCCTCAACGCGCATAATGGCTTTATGGAGATACTAATTTCGTTCGGGTATGTTGGTCTCGCACTATGCTTGGCCCTGCTCGCCTGGCAATTTTGGATTGCGGCGCGACTTCTGATATCTGGAGATGAAGAGAAGTCGCACATCAACGCGTTTCCGTTGGCGATTTTCATTTATATGATTGGGGCCAACGTTGTAGAGTCGGCGTTTCTAGCGCCAAATAGCTGGTATGCGGTCTTGCCGGCGATGACGATGGTGACCGCGAGCTCCGAGCTTTCCGCATTGAGACGCTTGGGCGCGCGTTCTAGATCGCTCAACAGTCCCCCCGGACTGCTCAAGCGCCAGTACAGGCGAGAGCCTAAACGACGATTGGGAGTTGGCTCCAACCCCGCCTAGCCGGCCGCCGGCTCCAATCAACTCCTAACGCCGGAAGGTCCGCCGAGATTGTCGAGCGGCCGTTAGAAATCAAATTTGTCTACGCCGAAATGTTCTCCGCTGGCCGCAAGATATCAAAGCGGAGGCAGGTCGGACATCCACGGAGTCGTCGATAACCTAAGATTGGGCATTCCATTGAACGCTTGTCACTTTCGAGAACTACGGACGATGGCGATGGCTACAGCTCTTGCCATCTGCTGCTCGGGCCTTCCCTCTCACGCGTCAATGCAGAAACCGCAGCTGAGCGACGGCCCTGCCTTCTCCGATAATCACAAGACCCTGGTCTGCTTAAACACATTTCAGCCGTTCGGATACGGCTTGTCGATCGGCCCCCCAGGATCGGCTGTTTACGACGAGGATCCCTTTCGAAACGGCGGCTCCGACCAAGCAGTCATGCCAAAATCGCGGCTCGCTTTGATCAACTCGTCTGGCTTTGACTGCCTCAGAATGGTGATAGACGTTGGCGCGTTGATGTCGGCTCGCTCCGAAACCTTACTTGATGCATTAGTTGCGCAGATAATGATCGGCATTTCCCGGAGAGTAGACAGTGGACTGAGGGTCCTAGTGGATATTCATCCCTTCCCTCGAGGAGCTCACCCGGTCTCCGGCTTCGCGGATGTCGATTTGCTGGATGGCGAGACCGGGGAGAAGTTTCAGCGCTTGATCCACGTCGTCAGCAAGCTTGCCATTTCCATCGGGGCGCGCTTTCCGCCAGCTCTGGTTGCTATCGAGCTTTTCAACGAACCCCCGTCACCCACTTCATTCAACGATCAGCGCCCCTGGAACGAGCAAATCGAATTCTACTGGAAGCAGATCCGCCTGATCCTGCCAACTCACACATTAATCGTGGCCGGAACCGGCTTCGCGGAGCTCGACGGATCGGTCAGCGGGGACTCGTCAGCGGGTGTTGTCAATCTAAGGCCCGACCGCTTTGACGCGAATACCGGCTATGCGATCCACCCCTACGAGTCCGCCACCTTCACGCATCAAGGGTATGCTGGATTCTTCTCTCATGTCGGCGGTCTTGAGTTTCCTGCTGCAATGGACAGAGATGGTAAGCTCGCCGCAGAAAATATCTTTCGAAGAAACGTGGCGGCAGATCCAAATCTGACCCACTCGGCAAAATCGCAACTAATCTACGACTTTCTGTATCGAACGGTTCACAGCTACAGCTTCGAGAAGTACAGGACAACCTTTGGCAATGCGGAGTTGTTGCTGAAGCGAATGAATGTCGTAAACACCTGGGCCGACCTTCATCACTTGTCACGCAAGCAAATCATGAATACGGAGTTTGGCGTAAATCGCGACCAAGCTGGTTGCGTCGGAAAGGCTCCCTCGAAAAGCGCCTTCAATTTCGTCCGGGCGATACGGGACAACTCATTTGCAAGCGGTATAGGACTGATCACTATCCATCAGATGCAAGGCGATTGTTTTGCGATCTCTTCTGCAGCTCCCCCGTTCGCATTTGAGGCGGATATGCTGGAGGCCCTGAGGCTGCCCGGAAGGTAGGTTCTCGAAGAGCACTTTGACTTTGAGCGACCGAAGCCATGGCTCGATCAAACGGCGCCTGAGGGCGAGCCCATCTATCCCTATCGGGCCCAACGCGTGATCGCGCGACTCAGGGACTGCAGGGACGACGGCATGGTCAGACTGAGACTCGCGACCTCATCCTTACGCAGTGGGCGTACAACAAACACCGTCAAGAAGAAGAGACCTGTAGCCAGCACGGCCAAGGTTAGGTTTCCGAAGTCTGGTCGGGCGTAGCGAGCAAGCAAAGCAAATAGAACGGAGCCGCCTGCCGCTGTTCCGACCTGGAGCGAGCGAACGGGGTCTATTGCCCGCCATGTCTCGACGCGTCGATGGGCAAGCATGATGATTCCGATACGGATTGCACTTTCAGTGAGCGGAATGAACAGGACTGCGAGAAGGCCCCAACGATCTGCAGTCAGGTAGAGAGCTGCGACCCCCAGCAGCGATACCGGCCAGAGCGCCAGGAAGACGGTGTGCTTAAGCTGAACGCTCGTAACAATCTCGCATATCCGGTAAATCGTCTGAAACAAGAGGATCAACATGACCAACGGGAGCAAGTAGTAGTACGGAGCATATTCCGGCCGTGATACAAGCGCGATGATCTCTCGTCCCGCGAGGCCGGTAAGAATTGAGAAAGCCAGAAAGCAGACCAACTCAAGCTTGAACACCAACGAAAGCGAGGAAAACACTCGCGCAGGCGCCATCGTGAACCTGGCGAACAAGGGCTCCAGACTTGGGAGGATCATCAGACCGGGAAACGCTCTTTGAATCGAAACGCAAAGCCCTTGCACAAACGAAAATGCGGAAAACGTAACAATATCGAGCCCGCCTTTGGCAAATATCCTGACAACCGAGGGACTGGTAATCAACCAACCAATGTTGGACGCGTAGATTGATGCGGCGAAAAGCGGAGCATCCTTCGCGCTCAGGCGGGGCAATCGCTGCTCGCTGGTCGCGATCAGAAGACTTGAGATATGCGGCCTGAGCCGGATCAATTTTAAGAGTATGATGATCACCGCAACGAACGTCGTCACAGCCGATATTGCGATCACTGCAGCGCCGCTGATTTCATGACCGGAAAGTGCAAGAAGGAGTACGCACGCGCTTCGCAAAAGGACATCGATCGTTCCCGATATCGCGGTCGTCGCGTGCACAATCCAGCTTTGCGCCAACATCTCCAAATCGGTCGTCACCGCATAGCCCGCATACCAAACAGCGAACGCGCAGATCGTAAGCATCCCTTCGCCCATCAGCAACGTGTCTCGCGCGAACGTCGCGAGCAGACCAATTGCACCCAGCGCCACCAGGATAGATCCCCCCCTTACGAGAGCCACCCTCTTCAACAGAGCCGCGAGGCCTTGATAGTCACCATCCGCTGTAAGCGATGGAACATAACGCAGCAACGTACGATCAATGCCGAACGAAAGTAGCCGCTCCATCGTCAAAAGGATTGCAAGGAAGATCGCATAGGTCGCGTAGCCGCTCGGCGGTAGCGTTTTCACCACAAGGATCTGAAAGAAGAATCCCAGGAACAGATTGATGAACTTGAACGCGTAGTGGATCTGGAACGCGCGATGAATATTGATGTGCTTATGTGGTCCTTCGGTATTCACGGCCTGTCGAATCCGCACAGAGACTCCCGATCGAGGTCACAGGCATCGCGAACGTTCACGTCGATCGCCACCTTCGACCTTTCACTCTCCGTCGTGAGCGACAGAGCGCGCACTCTGGCTCCATCTGGAATGCTTACTCCGCCGAAAACCACTGCATAGCAACCAAACTCGACGCCGTTTCCCACTGAAGGGACCGCACTTGAGCTCTCGCCCTTGTTTCCCAACGTCACTCCGTGCCGCAAAATGCAATCGTCGCCGATCCGAACGTCAGGGTGAATGCATATGCAAAAGGGATGAAATATCCGCAAGCCCCAACCAATCCGTGTTCGCGCCAAGATATCGATCTTGAAGAAGAAGCAAACCGTTTTGTAAATACAGTTGGACAGAGCGTAGAGGACACGCGTCTTGTCAAACTCAAAGAAAAAATTAGTCAGACGAAAGCCGGCAATAAACACCTTTACTCGGATCGATCTATTTCTCCGCAGCTCCCTTCGCAAATTAACAAGGAACATTTTTTCCCTCATTATCGCGACAACCGTAGCGTTTCGACCGTGAGCGGCTTGAGGGGAGAGATTCTAGGCCTGAAGAGCCCGAAGAGCATGCCTATCGTGAAAACATGCCAGCCAATAACCATATAGGTTCCATTCGAAAAGGATTTTTTCCAAACTGTTAGGGCCACGATGATGGCGGCAACTCCAAGAAGAGCCAAGGCGGCAAACGCTGCTCCGTAGGACGTGAACAAAGTAAGCAACGCGAAGGCAGACCAGTATCCAAGCACAGCGACCCAGAGCTTAAATTCGCGAAGCGATCGTATCACACGCGCGAAGTAGCGAGCGTTGATCGATGCACGCAGCATTTCGCCTGGTGCGAAAATGTATCCCATCTTCACACGGTGAAAGAGCAAGCGATATGTGCTACTAGTATGACCAAAGTGCTTGGCGGCCGGGACATTCAACCGCACAAGTTTCCAACCGCTAGACCGAAGTCGCGCTCCAAGGTCGAACTCCTCGTACCCGTGTAGATTTCGATCCGTTAAGTAGCCGAGTTCATCGATCGCGCTCCGTCGATAGAGCCCCCCGCCTGCAAGGCGATCAACCTCACCTAATGGATTCAAGTGAGAAAGATTCCGTGCGCGGTTCTTGAATTCGATATTCTCCGTCGACATTTCGTCGATCCTGCCCCCTACCCCAGCCACGTCGGGATGGTCGTTGAGGAAGGCTAGAGCAGTCTTTATAAACTCCTTGTCCAGAACCATATCTCCATCCATGAGACAGAGAAAGTCGCCTTTGGCGTGTGCATAACCGATCTGCGGACCTGCTCCACAACATCGCTCACTGGCGTTCGCGATCCTGAAAATCGAGATTGGATAAGGGAGGGCGCACTCAAGCGTCTTGTCTACAGAAGCGCTATCTACGAGCACCACCTCGCCTTCCGGGCTCGGAAGCGCCGCCAAGGCGCTCTCGATTGCCGAAGCGATATGCACTTCCTCATTGTAGGCTTTAATAATAATACTGACGCGGGTCACGAGAAACTCACCTGATTCAGCGTATCGGAGAACTACGAAGCGTTCGCGGCTTTCAAAATGCAATAAGCCACAGACTGCGTCGAACGCGGTTGCGGTGTGCCGCCAATTTAACGTTTGATTACGAAATGGCGAGTCCTGGAGCGTCGGGATGCTTAATAGGCGTTTCGCGCGCTCGCAACCTCAATGCACGTCCTCAACAGGATCTTCAGATCCAACAACAGGCTCCAGTTGTTGATATACCAGAGATCGAGCTCCACCCGGCGCTGCATTTGTTCGACTTGACGTGTCTCGCCCCGGAATCCGTTCACTTGGGCCCAGCCAGTGATGCCCGGCTTGACGTGATGGCGAAATGCGTAGTCCGACATTATTTCCCCATACTGGATGTCATGCACCAATGCATGCGGTCGCGGACCAACCAGCGACATATCACCCTTCAGGACGTTAAAGAGTTGCGGAAGCTCATCGACGCTCAAGCGGCGCAAGTGACGACCTACTCGTGTTACTCTCCGATCGAAGCGCGTCGCTTGGACAACCTTGTCAGCGTCTTCGGTTACGGTCATGGTACGGAATTTTAGAATCCTGAACTGCTTGGCGTTGAAGCCGTTTCGTCGCTGACGGAACAGGACCGGTCCCGCGGAATCAAACTTGATTGCAATCGCGGCAATGAGAATCGGCGGCCAGAGTAGAAGGAGGAGCACCAAGGCACCAACGACGTCAAACACACGTTTCAAAAGATGCTCGACGCGGGAGAGCGGACCGCGCTTGATTTCGATCGCAAAATTTGGCTGCCAAGCAAATGTGAGATTTCGCGTCAGACCCCGAACAATCCGATCCGGTAGCAATTGAACTGGAAGTGGCGAAGCCCGCATGCTTTCGCGTATGAGTTCCAGCCTCCGCGACTCACTCCAGGAAACTGCCAATACGATCGCTTCGGCCCCTTCTTGCCTTGCGCTATCCATAGCTAGATTGAGCACGCTCAGTTCGCTGCGGGTCAGCTGCATGGTCGACAGGCTTGGGCTTGGAAGAGTTAAGCGGTCGATTTCGCTCAGGCCGAAATCTCCCAATAACTGCTCGCCGTCCAACGCCGCCAACTCATCCCGCGATCCAACGAGGACGGCTCGACGACCAGCCAGCAGTCCTTCGGAAACGACAACTTTAATGGCGCGCGTGACGGCCCACCGCGCGACCAGCAATAACGTGGCTGTCAGAGCGACAAAAGTGACAATCGAACCACGCGAAAAGATCGCGCCAACCTTGAGCAGGAAAGCCAGCAGGGCCAGTAAAAGACCAACGACAAGCCAACGATTGATGATTTTCCGGTAAACGGCATGTGACGAGACAATGGAGCCGAATTGGTAGAATCCCGCCGCGTGCGCCATCCACAAGTAAAGGATCGCGGCGACGCTTCCCGACAGCGCAAAGGCATCAAAATTACTAACAACCAGGCCTGAAAACGCTTGATAGATAGAGCAACCCAGAATGCTCGACACGATAATGACGAGAAAATCGACCCCGGCGCAAAAGTACCCAGCCATCGCGTGAGGAAATCGGAGCCGCGACTCCTTCCTTGCCGAGCCGACGCTGTCACGAGAGAGGATCGCCTCGCTCGACGCCAACTCGCCGCTACTGTTTGGCATGAAATCACTCAAAAATATGTGGTTCGAAAATTCGCCCGTTAAACAAGCGTGCTTTGAGCATATTTTTGATTGACTGTTAAATTAACTTTCGATTAATTCTGATTTAATTTTGAACACGACATGCCGCAGCGCGCCCTTTACGTCGACTTCTACCTCAAATTGATGTTGGCGACGCTTCTCCGTTAGGATTGTACTCGCGACAACTGAGCCAGCGCGGCTTGCCGCATTCGATTGCGACTGCGGAATGGTGGACTTCCGCGTTCCAAGGAGCCGGGCATCAATTCCGCGCTGAGACTTGCGGCCATTGGCACCAGATGGAGATATTAATCGAGGCCAACCTTAGCGGCCTCGAGACTTGCCGTCCGCTCAGGTCTTGAGCTCCACGACACGATGGTAGCCCAAAGCCTAGCATTTCCTGGTGTTTGCATGCGGGCGAACCGATAAGGCGTCTTCGACCAAACTCGGATTTCGGCGGTTAGGTTATCGAGAACGAGGTCTGCCGACGCCGTCCGCACCACCAGAACAAGGTGATGCTCGCCTGAGGAAGTAATCACCTCGCTCAAAAGCAAGGCGCGCGCCGGCCAACCTCGCGCCAGTAGCTCATGCCGCTTAGTCACCGCATAGTCGTTACAGTCGCCAGTTCGGGGGCCAACGATCCAGGTTTCAGTTGCAAGGCCGCCGAGGTTGGCCGTTGGCACAATCGTGCCATTTACAGTGTTGTTGACTTGGACGACATCGGACCATCGCGACGAAGTCAGCTTAACGGGCCCGCCGCGAAAGATCAGTCTTCGAACTGTGCATTCTGCAGGGTAATCCATGCAGAACCTCACATGAGCCATCGGCGCCAACGCCGGCACGCTGAGCTGAATTCGTTCCAATTGCGCCCGCAAGCCGCGCGACATATTGGAAATTCCCGCATTTGCTCCATCGGAGATTGCGGCAGATAGCAGCGCAATCATCACCGCGGCAATCTTTGGAATCTCACGCATGTCGAATTGCTCCCCCCCGCATTACCGAGAGCATCATGCGCATGGGCAATTTGAGATTTGGCCCTACTTTGTCGAAGCTTTTTACTCAACTGTCGCGGACTTTATTAACCAACCGCCTCGCCCGCTACACCCGCGCTTGCGAAGGCTACGGCGAATGTCGCTCCGCATGCAGCGAGCCGATACCGAGCAGAGGAAGATGCCTTGTGCAGCGCGCGGCTTGCGAAAGGTGCTTGACCGAGGCTGAACACTTCAGGCTGCCGCAGTTTCCAGCGGCACCCTTCCTTAAATACCGGCAGCATTTAATTTGAGGCGGCGATGCTGAGGACGCATTGAAATTCGCCGTTGAGAATTAAGTATTTTGGTCGATTTGATGCAAAATAGAATTATACCCCGCTATGTTGATCTACGGACATGAGGTTGCGAAGAAATTACGAGGAGATGAATGCTCTCGGGAACTACACCCAAGGCCTCGAAACAACGTGTTGCGTTGATTAGCGGCATTACTGGACAGGATGGAGCCTATCTGGCCGACTACCTTCTAGGCCTCGGCTACACCGTGCACGGCATCAAGCGGCGGTCGTCCTCGTTCAATACCGCGCGGATCGATCACCTCTACAAGGATCCGCACCACGGCAACGTGCCGTTCTTGCTGCACTATGGTGACATGACGGATTCGACCAACCTGATCCGGCTCATGCAGCAGGTCAGGCCGACCGAGATCTACAACCTCGCGGCCCAGAGCCATGTCAGCGTCAGTTTTGAAAGTCCAGAATACACGGCAAATGCCGACGGGATCGGCGTTTTGCGTATGCTTGAAGCGATTCGGATTCTCGGCATGGAGAAGGAAACGCGATTCTATCAGGCATCGACCTCCGAGCTTTACGGCCTGGTACAGGAAGTTCCGCAAAGGGAAACGACGCCGTTCTATCCTCGATCGCCCTATGGTGTCGCCAAGCTATATGGCTATTGGATCACGGTGAACTACCGAGAGGCGTACGGCATGTATGCTGCGAACGGCATCCTGTTCAACCACGAGAGCCCGATACGCGGCGAGACCTTCGTAACGCGCAAGATCACGACCGGCGTGGCTCGTATCGAGGTCGGCCTCGAAGGCACGCTCTATCTCGGCAACCTCGAGGCCAAGCGCGACTGGGGCCATGCGCGTGATTACGTCGAAGGCATGCACAGGATACTGCAGGCAGACGCGCCTGACGACTTCGTGCTGGCGACCGGAGAGACGCGCTCGGTTCGCGAATTCGTCGAACTGGCCTTTGCGGAGGTCGGCCGTACAATCGAATGGCGCGGCAGAGGCGTCGAAGAAACTGGTGTAGACCGAACTTCGGGCAAGACAGTCGTGCGGATCGACCCCAGGTATTTTCGCCCGACAGAAGTCGACCTCTTGATCGGAGACGCAAGCAAGGCGCGCGAGAAGCTGGGATGGCAACCAAAGATCCCGTTCGCTCAGCTGGTGAAGGAGATGATGGCAAGCGATCTGGCGATCGCCAAGCGGGAGGTCGCCAATGGCAGACATCCCGTTTGAGCTCCAGGGCCGGCGCGTCTTCGTCGCCGGCCACCGTGGGATGGTCGGATCTGCGCTAGTGCGCCGGCTGGCGCGCGAAAATGTGGAACTGCTGACCCTGCCCCGCAGCGAGGTCGACCTGCGCGATCAGACCGCGGTAAACGCCTGGTTCGCCCGCAAACGCCCGCACGTAGTGTTTCTTGCGGCAGCGAAAGTCGGCGGTATCGCTGCCAACGACAAGCTGCGCGCGGAATTCCTTTACGACAATCTGGCGATCGCAGCCAACGTGATACACGCGGCATACGTCGGTGGGGCCGACAAGCTGATGTTCCTCGGCTCGTCGTGCATCTATCCCCGGCTGGCGCCGCAGCCGTTGCGCGAGGACTCGATACTGACCGGTCCGCTTGAGCACACCAACGAGCCTTATGCGATTGCCAAGATCGCTGGCATCAAGATGGTCGAGGCCTACCGTAGCCAGTACGGCGCCGACTTCATCAGCGTGATGCCAACCAATCTCTATGGCGTCGGCGACAATTATCATCCTGAATACAGCCACGTGGTGGCCGCTCTAATCCGCCGCTTCCACGAGGCGAAGGTCTCCGGTGCAAAGAACGTTGTGGTCTGGGGGACGGGCGCACCGCGCCGGGAATTCCTTTGTGTCGACGATCTTGCGGACGCCTGCATTCACCTCATGAAGACCTACTCCGGCGATGAACCGGTCAATATCGGCACCGGCGAGGACATCACCATCTCTGACTTCGCCCGCCTGGTCGCCACCGTGGTCGGCTATATAGGCGGGATCAGCTTCGACCCATCAAAACCCGACGGCACGCCACGCAAACTGCTCGATATTGAAAAGATCACCAAACTCGGCTGGCGCGCTGTCACTCCGCTTGCTGAGGGTATCGCGCTCGCCTACCGGGCGCATCTCGATCGGTAACGACGAACGCATATACTCTCAAGTCGGCGAAAAGAGGTACGACCAATTTCGTCGTGTAATGAGCCAACGACGAGGTTAAAGCGGAATTCTATTGACGTCGCATCAGGGGGAGATCGTCACGTTTGCATTGATGTCGCAGACTCGAGTTTCAGCGCGGATACTATTCCTTGTCGTAGCTCTAGCACCCCTGCCGTTCGGGTCGATGGATGCTTGGGTCGAGGCGCTTTGGTGTATCGTTCTCGGCGCCGCCGCAATTGCAGCCTCCCCCGACCGCCTCCGGCGCCATCATGCCCCCATCTTTTTCGTCCTCGGGATTGTTGTTGTTGCCTACGCAATGGTTCTGCATGAACAACTTGCACTATCCCCCTGGTTTGGTGCTTCGCGTCCCTCGCCCTTGTGGACGCGAACCA
Source organism: Bradyrhizobium sp. 613_E4_N2_2 (assembly GCF_052075995.1). Lineage (NCBI taxonomy): Bacteria > Pseudomonadati > Pseudomonadota > Alphaproteobacteria > Hyphomicrobiales > Nitrobacteraceae > Bradyrhizobium > Bradyrhizobium sp. 613_E4_N2_2. The sequence continues at coordinate 5,692,821 of NZ_CP197234.1, forward strand.
GCGAGCTGCTGGGTGTTCCGTTGGCTTCCACGGTATCTATTGCACGCCATCAACCGATCTATGCACTTGGAGCTCCCTTTATCGTTATTCTCACCATCATCTGCGGCATCATCGTCGGGAGCGACCGAAGCTTGGCGACCCAACTACTCAAAGTTGTCGCCTGGTCCGGAGCTACGTACGCGATATTCGGCCTTGCGTCGTTCCTGATTGATCCGACAAAGGTGCTGTGGGTCGAGAAAGAGGCTCATCTCAGTTACTTGACTGCTACGTTCACCAACCGGAACACTGCAGCCGTGTATTTCGGCAGCTGCTCGATTGTATGGCTTCTATTTACGTCCGAAAGCATTCGTACTTTCGTTAAACACAACGGGTTCGCTTGGGGGCAGGTCTTTTCTCGGATTCTCTCGGAGGCACCTCGCGACGTCCTGCTACCGTTCTTCATGTTGTCACTTTGCGTAACAGCGATGTTCATGACGGGCTCCAGGGCTGGGATTGTTCTCTCCCTCGCCGGCCTCGTCCTCGCGCTGCTCCTGTACTTCTATCGAGATCTACCGGGGCGGTCCGGAGCCCTCATTGCCTTCGCTATCAGCCTCGGTGTGGTGATCGCCCTCTTCCAGATCCTGGGGGCCAGCGTAAGCGGACGATTCAGCGCCGAAGGGCTTTCTGATGCGATGCGGCTCGATACCTACCGGTCAACCGTAGCGAGTATCGCGGATCATCCCTGGCTGGGTACCGGCATTGGAACCTTTCCTTCGATGTTTCCTGCTTATCGGTCCCTGCACGGATCGATGTGGGGGACGTGGGACCGCGCTCACAACACGCTGCTGGAGATTGCCTCTGAAGGAGGTCTCCCGCTTACGATGACGATCGTTGCAGCCTGGGGTTTGGCGCTCGCTGTCCTGATCAGAGGGATAAAGGTGCGCAGGCGAGATCGTATCGTTCCCATTGCCGCATTGTCGATTTCAGCGGTCGCTTTGGCTCATTCCCTGGTGGATTTCTCGATCCAGGTACCCGGATTTGCAATCACGGTATTTGGGCTTCTCGGCGTGGGACTGAGCCAATCGTTCCCGAGCGGCAATCGGATTCAATGAGCCCCGCGCTCCCGGCCCAGCACCTATCTGGCAGGATTTACGATATTTAAACTTCAACCGCCCGCCGAGCGATCGGGCGCGCGGACCAATTGTGTCTGCCTCCCCACCGTGATATTGATTTTTAATTAAACTTTTTCGTAAGTTAATGGGAGATTTAATATGCCATTTGATCTTTATCGCAAATGTGCATTTGCCGCCACTGGCTGGATCCTGTTACTGGCTGCCGTGGGGCTCTCCACGCATGGAGCTATGGCACAGCCGTCCCTGACCTCGGCCGATTTTCAGAGCAATCCCGGAAGCGTACTGGAGCGAAACAAGGATGGAGGCGCCATCCTGCTGACATTAATTCGAAATCTCGCGGTCGACGATCCGGCGACGCTAGCATCGATTTTAACTCTGCTGTCGACCGCCAACAAGGATCAAAAATTGGCGATCGGTGGCGGGCTCGCTCAAGCAGCCAAGATCGTGATCGTCTCTAATCCAACCTACGCCAACGAAATTCAGCAGGCGATCATCCGGACAAAGGATCAGGACGTCGTTCTCGCTTTTGCAGCCACATCCGGAGATCAGCCGACTGGCGAAACGGGTGCGGGTGGCGGCGCGGGCGACACAGGCGCCGGATCGGGTGGCGGATCTGGCGGGCAGACCGGCTCCACGAGCTCCAGGTTTGGGACGCCGTCTGCGCCATCGATCGGACAAGGTGGTGTGACGATCGGAAACTTCTCAATCTCATCGGCCGCATCCAGCGCGTCAGCCCCCAGTTCAAACACGACAAATAGAATATCGAACAGTGTAAGCCCCTAGAGCCACACTGACTCCCGATGGCCAGCATTCCACGATTAAGCGCGACGCTCGTCGGTTATTCGGCGACCAGATTTCCCATTGGAACGACGGCGCGCCTTGACGCAACACGTCGATCATCCGAAAGTCCCCATGTTGTATTCTGATAAGTCACGGGTCGATTTTGAGTTGCCGCGACCGCCCGAATCGGCGGCAGAAGGCCTCAATCGCCTTGTTGGATTCTTGCAACGCCAGTACTTGATCATATTGATCACAGCGCTCTCGATCCTTGCTCTCGGCCTCGTATACGTGGTGACTGCGCCCCCTCGTTTCACAGCCCAGACCACCCTGATCATAGACACCCGCAAGGTTCAGCTCTTTCAACAGCAGTCCATTCTGGGAGACATCCCGATCGACTCGGCGTCAGTGGAGAGCCAAATCGAAATATTGAAGTCGGAAAAGGTAGCTCTCTCCGTAATTAAAACACTTCATTTGATCGAGGATCCGGAATTTTCCGGATCACGATCCGGACTTTTTTCCTCAGCTTTTGGCTTGGTGTCCGCCGTGCTCGGCTCAAGGGACACCGCCTCAAACTTTGAGCTTACGCGGTCGGCGATCCGGACCTTTCAGTCTCAACTCACCATTAAGCGGATTGGCCTGTCATATGTGATTGAGATCAGCTTCAAGTCGCTGAGTCGCGATCGCGCTGCGGAGATCGCCAACGCCGTAGCCGAAGCCTATATCGTCGACCAGTTGGAGGCGAAGGACCAAGCAACCCGACGGGCAAGTGCCTGGCTGCAGGACCGCATCGGTGAACTACGCAATCAGGCAACCTTGGCGGAGCGTGCGGTTGTCGACTTCAAGGCAAAGAACAACATCGTAAACACCGGTGGCTCCGGCGGGCGGCTCGTCACAGAGCAACAGGTATCCGAACTCAACAGTCAGGTCGTGGTCGCGCGGGCGCAAACCTCGGAAGCCAAGGCCCGGCTTGATCGGATCGAAGCGGTATTGCGAGCCGACTCTCCCAATTCAACGGTCAACTCAACGGTAGCAGACGCCCTCAAGAGCGAAGTGGTGACAAAGCTGCGTTCGCAGTACCTGGACATCGCAAATCGCGAAGCGGATTGGGCACGCCGGTACGGAACGGGTCACGAGGCAGCCGTCAACCTTCGAAGTCAAATGGCTGAGATTCAGAACTCAATTCTCAACGAACTTCAGCGCCTCGCCGAAACCTACAAAAGTGACTTTGAAATCGCCAAGCAACGCGAGGTCGGCGTTCAACGTGAGTTGGAGAATGCGGTCAGCCAATCGAAGGCGACGAACCAGGCCCAGGTGTCATTGAAAGAACTAGAGAGCGCTTCCCAAACCTACCGAACTCTCTATGACAACTTTCTGCAGCGCTACATGGAATCAATTCAGCAGCAATCCTTTCCAATCAGTGAAGCGCGCGTAATCTCTCAGGCGGCTCCTCCGACGCAGAAAAGCGATCCAAAGCCAGCGCTAGCGCTCGGCCTCTCCGGAATCGGAGGACTGATTCTAGGACTTGGCCTGGCGATCTTGCGCGATCTTTCGGATCGGGTGTTCCGAACCGCCGAACAAGTCGAGGCGGAACTCAACGCCACATGTATTTCACTCGTTCCAAAGATCAGCGCCGGAAAGACCCCTCGCGACACTTTGAATAATCGGGTGGGAACAAGCGATCGCGCCAACCGAACAATCACGAGAAATCGAGGCTTGATTTGGACCGCTTCGAACAATCCATTCTCGCAGTTCTCGGAAGCGGTCCGCGCAATTAAGCTGGCTATCGATGTAAGTTGGGATGCGAAATCCTCCAAGGTTATCGGAATAACCTCGGCGATTCCTAACGAAGGCAAATCGACGTTGTCGGCGTCGCTCGCACAGCTCATCGCCCAAACCGGAGCTAAGGTCTTATTGGTTGACTGCGATTTGCGAAACAGTGCGCTCTCCAACCGCATCGCTCCGGCAGCCGAATTTGGGATCATCGATGGGATAATGGGCAGAAAGCCGCTTTCCGAGCTTCTGTGGCGGGATTCGAAGACGAATATGTCTTTTCTGCCGGGCGCTGTCAGCTGGGACAATGAAGTGCATCCCAATGAGCTTCTGAATTCGAGTGAAGCCAGGCAATTCTTCGACGTCCTCCGCAAGAACTACGATTACGTTGTGGTCGATCTTTCGCCGCTTGCGCCGATCGTCGATGTACGTGCGACCACACAACTCATGGATGCCTATGTTCTTGCGATTAAGTGGGCGCATACGAAATTTGATGTCGTCGCCCAAGCGCTCAGGTCGGCGCCTACGATTCAAGATAACATGCTCGGAGTAGTGTTGACGCAGGCTGACGCTAAAGTGCTGCAACTCTATTCGGGATACGGGAATGTCTATTACGGCGAGAGGCCGGCCTCGTCAGTTTCCACTGCACGATAAAGATTTGAATGCTCGAACTGTCTAGAACACAGGTGTCTTTGCTTGTGCGCGCCTTCGTTGGCGGCTTTGCCCTGATCGCGATACTTTGGGGATGTTGGACGCTCCCGCTGTTTTGGAATCAAGGCTTCGATGAATCGGTCGCGCGCGGAATAATTTCTGGTCGCGCGTTTCGGCCCGAAATCCTTTCACCGCTCAAGTCGGACCTTGATGCGATCGAGCAGTTGCCGTTCTGCAGAGCTTCCGCCACGAGAAGCGCAGCAATCATTCGACTGAGGATTGCCGAGCAGACGCTCTCGGTAGGCAGGCCCGAGACCATCGATCAGGAGTTCGATGCGCTGCGGAGGGCCCTCGTCACCACACTGTCCTGCTCGCCAGCCGACCCATTCTCATGGCTCGCACTCTTTTGGCTAAGCAACAACCAGATTGGGTTCAAGTCCGAAAACCTCCAGTACCTGCGTCTGTCTTACGAGCTTGGTCCTAGTGAAGGATGGATTGCGCTGAAGCGCAATCATATCGCATTTTCCATTTTCGAGGCGTTGGATCCCGCGTTGGCGAAGACGGCGATCAGAGAATTTATTCAGATTTTGAATACCGGTCTCTACATGGAAGCCGTTGAGATATTCACCGGTCCAGCGTGGCGCGTTCGCGATCAGATATTGCCACTGCTAACCGAAGTTCCGATACGCAACCGCGAAATCTTCGCGGATGCACTTCGCAATCGGGGCTCCGAAGTCATTGTGCCGGGCGTATCCGACCGACGGCATCCTTGAACCTCACGCGGATCGATTTGACATGCGGAGACCAATTTGATTTCGCCCTCGACCCAAGATGATTCAATGCTCCGCAGCGGCGAAGAACGTAGTTTGCACCTGATTGAAGGACGACTTCGCGTCGCTGTTGCCACGCCGCTTGGTCTCGATGGGCGCGGTGGTATCGATCGCTTAAACGACAGCATATTTGAGACCATTGAGCAGCAACAACCCCACTTGAACGTTGAGGCAAGTCGCCTAGTCACGCGAGGTCAGCGCGGACTCATTGTGGCTCAATTTGTTTTCGCCATTGCTTTGTTGAAATTCGCGTGGCTGGTCCTCTTTCGACGAATTGACGTGCTGCACATACACCTATCGAACTGGGGAAGTAGCTATCGAAAGACGGTTATGGGGGCAGCAGCTCGCCTCTTGAGGGTCCCCTACGTGGTCCACTTGCACGGATCTGGATTTGACGAATTTCTGGCGGTTGCCCCAACCAGGTTGGCGAGAGCCGTTGACCTTCTCTTTCTGAAGAGTGTGCAGATCGTCGTACTGGGCGAGTATTGGGCTCACGCCGTTCTGATGCGTGTGCCTCAGGTTCGCGACAAGATTACAGTTCTGCCCAATGCCACGAAGCTAAGTTCGAAACCGCAACTTCAAGCCCCTGATTCCCGGATAAGAATCACGTGCTTGGGGCAACTCGGCGAGCGCAAAGGTACCCCGCAGCTGATAGCTGCATTGCAGATGTTGTCGCAGAGACAGGACTGGACGGCAACGATTGCAGGCGACGGCTCCGTTGAAGAAAGCCGCAGGGCTGTGGCGAAACACGGTCTCGTCGGCAGGGTGCTTATTCCGGGCTGGTTGAGCTCTGAGCAAGCCGACGATCTTCTTTGCAAGACCGATATCCTGGCGCTCCCCTCGTACGCCGAAAACCTCCCCATGGTGATATTGGAAGCATTCGCCCACGGCGTGCCCGTGATATCTACCCCCGTTGGCGCAATTCCGGAAGTCATTGCCCCTGAACGAAACGGCTTCCTGGTGCCGGCGGGTGATGTGTCGGCCTTGAGCAGAGCGATCGAACGATTGATCGAAGATCCCGAGCTACGGTTGCGATTGGGAAGCACCGCTCGCGAAGATCAAGCTCAACGATACGAAATCAACTCCTACGTCGAGAAACTAACCGTCGTCTGGCGGAAAGCGTCCTTTATTCGCAAGTCCATGTGACCGCAACAACACCGAGAATAGTGGTCAACCGGCGGCCCGCACAATTTTAGATTGTCCAGTAAAGCCACCCTCCCCTTTGGCGTTAAATCCAAGCAAATCAAACCACGCATCTAAAGTCTATTTATCTTCCTCATTAAATATGCATTAAATCAGATATATAAATTGCGGATTTATATCTTGGGTGTTTTCGTGAATATTAATGTTGATGTGTCAGCGGCGAATTGCGTACCACTATCTCAGGCATTGCTGGTAGGCACTCCCGTCTCGACAATCAGTCTGAACCAACTCCTCGCCGCTTTTGAGACATGGACCCTGGACTCGCAGGACCGATATGTGGTCTTTCGCGATGTGCACGGCATCATCGCAGCCCGCAACAATGCTCAGTTGGATCTTGCTCACCAAACCGCCGATATTGTTGCACCTGATGGAATGCCGTTGGTTTGGGCCCTTCGAGCGGCGGGAGATGGTCCAGTGTATCGCGTCTGCGGCCCGGATGTGCTGCCCGCGGTCTGCCAGCACGGATTGTCGCGAGGCTGGCGTCACTATTTCTACGGAGGCGCCGAGGGCGTCGCAGATCTCCTTGCTGAAGCACTCGTCAAGAAATACCCCAACCTAAAGATTGCAGGAACGCAATGTCCACCTTTCCGGCCTCTCACCCCTGAGGAGGATGAGATCGCTTGCGCGAAAATCCGAGCTGCTGCGCCTGACTTCGTCTGGGTAGGACTTGGAACGCCAAAGCAAGAGATCTGGATGGGCCAAAACAAGGGGCGATGCGGTGGCGCAACTATGCTCGGCGTTGGTGCAGCGTTTGATTTCCATGCCAATCTGGTTCGGCGGGCGCCATCTTGGATGCAACGGAGTGGGCTGGAGTGGGCCTATCGCCTTTTCACCGAGCCAAAGAGGCTTTGGAAAAGATACCTGGTAATGGCGCCCATATTCGTGGTGTTGGCGGCGCACGAGATAATCAGAAGGCGATGGTAGTCAGGAAAGATCAGGGACCACGATCGCGCCATGCACAGCAAGCCAATGCTTCTTCTAAGGACCGCTCGTAGCCGGCTGCGATAGCACCTGGGTCAACTTACAGGCTACAGCAGCTCGACAGACGCACACTCGCGCTGACCATTGAGAGCCCATGGCCTACGTCGAAACTCGCACAGCGCTCTGCGTCAACCGCAGATCCAAATCGTCAAGCGGATTTACGACGCCCAGTTGCATTGCGCTTGTTTGTGCTGATTAGAAAATCAACCAACTTCCGACCTGCCTTGAGATGAGGAACCAACCACTTTGGTTGCTTACCGCGACCGGACCACGTCTCGGATGGGTCGTTGGGATTTTGGTACTTGGGAAGCACCGGCGGATACTTCCGGCGATCGTTGGCCTTCAGCGGCCTGCCTGAGATCCTAGGCTTTTCGATCTGGGCGCCGCCACTAAGCTTCGCGAGACGCTCTTCTAACCCCTGCTTTTCAAGCAAGATCCGGTCAGACAAAATACTGCAAACTTCCTCGTGAAGTTTCCAGAGTTCGTCGATAGATAGTGATTTCAAATCGAACGTGCTTGGCCGCATTTTTCGCTCACAATTGATGAAACAAACTTCGTTCCACCAAATCCCGTAATAGTGGTTCGATCTGTTCCGGCAACGCACCAGAAGTTGCAGCGTTCCTACTGCCCGTCCATCTTATGTAAACAGCAGGCGATTCGGGCAATATTGCGCATGCGCGAATTAGAATACTCTGCCGTTCGGAAATAAATTGGTAAATTCTCTTCCTTGAATTGATGCGATCGCTTGGGCGAATGCTTCTGCTGCCTAAAATGTCCCCACGCCCTGATTAAACCTTGCGCAATCAGCTGGCACCCAATGAAGCGCGGGATTGCCGGTACAACCGCATTCGAATTTCCGAATTTTTCGCTACAGCAATAATCTATTTAAAGTATCCCGGCGACAACAATTAAATGGATCGATACCACTTCTTTGGAGTACCCCGTTCTCGCAGGTCTGCAACGGTTGGCGTTCCGCTGCTGAGACGACATAACTTCGGCAAATATCTGCGACGACCCAAAGGGCGGCGGCCTATCTTGCGAGCGCCAATTGAACGGTACCATGCTGCTCAGGCGACAGGTGGCTGTCGGCTCGGGGTAAGGTTGACTTATTAGCTTAACGTATGAATTTAATTGCGTTGCCGCTCGAATATATTATCGGTCGGTGGGAGACAATTGCCACCTCGACTTCAACATTGGCAAAGCACGCAACTGCATATTTGGCTCGGCCTTACAGCCAGCTATCAGAAGAAAAGAAAACGGTTTGGAATCGCATGGAACACATTGATTTAGCGCAACAATTTCGAGAGTTAGTCGATTTGCGAAGGAGGGTTGGTGAAGCGGAAGCGAATAAACTCAGGCAATCTTCTCAATTGAGGCGCAACGTTCTTCAGAAGCCAAATCGGGGCCCTTCAAGACGCGTAAAACGGCCGAGCAGCCGACGCTAGCGTACCAGCAGATGATTACCGTAAAAACACGGGAATCAAAATCTTGCAAGCGCTGCATTAAATTGAGAGCTACCCGGAAGAACGCTGCGCCAAGCAGGGGAGCCGAGGCTTAAGTCCGGCTACCCCAACCGCAGGGCACGTATATACTCCATTTAATTGCATTCGCTCATTTGAGAACCTCAGAATCGTGTGGCTGTTAATTGGCTTGTCGCTCACCTTACTGGTCTTCGTTGCAGCCGCTTTCGTCGTATACGTCGCGTTTAATCTTCCTGAAGATATCTATTTCGACGAGGATTAGAGAGGAGGCCAGCTACGCGAAGCTGTTCACCTATCCAGCGCGCTACCTTCAGCAAACGCTGTCCTGGATTATTCGTCTCACCTTTCCTGCGGTCGGCTGCACTTCCGTTGACGTTATGCAAATCACTCATCGCAAATTGACGAGGGTTACCCTTGCTTGCCGATGCGCGTTGTTGGTTGCGAGCGTCCGGCGTCGGCATAAGAGCCGCTCGCCTGGGCCGGAGCCTGTCCAAGCCACGTGATCGAGGTCGAATTGGGCGCGGTCATGGCTAGACCAAAACAGCGGCGCATGGTCGCCGATCACCGGGCGGTCGGCTGTCGCCCTGGCAGGGTCGCGCGCTATCTTCGCGACGACAGCAAATGCGTCGTGCCAAAGTTCATCCATCCGGCAAACCTTGGGTCGCCCAAAGACGCCGCCGTCGATCCCGCAACGAAAATCCGTCAGAGCTGACTAGGCGCGACCGGAATATGTGTATTCAACGTGAGCTTATAGATACTGCCCCGAAGCTCACTACATACGGGGGCCGGGCCCGAAATGGCGAGAGAAGCGCGGTCTGGATCAATCCATGAAATCGTGAGCGCTTCATCGCAGATCGTGTTTCCGAACTCCTCCCCGCGCGACGCTCAACCCGCCGCTACAACAGCCGGCTTGGCCTTCGGCGCCTTGTCGACGCGCTTCGACCAGGAGCGGTAGTACGCCAGCACGGTCATCATCAGGATGCCGACAATGCTGACGACGATCTGCATCCAGATCGCGCCGGAGACCTCAACCAGCGCGACATGTGCAGCAAAGGACAGGAATATGCCGGAGCAAAAGACTTCGAGCGACTGCTGACCACATTTGATCGCGGGCCGAAAGATCGCCCATTCCAGCCCCGGCCAATCGCGTGGCAGCAGACGAACGACGAAGAACGCGAACACGACGAAGTGCAGCAGGCGATAAGGCGCAAGATTGGTCTTGTCGTTCGGATTGAAGGCGCCGTAGACCTCAGGCGGAATCAGTTCGCGCAGTTCGTCAAACCGGGCCGCCATTGTCATCACCAGAGCGAACAGAAGATAGCTGATGCCGAGCACCAACGCGGTACGCGACCGGATGAACGGCATCGCCTGTGCCGATCCGCCAAGCGCGAACCAGGCTCCGAATGTGAACAGAAATTGCCACGCGAATGGATTGAAATACCAGAGGCCAGTTGGATAGGCCGAGAGGTTCCATCCGAAGCGCCTGGCCATGACATAGAGCAACGCCGAAGCAGTCAGCGTCATGTTGGGTCTGCGCAGCATCAGCCAGAGTATCGGCGGGAATACGCCCATCAGCACGATGTAAAGCGGCAGCACATCCATGTTCACCGGCTTGAAGCGCAATATCAGCCCTTCGAACAGGAACTGCGCCGGATTTGCCAGGAAGCCCCGGATGTTGAAGTCATCGGTGAAACCAGAGTTGCCGGAGCGCTGCGCGACATATCCGATTTCGGCGAGATAGAGCACGAAGAGGAAGACGTGGGCGACGTAGATCTGCCAGACGCGCTTCAGAAGCCTCGTCGCGCCAATGACAAACCCGCGTTCGAGCATCATCCGCGCGAAGACGAAGGCAACGGTGTAGCCGGAAATGAATATGAAGAGATCCGCAGCATCGCTGAAACCGTAGTTGCGCGTTGTGACCCAGTTCACGATGTTGTTGGGGATATGGTCGAGGAAGATTCCCCAATTTGCCACACCTCGGAACAGGTCCAGCCGGAGATCCCGGCCTTTCGTCGGCAGCGTAGCGAGAATCTTCATCGTCAACGCACCGAAGCCTTGCCCATCTCTTCCATCGACGATTTGCCTGCACAGCGCCCGGATACGGCGTCTAGAGCCCGCCCCCAAGCATTGCGACATAGTCGCCGTCAGCGTAGCGGCCCCATGACTGCTCGTATTGGACAATCATGCGCATGTTGGATGTGAGGTCGGCAGAACAAGGACGAGGCTGGCAGAGCAGCTCCAACTTTCAATTTGCCTCCGGGAAATGCCAGCCTGTCCATGAGTCGCGACGCGCCACGCGACTGCGCGAGGCAGGCCTCGATCGTACCCGCCTGTCCATCGGCTCGAACCAGCAGCACTCCGCACTCAATCCCTGGAGCTCGTTGGGACTACGGGTTCTCGCCACATGGGCTGATGAACCGGCCCGAGCTCTCTTGCGCTTGCCGCGCATAGGCGGATGCTCGGCAATGATCGGCCGCGCCAGGGGCTTCGATTCCGCCACGAAGTCAGCTGAGGAATCAGCGTGCATTTGATCAGTCCTCTCATCAGGCAGCTGCTCGGCCAATTCCTGGATCGGTATCGCCTCGAGGGACGATGGCGGCATTGCCGGCTGGCTGGTATCCAGGACGACCTTTTCCGGCCATTTGCGCGCGGATGAGATCCGGATGGTGGCTGCGTCGATACCATTCGCCCGATCAGGAAATCTGTCCGGCAGCTTCGGCAGAGACCAGCCAATTATCAGCAGAAGAGCAGCGAGTGCGCCGCCGACAACGGCAAAGTACCTTGCCATGGGCAGAGCCGATGGCTCCGGCAATTTCGCCAATCTCGATCTACCCATCACAGCAATGCTTGGCCACTCTCGCGCAGCACGGCATGCCATGCCCCCGCTGGAGGGACGACCCGACTAGAGGAAATTTTCCTTCACCATCTCCCAGACGTCGCCTCCGCGACCGTGCAGGACGGCGCGGGCGGAATAGAGCGCCATCCCGATTGCAGGTTCGACCTGCATGAATGGCGGCATGACGAGCTGCATCGGGTTGACATGCACGTGCAGAAGCGCGGGTCCCGGTTGCGCCAGCCAGTCCTTGACCGCGGTCTCCAATTCGCTCGCGTTCGAAACGGTCTGGCCCCAGAGACCCAGCGCGCGCGCAACGCCTGCAAAATTCGGGTTCTTCAGCTTCGTGAAGGTATCGAGCATGCCCTCGGCCTTTTGCTCGATCTCCACGAAGCCAAGCTTGCCGTTGTCGTAGACGGCGATCTTGACGGGCAACTCCTGTTGGACGATCGTCATCAGATCTCCGAACAGCATCGAGATTCCACCGTCGCCGGCCATGCACACGACCTGCCGGCCGGGTTCTGCCTTTTGGAGCCCAATGGACGACGGCATGCCATTGGCCATCGTTCCATGAAGCAGGCTTGCGAAAATACGGCGCTGGCCGTTTGCCTCGATGTGGCGATAGGCCCAGGCGGCCGGGGTGCCGTCGTCGGCCGTGAACAACGCATCCTTCGCCGCATGGCGGCTGATCACCTGTGTCAGATAGCTTCCGGGAATATTGCCATCGTGACCGGCAGCGACCTTGGCCCGCTCTGTTTCCCGATATTTCGCATAGCGCTGGAGATATGCGCCTCGGAATGAGGCGTCGGTGCGCCCGGCGAGCTTCGGCAGCAAGGCCTCCAACGTCGCCTTCACATCGCCGACGACACCCTTCGTGATCGGATGCCGTCGCCCCAGATGGGTCGGGTCGGTATCGACCTGCACGATCTTTGCCTTGTCCGGGTAGAATTGCCGCCAGGCAAAGTCGGCGCCCAGCATCAACAACGCATCACAATCCAACAGGGCATGATACCCGGCCTCGTTGCCGAGCATCCCGGTCATTCCAATGTTGTAGGGATTGTCAAACTCGAGGAAGTCCTTTGCGCGCGACGTATGCGCGATCGGCGCCTTCAGCCTGTCGGCGACCGCGAGAATTTCCTGATGGGCTCCTTTACAGCCCGATCCGCCATACACGACAACATTTTCGCTGCTGTTGAGGATATCCGCGATCTCGTTGATATCCGCATCGCTCGGTCGCGTGACGGGTCTGGCGACGTGCACCGCATAGGGGATATTATCATCCACGACCGAGGCGGAGATATCCGCCGGTACGATCAAGACAGCAACACCGCGTTTCGTCAGAGCCGTTTGGCAGGCGATCACCGTTTTCCGGCGCGCCTGTTCCGGGGTATGGATCATATCGCAGAAGACGCTACAGTCTCGGTAGACCTGCTTGAAGTCGACCTCCTGGATGAATTCGAAGCCAAGTTCGTCGCGAATGATCTGACTTGCGATCAGGATGACGGGTGCACGGTTGCGATTGGCTTCGAATATCCCGTTGATGAAATGCAAGCTTCCGGGACCACAACTGCCGGCAACAGCGGTCAGGCGATCTGCGACCTGCGCCTCCGCCTGCGCGGCGAACGCCCCCGCCTCCTCGTGTCTCATCGATATCCACTCGATCTCGCTTTTTTCGAGCGAGCGGGCGATCAGATTGAGGGTGTCGCCGACGACGCCGTAACAATGCTTGACGCCTGCGCTCTGCAAGGTCTCCACAATGATATCCGCGACCAGCTTGCCCATGACATTCAACCGTGGCTATGACCGTTCCTGCCACAGCGTGCGCCCAACTGTGCTGTCAGGGCTTGGATCAAAATGCGAGGACTTGAACCCAACTGCGCAGACGGCGCACGGCTTCGGATGGCGCACCTTTCAACCGACGTCCTCGGCTGCGGATCGGAGTTGGCCGAGCATTTGCACCGCGCGGTTGCGGGCAGGAAATGATATCCCGGCCGGCACGCGATCAAGACTCGCGCTGAGATATTCGTGAGCTTCCGGCAAGCGATCCTGTTTCAGCAACAGCCCGGCCAGGTCCGTCGCGGCCGTCAATTCGAACAGGGTGGCGAACTGGCGTTTGGCCCAGTCGATTGCCGACAGCAGGCTTTCTTCGGCGTCGAAGCGATCCTCCGCAGATCGAGACGCCAGGATGAGCCCTTTCATCCTGAACAAGGCAGACATGTGCAACAATTTTCCGGCACGCTGCTGTTGCTCGATCGCATTCACCGTGAGGGTCAGCGCCTGCTCATGCTCACCGAGGTCCATAAGCGCCGCGGCCAGATCGCAGGTAAAATCCATGTTCAGCATCTCGTGGCGCTGGACGTGAAGCTCTTCCAGGGCTCGCTTCAGCAATTGTATCGCTTCGATGCGATTGTCTTGAAGAAGCAACCATCGCCCCTTCAAGCCCGTCGCTATGGCGCGATAAGGCATCAGGGAATGCGCGACAGAGAGCTCACTCAGCTCACCAATGTACTGGTCCGATTGGCTCAGATCCGCCATGGCCAGAAACACGGGAAGGACCAAAGCCAGGGACCGGCACAACGTGGCGGGGTTGCCCGACCTCTTGGCTTCCGCTCTGGCGCGCCTTGCATAGTCCAGCGATTGGTCGAGCAAGCCCCGGTACAGGAGAGAACGTGCCATGCCGACGAGCAGGAAGCTCGTATAATGAAAGAGATATGGTTCGGTTCGAGAGCGCGGTCGGGACGCCAGGTGCCGGAGACCCGCTTCGCAATGCAGTTGTGTGGCGAGGTGATTTCCCGACAGATGTTCGGAAGCCGCCAGCATTGCTTCCGCCAGCGCCATGTCGTCGTGACTCCCCGTTCCCAAAGCCAGTTTCTTGCTCCGGGTGGCGATCTCGCTCGCACCCCGGATGTCCATGGTCCAGTGCGAATACATGAAAAGTCCGCTTAGAACCCGCAGCTCGTGGGCGAGATCGCCCTGTTCGATTGCAATATCCAGCGCGTTTGCGAAAGCGGTCCGGACGCGTTGATCGTTGCCTTCCGTATGCATCAAGGCCAGCGGGATCGTTGCAGAGATCTCCAAGGCGCGGCGGGAGTATCGATGCGGATTTCCCAGGCCCGCCATCGCGCGTTCGGCCCATGCCTGGCATTCGATCAGCAGCGACAGCTCCAGAAACACCTGCGTGGCGGCGGCGGCCAGTCTCGTTGCCGTCGCGGCATCGCCGCACGGCCCAAAGCTCCATTCGAGGGCCGCACGGACGTTGCTCAATTGGTCGGAATAGGCCGCAGCTCTCTCTGCGCCTGGCAGGCTCGATAGAGCCTCCCTCAGCGTTTCGAGATGTCCGGCGAGGTATTCCGCATGCCGGCCGAAGACCATATCGACTTCGTCATGCTCCTCCAGTTTTGCCAGTGCGTATGCCCGGGTCGTGTTGGGCAGCCGATATTGCGCCTGCACGACATCAATCCGGGTTGCTATCAACGACTTCTCGACCAGCCCTGCGACGGCGTCGAAAATGTCCTCGACTCCCGCACCGGGTTCACCGGCGACAGACCGCGCGCCATCGAGGGTGAAACGTCCAACGAAGGGAGCTAAGCGTCGAAACACGATCCTCTCTGCGTCAGACAGTAGATCGTAGCTCCAATCCAGCGTCGCCTTGAGCGTCCGATGCCTGGCGACTGCCGTCCGATGGCTCAGTCTCAGCAATTCCAGCCGGGACACCAGGAGGTCAACCGTGTTCTCAAGGCCAAGGGAGGCGACCTGACCCGCGGCCAACTCGATCGCGAGTGGTATCCCATCCAGCTTTCGGCATATGTCCGCGACGAATGGCGCCTCCTTGTCGGTGAGAACGATGCGACCCGCTCGCGTGGCCACGCGCCGTACGAACAGCTGCACCGCCGGATACCGCAGAATTGCATTTGCCGTCTGCTCCGAGTCGTCTGGCGGAAAATCGAGAGGAGGAACCCGGCAGCAATGCTCACCCTCAACTTTCAGCAATTCCCGGCTCGTGGTCAGAAGATGAATCTGTTCCGTTTGCTGGTAGAGTTGTTCGGCAAGCGACGCGACCGCCTCGATCACATGCTCGCAGCTGTCGAGTATGATGAGGAGCTTCCGCGACCGGATGAGGTCGACCAGCTCCGGGCCGGGATCTTTCGATTTGAGTGAGAACCCCAGGGAGGTCGCAACGGCCGCAGCAACATGGTGCGGATCGGTGAGGCTTTCCAGATCGACAAAATAGATCTCGCCGCCGATCGCCTGGGCGACGACGCGGCCGACGGCCAGAGCGATGGTTGTCTTGCCGATGCCGCCGGGGCCGAGCAGTGTCACGAACCGGTCATTTCGAAGCCTGTCGCCGACCTCGGTGACGAACGTCTCGCGTCCGATCATCATGATCGGTCGCACCGGAAGCCTGCCTTGCCGCCAGGACCTGGCGGTCCTGCTTTCCGTGGCGCCCCCAAGGGAGGCCAATGCGCCGACGAACGAGTAGCCCCGTCCCTTGATGTTTGCGATGTAGCGGTTGCCGAATTGGCCGTCACCAAGCGCCTTGCGAATCGCGGCCACGTGGACCCGGATGCTACCCTCTTCGACCGTCACGTCCGGCCAGACGTGATCGATCAATTCCTGCTTTGCGATCACCTTGCCAGGACGCTCGGCAAGGTAGATCAGGATGTCGAGGGCCCTGCTGCCGAGGGGCAGCGCCACGCCGTCGCGCCACAGCGCCCTTTCTTTGCTCGAAAGCTCAAAGGGGCCGAATAGCAGATTTCCGCGAGGCTCATCGTCAGCCATGGCTCTTGGCACCGGCTTGGGGTGCTTTTCCCGGATGTTCAGTGGTCCGCGCGAAACCCAAGCGTGCGTTCTCGATAGACATCGGCTGGCTTCCGGCTCCTCGCGTGGACTTTCAGGGATCAGCACGCAGCGACCGGCATGCGGCCTGCATACAACTGACAATGCCCGGCGCTTCCCTCTCGCTGACAGAGATCGTACAATTTCACCATGGTTTGCATCCCCCGAATGGGGGGAGGACTGACGTGGTTAGGGGGAGCCTTTGATCCAGCCGCACTCCAGCCATCCGACTCATGGAACGGGTCCGTCGCCCGGCGGAGGACAGCTGCCATTTCTCGCGACCAAGATCCTGCCGGCACGATTCGGCGGGCTGGTCGCGCGCCCCCGACTGCTCGCGATCTTGTCGGACCTCCCGGCCAAGCGACTGGGTGTCATCAAGGCGCCGGCGGGCTTCGGCAAGAGCTCATTGGCAGCCACCTGGGCCGAGACGCTCGAGCAAGACGGCAATGCCGTTGCGTGGCTGACGATCGATCCGGACGACGACGAGGCCACGCGGTTTCTGTTTTACGTTTCCCAGGCCCTGCATCACGCCTGCCCGGACGTCGGCGCCGGCGCGATCGGGCTGATCCTCGAGAACAATTTGATCGACCCAACGGCGATCCTGTCGAGCCTGATCAACGATCTGGCGGAGATGGAGGACGACGTTTACCTGTTTCTCGAGGACTATCACTGGGTCAGCGCTTCTCGCATCCATCAGACCGTCGCGTATTTTTTGAAGCACGCACCGTCCCACTGTCACGTGGTGCTGACGACGCGTACCGAACCTCCCCTGCCGCTCGCGACCTTGCGAGCCCAGAACCAGCTGATCGAGATCGATGCCGAAGCCCTGCGGTTCGACATGCTGGAGACACAGGCGTTTCTGGACGGCACCAAACCCGGAGTGCTGGAATTCCCCGACGTGCAACTCTTGCAGCGCAAGACCGAAGGCTGGCCGGCCGCGTTGCGGATCATTTCATCCATGCCTTCGCAGTCTGGATCCGGCCTGAAGGAATATGTCCACAATCTCTCGGGCTCGCAGCGTCCAATTGCCGCCTACCTGACCGAGATGCTGGATGGGCTCCCGGTCGAACTGGTCGACTTCATGCTGCGAACGGCCGTTCTCGACCGGCTCTCCGGCGCCCTCTGCGAGGCCGTAACGGGTTTGGGCGCGAGCCGCACCATCCTGGCATCGCTTGCCCAGCGCCAGATGCTACTCACGCCGCTCGACAACGACGGCGTTTGGTTTCGCTATCACACGCTGCTTGCCGAATATCTGCGACAGCGGCTCGAGGCGGACCGTGGCATTGAAGTTCCCGAACTGCACGGGCGTGCGGCTCTTTGGTATGCCTCCCACGAATTATGGACTGAAGCGGTCCAGCACGCGATCGCGGCCGGCGCTCCTGACCGCGCGATCGGCTGGATCAAAAATTGCGCGATGTCCTTGATCAAGAGAGGCGATCTCTTCACCTTGCTGGAGTGGCAACGCCAGTTTCCCGACGAACTCATGCGAGGTCAGTGCGAGGTCCGATTGGCGATCGGATGGGGATTGGCGCTTGCGCTTCGCTTTGACGAGGCCCTGAAGCTTGCAACCGACATCGAAGGCGACATCGCCGCAATGCCTCTGCCTGATGGCAACCTGCTGTGTGAATGCCAGGCGATCCGCTCCGTTGCCATCGCGCTGAAGGATGACAGCGAAAGCGCGCTGCCTCTGGCACAGGATTGCGTCGACCGTTCATCCGATCCTTGGACCGCGAACGTAGCATCAAACGTCGTTCGCTTCAGCCACATGAAGGCGGGCAGCCTCAAGCAATTCCATGCGACGCCATGGATTCCCTATTCGGTCGAGGAGGATCGCAGGAACGTATTTGCCTCGGTGTATCGACACTGCCTCAACGGGCTTACAGAAGAGCGGCAGATACGCCTCGCGGCGGCAGATAAGCACTACCGCGAGGGCTTCCGGGTCGCCGAGCAGGATGTCGGGCCGAATTCGATTGCAGCGGCCTTGCCAGCAAGTCTGATCGCGCGAATCAAGTACGAGCAAGGCCTGCTCGATGAGGCGGAAGCCTGGGTCATCGATCGCCTCCCGCTGATTAACTCGGGGACAATGCTCGACTGCGTGTGGAGCACTTATTTCGTGATCTCCCGGGTCGCCGCTGCACGGATGAACTTCGAGCGGGCCCGCACTCTGTTGGAACGAGCTGAAAATCTCGGCGTCGCGCGGGATTGGGGACGACTCTCGGCCGGCGTGATCGCGGAGCAGGCGCGGCTCTACCTGAACGACGGCCGGTTGGATGAAGCCGCCGCATGCGTCGATCGCCTGGAACGCCTTGCACGGAAATACCCGGCACCGAGGCCTGGCGCCTGGTCGGAGATCGGATGGTACCACAAACTGGCCCGCGCTCATTTGCTGGGCCTGCAGGCTCAATCGGACGAGGCCGCTTCAATCCTTCAACAATTGCAGCACGAAGCCGAAGCGATGGAGCACCGTCAGTTCCTGATCTGCATTGCGATTCGTCAGTCGACAGTTCAGCTCAGCGCGGGCAAGGCCGCGGAGGCGGTGAGCCGGTTTAGTCGCGTGCTTGCCGCGTGTGCGGCGGCCGGTCTCTATCAGACCGTCCTCGACGAGGGGCCAGCCATTTCAGAGCTTCTCCGGGCGACACGGGAGGGAGGAAACCTCAAGGCGGATCTGATCCCCTACGTCGATCGTCTCGCGGCGGGTCTGCAGCGAGCACGACAGGATCGCTCGGCTACGGACTCAAGCGCACGGATTCTCAGCGCATTGAGCCGTCGCGAGACCGATATTCTCACGCGGATCGCGGATGGATTGTCCAACAAGGAAATCGCCCGAAGCCTTGATATCGGTCCCGAGACGGTGAAGTCGCATCTCAAGAGCGTTTTCACCAAGCTGGGTGTGGAGAAGCGCGCGCAGGCCGTGTCACGCGCGCAGACCCTCGGCATTGTCACCACGCGGTGAAGCTTCGCCCCGTCATCCGGCTTGTCGCGCACGAACGCGGGTCCGCTCGAGGACCAGCCTCGCCGACATGAGATCCGGCGTTTCGAAGCCCTCGGTAAACCGGCCGTAGATGGCTCCGATGAGATCGTGGGCCTTTCGGGTTTGACCCCGATCAATCCAAATCCGCGCAAGCTCCAATCCCGCCCGCAGCTCGAACGAAAGCGCCGATTGTTGCCCGGCCAGGGTCATCGCTTCCCCGAAACACTCCGCGGCCAGACCAAGCTGTTGAGGCTCTCGGCACACAAAGGCCGCGCCTTTCGCCAGCAACAGCGCCGGAAGGTGAAGAGGCCTGTTCGATCCGAGCTGCGTGGCGATCGAACCGTCAATGAGAGCCAGCGCTTCCGCGCGCTCGTTCTGTTTCGCCAGGCCGAGCGCCAACTCGGAGACGAAATCCGTTACAAGCATTTCGTATCGCAGGATCCGCAGTTTTTCCAGGCCGTCTCGCAGATGACGCATGCCATCTTCCGTCTGGCCGACACGGACCAGATAGCGCCCCCTAAGTCCTGTGGCGACAGCCCGGAATGGCTCCAGCGAATACTTCTCCGCAGTCAGCTCGAGCGCGGAGAGGTTCGGTTCGACCTGCCCCAAATCGTCAATCCAGAAATAGAAAGGCATCGTCAGCATGAGAGCTCGACACAGAGCGACCGGATGATCCGATCTCTCAGCCTCCTCGATGGTTCTTTCGGCATAATCCGCCGCCCTATCGAGATTGCCAGCAAACCAATGTGACCGGGTCAGGTTGAACAGCGAGGTGGTTCGCAGATCGAACAGATATTGAGTTGCGTTGAACCGTCGGGACGCCGGCGACCTGTGCAGAGCCCGTTCGAGGTATTTTGGCGCGCGGACGTGGTCCGCAAGGATATAATAGGCGGCCCCCAGCATCGAATCCGCAAGCGCCGCATCTTCCGGATTTCCGGTCTTGTTCGCGATCGACTCCGCGCGTCGCGCAACTTCAAGGCTGCCCGCCGCGTCGATCGTACGATGAAGATACATCGACAGCCCGCTGAGAAGACGCAGTTGCTGGTAGGCATCGTCGTGCCGCTCTGCGAATGCCAACGCCGTATTGAAGGCATCGCGAACCCTCTCACTGTTCCCGGCGGTAAACATCAGCGACAAGGCAAGCGAAGCGTGGACCTCCATCTGGTCGCGCGGGTCGCAGTCCGCAGCTATCCGATTGATCGCCTTCTCCATCCAGTCCCGGCACTCCACGAAAAGCGACTTGGCCAGAAACAGACGCGAGGCCGCCGCCGCCAGTCGTATGGCCGCGCTGCCGTTTCCACGGGGGCCAAAGCTCCATTCAAGCGCGGCTCGGACGTCTCCCAGATAGTGCTGTATCGCGCTCCCCGGAGGCCGTCCGGACTCCAGGTCGAAAAGATTGTCGCGGCTGTCCTCCAATGACCGGCTCAAATGGATCGCGTGGCGCGCCGCCATGGAATTGTGTTCGCCGCTCGCAGCGAGTTTCTCCAGGGCATAGGAGCGTGTCGTGTCGAGCAATCGATAAAGCATCTGTCGATAGCTGGGCCACGCCACGATGAGCGATTTGTTGACAAGGTTTGCGATCGTTCCCTCGATCTCGGACCGGTCAGTACCCTCCTGCTCTGCAACCGTACACGCCGCTTCCAATGAAAAGGGTCCGATAAAGATTGCGACTCGTCGCAGCACAATCCGTTCGGCCTCGGACAGGTGATCGTGGCTCCAGTCCAGCGTCGCCTTGAGCGTCTGATGCCGAGGATTCGCCGTCCGGCGACCGAACTTCAGGAGATCGATGCGCGAACCCAACCTTGCCACGGTATTCCCGACGCCGAAGACAGCGGCCCTTCCGGCGGCGAGTTCGATAGCGAGCGCAATGCCGTCAAGCTTGCGGCAAATCTCGGCAACCATAGGAGCTTCGTCGTCACTAAGCGAAAAGCTGCCGCGGCGAGCACTGACGCGTTCGGCGAACAACCGTGCGGCCGGATAAGCAAGCACCTCTGACGCAGTCGGCTGCGGCTGCTCCGGCGGGCAGTCCAGTGGACAAAGACGAAATACGCGTTCGCCAGGAACGCGCAAGGTTTCCCTGCTGGTCGCGAGTATGTAGACGGCCGGGGTATTCCGGACAATATAGTCGACTATCTCCGCGGATCTCTCGATGAGATGTTCGCAGCTATCGAGAACGATAAGCGCCTTGCGAGCGCTCAGGAAATTGAGCAGCGCCTCCTTCGGATCGGCTGGCTGCGGGACGAGCCCGACCGCGGAAGCGACAGCACCGATGACTTGCTCGTTGTCGGTCACCGTTGAAAGATCGACAAAGAATACCGCCCCGGAGAAATCAGCAAGCGCCGCGTGCCCAACCGACAGGGCAACCGTGGTCTTGCCTATGCCGCCGGCGCCCAAAATAGTCGTGAGGCGCTGGTCAGTCTGGAGCAAACGCTGAATCTCAAGGACGACCTTGCTGCGGCCAACCATGCGGCCCAATGCCGGCGGCAAGCTGGACAATCCCGAAGATGCGTTACCGCTGTCGAGGGCTGCGGGAAGTGGCGTGACCGGCGCAATGAATCTATACCCACGGCCCTGGATATTCGCGATGTACTTGTCACCAAATTGACCATCGCCCAGTGTCTTGCGCAACGCCGATAGATGGACACGAAGACTGCCTTCCTCGACGGTTACGTCAGGCCATACCCTGGCGATCAGTTCGGACTTGGGGACGACCTCACCGGCATTTTCGAGCAGAGCTATCAGAATGTCGTAGGCTCTGCCGCCCAGTGGAAGGATCTGGCCCGCCTTGCTCAGAGAGCGCTCGGATACATTCAGCTCGAATGGGCCAAACCGAAACCGGATTGCACACGATGAGCCAATTGGTCGGACGGACATAACCTATTCCGCCAAAAGCACGACGTCGGCAATTGCACCGTTCGTCGTCGGTCTTGGGCAAATACACCCGGGCCTCCGAGGGTTACCCCAAACCTTCTCCAGCGACAAGCCTCAGTGCATCGAGTTGGCGGCGCCATCGTGCAAATGTGAAACGGCTAGTACCTGCTTGGCCAACCGTAGGTCGACGGTCTCATGGCCTTCTCGGAATTTTGCGTGGGTGAACTGCAAGGTCTGCCACGCGCGCTCCTTCAGCTCGGCTGATTCTTCTGCAATGGCCAGGCTGGTCGCGGCCCTGAGCTCCCACGATAAGCTGGCTTGACTGGCGGCGAGTCCGAGCGCCGACAGAAAATACTGTCTGGCAACTTCAAGCCCCTCGTCGTTGTACACGGCCAGTTCGCCTCTGATGCGGCGCAATTCCGCGGCGTACCAGTGGGTCTCGTCAAGATTGATCTTGGCCCGTTCGAAGACGGCAAGCCCCAGCTGCGGATGCCCCGCGACGGCCGTGCATCTTGCGAACTCTGCTTGCAGAAACCAATTGAAGACTCCATATCGCGCCGCGGACAACTTCTCCAAACCTCGGTAGAGCGTCGCAGTAGCTGCATCGCCCTCCCCCCGCCTGACGCCGTAGAGAGCCTGCATGCCGAGGCCGAACCCCTGGTAGCTCTCCACATTGTATTTTCCGGCGTGGTCGACAAGTTCGTTGGCAAGCGATTCGGTCTCGGGATCGTCCGGGCTTGCCAGATAAGTATTGAAGCTTGCCCAAGCCAGCGCCACGCAGAGCGGTACCGCGTGATCCAACTGGCGTGCCTCAGCGATCGACGTCAGTTTGAGGCGTCGCGCCTGATCAGGACAGCCCCGGAGCCAGGTCACATTGGCCAGTACGGCCAGGGCATCTACTTTCCGATCGTAGCCAAACCGGGTGATGAGAGACCGACGGGACGCTTCGTCGTCGCGGTGCAGGGACAACTCAAAGCAAGCTTCAGCCTGTGATATTCGCCCACTGTGGTGGTACGTTACGCCACGCATGTAGTTGGCCATTGCGATCGCGCCACGATTGCCGCTCAAAGCAGCGACATCACCGCATCGATCTGCCAATTCCGTCGCCTCGGCATAATTTGGAAGCCGGATCTGGTGGGCCCAAAGAACAAGCAGGGAATCGAGCTGGCATTCGGTGTCGTCAAGGCACTCGGCCAGAAGGCGCGCTTTTTCCCAGCTTGCGTACGACTCTTCGGTCATGCCATCCGTGAACATCATGCAACTGGCGAGCGCGGACTGAACGATCATTTCTTGGCGCGAGCCGGCACTCGCATTGTCGAGCCGGCCGATGGCCTTCGTCATCCAATCCCGGCATTCGGTAAGAAGGGCCATTGCCATCCAGGTGCTTGCTGAGGCGGCGGCAAGTTCAACGCCAATTTTCGCATCACCTTCGACCGAGAAAGCCCAGTTCAGAGCCGCTCTGACATTGCCGACCTCGACCCCGAGCGCCTGGATCCTCTCAGGAATGTCCATTGAAGCACCCTGTTTGAACAAGTCGCCGAAGTAGAGGGCGTGACGGCGGCGCAAACCGACCTCCTCGGCGCTTTCGGCCAGCCGTTGGGACGCAAAGGCATGAGTGGTGTCGAGCAAGCGGAGCCTCGCGCTCTGTCCCTGAGCGGCAATCATCGATTTCGAGCGGAGCTCCCAAATGCAATCCGAGACGTTTGCTTCATCGATCGTTTCGTCAGCGACCACGGCGACCGCTGCTTCGAACGTAAATCCGCCGGCGAAAACACTGAGCCGGCTCAGGACGCGCTTCTCGGTCACGCCAAGCAAGTCGTAGCTCCATTCCAGCGCGGCGTTCAAGGTCTGGTGCTTCGGCAACGCCGTTCTGCGCCCCACCCATGACAGGTTTAGTCGGTCGTCGAGTAAGCTTGCCGCCTTGCTAAGGCCAAATATGTCAACTCTGCCGGCGGCGAGTTCGATTGCCAATGGAATTCCGTCAAGCCGCCGACAGATCCTTGCCGCAATCGGCGCATCCGCATCTGTTAGCTCGAAGTCACCGCGTACGGCCCGCACGCGATCGACCAGCAGTTGGACCGCGGGATATTGCAGCACGTCGTGCGCCGACTTGTTGTCTTCCCCAGGGCATTCGAGCGCGCAGAGTTCGTAGATCTGTTCACCTTCGACTCGCATCGCCTCCCGGCTGGTCGCGAGCAGATGCAGTGTCGGGACACGGCAGATCAGTTCTTCCGCCACGGCCGACGCCTCATCGATAAGGTGTTCGCAACAGTCGAGAATGATGAGTGTTGACCTTCCCTGCAGCCGATCAATCAGGGCTGGTACGACATTGCTCGTTTGTACCGACACGCCTAGTGCTGCCGCTATTGCTGGAGCTACGCGCGAAGCGCCGCCCAGAGCACTCAGGTCGACAAAATAGATCTGGCCATTGAAGGTGGCGCTCATTTCGTGGGCAACCGCCACCGCTACGGTGGTTTTACCAATCCCGCCGGGGCCGACGATCGTAACAAATTTCTGCTCGGCCAGCTTCATCTGGATCGTGGCGAGCGCCTCTCTTCGTCCGAGCATCCGAACCAGGCGCGCAGGCAGTCGGGGCCTCGAAGATGGATTGAGATCCCCCGACATTGGCAGGGAAGCTGACGTTACCGGTACGACGAAGCTGTACCCTCGCCCGGGCACGTTCGCGATATACCGCCGACCGGGGTCACTCCGATTGAGGGCCTTGCGGAGCGCCGAGATATGAACGCGCAGGCTGACTTGTTCAACTCCGCTCTCCGGCCAAACGCGCTCGATCAGGGTTCTCCTGCCGACGACCTTGTTGGCTTGCTCCACCAGGACAATGAGAAGGTCCATGGCGCGCGCGCCAAGCGATACGGTCTCTGCGCCATTCGTTAGAATCCTGCCCCCGATCGACAGCTCGAAAGGGCCGAAGCTCAGCACTTTGCCGCGCTGATCGCTCATGGGATATTCTCGTCCAAGCCGGGTCTTAAGCTGACCTCGTCAGGGAAGCCGCGCTCGCGTCGCCAATTGGCCGGGCTCCGGCCAAAAGCGTGCCTGAAGAGCCTACATAGGTGCGCCTGATCGGAAAAGCCAACGTTCAGGGCTATTTCGCTCAGCGAGGCCGCACTGGTCATCATCAGGTGGCAGGCTCGCTCCAGGCGCCTTCGCACCACATAGGCATGCGGCGACTCCCCAACAGCCAGTTTGAACTTCCGGGAAAAGTGCGCCGGGCTTCGACGTGCGACCGCACTGAGATCCCGAATGTGAATGGTACGGTGCAGATTGCTGTCGATGTAAGCTCGCACGCGCAAGATCTGCCAGGCCGCTAGACCGCCCCTTGTGGAGCCGCTAGCGCCCGAACATCGCTCGATCTCCGCTTGCAGGATGTGGGATGCCGTCGCCAGCGACACCCTCGCCGCATCTCGATCACGCTCCAGCTCTCGCCTCGCCGTTTCAAGCAGCGTGGCCAGGCTACTCGCAACCAAGTTGAATTGTTGGTCGGATGCGAGGGAAGATTCTGGGGCGGTAGCCGGAAGTCCTGTCATATTCGTTCCCTCGACGCTTAGCCCGACCGCCCGGATCGGCGAGAGAGTGCAGCAAGGGAAGCCCCTTGGCTTGTTAAGTAACGTTCTGAACAGTTAAATTCGGGCAAATGCTCTTTTGCTGAGCAAACGTTCGATGACGCGAAAGAGTTGTTTATTTTCAACAATATAGCCGCCGATAGCGGCCCTGCGACGGACCTCCTAGCGAAGCGGCGGCTGTGCACTTCGCCGTCCGGGCGCGAGAGGTCACTTATAAAGCACGGTCTTCGAGGATTTTCAGATCGCTGGTCGAATAGGAAAGCGAGTACCGGAAGCCCGACTCGATCCGACGCGGCGCGAGCGAGTGGAGCTCCTCACCGTTCGCATCCGGAAAATTGAGCTCTCCTGTTCCGATCCATGCACCGGCAACGGTGAGATTGTCGGTGACTGACATCGCCAGCTCGTCGACGGCAGGCTTGTCCCGGCGGCCGGCCACTAGGCTCGGAAAGTAGCGCAGCAGGACCGTGGGGCGGCCGAGCAGAGACAATCCGTCTTCGACCGGCTCGCGCAAGGTGACGCACGCTTCCGCAAGACGCTGGCCATGCGCCGAAAGGCTGGCGCCAAACCGGCTGCCTGACGCCATCGGCGCCGCGGCGGGCCCAGGAGCCACAAAGGAGCGTGTCTGAAAGATGCTCCCCGTCTTCTTGGGAAATCCCTGTGTCCAGCCGCGCGCCAGCGCAGCGTCATTGTCGACATAGATGTACGGACACCACATGACCGGGATGTCTACATACATTGCGTCGACCAGGACAAACGCCTCGCGATATTGATAGCGAGCCGGTTCGAGGTATTCGTCGTCCTGGGCGGTGAATTGCCAATCCAGAAACAGCATGACGGCGTGACCGTTTGACTCAGGATCCGGCGAAAGACCATTCGGCAATGTCGCTGCTGTCGCGTCGGGGTCGGTCCAGAATTCGACTCCGACAGCATCGCCAGCGTAGTGCCAGGGTGGCGGCGGAGTGAGAGCGGCCTGGCCGAATGGCGACTTCGGAACTGTAAAGCCCTTCAGCATTCCCGTGTCCTGATGCATCGCTTTCGGCATAGAGGCTACCGGAACCAGCCCCGCTTGATTTGATTGAAATGCGCCGGTTTGTTGATTCCTGCCGCAATCCGGAACACGTCTGTTGGCATCAGCCGGCCGCTACGCTGTCAGGTCTGCCAGAACTTCGATGTCGGTGACGGAATAGGAGAACGAGAACCGATATGCGCGTCCAACCTTGAGCGGACCCAGCATCTCCAATTCCTCTCCGTAGGCCTCCGGAAAATTGAGGTCACCCTCGCCGATCCAGATGTTTGTGACCAGGGAATGATCCGAGATACATCGAACGAGTTCGTCCACAGCCGGCTTGTCGTGCATGCCCGCCGAAAGCCGCGGAAAATACCGCCGCCCCACAATCCGGCGATCGAGAAGCCCGACAAGACGGTCAGCCTTTTCGCGCAAAACGACGCTCGCCCGCACCAGCAAGCGGCCGTGAGCAGACATGCAGGCCGAAAATCTGCTATCATTGGCGAGAGGCGCCGAAGCCATGCTCGCTGCGGCAAAGGTGCGGGTCAGGTGCACAGTGCCGAACTTTCTCGGATAGCCCTGAATCCAGCCTCTCATCAATGCAGCGTCGTTGTCCACATAGCAGTATGGGCACCACGCTATTGGGGTCCCCTTCCACATCGCGTCGAGGAGAACGCTGAACCCGCGGCACTGATATCTGGCCGGGTCCAGATATTCCTCGTTCTGCGCCGTGAACTGATAGTCCGTGAAGAGTGCGACCGAGCGGCCTCGACGTCGCTCATCAAGCTCCACGCCAGAGGGGAATATCTGGACCGATACATCGGGATCATTCCAGAATTCCACCGCGAGCACGTCACCAGCGAAGTGCCAGGGTGGCGGTGGGACCAATGCAGCAATCCCCCGAGGCGACCGAGGAGCCGTAAATCCCTTGAGCATGTCCTCGCCCCGCCAGCAGTCGGTGTCAGGCGCATCATTCCAGGATCGAACACTAGCGCCCGTATCAGGCGCGACGCTTGGACGAACGTGTGACGCCTTGGCGGTTCATGCGCACTCGCGGTTGCTACAGACCGGCCCGAACCGGGCAGATGCATATTGCCCGTTCCCCCACAAGGCCGTTCCAGGACGCGGTGGGCCGCGGCAGGGTCGAAAGCTACAAACGCTGACATTTTGCGACAAGCCCGTGCTCCGACGAGAGCGTATCGGTGTCAGCCTGACGAGGTCGAGTATCGGCCTCGATTGATCAGCACGAGATTCCAGATGAAAACGAAAAGTTCAAACAAGCGGATGCCACGGCGGTCGATATCCCCGGCGTGGGGTGTGTCCCTGTGCCTGCTGCTCGCCACCGCCTGGTCCGCGCCCTCGTTCTCGCAAGGAACACCGGAACAGCGCGCGGCATGCACGCCCGATGTGTTCCGACTTTGCAGTGCGTTCATCCCCAATGCGGACGACATAACGATTTGTCTCAGAGAGCGGAGCTCCGAACTCAGCGATACCTGCAGGCAGGTAATCCAGGTGGATATCCCGCAAATCCCCGGCGCCAGGGACAGCAATAGCACTCGCAAACGCCCCACAAGATAGTCGGCCCGTCACAGCATTACGACGCGATGGGCGCCGTCGAGCGCCTTCCGATCGATGTGGCCGACCAAAGCTGACGAACACGCACTGCGCGAGGACGGCATGCTCGAACGACAGCAGCCATCCCCGCGACGCCCTTCAGCGTTGCATCCTCATGCCCATCGGCATGCTCGACGGCATCATCATGTTCGTGTTCATGTCTGCCACGATCCACATCGTGCCGGCGATCACGACGAATACGATGAGAGCGCCAAAGGCGAGCGCGAGCACGTTGTTGGTGCTCTCCGGCCCGCTGGTGATGTGCAGGAAAAACACCAGGTGAATGCCCATCTGGGCAATGGCGAGGACGGCGAGACCGAGGACTACTCCGCCTGGCCAGAGCAGCGTCGTATTTGCAGCCCAGAATGACGTAGCCGTGAGAAGAACCGCCACAAGCAGGCCGATCGTGTAGACGAGAAGCTCGGATGGAGCCGATGCGTCCATCTCGCGGCTCGGCCTGTCTCCGGGTGCGCGTTCGTGTCGAACCTCGGTCATGAGCTCACTCCCATCAGATAAACCACCGTCAGTACCCCGACCCAAACGATATCGAGGGCGTGCCAGAACAAGGAGAAGCAGAGCAGGCGATGCTGCACCCTCGCGGCGAATCCAAATACCGCAACCTGCACCATCATCACGGTCAGCCAGACCAGTCCGAGCGTAACGTGCAGCCCGTGGCATCCGACCAGCGTGAAGAATGCGGACAGAAACGCACTCCGCTGCGGCCCTGCGCCGATGGCGATCATGCTCAGGAATTCGCGGATCTCGAGAGCAAGGAATATGGCTCCGAGCACGAAGGTGATCAACGCTCCCAAATAGTTCCTGAAATAGCGGCGCGAACTCACCGCCAAGGACATCAGCCCGCAAGTGTAGCTCGAAAAGAGAAGGCAGGCTGTCTCGATCGCGACCGTCGTCTGGTTGAACAGCTGGGCGCCGGTCGGGCCGCCGGCCGTGGAGCGCACGAGGACCGCGTAGCTCGCGAACAGCGCGGCGAACATGATGATGTCGCTCAGCAGGAAGATCCAGAAGCCATAGGCGACCACGATCCTCTTTGGAGCAGGTCCCGCTTCACTCGCACTTGGCAGTGCCTCTTGCGGAATCTGATCGATTGCGACGGCGATATTCATGCTGCAACTCCAGCCTGGTGGGCCTGCACGAACCGGGCGATCTCCTCGGCCGGCACCTCAATTTCGTTGTGTCGGCGGAATGAGAAGGTAAGTAGCGTCACGAATGCGCCGAACATCCCGACGCCGGCCAGCCACCAGATGTGCCAGATCAGCGCAAAGCCGATGACGACCGCGAAGAAGGCCGTAACAAAGCCGGTAGCGCTGTTCTTCGGCATTTCGACGGGCTCGTACCGGCGCGCCGGCCTCGGCGCGTCCGTCGTCGCTTGCGCGCGATCTTTGCTGGTCCAGAACGCGTCCAGTCCGGCGACCTTGGGTTGGAATGCAAAGTTCCATGCCGGCGGCGGCGACGCTGTCGCCCATTCGAGCGTGCGGCCGTTCCAGGGATCGCCGGTCACGTCCCGCAATTCTTCGCGATTGCGGATCGACACAACGAGTTGGACGATCTGGCAAACGACGCCGACCAGGATGATAGCGGTGCCGAATGCCGCCGCTATCAACCACGGCTGCCAGGACAAATTGTCGTAATGTTGCATGCGCCGGGTCATGCCCATCAGGCCCAGCACGTAGAGCGGCATGAAGGCGACATAGAAGCCGACGAACCAGCACCAGAACGAAGCTTTGCCCCAGCGTTCGTCGAGCTTGAACCCGAACGCCTTGGGAAACCAATAATTATACCCCGCCATCACGCCGAACACGACGCCGCCGATGGCGACATTATGGAAGTGCGCGACCAGGAACACGCTGTTGTGCAGCTGGAAGTCGGCCGGAGGCACCGCCATGAGCACGCCGGTCATGCCGCCGATGACGAAAGTCACCATGAAGCCAATCGACCACAGCACCGGCACCGAGAAACGAACCCGGCCGCCGTACATCGTGAACAGCCAGTTGAAGACCTTCGCGCCTGTCGGCAAAGCGATGATCATGCTCATGACACCGAAGAAGCCGTTGACGTTTGCGCTGGCACCCATTGTGAAGAAGTGGTGCAGCCAGACCAGGAAGGAGAGGATACAGATGGCCATCGTCGCGGCGACCATCGAGCGATAGCCGAACAACGGCTTGCCGGAGAAGGTCGCCATCACTTCCGAGAATACGCCGAACGCCGGCAGGATCAGGATGTAGACTTCGGGGTGCCCCCATACCCAGAACAGGTTCGAGTACAGCATCTGATTGCCCTGGCCTTCGAGCGTGAAGAAGTGAAAGCCGAGATAGCGATCGAGCGCCAGCATCGCGAGCGTCGCGGTCAGGACCGGAAAAGCCGCGACGATGAGCAGGTTGGCAGCAAGCGCGGTCCAGCAGAAGACCGGCATGCGCATATAGCCCATCCCCGGTGCCCGCAATTTGAGGATGGTCGTGACGAAATTTATTCCCGCCAGCAGGGTACCGATACCCGATATCTGCAGAGACCAGAGATAGTAGTCGACGCCGACACCGGGCGAGTATTGCAATTCGCTCAGTGGCGGATACCCCCACCAACCTGCTTTCGAGAACTCGCCGACCGCCAGCGAAATGTTGACCAACAACGCGCCCGAGGCGGTCAGCCAGAAGCTGACGGAATTGAGCGTCGGGAATGCCACATCGCGAACACCGAGTTGCAGCGGTACTGCGAAGTTCATGAGCCCGACCACGAACGGCATTGCCATGAACAAGATCATAATCGTGCCGTGCGCCGAGAAAATCTGATTGAAATGTTCGGGCGGCAGATAACCTTGTGCACCGCCGGCTGCGAGCGCCTGCTGCGCGCGAATCATGATCGCATCGCTGAAGCCGCGCAGCATCATGACGAGCGCCAGTATGCAATACATGGCGCCTATCCGCTTGTGGTCGACCGAGGTGAGCCACTCGCGCCATAGATAGGGCCAAGCTCCCTTCGCCGTGATAAATCCGAGAACGACCAGCACGACCAGGACCATGAAGCCCGTTGCACCCATGATGATCGGCTCATGGAGAGGAATCGCGCTCCAATCGAGCTTTCCGAGGAGATTCATCGCTCTGCCCTCTGCGAGGTTGAACAAACTGATAGAGAAGAGTCTTGATGGGAGTCTTGGGTGCCCATCCCAGCATTTACGATGCTGCTGAACAGATCGGAGACGACGCCACGATAGGTGAACGGCGCGACCGCCTTGCTCGGCTTGACCAGATCGGCGTAAGCTTGCTTATCGAGGATCGAACCGGTCTCGCCGGTCTGCCGAACCCATTGCGCAAATCCACCGTCGGTCACTGCTTCGACCGTGAAGTGCATGTAGGGAAAGCCCTCGCCGCTGAACATGGCGGAGATCCCTGGATAGGTTCCGAGATGGTCCGCCTGCAGGTGGAGGCGGGTCGCCATTCCCGACATGGTGTAGATCTGGCTCCCGAGCTGAGGCACGAAGAAGCTGTTCATGACGCTCGATGAGGTCAGTTCAAAGCTGATCGGCGTCCCCACCGGCACGACCAGCTTGTTGACGCTCGCGATGCCCTGCTCGGGATAGATGAACAGCCATTTCCAGTCGAGCGAGACGACTTCAACGTTGACAGGCTTGACCGTCGAGCTAATCGGCTTGCCCGGATCGAGATCGTGTGCGCCGATCCATGCGACGCCGCCGACCAGGAGCACCGTCATTGCGGGGATGGACCAGACCAGCAGTTCAAGACGTCCGGAATATGTGAAATCCGGCCGATAGCGCGCACGCTCGTTCGATGCACGAAACCAGAAGGCGAAGCCAAGTATCGCAAGGATCACTGGGATCACGATCGCAAGCATGATGCCGAGCGCGTTAAACAGAATTTGCCGCTCGGCCAGCGCGATCGGCCCTTTCGGATCGAGCACGCCTTCGGTGCAGCCGCCGAGCATCATGGCCCCGGTCAGGAGGGCTGCCAGTAAGCCGTATCGCATGTTAGAGCTCCCTGGGATTGTTGGTGCGCCATGCGCTCCGGGCGACCTCCGGCAGGCGATCAGCATGCACCGACGTGGCAATGCCCGCATGCGAGGCACGCGTGCGCCGGAATGACTCGCCGCCATGGTCAACCAGGAACGCTGCGAACAACGCGAACAGATAGAAGATGGAGAACACGAACAGCCTGTGGGCGGGACGGCGATCAGGCCCGATGCTTCTGTCCAGCAGAAATGCAAGCATGAGGAAAAGCGCCCCGCAGATCGCAACGGTGACGCCGTAGATCACGCCTGCGAACCCCAGTGCCCAGGGCAGCTCCGAACCGAGAGCCAGGAGACCGCTGTAGATCAATATCTGCCGTGTTGTGACCGAGCGTCCCGCAACAACCGGCAGCATCGGTACGCCCGCGCCGGCGTAATCCTCGGTGCGATTGAGTGCCAGCGCCCAGAAATGGGGCGGCGTCCAGAGAAAGATGATGAGGAACAGCGCAAGCGGCTCCAGCCCGATATCGCCTGTTGCCGCGGCCCATCCGATCACCGGCGGCAGCGCGCCGGCAGCGCCGCCGATGACGATGTTCTGCCGCGTGGACCGCTTCAGCCACGCCGTGTACACCACGACATAAAAGAGGATAGCGCCCGCCAGTAACGCGGCTGCCACGAGGTTCGTCGCCAGGGCGAGAGCCACCACGGAGAACCCGCCAAGAAGGAGTCCAAGGACAAGCGCCGCGAACCGGGAGATCTTGCCGAGCGGAATTGGCCGCATGGCGGTGCGGCTCATGACCGCATCGATATCGGCGTCGTACCACATGTTGAGGACACCGGCGGCTCCGGCTCCCGCTGCAATGGCAAGAACTGCCGCAAGGGTCGTTAGCGGATCAAGGCGAACCGGAGCGGAGCTCAATCCGACGAGCGCGGTGAAGACCGCGAGCATCATCACGCGCGGCTTTGTGAGGGCGACGAAGTCAGACACATTCCAATAGTCAGCCAGCGAATGAGGGGTACGAGCGCGTCTTTCCCCAAGCTGGCCAGCAATGGACTTGACGTTCATCTCGCGGCTCCAGGTTCATTCTGAATGCGACCTGTCGTGCTCCGTTCGAACAGCGACAGTGCGTGCGTTCAGTATGTCTGCCCAGCGGTGGCCGCGATTGAATATGGCTGCTCGATTGGAGCCAATCCTGCTCAAAACAATTGGCTGGGCGTCTGGTCGCGCCTGCATCTTTCGTGAACGCACGATTCAAAGTGATCTGAGCACTTTTCAACAAGCGCTTTGCGCCAATTCTTCCTAGAGCAGCCCTATATCTGTGACGCTCGATCCCTGGTTTGAACATCGGCGAAATTCGTTCCGTTTGCGTGGAAACGTTCGCCGAGCCTACGGAGAACTATCGATGAAGATGCCTTTGCTCTGGACGATTGCAGCTGTTTGCCTGATGGCCCCGGCCGCGCAGGCACGATCCGCCTATGACGGCTCCTGGGATCTCGTCTTCGTGACGCAAGGCGGCGCATGCGATCCCAGCTACAACTTCACCGTCAATATTTCCGACGGAATAGTCACGCATCCCAATCTCGTGAAATTCAGGGGCTACGTCGCGAAATCCGGTTCGGTCCGCGCTTCGGTAGAGGTTCACGACAAATTCGCGTCCGGCACGGGCAGACTTTCCGGGAACTCGGGTCGCGGAAGGTGGAGCGGCTATTCGGGAAGCTCACGATGCTCGGGCTACTGGACCGCGCAACGCAATTGACCGAGCGAAAGCCGGAGAGCTCGCGCGCCGAACCGCCGTCTTGCGAAACGGCGCTGAGCACGACCGTGCTGGCGGCCGCTCTTCTGTTTGCTCACGGTCAGACCACGGAACGGACGGTTGTCGCTGCCACGCGTCTTGGGCGCGCGCTCGGCGTCGCGGTGAAGGTGCTCCCGCAATGGGACGAACTGATCATCGAATTGGATGGCTCGCGCGTCTCGCAAGCTGTGCCCGCCAGGCCGCTCGGCGTCGACATGGGCAGGGTACTCGCCGTTACGACGGTGATAGATCAGATCTGCGACGGCACATTGCCGGCCAGTGCCGCGCAATCCGCACTTGAGTCGGCCGGTCGTCTACCGCCCGCTTCCACGCCACGCTTCACCTTGTTCGCAGCCGTTGGTGCGGCCTCGCTTGGCGTCATCTTCGGCGCGCTCGATGCGATGAGCCTGCTCCTGATCGCAATGAGCGCAGCCGCTGGCGCGCTCATCAGGCGCAGGCTGTCCGGCTTCAGCCATAACCCGCTCCTCCAGCCACTTTGCGCCGCGCTGGTCGCCGGTGCTGTAGCTGCTGTTGCCAGCCGATTTCGACTGTCGGATGCAATTGCGCTGGTCGCCTTCTGTCCCTGCATGGTGCTTGTCCCCGGTCCGCATATCCTCAACGGTGCCATGGACCTCGCTCGCACGCGCATCGCACTGGGCATGACCCGCCTGGCCTATGCCGGCATCATCGTGCTGCTGATCTGCGCCGGCGGTCTGTTCGGGTACACGGCCGCCGGCGGGCAACTCGCGATAGCCGGGCCATCTCCGCCCCTGCCGTTGATCATCGATGTGATCGCAGCAGGATGCGCAGTCGCCTCATTCGGTACTTTCTTCTCAATGCCATGGCGTCTGCTGCCTTTCCCGATTGCAGTCGGCATGCTTGCACATGCCGCACACTGGGCGGTGATCTCCGCCGGCGGAAGTGCTCCGGCCGGAACACTCGTCGCCTGCATGTTTGCCAGCGCCCTCACGGCTCCCGTGGTCGATCGCCTGCATCTGCCCTTCGCGGCGGTCGCGTTCTCCGCCGTTGTCTCGTTGATGCCTGGTTTCTTCCTGTTCAACACTGCGACGGGCCTCGTCGAACTGGTCTCAATCGGCCCGGGCGCACCGGCGGCTCTGGTCACCAGTATCGCTGCGAGCAGCGCCACGGCGCTTTTGATCATCACGGCGATGGCCTTCGGGCTGATCCTCCCGCGCATGCTGTACGAGCGGCTCAGACCCTTCCCCGGATGATCAGGCACGGTCGTTCAATGCACCGCAGCGCCATCCAAGATTAATCCGGAGCTCCGCTGTATCTGACCCTGGGGGGGCGGCTGGCCCTGGAGAGTCGGTGTACCCATGACGACAATTCTCACCAAATCGTTCCCGCAAGAAAAGCCGCCGTCGACAAAGGCGGCCCCAGGCAAAAAAAGCGTCCTGATCGTCGGCGGTGGCTTTGCCGGTATCGCGGCGGCACGGGCTCTGAAGCGAGCCGATGTCGAGATCACGCTGGTCGACCGCCGCAATCACCATATCTTTCAGCCGCTCCTGTACCAGGTCGCCACCGCTGTTCTGGCGCCATCCGAGATCGCGGCACCGATCCGGCAACTCGAGGCAAAGCAGAAAAATCTCAGCGTCATGCTGGCCGAGGTCAAGGGCGTCAACCTGGGAGCACGCACCGTCGAGGCCATCTGCCCGGAGATTGGCAGTCGAAAGCTCGAGTACGATTTCCTGGTGATCGCGACCGGAATGCGTCCGAGCTATTTCGGTCATGACGAGTTCGCGCGGTTCGCACCGGGCCTCAAGAGCCTGAGCGACGCCGAAACGATCCGGACCAAGATCTTGAGCGCATTTGAACTGGCTGAAGCAACCGATGACGAGAACGAGCGCGCTCGCCAAATGACCTTCGTTCTGGTGGGCGCCGGTCCGACCGGCGTCGAGCTTGCCGCTTCGATCGCTCAACTGGTCTCGGTGACCCTGCGTAACAATTTCCGCAAGATCGACCCCGCCAAGAGCCGGATTGTTCTGCTGGATGGCGGCACTCGCATCCTGCCGACCTTTGCGGAATCGCTGTCGCGAAAGGCGGCCAAGCGACTGACGAAACTCGGAGTCGAGGTCTCGACGGGCGTAAAGGTCGAGAAGGTTGACGATCAGGGCGTGATCGCGGCCGGCGTCCGCATTCCCAGCGCCACCGTACTTTGGACGGCAGGCGTCAGCGCTTCCCCGGTCGTGAAGATGCTGGCGACCCGGACAGACCGCGCCGGGCGCGCATTCGTGGGCGCCTTCATGGACATTCCCGATGCGCCCAACGTCTTTGTTGCAGGGGATGCGGCCACGATGACCCAGGATGGTCACCCCGTCCCCGGGGTCGCGCAGGCAGCCATTCAGCAGGGACGATTTGTCGGTCAGGTCATCGCCAGCCGCGTCAAGGGACACAAGGATGGCCGACCGTTTCGGTATCGCGACAAGGGCAACATGGCGGTGGTCGGCAAGAATTTTGCGATTCTCGAGTCCGGCCATTTGCGCAGCAGCGGCTTTTTGACCTGGTGGGTGTGGGCCGCGTTGCATGTGCTCGCCCTGCCGCAACTCCAGAACAGGTTTCGAGTCCAGACCCAGTGGTTCTGGTCGTATCTGTCGGGGCAAAGGAGCTCACGGCTGATTTCCGAGGGACCGAGATCGTCCTCGTCATAGTTGCGGCCAATCAAGACCTTGCAAGCATTCCCGGAAATTCGTTAAGGACTGCACCTGTGGACGCTTCCATCATATCCGCGCTCGCCGCTCTCACCGGTGCAGCCGTGGGCGGCCTGACAAGCGGAATAGCCAATTGGCGGAGCCAGCGAAGCCAGGTCCGCGCGCAGTGGGTCCTTCACGAGGAGACTCGGCGGCAGACCCTGTACAGGGATTTCATCGAGGACGCCGCCAAATGTTACATCGATGCGCTCCAGCACGATAAAGCCGACATTCCGAGCCTGGTCAGCCTTTACGCCAAGATGAGCGCGATGCGGGCGATATCTTCAAAGCCGGTGGTCCATCATGCCGAGGACGTCACCCGAAAAATCCTGGACACCTATCTGGAGCCGGACAAGAGCTTTGTCCAACTGCGCGAAATGGCCATCGATGGCACGATCGATCTGCTGCATGACTTCAGCCGCGCGTGCCGCGACGAATTCGAGCAAATGCGGCCGATCCATTTTTGAGCGCGACGCTGCGATTTCAGCCCGCTCTTGCCGCGAGGGGGCAGACGCGCTGCCCCCGAGATCGGATCATTTGGGCCGAACCGTCTCGGCCCAATTGGCGAACGCCTGCATGAACGCCTGGAGGAATTTGCTGGTGCCGTCGCCAGCGAGCTTGCCGTGCTCATCGAACAGCTTGTCGACATGCCCGAGATAGGCCTCAGGCTGCTGCAGGGTCGGCACGTTCAGAAACACGAGCGATTGCCTGAGATGATGATTGGCGCCGAAGCCTCCGATCGCCCCGGGCGAGCCGCTGACGATCGCACCCGGCTTGCGGTCCCAGACGCTGCGTCCATACGGCCTGGAACCGACATCCAGCGCGTTCTTGAGCACGGCAGGCACTGACCGGTTATATTCCGGCGTGACGAACAGAACGGCGTCGGCGGCCTTCATGCGCTGGCGGAACGCGGTCCATTGCGCGGGCGGAGCTGCGGTATCGAGATCTTCATTGTAAAATGGCAATCCTCCGATCTCGACGATGTCGAGCCTCATCGAGGACGGCGCCAGCGAGATCAGTGCATTCGCCAGCATCCCGTTGAACGAAGCCTTCCGCAGGCTTCCAACCAATACGCATACGTACATCGGCTTTTCCTTGGTCATGCAGTCGCTTGAGACTTGATGTTTCGCGTGAAGTCGGGCTTGCGCCTTTCCACGAAAGCCGTGAACGCTTCCCTTGCATCTTCGGAGCGGACTTGCGTGCTGAATTCTTCGTTCTCGGCCTTCATCGCGGCCTTGATCTGCTCGCGAAATGGCTGCTTCATGAGCCGCTTGCTGGCCTGTAACGCAGCCGCGGGCTTCGCTGCCAACTTCCGGGCCGTGTCGGTTGCCTTCGCCCGGAGATCGTTGTCGGGGACAACTTCGGTCACCAGTCCCAGCTCCGCCGCACGCCGGGCATCGAATGGAGATCCCATCAAGATCAGCTCGGCTGCACGGACGTGACCGATCCGCGCCGGCACTGAGCAGCTCGATCCGAACTCCGGAACGAGCGCCAGATTGATGAAGGGCATCTGGAATTTTGCGCTCTCGCCCGCGTAGATGAAGTCGCAGTGCGTCAGCATGGTCGTGCCGCCGCCGATCGCAGCGCCGTGGACTGCCGCGACCAGTGGCTTGTCGAAGTCAACCAGTGCATGCATGAGGCCCGCTTGTGGCGATTCACCCGGTCCTGGAGGATTCTTGAGAAAGTCATCGATGTCATTGCCGGCGCAGAACGAATCTCCCGCGCCATGCCAGAGAATGACACGCGTACCCTCGTCATTCGCCGCCGCGTTGAAGATATCAGCGAGAGCCACGTACATGGCCGATGTCATCGCGTTCCGCTTTGTCGGGCGGTTCAACTGGATACGCAAGATGCCCGCGGCATGTTCGGTCACGATCTCATCCATGGTCGAACTCCTGAACCCTTTGCTGAGTTTGACCGCAACGCAGGGTCGCGGCGGCTAGCGCCGCCACACCCCCTGTCATCGCGCTAGGCCGCTTGGCCCTTTGCCTTCGGAACGGTACCGCTCGCGTGCAGACCATCAATCTCGGCCGCGCTGAATCCCAGCTGCCGGAGAACCTCGTCGTTATGCTCTCCGATCTTCGGCGCGCGCTTCGCGGGCACCTTGGTGACACCATGCACCTGAAGCGGGCTGGAGATCGTGGACGTCAGCTTGCCGCCCGCCCCCTCGAGGGGCACGATGATGTCGTTGGCCCGGAGCTGGGGGTCGTTGATCACCTCCTGTGGCCCGCGTACTGCTCCGAACGTCACGTGAACGCCGTTGAATACCTCGTACCAATGTGCCATCGGCTCGGCACAGAAGGTCTCGTCGAGAATCGCCGTGAGCTCCGTCATGTTCGCCGTCAGCTTCGCCGGGTCGGAGAACCGCGGATCAGTCAGGAGATCGGGGCGGCCGATCGCCTTCGCCACGGCCTCCACCTTGTCGGGCGTGATGATGAGAACGAACCAGGTATCATCCTTGGCGCGATACACGTTCATGGCCGCATTTGCGGGGTGCATGCGATCATGCAGCCCGAAGAATTTCGCATCGCACAGCGCGGCCTGGATCGAGACGCTGGCAGACCACACGCCCTCGGCGAGAAGCGAGGTGGTGACATGCGCTCCCTCCCCGGTCCGTTCACGGCGATACAGGGCCGTGACGATCGCCGAATAGAGCCCAACGGCGGTGGCGTTGTCGCCGCTGCCGGCCACCGGCCAGGTCGGCGGCGCACCGGCATCGCGCGTCATCGACAGCAATCCGCTGCGGGCCCAGTAGGACGTGATGTCGAAGCCGGGAAGATTCGCGTCCGGTCCCTTGTCGCCGAAGCCCGTGATGTCGGCGTAGATCAGGCGCGGATTCCACCCCACCACATCCTCATATTCGAGCTTCAGTTTCTTGCGCGCCGGATGCGGCGTGTTGACGATGAGCACGTCGGCCCATTTGACCAGTTTCTCGAGAACCTGATGGGCCTCCGGAGATTTCAGGTCGAGTGCCATGCCGCGCTTGTTGCGGTTGGCCAGGTGCCAGGGATAGGCATCGTCGGCGACCGGCTGCGGCGGGAGGTGGTTCGCATGTCGCCACAGCTCGCCGCTCGGCGGCTCCACCTTGATCACGTCGGCGCCAAAGTCGGACAGGATCACGGCGGCGCTCGGGCCCGCGATGAAGCTCGCGAGGTCCACCACCTTCAGTCCGGAGAAAATGTTGTCGTTTGCCATGGGCGTCCTTTCCAAATCCGCTCAGAGCGGCCTTGTTTCAGCGTCCGCGAAACTGCGGCGCACGTTTTTCGAGGAAGGCTGCGGTGCCTTCCTTCTTGTCTTCGGTGGCGGCGCAAATGCCGAAGAACGAGGCTTCCAGCACAAGGCCTTCGCTTTGGCTCGTGTCCATGCCCTTATTGGCCGCTTCCAGCGAGAACTTCACGGCGATCGGCGCGTTGGCCATGATCTGCTTCAGGACCGTCTCGGCGCGATCGATCAGACTGCTGGCAGCAACGACTTCGTTGACGAGGCCGATGCGATAGGCTTCCTGCGCGGAAATCGTCTCGCCGGTGAGGATCAGCTGCAACGCACGCCCCTTTCCCACCAGGCGCGGCAGGCGTTGCGTTCCGCCACCGCCGGGCAACAGGCCGAGCTTGACCTCGGGCTGACCGAATTTGGCATGCTCGGCCGCAATCCTGATCGTGCAGGCCATCGCCGTCTCGCAGCCGCCGCCCAGCGCAAAGCCGTTGATCGCCGCGATCACCGGCTTGCCGAGATTTTCGATGAGGTCCAGCACACCCTGGCCGAACCGGCTGGACTCCTCGGCGTCGTAAGCATCGACATGGGCGAGTTCACTGATGTCGGCGCCGGCGATGAACGCCTTGTCGCCAGCGCCGGTGAGGATGACGCCGCGCACGGACGCGTCCGCTTTGGCATCCTCGAATGCCGCGTGCAAATCGGTCCAGGTCGGCGTATTGAGTGCATTGAGCACTTTAGGCCGATTGACCGTCACGTAGGCGATCGGGCCCTTTTTCTCGTACTGGACGTTCGCAAGGGCCAGCGCCGCTCTCGGTGCTGAGCTTGGTGCTGTTGCAGGCGAAGGGGTGAACGGTGCAGTTCCCGAAACCATGGTCGTGTCTCCTGAGTAGGGCAGCCGGCGCCGATGCGCCGGCCCCGCTGAAAGGTCAGAGGAAAGCGCCGTGACCGGTGATGGCCTTGCCGACGATCAGATTCTGCATCTGATAGGTGCCTTCGTAGGAGTAGAGCGCCTCGGCGTCGGCGAAGAAGCGCGCGACGTTGTAGTCGGCGACGATCCCGTTGCCGCCCAGCACCTCGCGGCCCCATGAGACCGTCTCGCGCGACTTCGCCGTGCAGAATGCCTTCGCCAGTGCCGCGTGATGGTCGCCGAGCTTGCCTTCGTCATCGAGCTGCGCCAGGCGGAGCATCAGGCACTGGCACGCGGTCAGATTGCCGAGCATCTTGGCGAGCAGATC
Organism: Bradyrhizobium sp. 613_E4_N2_2; assembly: GCF_052075995.1. Taxonomy (NCBI): domain Bacteria; kingdom Pseudomonadati; phylum Pseudomonadota; class Alphaproteobacteria; order Hyphomicrobiales; family Nitrobacteraceae; genus Bradyrhizobium; species Bradyrhizobium sp. 613_E4_N2_2. The sequence continues at coordinate 5,734,265 of NZ_CP197234.1, forward strand.
CTGGATCAGCTGAAACGAGGCGATCGGCTTGCCGAATTGCAATCGTTCCAGGGCATATTTGAGGGTGGCCTCGTATGCGCCCATCTGGATGCCGGTCGATGCCCAGCCCACCATGTAGCGCGTCATCCGCAGCACGCGCGCGGTGTCGCGAAAGGAATTGCCGCCCTGGAGGCGGTTCGCTTCAGGCACCCGCACGTCCTTCAGCGTGATCTGGCCGTTCTGGACCACCTTGAGCGCGATCTTGTGCTCGATCTTCTCGACGCTGAACCCGGGCGTCGACTTGTTCTCGACGATGAATCCCTTGACCTGATTGTCGGCAAGGTCGCGCGCCCAGATGATGGAGATGTCGCACCAAGGCGCATTGCCGATCCATCGCTTCTGTCCGTTGAGAATCCAGGTATCGCCTTCCCGCTTGGCCGTCGTGGTCAGGCCGCCGCTCGTTCCGGAGCCGACCAGCGGCTCGGTGAGGCCGAAGCAGCCGATCTTTTCCCAGCGCGCCATCGCCGGCAGCCATTTCTGCTTCTGCTCCTCGGAGCCGTCGAGATAGATCGAGCCCATGGCGAGGCCGCTATGCACGCCGAAGAACGTGCAGAACGAGGCGTCGGTGCGCGCCAGCTCCATCGCCACGAAGCCGAACAGCTTCTGGCTGCCGCCCGCGCAGCCATAGCCCTTGAAGCCGAGCCCACCGAGGCCAAGCTCCTTGAACGACGGCAGCAGTTCGAACGGAAACGCGTCGTCGGACCAGTACTTGTTGATGACCGGCTGGACCTTGGTCTCCATGTAGGTCCGCACCTTCTTGACGAGCGCCTTTTCGTCCGGGGTGAGGAGGTCGACCAGTTGGTAGAAATCGCCATTGGGTGCCGGCGGTGACTTCGGCGCGGCGGTCTTGCCTGCTGTGTTTGCGGTGGACATTTGCGATATCTCCTCGCTGCGGCTCGGAAGCCTGAAAAGTGAAGGGTTGAAGGTATGATTGATCTCGCGGACGCTGCCGATTGCGTCAGCTCGGCTTCGCAGCCTTCTTGCGCAGCTCGATCAGGCCGAGCAGAATTTCGTCGCGCTCCGCCTCCAGCTCCGCGATGGTGCGCGATCCGGCCTCGGCATGGACGCTGTCGATGAGTTTCTTTTGCACGTCCGGCGTCAGCACGGGCGAGCCGAGGGTCTTCCACCAGGCCGTCATCGGGCCGGTGAACTGTTGGAAGAAGTGCTCGATGCCGCCCGGACCGCCACCGAGATGGTTCAGCATCAGGCTGCCCATGACGCCCCAGCGCAAACCCGGGCCCCAGCTCAGGGCGGTGTCGACGTCGGCGGCGCTCACCACGCCCTCGGCCACGAGGTAATAGACTTCGCGGCTCAGCGCCGCCTGCAGGCGGTTGGCGACGTGCCCCGGCATTTCCTTGTTGAGGCGCACCGTCCGTTGCCCGATCGACGTGTAGAATTCCGTTGCGCGCCGGATCGTGGCTTCCGAGGTCTTTGCCCCGCCGACGATCTCCGTCAGCGGGATCAGATGGGGCGGATTGAACGGATGGGCGATGACGCAGCGCTCGGGATGGGATGCGGCACCCTTCTGGATTTCGCTCATGGTGAGCCCCGACGAGCTCGATGCGATGATCACGTCGGGCGGCAACAGCTCGTCGAGCTGGCCATAGAGCTTCTGCTTGAATTCGATCCGCTCGGGCCCGTTCTCCTGGACGAGGTCGGAGCCGGCGAGTGCCTGCGCGATGTCGGGCGTGAACGTGAGGTTCGACTGCGAAGCTCCGGGCGACAAGCCCAATCGCTTGAGCGCCGGCCAGGCCGTCTCGACGAACTTCCTTAGTGCTGCTTCCGCGTTCGGCGCGATATCGGTCGCAACGACCTGCAATCCCTTGGCGAGAAATAGCGAGCTCCAGCTCGCGCCGATCACGCCGGTGCCGATGATGGCGATACGGCGAATGGGCTTGGTGTCGGTCATGTCGTTCTCTCCAATGCGTTGGTCAGACTTCGGCATAGGCAATGCCGGTGAGATTGCCCTGGGCGTAGAGGAAGTTGCGCTCGCCGGACCCGTCGAGCCGCGCGGAGTAGACCGAGCCCGCGAAATCGGTCACGAACATGCGATCGTTGGGAACGTCGAGCGCGATACCGATCCCCTCCATGAGATGGGTCACCACGATCTCCGGCTCGGCAGGCTTGTTGTCGAGCGAGGCCCGGTTCACCGTGTTGCCGCGCGGAGGATCACCGCGATCGGTCCAGTAGAGAATTCGACTCTGGTGATCGATCTCCAGATCAATCGGCTCCGGCAGACCGTCGTAGAATATCTCGATGTCGGATCTCATGGCTGCGGTCTGGCCGGCGGGGATTTCGACATTGGCGCGGAAGATGCGACCGAGCCCTGCATTATCAGGCCCCTTTTGCGTCCAGTAGATACGACCGAATTTCGGGTCGATCGCCAGCCCGACGCACCATCGCATCTGGTCCTTGCGATCGGCTTCGCCGTGGCCCGCTTCGATGAGCGTCTCCAGCCGCGAGCCCTCGAGGTTACAGCGCATGACGCGCATACCCTCGCGATCGCACCAGTAGAGCTTGCCGCCCTTCTTATCGAGGATGATCTGCTTCGGCGTGTGGGTGTGTCCCCGCGGGACGATGGTCTTGCGGTTCTTGCCGTCGATGTCGGCGCGCTCGATGGACCCGTCATCCAGGCTCGGGATGCCCATGTTGGTCCAGTAGATATGGCCAGCCTCGACATCCACGACGATGCCATCCGGAAGGTGGCAGCCGGTGACGATGGTCGTGCGGTCGGAGCCATCCGCATTCATCAGGTGAATGCAGCCCGCGTTCAATTCGAGGACGAAGAGACGAGGGATCGTGGGGCTTGATTTCGTGACGGCGTTTGGCATGTCGCACCTGCATCCTGGCCCGACCACGGACCGGGTCAGGTGACGCGACTATGACGCGATCGCCGTCATTCATCTTGGACAGGAATGTCATCGCTGGGATGGGTCTGCTGCTTGATCACCTGGCGCCCCCCGGGACGTCGGGACGAGCACCACTGCGAGAGCAGCAGCTTTCAACAAGTCAGGGATCAAACATCCAAGCGTGGGTAACGGACAGGTTACATGGTCGGCTCCGACTCAAAAACATTCATCGCCTCGCGATTGCGGCTGGGCCTCACAACCGAATAAACTAGAGGCCATCCGGCCATCAGAAAGGGAGTCAGGCATGGACGTGCCGAGCTCTGACAAGGACGTTCAAAGCACGCCCGACGTGCCGGGTAACGGACCGGCGAAAGCCGCGCACAACCCGACACGCACGCCCTCTATCATCGTCGGTGTCGTGGCGGCTGCTGTCGTCGGGCTTTCCGTCTTCTATCTGTTGCGCCCGGAGCCCTTGCTGGTTCAGGGCGAGGTCGATGCAACGCGGCTCGATATCGCGGCGCGCGTGGACGGACGGGTCGGCAAGATTCCCGTCGAGCGCGGCCAGAACGTGGCTGCGGGCGCAGTGCTGGTCCAGATCGACAATCCAGAGACGCTGGCCAAGCACGAGCAAATGAAGGCGGCCAAGGCCGTCGCGGACGCCCAGCTTGCCAACGTACTCGTCGGAACGCGGGTGGAAGTGATCGCGGCACGGAAGGCGGAAATGGAGCGCGCGCAAGCGGCGCTGGTGCTGGCGCAAAAGACCTTTGACCGCACACACACCTTGACCGAGCAAGGCAATGCGCCGCAAGCCCGCCTCGATCAGGCCACCGATGCGCTGCACGAAAGCGAGCGCGCCGTCGACCAGGCCAAATCGGCCTATGACCAGGCGGTCAATGGCTACACCAAGGAGGAGCGGGCCATTGCCAATACCAATGTCGAAAAGGCCAGTGCCGATATCCAGAGTGTCCAGTCGATCATCGACCAGCTCGTGGTCTATGCGCCCGTAGCCTCGCAGATCTATCAGCGTAATGTGGAACCCGGCGAATACGTCTCGCCGGGCGTCCCGCTCGTCACCTTGATCAATCTCGCGGACCTCTGGGTGCATTTCGATCTGCGAGAGGATCTCGTCAAAGGCCTCAAGGTCGGCGATCGCTTCGATGTCCGCATTCCCGCCCTCGGCGACCGCTCGGTGACAGTCGAGGTCAAGCTCATCGCGACCAAGGGCGAATATGCAAGCTGGCGGGCCACGCGTGCTTCGGGTGATTTCGACCTGCGGACGTTTTCGATCCGTGCCTATCCGGTGCAACCGGTGCCCGAGCTGCGACCGGGAATGAGCGCCTATCTCGACTGGCGGTCGCGGCCATGAGGCCGGCGCCCAAGCCCGGATTTCTGCTGGTCGCGCGGCGCGAGTGCCGCTGGCTGTTTCACGATCGCGTGGCGCTGCTCCTGATCTTCGGCGTGCCGCTGTTCGCGTTCGTGGTTCTCACCACGGTCTTTAGCCATCCGGTCATCCGCGGGCTCGGCGTGACTGTCGTCGACGAGGACAAGTCGGACGCGTCGCGCGCCCTGGTGGAATACATTGCGGCGTCGCCAAGCCTGAAGATCGTCGACCGCTCCGGCACGCTGTCCACGGCCGTGCAGGACATACGCTCCGGCAAGTCGATTTCGGCCGTCCACATCCCGCCGGATTTCGAGCGCGACCTGAAGGCCGCGCGCCGCCCTCAGATCGTCGGATTTTATAACCAGCAGTTTTTGACTCCCTCCGGCATCGCATCCTCGGGTCTGAGCGATTCACTTTCCGCAGCGGCAGCGGTGGCCGCTCCCGCCAGTCGCGCGGCACCTGCGCCAGCGTCCCTGGGTGCGCTCAAGGCGGAGACCATGGCGCTCGTCAATCCGCAGAAGAACTACGCGCAGTTCCTGCTGCGCGCGCTGCTGCCGACCATCATCCATGTGGTGATGACCCTTGCCGCCGGCTATTCCGTCGGCTCCGAATTCCGCCGCCGCGACGCCCGGGCCTGGCTCGAAAGCGCCGGCGGCGATCCGCTTGTCGCGCTGGCCGGCAAGCTCGCGCCGCTGTTCTGCATCTTCGTCCTGATCATGCTGGCCGAGCCGCTGTTCCTAGAAGGCGTGCTGGATATTCCCTTCAAGGGCGATCTGCCGTTGATGATCGCCGCGGCCTCGCTGCTGATCATCGCCTATCTGTCGCTCGGCGCCCTGCTCCAGCTTCTGGCCGGCGATCTCGCCACCGGACTCGGGCTTGCGGGCCTGATCGCCTCGCCCGCCTTCGGCTATGCCGGCGTCGGCTTTCCCACCATCGGCATGAACGCGTTTGCGCAAGTCTGGAGCGCGATCCTGCCGCTTCGCTGGTACATGGCCGTCCTGCTGGGACAAGCCGCGCGGGGATTGCCGGTCGCGGATTCCGCCCTTCCCTTCGCGGCGCTTGCGGGCCTGGCGTTGCTCTTTGCCGGCCTGGCATGGCTGCGCATGGCGAACGTCACCCGCAAGGGATGGTTTGCAACGGCGCGCCCTGCCGAGCCATCCGAGGCCAGCGACACACCACGCGGCGTCGGCGGCGCCTTCGTGGCGGAGTGGCGGCGCGTGCTGGGAACGCGGAGCGCCTTCACTCTGCTATTTGTCGCTCCACTGGTCTACGGCATCTACTATCCTCAACCCTATTTGAACCAGATCCTTCGCAAGCTTCCAATTGCGGTCGTCGACAATGATCTCAGCGATCTCAGCCGGCAGATCGTCGAGACGCTGGATGCGAGCGGCGCATTGAGCGTGACGGTTCGCTCCCGAACGCTGGCCGAAGCGCGCGCCGCGATCGATCGCGGGCAGGCCTTTGCCGTCGTCGAGATTCCGCCCGACACCGAGCGCGACGTGCTCAAGGGCATCACCGCCCACATCCCCGTCTATGCGGACGCAACTTATCTTTTCATCTTCAGAACGAGCGCCAGCGGGTTGGCGACCGCCATCGGAACGTTGACGTCCGAGCTCGTTTCGCGCGGCGCGCGGTCGGATGGCAGCCTCGTCAAGGCAAAGCTGGCAAGCTCGAGCCCGGCCGACGTGCTGCTGCAGCCTATCTTCAACCCGGTGGGCGGCTATGCGAGCTACGTCGTTCCGGCGGCGTTCATCCTGATCCTGCAGCAGACCCTGCTGATCGGCGCCGCGATGCTGACCGGCACGGCGCTGGCGAGCGGAGGCGCAGCCTTTGCCGGCGTGCTCGGCCGCGGCATCGCGCATCTGACCGTCTACCTTCCTGCGCTCGCGCTCTACGTCATCGTGCTGCCCCGCATCTACGGTTTTTCCACGCTCGGCCATCTTCCGCAGATTCTCGCGCTCGCGAGTGTCTTCCTGCTGGCGACGAGTTTCATGGGTCAGGCTGTCGGGGCCTGGTTCACGCGACCGGAGAACGCAACCATCCTGCTGCTGGCGACGAGCCTGCCGCAGTTCTTCATGGCCGGCTTCGCATGGCCGCGCGAAGCGATTCCGGACGTGGCCCTTGCGTTCGGCCGGTTATTCCCGGCCGACTCCGCGATCGACGGCCTCGTGCGCATCAACCAGCTCGGCGCCGGCATCTGGGAGGTTGGGCATGACTGGCTCGCATTGTGGTGCCTGGCGCTCGGCTATTTCGCGCTTGCGGTGATCTCGGCATTTGCCGTCAGGAGGAGACAGGGACATGCCCAACCTTAGACCTGCCGCCTTCGTCGCGATTCCGCTCGCGCTGGTCGCGGCGGGCGCGCTGCTCTATGTCATGCGCCACTCGGCACCACCCGCAGCCATCGTCGGCGTCGTGCGCGCGACCGAGATCAGGGTCGAGCCGGAGGTCAACGGCCAGCTGGTCTCGATTGCGGCCAAGAAGAGGGCCTCTGTGAAGGCCGGCGACGTCGTGGCGCGGCTATCGGCGGTGGAGTTGACGGCGCAGGCGGACCAGGCGCGTGCCGCGCTCGCGTCGGCAACCGCCAACCGCAACAACGTCTATGCCGGCGTTCGTCGCGAGCAGGTCGACTCGCTGAAAGCCGCCATCGCCAAGGCCAGCGCCCGCCTCGACTTCGTGCAGGCCCAGCTCACCCGGACCAGCACGCTGGCGCGCCAGAGCTTTGAATCCCAGCAGTCGCTCGACCAGGCCGAGAACGACGTCGCCAGCGCACGCGCCGGCGTGGCCGAGGCCCAGGCCAATTACGATGCGGCCGTGGCGGGCCCGACCCGGGAAGAGCGCGCTATCGCCGACACGCAGGTGCAGGCCGCGGCCGCCGCGGTCACCGTGCTCGAGCGCCGCCTCGACAAGATGGTGTTGCGCGCGCCGGCCGACGGCGTGGTCAGCGTCATCGCCGCCGAGGTCGGCGAGAACGTTCGCGCGGGCCAGCCGATCCTGATGGTCGAGGCCGCAGGCAGGCAATGGCTCTCCTTCAACGTGCGCGAGGACCATCTCGATCGTCTCGCGATGGGAGAAACCGCGAATGTGATGCGGAACGGTGCCAATAGCGCGACGAAGGCGGTCATCACCGAGCTGCGGCCGCTCGGCGTGTTTGCCACCTGGCAGGCAGAGCGTGTGATTGGCGATCATGACCGCAACACGCTTCGCCTTCGCCTCGATCCCAAGGGAGAGATGGCCGGCATTGAGCCGGGCATGACCGTCTGGATCGACCGCTAGGACCCCAGCGATTGAAATCGCAGAGCTACACTATACCGACCATTTGCAAACGGTGTGCGCACCAAGCTCCGACCTGGGACCCGCTGATTGAGAGCCAGTTGCTTCCCATCCCAGGATGCTCATCGTTGATCGAATAAGCCGCAGATAGCTGCGCGAATATGCGGCGAAGAAGTGACGCTTTCCCCGCGGCCGCTCGCCCATTTCAGAAGCTTGCTTACGTCGGCTATCGCAAGATTTTTCTTGATCTCCCGGTGCACACGTCGTGCACACGTCGTGCACACGCGGCCCTCTACCCAATTGAAAGAATTAAACTCTCGTTCCAATCCATCATGGGGAAGTTTGAGCTAGCTTCAGCCACCGAACGCCAACGCGATCCCATCACCGACCGAGCATCCGTTTGACGCCCATCAGTCCGACGCGAAGAAACGGATCCGAGTGGATGTAGAAATACCGTACCCCATGCTCGAGCCAGGACGGCAATTCGTCCGAGGTCACGAGCGTACCGGCGATCTTGCCGGAAGCGCGGATCTTCTTCACTGCAAGCGCGACCCGCTCCATCACGGCCTGCGGCCGCGGCTGACCGAACGGCGGCGCCGGGGGATAGCCCATGTTCTGCGAGAGGTCGCCGGGCCCGATGAAGAAGACATCAATTCCTTCCACCGCGGTCAGTTCTTCGATGTTGTCGATCGCCTGCGGCGTCTCGATCATGGCGATGACCAGCCGCTTCTCGTAGTCGGCAGGACAGGCGTAGCGCACCGCGTCGACGATGGCCCGGGCCTGGTCGGCGGTATCGACCATCGGCACCATCAGCCCATCGGCACCCGCGTTGAGGTAGCGGATCAGGAGAGGCCGTTCATGCGAGTGCGGCCGGACGATCGCCGCGCCACCCGCGCCGCGAATGGCCTGGGCGGTCACGCGGACATCCTCAAAGCTCCAGGTGCCGTGCTCGCAATCGACAAAGATCGCATCGGCCCCGAGCTCTACCAGGCGGACCGCCAGCCCCGACGAGGCGTGATGCGGTGTGAGCATGGTGACCGCCTCGCCCTTGGCGAGGCGCTCGCGCAATTTAGCTCCGTTCATGGGAGATCCTTCTCTGTCAGGTCTTCGGCTTGTCGCTGAGGCCTTCGGGCGCGCCGACCCAGCGGGCGACCTCGATATCGGCCGAGGTGTCGCGCATGAAGGTCGGGCAGATGTGCAGTTCGGGGATCACGGCGCCCTTTTGCAGGCTGGCGCAGAGCAGAACCGCGCGCGCAACGTCGTGCGGATGGAGCATCACGGCCCGCTCGCCCTCGAGCGGCGGCCGGGCGCGATTGTCCATGATCGGCGTATCGGTCTCGCCGGGCAGGATGGTCGTCGCACGGATGCCCTGGTTGCGATATGTGTTGTGTAGGAAGCTCATGAAGTTCTTCACGCCGGCCTTGGCTGCACCATAGGCGGCGCCGCCGAGCAGATTCGGATTGACCACGGCCAGCGACGACACGGTGATCACTGTGCCTTCCTTCCTGGCTATCATGTCCTCCAGCACGGCCTGGGTCAGGTTGAACACCGCGGTGAGGTTGACATTCACCGTGGCATTCCACTCGGCTTCGCTGATGAAGCGCGCGTTCAGCACCTTGCTGGCGCTGCCGGCATTGTTGACGAGGATATCGATCGTCCCGACGTTGCGCTTGACCCAGCCGACCGTCTCCAGAATCGCATCGCGCGATGCGACATCCAATGCGCGGGCAACGGCCTTGCCGCCGGCCTTCTCGATGTCAGCCACGACGTCCCGCAACGGATCGATCCGGCGGCCAGTCAGGACGATTGTTGCGCCTTCCTGCGCGAGCAGGATCGCAGTCTCGCGCCCAATCCCGGTCCCGGCACCGGTGACGAGCGCTATCTTTCCATCGAGCAGACCCATGATGCTCCTATTCGGCGGCGGTCGCCGCCACGTTTGAGCGCTGATAGCCGTAAATCTGCCTCGCGGCCGCCTGCGTAATCAACCCCTCGGCTAGATCGAGCTCGATTGCGGCCGCCGAGCGCTGGGACGTCCGTCCCCATCCGCCACCGCCGGGCGTCTCCACCTCCAGACGGTCACCCGTCTTCAGGACCACCTTTCCCTTGGGAAATTGCGGATCCCCGTTCTTGTACACCTTGCCGGCACTGCCGGACTTGCCGTCGACGACACCGAAGCAGGGATGACGCACGCGCTCAGACGCCAGATAGATGTTCATCGGATTGCGCCCGAGATTGCGCAGCACGACGCGCTGGCCGAGGCCGCCACGGCACTTTCCGGCACCGCCGGAGTCAGGAATCAGCTCCTTGCACTCGGTGAGCGCGGGGACGGCGATTTCGAACATCTCGATCGCTGTGACCTTGCAATTAGATGGGAAGCTCAGGGTGTCGAGACCATCGAGTTCGGCGCGGGCGCCCTGCCCGCCGTGAAAGTTCTGCACCGAACCATACTGCGTACCGTCATCACGCCGTCCCACGCAGTTGGCGGCCCAGATCGGCGCGCCGCCGCTATCGCCCATCACCTTCTCCGGCACCACGCCTTCCAACGCCTTGAAAATCAGCGATGGGATGACATGCCCGATCAGGTTACGCGAATTTCCCGCCGTCCATTCCTCTGGATTGAGAATCGAGCCGAGCGGCGCCTCGTCCGTGATCGGCGTGATGCAGCCTTCATTGTTCGGCGTGTCCGGGTCGAGCAGGCATTTCAGCGCGTAGACCGAATGGGCGTAGCGATAATTGGTCCGGCAGTTGATCGAGTGAAGAATTTGCGCGGATGTTCCGGTGTAGTCGACGTGAATGGAATCGTCGCGGACGATCACGGCCGCCTTCAGCGTCACATCGGTGTCGTAGCCGTCGAGCAGCACCTCGGCACTATAGGTGCCATTCGGCCATTGCCGGATGGCGCGGCGGGTCTGCGCTTCGGAGCGGGTGTGGATCGCGTCGGCCAGCTCGTCGATGCCATCGAGATCATATTCGTCGAGGAATTTCACCAGTTCGCGGCCCATGACATTGTTGGCCGCGACCATGGATTCGAGATCGCCCATTACCTCGGTCGGAAGGCGAACGGAGGCGGCAATGATGTCGAGCACGTCCTGGTTGGGAACTCCGGCCTTGTGCAGCTTCACGATCGGGAAACGGATGCCCTCCTCGAAGATGTCGCTGGCTTCGGAATGCAAGGGAGCGCCACCGATATCCGGCAGATGCGCGATCGAGCCGGCATAGGCCACGACCTTCCCCTTCTTGAAGATCGGCGTGATCATCGTCACGTCGGGCAGGTGCCCGGTGCCGATCTCCGGATCGTTGGTGGCGAGCACGTCACCGTCTTGCAGGGTCCCGGCCGGAAACTTCGGCAGGAAATACTTCTGTGCGGCAACCGGCAGCGAGGTGATGAATACCGGGATCGACCACGTGCATTGCGCCAGCGCGCGGCCGCGGCTGTCGAGCAGCACGGTCACGTAGTCGTGGTTCTCGCGCACGATCGGCGAAAATGCGGTGCGGCCGAGCACGATGTCGGCCTGGTCGGCGATGAAGATCAGGCGATTCCACATCACCTGCAAGTTGATGGGATCGTTGAAATCGGCGGCGTTCACGGACATGGGTGCGTCGTCCTCAGGCGATGTTGATCACGAGATTGCCGTTGATGTCGACGCGAGCCGTGCCGCTCGGTCCGACGACCGCGGTGGATTCCCGCTGCTCGACAATGGCCGGACCCTTGATCTCTTCGCCGACCGGCAGCTTGTAGTGATCGTAGACCGGCGTTTCGACAAAGCCGCCGCTTTCGCTGAAATAGACCGAACGGTTACCTTTCTTGGCCTCGGCAGCATGCCGCGTGTGCGGACGGGTCACCTGATCCTTCTGACCACTGGAGCGCAGGCGCCAGGTGATCACCTCGACCGATGAACCCGAGACCGTGCGGCCGAACAACTCGCGGTACAGCTTGTAGAAATTGGCGAGAAGCTCTTCGTGGAACTGCTTCGGCGACAGGCTGCGATCCGGCAGCGCGACCGTGATCTCGTGGCCCTGACCGACGTGACGCATGTCGACGGTGTAGGTGTTGGTGATCGTCTCCGGCGCAACCCCTGCAGCACGGACGACATCCGCCCCATGCGCTGCGAGATCGCCGAGCAGGCGATCCATCGCGACAAAATCCCAACTGTCGACCTGCATCGGAAAGCTCGCGGAGAGATCGACAGCCACCGGCGCGATCAGCAGGCCGATCGCCGAGGTGACGCCGGCGCCGGTCGGACAGATGATGCGCTTGATGCCGAGCTTGCGCGCGATGCCGTAGGCATGCACCGGGCCCGCGCCGCCGAAGGCGACCATCGGCAGGCTGCGCGGATCGACGCCGAGGTCGGTCGCGTGCACCGCCGCCGCTTTGCTCATGGATTCATTGACGAGATCGTGGATGCCAAAGGCGCAGCGGGGCACGCCGACGTCGAGCGAAGCCGCCAGCTTTGTCATCGCCGCGAGTGCGGCGTCCTTCGACACCTTGAACGAGCCGCCGACGAAGGATTCGGTGCCCATATAGCCGAGCAGGATATCGGCATCAGTCACAGTCGGTTCGGTTCCGCCGCGCTGATAGGCGGCCGGCCCCGGCATCGCGCCCGCCGAGCGTGGCCCGACATCGAGCAGGCCCAGCGGGTTCTTCGCCGCGATCGAGCCGCCGCCGGCGCCGATCTCGATCATGCGGATCGACTGGATTTTCAGCGGGAAGCCCGAGCCCTTGCGAAAGCGATGATAATGCGCGACCTCGAGATGGGTGCCGACCGCCGGCTCGCCGTTCGGGATCAGGCACAATTTGGCGGTGGTCCCGCCCATGTCGAAGGACAGCACGCTGCCCTCGCCGGCGATGTGGCCGAATTCGGCCGCAGCGACGGCGCCTGCGGCCGGACCCGACTCAATCAGGCGCACCGGCAACTCCGCGGCGCGGCTGCTTGGCACGAGGCCGCCCGACGAAGTCATCCACAGCACCTGCCGACTGATCCCCTTGGCGGCGAACTCACGCTCGAGATGTGCGACGTGTCCCGACATCTGCGGCCGCGTATAGGCGTTGACGACGGTAGTCGAGGCCCGGTCGAATTCGCGCACCTCCGGGCAGACTTCGGAGGATAGCGACACAAAGATATCGGGGTCTTCTTCACGCAGCAGTGCGGCGATGCGCTGCTCATGATCAGGATATTTGTAGGCGTGCAGCAGGCAGACGGCGACGGATTTGATGCCCTCCTCGCGCAGCCGGTCGGCGATCCCGCGGACCGTCTCCTCATCCAGGGCCGTGATGACCTCGCCATCGGCAGCGATACGCTCGACCGCGCCAAAGCTGTTGGCGCGCGTCACCAGCGGGTCGGGATATTTCAGGTTCAGATCATAGAGATCGTAACGGCCTTCGTTACGAATACGCAGCATGTCCTGGAAGCCGGCGGTCGAGATGAAGCCGGTCTTGACGCCCTTGCGCTCCAGCACGGCATTGGTGACCACGGTGGTGGCGCCGAGCACCTGAAGCCCGTCGAGAGCGACGTCGTCTCCGAATTGTTCGAGCAGCTCGGACACGCCACGAACCACGGCCTCGGCTGGGTTGGCCGGCGTGCTCAGCACCTTGTGGAGATGCAATTCGCCCTTGTCGTCGAGCAGCGCGAAATCGGTGAAGGTTCCCCCGGTATCGAATGCGAGCTTGGCCATCTTTGTCCTCGAAGCGATTGCCTTCGAAGGTAGAAAATGCGGTTGCGGCCGACCACCACAACTCCCGTCTGCCGCCATAGGTTTTGTTTATGGCCTGACGAAACCGGCGCGATGCAGCCGCCGCGCACGGCGTTGCCCGGACTCTGGCCTGCAGCCGTGTTGCCTAGACCGCTTTGATGCCCTGCGGGTGGCTGCGCATCAGCTTCTCGACCACGGTCAGAAGCACCGAGCGCGTGGCGAGCGCGGGCTCCGACAGCGGCAGATGGTCCGAAATACACAGGGAGACGGTCGCCTCGATCGCGGGACGTACCAGCCGCCGCACTTCGACCCCGCCAAAGCTCGACGCGGTCGCTGCGACCGAGGCCGGCAGGATGGTCGAGCCGAGGCCCTCGGTCACGGCCGCACCGAGCGCGGAGACGGATTCGATCTCGGAGGCGACATTCGGCTTCACCCGTGCCCGCGCCAGCGATTCATCGATCAAGCGCCGCAGGAAATGCCCCTGGCTCGGCAGCAACAGCTTTACGTCGGCCAGCGCGGACAGCGGCAGCGGCTCGTCGGTCGGCTTTTTCGCGACAGGCCCCGCCGGCGAAACGAGATACAACTCCTCACGGAACAGCGGCCGCAGCTTCACGCCTTTGATCGGGCCGGAGCCGTAGATCATGGCCATGTCCATCCTGCCGGTCATGATCAGCTCGCTCAACACATGGCCAAAGCTGTCGTTGATATGGACGATGATCTGCGGATGCAGCGTCGACATCTCCTTCAAGATCGGCAGCGACAACGTGCTCGATGCCGAATAGGTCGCAAGCCCGATCGACACCCGCCCGGCCAGCGCCTTGGTCGATTGATCGATGTCGATCTGTGCCTGCTCGATCTGCTTCAGCAGCAATTGCGCGTGGCGGTAGAGGATGAGGCCGGCCTCGGTCGGGACGATGCCGTGATTGCTGCGCAGCAACAGCTTGTGCTTGAAGTGAGTTTCAAGGGCTGCGATCTGCTGCGACAGCGCCGGCTGAGCCGTGCGGAGCAGCCCGGCGGCGCGCGAGACGCTGCCGGCATCGACCACCTTGACGAAGCTCTTCAGCTTCCTGAAATCGACGCTCATCTGTGTCGAACGCTGGTCCTGAACCGGACGGGCAACGCCCGCGCGGCCGTTCATGAAAACACGATCTGGATCGACACTATCCTTTATCTACGCCGTTGATTTCAATCGGTTTCGTCGCCTGCGCGCCGATTTGCTTGATTGCCCTCAGCGCAGCGCCCGGCAGGCCTTCTCAATGCGGTCACAGGCGTCCTTGATCGCCCCCATCGAGGTCGCGATCGATAGGCGGAAATACGGCGAGAGCCCATAGGCAGCGCCCTGCACCGCGGCTACGCCGACATCGTCGAGCAGATAGAGCACGAAATCGAGATCACTCTCGATGAGCTTACCATCAGGCGTCGTCTTGCCGATCACCCCAGCGCATCCGGGATAGAGATAGAAGGCGCCATCAGGCACCAGGCAGGACAGGCCGGCGATCGCGTTCAACCGCGCGCAGGCATAGTCGCGGCGCTCCTTGTAGAGCTTGACGCTATCGCGAACGAACGACTGGTCGCTGGTCAGCGCATGCGCGGCGGCCGCCTGGCTGATCGACGAGGGACAAGATGACATCTGCGACTGCAGCTTGTTGATGGCGGCGACCAGTGGCGCAGGACCCGCGGCATAGCCGATCCGCCAGCCGGTCATTGCGTAGGTCTTGGACACGCCATTGGCGAGCAAGACGCGGTCCTTCAGAGCCGGCACCACGGCGGCAAGGGTAGTCGCGGGCTCGTCGCGGTACCAGATCTGGTCGTAGATGTCGTCCGACAACACGAGAACATTGGGATGGCGGAGCAGCACGTCGCCGATCGCCTT
Source organism: Bradyrhizobium sp. 613_E4_N2_2 (assembly GCF_052075995.1). Lineage (NCBI taxonomy): Bacteria > Pseudomonadati > Pseudomonadota > Alphaproteobacteria > Hyphomicrobiales > Nitrobacteraceae > Bradyrhizobium > Bradyrhizobium sp. 613_E4_N2_2. The sequence continues at coordinate 5,749,368 of NZ_CP197234.1, forward strand.
GAGGTCTTCGCGGGAATAGGCCGCGCCGGTCGGGTTCGAGGGCGCATTGAGGATCAGCCAGCGCGTGCGCGGCGTGATCGCAGCCTCCAGTGCCTCCGCCGTCAGCTTGAACCCCTGATTCTCGGAGCAGCGGACGATGACAGGCTTGCCGTCATTGGCGATGACCATGTCGGGATACGAGACCCAATACGGCGCGGGAATGATGACCTCGGCCCCCTCCTCCACGCTCGCCATCAGCGCGAGAAACAGAATCTGCTTGGCGCCGCCGCCGACGCAGATCTCGTTGTCCGAATAGTCAAGACCAAGGCGGCGCTTGTAGTCCGCGATAATCGCGTTTCGTAGCGCGACGGTGCCATTGACCGCGGTGTATTTCGTCTCGCCGCGATCGATCGCCTCATGCGCCGCCGCCTTGACGTGATCGGGCGTGTCGAAGTCGGGTTCGCCGATCGCCATGTCGACGATGTCGCGGCCGGCGGCCTTCAGCTCGCGCACGCGCGCGGACGCGGCCGTGGTCGGGGATATCTTGATGCGCGAGACGCGCGCGGCCGGCACGAAGATCGTCACTGTGGTCGTCCTTTGCGTTTTCGATGGTCCACGCCCGTCAAGCAGGCGCTCCTTGTCAATGTTCGACATCGGTCTCGCCGCGCATGCGGCCGGTGAGGAAGAGTTCGCCGAGCTCGTCGTGGGTGATGTCGGCGGGACGGCCGTCCCAGATCACCTTGCCGAGCCGCAGGATGACGGCGCGCTGCGCCACCGCCATCGCTTTCTTGGTGTTCTGCTCGACGAGCAAAATGGTCTGGCCGGCCGCGTTGATCCGCAACAGCTCATCGAAGACGATTCCGATCGCGGTCGGCGACAGACCGACAGAGGGCTCGTCGACCAGAAGGATCTTTGGCCGCTGCAGCACCGCCATCGCAACCTCGAGCAACTGCTGCTCGCCGCCGGACATGTTGCCGGCCAGCGAGTTGCGACGTGTCTTCAGGATCGGAAAGAGATCGTAGACATAGTCGCGCTCGGCCTTCACCCTGCTGTCGCGCAGCGTATAGGCCGCCATCTGAAGGTTCTCGTCGACCGTCATGACCGGGAAGTTGCAGCGGCCCTGCGGTACCCAGGAGATGCCTTCGGCGAGGATCGCGCGAGATTTCAGGGCAGTGATGTCCTTGCCCTGCCAGTCGATGCTGCCGCCCTTGACGGTGGTCATACCGTAGAGCGTCTTCAGCAGCGTCGACTTGCCGGCACCGTTCGGCCCCATCAGGGCGACGAACTGCCCCTGGGGCACGTCGAGATCGACGCCATTGAGGATGTCGAGCGAGCCGTAACCCGCGCGCAGGCCTTTAATTGAGAGAGAAGGTTCAGCCACCGAGATAGGCCTCCCGCACCGCCTGGTTCTGGACGATTTCGTCGGGTGTTCCTTCCGCGAGCTTACGCCCCTGGTCGAGCACGACCACGCGCTTGCACAGGCTCGTGACCACGTCGATGTTATGCTCGATGATCAGGAAGCTGACGCCGAAGGAGGTATTGGCGAGGCGGATGCTCTCGACCACACGCTCGATCAGCTTCGGATTGATGCCGGCCATCGGCTCGTCGAGCAGGATGAGCTTCGGTTCCGGCATCAGCATCGAGGCGAACTGGATCAGCTTCTGCTGGCCGCCGGAGAGCTTGCCCGCGGGCTGGAACCGCACGTCCCAGAGCCCTGCGATCTTGATCAGCTCGCGCGCTCGCTCGCGCAGCGCCGCGACGCGATTGCGGGCCGCGGCGCCGATTCCGAAGGTCGACAAGATACCGGGGAAGGTGAACATCTGGCCGGCGATCACGAGGTTCTCCTCGATGTCGAGCGCAGAGAACACCACGGTCTTCTGGAACGAGCGCAGCATGCGCCCCTCCCGCGCGATGTCGTTCAGTGACCAGCCGGTGATGTCCTGACCGTCGAGCTTCACCGCGCCCGCACTCGGCCTCGCAAGCCCGGTCACGCAATCGAAGAAGGTGGACTTGCCCGAGCCGTTCGGGCCGATGAGACCGCAGATCTCACCGCGATCGACGTGCAGGTCGACGCCATCGACCGCGCGCACTGCGCCGTAGGATTTGCAGAGGCCAGAGATATCGAGAATTGGCAGGCCGGTCATTTGCGCCTCTCGAGGAATGACCAGAACCGGCCGATCAATGGCGCGAATCCGCTCGGGAACCAGAACACGAGCCCGAGCAAAAAGAAGCCATAGGCAATCATGCGCAATTCCGGCGCCACGCGTAGGGCTTCCGTCAGGCCGACAAACATCAAGCTGCCGAAAATGACGCCCGAGATTGTCCCCGCACCTCCGCCGAGCACGATGATCAGCATCGTCGTCGAGTAGTACATCTGGAAGGTCAGCGGGCTGACGACCGTCAGGTAATGCGCATAGAGGCTGCCGCCGAGGCCGGCGAAGGCGGCGCTGATCATGAATACGACGAGCTTGTAGTGCCAGGTCGGGATGCCCACGGATTCAGCGAGCGTCTCGTTCTCGCGAATGGCGATCATGTTGCGGCCGGCCGGCGATCGCACGATCAGATAGATCGCCAGTGTCGCCAGGGCAGCGATGACGAGGACAAGATAATAGAAGCCGACGGTTCCGGAGACCGTGAACGAGGCCGGCCCCAGCGCGAAGTAAGGCTTGGGAATTGCCGCCAGCCCCATATCGCCGCGCGTCAGGCTGATCCAGTTCTTGGCGATGGCCTGCCCGATGATGACGAAGCCGAGCGTGCACATCACGAACGACGTCGCACGCAGCCTCAGGGCTGGAATTCCGAGTGGCGCCGCAACCGCGCCGGTCACGAGGCCGGCGGCGAGGAAATTCAGATAGAACGGCGTGCCGAAATGGACTGCCAGCAGCGCCGAAGTATAGGCCCCGATGCCGAAGAACGCCGCCTGCGCCAATGACAGAAGACCGGTGTAGCCGAGCAGCAGATTGAGACCATGGGCCGGCAGCAGGAAGATCAACGCAATGATGATCGCATGCAGCGGATAATTCCCGAGGAACAGCGGCGCGACGCAGGCCAGCGCGATGAGCGCGAGGCCAAACGGAATACGGAGATCCCGCCCCGTGGCCGCAACCGGGCTTTCGGCTGGTGTCATGGTCTGCTCTCGGACGATCTCAGTCATGTCACATCCATGGCGATCAGAAGCGCGCCTGCGCGGAGAACAGCCCATGCGGACGCCACATCAGCACCAGCATCAGGGTCGCAAAGCCCACGGTGTCGCGGAACTGCAGTCCGACATAAGTCGCGACCAGGCTCTCCGCGATGCCGAGGATCATCGCCGCCACGAACGTGCCGCGGACGTTACCCAACCCGCCCATGATAATGATCGGCAGCGTCTTGAACGTGATGAGCTCCCCCATGCCGCCGTAGACGCTGACGTTCACGGGCGCTGTGAGCACGCCTGACAGGCCGGCCAGCGCCGCGCCGAGGATGAAGGTCCAGAGCGCGATATGGCGGACGTCGATGCCGACCACCGCGCAGCACTCGATGTTCTGCGAGACCGCCCGCATCGCCTTGCCCATCCGGCTATAGGTGACCATCAGCTCGAGGCCGACGAACACGATCAGGCCGATGACGATGATCAGGATGCGCTGCTCGGCCAAAGTGAAGCCGAACAGAGTCACCGGCTCGATATAGCCGCCGGAGAAGAACTTGTAGCCGCCGCCAAAGACCAGGATGACGGTGTTCTGCAGGATCAGGGCGACGCCCAGCGTCGCGAGCACGCCGGCCTCGGCCGGCGCCCCCACGATCCGCTGCATCACGAAGTTGCCGACCACCACGGCGATCACCGCGGTGGCAACCACGCCGATCACGACCGCCACCGGATACGGCAGATCGAAATACTCGATCGCGAACCAGGCCCCGAAGGTGCCGAGCATGTAATATTCGCCATGTGCAAAATTGATGGCGCGCAGCACGCCGAAGATCATCGTCATGCCGACGGCAACGATCGCATAAACCGATCCGGATACGATGCCGTTAACAATCTGCTCGATGATCGTATAGAACATGTGGTCTGCCGTCCCGTTGCCTTACTTGGGATAGTCGATCTCGGCCGAATAGGCTCCTTTGATGGCCGGCTTGCCGTTCTCGATCTCGAGCAGGATCATCGGCAGGCGCGCCTGATTGTGGTCGTCGAAGGTGACTTCGCCGACCGCGCTCGCATAGTGGATATTGGAGAGCGCGGTACGAACCTTCTCGCGGTCGATGCTCTGTGCCTGCTCGATTGCCTTGGCCAGAAGATGCGTCGTCTCCCAGTGCACATAGGCGTGATTGTTGGGCGCTTCGCGATACTCGGCGGTGAACTTGTCGACGAAGGCCTTGCTCTTCTCGGACTCATAGGCCGGAAGCCAGGCCGCGGCCTCGATTGCTCCCTCGAGCGCCTTCGGCGCCGCCTTGATGGAGCTCGCTGTATTGAACTCGGCGTTGCCGATCAGGGGGATCTTGCCGGCAATCCCGGTTTCGATCATTTGACGACCGACGATGGGTGTAGAATCGGCATTGCCATACATGATGATGGCCTGGGCGCCGGAATCGCGGATCTTGGACAGGACGCTGCGGAAATCGACCTCGCCTTCCTTGTAATAGTCTTCCGTCAAGATCTGACTCTTGAAGCGCGGCAGGTACTTCTTGGTAAACTCAATGGCCGCACGCCCGTAGTCGGTGTCGACCGATAGCACGGCGTATTTGGTAAATCCCTTCTTCTCGGCGGCGTATTGCAGCACGACGAGGGCGCGGTTTTCGTCGGTCGGATAATTACGATAGGTCCATTTGAATCCGCCGACGCCCGCCTTGTAGGTGATCTTCGGATTCGACGAGGCGGCATTGAGGAGAAGCACACCGGCGTCCTCCGCGACCGGCTGCATCGCGAGCGTTACCGAGCTCGAGACGTCGCCAATGATGAAGTCGACCTGGTCCTGATCGATGAGGCGCCGGGTTGCCGAAACACCCTCGACTGGGGTGCCTTGGCTGTCGCCGGCCAGGATGTTGATCTTGCGCCCGCCGACGCCGCCAGCGCCGTTGATTTCCTTCGCAGCCATCTGGGCGCCGCGCATCGAGAAGGCGCCGTAGCGGGCGTTCGGACCGCTCATCGGAGCGACAAGACCGAGCTTCACGGTGCCGTCCTCGCTTCGGGCGAAGGCGCCGGAGGAGACGGTCTGAAGTCCGATCAGAGCGGATCCGACACAAAATCCTCTGCGGCTTAGGTAGATCGTCATTTGCCCGCTCCGTTGCTGCTACAAAATAATGCGTCCGCGAACTCCCCCACTTTTGTGGTCTTGCCCTGGGAATTTTTTTGCTGCGGCCGACGGTAAAAAATAGATTTACGCTCGATGACAGGGGAAGCACGACTGCGGTCTGCCGCCATAGCGAATTCTTATGGCGCCCCTGAGTTCTGCCGATTTGCCGCGCTCGATATGCAGCCAGCGCGCGCGAGAGACTGCTAAGAAATGCCGCTTGAATCACGTTTCGCGTTGTGATCGCTTCCGAACGGCCTCTTTCGCCTCGCGCGCGGAACCGGAGCGAAAGGCGCTTCTGCTACTCCGCGCCTCGACCGAAATCGTCGAACAGTACAGGCGGACGAACAGTCCAGTGCCCCGGTGCGGCGCCACCCACATCGAAAGGCCTGATCACGTTAGCTGTGATGAGATTTTTCTTGATCTCCCGGTGCACACGTCGTACACACGGCACCATCTAACTAACTGAAAATCTTGAACTCTCGCTCCAATCCATTACTGGCCAATTTCAGCAAGCTTCGGCCAAACGCCTCCAACTAGAGCAAGCTTCAAAAAACAGTCGACGGATGGCTACGGCGTAGTGTGCCGACTTTGCACGTCGATGGTCATTTCTGAAACGGCGATGGCCAAAACGCGGCCGGCAAATACATCCCCGCAAGGGATACGCTTGCTCGGGTGACGAACTCTCTCCAGGACATGGAGGCTGCAGGAACGGTTGGCGATAGCCGCCGGCCCCATCAGGATCGGGCAAGAGCGAATTCGGGTCCAGTCTCGGCTGGATCGGTCACCCCGACCGTATGATAGGCGCGGCCAAAATAGATCAGATTGTCGGTGCAGCCGGATCGTTGCAGGGCCACGATGCGGCAGAGCAGCACGTCATGCGTGCCGACATTGACGATATCGGCAATCCGGCAGTCGAACGCGGCGGCGCAGTCGGCTAGCACCGGCGCACCGGTTTCGAGTGTCGACCACGCGGCCGCGGCAAACCGTTCTTCGGCGGGCACTTTGCCGCCGAACAGCCGGGACAATTGCTTGTGCCGGGCCGACAGCACGTTGACGCAGACCGCCTTGTTGCCGATCACGCTGGCATAGGCCGAGGAGGCGCGATTGATGCAGACCAGCAGCGTCGGCGGATCGTCGGTGACGCTGCAAATCGCAGACGCGGTAAATCCGGCACGGCCCGCGCTGCCGTCGGTCGTGACGACGCTGACGGCGGCACCAAGACAGGCCATCGCGTCGCGGTAGTCCTGAGGGGCCACGTCCTGCATCGGCGTCCTCACGTCTCGATGGCAGGCGCGAACGCCAGCCCGCGCAGCACCTGCGCCAGCACGGAAGCGCCGGCGGCAACATGATCGGGCTCGGCCCATTCGTGCTCGACATGGCTTGCACCGTCACGGCACGGGATGAAGATCATCGCAGCCGGAAAGATTTTTGCGAGATGACGGGCGTCGTGACCGGCGGCGGAGAGGATTTCCATGGCGGAATGCCCCTGCTCTCGCGCGGCCTCTGCGATGCTTGCCCGCAGGCGCGAATCGAAAGCGTTTGACGGTGCATTGACGAGCGGCGTCACCGTGACCATGCAAGGTGCAGCGTTCTCCTGGCAAAGAATCGCGATACGCACACCCGCGGCATCGAGCACCGCATTGTCAGGGTGACGCAGATCGATGCTGAAGCTGACGCGTGACGGCACCACCGACGGCGCATTCGGAACCACGACAACGCGGCCGATGGTGAACTTGATCTCGGCATCGATTGTGCCGATCTCCGCATGGAGCGCCGACGCCATCCGCGCAAAGGCCGCGAGCGCATCTCGCCTCTCCCGCTGCGCCAGTGTGCCAGCGTGTCCCTCGGCACCCTCGACCACCACCTGAAAGGTCTTCTTGCCCTGGATGCCGGTGACGACCCCAATCGTGCAGCCGGCCGCCTCCAGCAGCGGTCCCTGCTCGATGTGCAATTCGAGATAGGCACTGGCGGCGAAACCGAGCGGCCTGTGCGGCATAACAGGAAAAGCCTCGTGGAAGCGATCGAGCGCCTCGCCGACGCTGACGCCGTCGGCATCGCGCGCGGCGCGGATCGCGTCCATGTCGCGCTCGCCGGTAAAGGCCTCCGAGCCCATCATCCCCGGGGCGAAGCGCGAGCCCTCCTCGTTCATCCAGGCGACCACGATGATGTCGCGCGCGGGCGCGTCCCCTTGCTCCGCGAGTGAGATGACCGCCTCCAACGCCGCCATCACGCCGGCCGCACCGTCAAATTTGCCACCGGTCGGCTGGCTGTCGAGATGACTGCCAATGAGAAACGGCGGCGCGGCGCGATCGCAGCCAGCCAGCGTCAGGAACAGGTTGCCCGCCGCATCGGTCGACGGTGTCAAATCTGCCTCGCGGGCCCAGCCGATGACGCGACGCCATGCGGCAATCTCGCCGTCGCTCAGCGCCTGACGATTAACCCCGCCGGCCGGCGTCGCGCCGATCTCGGCGAGCGCCATCAGCCGCGTCCAGAGCCGATCAGCGTTGATCAGGGGCTGGCTCGTCATCGACTACTTCGTGCGCATGATCTGGCCCGGCAGCGCGCGCGGATCGCGTGGCAGCCAGCGCCCGACCTCGACCTGGGCGATGAACTCGGCGAGCAGCGCGTTGAACGCCGCCGGCTCTTCCAGATTGAGCGTGTGGCCGGTCTTGGGGAAGACCGAGAGACCACAGGCCGGAATGGTCTTCTTCAGGAAGATGCCGGGCTGGAGGCAGTGATCGTCCTCGTCGCCGACGACGACCAGCGTCGGCACCATCATTGTCTTCAGGCCTTCTTCGAGATCGTAGAATGACGGCCGCCGCGCCTGAACACCGCGCATAGTGTTGGCAGCGCCGCGATCGGAATGGGTGGCGAGGAGATCGGCGAATTCCTGCCAGCCGCGCGGATCCTTGTTCTGGAACTGCACCCGGCTCCCACCGAGCGCGTAGATCTTCGCGAATTCCTTCGCACCCTGCTTCTCGAAATTGTCGGCGACCTCGAGCGAGACGCCGCGAAAATACTCCTCGAACTCCTTCTCGCAGCCATAACCGGCACCGGCCACGGTGAGCGACAAAGCGCGCTCCGGCGTGCGCAGGCCGAAATGCACCGTGCAGAAGCCCCCCATGGAAAGGCCGACGATGTGCGCCTTCTTGATCTTGAGCGCGTCGAGCACGGCGATTGCATCGTCAGCGGCAATCGCCTGCGAATAGGCCTCCACGCTGTCTGGCACATCCGACGGCGGATAGCCGCGCGCTGCGTAGGTGATGCAGCGGTGGCGCCGGCTGAAATAGCGCAGCTGCGGCTCCCAGCTTGCGTGATTGCCGCCGAACTCGTGGATAAAGAGGATCGGCGTGCCCTCGCCCGCCTCTTCGACATGCAGCTTCACGCCGTCCTTCGCTGTGATCATCGTCATCGGCATCGTCCCTAGAATTGCGGCGGCAGGTCGTTGAGCATGCGCGCCTGCGCGACCATCTCCGGCAGCAGTGTGCAGAGTTTTTCGACCCACATTTGCGGCACGGAGGTGCTGATCTTGACGAAGCGGTCGCCGAAGCGCTGCGTATGATACGTGCCCTGGCGGATCATGATGCCCTGCCGGCGATAGCACTCGACCAGCGCCTCGGGACGGATGCCCGCCGCGATGGTCTCCAGCACCAGAAAGTTTCCGTGCGAGGGCATGATCGGCAGCGCCAGCCCTTCGATCGTGGCCGCCGCCTCCTGGATCATCGCCTTGTTGGCGCGGTCGGTGCTGCGCACCTTCTTCATCCATTCGGCCTTGACGGAAAGCCCCGCCTGCGCCGCACGCTGGGCGATGACGCTGGCACCGAGCACGCTCGTGGAGGTCTGCGCCAGTTCCTCGAACAGATCAGGCGCGGCGACCAGAGCGCCGATGCGCAAGCCAGCGAGCCCGAGCCATTTCGAAAAGCTGGTCGAGACCACCGAGCCTTTCGGGGCGACATGGAGCGCCGGCGTGTGGCCGTCGGCAAAGTCGCGGTAGGTGCAGTCATGCACCAGCAGCGCACCGCAATCGCGCGCGATCGCGGCAAAGCTCTCGATCTCCTCGCGGGTGTAGCGGATGCCGAGGGGATTGTTGGGATCGACGAGATAGATGACCGCGGTACGCTCATCAACATTCGCCTTCAACGCCTCAGGCGTCAGGCGGTAGTTGCAGGCGGGATCGTAGATCGGAATCTCGATCACCTCGGAGCCCTGCTGGCGCGCGAACAGGCACGGCCACTTCCAGGTCGGATCGGTCGTCACCAGCGTGGTGCCGGGCTTGCAACGCGCACGGCAGATCATCGCCAGCGCGTTGACGCCCCCCTCGGTCACCAACGCTTCTGCGTCAGGCACACCGAGATCGGCGACGATCGCGGCGCGCAACGCCTCGAAGCCGAGCGGCGGGGCATAGGCATTGAACTCGCCCGCCTCGATCGAGCGTAGCATCGCCTCGCGCACGGCGGGATGGCTCTCGATGTGATTGGTGTTCTGGCCGAGCCAATAGAGCCCCGGCGTCGCCGAGAGCTCGTCGAAATAGCGGTTGCGGACCAGTGCCGTGGATTGAGGCTTCGACATCGATGCCTCAGATCACCGAGCCGCGCGCGGCAATGCCGCCGTCGATCGTCACGACCGTGCCGGTGATGTAGCCGGACCGCGGCGAAGACAGGAAGGCGACGAGATCGGCGACTTCTTCCGAGGTCGCGGGCCGCTTGCCCGGATATTTGTCGAACAGTTCCTCCCAGCGGCCTTCGTCACCAAGCATGTCGATCGCCTTGCGCTTCATGATCTTGAGCATGCGATCGGTTGCAACCGGTCCCGGATTGACCGCGACGACGCGGACGCCGTGATCGAGGCTGCGGCCGCCGAGCGCCTTGGTGAAGGACATCAGCGCCGCGTTGCCGGTGGAGCCTGCAATGTAGCTGGCGTCCCAGTTCTCACCGGAATTGCCGATGATGTTGATGATGACGCCGTCCTTGCCCTTCATGCGCGGATAATAGAGACGCGACAGCGTGATGTAGCCGAACACCTTGAGATCGAAGCCGCGGCGCCAGGCGGCGTCGTCGAGGATCTCCAGCGAACCGGCCGGGATGTCGCCGGCATTGTTGATGAGGATGTCGATGTCGCCGACTTCGGCCGCGAGCTTCTCCATCGCAGCCGTGCTCGACAGGTCGAGCGCGTGGATGGTGATCTTCACGCCAAAGCGGGCTTCCAGGTCGCGCTTGGCCTGGAGCATCGCTTCGCCGTTGCGGGCGGCGAGATGCAAATGACCCCCCTCCGCGGCGAAGAGCTCGGCCACCGCAAGTCCAATTCCTTTCGACGCGCCGGTGATCAGGGCGGTCTTGTTCGTCAGCTTCAGGTCCACTCCGGGTCTCCAGGATGCAAGCTAGATATACAAGGTCTAGCAATTTGCATACCAAGCGACATCAAGGGTCATTCGAAGGCGGCCAGGAAGTCCAGGAGGTTGTCGCCAAGCAGGTTGACGTGGTCGCGCATGGTGCTGTGCGCCCGCTCCGGATCATGGGCCAGGATCGCCTGCATGATCGCCTCGTGCTCGCGGACAGTGTCGGCGATCCGGTTCGGCATCCGCGTCACCCGGCGGCGATAGGCGGCCACCTGGTTACGCAGCTTGCGGGTCTGGTCGGCAAGGAAAGTGTTGCGCGAAGCCTCGTAGATCGCTTCGTGGAATTCCTGGTTGATGTCGTAGAAGACGTCGATGTCGCCGGTTTCGCCCGCCGCCACAAGCCGCTGGTGAATCTCGCCAATTTCAGTGCCCCAGGCCTGCGAGACGCGCCGGGCGGCGAGCCGCGCGCAGAGCCCCTCCAGCTCCGCCATGACCTGGAACATCTCGATCAGCGCTTGCGCCTTGATGCTGCGGACCGTTGCCCCCTGCCGGCCGCGCAGCTCGACCAGATTGTTAGCGGCCATCAGGCGGAACGCCTCCCGCACCGGCGTGCGCGAGACGCCGAAGCGCTGGGCGATCTCCTGTTCGTCGAGCCGGCTGCCCGGCTCGAGATGACCCGCCGCGATCGCGCCCTCGAGCTTCTGGCGCAGGTTCTCGGCGAGCGTCATGCCGGGGCTCGGCGCCAGGGACTCCTGCCCGTTTTTCGCGCGTCTGCCTCCGACCTGTGCACCAATATCCGCCATTATGTTTCTCCGATATCAATATAAGTATACAAAACGGCACCCATCCTCCAGCGAAACGTCTGATTTTCTCTCGGAAGCGCGCGGAACTCCGCCATATTCGCCTGTCGATCTCGCAAGTCTTATGCCGGATTTGCCCAGGAATCGCACTGGCACACGAGTTGCTAAGAGATTTCGACGCGGTCCGCTTTCGTATGCGAATGGCCGCCTCCATTATACAAGGACATCCCGGTGCAGGCTGCCCGCCTCCCCAATCCCGGACCGGCCACCGAAGCCCCGCAGGCCCACCCGAAGCCTGAGCCGCTGCTTGAACTGCGTGCGGTCAACAAGACCTTCGGCTCCGTCACGGCGCTTTCGGGACTTGAGGCGAGCGTCGCCTCCGGCGAGTTCGTCACCGTCGTCGGCCCAAGCGGCTGCGGCAAGAGCACCCTCTTCAACATCGTCGCTGGCCTCGAGGAACCGGACGCCGGCGGCATCCTGCGCTTCGAAGGCAAGAGCTGCCATTCGGCCGACCTGCTCGGCCGCGTCTCCTTTATGCCGCAGCGCGATTTGCTGTTCCCCTGGCGCAACGTGGTGGACAACGCCATCCTCGCGCTCGAGGTCGAAGGCATGCCGCGCGACCAAGCGCGCGCCAAGGCGCTGAGGATGTTGCCCGAGTTCGGGCTCGCCGGCTTCGAGAAGCAATATCCCAACCAATTGTCGGGCGGCATGCGCCAGCGCGTCGCCTTGATGCGCACCTTCCTGTTCGAGCGCGACCTGATGCTGCTGGACGAGCCGTTCGGCGCGCTCGACGCGCTGACGCGGGCGATGATGCAGCGCTGGCTGCTCGACGTCTGGCAGAAATACCGCCGCACCATTCTCTTCATCACCCACGACGTCGACGAGGCGATCTTCCTTGGCGACCGCGTGCTGGTCATGACCGCACGTCCTGGCTCGGTGAAGCTCGAACAGGTCGTCGATCTTCCCCGCCCGCGTCGACCCGAGATCGTCACCTCTCAGGAATTCGTGCGCCTCAAGCGCACGCTGCTCGATGCGATCGAGGAGGAAAGCATGAAATCGTTCCAATCCTCCATCGCGCAGGAGAAGACGCCGTGACCGCGATGTCAGCGAGAGAGGCCGCACCGCGCGGTATCGAACCGGCCGAATGGGATGCCCGGATCAAGCTCGCGGCCTGCTATCGCATGGTCGCCAAGCTCGGCATGGACGATTTGATCTATAACCACATCTCCCTGCGCGTGCCCGGCCACGACGACCAGTTCCTCATCAATCCCTACGGCCTGCTGTTCGACGAGATCACGGCGTCGAGCTTGGTGAAGATTGACACCAGGGGTAACAAGCTCGACGACACGCCGCAGGCGGTGAACGTCGCAGCCTTCGTCATCCATGCGGCGATTCACACCTCGAACCACGACGCGGCCTGCGTGCTGCACACCCATTCCGACGCGAGCGTCGCGGTTTCCGGACAGGAGAAGGGCCTGTTGCCGCTCAGCCAGTTCGCGATGCGCTTCTACGACCGCCAGGCCTTCCACGACTACGAAGGCGTCGCCATCGACCTCGACGAGCAGGTCCGCCTGGTGCGCGATCTCGGCCCGCACAAGGTGATGCTGATGCGCAACCACGGCATCCTCACCGTCGGCCGGACGCCGGGCGAGGCTTTCATGCTGCTTTATTATTTCGAGCGTGCCGCGCGGATCCAGCTCCAGATGCAGGCGGCGGCTGCTGCCGGCGCCAAGCTGGTAATGCCGCCGCACGAGGTCTGCCAGAAGGCCGCGCGTCAGTTCTGGGAATTGCAGGGCGACATCCTCGTGCCCGGCGAACGCGAATGGCCGGCGCTGATGCGCCAGCTCGACCGCACCGATCCATCCTATCGCAATTGATTTTCACCGCCTGGAGTATGACCATGTTGAGCCGACGCCACGCCATCTCCGTCCTCTCCGCCATCGCACTGGCGACCGGCTCGCTTGTCACGGCTGCGCCCGCAGCCGACTTGCAGAAGGCGAGCCTGCGGTTGAAATGGCTGCCGCAGGCGCAGTTCGCCGGCTTTTACGTCGCGGCGGCCAAGGGCTATTACAAGGCCGAGGGCATCGACCTCACCATCAATCCCGGCGGGCCCAACCTGCTGACCGAAAACCTTGTCGCGACCGGCGCCGATTCGTTCGGCCTGTCCGGCGGCACCGACAGCGTGTTCGCGGCGCGCGACAAGGGGCTGCCGATCGTCTGCATCGGCGTATCGCACCAGATCACCCCCTTCATCTTCGTCACCCGCAAGGACGGGCCGGTGAAGACGATTCAGGATTTCAAGGGCAAGACGGTCACCACCTGGTTCACCGGCGCCAACCATGTGCTCAACGGCATGCTGGCCAAGGAAGGCATCAAGCCGGATGAATTGAAGATCCAGCCGCAGCAGGTTTCGGTCACGCCGTTCGTCGACGGCAACGTCGACGTCATCACGGCGACCTATTACAACGAGTACTACAGCATCCAGTCGCGCATGCCGAAGGATAGCCTGAAGATCTTCGTCGCCGAGGACTACGGCATCACCTTCCCGCGCGACACGCTGATCGTGGCCGAAGCGACCGCCAAGGAGAAGCCGGAGCTGGTCAAGGCCTTCCTGCGGGCGTCGCTGATGGGCTGGAAGGACGCCTTCGCAGACCCCAAGGGCGCCGTCGATACCGTGATGGCCGCAGCCCCTACCCTCGATCGCGCGCAGCAGGAATTCATGCTCACCGAAGTGAAGCGCCTGATGACCGCTGGCACGGCGGCAAAGAACGGCATGTTCTGGATCGATGCCGATGCGGTGAAGACCGCTCACGACTTCTTCCTGAAATATGGCGTGATCTCCAAGCCGGTCGATCTCGCCGCCGCCTATGATGCAAGCTTCATCCAGAGCATCCCGGCGGCGGACCGGCTACCGTGAGCAGTCCTGCCGCCACATCGCTTGGTGATGGCCGCGCGGCTGCGCGGTCGATCGCAATGCCGGATTCGCTGCGCAAGCTGATCCGGCTGCTGGTCGGGCTCGCCATCGCGGCAATGATCTGGGAAGGCGCGGTGCTGCTGTTCGGCATCCGGCCCTATTACCTGCCGCGCCTCAGCACGATCCTGACGGCGATGGCGGCGACGCCGCGCGCCTATGTCGACGGTTTCCTGCGTACGCTCGCGGAGACGCTGATCGGCTTTGCCTCCGGCGGCGCGTTCGGCGTGCTCATGGGTGTCGCGTTTTTCCGCGTCCGCGCGCTGCGCGAGATGATCTTTCCGATTTTCGTGGTGTCGCAGACCATTCCGGTCATCGCCTTCGGCGCGCTGGTGGTGCTGTGGTTCGGCAACACACTGCTCGCCAAGGCGATCATCGCGTTCTACCTGACCTTCTTTCCGGTGACGGTGAACACGCTGCTGGGCCTCGAGACCGTCGATCCCAGGCAAGTCGACCTGATGCGCAGCTTCGGCGCCTCCAATCGCCAGCTCCTGCTTCGTTTACAGCTTCCGACAGCACTGCCGCAGATCTTCGTGGCGTTGCGCCTTGCCGCATCGCTGAGTCTCGTCGGCGCCATCGTCGGCGAATGGTTCGGCGACACCACGGGGCTCGGCGTGCTGCTGCTCCAGGCGATGTTCACCGAAAATGTCGTTGCGATCTGGGCTGCCCTGCTGGCTGCGGCCCTGCTCGGAACCGGGTTCTATGCGGTGGTCGCCGCGGTCGAGCGCCGGCTCGTGTTCTGGAACGCCGAGCAATGAGCCGCGCCCTTGCCTCACCCTCGCTCGCCGTCCAGCGCGGCATTCTGGGTGCCGTCCTCCTGGTCGCATGCTGGGAAGGCGCCGCGCGCGGACTGCATCTGCCGGCCTATGTTCTCCCCGCCGTCAGCGACATCCTCGCGGGCCTCTGGTCCAAGCGGGCAACGCTCATCGACGCCGCCGGCTACACCCTGCTCGAAGCGCTGGTCGGTTACGGGCTCGGCTGCCTGATCGGGATCGGCCTCGCCGTCGCCATCGCACTGGCACCGGCTCTGCGAACCGCGATCCTGCCGCTCGCAACGGCGATCAATTCGGTACCGGTGGTCGGCTATTCGCCGCTGATCCTGCTCTGGTTCGGCATCGGCGTCAGCTCGAAGATCGTGATGGTGGCGATGGCGGTGAGCTTCACCATCCTGCTCTCGATGCTGGCCGGGCTCGACCGGGTCGATCGTCGCGCCGTCGACCTCATGAAGAGCTTTGGCGCCAGTCGCTTCGGCGTGCTGTGGCGCCTGCGCCTGCCGACCGCGTTGCCGCTGCTGCTGGCCGGCATGCGCGTCTCCACGGTGCGCAGCGTGATTGTTGCGATCGTCACCGAAATGCTCGGCGCGCATGGCGGGCTCGGCTGGGTGATCTACCAGGCCGTGCTCCAGATCGACTTCGTCCAGGTCTGGGCGGCGATCTTCGTGGCGTCCGCCGCGAGCCTCGCCTTCTTCGGCCTGATCGGCTTCCTCGAACGCAAGATCCTGTTCTGGACATGACGCCATGAAACGACAGATGCATCTCGGCCTGTTCATCCTGGGCACCGGCAGTCATGTCGCGGGCTGGCGCTATCCCGGCGCGGTCGACAGCTTCCAGGACTTTGCCTCGATCCAGCAGATCGGCCGCACTGCCGAGCATGGCAAGTTCGACCTGATCTTCATGGGCGACAATCTCTATGCCGATGCGGCCGCCCATCCCTCCTACACGCTGCGGCTTGAGCCGCTGACCATGCTGGCCGCACTCGCGACCTCGACCAGCCACATCGGCCTCGGCGCGACCGTCTCCACCACCTACAGCGATCCATTCTCGGTCGCGCGCGTTTTTGCATCCCTCGATCACATCTCGAAAGGCCGCGCGGCGTGGAACGCGGTGACGACCGCCAATCCGGCAACGGCGGCGAATTTCGGCACCACCCATCCCGACCACGCTCGCCGCTACGAGATGGCCGGCGAGTTCCTGGACGTGGTCAAAGGCCTGTGGGACGGCTGGGCGGATGACGCCATTGTCGCCGACCGCACCAGCGGCGTCTACATTGATCCGGCGAAGCTGCGCGCGATCGACCATGACGGCGCGTTCTTCAAGGTGAAGGGCCCGCTCAACATCGGCCGCAGCCCGCAAGGCCGCCCCGTCGTGCTGCAAGCCGGCGGCTCCGAGGCCGGCCAGGCGCTTGCCGCGCGGACCGCCGATATCGTGTTCTCGGTGGTGCAGGACATCGAGGAAGCCAAGGCCGGCTATGCCTCGCTGAAGACGCGGCTGCCGGCGTTCGACCGCAGGCCGGAGGATGTCACGGTGCTGCCGGGCGTGATGCCCGTCGTCGGGCGCACCGACAAGGAGGCGTTCGAGAAGCTCAACGTGCTCCAGAGCTTTGTCAGCGGCAGCAACGCACTCGCCATCCTGTCCGACCGTTTCGGCCGGGACATGTCGGCCTACGATCTCGACGGACCGATCCCGGACATCTCGCCGTCCGACAGCTATCACAGCTTCGCCAGCGTCATGCTCGCCAAGGGCCGCCGCGAGAACATGACGCTGCGCGACCTCTACAATCTCACCGCCGCCGCCCGCGGCCATTGGGTGCTGTGCGGCTCCGCCGAGCGCATCGCCGACACGCTCCAGCTCTGGTTCGAGGAACACGCCGCCGACGGCTTCAATGTCATGCCGCCCTATTTCCACGAAGGGTTCGAGGATTTCGTCCAGCTCGTGGTTCCTCTTCTGCAGGAACGCGGTCTGTTCCGCGCTGAGTATGAAGGTACAACATTGCGCGATCACCTCGGCCTGCAGAGGCCCGGGAATGCGTTCTTCGAGCCCTAGAGTTCGATGCAGATCGCAGACCTGCCGCACCAAGGTTGCGTAGGATCCATTCCCGCGACCTACTTGCGCTTTCCTTTTGGGCCAGACGCGCAACTTCTGCGGAGTCATATCAATACAAGATATCGACCCACACTGGCCTTCAAAGGATTTTTCTTGATCTATCGGTGCACACGTCGTGCACACATCGGCTTCTAACCAATTGAAAAACTTGGGGTCTCGTTCCAATCCATCATGGGTGCCACGGAAAATTTCCAACGCAAGTCATTCATTTTATTGAACTATTTTATCTAGGATCGACCCCGTATGTGACTGGATCGACTGAGAAATTTGGCACGACGAGGCTTTCGCAGATTGCTCCTTCTAGGCTCATCCATGTCCGAATTGGAAGCGAAAATCTGGCCTTCGGATTCTCACCACGCACACGAAAACCCCATGTACACGTCACTCGCGCAGCGCTCGCCCTTTACGCGGGTCACATTGAAGGCGAATTCGCGCAAACCGGGTCGACATTTGGCCGGCACGTTTTGCGGGAGATCACAAGTGGGAAGAGGTGGTACGCAGCGCTCACGGCGATCTTGTGTTGGTGGCAGATGTCTACGAGTCGCGAGCTCTCCGAATTTCCACAACTGAGCTTTGCCGCGGTGCGATCTATGAAATGGCCCAACTCGGCAAATGCGACGAGCCACTAGCGTCAGAGCCATCGAGCGCGCTTGAAACGCAGGTAAAGCACACCGCACAATACGACGATAATGCCAACGACGACAAAGTAGCCGTATTGCGTCTTCAGCTCGGGCATGTTTTCAAAGTTCATGCCGTAAATTCCGGCAATCGCGGTCGGTACGGCCAGTATGGCGGCCCAGGCGGCCAACTGCCGCGTGATCACGCCCTGACGCTGCTGCTCCAACAGATTGCTCACCTCAAAAACCGAAGTCAGAACATCTCGCAGGGAGTTCACCATCGCTTCGACGCGCCGCACATGGTCCAGGACGTCTTGAAAATAAGGCCGAGCGTTGGCGTCAAGACACGGCGTCTCGAGGTGAACGAGCCGGCCGCAGACCTCCGTCATCGGGCCGATAATTCGCTGGAAGCGGATCAGTTCTTGGCGAAGCCCGAAGAGCCGCTTGACGTCCGCGCGGCTAAGAAAGCTGTCGAGAGCGCTTTGCTCCATGGTGAGAACGCGTTCCTCGATCGTCTCGACCACCGGAAGATAGCCGTCGACGATAAAGTCGAGGATGGCATGGAGAACGTAGTCGGGGCCATAGCCCAGCAGGCTGGGGGCTGCTTCGAGCTGGGCGCGGAGATTGCTATGCGCGCGCGCCGAGCCATGGCGAACCGTGATGATGAAATTCTTCCCGACGAAAATTGCGGTTTCACCATAGGCGATGCGGTCGTGCTCGAGATGGGCGGTGCGCGTCATCACGAACAGCTGGTCGCCATAAACGTCGACCTTCGGCAATTGGTTCGCTTTCAGCGCATCTTCAATCGCAAGAGGATGAAGCCCATAGTTCTTCTCGAGCTGTTCAAGCTCTCGTTCCGGAGGCTCGAATAACCCGATCCAGACAAACTCGGATTTGCCCTTGCAATCGATAGGCTCGTCCAATGAAACGGCTTTTGCCTTCTTGCCATGACGATACAAATGGGCTGCTACGACGCTCACAACGAGCTTCCTCCAAACCTGTCGAGCGGTGTGCACCACCCCGTTACCTTAAATCGCCTGCCTTCATTTTGTTGCAGGCTTGGAGCGCGGGATGGTTCGGATTCAATCTGACGGTCGGGCATCGCGTTTGACCCGCGCATGTTGACGGTCAAGCACCAAGGCTAGGATGCGCACGACGACGTCGATCTGCGCATCCGGTGAGGAAGGGCGTTCATCAGGGTCGAATGCGAGTCCAACCACGGCATTCCGGCCTTCGTCGGTCTCCACGGGCCAGAAATCAAAGCGGGAGGCCAGATTGGGATAGATGCCACTGCGTATGACAGTTCCAGTCGCCAGGGACGATCGTGCCGCCTCCAACTCGGCCTCCTGCGGCTCCACGTCTCCGACTCGCTCGAGGGAAACCACCCTGCCCTCCGTAACGAGCATCACGATGACGGGAACCTGGAAGAGCGTTGCCAGTGCCCGGGACGTAACCGAGACGATCGCCTTCGTATTGTCGGCCGCGACGACATCACGGCAATAGCCTTGCAGCAAGGTCGCGCGCCTTCTTGACAGCCTCGCTTCGGTCGCCCTCTGCCGGGAGGTGAAGGCAACTGCACTCACGATGACCCCGACCACGAACAGCAGTCCAATCGCCCAGATGTTCGCGGGGTCATCGACCGCCAATGAGTAGCGTGGCTCGGTCAGGAAGAAATTGAATGCCAGAGCACCTGATATCGCCGAACAGAGTGACGGACCGAGGCCGAGACTCACCCCTGCGATGATCACTGGAAGCACGAAAATAAGCGACAGGTTGGGGATAGTGACGCTGCTGTCAATACCGACAGCGACGACCGTCGCGGCGGCGGTCATGGCGATTGAAGCAACGTAGCGCGCCAGTTCCGATGCTACCGGACCCAGAAGGGGCTCGGCATCAGGCGCCGGCGCGATGTCCTGCGGCAGCTTCGATTCAACATCCGTCACCACTTGAACTCCCGCCTGGCAGGCGACACACGTCGGCCGAAAAGCAAGCCCGTCAGCGTGTGCTTGCGGCGCTGATAGCTAACCGAGCATACAACAACTCCATCCACATGTGAGCCGCATCAAAGGCAAATTCAACGTCGCGCGAAGCGCGCCGTCGCCCGGACTGTCAGGTATTTGATCTTCCGGCTGGCTGAGGCAGCGCCGCGGGTCAGCCATGAGCGCGCGATCATTCCTGTCGAGGACGCGAAGAGGTGATCGACCGCGTGGGGGGAGAGACAGACTCGGCCAGATATTTCGCACGCCATTTCGGCCCTGGGCCGCGCATGTAATGATTTTCCGGCCGGTATCTGGCGGACGGTCCGTACCAGGCCGGGAACAGGAACGTCATCAGCACCTCAAGGGCGCGATAAGTGAGGAGCATCAGCCTAGCGAACGATTCCCTTGCCATATTGCCCCCGAAGCCAGACGCCGCCGATACCCGCGTTCGCACTCTTGGTTCGCACTCTTGGGAGTGAGATCGCGGTCAATCCGGAATGAATTGGTTCGATCCTCGAGGGCAAACCGGCTGCGATGTGATCGCCGCCTAGGCACCCTGGCCTCCACGAACGGATATCGCATGGAAGCATGATGTGGGTGATCGGATAGGAAATCGAGATAGCCCGGCGTCCGCTCATATAGGCGCCGCATAGTGGGCACGACTGCCCGAGAACCGAAGTTCATCAGTCGCCGTCGCGAGCAACGGCAGACATTTGGCGGCCATGACGGTCGTCGCAATGCTGGCGAACGGTCGTCGGCCGGCGGTGCGCTAGTTCTTCTTCTTGGACGCCTTTGCCGCATCAGTGGCGCGGGCGCCACCCCAGGGATCGTACTTCTCGTCAGGCACCGGAATCCTGTCCAGCGCGGCCTTGTAAGCCTTCTCGTCGACCTTTGGCCGGCTTTCGACGGGCGGACCTGAGTTGCCGCGGCCTCGGCCAAAACCCTGTGCGTTGGCTACGAAAGTGGAGGCCAGCACGGCCGCGACGGCAACAACGAGAGCCGGGAGTGCGCGCCTTCCGCCGATCATGCTCATTCCTCCTGCGGCGCGAACGCCTATTGTCCGGATGGTGTGCGTACGCCGTGCCAAGCGTCGCGCACCTGGTGATAGTGGGCCTCCGGCAGATAATCCGGCGTATCGAGATTGAGCGTGCGGACATCCAGCCGGCCGACGGCGCTGAGCAGCGTGTAGGAAGCGATCACCCGGTCGCGCTGCGCCTGGATCTGACGCGAACGGGCCGCGGTGAGGTCCTGCTGGGCGTTGAGCACGTCGATCGTGGTGCGCTGGCCACCGGCCGCCTCGCGGCGGACGCCCTGCAATGCGACGTCTGCCGCCTTCGCCTCCGACTCGGCCGCTGTCAGTGCGACCTTGGTGCCCTCATTGGACACCCACGCGCCGACAACCGCCGTCCGCGACTGGCTCCTGACCTGCTCAAGCACCAGACGGCTTTGCGAGGCGAGTTCCTTGGCCTGGCGCGTCTGGGAGGCCGCGGTACCGCCGTCATAGATTGGTACGTTGATCTGGCCGAGGATCGAGGCCTGATTGGTCGCAAACGTGCTCAGCGTGGAATCCGAATCCTTGGAGCGGCTGGCGTTCGCCTGTACGGCAACCGTCGGGAGCAGACTGCCTTCTGCGACCTCGATCGTGGTCTGCGCGACGTCGACATCGTAGCCCGCACCGAGCACCGCCGGATGCTCGTGATTGGCGGTCTCGATCGATGCCGGCATCGTCACTGGCGATAACCGATCGACCGGCGTGGCCGGCGTCAACTGACCGGGCGGCCCGCCGATCACCTGGACGTAGGTCGCTTTGCTGATGGCAAGCGTCACCTCAGCGGCATTGAGATCGGCAAGGCCCCGACTGAGGCGCGCCTCGGCCTGGGCCGTATCGGTCGGCGTCACATCGCCCGCATCGAGACGCTTCTTCGTCGTCGCCTGGATCTCACGCAGCACTGCGACGTTGGTGCGCTGCGCCTCAACCAGGGCCTGATTGGCCAATACGTTCATATAGGCCGTGACGGCGTCGAGCAGCACGCCCTGCCCGGTGTTACGCAGCGCCTCGCGCCCCGACAGAACCTGATACTCGGCGACGCGCACGCTGTTGGCGGTCTTGAAGCCGTTGAACAGAACCTGGCTGACGGTCACGCCAATCGTCCACGGACGCAGCGTCGCGCCCTGGATCGTATTGTCGGGCAGCGTATTCCTGACCGCCTGCAAACCCGCGCTGAGGCTCGCGACCACCTGCGGCCGGTAGCCGGCGAGCGCCTGCGGCACGTTCTCGTCCGTGCCGCGCTGCCGGGCACGATCGGCGTTGAGCTGCGGGCTCGACTGATAGGCCCGGACCAACGCCTCGGACAGCGTTTCCGCGCGCGATGGCACGCAAACCGTCATCGCCGCCCCGGCAAGGAAAAGTACCAGTGTCCGGCCGGACGCTCGCACAGCCCCCCTGACGATCTTGTTACGCACGCCCCACCTCATTCTGCCGGCGCCAACTGAGGCTGCGCCGCCAGGCCCGGCCGGGTCCGCCGCGAGAACATCGAGATCAGTGCTGGCAGCGTGACCAGAATGACGATCGGCGCCAGCATCATTCCGGCGACAACCACGACCGCAAGCGGCTTCTGCACCTGCGAGCCGATGCCGCTGGAGAGCGCCGCGGGCAAGAGCCCAATGCCCGCGACCACGCAGGTCATCAGCACCGGACGAAGCTGAAGCTCGCCGGTGCGGAGGATCGCGGCACCGCGTTCCATACCCTCGTCGATCAGCGCGTTGTACTGGGACAGGATGATGATTCCGTCCATCACCGAGATGCCGAACAGTGCAATGAAGCCGATTGCCGCCGAGACGCTGAAGGGAATGCCGGTCACGAGCAGGCCCAGGATGCCGCCGAGCACGGCCATCGGGATCACACTCATGGTCAGGACGGTGTCGATGATCGAGCCGAAATTGAACCAGATCAGCATGGCGATCAGCGCGAGGCTGATCGGCACCACGATCGACAGCCGCCGGATCGCATCCTGTAAATTGCCGAATTCGCCGACCCATTCGAGATGCGAGCCCGCCGGCAATTGCACGTTGGCCGCGACCTTCTCCTGCGCCTCCTGGATGGCGCTGCCGAGATCGCGCTCGCGCACCGAGAATTTGATCGGCAGATAGCGTTCCTGCTGCTCACGATAGATATAGGCGGCGCCGGACAGGACCTTGACTGTCGCGACTTCGCTCAGCGGCACCTGCGTGACGCCGTTCGGCCCCTGCGCCCCAATTCGCAAATTCTGGATTGCCTCGGCGCTCTTTCGGAACTGTGGTGCAAGGCGGACGATGATCGGGAAATGCCGGTCGGAGCCCGGCTCGTAGAGGTCCCCGGCGCTGTCGCCACCGATCGCGGTCTTGATCGTCGCATTGATATCGCCCGGCGACAGCCCGTACCGCGCGGCGCGGGCACGGTCGACATCGATCTGGATGGTCGGTTGGCCGAGCGAGGTGAAGACCGCAAGGTCAGTGATCCCCTGAACGGTGGCGAGCTGCGCCTTGATCTTGTTTGCGGTGTCCGTCAACGCCTGGAGGTCACTGCCATACAGCTTGATCGAGTTTTCGCCCTTCACGCCCGACACGGCCTCCGAGACATTGTCCTGGAGATATTGCGAGAAGTTGAACTCGACGCCCGGAAACTTTTCCTGAAGCTGCCCCAGCAGCATGGCGGTCAGCGCGTCCTTGTCCTCGCCCTCAGGCCATTCCTTGGCGGGCTTGAGCGGCGCAAAGAATTCTGCGTTGAAGAAGCCGGCGGCGTCGGTACCGTCGTCTGGCCGGCCATGTTGCGATACCACCGACTCGACCTCTGGCCGGGCAGCGATCACCTTGCGCATCTGGTTGACGTAGGAGTTACCCTCCTGGAGCGAGATGGTCGGCGGCAAGGTTGCGCGGATCCAGAGATTGCCCTCCTCCAGCTTGGGCAGAAACTCGAGCCCGAGCAATCGCACGGCGACGACCGTGATCAGGACCAGGACGGCGCCGCCCGCCAGCACGACGCGGCGATGTGCGAGCGATCGCGCCAGCACTGGCATATAGAGCCGATGCACCCAACGCATCAGAAACGTCTCGGTCTCCTCGACATGGGCCGGAAGGATAATGGCGCTCAGCGCCGGCGTGACCGTGAAGGTTGCAAGCAGGCCGCCTGCAAGGGCATAAGCATAAGTCCGTGCCATCGGACCAAAAATATTGCCTTCGACGCCGCTCAAGGTGAACAGCGGCAAAAAGGCCGCGATTATGATGGCTGCGGCGAAGAAGATCGAGCGCGACACGTCGGAGCCAGCCGTCAGGATGGCATGATGCTTCATGTCCATGACGGTGCGCGACGAGATCGTCGCCCGCTCGCCCGGCGTCAGCCGCTCGGTATGCGACAGGCGCCGGAAGATCGCCTCCACCATGATCACGGTCGCATCCACGATCAGCCCGAAATCGATCGCCCCGACCGATAGCAGATTGGCGGATTCGCCTCGCAGCACGAGGATGGTGACCGCGAAAAACAATGCAAACGGAATCGTTGCGCCGACGATCATCGCGCTGCGCAGGTCCCCAAGGAAGATCCACTGCAACAGCACGATCAGGCCGATTCCGACCACCATGTTCTCCAGCACGGTGTGGGTCGTGGTCTGGATCAGGTCCTTGCGGTCATAGATGCGCTCGATGCGCACGCCAGGGGGCAGGATCGACGAATTGTTGATGCTGGCGACGAGCTCTTCGACGCGCGAAATGGTCGGCGAGCTCTGCTCTCCGCGGCGCATCAGGACGATGCCCTGAACGATGTCGTCGTCCTGATCCTGGCCGGCGATCCCGAGCCGCGGTTGCTCGCCGACGGTGACAGTCGCGACGTCGCGGACCAGCACCGGCGTGCCGCCATTGGAGGCCACCATCGTATTTTCGAGCGCGTGGATCGAACGGATCAGGCCGACGCCGCGAACAACGGCGGATTGCGGGCCGATATTGACGGTGTTGCCGCCAACGTTGACGTTGGCGTTGTTGATGGCCTGTTGAAGTTGCGGGAGCGTCAAGCCGTTCGCCACGAGCTTGTTGAAATCAGCCTCAACCTCGTAGGTTTTGGTCTTGCCACCCCAGCCAGTTACATCGATCACGCCCGGGACGGTGCGGAAACGCCGTTGCAGGACCCAATCCTGCAACGTCTTCAGATCGAGCACGGAGTAGTTGGGCGGCCCCACCAGCCGGTAGCGATAGATTTCTCCGATCGGACTCAGCGGCGAGATCTGCGGCTGCGCATTGTTCGGCAACGGCGGTAATTGCGAGAGGCGGTTCAGAACCTGCTGGAGGGCCTGCTCGTAGGTGTAGTCGAATGAGAACTGCAGCTTGACGTCGGACAAGCCGTACAACGAGATGGTCCGGATCACCTTCATGTTCTTGATGCCGGCAACCTGAGTCTCCAGCGGGATCGTGATGTAGCGCTCGATCTCCTCGGCCGACAGCCCCGGACTTTGCGTCACGATGTCGACCATCGGCGGCGTCGGATCGGGATACGCTTCGATGTTGAGCTGCTGAAACGCGATCAGGCCGCCGGCCAGCATGGCGGCGAACAGGCCGACCATGAGGAAGCGGCGACTGACTGCGAAGGCGACGAGACGTTCCATGTGAACCGGCTTGCCTTGAGTTAGCTGCCGGAAGCGGCACGGTCGATGAACAGGCTTCCGCGCGTGACGATCTTTTCGCCGGCCTTCAGGTTGCCGCGCACCTCAACGAGGTCGCCATTGGTCAACCCGATCTGGATTTCGCGCAGCTCGACGGAACCGTCGTCGCGCGAAACCCAAACCCGGACACGATCGCCCTCGAAGATTAGAGCCTGCTTCGGCACGCCGACTGAGGGACGGTTTTCGCCGGCATAGACCGTAACGTTGGCGAACATTTCCGGCTTGAGCGATCCGTCCCTGTTGTCGATGGTGGCGCGGACCATGAGACGCCGCGTTGACGGATCGATCGCGGCGGCGACGTAATCCACACGCGCCTTGAACTCGCGACCGGGAAGCGCCAGCACCGTAAAGGCGATATCCTGTCCGATGGCGATGTCCGCAGCCTCGCTCTCGCGCACGAAGGCCGTGAGCCAGACCGTCGAGAGGTCCCCGATCACGAACACCGGATCGCTGGCACTGCTGCTGATGAACTGGCCGGGACCGATCTTGCGCTGCACGACCGTCCCGCCGATTGGCGAGGTGATCGGCGTCTCGGCGCTGATCTGGCGCGTCTCCTGGAATTTGATGATCTGATCCTCGGACCGCCCCAGGATGCGCAGCCGATTGTGCGCCGCCTCGAGTGCGGTCTCCGCCGAGCGCATGTCATTCTGCGCTGTGATGAGATCGGCCTGCGCCTGCTGCCAGTCCTTGAGAGGCACCGCTTTGCCGGCATAGAGATCGTTGGCGCGCTTCTCGACGATCTGCGCGAGGTTGAGCTTGGAGCGCGCAGTATTGAGGCTACCGAGCGCCGTCACGAAATCGTTCAGGCCCTGCACGGTGTCGGTGGCTTCGACCACGAACAGCGGCTGCCCGCGCTCGACGACATCGCTGGGCTTCACCAGAAGTTTCACGACACGGCCCGCATAGGGCGAGAAGATCGGCGTGGACCTGTCTTCGTTAACGGCGATCTTGCCCTCCGTGACGTGCTCCGCACGAAACACCCGCTCCGTCACCGGCGCAATCGAGAGCGTGGCCAGCTCGGATGCGGTCGGAACGTAGCGCGGCGGCTTTACCTTGGCCTGGCTCGACATCTCCATGGATTTGCCATGTGACGCGAGCAACCGCGTCGCGCCGACGGCCCCAATGGCAAGCGCGATCGCCGCAGCCGCAAGCGTAACGACTCTTTTCCGGCTAAGGCTCGAACCGGCGTTCATGATGCAAACGTGCGCATTGACTCATGCACTCCCGTGCCTCCTGCGAGGCCTTGGCTTACTTGCCCAAACGGGGCTCAATTCTGAACGCGGCCGCGCCACATTGGAGATCTCGACCCGCGGTCGTACCGCATCGGACCGTGATTGCCGGACATGCCGTCGGCGATCCGCCGTGATGCTCCCAGGCTGTCAAGGCGTCGGCAGCGCGTAGCATGGTTCGCTTGCACAGAACTGACAGCACGTCCTCTCAGCATCACGCTCGCGGCAACAGAGATCACGATCCGCACGGCGCGTCCGCTCACAGGGCACGCCGTGCCGATCGATCTCATTGGCTCGGCCACATCGGATATTTGGGCCCGCCATAGTAGCGCATCTGGTGAGTACCCGGCGCATCTGTTGCAGTGGCACCGAGATCGCTCACGCATCCGGCAAGGCAAGCGCCAAGCCCAACGAGAGCGATCATCGCCGCAACTTTCAGTCTTCGTCTCGAGCCGATCATGCAGTCCCCCTGCCTCCTGGCGTCAATACTTCGCGACCACCGCGTTGCCGCCGAACTTGAAGTCGAGCCCGACCATCACGGTCGAATAGGTGTTCGCCACCGTGTACGGCAGCACACCGTTGGTCGGCGCATCGCGATGGAACGTGCCGTAGTCGAAATAGCGATACTCGAACTTTCCGATCAGATTGTTGGTGAACGCATAAGCGATGCCACCGCCGGCGGTCAGGCCGCTCCGTGTGGCCTTGAACGTGTCCACGCCGACGCCGGGATTGGTGTTGGTGTGCGTCAGCTCGCCATAAGCCCAACCGCCCGTGAAGAACAGCAACAGGCGGTCGACCGCGATGCCGCCGCGCCCCCGGAGCGTGGCACCCCAGCCCAGCTTTGTCGCGTCATTCCAGCCGAGCGCGAAATTGTCGTTGCCCTTGATGTCAGCGCCAAAGCCGTCTGCTTCGATACCGACGACGATGTTGCCGCTCTGCCAGTTGGCGCCGATCTCGCCGCCGCCGAAGCCACCCGTCGATTCGTAGTTCGCCGTGAAGTTGGCGAAGCCCACCGGTCCGGTGGCGTTGTTCACGTTGTGATTGCCGAGCCCCCAGCCGCCGAAGACGCCGACATAGAAGCCGGACCAGTCATAGGCCGGCGCGGCGACTGGCGGAGCCTTGCCGTAGATCGGGAGATCGGCGCCAAACGCCGGCGACATCGCCGTCAATGCGCCCAATGCAACCGTTGTGAGAAGAATCTTTTTCATTGTTAGCCCCTGTCGAATGTCTCTTCCGAAGTGGGTGGCGCTCGCGGCGCCACCCGTCCGCAGAATCAGAAGTGGATGATGATGTCCGCCGAACCGATGACGGCCGTCTTCTTGTTCGGGGGAATGCCGAAGTTGGCGTTACCGTTGAACGCCGGCGCGTCCAGCGCGTGATACACCGACACTTCGGGCCGGATCTCGATCTGCGGCGAGAACCAGTGCTGCCAGCCGATCCCGGTCTCGACGTAGCGCGTCTTCACGCCGGTACGCTGTCCCTGCTTGTCGTCGAACCACTCGAGACGATAGGAGATGTTGTCCATCTTCGTCGGGCTGTAGTTCACGTAGGTCAGGAAGGTCTGGACCGACGCCGTGCACGAGAGCTGGGTTGCGTTGCCGCAATGCGCGCCGAATGGTGCGTTCCAGGGCATGACGTCGAGCGAGAACGGTGTACCGCTGGCCACGAGCGCGACCGAGGCCGGATTGTCGAGGTTGAGCACGTTGTTCTGGTGCTCGTTGTAGGTCTCGAACGAGATGTGCCACTGATCGTTGAACTTGTGATAATAGGTCAACCCGTACCACTGGAGATTGTTGTAGCCCCAGGTGCCGTTGTTGATGCCGTTGGCGATCACGTAGACGCCGTCATTGCCGCTATCGGTGACGTAGCGGACGGCCGCGCTGAAGGTGGGCTGCGCGCCGGGATCTTTCAGCATGGTGCTGTCCGGGAACAGCGGATTTGGATTCGCGTTGGCGATCTTGGCGCCGACATGCCAGGGCATCGCTTCGGTGCCGACTGAGAATCCTCCCTGGATCATCCAGTTCTTGTTCAGCGCGAGCGAGGCGTTAATTCCGGTGTTCGTATAGTTGTCGAACGTGTACGTCATCGAATGCGTATACATGTAGTTGTTCGGCGCGAGCTGCGCCTCGATGTCCGGGATCGAGATGTAGCGGCCGAACCTCAGCAGAAGGCCGTCGGCCAGATAGGGAATGAAGACCTCGCCATAGGCCATCGGCATGTCATAGCCGTAGTTCCTGTTCTGCTGGAGGAGCTGATTGCTCCACAAGCCGTAAGCCGTGGTGTAGCGATAGTTCTCGCCATAGATCGGCGCGATGCGGAAGCCCCAGTCGATGTGGTCCTTCTGGACTGTGTCGGGCAGTCGCTCGATATAGACCACGGCCTGATCGAGCTGAACCGTGTTCGGATTGTAGTCGTATGCTGCCGGCGAATTGCCGCCGCGGACGGTGTTGTTGCTGAGGTTGCCGCCGGCGTTGACCCAGCCATAGACCTGAATGTGCGCGTCGTTCATCCACTGCCCGACCGCCGTGTTGCTCATCGCGTTCATCAGCGGGCTGTCGACCGAGTTCGGACGCGTGACGCCGATTGCAGTCGCACCGCCATAGGGCCATTCGGTGAACGGCATCGGCGGAATGCTCTGCGGTGTCGCAGGCCATCCGTCGCGGCGCGACGCCGCCGCCTTCGGATCGGACGGCGCGGCCTCATGGCCCCATTCGAGCCGATAGTAGTTGATGAAGCGGGTCATGAAGTCCTGACCCAGATAGGAATCCATGCACGCATAGTTCTTGTAGGGATCGCAGAACGTCTTCCCCACGGGCGGAAGCGTGTCCGCTGCATTGGCAGCGCCGCCAATCCCCATCGCGACCAGCGATACGCCCGCCAAAAGATAGTTTCTCATCATATTGCCCCAAGCTGTTGGACCGACGCCTTCCAGGCGCTCTTTCGGTTTGGTTAAGCTTCAGGTGCAATCTTTCGTGAGGCAGGCAAAAAAAAGCGATGCGGTTTCCGGCGCGCGTTCGTTAAAATAAAATAGCGCGAGACGCCTCGCGGGCGTCATTTGCATTCGTAAGCATCAGATGCTCACCGCGTTTGCTCAAATCGTCAGCGAAAAAGTGGTCTTTTGCCGTTAGAACGATGATGCAGCGCAAACGTTCACTTCGCGCTGTGTCATTTTCGTCATAGTGCGCGACGCGCTGTGCTCGACTTACTCGCAACCAAGCGCCGTTTGCTTGCCACAGCTATTATTTTGCTACGTATGTGCGCCAGATTGTCGATCGAAGATATATGCCTGGACTCGCTAAGCTCGCCACGTAGGCAAATTTGCTTCGCGAGGTTTGATCATGGAAGCCGTGACTTGTGCAGCGCGCGCCAGCGACAACACAACGGCGGACGGTGTCGCGTTCGACCTCGGCTTCCTGCCGAAGGACCTGACGCGGCAATGTTGCAGCTTGATCGAATCGTATCACGAGGTTCACGGCTTCGCCTCGTTGCCCAATATGCTTTGGCACTTTCGCTTGGGCCCGCTGATCGAACGGCACACTGAGCTTCGCCGAATCCTGCGCCGAGCCTCGACGACCCGCAGCTCGAAGAAGGCCAATGACGGCTTCGTGCAGATCGCGACCACGATTCTCTCCCTGGAGATTCTGGCGAGCAGCTTCGCCGGATGGAGCGCGATCTATCCGGTCGCCGGCGAGACCGCGCGTGACGTCCTGAAACAGAGTGCGCACGGGCCGCATATGCCGCTGATGGACTTCTATCTCTATCCGCCCAAGCAGATCAGCGCCGCGGCGGTCGCGGCCCTTGCGCTGCCTCAGACCCGCTCGGCCGACGAAGCCGGCCTTTACCGGGCATCTAGGCCGGAGCTTCTCGGCGAGAAGCGCGCCCTGCAATATGCGAGCTTGGTCCGGCAGGCATAAGACGCCTCACCGCCACGAATCGCGGCGTTGCCCTGAGGCCCGGTACGATCGTTGAGGGAATCAGAACCCGACTTCGCCTGACGCGGAGTCTGGAGCGAACCTTTTCCGTAGAACTACGGAGGCTGCGGCTATTTCTTTTTTATGTTGAACCACTCCCAACATCATAGATTTTCTACGTCGATCTGGAACATCGTTCCTTCGCCGGGTAGTTGACGACATCGAAGAGTCTGCATCACGACATTGAACGGGTTCTGGTGCGCGCCGTTGGTCGACGCATGCCGATAACCATCGAATTTCCGAACATTGTCCGATCGGGTCTTGTTTGACCATTGATCCGTTGCGGCCGACGCGGCCGGAGCCGGATCTTTCGATGTCGCCGTCGGCAAGGGCATGTACGTACTTTGATTCTTCATCCACCTCTGGGCCGCATGTTTTCGATGACGAGCGTGCGGCAGACCGATTCCAAATTGCCATCCTCGGGGATACCGGCCCTGGATGAGGTCGCGTCGCTGCGTGTCGTCGTGTGGCGCAACGTGATCCCGGTGTTGCTGTCGGTTCTGAGCATCGGACTGGTCACCACCGCGCTGTTCGCACTCAGCACGACCTTGGCGTCAAGCCTGGTCCCGATCGCCTACCTCGTTCCAGTCATGTATGCTGCGACTCGATGGGGCGTCTGGCCGGCAATGACGGCATCGATCACGGGCACGGCAGCCGCGGATTTCTTCTTCTTCGAACCTCTTTACAGCTTTCGCGTCGACAACCCGCAGGAGGCGGTCGATCTCCTGCTGTTCCTGATCGTTGCGCTGGTCAGCAGCAATCTGGCCTCGCGGCTGCGCAAGGAAACGGACACGTTGCGACAGCGCGAGAAGGAGATGCATGCGCTCTATGACTTCTCGCGTCGTCTCGCCTCCTGTTTTACGGTCGCGGACTTGATTTCCGCCATCCGTCAACATTTCGAGGTCGCCTTCGGTCACGCGGCAACTCTGTTCGTGACGACCGCGGACGGGCATTTCGAACCGCCTGAGTCCCGCTTCGCGCCACTTTCAGTGCAGGCAACTGCGGCAGCGATGAATTCCGGAGCGGGTCCAGGGTTGCGGACCATCGTCGACGAGCAGCGCGGCGAGATCTGGCTGCTCAGGGCGATCTCGTCAGATTCCGCTATTCACGGCGTGATCGCGGTCAATATCGGTCTGGGTTCCCAGCCAGCGATTGAACGGCGGACTCGACGGATCCAATCAATCCTCGACGAGACCGCGCTGACGCTGCAGCGCCTCGACATCGGCAAGGTGATGGAGAGCGCGCGATTGCGCCTGCAGGCGCAAATGTTACGCGACGCCTTCCATGGAACACTGTCGCACGAGCTTTGCACGCCGCTCGCGGCGATCCAGGGTTCGGCGAGCGTGCTGGAGACCATTCCAGCCATATGTGGGGACGCGCGCATACAAGCGCTGGTCGAGGCGATCTCTGACGAGGCGAGCCATCTCGACGGCTATATCAGCAACCTGCTCAGCGCGACTCGCGTCGCCGCGGGCGGACTGAGTCCGCGCCGCGAATGGGCGGACCCGAGGGATATCGTCCACGGCGCCATCACGCGCCGCGCGCGACGGCTTTCGGCGCATCGGATAGAGGCAACTTTCGCAGATGATCTTCCGCTGCTCCACGTCGACTCGGGCCTGGTGGAGGAGGCTTGCGGGCAGATCCTGGAGAACGCCGCGAAATACTCGCCGTCCGGTTCGACGATCACCGTGGACGTGCGTTGCGAGCCCCATCGCGTGCACGTCGTCGTGTCCGATCAGGGCGTTGGTATCACCGCCGATGAACAGCAAAAGCTTGGGCAGCGATCCTTTCGAAGCGCGCGACATCAGGCGTCGGTGCCGGGGTCGGGCCTCGGCTTCTGGATCGCCTCGACCTTCATCCAGGCCAATGAGGGCATGATCACGGTTCATAGCCGCGGCCAAGGACAGGGAACAACAGTATCGATCTCCCTGCCCGCGCTCGAGCCATCCACCTCCGAACCGATCACGCTGACAGATGAGTAAGCCCGCAAACGTCGTTCTCCTGATCGACGACGAACCGAAGATCAGGCGCTTCCTCCGCGCCGGCTTCGAGCTCAACAGCTTCGCCGTGCTCGAGGCCGAAAACGCCACCGAGGCGTTGAAGCTCGCGACCTTCAGTTCACCTGACCTCATCGTTCTCGATCTGGCGCTACCCGATCTTCACGGCGCGGAGGTGCTGGAGCGGATCCGCGCGTGGTCCAACGTGCCGATCATCATCCTTTCCGTCGCTGCCGGCGAGGACGAGAAGGTACGTCTGCTCCAGGCCGGCGCCGACGATTACGTCGTCAAGCCGTTCGGCATGGCCGAACTGCTGGCGCGAAGCGAGGCCGCCTTGCGGCGGTACTTCAAGTCGGCGACGGAAAATCCGGTCGTGGTCGCAGGCCCGCTGTCTGTCGATCTCGTGACCCGTACGGTCTCGCTGAACAACAACCTGGTTCGCCTGACGCGCAAGGAATATCGGCTGCTGCACGTTCTCGCCATGCATGTCGGCCTCGTCGTCACCCACGATCAGCTCCTGAAGGATATCTGGAACGGCAATCAGCGCGACAACATCCAGTACCTTCGGATCCTCGTGCGCAAGCTTCGCCAGAAGATCGAGGCCGACCCCAACCAGCCACGTCTCCTGGTGACCGAGTCGGGTGTCGGCTATCGCCTTCAGAACCGTCTGGACGCCGCGCCGGTGGCGGCACGGGTGAGTTGATGCTTCGCCCTTCTCCAAGACGATCCTTTTACGTCGTCGTGTCCTGGTCCGGCGATGCATGTAAGGATTGGTCCTGGGAAATCCGGCGCAAGCGCAAGCCGATGGGCATCAGGCTTCGTGAAGCCGGGTTTCGCTCGCACCGGGCCGCACACGAGGCCGGACGCATCGCGCTCGAAGATTTCCTCAACGGACTGGTCATCGAGCGCGCCTCGCGATCCGCGCTCTGACCAGGGCTGACCCATACCTTGCGCCGTCCGCGAGTGCTGGCATGCCTGCGCACGACGCGCAGAACACCCATCGTATAAAAATAATATATTTCCATCCCCGAACCGCGTAGCTTGCCCAACAAAAGGGCGAGTGCCGTGGACTTCCTCATTCAAACATTTAGCGTTTTTGGCATTGACGCCCAGTACTGGATGCTTGCGGGCGCGGCCGTTGTCGCAATCTTCATCATCTTCGCCTGGCGAACGCGCGACAGGGATTGACGGGATTGCGCACCGGACCACCGGCACAAACACAGTGATACAATCTCAGGCGACCTTCGACGTATCGCGCGGCCATGTCCGGCGTCTCAATTTACCGAAACCACTCCGCGAGTCCGGAAGCTATTTTTCCTTAATTCTTTTCGGCATTTTGCGATGTCGCGAGCGTACAACGCGCGCGCAAAAAGCGACCTCCGCGCGCTCAAGCAGCCCTTTCGGCATCGCGGAATCCGTGCGCTGTCCCTAACATCATCTCCGAAGGTGAATTGGCCTCATGGCCATGCAGGGGGCTCGAATGTACGGACGATTGAAATCTCTTGTTGTCGCAAGTGTGCTGATCGGGCTCGGCGCGGCGAGCGCCGCAGTCGCTGCCGATCTGCCGTTGAAGGCGCGGCCAATGGCTGCCGCTCCGCTCTACAACTGGACCGGCTGCTACCTCGGCGCCAATGTCGGTGGCGGCTGGACACGGCTGAATACGGCCCGCGCGCTCGACGTCGGCGGCGTGGCTGCACCGAACGACTACGGCCGCGAGAAGGACAGCGGCGTGATCGGCGGCGGCCAGGTCGGTTGCGATTTCCAGACCGGCAATCTGGTGTTCGGCGTCGGCGGCAGCTTCGATTTCGGCAATATCAAGGGCAGCCACGCCTTGACCGACTTCCCCGCCTTCTCCGAAGCGAACAACCTGAAAGAGATCTACACCGCGACCGGCCGCATCGGCTATCTCTGGACGCCGCAATTCCTCGGCTATCTCAAGGGCGGTGCGGCCTTCATTCGGGAACGCAACCAGGTCTTTGCGCCTGGCGGCGCGCTGATCGAGTCCGCAAGCTTCATGCAGCCCGGCATGACCATCGGTATCGGCGCCGAATGGATGTTCGCGCCGAACTGGTCGGTCTTCGCCGAGTATAACTACATGTGGTTCCTCGACGACAGCGCGCGGGCGTTCACACTGGCCGGCGGCGGCGCGGGTGAAGTCATCAACGTCCAGCAGCGTGCCTCGACCGCGCTGGTCGGCCTAAACTACAAATTCCATTGGGATGCCCCTGTCGTCGCCAAATACTGAAGTCTCTCGGCAAACCTCCAACCCCTTGAGCCCCGATACGTCCGGGGCTCCTTTTTTGAGCGAGGCTCCGGTTCAGGCCAGCCCTCCATTGTCCGATCTGTGCAACGCCACCAGGGATGGGGAAGTCTCATGGATTTGCGCTCTTGGCTTCTCATCCTGGTGACGGCCGCCGTCGCGCACGTCATTCTTCATGCCTTGGATCGCCAGATCGACGCCGGCATCCATCGCCTGTCGGAGGCAACGATCAACCATCCTGGTGCAGGCAGCAGGGCGGAGCCCGACATGAGATCGGTGACGGCACGAAGCGCCTACATGCGCAACGAACGTTGAACGCACCTCAACCTCGTCCCGATCCTATGCCGTTCCTATGAGATAAGCCTGCCTGTCCCCTCGAAATCATACTGGCCGCGAACGATATTGGTCGCGCCATTCAGGGCAAACTCTCGTTCCAGTGCGCCCGCGCACCTACTGTAAGGAGTATCTTCGTGCTCCACCCCGCTCCCTTCACCGATCGCGACCAGGTGGTCGAGACCATGATCTCGCTCACCCATCTGTCGAATCTCAATCGCGCGATCGTCGCGGGCCGTGGTAGCGCCGAACTCTATCAGGCGCTGCGCCAGCGCGGCTTCACCCGAATTGGACTGCCCTCCATCTTCTTGCGCAAGCCGGCCTTTTCCGTCGGCCTCATCACCGTGCAAGACATGTTCAGTGAGTTCGAGATGGCGCTGTCCCAGATCGCACCATCTCTCGGCACGACCGCTGCAATCGCGGTGCTGATCAAGTCGAACGAGGCGGGCTTCGCGCTCAAGGTCCGCAAGAAGCTCGAACAGCTCGGCTTCCGAATCGAGGCCGGGGTCAGATGCCGTCAGGGCTTCGTGATGTCCGCCTACCGGCAGGATTCTGCCCAGATGAAACGGGCGGCCTGAAACGCGGAGCTGCGGCTGATTCCGTCTATATGAGTTTCCTATGCGGCGGCGCCGCAGGCGCTCTCGCTTTCCTACGTCCCGCACGTCATCATGCCGCTGCAGGCACGTTGCGGCGAACGATCGCGATGTTTTGGGAGCTTCATGACGTCGCCCTACTACCTCGCCATGGCCGCCTTGTTGGGCCTGGTGACAACGTCCTCCTCCCTGATCGGCGCCGCGATCGGACTTCACGCCCCCTTTTCAAAGCGTCCCCAGGCGCCGCACCTCAATCTGTATTGCCAGCCCTGGAAACGACGCCAGCAACCCCTCAATCGCATTGCAGTGCGAGCAGACGAAGAAGCGGCCCGGCTGCTCCGGATCCTCAAATCCGGGCTTCAACAGGAACAGGCGATCTCCAGTCATGTCCTATCTCCCGAAGTCGATGTAAGCTTCAATGGCCGAACAGCCGGTAGCTCCGATCCGCATCGCGCAAGTGCCGGCTCTCATTGGTCCAGCCTACTGCACGCCGATAGCTGCCGAGCACTGCGGCTTCCTTCAACGCGGCGACGTCGACCTGTTGCGGCGCGTCGGCGAATGGCGAGACGAACAGCGCATCCTCGGGGCAGTAGAGCTCGCACAGGAAGCAGGTTTGGCAATCGCTCTGGCGCGCGATCCTAGGGATGTCGTCGGTCTTGTCGAAGACATTGGTGGGGCACACGTTGACGCAGATGTCGCACGCCGTGCAGCGCTCGACATCGATGACCTCGATCATTCCGCGGCCTCCGCGTACTGAGAGGAACGCAGCGGGCGCGCCGAGGTCCAGACGTCGTCGAGCCCTCCGGTCGTCACGTAGTGGCGATAGCGGTCGTCCTGCTCGGGATAGTCGTCGCGGCGATGCATACCCCGGCTCTCCTGACGCGCCAGCGCGCTCCGATACATCCAGCGCGCCGTTGCGAGCATGGCCGTGGCCTCACGTGCGCGAAGCAGATCCTGCTCGTCTGACGCGCCGGCATTCGATGCCTCAGACCAGAAGCCGTCCAGACGCCATAACGCCTCGCTGAGGCGCCCGGCTTCGCGGAAATAGTTCAGCTCGTACGGAAACACCTCGTTCTGAACGTTCCGGGCGAGCTTGTCAGCCTGAAGCGGTCGCCCGCTGCCGGAGCGAAGCGCAACGCTGCCGCGCCGAAATGCCTGACGCCCGCTTGTGCTGCCCAGTTGATGCGCGAATTCGGCGGCGCCCTGACCGGCCCAATACCCCGACGACATTGCCCAGGCCGCATTGTGGCTACCGCCCCCGGTGAAACCACCGCAGATCAGCTCGCGGGTTGCCGCGTCGCCCGCAGCGTAGAGACCTGGAACGGTAGTCGCGCAGCTGTCGTCAACGATCCGCAGGCCCCCCGTGCCGCGGACGGTCCCCTCGAGGCGAAGCGTGATCGGAAAACGCTGCGTGAACGGATCGAGGCCGGTCCGGTCGAACGGCAGGAAGAAGTTCGGCTGAGATACCCTCATATGCCGCTGGGTCTCGGCGTCGGCCTCGTCGAGCCGGGCGTACACCGGGCCCTTGCGCAACGCCCGAGCAATAATCGACCGGCCGCCCTTGGATGACGCCCCCGGGATCACACTGCCTTCCTCGTCGGTGAAGTTTGCCCAGCTGTAGAACAGGGTCTTGGTCACGGAGCCGAATGCCGGCGAGATAGCATAGGCGTTGGAGAACTCCATGCTGGTGAATTCCGCGCCGGCCTCGGCCGCCAGGAGATAGCCATCGCCGGTCAGAACGTTCGAGCCCAACGTCTTGCTAAGGAACGCGCATCCGCCGGTGGCGATCACCACAGCCTTCGCATTGACCACCCAACGGTCGCCTTTCTGCCGTCGCAGGCCTGCGGTGCCGGCCACCACGCCGTTCTCGTCCACCAAAAGCTCGAGCGCTGGCGAGTGATCCAGAATGGTGACGCCGGCTTGCTTCGTTCGCTTGCGCATCAGCCGCATGTATTCCGGACCCTGGAGCGAATTCCGCTGCGGCTTGCCGTCGTCGTCCGAAGGATAAGGATAGCCCCAGTCGGCGAGCTGGTTGCTCTGGGCGTAGGTCCGGTCCAGCACGCGCGCCATCCAGCGACGGTCCTGGAGGTGGCCACCGAGTTTCTCACGGCTGGCCATCGCGGCCTCGCGGCGTTCCGGAGCGGGGTCGACGTACCAGACACCGGTGCCGGCCGCCGCGGTCGCGCCTGAGGTGCCGCAAAACCCCTTATCCGTCAGCACGACGCGCGCACCACGCTCGGCGGCGCTTATTGCGGCCCATGTGCCCGCGGGACCGCCACCGAGCACCAGCACATCCGCATCGAACACGACGGATCCTGCCGAACTCGATAGCTTCTCGGCACGGCCAGGTGGGTTTGTCATCGCTCGTCTCCGGATTGAATCTGTTCAGAACGCGGGTATCTGACCCGGCAGTTTGTCCTTGATGGTCTGGCGGACCGTATCGTTCTGATAGGCACGCACCAGCTTCGCGACCCAGGGCGCATCCTTGTCCTTCTCGCGAACGGCGATGAAGTTGTTGTAGGGATTGTTGACCGAGGATTCGATTGCGATGGAGTCCTTGCCGGGAATGAGGCCGGCGGGGACGGCGTAATTGGTGTTGATGACCGCAGCATCGACGTCGTCCAGGCTGCGCGGCAGTTGGGCGGCGTCGATTTCACGGATCCTGAGCTTCTTTGGATTTGCGGCCACATCGAGCGCGGTCGGCAGGATCCCCACGCCGTCCTTGAGCTCGATCAGCTTTTCGGCCTGAAGTAGCCGCAGGGCCCGGCCACCGTTCGACGGATCGTTGGGGATGCCGATCGACGCCCCCTCCTTGATCTCGGCAACCGACTTCGCCTTGCGGGAATAGAGCCCGATCGGTGCGACGATCGTCTCTCCGACGGCGACGATCTTGTATCCCCTGGTCTTGATCTGGTTGTCGAGGAACGGCTTGTGCTGGAAGGCATTCGCATCGAGATCGCCGACATCCAGCACGGCATTGGGCAACAGATAATCGTTGAAGACGACGACCTGCACATCGAGGCCGTCCTTGGCCGCGATCTCCTTCACCTTCGCCCAGATGATTTCGGCATCGCCGCCCGATATCCCGACCTTGATCTTCTGATCCGCGGAGGCCGGCGCGGTGAATAGTGCAAAGGCGGCCATCACGAGCAACAAGCGACGTCTCATGGTCTACGATCTCCTTATCGAGCGATAATCTGTTCCGACGTCTAGCCGACGCGGGCAACCAGGACGTCCGCCGTGGCATCCGCGAACTCAGACGACATGTCGTTGAAGAGAGCAAGCTCCTGAACCGTCGCAGCACGCGGACGATGGCTCGAACCGTTGGAGCCTTGAAGGAAGAAACGATCCAGAGCCTGCACAAACCCCGGCGAGCCTGCAATCTCCGATGCGTGCCTCTCGCTTCCCGCCACGAAGGCAAAGCTCATCTGATTGACGTCGACGACATAGATCATGGTGCAGTTTCCCAACGGACGGCGCCCTCCTAGCTGCTGAACCCCGCCGGGATGAAGGCCGGGATCTTCTCTTCGATGAACTGCTTCACTTCCGGCGAGTTGAACACCTGGATAAATGCCTTCAGGCGCGGATCGTCCTTCTTGTCGGGCCGGGCCGTGAAGCGCAGCACGAGCCCGTCATCAACGGTGCGGTCGATGATGAGCGCAGATTTGGGATCCCCGCCGGCCGGAATGAGGTAGGTGATGTTGACGAGCGCCAATGTTACGTCGTCGAGCGACCGATAGGTTTGGGCGGGGTCGAGCTCGACGATCTTGAGGTTCTTTGGATTCTCGATGATGTCGAACTTGCTGACCGAGAAGCCCTTACCGGGCGCCAGCTTGATCAGCTCGGCCCGCTCGAGCAGGATCAGCCCGCGTGCGCCGTTGAGCGGCTCGTTCGGAATGGCGACGCTGTCGCCGGACTTGATGTCGTCGAGCTTCTTGATCTTCTTCGAGAACAGGCCGACCGGCGCAATGACGCCGACCTTGTCGACCTGCACAAGGTTGAAGCCGCGTTGCCTATTCTGAAGCGCGAGATAGGTTGCATGCTGGAACAGATTGGCGTCGACATCGCCGCTGTTCACGACCTCGTTCAATGCCACCCAGTCCGACAGCTCGACGATCTTGACGTCCTGCCCTTTCTCCTTGGCCAGCTTGGCGGCAAAGGACGCCAATTGCCCAACCGGGCCGGCGCTGGTCGCGATCTTCAGCGGCTCGCCGGCGAAGGCGGCCGCCGTGAGAGCAAGCCAGAGACCTGCGGCCTGGGCGGTGCGACGAAGAATTTTCATGATCTCAAGTCCCATTACGATTCAGATGATGTGCCTTACGCAGCCTTGCGCGCCCCAACGTCGGCCTGTGCGAGCGCCTGACCGAGATCCGCCAAGATGTCGTCGGGATGCTCGATCCCCACCGACAGGCGTACGTAGCCGGGCGTGACCCCGGCGGCGAGCTGCTCGGCTGCGGTCAGTTGCTGATGCGTCGTCGATGCAGGATGAATGGCTAACGACCTGGCATCGCCGATATTGGCGACGTGATAGAACAGCTTGAGCGCGTCGACGAAGCGACGGCCGGCCTCGACGCCCCCTTTCAGCTCGAAGCCGACCAGCCCGCCATAGCCGCCCTTCAGATAGGCGTCCGCCCTGCGCCGGTTCTCTCCGTTTTGCAGACCGGGGAAGATCACGTTCGAGACCGAGGCGTGCTTGGCGAGGAAGTTCGCGACCTTCACCGCATTCTCGTTGTGCTGGCGGATGCGCAGCGGCAGGGTTTCGAGGCCCTGGATGAACTGGAAGGCATTCTGCGGCGCGATCGATGCGCCGAGGTCGCGCAGCAGCTTGACGCGGGCTCGCAAGATGTAGGCGATCGGGCCAAGCGGCTTCGCGGCCTCAGTCCAGATCGCGCCGTGGTAGGCCTCGTCGGGCGTGTTCAGAAGCGGAAAGCGATCGGCATGCGCGGCCCAGTCGAAGTTGCCGCCGTCGACGATGGCGCCACCGATCGCGGTGCCGTGGCCTCCGATATACTTCGTGGTCGAATAGACCACCACCGCAGCGCCATGCTCAAACGGGCGTGCGATCAGCGGCGACGCCGTGTTGTCGAGGATCAGCGGCACGCCAAGCGAGCGGCCAATGTCCGCGACCTCCTTGATCGGGAATACGTGCAGCTTGGGATTCGGAAGCGTCTCGCCGAAATAGACGCGCGTCTTGGCGTCGGTCGCGCGACGGAAGTTTTCGGGATCGGCGGGATCGACAAAGCGCACTTCGATGCCGAACTGCTTCAGGGTCTGCGATAGCAGTGTCCAGGTGCCGCCGTAGAGATCGGTCGAGGACACGATATTGTCGCCGGCCTGGGCAATGTTGAAGATCGCGAAGGCGGAAGCCGTCTGTCCAGAGGCAACTGCGAGGGCGGCCGCCCCGCCCTCGAGTGCAGCAAGCCGATCCTCAAAGGCCTGCTGGGTAGGATTGCCGATACGGGTGTAGATCGGTCCGAGCTGCTCGAGTGCGAACAGGCGCGAGGCGTGATCGGCGTTCTCGAACTGGAACGACGTGGTCTGATAGATCGGAACCGCGACCGCGCCGGTGGCGGGGTCGGAGCGGTAGGATCCGCCATGCAACGCCAGCGTCTCGAAGTTCCGGGTCTCCAAGGTCATCTGCAATTCCCTTTCGATCTCGAGAGCGCGCCATGCGCGGCAAGCCGTGCTTGTCGACGAAAATGATGCGGTCGGATTCTGCTGCTGTCGAGCGTGTCTGAAAAATAGCGATGCGCGTGCTGCGTCATTGCAGCTTCGCAACGCGTTTGTTCCCGGTCTTTCGCTGAATTGGAAACAAACTCGCTCGCGCAAAATGTTAAAAATGCTCACGCGAAGAGATGTTCTTTGCAATTGGCGATTGGGCCCGACCATGACGAGACCGCGCGAGCTGCGCTTTAACGCTTTCAACATGACTGCGCCCAGCCACAATTGGGCGGGCCTGTGGTCTCATCCGCGCGATGCGTCCATCGACTACAACACGCTCGATTATTGGGTCGACTACGCCAGGACCGCGGAACGCGGACTGCTCGATGGCATCTTCCTGGCAGATGTGTTCGGCGTTTACGACGTCTATGGCGGCACGGCCGATACCGCCGCCCTGCATGCGGTGCAGCTTCCGAACGCGGATCCGACGCTGCTCGTATCCGCCATGGCGCTCGTCACCAGCCATCTCGGCTTCGGCATCACATCGAACCTGACCTTCGAGCATCCCTATCAACTCGCACGTACGTTTTCGACGCTCGACCATCTCACCAAGGGCAGGATCGGTTGGAACATCGTCACGGGTTATCTCGACAGCGGCGCGCGTGGGATGGGCCTTCCGGCTGGCCGCGCCCATGACGAGCGCTATGACGCGGCCGAGGACTTTCTGACCGCGGCTTACAAGCTATGGGAGGGAAGCTGGGAGGACGATGCGGTTCGCCGCGACCGCGGCAGCCGCGTCTTCACGGATCCCGCTAAGCTCCACCGGGTTCTGCATGATGGTCGCTACTTCAAGGTTGACGGCATCCATCTCGCCGAGCCCTCGCCGCAGCGAACGCCGTTGCTGTATCAGGCCGGCACCTCGAAGCGCGGCCGCGCCTTCGCCGCCCGGCACTCGGAAGCGATCTTTCTCAACGGTCAGA
Source organism: Bradyrhizobium sp. 613_E4_N2_2 (assembly GCF_052075995.1). Taxonomy (NCBI): domain Bacteria; kingdom Pseudomonadati; phylum Pseudomonadota; class Alphaproteobacteria; order Hyphomicrobiales; family Nitrobacteraceae; genus Bradyrhizobium; species Bradyrhizobium sp. 613_E4_N2_2. Next base: position 5,791,912 of record NZ_CP197234.1, read on the forward strand.
CCAAGCCAATCCTCGCACGCGCTGTCCGCGAGATTCGAGAAGCGGCCAAGACCTATGGCCGCGATCCCTACGACATCCGCCTGTTTGCCGGCGCGACCGTGATCGTGGCGCCGACGCGGTCCGAGGCGAATGATCTGCTCGAGGACTACGCACGGCATGTCGATCAAACCGGCCAGCTCGCCTTGTTGTCGGGCTGGACCGGCATCGACTTCTCGACCTACCGGCCCGACCAGCCGATCGAATATGTCGAGAGCAACGCCATCCAGTCGATGGTCGAGAATTTCACGGTCCGGAGCGACCGGCCGGTCAATGTCGGCGACCTCGCCAGATTGAGCCGCGCCGGCGCCCGCTCGCCCTTCGTGGTCGGCTCGCCGCAGGACGTCGCCGACGAGCTGATCGCTTGGGCTGACGAGACCGACGTCGACGGGTTCAACCTGTTCCGCCTGGTCGCGCCGGAGTCGCTGAACGCCTTCGTCGACCTCGTGGTGCCGGAGCTGCAATCGCGCGGCGTCTACAAGACCGCATATCGCGACGGCGCGCTACGCGAAAAGCTGTTCCCGGGACGCGGCCCGCGGTTGCACACGACACATCCCGGCGCGAGCTTCCGGCGCGCGCCTTCGACGACTGCGCTCCAATCCGACGCCGCCGAATAGCAAGGACGGAGCTCACGCCTGCGTGCGATGCTCGCGGAACGCGGCTGCCAGCGCCCCCAAGGCGGCCCGTGACCGCCGATCGGTCAAGGACGAATGAAGCACGATCTCGGACGGCGGCAGCTTGGGAAGCCCAAGCTTCTCGCCGATGTCGATCGTGCCACTCGGCGCGATCCGATACGACAGCGGCGCGATGGCGAGCCCCGCCACGACGGCGGCGTGAACCGCCGAAGAGCCGCCTCCCAGGAACACCTCGATCCATTTGATGCCGACCGCATCCAGCGCCTGCGTGGCTACGTTGCGCACGCCGCAGGTCGGAGCCAGCGCAGCCAGACGTAAGGGCTCTCCCGGCCTGTGCTCGAACCCCTGCGCCGCAAACCAGCCGAAGCGCTCACGCGCCAGCGTCTCGCCATCACGACGATCGTCCTCGCGCTGGACGATGGCCGCATCGAGCCGTCCCTGGTCGAACAGGTCGAGGAGGTTGCGCGAATTGTCGAGCTGGACCTCGATGGTCAAATTTGGATCGTGCGCGTGGAGACGTGACAGCAGGGCTGGGACTTCCGGCCCGGCGACATGCGCAGCGATACCAAGTCCGAAGTGACGCGGAGACGCATTGAGCCCCGCGATCGCGCGTTCGTGAGCAACGATCAGCTCCCGCGCGCCCTGCAGAAAGGCCGTCCCTTGCGCAGACAGCCGGACCGATCGCGGTGTCCGCTCGAGCAACCGATGCCCGATGCGATCCTCGAGCCGCTTCAGCTTGACGCTGATCGCGCCCTGCGTCGTCCCCAAAGCCTTGGCGGCACGCGTGAAGCTGTGAAGGTCGGCCACCATCACAAAGGCTCTGACGGCATCGACATCGAGCGAGAGCATTCCATCATCCGGCTTTGTTGTCTCTGAAATCTATATCGATCGGATTTTGTTGTGGTCAAGGGCCCCCTATGTTCGCTCAGCCTGAAGCGGGCCTAAGCGCACGGGACACCAATCCCTCCCGGAGCGAGCGATGGCGCATGCGTGCTGGCAATCGACACCATGTTTGGAGGTCACGGCCTTGACGGTCTTATCATCACGACGAAACACGATCGCCCTTGCCGCAGCCTGCCTCGCGTCCCTCATGTTCGGCCTGGAGATATCCAGCGTACCGACGATCCTGCCGACGCTCGAGACGGTGCTGCACGCCAGCTTCCAGCAGCTGCAATGGATCATGAATGCCTACACGATCGCGGTCACGACGGTGCTGATGGCAACCGGCACGCTGGCAGATCGCTATGGCAGAAAGCTTGTATTCGTGGTCAGCATCGCCGTGTTCGGCCTCGCCTCCCTGATCTGCGGTCTGGCGGAAGACGCGCTCCTCCTCATCGTCAGCCGCTTCCTCCAGGGCATGAGCGGTGGTGCGATGCTGATCTGTCAGGTCGCGGTTCTCTCCCATCAATTCCGGGAAGGCCCCGAGCGCGCCCGCGCCTTCGCCGCCTGGGGGATCATCTTCGGCATCGGTCTTGGTTTCGGACCGATCATCGGCGCGACGATCGTCGCGGTCTCCGGCTGGCAGTGGGTGTTCCTGATCCACGCATTCATCGCAATCGTCACGATCGCGCTCGCCGTGACCGGCGTGCGGGAGTCGCGCGATCCCGAGGCAAAGCACCTCGACATCGCAGGCATTGCGACGCTCTCGACGTCGGTGTTCTGCGTCGCCTTCTATATCACGGAAGGCCCCGACTTCGGCTTCACTGGCCCAACCGGCCTTACGGTCGCCGCGACGGCCGTTCTGAGCTTCATCGCCTTCGTGTTGGCGGAGTTGCATAGCGCCCGCCCGATGTTCGACTTCTCCGTGTTCCGGATACGCGCCTTTTCGGGCGCGCTGCTCGGATCGGCCGGCATGAATTTCAGCTTCTGGCCCTTCATGATCTACCTACCGATCTTCTATCGCAGCGCCCTTGGTTACGACAACGTCGCAGCTGGCCTTGCGCTTCTCACCTACACGCTTCCGACGCTTGTGATTCCGCCGCTCGGCGAACGGATATTGCTGAGGTTCGGCGGCGGCATCGCCATTCCGGTCGGCCTGTTCGTCATCGGACTTGGCTTCATGCTGATGTGGGCCGGTAGCGGCGTTGAGCATGTTACCTGGTTGACACTGGCACCAGGATGTCTGCTTGCGGGCGCTGGCCTTGCCCTCACCAACACACCGGTGACCAACGTCACGACGGGAGCGGTGTCGAGCACGCGAGCCGGCATGGCATCGGGCATCGACATGAGCGCCCGCATGATCGCGCTCGCCATCAACATCGCCTTGATGGGCTTCATCCTGATCGCCGGCATTTCCTCCCGGCTGAGCAGCGCGCTTCCCGGTGCGCTCGATGCCAGCCATCTGCAACACCTTGCGGAGCGGATCGCCGGCGGCACCGCAGGCATGTCCGACTTCCCCGAGCTGAGCCTCCTGCCGGCAGCGGAAACTGCCGTGCAAGATGCGCTGATCCACGGCTTCAGGCTGATGATGCTCTATGGCGGACTGTCCGTCTGGATCATGGCGCTGGTAAGCTTCGCGATTTCCGGCGAGAGCTATGCCGCACGGAAGCGCTCCGCGCAGAACAGCGATGAGCCAAGCTGTGTTCCCCGCTCATCGCCCTGCTCGGATGCGTCCAGGCAGTGCGCTACGACAACATCCTTTCCGCGCCGATAACTCCATTCTCAATTCCGAACGCACGAGAGAATGTTCGTTCCCTTCTGCGCCCGACTGCGAAATTGCCACGCGGACCCGTTTGCCGGCAAAGTGAGCCGTCCAGTCTCCCCAAACAGAGGTCGAGACGGCAAGGCAGTTTCGTTGAACAGGATACCCGAAATGCATCATCTCACGTTCCGCCTGCGAGCCCTTGCCGCGGTTGCGCTCGGCTTCTTGGCCGTGGCGTCCGTTCAGCCCGCGAGATCCGATGAGATCCGCATCGGCTATCAAAAGTCCTCGACACTAACGGCGATCCTGAAGACCAACGGGGGGCTGGAGAAGGCGCTGGCTCCGCTCGGCGTCACCATCTCCTGGCACGAATTCACCAGCGGCCTGCCGCTGCTGGAAGCCATCAACATCGGCAGCATCGACTTCGGCGCCGACGTCGCCGACACCGTGCCGATCTTCGCGCAAGCCGCGGGCGCCAAGCTCGCCTATGTCGCGGAGGAAGCAGCCTCGCCGGCGGCGCAGGCGATCGTCGTTCCACAGTCTTCAACTATCAAGACCATTGCTGAGCTCAAGGGCAAGAAGATCGCCGTCACCAAGGGTGCCGGCAGCCACTATCTGCTGCTTGCGGCGCTGGCGAAATCCGGGCTCAACTTCAAGGACATCACGCCCGCTTATCTGACACCCGCCGACGGCCGCGCTGCGTTCGTTAGCAACAACGTCGATGCCTGGGTGGCCTGGGATCCGTTCCTGACCAGCGCCTTGCACCAGACGAAGGGCAGCATCCTGACGGACGGTAGCAACGGTCTCGCGAGCTACAAGCGCTACTATCTCGCCTCGGCCGCTTATGCGGACAAGCATGCCGAAGTCCTCGACGTGATCTTCGCCAAGCTCTCGGTGACCGGCAAATGGGTGAAGGCGCAGCCGAAAGACGCGGCCACGTTGCTGGCGGGCCTCTGGGGGATTGACGCGGCGACCGTCGAAGAGGCCAACAGCCACCGCTCCTATCAGGTGGGCGCGGTGACCGGCCCGGGCCTGTCCGAGCAGCAGCGCATTGCGGACGCGTTCCACGCCGAGGGCCTGATCCCCGTGAAGATCGATACCACGGCGATCAAGATCTGGGCGCCGAAGGGGTCCTGACTTCCGGCTTAGGCCGCGCTCAAGCCACGCTGGATGTCCGGCACGGATGCCAGCAGGCTCTTTGTGTAGGCGTGCTGCGGTTGCCTGAGCACGGCCTCGGCGCCACCCTGCTCGACGATGCGGCCGTTCTGGAAGACGAGCACGCGGTCGCACAGATGCTCGATGACGCCGAGATCATGCGAGATGAACAGCAGCGCCGTTCCGAGCCGCGACTGCAGCTCGGCCAGGAGGTCAAGCACTTGGGCCTGGATGCAGATGTCGAGCGCCGAGACCGGCTCGTCGCAGACGATGATGGCGGGTTCAGCCGCTAGCGCCCGCGCGATCGACACCCGCTGACGCTGGCCGCCGGACAATGATCGCGGCACCCGATCGAGATGATCGACACTCAGGCCGACCAGTTCGAGCAGCGACACGATCCGGTCCAGGCGCGCGATGCGGCCATCGGCGCCCGGAAGATTTTCCGCAATGATGTCCCTGACGCGGTAGCGCGGATCGAAGCTGCTAAGTGCGTCCTGCGGGATGTATTGCAGCTTGCGACGAAGCCGGCGGCGCCCGGCTTCCGCGACCGAGGACCAGGGCTCTCCGAGCAATGTTACCTCACCGTCATCCGGGTGAAGCAGCCCGAGCACGATCTTGGCACAGGTGGATTTTCCCGAGCCGGATTCGCCGACGATGCCGACGACCTCGGCGGCCCTGACATCGAAGCTGATGTCCTGCAGGACCACCGACTTCGCCCGCCCGGCGGCTTTCGGCGCAATGAAACTCTTCGAGATCTCCTTGACTTCGAGCACGACCTCGCCTGCCGCCTGTCGCTGCGGCAAGGGCTCCCGCACGATGGAGACCGCCGTCGCGTCGCTCGCACCGGGCTCGAACCTCGCCGACGCGAGCCTGGACCCGCGCGACCGCCCCGACGGAATCGCCGCGATCAACTGCCGCGTATAGGGATGGCGCGGATGGGTAAGGACATCGCGAGTCGACCCACTGTCGACCACCCGGCCGTCGCGCATCACGATGACACGGTCGGCGATGCCGGCGACCACCGCGAGATCGTGACTGATGAGCAGGAGACCCGCCCCCTCCCGGATTCGCTCCGCCAAGACCTGGAGCACCTGCGCCTGGACGGTGACGTCGAGCGAGGTCGTCGGCTCGTCCGCGATAATGAGATCGGGATCAGCCGCGATCGCCGACGCGATCAGCGCGCGCTGGCGCAGGCCACCGGACAATTGATGCGCATATTGCAGAGCACGATCAGCGGGGTTGGGAATGCCGACCTTGCCGAGCGTCTGCAGCGTCCGATCCCGGATAGCGCCTGCATCGGTCAGAATGCGATGGCTCGAAATGACCTCGGCAACCTCCTGGCCGATCGTGCGCAAGGGATCGAGCGAGACCAGGGCATCCTGCATGACGAGCCCGGTCACGGTCCCGCGCAGCTTGCGCCAGTCGGCTTCGCCGAAGCTGCGAGCGTCACGTCCCTTGATCTCGAACCGGTGCGCGGCGGTCCTCGCACCGTCGCCGGCGAGATTGAGCAGGCTTCGCGCGGTGATGCTCTTGCCCGAGCCGGATTCACCGACCAGGGCAACGCATTCGCCGGGCCTGATCGTCAGATCGAAATCAACAACGATCGGCTTGCCACCATTGGCGCCGGCAAAGCCGATGCTCAGTCCCTGCACCTCGACGACCGGCGCTGCCCGATCTATCTGCGAACCTACGCTGCTCATGCAAGCCGCCCTTCAAATCTCTGCTGTAGGTGATTGCCGATCACGCTGAAGGCGATCACCGTCGCGGTGATGGCGAGGCCCGGGAAGACTCCAGGCCACCAGGCGACGCGCAGCACATCCCGGCTCTCCGCCAGCATCACGCCCCATTCCGGCGTCGGCGGCTGCGGTCCGAGCCCGAGGAAGCTCAGGCCGGATACGATCAGGATCGTCGAGCCGATATAGACGGTGGCGATGATCGGGATGGCAACAAGGACGTTGGGCAGGACGTGCCGGATGAACACTTGCCAGCGGCTCAACCCGTAGATCGCGGCCTGCGTCACGTAATCGGCATCACGTATCAGCTGAGTCTGCGCCCGCACCACGCGACCAAATTTCGGGATGCCGGCGATGCCGACCGCGATGGCGATGTTGAGCATGCCTTGGCCGAGGAAGGTCACGATCAGCATGGCGAGCAGCACGCCGGGAAATGACGACAGCATATCGAACAGGCGCGACACGGCCTCATCCAGAATGCGATTGCGCTGGCCCGCGATGATGCCGAGGACAATGCCTGCTCCGAGTCCGACCGCAACACCGCCGAACCCGATCAGGAGCGAGTAGCGCGTGCCGAAGACGGTCCGCGCGAAGACGTCGCGGCCGAGCCGATCGGTCCCGAACAGATGCGCCCAGCCCGGCGGCTTCAGGCCCTCGCTGAAATCGCCGACGAGCGGATCGAAGTGCGTGAACAGCGAAGGCGCGATCGACGCCGCGATCAGGAGCGCGACGAAGACGAAGGACAGGACGAGCCCGAACGGCAGACGGCGCCGAACAGCGATTGCAGCCAGATGTGACGCCTCGAAGCCAACGAGGTCTTGCGGGGCCTCGAGCGGTACGGCCGTGTCGAAGGAGCGATGCGACGGCGCGGTCATTGGGCCCTCAATCTCGGGTCGATCAGCACATAGAGGATGTCGAGCAGCGTGGACGCGGCAACGTGGATGAAGGCTGCGAGCAGCACGACGGTGAGCACGACCGGTACGTCGTGGGTCAGCACCGCGCCCAACGTTACCGTGCCGAGGCCTGGCCGGCCGAACACCTTCTCGGTGATGACCGCACCGCCGAGCAGACCGCCGATCAGCCAACCGCCTAGCGTCACCGCCGGCAAAAGAGCGTGCCGCAACACGTGACGCCAGCGAATGACGAGTTCGCCGACGCCGCGCGACCGCACGGTCGTCACGAAGGGCTGGTCGAGCGTCTTCTCCATGGCTTCACGCAGAACCTGCGTCAGCAGGCCGGCGGTCGGCAATGCCAGGGTGATCGCCGGCAGCACGAGGGAATTCCACCCCTCCGCGCCCGATACTGGAAACCAGCGCAGATTGAACGAGAATGCCATCAGCAGGAGGATGCCGAGCCAGAAGACGGGCGTCGAGGCGAACACCAGTTCGACGAACGAGGCCAGCTCGCGCGAGAACCGCCCTCGCCCCGCAGTCAGCAGCGCGATGAAGCCGGCAATCAAGATCGCAAGCACGCCGGCCGTGAGCGCAAGCTCGACGGTCGGCAGAAGCTGCGATCCGACGACCTCGATCACCGGCTGGCGCAGCACATAGGACGTGCCGAAATCGCCGCGGAGGATGCGCGACAAGAACTCGACGTATTGCTCGGGCAACGAGCGATCGAGGCCCCATTCGGCTGCGATCGCCTCACGGAGGCCGGGATATTCGACGTCACCGGCGAGGATGTCCTGAATGCGGCCGGGCAGCGCATGCAACGCGAGAAACGTTGCTGTCACGCTCGCCCAGGCCACCACCAGGCTGGTGAACAGCCTGGAGACGATGCGGGACCACATGGCCTACTTCTTCGCGATCCAGAAATCGTAGGCGCTGGACGGCGAGTCGAGGCCGGCCTCGAAGCCCAGACCGTTGACGTTGCTCTTCGCCGCCAGGAACCAGCTCGGCGCGAACAACGGCACGATGAAGGCCTGGTCCACACCCCGCTTCTGAATCGCGTCGGTGAGCTGCCGCTTGCGGACAGGATCGGTCGTCCGCAACGACTCGTCGATCTGGCTCGTGATCTCCTGGTCTGGATTGGGAATGTTGGAATAGAGGAAGCCCTTCGATCCCAGCATGTCCCAGAGCTCGCGGGCAGGATCGGACGGATTGTCCGTATTGGGATAGATCACCCAGGTGCCGTTGGCGTTGTTCTTGGCGTATTCGCCCGCCGTGATCAGGCGCAGGTTGAGATCGAGGCCGACATTCTTGCGCAACGCCGCCTGGACGCCCTGGATAAGGATGTCGCGATTGTCGCGCACATAGGGCTGCGGATAGCCGACCTCGATCGAGAGGCGCTTGCCGTCCTTGGTGCGGAAGCCTTCGGAATCGCGGCCAGTCCAGCCGGCTTCGTCGAGCAGCTTGTTGGCGCCAGCAATGTCGTTGCCCCAGGAACCGACCAGTGCCTTGTTATAGGCGGGATTGGCCGGGCCGATGATCGACCAGGCGCGCGGCACGGTGCCGAGATAGACCTGCTTCACGATCGGCTCCAGATCGAAACCGTCGCGCAGCGCGCGGCGCACGCGAACATCGTCCGCCGGCGGGCGCGTGTAGTTGATGTTGAAGGTGAAGGACGTGCTGGCGCCGGACGGGCCGGTCAGCAGCTTGAAGCCCGGCTGCTCCGCGAACAGCGGCGCATCGGTCGGCTGCACGCCCTCGATCAGATCCACCTGCCCCGAGGTCAATGCGCCCGTGCGAACGGCATATTCGGGGAGGAAGCGGAAAGTGACGCGGTCCAGATGAGCAGGTCCGTTATGCGCGGCATTGCCAGGCGCCCAGTTATAGGCCGCGTTGCGCGCGAACACCGCGGACTGGCCGCGCGTGTAGCTCTCGAACACGAACGGTCCCGTGCCGGCCAACCCGCGTCCACCTCCGCAGAGATCACCCTTCGCCAGCGATTTCGGCGAGATCAGGCCGAGCTTCACATTCGAGGTCGACTCCAGGAAACTCGAATCCGGCGTCGACAACACCAGTTTGACCACATAGGGCGAGACCACTTCGGCACGATCGTAGGCCTGGAGCAGCGAGACCGCGGTGACCGCGTTCTCGGGCTTCTTGACGAAATCGTAGTTGGCCTTGACCGCTGCAGCGTCGAACTTCTCCCCGTCGTGGAAGACGACGTCTTCCCTCAGTCTGTATGTGTATTCCTTGCCGTCGGTCGAAATCGACCACTCGGTCGCAAGCCAGGGTGCGAACGTGCCATCCGCCTTCTTCGCGATCAGCGAGTCGATGTAATTGCGGGCCACGAAGAACGCGGCCTGCTGTGACGAATAATGCGGATCGAAGCATGATGGCTCGGTCGTCACGCCCCACCGCAACGCGCCTCCGGAAACCGGCTTGTCTTCGGCATACGCTACATTCGACGCAAGCAAGGCAATCGCCACGCCGCTCACCAGCAAATTATTCTTCTTCATCCGCGTCACTCGCAATCGTTTCTGCTGCTGCCCCTGCAATCGGCGCATCGAACATCATCAATTGAAGGATGACGTTCGTTTACGCTTCATCCGATCTGCACGAGGCGTTATCTCTTGTTGCATCGCGATGTAATTCGTCGTCGCGCGCAAACGCAACATGCAAACGGTCGCGACCGCGGCTGCACATGAAGTTTGAAAAATTATTCGAGCACTCACGCCGACGGTGGATGAAATCGACGACGTCGAACGCCAATCCGACAATTCGATGCTGCGCGATCGTTGCGTATCGTGACCCGACAACCAGCTGACCTTTGGAATCCCCATGTCGCCACGCCAATTGCACCTGAACGTCAACCTGCTTCACTCCGGCGTATATCCGTCAGCCTGGCGACTGCCCGACAGCGATCCACGCGCCTTCTTCGATCTCGGTCATTATGTGCGCGTGGCTCAGATTGCCGAGCGCGGCAAGTTTGACGCAATCTTTCTGGCGGACTCGCCAGCCGTGAACGACCGCATCGACTGCCGGTCGTTCACGTCGATGGAGCCAACCATCGTGCTGGCAACAGTTGCCGCAACGACCAGGCACGTCGGTCTGATTGGAACGGTGTCGACGACCTACAACGAGCCCTACAACATCGCACGCCGTTTCGTGACGCTCGATCACGCCAGCGGCGGCCGCTCGGGATGGAACGCGGTCACCACGGCAGATGCCGCTTCAGGCCGCAATTTCGGTCTGTCGTCGGTGACGGAACACAAGGCCCGCTACGAGCGCGCCAAGGAGTTCACGGAAGTCGTCCACGCATTGTTCGACAGCTGGGAGGACGACGCCTTTGTGGGCGACAAGGCGAGCGCGCGATTTGTTGATACGTCGAAAGTGCACCCGATCGCGCACCGCGGCCCGCATTACTCGGTGGCCGGACCTCTGAACGTCCCACGCTCGCCGCAGGGGCGACCGGTCACGGTGCAGGCGGGTGGCTCGAATGACGGGCGCGATTTCGCGGCAGCTTATGCAGAAGCCGTATTCACGCTGGCGCAAAGCATCGAGGAAGGCGTCGCGTATGCGCGCGATCTGCGCGCACGCGCCGCGTCCTATCGTCGTTCCGGCGATTCCATCGTCATTCTGCCCGGGCTCGCCACCGTCATCGGCAGCACCGAGGCCGAAGCCAAGCGGCGACAGGACGAGCTCTGGGAACTGGTGCCGATCGAATACAGCCTGGCGCGGTTGGCCGGCACGCTTCAGATCGACCCTACCCTCCTCGAGCTCGACAAGCCCCTGCCGGATCCCCTGCCGCTTCCGGTCAATGCCAACCACACCATGTTCCAAGGCACCGTGAATATCGCACGGCGTGGCAATCTCACAGTCCGACAGCTGATCCGCGCGCTCGGAGGCGGCGTCGGACATCGCATCATCGTCGGCACGCCGGAGCAGATCGCCGACGACATCGAGGCTTGGTTCAAGGCGGGTGCCGCCGACGGTTTCAACCTCATGCCAGACGTACTGCCGTCCGGTCTGGAGACCTTCGTCGATACCGTCGTGCCCATCCTACAGAGTCGCGGGCTGTTCCGCACCGAGTACGCCGGCTCGACGCTGCGCGATCATTTTGGCCTGCAGCGACCAGTGAGCCGATATGCGAAGCGGTCGCCGGAGGTCGCATCAGCCTAGCTGTCCCGACTATCTATCCCAGAGATCGAGCCCGCCCGTCGGCGGGCTTGGCCGATCGCCTGGCCCGCACGCGCGGAATTACCTCGAGTGCAAATCGCCGCATCTCGGCCTCGAACGGCTGGAATTGCAGCATGAAGAGCTCGATGCCGGCCGCATGGAACGCCTCGATGCGCTCCGCCACCTCGTCATAGCTCCCGACCAGCCCCGCGGCAGTACCGCCATTGCTGCCAACGCGCGGGGTCTTCTGCATGGTCTGCATCATCACGACCTTGGGGTCGGTGTTCTGCTTCAGGATCGCCTTCATCGGCGCGTCCTTCGCGGCGAGGCTCAGCAACCGCTCATGGGCGGCTTGCGCCTGCTCCCTGGTTTCGCGGGCGACGACGAAGGCCGACAGACCAAAACGCAGCGGCGGCGTGTCACCGCGCGGACGTGCCGCGACATCGGCGATCAGGCCGGCGACATCCTCCAGCGGTTGGCCATTGATGAACCAGACGTCGCCATGGCCGGCGACCAGATCGCGCGCCGGCTCCGACTCGCCGCCGACATAAATGGCCGGCCGCTTGCGGTACAAGCTGGTCGGACGCAGCGCATAGTCGGTGACGTTGAAATGCTCGCCCGCATAATTGAGGCGCTCGCCTTCCATGAGGCGCGAGACGACCGATATCCACTCGCGGCCGTAGGCGTAGCGTGCATCGTGTTCCGGGAAGCCGATCCCCGCCTTCTCCAGTTCCGGGCGGTTCCAGGCATTGACGAGATTGAGCGCGAACCGGCCACGGCTGATGTTCTCGATCCCCAGCGCCAGCTTCGCTAGCACCACGGGGTGATAGAGATAGGGCTTGATCGCGGCGATGATCTCGATGCGCTTAGTCAGCGCCGCGATCGCTGCCGCGGCGCTCCAGGCCTCGAGCTGATCGAGGTCCTCCTGATGCGGATTGATCGTGTGCTGCGCGATCAGCGTGGAATCGTAGCCGAGCTCTTCGGCTGCGAGAATGAGATCGCGATTGCGCTCCCAGGATGCATCATAGGGCTCTTCCGGATCCTGATGCGCCGCGCGCGGCCCGTGCACCAGGGCCCAGATGCCGAAGCGAAGAGGTGCAGTCGCCATCGTGCTCTCCTGTGACTTTCTCTCGTCAAGTTCTCGATCGTCGCCTGTTCTCGCCAAGGCCTGACGCAAGATCAAGCACATCCGCCTCAAAAGATTTTCTTTGTCGCGCAGCGGCACCGTGGCGACAGCAGATCACTCCGGAGCGAACGACAATTGAAATAGCGCTCTATTTCTGTCGGCACGATTTCATGGGACATTTTGCGCTGAACAAGGTTTCACGTCTTGAGCAATATCGAACTGAGCCAAATCGACCGCACGACAATCGTCGCTGACAACGCGCCGTCATCGCAAGGCAGCATGAAATCGCCTGCGGCGGCAAGCAAGCTTGGCGCTCGCGGCCTCCAGCTCCTGTCCTGGGTTGCACCCCTGCTGCTCGTTGTCGTTTGGGAGGCACTTGCACAGGCGGGATGGCTTTCGCCGCAGGTGCTGCCTGCACCAAGCAAGGTGATCCGAACGGCGTACAAGCTCGTAACCACCGGGACCCTGTTGAACGATCTCGGCGTCAGCCTGCTGCGTGCCGCGGCGGGCTTTGCGATCGGGTCTGCGGTCGGCGCCACGCTTGGCATCCTTGTCGGCTTCTCGCGGGTAGCGGAAGCCGCGATCGACCGCAGCGTGCAGATGATCAGGGCCATCCCTTTCCTCGCCGCGCTCCCCCTCGTCATCGTCTGGCTGGGCGTCGGCGAAGCGGAAAAGATCTTCCTTGTCGCACTTGGCGTCACGTTCCCGATCTACATCAATACGGTGCTCGGTATCCGCCAGGTCGATCCCAAGCTGCTCGAGTTGGGGCGCGTCCAGGGCCTGAGGTCGCTTCAACTGATCCGCCGGATCATCCTTCCCGGCGCGCTGCCGTCGATCCTGACCGGTGTTCGTTACGCTCTCGCCACGGCGTGGCTCGCGCTGGTCGTGGCTGAAACCATCGGCGCGCAGTCGGGGATCGGCTTTCTCGCGATGGATGCGCGCGAATTCCTGCGCACCGATGTGATCGTCCTGACGATCGTGATCTACGCGCTGATCGGCGTCGCGGCCGACGCCATGGCGCGCTTTCTCGAACAGCGTCTCCTCGCCTGGCATCCGAATTACGGAGCAGCGAGATGAACGTGCACGTCGCTCCGCAGCCCTCCGCGCCGTTCGAATCCGGACCGGCCGTCGTTGTCAGCAACCTCGTCCGCAGCTACGGCAGCCGCGTCGTGATCGAGAAGCTGAACCTACGCATCGATCGTGGCGAATTCGTCGCCCTGCTCGGCGAGAGCGGGTGCGGCAAGACAACATTGTTGCGGGCGCTGGCCGGGCTCGACCCCATCCAGGGGGGCCGTATCGTGGCGCCCCGCCGGCCGGCCGTGGTGTTTCAGGAGCATCGGCTGCTGCCCTGGGACAATCTCTGGCGCAATGTGGCGCTCGGCTTGCAGGTTCCGGATCCTCGCGAACGCGCCGCCGAAGCGCTCACCGAGGTCGGCCTCGGCGACAGGCTCGACGACTGGCCGCGCAATCTTTCAGGCGGACAAGCCCAGCGCGTTGCCCTCGCCCGCGCGCTGGTGCAGCAGCCCGAGCTTCTGCTGCTCGACGAGCCGTTTGCCGCGCTCGATGCGCTCACCCGTATCCGCATGCACGAGCTGGTCCGCGAGCTGGTGGCCAATCATCAGCCCGGCGTCCTGCTCGTCACCCACGATGTCGACGAAGCCATCGCGCTGGCCGATCGCATCCTCGTGATGCGCAACGGCGCAATCGCCTACGAGCATCGCGCCGGGCGTGGAAGCTCGGCATCCATCTCGCGCGCCGAACTCCTTAGCGAGCTTGGCGTGGTCTCCCATTCTCCCAGCTAGGTCATCCGGAAGGCAAAAATGTCCGACTCATCGATCGCCAAACCATCCCGGCGCAGCTTCCTCGGCTCCGCAGCCTTTGGCATTGGCGCGCTCGCCGGCATGAATATCAGCGAATTCGCCCAGGCCGCGCCTGGCCGTACCACCGACACGGTCCGCCTGACCTGGGGCCTGAGCGGCCTCAATCTGATCGCCAAGGAGCGCGGCGAGTTCGAGAAGGTGCTGGCCAAGGATGGCATCAAGGTCGAGTGGCTCGGCCCCTTCCCGAATCATGCGCCGACCTTGCAGGCGGTGACGGGCGGCAGCGCGGATTTCAGCTTTGGCGGCAGCACCACGCCTGCGCTCGCCGCTATCATCGCCGGCTCGCCGCTGGTGTTCACCCAGTTCGTGGTCTACGAGCCCCGCACCACGGCGATCATCGCCAAAGACGGCTCCGGCATCGACAAGGTCGAAGACCTCGTCGGCAAGTCGGTCGCGGTCAATCGCTCAGGCCTCGGCGAGTTCCTGCTGGTCGCGGCGCTCGAGAAACACAAGGTCGACCGCTCCGCGGTGAAGTTCGTCTATCTCAATCCTCCTGATGCGGCGCCGGCGCTCGCCTCCGGCAAGGTCGACGCCTGGTCGATGTGGAGCCCTGGCGTCGACATCGCCCGGCTCGAATACAAGGCGCACGACATCTTTCTGGAAGGCCGCGATCTCGAATTCCAGATCGACTACACGTCCTATCTGACCACCCGCAAGTTCGCGACCGACAATCCCGCGCTCGTCCGCGCCGTGAATGACGCGTTCCGCGCCGAGGGCAAGTGGATCTCGGAGAACTGCAAGGATGCCGAGTACATCGCGCAGAAGGCCGGGAAATACAGCGATCAGGTCCGCGACCAGTTCATCGCGATGAACCGCAAATACCGCTACTTCGCGGTCAACGACGAGCGCTTCATCAGCGAGCTGCAAAAGGCCGCCGACTGGCTCGTGGCCCGCAAGGTTCTGCCGGAGCCGGTCAAGGTGACCGATCATCTCGCCCAGCTCTGAAAACGCTACCAACAGGCCAAGACAATGAACAAGACTGTATCCGCCCCCTCTCTCGGCACATCCGAGCCGATCAAGGCTGGCTCGCCGGAGCTGGAGGCTCTGCTCAACCAGATCGCCGAGGGGGCCAGCGACCGCGAGCGCGACCGCGTCCTGCCCTTCGAGGTTATCGATCTCATCCGGCGGGCACGCCTTGGCGCGTTGCGGCTGCCGTTGGACGCCGGTGGCGCCGGCAGCACGATCCGCGATCTCTTCGCCTTCGTCATTCGCCTCGGCGAGGCCGACGCCAATGTCGCGCATATCCTGCGCAACCATTTCAGCGTGGTCGAGCGCCTGGTGCGTTCCCCCAAGGACGAGCAGAGCCGGCAATGGCAGAAGGCGGTCGCCGAGGGCGCCATCATCGGACTTGCGACGACCGAGCTTGAAAGCCCGCGCGTCGGCAATGTCACGCCCGGGACGACGTTCACGCCCGACGGGAACGGCGATTATCTGCTGAACGGCACCAAATACTACAGCACAGGCACGTTGTACTCGGATTATGTGCTGGTGCGCGCGGCCGATCCGTCCGGAGCGACGGGCGCCACGATCGTGCCGATCAAGCGCGAGGGAATCGAGCTGGTCGACGACTGGGACGGGCTCGGGCAGCGACTTACCGCAACCGGCACGACGCACTTCCGTAACGTCAAGGTCAGGCGCGAGGAAGTGGTGTTCGATACGCCGGACGGCGGTTATGGCGTGCCCTATTCCAACACGTTTGCACAGCTCTTCCTGACGGCGGTCGTTGCCGGCATTGCACGCGCGACGCTGCGCGATGCGACAGCCCTGGTCCGCTCGCGCAAGCGTACGTTTTACTACGCGCCCACCGAGATCCCGACCGACGATCCGCTCCTGCAACAGACGGTCGGCCAGATCGCCAGCGGCGCTTTTGCGGCCGAGACGGTGGTGCTGGCGGCCGCCGAGGCGCTCGACATTGCAACCGATGCGTTCGACGCCGGCGCGGCGAACGCTACAGAGGCGGCGCACACCGCCGCGCTGCTCTCGGCAAAGGCCAAGATCATCACCGATGATTTCGCCATCCGAGGTGGCAGCCTGCTGTTCGATGTCGGCGGCGCATCGGCGACCAAGAAGGTCACCAACTTCGACCGTCACTGGCGCAATGCGCGCACGCTCTCTTCGCACAATCCGACCACCTACAAGGCGCGTTCGATCGGTGAACACGAGATCAACGGCACGCCGTTGCCCGCGAAGGGCTTTTTCTGAGAGCGAACAGGCCGATCCACGGCGTCCGATGCGAGGAGCGACAGATGGGAAAGTCCGACATTCATCTGGTCAGCGGCGATGACGAGGTCGAGCATCAGTTTCGAGCCGTGATGCGGCGCCTGGCCGGCGGCGTCACCATCATCACGGCCGGCCGCGACGAGGACATCACCGGCATGACGGTGACGTCCCTGACATCGCTCAGCGCCAGTCCGCCCCGGCTACTAGTCAGCGTCAACCGGCAGGCCTCGTCCTTTGCTCGAATCGCGCGCTACGGCGTATTCGGCGTCAACATTCTGGGATCGGATCAGCAGGCCCTCGCCGGGCGCTTCAGCGACGGAAGCTTGAAGGGCCACGAGCGCTTCGACGGGATCAGATGGTCCGCGGGGGCGGCCGGCGTGCCGCTGCTTGGCGACACTCTCGCAACCATCGAATGCAAGGTCGAGGAAATCATCGAACGGCACTCGCATGGCATCATCATCGGCAGCCTGTTGAGCTTCGAGCTGTCCCGCGAACTGTCGGGCCTGGTGTACTGGAACGGCCAGTACATCAGGATCACCCATGACTTCGACCTCGACCTCCTCGCCGAGATCAGCATTCCGTTGGCCCATGTCAGATAACCCGCCGGAATCGCCCAGCGGCGGGCGCTGGCAGCTTGACAGGATTGTCGCCGAGCTTCGCCTCTCGCGCGAAGAAACACACAGCATAAGGCGCGACGGAGAGGCGCGACGCGCTCCCTCGCGCGAGGCGCTTCAGGCCATTCTGGATGGCCTCACCGAGGCGCTGTTTCCGAGGCATTACGGTCAGTTCGACCTCGACGGCGAGAATATCGACTATTTCGTCGGCAATCGCCTGAGCATCGCCCTCGACGGCCTTTGCGACCAGATCCACCGCGGCGCACGATTCGTCGGCGACGAGCTGATCCCGGGCTACCGGCGTGAGGACGCGGTCGAGCTGACGCGGCAGTTCGGCGAGCGCCTGCCGGTGGTGCGTGGACTCCTGATCTCCGATCTGAGAGCCGCCTTCGTCGGCGATCCCGCAGCCAGGAACTTTCCGGAGATCCTGATCGGATATCCGGGCATGACGGCGATCATCCATCACCGGCTGGCACATATCCTTGATGGGCTCAATGCGCGCTTGATCGCCCGACTTGTCGCGGAGATCGCTCATACGAGAACCGGGATCGACATTCACCCCGGCGCCAGCATCGGATCCGGCTTCTTCATTGATCACGGGACCGGTGTGGTCATCGGGGAGACCGCAATCATCGGCGACAATGTCCGGATCTATCAGGCCGTGACGCTCGGCGCGCGCCATTTTCCAACCGACGACGATGGCCATTTGATCAAGGGCGATGCACGGCATCCGATCGTCGAGGACGACGTCGTGATTTATGCCGGCGCAACCATCTTCGGTCGGATCACGATCGGCCGGGGCGCGACGATCGGCGGCAACGTCTGGGTCACCCAGGACGTGCCGCCGAACAGCATCGTGACGCAGGCCACCGCCCGCAACAAGCAGGGTTAGGCGGCCGGCGCCTTCCAGCGCATCAGGCGGCGCTCCAGCGTCTCGAGGATCGCGTTGAAGACGAGGCCGATCACGGTAATGCCCAGGATGCCAAAATACATCTGGGGGATCAGGAAGCTGTATTGGCTGTTGATGATGAGATAGCCGAGCCCCGATTTCGCGCCGACCATTTCTGACGCCACCAGGACCAGCATCGCGGATGCGCTCGCTAGACGGATGCCGACGAAGATTGTCGGCAATGATGCCGGCAGGATCACCTTCCGGAACAACTGGCTCGGTGTCGCGCCCATCGTCCGCGCTGACTTGACCAGCAGCGGATCGACCTGGCGTACGGCCGCGATCGTATTGAGCAGCAGCGGCCAGGCGCAGCTATAAACCACCATGGTGACCTTCGAGAGCTCTCCGATCCCGAGGAGCAGGATAAACACCGGCAGCAGAGCCAGCGGCGCCGTGTTACGGGCGATCTCGATGATCTGGTTCAGGAAGTCGCCCAGCCGGGCGTACCATCCCGTCAGCACACCCAACGGCACGAACAGGACAATGGCGATCAGGAAGCCGCTCAGGGCTCGCAGCAGGCTTGCACCGACGTCGTCATAGAGTTCACCGCTCTGCGCGAGCTGCCAGCCCGCGGCGATCACCTCGGAGAACGGCGGCAGGAACGTCACGTCGATCAACCCGAGGCGCGGCGTCGTCTCCCAGACAGCCAGGAACACCAGCAGCAGCAGGGATCGTTGCCCGATGATGCCGAACCATCGCACCAGGCTGCCCGTCGCGGCGGCAACCGCGCCGGCGCGTGGTCTGGCCCGATCCTTCGGACTCCCCTCGGCGAGTTCCAGCAGCGTCAGGATCTCCAGATTAGACATGGGCCAACTCCTTCTTTCCTGCACGCTCGCCGTCCGGCGCGGGCACCTGGGAGCCCCGCGCCTTCAACACTTCGTCGCGCAGCAAGGACCACACCTCGTGCCTGACCTGCCCGAACTGGGGCAGCGAGCGGACGTCCTCGGTCTCGCTGTGCAGCTCGGCGGGAATATCGACAATCTGCTTGATCCGGCCGGGGCGCGAGGTCATCACGGCCACGCGCTGGCCGAGCACGACGGCCTCGTCGATGCCGTGCGTGATGAACAGGATGGTTTTCCCGGTCCTGCGCCAGATCCGCAGCAGCTCGCCTTGCAGCGTCTCACGCGTCTGTGCGTCGAGCGCGGCAAAGGGCTCGTCCATCAGCAGCACCTCCGGATCGTAGGCAAGGCTTCGCGCGATCGCGACGCGCTGCTTCATACCGCCGGAGAGTTCGTGCGGATAGCGATCGGCAAAGCCGGACAGTCCGACTAAATCGAGATAATGCAGAGCCCGCTCGCGCCGCTCCCTGGCTTTGAGACCCGCAATATCGAGCCCGAACTCGACGTTCTGCGCGGCTGTACGCCAGGGGAACAGCGCGTACTGCTGGAACACAATGCCGCGGTCGCGCGCCGGGCCCTCGATGACCTTGCCATCGAGCAGGATGCGTCCGCTGCTCGGCGCCGTCAGTCCGCCGAGCAGATCCAGCAAGGTCGACTTGCCGCAGCCGCTCGGCCCGACCAGCGCCAGGAATTCGCCGGCACGAACATCCAGCGTGATATCATCGAGCGCGGTGAAGCTCTGCGCCGGCCCGCCATCCTTGCCGCGGACCAGGAACTCCTTGCGGACGTGCTCGAAGCGGATCTTGGCCATGGTCATTTGGCCTCCGCGGTCTTGCCGGGGCGGAAATGGTTGAACTCGTTGGTATAGATGTCCGATGGCTTGAGCTGGTCCTGCTTCAACAGACCGTCCTTGACCAGCCAGTCGATCCACACCTGGAGCTCAGCATCGCCGATCACCCCGCCCCTGGTCGCGACACCCGTGCTCTTCCAGTATTTGATGGGTGTTGCGTCCTCGTTGCGCTTGCGATCGGCAATGATGCGTTCGAAGCGGGCGCGGACCTCCTCGGGCGGCGTTGTCTGCGCCCAGGCGATGGCACGGGACACGCCCTCGATCAGCTTGCGGGACGCGTTGGGATTGTCCTTGATGAACTTGTCTCGCAAGACATAGGAGCCGCCAGTGAAGTTTCCGAAGATGTCAGAGTCCGCGAACAGCCTGCGGATGCCGCCGCGCTCCAGCGCCTTGTCGCGCAGCACGCCGTTCAGCGTGCTGACCTCGACCTGCCCCTGCCGCAGAGCCTGCTCACCGGTGACCGGCGGGATCGCAACCAGCGCCACTTGCTTCGCCTCCGCCGGCGTCAGGCCATTGCGGGCCAGATACTCGCGCAGCACGAATTCGAGATGCGCCCCCAGCGTGTTCACCGCGACCTTCTTGCCGATCAGGTCGCGCGCGGACTTGATCGGACTGTCCTCCTTCACGTAGTAGCCGTTGTAGGTGTTGTCGTCCGAGCCGTAATAGCCGACAACAGCCTTGATCGGCGCCCTGGCTGCGATCAGCTTGATGATCGCGCCATAGAACGCGCCGCCGATATCGATGTCGCCGGTGACGACGGTCTGGATGTCCTGCGGACCGCTGATGGTGTTGCCGACCCATTTGAGCTTGAGCGGCGCGAGATAGCCGAGATCGTCGGCCAGTTCGATGAACGTCACCTGCCCGGCCCAGCCCTGGTAACGAATCTCGGTCTTTTCGAGCTGCGCCTCGGCCATGGCACTGCTGGCGAGAGCCGTCAGGCCGAGGCCGGCCAGACCTAGTTGCCGCCCTCTTGCCCGCAGGCCGGCAACCAGACGACGCAACGCAGAGATAGCGATCTTCATTGTGTTCACTCCATTGCTCGGTTCAGGCGGCCTTCGCCTGGGGCTTCGCCGCCTTGACGCGGGTCACGCTGCTGCGGCCGTCGATGCTGACCGGCACCTCGCCATCGATGGTGGCACGCCGGACCACGCGGTGCTGGTCGCCATAATCGTTGACCGCGTAGTGCTGGGTCGCGCGATTGTCCCAGATCACCACGTCACCTTGCCGCCAGCTCCAGCGCACGGTGTTCTCGGGTGCGGTGATGTGCGACTGGAACAGGTCGAACAGTTTCTGGCTGTCGTAATTCGAAAGGCCGACAAAGCGCTGGACGAAATTGCCGAGCACCAGCGTCCGTTCCCCGGTTTCGGGATGGACGCGAACGACGGGATGCTCGGTCTCGTAGACGGTCGCCGTGAAGACCTCCTCGAATTGCTTCCGGTCAGCCTCGCTCGCACGGGTCTTGACTGCGTAGTCGTAGGCATTGCTGTGCACCGCCCACAGCTCGTCCGCGAGCTTGCGCAGCGGAGCCGGCAGATCCAGATAGGACGCCGCCGTGTTCGACCAGATCGTGTCGCCGCCGAACTCGGGGATCACGACGCCGCGCAAGACTGAGATCTTCGGATAAGCGTCGACGAATGTGACGTCGGTGTGCCACTGGTCGGCGCGCCCGCCTCCGCGCGCGG
Organism: Bradyrhizobium sp. 613_E4_N2_2; assembly: GCF_052075995.1. NCBI lineage: Bacteria > Pseudomonadati > Pseudomonadota > Alphaproteobacteria > Hyphomicrobiales > Nitrobacteraceae > Bradyrhizobium > Bradyrhizobium sp. 613_E4_N2_2. The sequence goes on from NZ_CP197234.1 coordinate 5,813,335, forward strand.
AGTCAAGTTCGAGGATCGAGGCCGTTCCCGTGGTGGCGCCGACCGTGGGATGTGGCACCAGCTTGCCGAGCCGATGGGCAAAACGCTCCTGCTCGGCATCGTCGAGATGATTCTGGTCACGGAAGAAGATGACTTTGTGCTCGAGCAGCACCTGGTTGATCGCCGCAATCGTGCGATCCGGAAGATCGCCCGAAAGCTTGATGTTCCTGATTTCGGCGCCGATACGGGCCGATCGCTTGACGATATCCGAACGCGGAATGACGTTGTCGATGGTGATTCCGTCTGTCATGTCATCTTCCCCGAGACCGCGATCCATTTGGACAAGGCTCCGCCGTTCGCCGATCGCTGCTGCGATGGCGGAGTGAAAGGCAGTGATGTTGCGATCGATCCTCTTGCGAGACCGCCGTCTGCTCTGGCAACAATCGCGTCTGGCGGGATCTTCCCCAGGGGCTGCATCGATGCAGCCCCTTGTTCAGTCACAGGATGCTAACTCAAGGACTTCGGAAATAGCTTCCAAAGTTCGAGGCCGTTAAGAAACAGACGCATCCACGATCATGGCGTGTCCAGTTGCTACTTGCACTCTGCTCTATTCTGCCGCGACGATATTCGGCGACCGCCAGACGGCCGACGCGTAAAGGGCCGGCTCGAAGTCGTCGGCGATCGGCCCGTTGATCCGCGCCTCGTGCGCCGGAAGGTCGTCAAGGAACAGATCCCTGCTGATCCGCGCCACGACGCCCGGAATATCGCGCTTGAAGCTCGGCACGTCCCCAATCGGCAGGCCGAAGCTGACGAATGCCGCGGGGTTGAACACGTGGATGTTCCGCAAGTAAGGCGCGCGGCCGGGCTCCTTCTCCAGGAATTCATGGCCCGCACCGAGATAAGGGTGTGCGCCCAGGGCCTCGTCCTGCTCGTCCGCGGCCGGAGAATAGCGGTCGCGCCATAGCAGGATCTCGTCGGAAAAGGCGACGAGCTCAGGCCGCTTCGCTAGATCGACCTGGTAGCCCGTACCGGCGATGACGAAATCGAATGCGATGTCGCCCTCCGTCGTGGTCGCGAGCAGCCGCCGTCCGAACGGCTTGGCTGACGTCCACGACGCTGCCAGATGAAGGTGGAAGTTGGGAAACTTGACCGCACGCGCGATTGCATCGGGCGGCGGCGTCGATCCCGCGCGACGGAAGCGAATGGCCTGATGCCAGCGCACCGCGTCCGGGAGCACCCCGTAATTGTCGTATGCGCCCGGATATCCACGCGTCCTGATCACAGGCTCCGAGGCCACCCTGCCGCGTCGCGCAAAGAGATGCACCTCCCTCGCCCCTGCTTCGAGCGCAACTGCCGCGGCATCGAACGCAGAGGCCGCACTGCCCAGCACCGCAACCGACTTGTTTCGCAGCTTGGCGAAATCGATCGCCTCCAACGTATGCGCGTAAAGCTCCTTTGACAGATTGCGGGAGAGCACGTCGGGGACGGACGGACCGCCGTTGCTTGGGAAACCGCTGGCAAGGATGATCTTGCGGGCCGTTTCCGTCTTCGCTTCGCCCGCTATATCGAGATGAAGCCGCAGGTGGTCCTGCGCCGGTTCGATACGAACAAGCTTGGTACGATAGCGCACCTCGATGCCGAGCGTGTTGCGATACCAGTCGAGGTAGGCGGCCCAATCCACGCGAGCAATACGATCGATCGCTTCATATGCGACCGCGCCATGGCGGGCTTCATACCAAGCCTGAAAACTCAGCCCCGGCAGACCAAGCTCCGGTCCGGGCAGCCCCTTCGGCGTGCGCAGCTTGTGCATGCGCGCGCTGCTCAGCCATGGACCGGACGACGCCGCGTCATGTGATGCATCGATCACCGTGACCCTGCCGATGCCGGCACGGCGCAATGCAAAGGCGAAAGCGCTTCCGGATTGCCCGCCCCCGATGATGGCGACGTTGTGGTCGCCCCCATGACGATCCGGAACCCAGTTCTGCGGATCTGGACCAATCAGACGCAAGGTCTCGCGAGCCGCCTCGTCGACATCAGACTGAAACATGTTGCACCCGGATTTGTCTGCATCAGATGCGACCAAATCGTAGAAGCCAACGACACTCAGTCAATGAAATGGAATCGGTTTTGTTTGGCGGCCCGAACAACGAACCCACCGCGAGGGCACAGCGTGTTGAAAGATTTGCGCCGACAGCGCGGAGCAAGCCAGGAAGGGCGACGGGACATTCGCTCGCACGTCGGCTTTCAGTTGAAGCGATCGGTTCGTGACATCATCTACATAATTCGTTCCCGCCGCTAGATTCATGCTCGCGTCGCACCGAACAACGCAAATCCATTTCATCGACTTTTCTTAGCCTGGCAACATAGAGTTCGTCCCGATCAAGCCATCTCGACGGCTGTTGGAGATTTTGGACAGCACGATGTCGACCCACGGCGTCATCAGCCTCGAACAGGACACGCTCGAGCTTGCACGGACCTACGAGCAAGCCGGCATCCTCCAGTTTCACCATGGCAAATTTCTCATTGGACCGCTGGCTTTGAAGTCAGGGGATCGCGTGCTCGATATCGGTGCCGGCACCGGCCGCCTGAGCGAATTCGTCGCGGGACTTGTCGGCCCGACCGGGCGCGTGATCGGCATCGATCCCCTGGAGAACCGGGTCGCCATCGCGCGTCTGCGCGCCTCGGGGACGCTGACCTTCGATGTCGGCCGTGCCGAGGACCTTTCGCGCTTTGGACCCGCGGAATTCGACGCCGTCTACCTCAACAGCGTCTTCCACTGGATCGCGGACAAGCGGCAGGCGCTGCGCGAGATCGAACGCGTCCTCAGGCCGGGCGGCCGGATCGGGCTGAACGTTCAGGATCCGACCAAACCTCACGAGTCGCGAACCCTGCTCCGCCAGGCGATCGAACAGGCCGGCTTCGGCGAGAGAAGCAGCGAGTCGCATCGCGTGCTCGGATCGACTGAGGACGAGCTAAAGGCTCTGTTTGCCGAGGCGGGCTTCGTCGATTACCGAAGCGATCTGCGCTCGCTCATCGATCTCCACGACGACGTGGACTCGGTGCTCGGATGGTCCGAAGCCAGCGCATTCGGCAACTTCCTTGGCAGCTTCTCCTCGGAAGAACGGGCAGCGATTGACGCTGCCTTTGCCGCGCTCGTCGAGGCGAAGCGCACTCCGGAGGGCCTTCGCCTGGAGCGATATCTGCGTTTCGCCTTCGCGCGAAAGCCGAGGTCACGCACCGTCACTTCCGTCTCGTAGCCGCTCCGCCTCTTCTCGCATCTGGACATTCGAACCATGGGCAATCAACGGCAGCTTGTTCTCAACCTCTTCATCTATCCCGGCGGCCATCACGAAGCCGCGTGGCGCTACAAGGGATCTGAACCAGATCGCATTCTCGACATCACCCACTATCAAGAGCTTGCGCAGCGCGCCGAAGCCAGCAAGTTCGACGCCATCTTCTTTGCCGACGGACCGGCGCTGGCGGACAATGTCCGTTACGCCCAGCGCTTTCGCTTCGAGCCGATCACATGGCTCGCGGCTATCGCCGCGGTGACCAAGCGCATCGGCCTGATCGCAACGGCATCGACGACCTATACCGAGCCTTACAACCTCGCGCGCCTGTTCGCCTCGCTCGACCATCTGAGCCAGGGCCGCGCCGGCTGGAATATCGTGACGACCAGTGCGCCACAAGCAGCGCAGAACTTTGGCCTGCCCGAACACCCCCCGCATCACGAACGCTACGAGCGCGCCCGCGAATATCTCGACGTGATCTCGCGGCTCTGGGACAGCTGGGAGGATGACGCGCTCGTCAACGACCCCATCTCGGGCATTTTTGCCGATACCAGCAAGATCCACACGCTCGACCATGTCGGCAAACACTTTCGCGTGCGCGGCCCGCTCAACATTTCGCGCGTGCCGCAAGGCCGGCCGGTCTATGTGCAGGCCGGCGCCTCCGACGACGGTCGTGCCTTCGCCGCCCGTTTCGCGGAGGCAATCTTCACCGCGCACCAGACCCTGGACTCGGCTCAGGCTTTCTATGCGGACATCAAGCGCCAGGCCCGCTCCTTCGACCGTAGTCCTGACGAGATCAGAATCCTGCCCGGTATCAGTCCCTTCATCGGCAGCACGCAAAAGGAGGCGGATCGCCTCCAGGACGAATTCAACGCGCTGATCCAACCGGAATATTCCCTGACCCAGCTGCGCCAAATGATCGGCGTCGATCTCTCCGGCTATGATCTCGACGGCCCCGTCCCGCGCCATCTCATCGACACCGCGAGCGCGCGCGGCGTTGCAAGCCGCTTCAAGCTGGTGGTCGACATCGTCGACCGCGAGAAGCCGACCATCCGCCAGCTGGTGCAGCGCCTCGCCGGCGCGCGCGGCCATTGGGTCATTGCGGGCACGCCGGAAAAGATCGCCGACAACATCCAGAGCTGGTTCGAGGGCGGTGCGGCGGACGGATTCAACGTGATGCCACCCTGGCTGCCCGGCGGCTTCGACGTCTTCGCCGAGCAGGTCGTCCCGATCCTGCGCAAGCGCGGCCTGTTCCGCGAGGACTACACCGGAACGACCCTGCGCGAGCATTACGGCCTGGCGCGTCCCGCCAGCATCTACTCCAACGCGGTCAAGGCGATCGCCTGACACCGCTTCCGCACTGACATCCCAACTCGAGACCAGTAAGAAGACATGAAGACAGCGTTGTTTCTCCTCTCCGGCCTTTTGGCTCTTTCCCCTTTCGCCGCCGAAGACGCCTTGGCACAGCAGCCCGCGAAGCCGGAGCTCCGGGTCGGCTTCGTGCCGGGACCGTATATCGACGAGTTCAAGATCGGCGTCGAGCCCGAGCTGAAGAAGAAGGGCTACAAGATCCGCTATGTCGAGTTCTCGACCGGCCTTGAAGCCAACAATGCGGTATTCAAATCCGAGATCGACGCCAATGTGATGCAACACACGATCTTTCTCGATTCCTACAACGAGCGGCAGACGACCGATCTCGTCGGCATCGTCCACGTCCCCACCCCGCCGATGGGCCTCTATTCGAAGAAGCATCCGCTGGGCACGCCGATCAAGCCGGGCTCGAGCGTCGCCGTGCCGAACGATCCGGTCAATCTGCAGCGCGCGCTGTGGGTGCTGCGTGACCTCGGCCTGATCGAGATCCGTGATAGCAAGTCGGTCGACGTCACCGAGCTCGATGTCATCAAAAATCCCGGCGGCATCAAGATCGTGCCGCTCGAGGCCGCACAGGCGCCACGGGCGCTCGACGACGTCGATTTCGCCGCCGTACAGGGCAATTTCGCGATCTTCAGCGGGCTGAAGCTGACCAATGCCTTTGCGCTGGAGAAGATGACCACGCCCTACATCAACGTGCTCGCGGTGAAGAAGGCTAACGCCAATGCCGAATGGGCCCAGGACATCGTCGCCGGTTACAAGTCGCCGACGTTCAAGACGGCAATCCGGGCCGACCGGTTCTATGACGGGTTCACTTTGCCCGATTACATGAAGTGAGGGAATCGCATGTTCGATTTCACGCTTGAATGGGCCAGCCGCCGTTCCACCGCCGAGCGCGCGATCGACGCGCGAGCGATGACCAGTAAGCTTCGTTTCCAGGAGGCTTTCGTCCTCCCGCTGGTCTTGCTGATCATCTTCCTGTTCGCACTGGGCATCATGACAGGAGCTCATTTGAACAGACGAGCAAACCACGCTTTGCCGTATCTCGTGTCGGGGGGCATGGGTATGCCCATGCTCTATCCCGCATCGGAGTCCTGTCGCAGGCCATCGAACCTCGGTTCCCTGCCGCGGCTCCGGCAGGCTGAAGTGCTTGCGCTACTGACGGCCGACTAGCGGCAAGACTATGCCTTCCATGCTTTCGGCGCGGCGATGGATATCAAAATCATCCATCTCAGCCGAGCATCGTGGAATTTTCCAGCCGCGCTCGCGACGACGCCAGCATGATTCAACCAAACTGATTCCGACGAGTGTGTAGCAATGTTCAATTCCACCCCCGCCGTGATAGCTTTTCCGGGTTCTCGTCCTACACCGTCGTCCGGAGTGAACATGAGCTACGTCATCTCGCTGCATTCAGGCTTCGCTCGTTTGATCGAACAGGCACGTGGATGGTTCCGGCGCTCGCTGCGGCCACGGACAGGCGGCTCGGACAACACGCAGGACGATCTCTACGAGATCTTCCTGTTTGGGCCCCACGGCTGACGCCCGGCAACGCGTCCAACTTTTCATCACACTGAGGTTTATGACATGACCGACGCTGCGTTGCAGCTCGCCGAGACTGGACGCCGCCTCGACGCCATCGACCGCAAGATCCTGACGGTGCTTCAGGAGGATGCTTCGCTCTCGGTGGCCGAAATCGGCGACCGGGTCGGCCTGTCGTCCACGCCCTGCTGGAAGCGCATTCAGCGGCTCGAAGCCGACGGTGTCATCCTCAAGCGCGTTGCGCTGGTGGACCAGAACAAGATCGGCCTCGGCCTTTCGGTGTTCGTCTCGGTGGAGAGCGCGGATCACTCCGACGTCTGGCTGAAGCGTTTCGCCTCAGCAGTCAGCGCAATGCCAGAGGTGATGGAATTTTACCGGATGGCCGGCGACGTCGACTACATGCTGCGCGTCGTCATTCCGGACATGCCGAGCTACGACGTGTTCTACAAGAAGCTGATCCACGCCGTCCCGCTCAAGAACGTCACCTCGCGCTTCGCGATGGAGAAGATCAAGTCGATCACGGCGCTGCCAGTGCCGCCGATTGCCGTGGAATAAGAGCCAACAAAAGACGAGCCAATTCCACGCGACGAATTGACAGATCGCGAACCGAGGCATCCTTAGACGACGGCGCCGCAAATCCTCTCGTTTCTGGTTGGATTGGAGTGCGTGGTGAGATTTGGCGCTACTATCTGCGCACTACTGCAATCGCCCGCCGCTACGCCACATGTACCCGATCTCAGACATTCGTATCGTAGCGCCTGCTGAGCGCTTCGATCCACCTTTGGACGCCTGCTCACACTGGCTTTGATGGGATTTTTCTTGATCCCCCGGTGCACACGTCGTGCACACGCCACTATCTAACCTATTGAAGGACTTTAATTCTCGCTCCGGTCCATCATGGGCGCCACGGAAAAATTCCAGTAATTACAAGCGCTTATCTCAGCCAATGAATGTATTCCTGAAGTCGCAAGGCCCTGATCCGCAACGCTTTTATTTGCGGCGGAGATAGTTGGCCGCCAGCGGTACAACATGAGGTGCCGCATGCGCAAATGTTGTACCGCACATCTAAGCGATTGGCCGCGTTTTGCTTTCTTTTTCGCGGTCGTAATGCCAGTCCGTCGGCCGGAAGTGCCGTGATTCTCTCTGGGTCGTACAACAAACTCACACTACTTGAGCGCGACAATATCCATCTCGGCGTGAATATTTGAATCGGAAAGTAAACAGGAAAATCGACGATGGATCGTGATCGCCTGCTGAATGATCTGCTTCCGCATCGGATGCAGGCAGTTGCCACGCTCAATCTCGCGCTAAAGCTCTACGCTACGTATGGCGTAGCGCCGATGAATCTCCTATGCAGGCGATAAGCTGGTAGTCGAAGGAAACCTGCTCGCCTTCATCAACCCAGCAATCGAAGCCGGAATAATGCACTGTCGTGCGCTGCTGGAGTTTCTTGGGCTATGCAACGACAACGGGCGGCTCGGTAACATCAGCCGACCACGTCGCCCCACCGACGTTGGAATTGAGCACTTCAGCACATCAGAAGGGTCGCTGGAGAAAGTCACGCCAGATAAGGTGCTGCGCCTGTACCCAGGGCCGAGCGATGAAGCGGAAAACGCCTTGCTCGCTGTATTTCACGTGACGAACAAAGGACTCGCTCACGTCACCAAGGATCTGAGCGAAAACCCTGGGTACGGCCCGCTGGTGGAGATTGCCAGCAGAGGCGTCCCATCGCTGATGGTGAGTTACCTCTACACACCACTTGGTCTGCCTGCACCGGAATACAAGCTCACACACCGACCGCGCGGCGAGTGACTGGCTCGTTGTCGTTCGACGGCTCGAACACCACAACTGCGCTCGGGAAAGGTGCGCTGTTTTTCGATCCTCCGAACTTTACCGGAACCTTCCACAGACTGCAGCGCGCATTTCGATGGTAGAAAAATTCATTCTTCGCGCGCCGGCATCAATGCCACTCTACTCCGCGCGGGGTCTTGCGGAATGTCCTTTCAAGCCGGCGACACACCACGAGAGTTGACGAGCTCGAGAAGATCGTTTCGACGCCGGACTCGAATTGGCATACGACCAAGAGCGGCAATCGACGGGTATTTGGCCGCAAGACGACCTCGGTCGAGTGCGTTCGCGCTGGCAACAAGATAACCGTCACTCACATCGTCCTGATCCCGAGGCATTTGTTGTCCATCTCCAGCGAAATTTGGAATGGCCAGGTCCGTTCGTTTCGCCTCTCCTACGCAGAAATGTCGATCGTGCCCAAACATCTCTATGAATGGGTGCTCCGACCAACGCCACCAATCGCCAGGGGCTATCCATGTCTGCGCGCTTCTTTTCGCTCTTGCTCACCCGACGTCGGCTGTTGGTCGCGACCTCCGTGGTAACAGCCGTCGCCGTGACGGCAATGGCAGGTCTCTCTCCGGCTCAAAGTGCTGGCGCTCCACCGAACGGCGGCGACATCACCTTCCTCATCGACTCGCTCGGCAGCACCTGGATTCCGAACAACAGCGCGATCTCCAGCTTCCAGGGCCACATCTGGGGCCACGTAGCCGACAAGCTCGTCTATGTCGATGCTGACGGCAAGGTTAGCCCCTGGATCGCCGAAAGCTGGGAGCAGAACGGCGAGGCCACACAGTTCACCCTGCACCTCAAGAAGGGTGTGACCTTCTCCGACGGAACACCGCTCGACGCGTCAGCCGTGGTCGCCAATCTCGACATCTGGCACGCAGGCCGGCGGAACGAGGGGATCAATCCGATTGGCCTCTTCCCGAAGACTTACGACCATGCTGAGGCGGTCGATGCCACCACAGTGAAGGTTGTCTTCAAGGCGCCGACGCTCGGGTTTATCCCGACGCTCGGCTATCACGGCTCGATCCTCATCTCCCCGAAAACGATCGCGCAGCCCGCAGCCCAGCAGGCTGATCTGGCCAAGACATCCGGCAGCGGCCCGTATGTGGTCGCTTCCTGGAAAGAGGGCGACTTCGTCAAGCTGGTCAAGCGCAAGGACTACAATTGGGGGCCGGCAGCCGTCGGCCACACCGGTCCGGCCTACCTCAACTCTATCGCCTACAAACTCGTGACCGAGCCGTCGCTGCGGGTCGCCGCTGTCCAGTCGGGACAGGCCGATGTCGCCTACAGCCCCTCACCGCAGGAACTGAAATCGCTCAAGGAAGCGGGCTTCACGGTCGCAACCCCGCGCTATCTCGGTTTCGTCAACGGCCTCGCGATCAACACCAAGCTGGAGCCATACAATGACGTGAAAGTGCGCCAGGCTCTTCAAGCCGGCATCAACCGGAAGGAGATCATCGACACCGTCTATACGCCTGACTGGAAGCTGGCGACGTCTTTCATCCAGAGCAACGTGCCGGGTGCGACCGACCATAGCGAGCTCCTGGCCTACAACCCCGGCAAGGCGGAGAAGCTTCTCGACGAGGCCGGCTGGATCAAGGGTGCTGGCGGCGTCCGTGCCAAGGACGGCAAGCAGCTGTCGCTGACGCTCCACTCCAACCCCTATCTTGCGACGGCAAAGTCGATCGACGAGCTCATCGCCCAGCAACTCGGCAAGCTCGGCTGGAAGGTCACCATTCGCGCCTACGACGTCGTGACGTTCGGCGAGAAGGTCCGGTTCGGCGGGCCGGCCGTGCCGGCCTACGAGGTGACGCGCAGCTTCATTGACGCCGGCACGGTGGCCAGCATCCTCACCGACGCCAACAACGGCGAGAACTGGTTCAACCTCGGCGACAGCGACAAGAAGCTCAATGAACTGCGCGACAAGATCGCCGGCGCGGCCTCTCTCGACATTCGCAATCCGCTGCTCGATGAGTTGCAGACCTACGTTCTCCAGCAGGGCTATTTCATCCCGCGCACGCAGATCGTCCAGCGGATCTACGTGCAGTCCCCGAAGCTCAAGGGGGAGGTCTACAACGGCATCGCCTACGCCAGCTATTACACGGCAACGATCGGCGAGTAATCCGCAGTGCAAACAAGCAGCGTGAGGAGGCGACCGGCATGAGAAGCGCCTACCTGTCCTATGCCGCGAAGCGCTTCGCCCAAGCCGTCGTCGTTATCCTGCTGGCTTACGTCTTCACTTTCGTCGTCGTGAGTATTTTGCCTGGTGACCCCATCACCAATGTGCTGCGCGACCCGCAGAATGGATTCAGCGAGGATCAGATCAACGAGATCATCGCCGCCCAAGGCCTGGACCGGCCAATTCCGATCCAGCTGTGGGCGTCCTTGTCCAACTTCGTGACCGGCGACCTCGGCCTGTCGATGCGATCCAACCGGCCTGTGACGACCCTGATCGCCGAGGTTCTCCCTTCGACACTGATCCTTGCATCCGCAGCTTTCGCCATCGCGCTGCTGCTGGCGGCCACGATCGCCTACGGCACCCAGTTCCTTCCGAAACGGTTCGGCCAGGGCTTGCTGCGTGGCTTCCCATCGTTATTCCTGTCAGTGCCGAACTTCGTGATCGGCTTGGTGCTGATCCACATCTTCGGCTTCCAGCTCGGGTTCTTTCGCGTGATCGCGCCGGACAGCTTCTGGGCGACCTTCTTCGCCGCGGTCGCGCTCGGCATCCCCATCTCCGCACGGATCACCGAGGTGCTGATCGCGAACCTCGACAACGAGTCCGAGCAGGAATACGCCGCCGTTGCGCGCAGCCGTGGGCTCGGGCAGATGCGCCTCTTTGCCAAGCACCTGCTCAAGCCGTCTTCGCTCCCGGTCATCACCGTCATCGCACTCGCCATCGGCGAACTGCTCGGCGGTTCGCTGATCACCGAGACAGTGTTCGGACGCACCGGCATCGGCAGCCTGGTGCAGCGTTCGGTGAGCACGCAGGACCTGCCTGTCCTGCAAGCGGTCGTCTCGCTTGCGGCAGTGGTGTTCGTGCTCGTTAACCTGATCGCCGACCTCGTCTACCCCCTGCTAGACCCGCGCGTGAAGCTGATCGGCGGTCGCAAGGTCTGCCCGACCACCGCCGACGAGAGCTCCGCCAATCTTTCCCAGGCGGTGACGCCATGACCGTCGCCTCCGTCTCGCCGGCCTCGCGCATCGCGGCGATCAGCCGGCTGACAGCCCTTCGGGTGCCGCCGACCGTCGCGCTCGCCTTCGTGGTCATCGCGCTCGTGATCGCCTGGTCGCTCGCACCTGGCCTGTTCACGAGTCATGATCCCGCCAACGGCGTCCCCGCTGACAAGCTGCTCAGCCCCAGCGCAGCACACTGGTTCGGTACCGATCACCTCGGTCGCGACCTCTATACCCGGGTCGTCTATGGCACGGCCTCCTCGGTGACGAGCGCGCTCATCGCGGTCGTCATCGCCGCGGTTGCCGGCGGGCTCATCGGCCTCCTGGCCGGCTTCCTCGGCGGCTGGATGGACATCGTGCTCGCCCGCCTGGTGGATGTGCTGCTGGCGATCCCGAACTTCCTGCTGGCGGTCATCGTTGTCACCGCGATAGGTTTCGACACCACGAACGCTGCGGTTGCGACCGGCGTCTCGGCGGTCGCCGTGTTCGCGCGGGTGATGCGCTCGGAAGTGATCAAGACCCGGCAGGCCGTTTTCGTCGAGGCATCGTTCCTGATGGGCGGCTCGCGCCGGCACATTCTGTTGCGGCACGTGCTGCCGAATGCATCGCGCTCGGTGCTCCCGCTCGCGGTGCTGCAGTTCGGCCTGTCGATCCTGGTGATCGCCAGCCTTGCTTTCCTCGGCTACGGCGATCCGCCTCCCGCCTCCGACTGGGGCCTGCTGATCTCGATCGGCAAGGACTACCTCAAATGGCCGTGGCTGGTGTACGCCCCCGCCTTCGTCACGATCGCGACCGTCCTCTCCGCAAACAGGATCAGCCGATGGCTCCGCAAGACAGACTGACCGCCACGTTCACCCGCGCCGAGCGCGTCGCGCCGACGCCGCTGCGGTCGATTCCGCAGCTCCGGGTCGACGGCCTGTCGGTCTCCTATGGGCCGCACGAGGTCGTGACCAACGTGAGCTTTGAACTCGGCCGCGGCGAGAGCCTCGCCCTCATCGGGGAGTCCGGCTCCGGCAAGTCGACGATCGCCCGCGCGGTGCTGCGGCTGCTCCCCAGCGGCGGGCACGCCACCGGCCGCGTCGCGTTCGACGGCCAGGAGGTGCTGGGGATTTCCGAGCGCGGCTTCCGGCCGCTGCGGGGACGAGCCATCGGGTTCGTCCCGCAGGATCCCGCCAACTCACTCAACCCGGTACGGACAATCGGTGCCCAGGCGCAGGAGGCGGCTGCGCTGCTCGACGAGCCCGACAAGACGATCCGCAAGCAGCTCATCCTGGAGACGTTCGCCCAGGTTGGGCTCGACACCCCCCTGCGTGTCTACGACTCCTACCCGCACCAGCTGTCCGGCGGCATGCTCCAGCGCGTGCTGATCGGCCTTGCGATCCTGCCACGGCCGGCACTGCTGGTCGCGGACGAGCCGACCTCCGCGCTCGACGTCACGATCCAGAAGCGGATCCTCGACCTGCTCACGCGGCTGCAGCACGATCTCAAGATCAGTCTGCTGCTCATCACGCACGACCTTGCAATCGCCGCCGAGCGAGCGGACTCGCTCGTGGTGCTCAAGGACGGCGTCATCCAGGAGGCTGGCCGGACCGCTTCCGTCTTCTCCTCGCCGGCGTCGGCCTACGCAAGGAAGCTGCGCGCGGATGTCCCGGCCCTCAACCCCGACCGTTACGCCGCACTGCGCGACACGGGCTTCCGTTCCCTCAAGACCGGCCAGGCACCGAAGATCGAGGTCAGCGCCGTCACGAAGACGTTCACAGTCGACGGCAAGGCGCTGACGGCCGTCGACGATTTGTCGTTCAGCGTCCCTGCTGGCACCACGCACGCGCTGGTCGGCGAATCGGGCTCGGGAAAGACCACGACGGTCCGGTTGCTGCTTGGGCTGGAGGGACCCGACACCCGGAGCATCTCGGTCGCAGGCGAACAAATCACCGGCCGCTCGCCCGAGGCACTGCGGACGGTGTGGCGCCACCTTCAATTGGTCTACCAGAACCCGTTCACCTCGCTCGATCCGACCTGGACGATCGAGCGGCTCGTGCGCGAGCCGCTCGATCGATTCAAGATCGGAACGCAAAAAGAACGGGATGAGCGCGTCCGCGAAGCGTTGGCCGATGTCGGACTTGGCGAGCACCTGCTCTCCCGCAAGCCCGGAGCCCTGTCAGGTGGCCAGCGCCAGCGCGTGGCCATCGCCCGGTCGCTGGTCCTCAAGCCCGACGTGATCGTGCTCGACGAACCCACCTCCGCGCTCGACGTCAGCGTCCAGGCCGGCATCGTCGAAGTCCTGCTCTCGCTACAGACTACTCTGGGCCTGACCTACGTGTTCGTGTCTCATGACCTGGCGCTGGTGCGTCAGCTCGCCCACACCGTCTCCGTGATGCATCGCGGACGCATCGTCGAACACGGGACCGTCGCCGACATCTTCGACAACCCTCAGCAGCCCTATACAAGGTCGCTGCTGGCGTCGATCCCGTCGGGTGGCGACGATGTCGCACACATGCGCACGCGCGCCTTCGGTTGATCATGACCGCGGATTGAATGAGCCGCGGAAGGCCCCTGCCCGCTCAGTTCTCATCATCCAATGCAAGCACGGCAAAGCTCGCGAGCCAGTGCTCTCCCATGTAGTGACCGGCGATATGGGGGAGGCCTGCGGCCAGATGCTCGCGCGCCGCTTCGTGAGCAACGACGCGGCGGGGGTCGCTTGCCGGCAAGGCGTCGCCGAGAGAACGCCAGCACCAGGCGCGGCTGAGATTGAGTCCGTCGAGATGAGCGATCTTGCCGTCGGTGCGATCGGTGACCGTCGCAGGCTTGAACAGCGTTGCCGGCCGTCGTTCGACCAGCCGCGGCAGAAACCGATCAAACCAGGGAAGGAACGCGTCCGAGGGCAACAGCCGCCGCATGCATTCGGCCTCGATAAGAGCCGAGGACTGGAAGTCGTCGCCACTCGGCTCACCCCAGGCGGGACAGTCGGTGTCCTCACCATACCAGCGCTGGCCAGTCTCGTGCAGCAACCTGGCAAGCGCTTCATCCTTTTTGATGCCGGCGTAGTCTGCCGCCATCCGCAGGCCAAACGCCGTATTGAAATGGGTGCCGACGCGTACGGGATAGAACGCCAACGGCAGGAAGTCGCGAAAGCGTTGCGCGATGATTTCGGCCAGCGGCGCGAGATTGCGACTCCAGCGATCGTCAGGGTGGAGCGCCAGTTCAGTCGCGAGCTTCAGGAGCCAGGCCCAGCCATACGGCCGCTTGAAGCCGCGGGCAGTCGGGCGGGCGAAGTAAGCACGTTCGGCGGCGACCTTCTCGGGCACGAATTGCGTATCGAAGAGAGCGCGAATGTCGGAGGCTGCCGCAAAGTCGGGAAACCTGCGCAGCAGTCGCGCCAGCATCCAATAGCTGTGGACGCAGGAATGCCAGTCATAGCTGCCGTAGAAGATCGGATGCAGCTGGCTCGGCGTGCGGGCATCCGCAGGTTCAGCCAGCGCGTGGTCAACGTTATTGGGATATTCGCGCCCGACATGGCCGAGCGCGATGTTGGCAAAATGCGAGGCATGTTCGCGGGTAAGACGGGGCGTGGTCACGGCTTGGCCTTTCCAGTGTCCCGGCCGATCAATGTCTCGATCAGGCGCGGCAGGAGGTAGATCGGAAATTGCGTCGCGGCGAAGTATAGCGCCATGCGTGGCGAGGCGGCAGCACCCAGCGCCGACCAGACCAGGCCGACATTACGGTTGCCGAGGATGAGCCCGACGGTCAGCCGCTGGCTCAAATTGCCCGGCAGCAGCACGACACCAGCTGCTTGAAGGGCGATATTGCATGCAAAGGCGAGCCCGAGGCAGAGCGTGGCGGCCCGCACATCCGCCGCGATCTGCGCGCGAATGTCAGCCATCGTCGCCACCGCAAAGACGAGGAGCGCCGCGACGATGATCCCGTCGACCATCCTGCCATGGGCCGCCAGCACCGGGGCTGCATGCCGGCGGACCAGGAAGGCCACCCCTTCGGCGCCGCCGATCAACAGCGCCAGACGAAGCGCGAGCTCGAGCGCGCTGATCTCGAGTCCGCCGAACCAGCCTGCAAGAAGCGGCACGGTGACCGGAGCCAGCACCATGGACAACACCGTCACCACGAGCGGCACCGCTCCGTCGAGCCCGAGCATGCGTGCCACCGCTGCCGTTCCGCTCGATGGCGGCGCCGAGACGGCGAGCACCGCCGCGAGCGCGATCTCCGGACCAAGGTTCAAGGCGTGACCGGCAACACCGACGACGAGTGGACAGGCCACCATGACGACGGCCGGCAAGAGCACGGAAAGCGATGGCCGTCGCAGCGTTGCGACGACGGCCTGACTGTCGATCCGCAACAGCGTTCCCAGCACGATCAGGAAGATCGTGGTTGGCATCAGGGGGCGAGCGAGGTCCGCAAGAGCCGGAAAGACCAATCCAAGCAGGACGCCAAGCGCCAGCAAGGTCGGTCCGCGCGGGATGAAGTGCAGGAGTGAGGATCGCATACGCCGCGCCCAATCATGTCGTCTCCGCCAGGAGACCACACCCCGCATCATTCTTGAAATCGATTATTACTATATCTATCATCGTTCAAATGAATTTGGCTTCCGTCGACCTCAACCTCCTGGTCGCCTTCGAGGCGCTGATGGAGGAACGCCATGTGACCCGCGCCGGCCAGCGCATCGGCCTGGCGCAACCGTCCATGAGCAGCACGCTGACGCGGCTGCGTGCGCTGTTTGGCGATGAGCTCTTCGTGCGCTCGGCCTCCGGCATGCAGCCGACGGCCAAGGCGCTGTCGCTGGCGCGGCCGATCAGCGACGCTCTGGGCCAGATCAGGGGCGTGCTCGAACCCACATCAGCCTTCAATCCGGCAACAGCCCGCCATCGCCTGTCTATTGCGGCGACCGACTATGGCGACCTCGTCGTGGTGCCGCGACTGGTCGAGGCGTTGCGGCGGGAGGCGCCTGGTATCGATCTCGTGGTGCGCCCCATCATTGATCCGGCCGCGAGTGTCGCAAGCCTGGAACACGGCGATGTCGACGCGCTGATAGGTGGCCATCTTCCCGCTTCCCCGCGCATCATCCGATCCACGCTTTTCACGGAGAGTTTCGTCTGCATTCGCGACGCCAAACGCGCCAAACTGAAAGCCCGTCTCACCAAGGACGATTACACGCGGCTTCCGCATGTGCTGTTCTCCTCCGCCGGCGGCGACGGGCTTCCCGGCGCAATCGACACGATGCTGAGCCGGCACGGACGCAAGCGCCGGACCGCGATCACGCTCGCCCATGTCGTCGCGGTGCCGTTCGCCGTCGCCGGCACCGATCTCGTGGCAACCATGGCCGAGCGCGTCGCGCGCCGCTTCGCGACAGCCGCCGGCGTATCTGTCGTTCCGGTTCCCTATGATGTGGAGCCATTCACCATCGACCTTCTCCACACGCGCCGCGCCATGGCCAATCCGGCGCTGCGCTGGTTCATCGAACTGGTCAATCGCGTCTGTGGGACGCTGTAGCGATCGGCGGGCCGGCAGCAGGCTGCTACTTCCGCTCAATCAGCTGCGCGATCTCCCAGACATGGCCTGAGGGGTCGGCAAAGGACGCAGTTCGTCGCCCCCACGGACGGTCGATCGGGCCATTGAGCAGATCGACGCCAATCTCCCGCAGGGCTGAACAGACCTGATTGACGTCGACGACCCTGATCGTCAGGAGTGCGCGCGCCCCTGCGGAGGACAGCGCGACACGCAGCGGCTCGACAAGCGGCGGTGCCTGAGACGCGTCGAGAAGATTGACCAGGAGCCCACCAAATCGAAGCACGGATGAGACCTCATCCTCCCAGACCGTCTCAGATTTGAAAACCTTGGCGTAAAACGCTTTCGACGAGACAATGTCATCGACGAACAATGTGATGACTTCAACTTCGCTTGGCAGACCATTGACCATGTCGCCCTGCTCCTCACCGTTGCTGCGGCAGCCTGCACAAGCGTGACAAGCCGCTTGCCGCTATATCTCACGATGTTAGAGCGTGGCGCAATTCGGCTAGCCGGGTCATCGGCCCGGCTTGGAAGCCTCGATCCCTAATTGAATAGATCCGGTTCCGCCTCGGTGATCCAGTCCCACAACGGCTGGAAGCTGAAATAGCCGCCCTTGTGCGTTCCGACCTGCCGCGAGGTCAGGCTGGCGATCTCGTGCGGGATCGGCTTTGGCGTACCGGCGGCTTCCGCAAGCAGCTGGGCGCGCGCAGCATTGTCCATGGCGATGTACCACCAGGCGGCGGCCTCGATGGTCGGTCCGACCGTGAGCAGGCCGTGGTTCTGCAAGATGGCCGCCTTCTTTGATCCCAGCGCCTGCGCGATTTTGCGGCCCTCTTCCGCCTCCAGCACGACGCCGGAGAACGGATCGAACAGCACGTGATCCTCGTAGAAGGCGCAGGAATCCTGCGTCAGCGGATCGAGCAGGCGGCCGAGCGCCGACCAGGCCTTGCCATAGGTCGAATGGGTGTGCGCGGCCGCGATCACCTCAGGATGCGCGGCGTGGATCGCGGAGTGAATCACGAAGCCGGCTTGGTTGATCGGCTTGTCACCGATCAGGATGTTGCCGTCATGGTCGACGAGTTGAAGGTCGGAGACCTTGATCTGACTGAAATGCTTCGACAGTGGATTGATCCAGAACCGTTCGGGAAACTCCGGATCGCGTACGGTGACATGGCCTGCGAGCCCCTGATCGAAACCGTAGCGCGAGAACAGGCGGAATGTTGCGGCAAGCCGCTGTTTGCGGTGCAGCCGCTCTTCCTCGAACGTCGCGGCCGGCGTGCGCTCGACCAGAGAGTATTTCTTGGGCTTCTCGACGACCTTGTTCATTGCTGCGGTTTCCTTCTCTAGTACTCGAGATTCTTGTCGAAGACGTCGGCCAGCGCCACGCCATGCGCATAGGCGTCGAGGTTGACCAGCGTCTTGTCGGCCAGCCGCTTGGCATCCTCGCCACCCGTCCATGACACATGCGGGGTCAGGACGACCTTGGGATGGCGATAGATCGGATCGCCCTCCGGCGGCGGCTCGGGATCGGTGACGTCGAGCGTCGCGCCGGCAATCCGCCCCTCGTCGAGCGCCTGCAACAGCGCACTCTGATCGACGATCCGCCCACGCGCGACATTGATTAGGTGCAGCGACGTCTTGGCCCGCGCCAGCACATCGGCGTTGATCAGACGCGCGGTCTTGGTCGTCGCCGGCAGAGCAAGGACGAGATGATCGGAAACCGCGACCAGTTCCTCGATGCTATCAACCGGCTGGATGCCCGGAAGGACATATGGCCAGGCCGAGCGCCTGAGAACCCTGATGTTGACACCGAACGGCTTGGCCCGCTCGGCGACTGCGCGGCCGATCGCGCCGAAGCCGGCAATCCCGATCGTCTTGCCGGTGAGCGAGCCCAGCGGGCCGATCTTCCACTGCTCGCGATTGCGCGGCCGGATGTCATGGATACGCTTCTCGAAGCCGAGAATCGCCGCAAGGACATATTCCGCGATCGGATCAGCCGAGATGCCGCGGCCGACCGTGACCACCGGACCGTCGAGCAGCCATGCCGGAAAGAAATCGACGCCCGTCGAAGCGGTCTGGATCCAGCGCAGGCCGAACGGCCAGCCGGCCGGCTTCTCCGCAGGCGCCTTGTGCCAGCCCACTAGCGGCCGCGTCAGCAGCACGTCGGCTTCGGGAGCAACATCCCAGGGCGCGCGATCGGCGGGATGATCGATGATCAGCGGGCGCGACCAGTGATCGACCAGCGCCGCACGAATGTCCGGGCCAAGCTGATTGACGATGATCGGCGATCGCACGCTGGTGGAGGCGCGCTGGTTTTCAACTCGGGGAGTGTTCATGTCACGCAGTCACGATGGCAACGATCCGGATATGCTAGGCGTTTGCGGCAAGATAGTCCTTTCAAAGATGACGGGTGTCTTGCAACAAGAGGACGACGCGCTTCGGCAAGACAAAAGGATTTGTCTCTGGAGCCCTGGCGTCTCTGCGGGGGCTCGCGCCCGACGCGGCAAAGGCTCGAACCCGAGCCCCGCTGATTAAGAGCCAGTTGGTCCCATCCCAAGACGTCGCGTCATTGATCGAATAGGTCGCAGTTAGCTGCGTGAGTGCAAAGCAGCTGCGCTTTCCGCGACCAATCCGCCTGCTTCAAAACGCCTGCTCACGTTGGCCTGCGCAAGATTTTCTCGATCTCCCGGTGCACACGTCATGCACACGCCGCCCTTTAACTGATTGAAACAATCTAACCCTCGCTCCAATCCATCACGGGCCACTTTCGGCTAACAACAGCGAAGAAGAGCGAGCCCGGTCTAACGTGAACCGCTCGATGCCGCAGTCGGTCGTCGCGGCGCTTCCTGTTCAGGAGTCGAATCCAATGGAGTGACCTCGTGGAACTCGAATACCTAACGCAGGAGGGCGTTTCCGCGCTGGCGCAGCACAAAGCTTAATTTCGCGACAGCAGGGCATCACTGATCTTCTCGGCCGCCATGATCGCGGGGATGTTGGTATTGGCCGTCGGCAGCCGCGGCATGATCGAGGCATCCGCCACAAAGATGTTCTCACTGCCGATCACTCGGCCCCCGGGATCGACCACCGCCATCCGGTCGGCGGGATCGCCCACGCGGCATGTCCCCACTGGATGCCAGACTCCGAACACGCTTTGCCGTACGAAGGCTTCGAGGGCACGGTCGTCGGCAAGCGTCGCTTGGAAGGCCGTGCCGTTGAGCAGCACGAGCCGGATCACAAGCGCCCTGAGGCCCGCGGGTATGTCGAGCATTGGCCCGAGGATGGACGCAACAATGCGATTGACGGTGCCGTACCGGCTCAGCCGCTTGATCCGCGGAGAAAAGGAGGCCGGGAAGAAATCGCCCGCCTCCGGGTTGAGCGCGGGATGAACGACAAGCTTCGCGAGCAGCCGGACGGCCGCGACCATCCGTTCGAGATCGCGTCGGTCGGACAGCAGGTTGAAATCGACAACAGGATAGGTTTTCGGGTCGCGGCTCGCCAGCGTGAGCGAGCCACTCGAATACGGCCGGTTGCACCAGAGAAAGTAGAGACCAAGCCGCGTGCCCAGCGCATGCCACCCGCCGCGCGCCGAGGCAGTGATGTACATGTCGGAGGCGTCGCAGCCGGGATGTTCGGACGAGAAGCGCATCGCCGCGAAATTGGGACGCCGCCGGGCAAGCGGCAACCGCAACCGGCGCGGCAAATATTGACAGAAGGTCAGTGCGGGATGATCGCGCAGATTGCTGCCGACGCCGGGCAGATCGATCGCCACGGGAATGCCGAGCGCTTGCAGCGCCGCACCCGCGCCGATGCCCGCCCGCATCAGGATCGCCGGCGATTGCAGCGCGCCTGCGGTCAGGATCACGCGGCCGGCGGCGACGGCGAGCTTCTGCCCGCCCCGCGCGACCACGACGCCCGTCGCGCGGCGGCCATCGAGTTGGAGTTGTTCGACCTCGCTGTCCGCCCAGATGGTCAGGTTCGGCCGCGCGCGCGTTGCCGCGTCGAGATATCCGGCGGCGGTCGAGACGCGCCGGTCGTTGCGATTGGAGAAGGCCGGCGGAAAGATGCCGTCCTCGAACTCGCCGTTCTGGTCCTTTCGGAACGGCAGGCCGGTCGCCGACAACGCTTCGCCGACGGCGTGGCCAAACGGCGGCATCGCCTCGCGCGCGATGCGGCGGATTGGGATTGGGCCGTGCTTGCCATGCAGCGGGCCGTGGAAATCCAGGTCCGTTTCGAGCTTGAGGAAGTACGGCAGCACATCCGCCCAGCCCCAGCCGCGCGCACCGAGATCGCGCCATTCGTCATAATCGCGCGGCAGGCCGCGATTGGCCGATTGCACGTTGATGCTGGAGCCACCGCCCATCACCCGGCCCTGCTCGTAGGCGCGGACGACCGGCTTGCCCTCGGCATTGCGGCCGGCGGCCGCTGACAGGCCCGGCCAGATGTATTTGTCGCCGAAGAACAGCGTCATCGGATAGCTGTCGAGTATTTCCGGCGGCGTCGCCTCGGGCGGCGTGTCCATCCCGGCTTCGATCAGAAGCACGCGGCGGCTTCCGTCTGCGGAAAGCCGGTTGGCGAGCACGCAGCCCGCCGATCCGCCACCGACGATCACGTCGTCGAAATGCAGCCCATCCATTCCCGTCTCATCGCGCAATTCGATGGATCGGCGCGCCCACGAAAGCGGCCGCGCCGATTTGGCTCAGCGGAAGTTACCCTTGGTCTCGGGGATCACGACCGCACCAATCAGGTAGATCACGAACACGCCGACTGCGAAGTAGGCCAGCGACATCGGGATCTCCGCAGGGCTGCCGCTCACCAGCGAGACGAAGGTCGGCATCATGCCGCCCAGCGCAAAGCCGATGTTCCACGACAGACCCGTGCCGCTCGCGCGCAACGCGGTCGGAAAACGCTCGTTGAGGAAGATCAGCACCGGCGCATAGCCGGCATTGCCGATGAAGGCGATGGCGAGCGCATAGAGCGTGATTTGGGTCGTGTCCTTGGTCGCCGCGAGATTGAGGTAGCACAGCGGCAGCAGCACCGCGGCCAGGACGCCGATGATGAGGAACGTCTTCTTGCGGCCGATACGATCGCTGAGCGCGCCGACCAGCACCGCGGAGAAGAACGCCGACACGCTCGCACCCATCAGGATCAGCGACGAGGTCTGGTTCGGGACCGCGTTGATGACCTTCAGGAAGCTCGGCAGATAACCCGAGGTCAGATAATAGCCGGCACCACCGCCGAAGGTTATGAGAAGGTTGACCAGCAGTACGCCGCGATACTCGCCGGAGAACACGTCCCTGACCGGCGCCTTCGAGACCTTCGCCTGCTTGTTGCCCTGCTGGCGCTTGAGCTCCTTGAAGTAAGGCGACTCCTCGAGGTTGCGGAAGATGAACCAGCCGAGCAGCGAGCTCAGCAGCCCCGAGAAGAACATGAAGCGCCAGCCCCATACCGCGAAGGCATCGCCGGGGAAGATCGAGGACGTGATCAGGAAGATGAAGGACGCGAGCAGCGCACCGATGCCGGCGCCACCGCCGCCGACCAGGCCGGACATCGCGCCGCGCCATTGCGCCGGTACCGACTCGGTGCCGATGGTGTGCGTGGAGGCCACGACGCCGCCGACGAAGATGCCCTGCACCAGACGCAGGATCAGGAAGAGGATCGGCGCGATCACGCCGACCTGGGCGATGGTCGGCAGCAGGCCGAACGCCGCCGTGCTGATGCCGACGCCGATGATGGCGATCAGCATGGCCTGCTTGCGGCCGTGCACGTCGGCATAATGCCCGAACACCGCCGAGCCCAGCGGCCGCATCAGGAGCGTCACGGCGAACGAGCCGTAGACCGCAGCCAGCGACAGCGCTGGGTTGCTCGACGGAAAGAACAGCGCGCCGACGACCGGCGCCACGTAGAGCAAAATGAACAAATCGAACAGATCCAGCGCCCATCCGAGCACCGATGCGATGATCGCATTGACCATCTGCTTGTTATCCGCCGACGCCTGTGCGCCCGCGGCCGGCATATCCATCTCAGCCATGCTGTTTTACCTCCCCCGTTTTGATAGAGCCGCGGCTCGCGTCATTGCGAACCGCGGCAGTTTTGTCGCGCATCAGCGCCCGGTGAACTTCGGCGGACGCTTGGCGTTAAAGGCTTCGACGCCTTCCTTGAAGTCTTCCGACTGGCGCAGGCGGCTGTAGCAATGGCCTTCGAGCTCGATCGCGATAGCGAGCGTCGAATCCTCGGTGTCGTTGAGGAGCTTCTTGGCGGTACGTTGCGCCAGCGGCGAGAAGGTGCGGAGCTCGTCGACCAGCTTGTCGGTCGCCTTCTCCAGCTCGGCATCCGGCACACACTCCGTGGCGATGCCCCAGTCGAACGCCTGCTTGGCCGAGATACGCTTGGAGCGCATCACGATGTCCTTGGTGCGGGTGATGCCGACCATCTTCTGCAAGCGAGCCGAGCCGCCCGAGCCCGGGATCTGGCCGAGCTTCTGCTCCGGCAACGCGTATTGCGTGGTCTCCGAGGCGATGCGGAAGTCGCAGGCGAGTGACAATTCGAAGCCGACGCCGAAGCAATAGCCGCGATTGGCAACAATCACGGGCTTGGCGCAACGTGCAGGCGCGGCGATGTTCCAGGCGAGCTTGGAGACGTGCTCGGGGCTCGCTTCCATGAAGCCACCGATATTGCCGCCGCTGGAGAAATGCTCGCCCTCGCCGCGCACCACGATGACGCGCACGCGCGGATCCTCGTCCAGCGTTTCGAAGGTCAGGCGCAGCTGGTCACGCTGCGGCATCGCCACGACATTGTAGGGCGGCCTCCCTAAGATGATGTCGGCGCGCTCATGCGCCTCGTCGATTTCGACCTTGAACCCGTCGAGCTTGGCGAGCCGCGGATCGGCAAATGTGTAGGGTGATGGCATCGGTGCTTCCTTCTGTTGATGATTGATGATCAGGCGGCGTCTGATGGTGGCAGGCGCTCGGCTTCGTATTCACCGGCGACGAGCAGTCGCCGCAGCAGTTTGCCGACCGGCGATTTGGGAATGGCGTCGACGAAGACGTAGCGTCGCGGCCGCTTGAAATTGGCAAGGCCCGTGGTCCGGCAGAACTGCTCCAGCTCGACGTCCGACACGGGGCGATTGCGCTTGACGAAGGCGGCAACGACCTTGCCCCATTTCTCGTCGGCGACGCCGACCACTGCGACCTCGTCGACCGCCGGATGCAGCGACAGGCAGCTCTCGATCTCGACCGGCGAGACGTTCTCGCCGCCGGTGATGATCATGTCGTCGACGCGCCCGGTGACGAACAGGTCGCCGTCGGGATCGACGAAGCCGGTATCGCCCGTAAAGTACCAGCCCTCGCGCAGCGACTTGGCGTCGGCTTCAGGGCGGCGCCAGTAGCCCTCGAAGGCCTCGTCGCCAGCGAGCGTCGCGATGATCTCGCCCTCCTCGCCGACCGCAGCAAGCTCCGCGACCGACTTCGCGCCGATGCGCACGACCTTGACGTGCTGGTTCAGCCCCGCCTTGCCGGCCGAGCCGGGCTTTGCGGCGGCGTTCTGGTCGATCGTAAAGGTGTAGATCTCGGAGCTGCCGTAGTGATTGACGAACAGCTCCGGCTTGAATGCCTCGTTCAGCTTCTTCAGCAAACCGTCGGTCATCGACGCGCCGGCAAAGCCGAGCTTGCGGACGCTGGAGACGTCGGTTTTGGAGAAGGCCTCGTGATGAACGAGGTCGTGATAGAGCGTCGGCACCAGATAGAGGTTGGTAATCTCCTCCTCCTCGATCAGCGCCAGCGCCTGGCGGCTGTCATAGCGCGGCAGGCAGATGAAGCTGCCGCCGATCAGCGACATCGCCAGCAGCGAGCGGACGCCCATGGTGTGGTAGAGCGGCATCACGCCGAGCGTGCGCTCGCCGCGGCCGTAGAGATTCTGCGCGACATGGGCGATCGCCGCGGCGCGTTCGGCCCGATGCCGCCGCGGCACGCCTTTTGGCCGCGAGGTCGTGCCCGACGTGTAGAGCATGATCGACCAGGCATCGGTGCCGACGCGCGGCTCGGCGTCCGGCGCGCCGTCCCTGATCAGATCGGCAAAGCTGGTGGCCTCCCCCGTCCCGGGATCGACGGAAACACGCAGCAGCTTGCCTGCCAACCCCGAGCCCTGCACCGCCTCGGCAGAGATATCCTGATAGACGATCGCGCAGGCTTCGGCGTTCTCGATGCAGTAATCGAGCTCGTCGGCCTTGGCGCGCCAGTTGATCGGCGTGATCACCAGGCCTGCGAACTGGCAGGCCCAGTGCAGCGTCGCCGCCTCCCAGCGGTTTTGCAGCAGCGTGACGACGTGATCGCCGGGCTTGAGGCCAAGGCGGTCGAACGACGCCACCAGTGCGGAGATCTCGCCGTACCATTGCCGGTAGGTCAGGCGCAGATCACCGTCGACAAGCGCAATCGCATGGGGATCGCGCGCGGCGCTGGCGATGAAGCTGCTGGCGAGATCAAGCATCGGACGTCTCTTTTTTGGATGAAGCGAGTTCGGCGGCGGCTTCGAGCGCCGCCTGGATGATCGGTGTGTAGCCGGTGCAGCGGCAGATATGCCCGCTGAGGAGGTCGCGGATCTCGGCCTCGGTCGGCACCGGGTTCCTGGCGAGATAGTGGTCGAGCGACATCAAAATGCCAGCGGTGCAGAAGCCGCACTGGAGCGCGTGGTTGCGGCGGAACGCCTGCTGCAGCACGCCGAGCCGGTCCGCCGACGGTGCGAGGCCCTCGACGGTCCTGAGCTCGCAACCATCGACCTGCGCAGCGAGCGTGAGGCACGACCGCGTCAGCATGCCGTCGACGACAACAGTGCAGGCGCCACAGACGCCGTGCTCGCAGCCGACATGGGTGCCGGTCGCGCCCAGCTGGTGGCGCAGGAAATCGGAGAGCAGCATGCGCGGCTCCGCCTCGCCCTCGACCGGCTTGCCGTTGAGCGAGAAACGGACGGCATGGCGCTGATCTGCCTTGAGACGCGTCATTGCAGCACCTCGCCGATCAGGTCGCGGCCGATCATGCGCACGAGGTCGCGCCGGTAGCGCGCGGTGGCGTGGACGTCGTCACGGGCGCCAAGCTCGTAAGCGAACGCGTTGAGGGCATCATCGAGCGCGCTGCCCTCCAGCCGCGGCCAGTCGCGCACGGTCGGAACGTCGGCGACGCCGCCAACGGCGATACGGACGCCCGTCGGTATCTTCATTGCCGCGCAGGCGACAATGGCGAAATCGCCATGGCGTCGCGCGACCTCGCGGAAGGCGAAGCGCGATCCCTTGACGGCGGGCAGCGAGATTCCTTCGATCAGTTCGTCATCGGCGCGCGCGGTCAGCATCATGCCGGCGAAGAAGTCCTTGGCGGCAACGCGCCGCCGCCGCTTGGCGCTGCGCAGCAACACCTCGCCGCCGAGCGCAACCAGCGTCAGCGGCATCTCGGCGCTGGGATCGGCGTGCGCGAGCGAGCCGCAGATGGTGCCTCGGCTGCGGGTCTGCACGTGCCCGACCCAAGGCAGCGCCAGCGCGACAAGCGGCAGCGCCTCGGCAAGGTCAGGCCATGCCAGGAGGTCGGCCTGGCGCACGCCGGCGCCGATGATGACGGCATCGGTCTTCCGCTCGATCCGGCGGAGCTCCTTCAGACGCATGATGTCGATCAGCAGCTTCGGCTTGGCGAGACGCATGTTGAGCATCGCCATCAGCGACTGCCCGCCCGCGAGCACGCGGGCATCGCCACCCTGCTGCGCGAGGCCTTCGAGGACCTCGCCGACGGTTTCGGCGCGGAGATAGTCGAATGCGGGCGGCTTCATCGGCGCCCCCCGAACAGGCTCGCCACCTTTGCCAGCAGCGCGAACAGCGAGAAGCCGCCCTTCGCACCACCGCCGCCAGCCTTGCGGGCCAGTGCGGTGAAGAACTGGCCGATGATCACGCGCGTCGCGCCATCGAGCAGGCGACCGCCGATGCTCGCCACCTTGCCGCCGATCGCGGCGTCGTAGCTGTAGCTGAGCCGCGTGCCACCGTTGCCGTCCGGTTCCAGCGTAATGCGTCCCTCCGCGTTGCCGAAGCCGAGTGCGCCGGTGGCTCCTCCGCGCAAGGTGACGGCGCGCGGCGGGTCGAGATCGAACAGCTCAACATCGGCGCGATAGCGTCCGCTGACGGGGCCGATGCCCAGCGTGACATCGGCGCGGAAATGCGTGTCGGTGATCTTGTCGACGCGCTGGCAGCCAGGAATGACCGATTGCAGGGTGGCGGGATCGAGCAGCATCGCCCAGACCTGCTCGGGCGCCCCCTTTACCGAGGCCTGTCCCTCGCCGCGCAAGCGCCGGTCGCCTTCGCGCACAGGCGCAGCCGTCGCGCCGCCAGCGGGAGGCGGCGGTTCGGCACCGCGCACCAGCTCTGCAAGTCGCGCCGGCACCAGCGGCAAGGTGATATCGGCAATGCCGAGCGCGTCCGCGACTGCATTGGCGAGGCAGACGGGTGTGGACATGCAATTGCCTTCGCCGACGCCCTTTGCACCGAGCGGCGTGAACGGCGACGGCGTCTCCATGTGGATGATCTGCGGCTCCGGCACCTCGGTCGTGGTCGGCAACAGATAGTCGGCGAGCGTTCCCGTCAGAAAGCTGCCGTCCTCGGCGTAGGCATATTCCTCAAAGAGCGCGGCGCCGAGCGCCTGGGTAAAGCCGCCGCGGATCTGGCCGTTGACCATGCCGGGATGCAGGATGGTGCCGCAGTCGTGCATGGTGACGTAGCGATCGATTCGCGTCTCCAGCGTCGTCGGATCGATCTCGACGCCGCAGAAATCGAAGATGAAGCCGTGGCAGAGCGAGGAGTTGATGCGGTCCTCGTCGTCGGGCGGCGTCAGTTCCGGCGGCGTCCAGAACACGGTCTCGCGGATGGTCTGGCCGGCATCATCAGGCAGCGAGCCCGGCGACCAATGGCTGAGCGCCGCGACGCGCGAGAACGCGATCCGGTTCTCCGGATTGTGCCTGGAGGCAACGAAGCCTTTCGCAAACACGATGTCGGCGGCTTCGACGTTCAACTGGCTTGCGGCGATGCGGGCGAGCCTGCCGGCGACGCGCTCGGCGGCGATCTTCGCGGTGCCCGCCACCGCCGCCGCAAAACGGCTGGCGTAATTGCCGGACGCGATCGACCAGGCGTCCTTGGCGGTGTCGATCTCGGTGTTGACGCGGATGTCCCTAGGCTGGAGACCGAAGACGTCGGCGACGACCTGCGACAGCACCGTGCGATGGCCCTGCCCCTGCGGCACGGAGGCGACGTGAACCGTGACGCTGCCGACCGGGTCGAGCCCGACGGTTGCGGTTGCCTGCGCGCCGTTCTTGGGACCTGCCTTGCGGCGCTCGGCCGCCGTCAGCACGGTGGTGATGTAGCCCATATTGGAGACGCTGGGCTCGACCACCGCGGTGAAGCCGATCCCGTAGAGCCGCCCCTGCGCTCGCGCCTCGTCCCGCTTCGCCTTGAGCTCAGCGAACCTGCCTTGCTCGACCGCAAGCGCGACGGCTTCCTGGTAGTTGCCGGAGTCGAGCAAGGCACCGGTCGCCGTGCGATACGGAAACGCGCCGGCGTCGATCAGATTGCGCTTGATGACATCGAGCGGATCGAGGCCAAGGCCGATCGCGATCCGCTGCACCAGGCGCTCCAGTGCGAAATAGACCTGCGGGCCGCCAAAGCCGCGGTTGAGACCGGTCGGTGTCTTGTTGGTGACGACGACGCGGTTGCGGATCTTGACGTGGCGGATGTCGTAGGCACCGGTCAGATTGCCGTGCATGCGATAGAGCGTCGCGGGTTCGGGCGCGCGCAAATGCGCGCCGCAATCCTCGACCTGGTCCCAGTCGAGCGCGAGGATCTTTCCGTCTGCTGCGACCGCCGCCGACAACGTCGTCGCGCGGTTGGTGGCCGACACCGAGGCAGTGAGATGCTCGAGCCGGTCCTCGATCCACTTCACCGGCCGTCCCGTGACGCGCGCGGCCGCCGCGATCAGCACGATGTAGGGAAACACCCCCTGCTTGACGCCAAAGCTGCCGCCGGAATCCGGCGGTGTACGCAGCCGCAGCCGGTTGCCCGGCACTTTTAGCGCGCGCGCAATCACCGTGTGGATGCTGAACGGGCCCTGGAAATTGGCGAGCACCTCATAGGCATCCTCGCCGGCATCGTGCGAGGCGACGACGCCATAGGTCTCGATCGGCGTGCAGGAATTGCGGGGATAGCGGATGTCGATGGAGAAGCGATGCGGCGCATCCGCAAAGGCCTTTTCAGGATCGCCGTAGCGGAAATGGCGGTCACTGGCGAGATTGCCGGGAAAGCCTTCGTGCAGCACCGGCGCGCCCGATACGAGCGTCCCGAGCGGATCGACGACAGCGGCACGCGGCCGATATTCGACGTTGATCAGCTCGGCCGCATCCTCGGCGCGCGCACGGTCAGTTGCGACGACCAAAGCGACCGGTTCGCCGACATAGCGCACGCGGTCCATCGCGATCGGCCAACACTCCACCGGCGCCTTCACGCCGACGACGAGGCTCGTCGTGACGGCCTTGACGTCGCTGCCGGTCAGAACCGCGGCAACGCCCGGCAGACGCTTGGCGGCTTCAACGTCGATCGAAAGAATATCGGCATGCGCATGCGGCGAGCGCAGGATCGTCGCGTGTAGCGTGCCGGGCTGGACACCGAGATCGTCGATGAAGCGGCCGCGGCCAGACAGCAGCGCGGCGTCTTCGACGCGCTCGATCGAACGCCCGACCCACGGCTCATCGCCACTTCCCGGATTTGCGGATTTGACCGCCTGCAACATGTCCCGGCATACCTCCCGACGCGTTCTTTGACGCGACGATGACGTTTGTCAGGACTGGGGGTGCGGGAGCCATACCGCCCGCTCTCACGACTTACCAAATCGTCTCATTCGAGAGCGTGCAGCGCAATATCGGCCCGCAAGACTCAACCCGCAAGACGCGAGACGTTGCGAAACTCGCGCGGGCTGACGCCGGCGTGATCGCGGAAGAAGCGCGTGAAATGCGCCGGTTCCGGAAACCCAAATCGCTCGCTGAGCTCGCCGAGCGGCGTGTCCTCGCGCATGACGGCGTCGAGCGCGCGCTCCATGCGGACGACATTGAGATACAGCTTTGGCGAGACGCCGAGCGAGGTCTCGAACAGGCGGAAGAACTGCGCGCGCGAGAGGCCTGCGCCCCTCACGAACTGATCGACGTTGGCATAGGAATCGTGCACGCGCATCGCGTCCATCGCGCGGCGGATGCGCCAATCGCAGCTCACCGCGCTCATGCCGCGGATCGTGGTCGGGAAGCTGCGCCAGGGCGTGAATCGCTCGATCACCGCGATCATGAGATCCGAGAGCGTCTGCTCGTGGGTCCGCACCGCATCCGGATTCGCCATCATTTCGGCCGCCAGATGCAGCGTGAGCTGACGGATGCGCGGCGACACCTCGCCCGACGGCCGCTCGAAAAAGCCCGGCGCACCGCTGGCCGCCCAGCCGGGACGGAACTCCTTCAGCCATTCCGGCTCGATATAGAGCGCCATGATCAGCGTGCGCGGGCGATTGGCGTCGTGCACATAGGCATGCGGCTTCCAGCCGTCGACGAGCACGGCGGCGGTGTCCGTCAGCGGCGTGACCCGGTCGCCCACAAGAAACTGCGTGTCGGAGCCCTCGACCTTGAGCAGGACGTGGCAGTGATGATGAGCGTGGCGGACCAGCGAACGGTCCATGTCGAGCAGAGCGACCCTGCCGAAAGCGCCATGAGCGATGCGCAGGGCCGTCGACATCAGTTCCTTCCTCCTGGCAGCGTTGCGCTGCAAAATGATTGCTTCATCGGCGCGGCACTATAGGCAGCACCCGCTTCATATTCCAACGGCGCAAACCGACGCAAGTTGCTTCCGAGCGGTAATCCGCTCATGCGCGCGTCTCCGAAAGAAACCGCGCGACCGCAGCGCCGGGCTCGGCCTGCAAGGCAGTGGCGAGATCGACCTCCTCCTCGCCCTTGACGCGAATGCGCTTGAAAGCGAGCTCGGGCGCGTTGACCGGCGCGGTCGCATCGAGACCCATCTTGGCGCTGATGCCGTTGTCGGTGGTCGGATCGAGCTTGGAGCCGAGCGCGCCGGCGACGACCATGAGGTCGCGGTCGGCCTGGAAGCGCGTCGCCACCGCCCATTCGATTTCCTCGGACGAGGAGATGTCGACGTCCTTGTCCACCACGATCACCTGCTTGATGTCGTAATGGGCGCCGAAGGCGCACATCATGATGTTCTTCGGCTCGCCGTCGTTCGCCTTGTCGATCTTGATCGCGAGGTGGTAGCGGCAGGTGCCGCCGCGCGTCAGGCGAACGTCGATCACGCCAGGAAAACTGCGCCGCAGATGCTGGAGCAGCGTCGCCTCGCGCGGCACGCCGCCGAGGATCAGGTGCTCAAAACCGCCGCCCACGATGGTATGGAAGATCGGTTTCGCACGATGCGTGATCGCATCGACCTCGATCACCTCGCGATTGGCGCGCGGACCATAATATTGGGGGAATTCGCCGAACGGACCTTCCGGTTCGCGCACGCCCTGAAGAATGCGTCCCTCGATGACGATCTCCGCGTGGGCGGGCACGCGGACTGAATTGGTGCGGCACTTCACGACGTCGACGGGCGCTCCGAGCAACGCACCGGCAATCGCCATCTCGTCCTCGTCAAGCGCGGCGATCGCCTGCGAGGCCAACATCAAGGCCGGATGCGCGCCGATCACGATCGCGATCTCCAGCGCCTGGCCCAGCTCCTCCGCGAGGCGGTAGTAGGAGAAGGTGTGCCGCGGCAGCAGCAGCACGCCGATGCGGTTCTTGCTGCTGATCTGACAGCGGTGGATCGAGACGTTCTGTACGCCGGTCTTCGGGTTGCGCGCGATCAGCAGGCCGGCCGTGATGTAGGGGCCGCTGTCGCGCTCATTGTGCTTGGGCACCGGGAGTTGGCGCAGCAGATCGACGTCCTCGTGGACGACGTCCTGCACCGGTCCGCTCGCGACCTCATGCGTCGGCAGCGGATGGCTTGCGGCAGCCAGGAACCGTGGCAGCAACTGGTCCTCGGTCACGCCGATGGAATCGGCGACCCAGTCGCGGCCAGCAAAGAGGTTTGCGACAACAGGAATCTCGTGCCCGTCGGGGCGCGGAAACAGCACGGCGCTATCGCGCTCCAGCCGCTTGGCGACGGCGGCGAGCTCGTCAGCCAGCCCAATGCCCTCGCGGGCGATCGCGAGCTTGCCGCGCTCGGCGAGAAACGCGAGCCAGGCGCGCAGATCGGCGGGCGCGTTCGCGCCTCTCCTCGCAACATTTTCCATTCGCATACGGGTCATTCCTCAGGTCTTCAGGTCAAGGCACGATCTTGCGCAGCGGCGGCGAGCGGCGCTTGAGCGCCTCGTCCTCGCCCCAGCGGCGCACAACGCCGATATCGATGTCGAACAGGTCGAGCACACGGCCGACGGTGTGCTCGACCATGTCGTCGAGGTTCTCGGGTTTTGCGTAGAAGGCCGGCACGGGCGGGGCGATGATCGCGCCCATCTCCGACAGGGCCGTCATCGTCCTGAGATGCCCGGTGTGCAGCGGCGTCTCGCGCACCATCAGCACCAGCCGCCGGCGCTCCTTGAGCACGACGTCGGCAGCGCGGGTCAAAAGCGTCGTGGTCACGCCGGAGGCGATCTCGGACATCGAGCGCATCGAGCACGGCGCCACGATCATGCCGGCGGTGCGGAACGAGCCGCTGGAGATCGCCGAGGCCATGTCGTCGATCGCATGGCAGACATTGGCGAGCTCCCTCACCTCCGCGATCTTCAGGTCGGTCTCGTAGGCAAAGGTCAGCTCAGCGGTCTTCGACATCACCAGATGCGTCTCGACGCCGGCATTGCGCAGGAGCTGCAGCAGGCGCACGCCATAGGTGACGCCGGAGGCGCCGGAAATGCCGATGATCATCCGCTTGGGTGTGGCGTCCTGCATATATCTGATTTCGCTCCCAGACGGCGCGGCCCTCGAGGCCTCGCGGTCCGCCACGAGACTAGGCAATCCCACCCATCACTACAAATAATGATTGATTATATCATCCATCATCTGTGATGATGGCCTCGCGCAAGGAACAGCGAACAAAGGACAGCTCCGTGGAACTCAGGCAGATGCAATATTTCCTTTGCCTGGCCGAGGAAAAGAACGTCACCCGCGCCGCGCGCCAGCTCAACATCGTGCAGCCGGCGCTGAGCATGCAGATCGCCAAGCTCGAGGCCGAGCTCGGCCAAAAGCTGTTCGACCGCAGCGCCCAGGGCATGAATCTGACCAGCGCCGGCGAGGCGCTGGTGCGGCTGACCGCGCCGATCGTGCGTGACGCCGAGTACGCGCGGCAGGAGATGGCGCAGCTCGGCGGGCGCATTTCGGGGCGGGTCTCGGTCGGCCTCATCACGTCGGTGGCGCAGAGCACTATGGCCAGTTCGTCGGCGACGGTCGCCAGTCGTTATCCCGAGATCACGCTGTCCGCCTGCGAGGGCTATACCGAGACGCTGGTCGACTGGGTCAACACCGGCCAGCTCGATTTCGCGCTGATCAACGTGCCGCGCCGGAAGACGCCGCTGGCCGCGCATCACATCATGGATGAGGAGATGGTGTTCGCCTGCCGCAAGGACAGCCCGGTCAGGCCACCGGCAAAGCTGCGCTTCGACCACATCGCGAATTTCGACCTCGTGCTGCCGTCCAAGCGCCACGGCCTGCGGCTGATCCTGGATGAGCACGCCGCCGCCGTCGGCATCGACCTGCGGCCGCGGCTCGAGCTCGACACCCTCCCCGCGCTCTGCGACGTGATCGCGACCACCGACTTTGCCACAGTGCTGCCGACCATCGCGCTCCGGCAATCGCTCGCGAGCGGCGCCATCCGGGCGCATCGCTTCGACCAGCAACGGATCGTGCGCTCGATTGCCTGGGTGCATCACCCGCGGCGAGCGGTGTCGGTCGCGGCCAAGGCGGTGCTCGATGTCATCAGCCACGATCTTGCGCAAGCGGCCGCCGTCGCGAGAGAGTTTGTGGAGCCATTCATCGGCAGCACGACCTCATCGCCCCGCAAGGCGCGCAGCAAGACGCGGCGGAAAGCGATCTCTTGAGTGCAGGATTTCTGCTCGGACAAGATGTCGCGCCCACTGCAAAATGAGACGGGTTGGTAAGTTTTGAGACGTGCAGGCATGACGGTCGTAGCGGCCTGCTAACTACGGTCCAGGCGCAGAAAAACGCGACCTGGCGCTCATCCCCGACGACTCCCGTCCCGGACGCTCCCTGGGCTCGCAGAACAAGACACAGTCGGGAGATTCAGTCCGAGATGGCACGGTTCGGTCGCAGCAAGATCACAGATGGCGCTCACCAGGAGAGCGAGGGATTTCGTCCTGACCGGAGGTCGCTGCTCACGCTCGGTGGTGGCGCCCTGCTCGCAGCAACGGGAATGCGGCATGCAAACGCGCAAGACTATCCGACCCGCCCGGTCCAGGTGCTTGTGCCCTTCGCCGGCGGCAGCGCCAGCGACGTCATCACCCGCATCCTGCTCAACCGCATGTCCATGTCACTCGGGCAGGCCTTCGTGGTCGACAACCGCCCCGGCGCCGGCGGCAATAACGGCACCGCGGCTGCGGCGCATGCCGCACCCGACGGCTACACGCTCCTTATGAGCACCTCCGGTCCACTGGCCGCGAACAAGTCGCTTTACAAGGAGCTGCCCTACGATCCGCAGAAGGATCTCGTCCCGATCGGCCTGTTCGCGACGTTACCGAATGTCATCGTGATCAATTCGAGGCTGCCACCGAAATCACTGAACGAGCTGATCGACTATGCCAAGGCGCATCCGCGGGAGCTGAACTACGGAACGGTCGGCGTCGGCTCGTCGCAGCATCTGGCTGCCGCCTATTTCGAGCAGCTCACGGGCACCGAGATCACGCACGTTCCCTATCGCAATATCGCCGCCTATACGCCGGACTTCATCGCGGGCCAGGTCCCGCTTGGCTTCCAGCTCTTGCCGAACGTCATCAGCCTGATCAAAAGCGGCGATGCACGCCCGCTCGCGGTGGCCAGCGACAAGCGCATGACCGCGCTGCCGGATGTACCGACCGCAGCGGAGGCGGGCCTCAAGAATTACGAGAGCGCCGCTTGGCTTGCTCTGCTCGCGCCCGCGAGCACAGGCAAGGCCGTGCTCGACAGGCTCTATGCGGCAATGGCGGAAGCCGTGAACGATCCGAAGGTGCGTGCCCTCTTCGTCGAGCAAGGCGCCGAGCCCATGGTGATGGACCCACAAGGCCTGAAGGATTTCATGACATCGGAAACGACGAAATGGGCCGCGGTCATCAAGAAGATCGGCATCGAGCCGATGTAACCCCGAGCTTTTGTGCAATTATCGGCATCGTCCGGATGATCCATCCGCGATAGCTCGCCAAAAAGCGCCTCCAACTTACGCTGCCGTGAAGGGCCGCAGATCCATGTGCCGGTTGACATCCTTATAGAGGAGATAACGGAACCGACTTGGGCCCCCGGCGTAGCACGCCTGCGGACAGAACGCCCGCAGCCACATAAAATCTCCTGCCTCGACCTCGACCCAGTCCTGGTTGAGCCGGTAGACGGCCTTGCCCTCCAGAACGTAAAGACCGTGCTCCATGACATGGGTCTCTGTGAAGGGGATAGATGCGCCCGGCTCGAACGTGACAATATTGATGTGCATGTCATATCGGATATCGGCCGGATCGATGAAGCGTGTGGTCCTCCATCTCCCATCCGCATCTGGCATTAGCGTCGGTGCGACCGAGTCCTCGTTGGTCACGATGACGTCGGGGTGAGCAAGCCCCGGTACGCCCTGATACAGCTTGCGGATCCAATGAAAATGCGCGGGGCTCGAGCCGCGATTGCGAATGCTCCAGCCGCGGCCGGGTGGAAGATAGGCAAAGCCCCCGGGTCGCAGCTCCCGCTCCTTGTCCGCCACCTCGAGGCTCAATTTGCCACCCGCGACGAACAGCGCGCCTTCGGCATCCTTGTCCGGCTCCGGCAACTCGCTTCCCCCACCCGGTGCCACCTCCATAAGATAATGGGAAAATGTCTCGGCGAAGCCGGAGAGCGGTCGCGCCAGCACCCACACACGCGTGTTATCCCAATGCGGCAGATGGCTGACGACGATATCGCGCTGCACACCGCCGGGTATGACCGCATATGCGTTCGTGAAGACCGCCCGGCCGCTCAAGAGCTCCGTCTGGGCCGGATGGCCGCCCTGCGGCACGTGATAGGTTTGCGATGGCATGGACGTGGCCTCCGATAGGTTTCCCGTGTGGTGTGTCGTTGCGCGGCTCTGCTTGCCGCGCGTCATTTTCCGAGAATGCTGTCCGGCGCAAGATCGAGCTGCATCACCTCTTCCAGCCAATATTCCTCAAGATTGTCGCCCCCGCCCTTCCGGTCGACGACGAAGAACGGACTGGAGTCTTCCAGAACAAGCAGCGGATGGTGCCAGCAGTTGCGGGCATAGTTTACGCCCTGGTGTCCCGTTGCAGCGAAGGCCCGATAAGTCGAGGCGATATGCGGATTCGTGCAGACGACGATCAACCAGTCCTTGCGGTTCAAGGGCATGAACAATTGACTTCCAAGCGGATGGCGCTCCATCAACCGGATCGCGATCGGCGCAGGCCGGGTGGAGGCGACAAACCAACTGATGTTGATCTGTCCGCCTTGCGCGGTGACGTCGATCGTGGCGAGATCGTTGAAGCGCCGGGCAAAGCCTTCGTTGATCGGCAGGGGCGTCAACCCATCCGTATCGACGACATCGCCAAACGGCGCAAATGCCTTCCTCGTTAGAGGCTCAATCGAAAGCGTCAGCATCGCCATATTCCAACCAACACTCGCGCTTCACGCCGTCTGTGCACTCGGGACGGGCTCATCTCCGCCGACGGCATCGACCAGCGCCTCACTTGAGGGATTAATCTCGCCGTTCAGGATACGATGCGCCTTTGCCCTGTCGATGTCGCCTTCCCAGGACGCGACGACGACGGTGGCAACGCAGTTTCCGACATAATTGCCGAGGGCGCGGGCAATGCCGATGAACCAGTCGACCGACAGGATGAGCACAAGGCCGATCGCCGGAATAGCCGGGATAGCGGCAAGCGTCGCGGCGAGCACGACGATGGCTGATCCCGGAACGCCGTGCGCGCCCTTCGAGGTGAGCAACGCGATGCCAAGAATCGCCAGGAGATCGCCTGTCGCAAGCGGCGTGTTGGTCGCCTGTGCAATGAAGACTGCGGCCAGGGTCAAGTAGATGGAGAACGCGTCCAGATTGAACGAGTATCCGGTCGGTATCACCAGACCAACCGTCGACCGCTTGATGCCGAGCTGCTCGAGCTTTCGCATGGTTTGCGGCAGAACGCTGTCGCCTGCGGCGGTGCCGAGAACGACCATCAACTCTTCGCGCAAGTAGGCGAGCAACTTGAACAGGCTGAAGCCGGACAGTCGCATGATTGCGCCAAGCACCACGATCACAAACAGGACCACGGCCAGATAGAACAGGCCGACGAGCCCGCCGAGTTGCTTGAGCGAACCAACGCCGTACTTCCCGACCGTGAAGGCGATGGCACCGAAGACGCCGATCGGCGCGAGCCGGACGACGAAATTCATCATCTTGAAGATGATCTCGTTCACGCGCTCGATGAACTCGACGACCGGCTTCGCTCGCTCGCCGCACAAGGACACGGCGCAGCCGAACATGATCGAGACGATCAGCACCTGCAGGACGTCGCCGGAGCTGAAGGCCCCCACAATCGTCGAGGGGATGAGCTTCATCAGGAATTCGGAGACGCCGCCTCCCGCGACCTGAACCGCGGTTTGGCTGAACCCGCTAAGGGCCTTGGCGTCGAGGGTCTTCGGGTCGATGTTCATTCCTGCGCCCGGCTCGAAATAGTAGGCAAGCCCAATGCCGAACACCAGTGCGACGGTGGTGACCATCTCGAAATACAGGAGAGAGCGGATGCCAACCCTTCCAACCTTCGACAGGTCTCCCGCCGCGGCGATACCGTGCACGACGACGCAGAACACGATCACAGGCACCAGCATCTTGATCAGCTTGATGAAGCCGTCGCCGAGCGGCTTCATCTGAAGGGCGAGGTCGGGATTAGCCATGCCGAGGGCGATGCCCAGCATGAGCGCAATGACGACCTGGAAGAAGAGTGACTTGAAGATCTTGGGCACGGCTTTTCCTCGCTTGGCTGGTCTTCGGCTGGCGCGGCTTGGTGGGCCTTCAGGCCTCCGCCTATCTTGTTGTTTGGTGGTGACGTGTCGTCGTACGCACAAAGGAGCGCGCTTGCCGTGATCGCGGACCGCGCCCGGCTCGCAGAGGGCTCCGTCGGGCATTCGTTGACCATCGCGGATCTCAAGTCCAATATATAGAACGACACGATTGATAGGTTTTCCAAATGGATCTCCGCCAGCTCCGATATTTCATCGCCGTCGCCGAAGAACGCAGTTTCACCCTCGCCGCTCGGCGACTGAACCTTTCCCAACCACCGCTGAGCCAGCACATCCAGACGCTGGAGGCCGAGCTCAAGACGCAGCTTCTCCACAGGACCAGCCGCAGGGTCGAACTGACTAAGGCCGGCGAAGCCCTGCTGGGCCGAGGTCGCGCCATTCTCCAGCAAATCAAGCTCGCGGAAGACGAAGTTCAGTCGATCGGCGCTGGCCTTATCGGCACGCTTGACGTTGGTGCAACCGGCTCCATCCTGCGCGGTCGGCTGGCGGAACTGCTTGCCGCCTACCGAAAGGTTGCTCCGTCGGTGAAAACCACGGTGCATGAGCAGGCGCCTGCACTGCAGATCGCAGCACTCCTCAACCGCACGACCAACATTTGTCTCATTCGCAGCGTTCCGACCGAACACGGCCTGACCAGCAAGCTTGCTTGGCGGGAAGAGGTGGTCCTCGCACTGCCGCACGCGCACCCGTTGGCCGGGCGCAAGCGGGTTGCGCTTAGCGAACTAGCATCGGAGGATCACATCGTCCTCGACCCCAATAGCTCGGAGTTCGCACGCTACATCCAGAAATGCTGCGTCGATGCCGGCTTTTTGCCGCGGGTATCCCAGCAGGTCGTCGACGCCCAGTCGATTCCGAGCCTGATCGTGGCGGGCTTCGGCGTGGCACTGGTGCCCCAGTCCATTGCGCGCTTCACGACAGCCGACATTGTATTCCGGCCCATCAGACCCTCGCCACCCTCGGCCGATGTGTTTCTGGTATTCCGAGAGGATGAGACGTCGATGGTCGTGCGCAATTTCATCAAATTGGCCGTTCGGTACCTAAGCCACCGCAAAAGCCCGAGGCAAGCCTCCTGAAAGAGCACGACGGTCGTTGACGCCAGCTCGCTTGCCCGCATTGACGTCAGGCTTCCCTGCGTCGACGCCGCGCATGCCGGCATCTACGCCACTATACAGTTCGTCGCGTCGAATTATGGTTAAGAGGCTCGCAGCGCGTTCGTTAGCGCAGACAGCGCAGCCGGCTGATGCTGACGACTGGGGTAATACATGAAGAACCCGGGAATTGGCAGCGTCCAATCCTCGAGCACACGAACAAGGCGACGTTTCGCAACATGCTCCGCGACCTGCTCTTCGAATGCGAGTCCCAGGCCGGCGCCAGCGAGTGCCGCCTGAATCACCAGGTGGGTGTCATCGATGATGAGCGGGCCATTCACGCCGACCGTGACCGCCTTTCGTCCTTTCTCGAATTCCCACCTGTATGGCCGCCCGGAAGACGCAGGCTTATGCATCGATGGTCATTTAGATCCTTGGGTTTCCGGGGGATGCTTCGTGATGAAAAATAGCTGGGCGATCCGACCACCGCCAATCGCAACTCCTGGGTGACCCGCACCGCGATCATGTCTTTCTGAATGTACTCGCCAAGTTGAATACCGGCGTCGAACTCACCCGCAACGAGGTCGACGGGGCCAGTGACGGTAACAACGTCAAGAACGATATCGGGGTAGGCTTCCGCGAACGCCGTGAGCCGCGGCAACAATACCATCACGGCAGCCGACCGGGACATTACAATCCGAAGGCGCCCTGCAGGCCGGTGCCGAACGTTTCGGGCTTCGTTGATGGCACGAGCAATCTGCTCGAGTGCCGGAGACAATTCCTTCAAGAGAGCTGCCCCCGCGGCGGTTGGTGCGACGCTCTTGGTCGTTCGAGCAAGAAGCTGCAGCTCGAGCCGTTGCTCAAGTCCCCGGATTGTGTGGCTCAGGGCAGACTGAGACACACCGATCTTTGCCGCAGCCCACGTAAAGCTCCGTTCTCTGGCGACGATTGCAAACGTAGCGAGTTCGTTCAGTTCGTTTCTCATGATTTATGAATATTCCTCATAACTCCATGTTGTTCAACATGCCTATCCTCATAAGCTACTTTGTCCTAGGTTCGGTCAGCAAGGAAGACTTGAGGCAACATTCTGCAGGTTTCGGCCGGAGACCAGGCTTTCCAGCCACGCGCAGTTTCTTCCCGTTCCAAACGTTATGGATAACAGGCCTATGGATACCGATGCTCGTGCCTTGCGCTCCCTGGCGCAGACCTATTTCGACAGTGCCTATGAAATGGATGCCGACAAATTCGCGTCTATATTCCATCCCTCGAGTTCCGTGACCAAGGTCGGCGACGATGGCAACGTGAGCGTGACGCCAATTGCGACGTGGCTGGCAGCTGTCCGCAATTTGAAAGCTCCGAAGCAACAGGGCCTGGAGCGCCAAGATCGGATCCTCTCAATTGACGTTGAGGGAGAGCTCGCGCTTTTGAAGCTGAAATTGCAAATTCCGCCGCGCTACTTCACCGACATGTTGTCGTGCTTGAGGGTCGACGGAACCTGGAAGATCGCTCAGAAAGTGATGACTTCGAAGCTCTGACGGCTTCTTTGTCGTTTTGAGAGAGTGAATCAAACGCTTGTCAGGTTGTCCGTGAAAGCTCTGTCACAAAGCGCCAACACCTTGGGCTGCGCTTCGGGATCATGGAGGATTTGGTCACTCTCTGATGGATATGTCGACCTGCCCGCCGAGGCCCTCAAATATCCAAACGACAAAGTAGGCAGGCAGACCGAACCGCCTCAGCGGGACGCTTCGCTGGTTCGATTGTCGGTCAACTGCTTCCTATTCGATCGCTCTGGCATGGATCGCGTCTTGATCGATTGTGGAGCGGGC
The DNA here is from genome assembly GCF_052075995.1 of Bradyrhizobium sp. 613_E4_N2_2. Taxonomy (NCBI): domain Bacteria; kingdom Pseudomonadati; phylum Pseudomonadota; class Alphaproteobacteria; order Hyphomicrobiales; family Nitrobacteraceae; genus Bradyrhizobium; species Bradyrhizobium sp. 613_E4_N2_2. The sequence continues at coordinate 5,854,249 of NZ_CP197234.1, forward strand.
GCGAGCTGGGACCCGTCCATGGGACATCTCGCGGAGGCGATTGCGGAGGCAGGCATCGACACGTCATCGATCACGATGATCGCCCTCACCCATGCTCATGGCGACCACATCAATGGTCTCCTGATGCCTGACGGTCGACGAGCGTTTGATGGCCTGAGGAAGATCGTGATTGGGGAAGACGCCGTCGGGGAGTTTCTTGCCGAGCCCGTGCTGGAGCAGTTTCGTTCGCTCCTTGCCCCCATTAACGGAGGAGATCGGCTGGCCGATCATTTACTGGCGGTGGATATACCTGGGCACGCTCGGGGCCATATGGGTTATCTCCTCAACACTGACGAGGACAATGTCTTGTTCTGCGGCGACCTTATCCACGTTCCCGCCGCACAGTTTTCTCGTCCCGAGCTTACCTGGGCCTATGACGATGACGAAGCCGTGGCGAGGGCCAGCCGGATCAGGCTGCTCCAGGACGCAGCAAATGCGCAGACGTGGCTGGCCGGCGCTCATCTAGGTCGACCAGGCATCGGCAGAGTGGTCGAAGACGCGAAAGGATATGCGTTCATTCCGGTCGCGTAGCGGCCCATGAGCCCGCGCGATGGGCGGCAGCACCTTCGCGCACTCCCTCGTCAGCGCGGGACGACGGCAGTCGCTTCGATCTCGACGCGCGCCGATGGCTCGACGAGGCGCACCACCTGCACGAGCGCCATGCTGGGGTAGTGGGTGCCAACCACCTCGCGATAGGCCTTGCCGAGCGCCCTCAGATTCGCGGTGTATTCATCCATGTCGACGACATACCATGTCAGGCGCACGAGATGGTCCGGCCGGGCGCCGCCTTCCGCCAGGATCGCAACGATGTTTTCGAGCGTCTGCCGAACCTGCGCGACAAACCCGTCGGCGAACCGACCCGCGATATCCCAGCCGACGACACCACCCGTCACAACGAGACGTCCATCGGCCATGATGCCGTTGGCATATCCCTTCGGCTGCGGCCAGCCACTGGGCTGAAGCACTTGAAGGCCGCTTGTAGCGGCGGCTTCTGATTTCGACATCGTACTCATGCGGAGTTCTCGATCCTCTCAGCGCGGCTTCAGGAGATCGCGCGCGACAATCAGTTTCTGGACCTCGGTCGCGCCCTCGTAGATGCGCAGCGCGCGGATTTCACGGTAGAGGCTTTCGACGATCTCACCCTTGCGCACGCCGCGGCCGCCGAACATCTGGACGGCGCGGTCGATGACGCGCTGCGCGGTCTCGGTTGCCGTCAGCTTCGCCATTGCAGCTTCGCGCGTCGTCGGAAGCTTCTGGACGTCGCGACGCCAGGCCGCGCGGTAGGTCAGCAGCGCGGCGGCGTCAGTCTCCGTCGCCATGTCGCCGAGCGCGGCCTGGGTCAGCTGGAGATCCCCCAGCGTCGCACCGAACATGTGCCGGTTGCGCGCATGCGACAGCGCTTCGTCCAGTGCGCGCCGCGCAAAGCCGAGGGCTGCGGCGGCGACCGATGCACGGAAGATATCGAGGGTCTGCATCGCGAGCTTGAACCCGCCGCCCGGCGCGCCGAGGCGACGGCTCGCCGGAATCCGGCAATTGGTGAAGCGCAGCGTCGCCAGCGGATGCGGCGCGATGACGTCGATGCGGTCGGCGATGCCGAAGCCGGCATCATCCGGGAAGACGACAAAGGCCGAGATGCCGCGGGCGCCGGGCGCCTCGCCCGTTCGCGCAAACAGCGTGTAGACGTCGGCAATACCGCCGTTGGAGATCCAGGTCTTCTCGCCATCGATGACGTAGTCGTCGCCGTCGGCGCGCGCGGTGCAAGACATCGCCGCGACGTCCGATCCGGCCTCCTTCTCGGACAGCGCGAAGGCCGCCAGCCATTCGCCGGAGCGAACCTTCGGCAGCACGGCCATGCGCAGGTCGGCCGAACCGCCGAGCGCGATTGCGCCGGAGCCGAGCCCCTGCATCGCGAAGGCGAAATCGGCGAGGCCATCGGCATAGGCGAGCGACTCCCGCGACAGGCAGATCGAGCGGGAATCGATCGTCGTCGCATCGCCGTCGGGCGCCGCTACGGCGCAATCGAGCACCCCCGCCTCGCCCATCGCGCGCACCAGCTTGCGGCAAGCGCCATCGACATCAGTGTGATCGATTGTGTCGAGAGCCCCCGACTGCACGAAGCGATCGAGCGCCTCGCCGACCGCATGATGACGCGGCTCGAAAAACGGCCAGTCGAGCCATTCGCGTCGGATCACTTTCGCCGTGGAGCTCATCTGATCCCTCCTCCGCTCATTGCCCGGCCGCAGCCGCGGCGCGCGCCAGATTGGTTTCGTATTGTCCCTTGGCGGACAGATACTGCTTCGGCCACTCGACCTTGGTGATGCCGATGCGCGCGGCTTCGTGCAGCGTCCAGGCCGGGTCGGCAAGATGCGGCCGCGCGATGGCGCAGAGATCGGCGCGGCCGGCCGCGAGAATCGAATTGGCGTGATCGGCCTCGGAGATCGCACCGACTGCGATGGTCTCAATGCCGACCTCGTTGCGGATCAGGTCGGCGAACGGCGTCTGGAACAGGCGTCCATAGATCGGCCGCTCGTCCTTCCAGACCTGCCCCGACGAACAATCGATCAGGTCCGCCCCTGCCTCCTTGAACATGGCGGCGAAGATCGCCGCATCGGCCGGAATGTTGCCGCCCTCGGTCCAGTCATGGCAGGACAGGCGCACCGACATCGGCCGGTCGGACGGCCACACCGCGCGCATCGCCTCGAACACCTCCAGCGGAAAGCGCGCGCGGTTTTCATGGCTGCCGCCGTATTCGTCCGTACGCCGGTTGGTCAACGGCGAGAGGAAGCTCGACAGCAGATAACCGTGCGCGCAATGGAGCTCGAGCCACTCGACGCCGGCGGCAGCGGCACGACGTGTTGCCGCGACAAAATCGTCGCGCACGCGGTCCATGTCGCCGCGGTCCATCGCCCGCGGCATCTGGCTGTGCGGCAGATACGGCAACGCCGACGCGGAGATCAGCGGCCAGTCTCCGGATTCAAGGGGTTGATCGATCCCTTCCCAGGGCACCCTGGTCGCACCCTTGCGGCCGGCGTGGCCGAGCTGAATCCCCACCTTGGCATGCCCGACGCCATGGACGAGCTCGACCAAGCGGCGCCACTGCGCCGCCTGTGCATCGTTCCAGAGCCCGAGGCAGCCCGGCGTGATCCGCGCATCGGGCGAGACGCAGGTCATCTCGGCGAAGACCAGCGCGGCGCCGCCCATGGCGCGCGCGCCGAGATGGGCGATGTGGAAGTCGTCGATGAGTCCGTTCTGCGCCGAGTACATCGCCATCGGCGAAACCATGATGCGGTTCGCAAGCGAAAGGCCGCGCACGCGGTGTGGCGTCAGCATCGGTGGCGGCACCCGCTCGCCGTCCTTGACCGCGATCCCTGAGCGTTCGGCGAACCAGCGCTCAAAGCCTTCCAGCCAGGAGCGGTCGCGCAGGCGAAGGTTTTCGTGGCTGATGCGCTGCGAGCGCGTCAGCATCGAATAGAAGAATTGCGGCGGCTCGAGCGTATCGGCATAGCGGTGGCCGACCACCTCGAACCATTCCATGGCGTTGCGCGCCGCATTCTGGATGCGCGCCACGTCGACGCGGCGCACCTCCTCGTACGCGTCCAGCACGGTTTCGATGCCGGCGCGACCGTGGCCATGGCGATCGAACTGGTTGGCGAGCTCGATGGCGTCGTCGAGCGCGAGCTTGGTGCCCGATCCGATGGCGAAATGTGCGGTGTGCGCGGCGTCCCCCATCAGCACGACATGAGACTTGCCGTTGAACACGCTCCATTTGCCGCAGATCAGGCGGCTGAAATTGAGCCAGGCCGAGCCGCGCAGATGGCGCGCATTGGTCAGGAGCTTCGCGCCATCGAGCGTCTCGGCGAAGATTTTTTCGCAGAACTCGATCGAGGCCTGCTGATCGAGCTCGCCAAGCCCGTGGGCGTTGTAGGCTTCTTCCGTGGTCTCGACGATGAAGGTCGAGGTCTCCGCATCAAACTTGTAGATGTGCGCCTGGAACCAGCCGTGCTCGGTCTTCTGAAAATCAAATGTAAAGGCGTCGAACGCCTTCTTGGTGCCGAGCCAGATGAAGCGGTTGGGCCGGATCACCATGTCGGGCTGGAATTGCTCGGCATAGCGAGCGCGGATCCTGGAATTGACGCCGTCACAGGCGACGATCAGGTCGGCGTCGGGGTATTCGAGATCGGATTCGACCTCGCGCTCGAAGACGAGCTCGACACCCAGCGCTTCACAGCGCCGCTGAAGAATATTGAGCAGATGCTTGCGCCCGATACCGATGAAGCCATGGCCCGTCGTGCGCTGGCGCGTCCCCTTGAAGACGAGCTCGATGTCGTCCCAGTGATTGAAGGCGTCCTCGATCTCGGCCGCGCTCTCGGGGTCGGCAAGGCGCATCGCGGACATCATGGCATCCGAGAACACGACGCCCCAGCCGAACGTGTCGTAGGGCTTGTTGCGCTCGACGACCGTGATGACATGCTCCGGGTGCCGGCGCTTCATCAGCAGGCCCAGATAGAGACCGGCCGGGCCGCCGCCGATACAGACTATGCGCATGATCCCTCGCTTTCGCGCGTCGCGCCGTGTGCCGAGCTTTCACCCAAATTATTTTAAGCATAAAATATTTCCTCGGCGCGCGTCTTGTCAAGGCGGTTCTGCAAAGACCCGGCCCACGGGCTGGTCTCCGCGGCGTCGATCTGGAGATTCAGTGTAAATTGGACACACGGCAGCGCCGATTCCGCGCCGCTCGGGCGCAGCCTTGAATTTACTTTTGGCACGAACTATCTTGCCAATGACCACGACAGCTGCGCCGGCTTTCGTCAGGCCACCAAGCCCGGGAGATTCGATTGGCACTCGCGAAGGAGTCCACGCCTGTTTCAAAGAATGGGGCGGATCAGGACGCCGAGTACAGGGCTCAAACGCGGGTCTGGCTCCGGCTGCTCGCCTGCACGACCCTGATCGAAGGCGAGTTGCGGCGCCGGTTTCGCGAAGAGTTCGATTTCACGATGCCCCGCTTCGATGTTCTGGCCCAGCTCGACCGCGAACCGAGCGGGCTTGTGCTGGGAGAATTGCCCAAGCGCCTGATGGTCTCGGCCGGGAACCTCACGCCGATCGTGGACCGCCTGGTTGAGGACGGATACATCACGCGCACGCCCTCGAACCTCGACCGCCGCGTGCAAATTGTCTGCATGACGGTCGAAGGCCGCAAGACCTTCAGACGGATGGCAAAGAGCCACGGCGCGTGGCTTGCCGAGCTGCTGGCGGATTTCCCGGCGGACCGGTTCGACGGATTGATCGGCGAGCTCGACGACCTCAAGGGTGCCGTCAGGGACGCCCTGCAAAAACCCTGAGCGGACCGACAGTCAGCGCCGCACCTTCACTCCGGCCGCCTCGCGATCCCAGGTATCCGTGGTGATGCCCGCCTCGCGCAGCACGCCCTTCTTGATCTTGCCGTTCTCAGTCAACGGCATCTGGCCCAGAATGCGCACATAGCGCGGGATGGCGAAATAGGCGATCTGGCCTTCGCAGTGCCTGACGATATCGACGGGCTCCAGCGATTGGCCCGGTTCGAGCAGGATCGCAGCCGCAACCTCGTCCTCGCCCAGCTCCGACGGCAGCGGGTAGATCGCGCAGGCGGCGACCGCGGGATGGGACTGGATGGTCTGCTCGACCTCCCATGAGGATACGTTCTCGCCGCGCCTGCGTATCGAATCCTTCATGCGGTCGATGAAGCGATAATGTCCGTCAGCATCCCGAACGACCCGATCGCCCGAATGGAACCACAGATTGCGCCAGGCCTCGACCGTCTTCTCCGGCATGCCGAAATAGCCGGTGGCAAAGGCAAAGGGTTCTCCCGCGCGAAGCACGAGCTCGCCGGCCTGCCCGTCAGGAAGCGCTGAATCATTCTCATCGACGATCCGCGCCTCGATTCCGTAGGCCAGATAGCCCATCGTTCCCGGACGATCCGACGGGATCGTGCCCGCGAACACGAAGTTCGTCTCGGTCGACCCGTAGCCGTCGACCAGCGGCACGCCAAACCGCTGAAGGAACGGACCGTGGATTTGCGGCGGCACGCCGCCGCCAAGCGCGACGCGAAGACGATGCGCCTTGTCGTTCGCATTCGTCGGCTGCGCCAGCAGCATCGACGCCATCGCGCCGAGCAGATAGCCGACCGTCGCATTGCGCCGTTGCGCGGCCGCCCAGAATCCGGACGCGGAGAATTTCGGCTCCAGCACGTAGGTGCAGCCGTTCAGGAGCGCCTGATAGAACGCGTTGAGCGCGTTGGTGTGAAACAGCGGCAGTGTCGTGAACAGCACATCGCCCTCGCGGATGCCGAGCGCTCGCGCCGAATAAATGCCCCACCAGAACAGCTGCGCCTGCGGACAGCACACACCCTTCGCTGGCCCCGTCGTGCCCGAGGTGTAGAGGATCGCAACGGTGTCGCCGGGACGCACGGCACCCGCCGGGGCCGCGGCTCCCAGCGCCGGCAACGGTACGGCGGAAAGCCGGGCATCGACTGCACCGGCGGCAGCTCCGACGATCCAGGTGCGGGGTGGCAGTTCAACACCCGCCTCGACGCTCTCGATCGCGTCGACGAACTGAGTCTCGACGACAAGGAGCGCGGGACGCGAGTTGCGGAAGATGTGGGAGAGCTGGAAGCCGCGCAGCGCGGTATTGATCGGGACCGCGATGGCACCAAGCCACGCGCAGCCGAGATAGACCTGCAGGAACTCCGGACGGTTCGAACACATCAGCGCGACCCGATCGCCCGGCCTGATCCCGGCGTCGACGAGCGCCTGGGCCGACGCGGCCGCGATCGCCGCGGTCTGCCCAAAGCTCCAGCGCGTCTCACCGGCGACGAGGAGCACGCGCTCGCCGTAGCGCTCGGCCTGCCGGGTGAGGATCGTTGAGAGGATGCGGTCCGACGCCGGAAACAACGTCACTGCACACGCCCAGGCCGGCGTCACGTTCCCCCGGCCGACCGCGTCGCTGACGTTCACCGGCGCGTTCTCCGTCACGATCATGCTCCCGTCTCAGGGCAACAGCTTGTATTTGCCGTTCTCAATCTGGACCATGACGCGCGAGCGATCGTCGACGCCATGCCGATCCGCCGGTGTATAGGTGTAGACGCCCTGCGTCCCGACGACCTCCTTGGTCGTGAACAGCGCCTGACGAAGCGCGGTGCGGAATTCCGGCGAACCCGACTTGGCACCGGTTGCCATCGCGCGCTTGGCGGCATCGGCGAACACGAGCCAGCCGTCGAAGGAATAGGACGAGAATGAATCCGTCGGCGCCTCGCCGTTCGCCTTCTCGAAGGCAGTGCGGAAATCCAGGGCCACCTTCTGGATCGGATTGCTCGACGGAAGTTGCTCCGCCGCGGTCACGGGTCCAGTCGGGCAGATGATGCCGTTGGCGGCCTTGCCGGCGAGACGCAGGAAATCGGCGCTGATCAGCCCATGATTGCCGTATAGCGGCCCTTTATATCCCCGCTCGGACAAGGCGATGACCGGCAACGCGCCGGGCGTTCCAGTGCCGCCGAGCATGATCGCGTCGGGACGTGCGGCGAGTGCACGCAGCACCTGAGCCGTCACCGAAGAATCCGATCTGGCGTAGCGTTCGTTGGCAATGATCTTGATGTCGGTCGTCTTCACACTCTGCTCGAGCGAGTTGTACATGAGGTCGCCGAACGCATCGGAGAAGCCGATGAACGCGACGGTCTTCAGGCCCTTCGTCTTCATGTGATCGACGATGCCTTGCACGAGAAGCGGCGTCGGCTGCGGCGTCTGGACGACCCAGGGGCCGCCGTCGCCCGGCGGCACCGGCGCGATCGGTGACACCGCGATCATCGGCACTTTCATCTCGATCGCGGCGGTCGCCATCGCCAGGGTCTGCGGCGCGCCCGACGTTCCGATCAGGATATCGACCTTCTCCTGCTCGACGAGCTTGCGCGCGTTGCGCGCCGAGGCGGTGGCATCGGAAGCGTCGTCGAGTTGGATGACGCGGACCTTCTCGCCGCTGATCTCACCGACATAGGCCTCTCCCGCGGCGATGCCCTTCGCATTCGGGATGCCGATCGAGGATACCGGCCCGCTGAGACCGGTGACGAAGCCGACGAGGATCTCGGCCTGCGCAAGTTGCGGGACGGCGAGAAGCAATGCGGTGGAAGCCAGCAGGCTCTTGATCAAGTTCATGGCACCTGTCTTTCGTGAGGATGTCTTGTTCCGATTGGCAAGCGCCATGGATTGGATTCAGGTTGACGCAACCAGCGCGATGACGCGAAGCGGACTGCCGGAGCCGTTCTGGATCTTCAGCGGCGAGGCCACGATGACCGCCCCGGTGGGTGGAAGCTGATCCAGGTTGCACAGGCATTGCAGGCCGTAGCGTCCGGCGCCGTGCAGGAAATGATGCGCTGGATAAGGCGGCTCGAAATGACCGGCCTGGCCCGCATCCGTACCGATGGTCTCGGTGCCGAACCCGATGACGCCGCGCTCCTCCACCAGCCACTTCATGACGGCCGCGTTGGGGCCGGGCGTATGTGCGCCGTCATCCCTGAGATTGGAGTAGTCGCGCCAGCCCTTCTTCGACCAGTCGGTCCTGAGCAGCACCCAGTTCCGCTCGGGGATCCGGCCGTGCTTTGCTTCCCAGGCCTCGACGAGCGGGACCGTCAGCAGGAAATCGGGATCCTGCGCCGCCTGCGCGGAGCAGTCGATCACGCAGGCCGGCGCGATCATGTCCTTGGTCGGCATCGTGTCGACGGCATTGTTCGGCAGGTTCTTGCCCGTGAACCAGTGAATCGGCGCGTCGAAATGCGTGCCGGTGTGTTCGCCAAACGTGACGTTGTTCCAGTACCAGGCCGGACCGCGACCGTCATAACGCGAGATTTCCTGGATACGGACCGGCGCGGCCTGGCCGAACTCCGGCGGCAGCACGATGACCGGAAAATCCGGACTGAGCGTAAACGTTAGATCGACGACGCGCACCGCGCCGGAAGAAACCGCACCCGCCAGCTCCAGGAGATTGTTGCTCTGCATCGTCACGTCCTCCGGCTTGGTTGAAATCCCGATGTCACCTGTCGAGCTCGCGCTCGAGCGCTTTCGGATTGGCCGCGAGACGTTGCCGGATCTCTTCGGCGACATCTCCCACATACATCTCCTCGAGCCCGCCTTTGAGACCCGACACGATCGCCTGCGCGATTGCGCGCGGCGCGACCTTCGGCGGCGGTACGGTCTGGAACCACTCGGTGTCGACGGGCCCGGTGAACAGATTCATCACCCTGACGCCGCCGGGCCTGAGCTCGGCGCGGAGGCAGTGCGAGAGCGAGAGGCACGCCGCTTGCGAGGCCGAGTAGGCGCCAAAGGCAGGCCAGTTCGCCAGCGCATGGACCGAGAGAATGTTGACCCACGCGGCACTGTTGTTGATGCCATCGGCACCCCGCATCCGCATGGCAGGGCCGAAGGCCTGTGCGAGGTTGATGAAGCCGAGATAGGCTTGGTCGATCTCGTCGCGCGCGATGCTCGTGCCCCTGCGGTCGAGCAGGCCTCCCGGCCGCACATATTCCGTCGTGTTGACGAGGATATCGACCTTGCCGCCGATGTCGGCCGCGAGATCCGCCGCAGATTTCTCGTCGGCCGCGTCAAGAGTCACGATCTCGACTCCGTCCTGGCCGCGCAGCAGCTGCTCGCCGGCGAAAGGCCGCCACGGTTCGGCAATGCCGACGAACACCGTCTTGGCGCCTGCAGCCTTCAAGGCGGCGACGGCCTCCTGACCGATCACGCTCCGACCGTTGGTGACCAGCACGCGCCGGAATTTCGGATCGGCCGTCATTTCCCGCCATTGCTTGTCGTCTGCCATGTTGGGAGTCTCCCCCTCGGGATGGGCAAAGGCCACTGCCTGACCGCTCTTGTCGAGTTGAAACGACATGCGGACCGGTGCCCCCTCCACGCAGTCGGCATGGAGGTGCGTCACAATCGTCGGACCGCATTCCATCTTCACGAGGCCGATGCGCCAGGGCGCCCGCTCGCGAAAATAGACATCGCTCGGCACGCGCGCAGTCGTTTCGGCAAGAAGAACACCGCGTCGTGGCGCATCGACGAAGGCAAGGCCGGCCGACAGGCAAGACGGGCAGGCCTCCCGCGCCGGATAAGCAAAAGAACCGCAGGCGTCACAGCGTTGCAGCATGAAGCGGCCCTCGGCGGCTGCCCGCGTAAACCCATGCGACGTCCTGCTGCGCGGTCGCGGCGGCGAAGCAGGCAGCCGCGTCCGCAGCAGCGGGTCCTTGCGCCGGGGCGGCTTGATCGGCTCTATCATCGCGACGACCCTGCAAAGATCGCGGCGCCCGAGGCGAGACCACGGTCATAGTTGATCATACCGAACCCCGAGGCCAAGGCGAGGCTCGCGTTCTCGACCTGCGTGGGGCCTGCAGTCCCCAGAACCTGTCGAAGTCCCTCGACGAGACCGAGATAGGCGCCGGCGGCGCCGGCCTGTCCGGCCGAGAGCTGTCCGCCCGACGTGTTGTGCGGAAAGTCGCCGTCGATGGTGAGATCGTGCTGGCGCACGAACTCGGCCCCCTCCCCCTTGTTGCAGAATCCGAGGTCCTCGAACTGCATCATCGTGATGACGGGGTAGTCGTCATAGGTCTGTACGATATCGAGATCGTCGGGCCTCACGCCGGCCATCGCGTAGAGCTCGCCGACGTCCATTGCCCAGCCGCCGCGGACCTGCATCGGATCGTCGGCAAAGGCATTGTGCCGCTCGATCGTCGAAAGCAGCCGTGCTGCCGTCAGCCCGAGCGAAGCCGCGGTCTCGTCCCGCATCACCAGGAAGGCTTCGGCGCCGGCGCATGGCATCACGCAGTCGAAGAGATGGATGGGATCGGAGATCGGCCGGGCCGCCAGATATTGCTCCATCGTCAGCGGCGTCTTCATCAGCGCATGCGGGTTGCGCAGGGCATTGGCGCGCTGGGCGACGGCGATCCTGCCGACATCCTCACGCGTGACGCCGAAGCTCCGCATGTAGTTGCGGGCGATCAGCGCGAAGCTCGCATTGGCGCCACCGGCGCCATAGGGATAGACGGCATCCTGGTTGAAGCGCGAGAAGTTCTCCAGCGTCAGCCGGAAGGAATCGACGTGGTTGGTATCGCCGGCGATGCACGCCACGATGTCGGCGTCGCGCGCCTGAACCGCGCGCGCCGCTTTTCGCAAGCCTGCGATGGCGCTGGCGCCACCGAGCGGAATCGTATCCAGCCAACGCACGCAGAGCCCGAAATGCTGCGTCAACCCGATCCCGCTGTCGGTGCCCATGGTGAAGCTGGAGACGCACAGACCGTCGATGTCGGAAGCCTTGATGCCGGCCTGCGCAACGAGCGTACTCAGTGCCCGGCCGATCCACCACTGCGCACTCTCGATGGAGTAGCGCGCATAGGGAATCGTGACGGGCGCCGCAATCACGACGCCGTCGTACGGTGTGCGCAAGGTATTGGTCACCAACCGTCCGCCTCGTTCGTTGTCTCAGATGACCGTCAGCTTCACGGCAATATTGCCGCGGGTTGCATTCGAATAGGGGCAGCGCTCGTGCGCGCCCGCGACGACCTCCTCGGCCACCGACCTCTCGACACCGGGCAGATTGACCTTCAGTTCGACGGCGAGCGCATATCCGACGGGAACCGGACCCATCGCAACCTTCGCGGTCACTGACGGCTCAGCGGATGGGACGACCTTCCGGGTACGCGCGACGAGCTTGACCGCACCGAGAAAGCAGGCGGCGTAGCCGGCCGCAAAGAGCTGTTCGGGGTTGGTGCCTTCGCCCCCGGGACCGCCCAGCGATTTCGGCACGGACAGCGATACCGACAACAGGCCGTCGGCGCTGGCGGCCTTGCCGTCCCGGCCGCCGGTCGCCGTCACCTCGGTCTCGTACAGGATCTTTTCGGGAGTCATCATCATTCATTCTCCAGTCCTAGCGGCTGTTGCGAGCAAGCAGTGCGCGGAAATCGTCGCGCGCCTGGGCGCTGGCCCGCTTGAAGCTCGGCCCGCGGCTGGGCTCGGTGCCATTGAGCTGCCGGAGCTGCACCCACATCTCGGCACTTTTCAGCGCCACCGCCGCGCAATTGACCACCGGCGCGTGCCCGACCTTCAGGCCATGCTCCCTTCCGATCAGAAGGCCCGGCAGTACACCGGCGGGGATCACGACGTCGGCGCCGTGCTCGATCAGCGGGCGTGCGCAGGCGACAAAGTCCTTGATCATGCGGGCTTGCGCGGCCTGATCTCCGTCAAAGGCATCGGCGAAATCCGCCGGCTTGCAGCCAAGGCCGGTCACATGGACCACGCGATCGCCGAGGCCATAGCGCTCGGCCTGCTCGTAGTGCCAGACCTCGAAGACGGGATCGAGCGTCACAAGGCCGAGCCTCCGGCCGAGTTGAGAGGCCGCCAGCAATGTCGCCTCGCCGGTCCCGATCACGGGAATGTCGAGCGTCGAACGCAACTCGTAGAGTCCGGGATCCTGGAAATGTCCCATCACGAAGGCGTCGAACCCGCCCTCCTCGGCCGCGATGCCGTTGTCGATCGCCTGGACGGCGCAGCGCAATTCCGCGAGCCGTCCGAACTCCCGGTCGGGCGGCGAAATGCCCTCGACGTGAACTGTCGTGCCCGATGCGGCGATGTTGTTGAGGTATTCCGACAGCCGCGCCATGTAGGGCGCGTTCACGCTCGCATCAACGAAGCTCTGCCAGAAGATGCGCATCGTCCTTCTCCTCAGGCGGTGATCGGAGGATCGGTCGTCGACGGCCGATAAATATATTTCAATCATAAACTAATTCACGCGTCAAATGCGCTCGGCGTCGTCGCCGACGGCCACCGCCACCGCAAGGGAAGCCCGGCCTTTTCGTACGCTCGATCGGCATTGAGGCGCCGCACTCTGGCGAAATTGTATGCAACAACATTTTTTCTGACAGAGCCGTGACACGTGTTGACGGCTCCGCCAACAATACTTTAGGCTTTAAGTAATTCCTCGCCGGCCAGGGACCGGTGGATGTTGCAGGGCACCGATTTTGAGAGACTCGATCGTGTGGACAGTCGCCGTGCTCGAACAGCCGGCAGCAACAGCATCGCCGGCCGCGCATCGCGGCCGGGCCAACGGCCTTTCGTTGCTTCAGGAAAGTCCCGCCCGCATCTGCGGATGGGCCTGTCGTTCGAGCGGCAACCAGCGCCATGGCCGCTGAGATCCGGCCGAGCAAACCCTCTTCGGTCGCGCCCGGATTTCGGCGCTGCAGCAAAGCTTTCAATCGGTTCATTCGTCGTTCGGGCTCCCCGCACGGCAGCTTCGAGGCATTCCTATCCAGCACCAACGGAGGAGAACGCGTATGCGCAAGACTCTGAGCCTACTCGCACTTGTCGCCGGACTCTTCGCAGCGCCGGCTACGCAGGCCGACATCACCATCGGCTTCGTCACCTCGCTGAGCGGCAACGGCTCGTCGATCGGCATCCCCTATGGGCGCGGCATCAACGCCGCTTATGAGTACAAGAAGACCATCAACGGCGAGACCATTCGCCTGATCCAGCTCGACGACGGCTCCGACCCGTCGGCCGCGACCCGCAATGCGCGCAAGCTGGTCGAAGAAGAGAAGGTGGACCTCCTGATCGGCACGGCCACGGCGCCCTCGACCATCGCCATGGCGGCGGTGGCGAGCGAGCTGAAAGTGCCGATGATCGCGGTCTCGCCGATCGGCAAGCTGCCGGATACGCCGGAGCAGTGGGTGGTGTCGGTGCCGCAGCCGGCCTCTCTCCTCGTTAAGATCGTCGCCGACCGCATGAAGCGCGACGGCATGAAGAACATCGGCTATGTCGGCTTCTCCGATGCCTGGGGCGACCTCGTCTACAACGGCGCCAAGGCCGCCGAAGCCGCCGGTGACATCAAGATTCAGACCAACGAGCGCTATGCCCGCACCGACACCTCGGTCACCGCGCAGATTCTCAAGGTGATGGCCGCGCGTCCCGACGCCGTGCTGGACGGCGGCTCGGGTACGCAAGGCGCGCTGCCGCTCCTCACGCTCGCCGAGCGGGGCTTCAAGGGAAACACCTACGGCACGGTGGCACTCGTCAATCCGGACTTCGTCAATGTCGGCGGCAAGGCGGCCGACGGCATTCAGGTCTCCGCGGGTCCCGTGATCGTCGCCGAGCAGCTTCCCGACGAGCACTTTGCCAAGAAGATCGCGCTGGATTTCCGCAGCGTCTACCAGAAGATCCATAACATCCCGACCACCGACGGCTTCTCCGCCTATTCCTTCGACGCCTGGCTGATTTTCGCCAACGCTGCCGAGCGCGCGCTCAAGACCGCCAAGCCCGGAACGGCGGAATTCCGTGCGGCGCTGCGGGACGCGATCCTCAGCACCAAGGAGCTGCCGGGCGTGCATGCCGTCTACAATTTCAAGCCCGGTGCGGTCACCGGCGTCGACGAGCGCTCGCTCGTCGTGGTGCGCCTGACCGGCGGCGCCTGGAAGTACGCGCCATAACCGGATCAATGGCCCCGGCATCACAGGGAGCAACGACGTCTCAATGACGAGCGACATTGCAGCCATTCTCGCGATCGACGGGATCGCCACCGGGGCCGTCTATGCCCTGGTGGCGATCGGGACCGTCCTGATCTTCACGGTGACGCGCGTCATCTTCATTCCCTTCGGCGACATCGCGGCCTTCACCGCGCTGACGCTTGCCGCCCTCGACGCGAAGCGCTTTCCGGGCACGGGAGCGCTGGTCGTGATCCTGGCCTGTCTTGCGACCCTGATCGAGATCATCTCGCTGGTGCGCTCCGGCGAACTCCGGCTGCTGCCCCGTGCGCTGTCCTTCTATCTCCTGCTTCCGCTCGCCGTGGTCGGTGCAGCCTGGCTTGTCATGCGCCTGGACCCGCCGCTTGCCGTCAGGCTCCTGCTGGCGCTGATGCTGATCACGCCGATCTCGCCGCTTCTGGATCGGATCGTCTTCCGTCCAATTGCTGACGGCACCGTGCTGCTGTTGCTGACGGTGTCCGTCGCGCTGCATTTTGCGCTGGTCGGCCTCGGCCTGTTGTTCTTCGGGCCCGAAGGGGTCCGAACCGAGCCGCTGACCTCGCTCTCGACCGAGTTCGCGGGCGTGCTGATCTCGGGCCAGACCATGCTGATCGTGATCGCGGCCCTCGTTTTCAGCGGCCTCCTCTACCTCTTCTTCGACTTCACGCTGGTCGGAAAATCGCTACGCGCCACGGCCGTCAACCGGACCGGCTCCCGGCTGATGGGAATACGCCCCGCCCGCGCCGGCACGATCGCCTATCTGCTGGGATCGCTGATGGCCGGCGTATCCGGCATCCTGATCGCGCCGGTGAACACCGTGTTCTACGATTCCGGCTTCCTGATCGGCCTCAAGGCCTTCGTCGGCGCCATCGTCGGCGGCATGACCAGCTATCCCGGTGCGGCGATCGGCGCCGTCGGCGTCGGCATCCTCGAAAGCTTCGCCTCCTTCGAGAGCAGCGCGCTCAAGGACGTCATCGTCTTTTCGCTGCTGATCCCGATCCTGATCTGGCGATCTCTCGCCTCGCTGCATTCCGAGGAGGAGATCGAGGAATGACGCGCCTCCACATCCAGCTTGCCGCCGTCCTCGCCGTGCTGTGTCTCGCGGTGGCTCCCTTCGTGCTCAGTCCGTTCAGCATCACGCTGATGAACTATATCGGCATCTATTCGCTGGTCGCCATTGGTCTTGCACTCCTCACCGGCGTCGGCGGTATCGTGTCGTTCGGACAGGCGGCGTTCGTCGGTGTCGCGGCCTATGCAACCGCGTGGGTCTCCGCGTTGAACGGGTACTCCCCGTGGCTCGGCCTCGTGTTCGGCGTGGTGCTGACCTGCGGCGTCGCAACCGTTCTCGGCGTCGTCACCCTGCGACTTCAGGGCCATTTCCTGTCGCTCTCGACCGTCGCCTGGGGCCTTGCGATCGGCTTCCTGTTCGGCAATGTCGAGGGGCTCGGCCGCTTCAACGGCATCTCGTCGATCCCGCCGATCAGCTTCGGTTCCATTGCGCTGGTCACGAGCGCCCAGATCTATTTCCTGATCTGGGGCATCGTCGCCGCAGTGCTTTTCCTCGGCTACAACCTGCTGGACTCCCGGCTCGGCCGCGCCATGCGCGTGCTCCGCGGCGGCAATACGCTGGTCGAGAGCCTCGGCATCAACGCTTTCCGCATCAAGCTCGTGACCTTCGTGATCGCGGCCTTCCTCGCCTCGCTCTCCGGCTGGCTCTATGCGCATATGAGCCGCTTCATCAGCCCGGGTCCGTTCGATGCCGGCATGGGCATCGAATATCTGATGATGTCGATGGTCGGCGGCGCCGGCAGCCTGCTCGGCGGCGTCGTGGGGGCCGCGGTCGTCACGCTGCTCAAGAACAGCGTGCAGGATTATCTGCCGCTGATCGCCAAGGGTGCCTCCGGCCAGCTCGAGATCGTCGCCTTCTCCGCACTGTTCATCTTGTTCCTGCAATGGGCCCGGCAAGGCATCGTTCCCTTCGTCGCCCGCTATCTGCCCAAGGCCAGGCGCGAGCGACCTCAACCGGCGCCGCCCCTGCCCCGTCGCGCGCAACCGACGCCCGGGGAGCTGCTTCTGAAAGTGGATGGTGCCGAGCGCCGGTTCGGCGGCCTCGTCGCGGTCAACAATGTCAGCTTCGAGGTCCGCGCCGGCGAAATCCTTGCCGTCATCGGCCCCAACGGCGCCGGCAAGAGCACGATGTTCAACTGCCTGACCGGGGCGCTCCGGGTCAACAAGGGTGAGATCGTCTTTGCGGGACGCCCGATCACGCATGACGCGCAGTCCCGCATCGCCAAGGCGGGCGTCGCGCGAACCTTCCAGCATGTGAAGCTGAGGCCGCGCATGAGCCTGCTGGAAAACGTGATGCTCGGCACCTATGCGCGCACGAGCGCCGGCCTGTTCGCCGGCGCCTTCCGCCTCAACGGGCGTGAGGAAGCCAGTACCCGGCACGAGGCGCTGATGCAGCTCGAACGGGTCGGGCTCGGCGAGAAGCCGTTCGAGCTCGCGGGCAATCTGCCGCTCGGCAACCAGCGCATCCTCGAGATCGCGCGTGCGCTCGCCGCTGACCCTGCGCTGCTGGTGCTGGACGAGCCGGCCGCCGGCCTTCGCCGCCAGGAGAAGCTGCGGCTTGCGGAACTGCTCAGGTCGCTGCGGGCGGACCATCTGACCATCCTGATCGTCGAGCATGACATGGAGTTCGTGATGTCGCTGGTCGACCGCATCGTGGTGCTCGATTTCGGCTCAAAACTCTGCGAAGGCGCGCCAGCCGCGATCCGCAGCGACGAGCGGGTGCAAGAGGCCTATCTCGGAGGCGTCGCGTGAGCGAGATGCTGTCCATGACGGATGTGACGGTCTGCTACGACAATGTCGAAGCGGTCCGCAACGTGTCGCTGTCGGTCGAGGAAGGTCAGATCGTCACCGTCATCGGCCCGAACGGTGCCGGCAAGACCACGCTGCTGATGGCGGCCATCGGCCTGCTGGCCTCGCGCGGCCGCATGGTCTTCCAGGGTCACGACATCGGCAGGATGTCGGTCGAAGACCGCGTCGAGCGCCGGCTGTGCCTGGTGCCGGAGAAGCGCGAGCTGTTCTCCGACATGACGGTCGCGGACAACCTCCTGCTCGGCTCCTACAGCCTGCGCGACCGCTCGGGCGTCCAGAAGACGCTGGACGAGGTCTATGACCGCTTCCCCCGGCTGAAGGAACGGCAGCGCCAGGCGGCAGGCACGCTCTCCGGCGGCGAGCGCCAGATGCTCGCGCTCGGCCGCGCGCTGATGGCCAAGCCGAAACTGCTCATGCTGGACGAGCCGAGCCTCGGCCTCGCGCCGCTGATCGTGCGCGAGATCTTTCGCACCATCGCGTCGCTACGCGACTTGGGCGTCTCCATCCTGCTGGTCGAGCAGAACGCCCGCGCCGCGCTCGAGACGGCTGACTATGGCTATGTGCTCGAGACGGGCGAGGTCGTGCAGTCGGGCCCGGCCAAGGACCTCATCCACGATCCCAGGCTGATCACGGCCTATCTCGGCGGGCACTAGCGCTGGTTCGGATCAGGCTCGGCGAGCCGTACAACAAAAATATCGAAAAACAACCCCATGCACAGTAGCTGGCGACAGCGATATCAATGGCTTGATACCCAGCAACTGCGGATTTAGCGAAATCAACTTGATCCGTCGGGCAAAACAGTGGCACAATGCCATCATCGCTGCCCATGGATAGCCGATGGCTTCCATCGCCAACTCGGACATCCCAGTTACTAGGGGATCAGCAAGCTAAAGCCCGCCCGCGACGATTGGGAACGGTGGAGCATACCATCACCCGATGAAATGGCGTCGCCTGCGCGCCCACATCTTGGGCGACAGCAAAGGCTAATCAATGATGCTCTAATCGGCGCGATAAATCGAACATCAGTTGCGCTCCATCTTGAATCCGCATTTTGGCACAAAGTGCATATTACGTCCGGCCTCGCCGAGCACCGCCATTGGCTCATGGCAGACCTATCGTGGCCGTCTGCTTGATGTCGACTTTTGACCCAACTGCGACATCGCTTGGCAGCATCCAGTTTTCGCCGGAGCCCTTTCAATTGGGCGAGAGGTCCGGCGATCTGCGCCTCCGGCGATAGATGCGCCTTCGCAGGCTATTCCAATGTGCTATTCTTATCGCATAAGCCATAGGTATCCCATGACAGGTACTGCGGAGTGGCTCGCATCGATCGGTTTGGGGGAGTACGCCCAGCGTTTCGCCGAGAACGCCATCGATTTCTCGGTCGTTAGCGATCTCACGGAGCAGGACCTCAAGGACCTTGGCGTCCTGCTTGGGCACCGGCGCAAAATTCTGCGCGCAATTGCAGAACTCAAGAGTGAAGTCCTCGTATCAGTCCGAACGGCCGCCAAACCAGCGCCGCGGGACAGCGCCGAGCGGCGCCAACTGACGGTCATGTTTTGCGATCTGGTGGACTCGTCGGCACTTGCGGCCCGACTGGATCCAGAGGACTTGCGCGCAGTCATCGGCGCCTATCACGACTGCATCGCGGATGTTATCGCCCGGAGTGAGGGCGTCATCGCGCGGTACATGGGGGATGGCGTGCTTGCCTATTTCGGCTATCCCCAGGCGCACGAGGACGATGCCGAGCAGGCGACACGCGCGGGACTGACACTGGTCGATGCCGTGGCCAATCTCCAGACAGATATCGGTACGAGACTACAGGTCCGCGTTGGCATCTCCACCGGAATGGTCGTCGTGGGCGATCTGACCGGCGAAGGCGCCGCCAAGGAGCAGGCGGTGATTGGTGAGACACCGAACCTGGCCGCTCGCCTGCAGCAGTTCGCCGAGCCCGGCATGGTGCTGATTTCCGAGAGCACCCACCAGCTCACCGATGGACATTTCGAGTACCGCGATCTCGGCCCTGTCGCGCTCAAAGGATGGGCGGAACCAATACCTGCCTGGCAGGTGCTCGGGATCAGTGGAGTGGAAAGCCGCTTCGAGGCGCAGCACAAGACGCGGTTGACATCGCCAATCGGGCGTGACGAGGAGATCGAGCTGCTGTTGCGGCGCTGGCGGCATGCCGCGTCAGGCGAAGGCTGCGTCGTGGTTCTAACTGGAGAGCCGGGTATCGGTAAGTCGCATATCGCGCTGGCGCTTCAAGAGCGGCTCCAGGCCGAACCACACATTACGGTACGGCACTTCTGCTCGGCGCACCACGCCAACAGTGCGCTGTATCCATTCATCGTCAACCTCGAACGTGCCGCCCGGTTCGAGCGAGGCGAGACGCCGACGGAGAAGTTTGCCAAGCTTGAAGCTCTGCTCTTGCGGTTTGGCGCCGATGCAGACCGCGTGGTGCCGGCCCTGGCCAATCTTCTGTCGCTTCCGCTCTGCGATCGCTATCGCCTTCCCGAAATGACTCCGCAAACCCGCAAGGACATGACGCTGGCGGCGTTCCTGGCCCAGCTCGAAGCATTGGCGGCGCGTCAGCCGGTGTTCGTGATATTCGAGGATGCCCATTGGGCGGATCCGACGTCGCTGGAACTGCTCGCGGTTACACTGGAAAAGCTGCCGCGGCTTCGCGTGCTGCTGCTGATCACGGCGAGACCGGAGTTCGCCCCGCCCTGGCCTGGTCATGCCCATGTGACGACGATCTCGCTCACGCGGCTCAGTCGGCGCAACGGGGCGGCATTGGTCGAGCGCGTCACCGCCGGCAAGACGCTCCCCGAGGAGGTCATGCACCAAATCCTCGCCCGTACCGATGGCGTACCCTTGTTCGTCGAGGAACTGACGAAGGCCGTGCTCGAAACCGGGCTGTTGCAGGAACGGGACGACCATTACACGCTCAGCCGTCCGCTACCATCGATGGCGATTCCGACGACGTTGAGCGCATCGCTGATGGCCAGGCTCGACCGATTGGCTCCTGTGAAATACGTGGCTCAGATCGGCGCCGTCGTGGGGCGCGAGTTCTCCTACGAACTGCTGAGCGCCGTTGCCGAGTTGCCAAGGCAGACGCTGGAGGAAGCGCTTGCCCAGCTTGTCCGGGCGGAGCTGATATTCTGCCGGGGCGAGATACCCCGGGCTGTCTATACTTTCAAGCATGCGCTGGTACGCGACGCTGCAGAATCCGGGCTGCTGAAGAGCCGACGCGCTACGCTGCACGCCACCATCGCGGACGTGTTCGAGCAACAGTTCCCGGAAATCGTGGAGGCTCAACCCGAGACTCTCGCGCTCCACCTCACGGAGGCGGGACTGTTCGAAAAGGCAGGAGAATATTGGCTTCAGGCGGGAAGGAAGGCGGCCATGCGCTCCGCCAACCTCGAAGCTATCGCACACCTGCGGAAGGGCATCGAGGTGTTGGCCCATTTGGCCGACGGTGCTCGGAAGGACAGACGAGAGCTTGATTTCCAGTTCGCGCTGGGACCATGCCTGATCGCTACCCAGGGACCGGCATCGCCACATGCGGTGGCGATCTTCGCTCGCGCGCGCGAGCTGTGCCAGCGCCTCGCCGATCCCCCCGAGCAACTACAAATCATGTTCTGGTTGACCACCGCGAGCGTCATTCGTGGTGAGTTGCCGGTCGCCGAAGAAATGATCTCGGCGCTGCTCGAACTCGCGGAGGCGCGCGGCGATCGACCAACGTTGCTCAACGCGATGCGTGGACAAGGCATGATTCGACTTTTCATGGGACATCTCGAAGGAGCCCACGAAGTGATCGTACGGGCCTTCGAAGCGTTCGAGGCAAGCAACGAGCAGGACAGATTGGCGGCGCGTGCCGCCGGCCAGGATGCGGGCGTGGCCGACCTTGCCCTGATGTCATGGGTGCTCTGGCTGCTGGGCCGCCCCGATACCGCGCTCGCACGACTGGATACCGCCATTCGGCGTGCCGACGCCATTGGTCATCCGCATTCGCAGGCCTATGGATGTTACTATGCGTCCATTCTCCACGCTCTTCGGGGCGAGTTCCTGACTGCGCACGGCTATGCGGAACGCTGTCTTGCCTTGTCGGAGGAGCACGGATTCCGGCAATGGAGAGGATTGGCGCGCGCCGTTCGAGGGATAAGTGCCACCTTTCTTGATCCTTCGTCCGCCGCGCTCGCGGAAATCCAGGGGGCGATGAACGAATATCGCAACGCGGGCTATCAGCTCGGCATCACGGCCCTATACGTGCTCCTGAGCCCGGCCCTATTGTCGAGCCGTCAGCGCGAAGCCACGCTCGAGCTGATCGAACAGGGCCTTGCCACAACCAGCCGCAATAGCGAGCGGATATTTGAGGCCGAACTGTACCGACTGAAGGCGCGCGCGCTGCTCTTCGATGAAGTACCGGGAGCCGGCACCGAGGCGCAATCACTGTTCGAGCGCGCACTGACAACTGCAACAAGCCAACACGCCAAGGCCCTTGAACTTCGAGTTGCAGTGGACCTCGGCGCCTTGTGGGTCGATCAGGGCAGACACAAGGACGCGCTCAATCTGCTCGCGCCCATCTACGCCGGCTTCGCCGAGGGTTTTGAAACGCAGGATCTAAAGCAAGCGAAGGCACTGCTCGATCGACTGCAGTAATTTTTCCCGGATCACAGATATTGGAGTCTGGTTCAGCGGTCGCAGAGCTACTTGCCTTTGGCACTAGGCATCCGCTCGCTCTTGGCATTTACGATACGTATCTTTCACCTTTTGCCATCCCTCCTTGTCGTTCTTCTCTGGATGCTCATTTATGAAGTGTGGCCCTTCATGCGGGTCGAGGTCTGCATGTGCGTGATACCTCTTGATTGCTTGTTCCGCAGCGGCTCTTCCCAACACTCGCCCGTTATAGAGGTTGCTGTGATTCCATTTGAAATTGATGTGCCCCGGCACCTGGATCTCGACGATTATGCCTTCCCATTTGGGTTCGTCGTACTGCACGTGATATTTGAAGATCCTGACGTCGTCTTCGCCAACGGTCGCTGCGAATAATTGGCAAAGATTCGCCAGGGCATCATGAAGGTCTTTCGGTTTGCGGACCTGCTTCGAATCGACGATCCTGCTCACCCATATTTCGTCCAGATCACGGTGCTCCTCGAGCAAGCTCTCGAAGTTGACCGTGTCGATCAGCGCTCCTTCGCAGTACGTAACTCCGTCGATCTCAACTGTTTCTTCGATGAAGGGAAGAGCTGAGCACGCACATAGGCTGGACGCGCTGATTGGCCCTTTGTACTCTTTCTTGTCGGCTTGCTGGATCATTGGTCGGTTGGAAAACAACGCGAGCTTATGGTCATCAAGATTCCAGGCGTTGTGAAATATGACGGGCTTTCCAGGCTCTTTGAGCGCTTCGAACTTTATGCTCTTCATGAACTGGCTATTCGGATAGTTGATCTTGGAGAGGCCAGTGACATGGGACAAGTACATCATTGACGTGAGATAGCGAACGAAGGGATTGGGTGCCAGGACCTGATTAAGGATCCATCTGTTGATGTCTCCGTCGTCCGGGATCGTGAACTTCTGTTGAGGGAACCAGAGCGACATAGAATCCCTGAAGGCATTCACCATGGTCGATGGGTCCCATAAATGCAGATAGTTCTTGGGATCCATGACGAAGCTGGTCAGAGCCCTGCTCATGCTTCCTGCCCAATCCGGACCAAACACGGTGTTTATGGGGAAGCGCTTATAGCCTTCGTCGTCTCGAAACACGCCATTCTTGAAGAATTGATAGGTCTTTTCCGCCCTGGCTTTGTTTTCAACTCCATCAAACTGATTGTAGACGATCCCAACCCAAGCGCCGATGCAGGACAAAGCCCACACGTCAAACCTTATATCTTCGTTGGCAAGGGCTTCCAGAACCCCGATGTGCAATCCTGCTGCCGGACCGCCTCCGCCGAGCGCAATCGCTCTCTTTACCATCGGATCCTCCATCTGATTTATCGTGTGGCTTATTCTCCAATCAACTTTCTGAATTGCGTGAAGAGATTGGTCATTCTTGGGCTCTCGGCCGCACAGAATGCCATCGAACCAAATCTGACAGTTCATAGAGCCAGCATTGCGAAATACGATACGTGCGACGGAGCGGTGGACGTCGATATTCGATCTCGAATCTGCTGATCCCACTGGCGCACGAAGAGCCTGCTTAGCCTATCGCGGTCTGAACCGTCCATTTGTGAACCACTTCACGTACGATACTTATTGCCGCCCATGGCCGCGGACCTGTTGTCCAATCGCGACTTCCGTTATTGGCCCAAAGCGGACGCTTTGTAGTCTTTGCTCAGATGTCGGCTTGTGACCCGGAACGGACATATCGAAATCAAAACAGACCGAAACGGACGAGAAGCACCGCGACTCAACTACGGGAGTCCTTTTGTCACCGTAAAGGGATTGAACCCACGTTCCGCGAGGGCAGCCCACGAAGCTGCGCCAAGATGTGACAATCGGAAATAGAGCCGCGGTTTGGTCGGATCGGTGTCCAACACGAACCCGGTCGGCAACTCGCGGGCAGTTGTGGCATAGAACCCACCATCCGGCGACCTCTGGGATTCGACTACAGCGATCAACGAGTCTGCTCTCCCAGTCCTGCCGAGCAATTTCATCAAGAGAGCCATTTGGCCCGTTCCTTCGGTCCACACACCGTCTCGGTCTTCACCGTAAGAAAAGCCCTCATCGACACTCATTCGCTGTTCGGCGGTCGTAATTGCCGATGCAAATTTCTCGGCCGCTCCGTGGAGCGCTATTAAAGGCCTGACCTGAGCATCGAGAGCCAAAATCGGATTGTGCGTGACACCGTCTTCAGCGGTACCTGCGGCGAAACAGGCGCATGCCGGATCCCACATCGTATTTACGAAGTACTCAGCGACCGTTGCCTTATCGCGCCAGCGCGAATCCCCTGTACGGATCGCAAGAAGGCCAAACGCGGCGGCGAGGTCAGTATTATGTTCAGTCGATTTCCACGCCCGCACTTCCGGCGTCGGTTCGTGCCCAAACGTACCACCCGTGAAACCGCCAGTACCGCGCGTATCGGCCCATTGCGCGACCCAGGCGCCAAGCCGTGCTGCACCATCGCGGAACCGAGGGCCGGCGTTCACATCATCAAGCGACAGCAACGCCAACATGGCCCATGCCATGTTACCAACATCGCTGCCCACCTGATATCGATCCTCTAACCATTTGTTCTGAGTATTGTCCCACCACCCCGGAAGTTTGACGGGGCCATTCCCCACCACGCCCGCGGCGTAAGCGTTCCGGAGCCGTCCATCATGCCAGGTGCGGTCGTTGTCGATGGCCCAGAGAAGCGCCGAGCCAATCCGATACGCTTTGTCTTGCTCACCGCAACCGACCAACGCGATGGCGGCTACCGCATTGTCATAGAGGTAGGCGGCGCCATGCAGAGGCCCCGATTCGACGGTCGGATAGCTGGGCAGGAACAACGGCCCTGATGGCGGTGCCTTATCAATTAGACCAGCGAGGTATCCGCACGCTGACGTTTTTGGTGCTGTTGAGGCTTGCAGTGGAGCGGAGGCCATCATGATTGCGAAAGTCGCGACGATCCAAGTCTGAAGGCAGAGTCCGCGACAACGGTAGAAGCAACAAGTGATTGGTGCCGGTAGCATTTCGCTGCCTCTCGTGTCTTTTCAACCAAGATAGACTTTAGGACATCGGGAAGAATGCCGGTCAGGATCGAGAAAAAACTGTGCCTTCGTCTTCAATGGCAGCTTATGGCACTTTTCGGACCTGCGGCGGCAGTGTTCCGATGTCCGCTGTTGAGGGTTGAACGGACCTAAATCAGCCGCGCCCGAAGGTCGCCTTTTGACCCAGACCGGACCACCCGTTCGCCGCGCAGGCATTGGGCTTAGGCTCGACCGGTCCTCGCGCTAGTTTGAAGGACCTCGTGTTGCCAGACAGAGCGGTCGTCCCCATCGTATAGTGATCAGAAATCGCCAGCCACGAAAAGACCAGACTACTGGCGATTGCCGCGCTTGCGTCGCCTGCTTGGGCGGAAGGGCGCGGGTACGGGTGCCAGGGCGAGCCCCTGGTACGGTATGGCAATCATCCCTCGACCATGGCCGACGAGTGCCGGTCATGCCAGTCCCGTGGATTATCGAAGAGCTGATCTATGGCCAAAAGCATTCTTGTCATCGTTGCTATTCTCGCAATTTCTACTTCTGGCGCTTTGGCCGCACAGAGGACCCATCATGGCCGCGCGTCGCCTGCGCCGTCGCCGAGCGAGGGGTCGAGGGGGCTGAGCCCATATGCCGTGGGCCCAGGTAATTCCAACGACCGCGAGATGTACATCAAGAACCTGCGCGACTCCGGGTATAATCCGGAGAACAACTTCAACAGGTTCGGGAACGTGCAGGCAGCACCTTATGGGGGCGGCTAAACCTCGAATCCCGTTAACCCGGTACCGGCGCGGCTGCCGTCGCTAGGCCCGCCAAAACGGCTTTTCGAGTTCGTGCGCGATGTCGCTCCGGGAGACGCCGATATCGTGCAGGTCGGGCTCGGTCCAGCGCGCGAGCTCCCGGCGATTGC
Organism: Bradyrhizobium sp. 613_E4_N2_2; assembly: GCF_052075995.1. Lineage (NCBI taxonomy): Bacteria > Pseudomonadati > Pseudomonadota > Alphaproteobacteria > Hyphomicrobiales > Nitrobacteraceae > Bradyrhizobium > Bradyrhizobium sp. 613_E4_N2_2. The sequence goes on from NZ_CP197234.1 coordinate 5,880,275, forward strand.
GATAACGCTGCCGCCAGAGATGAAGGGTCGCGCCAACGCTGGCCCAAACCTCGTAGAGGTTGACGAGAGCCTTGATATCAGCGGAGATCAGGCGTGTTGAAGATAACTTCACAGCTTTATCTCCCCCTATAAGTTCGGGAGGACTGTATCGCTGTGCTACTGACAGCATACTGTCAGCAGCAGGTAGCATCTCTGGCCCAAGGAACGGAGATGCCCCGGCTTCGGCTGACAATCACTTTGCGTCATGTATTCTTGGGAAGTCCGATGTTGGCCCATCAGCGAAGTGACGACACCGCTCAAGGAGGTCCGCTTAGCGAGGCGGTGCGGACTGGATTTGCTCGCTCTGAGTTCTTCGCATTTTGACCCGAAGTCGACCTTAAACTCGTAACCAGCGAGAGGCTGATCGCAGCTTAGCAGAGTCCTTGGTGGGACTTAGCACAAGCGGCACGCTCCCCAGGATCCGCAGCAACCCGCGCAACCACCGAACCCCCAGCCACCATACCCCCAGTCATCGAACCCGATGTCGTCATAGAATCCGATGCTGAACCCGCAGCCGCCGCAACCGCAACCACGGAAGCCACGGCAACCACGGAAGCCACCGCAACCTCGGATGCCAACGAACCCGCTACCACCGCAACCTCGAATGCCAACGAACCCGCCACCACCGCAACCTCGGATGCCAACAAACCCACCACCACCGCAACCTCGGCCGCCAACAAACCCGCCGCCGCCGCAACCTCGGCCGCCGCCGCACCCCCCGCCACCATGGCCGCACCCGCAACCACCGCACCCCCGCGCTAGCTGCACGCCGCCGCCAAAGTTTTCTCTATCGAAAAGATGAAACGTGGCCAGACTGACGTCGGCCATTTCCTCTTCGCCAAGAAAGAAGCGCTGATTTGGCGAGGTGTTGGATTGCGGGATACCGGTAGCGGGCATCGTGGATGCGGATGCGCTACTCGCCAGCGAAAGACCCAGTCCGGCCGCACCTAGCACCTTCACGGTGGCGGCTTTGGCTGTGCGCTTCTGCTTCGAAGCTTGCTTGACCCGTGGCATGATCGCACCCTCCGTAGTTCTTGTGAAAGCGCTCTGCAAGAGTGCGCTCGGCGAAACCGGCGCGCAAGGGTTACCTGTGCCATAAAATGCGAAACATCTCATCGAGCTCCATTCATCTTCAGAACCGAGATCGACACATGACCGCTTTTGGTTAAGCAGAATCACGCCAGCCGACCAGCGCAAGAGGCGTCGCGATGTCGGCTGTCTACGGGAAAGCGGACGTCACACGATGGTTGGGCTGACCGCAGCTTTTGACCCAAAGCGGAAATCACTAGCTCGGTACCCCGCTTAGGTGAAATGTCGTAGCAAGGATGCGCCAGCCGTCGGGGGAGCGAACAAGGTTGTACGACTGCCGCCATTGCCTTGTGACGCTTCCATCCGGTCGGAGGTTTTTCCACGTTACAGTTCCGAGAGCACTGCGTTCGCCTATAGGAACAGCCACTACATCGTGCAGAGTTCCACTTTCGGCCCCTTCGCGTCGGTAGGTGTCGGCCACTCCTTGGAAAAACCGCGCAATCTCGTCACGTGACTGAAAACAATGTATCGACCCGTCACCCCGCATGGTGATGCAGGGAGCGCAGTAGAGTTTGGCGATTTGATCACCATCCCAGGTGGTGAATGTCTCCATGTATTTGTTGAAGAAGGCAGATATCTCGACTTCAAGCGCTTCCGGCATGATTTGTCTCCAGAGCTTTCATGTTCTGCGACGAGCAAGCCAACCCGAATTGTCTTGGGTTGCGATACAGCGCACGCGGAATTCGGATGGCGACATGCCGTTCAGCCGATCCGCTGCTGGGTCCAACTCCGCGCAACTGGCCTGCTCTACAGTTACGATCTGATCCGCGGCCAACCAAGCTACGATTGGAACTGAAGGGCCAATGATTACGAGATAGGCCAAGCCGAGAGCGGGAGACCAACGTTCAATACCAAGCCCTGTCCGGAAGACCACGGCCATTCCTAAGCCGAAGCACGCGATCCAAACGGCAAGCCAACAAGCAGAGATCATTCGTCTCTCCCCGCTCCAACAGTGTGCGCAATGTTACCGTTGACGCCCATCTCTCGCCAGAAGACAGTTTGCACCGAAGGGGCAATGCACTTGACCGATTCTGGATGGTTAAGCTCACCTGCCAGTCAGGTGTTGATGGAAACGACGAGGTCATTGAATGCAAAAGGCTGATCGGCGATGTCGCCTATTGGCCCCAAGCAGCGGTTGGTGGATGTGTGCTATTCCGCTGCTGTCAGGGGAGAAGCAGACATCCGGCAAACAGGCCAAAAATGACGCGAATGACCCATAGCAGACCTGCACCCGAGCATTCGCCGAGTGGCCGCCTTAACCTCGCAGTGGCAGCGGGATGGAAAGCAGTTAACGCGCTAGTGCACTTCGTAATCTTAATTTGCGCGAAGGCGTCCCACCGAAATTGCTCACCCGCGCCGACGAGTTGATCGAATAACTCGCTCTTAGCTGAGACGCATGGGTCCACACCTATCCCGAGCCGACTCGCGCAGCGCTTCATCGCACTCCGCTTCCGGGCGTATTCAGACCTTGAGAAAGCATTGGCGAGGTCTGGCAGTGACCCGGCAGCTGACTCTGGATGCAAGCCTGAAGTAGACCGGGCGCTCTAGCACCCGTCGTCTCCTTCCACGACGGTCGACAGGAAGCTGGAACGAGCCAGATCACATGCAATCGGTTTCGAGAACGAGGTGCCAAACCATCTACTCGTCAACGAACCATCGTTGGTGACCCAGGGGATTGGCGGCAGTTGCGGCAGATAAGATGCATACGGCATCACTTTCGCAAGCGTCACTCTGACCAGATACTTTGCAAGAAAAGCCTCGTTCATTCCGCCGTCCAGTCCGCTATAGATCGGGGCTGCCGGCACGTTGTCATTGAGCAATCGCGCGAATTCGAGTTCGTCGGTACGTTGCTTCTCAAGCGCCCGCCGCGCAATTTTGGAATCCACGACAAACGCGGGGCATTTATCGGTGGGACTGAACACGAGAGGATACGGCGAATTTGGTGGAGCTTGCGCATCGAACACATAGCGTCGATTGCACACGTCCACCTTAGGTTCGAGATGCGTCCTCTCGAAGTGATCGTTGCCGACTTTGAGCATTTTCCAGAAGGAGAGGTTCGGGCTATTTCGATGCTGCGCCAGGTTTGCCGGCGTCAGGCGGAATGGATAAGCCTGGACCTGAAAGGACGGTCGGCCGCCGAGGGAGTCCCGCGCTAGCGAATAGATCTCGCTTATCTGTTCGTCGGTCATGGCATAGCAACCGCTCGATGAGCAGTCGCCATGGATCATGAGTAAGCTGCCGTCGCGATTGTTTGCCTTGTCGAAGCTGTTGGGAAAGCCGACGTTGATCGCGAGATGGTAATCGGAGTTGGGATTCATCAGCTCGGGAGTAATCGTATAGAACCCCTCTGGAGCCTGACGGTCACCCTCCTTCAGTTTCGGCCCGAGATCCCCCGACCACCGACAGATCGGGTACACCTTGAGGATTTTGAAGAGGCCGGTGGTGTCCTGTTTCCAGACTTCGAGCTCCGCCTCTTGCTTGAAGACGCGCACAAGGATAGGCGAGTATTTTGGCATCTTCTTTTGTCGGAGCAGCGAGAGCAACTCGGGTGGTAGCTCCTTTGTAGCCTTGGCCGGCAAGCGGTTGCTGTTTTCGCCAAGGCAGGTGGCCGGCGACAACGCCGCGAAAAAAGCTGCAGTCAGCACAAGCGCACGGAGTGCCGTGGCGCCGATCATGACCTTACCTCGGGCGTGGAATCTGCTCATTTGGGTAGCGTGTAGTCAGTGGGTTCGTAAGGCAAGCCCAGATGGACGCAGCCACCGGAGAAGTTCGAGCTTATCGTTGGCCTTGGGGATGCCAAGACGCTCGGTCTCGTCGTCCGCTTCTGGCCCATAGCTGACCTGCCCGATCGGTTCAGCCGAGGACTTCTTTTAACCCAAAGCTGACCTCAAGCAGTTCCGGAGACAATTAGGCAAAAAGCCCGCATTGGTTATGACAGCATTCTTGGCGGCGCTCGCGACATCGGCCAAGTCGGAGTTCATCAATGTGCCGACGGAGTGATCGCCACCGATAGCCAAGACCGGCATCGGCAATTTTCCGGTCTTAGCGAACAGCGTTTTGTTGTCCTCGCCGTCCTTAGTGAAGGCAGCCAACTGTCCGCCAAAGGCATCGTGGATGGCATCCGTACGAGCATAGAGCACCGCATCGTGATCGCGGGTCTTTCGTCGATCGCAGCGGGGGTATGGGTTCACGGCCTGGTTCGAAAACCGATACGGCTATCGAAACATCGAGGCGGACAGCGCCAATGTTGGCGCTCGCCCTGCCGGAAGCCGCCGGAACTCGTGCTAACGAGAAATATCGAAGTGTACTGCTTTGATAGTGTGAACCGCTTCCAACGGACGACGCTCGGAGACGTCAGGCGCAGGTGTCGTGCGCAGAAGCATTGTAGCCTGGAATCATGGGAGAATCGCGCATGGATTCCATTTCTCGTCGCCATATGTTGGCAGCGACCGCTACCGGAGGTCTGCTAACGAGCGTTGGGCTGGCGCACGCGCAAACCGCGGACGGCGCGATTCCTCAGCCACAGCGACCGGGTCACGGCGGCACCGATCCCGGTCCGCGCAATCTCATGCGGGATCGGCAGAACCCGGATCTGCTGGTTCCGCCGTCGACTGATCATGGTACCTTGCCGAACCTGCGCTTCTCGTTCTCGGACGCCCATATGCGGCTTGAGCCGGGCGGCTGGACCCGCCAGGTCACGCAGCGTGAGCTAGGCATTGCCAAGTCCATGGCCGGCGTAAATATGCGCCTGAACGCGGGCGGTGTGCGTGAGCTGCATTGGCATAAGGCGTCAGAATGGGCCTACATGCTCTATGGCACGGCTCGCGTGACGGCCGTCGATTCCGAGGGACGCTATTTCGTCGATGACGTCGGCGTCGGAGATCTCTGGTTCTTCCCGGGCGGAACCCCGCACTCGATCCAGGGCCTCGGCCCCGACGGCTGCGAATTTCTTCTCGTGTTCGACGATGGCGATTTCGACGAAGACAACACCTTCCTGCTCAACGACTGGTTCAAGCGCATACCGACCGATGTGCTGGGCAAGAATTTCGGAGTGCCTGCCTCGCTGTTCGGCCACACCCCCGATGAAAGCGAGCGCTATATTTTCCTGGCTCCGTTGCCGGGGCCGCTCGGATCGGAAGCCATATCGGGCGCAAAGGCGTCGGAGACGAGCTACACGTGGCGGATGATGGAGCAGGTGCCCATCAAGACGAAGGGCGGAACGGTGCGGATCACCGATTCCCGTTTGTTTCCAATCAGCACCACGACCGCAGCGGCCCTGGTTGAACTCGAACCTGGCGGATTGCGCGAGGTGCACTGGCACCCTAACGGAGACGAGTGGCTCTACGTCATCGAGGGACAGGCGCGCATGGGTGTGTTTGCCGGCCAGGGGCAGGCGCGCACATTTGATCTGCAGGCCGGTGACGTTGGTTACGTCCCGGTGGCGATGGGCCACTATCTCGAGAATACCGGCTCGACCAACTTTCGATTTCTCGAGACGTTCAAGAGTGACCGCTTTATCGACTTCTCTCTCGATACCTGGATGGCGGCAACACCGCCGGGACTGGTGCAAGCCCATCTCAAACTCGATCCGAAGGTGATGAGCGCGCTGCGCACGAACAAGGCTCTGGTCGTGCCGGAATAACCGCCCAAGTCGGAGTGAATCGCGGCGCACTCGTCCGGCGCCCGGTGGGCAGGCCGCTGGCGGACCGCCGGCAAGATTGCGCCATCTCCGGCTGCAGAAGGAGAACGCCATGAATGTTCTGACCTGGGCCGCCCTGCGTTGGTGGTCGCCGGATCCGCCTTAGCATCAAACGGTCAGGCCGAAACGGGCACCCAAGCGTCAGTGGCATCCTCAGTTTGCAGAGACAAGCTTTAGTCCAATCACGCCGGCCACAATCAAAGCAATGCAAAGTATCCGCGCCGGCGACGCAGAGTCGCCCAGCACTGCGATACCCAGAACGGCGGTACCCGCGGCACCGATACCGGTCCAGACCGCGTACCCCGTTCCTACGGGAAGTGTGCGGAGCGCCAGCGAGAGAAGAAAGATACTCGACAAACCGGTGGCAGCCGTAAACAGCGCGGGTATCAGCAGCGTGAAGCCTGCGGACCACTTCATGCCGAAGGCGAATCCGATCTCGAGAAGGCCGGCGGAGGCCAATATCATCCATGCCATGTGGGTCAATCCATTCGCTGGTCACCGGGCGTTACGGCCGGGCCGCTTGTGAGGGGCTGGACGCGCATGGAGGATTCCATGCGCGACATGCTTGCTGATGGGCGCCTCAAGCCTTACTGGCGGCAGCGGGAATCGAGCGGAACGAAATTCCCAATCGATTGAACGCGCTCATCAAGCCGATGGCATAGGTGAGGTCAGCGAGTTCCTTGTCGCTGAATTCGCCGGCGGCGGCCTCGTAGTCGGCATCGGGAACGCCGGTTTCGGCCACCCTCGTCACAGTTTCGGTCCAGGCCAGCGCAGAGCGTTCGCGCTCACTAAAGACTTCCCCCGCGTCTCGCCACACAGGCACCAGCACGAGCTTGTCCGCGGCGACACCAGACTTGAGCAGGTCGCGGGAGTGCATATCGATGCAGTAGGCACAGCCGTTGATCTGCGAAACCCGCAGATACACGAGATCGACAAGTTGCTTTGAAAGGCCGCTTTTTTGAAGATAGACGTAGACCCCTCCAAAAGCCTTGAAGCCTTCCGGTGAAGCCTTGGCGTAATCGATGCGCTTGTTCATGATCGAATCCTCATCTGGTTGAAGGATTCCATCGTTTCGCATCTTGGCCTATTCAAGAAGGACCATGATAGGCGTTTGTAGCTGGGCCATGATTTCCATAATCCAGCAGATCACGCTCGAACTTCAGTCACATCAATCCCAAGATGCGCCGTCCGAAATTTTCGGCCATGCGCCGCGAGGCGATATTCGTGAAGTTCAAAAGAAGGGCGGAAGCCCCATCATTGCGCCTCGTCCAATCCGTAAGTGCCTCCGCGTACAGGCCTTGTTCCCGCATGCTCGCAGCGAGCCGGCGATCTGAACGGTTGCCTCGCAGACGCAAGATCAGGTGCATGCCCCCCGGCTGTAGATCTATTCGCACATTTTTTCCCAGCACGCTTTCCAGCCCTGCCGCGGTTGCCGCGCGGCGCTCGGCATAGAGCCTCCGCATCCGCTGGATATGGCGCGCAAAATGTCCTTCGGCGATGAATGAAGTGACGATGGTTTGCGTAAGCCCCGGAGAGCCGGTTGAAAGGCTTTCGGTGACCTCCTCAAACCGCTCGACCTGCGCTTCCGGCACGACGAGATAGGCCAGCCGCATGCCTGGAAAAAGTACCTTGCTGAAGGTACCCGCATAGAGCACCCGCCCGTCACGATCGAGGCTTTTCAATGCAGGGAGGGGGCGGCTGACATAGCGGTATTCGCCATCGTAGTCGTCTTCGATGATCCATGCCTTGTTTCGCGCGGCCCAGTCCAACAACGCCAGACGCCGGGGTAACGACAGGGACATGCAGAGCGGGCTCTGATGCGCAGGCGTGACCACCGCTGCGCGCGCCCGGGGCGCGAACTTGACGGCATCGGAAACGACCATGCCTTCCGCATCGACCGGCACCGAGATGCCTTCGATCTGCATATATTCGAAAATTTCTCGCGTGGGCGGATATCCCGGGTCTTCGAGCCAGACGCGATCGCCCGCCTTCAGCAGGGCATGACCGATCAGTTCCACGGTTTGGCGGTATCCCGAGGTAACGAACACCTGAGACGGCGAGCAGTTGATCCCACGCGAGACCTGGAGATATCTCGCGATTTCAGCACGCAGCGAAGGCAAGCCGGACACAGGGGGATGGATCATATCGGAAGGCTGCATGGCCCGCGCACTACGCGCGCCAAGGCGCGCCCAGATCTTCCGGGGAAACGCATCCAGGGCGGGCAAACCCATCTGGAATGGCAGGATGGAATCCGGACGAAAACTGACTGCATCCATCCGGGGATCCGCTCGCGGCGTCGGGTTCGCAATGGATATTCGCGGCGTAAGGTCTGGGCTTACAATGGTTCCTGCCTGCCCGCGCGCCTCGACATACCCTTCAGCGGCCAGCAAGGAATAAGCCGTGTCGATGGTACCTCTGGCCAGCCCCAATTCCTTGGTCAACGCCCGTGCCGACGGAATGCGGTCACCAGGCTTCAACATTCCAGTGGCGATAGCGTCGCGAAACCGATCGTAAATCTGCCGGTAGAACGGTGCTGCCGCCTTCGGATCAAGCGGCGGGAGCTTTCGGGGATTCGCGGCAGGCATGGCCCGATCCGATCTTTCGATGAACAAAAAACCCACTATGCCATAACGGTTCGGATTGGTCTCCACTCCTCGCACGCTGCAGCGGTCGAGCCTGCGCCGGCAAATCATGGACCAGTCGCAAAGCTCATTCATGGTCCTTGGATGCAGGCCGAAATTGCTCTTTGCTGATGATCAGAGTTCGGACAGCAGCGATTGGAAAGCAGATGACGAAAATACTGCATTTGACTTGCAGCCCCCGCGGGCAAGCCTCGGAGAGTTACAGGCTATCTCAGAAAGTCGTCGGCTACTTGCTGGATAGCGAGCCGACGGCAACCGTCATAATCCGACCGATCAGCGGCGTCCCCGATATCGATGAAAGCTACGCAACTGCTCTTGGCGCGACCGAGCGATCGTACCTGGAAATGTTTGTCGAGGGTTCCATGTCCCGGTCCGAAGAACTGATCCAGGAACTGGAGAGCGCGGACTTCGTCGTCATCGCAACTCCGATGCACAACTTCACCGTGCCTGCCGCTCTCAAAGCGTGGATAGATCACGTCGTTCGAGTCCGTCGAACGTTCGACGTGACTGCCCAAGGAAAACTGGGGGCGTTGCGCGACCGCCCGGTTTTTGTCTCAGTGTCCTCGGGCGGACGATTTTCCGGCGATCGCGCGCATCAGCCCGATTTTCTCACGCCGTATCTAAAAGCTATCCTCGGTACTATCGGGCTGCATGATTTGACGTTCTTCTCCGTCGAAGGATCGGCCCTTGGTCCTGATGCATTGGTCGCAGCCCGAACCAAAGCGGATCAGGCAGTGCAGAGGTTCTTCCTCCGTTTCGCGCGCCATTCAACGGGGGCGTTTCAGCAAGCTGTATGAACGGGCAACGGCACCTCGCGGGATTCCCTACCAGCGAGACCAATACAGCGCCCGGGAAGCTGAGGTACTTGCCTCCTCAATTGCGCAAGCAAAACTTCCCCCAAACATCAGAGCCTCGCTAAGAACGGAGATTGGCTTAACTGAGATCACGCAAGAGACCTTTTGCTCGCTTAAGGTCGGCGGTGTCGAGACCTTCGGTAAACCGGTCGTAAATCGGTTGCAGCAGCGCCTTCGCTTCAGCCGGTCGGTCCTGATCGCGAAACAACTGTCCCAAGCTTGTGGCGGCGCGTAGTTCCCAGGACAGAGCGCCCTGCAGGCTCGCCCACTTCATCGCCCGGAAAAACTGATCCTCGGCCGTTGCCGCAGCGCCGGGTGCACCTTGCAACAGCAGCAGTTCGCCCTTGATGCGCAGCAGCTCGGCGATGCTCAAGCGTTCTTCGGTCTCCTCTGCGCGCGCGATCGCATCGTGTACCACCGAAAGTCCTTCGCCCACTTGCCCGACGCGCCCCAAGCCTTCCGCCATCTCACCAACGAACAGGAAATAGCGATGCGATGCGTTGACTTCGTCGCCGAGTTCGTCGATGCCTGACCGCAGCAGCGGCAATCCGCCGGGGGTATCTCCGCGCTTGATCGCAAGCAGTCCTTGATGGCTGCGGGCAAAGGCAACATAGCGCATCAGCGAATGCCTGGTCGAAAGGTCGATCAGCCTTGCCACGTAATGGTCTGCGACATCCATATGGCCGCTCCACAGCGCGATCGGGCATGCTGCGTTGGCGACGATGTAGCACACCGAGTTGACGTGTCTGCTGGCAGATGCCTCATGCAGGTATGTTTCGGTGACGTGCATTGCGCGATCCGGAAATCCCTGCAGCCATAGGGTCCGGCCCAGAAAGGCGCCGGCGGTCACCCGCTGGTTGCTCCGGAAACGGCTGATCCGCGACTTTTGGACTGGAGGAACATAGTGCGCGAGCATGCGTTCGAGGTGATACCGCGCGCTCGCTTGATCGCCGAGGCATTGCTGCGAGATGCCGATCAATCGCTCACCGATCAGCCGATCGTTGGAATTTGACCGGCTTGCCGCAAGGGCGCTGAATCGTTGCGCGGCGGTCAAGGAGGCGCGAAGGCGGCCGGCAACCCGGTGAAAGAACCACAGGCCTAGCAGCGACCGCAATTGGTGCTCGACATCGTCAAGCCTCTCTGCAAGCTCCAGCGCCTTTGTCCAGGCTTCGCCGAGCGCGGGAATTTTCGCGTCGGTGACAAATATCAGGGTCGTACCGAGCGCGGTATGCAGCTTCATCTCGAGGCGCGCGTCGCCATTGACGGCAGCCCCAAGGGCGGCGATCGCCCGCTCCACGCGGCCGCGGCATTCCTCCAGCAACGACGAATGGACGCATAGGGGCACTGCGGCCGCGGTCAGCCCCGCGCCAATCTGCACGTCACCGCTGGGTGAAAAGGCCCAACCCAGCGCCGCGCGCAGGTTGTCGATGTGCCGTCCATAGTCGCCCATCCAGTCGACCGTGGGGCGCATCTCCAGCTCCGCTTCAGCCCGCTCGAACAAGTCCCGGTAATATTCGGCATGGCGACGTGCGAGCCGTTCCCGCTCCCCGCTCTCGCCGAGCTTTTCGAGGGCATACGTATGGGTCGTATCCAATAAGCGGTAGCGCGCCGTGGTGGCATCGATTTCCGCCACAACCAGCGACTTCGAAACCAGGCTGGAAATTCCATCGACCACGTCCGGCAAAGCGATCCCGGCGCCCGTTACCACCGCGCAGATCGCCTCCAGGTCGATGGCACCGGCGAAGACCGCGAGCCGGCGGAGGAGCACCAACTCAGGCTCAGTCAGTAGCTCGTAGCTCCAATCGAAGGTCGCCCGCAGAGTTTGGTGCCGCGGCAGCGCCGTCCGCCCTCCGGTCAGCAGCTGAAAGCGATCGTCAAGGTGAGCGGCGAGTTCTTCGACACCGAGTGCCGTGACACGTGCCGCCGCCATTTCAATCGCGAGCGGTATGCCATCAAGACGCCGGCAGATCGCCGCGATCGTCTTTGCCTGATAGCCATCCAGAACCGCCCCTGCCTCGGTTGCTCGTGCACGTTCGATGAATAGTCTGACGGCGCCGTATTCCAGGAGATCGTCCGCGTCCTCCGTCGGAATCGAGAGTGGCTGCACCCAGTAGACCTGCTCCCCCTCGGCCCGGAGCGGCTCGCGGCTGGTTGCGATGATCTGAGCCGAGGATCCGGCTCGCAGCACGCCCTCAGCCATCCTCGCCGCGGCGTCGATCACATGCTCGCAGGTGTCCAACACCACCAACAAGCGCCGCGCTGCCAGTGCCAGCGCCACGCGCTGCGTCGAAATTTCACCTCCGCCGAACTTGAGTCCGATCGCGGCAGCGAGCGCTATGGGAACCAGACTGGGATCAGCGAGCGGCGAGAACTCGGCCAGCCACACGCCCTCTGGAAAATGCGGCAGCAGTTCACGGGCGACCGCGAGCGCGAGCCGTGTCTTGCCGATGCCCCCCGCCCCGGTCAGGGTGACGAGCCGGCCGGCACGGACAAGCTTCGAGATTTCCTCGACCTCGGCGGTGCGGCCGATCAACGCTGAAACCGGCTGCGGCAGGTTGGTCGACGCTAATGGCTGCGCCGACGCACTTTCCTTTAGGTAGAGTGGATGTCCCGGTCCGGTTGCTGGCCGCATGGTCCAGATGCCGCGCAGGTGATAGCCGCGGCCGGACACCGTCTGCAACAACTCGCGATCGGCGCCAAGCGCCTTGCGAATGGCGGATATATGAATCTGGAGCGTGTTTTCTTCGACCGTCGCAACCGGCCACACCCGATCTATAAGATCGCGCTTGGTGACAAGCTCGCCACCCGACTGAACCAGAATCTCCAGAATCTCGAATGCGCGGTTCCCGATCGGAACGGAAACACCTCGGGACCGCAGCTCACGCTGGGTAAGATCGATCTCCCACCCGTTCGACTCATAGACGGCTCGTAGGCCTTGCTCCACCATCACGGCCTGCCCCGTCGGTTGAGTAATCCTAAGAAACTCTCAGCATCAGATCAGGGAACCGCTCCAGGAAAGCAGCTTAAACGTTGATCTGGGCAGTGGGCAAGCGCCGTCGAACTATCCGCTTAACGCGCGGCATATCAATGGCTTGATACCCAGCATCTGCTTGGGTGATCTTCTGAGCAAGATTAGCATAACAGCATCAATGGCGGGCAAGCGATTGATGCAAGGCCCTAGTAAGATCACTCTCGAGCCCAGCGGCGCGCTGTTGCGCAGGCTTCGCGGTGTCGCTGCGCCCAAATGTAAACGGGAGAGCGAACATGATCTCTGCGGCATTTCCCTATAAGAAGCAGCGGCGGCGGGTCCTCGGCCGCGAGATGGCGTATGTGGAGGTGGGAAAGGGCGACCCCATCGTACTGCTGCACGGCAATCCCACTTCGTCGTATCTCTGGCGCAATGTGTTGCCGCACCTGAAGCCGCTGGGTCGCTGCATCGCCCCCGACCTGATCGGCATGGGCGATTCCGACAAGCTGCCTGACAGCGGTCCCAACTCGTATCGCTTCGTCGAGCACCGCCGCTATCTCGACGCCCTGCTCGAGTCCCTGGACGTGCGCGAACGGGTCACCCTCGTCATCCATGACTGGGGTTCGGCGCTCGGCTTCGACTGGGCCAACCGCCACCGCGAGGCAGTGAAGGGTATCGCGTACATGGAGGCGATCATGGGGCCGCAATACTGGGACCACTGGGACAAGTTCGAAATGCGTCACGCCTTGCAAGGGCTGCGTTCCGAGAAAGGCGAGGAAATGGTCTTGCGAGACAATTTCTTCATCGAGAAGATCCTGCCGGGAGCCATCCTTCGCAAAATGTCCGACGAGGATATGGCGGAGTACCGACGGCCCTTCGCCGAGCCCGGCGAGGGCCGGCGTCCGACGCTGACGTGGCCCAGGCAAATCCCCATCGAGGGCGAGCCCGCCGACGTGACTGCGATCGTGACCGCCTACGCCGACTGGCTTAAGACGAGCCATATACCCAAGTTGTTCCTGAGGGCGGAGCCCGGTGGGATCCTCGCCCATGGCCCGGTTCTCGATTTGGCCCGCAGCCTCCCGGCACAGACCGAGGTGACGATCTCGGGACTCCATTTTGTCCAGGAAGATTCGCCGGACGAGATCGGACGGGCCGTCGCCGGCTGGATGGAGGCGTTGGGCTGACGGCGGCCATGCAGGGCTGCGATGTCAGGATCATCAAGGCTCACTCTGAGTTCTTCGCATTTTGACCCGGAGCGGAAGTCGCAGACCAAGACGGTCCGAACCTCAGGCATGGACACCAGCCAACGAATCCGGCGGTGGCGCAAATGCGAAGTGCCGCGGCGTCTACCAGGGCGACCTTCGCATAGACCACAGGATAGCGTTCGTGAGAATTCGCTGGTAGCGGGCGTCCCGCCAAACTGACGGCTCGTGGCCTAGCGCCGAATAAAATACTCGTCCCTCGCCATAGAATCGGGTCCAGGTGAGAGGCCAGCCATAAAATCGTTGATGTACGCCGGTCTTGCCAAGGTCCACCGAGCTTGGGTCGAGGCGCAGGAGCACGCGTGAACCACGATAGTCGAAGTCGCTGATTTGGTAGATCTCGTCCTCGACTTGCAACGCATTCCCAAGAAATGCCACCAGGGGATCGCCGGGATCAACCACCTCGATCTTCACGGCCTGATGCCAAGGATGACCATTAAAGTAGCCGCCGACCAGATCTAGATAGTCCGGCCAAGTGTAGAATGTGTCCGTCGCCGAATGAACGCCGAGGAACCCGCGGCCCGAGCGCACAAAGTCGAGAAGAGCTCTCTTTTGCGCGTCGCTCATCGGAAGTTCTCCTGACGTATAGAACATCACCGCTGCGTAGCGCTCGAGGTTTTCGGTAGAAAATTCGGACGTGTCTTCCGTTGCAGTGACTTCAAAAACACCCGAATGGCTTCCGAGCTGGGTCAGGATAACCTTAGAAAGCGGTATGACATCATGCCGGTAGCCGGCGGAGTATGTGAAATAGAGGATGCGCTCTCGCGGACGCTCCGCATGCGCGCCGAGTGGTCGGATTGCCGCCGCGCCGCCGAGGAGCGCGATGAACTCACGTCGCCTCACAATCGCCTCCGCCAAAACCAACCATGTGTTGAAGAAGCCTAGCACAGATCAGCCCAGCGCCGACCGGGGGGCATCGCCCTCTCGCGTCCTATGCAACGCTGCTGGCCTGATCCTATTGTGACTGTCGGCGATTGTCCGCCCGTGCGCACAATTTTAGGTTATCTATTGGGATAGTGTTGGGCTGTATAGCCTATGCTGCTTAAGCGTTGCACTACAGCTATCGGACAGGATGATCTCGGAGGCGCATGCATTCAGCTTTCATTTGGTATTTCTTATCCATGAAAGGCCGCATCGGTCCGCAGGAATTTCGATTGGGACTTTTGGGACTTGTGCTAGTCGACATGCTCGTCGTGCGCATCGCGAGGAAGCTCACTGATTCAGGACCCCAATACTATAGCGTCAACCCTCCGCTCGACTGGCCCATCGTCCCGGCTGTCCTCTTTATCTCGCTCTGGCCGCTCGCTGCAATCCTTGTGAAGCGACTACATGACTTCAACATCTCGGGTTGGTGGGCGCTCACAATCCTCGCAATTCCTCTCCTCGTCGACGCGCTCAGCATTCCGTATTGGCTTCCTTATCTTTTATTGGCGGCAATCCTGAGTGCATTTCCCGGACGGCCTGGCGACAATCGGTTCGGCTCGACCTCGCTACCGCGCACGCGCGTCTAGCGCGCGCCCAAAGCAGACCGGCCGGGCGTTTGAACGGTGGCGCGAAAGTCAGCCGCAATGTCTGCTGATGGTCCATCCCTGCCGACAGCGCTCCTCAACGACAGGTCAGCTTCGCAGGGTAAACCCGGCGCGCCGATCCGCAGCGAACCACGCCGGACTTCGACCCAATTCGGACTTTGGTTGGTATCCCAAGCCGGACATCAGCTGCCTCCAGACTTGGTGGCTTCCCGCACGAGGACGTCCATCAACATTTTGGCGGGTATCTCGCGGGCAAGCGCCGCCGCCTGACCTGACCAGAGTGGCGTGAAATCGGAGCTTCCATTCTGCTCAGCCACAGCACGCAGCGGCGACACTTCGCCCATGGGCAGCGGAAAGTCCGGTGCCGCGTCCGACCAGGGACCGATCTCGGCGGCAAGGCGATTGACCAGAACCCTCGCCGGTCGCCCGGAGAACACGTTTGTCACGACAGTCTGGTTCAACCGCGCATTTCGCAGGGCCTCGCGATGGAGTGGGGGCGTTGCCGACTCGGCGCAAAGCAGAAAGGCGGTTCCCACCTGCACGCCGGCGGCACCGAGTGCGAACGCCGCTGCGATCCCTCGCCCATCCCCGATCCCGCCGGCTGCGATCACGGGCACGCTGACGGCGTCAGCGACTTGTGGCACAAGGGCGAACGTGCCGGCCTGTGAGGCGATCGCGCGCTCGCTGTTAGAATCGAGGAATGAGCCTCGATGTCCTCCGGCTTCGTACCCCTGAGCGATGATCGCATCGGCACCATGCTTTTCGAGCCAGCATGCTTCGTCGACTGTCGTCGCCGATGAGATCACCTTGCAGCCGGCTGCCTTGACCCGATCGACCAATCCGGGCTCGGGCAAACCGAAATGAAAGCTTACCACCTCCGGCCGGACCTGTTCGACTACGGCGGACGCGGCATCGCCGAACGGAGCGAGATCGAGGCGCGGTGTAACCGTTGCGGGGGCGATGCCCAGTTCGCGATAATACGACGAAAGCTTCTCATGCCAGGCACGCTCGCGAGCGGCGTCCACCTTTGCCGCATCGTGGCAGAAGAAGTTGAGATTGATTGGTTTCTTCGTCAGTCGCCGTAGCTCGGCAACGGTCTTTGCAATGAGCTCAGGCGTCAAGACAGCGCAGCCGATCGAGCCAATGCCGCCGGCATTCGAGACCGCGGCTGCAAGGTCTACCGTGCCCAATCCGGCCATTGGTGCCAGCACAATCGGATGCTCGATCTTGAACAATTCAACAAGACGTCGGTTAGACCACATCGCACACCTCCTACCAGCGGCCGGCGGACGCGCCGCCATCGACATGCATGATCTCGCCGGTGACGAAAGCCGCTCGCTCAAGATACATCACGGCGTCGACGACCTCCTGTATCTCGCCCATGCGGCCCATCGGCTGAAGACTTGCGAGGAAGCCATGCGCCTCCGGCGCATGCATTGAGGTCGCGATCGCGCCAGGCGATATGGCATTCACACGGATATTCCGGCTTGCGTACTCGATCGCGAGCGAGCGGGTGATCGCGTTGAGCCCGCCTTTGGTTAGCGCCGCGAGCGCCGCCGCCAGGGACGCCATCGGCTGCTCGGCGATCGTGGCCGTGATATTGACGATGTGACCCGAGCCCGCGAGCAGCATCCTCGCCGCCACCCGCTGCGTCAGATAAAAAAAGCCCGCGAGATTGACACCGACCATCTTGGCGAAGTCGGCCTCAGAATAATCGGTAAAGGGCTTCGCAATGAACAGGCCGGCATTGTTGATGAGCGTATCGATCCGCCCGAAGCGCTCGATGGCCAGTTCCACGATGCGATCGGCCGTCTTTGCGCTGGCGATATCGCCATCGACCGCGAGCATCGACGGATCGTCGCTCCTGCCGATCGAACGAGAACTGGCAACGACGTGGTAGCCGATATCCCGGTAGGCCTCGAGCAATCCTGCGCCAATGCCGCGCGATGCTCCGGTGATGATGGCAACCTTCCGTTCGGACGTCATATTCGCTTCTCCTTCACGCAAAGTGCATGGATGGGCGAACAGTTACCCTGATCGAGGCAATGCCGCTTTGCATCGCCTGCTCAGCTATTGTCATTTCCTGCCGTCGGTGGATGCAGATCGTTACATCGGTAACAAAGTCAAGCCAGCCGGTTTCGCCGATATTGCGCCGGCGTCTGGCCCGTGGCTCGCCGGAATGCGCGGGTGAAATTGGCCTGGCACGAAAACCTGAGCCCGAGGGCGATATCGACCAAGGCCCGGTCCGCATCGCAGAGCAGGTCCTTGGCGCGTTCGAGGCGCCTTGCACTGACATGCCGATGCGGCGATTTACCGATGGCGGCCTTGAACGCGCGCGCGAAATAAAACTCGCTCAGGCAGGCAACCGAAGCCAGCCGCGCTACCGTCAGATCGCCCTCCAAATTGGCTTCGATATAGTCGAGCACGCGCGCCAATCTGCGTCGGTCGAGCCCTTCCCCTGCGGCCGGCATGACCAGGCCGGACCGCGGCGCAGCATGGTTCTGGATCAATCTTGCCACCAGACTGAATGCCAGGGTTTCGGCGAGCAGCCTGCCCGCGGACGTCTCGTGTTCCAGTTCGAGCATGATGGCAAAGGCAATCTCGGCAAGCAGTGGATCGCGGAAGCCGCCCTTGTGGCGGAGTGAATCGATCGCCGTCGCGTCGAACCCTTCACCCAGATCATGCGACAAGAACAAGCCAGTCGGTAGGTAAAGATGCAAGATCGCGGGCACCGGCTCGGACATGTCGATCAGGCCTTGCTGCACGCCGGCCGGACGAAACCAGATGGTTCCACGTTCGGAGATGGTCGAGTCGATGGCCCCGTCCAGCCGACGCGTGACAACGGACCGACTACCGCGCACATCAACGCAGATCTCGGCATCAGGCTGGGGGTTATTCCAGGCAACCGTACCGCGGTGGCTGCGAAGCTCTGCCGTGAGATTTGACCAACCTCGCGCGGCGGATGAGGCCAGCAGCCCGGCGAGGCCGTATTTGTTGGGGCTGCGTTCGCCTGACGGCGACGGCCGAGATGTCAATTCCTGATTTCGGCCAAATAAATTCACGCCGGCGTCACCTTTGGACATGCTGCGGGCTCGACGGCGTCAATGTGGTCGGACTCGTGGCTGACCGCAACTCTCGCCCCCGCCCTATCACGCATCTGCGATCAAGCAGTGTAGCCGCTCACTTCCGTTATTGGCCCCCAACCGACGTTGCCACGCTGCTGCCGACCGCCAGCTTTTGACCCACAACGGACATGGCCTCCGTCATAGGGGCAATATTTCTGTTTCGGGGCTGCGGCCCCCCGTCGAGCTCTCGTTCGTCAACCAGCCCGCCTCCCGCACGATGGCGACGGCTGACCGGGCGACCGGGGCCGTGATTCCATTGACGAGTTGCAGTCGCAGATTGCGACCCTCGGTAACGGCCCGCACGACCGCCTTCCTCGCGACCCACCAGGAGCGATGTACCTGCAGGCCATCGGCATTTTCGAGCGCCATCATCGCCTGGTTGAGCGTTGCCAGTACAAGGCGAGAGTTGCCGGCGGTATGGACGCGCACATAGTGGTCCTCCATCTGCAGGCAAAGCACCGCGGAAGGTGGCGCACCGAGTAGCCCGAAAGCGGTTGGCGGCGCTTCGCCGGCTTCCTTGGCCTGTTGCCGGCGATGTAACCGGGCCTGCATAAGAAGGGTGAAACCGAGCACAATCGGCAAGGCGGTGATCAGCCCCTGCAAGTACCAATCGAGCGGTCGCAAGATTTTCAGGAAGGGCCATATCGATACGGCGATCGACGCGACCCAGATCTGGAATGGCGCGTTCAGGATGACGACGCCGAGAAAGATCGACATCCAGGTCATTGCCGGGTTCAGGCGGAGCCGCAGCACCACCCGGATGAGCGATCCGAAAAGCAGGATTCCGGGTAAGAAGCAGGCGAGTTGAAACACCACGCGCTGCCAGGTCGGTCCGTTCAGATAGCTACCAAACGGTCCGATCAGGCCGAAAAAGATGGCGCAGACGCTCGCGATCGCGAGGTCAACGGCCCAATCCCGCAGAAAGTCACTCCGACGCGCTTCGCTCATAAGGCCATTATAGTGGCGGTTTGCCCGCCGGCGAACCCATTCGCCCGTTGGCGAACAAGTGCTGGCGCAGG
This sequence comes from Bradyrhizobium sp. 613_E4_N2_2, assembly GCF_052075995.1. Classification (NCBI taxonomy): domain Bacteria; kingdom Pseudomonadati; phylum Pseudomonadota; class Alphaproteobacteria; order Hyphomicrobiales; family Nitrobacteraceae; genus Bradyrhizobium; species Bradyrhizobium sp. 613_E4_N2_2. Next base: position 5,899,501 of record NZ_CP197234.1, read on the forward strand.
CCTGTGCCGTTTGCTGGATCCTTGGCGTCCCACTCGCCGAGAGGTTCCCATGCGCTACACGATTGCATATTTTTTCGCCGTACTCATCGCAGTCACCGCCGGCCAGGCCGACGCCGCGGTCGGGTTCCGGCATTTCAGCATCGACGATCCGCAAGGCCCACCTATCGAGGTGGGCGTCTGGTATCCGACCACGATGACCCCGAAGCCGGAGGCGGTCGAGTCCGATCAACAGATGGTCGCCCGCGACGCGCCGGTTGAGGGCACCGGTCTTCCGCTGGTGGTCATATCGCACGGTCACGGAGGCTCCTATGCCGGGCACCTCGACACCGCCACGGCCCTGGCCAATGCAGGGTTCGTCGTCGCCGCTCTTACGCACAATGGCGATAGCTGGCGCGACCAAAGCCGTCCTACCGCAATCTGGGAACGGCCACGGCAATTGAAGCTGCTCACGGATTACATGCTGGGCGCGTGGAGCGACCACGCCCGCCTCGATGCCAATCGCGTTGGCGCGTTCGGCTTCTCGGCTGGCGGCTTGACGGTGCTGGCGGCCGCCGGCGGCGAGCCGGACCTTCGGACCCTTCCGAGTCACTGCAAGGCGCATCCCGCCTTCGAAGACTGTCAGATCATGGAAGAGCACCCGTTGCTGCCGGATAGCGATATCGTCTGGACCCACGATCCGCGAATCAAGGCGGTGGTCTCCGCCGCGCCCGCTCTCGGTTTTGCCTTCGGGACCAACGGTCTGGCGGCGGTCCTCCAGCCGGTACAGCTCTGGCGGGCCGAGGATGATCAAGTGCTACCACACCCCTATTATGCGGAAGCCGTTCGGCTCGCGTTGCCGACACCACCCGAGACGCACGTCGTGGCTGACGCCGGGCACTACGACTTTCTGAAGCCGTGCTCTGCGGACCTGGCAACCCGCATGCCGGCAATCTGCACAAGCAAGCCGGGCTTCGACCGCGCTGCGTTTCATGAGCGCTTCGATCACGACATCGTCGCCTTCTTCAAGCGGACGCTGCAGTAGCAGGTTTTGAAGTGGGATGTCCGTTCTTGGCCGTTAGTTGATATTCCCGCGCTCAGAGCGAACGTCCCCTTGTGACCCGAAGCGGACATTACGGATATTGGTGGCTGTGGAAATCGACGTGACTCAATGCTCACCTCCTGAGTTGCAAGCGGAACGACGCAAAGCATGAAGAGCGGCACAGAGTCGCTGCACCCATGCGCCCCGTGCTTCATCCGAACAACAGGAGAATTGCATTTTTCGCAGCGCATTCGGTCAGGACAGCTGACGGTGCGCGCTGCGTATTCCGGGCATGACGCTGACGTTCGCCGCGTTCCATGCTATTATGCTAATATTCCAGGTCGTTCGGTCGAGCCTTGTATTGAGGTCAAAACCGATGATTGGAGCCACCATCCCCACATACTTCGTCAGTCCAAGGCGAAGCATCAAGAAAGCATGATCACGTTGACGCTCGGCGCCGGCGTGCAAACTCGATTTGACAGGAGAAAGCATACGCAGGTCGATTTCAACTCGCGGCAGTTCACGGCGGAGACCTGAACCGCCGCTTGATCTAAGGAGGCACTCATGAACTCCATCAACGTGCGCATAGTCCCCACAGTCACCGCAGCGATGAGACTCACCAAAGCAGCGGCTTTTGCTGCTGCGCTCGTGTCCTTTGCCCCCGCGGCTGTCGCGGGAGAGCCGATTGAAAAGAAGGGGACTACTCCTTATGTGACGCACTTTATTTTTCGGCCCTTGATGAGCATTGACACCGCCGAACTCGGCAAGGCCACTACGCTGGAGGCGGTCGGGACCACTCAAAACATGAAGGGAGAGAAGATGCTGGACAAGATGTCAGCACGCTGCGTGGCGCTGAACGTCGCGTCCGGAGACAAGAAATACATTGACGGCGCTTGCGTGCTCGCCGACAGCGACGGCGACAAGATTTTCTCGACCTTCGATACTCGAGACCTCGACAAGGCCCAGCCGAAGATGGATTGTGGAACGCATATCATCACCGGCGGCACCGGTAAGTATAAGGGCATCACCGGAAGCGAACCATTTGCGTGCATAGCTATGCCTGCGCTGGCTGGCTCTGGCGATTATTTTGCGATGGACATCCCGCACAACACGTCCTGGGAAATCAAATGATCCTGAACCCGATGTCGCCGTAAAGATGGTTGTTGAGGCGGCCATCAATCGCTGAACGAGAGCCCAGCCCACCACAGCTGGGCTCTTCTTCTGTTCGTAATTTGGGTCAGATGGTCCGCTTGTGGCCCCAAGCGGTCGACCCGGCATGTCCGCTAGATGTCCGCTAGATGTCCGCTCCTTGGGGGTGAAGCAGACTTGATATGCTCAGCCCGAGTTCTTCCGGGTGTGCCCCGAAGGCGAAGTCGCCGCTGTCCGTATGCATGTCCGTTAATGGGGGGCTGAGCCGACTCGTTCTGCTCGCGGCGAGTCTTTCCGTTGATGAGTCGGCCCATCGCCTAGGTTGCTGCATCCAATATGTCGCTGAGCGACGCGACCGATCATACGTCCGACGGCAGTGGATAGCATTGTTGCCTGATCAGTCATTCGCGCCGACGTCCGTAAAAAGGAACCCCGCCGGCGTCTTGGTAAAGACGAAGATGAGCTCGCCGCAGAAGACGAAGTAATTGTCATTGTTCTCTTGATCGCGATCGTAGACGGCCTTGCCGCGCTGGACACACGCGCGATTTTTCGGCGTGAACGAGGTCGGATAGGTCTTGGCGCGAAATTGCGCGGCGTCGCGAATTGCGCTGTCGTTCATGAACGGCAATCGTGTCATACCGGCGACGGCGGCGGAATCGTTTGTCCTCAGCGCCGCGCGAAACTTCTCGATGAAGCCATCGAATTCCTTCTGCAAGGCAGGAGAAGCGACGGCTTTCTTCGGCGCCTGGGCGACGGCTGGAGCAAGGTTCACGAGAGCGGTTACGAGCATAATTCTCAGCAAAAATCCCACGGGTCGGCTCCGTCCATCGTCCAATCAAGGTCTTCCGACCGATCCAAATCCGTGGTGTTCTGTTGCGTCAAGGACTTTCTGGCTCGCCGGCGCAGCGTTAACCCCGCCCAGGCATGGACCAATAGCATTTGCCGGAGCATGCGCTGGCATGTTTTGCCGCGCTCGCTTATGGCCCTCAGCCGAAGGTCAATTGAGCGCGTGTCATGTCGGCTGTCAGGGGCAAACCGGACGCCGATACAGCTTGGCGCCCACTGCTGCTTTTGACCCACAACGGACATTGGCGCCATGGTTTGTACTTGCGTCATTTTATGTCCTGGACGTTTTGATCCGGGCCCACTTGGGATATTCAGACGGCAAGAATCGCTTTCGCGTTATGTGAACTAGTTCACCAGCGTAGAGTTCGGCGCGTGGTAACGGTCTCTACAGCGGAGACTAGTCATGCCTGACAAGAAGCCCGCCCACCCTCGACGCGCACCGCGCCAGACGAATCGGGGATCCCGTTAAATTTCCAATACATTTCCGAAAGACGTGAGCGGACGGCATGTCGGCCTCCAAGGCCCCCCACCGATGGAGATGCAAATGGATGAAATCCTCGTCACCACCAAGCACGGGAGCGGCCGGCCGGCCGTAGTGGGGCTCGGGTCGGAGTTCGTCGTCGTATGGACCGAACCTGGCGACCAGAACCTGCGTGGAGCAAGGTTCGACCTCGCGGGCAACAAGCGGGCCGAATTTCAGGTTAACACGACGCCGGGAATCTTCGGCTTGATCACGGTCGAGCGGATACGGAGCGGCTTTGTCGTCGCATGGGTCGCGTTCCCACCTGCAAAGCTGGTGTTCCAGAGGTTTGGTCTCGACGGAAGAAAAGCCGGCCCTGAAAGTGTCGTCAGCAACAACCATGTTGCCGCCGATCTCACGCGGATGCGAGCGCCTGCGGTCGCGTCCACTCTGGATGGGAATTTCGTCATCAGTTGGGTGGCGGCACTGCCCGATCCTCAAGTGCGCGCGGCTATTTTCAACAGCGAGGACGGTGGAAGGGTCGGCCCCGAGATTGCCGTCAACAGTTCCTCGGGATCCCATTTCGCTCCCTCCGTCGTGGCGTTTGCCGGGGCCGGGCTAGACGACGTCACCTTCGCAATCGCGTGGAAGGGTGGCGAGAATGGAATCTTCCGCAGCCGCTTTCAGCTGTTCAACTTTGACGGAAAGAAGTCGGGGCCGGAGATCGCACCGAGGGGCCCTGGCGTCGGCGAAATCGCGCCAGCCACCTTCGGGGGGAACATCGAAGATCCGAGGGAGTTCATAAGCGTTCTAGGTGGTATCAACAGTATTGAGGGGCAAAAGCTCACGGCAGAGCTGTTCGTTCGGGACGGTACTTCCCTCGGTGTGACCGTTAGCGGTGACGACATGGTCAATTTCGAACCGCTCGTGAAGGCTTTGCCCCACGGCGGCTCTGTCGTGACGTGGACCCAAAAGCCGGTGGCTACGACGGGCAAGTTCGGCACCAGGGTGATGGCCGCCATCGTCGTGGTGGCGGGCGGTCCACCGGACTTCCTGGCCCTAAGTGGCGTCAGGCAGGTCGGCACCACCGATGTCGGCGGCCAGATGTCTGCCTCGCCGATGGTGGACAACTCCGGCGGCTCCCATATCGCCTTTACCTGGGTGGAGCAACCACACGGATCACCCGACTCGATCAAGGCAAAAGTCCTGTCGGAAACATTGAACTGAGCGGACGCCAGATTGAGCTGACCGCAATTCGACCGATGTCGACTATTGGCCCATCAGCGAAGTGGCGACACCTTTCATTGAGGTCCGCTTGGTGGGGTAGAGCGGACTGACTTTGCTCACTCTGAGTTCTTCGCATTTTGACCCATAGCCGTCATTTGCGTCCATCGATCGACAAGGCTCTTCCCAGGAACGTAGGATCGCGCCGGCCGCAGGCTGCTACCTTGACGCAAGATATCGCATTTCCAACGCCGCGAACGTTCCGTCACCGTAAACAGCTTTGCTACCAATGGCTGTTCAGCACCTGCTCGAATGGCGTGGCATCGCAGCATCGGCGCGGAGATCGGCACCATGGGCCAAATCGTGAAGCGAAGGCGTTCGGCGAAATGTCCCGCTGGTTTCAATTCGGCGTTGCGCAATAATTCCTGCATGGTCGCCCAGGCCTTGACCACCAGGTGGAGTTCATCAATCGCGACGACCTTCTCCTTAGTGAATCATTCGCACGACCGGCACCGGGTCCACCGCGATTTCGAGCACCGTGCCGGGACGGTCCGTCGAGGGCCCCGGCAATCTTCCCATTGCGATTTCGTCGAGCATCGCATCGATATCCTTCGAGAGTTCCACCTGCATCGACCCACCGTCCGCCGCAGCAGCAATCAGTGTCGATTCGAATTTCGAGAGGTCTTCAAGCCCCGGAATTGCGAGCGGGTTTTCTTCAAGGAACCGCCGGAAACTCAGAGCTTCATCGGTCGGGAAAGCCACCGGCGGGGTCGCTGCGACATATCGGTCCATAAGCCAACGAAGCTCCGACTCTCCCATCCCGAGCAGAAGTAATCGTGTCGTATTCTCCATCAGTTCTGCAACGGCGCCTCTGCGGAACGAAGCAACGAGTTGCAGGTAAAGCGAAAACGCCCGCTCATCCGATCTTCTCAGTTCCAGTTGTTCCGTACTCACAGGCAACGGGCCTCCCGATTGCAGCATCCGGTTCGCGAGCATCCGTTCCCAATCTTCCGGCGAGAGCGTGGCGGGCTCCGCAAGCGCCTGCCGAGCCGATACTTTCGTGTTTGACGTGCATCGGGCCGCACCTCGAGCCCTGTCCCAGAGAAGATGCACCTTTTCCATCTCCAGAAGCAGATTTCTCTCGCCGAATCGGTCAATCCGGTCGGGCGCGATTTCGAAGATGATCGCGCCGAGGTTAGGCAAGTCAGCAACAACGTCAGATGCAATATCGACTAACTCATCGTCGATTCCATTCGAATGCGCGTCCAGCCAGTGGCCGTGTGCAAACTCCAAGCCCGCGAGATGCACCTCCCACACGCGTTCAAAAGGCAAGCGCACCAGCACGTCGTGTATCTCAGCACGACCGTTCTTATGGTTCGCCCATAGGTTGGTCAGGTCGAGCAGGATCCCGCAGTCCGCAGCTTCGGCCACTGCCCTGAAGAACTCCCCGTCCGGCATCTCGCACGATCGCGGAGCGAAGTAATTGACGCCGGTCTCAAATGCAAACGGCTTTCCCAATGCGGCCGCGCGGCGCGTGATGTTCCTGGCGGCAAGGCTCACTCCCGCCTCAGTCTGCAGCGGAGGCATGAGGAAGCCGCAGGGCTGTTCTCCGCTTGGGCCACGCACATGAAAAATGCTGAGATGTTCGCTTGTCCACGGAGCATTCAGCGCTTCGGTCCAAGCGCGAAACTGCGGCACTTGGCGTGCTTGATCACAGATCGTTCCGCCGATCGGGCAACCGACTCCGTGCGTCAAAATGGTTTGGGGCAGCGCTTGAAGATGGCGCAGCTCTCCCGGGCTGCCTCGCGGCAGCGAGCCGGGCGCAGTACCTTTCGTCCACAGACTCTGTGGCTCGATCTCCGCTACCTTGATCAGATCGGCGTGTGACCGGAACAAGCCATCAAGCGAACGCAAATAGATCGCGCCTGGGCCGAGCCGGGGTGGTTCAAATGTCATGGGAGGGATCTATGGCCCTAGCCAACCTCAATAACTTTTTGGCTGCCCTTCTCCACAATCATGATGGTGTCAGCCGGATTTACGGCATTCTCAAAACTGATGTTGATACCCGAGTAGCACGTGGGATGCCCGGCCCTTCCCAGCACCGACGCCAAGACTTTCTGACTTTGTTCCAGGTTGAGGTGCTCGTGGACACGTACTGTAATTCTCTTCATGTGTTCCTCCATGAATGATCTAGTCGAGGCTAACGCTAACCAGCCAAGGTAGAGCTGCTAGTCCGGTTAACCATTAACGAGCGTACGCCATTTCCGACATTGGAATGTGAAGTAGCTCATAGGGCCTGAAATAAGTCGTTGATCCGGCCACGGGTGGATTCGACGTCCTTTCTCGCGTTCTCCCGATCTATGTCGGCTCTTGGCCGTGCGCCCCGAAGGCGCGAACATCAGTAGAGGAGGATTCTACCCGGAAAGTTGTCGATTGGTCCGGTAGCTGCGAGCAGCTTGGTCGGGTAACCGGCTGGGTTGGAGCCTCGCGACAAAGGTCCAATCTCGTCTCCTCCGCTCGCTCGACGCCGATCGAGCCCCGACGATGGGCGTATCGTCAATGCCCTGAGACGGCGAAAAGAGAGACCGGATATTCAACTTTTTTGCGGGAGCCGGAGTGGGAGGTCCGCTTCTGGCCCGTTTGAGACCTGGCGAGGGGTACTAAAGATGTCCGCTGACTGGGGCTGACCGGAAGTCGTCACGGGAGAACCAAACCGACGCGATTGACCCGAAGCAGACCAAGGCTTGGGGAATGGTCACGACAGCCGAACCGTTCGAGTTGGACCAGGACACGGACGCGGAGCGTAACGCCCGTCGTGGTTAGCGCTTAGCCAGTGTTCCTGACCGCCTCAGCTAGAATGGCGTACAGCTGCTGCTTGCTGAATTCCTTGGGCTGCTGCCTCTCTGCGGTGCTTCGCGACACCTTCTTCTCTACTCGACGTACCAGGGCGGCCGACGACGCCGGCCTTGGCTTCGGGGGCGGCCTTATCTTGGGTCTTGCTGTTGGCGGCTTGTGGCCACGCTTCAAGCCCGAACGGGTTAGCATCCCGCAGACCGCGTTACGGCTACACCCGAGACGGCGCGCAATCTGTGCCGCGCTCTGTCCTGCGGCCCAGAGCCTTTTGAGCAGCGCTACGTCTTTCGCATCCCAGCCCATGGAGAGATTATAGCGCGGACTGACCGACACTGGCTAGTCCAGGCCGCTCGCGGGAATCCCTTCTATGGATTCACGACCTGGCTCTACAACGCCGGTGATCTCTCCGCCCAAGCCTTGGTGGCTTGGCAGATTTCCATCGCCCGGGCGTAGGCGGGGCGTGTCGTCGTACGGGCGAGATAGGCACGCTCGACTGAACCCGGGGTATAGTTGCTGGTTCGCAGACCAAGCAGGAGTGCGTAGCTCACTGAAATGTCAGCAGCAGTGAACCGGTCACCGGCGAGAAATGGACGATTTGCGAGACGCTGGATGACCAATCCCAGCCGGCTATGAAAGGTCTCCAGTGCCCAGATTGTGACCCGGGCGTTTCGCTCTTCTGCGGGGGCGAATGCGCGACCGACGATGACGGCGTTCATTGGTCCAGCGAGCCCGGCCTCTCCCAAATGGAGGAATTGCAGATAGGCGGCGAAAGCCGGATCATCCGGGGCGACGGCGAGCGGGCTCGGGCCGTGGCGGGCGAGCAGGTATTCGAGGATCGCGATCGACTCGACCATGATCATCTCGCCGTCCAGCAGCGCCGGGATAAAGCCGGCGGGGTTGATCGCAAGAAAATCGGGATCATTCTCGATAGCGAACAGATCGACCGGGCGTAGCCGATAAGCCACCCCCAATTCCTCGAGCAGCCAAACGACACGGAACCCACGACCTTCGCCATAGACGGTGAGCATACTTGAGCGTCCTTACGTTGGCTTAAGTGCCTTAATTCGCAGGAGCGAGATTTCCACACCTGCTGCTATCGCTCTGACACGATATGCACAAGGTTCGTCGAATACTCGGCATCATGCAGCGCCGGTCCTCCTCGCTTTATGGGTTCACGGCCTAGTCTTCATCCGGCTCGCGGACGACTGCCGGCTCGTCGGCTTCATCCTCGTCGTCGTCGCCCTCTTCGTCCTCCTCGTCTTCATCAGGATCTCGGGGCGGCATCGCGGTGCCCATAGCTACGAGCGGCGTCCAGACGGTCGCTGTGATGAAAAATGCTTCGAAATCGTGTTGCCTCATGTTGTTACTCCTCGAAAACCATGTCGAATATTCCTGACCGACGACATCCGGATGTCCAGGACGCGATCGCCCCTGCGCGACGGCGATCAGATCCACAGCAGTGGCAGGGGCCGGCACCCCACGCAACTGGCGACGTTTACGAGTACTTCATGCCGAGGACGCATCAGGTTCTATATTTACCAGCACTTCGCCGGCAGTGATTTCGGGATCCCCAAGATCGAGGTCATGCAGACTTGCTTGAATAAACTCCATTATCCTGGCGTTCGCTGCATTGGCGCTTTCGCGGTCCTCGAATATCATCACGGCGACACCAACGCCGTCGCCCCCATCCAGCACGTAGTAAGATCTGAATCCGGGCGATTGCTTCAGGATCTGACCGACGCCGCTCTTGGCGCGACGAGCAGCGTCCGCGACCGAACGAACCTTGGTGTACTTGCGAATGACGATGTACATGAGGTCACCGCGCGTTACAGTTCCCGCCCCACGCATCAAAGCATACCGGGTCCCGGTTGGACCAGAGCGCTGCTTCCCGAACGACCGCGCGCCTTTCTCCAGCGAGCCAACCTCGCCCCGCAAGCGGGGGCGAGGTGCCGAGGCTCAGGACCCCTCGAACTTGAACGAGACGTTGAGCTTGGCGCGATAGGACTCGACGTTTCCCTTCTCATCCAGTTGCATATCGAGCTTGACGACCTCTGCAATGCGAAGATCACGGAGAGTTTTTGCAGCTTGCCCGACCGCATTGGCGGCCGCCTTCTCCCATGAGTCACTGCTGGTACCGATCAGTTCAATGACCTTGTAGACGCTATCAGGCATATCGTCCTCCTGTTCGGTCTGAAGCAGGAAGCAGCTGCTCCCCGCCGTTGTGAAATCTAGCATCAGGATGTCGGCGCTGATACGACGCGATACGGTCTCGGACGCCGCCCGGGGGCCCGATAAGGACAAACCGCATTTGGCGGGGATGGCGGCTTTTGGCCCGAAGCAGGCCGTCGCCCGTAGCGGACCATCCCATCAGAGCCGTGATCACCCTCGCCGCGGTCATGGTAGGGTGGTCTTGTTCTTGCTGGCGAGCCAAAGGTGACAGCCGATGAAGTGTCTTCGGATATACGCAACGCCGGACGGTGAATCTCACTTCGGTGAGGTGGAAATCCCCATGACGGCAAAGCTGACCGTCGCTCCCGGTGCCAAGCCGTTTCAGGTGTCCCAGCGCTACCCCGCGTCAAGCATGGAGGTTACTCAAATTCCTGCCGGTATGCGACAGGTCGATTGGCACACCGTTCCCGCGCGGGTATTGACTGTGAGACTGACTGGCGCGGTCGAATACGAGACGAGCGACGGCGAGGTGCGGCACGTCTCTGCGGGCGAGTTCGTGTTGGTGGAGGACACACACGGAAAGGGCCATCTGTCTCGTCATTCCCCAGACGAGCAAACCGTTCTTTGGATCAGGCTACCCAACGGCCTCGATTTGCCGTCCCCATAGTTCGCAGGGATCGCCATCGCCCACGACGCCGAAAATCTGCAAATGGGCTCATCGCCGACAAGGCGGGCCGCGGCTGTTGTCAGCATCTGCCCCAAAGCGGACGTCAACCGTCGATGCCGGCAAACCCGCTCGGTGACCACGGTCGCTATGCCTCTGTTGGTGACGGCTGCAATCCTAAGAGCTCGCGTGGCGCTGAGCGGGAGGCGATGGCAAGACTCGGAATCGCGCCCCATCGTGTCGAATAGAGGCCGTGCCGAAACCGGCGTCGCTTGCGCCAAGATGCAGGATGGGTAGAGCTCTTGCGAAACCCATCGCCCCCGGCACGCCGATGCAGCGCCCGTGTCATTCTTTAGCTCGATGCCGTTGCGAGGATCAGGTTTGATGGGTTTCGCTTCGCTCTACCCATCCTACGAACTACGTCAGTGTCAGCACGCCTTAAAGGTGGGACGGCACCCCTGCCGCCATGAATAGCGGCCGTCACAACGGTTGCACTTCCATAGAAAGCCGTTGTTACACTTGATCCTGGTGATGCAGTAGTTCTTGTATGCTGCAGGCGATTGCGCTGAGGCAGAGGCGATGCTGAGCGCAAGTGCTCCGACACTCATGGTCGCAACCAGGGCGACGAGAGCAAATGGTTTCGCTATCGTAGTCATGGTCGGTCCCTCCCTGGAGGCATGACAATCCCCGCATCAGAGTCGCCCCACGTTGCGATGATAGCAGAATTCACACGAACAGGCGCTAAGATTGCTGGGTAATTTCGTCGCAACCTTGGGGTGTTTACAAAGGCTACCGGCATAGCGAGTCCGGCGCGATCTGACGGCCAAAGCGGACATCTGGCGATCCATCTCAATTCACGGCTCACGCCATCGTTTTCACGCTCTCGGCTCTAGCGCTTCGGCCGCACCACCCGCGTCAGCATCGGAAAATGCTTGTTGCCGCCTGCGAATGGCGGGAACTGGACGAAGTCTGCGCGCATGCGCTGGATCACGTCGGAGCCGAGCGCGTGCGCGAGGGCTTGCGGGCTGTCGAACACTAGCTTGTTGCGCTGCATGTGCTCGACGCGCTGCGACGGCAGCCGGTCGACCCAATCGATCCGGGTGTAGATCTCGATCTGGCGAACATCAGGGAAGGTTCGCATGATCGATGGATGATGCTCGAGATAGTGCAGGTTCCAGGCGTTCATGTCCTCCGCCGGGCCGGGATAGTGCACGAGGTAGCTGCACGGAGTGGTCGTGCCTGCCAGATGTTCGGCGACATCGACGGGAAACGCGCGCGTCAGCATGACCTGATGCGTGACGTCCAAGCCGGTGAGGCTCGCCAGTCCGGCCCCCGTCGCGAGACCGGCAAGGATGCCACCGCGGTCCATTGCCGCCTCGCAGGCGAGCAGGTCCGGAAACCGGAGTTGAAGCGCAAACACCGGGCCGGAGCCATCGGCCTTGTAGGGATGATCGACCGACTGTTCGAGCGGCGCGAACAGCAAGCCCTCGGTCATATCGGGGATCGATCCGACCAGCTCCGCTGCGGCGACGACCTCGTCGGGATGAATTCGCCGTTCGCCTGCCGGATCGGAGAATGTCATGAACAGCGAGATCATGCGGGCGTTGCCTCAGCGCCCTCGCCCGCGCTCACATGCGCCATCAGCACGGCGCGAATGTCATCCGGCCACGGGATCGCATGGTGATCCACCAGCGACGTCGCGGCCAGGATCTGGCGGGCGCGCCAGCGCATGCCGTTCGCGCCGGAGACGACATGCTCCAAATGGAGCGACGATCCGCCGACCCGGCTGATATGCAAGTTGAACGTCAGGCGATCGCCGAACATCGACGGCCGGGAAAAGTCGCAGGACAGATGCACCGTGGGTGTCCCGATCTTCCGGACCGTGATCAGCTCCGGCCATGGAAATCCAATTCTCGCCCAGAAGTCTTCGACGACCCCATTGAGGATGTTCAGGTAAGACGGGAAGTACGCGATCCCAGAAGGATCGCAGTCTCCGAATCTGAGCTCGCGATCGAACGAGAACGTCGTCATCAGATCGCGACGACCGGATGCCTGATGACACCGACCCCGTCGACCCCCGCTTCCACCACGTCACCCGGCCACAGCCATTCCTGGGGAGTCCTGCCGGCGCCGACGCCTTCCGGCGTTCCGGTCGCGATGATGTCGCCCGGCTCGAGTGTCATGCCCGACGAAATGTCGGAAATTAAAACCGGGATGTCGAAGATCATGTATTTGGTATTGGAGTCCTGCTTCATGACCCCGTTCTTCGTCAGCCACAGCCGGAGGTCATGCGGGTCGGGGATCTCGTCCGCGGTCACGATGCAGGGGCCGAACGGCGCATAGGTGTCCATGCCCTTGGAGAAGATCCACTGGCCGGCGCGGCGATTGTCGCGCGCGGAGATGTCGATCATGACCGAATAGCCGAAGACGTGGTCCATCGCCTTGTCGGTCGCGATGCGGGTTGCGGTCTTGCCGATGATGACGGCGAGCTCGACTTCCCAGTCGAGCTGCTGCGTCATCTTCGCATTGTGCTGGATAGCGCCGCCCGGGCCGATCACCGACGTCGGCGGCTTGGAGAAGACGACCGGCTGCTTCGGCAGGTCCTTGTCGGTATCCAGGCTCTTGGCGGACTCCGCCACATGCGCACGGTAGTTCAGCCCGATGCCGAAAATGTTCTTGCGGGGCCGCGGGATGGGCGCCTGTAGCTTCACGTCCTCGAGCGGAACGGCGGAGCCGGCCGGCAAGCGTCCATCGGCATCGTCCAGACGCTCCTTCAGCGCCGGCAGCAGCGTCACGCTGTTGTCGATGAACGACAGCATGTCGCTCGGCCATCCAAAGCCATGCGACGCACCGAGGTGCTCGACGTCCACGACCAATCCGTCAACGAGGACCCCGAGGCGGGCACCGCTGGAGCCCAAGGTGTAGGTAACAAGGCGCATGAAGCTTTATCCGGCTCTTTCGGTTGAATTCTGTGCGGGGACGTCAGGCGGCGACCGGCTGGTGGCCGGCATTGTCGCCATAGGCCTCTTCCCGATAGAAGCCGAGGCTCTCGATGACGGGCAGATCGTTGAAGCAGAACAGGCAGGCGTCCTCGCTGCCCGAGGCATTGCCGTGCTCATGCCAGGCCCAGGAGGGAACGCAGAAGATGTCGCGCTCCTGCCACTCGAAGCGCTTGCCGGCGATGATCGAATAGCCGCGCCCCTTGGCGACCTGGTAAATGAAGCTGCCGGTGTGCCGGTGCGACTTCGTCTTCTCGCCCGGCCGCAGCAACTGCATGCTCGCGCCGATCGTCTGCATCACGTGCCCGCCGGTGATCGGATTGACGTAGTTCATGAGAATGCCGTCATAGGGCGAACCGTCGGTCGCGGCGGCATATTTGCGCAAGGACTCGTAGGTCGGCTCCCACTCGTACTTGAACATGGGGGAATAGTCCTTCGACCATTTCGAATCCGCCGGCCGAAGCCCGGGATTGCCCCAGGTCTTGGTCATGTCGTCCACGGGATAGCCGGACTCTTCCTGCTGCACCTTGGGATGGACCGCGAAAAAATTCGCCTCCAGCGCGTTGACCAGCGGGATGTCCAGGCCGTCCTGCCAGATGCACACCGAGCCGTTGGCTTCGACGCCATGCTCGTGCCAGGTGCCGTTCGGCGTGAGCACGAAATCCCGCGCCCCCAGCGTCATCTTGTGCCCGTCGACGATGGTGTAGGCGCCCGACCCCTCCATGATGAAGCGCAGGGCTGAAGCCGAGTGCGCGTGCGCTGTTGCGACCTCGCCGGGATGCATCACCTGCAATCCCGAATAGAGCCAACCGACCGCGGCCGACACGTCGCGGCGGCCTGGATTGTTGAGATAGATCACCCGCCGCCCCGCCTTCTCCGGCGAGACGAGTTCGACCGAGCGCAGCACGTGCTCGCGCAGATCGTCGTAGCGCCAGAGCACGGGAACCGACGCCGATTGCGGCGCCCATGGCTCGATCTTGTTGGCGACCGTCCACAGCGCGCCGGCTTCGTACTTTTCGAGGTCCTTGTAATAGGCCTTGAGCTCGGGGGTATCTTCGACATTGGCCCGGCCGACGACGTTCTCGCGCATCCTATCCTCCAAGTCCTGTCTCGTGGCGCCGCTTTATCGACGCGCCCAACCACTATTCCGATCTCAGCGGGATCGGCGTGAAGCCCTGCCCCGCGTCATCGCCCTCACTGTCTGCGAGGCCGAGCGGTGCCAGCGGACGTCGGTTGACGCGCAAATCGAAAATATCGAACCGGTTGTAGTGCCCGACGATGTCATGCATCTGCTTCGGCTGGATTCAGCGGTCGAGATCGATGTCGGCGTAGACGATGCCTTCATCGTCGATCAGGGGATCGCCGACCACGCGGCCGTCAGGTCCGATGATTCCGGAGAACGCGCTCGACTTCCGCTGCAGGCGCGCACGCGCGTCGGGGACGACCGTTTCCATCGCCGTGATGATCTCCTCCGACACGGTCGAGCAGGAGACGACCGTAAAAATCTTGCCTTCAAAGGAATGGGCGATCGCACGCAACTTGATCGCCTCCGCCATGTCGTAGTCGGGCGGCGCGACCGGAAGCGAGATGTAGCTGGCGACATGCACGAGCTCACCCTGACCCAACAGCGCAAAGCGCGCGAGCGTGTTGGTGTTCTCGCCGCAGGCGAGGCCGCCGAGACGCCCGATCTCGGTATCATAGACGCGCAGGCTCGATCCGTCACCGCCGGTCCAGGTCAGCTTCTCCGCCCAGGTCGGCACCAGCTTGCGGTGCTTGCCAAGCACCGCGCCGTCCGGCCCGATGAAAACCAAGGTATTGTAGATCGCACCCAGCGACACAGGGCTGCGCTCGTTCACGCCGAGCACGACGTAACAGCCGGTATCGCGCGCGGCTTTCCTGACGACATCGACCTCCGGACCCGGCACCAGCACCGATGCCTTGGCGAGCTTCTCGAACCATGCGCTGCCCGTGACGGGGTCGGTGATCCAGTTCCAGTAGGGATAGCCGGGAACGAACACTTCGGGGAACGCGACGAGCTTCGCGCCATTGGCTGCGGCTTCACGGACCAGTGAAGCTGCCTTGTCGGCTGTCGCGCCCGGGTTGAGATAGACAGGTGAAGCCTGGACGGCGGCGGCTCTAAAGCGAGGCAGCTTCAGCATTGGCCCTACCCTGTCGCTGGCTCATGATCGCCTTGCAGGAGCAGAGGTCCGCAAGCGTGATAGCATGGCGCGGCGTTGACTTACTTCACATGTAAACGTATGCTATCGCATATTTCTGGAGGGTGCAATGGCTGAACGGTCTTTTGCTCGCGAAGTCGAGGATCTCCGGCTCGGCGATGGCGATACGTTCCGCGGCGAAGGCATCCTCGCCATCACCAAGGCGCTGCTGCAATCGGGCGTCGCCTATGTCGGCGGCTACCAGGGCTCGCCGATCTCGCACCTGATGGACGTGCTCGCCGACGCCAAGGACGTGCTCGACGATCTCGGCGTCGTGTTCCAGAGCTCAGCCAACGAAGCGGCCGCGGCGGCGATGCTGTCGGCCTCGGTGATGTATCCCCTGCGCGGCGCGGTGGCGTGGAAGTCGACGGTCGGCACCAATGTCGCCTCCGACGCGCTCGCCAATCTCGCCTCGGGCGGCGTCACCGGCGGCACCATGATCATCGTCGGCGAGGACTATGGCGAAGGCTCCTCCATCATGCAGGAGCGGACCCACGCCTTCGCGATGAAATCGCAGATGTGGCTGCTCGATCCCCGCCCCGATCATGAATGCATCGTCAATCTGATCGAGAAGGGTTTTGAGCTCTCCGAATTCTCGAACACGCCCGTGATGCTCGAGGTTCGTGTCCGCGCCTGTCACATGCACGGCAGCTTCGCCTGCAAGGACAACGTCAAGCCCGCGCATACCATCAAGGATGCGCTCAACAACCCCAGGCGCGACGTCAACCGCATCGTGCTGCCGCCGGCGGCCTATGAGCACGAGCAGGAGAAGATCAAGACGCGGATGCCCGCGGCGATCGGCTTCATCCGGGACAACAAGCTGAATGAATGGATGGGGCCGAAGCAGGGCAAGGTCGGCATCATCATGCAGGGCGGCATGTACAACAACGTGATCCGCGCGCTGCAATATCTCGGGCTGTCGGATGCCTACGGCAACACGCAGGTTCCGCTCTACGTCATGAACGTCACCTACCCCGTGATCGACACCGAGGTCGCTGAGTTCTGCGTCGACAAGGACGCCGTCCTGATCGTCGAGGAGGGCCAGCCGGAATATCTGGAGCAGGCGATCAACACCGTGCTGCGCCGCAGGGACATCCAGGCGCGCATCCATGGCAAGGACGTGCTGCCGATGGGCGGCGACTACACCGCGCAGGTTCTGCTCGGCGGCGTCAGGGACTTCCTGGAGAAGACCGAGCCGCGGCTGCTCGGCAACCGGCCGCCGGCGCCGGACGCCGTTCCCGTGCTCAATCACCCCGCGGTCGAGAAGCTGAAGCAGGTTGTGCCGGCGCGCCCTCCCGGGCTCTGCACCGGCTGCCCGGAGCGGCCGATCTTCGCCGCCATGAAGCTCGTCGAGGAAGAGCTCGGCCAGCATCATGTCTCGGCCGACATCGGCTGCCATCTGTTCTCGATCCTGCCGCCCTTCAATATCGGCGCGACCACCATGGGCTTCGGCCTTGGCCCGGCCTCGACCTCGGCCTTCAACGTCAAGGCCGACAAGCGCTCGATCGCGGTGATGGGCGACGGCGGCTTCTGGCACAACGGACTGACCAGCGGCATCGGCAATGCCGTGTTCAACAAGCACGACGGCGTGTTTGTCATCGTCGACAATTTCTACACCTCGGCGACCGGCGGTCAGGACATCCTGTCGTCGCGCGCGACCAACAAGCGGCGCGACACCAACAATTCGATCGTCAAGGCCGTGAAGGGCATCGGCGGCCAGTGGGTGCGCCAGCTCGACCGCACCTATGACGTCGGCAAGATGCGCGACACGCTGAAGGAAGCGCTGACGACCAAGGAGGAAGGCCCCAAGGTCATCGTCGCGTCCTCCGAATGCATGCTGAACAAGCAGCGCCGCGTGAAGCCGCAGATCAACAAGGCCATCAAGGACGGGTTACGCACCGTCAAGGAGCGCTTCGGTGTCGACGAGGACGTCTGCACGGGCGACCACGCCTGCATCCGGCTCTCGGGTTGCCCGTCGCTGTCGGTGAAGCAGCTGGACGACCCCTTGCGCGACGATCCCGTTGCGGCGATCGACAATTCCTGCGTCGGCTGCGGCAATTGCGGCGAGGTCTCCGAGGCCGCCGTGCTCTGCCCCTCGTTCTATCGCGCGGACGTCATTCACAATCCGACCGGCTGGGACAGGTTCAAATCCAAGGTCGCGATGGCCGTGATCAGCTGGTTGCAAGGGCGGCGTGATCGCCGGCGTCCGGCGCTCGAGGCGTTGGCATGAGAGACGAGACGGTCCGGCTGGCCCTCCCCGCCGCCGGCGAGGCGACCGAGCGGCCGATCTCCATCGCGATCGTCGCGATGGGTGGCCAGGGTGGCGGCGTGTTGACCGACTGGATCGTTCAGTTGGCCGAGAACCATGGCTGGGTCGCGCAATCGACCTCGGTACCCGGCGTCGCCCAGCGCACCGGCGCCACGATCTATTATATCGAGGCGATGCCGCCGCTCGACGGCCGCAAGCCGATCCTGTCGTTGATGCCGACGCCCGGCGACGTCGACGTGGTGATGGCGGCGGAGTTCATGGAGGCCGGCCGGTCGATCCTGCGCGGCCTCGTGACGCCGGATCGCACCACGTTGATCGCATCCAACCACCGGTCGTTTGCAATCGGCGAGAAGATCGCACCGGGCAACGGCATCGCCGACGGCGGCGCCGTCACCGGCGCCATCGGGGTTGCTGCCAAGACCGAGATCATCTTCGATCTGAACGCGCTGGCGATCGCGCATGGCAGCGTCATCTCGGCCGCGATGTTCGGTGCGCTCGCGGCGGCCGCTGTGCTGCCGTTCAGCCGTGACAGCTATCTCGACGTCATCCGTGCCGGCGGCAGAGGTGCGAAGGCCAGCGTCGAGACGTTTGAGGCCGCCTTTGACCGGGTCAAGACCGGCGCACCCGAGGTCGCGGCATCAGCGCCATCAAAGCAGGCCGATCACGTCCCCTCTCCCGCAACGCCCGATCCAGATCTTGCCGGGCTCATCGCAAGACTGAAGCAGGAGCTGCCCGAGCCCCCGCTCGCCATGGCTCGCGCCGGCCTGAAAAAGGTGGTCGACTTCCAGGACGTCGCCTATGGCGCCGAGTATCTCGACATTCTCAGGACGTTGCACACGGCCGACCGAAACGCTGGCGGTGGTGCGCGCGCCTATGCCTTCACTGAGGCCGCGGCAAAGTATCTCGCCAACGCCATGACCTATGACGACGTCATCCGCGTGGCCGACCTGAAGACGCGCGCCGGTCGCCGCGCGCGCATCGAGAGCGAGCTCGAGATGTCCGAGGGACAGGTGCTCCAGACCACCGAGTTCATGCATCCGCGCATGGAGGAGGTCATGGGCGTGCTGCCCGCGGGCTTCAGCCGCTGGCTCGGCGCGCGGCCGCGCCTGCTCGGCTGGCTCGATCGCCGCGTCAACCGGGGGCGCCGGGTGCGGACCTACTCGCTACCCTGGTTCCTGACCCTCTACGTCGTGGCCGGACTACGCGGCCTGCGACGCCGCTCGCTGCGTCACGCGGTCGAGACCGCGCATCGGGACGGATGGCTCAAGGCCGCAACCGATGCGGTCGCCGCCAACTACCAGCTCGGTGTCGAGATCCTGCAATGCCGACGCCTCGTGAAAGGCTATTCCGATACCCACAGCCGCGGGCTGTCGAAATTCGACAAGACGCTGGCGGCGATCAAGCTGGTCGAACGACGCGAGGATGCGGCCGATTGGGCGCGCCGCCTGCGCGAGGCCGCGCTGAAGGACAGCGCCGGCAAGGAGCTCGACGGCGTGATCCAGACCATCAAGACTTTTGCATGATTCCATCGGAGGGGAACGCGGGAGTGGATTGCCGTTCGCCCCCCAAGACGTCAGGAACAGGCGACTTGACTACGATTCTCAAATTGTTAATCGGAGCGAAAGACCCGCGATAATCCCTCCAATCGACGAGACATCTTGTACTCGATGGTCATGCAATGCCGGCAGCACTCAAAGAGAACATTGTTCCCGTCCCTGGGCAGATCGAAACCCGGCTCTGGCTTCAATTGCTGTCGCTGCATGGCGAGCTGTTCGCGTCGCTGAATTCGATGCTGAACTCCGAGTTCGGCCTGTCGCTCGCAAAATTCGACGTGCTGGCCCAGCTCGATCGCTACCGGGATGGCCTCGCGCTCGGGCAGTTGTCGCAAAATCTGAAAGTCACCGGCGGCAACGTCTCGGGGCTGGTGCAGCGTCTTCTCGCCGACGACCTCATCAGCAGGGAAATGTCGAGCGAGGACCGGCGCTCCTTCATCGTGCGCCTGACGCCAAAGGGCGAAGCGTTGTTCAGGAAGGCAGCCGACGTCCACAAGAAGCATCTCGGCAAACGGCTCGAGAATGTTTCGGCCCGGGAGCTGGACGGTGCGCTGTCCGTACTGAAATCCCTTTCTTCAAAACTTCATACCGAGAGCAAGAAGCAAAGTCGCAAGAGATAATGGCCAGAGAATCCAAGAGCAGATGGAAGTCGGGTCCGCCGAGGACGCGGGACCAGCTGCAAACCTACATCCCGTATCTGTTCAACCGGCTCGCCAATCGCTGGAATCTCGATCAGAACCGCGACCTGAGCGACCACGGCATCAACAATGTCGTGTTCCGGACGCTGTCGGTCCTGTTCATCTACAAGACCCTGACGGTCAACGAGGTCGCCGTTCTCGCGGTGACCGAGCAGTCGACGGCGAGCCGAATGGTCGAGTCCATGGTGTCATCGGGCCTCGTCAAGCGCGAGATCGCGGAGGAAGACCAGCGCCGCCGCGTCGTGGGTCTGACCCCGGACGGCGAAGCGCTGCTGCGCAAGATCTGGCCAATCATGGCGAGCAACTACGACAAGCTGATCGAAGGCATCGAGCCCGACGACATCGAGGTCTGTGCGCGCGTGCTGGCCAAGATGGTCGAGAATATCCGCCAGAACCAGATCTGATCTTGTTTATTGGAGCATGATCTTTTCGGAAAACCGCTTCACTTTGCGCTAACGCGGCCCTCCGGGTCCGGATCATGCTCTACGGGCCAAGGCCGACGAGGCTGGTGCCGCCGCAGACATAGAGCACCTGGCCAGTGACGAAGTCCGAACGTTCGTCGAGGAAGAAACTGATGGCGTGCGCGACATCCTCGCGCGAGCCGAGCCGCCCGACCGGCACGTTGCGCGCCATCCGCTCCTGCTGCTCGGAGCCCTTGGGAATGATGCCCCAGAAATTGTCGGTCAGGATCGGCCCTGGCGCCACGACGTTCACGGTGATGCCGCTCGCGGCGAGCTCCAGCGCCCAGGTCCGCGCCATGCCGTGCACGCCGGCCTTGGTCGCCGAATAGGCCGACCGCGTCGCCGCGCCCATCGCGGCTCGCGAGCTGACGAACACGATGCGGCCGAAGCGGCGCGCACGCATCCCCTCCAGCGCCGCCTGGGTCAGCAGCATCGGCGCGCCCAGGTGCAGCTGCGCCAGCATCAAAATGTCTTCCGGCTTCGCATCGGGCAGCAGGTTCGGCAGGATCACGCCCGCATTGTGCACGAGGCGATCAACGGCGTGATCGCGGCAGATCTCCTGCGCGATCGCGCGCGTCTCCTCGATATCGGAGAGATCAGCGCGATAGGCCGCGAGCAGATCATGCGTCCAGTCCGGCTTCTCCAGCCCGACCGAGATCACGCGCTGCCCGCTCTCGACGAGCCTTTTCGCCAGCGCCTCGCCGATCCCCGAATTGCCGCCGGTGATGAGTGTGGTGCGGATCTCGCTCATGATCAAACCTGCCGCCGCTTGAGGTCGCGAAGGTCGAAGAACGCACCGTCAGACATCAGCCTGGCGACGAAATCCTTCAGGCCGCCGCGCTGGATCTTCTCGGTCGCGGTCAACGGCAGGCTGTCGACGAAACAGATCCAGCCCGGCGCCTTGTAATAGGCCATCTGCTCCAGGCTCCAGCGCACGATCTCCTCGGCGCGCGCGCGGTCGGCACCGGCCTCCTCGGCGATGATGACCGCCGCAACCTCGTCGCCGCGCACCTGATCGGGCGTCGCGGCAACCGCGGCCTGCCTGATTGCGGGATGGCGGTTGAGGACGGACTCGACCTCGACTGCGGCAATGTTCTCGCCGGAACGCCGGATCACGTTCTTCTTGCGGTCGACGAAATGAAGGTCGCCGTCCGCATCGCGCGACACGATATCGCCGGTGTGCAGCCACCCGCCGGCCCACGCCTCGGCGGTGGCGGCCTCGTTCTTCAGGTACTCGCGGAAGAAACCGTAACGCGGGTCCGCACCCGCGCGCCGCACCAGGAGCTCGCCCGGCGTCCCGACCGGCGCGTCGTTGCCGCTGTCGTCGACGATACGAATGTCGACCTCGGGGCCCGGGCGTCCGAAACAGCTCGTGCCGATCTTGCGCGGCTCGATATTGGCGGCGATGACGCCGCCGCTTCCCGTCTCGGTCATCGCCCAGGCCTCCAGCAGCGGAAAGCCGAAGCGCTCCTCGAACGGCGCATGCAGGAGCTTGTCGACGCCGGCGCCGAAGCCGAAGCGCACGGTGTGGGCGCGGTCCTGCTCCGATTGCGGCGCGCTCATCAGCATCGAGGGCATCACGCCGAGATAATGCAGACAGGTCGCGCGGCTGTCGCGGACGGACGCCCACCAGGTACGCGGATGGAAGCGATCGAGCATGGTGAGGCTGCCGCCGACCGACAACATCGCCATCAGCGACACCGCCATCGCGTTCATGTGAAACAGCGGCAGCGGCGTGATCATGCGCTCACAGTCGGGCTTGAGATCGATCAGCCCGCCGACATCGCGATACCAGTTTCCGGAATGCAGGAAATATGTGTTGGTGAGCACGCAGCCCTTGGGCTGACCCGTGGTCCCAGACGTATAAAGCAGCGCGCATTCGCTCGCCTCGTTTCCGGCGGTCGAAGGCCGCGCACCTCCGAGGGGTACGGGAACGTCGTCCTGATCAGTCACGACCGGGATCGGCCGGCCGGCCTGGCGCGCCGCGGTCTCGACCTCGTCGCGCCGCTCGGCGAGGACGAACGCCGCATTCATCTCGGAATGCGCAATGATGTACTCGAGCTCGCTGAGCCGCAAATCGGGATTGATCGGCACGACGGACACGCCGAGCGCGTTGAGCGCGAACCACAGCTCGACGAACACCGGCCTGTTCTGGAGCAGCAGCCCGACCCTGTGGCTTTCGCCATAGCCCCGGCTTGCAAAAGCCGAGCGCCAGCGCTCGACCCGGTCGAGCATGGCGCGGTAGGAAATCTCGCCTGCCGCGATGCCATAGATATCGGCGGTCTCCGGCAGCACGTTGAGGAAGCCCGCCTCCTCCCGGCGAAGGGCGGTCTCGCGAAAGCGGGCGTAGACTGTGGTCGCAGCGGTCAAGGCGTACTCACATGAAAAGCTGGATGTTGCCGAACGGCGCGTCGAAATTGACGAGATCGACTCGCTTGAGCTTGATCTTCAGGGCATCGCCGACCTCTACGAATTCGTGCGACGCCCATCCCGAATACCGCTCCAGCAGATCACCGCGGGTCTCGGTGTAGATATAGGACGTCCGCGCCTTGTAGACGCCCGCAGCCGGGTCGCACGCCACGATCCGCGGTGCCTGGAGAAGATGATGGCAACGGCTCTTCGGCTTCTGGCTGAAGGTCCGCTCGCCGGAGAGCCGCTCGACGCGGACCTTCAGAAGCAGCAGATCCTCGTACATCAACGAGGGCTGGAGCACCGGATCCTGCTGCTGCCATTCGAGCGGCATCCAGTAGCGCCCTTCGGGGTGAAACAGATCGAGCCAGGCCTGCCATTGCATCGTGTCGAGCAGCTCGGCTTCCAGATAGATGAAGTCCGTGATGGCCTTCTCGTCGATCATTCCGCGGCCTCGGCACGCTTGTCCATGTCCATGGTCATGAATTTCGACCAGGCATGGAACTGGTTTCGCATCTGTCGCTCCGACGTGCCGTTGATCACGGCCGTGACGTCCTGCTCTTCATGGCTCTCGTAGAGGCGCCGCAGATTGACCCATTGGTTGCCGTTCGACTTCAGTCCTTCCTGCGCCCGCTCGTACATTTCGAGATCGTCGTGCCCGACGATCGAGGTCGGCGCGTTGATGAAGCGGTTGTACATCAGAGCCCGCTCGTAGAGCTTGTCCGGCGCGCCGACCAGGCGATAGACCCAGCTCTCAACCAGCGTCCTGTCGACCGCGATCGGGATGAAATTGCGCAGGATCTGCACGGCGCCCTTGACCATGATGTTCGGGAAATACACGGTGTTGTGCCTGACCTCGCCGAGGATCTCGTGCGCCCGCTCCTCGCCATAGGCCGCGACCATCTGGCCGACATAGCCTTCGATGTCCGAATAGTTGGAATGGATGGAGTTGGCGACGCCGGTATGGCCGTGGCCGTTCGGCCAGATCCTGATGCCGCTCTGCTCGTAGAACTCGTACGGGCTCATGAAGGGACCGTAGAGCTGCACCGCCATCGGCGTCTCCGTGGAATCGCCCTGCTCGCGCTTCCAGACCTTGACCGCGGTACCGGCCGAGCTCTCATGCGCCACCATCGGATGGCAGGTGTCGGTCTGGTTCTCGACCAGCATCTTCCAATTGCAGGTGTGCATGTAGCGGATCGGCGTCGCCTGGACAGCGAGCTTCCCCTCCGGCGAGCGGTCGACCATGTTGTCGATGGTCGAAAGGCTTTCGCCGAAATAATCCTCGAAGGACACGCCGTCGTCGCTCAGGCGGGCGAAGATGAAATCGCGATAGATCACGACGTTCCTGACCTTCGACAATCCCTCATTCGCTTGCGTGTCGCCAAAGCCGGTGCTCTCGTAGCCCTTTTTCAGAGGGATCGCGAGCAGCGAGCCGTCGGTCTTGAAAGACCAGGCGTGATAGGGGCAGCGGAAGAACTTTCCGGTGTTGCCGCAGGGCTCGGAGGCGATCTTCACGCCCTTGTGCGGACAGCGGTTGTAGAAGACGTGAATGGAGCCGTCGGTGTGGCGGCTCGCCAGCACCGGCTGACGGCCGATATTGGCTGTGATGAAATCGCCGGGCTTTCCCAACTGGCTCGCGTGCCCGACATAGATCCAGCTGTTCGGGAACAGGTGCTCCATCTCGAGCTCGAAGATCTCGGGGTCGACATAGACGTCGCGATGCACCTCGGCCTCGCGCACCAGCGCCGCGATCGCGTCGGCATTCTGTCCGTATTTCGCCATGACGTCCCTCGCCTCCCCTAGAGATCCAGCACCAGACGTTCCGACTTCGCGCGTGATACGCAGATCTGCATGACCTTGTTGGACGCCTTCTCGTCGTCGCTGAGGATGACGTCGCGATGGTCGGGCACCCCTTCGATCACGCCGCACTGGCAGATGCCGCAATCGCCGCGCTGGCAGTCGTAGAGCACGTCGAGACCCGCGGCCTCCAGCGCCTGGATGATGGTCTGACCGGCCGCCACGCTGACGACCTGCCCGGTCGATTTGAGCTCGACCTCGAACGGCAAGTCGGCCGAGGACGATTGCTCGGCCTTGAAGAGCTCGTAGTGGATACGGTCTGCCGGAATGTCCCTGCCGAGCGCAACCGCCTTCACCGCTTCGATCATGCCGGCCGGACCGCAGGCGTAAATGTGGGCGTTTGCAGCGGCATCGCCGAGCGCCGCTGCGATGTCCAGGCGGGACTCGTCGCTGTCGTAGTGGATGGACAGGCCCTTGGCGCATATCTCCTGCAGGTGCGGCAGGAACGCGAGCAGGCCTTGCGTGCGGCCCGCATAGTGCAAGCGATACGGGCTTCCTCGGGCCGCGAGTTTCGCCGCCATCGACAGGATCGGCGTGACACCGATGCCGCCGGCGAACAGCAGCGCGGGCGCCGCTCCCTCATGCAGATGAAAATTGTTGACCGGCGCCGTTGCCTTCACGACATCGCCGATCTTCAGCGCGTGCATGAACTGCGAGCCGCCGGTCGATGCCTCCTCGCGCAGCACCCCAAGCGCCAGCATACCTTCGGGAAGGCCCGGCAAAGCCATCAGCGAGTACGGCCGGTCGCCTCCATTCGGGAGCGCCACGCGGATATGTGCACCCGCCTGCCATCGCGGCGCGACGCCGTCCTCCACGCCAAACACAAGGCTCCGTATGAACGGCGTCTCCGCGGCATACGATCTGACCTTGAGCTTGAGCGGATGCGTGTCCATTCAGGCATCTCACGAATTATATGAATTTGCATATTTTTAGACATGTAATAATTAGCTGTCAATCGCCGGCGCGGGCTCAGGCTCGGATTGCAGTCCCAGGCACGTCTCGTTGGTGCAGGACGGTTGGCACGGCCCCTCCGAGGTTGCCCACGCCTCAGCAGATCACTCCGAAGAACGGCCGGCCGTGCTTTCAATGGACTTTGCTGCCCGTGCACACGCCGCCTTTGAGCGCCCGCCCCGATCCATCATGGGCCGTGGGAAGATTTCAACTCAAGCCATTCATTTTGCTGAGATATTCCATCGCCGACGACCTGCCGACGCCGCGTTCAGTGCCCTGGTGACCGCGCAAGAAGACAGCAATCGCGCTGCAAGCACAGCAATCGCTCTGGAGCGGGGAAGCATCCACGCCGCTAACGGTTGAGGGGAGCAAATCCAAGACCAAGCCATGTCCCTGTCCCCGAGCGGCACCGCCACACCCGCCTCCATTGTCGAGGCTCAGAAAGCCGTTCTGGGCAATCCACCCAAGGCACGCGCGAGCTTTGCCAAAGGCCGCTGCGTCAGGGGGACCTACATCCCTTCGGATCGGGCCGACGAGGTCACGAAGTCGCGGAGCTTCACAACACCATCGCGCGTGCTGGCGCGCTTCTCGGTGGACGGCGGTCCCCGCGAATCCGAGACCAGGGATCTCACGCTGCGCGGCTTCAGCTTCAGGCTCGGCAACGACGAGCATCGCTCCGACATCCTCACACAGAGCGCTCCGGTTCATTATGCGAGGACGCTCGATCAAATGCTGGCATTCCTCACCTCGCGCATGCCCGGTCGCGACGGAAGGCCGGACCTGGAGAAGATCAAGGCCTTCTCCACCGCCAATCCCGAAACGCTGCGTCAGGCGAACTACATCGCCGCGCATCCGCCTCCCCCGAGCTTTGCCGGCACGACCTACTGGGCCGTCCACGCCTTCCCCGCAACGAATTCGAAGGGCGAGACGCAGTTCATCAAATTCAAGGTCGTCCCGGTCGGTGGCGAACTTGCGATGATCGAGGGCAAGGCCAGGACGACGTCCGCCGACGTCCTGCACAACGATCTCAAAGGAAGGATCGCGACACGCGATATCCGGTTCAGCCTGATGGCGCTGCTCGGCCGTCCCGATGACCCGACGCAGGATGTCACGATCCGGTGGCCGGATGAGGACAGCCGGGAAGCCGTACGGCTCGGAACGATCGTGATCACCGCGATCGAAGCGGACGAGACGTGCGATACTTCCGGCTTCGATCCGGCAAATCTTGCGGAGGGCATCGGTTATCCGCCGGACGAGATCTTCGCGGCGCGCCGCGCCGCCTACGCCGGTTCACTGGCGCAGCGCCGCTGATCGGACGATCACGTCTCGCTGTCCCTGATGCCAAGCGCTTCGCGGCGCCATGCCGCCGGGCTGACGCCCACCTGCGCCGAGAACACCTTCGTCAAATGGCTTTGATTGGCGAACCCGACCGAGATCGCAATCTCGGACAGCGGCAGGTCGCGCAGGGTCATCAACTGCTTTGCCGCCTTTACACGCTGGCGGAGCAGCCACTGGTGAGGCGGAAGGCCGGTCGAGATTCGAAACGCGCGGGAAAAATGGCTAACCGAGAGACCAAACTCGGCCGCGATCTGTTGCAGTGAAAGCGTCCCGCCGAGATCCGAGTCGAGCCTTTCGCAGGCTCGCCTCACCTGCCATGGGGAAAGACCGCCCCGGGCCGCATCCGCGACGCGCTGCCATCCGCCATAGGTCTGGGCAATGTGGGCCGTGAACGCGAGCATCATGTGGTCGATGAAGAGCTGGTTGGCCTCTGCCGGACGACGCAGTCCTTCCAACATCAAGGCGCCGATATGGCGCATGATCTCGTCGTCATGGCCGAAACCATACCGGCACGCGAGGTCGCCAATGGGCGGCGTGCGGGCTTCTCGCGCGATTCCGTCGAGCGTCAGACGAGGAAGATAGAAATGGACGGAATGGAACGGCTTGTCGATGACGAAGCGCGGATCGTGCCGGAGATCGTACAGATAGGTCGTACCGGCTCTGACATTCGTCTTCGCAAAGCACTTGCCGTGCTCCCAGAGCTCGCAGTCAGGATAATCCTGCAGCTTCAGGCTGACGAGATAGGCGTCGTCGGCAAGCGAGCCGGAAAGACCCTCGACCGGCTCACTGTTCAGGGTTTCGGTGACCGCAACGTCGACGCCTCGCCGCGACCGCGTGATCAGCGAAGGCGGCGCATCCGCCAGGCTCAACTGCCGCTTGACCCTCTGTCCGAAGGTGCCCGCCAGTGCCATTCGATCGACCCATCCGTGGAATTCTGACCAGGCAACCCATCTGACTGCCGTCGCCCTGGAGGTCGGTAGCATTATCCGCTTCGGAGTACGGGGGTCCAGTCGCGTCGCGGCGTGATTTGCGATTGCGACGGGGCGCCGCGGCCGATTGTGGCAAAGCCATTTTCAGAAGCGATTTCAACATCTAATGCGTAAATCGTGAGCTTGATTCTCCGCAGTCGTCCAGGGATCGCCGATCACAAGATCTCGCGTCCGAGCGCTTTGAGCAGAATCAGGACAAGCACCGCGGTTTCAGGAAAGACCCCGTAGTCCCACGTGCCTAGAAAACCACACCGAGCGCTCGCGGCGCGCTGCGGCACCCGTACGGGCGCAAAAGAAGCGATGGCTTCACGCCGGGCGCGCAAATCGCGCTCAGCGCCGCGAGTGCAAGGCCCCTGAGACGAGCACGTCCAATGAGCAAACCGATCTCGCACAATTCTGCGCGTGAAAATCCTCCGGCCGCATCCGAGCCAAGCCAAGGCCAGTCGTCGGCGACCGGGCGGCGTGCCGCTGACGCCGAGATGGCGCGTGTGCTCCACACCGAACCATTTCGCGTGGCATTGGACTCCTCCGGTGCCGGGATCGCCCACTGGAAACACGAACCCTTGCACGACGTCGTCGAGCCCATGAGCCATCACGTCATCATGGCCTATAACGGAGCGGTGCAGCACATGGAGCGGCGCTCAGGACGGTCCGTTGCGATTGGAACGTTTCGTCGCGGGGCTGTGATCATCATTCCCGAAGGATCGAGCTCCCGATGGGATATTCCGAAGCCTGTCGACGTCGTTCAGCTCTATCTCCCCCACGCAACGCTGAAACGCGTCGCCGACGAAGCCGCGAGCGGCACATCGAGCGAACTCCTGGAGCGAACGGCGCATCCTGATCCCATTACGTCCCGATTGATCCTGAGCGCGGTCAACACGCTGGAGAGCAATGCGGCCCTGGACACGCTGTTCAGGCATCAGTTGATCGACCTCCTGGCGATGCGTCTCCTGGTTGCCCATACCGGCTCGCAAGCCCCATTCCAGCCGACCATCGGTGGGCTTTCGCCCAAGGTCCTGGCCCGTGCCATCGAACGCTTGCGCTCGGACAGCGATACCGACGTCTCCCTCGATGCCCTCGCCTCCGATGCCGGTCTGTCGCGCTTCCACTTCTGCCGCGCATTCAAGGAAAGCACCGGGCTCTCGCCTCACGCCTGGCTGCGCCAATACCGGCTCGAGCAAGCCATGAACCTGCTCCGCGATACCGACACATCGATCGCCCTGGTTGCGGCAGAGCTTGGTTATGCCTCGCAAACGGCCTTCGCCGCGGCGTTCAAGCGATTGAACGGCGAAACGCCGAGCGATTGGCGACGACGCGTGCGTTAGCAGCAATCGCTCCGCGGGTCCCGAAGTGCCTTCCGAACGCGAGACTAACTCCATGGACAAGCCAATCCTGCACGATCCTTTGGGGGCTCTGCTTGCCGCACCCGTTGCGCGCCACAGCGACTCGCCGAACGTCGAGCGGCGGCGTGCCGATGTGGAGATGGCGCGCATCCTGAAGACCGCGCCGCTCCAGATGGCCTCGGACCCCTCCAATGGCGGCATCGCGCATTGGAAGCACGGCGCTCTGCACGACGTCGTCGAGCCCATGACCGACCACGTCATCATGACGTACCCCACAGGCGTTCAGCGCCTGGAGCGACGCGCCGGAAAATCGGTTGCGATTGGAACGGCCCGTTCCGGAGTCGTGACGATCATCCCGGCTGGTTCGAGCGCCAGATGGGATATTCCCGGTCCTGTCGATGTCGTCCAGCTGTATCTTCCGCACGCAACGCTCGAACGCGTCGCCCGCGAAGCCGACGCGCCCATTCCCGGTGATCTTCTGGAGCGAACCGGGCATCTCGACCCTGTCACATCCGGACTGCTGATGAGCGGGGCGGATGTGTTGGAGGGCAACGCGGTTCTGGATGCACTCTTCAGGCAGCGACTGACCGATATCATCGCCACGCGCATCCTGGCCGCGCACATCGGCGAGCCGACCGCCATCGAGCCGATCATAGGCGGGCTGGCTCCCCAAGCTCTGCGACGCGCGATCGAACGCTTGCGTTCGGACAGCGATTCCGACGTCTCTCTTGCGGCGCTCGCTTCGGACGCCGGCCTGTCGCGCTTCCACTTCTGTCGTGCTTTCAAGGAAAGCACCGGTCTTTCGCCGCATAGCTGGCTGCGCCAGCACCGGCTCGAGCAGGCCATGAACACGCTGCGCGACACCGAAATCCCGATCGCCACGGTGGCGGCTGAGCTTGGCTATGCCTCTCAAACCGCCTTTGCCGCCGCGTTCAGAAGATTGACGGGAGAAACGCCGAGCGATTGGCGACGTCGCATGCGCTAAGCAGCAATCACTCTGCAGGCAGAGCAATCGCTCTGGCGCAACTGCAGGTCCGCTCCGCTAAATGATCAGGGTGCCCTCGATCCAATAGACGGAGACGAACAATGACCTGGAAGAACTTCGTTAGTCCGGTCAAACTCGTGCCGCGACGAAGGATGGCCGCAAGCGCCATCATGTACGGACTTTCATTGGCCGTTCGCTTCACCTCGGCAACCGGCGAGGAAGTGGAAATACCGGCGCAGTCCGTACACGACGCAAGTCCGGTGATGCCCATCATCGACAGGGATGGCGGCCAGCTCCCGTACGCCGATTGGCGTCCGAACGCCATCGAGCCAATTTTCTTTCGGCACCGCTGGCCGCCGCCGATGGCTTCGATGCCAGGCTGCCCCTCTCCCTGAGAATTCGCGATCTCGCGTCACGTCTTCGCGTCATCGGTCTCGACGATCCGCCACGAGAGTGGCGGCGGCGATGACGCGCCCATGCCCGGAAAGCTCAATCCACAGGAGATCATCAAATGCGACTCGTCATTATCGGCGCCGGCTTTGCCGGCATGTACGCCGCACTTTCCGCCGCGCGCCTGCGGGACATTCAGGGCGCTTCGCCCGAACAACTCGAGATCGCGCTTGTTGCACCGGAGCCGACGCTCGTGGTTCGGCCCCGCCTCTACGAAAGCAAGCCCGAGACCCTGACGGCACCTCTGCAAGACGTGTTGAAGGCCATCGACGTCGTCTACGTGCAAGGCAGCGCCGGGACCATCGATACCAAGTCTCGTGCGATCGAGCTCGTCACGGCCGAAGGCACGAAGCAGACTCTCTCCTACGATCGGCTGGTCGTTGCCACCGGCAGCCGGCTTTTCCGACCGAACATCCCCGGCATCGCCGAGCACGCCTTCAGCGTCGACAAGCTCGACGATGCGATTGCGCTCGAGCGGCATCTCCATGATCTGGCCGATCGGCCTGCAAGGAACGGACGCGATACGGTCGTCGTGGCCGGCGGCGGGTTCACCGGTATCGAGACGGCGACGGAGATGCCGGCGCGGCTGCGTGCGGTCCTCGGCAAGAACTCCAAGGCACGCGTCGTCATCGTCGATCGCAACAGTACGATCGCTCACGATATGGGCACAGATTCCCGCCCCGTCATTGAGGATGCGCTGCGCAAGCTTGGCGTGGAGACCCGTCTCGGCACCGGTGTCGCGTCGCTCGACAAGTCTGGCGTCACGCTTTCCAGCGGCGAACACATCGAGGCGGAGACCGTGATCTGGGCCGCGGGCATGCGCGCCGCTCCTTTGACCGCGCAGATCCCGGCCGAGCGCGACAATCTGGGCCGCCTCCTTGTCGACCGCGACTTGCGAGTGCCGGGCGTGGCCGGCGTCTTTGCCACCGGCGATGCCGCCAAAGCAGCGTGTGACGACGTCGGCAACCACGCGCTGATGTCGTGCCAGCATGCCACGCGAATGGGCGCGTTTGCCGGCAACAATGCCGCTGCCGAACTTTTGGGTGTCGCGACCAGGCCTTATCACCAGAAGGCCTACGCCACCTGCCTCGATCTGGGAGAAGCCGGCGCGATCTTCACGCGAGGCTGGGATCGGAAGCTCGAGCTCGTCGGCGACGAGGCGAAGCGGACCAAGCAGCAGATCAATACTGTCTGGATCTATCCGCCCCGACCGGAACGTGCGGCCGCGCTGGCCTCGGCCGATCCGGAGCACGTCGGCGAGGTGTAGCTGCCTCGCGCGAAACCGGGCCGCGTCGACCGTGCGCGAGCCCGGCCCGATCACCCCATACCAACCGGAGCCGACCATGATGAAACACGAAACCGTGCGCGCGAGCGCGTTCGCCATGCCACTGACCAGCCCGGCTTTCCCGCCCGGCCCCTATCGCTTCATCAATCGCGAATACTTCATCATCCAGTACCGGACAGATCCCGAGGCACTGCGCCGGATCGTGCCCGCACCACTCGAAATCACCGAACCGGTGGTGAACTATGAGTTCATCCGAATGCCGGACTCGACCGGATTTGGCGACTACACCGAAAGTGGGCAGGTCGTTCCGGTGTCCTATCAGGGCAAGGCCGGCAGCTTCGTCCACCAGATGTTCCTCAACGATCATCCGCCAATTGCGGGCGGGCGCGAGCTCTGGGGCTTTCCCAAGAAGCTGGCGCAGCCGAAGCTTGAGGTCGAGACCGACACCCTGGTCGGCACCTTGAACTACGGCTCGGTCCGCATCGCGACCGGCACGATGGGCTACAAGCACCGGGCCCTGGACGCCGCGGCCGAAGCAAAAAAGCTCGCCGCACCGAATTTCCTGCTCAAGATCATTCCGCATGTCGACGGCACGCCGCGCATCTGCGAGCTGGTGCGCTTCCATCTCGAAGACATCACCGTGAAGGGCGCCTGGACTGGGCCGGCAGCGCTCGACCTGTACTCGCACGCCCTTGCCCCCGTCGCCGAACTGCCGGTGCTCCAGGTGCTCTCGGCCAAGCATATCGTCGCCGACCTGACGCTCGGGCTCGGCACCGTGGTCCACGACTATCTGGCCTCGAGCGAAATCGTGCGGCGGCGCGGATCCTCCGAAACCCTGGTCGACGCGAATGCCGGCTGATCGACATCATCCGTACCATCGGGAGTCCTCAAAATGCTGAACGTGATGCGCGAGCAAACCAATCCTGTGCCGCAGCGGAGCAATTCGCTGCCCTACGATGTCGTCGCCCTGGTGTTGCAAGGCGGCGGCGCACTCGGCGCCTATCAGGCCGGAGTCTATGAAGGCCTGCACGAGGCCGGCATCCGGCCGAACTGGCTGGCCGGCATCTCGATCGGCGCGCTCAACGCCGCGATCATCGCGGGCTCGCCCGAAGGCGAGCGTGTTGCACGGTTGCGCGAGTTCTGGGAAACCATCTGCGCGTTTTCGATCGAGTGGCCCGCCGGCGAAGGGCTCGCCAACGCCCTGCCGTTTGCGTTCGACATCAACTCGGTACGCAACGCGATGGCGGCGGCGCGGGCCTTGATCCATGGCCAGCCTGGCTTCTTCAAGCCACGCTTCCCCTCGCCGCTCTGGTCACCGTTCTCGGGCGACGCCGCGACCAGCTTTTACGATACGGCCCCCCTGCACCGGACGCTGGAAAGGCTCGTCGACTTCGACCGGCTGAACTCGGGCGACGTGCGCGTCAGCGTCGGCGCGGTCAACGTCCGCACCGGCAACCTGACCTATTTCGACACCGCCGAGCGCCGGCTGGGACCGAAGCATTTCATGGCATCGGGCGCGCTGCCGCCGGGCTTCCCCGCCGTCGAGATCGAAGGCGAGCACTATTGGGATGGCGGCGTGGTTTCGAACACGCCTTTATCCCGCGTGCTGTCCGGCGAGCCGTGTGACACGCTGACGTTCCAGATCGATCTCTGGTCGGCCAAGGGCCACGTTCCCCACGACATGATGGAAGTGTCGAGCCGGCAGAAGGACATCCAGTATTCGAGCCGCACACGCGCCGTGACCGACCAGGTGCTGCGGATGCAGAAGATGCGTCAGGCCTTGCAGCGCACGATCGCGAAATTGCCGGACGCCGCCAGGCACGATCCCGAGATCCGCGCGATTGCGGAGATGGCGCGCCATCGTTGCTACAACATCGTGCACCTGATCTATCAGACCAAGATCCACGAGGGCCATTCGAGGGATTACGAGTTCGGGTTGAGCGCGATGCGCGCTCACTGGCAGAGCGGACTGGACGATATCCGCCGCACGCTGGCCGATCCGCGACGCCTGGACCCGCCGGCTCCCGAGCTCGGCATCGTCACCCACGACGTCCATCGCCGCGACTGAATCTCACCGCCCACCTCGTTTCGGAGAATACCATGTCTTCCATTCCCTATGCTCCCGAGCAGGACGCCAAAGCCAGCCTTCGGCCGTCCGGGCAGGCGATCAGGCGGGCCGCCCTCGCCTTGGCACTGGCCCTGGGCGTCGTCGCCGCAGCCGAGTTCGGCCACCACTATCTCACCATCGGCCGCTATCTGGAGACCACGGACGACGCCTACGTGAAGGCGGATTCCACGATCATCTCGCCGAAAGTGTCGGGCTATATCGCGCAGGTCCTGGTCGGCGACAACGAAATGGTGAAGGCCGGCCAGTTGCTGGCAAAGATCGACGATCGCGATTTCCGCGCCGCGCTCGATCAGGCCGGCGCTGACGTCGCCGCATCCGACGCCGCTGTCCGCAATCTCGATGCACAGCTTGCCCTGCAGCAGCCGATCATCGAGCAAGGCACGGCCGATGTCGCGGCCGCCACGGCCAATCTGAACTTCGCGCAGGAAGAGCAGGCCCGATACGACGGGCTGATGAAGACGGGCTCCGGTACGGTGCAGCGCGCGCAGCAGACCGACGCGGCACTGCGCGCCGCCGCCGCGCAATTGCAGCACGCCAAGTCGGGCCTGCTCGCGGCCGAGCGCAAGGTCGACGTGCTCTCCACCGAACGCGCCAGGGCAGTCGCGCAGCGCGACCGCGCCCGCGCGGTCGAGCAGCAGGCGGCATTGAACCTCTCCTACACCGGCATCATCGCGCCGGTCGACGGCACCGTCGGTGCGCGCTCGCTCCGGGTCGGGCAATTCGTCCAGGCCGGTACGCAGTTGATGGCCGTCGTCCCGCTCGATGCCGTGTACATCGTCGCCAATTTCAAGGAAACCCAGCTCACCCATGTGCGCGGTGGCCAGCCCGTCGAGCTGACCATCGACAGCTTCCGCGGCACCAGACTGCAGGGCCATGTCGACAGCCTGTCCCCGGCAAGCGGCCTGGAGTTCGCGCTGCTGCCGCCCGACAACGCGACCGGCAACTTCACCAAGATCGTCCAGCGCATGCCGGTGAAAATCGTCCTCGACGACCGCAGCCTGACCGGCCTGCTCCGTCCCGGCATGTCGGCCGAGCCGACCATCAACACCAGATCGGCGGCGATCGCCGAACGCGAAAGCAAAAAGCGTCTCGCATCGCAGCGCCCCGAGCCTCGCAGTTGAATGAACACGCGTCCCTGGCGGTTGTCTCCTCCCGGACAGTCCGCTCAGGCAATGCTTCTCTCGCAAGCGACGAGCAGACAACCATGACCACACTGCAACCGGCCATCGATGCCGTGCCCGCCGGCGAAGACGAGCGGTCCGTCATCACACCGACTCCGGCGGTCTCCGCCAAGACCTGGATCGCCATCGCCGGCGCCACGCTCGGCGCCTTCATGGCGGTGCTCAACATCCAGATCGTCAACGCTTCGCTGGCTGACATCCAGGGCGCGATCGGAGCCGGTATCGATGATGGCGGCTGGATCTCGACCTCCTACCTGATCGCCGAGATTGTGGT
Organism: Bradyrhizobium sp. 613_E4_N2_2; assembly: GCF_052075995.1. NCBI lineage: Bacteria > Pseudomonadati > Pseudomonadota > Alphaproteobacteria > Hyphomicrobiales > Nitrobacteraceae > Bradyrhizobium > Bradyrhizobium sp. 613_E4_N2_2. The sequence continues at coordinate 5,935,270 of NZ_CP197234.1, forward strand.
GATCCCGCTGTCCGGCTGGCTCGCGCAGGCGTTCTCGATCCGCATCTATCTCCTGACCAATGCGACGTTGTTCCTGGTGTTCTCGGCGGCCTGCGCGCTGGCGCAAAACCTGTCGCAGATGATCGTGTTGCGCGCCGTTCAGGGCTTTACCGGTGGCGTGCTGATCCCGATGGCGTTCACGCTCATCATCACGCTGCTGCCAAAGGCGAAGCAGCCGATCGGGCTGGCGCTGTTTGCGATCTCCGCGACCTTTGCGCCCGCGATTGGGCCGACCATCGGCGGCTATCTCACCGAGAACTGGGGCTGGCAGTACATCTTCTACGTCAACCTGGTGCCGGGCGCGGTCATGATCGGCTTGCTGTTCGTCTCGCTCGAGTCGCAACCGATGAAGCTGTCGCTGCTGCGCGAGGGCGATTGGGCCGGGATCGCCACCATGGCGATCGGTCTCGCCGCGCTGCAGACCGTGCTCGAGGAAGGCAACAAGGACGACTGGTTCGGCTCGCCGTTCATCGTCAAGCTGTCGATTGTCGCGGCGATCGCGCTGTCGGCCTTCCTGTGGATCGAGCTGGCGGCCAGGAAGCCGCTGCTGAACCTCCGCCTCCTGGCGCGTCGCAATTTCGGCTTCGGTATCCTCGCCAATTTCCTGCTCGGCATCGCGCTCTACGGCTCGGTCTTCATCCTGCCGGTCTATCTATCGCGCATCCAGGGCTACAACGCCGAGCAGATCGACATGGTGCTGGCGTGGACCGGGCTGCCGCAGCTGTTGCTGATCCCGCTGGTGCCGCAACTGTTACGGCGCTTCGACGCGCGGCTCATCATCGGTGTCGGCTTTGCGCTGTTCGCAGCCTCCAACTTCATGAACATCTCGATGACCAACGACTACGCCACCGACCAGCTCTTCTGGCCGAACGTCGTCCGCGCCTTCGGTCAGGCACTGGTGTTCGCCCCGCTGTCCGCTGTCGCGACATCGGGCATCGAGGCGGAGAACGCGGGTTCGGCCTCGGGCCTGTTCAACATGATGCGTAACCTCGGCGGCGCCGTCGGCATCGCGCTGCTGCAGACGCTGCTCACCAAGCGCGAGCAATATCACTCCAACGTGCTGACGCAGTCGGTCTCGCTGCTGGAGCAGGCCACACAAGCCAGGCTCGAGAAGCTGACGCAGTATTTCATGAACCACGGCGTGACCGATCGCATCGACGCCGCTCACCGCGCCTATGTCGCGATCGGCAAGATCGTGCAGAAGCAGGCTTTCATCCTGGCTTTCGGCGACATGTTCTACCTGCTCGGTGTCGCGCTGATCGTCGCACTCGCCGCCTCCATGATGCTGAAGAAGCCCGGCCAGATCGAGGCCGGCGGGACCCACTAGTCCCCCACCCCACCTGACGTCGAAAGGAACTCCCATGTTGAAGGATAAGGTCGCTATCGTCACCGGATCGACCAGCGGTATCGGGCTCGGAATCGCCAGAGAGTTGGCTAGGCTCCGCGTCAACCTCGTGTTGAACGGCTTCGGCGACCCCGGCGAGATCGAAGCCATCCGCAGCGGGATCGAGCGCGAGCACGGCGTGCGCGTAGTCTACGATGGCGCTGATATGTCGAAGGGCGATGCCGTGCGCCGATTGATCGCCGCGACAATCGAGACGTTCGGACGCCTCGACATCCTCGTGAACAATGCCGGCATCCAGTTCACCGCGCCGGTGGAAGAATTTCCGTCGGCCAAGTGGCATGCGATCCTGGACATCAACCTGTCGGCCGCGTTTCACGGCATCGCGGCGGCAGTGCCCCAGATGAAGAAGCAGCACTGGGGCCGGATCGTCAACATCGCCTCAACCCACGGCCTCGTCGCTTCGACGCACAAGGCGGCCTACGTCGCCGCCAAGCACGGGTTGATCGGCCTGACCAAGGTGGTTGGCCTGGAGACCGCCGGCAGCGGCGTGACCTGCAACGCAGTCTGTCCCGGCTGGGTGCGGACGCCCTTGGTCGAAAAGCAGATCAGCGACATCGCCGCAGAGAAAAACATCAGTCAAAAGGACGCCGCCAAGGCACTCCTGGGCGAGAAACAACCGTCATCCGAGTTCGTCTCTCCGGAGCAGCTTGGAGGCACCGTGGCCTTCCTGTGCTCGCCTGCGGCGGACCAGATCACGGGCACCGCGATCGCGGTCGATGGCGGATGGACGGCACAGTAGCCGGCGGTCAGTGAGCGGCCCATGCGAACGGCCAGCATCGGAGTAGCCAAAGATGTCCCTGCTCGCCAGAGACCTCATCGTGCTGCAAAGGTCCGCGGATTCAGCGGATGACGCAGCGGAGCTGTCGCGCCTGGAGGCGCGGCTGCCACCGCTGCTCAGCATCATCGCCGGAATGGTCGACTTCACCGGCTTCTTCACGCTGGGTCATATCTTCACGGCTCACGTGACCGGCAATATCGTGCTGGCCGCCGTCGTTGCCATCGATGGCGGCTCGTTTCATTGGGCACAGTTGTTGGCGATTCCCGTCTTCATGCTGACCCTGGCGACCGTCTGGCTGATCGCCCAAGCTTCCGGCCGGCACGGTTCGAGCCTGGCGCGACTGTTGCTTCGGGTTCAGTTCCTCGTGCTGGCCGCGTTGTTGATCTTCAGCGTCATCACAAGGCCGTCTGCCGATGCGGCTGGATCCCGGGCCGGCGCGGCCGCGATGATCGCCGTGTCGGCCATGGCCTGCCAGTACGCGCTCCTTCGCCTCGCTCTGCCGGGCGCGATCTCGACGGCGGTGATGACCGGCAATCTGGCCAATGCCGTCTTGTCGGCGATGGACCTGCTCGCTCCACGCACCCCTCTGCTGCCGCATGATTCAACGCCGCTGGGTCGCTCGCTCCATCGCTTGCTCGGCTTCATCTTCGGCTGTGTCGCCGCCGCGGCGGCTGTTTCAGTACTGGGAGACTGGGCCTGGTCCCTTCCGGCAGCCTTGTCTGCCGTCGCGGTCGCGGTGCGTTAGCGGGTCTGACTCAATATGCATACCGCAGCCGAAGCGCGGCATGATCGACCATCGACCTGTGGCTTAATCGGCAATCCTGCCATCCACGCACGTAACGCAAGCGCCGCCAACGCTGATCTCGCCGTCCGCTTCGATCGCCAAGGCGATGCGGCCATCGCGCCCGACGCAGCGCCCCTGCGCCGCCGTGTAGCTCGTCCCGGCCTTGAGGAGACCGCGGTCGCGATGGAACACGGCGATGGCGCCGTTTCCACTGCCGCATACCGGGTCCTCCTCGACGCCGCATGATGGTGCAAAAGAACGCACCTCGATAGCCGCCTCGCCATCAGCGTGACGGCCAAAAAGCGAGAGCCCGGTCACACCGAGCCGCTTCTCGAAGGCAGCCGAGCGCCGGAAGTCTGGGGTCAGCGCGAGCACACTGTCCGCGTCGGCAAGTTGCGCGACGACCCAGACGGCCCCGACATCCACGATCGCTGGAGCCACCTCGCGAACGATCCGATGCCCGATGACTGCCTCCAATTCGTCGACGTCTGCGGCTGAAAGAGCCGTGACCTTCGCCGGCGGCAACGCAAGCGTCAGACGCCTCTCCGCGCCGTCGCCCTCCACGGCAATCCGCACCAGCCCGACACCGCATTCCTGGACGAGACGACCGCCCCGGGGCATCACGCGGCCTGCCTCCAACACGGCATGGGCGCTGCCGAGCGTCGGATGCCCGGCAAACGGCAGTTCGCTGCGGGGGGTAAAAATGCGCAGGCGGTAGTCCGCCTCGGAACTCGTGGGCGGCAAGAGAAATGTCGTTTCCGACAGGTTCGTCCAGCGGGCAATTGCCTGCATTTCGGCCGTCGCCAGCCCCTCGGCATCACGGACGACTGCGACGGGGTTTCCCAGGAAGGGTTTGGAGGAGAAAGCGTCGACGACTTTGTAGGCTCTCATGACTCTCGCTCTGCGGTTTGCCATCGCAGTGTTAACGCTTGACCTGCCCCGCTTGTAAAGGGCTCGAGGCTATCGCGCGAGCACCGTGACGATGGTTCGGCAGAAATCGAAAATGAACCGGCCATAGAGAGCGCCGGATCCCGGATCTGAAGATGCCAGGCGATAGGAGTTACCGAGAGCACGGGCGATCTCCAGCACGCCCGTGACTTCATGGTGCGTCATAGCCAGGTGAATGCCGGCCAGCGGCAGCATCAGGGCCTCAATGCCAACACTGCTCATGACGGCCCAACTTCGGCGCGAGGCAGCGGCAGGAATTGCGCAAGGTAGGCGCTCCTCCATTGATAAGGCGTATCGCCGGCGAAACGCTTGAATACCGTCGTGAAATGCGCCTGGGTCTGGAATCCGACGGTCAAGGCAACGTCGACCAGCGAGACGTCGGCGCGCCTCAGCAGTTCCTGGGCGCGTTCGATCCGCCGCTTCAGCAGAAAGTCGTGAGGCCGCATGCCGACGGCCGCGCGGAACTGCGCGGCAAAGTGCATGCGGCTGAGGCCGGCGACCGCCGCCAGATGCTGCAAGGTGATCTTGCCAGCCAAATTCTCGTCGACATATTGCAGCACGCGCTTCAGGCGCCATTTTTGCAATGACCGCACAGACCGGCACCGCTCGTCGGCCTGATGGGTCTCGTTGCGCGCGACGGCCGTCGGCCGGCTGGCTCTGCGGGTCAGGATGGCAAGACGCAAGGCGTCCGCAAGGATGGCGGAGTGAGGATGATGGGCCGCTTCGGTTGCCGCGAGCGCATCGGAGAGGCTTCGCATCACCGGGTCCGGGAACTCGCCTGCACCGGCCTCCCGATCGGTCTCGACGGAAATGCGCGCGAGGCGTTTCGCCGATACCCTGAAGCTGGGCCCGTCGCCGGCGCATCTCCGCACGCCCGGCGGGGGCGTCTCGATGGCCAGGGCCACATCGAGGTGAACGAGGGACAGCGTCATCGCCTTTTCGCCGGCGCGATCGGGACGTTCCGCAAGCCCGGACTGGCAACCATCGATGGCCGAGACGCCGATCGAGCCGACGACATGATCCTTCGCGCCTAGCGGGTGTGACATCTGTAGCGACATCGTCGAACTCCTTGTCCCATTTTCGATCCGGCGAGACCCAATGGCTCGTCCGAATGTGGGAGCAGAGTAGTTCGGCGGTCCCCGCGCTCCATTCTACGCGCGGGTGCACCGGATAGGTTCTCGGGTTGATCGCGTCATACCTAGGTATGACCGTGGCGTCGCCGGCCGCGCGGACGTCCCGTTCGCCGCGATGGCGGAACTGGTCTCGCCCTGCGGTATGTTGACGCGCTCGCCAATGGTCGGAAACTCACGCAAAACCCCGTTTTTGCCGGGGAATGTGCCTCATCGGCACGCGCGCGGGATCGAACCGCGGCAACGTCTTTCAAGAGAGCACGAAAATCATGTTGCCGCATGTTGTCGGCCCGATCAAATCGCGGCATCAACGTGACCGAAAATGAGCAGAGCGACCACCAGCGACGATGACCAGTCTTGATCGGGCCACGGGTTCATCGATGAGCCGCGCCGGCTTGCGGTTCTGGTCTGCCGTCCTCGCTTTCGCGGTTTTCCTGGTCGATGTGCTGACGCCGCTCGAGGGCGCGGTCGCAGTTCTCTACGTCGTTGCGATCCTGCTCGCGGCGAGGACGCACCGGCGTAACGACATCATCGCCGCCGCTGTCGGCTGCAGCGTCCTGACCATAACCGCCTATCTACTGTCGCACGATCTGGAGGCGATCGCCTCGCCTGCCCTTCGTGCGCTGGTGAGCCTCGCAGCCATCGGAATCACGACCTTGCTGGCGCTCCAGAATCAGGCGGCGACGAAGCGCCTCGCGGCGCAGGCGCGCCTGCTCAATCTCTCGCATGACATGATCTTCGTCAGGGATCGCGGCGGCGTGATCAGTTTCTGGAACAGGGCCGCGGAACAGGCCTACGGCTGGTCGGCCGACGAGGCGGTCGGGCAACTCGCCGACGCGCTGCTGAGAACCAAATATCCCGACCGGCGAGAGGCCATCGAGGCCGGCCTGCTCGACATCGGCCGATGGGAAGGCAGGCTGGAGCAGCGGACGAAGGCCGGCCGCGCACTCACCGTCGATGCAAGATGGGCGCTCCAGCACGACCATCTCGGCAAACCCGTTGGAGTCCTTGAAACCCACACCGACGTCACGGACCGCGTCGCGGCACATAACGCGCTGGTGCAGAGCGAGCAGCGATACCGCCGGATGTTCGACGCAAGCCGGGTCGGCATCGTCGAGGAGGATTGGAGCGCAGTGCGGACCGCGCTGAATTCGCTGGAGACCGGAGGCGCCACGTTGCGGGACTACCTTGCACGAAATCCTGAATTCGTGCGGCATGTCCGCCGGCTCGCCAGAATTACCGACGTCAATCCGGCCCTCCAGAAGATGGCGGGAGCAAGCGACTCTGCGGCCTTCATCGCGAACGTGGACAGGCTTCTGGACGAGAACCACCGCCGTTTCCTCGGCGCGCTGATCGCATTCGCGGAAGGAGAGCGGTTCCACGAAGGCGAGACCGATTTCGTGAGTCTCGACGGACGCAAGGTTCCCGTCATGTTTACGATCACCTTTCCGGCCGAGCCCGACGGAGATCGCAACGTGCTCGCCTTCGTCATCGACATCACCGAGCGCAAGCAGGCACAGGATGCGCTGCTCGCGGCGCAGGCGGAGCTGGCGCATGCCGCGCGCGTCGCCACCCTCGGCGAGCTCAGCGCGTCCATTGCCCACGAGGTGAATCAGCCTCTGGCAGCGATCGTCACCAGCGGCGAGGCTGGCTTGCGGTGGCTGCGCCGCGACGTGCCCGATCTCAAGGAGGTTGCGGCGACGATCGGTCACGTCGTTGCTCAGGGCCGCCGCGCCAGCGAGATCGTGACCCGCATCCGGACTTTCCTGAAGAAGGCCCCTACCCAGCAGGATCTGCTGCAGATCGACGAGATCATCGAGGAAGCGACCCTCCTGGTCGCGCGCGAGCTCGTCAAGGACGACGTCACCCTCATCGTCGAGACGGAGCATGGCCTGCCGCCGGTTCGCGGCGACCGGATCCAGCTTCAGCAGGTCCTGGTCAATCTTCTGATCAATGCCGGCCAGGCCATGTCAGGCCGGCCTGGTTCCCGCACCGTTACGCTGCGCGCCGGAACCGTGGACGGCGAAAACCTCGCCATCACGGTCGAGGACAGCGGCCCGGGCATCCAGCCGGACGACCTGCCGCGCCTGTTTGATCCGTTCTTCACCACCAAGGGCGGCGGCATGGGCATGGGACTTGCGATCTGCCGAACGACGGTGGAAGCTCACGGCGGCCGATTGTCCGTGGAGAGCTCTCCGGGCTCGGGCGCGACATTCCACCTGACACTGCCATTTAGCCAAGAACACGCCTTGCCATGACACGACCAAACCAAGTGCAACCGCCGGCCCAATCCTCCAGTTCAGTCGTCATCATCGTTGATGACGACGCGAGCATTCGTGCCTCGCTCGACAGCCTGTTCCGATCCGTCGGCCTCGAGACACGCCTGTTCGGCTCACCGGCCGAGCTGCTTGGCGGCGTCATGCCCGACAAACCGGCCTGCATCGTGCTGGACGTCCGGCTCCCGGGCGTGAGCGGCCTCGATCTCCAGGGGCAACTGACCCGCCAGGGCATCAGATATCCAATCATCTTCATGACCGGTCATGGGGACATTCCAATGTCGGTGCGCGCCATGAAGGCTGGCGCCGTGGATTTCCTGTCCAAGCCGTTTCGCGATCAGGACATGCTCGATGCAGTGACGGCAGCGCTCGAGCGCGATGCGCAGCGCCGTGCGGAAGCCGCGACGAAGGAGGATATCCGGATCCAGTATGAGAGCCTGACGGCGCGCGAGCGCGAGGTGATGGGCCATGTGACCGCCGGCTTGATGAACAAGCAGGTGGCAGGCCTGATCGGCCTCAGCGAGATCACCGTCAAGATCCACCGCGGCAACGTCATGCGCAAGATGGAGGTCCGGTCGCTGGCCGACCTCGTTCGCAAGGCCGAAGCGCTCGGGATTTCCCAGAACCGAAAGACTACGGACCAAACCTGAGTATAATTCCGGCGGGACTGCCGCACGGTGCATAAGGCCCCATCGGCCGCCCAATGGGAGATATCCTCCCTGCGGAACACAGCGGTCAGGATGTGTGCCAATGGCCAAAACCCCGGTGATTGCGATCGTGGACGACGACGAAGGCGTGCGCGCGTCGCTGGCGAGCCTCGTGCGTTCGCTCGGCTATGAAGCCCACGCCTACGAGTCCGGCGTCGCCTTCCTGCGGGAACCGGCGGGAGAAGATCCGGCCTGCATGATCGCCGACGTTCAGATGCCGGTCATTACCGGCGATGAATTGCAGGCTCGCCTGGTTGCCTCCGGCCGCCATTTCCCGATCATTTTCATGACCGCTTTCCCGAGCGAACCCGTGCGCCAGCGCGTCATGGCGGCTGGCGCGCATTGCTATCTCGGCAAGCCATCCAGCGGCGACGAGATCATCCGCCGCCTCGAAGAGGCCCTGGCGGGCCACGCGCCGCAATAGTCGGGCCCCGGCTCGGGCAAACTGCGCCTTCCCGGCGTGCGTTCCCGAAAGCAGGTTGATGGACCGAAAATACCGGCCGGCACAGCTCATGCTCCCCTTTGATTTCGCGACGCCGGCAGGCCGCATGCTTTGCCGCGCATGGAGGGAGCATAATTGCCAGGTGACGCCACCAGCGCTGCCGATGACATCCGCCCGCGGGTCTTCGCCGGCTTCCCGGTGAGTTCCTGGGCGTTCGCGCTGCGCGTCCTGCTGGCAATGCTCCTCGCACTCTATGTGAGCTTCTGGCTCGAACTCGAATCCCCCTCGTCGGCAGCCGTCACCGTGGCAATCCTGGCGCTGCCCACGCGCGCGCAGGGCATGGAAAAGGCGGGCTATCGGCTGCTCGCAACCGCCATCGGCGTGATCGCATCGATCGCCATCGCCGGCACCTTTTCCCAAACCGGCGCGCTGCTGCCCGCAGTGTTGGGGATCTGGGTCGGACTTTGCGTCTACGTCGCCGGGATGCTGGACGGCAATCGCGCTTATGCGGCGGCTCTCAGCTGCATCACCGTTGCCCTGATTGCCATCCAACAGATCGACAGCCCGTTGCAAGTGTTTCCGACCGGCGTCGCCCGGGGCGCCGCCATCGCCATCGGCGTCCTCGCGGTCGCTCTGGTCAACGAGGTGCTCGCCGCGCCGGACTATCATCCGGTTCTGGCGAACCGCCTCGAAACACTGCATCACCGGGTCACGGAGTTCGCGCAACGCGCCGTCCGCGGTGAAGCCTCATCCGCGACGGCTGCTGCGGACATGTTGCGCGATGTCGCGGCCCTGCATCCGGAGATCGCGAGCCTCGTCACGGAGTCGATCAGCGGCCCGGCCAGAACCGCAGCCGCACGCTCCGCGATGGTGGGCCTCGTGAGCGAGCTCGCGCTCGCCCGCACGCTTGCCGCGCTGCCGGCCGCATCCGCGACGTCCCGGGACGACCGAGACCCCGGCGCCTCCGGCCTGATCGCGATCTGCCGGACCAATCTGCGCGACGAGATCATCCGCAGGAATGCAGACGTGCGCGAAAGTCTCGAGGCACTGCGGGCCGGGAACTATCCACTCCGGCAATGGCGCGCGCCGCTTTACCGCTCGCCTCGCATTGCGGCGGAAGCCGGCGTCAGGGCCGCGATCCACTTCATCCTCATTGCAATCATCTTCGTGATGGCGGGATGGCCGACCACCGCGCTCTGCCTCTCGCTTGCCGCAGTGATCATCGGCCTGAGTGCGACGGCTCCGGATCCGCGCGCCTTCACGACACTGGCGGTCTTTGCCATGCCGATCGCATGCCTGCTCGCCGGCATCCTGAAATACCTCGTCTTCAACGGCGTATCCGAGTTTCAACTGCTGGCGATCGGCCTTGCGCCTCTCGTGATCGGCGCAGCGCTGCTGATCACGCTGCCGAGCGGCATCCTGCCGCCGCTCGGCCGGCTCTCCCTCGTATTCACGCTTGTCATTCTCGCACCGAGCAATCCGCAGAGCTACGACCCCGACGTATTCCTTGTGACGTGTCTATTTGCCCAGCTTTCCTCGGTTCTGGTCTTCGCAGCGCAGCTCCTGCTGCCGTCCTTGTCCGGCGAACGGAGGATCCGGCTGCTGCTGGACGAGGCCCATCGCGAGCTGAGCCGCCTCGATTCCGGGCGAGCCCGGCATCTCGCGCCGGAGGAAGCCGCGTTTCGCGATGCCGCCCGGATCGAGCAGATCCTGACGACGAACGGCGCCACGGCACCTCCCCCGCGGGTCGTCGCGGAAGCGCTGCGCTGCTTCGACGAGGCCGTGGTGCTGCGACGGTGCCATGCCGAACTGGACCGCCTGGCCGAGACCTCACTCGGCGACGCGGCGCGCGCCGCGCGAGCCGCGCTCACCCTACGCGATGGAGGCGCAATCCTGACTGCCGCCGAGGCGCTGCGCCAGACGGCTGCCCGAAGCAACCTGTCTGTCGATCCGGTGCTCGCCGCGCTCGTTCCGGCCAGCATCGTCCTCGAACCATGGCAGGGTTTCGCCGGTTCCGGCCAGGGGACGCATCCGTGACGAATACTTATCGTGAACTCGTCGTGGGCGGCGTGCTGATCGCCCCGATCGTGTCCTATGCGGCCACGGCGCTGCTCGCATTCCTGCTGCTCCGCCCGGTGCTGCGCTTCGTGGGATTTACAAGAATCTTCAGCAACCCGTCGCTGGCCGAGCTCTGCCTCTACGTGTCGATCTTCGGCCTGCTCGCGCTCTTTTGCTAGGGAGAAAGTCATGGACGCGGCTCTGCCTCGAGATGCGGCCTTTCCGCCCCACCCCGAATCTTCAGCCGAAGCACGGGCGGACGCAGCCGACGCCGTCGCGTGTTCCAGCCCGACGGAGGCCGCGGCGCGCGCGACCAGCGACCGCGCCGCGAACGATGGCGAAGCTTCCCGGCAGGCGACGTCATTGACGCGGTCGCTGCGCAAGGCCGCCGGGCGTTTCATGGCTGGCGTCGGCAAGCATTTTGCCACCCTTGCCATCGCCCTGGTCGCTATTCTGATATCGGTTGCAACCTGGCAGCACTATGTCACCGCGCCCTGGACGCGCAATGGCAGCGTGCGCGTGCAGGTCGCCAATGTCGCGCCGCAGATCGCAGGCAAAATCGTGGAGCTGCGGGTGGCCGACAACCAGTTCGTCCACAAGGGTGACGTGCTCTACGTCATCGATCCCTTCGACTTCGACGTAGCCGTCCGCATCGGCAAGGCCCTCGTCGACCAGCGAGCGGCGGACCTCGAGGTGAAGCAGGCCGAGTCCGACCGGCGCCGGCGTCTGTCCGACCTCGCGACGACGCCAGAGGAGCAGCAGATCTTCGCCGGCAATGCCTCGCAGGCGAAGGCCGCCTACGCAGCGGCCGCTCACCAGCTTGCACAGGCGGAATTGAACTTGAAGCGCACCAATGTGCTCAGCCCCGTCGACGGCTATGTCACCAATCTCCTGCTACGTGTCGGCGACTATGCGCTGACCGGCGTCACCAACGTCTCCATCATCGATTCCAACAGCTTCTGGATCGACGGTTATTTCGAGGAAACCAAGATGGCGCATGTCTGCGTCGGCGATCGCGTCGAGGCACAGCTCATCGGTTACTCCAAGCCGATCCTGGGACATGTGAAAACCGTGACCCGCGGCATCAGCCCGTCAAACGCCGCGGCGGGCACGCAAGGTCTGCCCAACGTGGACCCGATCTACACCTGGGTGCGGCTTGCACAGCGCATACCGGTTCGTGTCGCCATCGACACGGTGCCGCCGGGCGTGCCGTTGGTCTCCGGCATGACGGCCACGGTGACGATCCGGCAGCCCGATGCGGTCGATCGCCAGACCTGGCCTCATCGGCTCCGCACGACCTTCGTGGACCCAATGTTCGATGTGTTCGGCGCAGGAGATCCGCCGCGACCCAACTGCCTCCAATCCCCATCCCAGCAGCCTCCCGAGGTGACGGCGCTTCCCTACGCGCGGGTGCCCGCAATTCCGCCGGCGGAGAAGATCGCGCCCGGACTCACCCCCGGCATCGATGCCTCGCCACGCCTTCCCTGAATCCGGTCAGATCGCCCGACCTGAAGAGAGCTGCATCGCGCCGCAACATCGGAGCTCACAGCGCAGGCCTTTGATTCTTCTTGCTTAATTCGGAGTTTCGCGACGTTCCGACGCACCTGCAGCTTTCGCAAAATCTAACACGATTTCAGCAACGCTAACGGGCCTTGTGGCGGCATCAGACATATCGTTCGAGCGTCAACCAATGGCATTCAGCAGCCGTCACCGCGGCAGCGGAATCCAAAAGACGGGACGAACGATGCTCACCGATATGCAAGCGGCCGGCGCCCGATTGACACATCAACCCGGCGCCCGCGAACCGGATTTCTCTCAGGGGGCACGCGCATTCCCCCACGAACGAAAATGGCGCCAGCCCGAGCAACGCGCGGGCGTCGCGCGCGAGGACATCACGATCTCGCGCTTTACCTATGCGCAGACGGCCGTCAGGCGCGAGGATGCAACGACGCCTCCCGACCGGTACTTCTTCTCGATCGCCCTGAAGAGCACACGTCTCAAGCTGACCAGAGGCAGTCAGACCATTTTCGACGGCGCCATGCCGGCAGGCACACTCTATGTCGGCGCGCCGTCGAAGCCGCTCCGCGCGCAGTTTCTTGCGCCGTGCGATTTCCTGCACTTCCACATCTCGGCCAATTGCTTTCCATCTCCACAGCAGGGAACGGAGCCGCTCGCGCCCGAATGCCTGAACGATCTCCTTCTGTTGCGCGACCCGTTCGCCGAGCAGCTCGCAAAGGCGCTGACCGAACAAGGCCATTCGGCCGATCGCGAATTTGCGTGCTGCATCGCCCAGACGCTGGTGATGCACGTCGCTCGGCGCGAGCCCCCGCGTACGAAAGTCAACGCCTTGCCGAAATGGCGGCTCCGACGCGTCGAGGAGTATGTCAGGGCGCGCTTCGACCACTCCATCAGCCTGTCCGACCTCGCCGGCGTCGCGGGATTGTCCCGGATGCACTTCGCAGCGCAGTTTCGCGCCGCGACTGGATACCGGCCGCGCGAGTATCTCCTGCAACAGCGCATCGAGCATGCAAAATCTCTCCTGTCGAATACCGAGACGCCGCTGGTCGAGGCGGCGCTGGCCGTCGGTTTCTGCACGCAGGCGCATTTCTCGACCGTCTTCAAACGTCTGACAGGCGACACGCCGGCACGTTGGCGGTGCACCAGCCGGAACGCATTGGCGTCACCCAGGCTCGCTGAATGCGACCCGGTTCCGTCACGCGAGCCGGTGTCTCATGTCCTGCCGGCGGACCTCCGTGAATCATGCGAAATGAGAAACAGCGTGGGGACGTGAAATACTTTGCACGCGGGATCGGCGATGTTGGCAATGTTAGTGACTGAGACCCCCAAGTCACGGCTCGAGCCTTCTCCTCCCAGGCATGCGAGCATTGGGCCGTCCTCCCCACAAGGACGGCCCCTTTTTTTGCCGCGCCGCACGTCGATCCGGAGCGCGCCGTCCGTCCGATTCCGGAACGAAGCTGTTGCCATTTCAGTCGCTGAGATGCCGCGCAAGCCAGTTGCGCACGCCCTGAAGACTCCTGAAATCATCCAGCGACCGCACCGGAAGGCCGGGCTCGATGCTCGCAACCATCCGGCTCAGTGCATGTCCAGGTCCAAATTCGAGAAATGCCGTGGCACCCGCTTCGAGACAGCTTTGCAGGCAATTTCCCCACTGCACGGTTTGCGAGATCTGCGCGGCGAGCTTGTCGTGGCCCGTCTCGGCGGAGACGACCGAACCGCCATCGATGCCGCTCAGGATGCGCGCACCGGCGGCCGACGGGAACGCCACCGGCGCCGACCGCAAGACTTCGCGAAACACGACCGACGCCTCGGCGAGCCGTCCGGTGTGGGAGGCAACCCGAACCGGCAGATCGACGATCCTTGTGGCGCGCATCGCCCTCGCCTCTCCGGCAATCCCGTTCAATGCCTCCCGGCCACCGCCGACCACGAAGGCATCGCCTGGATTGACGATGGCGATCGCCGCGCCGTGGCGCTCGCAAAGGCGGGTCATATCGTCATGTGAAAGACCACGGACAAAGATCAGCCCGTCACCGGCGCAGGTGGCGGCGTCCATCGCTTCCGCGCGGCGCACCGCGAGGTCAAGCGTGAGGACCGGTTCGAACAAATCTCCCACGCCCCATGCCGCCACCTCACCGACGCTGTAGCCTGCGATGATGGCGCCATGTGGAATGATGTCCCTGAGCCCGGCAGCGGCGGCCAGTGCCTGCAACGTGCATAGAATCTGGCCGGACCGGTTGCGATGCAGAGCCTCGTCAGATTCGCTGCGCACGAAATCGCGCGGATCCCTGCCGCCCAGCAACGTTGCCGCGTGTGCAAACAGGTGCGTCGCTTCCGGCGCATCGCCCGTCAGGGCGAACATGTCCCGATGCTGTCCGCCTTGTCCCGAGCACAGGATCGCAAGTGTCATGATCGCCGCCTAGTGCGGAAAGAGCACGGCGATCGCAACCGCCATGGTCGCGACGCTGAATCCGGTGCTCGAAATGACCATCGATCCGACCGCTGCCGAGTCCAGCCGGTAGTTGACCGCAAACAGGATGCCGAAAAAGCCGGAAGGCACCGCGGCGAGCAGAATGGCCGTCCTCGCTGTGTCGGGAGCGATTGGAAAGACGTGAGTGATTGCAACGGCTGCGAGCGGCCGAACCACGTCCGCGGCCACGGTTGCGGCCGCGATCTTCCAGTTCAGGCGGAACGACTGTGCCGACAGGATGGCTCCGGTGAGAAACAGCGCGACGCCGGCGGCCGAACTCCCGATCAGCGCGAGGCACGCATGAGCGAGCGCGTTGAGGCTCAGATCCGACACCGAAAACAGGATGCCGAACACGGGCGCGAGCACGACCGGCTTGGTGATCGCACGCCCCACTGCCGTCAGCATCTGCCGCGCCGCCATTTCCTCGCCACGGGACCTGGCGGCGTCCATTTCCGCCATGATCAGGGTCACCGGGCTGATGAGGACCGAACCGGTTGCCAATGCGACGGCGACCGGAACGGCGCCCGCCTGTCCCGCGACGGATGTCAGGATTGGAAGACCGACGCCGGCAAGATTTGGAAAGCCGACCGTGAGTGCCTGAATCGACGCATCGGGCCGCGACACCTTGAACAACCTGCGCGCGGCAAGATACCAGGCGGCATAGAGCAACGACATCGTTATGCCGAGCACCAGAAACAGCGGAACCTGCTCGATCATCTCACTGCGCGACGCTGAGGCGGTCGCGGCGAACAGGGACGCCGGCACGGCGAAATCCATCACGAGTGCGTTGAGAGCATCGACATGAAGATTGTCGACGACATGAAACCTTCCGGCGGCGTATCCAAGCAGCAAGACAAAGAACACCGGCACCAGCGCCATCAGGATTGCATTGGACATCATGGCCCCGGCGCGTCGTGGGCATCGACGAAGAGCGACATCGCAAGCAGGTCAGCCGAGCCACCGGGACTGAGACGACGGGCGACGAAGCTCTCATGGATCCATTGCGCGCTGACGCGCCAGCCGGGAGCGCGCACGCCGCCGGCGTCGATGAAGCGACGTGCCGCGCGACGCGCAAAACGAAGCCCCTCGAGCCCGCCACGATGCAGCAGATTCGTGTCTTCCACCGACGCAATCAGGGCAAAGCACGCTTCGACCCGAGCCGCTTCCGCATCCTCGGGCGTGGCAGGCATTGTTCTCCGCAGGGCCGGCAAGCCGATCCGGTAGACGCTGGGAAACCCGCTCGCCGCCTCGATACGGGCTCCGCCTGCGCGAAAGCGGCGGCGAGCAGCGCTGCCATGGCTGTGCAGCAACACCGGACCGTCGAGTATGCTGGCGCCCCAGAGGCGTGCCACGACGTCGCCGAGCGGACGTGCCGGATCGACCAGCCCGCCGGCCCTCGCACCGGCCGCCGCGCACAACAGGCCAAGACCGAAGATCGCGCCGCGATGCGTATTGACGCCCGCGGTCGCCTCGAGCATCGCCCGTTCGGCCTCCAGGCCGATGACCCGCAGCACTCCCATGCCGCAACCGAGCGCGCCCGCTTCGGCAAGACTTTGAAGGTAAGGCCTGATGGCCGCAGCGCTGCGACGAAACGTGCCGGCATCCATGTCGACGTGACTACCATTGTCGACATGGCTCACGAGCCCCGGCTTGGGCCAGGTTTCCAGCTCCATGGCAAGGCAATCGGCAGCGAAGCCGCCGATGGCCCAGATACCGGACGGCATCTGCCTCCGGCTGGAAACAAGCGGTTCGATGCTTCGTGCGGCCGCTGTGGTCATGATCCCATCGCTCCCGAAATGAATCGATCCCTGTCGAGCAGGGCTACGCACCCGATGGTCTTGACCAGAAGCTGGTCCGTGCCGGCATGGAATTCGCGCCAGTTCACCGCTGCACCATCCGCGCGCATCAATTCGCCATCGAGCCGCATCGGCGCATCGGTCTCGATCGCAGCCACGTCGGCGGCGAGACGATCCAGATCGGCTTCGCGGGGGAACGCGAACAGGACATCGAGGTCGGAACGAGCGGTCACGTAATCGAGCCCGGTCAGCGATTGCCATGCGAGGCTGCCGAACACGCGCACGTCCACCGAATGACGAAGCGCGAGCCCGTCGAGCCGATCGAGCGTCGGCCACCAGTTGCGCGGCGCCGAGGCGCGCACCTGCCGCAGCGCGGGCGGCCTCGCGACCGATGTGACGTGGTCGATATCCGCGAGAAACGACAGCCGCTTCTTGCCGGCGGAGGGCGGCAACGGCAGGCCGAGTGCAAGGCCGGTCGCTTCGCTAGGTAGAGCGCGCCGCCTGATGGTCGGCCATCCCATTTCGGACCAACGCGAAACCAGCGGGTCGGCTGCGAGATCGCCGCGCATCCCGATCATCGCGCGCCAACCCTGCGGGCTGACAAAGACGAGGTCGTGGCGACCGGCCGGCGGTTCACCGGATTTGCAGGGCAAGGTCACGAACGCGCTCCGCGATATCGGCGGCCTTCGGCCGGCCACCGCGCTCCTTGCCGAGCGCATCTCTTCGATCCCGCGCAGCCGGCATGTCGGCGAGCAGCGCCTCCAGCTGGTCTGCGAGCGAGGTGGCGTCGCTCCATGTCATATGAACGGCACCCATCTGCTCGAGATTGGAGAGCCCCGGCGCAAAAACCGGCGTCGATTTGGCTTTCTCCTCAAGAGCGGCCATCGACAATTTGGTGACCTTCGCCATCGACGGCAGATCCATCACCGCGGGAGAGGCGCCGGGCAATCCGACCAGCACGCGCGTCGCAAGGCCCGTCGCAAGCAGGGCCCCCGCAGCCGAGTGGCCGTAAAGAAGACCGATGGTCGGGCGACCGTGCATATCCGCGTGGATCAGCACTTTCGCCAGATGCGCGAGGAATTCGTTGAGCCCGAGCAGCTCGTCACGCTTGCTCATGCGCTGGCTGTCGCTGTCGACGAGCACCAGGATCGGTCCGCTCCCCCGGTCGATCGACTCCAGGACATGCGCGGAAAGTCTGATCGCCTCGTCGACGCCGAGCGCAGTCCGATCCGCAACACCAATCACGAGTATCCTGCCACCGGATCGCAGCGTCGCGGCGCCAGCAATGACGCCATTGTCGTTCCTGACCTCATGGCCATCGGGAAACAGCGAGGCGAGAATGTCATCGAGCGTCACGGCTGCTCCTCCCGATCCTGCTAGCAAGCGCAATGAACTGGTCGGCCGGCAATTCCGGAACTGTTTCCGCATGCGCAACACCTTCCGCGGTCCAGATATCGACGGCGTCCTGGCAAGCGCCGAAGCGGCGCAACCTGTCGGCCAGACGCCCCTGCTCCGCCCTGAGCCGGTCGAGGCCGAAGGGGCCAATCAACCCGATCAGCTCGAGTGCGGCCTCGCGAAAATCCTGCACAGTGTCACCGGCGAAGACGTCGGCTGCGCCGAGCAGCCGCCGGTGCTTGCCGCCCATGGTGCGCCAGACCAGGGCACGGTCACGGGAGTCGAATTCCTCGACGCCGCGGTTGGTCTCGATCACCTCGGGGCCCGACACCGCGATGCGTCCCGCCTCCGAAACGGCGAGCGCGGAGCAACAGCCCGCGATCAGACCGCCGCCGCCATAGCAGCCGGAGCGCCCGCCGATCAGGCCGATGACCTTCACGCCGGCACTGCGCGCCTCAATCACCGCGCGCATGATCTCGGCGATGGCGAGTTCACCGGCATTGGCCTCCTGCAGACGGACGCCGCCGGTATCGAGCAGGATCAGAACGGGGATCGATCCGATCTCGCGCGCCGCGCGGAGCAGACCCAGCAGTTTGGCGCCGTGCACCTCGCCGAAGGCGCCGCCCATGAAACGTCCTTCCTGTGCGGCGACGAATACCGGCGCGCCGCCGAGCCGGCCATGGCCGACGACGATGCCGTCATCGAACTGCTCGGGAAGGCCGAATATCTCCAGATGCGGACTGACCTCGCGCTGTTCCGGCCCGATGAACTCGACCAGGCTGCCGGCATCAAGCAGCAGATCAAGCCTCGTCCGCGCCGATGCCTCGTTGAAGCTTGTGCTGCGGGCCCGTTCGGCCGGGGCGATGTGCGGGAGCGGCGCAGTCATTGCTCGCTCCCCTCGATCAATCGCACCGCCTGCGCCAGCCGAAGCGATACCGTGTCGGGCCGCGCGCCGCCGTCATTGATGGAAAATTTCAGCCCGCCGGGCGAATAGCGCTCGACGAAATCGCCAATGACGGCGCTCCAGACTTCGCCGAAGCCCATCGCCGCGGTTTTGATCTCGACCGCGCATTCGGCATCCGGCAGGACGCGCTCGACCAGGACTTCCAGATTGCCCGAGGCGACCACGCCCACGATCGCGCTCCGCCTGATGCCGCCCGCGCGCTCGCGAACCGGGTGATGAAAGCTGAGATCTTCCATGGCCTGTCCTCACCAGTTCCTGAATTTCGACGGCGGTGCGTAGAGCCCGCCCGACCAGCGCACGAGATCCTTGATCGAGCGCGCCGCCAGCATGTTGCGATCCGCATCGAGCGGGTTGATGCCGATATCTTCGGGCCGCCGGATCACGCCGCGCTCGCGCAGCTGCGCGACCATGCTGCGATCCCGCCCGCGACCGACATCGGTGTATCCGGCGACGCCGCGGATCGCCTGCTCGCGCTCTTGCGCCGTACGGCACAACAGGAGGTTCGCCACGCCCTCCTCGGTGACGATGTGCGTGACGTCGTCGCCGTAGATCATCACCGGCGCGAGTTCGAGGTTCAGCTTCTCGGCGAGCTCGATCGCATCGAGCTTCTCGACGAACAGCGGGACATTCTTGTCGCCGAAGGTCTCGCCAATCTGCACCACCAGCTTGCGGCCCCGGCGCAACGGAGCCGGGCTGTCCGGATCGGCCTCCGCGCCGGCCTTCAGCCAGGGCTCGCTCGGATGCCTGCGCCCGCGTGCGTCCGCGCCCATGTTCGGCGCGCCGCCGAACCCGGCGATGCGCGAGGTGGTGATGGTCGAAGAATTTCCCTGGAGATCGATCTGCAGCGTGGAGCCGATGAACATGTCGCAGGCATAGAGCCCGGCGGTCTGGCAAAAGGCGCGGTTGGAACGCAGCGAACCGTCGGGGCCGGTGAAATAGATGTCGGATCGCGCCCGGATGTACTCGTCCATCCCGACCTCCGAGCCGAACGAGTGGATTTGCCGGACCCAACCAGATTCGATCGCGGGAATGAGCGCGGGATGCGGATTCAAGGCGAAGTGGGTTGCGATCCTGCCCTTCAGGCCCAGCCTCTCGCCGAACGTCGGCAGCAGGAGCTCGATCGCGGCCGTGCTGAAGCCGATCCCGTGATTGATCCGCTGCACGCCATAGGGCGCGTAGATGCCCTTGATCGCGAGCATCGCGGTCAGGATCTGCCCCTCGGTGATCGCCGCCGGATCGCGCGTGAACAGTGGCTCGACGAAGAACGGCTTGTCGGACTTGACGACGAAATGGACGCGGTCCGCCGGGATATCGACCCGCGGAACCGTCTCGACGATCTCGTTGACCTGGGCGATCACGACGCCGTCCTTGAACGCCGTTGCCTCCACCACGGTGGGCGTGTCCTCGGTGTTCGGGCCGGTGTAGAGGTTGCCGTCACGGTCGGCGCTGACGGCGGCGATCAGGGCGACGTGCGGGGTGAGATCGATGAAGTAGCGCGCGAACAGTTCGAGATAGGTGTGAATTGCTCCCAGCTCGATCTTGCCGCCGAACAGCATGCGCGCGATGCGCGCCGATTGCGGCCCGGAATAGGCATAGTCGAGCCGCTTCGCGACCCCGCGGTCGAACAGGTCCAGATGTTCGGGCAGAACGACGCCCGACTGCACCATGTGCAGATCGTTGACCTTGGACAGATCGACCGCCAGCAGCGCGCGGCTCAAGAGATCCGCCTGCTTCTGGTTATCGCCTTCGAGGCAAACCCGGTCGCCCGGCCGGATCACGGCCTCCAGCAGACGCGTAGCGTCGGACGCTTCCACGACCTTGCCGTGGGCAAGTCCGGCACCGGCCGCGATGCGGGCATCGCGCGCGGCGCGGTTGTTCTGCCAGCTCGTCATGACCTTGGCCCCTTTGCGGCGTTGGCTCCGCTCCAGAGCGATCCCGGATTGGCACGGTCGGGATGAAGCGCAAGCATCGCGTCGTAGAGCTCGCGCGGAGAAATCGTCGCCTGGTCGAGGCGGTTGAAATCGAGCAGATATTGCCGGGTGTCCGCGATGCTGCGCGGATTGTCATCGTTCTCCGGCTTCTTGTGTCCGGCCACCACGAAGCGCGGCTTCAACGCTTCGAGCCGATCGAGCGCGGCGATCCATTCCAGCCGGCTCTGCGTGTCGGTTTCGGCGAGATAAGGATGAATGCCGTTGTATGTGGTGTCGCCGGCGACGATCAGATCGAGAGACAGGACATGAACGGCGGTGGAGCGCGCCGTGTCGGTTCGTCCCATGTCGATGACGACGAGCTTGTGTCCCTCGAGCGCGAGCTCGCCTTCGAGAGGCTCTGCAGCGACCAGGCGCTGCGCGATCTCGCCCGGAAAGCGCTTGCGCCAGAAACCGTCGAGCGATGCCGGCGAAAGCTGCGTCTTCATCTCGTCGACAACCTCGGGAACGGCCACGGCCCGTGCCCGCGGAAAGCGATCGAGCAGCGGCGCGAGACCGAAGAAATGATCACCGTGGCCATGCGTGACGTAGATCGTGGTCAGATTTCGCTCCCGCGACACGACCCAATCCAGCAACGTCTTCGACTGCCCGGCGGTGAGGAACGTGTCGACGAGGATGGCATCCCGCTCGCCGTAGATCAAAGTCGACGAATTCGCGACCCACATCAGGTCCGGATTGCCGGACGGCAGATCGCGGCTCAGTCCAGCCCGCTTCACCGTCGTCACGACCCAGTCCAGGATCGTGCCGGTCGTCTCGATCATGCTCATGGAATTCTCCGGAGGGGCAGTCGGGCCGGCGGGAGTGCTGTCTCTCCCGCCGTCCTTCCTTCTGCCGGCCGTGCGTCAGGACCGGCAAAACGCGTCAGCGGGTGGCCGGTTGATCGATGCTGCGAGCGGCACGGGTGATGATCTCCGCCACTTCCTTCGGATGCGACTCGTAGACCGAGTGGCTTGCACCCGGGATCACGGTGGTGTGGCTCTTGGCGCGCTCGTAATACCAGCGCTCGAGATCCGGATTGATGATCTGGTCGTTGCCGGCAACGATGCCCCAGCTCGGCTTGGTCTTCCACGCAGCCGCCGTCAGCGGCGTGCTGAACACCTGCGTCGCGGCCAGAACCTGGGAGCGTGATTCGAACTCCGCCTGCTCGCGCGGCAGATCGGGGGCGAACAGCTTGGGGAATTGCACGGGATCGAGATAGGTGAATTTGTCGGGCGTGACCTTGATGGCGCCTTCGGTCTTTCCAAGTACGCTCGGCGTCTTCTTGCCCAGCGCCGCTTCGTCCTCTCCGACGTCGGGCGCATGCGCAGCGACGTAGACCAGGCCGACGACATTGGGATGAACACCCGCCTCGGTGATGATCGAGCCGCCATAGCTGTGGCCGACCAGAAGCGTCGGGCCATTCTGGAGATCGAGCAGCCGCTTCGCCGCCGTGACATCATCGCCAAACGACGTCTCGGGCTCCTGCAGCATGCTGACGCGGAAGCCTTCCTTGACCAGGATCTCGTAGACCGGCTTCCAGCCGGACGCATCGACCCAGGCGCCGTGCACCAGGACGATGTTCTTCGGGGGTTCAGCGCGCGCCGGGGCGACGGTCGCGAACAGGGAGAGAGCGGCAGCGAAGGCGAGGCCAGCGTTGAGGTGTTTCATGTCGGGATCACTCCAGGTTGGAATGGTGCGACAGTAGTGTCGACACTCGCCGGCGTATTTCGGCAAACAACGGCCCTTGCCACTTCGCACGTCGGGACATGCCGATCGCGACAACGGCTGCTCGTGCATCCTCGGGACACTGCCTAGCTAGGGCGCGCACTTCAAAGCGCAGCGCATATGTCAGGCGTACAGACCTCTCATTACTGTGAACGGCCGGCGTTCATACGCGAAAGACGAACGATCCGCTTTGGCATTCAAGAGGTCGCATCTGATGCTGATTAAACTCCATGCATGGGATCGGACACATGACATCCACAGCAAATCTCCAGATCGCGCTTCTCATCCTGTTGTGCGCAGCTTCGCCCGCGCGTGCAGGCACTTGTGCGGACGACATCGCGAAAACCCAGATCCAGCTGGATCAGGCCATAGAAAAAGACGCGGGCGCCCACGGCTGGCAGCGGGAGAGCCTCAGCGCGCTGCGCAGTCATCAACCGACGCCTCGCTCGATTGCAGAGGCCGAAGGCGGCCGCGGAGCGGTTTTCGCGGATGCGCTGGATTCGCTTGATCGCGCACGTACCGCCGAACAAAACGGCGACACAAGCACATGCAGCCGGGAACTCGCGCATGTGCGGGCCATTCTGAAATAGCGAAAGCGAGCCGAAGCCAAAGCCGGCCAACGGCGCTGTCATCGGCGAGGCAACTCGGCGACGCGGCCGAACGAAGACGAATGCCCGCTTACGATGCGTCGAATGCCCGTTGTCGTCGTGCTGCCGGGTAGCGGGACGTGCGTTCTGGAAATACCCCACCGTTCCGCACCTCTCTAGTGCTCGACAGCATTCAGCCGGAGCATTTTTCATGCGAGAGCAGCACCCATCGAACGACGTCGGCTCGGGAAGATCCAGCTCGCACCGGTTCACCCTGATACCGCTCGCCGTGGCACTCACGGCCGGCATGCTGTGGCTCGTCCCGGCTGCGACGTCCGCTCAAACGACCATGCCGGGAATGCAGCCTTCCACCGGCATGCTGGCGACGTCGCCGCTCAACCCGCAATCCACGCGGCCCGTCGGCGTTCCGCTGGGATCGACCGAGATCGCAACACCCGGCATTTCGCCGCTCAATCCGGCGCAAAGCACGGCGGGTTGTGCCGGATCCGGCAATACCGCCTCGTCCGGAGCCTTGTTCGACGGCGGCGGACTGTCCGGGGGCTCATCCGTCACCTGCAACGGCAGCATCACGGCGGCGCCTCCGCTGCCTTCAGCATCGACGGTCGGACGCGTCGGGATACCGCTCGGAGCCACCGAGCTCGGCGGCGCCGGAATCAGTCCGTCCGTCCCGGTGCAAGGCCCTGCCGCAACGGGCAGCACGACTTCGATCAGCGGCTCAAGCAATCCCTGACATCCAGGACGGTCTCATGAAACGAAATCTCGCCATCGCGCTTGTCGCTCTCGCCGCGATTCTCGTCGGAGCCGGCCTCTGGTTCTTCGCCGCGGACCGGAAGCCGGTCGTCGCCGCCGCGCCGGTGCCCGCGGCCGTACCGGTGGTCACCGCCGCGGTCACCGGCAAGGACGTTCCGATCTATCTGCGCGGCATCGGCACCGTGATCGCCTACAACACCGATGTCGTGCGCAGCCAGATTCAGGGACAGATCGTCAAGATCGCCTTCACCGAGGGACAGACCGTCAAGGCCGGAGATCTGCTCGCCCAGATCGACCCGCGTCCCTACGAGGCCCAGATCGAGCAGCTGACGGCCAATCGCGACCGAGATCAGGCCCAACTCACCAATGCCGAAGCCAATCTCTCCCGATACAGTAAACTCGGTGACAAGGGTTATGCGACCCCGCAGCTGATCGAGACGCAGACCGCGCAGGTGGCCCAACTCAAGGCCGCCGTGAAAGCGGACCAGGCGCAGATCGACGAGGCCAACGTCCAGCTCAGCTACACACGCCTGACATCGGCCATTCCCGGCATCACCGGCGTCCGCCAGATCGATGTCGGCAACGTGATTCATCCGACCGACCCGAACGGTCTCGTCGTCGTCACCCAGATCGAGCCGATTTCGCTGCTGTTCACCCTTCCGCAGACGGATCTGCCCGTGATCCAGGAACACGAAGCAAAAGGCCAGTTGAAGGTCATCGCCTACAGCCAGGACAACAAGATTAAGCTCGGCGAAGGCACGCTGCTGCTCGTCAACAACGAGATCGCAGGGACGACCGGCACCGTCCAGCTCAAGGCCACATTCGCCAATCACGAGCACCGGCTGTGGCCGGGACAGCTGGTGAATGCCCGGCTGCTGCTGAAGATTCAGAAGGATGCGCTGACGGTCGCCGGCTCCGCAGTCCAGCAGGGCCCGAACGGCAGCTATGTCTATGTCGTCTCTCCGAACCAGACCGCTTCCTTGCGTCCTGTTCACGTCGCGCAGATCAGCGAGGGGCAGGCCCTGATCGACCAGGGACTGAAATCAGGCGATACCGTCGTCGTCGACGGTCAGTATCGGCTGACGGAAGGAAGCCAGGTTCGGGAACTGCACGGCAAGGCCGCGCGCGAAGCCGACCTGCAAAGCTCCGTGCAGGACGCGCTCCCATGAACCTGTCCGCGCCCTTCATCCTGCGGCCGATTGCAACCGCTCTGCTGATGGCGGGCCTGCTGCTGTGCGGCCTCGCGGCCTATCCCCTGCTGCCGGTCGGCGCGCTGCCGAACGTCAACTACCCGACGATCCAGATTTCGGCGCAACTGCCCGGCGCCGACCCCGGAACCATCGCCTCGTCGGTCGCGACGCCACTCGAACAGCAGCTCAGCCAGATCCCCGGCGTCACGCAGCTCACCTCGTCCAGCGCACTCGGCGTCGCCCAGCTCACGGTGCAGTTCGAGCTGTCGCGCACGGTGGACAGCGCGGCGGTCGACGTGCTCTCCGCGATCAATGCCGCGAGCCCGTTCCTGCCGCAGAACATCCCCTACCCGCCGACGATCAGGAAGGTGAATCCGGCGGAAACGCCGATCATGCTGATCGCGCTGACGTCGGACTCGCTGCCGATGACCACGGTGGATGCCTACGCGGAAAACATCCTGCTGCCCAAGATTTCCCAAGTGCCAGGCGTCGGCCTGGTCGGAATCGGCGGCCAGCAGAAGCCCGCGATCCGCATCCGCGTCAATCCGCAGGCGCTGGCCGCCCGCGGCATCGGCCTCGAAGACGTCCGCACCGTGATCGCCGGCGCCAATGTCGACCTGCCCAAGGGCACGCTCAACAGCCCGCGCGTCACTTATACGCTCAATACCAACGACCAGTTGCTGAAGCCCGCCGCCTATGAAGCCCTCATCATCGCCTATCGCAACGGCTCGCCGGTGCGGCTGCGCGACATCGGCTCGGCGATCGAGGCGCCCGAAAACGACCTGCTGGCCGGCTGGTACGGCAAGGACCCCGCCGTCATCCTCGCCGTCCAGCGCGTCCCCGGCGCCAACGTCATCGAAACCGTCGATCGCATCAAGAAACTGCTGCCGCAGCTGCAGGCCTCCGTTCCGCCGGCGATCAAGGTGACGATCGCCGCCGACCGCACCGCCACGATTCGCGCCGCGGTTACCGATGTGCAATTCACGCTACTGCTGACGGTCGCATTGGTGGTGATGGTCATATTCCTGTTCCTGAGGAATTTCTGGGCCACCATCATCCCGGCGATCACGGTTCCGCTGGCGCTGATCGGCACCTTCGCAGTCCTCTACGTGCTCGGCTACAGTCTCGACAACCTCTCGCTGATGGCGCTGTCGATCGCGGTCGGATTCGTGGTCGACGATGCCGTGGTGGTGATCGAGAACATCGTGCGCCATCTCGAGCAGGGCATGACGCCCATGGAGGCTGCGCTCAAAGGCTCCAGCGAAATCGGCTTCACGATCGTCTCCATCACCCTGTCGCTGATCGCGGTGTTCATCCCGCTGTTCCTGATGGGCGGCTACGTCGGAAAGCTGTTCCAGGAGTTCGCCGTCACGATCACCGCCTCGCTGCTGCTGTCGCTGGTGATCTCGCTCACTTTGACCCCGATGATGTGCGCGCGCCTCCTGAAGGATGAATCGCGGAGAAAGCACGGCCGGCTCTATCTCCTGTTCGAGCGCGGCTTCGATGGCCTGCTTGCGCTGTACGCGCGCGGCCTGCGAATCGTGCTGCGCCATCGTTTCGTGACGCTGCTCGTGATGCTCTCGACGATCGCGCTGACCGGCTATCTCTATGTGATCATCCCGAAAGGCTTCTTCCCGCAACAGGATACCGGACAGATCGTCGGCATCACCGAGGCTGCCCAGGACATCTCCTTCCCCGCCATGTCCGAACGCCAGCAGGCGGTCGTCGACATCCTGTCAAAGGATCCGGCGATCCAATCGGTGGCCAGCTATATCGGTCCAGGCGGGCCGACGGCGACCCTCAACCAGGGACGCATCTTCATCGTCCTGAAGCCGAAGCCCGAACGCAAGGCCAGCGCCGACCAGGTGATCGCGCGGCTAGAACCCCGGCTCGCCCATATCCAGGGCATCAAGCTTTACATGCAGTCGGCCCAGGACATCACGATCGGCGCGCGCCTGTCGAAGACGCAGTATCAGTTCACGCTGACGGACGCCGATTCCAACGAACTCAACCACTGGTCGGCGATCTTCCTGGAGAAGATCCGCGCGCTCGACCTCGTCACCGACGTCGCGAGCGACCAGGCCAATGCCGGCCCGAGGCTTCAGGTCACCGTCAATCGCGAAGTCGCCTCGAGCTTCGGCATCCTGCCCACGACGATCGACAACACCCTCGACGACGCGTACGGTCAGCGCATCGTCTCCACCATGTTCACCTCGCTGAACCAATACCACGTGGTCATGGAGGTCGATCCAGCCTTCCAGTATGGGCCCGACGCGCTCAAGGACATCTATCTCAACTCGGCGACCGGCCAACAGGTCCCCTTAAGCACGCTGGTCCACAGCGTGATCATGCCGGCGCCGATTCTGATCAATCACCAGGGCCTGTTTCCCTCGGTGACGATCTCGTTCAACCTGCGGCCCGGCGTAGCGCTGGGCGATGCGGTGACGGCGATCCAGAAGATCGAGAAGGACACCGGCAAGCCCGCCTCGCTGTCGACCTCGTTCCAGGGCAACGCGCAAGCCTTCCAGTCTTCGCTGTCCGGCACACCGTTGCTGATCGGGGCGGCGCTGATCGTGATCTACATCATCCTCGGCGTCCTCTATGAGAGCCTGATCCATCCGATCACGATCCTGTCGACGCTGCCTTCCGCCGGCATCGGCGCGCTGCTGTTGCTGCTGGCAGTCCACATGGATCTCAGCGTCATCGCCATCATCGGCATCATCCTGCTGATCGGCATCGTCAAGAAGAATGGCATCATGCTGGTCGACTTCGCCCTCGAGGTGGAGCGCAATCAAGGGCTGAGTCCTGAGGAAGCGATCTACCAGGCCTGCACGCTCCGCTTTCGCCCGATCCTGATGACGACCATGGCCGCGCTGCTCGGCGGTGTGCCTCTGATGCTCGGCAACGGCACCGGCGCCGAACTGCGCCAGCCGCTCGGCTACACGATCGTCGGCGGCTTGATGCTCTCGCAGATCCTGACGCTCTACACCACGCCCGTGGTCTATCTCTATCTCGACCGGCTCGGCAATTGGTTCACCAACCGCAAGCCGCATGCGGTCGAGACACCCGCCCCCTCCACGAGCGAAGCAGATGCGGGATTGGGCCATGAGTCCGCTTGATCAGGTGAGCGTCGGCATGACGGCGGAAAAGCTGGTGACCGTCACGGCCGAGATGACGGTCGGCCACGTGGTGCCGGGAATGCCTGAAGTCTACGGCACGCCGATGATGATCCTGCACATGGAGATGGCGGCGGGATCGGCGATCCAGCCGTCCCTGCCGACCGGCTATGTCAGCGTCGGGATGATGGTCAACGTCCGTCATCTGGCGGCGACGCCGGTCGGCCGCACCGTGCGCGCGGTCGCACGGGTCGTCGCCGTCGAAGCCAGGAGCGTCCTGTTCGAAGTCGAGGCCTGGGACGGCGGCCGCAAGATCGGTGACGGGACCCATCGGCGCGGCGTCGTCGATGTCGCCGAGTTCGAAAGGCGTTTCGGCGTGACGAGGCCCACCGCGGCGTTGGCCTAAGGTCGCGGAATCCTTCCCGCGGCAACATCCCGGATCTGGGCGCAGGCTCGCATGGTGCCGCCGTGCGTTTTGACAAAGGGTCCGCGAAAAAGCAAAAGACCGGTTTTCCACGCTGCGGTACATCGCTTGCATCCCGCGTCCGGACATCCGGGCTCGGGAATTGGTCTCATGCCCGGCGAGTATCTCTTGGACCTCTTCAATCTGCTGGCCCAGTCCGGACTCGCTCACGAAGGCAAGGAACCCGCGACGGTCCGTCACACGGGGATGGTCTGTCGCGCATCGTGGCCCGACCATTCGCGCTACGCCCATCCCGCCCTTTGGGTCCTGGGAGGCGTCGCGCTCGGCGTGTTGTCATTCACTTGCTTCCTGCTCGGGATCGACCTCACCACCAGCGCCCTCGCCCTGCTGGCCGTCATTCTCGTGTTGTCGTTGCTTGCGATCGCCGGCTTGGTCAGGCGGCAGCACCGGCTCGAGCGAGAGGACGTCTTGCGGCGGCGTCAGGTCGCCTATCTCGCCGAGGCCCAGAAGCTCAGCCACACCGGCAGCTTTGTCTGGAACGTCGCCAGCGGCGAGCTGTTCTGGTCCGAAGAGACGTTCAGGATCTTCGATCTCGAGCCGACCTTGCCGCCGTCGCTCGACACCATCCTGAAGCGTACGCATCCCGACGATCTCAATGCCGTACGCGAGGCGCTCGATCGCGCCGCGAACGACAGGAACGACTTTTCCCTGGAACATCGGCTGATCCTGAACAATGGCTCGATCAGGCACATTCGCGTGGTCGCCCGTGGAACGTCAGAAGATCGCGGACAATTTCGGTTCATCGGCGCGGTCATGGATATCACCGCCCAGAAGAAGGACCACACCGAGCTGGAGCGGAGCGAGCAGCGCTACCGCCACCTGTTCGGCCGCATGCCGATCGCCCTCCGTCAGCTCGACGCCAGCAGACTGGTGGTGTTGTTCCGAAAACTGCGGGCCGAGGGCATCAAGGACCTCGGCAGCTATTTCGACAGCCATCCCGACTTTCTCCGGACCTGCATGGACGCGCTCTCGTTTCAGGAAGCCAACGAACGGGCCATCCAGATGTTCGGAGGAGGCGTCGACGGCTATGTCGGGCGTTCCATGTCCGACACCTGGAAGGCACGCCCGGATACGTTTCGGCGGGCCATGGAGTCCCGCTTTCGCGGTGAAACGAACTTCGAGGAAGAAACCAAGATGGTGACGTGGGACGGCCGCGTCGTCGACGTTCTCTTCACAACGGCCCGCGTCGGCCCAATCAATGATCTCGAAATAAGCCTGGTCGCCACGATCGACATCTCGCAACGCGTCCGCGCCCAGGAGAGGCTTCGGCAGGTGCAGGCGGAGTTCGCGCATGCGGCACGCGTCTCGATGCTCGGCGAGCTCACCGCCTCCATCGCGCACGAAGTCAACCAGCCTTTGGCCGCCATCGCGACCAACGCCGCTGCCGGTCTGCGCTGGTTGAACAGGCCGATTCCCGACATGGCCGAGGTCCGCAGTACAATCGAAAATATGGCCACGGATACGAGGCGGGCCGCGGACATCGTGGCGCGTGTTCACGGGATGGCTTCGCGCAAGGCGCCGGAGCGCGCCGTTCTGTCGCTTGACGATGTCATTCGCGAGGCGCTTCTGTTCCTGCGCCACGAGATGGAATCCCGCGGCGTAACGATCCTGCACCGGCCCGACGCGGAAGCTGCACTCGTGCTCGGCGACCGCACCCAGCTCCAGCAGGTGATCGTCAATCTGGCCATCAACGCCGTGCAAGCGATGGCGCAGGCGGGACGCGACCATGGCAAGATCGTCATCACCACCGCCGCGCAGGACGTGACGACCCTGTGCTGCTCCGTGGAGGACAACGGTCCCGGCATCTCCGCCGAACATGCCGGCCGGGTGTTCGAAAGCTTTTTCACGACCAAGGAGTCCGGCATGGGCATGGGACTGCCGATCTGCCGGTCCATCGTCGAAGCGCATGGCGGCCGCATCGACGCCGAAGGCCTTAGCACCGAAGCCGAAGGCCTTGGCGCCGATCGCGGCGCCCGGTTCTGGTTTACGCTGCCGATCGCGACGCCGGCGTCATCGCCGCCATCCGGTCGGGACGCCGACGCCTGACCCCGCCCGCTCTATTGCGCCGGGGCGGTCGAGCGCACCAGGCGGATCGGGATGCCCTTGAATGACGGCGTGAAGCTGAGGGGATCACGGGCATAGAGCGGCACCAGCGGATTGGTCTCCGGATAGTACGCGGCACAGCAGCCGGTCGGAAACGAATACGCAACCACGCGGAAGTTGCGCACGATCCGCTCGGCGCCATCGGTCGACTCCGTGATCAGGTCGACGCGATCGCCGTCCGCGAGCCCGCGCTTCTTCAGTTCATATTCGTTGAGGAAGACCACGTCGCGCTGGCCGAAGACGCCGCGATAGCGGTCCGACAGCGAGTAGAGCGTCGTGTTGTACTGGTCGTGGCTGCGTATCGTGCTGAGCCACAGGAAATCCGGATCGGCCTGCGGCGGGTCCTCGCCACACCCCTCAAACACCAGGAAATTGGCCTTGCCGGACGGCGTTGCCCAGATGCGCTCCCGCGCGGTCGAGGTCAGATGGAAGCCGCCGGGAATGCGGATACGGGCATTGTAGCTCTCGAAGATAGGGAAGACGGCCTCGATCGCATCCCGGATGCGATCGTAGTCGCCCACAAAGCCGTCCCAATCGACCACCGTGCGCTCGCCGAGCGTCGCCTTGGCGAGGCCTGCGATGATCGCGACCTCGCTGAGAAGATGCTCCGATGCCGGCTTGTTGCGACCGCCCGAGGCGTGGACCATCGACATCGAATCCTCGACCGTGATCGACTGCGGCCCCGAATCCTGAATGTCGATCTCGGTTCGCCCGAGGCACGGCAGGATCAGGGCAGCGCGGCCATGGATCAGATGGCTGCGGTTGAGCTTCGTGGAGACGTGGACGGTCAGATCGAGCTTGCGCAGCGCGGCCTGCGTCGCCTGCCAGTCGGGTATGGCCGCGGCAAAGTTGCCGCCCATCGCGAAAAAGACCTTCACCTCGCCGCGGATCATTGCCTCCAATGCCGTCACGACGTTGTGTCCCGGCGCGCTCGGCGGCTTGAAGCCGAAGCGGTGCTCGAGGCGCTCGAGGAAATCCGCCTTGGGGATCTCCGTGATCCCCACGGTTCGGTCGCCCTGCACGTTGGAATGACCGCGAACCGGACAAACGCCGGCGCCGTCGCGTCCCACATTGCCGCGCAAGAGCGCAAGATTGGCGATCTGCTGCACGTTGTGCGCACCACGCTGGTGCTGGGTAATGCCCATGCCGTAGACAAGGATGGCGCGCTCCGCCTTCATATAGGCGCCGGCGGCATATTCCAGGTCCTCGCGCGTCAGGCCGGACTGGCGTTCGATGTCGGGCCATTGCGTTCGCTTGAGATCGCCGATCAGCGCTTCGATGCCGGCGGTGTGCCCGCGAATGAAATCCCAGTCCAGGATCTCCGGCTGCTCGGCCGCACGGGCGGCCTCGTCCGTTTCGACGAGGATCTTCATGATCCCCTTGAGGACGGCGACGTCGCCACCGACACGCACCTGGAAAAGCTTCGAGCTGATCGTCGTCGACGACAGCGTGATCATCTCAACCGGGCTCTGCGGCGCCTGGAAGCGCTCCAGCGCGCGCTCGCGGAACGGATTGAACGAGATGATCGAGGCCCCTCGGCGGGCCGCGTTGCGCAGGCTGGTCATCATCCGCGGGCTGTTGGTGCCCGGATTCTGGCCGAAGATGAAGATGCAATCGGCCTTGTCGAAATCCTCCAGCAGCACGGTGCCCTTGCCGACGCCGAGCGATTCCGGCAGGCCGACGCTGGTCGCCTCGTGGCACATGTTCGAGCAGTCGGGAAAGTTGTTGGTGCCGTACTCGCGCACGAACAGCTGATAGAGGAAGGCGGCTTCGTTCGAGGTTCGCCCGGACGTATAGAACTCCGCCATGTTCGGATCCGGCAGCGCATTCAGCTCGCGGCCGATCATGGCGAACGCATCGCTCCACTGCACCGGGAGATAGCGATCGGATGCGGCGTCATAGGCCATCGGATGGGCGAGCCGACCGACCATTTCGAGATCGTAATCGTTCCAGCTCGCGAGCTCCGTGACGGTGTGCTCGGCAAAGAATTCGGGCGTGCAGCGCTTCGATGTCGTCTCCCAGGCGACCGCCTTGCCGCCGTTCTCGCAGAATTCGAATGACGAGGTGTGCTTCGGATCGGGCCAGGCGCAGCCGGGGCAATCAAAGCCCTCCGGCTGATTCATCCTGCTGAGCGTCGCTGCACCCTTCAGCGGCGCCCGCTGCACCAGAAGCGCCTCGCTGAGCGCCTTGAGTGCGCCCCAGCCGCCGGCGGGTTCACGGTAGGGACGAACCGATTTCGTTGTCATCTCGATATCTCGCGATATGGCAATTCTCCGGGCCAGTTAAGGATCGTGCGGGCAGAGCCGTCTTTTCAAAACGAAGCCGAATTTCGCAATTGCACATGTTCGGAGCCGGGCGCAGCAGCCAGTGCATTCCGGCAAAAAGAGCGCGTTCACGGAAGCTGAAACGGCGACCGGAAACTAGGTTTGTGAGTTGGAGCCCCGTCGCTACGGAGGGCTTTCGACATTTTTCAGGAGCGAGCCAAGATGTTCTCAAGACGTGATTTGCTGGCCATGTCCGCGGCAGGCGCCGCCATGGTCGGCTCCAGCGCGCAGGCCGCAACTTTCGGCAATCCGGACGAGCCGCCGCAAGGCGCCGTGAACGCCAAGAGCCCGGGAAGCCTGTCCGATCCCGGTCCTCAAGATCCAGACCTTGCCAAGCACTTCCCCTCAGCCCAAACCCCGCCCCCGACGGACGTCGGCGGCCTGCCGATGGATTGGGCCTCGTTCAACAATGCGCCGAGGCGCATCCAGAATGGCGGCTGGGCCCGTCAGGTCACGGTCGAGGATTTCGCCATCTCGAAAGAGATCTCCGGCGTCAATATGCGGCTGGCTGCCGGCGGAATCCGCGAGCTGCATTGGCACCAGGCTGCCGAATGGGCGATCCTGACCTACGGCTCCTGCCGCGTCACCGTGCTCGACACGCAGGGGCGTCCCTATGTCGGCGACCTCAAAGTCGGCGACCTCTGGTATTTTCCGCCGGGCGCGCCGCATTCGCTGCAGGGCTTGGGCCCCGATGGTTGCGAGTTCGTGATCTGTTTCGACGACGGCCACGCCAATGAATTCAACACGCTGCTGGTGACCGACTGGTTCGCCCACACGCCGCCCGAGGTGCTGGCGAAGAACTTCGGTGTTCCGGCCGATGCGTTCGCAAAGATCCCGCTGCACAACCGCTGGATCTTCCAGGGGACCGTGCCCGGCGATCTCGCCGCCGATCGCGCAGCCGTTGCGAAGCACGCCGAAGCGCCGCCCTACCCCTTCGTCCACTCGCTCGGCGGCTCGGCCCCGGTCAAGGAGAGCTCCGCCGGCAGCATCCGCGTCGCCGACAGCACGACCTTCAAGGTTGCCA
Source organism: Bradyrhizobium sp. 613_E4_N2_2 (assembly GCF_052075995.1). NCBI lineage: Bacteria > Pseudomonadati > Pseudomonadota > Alphaproteobacteria > Hyphomicrobiales > Nitrobacteraceae > Bradyrhizobium > Bradyrhizobium sp. 613_E4_N2_2. Next base: position 5,969,268 of record NZ_CP197234.1, read on the forward strand.
CCACCGTCGCTGCGGCGCTGGTGTCGATGCCGCCGGGCGCTGTCAGGGAGATGCACTGGCATCCGAATGCCGACGAGTGGCAGTACTACATCAAGGGCAAGGCGCGAATGACGGTGTTCGACACCGGCCCCAATGCGTTCACGACGGACTTCGCGGCCGGCGACATCGGCTATGTCCGGCGCAATCTCGGCCACTATGTCGAGAACGTCGGCGACACCGAGCTGCAGTTCGTCGGCGTGTTTCGAGCCCCTCGCTACGAGGAGGTGTCGCTCTCCTACTGGCTGACGCACACGCCACCCAAGCTGGTCGCCCAGCACTTCAACATCGACGAGAAGCTGATCGCCCAATGGCCGGACAACAGCCCCGGCGTCATGCCCAAATCCTGAACCAGCCTCGCAAGAGTTCTGAACGAGAAAGGCGCCGAAACCGGCGCCTTTCTTTTATCCGTGGCAGCTCACGGCAACTTCGAGCGTGCAGCCGTCAGTAGTGATCGGCAGCAGGGGCCGACTTGCCGCGGAAGACGCGATAGCCGATCGCCACATAGAGCAGCATCAGCGGGAATACGAACAGGCCGGCGCCCCAGAACATGAATGCGAGACTTGCATGAGGCGCCGCGGCCTCGTCGATCGTGACGACGAACGGGATCATGTAGGGCCAGAACGACAGGGCGAGCGTGGCGAAAGCCGCGACGAAGATCAGGGCGACCATATGGAACGGCCAATAGTCGTCATGGCGCAGGATGCTCTTGGCCAGCACAGCGGCCGCACCGGCGCCGATCACGGGAAACACGAACAGATAGGGCCGGTCGGTCCAGCGCTGCAGAATCGGAAGATGTTCGACAAGTGCATACGCAAAGACGATGACCAGGAAGACCAGGACGCCGATCGCCAGCGGCGGGATCTGGCGCCGTGCGACATCCCGAACGGGACCGTCGCACTTCCTCACCAGCCAGCAGGCGCCGAGCAGCGAATAGCCGAAGCAGAGCCCGATCCCGCACAGCGCGGAAAAGGCGGTCAGCCAGCCGAGCGTTCCGCCGGTATAATCGCCGTTGGAGAACTGGAGCCCTTCGACGAGAGCGCCGACCATCGCGCCCTGCATGAAGCTGGCGGCAAACGAGCCCACGACGAAGCTGACGTCCCAGACCCAGCGCGAACTGAGCGCCTTGCCGCGAAACTCGAACGCCACGCCGCGCAGGATCAATCCGAGCAGCATTACGAGAACGGGGATATAGAAGGCCGACATCACCATGGCGTAGACCACCGGGAACGAGCCCCACATGATCACGCCCGTGACGATCAGCCAAGTTTCATTGCCGTCCCAGACCGGAGCGACCGTGCTCAGCATGGCATCCCGCTGCGACTCGCCGCCGGCCACGCTGAACAGCATGCCGACGCCAAGATCGAACCCGTCGAGGAGGAGATAGATCAGGATGCTGATGGCAAGAAGGGCAACCCAGTACATCACCATGGCTATTCTCCCGCCCCGAGATAGCTGCGTGCGGAGGGCACCTGATCGGCGAGCGACATCGGCCGATTGGGCACGGGAACGTGGAGCGGCCTGCCGCCGAGTCCCGCCGGGCCGGCACGCAGCAGCTTATAGATGTAATACGTCCCGAATGAGAAGATGAAGGCGTAGACCGCGACGAACAGGATCAAGGAAGTCATCGCAGCCGACGCGGTCAGGAACGGCGTCACGGCGTCTGCAGTCCGCAACACGCCATAGACCGTCCATGGCTGGCGCCCCACTTCCGCGGTGTACCAGCCGGTGAGAATCGCGACCCACGGCAGCGGGAAGCTGAGGAAGATGCCCCACAGCAAGAGGCGGTTCCGATCGAGCCGATGCTTGAGGCCGAGCCAGGTCCCGAGCCAGGCCAATCCCAGCATCACGAAGCCGCAGCCGACCATGATGCGGAAGGCAAAGAACGGGATCAACACCGGCGGCCGGTCCTGCGGCGCGAAGCTGGTGAGGCCGACCTCTTTCGACGTCAGGCTCATGCTGCCGATGATGCTCCCGAGCACCGGAATCGATATCGCATATTTGTTCGATTCGGTGCTCGAATCCGGGATCGCGATCAGCACCTCGGAGGCCGGCTGCTCGTCATGCCAGCGCGCCTCGATCGCGGCGAACTTGGCCGGCTGGTAATCGTGGACATAGTCGCCGACGAGATGCCCGATGAAGAGCTGGACTGGCAGCAGCACCGCCGCAAGCGCAAGGCCCATCCGCAGCATGACATGGGCCTCGGGGCGATAGGTCCGCCGCAGCAGATACCACGCGCCGGTTGCCGCCACGCAGAACGCGCCGGTCAGGTAGGACGCGAGCAGCATATGCGGAAACCGGACCCAGACCACGCGATTGAAGATGATCTGCGTCCAGTCATCAGGCACGAACTGGTCGTTCTGCAGGACGTAGCCGGTCGGCACCTGCATCCAGCTGTTGTTGACCATGATCCAGAACGCCGAAAGCGTCGTCCCGAGCGCGACCATCGCCGTCGAGAACAGGTAGAACCAGGGCGGCACCCGGGGGCGACCGAAGATGAGGATGCCGAAAAAGGCCGCTTCCAGCATGAAGGCGGTGAAGGTCTCGTAGGAGAGCAGCGGGCCCTGGATCGGGCCCGACATCTTCGAGAGCACGCTCCAGTTCGTTCCAAACTGAAACGCCATCACCACGCCCGATACGACGCCCATGCCGAACGCCACGCCGAAGATCTTCAGCCAGAACGCGAACAGGGTCCGGTAGACGGGCTTGCCACTGTACTGGTGCATCGCTTCGAGCACGGTGAGCCAGGCGGCAAGCCCGATCGTGAACGCCGGGAAGATGATGTGGAACGAGATGGTGAAGGCGAATTGCAGCCGCGACAGAAGGAGCGCCGTCGGGTCCATCGAACATTCTCCGTTGGTTCACGCCCGCTTCGCGGCCGCCGGCGCGCGTGCGGCCGGCTGCGGAATGTTGTCGACCTTGAGGACCGCAGCGGTCGCTGCACGAATCTGGCGGCAGAAATCCGCATCGTCGATCAGCGACACGCCATAGGACGGGATGATCTGCTTCAGCTTGGGCAGCCAGGCGCTTGCCGTCAGCTCGCCGGCGAAGCACTTCTCGAGCACGCTGATGGCGATGAACGCGGCGGTGGACGCCCCCGGTGAAGCACCGAGCAGGGCCACCAGCGAATGATCGTCCGCGCCGACGAGCTCGGTCCCGAACTCGAGCAACCCACCACGCTTGACATTGGGCTTGATGATCTGGACCCGCTGGCCCGCGACCTGCAATCTCCAGTCCTTCGGGTCGGCCTTCGGGAAATATTCGTCGAGCGCCGCGAGCCGGTGGCCCTCGGATTGCAGCACCTGCCCGACCAGGTATTCGGTGAGATCGAAATTGTCGCGCGCCACCGAAAGCAGCGGCTTGACGTTGGCGGGACGAATGGACTCGAAGAGATCCAGCAGCGAGCCGTGCTTGAGGAATTTGCTCGAGAAGCCGGCATAGGGACCGAACAACAACGAGTGCTGGCCGCCGATCACCCGTGTATCGAGATGCGGCACCGACATCGGCGGGGAGCCGACCGCGGCCTTGCCGTAGACCTTGGCATGGTGACGCTTGTTGATCTCGGGATCATCGCAGCGCAGCCAGATCCCGCTGACCGGGAAACCACCATAGCCGCGCCCCTCCGGGATACCGGATTTCTCCAGCAATGGCAGCGCACCGCCGCCGGCACCGATGAAGACGAATTTTGCGCGCACCGATCGCGTCTCGCCGCTCGCGGTGTCCCGCACTTCGACGCGCCACCGGCCGCCCTGCTCCCGGTCAAGACCGGTGACGCAGCTGTTGTAGTGGACCGCACAGCCCGGCTGGCTGACCAGATGCTTGACCAGCAGATGCGTCAACGAGCCGTAATCGACGTCGGTGCCGGTGATGATCCGTGTTGCGGCAACCGGCTCGTCGCCACTCCGTCCGTCCATCACCAGCGGCGCCCATTCGGCAATCTTCTTGGAATCCTCGGTATGCTCCATCCCCTCATAGCAATGATGGGCCGACATCGCCTTGAACCGTTTCCGGAGAAATTCGACGTTCTCCGCGCCGTGCACGAAGCTCATATGCGGCACCGGATGGATGAACGCTTGCGGATCCGCGATCGCTCCGCGACCGATCAGGTAGGACCAGAACTGCCGGGACAGATCGAACTCGACATTGACCTGGAGCGCCTTGGAGATGTCGATGCTGCCGTCGGGCCGCTGCGGCGTATAGTTCATCTCGCAGTTCGCCGCGTGGCCGGTACCGGCATTGTTCCAGGAGTCGGAGCTTTCCTGCGCGCAATCCCCGAGAATCTCGCACATCTGGATCGACAGAGAGGGCTCGAGCTCCTTGAGAAAGACGCCGAGGGTCGCGCTCATGATGCCGGCGCCAATGAGGACGACATCAGTTTCGCGGTCGGAAGCTGCTGACATGGCTATTTCCTTCGTCGGGTGTTGCTGCTTTGGATGGCTCGATCAGGCCCGCACCGATTGCCGCACCTTGGCGCGGAACGGCACGTCCGCTCCCGGGCGCAGGATCACGTAGGCACGGCGCCAGGATGAATCGTCGGTCAATCTCCAGCTATGCCCCGAGCCGGCGGTGTCCTCCGCCAGCAGGATGTTGCCGGGGTGGAGCAGGAAGTGGTGGCCGTCACGCGTCAGGAAATCGAGCGTTCCGCTGAGCGTGATCACCAGCTGCCGGATCGGCGCGGTGTGCCAGGCGAAAGCTCCGCCCGATTCCGTTTCCTGAAAGGAGACGCTGGCGGCATCGATCTTTCCGGTCAGGAAGTCGCCGCGCTGTCCCGGCTCCATTTCGAGGAAGCCTTCCTCGAAATGCGAGTTGTTGTCCTCTCCGGTCCATAGGCGCACACAGCGGATCATCGTGTCTCTCCTTGCATTGTGGTTGCGCCGCCTGCGCGGCGTCGTTCGGACCGGAACGGCACCTCGGCGTCCGGCTCGAGAACCGTGTAGAGGCGCCGCCACGGCGCCTCGTCCGTCATGGTCCAATTGTGGCCCGTCCCACCGGTATCTTCCGTGAACAGGACATCGCCCGGGCGCAGCGTGAAGCTTCCATCCGCCGTTTCGAACCGTAGCGTCCCGCTCAGGGACATGACGAGTTGGCGCGCCGCGTCGGGATGCCAGCCGAGTTTCGGATCTGCATCCGTTTCGTGGAACGAAGCGGCATCGATCCGAAGCTTTGCGCTGAGCGCATTGCCCCTCGCCCCGCGCGCGAGCTCGACGACGCCATCCTCGAAGTGCGACTTGCCATCCGCACCCGTCCAGAGTCTGACGCACCGGATCATTGCCGCCGTCCCTTCAGCCGGCCTTCGCGCCGATTGCGAGCGGCACCTTGATCTCCGCCACATAGGGCTTGACCATCTTGGCGGGATCCACGATGCGGTCGAACTCCGGCTCGGTCACGAAACCGAGCTTGAGCGCCGCCGACTTCAGCGTGAGATCGTTGTCCATCGCATAGTGCGCGATGTGCGACGCCTTGTCGTAGCCGATCACGGGCGCCAGCGCAGTCACGAGCATCAGCGATCTCTCGACATACTCCTTGATCTTCCTGTGGTTCGGCTCGGTGCCCTCGACGAGGAAGGTGCGGAAATTGGTGCAACCATCGGTCAGGATGGTAACGGACTGCGCGATGTTGTGGATGATCAGCGGCTTGTAGACGTTCATTTCCAGATAGCCGCCGGCTCCGCCGAACCCGACGGCGACGTCGTTCGCCATCACCTGCACGGCGATCATCGTCAGTGCTTCGGCCTGCGTCGGGTTGACCTTGCCCGGCATGATCGACGAACCCGGCTCGTTCTCGGGGATCAGCAATTCGGCGAAGCCCGCGCGCGGGCCGCAGGACATCAGACGGATGTCGTTCGCGATCTTGTAGAGCGACCCCGCGAGCGTGCGGAGCGTGCCGGATAGCTGCACCAGCGCGTCATGCGCACCTTGGACGGCAAACTTGTTCGGTGCGCTGACGAAGGGCAGCCCCGTCAGCCGCGCGATTTCCGCGGCGACGGCCTCGGCGAAGCCCGGCGCGGCATTGATGCCGGTGCCGACGGCCGTGCCGCCCAGGGCGAGCCGGAAGACGCCCTTGAGCGCGTCGTCGATGCGGGCCAGATCGTCGGCGAGCATGCCGGCGTAGCCGGACCATTCCTGCCCGAGCGTCAGGGGGGTCGCGTCCTGCATGTGGGTCCGGCCGATCTTCACGACGTCGTCCCACTGGCTCGATTTTGCCGCGATTGCGTCGTGCAACGCCTCGACCGCCGGAACGAGCCGCCCGGTCACGTTCATCGCGGCTGCGATGTACATGGCCGAGGGAAAGCTGTCGTTTGACGATTGCGACATATTGACGTGATCGTTCGGATGAACCGGGTGCTTGCTCCCGAGCGGCGTGCCCGCAAGCTGGCAGGATCGGTTCGAAATCACCTCGTTCACGTTCATGTTGAACTGCGTTCCGCTGCCCGTCATCCAGACGTGAAGCGGAAACATGTCCTGATGCTGGCCGGAGAGGATCTCGTCGCAGACATGCGCGATCAGCTTGTGGACCTTGCCGTCGAGACGGCCGCCGGCGCAATTGGCGTCCGCGGCCGCCTTCTTCAGGATCGCGTAGGACTGGATCATTTCGCGCGGCATCAGGTCCTTGCCGATGCTGAAATGCTCGAGCGAACGCTGCGTCTGCGCCCCCCAGAGCTTATCCGCGGCAACGTCCACTTCACCCAGGCTGTCCGTCTCTTTGCGAAGGTTGTTCATCCGTGCCTCTTGGCAGTTGACGTCGAAAGGCCATCTCGGCGCTGCTAGAAAGTGTATGCACCGCATGACGCGCATGCTTCCGTGAATGAACGTCCTTTTGCCGAATGGCATGGTGCGCGCTCCGCACCGTCAACGAGCAAAATCATGGGACGTAGATCGACGGTTCAGCTTCGCAGCTGTGGCCGGCAGAGCCAAAGAACGCTCACCGACGATGCGATCGGCAGGACAAGGCTCCAGGCGTGCAGCCATTTCGTCACGCAGGCCCCGATGGCGGCCCCCGACAGGAACATCAGGCAGACCAGAAGCATGACTGCGGTGCCGCGCGCCGCATCGCGATCGGACGCAACTGATTGATCGAGGGCACGGAGCATGTTGCCGGTGACGGTGACGGTGAGATATTTCCAGCGCTCGACCTGCCTGAAGCTGGCCGACTGCAGCGCGGCGCCGAAGGAGATTCCGAGGATCGTGATCATGTCCGGAATCCGATGAAACAACAGCATCACTGCGACCAGGCAGACGATCTCTCCGGCGAGGCAGAGCAGCGGTGCCTTGAGGCGGATTGCCAGCGATGCGCCGAGCAGAAAGGCGGCAAGGGGAAGAAGATGATGGGTTGCCTGCCGCCATTGCCCGGACATGGCGTCGATGCCGAGGAAGATGACATTGCCGGTTTGCGAGCTTGCAAACACGCCGCCGAGTGAGAGCCATGTAAAGGCGTCGAGAAAGCCGCCCGTCATGCTCAGAAGAGACGCCACGAGAACCGATCGCTCCGCAGCATGGACGACGCTTCCGGTCTCGGCGACCGGTTCCGGAGATACGGCTTGCATCGCCATGTGCGCCGCCCCGCGAGGTCAGCAGCCGGCGTGCGTTGCGGCCTGATCCGGCAGCAGAACGCGACGCGGGTGCGTGAATACGCCGTATCCGTCATCGCGCGCGATCGCGAGCAGCGTGATCCCCGCTTCATCCGCGGTCTTGATCGCGAGTGCGGTGGGTGCGGATACGGCCACGATGACCGGTGCGCCGAGCATCGCCGCTTTCTGCACCATCTCGACCGAAACCCGGCTGGTCAGCAGCACGGCGCCATCGCACGCCGATCTCCCCTCGCGTACGATCGCACCGGCGAGCTTGTCGAGCGCATTGTGCCGGCCGACGTCCTCTCTGACCAGGCCGACGCCGGCCCGCGGATGCCAGAAGGCCGCCGCGTGGACGGCCCGCGTTTGCTGATTCAGGATTTGGTGCGGAGAAAGGGCCTGCATGGCGCCCAGCAAGTCGCGCGCGTGGAAAACGATGCCCCGGCCCTTCACCCGCGCCGGCGCGCGGCGAGCCTGTTCGAGGCTCTCGATGCCGCATAGCCCGCAGCCAACGGGGCCGCTGATGGTTCGGCGCCGTGCAGCCAGGGATGCCGCGCGGTCACCATCGAGCCACATCCGAACCTCGACGCCGAGATCGTTCGGGATCAGCTCGATGCTGCTGATCTCGCTCGCACGTTCGACGATGGCCTCGGTGAGGCTGAAGCCGATACCGAAATCCTCCAGATCTCCCGGCGTGCCCATCATCACCGCCTGGGTCGAACCGTTATAGGTGAGCGCGATCGCGGTCTCCTCGGCAACCAGCCGCGAGGTCGACTTCGTCTGACCGCCGCGCCAGGCAATCTCCCAATGCCGCGTGAATGTCGAGCCTTTCGCCATGACTCATACCGTCGCCGGCTGGGGCGAATGGCGCGACGCGCGGCTCTTGAGCGCGATCCCGAATGCGATGAATCCCCATCCCTGGAAGATCAGGTCGACGACCAGCATCACACCAAGCAGCCACAAACCGATGGCGGGCCAAGCCGCAACCAGCATGACACCGACGCAGAAGGTCAGGACGCCCGCAGCCACGATCCAACGCCAGCCCGCGGCCGGCCGGATATGGAAACCGGCCCAGATCCTTATCACCCCGGCTACGACCAGGAAGGCGCACACTGCGAGAGACAGCGTGAACGAAGCCAGGATCGGATCGTAGAGTATGATGGCCCCGGCGGCCGCATAGACGATCCCGGCCAGTAGCCAAAGCAGGAATCCTCGCAAGCCGCGCACTGAAAACGCTTGCACGATCTGGAAAATGCCAGCGACCGCCATGGTGGCGCCGATGACCAGTACGGACGCGAGGTTCGCCGCCATCAGATTGGCAGATGCAACACCGCCGAGGATCAGTTCGCCGACACCCAGCGCAACGAACCAGCCCCATTTTCCGGTGATGGCGTGGATGGCCCATCCGAGCGAGGCCTTCGAGTTCGACATGTCCGTCATGGCTTGACCCTTGTTCGCACGACGATCCGCAGATCATGAATAGGGCAAGCGTATCGAGATCTGTCCCAACTCATCTTTCGAGGACGCAGCGATATTATTTGATCCGCACGATACGGACCGTTGCGCGAGGATCGCGACTAGCGCGGGATGGTCACGACGGTCCTGAACCCGTCGGAGCCGCCGCGGACGTCGATGGTCCCGTGCAGACGCGCCGCAAGCGTCTCGACGATGGAGCGGTCCTCTTCCCGGTACCGACTTTCGTCGGACGAGCCGTTGTCCATGATGCTGCACGCAACCGACGTCGCCGTGAGCCATACTTCGAGACGAATGGCGCCTGCTCCGCAGTGGGACACGTGGCGCACCGCACCGGTGATCAGTTCGAAGACGATCATCCCCAGCAGCCAGCAGCGCTCGGAACTCATCTGCAGCGGATGCAGCAGCAGCGAGAGCGCAATACCCTTGTCTTCGAGGCTCGAGCGGCTGATCGACCGGCACAATTGCTGAAGATAGGCCGCCAGATCGACGGTGGTGGTGAACTGCGGCATTTGCAGCGCGTGGTGAAGTTGTGCATGACCTTCCAGCCGGTCCTGCACGGAAGCGAGGGTCGCCCTCGCTTCGATGCCGTCGCAACGATCGGCCGCCTGCGCCACCAGATCAATCGCCGAGGCGAGCTCGTCGTCGATCCGGTGCGCGAGCTCACGCAGCAGCAGGCGCTCCGCCTTGACGCCGCCATCCGGCAGGAGTTCCGAGAGGCTGCTCATCCTTTACCCGCCTCCCGGCCCAACGGCGTGCTTTGCACTTACGGGTTCTGGCCGCTTCGGCCGGTCTCGTAGAGGAACCAGATGCGCCGTTCCGTTTCGTCGATCCAGTTTTCCAGGACGCTCGCGGTGGCGACATCGCCGTACTCGTCGCAGAGCTCGTGGACCCGGCGCATTTCCCGCGTTAGCTGCTGGTTGTCGCTGCGCAGCTCGGCGAGCATGTCCTGCGGATCGACATAGTCGGCATCGTTGTCGAGAATGCGCTGCTCGCGCGCGATGTGGCCGATCGAGCGTAGCGTCGTGCCGCCGATCTTGCGTGCGCGTTCGGCGATGTCGTCAGTCATGGCGAAGATTTGGTCGGCCTGCTCGTCGAGCATAAGGTGGTAGTCGCGAAAGTGGCTGCCCGACACGTGCCAGTGGAAGTTCTTGGTCTTCAGGTAGAGAGCGAAAACGTCGGCGAGCAGCGCTCTCAGCGCGGCTGGAACGTCCCGGTTCGCATTCGCTCCGAGATCCGTCGGGCTTTGGAGGTCTGCTTTGGTCATGGTCGGCATCCTTGTGTTGGAGGTTGGAAACATCTAACCGCGCGGTGCGCGAGGAATCTTTCCAGCGCGAAAGATCCTTTTGGGATCGCACGCCTGCGAGGGGCGCCCGCTGGCGCGCCGCGGGTTCATTTCACTTGTGTCACCCTGTCCCGCAGCGGCAGAAGCGACATCGATGCGAATACGCCATCGCGACGGATCAATGCGTGGAACAGCCCCGCCGCCAGATGCAGCAGCACAAGGGCAAAAAAAGCGAAACCCAGATAGACGTGGGCATTCCAGAGCAGCGTGTGCATCAGGTCGCTCTGCGGCAGCAGCGCGGGAATTCGGATCCCGCCATACAGGACGACCGGATAGGCCGCGGCCCAGAGCATGCCGAGACCGAGCAACGGCATGACGATCATGAGGCCATACAGGAGCTGATGCGACAATTTTGCTCCAAACTTCATAGGTCTCGAAAGATCGGCCGGCAATGGCGGCGCACCGTAATGCAGCCGCAACGCCAGCCTGATCAGCACGAGGACCAGCAGGATGACGCCGATCGTCTTGTGGACCAGGATGAGCGGCAGATATTTCGGCGCGACCGTGGAGACCATGCCGACGCCAATGAACAGCATGGCGAGGATGCAGACCGCCATCAGCCAGTGCAGAACCCGCTGGATCAGGGCAAAACGATGAGGAGCGCTGGTCATGGCTTGGCGGTCCCGGTTCGCGGATAGTCCCTGGCTTCGGCCGCGCGCAGATCGTAGGATTTGCGGTAGACCGATGAGCGTGCAGCCGGGAACGGATCGTCCGACACCCGGATTCCCTGTGGCAGGACCGCCGGATCGAAATTGATGTCGCGGCACGGTCCATCGCGCTCCGGCTCGATCCGCTGCACGATCAGCGTTCCGACCTCCACTTTGCGACGGTTCTCCGGCCAGGCCTTGCTCGGATCCGCGGTCGGGTCGCCCGGATCGGCGACGGTCGTGACCATGGTCCATCGCAGTGGACCGGCGGTCCGGACCCGTTCGGTGATCTCCTGCTCGAGATAATCCGGCCCGCGCTTTTCGAGGTCGGCCTGCGAGATCGGAATGGGTTGCGCCGAGGGCAACAGCGACCATCGCACGGTGTGGTCGCCGCCTCCGGCGTCCGTGAAGACGAAGCTGTTGAGACCGTTATAGGGCTCCTCCGCATAACTGCCGGTCCAGGGCGCCGTCTTGGCCCAGGCCGCGAAGGGGCCGAATTCCGGGTTGGCCTGAATGAATGCCTTCATCGCCTCCGGATCCTTCTTTCCGGATGCGATCAGCAGGTCGTGAAATGCTTGCGGCGTGGAAACCGCAAAGACCGGCGGGTTGATCATCGCCATGCGCCACTCTTCGCCGTCTGCCGTCGTGATCTGCAATCCCAGGCCGCGGACGCGCACGGTCGCATCAACCGCGTTCGGATCGGCCGTGCCGAGATTGAAACGGCCCAAGGCCGGATAGTGCCCCTGCGCGAAGACCTTGGCCCGGGAGAGCTCCGCACCGTTTCCATTCGCCTCGAATGTCCCAGTGAAGCAGATTCCCTTGGCATGATTTCGCCGGTGCCCGAGCGGCGGGCCGCTCGGAGGCGTCAGCGCAGCGATCATCCGTTCCGGCGTCAGGCGCCCCGGCGAGAGCCATCCCGCAGTGTATGCGAAGGCAGCCGCGCCGCCGCCGACCACGGCCGCAATCAGGACGAGGGACCCAAGCCCCGAACGTGGTAGCTTGCCTTGATTCATCCGGTCTCCTTTGCGATGCGCAGACCGCCTGGCAATCGGGTGCGCGCGGCGCTCTTTCGAGCGACGCAGCCTCCTTGTAGCCGGCGGCCAAGGCCCGATCTTTTCGAACCCACCGCCAATTTCGCGAAGGCACGCCTGAACTGTCTTCGGCGTTCGCCGGACCGGATCCGGCTTCGGGCATTCTCGAAATTTTTCGTGCAATTTGACAATCGATCGTGATGCCCGAAAAGACCCACCCTGCGCCCCGCCCTATTCCAGATGCGCTTCGCACGATGGCGGCGGTCGACTCCCGAACGATGGACCGTGTCGCGACGGGGCCGCCAGCGCCGCAGAGGCTGGAATGCGATTGGGAATCGAATGAGCAAAGTGATCATCGTCACGGGTGCTGCAAACAGCATCGGACGAACCACCTGCCGGCAACTGATGCAGGCAGGCCACACGGTCTACGTTTCAAGCCGGGAAATGAGTGGCCCTATTGCGCAAGGGATCGAGGAGGCTGGATCAAATCCCGGCCAGCCCGGCCCCGATCTCCGCACGATCGAGTTTGACGTCTCTTCGGAATCCTCAGTGACCTCGGCCGTTGAGACCATCATCGCCGAAAACGGCCGCCTCGACGTGGTCGTGCACAATGCCCGGCAAGTCGTTTACGGACCCGCAGAAGCCTTCACGCCGGAGCAGCTTGCCGAGCTCTACGATACCAACGTCCTGATCGCACAGCGCCTCAATCGCGCGGCGTTGCCACAATTGCGCAAGCAGGGTCAGGGCTTGCTGATATGGATCACGTCAAGCAGCGCGCGGGGCAGCTCGGTTCCGTTCCTCGGCGCCTGTGCTTCAACGGAAGCCGCCCTGGATTCGCTGGCACTCAGTTACGCCGGCGAGCTCGCACGTTGGGGCGTCGAGACGACCATCATCGTTCCCAGTGCTCTCGGACCCGGCCACTATGTCCGATCCGGCCGGCCGCAGGATACTGTTCGGGCGGAAGAATACGCGGATGGTCCAACCGCCGACGTGAGTGAAATCGCGCTTGCGGGACTCGCGCAGCTTTCGCCGAAGGATACGGCCCCACAAGATGTCGCAAGCACAGTTGCGAATGTCGTGAACATGCCGTTCGGACAACGTCCGCTGAAAGTTCATTTCGGCCCGGATGACGATGGGGCGGCAGCTGTCGACGCCGTCGCCGACCGCGCTCGCACGGAACTGTTCCGCCGGATCGGCCTGGAGGATCTTCTCAAGCCCGTGTTGATCCGATGAGATCACCCATTGGCGGAGATTTCCCCAATCGACGGTCGTTCCCAAAAAATCGGGACTCTCCCCGGAGTTCCCTGCCCTCCGGACGAAAGTGATCAGCGACATTCATCGGTGATCCTTTACCGCGATACTGCTGGATGTTACGTTTGGAGCTGCCACCGCGGTCACACGTTTCGGCCCGAGTTCAAGTCATAGAGTACGACGAGTCGGTCGTCGGATTTAATATTTTCAAATGGTCCACCGCTGGCAGAGCAACGCCACAACAGCCACGACCGGACCCTCTCTCCAGGAGAGCTCCGCTCAAGAGATTTTCGTCTTTGGGCCGTTTCGTCTGGACGCCTCGCAGAGACGGATCGAGAAAGATGGCAATCCGGTTCAACTGTCGGCTCGCGCATTTGACCTTCTGCTGACACTGATCCGGCATGCGGGCGACGTCGTCAGCAAGAGCGATTTGATCGCCAGGACATGGCCAGGCTCCAGCGTCGATGACAACAGCTTGCGCGTCCATATCGCAGCACTCCGCAAGGCGCTCGGGGACGGCAATGCCGGCGCCAAATATCTGAGCACGGTCTCGGGACAGGGTTATTGTTTCGTCGGTTCGGCCGCGAGCCCGGAGCAGAATCAACCTGCACCGACCAAGCCTGTTCGCGCGCACAACCTGCCGGCACATCCCTGGCAGATGGTGGGCCGCGAGCAAACCATCCAGGATATATCGGAAAGGCTCAAAGCCCAGCGTTTCATCACGGTCGTCGGCCCGGGCGGCATCGGCAAGACGACGGTCGCTGTTTCCGCGGGCCACGCCCTTCTCGCGGAATTCGCCGGCCAGGTTCACTTCGTCAGTCTCGGTGAGACCCGCGATGCCGCTCTGGTACCGGCCATTGCAGCATCTTCGCTCGGGCTGCGGGCGCGATCGGACGATCCCTCAAACAGTCTTGTTGCAGTCCTGCGCGACCGGCGGATGCTGCTCATTCTGGATTGCTGCGAGCATGTCGTCGACGCCGCAGCCGCGCTGGCCGAACGGCTCTACCAGGAGGCACCGCAGTTGCACATCATGGCCACGAGCCGGGAGCTGCTGCGGGTCGAAGGCGAGCACACATATCGGCTCTCGCCTCTGACAAGCCCGCCGGAAAATGCCGTTCTGACGGCCGAGAGCGCGATTGCCTACCCCTCCGTAAAGCTCTTCGTGGAGCGCGCGGCCGCAGCTGGAGGTGAGTTCGGATTGACGGATGCGAACGCGTCGGACGTCGGCAACCTCTGCTGTCGGCTCAATGGCATCCCGCTCGCGATCGAGCTCACCGCCGGCCATGTGACCGCATACGGAGTCAAGGCCATGGTCCAACTCCTCGACAAGCACTTCAATCTGCTGTGGGAAGGACGACGCACGGCGCTGCCCCGGCACCGGACGCTTCGCGCAACCATCGAGTGGAGCTACGATCTTCTATCCGAGCCCGAACGGGTGGTTCTCAGCCAGCTATCCGTGTTCGTCGGCAGCTTCACCGCCGAAGCCGCCCGAGCGATCGCCGGCAGCGATCCCACTAGCGACGACACGACCATGGCTGCGCTCGACAACCTCGTGGCCAAGTCGATGCTTGCCCTGAACCAGGGCTCGCAATCGATGCGCTACAGGCTCGCGGACGCGACGCGGGCCTACGCGCAGGAGAAGCTCGCCGCCAGCCCCGACGCCGAGATCGTGCCGCTACGCCACGCCTCCTACTTTCGGGATTTGCTTGAAAAGACGGCCGACGAGCCGAATGAAGGCCTGTCGTCGATGGCCGATCAATTCGGCGACATACGCAGCGCGCTGGCGTGGTGCTTCTCGGATCGAGGCGACCGCAGAACCGGCGTCCGCCTCGCTGCGGCAGCGATCCCCCTGTTCTTCAAGCTGTCGCTCTTCACCGAATGCCAGTTCTGGGTCACGCGCGCAATCGAAGCGCTTCATGAGACGGGCGGAAGTGTCAGGCACGACCTCGCACTTCATGCCGCGTTGGCGTCGGCCCGGATGCTGACGGGACAAATCGACGAATTGGGCGTCGGCTATCTCGACAGAGCGGTCAGGTTGGCCGAGACAATTGGCGATGTCGCCGGCCAAATCCGCCTGATTGGCCGACTGCATCTGCTCCAATTGCTGGTCGGCAATTTTGACGATGCGCTGGCCACCGCTAAGCGCGGCGAAGCGATTGCCCTCGCCAGCAACGATTCCGTCGGAGTGGCGCGCATGCGCATGTTGCTCGGAACGTCGTGCCACTATCTGGGCGAGGTTGCCGCGTCTCGCTCGTACGTCGAAGCGGCGCTGTCCCATCCGGGACTGGAAGGCGACTCCCGTGGCGGCCTGACGTCCGATTACCCGAAGCGTCCTCAAATCACCCTCGCCCGCATCTTGTGGCTCGAGGGACATCCCGATCAGGCCACGGCGACGGCGCGCCAAGCCATCTCCGATGTGATCGCCATCAACCATCCGACCATACTGTGCATAGCGCTGCCCTGGGCATTCGGTGTTTTCCTCTGGAACGGAGATGTGGGGGTGTGCGAGGAGCACATTGACAGGCTCCTCGTGGAGACCCGCAAGCATAATCTCGCCACCCTCCAGACGGTCGGCGACGCCATGAAAGGGATTGCGCTACTGGCCCGCGGCGAGAGTGATATCGGGCTGGCCATGCTGAACGCCTCCGTCAAGAAGCTGCAGAGCCAGCGCTACGGCGCGGCGGCCGGACTTTGCGTGCCGCTCGCGGAAGCTCTGGCGGCGACAGGTCGTGGAGATGAAGCACTCGACATCCTCGATCAGGCGATTGCCCGGGGTCGGCGTCGCAACTTCATGGTGGAGATGCCGGACATGTTGCGGGCAAGGGCAGAAGTGCTGATCCGCAAGGACAATCCCGACTTCCTGGAGGCGGAGCGGAGCCTGGCGCAATCACTTGACCTTGCCCGACATCAGGGGGCGCTCGGTTTTGAGTTGCGCACGGCAATCGGTCTTGCAGGGCTATTGCAGCGGCGGGGCCGCCGCAGTGAAGCGCAAGACGTGCTTGCGCCCATCTATGGACGATTCACCGAGGGGTTCAATACGCCCGTCCTGAAAGCGGCCAGCGAATTGCTTGCCGAATTGGCGTCTCCGCCTTCGGGCTCGCTCGCCGCGAGTTAATCTCTCTGACAAACTCGCGTGGGGTGCGCGAACCTGCAGTGGCCAGGTCGCGCGGCTGGCGGCGATGCCGTGCAATCCGGATAGAAGCGCGCGGCATGGAAAGACCGCGTCGAGGGGCCGGCGCATTCTTGGTCCGGCAATAGGACTTCGAAGCCAACGTTCTGGAGCACGGGGGATGCGGCGCTCGCCGAGGCCGCACCTGCGTCCGATGACATGTATCGGACGCCGCCCCCGGGGCATCCTGGAGCACCGACCGTACTATTATGTCGAAAACTCCGTCATCATCGCTCTCGCGAGCCTGAGATCCGTGGTCTCGAAACCCTCAGTGAATTTGCCGTACACAAGAGCCAGGATTTGGTGCGCATCGGCGGGACGGCCCTGACTCGTCCTCAACCGTGCCAGGCTGATGGCCGCTCTCAGCTCCCAGAACAGCGCACCTTGGCCGCGCGCGACTTCGAAAGCCTTGTCGAAGCACTGCTCGGTGGCGATAGCCGAGCGACGCTCGCCGGGATGCCGGAGCAACTCGCCCTTGATGCGCCAGAGCTCAGCCGCGTACCACCGCTCATCCCTCGCCTCGCAGCGCGCAAGCGCCTCGTCCGCGGTCGCAAGCCCCAGCGATACTTCGCCGACCTCTCCGAGACATGCTGCCAGTTCGCCGAGAGGAAGCAGGAAGCGCGGCAGGAAACGCGCCTCGCCCGCCAGCTCGAGCGCCTTGCGCAGCAACGTCAATCCGGCGGCGACATCGCCACGCCGCGCCATCACCATGCCCCTGAAGGCGCGCGCCCATACGTTCCATAGACGGATCGGATGACGTTCGGTGTGCTCGAGCAGCATGGTGCAATAGCCTTCCGCAGCATCGAGGTCGCCGGCCAGGAAAGCAATCGGACAGGCACCCTGGCCGAGTACGCTGCAGAAGGTCAGGGCATGACCACTCGCACGGCCCTCCTCGACATTGCGCTCGACGACGCTCAGTGCCTGATCCGCCAACCCGAGAAGCCACAGGATGCGCGCCTGGAAATAGCGTGCCGAGGCTCGCAGGTCGAACCTGAAACGGATCACCTGCGGCTTCGCCGCCAGATCGGAAAGGCGAGACAAGGTCCGCCCAATGTGATGATGCGCCAACCGCTGGTCACCGAGGTAGTGCAGCGTCGTGGCAAGCAGCCGATCGCCCATCATCCGGTCGACCGAATTTTGGGAATCGGCCACGATATCCGCGAAGCGGTGCGCGAATTCCAACGCCTTGCGGAACTCGCCGTTGTTGAATTGATCGATGCAGAGCCCCCAAAGCGCACGCAACAGATAGTCGCTGTCGCCGAGCTGCTCGGCCAGCTGCAGGGTCGCCGCCCAGGCCGGACCGGCCTCTCGAGCCCTGCCAACGCCGTACATCAGTGACCAGCCAAGCGCGGCCGATAATTGCATGCGGAGCCGCAAAGCGCCCGCGGCGCTGCCGTCGAGGCTGGCCAACGCCAGTTCGGTCCGCTCGCGGCACTCGGCGAGGAGCGACAATTGTACCCATAACGGGACGGCCCCTGCGGTCAGCGCCACTCCGATCTGCGCATCTCCGTCGGGCGAGAAAGCCCAATCGAGGCTGGATCGTACGTTGTCGATGTGCTGGCCATAAAAGCCGAGCCACTCCGCCTGCGGTTTCACTTCGCTGTCAGCTTCCGCATTCGCAAAGAACCCGCCATAGTATCCGGCCTGGCGGCGCGCGACGCCGGGAAATTCGCCGCTGGCGTGAAGCTTTTCCAGCGCATAGGCGCGCGTGGTGTCCAGCAGGCGATAGTACGGGCGCTCGCCGCGAATATCCGCAAGGACGAGCGACTTTGCCACCAGGTTGGCAAGCTCCGCGGTGACATCGCCCATCCCTTCGCCGGCGACCGCGATCACGGCATCGAGTAGAAACTCTCCGGCAAACACGCCGAGCCGCCGCAGAACCCGCGCCTCGGCGTCCGGCAGTAGATCGTAGCTCCAGTCGAGCGTCGCACGAAGCGTTTGCTGCCTGGGCAACGCAGTACGCCGGCCGGTCGTCAGAAATTTGAACCTGTCGTCGAGAAGTGCCGCGATCTTCGGCGGACTGAGCATCACGGCGCGCGCCGCCGCGAACTCGATCGCGAGCGGAATGCCATCCAGCCGGCGGCAGATGGCTGCGACGGCATCAAGGTTCTCTTCGTCGAGCGCGAAGCTGGAGCCCAGCGCTTTCGCTCTGGTCGTGAACAATTCTACCGCCGTGTAGGCCGATGCGGCGTCAGACCCGAGCCGGACTTCGGGCGGCACACCCAGGGGCGGAACGCGATAGACATGTTCGCCGTCAATGCGCAGCGCTTCGCGACTTGTCGCCAGGACGATCGTTCCGGAACACTGGCTGACGATCGTCTCGGCCAGTTGGGCCACGGTATCAACGACGTGCTCGCAATTGTCGAGAATGAGCAACAACTGCCTGGCTCCAATCGCGCGCGCTATGGAGCCCGGGGTGATCTCCTCCCCTTCGAGCTTGATACGGAGCGTGCTGGCGACGGCCGAGCACACGAGCTTGGGATCGGGCAGCGAGGCCAATTCGACCAGCAACCGGTCGGCCGCAAAACCGGCTGGCGGCGTCCTGGCAGCTTGTAGTGCAAGGGCCGTCTTGCCGATCCCGCCAGGCCCGACGAGGCTCACGACGCGATAAGCCGATAGAAGCTCCCACAAACGCGCGACCGCGGTGGTGCGGCCGATGAGAACGAATGATGCATTGGGAATGTTGGTCGACGGCAGTGGCTGGGGTGCGGCAGATTGTAGCGGGGCAGCCATCTGCCGGGTCCGCCATGAACCCAGCAGGCGATAGCCCCGGCCGACCGTTGTCGCCAGCATGTCACGATCCGAACCAAAGGCCTTCCGGATCGCCGCGATATGGACCCGAAGTGCACTCTCCTCGACGAAGACGCCGCGCCAGACACGCTCCGTCAGGTCATTCTTGGTGACCAGCCCGCCTTCGGCCTGAGCCAATTCCGCAAGAATCTCGAAGGCACGACCGCCCAGAGGAACGGACTCTCCCATCGAGCGCAGTTCGCGTCTGGCAAGATCGATCTCCCATTCAGCGCAAGCGTAGACGGGGCGCTGGTTTGGCTCGGCCATCATCGGCATAGCCCCAGGCGGTTGCTTGATCTTGCGCCCAGCGTATCACCAACGCATTCAAAATACACAATCTGTCCGGCGACCAAGGCCGCCAGACACTCGCCGCAAATATCGCAATGCTCGCACGTCAGCAGCCGCGACAGATGGATCCTTCCAGCATCTTCTCGACCCGTGCGTCCTCCTTGTCGATGGTCGCATCCGAGCCGAGCAGCGGTCCCTTCGTCGGATGACCAACCCCCTCCGATGACGGGAGCGCGGTGCCGAGCGAGTTCGTTCCCGGCGCAGCAGCGCTGGTACCGAGCGCGCCACCGCTCTCCATCGACATGTGGGATCCCATGCCGCCGCGGGCCGATGCGACACCCGAGAGCGCAAGACTGGCGACGACGCAGAGAAACCAGAGCAGTCTCATGGCTCACACTCCTCATGTTGTATGACCTGCACCTAGAACTGGGCGTCGCACACGATTCGACCACGCACGATCGCGCGAGCAACTATGACAATTGTGACAGAGTTCGGCTTCGAAGACGCATCAGACCTTGGTAACCGCGCGCACTGCCTGATATTCCCGTCATCTTCTCGCAAGAGTGATGCTCAACAAGCGGGGTTTTCCGGCCGGACTGCCTATATAGCCCGGTATAGAAAGCAATTCCGGAAACGCCATCAGCCGAGCAGCGATCATCGCCAAGCGACTCTCCGCACATCACAAGCAATGGAGAATCGCTATGAGTGCATTCAAAACCCTGATCGCCGCAGTGCTGCTTTCAACGGCAACGATATCATCCGCCTCCGCGGCCTGGTCCTATGCCGATCAGGAGCCCGCCGCATTTGCATCAATGTATCCCAATCGCGACGTGCTGAATGGCGGCGCATTGACGCCGGCAGGGCGAATGGGTCTCGAGCGGTCCGGTGGCGCGGCTCCGGTGTTCGGAGCGGGCCACATCTACAACCGCCACGGGCATCGGTGAGCGGCGGCAACACGCAAAGGCAAATTGCCGCGTCACCATGCCTGTCTGTGACCTCGCTCGGAGTGCGACCGCGCCATGCGGCGCACCCCGCGGGTCCGGAGCCTCGATCGATATCATCGGCTCCGAACGTTTGTTCGCGACGACGGCGTAGAACGCTCCCCCAGATCGGGCGCCGGTGACGGGTCAATTCTACGCACACCATTGTAAAACTTCACAGTTCTTCAGCTTCTGTAATCCGGCTCGCGTCGGGTCCCGCGCTACACTCCGGCTATCGACTGTTGGACGAGCAGGCCCTCCATTGGCGCCATACCGCCGCCCGGCAGGCACGAAGACCAGCAGCGCTATGGAGGCATCGCTTGATCACCGGTGGAAGTGGCCATTTGAGTCCGGACATTGCGAGGCGCTTGCGAAAACTAGCGATCGTCGCCGTCATATTTGCGGCCGGCGCAGCCAGCGCCTCTGCGCAACAGCGATACGATCCCGGTGCGAGCGACACCGAGATCAGGATCGGCAACATCATGCCCTATAGCGGCCCGGCATCGGCTTACGGCATCATCGGCAGGACGATGAGTGCGTATTTTCGCATGGTCAACGACAATGGCGGCATCAACGGCCGGACAGTCGCGTTCATCTCCTACGACGATGGCTACAATCCGTCCCGAGCGGTCGAGCAGGCACGGCGGCTCGTCGAGGACGACGAAGTGCTCGCGATCTTCGCCCCCTTCGGTACCGCGAGCAACGCCGCCATTCAAAGGTACATGAACCATCGCCACGTGCCGCAATTGTTCGCCATATCGGGGGCATCTCGCTGGGCTGATCCCGTCCACTTTCCGTGGACGATCGGCTGGCTACCGAGCTACCGAACCGAGGCACGCATCTACGCGGACTATATCCTGACGCATCACCCTGGCGCCAGGATCGGCATCCTCTACCAGAACGACGACTTCGGACGCGACTATCTGGCTGGCCTGAAGGAGGTGCTACAAGACGGGTACGCGCAAATGGTGGTTGCGAGCCTGCCATATGAAATCAGCGAGCCGACAATCGACTCGCAGATCGTGGCGATCAAGGCGGCCGCCCCCGACATTTTCATCAATGTCGCCACGCCAAAATTCGCGGCTCAGGCGATCAGGAAGCTCGCCGAGCTGGACTGGCATCCCGTCCACATCATGACGAACGTCTCGGTTTCGGTCGGCTCTGTGTTGAAGCTCGCAGGACTGGACAACGCGAAGGGAGTCCTGAGTGCCGGGTACCAGATGGACGTGACCGACCCGCAGTGGGACTCATACCCGGGCATGCAGCATTTTCGCGCGTTCATGGCGAAATACTATCCGGACGCAGATCGATCCGAAAGCGGCCCGCTGGTGGCATTCAATATGTCGAGCGCGCTCGTTGAGGTGCTTAGGCGCTGTGGCGACGATCTCACACGCGAGAGGATCATGCAGGTGGCGACGAATCTCGACATCGAGGGGGCGGCCTATATTCCCGGCGTCCGGGTCAAGACATCGCCGACGGACTTTCGCCCGATTGAGCATCTCCAAATGATGCGCTTCACCGGCGAGAAGTGGGAATGGTTCGGTCCGCTCATGAATGGCCATTCGGACCAGATAACGCTTTCGCCCGACTAGCGAGCAATCGCTTTCGAGATGAAGCGCGGGCGCCGACTTCGTGCAAAGGCGAAAATGATCGTTCAATTGATACTGCTCATCCGACACACGCGTACACATGTCTGGCAGGCGAGCCGAGGCGTTCCCGGCGTCGCTTTGTCAAGGAGACGTGCAATGACTACACTGAAGCTCTTGTCGGCGGGACTGATGGTTTCGGCCATGATCGCCTCCCCCGCGATGGCTCGCGAAGGCAACAACCAGGCGCGCCGGACCAATGACGACGCCTATGCGTCGGTTCAGCGCGTTCCGGTGACGTCCAAGCGCAACTGTGTTCGCGCTCCCGACGTCGGCGCGTATGCGAGCGACCCCTGGCGTCGGCCTCCGTGCGAGCCCAAGTCGGGCTATTGAGCACGCCAGCCGGAGCGAGCCCCCTTGCCGCAAGGCAATCGTCAGCGCGGACTTGAAGAGATTCATCTCGGCGCTTCGGGGGCTTCCATCTCACAGACGTGACTGGAGGAAGAATGGCGGCCCTATGAAGCCCCGTTCTTCCGACCGGCCCTGTCTGAGACGCATTGATCCGTACCAACGCCGCGGCCCGGCATCTGCAGCGGATCCGAGAGCGATGCCAGCTCCATCGCGGAATTCACCAACCTCGCCACTGCAGTCTCAGGCCCCGCGAGGGCAGAGGCCTATTCGGTCGAGGCAGGGGCATCAAAGATCGAATCCAGCCGCAGCGGCATCTCGCCATCGACTCGGCGTGTCACCCGTGAAGCGCCTGAACGTCGTCGTGAAGTGGGCCTGGCTCTGAAAACCCACTGTGAGCGCGACCTCAACAATCGGCATCTCGCAGTCCCGCAGCAGATCCTTGGAGCGCTGTATCCGGTGCCGCAAGATATATTCGTGAGGCCTGCAACCCGTCGCGGCGCGGAACTGGGCGGCGAAATGCATCCGGCTCAGGCCCGCGGCCGCGGCAAGATCCGCCAGCACGATTTTCTTGCGGAAGTGAGTCTCGATATAGTCGAGCACCCGCTTGAGCCGCCACTTCTGCAATCCGTGGACCGGCCTTTCAGAAGTGCATTGGCCGACGCGGGCTCGCTCGTCGAACCTCGGCTCCGCCTCGGACCGCAAGGCAAGGAGCCGGGCAATGACGGCAAATCGCAGGGCGTCGACGCAAAGGGCGCTATCGGTGGCCTTCAATCGCTCCATCGCGACGAGAGCTTCGGACAGGCGCTGAACAACCGGATCGTCGTCACAAATGGGCGCCGTTGTCAGAGAGCTAGGTGCAGTCATGGCCGCGCGTTGCCACGGGATTTCGACGCGAAGCCAGCCGGTGTCGCGCGCCGGATTACACGGGGATATGCTGGAGCTGCGCCGTGGCCGCCCTTCGATCGCAATGACCAGACCGAGCCGCTCGAAGGCAATCGTCGTTGCATCAAGGGGGGACAGATCGTCCCTGCGCGAAACGGTGGTAGGCGCGATGACCTTCGGAAGCGGCGCGATCGAGGCCATTGCGATGGCCGAGCGGAAATCTGTTTCGTCCGCGGTGACGGTCGCCTGGGTGTCGCCATGCTTCGGTTGTGGCGACAGTAATAATGGCTGAGACATGATCTTACTCTGGCAAGGACAATCCAAACGATGATGCCCCATTCCGGCGAAGCGCATCGATCGCAGAGTAAGGTAGCAAGCTATGGCCCGATCGCGAGTGAAGAGGCGCAAAATCAGGAAACTTCAGGCTCTCCTTCGCCGACTTGCCGACACAGTCGAAGCGATGCGTCGTGCCATCCTTTCAATCGAGATGCCGCGCGATATCCTGCAGCTCGCGATGTGAACAGGTGTCGCTTCGACCGCTCGATAACGAAGAGACCAAGCAGGCTGCCGAGCTTCTGAACCGTTGCGACGCGAAGTCCCCTGCCCCGTGTTGCTGTCGGGATGTGCTGCACGCTCCTTCCGGCCCGCTCTCCCATTTTGGCACTCCCATTCGTCCTCACGAATTCGTGTGCAAGCAACGAGCGTTTCGGACGCCTGCATCGAGCCATGGCGAACAGCCGGCTACTGAGAAGGTCGTCTTGACACCCCAACGGCCTCCCCTGTACGACACCTGGGCATACTGACGCTTTCAGAATCTTGCCAGGGGCGGTGATCTTTGGGGGTCACGTCACTCTCCTAGATTGCGGCAGTGAAGCTGATCCACGGACCCCCTTATGTCGCCTTCGCCCGCTGTACGAACCTACTCTTTCGGTAACTGGCTCATCGATTGCCAGCGGAGAGAGCTGAAGTGCGACAACATCACGGTCCCGATCGGAAGCCGCGCATTCGAGATTCTCGAGAAACTGGCGGGTTGCGCCGGTCACCTGGTGACCAAGGATGATTTGATCGGAAGTGTCTGGTCAGGCCTGGCCGTCGAGGACAACACGCTACAGGTCCATATCTCCGCCGTCCGCAAGGCGCTGGGCAAAGATCGCGATCTCCTCAAGACGATCTCGGGCCGTGGATATACCCTCGCCGGGACCTGGCGAAGCGGGCATTTGGATCAGCCCGCAGCGACATCGGTATCCGTCCCGGCCATCGAATCCTTTTCGAACAACCTGCCGAACACGCGCGCTCCTCTTATCGGGCGCGAGGATTGCCTGAGCGAAATTGCCGAACTTATGTTCGCATATCGGGCCGTGACTTTGGTCGGCCCGGGAGGCATCGGGAAAACAAAGCTGGCCATCGAACTTGCGCGCCTGGTCGCATCCTCATTCGATGGTGCGGTGGCGCTGGTCGAGCTCGCGACCTTGCATGATCCGGCACTTGCGACATCGACCACCGCCCGTGCGCTCAAGCTGGCCTTGAGTGACAAGGAGGTTTCGGCCGCCTGCATCGCGCAGGCTATCGGGTCACGGCGTCTGCTTCTCATCTTGGACAATTGCGAGCATGTCATCGACATCGCTGCACAGATCGCGAGTGCCGCACTTCGCTATTGTCCCAATGTCACTATTCTTTCGACCAGTCGGGAAGGCCTCCGCATCGATGGCGAATACGTTGCGACCATCCCGCCGCTGTCGGTTCCGGACTCTGGTTTGCGTGATCCCGGTGTGCTGTTGCAGGCAAGCGCCGTGCAGCTCTTCGTCGCTCGCACACAGTCGCTACGCGCGAACTTCTCTCCAGGCGCGGACGATCTGCTGAAAGTGGCTGCCATCTGTCGCCGGCTCGACGGAATTCCGCTCGCGCTGGAATTCGCCGCGGCTCAGACCGCGAATCTTGGGGTCGACACGGTCTTGCTTCGCCTGGACAGGCGAATGGAGTTGCTGAGCGGCGGCCGCAGGGACCAACTGCCACGGCACCAGACCCTGCGAGCGACGCTGGACTGGAGCTACGATCTGTTATCGCCCGACGAGCAAAGGCTGTTGTGCTGGCTCGCGGTGTTTCCGGCAGGTTTCACACTCGATGCGGCCATTGCAATGATGGACGACGCGTTGTCCCGGTCGGACGTCATCGAAACACTGTTCAATCTGGTCGGAAAATCGCTGGTCTCGCTCGATCCCTCCTTCGAAGGGCGGTGGCGTCTGCTGGAGACCACCCGCGCCTATGCTCTGGAGAAGCTGGCAGAAGCAGGGCTCTGCGAGCAGGCCAGCAGACGGCATGCGGGCTTTCTCAGGCAGCTCATCATGCCACCTGGCGATGCCTCCCCCGCCTCCGACGATCTCACTCGCCTTGCCCAGGAAATTGGAAACGTGCATGCAGCGCTCGACTGGGCCTTCGCACCCGGCGGCGATGCCGCGCTCGGCGTAGAGCTGACGGCCGGCTTTGTGCCGGTGTGGATGCAACTGCTGTCCTTCATGGAATGCTCGACCCGGGTCGAGCACGCTCTCGCCCATCTTGACGGAGAGCTCACCTGCAATCCAAGGCTCAAGGCGCAGCTCTACGTCGCGCTGGGGTTCGCGCTTCTCAATACGACTGGCTCGGCGGATCGCATGAAGGCGGCCCTGAACATCGGGCTTGCACTCGGCGAAGAGCTGTCCGATCTCGAGCTTCAGCTCAAGGCTGTTTGGACGCTGTGGAGCTATAATCTCAACTCGGGCCAATATGACGCGGCCAAGAGCGTCGGAGAGCGATATCTGGCGATCGCCCTTCGCACGGGAAACCCCGCCAACGAGACGGTCGGCCGCCGCCTGATCGGCGCCGCCACCCATTTTTACGGCGCGCAGGAGGAAGCTCGACGCGAACTGACCCTGTCCCTGGACCACTCGGCTCACGGATTGAAGGACGGCACGAACCAGATGTGGTTCCTGCTCAACCAGACCGTCCTGGCAAAGGCCATGTTAGCCCGCGTGCTGCTGCTCCAGGGAAAGATCGCCCAGAGCAGATCCCTGGCCGCGGAATGCCTCGAGGAGGCGCAGCGTGAGAAGGACAAGCTCGCGATCGCTTACGCGCTGCGGAACGCCGTGTGCCCCATTGCGCTGATGACGCATGATGTCGCCACTGCCGATCAGGCGATAGCGTCTCTCCTCGAGCTCGTCACGCGCGAGGGAATAGCTTTCTGGACGAGCTGGACGTCCTGCCTGAAGGGGCAGTTGCTCGTCCTGCAAGGCAGACATCACGATGGAATAGATCTGCTGCGCAGCGGACTGAAAGCGCGGGCCGAGAACGGCTGGCTGATGCGCAATCCCGAATTTCTCGGATCGCTCGCCGAAGGACTGTTCGCGGTCGGCGAGACTGCGCAGGCCCTGGCCGCCGTGGAAGATGCCCTGGCCATCTCCCGGCAAGGCCAGCAATTGTGGTGCCTTGCTGATCTGCTGCGGATCAAGGGCGAGATCCTGCTTGCCGATGGCTCGTCAGATCGGTCCCGCTCGGAAGTCCTGTTCTCCGAGGGCCTGTCCGTTGCCAGAGAGCAGCAATGCCGCTTCTATGAGCTGAAGGTCGCGGCAGCCTGGGCAAGGATCATGGCGGCGTCGGACCGCCAGCAGACCGCTCTCGATCTCGTCGGTCCGGTCAGCGCTCTGTTCGATCGGGAGGTCGATCTTCCCGCGCTCGCCTTTGCGCGCGGTCTCGCTGCAAGTCCCGGCATCTCGATTTCGACAGGCGGCGACGACCGGCCCCCGTCCTGCACCTGCCACTAGGTTGCTGATCTTTTCGACCGGCACGACATGTCCTGCAGCGCTGGACCAGCCCTCACACTCAATCCTCCGGATCGCACCAGATGAGCATCTCTCGACGACAGGTCTTAGGCAGTGTTGGCGCGTCGGTGTTTTCGCCCGGCATCATCCGCGCCCAGGGCACGAGACCGATCAGGATCGGCGAGATCAACTCCTATAGCAGCGCGCCCGCGTTTACCCTGCCCTATCGCCGCGGCTGGCAGTTGGCGGTCGAACAGCTGAATGCGAGTGGAGGTCTCCTCGGGCGAGAGCTGCAGGTCATCAGCCGGGACGATGAAGGCAAGCCGAGCGTCGCGCTGCGTGCCGCCGAAGAACTGGTGCGGCGGAATGACGTCGATCTTCTGGCAGGCGCATATCTGTCGAATGTCGGACTGGCAATCAGCGACTTCGCCCGGCAAAACCGGATCCTCTTCGTGGCGAGCGAACCGCTCACCGACGCCCTCGTTTGGGAGCAAGGGCATCGATATTGTTACCGGCTCCGCCCCTCGACATACATGCTGGCAGCCATGCTGGTGGAGGAGGCAGCTCAATTGAAGGCGACGCGGTGGGCGACGATCGCCCCGAACTACGAATACGGGCAGTCGGCCGTAAGATGGTTCACGCAGCTTCTGAGCCGCCGTCGTCCCGACGTCGAGTTCATCAACAGTCAGTGGCCGCCGCTGGGCGCCATTGATGCCGGCGTGGTCGTTAACGCTCTCGCGCAGCAGAAACCCGAAGCGATCCTCAACGTCACCTTCGGACCCGATCTCGCCAGATTTGTCCGGCAAGGCAATGATCGCGGCCTGTTCGAAGGGCGACACGTCGTGTCGTTCACGACCGGCGAACCCGAATACCTTCTTCCGCTCGGGCAGGACGCCCCGGAAGGATGGATCGTGACCGGCTATCCGGTGACCGAGGTCTTGGATCACGCCAACAACGCCTTCGTCTCGGCCTATTCCGCACGATATGGCGAGGCTCCCACGATGGGATCCGTGGTCGGTCACGCCTTGATCAGCTCCATCGTGGCACCGATCGCAAAGCTCGGGAAATTCGATACCGAGGCGATGGCCGACGGCTTTGGCAACGTCGGCTTCGAAACGCCGTTCGGCCCGGCGATTTGGCGTTCGATCGACCATCAGAGCACCATGGGGACCTTCGTCGGCCGCACCACTGTACGGGGCAACAAGGGCGTGATGGTGGACTGGAAATACCGGGACGGTGGAACGATGCTGCCGCCCGACGCCGAAGTTTTGAAGCTACGCCCGGCAACGTGAAGCGCTGGTACGGCCAAGGCTACGCCAGCCGACGTGTCATCCCCCGATCCGCACGCGGTGCGACGAGAGTCCTGTAGCGGCGTCGCCTCAGCATCCCGGCGGCAAGATCGGCGACACTCCCGGCGTTGGCGCCGCGCCTGAGGCGTTGGCCGGCAACACGGTCGCAGGCGCTGCGAGATTCATCGAGACGCCTTCCGCGCAGGCCGTGCTGTTCGGGCTCGGCATGACGGCGGCATTTGGATCGATGCCGGTACCGCCGGCAGCGCTGGTGTCCGCCAGGATCGTGCCGGGCGCGAGACTGGACGGCACTTGCGGGATCGAGAGCGGCAGGGACGCAGCGCTTGTCGCGAGCCCTCCCGGCGTCGAGCTGCATGCGACCGTCGTCCCCGTTCCCGCCGGTGCCGCTGCGGGAATCGTTCCGATGGAGCTGCCGGTTTGCCCTGTGACCGGCAATAGCGGAGCGCCGATGCCTGACGCTGACGAGCCGATGCTCGATACGATCGGGGTCGCCGGCACCGGCATCGGGGACGTCGATGGCGTGGCGCAGACGACGACCGTACCCGGCGTCGTCGGATCCGAGGCGAGCGGAACAGGCGCCAGCGTCGTGTCGGGAACGCCAGGCTCGGTTGTTGCGGAAAAGGGCCCCGGACTATTGAGCGGCGAGGTCACGATCGCGCCCGGTACGGTTGGAAGGCCCATCGCCGTGGTGCCCATCGTTGAGACCTGCGCCTCACTCGAAGAACAGCCCAACAGCAGGGCGATCGTTGTTGCGAGCACGACCCGGATCATCTCTATGCTCCTAACTGACCTCGACCTTGCGAATGGTGACCTTGCTGCCCTCCGCCAGGTTCACCGCCGGATTGAGCACGACCTGGTCGCCGGGCTGTAGGCCCTCGCGCACTTCAATTGTGGTGCCCAAGTCCCGCGCGATCGAGACGTGCTGCAGATGAACGGTGCCATTCCGCACGACCGCGACATGAAGACCGTTCTGATCGAAGACGAGCGCATCGGACGAGACGGTCATCGACGGCGTCTTGCGTGGGATCGACAGCTCGACCGTGCAGTAGATACCGGGACTTAAGGCACCGTCCGGATTGGGCACGTCGATCTCGGTCAGCAGAGTTCGGCTTCCCGGCTGCAATGCGCTTGCGATGCGCGTGACTTTCCCCGGAAACGTCCGCCCCGGAATCTCGGGGACGCGAATATCCGCGTCGACGCCCGGTCCAACTCCGAAGGCCTCGTCCTGCGGCACGAAAACCTGGGTTCGGATCACATTGGAATGCATCAGCGTGAACATGAAGGTCGACCCGGCCTGCACCAGGCTGCCATTGTCCACGTTGCGCTGTGTGATCACGCCGTCGAACGGCGCCACCACGCGCTGGTAGGCTTTCTCCTGCTGAAGGACTCGAATCTGGGCCTCCTGCGCCGTGATGTTCGACTGGGCGACACCCACGGCCGCCTGCTGTGCACGCAGGGTGAGACGATCGTTGTCCCCCTGCTGTGCCGTCAGCCAGCCTTGCTTGACCAGATTGCTGTCGCGCGCATTGGTGACGTCGGCAAGCTCCCGGCTCGCTTGCGCCTGCTGCAAGGCGGCCTGGTTTTGCGCCAGCGTCGCCTGGGCCTGGGCGATCTGCTGGTCGAGCTCCGGAGCGGTGATTGCCGCGAGAAGATCGCCTTTCTTGACCCGATCGCCGATATCCACATAGCGCTTTTCGATATAGCCACTGGTCCGCGCGAAGATATTGGCTGCCTCGAACGCGGTCGTCGTCGCCGGCAAGGTAACCTTCATCAGGTCGCCGCTGGGCCGGACCACCGCCACCCGCACTTCCGGAATGGCGGTTCTCACCTGCTCCGCCACTGCAGCGACCTCACGCGCCGCCTGATAGTGCCGCCAGCCGCCAATGCCGAGACCGCCCGCGAGCAGCAGAAGCATACCTCCTCCGAGCAGCGCGCCGCCGTAACGGCGTCCGGATGGCGCGGCCTTGCCGGGGAGCTCGACGATGCGGCGGCTCTCCGCATCGGGCGGGTCCCTCGCCTCGTCGTCATTGGTCCGCACACGAACGTCGCTCATTCCGGTTGCTCCTCGAATACGCCGTGGTGAGGCTTGCCATCGTTACCTTTGCGCAGCATGGCAAAGAGGTACGGCACGATCAGCAAAGTCGTCGGGGTCGCGAACAGAAGTCCGCCGATCACAGCGCGCGCGAGCGCGGCGTTCTGCTCCTCGCCCGGACCTCCGAGCGCCATCGGGATCATGCCCACGATCATCGCGGCAGCAGTCATCAGGACCGGCCGGATCCTGGTGCGGCCCGCGCTCAGCGCCGCCTGGAACGCGGAATGTCCCTTCAATTGCTCATCACGCGCGAACGTCACGAGCAGGATCGAATTCGCGGAGGCAACGCCGACCGCCATGATCGCCCCCATCAGCGAAGGCACGTTCAGTGTCGTTCCGGTGATGAACAGCATCGTCAAGATGCCGCACAAGGTCGCCGGCAGCGCCATGATGACGACGAAGGGATCGCCGAAGTTCTGGTAGTTCACGACCATCAGCAGGTAGACCAGGATCGCGGCAAACAGCAGGCCGATTCCGAGATTGCGGAACGACTGATTCATGCTCTGGATCTGTCCCAGGACCTGGATCGAATTACCCGGCTGGAGCTGCTTCTGGAGTGTGGACGTGACCTTGTTGATATCGGCCGCGACGCCGCCGAGATCGCGACCCTGGACGCTCGCATAGACGTCAAACACCGGCTGGACGTTGGCCTGGTTCGAATTGGTGGGGACACTCCCCCGCTTGAACGTCGCGACATTGCTGAGGAGACCGGGCACCGTCTGCCCGCTCGCGGCAAGTGAGGCCGACACCGGCGTGTTTCCCAGTGCGTTCAGCGAATTGGCCCTGTATTCGGGCGTCTGCACGGCCAGATAATACGGGATGCCCGACGTCGGATCGGTCCAGAAGTTCGGCGAGACCTGAGCCGACGAGCTGAGGCTGACATTGATATTGGTCGCCACCGTGCTGGCGTTGAGCCCGAGCTGGGCGGCCCGCGTGCGGTCGATGTCGGCATAGAACGCCGGAGCATCGACTTCCTGCTGCAGATGCGCATCGACGACACCGGGGATCGCCGCGAGGCTCTTCTGCAGCTCCTTGGCCACGGCCAGATTGTTGTCGCCATAGCCAACCGTGCGGACATCGATCTGCGCCGGAAGACCGAAGTTCAGGATCTGCGTCACGATGTCGGCCGCCTGGAAATAGAACGTGTCCTCCGGGAACGCCGCCGGCAGCACCTGGCGCAGTTTCCTGACGTAGTCCGCGGTCGGCTTGTGCCCATCCTTGAGCGACACCAGAATGGTGCCGTCGTTCACACCGATCGTCGAGCCGTCCGTGAATGCGAGATTGTAGGGACGCGCCGGAAGCCCGATATTGTCGACGATCAGCGCCCGGTCCCGCTCCGGAATCACTTGGCGGATCTTGTCTTCGACCGCCTGGAAGATTGCTTCCGTCTTCTCGATGCGAGTGCCCGCAGGCGCGCGAACGTGGAGCTGGATCTGGCCGCCGTCGATCAGGGGATAGAAGTCCCTGCCGACATAGACGAACATGATGGCGCCGAGGGCCAGCACCAGCACCGCGACGATCGGCACGACGACGCGACGCCGAAGCAACGTCAACAGCAAATCGGAATAGCCGTTGCGCAGGCGTTCGAATCCGCGCTCGAACATCGCAGAGGCGCGGCCGAAGATGCCCGACGGGCTTCCGCCCTCGCCATGGCGCCGCTCGCCCTTCAGCAACAGGCCGATGGTGATCGGCGTCAGCGTTCGCGACAACGCATATGACGCCAGCATCGCGAACACCACCGCCAGACCCAGCGGGGTGAAGAGGTATTTGGCCGGCCCTTCCAGAAATACGACCGAGGTGAACACACAACTGATTGCGAGCGTGGAGACGAGCGTCGGCACCGCGATTTCAGCCGCCCCGTGCAGCGTCGCATCGGGCAACGGCATGCCTTCCTCGGTCCAGAGTCGGTGCGTGTTCTCGATCGTCACCGTGGAATCGTCGACCAGGATGCCGACCGCGAGTGCAAGCCCACCGAGCGTCATCGTGTTCAAGGTCTCGCCGAGACAATACAGCACGACCAGCGAAGACAGCATCGCCAGCGGGATCGAGATCAAGACGACCAGCGTCGATCGCCACGATCCCAGAAACAGCAGGATCATCAGCGCCGTGAGGCCCGCCGCGATCGCGCCCTCGCGCAGCACGCCATCCACCGAATGGGTGACGAAGACCGACTGGTCGAACAGCTCGTTGATCTTCAGCCCTGCAGGAGCCGACGCGCGAATCGAACTCAAGGCCTTCTTCACCCCGTTGACGACGGCGAGCGTCGAGGCATTTCCGTTCTTGATCACGCTGAGCAGGACGGCGCGATGACCGTCCTCGCGCACGATGTTCTGCTGGACCTGGGAGCCGTCCCGGACCTGGGCCACGTCCTTCAGGAAGATCGTGGCCCCGTTCACGAACTTGACCGGGATCATGTTGAGATCCTTGATCGAGGCCGGCGTGGCATTGGTTCGAACGGTGTACTGGGTGTCGCCGATTTTCGTCGTCCCGGTGGGCAGCGTCAGATTTTGGGTGTTCACCGCATTGACGATGTCGAGCGGCGTCAATCCGCGCGACAGGAGCTTGTTCGGATCGATGTCGACCATGATCTGGCGGTACTTGCCGCCGGCAGGCGTGGGCAGCGTCACGCCCGGAACAGGCGCCAATTGCTGCCGGATACGGTAGATGCCGAAGTCGTATAGTTGCTGCTCGTTCAGACTATTGGACTCGAGGCTGAGCTGCAGCACCGGCACGCTCGATGCATTGAACTGTACGATGATCGGCGGCTGAATGCCCGGCGGCATCAGGGCGCGGATGGCGTTGGTTGCCGAGACGATCTGCGAGATTGCGAGGTCGAGATTCACGTCCGGCTGGAAGTAGATCTTCTGAACCGACAGACCGTTGAGAGTTTGCGCCTCGATGTTCTTGATGCCGCTGACATTGGCGCTGATCGAATACTGGCTGTAGGTGCTGACGCGCTGCTCCATCTCGGGCGTCGACAGGCCGGTGTAGCTCCACACCACCGTGACGACGGGAATGCGGATCTCCGGAAAAATGTCCGTCGGCATCGACCAGATCGCGATGCCGCCGAGAAACAGGATCAGCGCCGCAAGCACATAGAACGTGTGCGGAAACCGTAGCGCGAAGCGAACAATTCCCATGGTGGTTCTGCCTGAAGCAAGTTGCGCGGGATCATTGAATAGATGAGGACGGGAGAGCATCCGTTCAAATGAAAACGAATTCAGATGCTCCGCGGCAGGACAGACATCATTCGTACCGGCATCACCGCTTCTCGATCGCTCATGGAGCGGTGAGCTCCCGCGACCGTGAGCCCGAGGCGCCGTCGGCGCGCTTGCGTGCCGCATCCTGCGCGGCAAGAATTGCGGCTCGCCTGACCTTGGCAAAGGCGCGGATCTCGATCTGCCGAACCCGCTCGCTGGAGATCGAAAGCTCGAAGCCGAGTTGGTCCAGCGTAACCGGGCATTCCGCCAGCCGCCTTGCCTCCAGAATATGACGCTCGCGTGCCGTGAGCATGCCCAGCGCAACGCGCAAGGCGTTGGTACGGCGCTCCGTCTGCTCATGATCGGCGAGTACCGTCTCCGCGTCGATCGCCTGATCGACCAGCAACGCTTCCCATTCGGTTCCCTGCTCGTCGTCGCCAACGCGCGCATTCAGCGACATGTCACCGTTCAGGCGGGAATCCATCTCGATCACCTCACGCGCCGTGACGTCGAGCCTTTCCGCGATCGTCTCGGCGACATCGGGCGTGAGCGCCGCCATCGCGCCGCCCGCGGCTTTCCTCATCTCGCTACGGAGCTTGAAGAACAGCTTCTTCTGCGCTGCCGTCGTGCCGATCCTGACCAGAGACCAGGAGCGCAGGATGTATTCGTGAACCGAGGCCTTGATCCACCAAACCGCATAGGTGGAGAACCGCGCACCGCGGCCGGGTTCGAAGCGTGACGCCGCGATGACGAGGCCGAGATTTGCCTCCGCAATCACATCGGCCAAGGGCAGACCGTACCCCTTGTAGCCGCGCGCCACCTTGGCTGCGAGCCGGAGATGACTCGTGACGAGCGCGTTCACGGCACCACGGTCCCGCGTCTCGCGCCAGCGGCGTGCAAGCTGCTGCTCGTGACCGGGCTCAAGCAGTTCATAGCGCTTGATGGCCGCGGAATAGGCGCTGAGGAAGGAGGGCGATGGGGCTCCGGCCGCGACAGCCATGGCACCATTCCTCACGCCTTCGGGGCGGATCTGCATCTGTCACTCCCACATACGAAACCGGCGAGCGGACTCTAGGAAGCCTCCGGAGGCAGAGGCGACTGAATTGAGCGTAACAAACCTGAATTCGCCTTCAGACATTCGGCATGTCACTCGGCATGTCATGGCATCGAGAACATCACGCATCATGAGGGGCATCACATCTGATTAACGGTTGCGAGAGTTGGGGTCCGGGACCGGCATGCGGCGGCTTTGCTCGCCCTCCCGGTCCAGGCAAGGATCTCGATCCGCCCGCCGGGAGCCGGACCGATGATCAATCGAAAGCCATGCAGCTTGACGATGGCGGCCACCAGGCTCAGTCCAAGCCCAACCCCCGGCGTATTGCGCATCTTGTCGGAACGATAGAATCGCCGCAGCACCGCTTCGCGCTCCTGCGTGCTGATGCCGGGTCCGGTGTCACTTACGCGCACGAGCGCCGTGTCGTCTTCCGACACCAGTTCGAGCCTCACCTGGCCGCCGGGCGGCGTGAACTTGACGGCATTGTCCACGAGATTGGCCATCGCTTCGAACAACAGGTCCCGATCGCCCCACACCTGCACATTGCGATCGATGACGACGCCAAGCCCGATGCCCTTGTCTTCGGCGATGGGCTCATAGACGTCGCACACCTCGCGCAGGATCTCGTCGAGCGCAACGTTGCCGAAACCGGCGGTGCGGCGACTGTTCTCGATCTCGGTGAGGCGCAGCAAGGCGGTGACGATCGCGAGCGACTGATCGATTCCGGCCATTGCCTTGTCCGTGACCTCCTGGAGCTGCTCCAGGGTGGTCGCATGCGTTCGGCCGCGCTCCAGCGCCAGGCGAGCGCGCGTGAGCGGCGTCCTGAGATCATGGGCGATATCGTTGCCGACACCGGCAAGCGCGTTGATCATGGTCTCCATCTCGGCGAGCATGCCGTTGACGATCCTGGCCAGTCGCCCGAACGGATCGTCGGAATTGTCCTCCGGAAGCCGCTCGCGCAACTCCCCGGCCACGATCCGCTGCACCCGCTGGTTCACCTCCTCCACGCGTCTCTGGGCGCGAACGCTCAGCCACGCTCCGGCCAGCAGACAGAGGCAGAACGCCGGCAGCAGGCCGAGCGCGAGTGCCTGCCCCACGACACTCGAGATCTCGTGCGTCTCATCGACATTCCGTCCCATCACCAGGACATCGCCGTTCTCAAGACGCCTGCCCACGACCCTGATGACCGGTCCGTGGACCGCCGATTTCTCGATGAGGTCGAGCCGCACACCCTGCGCCGCTCCGCCGAGATCGAGTGCGCGCGGCAAGCTGTCGATGTTGCCGGCCAGCCGGGTGCCGGCACCATTGAAAAGTCCCGCGTACTGCACGCCCCTGGAATCCTGCTCGAGATGATCGGAGATCGCTCCGATGCGGCGCCCCGGCGGCAAATCGGCGATGAAGTTGATCCGGGTCGCGATCATGCGGTCGGATCGCGCGATCAGATAGTCGTCGAGCTTCCAATAGGTGAACGCGAACAGCCCGACCACGAACAGCGCAAATGCGGCCGCCACCGCCAGGGCCCAGAGGAACGTGTTCGAACGGATGAACTGAATCTGGCGCATCGAACCGGCACTCTGTATTCGTCCGAGATTTGCTCCGCGAGCCCCTGGGTTTCGCGTCTCTATGCGCGCGAACGCAGAATGAAGCCGGAGCCGCGAACATTGTGGATGAGCTGCGCATCGCCGGGACCATCGACCTTGTGGCGCAGCCGGCCCATATGCACGTCGATCAGATTCGTCGTTGCCGGAACGAACTTGTAGTTCCAGACCTCTTCGAGCAGCATCGCGCGCGTGAGCAACTGATCGCTCCGGCGCATCATGTATTCGAGCAGGCGAAACTCACGCGGCAACAGATCGATCTCGCGCTCGTCC
The DNA here is from genome assembly GCF_052075995.1 of Bradyrhizobium sp. 613_E4_N2_2. Lineage (NCBI taxonomy): Bacteria > Pseudomonadati > Pseudomonadota > Alphaproteobacteria > Hyphomicrobiales > Nitrobacteraceae > Bradyrhizobium > Bradyrhizobium sp. 613_E4_N2_2. The sequence continues at coordinate 6,006,042 of NZ_CP197234.1, forward strand.
CGTCGCGCGGTCCGCTCGATCAGGTCGAGCTCCAGCGGCCCGACATGCAACGTGGTCTCGCGGCTGTCCATCGGACGGCGCAACAACGCCTCTATGCGTGCGACGAGCTCGATGATCGCGAACGGCTTGGTGAGATAGTCGTCTCCCCCCATACGCAATCCGCGCACCCGATCGTCCACGGCGCCGAGCGCACTCAGAACCAGCACCGGCGTCCCGACCCGATCCTTGCGCAAGGCCTCGATCACGGTCAGCCCGTCCATTCCGGGCAGCATGCGATCGACGATCATGGCATCCGGACACGCCGCGCGCGCCCGATCGAGACCGTCGACGCCGTCAGGGGCCCATTGGACCTCAAAACCGCGATCGGCGAGTTCGGCGACGATCACCTCGGCGGTTTCGGCATCATCTTCGATCAGAAGAATCCGCGTCATGATCCTGCTCCCACGTTCTGCGAGGCGTTTCGGCCTGCGGCGGAGGAGCACGGGCTCGGCGGTCCGGAGCGTCATGTTCAACGCCCGCCCGCTCTGAACGCGCGGCGCCGCGCCAGCCTGCCATAGGCCACTCGTTGTCTGACGAGATAGTCCTGCGGAGAATGGGGCACCACTAAATAGCGATTCAGGAAGCGTGCCGTCTCCGTCGCCAACAGGGCTAGCGCGATGGCCATACGTCTCGCTGTCGTCGTGATCATCTTCCGCCTCCATTCTGAACTGCGCTTTCATGAACATATGCCCGCGATGCGCTTCCCGTTACTCTCAAGGCAACGGATGTTGCGCATTCGCACGATCGTGCTTGCAACGCCGCGTCGGCTCACAGGCCGTTGAAATCCGGTGAGCAATTCGTGCATTTGGACAATGCCCGGCCGTCCATACGTTGATGGGGAGCCGCTTGGTCGGCCTGATGTCATCAAAGGAGAAGCCGAAATGACCACTCTCAAACTCTTGTCGACGGGATTGATTGCAGCCGCCGTGCTCGGGGGACCCGTCATGGCGCGCGAGCACCATTCCGTCATGCGACAGCCCGCGATGACAACCGATACGGCCGCACCGGATGCGCCCTTCTATCAGCAGGGAGGCCGCGTCTGCGTTCCTGCGCCGCGCGTCGGCGCTTTCGCGACGGCGCCGTGGACCGGCAACAACGTGCCTTGCGAGCCCGGCACGGGCAGCTTCTGATCACGGCATTTCCCTGGCCGGCCGGGCGCCTCGGTCGGCCGCTCCTCATCGAACGACGGGGGCGGGCCGGAACGTTCAGCCCGCCCCTTTGTGGGCCGCGGCCCCCGCGGCAGGGTCAACTTCCCTACCGGTGCGCCTCGTTCCTGAAGTCGAATTTAGTGGGATTGCCGCGCATCGCTCCTACCTCTCCTTTCATCACGAGCCTTGTCATCAGGAGCTTTTGGCGACGGCACGACGCGGAAGCGGACTGCATGGATGACCAGGCAGATCGACACGAAAGGAGTGTCCCATGAAACGAGCAATCATGATTTTGGCAACGGCGGCGCTTGCCTCGACCCTGGCCATCGGAGCGGCCGAGGCGCACGGCGGTGGCGGCGGCGGCGGCCACGGTGGTGGCTTTGGCGGCGGCGGCCACGCCAGTTTTGGCGGTGGTGGCTTTGGCGGCGGACATATGGGCTTCGGCGGCGGCGGCGCGCATTTCGGCGGCATGGCGCGTGATGGAGGCTTTGGCGGCGAACATCTCGGATTCGGCGGTCATGCCGGCAACGGCGGCATCGGCCTGCGCCAACATGCGTTCCACCGCTTTGGTCACGATCGACCCGGATACGGATTCTACGGCGCCTATCCAGATTGCTACGATTGGTACGAGCTGCACCCCGACCAGCCGTTGCCGCTGAGCTGCAGCTAGTCTGCACACACGGCGCTCCGCCGTCGGTCCAGACCTACCGCGGAGGTTGCGGTCCCGGCCCGCTCACGACTTGGCCGAGCCTGGCTCGGCCATTTTGCGATGCTGGTTTGCCAGCAAGCTCTAGGAGGGGCGGAAGCCCGGAGGCATCGTTCGCCAGACTTTGTCTTTGAGGCAATAGGCACGGGCGCCCTCGGGAATATCTTCGGCGGCGCCGCCCTCATGTTGCTCGTAAAGGAGCGCCGGGAACAGCCTCCCTTTGATCACCTTAATCATATCACCACGTCGAATGTCCGCGCCGGCCGTTCCCGTCAAAACCGACATGATCCCTCGCGAAGCGCACGTAGCATGCCAAACGAGCTCGTCGACCGGACGGGCTTGCCTGAAGCTATCTCGAAGCGGAACGGTCTTCCAATAACCCGAAAGGACTACTCCCTGAACGGGCTGCCCTTGCCGCCTGATGCCGAAGAGTCTGCGAGGATCCGGCTGCGGAGCGCGCGCAAGGCGGCTGGTTCTGAGGAGTTGTGTATCTCAAGTCCGAGCCGCATCGCCCCCGAGACGACCCACTCGCTTCGTCGGATGGAAGCAGCCTCCAGGACCTAGCTCGTTTCTTGGCAGCAGCGGCCCCGCCAACGCGGTTACAATATAGCGGGGCCGCCTGCCCTGCGGACGTCGGTGCTTAACCTGGGCCCGAAGGCCACCAGATTTTACCCCGAGCCGCTGAGAACGCGGATTGGTCGAAAGAGGCACCCATTTCGGAGCGTCCCGGTCTGTCAGACCAGCATCCTGCTTTCGACAGCACCTCTTTCTGAAGCGGAAGTGGCGCGACCGGACCGGCTATTCGACGGTCACGGACTTCGCGAGATTCCGCGGCTGGTCCACGTCGGTCCCCATAATCGCGGCACTGTGATAGGCAAGGAGCTGTAGCGGCACCGCGAGAGCCAGCGGCGCCACGATCGGGGGCATATCCGGTAAGGCCAGGACCGAGCAACCACTGGACGCGGCGAGTGAAGCACCTCTCTCGTCGGTCAAGAGGATGATGCGGCCCCCACGGGCGATCACCTCCTGCATGTTCGACATGGTCTTTTCGAACGTCGCGTCGTACGGCGCAATGACGATGACCGGCAGGCCCTTGTCGATCAGCGCGATTGGTCCATGTTTGAGCTCACCGGCCGCATAGCCCTCTGCGTGAATGTAAGTGACCTCCTTGAGCTTGAGGGCACCCTCCAATGCCAGCGGATAATTGGTGCCCCGGCCTATGAACAGAGCGTCTCTGGCCCTGGCGATCTCACGCGCGAGCTCATGGACTTTCGGCTCCAGTTCGAGCGCGCGCGCCATATAGCCTGGAATCTCGGCAAGGGCCCGGACGAGTGATCGCTCGTCTTCGGCCGAGAGCACACCGCGACTACGACCGGCAGCGATTGCAATGCAGAGCAAGATTGCCAGCTGACAGGTGAACGCCTTTGTCGATGCGACCCCTATTTCCGGACCGGCCAATGTGGGCATTACGATGTGGCTCGAACGAGCCATCGTCGAGGTTTGCACGTTGACGACAGAGAGAATACGCTGGCCGTGGGTCTTGGCGAACTCCAACGAAGCGAGCGTGTCGGCCGTTTCGCCGGATTGCGACACGAAAATCGCCAGATTGCCCGCGCCAAACGGAACATCGCGATAGCGGAACTCCGAAGCAATATCGATCTCGACCGGGAGCTTGGCGTAGCGCTCGAACCAGTACTTCGCAATCAGACCGGCGTAGAAGGAGGTCCCGCAAGCTACAATCGACACGCGATCGACTGTCCCGAAGTCCACATCCACGCCTGCCGGCAACCTGATCCTCCCGTCGGGCGCGATATATTGCGCAAGCGTCTGCCCAACCACCTTCGGCTGTTCGTGAATCTCCTTCGCCATGAAGTGGCGATGCTCGCCCTTGTGAACAATCACGGCGGCACCAGCGATTTTGGCCGACGTACGGCGCAGGCGCGCGCCGTTCACGTCGATAAACTCGATCTGCTCTCGGGTCACAACGGCGAGATCGCCGTCCTCAAGGTAGGCGACAATATCCGTCAGAGGCGCGAGCGCCATCGCATCCGACCCCAGGAACATTTCGCCGCAACCGTAGCCGACAGCAAGCGGCGAGCCCTTTCGGGCACCGATCAGGAGATTGTCGTGCCCCTCGAACAGGAAGGCGAGCGCGAACGTTCCGCTCAAGCGCGGGAGCACCTTACGCACCGCTGCGACCGGCTCGTATCCGTTCTTCCGCTCGCGGCTAACGAGATGCGCAACCACTTCGGAGTCGGTTTCGGTCGCAAAATGTGCACCGGCCGCTTTGAGATCATTGCGCAACTCTCGATGGTTTTCGATGATCCCATTGTGCACGATCGCCACACCATCAACCATGTGAGGATGCGCATTCGTCTCATCGGGACGGCCGTGCGTTGCCCAGCGGGTGTGACCAATTCCGATCCGCCCGGCAAGCGGCTCCAAGTCGAGCCGACTCTTGAGGTTCACGAGCTTTCCGACCGCACGACGTCGCGTCAGCAAACCGTCCTCGAGAGTGGCAATACCGGCTGAGTCATATCCGCGATATTCAAGCCGCTTCAGCGCATCCAAAAGAAGAGCAGAGGCTGGGCCCCGCCCGACGACACCAACAATTCCGCACATGGCCTCTCTCCGAGCAACTACCAACGGCCCCGCGAAGCGCGCCGCCAGGCGCAACCGCGATCGCGGGCAATCTCCTAACGCGACGGCATCGGCCTGGCCCCCTCACCTTTGGCCTGCCCTGCTGCGCATGCTTCGGCGAGACGCTCAAGCTAGCCGCCTCCCGGCCGCCCGCGCGCCTGTCGAATATCGTCGACAACATTGGCGAGTAGTATCGTGGGACGCGAATTCTAGCACGCGCAGCCGCCGATTGTATGATGATGACGGAGTAGACCTCATACCCATAAGCTCCGCACTTGATCGCTACACCGACGCACGCATGACCAATCGTTCGGTTTGCCGCGGCCCGTTCGAGAGCTCGGCGACGATGCGATTGAGCTGATGAAGCGCCGGGATTTGCGCTGACCGGCGCAGATTGAACGCGAGATGCTCTTTCCGAAACATCGAAAACAGTGAGACTCCTGTAGAGTTCGTTGCCAGCGCGTAATCCACGACGAAGGCAGCAGCGATCTCGGTGAGGTCGCCCCGGTATCCCATCTCGTAAAGGCCGTTCAGTATTTCCTTCTCCGATCCCAGCCTCGCGACAAGCGGATCGACGCTCGAGAATGATCCATACGTGACAAACGTCCTGCGCCGCGCAATCTCCGTCGATCTCTGAAGATTCGGCTCGAGCGGATTATTCGCGATCTGTATCAGCCGATATGGTAGAGATTCATGGAGGTCGTCAATTCCGCCCTCGTTATTGCCCGCAATCGAAATTGCGCGGGCTTTCCCGTCCTGAACGATGCGCTCGACCGCTCGAATGATGTCTTCGCGAACGACCTCTTCGCGGGTGGGACGGTGGAGAGCAAGCACATCTACATAATCCGTGCGAAGTCGCCTCAGGCTATCCTCGATGCTCGTCCTGATCAGCTCGGCCGATAGCGGCACTTTGAAGGGCTTCGACTTCATTGCGGAGAGGCGCGGTTGGATCCCGGGAAACACCGCAAGAGCGGCGCGCGCTATCGGCTTCAGGATCCGCTTAACGGCGGAGGTATCACGCGGGCGCATCCCGACCTTTGTGCAGATATAGACGCTGCCGCGCTTCCCTGATGCGAATTTGCCCCAGATCGACTCGGCCATCCCATCGCCATACGAAGGCGCCACGTCGTACCAGGTTATTCCGGCGTCGTATGCGCGCTCGAGCCCCTCGGTCCCCCTGCGAGCCCCAACGCGCCCTCCGAGCGACGCGCAGCCGAAACCGATGCTCGATACATTCGCGCCGAGAGCATCAACACGGACCATCTTCATCGCAAACACCCCTGACCACGCCGTTTGCGCTCAAGTCACCGACGTCGATCGTTCGACAGCGCGTACTCCAAGCCGACGGCCACGTCGGGCAAGCCCGCCGCTGAAACAACTCTGCAGGTTTGCCTGGCTTCATCTTCATGCAAATGGATGATGACGCGGTTCGCTCGGACATTAAATACGCTACGCCCCTGGAATTTGAGGACAGCGGCGAGGATGCACGGAGTAACCCGTTCGAGCGGCTGCTGGCAGCTCGGCTCCGCCGCCATCGTCAGGTGCGCTCATTTGCGCAATCGAGATGCGGCGCGATTGAGAGCTAACTTTCTGCGATCGATGGCGCCTTTTTCGCCGTTCGAACTCCATCTAACTTGGACAGCGAATGTCATCTCGCTCAGAGCAAGTTGCCGACGACGTCCTGGTGACCGGAGCTGCTGGCTTCATCGGTTTTCATGTTGCACGTCGACTGCTCGATGAAGGGCGTCGTGTCGTCGGATTGGACAACATCAACAGCTACTACGATCCCGCCTTGAAGCGCGCGCGTCTCGACATTCTGCGCCGCGATCCGCGTTTTTCCTTCGTGCAGATCGATCTTGGACATCGGTCGACGATGGCCGAGTTGTTCGCAAAACATCGTTTTGCGAGAGTGGTCCATTTGGCCGCTCAGGCCGGCGTCCGGCATTCGATCGATCAGCCGCACGCTTATGTCGACGCCAATCTTGAGGGGTTCCTCAACGTCCTCGAAGGCTGCAGGCATAACGCCTGTGGTCATTTGATCTACGCATCATCATCGTCCGTGTACGGCGCCAATGCCGAGTTACCATTTTCGACCCGGCATAGGGCCGACCACCCCGTCAGCCTCTATGCCGCGACGAAGAAAGCCAACGAGCTGATGGCCCATTCTTACAGCCACCTGTACCGGCTCCCGGTCACCGGCTTACGGTTCTTTACGATCTACGGCCCGTGGGGCCGGCCCGACATGGCGATATTCCTGTTCGCCGACGCGATCGTCAAAGGCAAGCCGATCAAGCTCTTCAACCATGGCCGGATGCGGCGCGACTTCACCTATGTCGACGACGTCACTCGCGTCATCTCGCGGCTGATCGAGCGCGCTCCGGAGGACAACGCCGATGCGGCGGGCGCACCGGCCAAGCTCTACAATGTAGGCAATAACCGCCCGGAAGCGCTGATGCACGTCCTCGAATTGATCGAGAAAGAGCTGGGACGAACCACGGCGAAGGAAATGCTGCCAATGCAGCCTGGGGATGTTCCGGAAACGTTTGCCGACGTTGGCGATCTCATGCGCGATACCGGGTTTTCGCCCTCCACCCCTATCGAAACCGGCATATCCAATTTCGTCCGCTGGTATCGCGACTACTACCGGATATGATTTTTCGAGATCATCTCCCCAAGGGTCAAACCGTCCGCTCCCGAGCGATCGGCGTATCGGTTGCAATTTCTGCGCGGCGGTGATGGACGACCAGGCGGGACTTGCGAAAAGAGCGCGGCCCCGGCGGGGGCATTGGGGATTCGCAGGGCCGGGGCCGCAACGCTGCGCCGAAGTGGGCTCCGTCGACGCAACATCATCGTAGTCCTCGAGAAGCAATTGTTCATTCTGAATTCGTGATCATAGAGATCAACGTCGGGGTACCCATCAATGATGATTGAGCCCTCCTAGAATAGCCGCTTGCTATGCGCGCCCCTGCGATGCGAAATCTCGACCGTGATGCGGGGGGCTCGCTGCAGTCATCGGAATGTTCGCGTTGTCCGGAGACATCCATGCCGCGGTATTTCTTTCATATCCACGACGGTCATTCAGTGCTCGACGATGTCGGACTTGATCTCCCCGACATTTCCGCGGCACGGACTACTGCGATCGAACTGAGCGGCGAGATCCTCAAGCACGACGTGATGGACCCACTCCTGCATTACATTTCCTGGCAGGTGGAAGTCAGCGACAGCCCCGAGCTTGGCGGCCGGTCGCTGTTCGTTCTTCAGTTCTCCATCGAGGGATAAGAGACCGAAAACGCAGCTCTGCCGGCGCTTGCGCAATCTGAAGGTGCAATAGTCGCTCGGCTGGGCTTCGGCGAAATGCCCGCATATCGCACTGCAAACAGTGCGATATGATGTCTTAGCGCTCCCCGGGCACCGGATCCGATCCAGCATGCGCCGGTTTGTCCTGCGCCGAATTGGCGCGGTCATCCTGCGAGATGGCGAGGGCAGCAAGCGCAGTGCGATTGCCGATTTCAAGCTTCTGGAAAATGTTGTGGAGGTGAACCTTGATGGTGCCATCCGCAATGTTGAGCCGGCGGCCGATTTCCTTGTTGGACAGGCCACGAGAGACCAGGCGCATGATCTGCCGCTCGCGCTCGGTGAGCACCGCGAGCGCACTTTCCGGATTCGGACTCTGCTCGCGAGGCGCGGCCTGATCGGTGGGTGATAACGGAACAACGGTCTGGCCGTTGGCAATGTCTCGCAAGCCTTGCACCACGGCTTGGCCTGTCATCTCCTTGAGAAGGACACTGTACCCGGCGGGGGCGCCCGCCAACACAAGATCATAGTCCTCGCTGGGCGCGAAGAACACAAACCGCGTTGGTCGGCTGTCCGAATGGCTGAGCGAATTGTTCATCAGCGCGGTCAGCTCCGGCATTGCCGCATCCATGATCGCTATGTCGGGCGCAAGCGTCAAAATTGCCTGGATGCAACTCGCAGCATCGCCGCAGGATGCAACGACCTCAAAATCGGATTCTGAACCGAGAACACTTGCGAGACCCTGCAAAACCATTGGGTGTCGGTCTGCAATCACTACAGTCGCACGACGCATCGGGCGCTCCCTAACCTGCCGCCCCCAAAATTCCCGCGATTGAAGCTACAGGCCCCCGCCCTTGCCGCTCCAACATCAATTGATCACCAACAAATAAACTTCGAGCAATTCCCTAAAGTATCATTTGGCGTAGCGGACCCATGAGGCAAATAACCGCACGAGTCTGTGATCGCAATATACATCAAGTTCGCCGGATCAAAGGGCCGTATGAACCCGGTGGTCTCGGCTCACAACCGCTGGAGAGCGGTCTTGCCACTTGGCAAGTTCGAAAGCATCGCGATGGAGCAAGGCTTTCGCGAACGGATTCACCCGCTCAGGGCGAACATTCAAAGGTTGAATCAGTATTCTCTTTCGCCCCCAAGTCAATCTCCGACGACCATTCACCAACAGCTTGGGGACCCATCGGCCTATAACGAAAGGTATATAGGCAAAATCGAAAGATCGAATCTAACCTTCAGCAATTATTAACTAAACGGCGCCCGACTTCTGTAAATCAGAAAAAACGGGCTATGCAATGCTTTGTTCCTTTTCCTGCGTGTTTTTCATTCAAGTTGTGTCATTGCGTTGGTTGCGGAGGGTAAGATGAGGAGGCGGCAATCCTGCAAAGTTGTTTTGATCGGACGAAACATTTTGCTGCGAGAGGGAATTTCTCAAATACTGCATGCGGCAGATTTTCAAATTGCGGTGTCGGCCTCGAGCACCGATGAAATTACAAGCACACTCCAGGCACATCAGCAGCTCCTGTTTGTGATTATCCACAGCACCGGCGAATTCGATGCAGCCATGAAGCACATCGGATTTGTAAGAGAGAACTATCCGGATGCGCGCGTAGCGATCGTTTCGGACCACTACCGGCCGGATGAGTTGATCGCGGCCTACAAGGCCGGCGCCAGCGGCTATTTCGTCGACGTCAATTCATGCGACGCTTTCATCAAGTCCATCGAACTCGTGACGATGGGCGAGACGGTGTTTCCACCGGCTTTCCTGTCATTCGTGCTCGATAGCGGTTTCGATCGCGAGCCTCAGCTTCAGCCAGTGATCGAAGAGCGATCAAATCTCCTCGTTGCGGCCGAAGAACGGATAGCACCTCATCTGTCACCGCGAGAGCGGGCGATTCTCTCCTATCTGATCGAGGGCAATTCCAACAAGTGCATTGCGCGAAAGATCGATATTGCCGAGGCGACCGTGAAGGTTCACGTCAAGGCGATCCTGCGCAAGATACGGGTCCAGAACAGGACGCAGGCCGCAATTTGGGGAATGAACAACGGGTCACTGGTGCGGGTCTCGAATGGTCACGCGCTGCCGTTGTCAATCGATCGGGAACCTACGCTCAGCCTCGTGTCAAGCGACCGCGGACGTCACGAAATCGGCGCCGCAGAGCCGGACTAGCCTGGCGGATCGGCCTGACGCCCATCAAGCCCTCAACAAATGCCGGGCGGCGCCTATACGCGCCGCCCAGCTAACCGCGCCGGACTGATCTATCGATCGAGAGGATCAGAACCTGCCCGTGGAGCGGCAACATTTCGTGGGGCGTCTCCTGCATTCAAATGATGCGCGCTGGGACCGAGCGGCTAGAACGCATCGTCGAACCAATAGTCCTGGTCCCCGCAGGAGCCTGGTGACCGGCAAGCATCGAACCTTGTATCGATCGCTTGCCCACCCGGATGATCCGAGCCCCCTGCTTGCCATGGAGCAAGATACGGATGTCTCCGCCCCTCTACACGCGAATTGGCCTGGCCGGCGCCGTGGCCGTCGTGCTTGCATTGGCGGGCATCGCCGCCGCACAGACGCTTGCAAAGACCAAGCTGACTACTGCCAGCAGCATGAACTTGCCCGATTATCTCGTTCCGGTCACCGATCCCGACACCGGCGCCACGATCGTCCGGATAACAACCCCGGGGCCCTTGGGCGCTGGCCTGGCCTGCCAACGAGCCTATTGCACCCACCGATATTCGAGCGCGCAGGCCTGGAACGCAGACCAGACTCTGCTTCTGATCGCCAACGGTTGTAACGGGCTCTGCTTTCTGGACGGACGGACATACGTTCCGCTGTTCCGCCGGCAGCGTGAAGACGAGTGCGAATGGCACCCGCGCGATCCCGAGCGCATGATATGCGTGATCGGGCGCAAGATCTCGCTCTGGACGCCGCGAACCAATGCCGAAGAGATCATGCTGATGGCCGAGGGCTATCGCGGCCTTCAGTTCGGACCGGGCAAGGGCAATCCCTCTCAGGATGGCCGGCGCATCGCCGTGCGGGGCACGCGCGCCGACGGCGTCGTCGTCGCATTCGCGTTTGACCTCGTGAGCCGACAGAAGTTTCCGGATATCGAGGTGGGGAAACTGCCCGGGCGAGACGGCGTTTGCGAGATATCTGCCCTGGGCAGCTACATCAGATGCAGCCGCTGGGTCGACGGAAAGGATGAGGCATTCATCTATACCGTCGCAGGCGATCTGGTGCAGAGCTGGACCGAACATCATCGTCCGAGTCATGGCGACATGGCCGTGGACACAGACGGACGCGAGATATACGTCGGAATCAGCAAAGCTGATCCCGACATATACCAGGTGATCAAGCGCCGGCTGGATGACGGCGTGGTTACCGCCCTTGCTCCGCGTGGAGAGGCCTCGCATGCGTCCACGCGCGCGATCCACTGGCCCGGCTGGGTGATTCTAAGCTATGGCGGCGATCCAGCCGAGATCGCCCAGCTACCAAAGTTTGCGCCCTTCGCTCGGGAAGTCATTGCTCTGCGAATTGACGGCAGTGGCGAATTCCGACGCATTGCGTACACACGCAACGTCCCGCATGACTACTGGAGCGAGACTCACGGCTCGCCGTCGCCTGACGGTTCCCAGGTGATCTGGTCGAGCAATTGGGGGGTAGCGGGCGGCCCCGTGTTCGACTTCGTAACACGTCTCGATGCCCCCGATCGGACCAGCGCCTTGTCCCGATAATGATCGGCGGCGGCTCCGTCAGGCGTGACCCACACGAGCTAATGAGCCCGCTGCCGATGTGCGCGCTCGCGCCCGGATCGCCTTGTTGGCTGCCTTGATAACCGAGGGACGCAGGATCTGGAGCGCATCCCGGATCGTCGCCCCCCAGGACTGGTGGCGAAATCTTCCGCGCAATCTTGCAACCCGCAATGCACGCACGACCGTCTCAGGATCCGGAAGCCCTCGCTTGTCCTCGACCAGGCTCCAGGTCAGATTCTTGAGATCAAGGGTCTCCTCATCGATCTGAGAGAACGATTTGGAAGCGGTAATGTTCGCGTGGTCCGTCATATCGTAGAAGATCAGGCCGTCGTCGATCGCCACCATGTCGCCATGACAGGCGAGGTCGACGAAGAACAGCTGGTCCACTCCCCACCGGATCGACTTGTAGTTTCGCATCAGACAACCCGCCTGGATGACCTCGCTGTTGATCAGCAGGGTCGACGGAACAATTCCCAGCACCCGGGTCTTGCCGACCAAATAGAGATCCGTCAGGCACTGCTGGCTCGAATACAGCGTGACCTGCCCTCCCCGACGGTATTTTATGCCTTCATCCTGAACGAGATGAGATGTGGAGGTCATGAACGCAGCGGCGGGATACGTCCTCGCCAATTCCGCAAAGGTCTCGAGCGATCCCGGCACCAGCCAGTCGTCGTCATGCAACACTTTGATCCAATGACCGCGGCATGCGAGCATTGCGCTGTTCGTATTCTCAACCTGGCCCCGTCCCCGGTGGTTCTGGACAATTCGAATACGGGAATCGCTCCGAGCGTATTCAGACAGAATGCTCCAACTGACGCCTTTGGGACCTTCGTCGTCGCTGATCACCATTTCCCAGTCGGCGTAGTTCTGCTGCAGCACGCTTTCAATCGTACGGCGTATCATATCCGGTCGACGGAAGGTTGGTATGGCCACCGAAATCATGGGGCGGGCGTCCGGATCTCGAATGCCCTCCGACCCGTCGTGCTGCAACAGGTTCATCGCTTTTCCCTCAAGCTCAGTTCATGTCATTCAAGCAGTCGACCCTGACGAACCCGCGATCCGCTCCGCAGAAAACCGACCTCATCGCGTTGCACCGTGTCCTTCTTGACAAGCAGTGAACGTCAAGACCGACCGAATTACACACGACGAACGCTAGGTAGCGGCATGGGACTGGTCATCCTTCATTCGCATGACGATGATCATCCCCAGACGCGAGGTCTCGAAGCGGTCAGCTAGGTCGGCAAGATCACGGCGGGACCGGGAGATCCAGAATCGAACGATCGATACCATCATGCAAATGAAGGATGGCCGGGCGCTCCGGTCAGCCTAGGCTCTGCCGAGCAGCTAACCGCTAGAGATGGGTGGCCCCTTGCACAAATTGCATCAACTGCTCGCTCGAATTCAAGAGGAGCCCGACAAGGCTCGATTCCTGCTATCGCGCGGACTGTGGGTGAGCGGACTGTGCCGCTTTATCACCTTCGGCTTTCCTGCCGGATACAGAATGCGTTTCTATCCCAGCTCCATGTCCGCAGGACTCTGGCGCAACCGGAACCTTCGCGCCGAAGACGCCGACTTCGTCGGATCTTACCTGCAGCCCGGAGAAACCTTCGTCGATGTCGGCGCAAATGTCGGACAGTTGAGCCTCGCGGCCGCTATGCGCGTTGCCCGGTCCGGACGAGTCATCGCTATCGAAGCACATCCGCGCATCTGCAAATACCTGCTGGGCAACATTCGCCTGAACGGATTGACCGTCGAGGTCCACAACACGGCGATCGGCAGCACGGAAGGCGAGCTCGTCTTCACGGACTTTCGGAGTGACGACATGAACTTCGCATGCGCTACTCCTCCGGCCGGCATCGCGGCGCTCCGAGTTCCAGTACGAACGCTCGATTCGATCGTCGGAAATCGGGCGATCGATCTCCTGAAGGTCGATGTCGAAGGGTTCGAAGTCGATCTTCTCAAGGGCGCCGCCCAGACCATTTCCAATTGCCGATGTCTGTACATAGAGGATTCTGAGCTCAACCTTCGGCGGGCCGGCACCTCGCGTGCGGAGCTGTATGACCGACTGACCGATCACGGGTTTGAGCTCTTCCATCTCAGGGCGGGACGACTGGAGCCGGCGTCTCCTGACGTACCCGGACCGGACGACGATAACCTTATCGCCGTCAGACCATCCGCCTTGTCGGATTTGCTCGCGCGGACCGGCCTTCGGCTTGCACAGCTCACGTCCCCATCGCCTGTAGATCGGCGTCTCCCGTCGGCGCGGCTTGCGTGAGCATCCATCATCCGCCCACAAGCCACGCGCATCACAGCTGGGTTCCGGCCCCACGATCGGGCTCCATGCGTCGTCTATTCCGCAAGCACGAGCTGTTCATGCAAACTCTCCTTCGATTCCGCGACACTTCAGTCAGCGTCATGCGAACGAATGATGGCGCGCACCCCTCTCCATCCTACGATCGAATCGAAATAGATCGCACCGTCGTCGCGACGATCTTGCCGTTTTTGAAATGAATTCTGGACCGAGGAAGTTCTTCATGGCCGCGAAACCGGCGACCGGTCCGACGCGGACAAGGGCTCTTGTTCGTGCAGCGGCGGGCGTCTCCGCCCTCGCACTCACCGGACAGCTCATGCTCGTAGCGGCCATTCCCATCCTTACCCGGCTCTATTCGCCGGAGGATTTTGGAATATTCACGATCTATCTCTCAATCGTAAACATCGTCGGCGCGATAGCCGGACTTCGCTTCAGCACGTCTCTGTATGTGGTTGAGGACAGAGCTCACGCGCTGGTCGCGCTCAAGCTCACGCTCGTGGCGGTCTGCTTTACGACCTCTGTTGTGCTAACCGCGGGATACCTGCTGTCGGACGTGGTGCCAGCACGACTGCAACATCTTACCTACCTCGTACCCATCGGGATGGCTGCGGTCGGCGTTGCCGACGCAATGAACTGCTGGTGCTTGCGCTTCAATCATATGCGTGACTTCGGCATGGGCCGCCTGATCCTGCCGGCGTCGATGGCAGTGCTCCAGGTGAGCTTCGGCCTCGCGCACCTCGGGGACGGCGCAATGATCCAAGCCCACATCCTGAGCCAGGCTGTGTTGATCGCATTTCTCTGCGTCCGGCTCCTGAAATGGGAGGACATCCGCCGCATCGCGCAAGCCCCGTGGGGTTCGGTCGCGGCGACGGCGCGGCGAGAGTACAAATTTCCCCTGTTCGAGCTGCCCTCGGCCCTTGCGGGATTCGCGATCATCAATCTCCCCGCAATCTTCATAGGCTCGCTATTCGGTACCGCATTCGCGGGGCATTTTGGCGTCGCCGCCCGTCTCGTGACCGGTCCGGTCACCCTGATCGCCTTGCCGCTCAGCAATGTCTTCGTCGCCGAGGCCAGCAAAGACTTCGACCGTCATCATCTGCTCGGCACCGCATGCGGACTGTTGGTCGTTGCGGCCGGCCTGATCGTTCTGCCGGTGCTCGGCCTTGGATTTATCTCCCCCTACGTCGTCGTTCCGCTGCTCGGAGAATCCTGGATACCTACGGGTCAGATCATGGGCGCCCTGGCGCTCATGTGCGCCGCACAAGCCTTGTCGACGCCCATTCAGGAAGTTCCGACTCTTTTTCGTCGTCAGGAACTGCGTCTGCTGGTTGATCTGGTGCGGGCCGTGTTTGTATTTGGCCCACTTCTCATCGGTGCTCACCTCGGCCTCGACCCGTTGCAGGTGATCTACATGATGGCCGCCGGAGGAGCTACCGGCTACGCCCTGGGAATTATCGTGGCGCTGTTTCTCTTGAATGGGCCTGGCGGCGCGCGGACGTCGGGCGCACCGATCAATGGGCCTGTGTGACCCAGAGGGTCGAAAGAGCATGCCCCGAACTTCGCGTCCGCTCGAGGAGGCGGCACATGGACGACAGACGCGCTGGAGCAAAAATAACCAATTTCCTGGGCGCGACCATGTGCTTCATGCAAATGAATGATGAGAGGATTTTCAACGTCTTCATACTCCAATTTTGGAGCTCGGTCAGTCGGTTGCATGCCAATGAAGCTACGGCCATTGATTGATACAGGCGAGGATTTGGCTTCTCCGCCCTCGTGCATTGTGGCGGCGGCGCCGCCCGTGCTTTTCCTACTGCCCGGCTCTCTTGGTTATGGAGCCAGCCTCGCCGCCCTGACAGCCTCAATCCGCGAAATTGCACATGTCGTTCCGATCCGCTACCCGGATCTCGGCAAGATATTGCAGGGTCAGGACAGCGTTTGCGATATGGCTGCTGCTGCCGTGGAGCAGATCAATCGCATCCAGCCGCGCGGCCACATCAGACTTCTCGGTCATTCCCTCGGTGGGGCGGTCGCCTTCGAGGTCGCGACGCGAATGTTTGCCGCCGGCCGCTCGGTGAAGTTCTTCGGAATTCTCGACACCAGCCTCATGGGCGAGCGCAGTTCTGCATGGGAGACGTTGACCCGCACGATCCGTCGAATCCGCAACAACCGGGTCACCGCGCCCCGGATGGTCTGCCGGGCCCTCGCCAAGGCAACCGTTGCGATCGGCCATGAAGCTAACCTGGCCCGGATGCTCGATCGCCGCGCGAAGGGGCAGTTCGATCTCACGTCGTTCAGGCTCAAGCAGGAATTGCAGGAAGTCTTGCGCGCGAAGGCCTACTTCCGCTGGTTGGCGGAGCCGAAATCGATGCTGCCGTTCTCCGCCGTTCTGTTCCGATGCCAGCGAAAGAAGATGCCGCAAACTCTGGGATGGGATCGTGCGTTTGCCCAGATCGATGTCGTCCCAAGCGCAGGCACTCACACCGATCTGGTCATGCCGCCCTACCTCGCGATGAACTTGCACCTCGTCCAGAAGGCGCTGTCGCAAACCTACTCACCGGCCGAGTTTCCCCAGAGAGAGGCGGATTGTTCAAGTGACCTTGCAAGCAGCACACAGCCAAACCGAACCCGCGTTCAGTAAAGACGCCCTGGTCCTGGATGCGCCATCCGAGGTCGCGCGCATCGTCGCGTTCTTGCGCGACCGTGTCCTTGGCGTGCTTGGCCGACGCGGAGCCATCGTCGGGCTTTCCGGCGGCATCGACAGCTCGGTGGTCGCAGCGCTCTGTGCGCGCGCATTTGGAAATACGAAGGTCCTTGGTCTGCTGATGCCCGAGCGCGATTCGTCTTCCGATTCGCTGAGGCTCGGCCGGGCCGTCGCCACGCAACTGCGCCTCACGACGGTCGTCGAAGACATCGCACCGGCGCTCGAAGCATTGGGCGCGTACCGCCGGCAGCGAGAGGCAATCCAAGCCGTCGTACCCGAGTACGGAACCGACTGGAAATGTAAGCTGGTGCTCGGCTCGGGCTCGGAGAGCGCCGGTATCAACATCACTCGTCTGACCGTACAGGACCCGGACGGCGAAACCTCCACCGTGCGTCTTCCGCCCGAGGTCTACCTGCAGATCGTTGCCGCAACCAACTACAAGCAACGGGTCCGCAAGATGACCGAGTACTATCACGCGGACCGTCTGAAATATGCCGTGATAGGTACGCCAAACCGGCTCGAGCACGATCAAGGCTTCTTCGTGAAGCAGGGTGACGGGGATGCGGACGTCATGCCGATTGCGCATCTCTACAAGAGCCAGGTCTACCAACTGGCCGAATACCTTGGCATCGACGACGAGATCAGGCGACGGCCGCCGACGTCCGACACATTCTCGCTGCCGCAGAGCCAGGAGGAGTTCTATTTCGCTGCCCCGTATCGATTGACTGACGTTTGCATGTACGCGGTCAACCACGGCATTTCCGCCGACAACGTGGCCGAGGCCGTAGGTCTGGCCACAGCGCAGGTGCAGAAGGTCTTCAAGGACATCACTTCCAAGCGTCGGGCGACGCGCTACCTTCACAGCCCGCCTCTACTCGTTGATGCGGTAATCGAGGACTAGACGGCATGTGCGGCATCGCCGGCATCGTGGCGCTGAGTGCGAACGCTCCGAGTCCTTCGCGGAGAGCGCTGTTGCGGATGGCCGGGGCGCTTGCACATCGCGGGCCAGACGAGCGAGGCCTCTACCGGGACCAACGCGCGGGCCTGGCGCACGCCCGGCTCTCGATCATCGACATAGCGGGCGGACAACAGCCTCTCTCCGATCCCGGCGGGCCCGCCTGGATCGTGTTCAACGGCGAGATCTTCAACTATGTCGAGCTGCGCGAGCAGCTGATCTCGCTCGGCCATCGCTTCCGCACCCGCAGCGACACGGAGGTCGTGATTCAGGCCTATCGCGCCTGGGGCGAGGCAGCATTCGAACGGATGAACGGGCAATGGGCCCTTGCCATCTGGGACGCCTCCGCCGGCCGCCTCGTCTTGTCCCGTGACCGGACCGGAATCTGTCCGCTCCATATCTGCAACCATCAAGGCCAACTCTACTTCGCCAGTGAGATCAAGGCCATCTTCGCGGCAGATCCGGCAATCCCTCGGGCATTCGATCCAGCAGGCATCGACCAGACCTTTACCTTCTGGAGTAGCGTGCCGCCGCAAAGCGTGTTTCAGGGGATCACGGAAATTGAACCGGGACACGTCCGCAGTTACGTGCGCGGCGCGGTCCGGGACCGCGCATTCTGGACTCCGTGCTATGCGACCCGGTCCGACGAGCATCGCATTTCGTCCGCCGGCTGCAATGACGATGTGATCGATGCCGTGCGTGGCGCATTGGAGGCGGCTACGGCGCTCCGAATGGTGCGGTCCGACGTCCCCGTGGGGAGCTATCTCTCCGGTGGCCTCGACAGTTCGCTTGTTGCGGCATTGGGGAGCCGGTTTGCGGGCAGGCGCTTCCAGACGTTTTCCGTGCGCTTTTCCGACGCTGAGTATGACGAGACCTCCTATCAGCGCCTAATGGCACGCACGATTGCGAGCGAGCACCACGAGCTCATGGTCTCGCGGCAGGATATCGCCGAAGTATTTCCCAAGGTCATCTACCACACTGAGCGGCCAATCCTGCGGACCGCCCCTGCACCGCTGTTCCTGCTCTCGAAGCTCGTACGCGAGCGCGGCATCAAGGTCGTGCTGACCGGCGAAGGCGCAGATGAAATGTTCGCCGGCTACGATGTGTTTCGCGAAGGCAAGATCCGCCGCTTCTGGGGCCGCCAGCCGGCCTCAACCCGGCGCGCCGCCCTCCTGAGCCGGCTCTATCCTTACATCTCGCGATCGCCGGTCCACATGCAGGCCATCGCGCTAAAGTTCTTCGGACACGGCATTTCTGCCCCGGATGCGCCCGGCTTCGCTCATTCTCCGCGTTGGCGCAGCACGAGCGCGATCAAGCGCCTGTTCTCCGCAGACATGCGCGCTGCGACTTCGCAAGCCGACCCGGTGACCGAATTGCTCGATCGTCTGCCGCCGGATTTTTCCCGCTGGACGCCGCTCGCACAAGATCAGTACCTCGAGACCAAGACGCTCCTGGCTGGCTACCTGCTCTCCTCCCAGGGAGACCGGATGCTGATGGCGCACTCGGTCGAGGGACGCTTTCCATTCCTTGACGACGACGTCGTCGAGCTCGCGAACTCCCTTCCCGACGCCTGCAAACTTCGCATTCTCGACGAGAAACACGTCCTTAAGCGTGTCACGCAGTCGCAGGCTCCACCAGAGATCGTCGCACGCAAGAAGCAGCCCTACCGGACCCCCAATGCGCTCTGCTTCGTCGACAGGGATGCCCCCCCTTATGTCGACGAAGCGCTTTCAAGCGCAAGCGTCCGCGCCGCCAACATCTTCGACCCGGTGGCGGTCGAACGGTTGCGCACCAAGTGCCAAGCTCATGCGCACGCCGGCGGTGGCGACCTGTCCAATTTCGACAACATGGCGCTCGTCGGCATCTTGTCCACTCAGCTCCTGTTCCAGCAATTCGTCGCGGACCGGCCGGAAGCACCGCATCGCCTCGAGCTCAGTGTGGACGTCGACCGCCAGGACGTACCGGGAGTTTACGCATGATCAACAATCCCGTGCCGCTCCTGCACGATTACCTGATCAACTCGGCCCATCAAAACGGCGCGAAGGTCGCGCTCGTATGCGACGGTCATCGGGTCACGTACGACCAGCTCGAGGCGTGGTCAAATGCGGTCGCGCACCACCTGGTCGAGGCCGGCGTCGAGCACGGCGATCGTGTGATGATCTTTGCCGACAACACCGTCGAGGCAGCCGTCAGTTTCTGGGCCGTCCTCAAGGCCAACGCGATCGTATGCCTCATCAATCCTCTCACGAAACCCGACAAGCTCGGCTATCTCCTCAACGACTGCCAGCCGAGTGCGCTCATTACGCAAACGCGCCTCTATGCGACGTTCCGCGAACCTGCACGACATTGCCCGTCCTTGCGCCGCGTGATCGTGTCCGGCCCTATCGACGACGCCGATTTGAACGCACTGCCGCATGCCGTGCGATGGAACACTGTAACGGCCACCGAGCACGACGCCGCACCCGCGCGCCGCTGCATCGATATCGATCTCGCCGCCATTGTCTACACCTCGGGCTCGACCGGCGAGCCCAAGGGGGTGATGCTGACGCACCGGAACATGATGACGGCGTGTACGTCGGTTTCGTCGTATCTGGACGTCCGTGACGATGAGGTGATCCTCAACGCTCTGCCACTCGCCTTCGACTACGGCCTGTATCAGATGATCATGGCCGTACGCGCCGGGGCGCGCCTTGTTCTCGAGCGCTCGTTTGCTTTCCCCGCCGAGACGCTCCGGCGTGTTGCGGAAGAGAGAGTGACGGGTTTTCCCGGCGTGCCGACGATGTTCTCGACTCTGCTGCAGCTTGAGTCGTTGAAGAGTTACGATCTATCCAGCATTCGCTACGTGACAAGCACCGGTGCCGCACTGCCGGTCCGGCACCTGGTGCAGCTGAGACACACGTTCCCCGGCGCCCGCATCTACTCCATGTACGGTCTTACCGAATGCAAACGCTGCACCTACCTCCCGCCGGAGGATCTCGATCGGAAGCCGTCGAGCGTAGGAATTGCCATCCCAAATACCGAAATGTGGATCGTCGACGAGCGTGATCAACGGGTCGGCGCCGGCGTCGCCGGCCAGCTGGTGATCCGCGGTGCGACCGTCATGAAGGGCTATTGGCGAAAGCCCGAAGCTACTGCGAAAAAACTCAAGCCCGGACCGCTTCCCGGCGAGCAGGTGCTTTACACCGGCGACTACTGTCAGATGGACGCCGACGGATATCTGTACTTCGTCAGCCGGAGCGACGAGGTCATCAAATCACGCGGCGAGAAGGTCGCGCCCAAGGAGGTGGAGAGCGCTTTGCTGGACATTCCCGGCATAAGGGAAGCGGCAGTCGTCGGCGTTCCCGACGATCTGCTCGGTCACGCGATCAAGGCATTCGTGGTCATCGACCAGGTGCGGCCGATCGACGCCAAGCAGATCCAGCGGGAGTGTCACAAGCGCCTCGAGAGTTTCATGGTCCCCAAGTACGTCGTTATCGTGCCGGAACTGGCGCGCACGGATACGGGCAAGATCAACAAGAGAGAGCTCATCACAGGATAGCTTGTGGACGACCAATCGACGCACCCGCTTTCATATGGAGCACCAACGCAATGACACTGGTCTTGGCACCCGACCGCTGCAAGGAGCAAATCCGCGCTTTTCTGACATCGAATTTCTACATCAGCGACATCGCGGCGCTGAACGACGACGCTTCCCTGCTCGACCAGGGGATCATCGATTCGACCGGAGTGCTCGAGGTGGTCGGGTTCATCGAGACGACCTTCGGCATCGCCGTCGACGACAATGAGATCCTGCCCGAAAATCTCGATTCAATTCGGGGCATGACACGTTACATCGCCAGCAAGGTTAACTTGGCCGCCGATACCTGACCGACCGGCACGTTCGGCAAGCGGAGGAAACGAGCTGTCCTGTGACTCGATCGCGGCTTGGCGCCCCGGGGCTTCACCCGGCCGCCGAGTGCGGCGTTTTTTTGCCCTTCGCGAAGCCTTCCGCATGAGGCCCTTGGTCAAGGCGAATCCCGTGTCTTCCGGAAAGGTACGCCTCCGCTGCACGACTGCGTGGACAACCCGCCGGCATTCCTCCGCCGTCCGATTCCAACGCTCTCATGCAAACGAACGAAGACGCAGGCATGGTTTGCTCCTACCTTTTTCCTTGAGAAGCATATCTCGTTTTTTTGAAGCGTATTTTTTTGAGTACATGGAGGTTCAGATGAAAGCGGTAGTTCAGTGCGGCGGCAGAGGAACTCGACTTCGTCCACATACGTCCATTTTGCCAAAACCCCTCATGCCAATCGGCGCCCGTCCCGTCCTCGAGCTCGTTCTCAAATGGTTGAGACGGAACGGGATCGGAGAGGTCTTCGTCACCACCGGTTATCTGGGCCATCTGATCCGCAGCGTCTGTGGTGACGGCAGCCAGTGGAACATGCAGATCACGTATACGCAGGAGCTCGAGCCGCTCGGCACGATCGGCCCGCTGTCGTTGCTGCGAGAACAGCTCAACGAGCCGTTCCTGGTCCTCAACGGTGACGTCCTGACAGACCTGAACCTGAACCAGCTGATCCACAATCACCGAAAATCCGACGCCAACATCACCATCGGAACCTCCGTTCGGAGCACGAAGATGGACTTCGGCGTGATTGATGAAATCGATGGACGCGTGACCGGATTTCGCGAGAAGCCGGAGCTGACGAACCTCGTCAGCATGGGAATCTACTGCATGAATCCGGTCGTCCTCGAGCGCATTCCGTCGGGCGTCCCCTTCGGATTCGACGACCTGATGTTCCAGATGCTCGAGGAAGAAGCCCGCGTCAACGTCTTCAAGCACACTGGCCTGTGGCTCGACATTGGCCGGGTCGAGGACTTCCTGAAAGCCCAGGACATTGCGTGGGACGAGCAATCGACTGCATTCGCAACTGCGGCTGCGTGACGCAGCGTCACCCTTCGCATGAGGAATGAACGGGAAGAGGAACACATGCTGTTGGTATCAGAACCGGCCCTGGGAATTGACGAAAAGGAAGCTCTTGTTGCCGCGATCGATAGCGGCTGGATCACCATGGGGGATCGCGTACGGGAGTTCGAGCAGACGTTTGCGCGCATGCATGGCGCCGAGGACTCAATTGCAGTCGGGTCATGCACGGCCGCACTTCACCTCATCCTGCATGCGCTCGGAGTCGGCCCCGGCGATGAAGTCCTCGTTCCATCTCTCACGTTCGTTGCCACGGCCAATGCCGTGCTCTACGTCGGAGCGCGGCCCGTGTTCGTCGATGTCCAATCCGGGGCAATTCCCCTGATGTCCGCGGCCGACGCGCTCCGCAAATGCACCTCGCGGACGAAAGCGGTGATCCTCATGCATTTTGGGGGCTACCTCGCTGATCGAGAGGAGTGGCAGGCCTTCGCTCGCAGCAAGGGTCTGCTCCTGATCGAAGACGCCGCGCATGCCCCCGGCGTCAAGGGGGTCGGCACGTTTGGCGATGCAGCCGCGTTCTCCTTCTACGGCAACAAGAACATGACGACTGCTGAAGGCGGCGCAATCATAACGCGTCACCGGATCTTGAACGACATGATCAAGCGCGCCAGGTCGCATGGCATGACCACCAACACGCGCCAGCGCCTCGTCAGCCGCAGCCCCGAATACGACGTGACGCTTCTAGGATTCAACTACCGCATGGACGAGTTGCGCGCCGCGGTCGGCCTGGTGCAGCTGCGTAAGTTGGCAGGTTGGAACGACGCCAGGCGGCATCTGTCGCTGCACTATCGGCGGCGGCTCGCCGAGCGTTGCCCTTCGGTCCTGGTGCCATTCAACGCGTCGTGGGTATCGGCCCACCATCTCATGCCGGTCGTTCTCCCCGCGGCAAGCGCGCGGCAGCCCCTGATCGAGCAGCTCAGCAAGCGCGGCGTTCAGACGACCATTCACTATCCCCCGGTGCATCGGTTGACGTTCTACCAGGATCAGTATCCGGGCATCAGCCTCCCCAACACTGAGGATTTTTGCGGACGTGAGCTCACCTTGCCGCTCCATCCCGCGATGACTCCCGCGGACGTCGATCACGTGGCAGACAGCCTCGCGGATGGACTTCGGGTAACCTGTCCCGCGGAGGTCGAACAGGCATGAGCGAAACGGTCAATGCGGGATGCGCTGGGCCGGCAGCTCCGGCCGTGCGTTTGCGGCGCGTCATCGATGTCCTCGGTGCCGGGACGGCCATATTCGTCTCGCTGCCGATCCTGTTGGTCATTGCGCTTGCAGTCTGGATCGAAGGCGGGCGACCGATACTGTATTCGCAACTCCGTCTCGGGCTGAACGGGGCGCCGTTCCGCATGTACAAGTTCCGGAAGTTCAGAGCCGATTGCGACGATCGCGGAAGTCCGCTCACGATGGTGAACGACAACCGCATGACGACGATCGGCGGGCTGCTGGCTGCATTCAAGCTGGATGAGCTACCGCAGCTCTGGAACATCCTGCGGGGTGACATGTCTTTCGTCGGCCCGCGACCCGAGACGCTCGTATTTGCCGACTGTTTCAGGAACGGATTCGAAAAGATCCTGGAACACCGGCCAGGCCTCGTCGGGCCGTGCCAGGTTCTCTTCCGGCATGAAAATGAGCTGTTCCCGCCGGACGGCAATGTGGCGGATTTCTATCGGGAGGTTCTGTTTCCCGCGAAGGCGAAGATCGACCTGGCATATTATTCCAATCGAACCGTCACGTCCGATCTCCGGTGGATCGTTCAGGCCGGCTGGATCGCCGTGGGGGAGCCGCTTCTCAACCGCATGCGAAGACCCCGACCGGAGAGCCAGAGCGGCATAGCGCCAACTGGCGGATCTGTCGGTGCGAACTTATTTCAAAAGTAGACGGGTGATCAAATGGCGACTGAAAAGCGAACTGTGCTTCTGGTAGGTGGTGCTGGTTACGTGGGCTCAGTGATCACGGGCCATCTTCTGAGAAAGGGTTGGCACGTCCGTTGCCTGGATCAGCTCATCTACAAGAACGAGAGCTGTGCCTGGCCTTATCTGAGCGTTCCGCAATACGAGTTCATGCAAGGCGATATTCGCGATCCCCGTTTCGCCAATCAAGCATTGAAGGGTGTGGATGACGTCGTTATCCTCGCCGGGCTCGTCGGCGATCCGATCACGAGCAAGTACCCCGATGAAAGTCACGCCATCAATCGCAATGGCGTCGCGTCCTTCATCGACGCGATGCAACACCATCCGGTCGATCGGCTGATCTTCGTGTCCACCTGCTCGAACTATGGGCTAGTGGAAGTAGACACGGCCGTCGACGAGAATTACCCGCTCGCACCACTCTCCCTTTACGCCAAGCACAAGGTGGAGATGGAGCAGAAGATCCTGGGTCTCAAGGGAAAGGCTGGATTCCATCCAACGGTTCTCCGCTTTGCGACGGCCTTTGGTCTTTCCTCGCGAATGCGCTTCGATCTCACGGTGAACGAATTTGTGCGTGAACTGCACCTGGGAAAAGAACTGCTGGTATTCGATCCCAACACCTGGCGTCCTTACTGCCATGTTCGTGATTTTGCCCGCGCGATCGAGGAAGTGCTCCGCGCGCCCACCAGCAAGGTCGCCTTCGAAGTCTTCAATGTGGGCTGCGAGGAAAACAACTTCACCAAGCTGATGGTCGTTGACGAGATCATGCGGCACATTCCGCGATCGAAGGTGACCTATCAGGAGCGCGGCGCCGATCCCCGGAATTACCGCGTGAATTTCGACAAGATCCGTCGGGTATTGAATTTCACGCCCGAGATCAGCGTTCAGCAAGGGATCAGCGAAATCCTCGCTGCCTTGAGCCAGGGCTTGTTCGACCACGTCGAGGAGCAGAGGCACTTCTTCGGAAACTACGAGATCTTCCTTCCGACCGCCCTCATCCCGGATTTGAAGAGAGCCGGCTGAAGGATCCGATATCGGTGTCCCTAAATCGCGAGCGGCGAAGGCTCGGTTCCATCGGGAGTTCGTCCATGAAGTGCAAGAAGCAAGGCAGACCCTCTTCCACCCTCCTGCTGGGCTCATGCGCGGCAGTTCTGTTTTTCGCGACAAGCGGGCTGTCCCTTGCCGCGCCATACAAGCTCGGACCGGGTGATACCATCGAGATTTCGATCGGTGGCCTCCCCGATCAACGCAACCGCACGCAGATCCAGATCGACGGCACCATCCCGCTTCCGGGCGGGGGGACGGTTGAAGTTGCCGGCCTGACCCCGGCGCAGATGCAGAACCGCATCGAGACGCTGCTGCAGGCACGGATACTGCGTCAACGCCTGACCGACGGTCGCGACCAGGCATTCGTGGTCAAGCCCGGCGACGTCATAGCAAGCGTCGTGGAATATCGGCCGGTCTATGTTTCCGGCGATGTGCTCACGCCCGGACAGCAGACGTATCGGGCTTCAATGACCGTGCGCCAGGCCGTGGCAGTGGCCGGCGGCTTCAGCCTGTTGCGGTCGCGTGGCATGCAGCCCGGCGCCACCGACCCTGCGGATCTTGTGCGGGACTACCAGTCCCTCGCCACCGAATACACCAAGGAATACTTCCATATCGTCCGAACCGGCGCGGAGCTTGATGGCCGCGACACGTTCGACGCCACGCCTCCAAGCGACATTTCGCTGCCCGCGGGTGTGATCGGTTCGGTCGTTCAAGCCGAGAAGGACTCTCTGAAGACCTCACAAAGCGACTACCGCACGGAACAACGCTTCCTGGACGACGCCGTAAAGCAAACGGACGCGCAGTTCGCTACGCTCAAGAAGCAACAGGAAGGTGAAGAGAAGGGCGTGCAGGCCGACGAAGAGGAGCTCGAACGGGTCATGAAGGCGTTCGGCTCCGGATTGCTTGCAAGTCCTCGTGTCAGCGAAAGCCGGCGCGCGCTGTTGCTGTCCTCGACCCGACGCCTGCAGACCAGCGTCGAACTCATGCGGCTCCAGCGCCAGCGTGAGGACTTCCTGCGGCAAGCGGGACGTGTCACCAGCCAGCGCACGATCAATCTGCTCAGGGAGCAGAAAGACTCGAACGTTCGATTGGCGGACTTGCGCGTGAGAATGCAGGCGCTCAGCCAGAAACTGCAGCCCATCGGCGGCTCGGGTGCCATCCCCGTCAATTCAGGCGAGCTCAATCCCGACGTGGTCGTCGTGCGGCGGCTCGGTCAACAGTGGGACAGGATAACCGCATCCGTCGACTTCGACGTGGAGCCAGGCGATGTGATCGAAGTCACATTGCGCCCTGCGCCGGCCTTCTCGAACTGAGCACGAACAGAGGTACTCCCTTAAGAGTAAGCAGGCCGCTCCTTCCGGAGTAGCTTCCGCATACCTCCATGGCTGCTCCCGCGAGGCTTAAACCCGCCTTGCTACCCCTTCAACCCGCGTTGCTACCTCTTCGTTGATCACAACCGGGTCGATGCCCGGAAGATCGGCAACTTTCACCCCCTCCGACGGCCGCGGGGTTACCCCCCATTCAACGTTGCCAGGCGTGGCAGAAGTTGGGAATCTTTGTGGCACGTTCACTCCATCGGGTCAGCGCGGCCGGGGGAATAAAATGTTGAACTTAAGCCAAGCATTGCCAAGGTCTACCATTGCTCTACAGCGTCATTCTTCTGAATCGATATTCAATATTTCCAGTCCCGTTTCATCTGCTCACTCTGACGCCCAGAACCCCAAGCAGGACGGCTTGCGCGGGGTGCTCGCGCGGATCGGCTGCGGACAGGTCTTGCTCAGACGCGGCAAGGTCATCGAACTCAGTCCGGCCGGCCGTGCAATATTGGAACGCGAAGCGCGCGTGGATGCGAGCCACGAAACGCTCTATGGCGCCGTCAAGCAACTGGTCCACCGCGCCGGCGCACAGTTTCCGGCAGGCTCGACTTCCTGGTTGGCAACATCCACCAAGGAAGGATTTACCGCGCTGATCAACCAGGTCGCGAATGCGTGGTCCGACGAGACCATCGCATTGATCCTGCTGGATCTCGACGCGCATCCGGAGCCTTCGCCGCGGACGCTGCAGCGATTGTTTGGATTCACCGCTGCCGAAACCCAGCTTGCTCTCGAGTTGGCGCGAGGCAACAACCTGATCGACATTGCTCGTTCGCGACGATTGAGTCGAACGACAGTACGCTCCCAGTTGGCTTCCCTGTTTGTCAAAACACAGACACGCCGGCAAGCAGACCTGATCGCGTTACTGGGCCGCCTCGCCGTCCTGCCCTAGCGTGGACGCGGAATACGGTGTCGCGTTGTCTCGACTAGTCGAACATCGACGTGCTTCGCGGCGCGTTCGGCAAACATGCACTCGCGCCGCGTCGTCTTTTCAGCCCTGTTCGAGCACGTCCGCCAACCGCTCACTTCCGCTGTCATGCGAATGAATGAAGACAGGCCGCGGCCACGTCCTAACCTGATCCTGTCAAACTTTCGCCGGGAAAACCGGGGGTCTCCGCAAAGACTAACATCTTGGCGGAATTGCTCAAAGGGCTGGAAGGAACCAACATGGCGCTGCACTTGCTTTGCGTAGGAGGCGAGGATCACGCTTTGCGTATCCCGTTCCTGGCGGCTTTGCAGAACCGCGGCATGCGCGTGAGCGCGGCCGGCACTGGTGCAGCATCTGCATTCGCGAAGACCGGAATCCCGTATCATCAATATCAGTTCGACAGATTTGGCGTCGGCTTTGCCGATCGCGCGGCCATGGGTCAACTGGCGCGGCTCGTGAAGAGCGCTCGGCCCGACGTGATCCAGACGTTTGATACCAAGCCCAACCTGTTTGCGCCGCTGGCGCTTCGCGGCTCCGTACCGGTTGTGCGCACGATCAACGGAATGGGATGGGTATTCTCATCGACAGAACTGAGAGCCTTGGCCTTCCGCCCCGTCTATCTGGCGATGCAACGCCTGGCTGCTTGCTGGACCGCGGCGACGGTTTTCCAGAACAAGGCCGACAGCAGCTTCTTTCAACGACACCGCCTGCTTGGAAAGAGCTCATCTGTCATCATCGGAAGCTCGGGGATCGATGTCGGCGCGTTCGAAGCGGCGCAAGCGCGAACGGCCTCGCCTGCCGAGCTGCGCGCCGAACTCGGGCTCGGCGATGCCGAGATTGTCCTGACAGTAAGCCGATTAACCGTCCAAAAAGGAATCACAACGCTCCTCGAAGCGGCGAAGCTCGTGCATGAGGTGCGCCCGAACGTCCGCTTTCTGCTCGTCGGTCCGCGCGAAAGCGAGGGTCCATTCGCCGTAGGTCAGGAGCTGATCGAGGCGCACGCACCATATGTGATTGCGACCGGCGCCAGATCGGATATTCCCGCGCTTCTGGGTATCGCCGACCTCTTTGCCTTTCCGACTGAATATCGTGAAGGCATTCCCCGTGTTCTTTTGGAAGCCGGATTGGCTGGCGTGCCAATCGTCGCCTCCCGCATGCCGGGGTGCGACGACGTGGTCCGCGAGGACTGGAACGGCAAACTCGTAGCGCCGCGCGACCCGCGCGCGCTCGCGGCCTCAATTCTCGACCTTCTTCAGGATTCCGCGCGTGCCAAGACGATGGGTCAACGCTCGATCAACGTGGTGCGCAAAGAGTTCGACCTCAACGTCGTCGCCGATCGCTATGCCGAGCTTTACACGCAGCTGCTTTCCCGCAGCTATTCCAGTGGCTGGCGGGCTGCGGCGCACAGCAGCAGTGAAGTACAATGATCGGCAGTGCCCTTCTTGCGCTTGGCCTCGTGCTTGGGACAGCCTCGCAGCTGCGTCTTCCCAGCTTCCCCCTGGGCATCGGGGAAGCTTGCCTCGTCCTCTGGCTCGGTCTCGCATCCCTGCATCTCTTGGTCAGTTCAAGAATTTACAACCCCCAAGCCCTGCTCTGGCTCGTTGCATTCTGGGGCTGCTTTGTCTTGATTCAGAGTTTCGGGGGCTTCCTTGCATTGCTGCGCCCGGAGATCGTCGACCCAGAGCTCGTCGTGCACGACATCTTCGCATATCTCCTCGTGGCGGCCCTCACTTGCCTGGTTGCTGCAACGTTGAGACCCGAGGATACCCTACGCCAATCGCTGTGGTTCCTGATCGGATTCTGGATCGTCGCCGTGGCGGTGCAACTTGCATTGGGCTGGGGCTACCTCAGCATCTCGTCGGTCGATCCATGGTATTGGGACCGGTTCCGCGGGTGGTCGGAGAATCCAAACCAGCTTGCAATCTACTGTGCGGTTTTGACACCACTCTCGCTTCACATGGCTCTGACGGCCAAGCGGTTTGGCCGGATCGTCGCAGTGTTTAGCTGCATCGCAACATTCGTCGTCGGCCGGCTGACGAAGAGCGATACCTTTCTCATCTCGATGTCGCTGTCGATACCGCTGCTCATTGCGCTACGCTTGCGAAGCTGGCTGACATCCCCCGAACATCGATGGAGTCTGCGTTTCGCAGCTGCAGCGATCGTCGTTGTGGCCATAATTCCCCTTTCGCTCTCACTGCTTCCCTACGGGGTGGCAACGGCGAATGATGTCGAGGGGCTGGCCGCCGGCATGATGAAGGATCGTGGCGGCGAGGCAACGAAGGCAACCGCCAATCTGCGGCTAAGTCTTTGGCAAGACGCCTTGCATGCCGGACTGGAGTCCGGGTCGCTTGGCCTTGGGCCCGGGCCGCATCTGGAGAAGCCAAGCGGAATCACGGACAAGGGCGTAGCACTCCCGGTGGAAGCTCACAGCACCCTCCTGGACGTGTTCACCCAAGGCGGACTGCCTGGCGTGATCGCCATTGTCAGCCTGTTTGCCGGCACGTTTGCGCTCCTGCTTCGCGCACGGCTCGACGCCTTGGCTGTCCTGATCTTCGCACTCGCCGTCTTCAGCATCAGCCATTTCATTCTGCGGCACCCGACCGTGTGGTTTGCCGTCACGCTGGGCCTCATCCTGGGCTCGGATCGGCGCTCATTGGCGCATGCGCGAGTTGGAAGTTAAGCAATGTGTGGAATTACAGGAATACTTCAGACGCCGCATGCTTCTCGATCCGCCGACCTGGCGGCGATCGGGCCGATGACGGCTCGCCTGCGCCATCGCGGTCCTGATGCGGACGGGTTCTGGAGCGATCGTGACGCCGGCGTTGCGTTCGGGCATCGCAGGCTGTCCATCATCGATCTCTCCGATGCGGGCCGGCAGCCAATGCTTTCGAGCGACGGCCGCTTCGTGATTACGTTCAACGGCGAGATCTACAACTACAAGCCATTGCGGCAAGAGCTCGAGTGCGCAGGCAAGCGTTTCATCGGCAATAGCGATACGGAGGTCTTGCTGGGCCTGATCGAGAAATGGGGCCTGGAGAAGGCCCTCCAGCGCTGCAATGGTATGTTCGCAATCGGCCTGTGGGATCGCAGGAACCGCACCCTGCACCTGGCCCGCGATCGAATGGGAAAAAAGCCGCTCTACGTCGCGCGGACGTCTAGTGCGGTCGTGTTCGCGTCGGAGTTGAAGGCCATCGCGGCATTCCCCGACTTTCACCAGGAGATCGACCCAGGCGCGGTTGCGGAGTTTCTATCGCGCGGATGGTTGCCGGAAGACCAGTGTATATGGCGAGGTGTCTTCAAGATTCCACCCGGGGGCGCCCTATCGATCCGTGCCGAGGACCTCTCGGTCTGCCGGGATGCCGCAGCGCTACAAGAACGCGCGCGCTGCTGGTGGTCGTTGGCCGATGTCGCGCACACGGGCCGCGCAGCGCTGGCCACTGCGGATGACCAGCAGCTCGTCTCCCAGGCTTGCGATCTGCTCAAGGCCGCGGTCGCCGACCGAATGGTTGCCGACGTTCCGGTCGGGCTGTTCCTGTCGGGCGGAATAGACAGTTCGACCGTCGTGGCCCTGATGCAGGCCCAATCGGCGCGCCCGGTACGGACCTTCACGATCGGATTCGGTGAGCGCGCCTTTGATGAAACGGCTAACGCTGCGGCCGTGGCGCAGCACCTCGGCACCAGCCATACCGAGCTACGCCTCACCTCCGCGGACGCCAGAGCGGTCATCCCCGAACTTCCAACCATCTGGGACGAGCCGTTTGCCGATGAATCGCAGATCCCGACACTGCTTCTATCTCGACTTGCACGGCAGGACGTCACCGTTGCGCTTTCGGGCGACGGAGGTGACGAGTGCTTCGCAGGGTATTCCAGGCACGTACTTTCCGCCCGTTTAGCGCCTCTGCTGAACTCCAACCGATCGATCCGGACCATGGCCGCGGGCGGTGTGGCGCTGCTCGGGCGCGGCATGCGCGAAAGCGTCGTCGAAACACTTCGTCTCCCAGGTTGGGTGCAGCGGATGACACACGGCGACCGGATCAACCGCCTGGCAGACCTTATTGGCAGCAACGACGTCGGCGAGATGTACCGTCGGTCGACGCGGCTCTCCGAACTGCAGTTGACGCGAACCCAGGCAGGCGCGGCGCCGGACTCGATCCCGCCGCTCAACGATCTGCTGTCTGATTTTATCGTTCGGGATATGCTTGGATATCTCCCGAGCGATATTCTCGTGAAACTCGATCGCGCGAGCATGGCCACGAGCCTGGAGGCTCGTTGCCCGCTTCTGGATCATCGCGTTGTCGAGTTCAGCTGGGCGCTGCCGAACTCGGCGAAAGTGCGTCATGGTCAGGGAAAATGGCTCCTGCGCCAGGTCCTCGGCCGTTACCTGCCACGCCACCTCTTCGAGCGACCGAAACAGGGCTTTGACGTGCCGATCGGCTCCTGGCTGAAGGGACCGCTTCGTTCGTGGGCGTCGGACCTCCTTTCGGAGTCGCGTCTTCGCAACCAGCATCTCCTGGACGTTTCCCGCGTGCAGGAGTGCTGGCTTCAACATCTTAGCGGTCGCCGCGATTTCTCGCGACCGCTGTGGGCTGTCTTGATGCTGCAGTCCTGGCTCGACTCAGCAGTTACCTCCGGGCCTTCGCGAACAGCAGGCGTGATGGAACCGGCGCAGTAAAGGAGCAGGCGATGGAAGCGTTCACAAATAAACGGATTCTGCCGGTGACTGTCCTGACCCAGGGCCGGTCAAAGGGCGACGAGTCACCTCCCGATGACGCCATCGCGGCATTCAAGCATGTCTTCGAGAGCATCAGGCGATACAAGCTCTTCATCGTCAAAATGATCGGCGCGGGCGCGCTGCTCGCGGTGCTCGGTAGTATTTTTATGTCGCCCACCTATCTCGCAACGGCACAGCTTGTCGTGAGCGCTCGAAGCGGAGCGGCCGACAATGCCGGTGCATCCGGCAATTCCTCGTCGACTGGCGGTTCGGACGACCCGACGATCGATACGCACGTAACGGTCATGTCATCCGATGCGTATCTGCGGCGGCTCCTGCCGGCACTGAGGATGCTCGACAACCCGGCCAACGAGAACGGTTCGGTGCTCCGCACTGCCTTGTCAAAGATAAAGGGGTTCCTCTCCTTCCGGAAAGACCCGAGCGACGGCGCGGCGGTGGCAGCATTGAAAGGGCGCCTGAAGGTCAGCCAGGAGCGCCGGTCCAGAGTTATCAGCGTAATTGCCAGCGACCCCAATCCACAACGGGCCGCAGACGTCGCAAACCTGGTCGCCCGATCCTACGCTGACGAGCTTGTCCGGCAAAAGCGGGCTGTCGAGCTGCAGGCTCTGGACGCCATCGCAGCACAATCGGCGAATGTTCAGCGCGAATTGTCAACGGCGAAGGCGGAATGGGACGCCAGTCACTCAGGTCAGATCTCGTCATCACCGGCAGCCGCACAGGCCGCCGCCGCGTTGGAGTGGAAAATAACCACGCTGGCGCAGCAATATGAAACACTGATACGAAAGCGGCAGGATCTCACCACGAAGGGCGTGGTCGCCGAGCCAGACGTGACCGTCATCGCGGACGCCTCACCACCCGACTTTCCGAGCTCGTTGAACCCGTTCCTCCTTGTTCCACCGATCACGATTATCTTCGCGCTCCTGGCATCTCTCGTCGCGATCATCCTGAAGTACTTCGATCGAAGTCTGCACACCGAGGCGGAAGCTGCAGAGGCATTGGACATCCCGTGCGTCGGGTTGATCCCCTCGATCCCGCCGGAGTTGAGCATCTCGCCGCAGCGCTTCGTAGAGCAATCGGCTGTCTCGCATAACAGGGCCGTTCGCTCGACCGTCGTATCCCTCATGGCCGCCGATCCGGTCTCGCCACAGACGCCGCATGTCATCCTGGTGACATCCAGCTTGCACGGTGAAGGCAAGAGCGCGATCGCCTGGAGTTTCGGCTTTTGTGCGGCGCAACTCGGACAGCGCGTTCTGTTCCTGGATTTCTCTCAATTGCCCCGGCGCGTCGGCGGTGAGGCTGCAGATCTGTTCAAGCTGTTGGCGCACGACGGAGCGGCCGCCAAGGCCGTCCAGCACATCCCGGAGCTCGGACTCGACTACATATCGTCAAGATTGTCCGAGGGCAGTCGCCTGGGGCCGTTGGCGGGTCCGAAAGTCGCCTCGCTGTTCGAGCACTTCAGGAACACCTACGATCTCGTCGTCATCAACGCACCATCGCTGGATGATGCGCCGGAAGTGCGCCTCCTCGCCTCCTGGGCGGATCACGTTCTACTTGCCGTCCGCGCCGGAAGCACGAGCCGCGACGTCGTGCGAAGCACTTTGACCCGGTTTGCCGGGACGTCGGATCTCGATTCTCGTGTCAAGCTCTGGTGTGTCCTGACGCACGGAGTACCGTCCGAGCTCGCGCCTTCGGATCTGGAGCCGTCATCAACATCGACTTTGATGCATTACTATCGCCGCTTCAAAACAACGGCGGTACGGTGGACAAGCATCGAACCTGCAATCAATGTTTCCGACCACGCTGCATCTGGCCTGAGACCACGGCAATGACACCCAGGCGGCCTGGGTTAATCACCCGGGTCTTTCGATATGGCAGCCAGCCGATCGACCAGACGGTGGCTGCGAAACCGGCATCCTTCGTTTGAAGTATGCGTGCCCAGGCCTGATTAAGTACGTTGGGACAGCAAAATGACGGGTACGGTGATGCGGCTTCAGATATCTGGCGATCCGTCGGGTGATCCATGCGACGCCCTTGACGCGCACCTGCCCTCGACCGTTCAGCAAGCTCCAGCGACGCCGAGCTGGCTGAGCCCCGTGGGAGTCCCTCTCGATCTGAACGGTCCGGTCGATCGATCATTCGATCCCCTAAAAGCCGGCTTTGCGTGCGTCCCCGCCATCGAACACCTGATTGCGGTGACGGCGAAGTTCGCCGACAGGGTCGCAATCAGCGACGGCAATCATAGCTTCACCTACGCGCAGCTGTTGTCCCGCGTCTTGACCTTGGCCCAGGCGATCAGCGCGTTGATCCCGGAGCAGGAAGCCGTCGGATGGCTATTGCGCAGCTCGGCCTGGCAGCCGATCGCTATGCTGGCCTGCATGGCGGCCGGACGAGTCCTCGTCCCACTCAATCCCCGCGATCCAGTTCAGCGGCTCACGGCTATCGCCGCGGCCGCCCGGATTTCCGTGCTGATCGGGCAAGACGGCGACAGCTCCGCCGGGTGGATCCAACAGCACGGCCTGCGCTGGCTCGACGTCGCCGGCGCCAGCGACCCTTCCGCAGCAACTTCAACACTCCCCAAGGTTTCGGTCGATGCGCCTGCCGTAGTGCTCTATACCTCCGGCAGCACCGGAGCTCCGAAGGGGGTCGTGAACAGCCAACGCAACCTGCTCCAGCGCGTCCAGCAATATGTGGACGCCTGCCACATAGGTGCGGCAGACGTCTTCATGCCTCTGAGCGGCCCCACCACGATCGCTGGTTGCCGGGAGATGCTGTCGGCTTTGTTGACGGGGGCAAGACTGCACATCGTCGACGTCGAGGCGCTCGGATTGCGCGGCGTTCTTCGCCAGATCACCACGCAACAGGTCACGATTACATACGTTGTACCAGCCCTGGTGCGTGCACTGATCAACGCGAGCCGGTCAGGCGATCTCGACTCGCTTCGCATGATCCGCATCGGCGGGGAGAAGGTCCTGTGGACCGATATCGCGCTCGTTCGGCGAGCGATACCACCCGGTTGCTTCATCCAGGTCAGCTATCTGTCGACGGAAACCACCGGCACCCAGTGGTTTCTTCCCAAGCAATGGCGAGAGGACGGCGTCAGCGTTCCTGTTGGCTACCTGCTTCCCGGCATATCGTACGCCGTGGTCGACGAAAGCGGGAAGCCCGTCCCGCACGGTGAAGTCGGCGAACTGGTGATCAAGAGCAGGTACGTCATGCTCGGATACTGGGAAGACGGTCGGCTTTCTCCGGCATCGCCCTCCCCGGATGACCCAAAGTCTCGCATCTATCAGACCGGCGACCTCGTCACCGTGGATACGCACGGACTGATGCGGATCGTTGGACGGAAGGGACGCCAGCTCAAGATCAATGGCCAGCGTGTCGAGCCGGCCGAGCTCGAGAGTGCGTTGCGCAAGCTCACCTATGTGAAGGACGCTGTCGCCGTCGTGACGGATGCGAACGAGCTGGTCCTGTTTGCATCGCCGGCCGATCCACCAAAAGCGCACTTCCGGACCGACGTTCGCAACAGCATCCGGCAGGCTGTTCCTGCGGCTTTGCATCCGACCAGGCTGCACGAGATACCGGAGATGCCGCGCCTTCCAGGAGGTAAGATCGATCACGCCAAGCTGAAACTGCTCGATCTCGAGAGCAAAACGACCTCGCCCGCGCCCGTGCCGACGATGCAAGGAATGGCCGAGGCCAACAGGATCGTGCAGCAGGTGTGGAGCAGCATCCTCGGCGTGCCGGAAGCTGCCGGACGCTGGGATGAGGCCGGCGGTGATTCCCTGAAGCTCCTGCGCTGCGTCATGGATATCGAAGACCTCATCGGCCGCGAAGTCAGCATGGAAGCGTTCACGGTCGATATGAGCGCTGAAGACATGATCCGGGCTATCGCGACGGTGGAGCCACCGGTGCGGCAGCGTCTAAACGACCAGATTCTCCCAGGTCTTGTCATACTGCCCGGCTCCATGGGGTATGGCCCGAGCATGGCCGCATTTGGCGCTCAGCTCGGCAAGGTGGCGCGGGTGATTCCGATTCGCTATCCAGATCTGAGCTGGAGCCTCGCGGGACGCGATTCCGTGCAGGAGATGGCCGCGATGGCCGTCGAACAGATCAATGCAGTCCAACCACGCGGCGACGTCCGAATGATCGGCTATTCCCTGGGCGGCGGCGTCGCCTTCGAAGTCGCAAGCCGGTTGATCGAACAAGGTCGTGCCGTCAAATTCCTGGGCATCCTCGACACCAATGTCGGCCCTCGCAGAGCAAATCACCGAGAAGCCCTCTCTCGCACGCTACAGCGGATTCGATCCCATCGAGTGACGATCTACCGCATGTTCTGTCGCTCGGTGGCGAAGTTCGCCGCTCGCTTGGGCCAGGAGGCTCGATTCTGCAGGCTCATCGACACCATTACATGGCCTCGCCTGGCAAATACGCGCTTCATGCTCAAGCTCGAGCTCGAGGAGATTCTCCGGATGCGCGCGTTCGGACGCTGGGTCGAGGATGCCAAGCCTCGTCTAGCCATCAAGGGGACTGTCTTTGCCTGTCATCGGCCTGGCGTGACGCCGCGCCTCGGATGGGACTCCCTGTTTGAAGAACTGGACGTGATTCCGATCGCCGGCGGACATCTTGATCTGGTGGTCGAGCCCCACCTCTCGATCAATCGACCCGTCATCGAGCGCGCGATCGGGGCGTCCTGCTCCTGATCCACAACACAATGCTTTTTGGGGGGCCGGTCCTGCCCACCACAGGCCAGCACGGAGAGATCACGCGGGTTCGGCTCAAACCTGGCTCAAACCCGCCGTCCCGCGCTTGGGGATGCCGCGTAGTACGATCATCAGGGCCGCAGGTAGCTCCAGCCCTGCTCCTGAAGCTCCATCAGGCGAACAACCCCGGATTTGGTGACCTTCGCTTGCGTGATGAGAGGCACTTCTTTGCCCTCATTCTTGGTCATGTTCTCTCGTGTATTTCCGCAGGCCGAGAACGTAAGCTCGGGCGTTGTTTCGCTCATCATTTTGATGCGCCCCTTCACAGGCGAGGTATCGTCTCGCAGCATGTGCAGTCCTGGCCCGTAAGCGACGACTTCGACCTCGACCTTTTGACTGAGGTCGCCGTAGTGCTGAACGACGTTGCTGACGTTGTTGAGAGCGAGATTCATGACGGCCGGATCGTTGACGTCGACATGGATGACAAGTCGATGCGGCGGCTGCTTCCGAGGTGTCGCAACACCCATCTTGGCATTTGCGTTCCTGGCGGTAGTGCCGGGATTCTTGGTGGAGAGGGTGGATTGCGCAGAACCGCGGGTTTCGATGCCGCTAATGAGAACCAGTCCGACAGCCGCCACGCCGGCAAAAACGGCAAATGATCTGCTCATGACTGTGCTTCCTGCGTGTGTGATGAAGCGTGCACGTCGCAAGCTATTTAAGCGCAACCGTGGGGGCAAGCAGCTTTGGCCAAAGCCCCGCCCGATCTACTTAATTCCCATTGTCGGCGCACTACTCCGTTTTGGCTACCGCAACTGCGACATCGACATCGCGTCGATGAAAGCGCCGTCATAAACGACATGCCATGATCGCTACCAAGCATCATGATCCCTACCAAGCTACCAAGCATCATGGTCCCTACCAAGCAGTTGGGCGTCGCAATGGGGGTACACGGATTCGACTTGTCGAAAGGAACAGCCGTCGCGCTGAGCAAAGCTACGCGCCGGCCCAGGCACCGGCAATTTGCGTTCCGCGAACTCGGATTGTTCGACATCGCTGACGGCGCGCGCGCATGCGACAGAGCCGGCCGGCTCATGGTGGTTCTGATCACCTG
Organism: Bradyrhizobium sp. 613_E4_N2_2; assembly: GCF_052075995.1. Classification (NCBI taxonomy): domain Bacteria; kingdom Pseudomonadati; phylum Pseudomonadota; class Alphaproteobacteria; order Hyphomicrobiales; family Nitrobacteraceae; genus Bradyrhizobium; species Bradyrhizobium sp. 613_E4_N2_2. The sequence continues at coordinate 6,044,362 of NZ_CP197234.1, forward strand.
CTTTCTGCCGGTTCTGACTGGAACTGCCGATGCCAAATCCCAGGACGACGGCGACCGGGGTGCCTCCTACATCACACCGGCGATGCTCGATCTGTGCAGATGTACGCACGGACCAGAGCAGATCGACGGGAATAAACAAAGGCTGAAGCTCGTCCAACGCGCGGACGAGGCGCGCCCCGCCGCGACACAGCCCGCTGGAAGCAGGCCCGCCGCGACCGGACCGCGCGGAGCGAGGACCGCGACCGAGCAGCCCCGCGCGGCTGCCGATGCCCCTGCGCAGGACATGACGTCTACGCCGCCCCCGGTGTCAAATGCGGCTCAAGCAGCTTCCGAGACGGAGCGGCTCAACCAGAACCTGTTGCTGGATCAGGAGCGGCAACGAGCGAACAAGCTTGCGCGCGAATTGGCTGCGGCTCGAGTGGAGCTCGACGCGGCGCGGCAGACCCAGACGCACACTGTCCGCGCCATGGAGATTGGTATTCAGCAAACGCAGGCGCTCGAACAGGAGCGGGAAAAGACCGATCATCTGTCACGTGAGATCTCCTTCCTGAAGGCGGAGCTCGATGTCGCAAGGGTTGCGGCTTCAAAGGCTATGCAGGCGCCCGAACCCGAACCGAAGCAGGAGCGTCCGGTCGACCGACGGAATGGGGCCAAACGCTTTGCCCTCCAGCTTGCCTCGCTTCGCTCGGAGCTTGAGGCCTCGCGCAACGCAGCATCCGAAGCCACGAAGTCTGCCGCGGCGGAGGCCGCACAAAGGCAGGCTCTCGAGCGCGAACTAAAGCAGGAGCAGGACAAGACAGAAGCCCTGATCAGCGAACTCGGCCCCCTTCGGATCGCGGCCTCCGAGACCGCGAAGGTCGGCGCTGCAGATGTCGATCAACAGTTGACGCTGACGCGCGAGCTCGAGAAGCAGCGGGGCAGAGCTGAGAGCGCGGACCGTCAGCTGCAGTCCCTTCAGGCTGAACTCCGTGCAGCGCAAACCGCGAGCTCTGAGTTGGGTGCGGCCCGAGCTGCAGACGCCGAGCAAAAACTGGCACTGAAACGAGAGGTCGAGAAGCAGCGGGACAGAGCTGAGAACGCGGACCGCCAGCTGCAGCCCCTTCAGGCTGAACTCCGCGCAGCGAAAACCGCGAGCTCTGAGTTGGCTGCGGCCCGAGCTGCAGACGCCGAGCAAAAACTGGCACTGAAACGAGAGGTCGAGAAGCAGCGCGACCGAGCTGAAAGCGCGGACCGCCAGCTGCAGCCCCTTCAGGCTGAACTCCGTACAGCGCAAACCGCGAGCTCCGAGTTGGCTGCGGCCCGAGCTGCAGACGCCGAGCAAAAACTGGCACTGAAACGCGAGGTCGAACAGCAGCGCGGTCGCGCGGACGCTCTCGCGCGCGAGGCGGCGTCGCTGAAGGATCAACGCGACCTGGCGCGGGCTGAAACGTCGGAGACTGCACGAGCTGCCGAGGCCGCCGCAAAGGCCGCACCCAAGCGCGAAAAGGAGCAACCGGGCAGCGGCGCGGCAACGCTCCCAACGTCCGCATCCGTCCGGGATCATCTGGCCGCATGGAATGCTTCCACGGTTGTAGCGGCGCCCTCGCGTGAGCCCGCCGGCCGCGCACCGAGCCAGAGCAGCCTCCAGCCCGCTGCTTCGCCTCCGCCCGCACCGTCAGCCTCCGCGCCGATGCCACCGAGCGCGCAGATCACAAAGGGGACCGCCCTGCCCGGCGCCGACTCGAAGGCCAAGGCTTCGGTGGAGCGACAGGTCGCCGCGAGCGGAGTACCGCGCCCGCTTGCGAACGAGGAGCGACTGCTCGCGCGCGCCAGCGCATTGTTGCGGCAGTCCGACATCAACGGTGCCCGCGGCTTGCTGGAATACGTGCTTGGACATGGCAGCGCGCAGGCAGCCTTTATGCTGGCCGAAACTTACGATCCTCACGTACTGCAATCTTGGGACGCTCGCGGCGTCGCCGGCGATTCCGCTAAGGCGCGCGAGCTGTATGAACGAGCCCAGGCCGGCGGCATTCGAGATGCAGAAGGACGGATCAAGGGGCTCAAATAGCTGCTGGAGCGAGCCCCGGAAGCCAGACCAGAGAATGGAGAGGCCCCATGTCATTGAGTAAGCTCGCGTTCACGGTCGCATTGGCACTGGTCGGCCTGCAGCTTGCTGCCAATGCCCAATCTCGCTCGCCGCGCGACCCGCCGGCGCCGACCGCGCCGCGGAATGCCGATACGGCCGCAAAGGAACGTATCAATGCATGGACGGTGGGACTCGCCGGAGGACTTATCGAGGGCGCACCGCTTCGGCTCGCCGCAGAGATCGCACGCGTCGCCAACGAGGAGGACAAGCTTCACGTCATTCCGATCGTGACGACCGGTGCGACCGAGAACGTCAATTCGCTGCTCTATCTCAAGGGCGTTGATGCCGCGATCATCAACATGGATGCCCTTGACGAGTACAAGGCGCAGGTTCCGTCGATCGAAAAGCGCATCGTCTATGTTCTCAACCTCTTTCCGGCGGAGCTGCACGTCTTCGTGCGTCCCGAGATCAAGTCGCTCGACGACCTCAAGGGAAAGAAGGTCAATTTCAACACCCAGGGTACGGCAGCCGCATATTCTGGTCCGCTGATCTTCAGCCGGCTGGGACTGAACGTCGAAAAGATGTTCATTCCCCACCAGGTCGCATTGCAGCAGATGAAGAGCGGCGAAATCGCAGCGGTCGTCTTCATCACATCAAAGCCGGTCGACGCCTTCTTGAAAGGACGCTGGGATGATGGCTTCAAGTTCCTGCCGATCGAATACGACCCCAGATTTGAAGACTATTATCTTCCGTCGTCCCTCGATTCAAAGGACTATCCAAACCTCGTGCCGGCGGGCAAGCGGATCGCGACCATTGCCGTCCCGACGATTCTTGCCGCCTACAACTGGCAGCCGCAGACCGATCGCTATCGGCGCATGGTGCGCTTTGTTGACCACCTGTTCGGACGGCTCGACCGGCTGCAATCCGCTGGCTTCGATACAAAATGGAAGGACGTGAATCTCCGCGCCAGCGTCCCCACTCTTGCCCGGTTTGGTCCGGCGCAGGAATGGCTCGATCGCTCGCCCAGCGCGACAGTCGGATTATCGCGATGAAGCGAGCCGGTACCCTTGCGGCCTCCTTGCTCGCGGGTATCGGTCATCTAAGCTGCGCGCAAGCCGGCGACACGCCAGATCGTTCGAGGGCATGTTCGCAGTTTCAGGGAATGGAGCACATGACATGCGTCGACGAGCAGATTGGGGAAGCACCTGAGCAGTCCTTCCAAGCTCCGCCGCCAAGTCCGAACTGGATCTTGAGCGAAACGACATCACCGGTGGACCACAAGCCGCAGATCGCCGCCCGGACCACCGCACGAGCCGGCGCGAAGGATGGGCCCTCGTCGCTCGCCATTCATTGTCGCGCCAATCGGACCGAGGTGTTGCTCTCCGCGGCGAGTTCCTGGACCACAACTCCGGGCACCGACATGAGGGTCGTATTCCAGATCAATGATCAACCGCCCGTCGATCAGCGCTGGAGGGTTACTGATGGCGGTCGAAGTCTCGCCTTTCCGGGTGACGCCGCTCGCTTCATCAACTCCATGCCAGGGGTGGGCCGGCTTCTGACCAAAGTGTATGCTGGAACGGCTGCGCCCTACGAGGAAACATTTGAACTGACAGGTCTGGACGCCGTTCGCCGGCGGTTTGCAAAGGTCTGCACCTGGCCGCCCAGCTGAATAGCCGCAAGTCGGGCTGAACGGCTGACAGGGAAGACGTCACGCGTGAGGTGTGAATGCGATGAGCGAGACGATCAATGTAGCCGAGGCTTACGAGCGAGGACGTACGCAGTTCATGGGAATCGAACTGCAGGTTGCTCCCGGCGCGCTGGTGCCCAGGCCGGAGACGGAGTTGCTTGGCAGGACCGCGGTTGAAGCACTGCGCCGAGCACACCTCCCCTCGCCGCGGATCGTCGACATGTGCTGCGGCGCCGGCAATCTTGCATGCGCGATCGCGCTCAATATTCCCGACGCTCGCGTCTGGGCGAGCGATCTGACTGACGGATGTGTCGAGCTCGCGCGACGCAATGCCGCGAGCCAGGGCGCCGAGACCCGCATCACCGTGCTCCAGGGCGATCTGTTCGAAGCTCTCGCAGGCCTGCAACTCGAGCAAACCATCGATATGATCGTCTGCAACCCACCCTATATCTCGGAATCCCGGCTCAAAGGCGATCGCGCCTCTCTACTCATGAACGAGCCGCGCGAGGCATTCGCCGCCGGGCCCTACGGACTGAGCATCCATATGCGCGTTACAAAAGACGCACCTCGCTACTTGCGGCCGGGAGGACTGCTGTTGTTCGAGGTGGGCCGCGACCAGGATCGACAGGTGGCAACCCTGCTCGAACGCAACGACGCTTACGAGAATGTCAGCGTGGTCTTGGACGACGCGGGCGCCGGTCGCGTCGTCATGGCGTACGCGAAGGGATAGCCGGGTTCGAGCACTTCCTCCACAATGATCGTTGGCATTGCAGCGTAGCACCCTGAACCCAGCGGCCCTTGCACGGGCCGGTCAGCCAATCAGCTCTCCCGCATCCCGCGCCGGATCGCGTCCGTGATCGGCTGGGTCAGATAAGCAAGAATTGTGCGTTCTCCGGTTGCGATCAGGACGTCGGCCATCATGCCCGGCTTGAGCTTCTCGCGGACTTTGTCGGGGAATTGCGTCACCTGGACCGAGACTTTCACCTCGTAATAGGGCTGATGGGTGACATCGTCGCGCGTGGCGTCGGCCGAAATCGAAAGAACCTCGCCGACAGCGATCGGGGTGGAGCGCGCCTTGAACGAGGGAAGCCGCACCTCGGTCGGAAGGCCGAGCTGGACGTGGTTGATATCAAGTGCCGACACCCTTGCGGCCACCACGAGAACGTCGTTGTCCGGAACGATCTCCATCAGCACGTCGCCCGCCTTGATCACGGCACCGATCGTGTGAAGCTTGAGGTTCACGATCCGCCCCGATCGCGGTGCACGTACTTCCATCCGCGCCAGAACATCGACCGCGACGCGCAGCTTCTCACGCGCATCAGCAAGCTGGGCGCGCGTGTCGGTGAGCTTCCCGGTCGCTTCCTCCAGCACCTTCTGCCCGACCTGATCGATCTGGAGCCGCGACTCGTCGATGATGCGGCCATAGCGAGCGATATCCGCTTCATATGCGCCGATCTTGCCCTCGAGATCGGCTCTGGAGCGCTCCAGCGTGGCGACGCGCGCGAACGGTACGATGCCCTGATCAACGAGCGGCTTGAGCTTGGTGTATTCCTGACTGACACTGTCGAACTGCGCGCGCGCGCCCTTGTTCTGCGCGGTATTCCCCTGGATCTGCCGCTGTGCCTGCGCGATACGTTCCTCGAGGATCGAGATCTCGATCTTTCGTGCAGCGCGACGTTCATCGAAGCGCCGCTTCTGATCACCCATTGCGCGTATCGCGTTCGGATCGGACGTCTTCTGGAGCAGCTCGGTCGGAAACGTGATGCTGTCCTTGCCTTCGGATTCCGCCTGCAGGCGCGCCTCCTCGGCAACCGCCGAGTACACCGCCGAGCGTGCGATCTCTTCCTTGGCCCGCTCCTGGGTCGGATCGAGCCGCAACAGGACCTGACCTTCCGCGACATGAGAATCGCCTGTGACCAACAGGTTCTGGACGATGCCACCCTCGAGATGCTGCACCACCTTACGGTCGCTCTCGACAACGACGGAGCCGGGGGCCACCACGGCACCGTCGATCGATGCGAGGGCGGTCCAGCCGCCAAATACGCCGAAGGTCAGGAAGACGACCAGGAAGCCTCGCCGCGCGGGTGTCTGCCAATCGCCCGATGGATCCTCATCGTTGCCCATTGCCCCCCGGGGCCACAAGGTCGGCAGTTTCGCCTTGGCAAGATCGACCAGCTTGGCAAGATCTACCAGCTTGGCAAGATCGACCAGCGACCTTGTCATGGTCTCCGTCTTCGCAAGGAGTTTGCTCGGAGGTAGCGGCTCCTGCGCCACTTTATCTGCTTTGTTGAACTGCTTCAAAAGCTCCGCCAGTTCGTCGTGAAGAGCGTCCGGTCCCCGCCGCAATAGATTATCCATTATTGCCTCGTCGCGTGCGCCTGACGCACTTGATTTGAAAGCTGTGCCGGACGGTGAGCGCCATCGGTTCGATGGTTGCCGTCAGCATGGTGATGACGATCGGCGCGATGATGTTCGGCGGGCTCGCGCACGTCGCGCCGCATCGGCGCAACCGTCTTGCCGAGCAGTGCAGGCAGCATTTCCTCGCGCGTGCCGATTTGCCCAAGCCGTCCCTCGTGCATGAACACGATCTTGTCGACCGCAGCGAGCAGGTTCGGGCGGTGATTGATGATCACGATGGTCACCTTGCTCTGCCTCAGCCGCTGGATCGCATCGGCGAGCGCGCGATCGCCGTCGCCATCGAGATTTGCGTTCGGCTCGTCGAGCACCACCAGCACCGGCTTGCCGAACAGTGCGCGCGCGAGCCCGATGCGCTGCCGCTGACCGCCCGAAAGACCTGCGCCATTATCCCCGATGACGGTGTCATAGCCCTTGGGAAGACGCTGGATCATCATGTGCGCCGACGCCAGCTGCGCTGCCTCGACGACCGCCTCGTCGGAGGCGTCGTCGCGGAAACGTGCAATGTTGTCACGCACGGTACCGGCGAACAGTTCGACGTCCTGCGGAAGGTAGCCGAGGTTCTGTCCAAGGAAATTGGGATCGAAATGCCTGACGTCGTTGCCGTCGATGCGCACGCAGCCGTGCACCAGCGGCCAGGCGCCGACCAGGGCCCGCGCCAACGACGATTTTCCGGAGCCGGACTGGCCGACCACGGCGACGACTTCGCCAGGGGCCAGCCGGAACGAGACGTCGGCGATGGCCGGCAGTTGCGATCCGGGGACGAGCACCGTCGCCGCCTCGACGGAGATTTCGCCGACCAGGGCCGGCAGCCGTGTCGGCTGTCGCTCAGTCGCGCGGTTCGCAAGCGCGCGATCCAGCCGGGCATATGATGTGCGCGCGGCAACCAGCGCCTTCCATTGCGACACCGCAGCCTCGACGGGCGCGAGCGCGCGTCCCATGATCAGCGAAGCCGCGAACAGAACGCCCCCGGAAATCTCCTGCTGGATCGCGAGATACGCGCCCACTCCCATGATGGCGACCTGAATCGCCATGCGCAGGAATTTGGAGATGGCGAGCAAGGTCCCGCCCCGCTCTCCGGCCGTAGCGCTTTCCAGCAACGCCTGACCATGAGTTACCGCCCAGGCGGCGCGGACCGCGGGTCCCATTCCAAGCGCGCGGATCGCTTCTGCGTTGCGCAGCGAGGACGTCAACCGGTCCAGTGCGTGAAGGTTCTTCGATGCGGCCGCATTCAGCGGCGCCTTCGTAACCCGCTCGTTAAGGAAGGCGAGCGTCAGGATGATGATCGCGCCGATCAGGGCGACCAGGCCGATCAGCGGATGGAGCAGGAAACACATCGCGAGGAAGATCGGCGTCCACGGCACATCCATCAGCGACGTGATGACGCCCCCCGACAGCACCTCGCGCAAGGTGTCGACATCGCGCAGCAGCTGAACATGATGCGAGCTGCTCGTGCTCAGCGCCTGCCCGAGCGCGGTTTCGAACGTCTCGCCCGAGACGAACCGGTCGAAGCGCAATCCGGTCTGCACGAGAACCCGGCTGCGAAAATGCTCGAGCGTCGCGTAGCTGATGAAGAGCACGAGCGCGATGAGCGAGAGCAGTAGCAGCGTCATCCCGTTTCGGCTCGTGAGCACCCGATCGTAGATCTGCATGGTGTAGATCGGCGACACGAACACCAGCAGATTGATGAAGATGGATAGTCCACCCGCCGCGAGCAGGCCGGGACGTATCCGACGGAAGACATCCGCGAGCGCAGACTGTTTTGCCGAAGCGTGCATGTGCATATCCGGGCCGCCCTTGGCCGGGCGGCGGTAAACGGTTGAAAAATTGCATGCGATCGAGCGTCAAGACGCCCGCATTTCAACATTCCGCCGTGCGCGGAATGGTACCCCGCCTCTCGACCGCCCCGATGGTCGCGAGGAACTCCCCAGAGTGGACATGCGCGCAGCGCACCGCGCGCATGTCCTTGTCGATGTAGACGACCTACGAGCTTACGAGTGCCACCCGTGATGATCGTTGTTGTGGTGAGACATCCAATCAGCCAGATGCGCTACGAACGAGCCTGTGTCCGGCGTATCCGTCTGCCCAGAATCGGCATCCGCAGTCGTGTTCGACGTCGCAGTGTGACCCCGCCACCAGGAATGATCTCCGGATGCGGACGACGTGCTGGCATTATTGAGCCACTGCGAGAAATCGAGCCCACCACCGTTGTGGTTGTGCCCGCCACCGCCGTTGCCGGCCTGCCAGGACGAACCGCCCGACCAGCCGCCGCCGTGGTGATGACCACCCCAGCCGCCAGTATCCGTCGAACCGCCGGTTGACGGATCCGTCGTTCCGTCCGAGCCCGACACGGGAGGGGTGCCTCCGGTGCTACCGCCAGCATCGGCAACCGGCGGCGTGGAGCCGTCCGTGCCGGTGCTACCGCCACCGTCCGCAACCGGCGGCGTGTTGCCGCCCGTGCCGGTGCTACCGCCAGCGTTGTCAACCGGCGGCGTGCTGCCGTCCGTGCCGGTGCTACCGCCAGCGTCCACCGGCGGCGGCGTGTCGGTCACCGGATCGGTAACGGGATCGGTAACAGGCGGAGCGGTCGCGCCCCCCGTGCCATGGCTCGTATTGTGCGCAAGGAACACCTGCTGCAGTGCCGGCAAATTCTCGAGCGCAGTGTCGCCATTCTGCGATCCCCACGCGTAAGCATAGTCAAAGGCCGGATTGGGAACGAGGTCCGCCCAATGATCGATCATTGCCTGCGCTTGCGCGGCAGTCGGCACAGCGACCTGGCTGCCGGTTTCGGTGGACCAGCCGCCGCCCCCGAACGCCTGATACACCGGAACGATGGAGTCGAGCGGGATTCCGGCTTGCTCAGCGGCAGAGACGTACTTGTCGATCGTGCTGAGGTCGACGTTCGGACGGTCCGTCCACACCGGATACCAATCGAGACCGAAGTAGTCGATGTGGGTGTTCGCCTGGTTGTAGCTGTTCATGTAGTTCGGATCGTCCGATGATCCCGTGTTCATCAGGACGGTGAACGTCTTGGCCCCGGGATCGTGCTGATGAATCCAGTCGGATTCAGCTTTCAGATCCGCGGGGTTGGCTTGCGGTCCCCACTGACCGGTCAGATCGGGCTCATCCACAAGGTAGAAGCCGAACACTTTCGGATTGTTGAGGAACGGCGTCACCTGGTCGATAAATTCCTGAGTCACGCCGTGGTACTGATCGAGCCAGACCAGACCCTGCACGCCGCTGGGCAGTGCATTCACCTGGTCGACATACTGGACATCTGCGAGATTAAAGCCAGCTTCAGCTGGTGCGAAATTACCTTGCGAGTCCAGACCCCCGCCCGCAGCGTAGTGTAATGTTGCCAATGATATTCCCCTGTCAGTGTTGAAAGCCCCCAGTGACCTGTAGGTCCGAGCGCCCGACAACCGATCGTGCGTCCCACCGAGGTGAACGTATGTTTACGTTTGAGGCAGGAATCTCCGTTCCATTGGGCGTAACCAAGGGATTATTGTGCTGAAAGTTTGCACAACAACGCGCCAACGCTGATCGCCGGATCTGCGGGAAAACTTGTTTTGAAAGACGATTCAACGATATGCGGCCAATCGAGGCCGAGAAGATCAATGCTGAATCTGGCACAACGCCGACGAAATTGTTCAATGCCGGTAGCGGGCAGCAAACCGGATTGATGTCCGTGGATTACCTCCGATGACGGATGTTCTCATCGAAGCGTTTCCGTTGTTCAGTAAAGGGCGTGGCGCAAATAGAGAGAAAATCCATGCGGATCAGCGCTCCTGTGAGCCGGTATTTTAGCACCAAAGGCGAGCTCGTTTGCGGGGGCAATTGCGAATCGCGGAAGTATTAGGCGCTGGGTTGCCTTGCCGCTCTGCTGGGTTGCCTTGCCGCTCTTTAGCACCGTGGCTGGAGAGCTCTTTTTGATAGCGCACGCGAAGCGAATTTGTCCCACCCGTTCGCTGTGCCGCGCGCTGGCGATTTTTCGAGTAGAATCAGCTCATTTGCTGCCGAGGACGTCATGTCAGGGTCGGCCCAAACGAACGTCAAGTTTCCGCCGGGTTCACGAATTCAGGTAAAGCCGGCAGCCGGTCCTCGCTTATCTGGAAAGACCGGGACCGTGGTTGGGGCCGGATACTATCCGAAGAGCCTCCGCGTCATTCTGGACGGATCGAAGGGACCAATTACTCTTCACGTGGACTACGTGGCCATGATCGACACGTGAAGCGGGCGCAGCGTTCACGGCCCCACTTGCGGCAGAAGGCGCTCTTCAACGACGCGTTTTGAGTTACTCCAGAAGTATAGCCGGCCCCTGATCCAGCATTGGGCCGCTCTTTTGACCCATTTCAGCCAATCTTTGTTAGTTGCTCGTTGCTCGGGGCAGGATCCATCAATCCCGGAGCCTGCGATGTTCAAGCAAGTTATTTCTGCGTGCTGCCTCGTTGTGATCACCTCGCTCAATTCCGATGCACGACCCTATCGCATGCAGCACGCCTCTGAATGCAACGTCACCATGCCATGCGACTTCTCGAACTACGCGCAAATCCCGAACCAGCGAAGAGAGGTGCGAGACTCATTGCAGATACACCGAACCAAACAACTCTCCGTCGTCGCCAATACAAATATTGCGGCGTCTGATAGTCCCGTCAGCACTCGGATCGTTGGCGGCCGCCCCGCGGGCTGCCCCTCCTCATTCTGCGGTTGTGCCGCAGCCCTGCGCCTGTTTGGTCGCATCGTTCCGGAATTGAATCTCGCGGCAAACTGGCTGAGATTTCCGCGTACGTCGCCAGCACCAGGAATGGTCGCGGCAAGACGCGGGCACGTTTTCGTCCTCGAGCAGCACATCGGGGGCGACGTTTGGATGGCGTACGACGGCAACTCAGGTGGACGCGCAACGAGAATACATGCGCGTTCTTTGAGGGGGTACACGGTTGTGAATCCGCGCGCGACGCTGACTTGAATTTAGCCCTTTATCGAATCGGCAACACGGTTGCCAAGCACCGGCATTCTTTCACTGGGACAGCGGCAATCTCTCGTCGCTGAGGCGCCGTTATTCTCTCCGGTCGAAACACGACCTGGTGGCTCCACGCGATCATATTGGTTCGCCAGGGAGCTGGAGGCAAATGTGCTGGCGGCGCCGATCGGCGGCCGTCAGCCCGACACCGTCAGGCGACGACAGATCTCGCGCTCTCCCGCTCTCGCATCGCTCCCTCGATAGCCTTCTCAAGGGCAGCCTGATCGAACGGCTTCGACAGGCGGCGCAGATTGGAACGCGCGTCGATGGGAAGCTCCGCATACCCGGTGCTCAGGAGGATGACCGTACCGGGACGCTCCACGACCACGGCTTCAGCAAGCTGCAGGCCGGTCATGACCGGCATCGCATAGTCGGTGACGACGAGTTCGATGGCCTGCGTGCGGCGGAGTAGATCCAGTGCCTCTTCGCCCGAGCGTGCCTCGACCACCGCATGCCCGAGATCCTCCAGCATTGCCGCCGTATTCTCCAGCACGAGAGGATCGTCGTCGACCAGAAGCACAGAAAGCCGGCGGTCGGCGCGAAGCATGGGTGCCGGGGACTCCGCGCGCGGCGCTGGCAACGCGGCCTTCTCCTCTGCTACCGGCAGCCAGATCTCGGCCGTCGTGCCCACCCCAAGGCGGCTCTTCAGGACGAGCCTGCCGCCGGACTGCTCGGCGAGACCGTGAACCATCGATAGTCCGAGCCCGGTGCCTTTGCCGATACCCTTCGTCGTAAAGAACGGCTCCTGAGCGTGCTTCAGCGTTTCCTCGTCCATGCCGCAGCCCGTGTCGCTCACCGAGAGCGCCACGTAGCGGGGAGCGCCAGCTTCGTGTTGCTCGTCTCTGGCGGAGATGGTTATCAGGCCACCGGCCGGCATCGCATCACGCGCGTTTACGGCGAGATTGAGGACGGCCAGTTCGAGCTGGTTGGCGTCAATCTTTACGTTTGGCAGGTCCAGCGGAAAGAGTGTGTCGATACGGACGCCTGCCTCGAATTTCAGCAGTGACGCCATGCCCCGCACCAGTGCGGCGATATCGACGACAGCCGGCTTGAGATCCTGTTTGCGAGCGAAGGCGAGCAAGCGCTGGGTTAGCAGTGCGCCCCGCTGCGCGCCTTGCATCGCGTTGTCCACGAGACGCTGTATCTTCGGATCGTCTGTTTGCAGGCGTTTTTTCAGAAGCTCGAGGCTACCCAGAACGGCGGCGAGCAGGTTGTTAAAATCGTGGGCGACGCCGCCGGTAAGTTGACCGATGGTCTCCATTTTCTGCGACAGCGTCAGCGCTTCGCGTGCCCGATCCAGCGCTTCCTGTGCCCGCCTCCTCTCGCTGATGTCGCGCACGATCTTGGCAAACCCAGTGATCAAGCCGCTTTCGTTCCGTACCGCGACCAGGGTTGCCTCTGCCCAGAAGCGGCTGCCATCCCGGCGCACGCGCCAGGCTTCCACTGCTGACTTGCCGTACCGCTCCGCCTCCAGGAGAGCACATGCTGGCGCCCCGGAAGCGCGGTCTTCGTCGGTATGAAGGATCGCGTAGCTGGTCCCTACGATGTCGTCGCCGTAACCCATCAGCCGGCGCGCCCCGAGATTCCAGTTTCCGACGGACCCATTCGGCTCGATCATGAACATGGCGTGATCGGCGATGCCCTCCACCAGGAGCCGAAAGCGTTCTTCACTTCGCCTCAGCGCGCTGGCCTCGCGTTCGGCGCGCTCCGCCGAGGCCCGATCATAGACGGCAGCGGCAATCCCAATGCTCAGGATCAGGATGGTGGCGCCGGCGAGCAGAAATGCCAGCGGCGCCCGACCCACGAAATGTCCAGCGTGTCCCGCCATGGTGTTCGCAGGCTCGAACGAGGCACCTTCCATAGCCGCGTAATGCATGCCGGAGATCGCGAGACCCATGACAAGTCCTGCGAACAGTCGCTGCGTCGCATTCGTCTTGCGAAAGGCAAGCCAGAGCGCCACGACCGAAGCGCACATCGCGATCACGACCGAGAGCACGACCCACCGAGGATCGTACGCGACGGATGCCGCCATTCTCATCGCGCCCATGCCCGTATAGTGCATGCCGGATATGCCAAGCCCCATCGCCAGGCCGGACACCAGGAGCGCCTGCGGGCGTCTTCCGACCACGGCAAAGGCCGCGGCCGCGACAACAATGGGGACGACAAGCGATAGAAAGGTGAGGAATGGATCGTAGGAGATCTCGACCCCCGGCAGCCTGAAAGCCAGCATGCCGACGAAATGCATGGACCAAATGCCGCCCCCCATGGCGGTGGCCGCGGCTGCAAGCCAAGCCGGACGAGCCCGCCCGGACGCGGCACGCATCCGGGTCGCGAGGTCGAGCGCTGTGTAGGAGGCGAGCGCGGCGATCAGGATCGACAGCGCCACAAGTACGGGATCGTGAGAGGCCGTATGGTGATTCATTTCCACCAGATGGTAATGGAAATCCGGGGCAAATTCACCCTAGGTTGAATAGCGGCGCCGGGATCGAGGCCCGGCCGGCCGCGATCCGTGGCACCCTGTCGGCAAATTCAAGCTGGATCCAGCCGTCGGGGGGCTGTTTCCACCCTACCTTCCCTTGGGGATTTTGAACCGGACCAGGCCTGTGCTGGATCAGGCTCCGTGCACGGATCAACCGGAGGGGATCGTGCCGCTCACGCACCGCACTGCAAATTGGGCAAGCCGGCCGCCTATTGCACCGCGAAGCCAATTGCGCCGCAACATTCAAAATGAGACTGCCCGTCAAGCCGCACGATGCGCCCATACGTGCACTGCATCCGACTTCGGTTAGCCTTCGTTCAACAGCCGGGCGCCTTTCGGGAGCCACGGCGCCGCGCCAATTCAGCGAAAAATTTGGCCATAGAGGGAGGAATGAAATGTTGAAATGCAGTGTGGGACTGATCGCGCTAAGCACCCTTTTCCTTTCAGGCGCGGCAATCGCCCAGGAAAAGATCAAGGTCGGCGTCACGGCAACGCTGGAAGGCACCTACACGGTGCTAGGCGAGGACGGCATGCGCGGCCACCAGACGGCGCTCAATGTGCTTGGCAAGAAGGTCGGCGACAAAGAGCTTGAATTCATCGTTGCTTCGACCGACGCGACGCCGGATTCCGCGGTGCGCGCTGTACGCAAGCTGATCGAGCAGGACAAGGTGCAGATCCTGCTGTCGCCGCTCTCCGGTGACGAGGGCATTGCGGTCAAGAACTTCGCCAAGACCCATCCCGAGTTGACCTTCATCAATGCGGCATCCGGCGCGCAAGAAACCACCTATGTCGATCCCGCCCCGAACTTCTTCCGCTACAACATGGACGGCGCGCAGTGGCAGGTCGGCCTCGGCAAATACGCCTATGAGGACAAGAAGTATCGCAAGATCGCGACCGTCGGCGAAGACTATTCCTTCATCTATACGCAGGTGTTCGGCCTTGTGCTCGAATTCTGCGGCGCCGGCGGCCAGGTCACCAACCGGCAATGGGTGCCGCTCGGCACCAAGGATTTTGCTTCCGTCATCGCCGCGCTGCCCGATGATGTCGATGCCATCTATCTCGGCCTCGGTGGTGCGGATGCCGTCAACTTCCTGAACCAGTACCAGCAGGCGGGCGGCAAGGCGCATCTGATGGGTGGCTCCATCATGATCGACCAGACCATCCTGTCCTCGAAAGGCAACGCCAAGAATGCGCTGGTCGGCACCATCGCGGCGAGCGGCCAAGCCGACACTTGGGAGGATCCGGGCTGGCAGAAGTTCGTGAAGGCGTATCAGGACGCGTTTCCGCCCAACAAGCGCTTCCCGAGCCCGTCGCTTCTTGCGACCAACTACTACGGCTCGACTATGGCGCTGATCCTCGCGCTGCGCGAGGTCAATGGCGATCTTTCCAACAACCAGGCCAAATACAAGGAGGCGCTGGCCAAGATCGAGATCGACGCACCGAACGGCAAGATCAAGCTTGACGCCAACCGCCAGGCGATCGGCACCAACTTCGTCACCGAGGTCGTCGATGACGGCAAGGGCGCGCTGTTCAGCAAGGTCGTGAAGGTGATCCCGAACGTGAACCAGACGCTCGGTTACGATCCGGCGGTGTTCGCCAAGATCGGACTGCCGAGCCGCACGGTCCCGGAATGTAAGAAGTACTGACGCATTCACCGGTCCTCGTTTCGCATGCTCTCCGGCAACCGGGAGCGATTTGCAGGCGCGATATCTTGCGCTCTTGCAATCTCGCCCCGGTTGTTGAACGCTGACTGAAAAGACAAGAACATTCAGGAGGGAAGGCATGAGCCGGGCGCTTGCCGTCTTTCACGGCCGGTTCGGTCGGGCGACGGTCTATCAGTTGAACCGCCCCTTCAACGTGCACGCACATCGCGAAGGTCATCTGATCTTCCATGTTGGCGGCCAGTCCGCATGCATCGACGTCTGTAACGGGCACTACGACCTTACGGAAAGCTCCATCGTTGCGGTCAATCCCTGGGAGCCTCACAATTTCCTGCCGTCCGATCTCGACGGTGGCGCGATCTTCTTCGTGCTCTACGTCAATCCGGAGTGGTTCGCGCCCGACGCGCCCGGCGCCGACCGCCTGCGTTTCGGCCGCACCCAGTTCAAGCGCACGGTCGCACTCGACAAGCACATCAGACGAACCGCCGCGCTTGTGTGCGGCGCACCGTCCCTCTCCAGCCTCGATGCCGAGCTGCGGCGACTGATCGACATCTGCTACGACGAAAGCTGGCAGCAGGCCGAGATCGCGCGCGACGCGCGCACGGCCGGCGCCGTCACCGACTTCCGCGTGCGCAAATGCATCAAGCTGATGTCTGAAAGTCCGGGCGCCGAAATGGAGCTCGACACGATCGCGCGCGAATCCGGCTTGTCGCGACCGCATTTCTACCGGCTGTTCCGCACCCAGACCGGCGTCACGCCGCATCTCTACCTCAACACCCTGATCATGGAACAGGCGCTGGAAGCCCTTGTCGCCGGCGAAGCACCGATCGCCGACATCGGCTTCGACCTCGGCTTCTCCTCGCAAAGCGGCTTCACACGCTTCTTCACCGCCAATGTCGGGATGGCGCCGACCGATTACCGCCGCGCCGCCAAGGTTTTGCGGGCCTGACCGCGCGCGAAAAGATACTGACGATCAAACGCTCCCCTTGTGCCCTCGCTAAGATGGTCGGAACGCGATCCCGAAAAGAGGATCGCAAGTCCGGGAGGACGCACGTCCATGGCGAGGTACGCAGCCTACGCAAGGCTGTTCGACCAACGTTCAAAACATGAGGCAGGGCGAGGTCGAAGCGGCCTGATCGCGCCCTCTTCCCGTTTGCGGGGGCGCGAGGCGGGGATGAGGCAGTTGACATGACGCGCTTCGTCGAACGTCATCCGGCCTGGGCCCTGATCGTGATCGTCGCGATCGCGCTCGCACTGTGGCTGACCTTGGCGGTGTGGCCGCCCGGACTTGAAGAGGCGATCGGCCGCAAGCGGGTCTTCCTGAACGCCGTGTTCAACGGCATCACGCTCGGCGGCCTCTACTTCCTTGTCGCCAGCGGTTTCACCCTGATCTTCGGCCTGATGCGCAACGTCAACCTCGCGCACGGCTCGCTGTATTTGTTCGGCGGCTATGTCGGCTACGCCATCAGCGCCTCGACCGGCTCCTGGCTCCTCAGCTTCATCGTCGCCTTCATCCTGACGGCGCTGGTCGGCGTCCTGCTTCAGCTCATCGTCTTCCGCCGCATGGAGGGCCAGGACTTGCGGCAGACCATGGTGACGATCGGTCTCTCGATCGTTTTCGCCGATCTCATGCTGTGGGCTTGCGGCGGCGACTTCTATCAGATCCAGACACCGAACTGGCTGATCGGCCCGATCGAGCTGCCGCTGGTAACTGCGGTGAAATCCTCGGGCGAACCGGTCTATCTCCGCTATCCCCTGGTCCGGCTGGTGATCTTCGCCGCGTCCGTCGTGATCGGCCTGGCGATGTGGCTGGCGCTCAACCGCACACGCATCGGCATGATCATCCGCGCCGGTGTCGACGATCGCGACATCCTGGCCGCGACCGGAGTGCGGATCCAGCTCGTCTTCGTGCTGGTCTTTGCGCTCGGCGCCGGGCTTGCCGGCATCGCCGGCGTCGTCGGGGGCACCTTCCAGTCACTCTCGCCCGGCGAAGACATCCGCTTCCTGCTTGCCTCGCTCGTCGTCGTCATCGTCGGCGGCATGGGCTCGATCCCCGGTGCCGCGCTCGGCGCGCTGATCATCGGCCTCGCCGAACAGCTCGGTTCGGTCTACATCCCGACCTACGCCATCGTCGTGACCTTCCTGATCATGGTGCTGGTCCTGGCAGTCCGGCCGCAAGGCCTGTTGGCGAGGCGCTGAGATGTCGCTCGCCCACGACGCCCGCGTCACCGTTCGTCCTGCCGCAGCGGCGCAGCGCCCCACCTTGCGCGGATGGCCGGAGATCAACAATCCTGCAGCCTGGATCGTCGCGGCCATTCTCCTGATCATGCCGCTGATCGCCAACGGCTTCTTCCTGATCGAGATCTTTGCGACCACGCTGATCCTCGGCATCATGGCGCTGAGCCTGATGTTCCTCGCCGGCTACGGCGGCATGGTCAGCCTGATGCAGCTCACCATCGCGGGCTTCTCCGCCTATATGGTCGCGGTGTTCGGCGTCAGCGGCAACGCCAATATCAGCCTGGGTTGGCCGTGGTGGCTCGCGGTCCCGATGGCGCTCGCACTCGCGACCCTGTTCGGCACGCTTGGCGGCGCGCTGGCGGTGCGCACCGAGGGCATCTACACCATCATGATCACGCTCGCGATCGGCGCGGCGTTCTATTACTTCACCAATCAGAACTGGGCGATCTTCAACGGCCATACCGGCATCAACACCGTCGCCACGCCGCATTTCTGGGGCGTCAACTGGCGCGCCGACATTCCCTTCTACTATATCGTGCTCGCGGTTGCCGCGCTGTGCTACTTCGCCGTTGAATACATCTCCCGCGCGCCATTCGGCCTGGCGCTGCAAGGTGTACGCGACAATCCCCGCCGCATGGCGGCGCTCGGCTTCAACGTCAATGCGCACCGCGTCGCCGCCTACGCCTTCGCGTCCTTTGTCGCGGCACTGGCTGGCGTGCTCCAGGTCTGGAACTACCGGCAGATCTCGCCGGGATCCGTCAGCGTCGGCGCCTGCATCGATATCCTCATCATCGCCGTGGTCGGTGGCATCACGCGTCCCATCGGTCCGTTCATCGGCGCGCTGATCTTCGTGCTGTTACGCACCTTCGCGCTCGACTTCCTGGTCAAGCTCGGGCTCGACGGCAACCGCTTCCGGCTGCTGATCGGCCTCGGTTTCCTCGCCATCGTCTTCTGGTCCTCGGACGGCGTGATCGGGCTCTGGCAGAGCTGGCGACAGCGCCAGCGATCCGGCGCGGCCCGTTCAAGCGAACGTCACGGCCGAGGATCTGGTCAAGGATCCGGTCATGGATAGCGTCGCGCAACGCCTCTCAGCCGTCGGCGCCGGCGCGGCGCTGGAGCTTCGCGGCGTGACGCGCCTGTTCGGCGCGCTGGCCGCGCTCACCGACGTCACCATTACCGTGCGCCCCGGCGAGCGGCGCGCCGTGCTCGGCTCGAACGGTGCCGGAAAAACCACCCTGTTCAACTGCATCACCGGCGATTTCCCGCCCTCCTCCGGCACCATCCGCTTCTTCGGCGAGGACGTCACCCACTTCCCGCCCTACGAGCGCATCCGCCGCGGCCTGCGCCGGACCTACCAGATCTCAGCGCTCTTTCCCGGTCTCACCGTCCAGGACAACGTCTACCTCGCCTGCCGCGGCGTCTCGCGCGGACGCTTCTCGTTCCTGCGCCCCGGACAGAACGACGCGCTGATGAGCGCGGCCGATAATCTCGTGCAGGCCGTCCATCTCACAGGCGTGAAGGACCAGCGCGTCGCGGAGCTTGCGCATGGCCAGCAGCGCCAGCTCGAGATCGCACTGGCGCTCGCCGGCGCGCCGCGCTTCGTGTTGTTCGACGAGCCGGCCGCGGGCCTGTCTCCGACCGAGCGTGCCGAGCTGGTCGAGATCCTAACCTCGCTGCCGGCGCATATCGGCTACATCATCATCGAGCACGACATGGACGTGGCGCTACGCGTCGTCGAGAGCGTCACGATGATGCACAACGGGCGCATCTTTAAGGAAGGCCTGCCGCAGGAGATCGAGTCCGATCCCGAGGTGCAGGAGCTTTACCTCGGAGGCGGCCATGAATGAGGTCCGCCGCTCGGCCGCCGCCGCCCTCGAAGTCCGCGGCCTCGACGTCTACTACGGGCATTCGCATGCGCTGCAGGGCGTGGACCTGACGCTCGAAGCCGGCGTATTCTCGGTGGTCGGTCGCAACGGCATGGGCAAGACCACGCTGTGCAAGGCGATCATGGGGCTGGTGCCGGTCAGCGGCGGCTCGATCCGCGTCCGCGGCGACGACATCACCCGGCGGCCGCCCGCCCACATAGCCCGGCTCGGCGTCGGCTACGTGCCGCAGGGCCGGCGGCTATGGCGCTCGCTCAGCGTCGACGAGCATCTGCAGCTTGCCGCGGGCCTGCGGCGCGGGGCTTGGACGGTCGAGCGCATCTACGAGACCTTTCCGCGATTGGCCGAGCGCAAGGACCATGGCGGCGGCCAGCTCTCCGGCGGCGAGCAGCAGATGCTGGCGATCTCCCGCGCGCTGCTCACCAATCCGCAGCTCCTGATCATGGACGAGCCGACCGAGGGGCTTGCGCCCGTCATCGTCGCCCAGGTCGAGGAGATGCTGGTACGGCTTGGCGAGGACGGCGACATGTCCGTGCTCGTGATCGAGCAGAACATCGGTGTGGCCACGGCCGTCTCGCGCAACGTCGCGATCATGGTCAACGGCCGCATCAACCGCATCATCGATTCCGCGCGCCTTGCCGCGGACCGGGGGTTGCAGCAGCGCCTGCTCGGCGTCGGCCTCCACGCCGAGCTCGAGCCCGCCGTCGACATGCCGGCGGCAGGCACCGGGGCGAAGGCCGCACCGCAGCCGCCCCGTCCAGGCGGCCCGATCCGTGTCTACATCTCCAACCCGACACCGCCCACCCGCTGGTCGCAGCCGGTCCCGATCGCCCGCATCGAGGCCGCCGCCCGCACGCTCTCGACACAGGTGGCGCGTCTCGACGAGACCGCCCGGCGCCGGCGCGAGCCGGTCGCGGCGCAAACGCAGGGACCCCCGGTCGTGCTCGTCGTCGGCACGCTCGACACCAAGGGCACGGAGCTTCGCTTCATCCGCGACATCATCGCCGGGAGCGGCCTGCGCACACGGCTGGTCGATGTCTCCACCAGCGGCCGGCACGCAACCAGCGACGTCTCCGCCCAGGAGATCGCCTTGAACCATGGGCGCGGCGGATCGGCGGTGTTCGGACCCGACCGCGGCGCTGCCGTCACTGCGATGGCCGATGCCTTCGCCAGTTGGCTGCGACGCCAGAGCAATGTGGCCGGCGTGATTTCGGCGGGCGGCTCGGGCGCAGCGTCACTGGTCGCGCCGGGGATGCGGACCCTCCCCGTCGGGGTGCCCAAGCTGATCATCTCCTCCGTCGCCTCCGGCGACGTCGGGCCCTATGTCGGCCCGGCCGACATCACCATGATGCATTCGGTCACTGACGTGCAGGGCCTCAACTCGATCTCGCGTGCCGTGCTCGCCAATGGCGCCCATGCGCTGGCCGGCATGGTCAGGGCGCGGCTCGATCAGCACGCGCGGAAGGATGGCGGCGACGGCGCATTGCCGTCGGTCGGCATCACCATGTTCGGCGTCACCACGCCGGCGGTCCAGAAGATCGCGGCCGACCTGCGCGAGGATTTCGAATGCCTCGTCTTCCACGCCACCGGCGTCGGCGGCCGCTCAATGGAGAAGCTCGTCGATTCCGGACAGATCGCCGGCGTCATCGATCTCACCACCACGGAAATCTGCGATCTCCTGATGGGTGGCGTGTTCCCGGCAACCGACGACCGCTTCGGCGCCATCATCCGCAGCCGCCTGCCTTACGTCGGCTCGGTGGGCGCGCTCGACATGGTGAATTTCGGCGCCCCGGACACCATTGCCGAGCGCTACCGCGGCCGCAAATTCCACGTCCACAACCCCCAGGTCACCCTGATGCGGACCACGGCCGAGGAAAACGAACGCATGGGCCGCTGGATCGCCGATCGGCTCAACCAGATGGACGGCCCGGTGCGCTTCTTCCTGCCCGAGGGCGGCGTCTCCGCGCTCGATACACGAGGACAGCCGTTCTGGGATCCCGATGCCGATGCGGCGCTGTTCCGTGCGCTGGAGCGGAACGTGCGGCAGACCGCCAGCCGTCAGCTCATCCGCGTCCCCAAGAACATCAACGATCCCGAGTTCGCCTCCATCATTGTCAGCGCGTTCCGGACCTTGTTCGGCCGCACCGGGGCGCGCCGGAGACTAGCGAGGTGACCGATGGCCCGGTTTGAACGCGCAGAACTGTTGAAACGCTTCCGCGACATGGCAAAGCGCGGCGAGCCCATCATCGGCGGCGGCGCCGGCACCGGCCTGTCGGCCAAGTGCGAGGAAGCCGGTGGCGTCGATCTCATCGTCATCTACAATTCCGGCCGCTATCGCATGGCCGGCCGCGGCTCGCTTGCGGGATTGATGGCTTATGGCGACGCCAACGCCATCGTGCTGGAGATGGCCGGCGAAGTGCTGCCCGTCGTGACCAAAACGCCAGTGCTCGCTGGCGTCAATGGCACGGATCCGTTCCGCGACATGGACGTTTTCCTGGACCAGTTGAAGGCCCTCGGTTTCGCCGGCGTGCAGAACTTTCCGACCGTCGGCCTGATCGACGGAGTGTTCCGCGCCAATCTCGAAGAGACCGGCATGTCCTACGCGCTCGAGATCGACATGATTGCGAAGGCACGCGAGAAGGACCTGCTGACGACGCCCTACGTCTTTACCGAGAAGGAAGCCGCCGCGATGGCGATCGCGGGCGCGGATATCATCGTCTGTCACCTCGGCCTGACGACCGGGGGCACCATCGGCGCGCAGACCGCGCCCAAACTCAAGGATTGCCCGGCGCGCATCGACACCTGGGCCTCCGCCGCGCTCAGCGTCAATCCGGACATTCTGGTGCTCGCCCACGGCGGACCGATCGCCGATCCGGACGACGCCGATTTCATCATGAAGAACACCCGCTACTGCCACGGCTTTTACGGCGCCTCCTCGATGGAGCGGCTGCCGGTCGAGCGGGCACTGACGGATCAGGTGCGCAAATTCAAGGCGATCGGCGCGCGATAACGCCGGAAGGTCGAGGGAGGGAAATATGTCAGGGACTCTGGTCGGTGAATTGATCCTCTGGCTGATCGTCGCCATCGTGGTGATCGTGGTCGGCGTCTACATCGTGAACTGGCTCTACCATCGCTCGTCCAAGGAGACCTCATTCGTCCGGACCGGCCTGCTTGGCGAGCGCGTCGTGATCAACGGCGGCGCGTTCGTGCTGCCCTTCATCCACGACTACACGCCGGTCAACATGAACGTGCAGCCGATGGGCATCGTGCGCTCCCGGCAGGACGCCGTGATCACCCGGGACCGCATGCGCGTCGACATCGAGGCCGACTTCTATGTCCGCGTTCAGGCGACCCGCGAAGCCGTGTCCATCGCCGCCGCCACGCTCGGCCGCCGCACCATGGAGCCCGAGAAGCTCCACGCCCTCCTCGCCGGCAAATTCATCTCCGCGATCCGTTCGATTGCCTCGGAAATGACCCTGGAGCAGATGCACGAGCAGCGCGGCGAGTATGTGGCCCGCGTCAAGGCGAACGCGGCTGAGGCCCTCGCTCAGAACGGACTCGAGCTGGAATCCGTCGCGATCACCGATCTCGACCAGACCGATCTCGAATTCTTCAACCCTTCGAACCGCTTCGACGCCGAAGGTCTGACACGCCTGATGGAGGACATCGAGGCCAAGCGCAAGCTGCGCAACGACATCGAGCAGGATTCGATGATCAAGATCCGCTCCCGCAATCTGGAGGCCGAGCGACAGGCCCTCGAGATCGAGCGCGAAAGCGAGACGGCCCGCCTCGAGCAGGAGCGTGACATCGAGATGCGCCGCGCCCTGCAACGCACCGAGGTCGCGCGTGAGCGGGCCCTGCGCGAGACCGAGGCCGAGCAGGCGCAGATTTCCGCACGGGAGACCATCGAGAAGGCACGCATCGCAAACGACCAGGCGATCGCGGAAGCCCGTATCGCCTCGGAGCGCGAGACACGCCAGCGGGAGATCGAACGCACCCGCACCATCGAGGAGAAGGAACTGCTCGCCCGCGAGGAGGTCGAGAAGACCCGGATCGCCAACCAGCGCTCGATCGACACCAGCCGCATCGCCTCTGAGCGCGAGGTGCGCCAGCGCGAAATCGAGCGGATGCGCACTATCGAGGAAGCCGAGATCGCCGCCCGCGAGGCGATCGAGAAGGCGCGTATCCAGCAGGACCGGGTAGTGACCGACGCTCGTATTGCCAATGAAGAAGAGACGCGGCGCCGCGAGATCGAGCGGACCCGCGCCGTGGACGAGGCCGAGATCGCCGCCCGCGAAGCGACCGAAAAGGCCCGCATCGCCCAGACCATGATTGTCAATGTCGAGCGCATCGCGTCAGACGAGCGCACCCGCGCGCTTGAGATCCAGCAGGTGCGCACGATCCAGGAAGCCGAGATCGAGGCCCAGCGCGCGGTCGAGGCCGCGCGCATCGCCCGCGAGCGGACGCTTGCCGCCGAACGCATCGCCGCCGAGCAGAATACGCGGCAATTGGAGATCGAGCGCAACCAGGCACTCGACGTCGCGGGAATCGCGGCACGCGAGGCCACCGAAGCCTCCCGTATCGCCCAGGAGGAGCGAGTTCGTTCGCTCGAGATCGCCCGCAACCGCGCCGTCGAGGAAGCCGATATCGCCTCCCGCGAAGCGATCGAGGCCGCGCGCATCGCGCAGGAGAAGGCCATCGCGGCCGAGCGGATCCAGGCCGACAGGGAGACCAAGGCGCTCGAGATCGAGCGGACCGCCGCAGTCGAGGCGGCTGACCTCAAGCGGCGCGACGTGATCGAGCGCCAGCGCATCGGCGTCGATCTCGCGCTGGAGTCCGAGCGGATCAATTCGTCCAAGAAGCGCGAAGTGCTCAATATCGAGCAGAAGAAGGCGATCGAGATCGCGGACGAGGACCGCGTCATCGCGCTCTCCACCAAGCGCTCCGAACGCATCGACGCCGACCGCCAGGTCAAGCAGGCCGAGATCGTCGCACGCAAGGACGTCGAGACCACCGACGTCTCGCGCGAGCAGGCGCTGGAGGCGGCGCGGATCGAACGCCGCCGCTCGATCGAGCAACTCGAGGTCGCCCGCGTCCAGTCGCTCCAGGAAGCCGAGATTGCCGCGCGCGAGGAGGTCGAGCGCGCCCGCATTGCCTCCGACCGCGGCCTGGATGAGGCCCGCATCGGCCGTGAGCGCGAGTTGCGGAAGCTCGAAGTCAATCGCGAGAAGGAGGTCGAGACCGTTCTGATGGAGAAGGCGATCGCGATCCACCTGAAGTCGCTGGAAGAATCCGCCGCCCGGGCCTCGGCCGAGGAAGCGCGGATACATGCGACGGAGGCCACCGAGCGCGTCATCACCGCACGTGAAAACGAGATCGCCAGGCGTCGCAAGAGCGTGGAAATCGTGATCGCCGAGAAGCAGGCCGAGGAGACCCGAATTGCAGCCGAAGCCGAGCGCGTTCGCGCGGCCGTGGAGGCCGAGGCGCAGCGGCTGCTCAACGAGGCCGAGAACGTGCTGACCGACCAGGCCCGCTACTCGCTGTTCCGCAGAAAGCTGCTTGACCGCATCGAAGGCATCGTGCGCGAGAGCGTCAAGCCAATGGAGAAGATCGAGGGCATCCGCATCCTCCAGGTCGACGGCCTCAACGGCAACGGCCATGGTGGCAATGGCGGCCGCAGCGCCACCGACGAGGTGATCGACTCGGCGCTGCGCTACCGCGTCCAGGCGCCTCTCATCGATTCGCTTCTGGCGGATATCGGCGTCGAGGGCGGCAGCCTCGCCAAGATGCCGGGCCTGATCCGCGAGGCCCGCGACATGCAAGGCATCAAGGAGTCCGCCCGCAAGGGCGGCGGTGGAGGCGGAGGCGGCGAGAAGCCGGCTGCAGCTCCCTCGCCTTCCACCGAGGGCGAGCCGCCCGCGGAGCGCAGCCCCCGGAAGAAGAGCTGAGGTCACATCATGGCCCGCGTCTATGTCTCAACCGTCGTCAATGCGCGCAACGATCGCGTCTGGGCGCGGGTGCGCGATTTCAATGGCATGCCGAACTGGCATCCCGCGATCGCGGAAAGCCGGATCGAGGGCGGCGAGCCCTCGGACAAGATCGGCTGTGTCAGGGATTTTCGCCTGCGCAACGGCGACCGCATCCGCGAGAAGCTGCTCGGCCTTTCCGACTACGACATGTTCTGCACCTATTCGATCCTGGAATCCCCCATGGGCGTCGAGAACTACGTCGCGACGTTGCGGCTGACGCCGGTCACCGACGGCGACCAGACCTTCATGGAATGGACCGCCGAGTTCGACTGCGCACCCGAACGGGAAGCGGAGCTCGTCGGCAATATCGGCGGCGGCGTGTTCCAGGGCGGCTTCGACGCCCTCAAGCGCCAGTTCGGAGGGTGAGCTCCGTGCCGCATATCGTCAAGAGCACGATCCTGGATGCGCCGACCGATGCGGTGTGGGACGTGCTGCGCGATTTCAACGGACACGATCGCTGGCATCCGGCGGTCGCGACCTCCACGATCGAGCGCGCGCACTCCCCTGACAAAATTGGCTGTGTCAGGCGCTTCAAGCTGCAGGACGGATCGGAGCTGCGCGAGCAATTGCTGGCGCTCTCCGATCTCGAGCAGACCTTCAGCTATTGCCTGCTCGATACGCCGGTGCCGATGTTCAACTACGTGGCGCATGTCCGCCTGCTGCCGGTGACCGACGGCGATCGCACCTTCTGGCACTGGGAGTCGCGCTTCAGCACCAGGCCGGAGGACCGCGATCGCATCGTCCACATGGTCGCGGAAGACATCTATCAAGCCGGCTTCGAGGCGATCCGCCGGCACCTGAAGGAGGCGGCATAGCAATGGCCGTGACAGTGAAGACTTTTGCCAGCACCAGCGAAGCGGCCGGCGCGCTGTCGGCAGATCGCGGCGCACGCTATCTTGGCGGCGGCACGCTGGTGATGCGGGCGCTGAACGAGGGTGACGTCTCTGTCTCGACCGTCATCCGCGCCAGCGACCAGGCCCTGACCCGGATCGACGCGTCGGGCCCGCGTGTGACGCTCGGGGCCGGCATCACCTTCGCAAAAATCCTCGCCGAGCGCGACCTCGGCTTCCTGCACGCCCCTGCCCGCTCGATCGGCGGACCTGCGGTGCGCAACATGGGCACGGTCGGGGGCAACCTGTTCGCGCCAAGTCCCTATGGCGACTTCACGGTGGCGCTGCTTGCGCTCGATGCCACCGTCGCCGTGCAGGGCGGCTTTGGCACGCGCGACATCGCCATCGAAGAGTTCTTGCAGTCGCGCGAGCGGCAAGCCGGCACGCTGGTGCTCTCGGTGTCCTGCGCACGGCCGGCGAGCGCGGACGCCTTCCGCTACCACAAGGTCGCCCGTATCAAGCCAAAGGGCGGCTCCGTCATTACGCTCGCAGCCCATCTGCCGATCAGTGGCGGACGGATCGCCGGGGCACGGATCGCGCTGGGCTCGATGGCGCCGACCCAGATTCGGGCACGCGCCGCCGAGCGTGTGCTCGAGGGACGTTCGCTGGATGCCGCGACCATCGCTGCTGCGGCGTCCGCCGTCACCGAGGGCACCTCCCCCTTCGACAACGCGCTCGGCAGCGCCTGGTATCGCCGCGAGATCGCCGGCGTCCATCTGCGCCGTCTCCTCTCGGGTCAGGAATAGCTCGTCATGGCCAAGACCGCCCTGCAATTTCGTCATAACGGCCGCGACGTCGCGATCTTCGTCGATGGCGGCACCAACCTGCTGGTCGCTCTGCGCGAACTGATCGGCGATATGACGCCGAAATTCGGCTGCGGCCAGGGCGGCTGCGGCACCTGCAGTGTGCTGATCGACGGCGAGTTGCACCTGTCATGCCTGACGCTGGCGGAAACCGTCGCCGGCCGATCGGTGGAGACGCTCGACGGCCTCAAGCAGGGCCCGAACCTGCATCCGCTCCAGCGTGCCTTCGCCGACAATTTTGCCGCCCAATGCGGCTATTGCACGCCGGGCATGCTGATGGCGGCAAAGGCGCTGCTCGATCGCAATCCGCAGCCTAGCCGCGCCGAGGTCGTCGAGGCGATCTCCGGCAACATCTGCCGCTGCACCGGCTACGAACCCATCATCGATGCCATCCTCGCCGCTTCGGGCGGCCGGGCCAGTGCCTAAAGGATCTTGTCATGCTGGAACTGCGCAAGGACATTTTCGCCGACGAGCGCGACGACAATCTCAATGAGATCGGCAAGGGCACGCAGCGCCAGGACATGCTCGGCCATGTCACGGGCACGTCGAGCTATTTCAACGACCACAAGCTTCAGGGCATGCTGCATCTGAAGGTGGTCCGCTCGACGCAGGCCCACGCGCGGTTGCGCCATATCGACACCACGGAAGCCGAACGCTCGTCCGGCGTACGCCGGATCATCCGCGGCGCCGACGTGCCGCGCAATCTCAACACGCTTCTCAGCCTCATCAACTTCGGCAAGGACGACGAGCCTACGCTGGCGGCGGACAAGGTCCGCTACAAGGGCGAACCGGTCGTCGCCATCGTCGCGGACAGCGAGCGCGAGGCGTTCGAGGCGATCGCAAAGGTGCGGATCGACTACGAGCCGCTGCCGGTCGTGCTCGACGTCGAGGACGCGCTCAAGGCCGGGGCGCCTGTCGTCAACGAGACCTATCCGAAGAACGCCTTCATCTATCACGACGTCCATGATCACCAGAAGCTGCGCTTCGGCGATGCCGACGCCGCGCTCGCGACCGCCGACCACGTGCTCGAACAGCGCTACCAGATGTCTCCGATCGAGCACGCGCCGACCGAAACCAATGGCGCGATCGCCGCGCCCGACACCAACGGCCGCTACGTCGTCTACACCTCGACGCAGGCACTGTTCTTCTCGGTCGACACCTGCGCCAAGATCCTGGACCTGCCTTCCAACACCTTTCACTTCATCGGCGGCACGGTCGGCGGCGGCTTTGGCGGCAAGGTGGATACGTTGACCGAGCCGCTCGCGATCCTGGGCGCGATGCTGACCGGGCGGCCCGTCCGCTACGTGTTCGGACGCGAGGAGGAGATGCAATACGGCCCGCCCCGCGGGGCCGAGCGCATCTACATCAAGGACGGCGTGATGCGGGATGGCCGTGTCATCGCGCGAAAAATCCGCGCCTATTTCGACAGCGGCGCCTATACGAGGCTTTCCAGCTACGCCGCCGTGAAATGTGCCGCGCATCTGCCCGGGCCATACACTATCCCCAATGTCTATGGCGACGTCTATTGCGTCTTCACCAACCGGACGCCCGCGACGGCGATGCGCGGTTTCGGCGTCACCGCGATGGATTTTGCGATCGAGTGCCAGATGGACAAGCTGGCAAACCTCGTCGGCATGGACCCGATGGAGTTCCGGATCCTCAATGCCTATCGCGACGGCGACATGAAGGCGCATCGGCGCGAAGCCAAGAACACCGCGCTGATCGAATGCGTCCAGGTCGCCGCCGAGAAGGCGAAATGGCCCATCCGCGAGGAGTTCAAGCGAGCTTCGTCGCGCAAGGACGGCGGCGGCAGCCGCGCCGTGATCCCGCCGACCCCGACGGATTCGCGCAGCCGGCCGGCCGCGCCAGTCCAGCAGCGCACCAGCTATGACCGGCTCCCGCCCGCCGTCACCCGCGAACCACCGCGCGAGCCGCCGCCCCCTGCGCCGCCGCCCCCTCCACCGCGGCCGGCCGCGCCCTCGCACGGCGCGCCCCGCTTCTCCTCCGTGTTCGGCACCAGGAGGCGCTGATGACCCGGCATCGCGGACGCGGCATGGCGTCGATCAACTATCCCATCGGCATGAATCTCGGCGGCGATCCCAGCCAGGCGTTGGTTCATTCCAACCCGAGCGGCAAGTTCACGGTGGCGCTGTCGTCGATCGACCTCGGCCAGGGCATGAAGTCGGTGACGCGGCAGATCTGCGCGGAGACGCTGGGCGTTCCCGTCGAGGACGTCTATGTCGATACCGCGGATTCCGACACCGGTCCGCATTGCATGGGCTCCTTCGCCTCGCGCGGCACCCATCGCGTCGGCAATGCCGTGATGGCCGCGGCGCGCGAGGCACGCGGCGTGATGATGGAGGCGGCCGCCGAGGAGCTCGAGGTCAACGCCGCCGATCTCGAAACCGACGGACGCGGCAACATCCACGTCAAGGGTGCGCCGCATCGCTCGATCTCGACCAAGGACGTCGCCATCGCCGCCCAGTTCAAGCAGGGCAAGACCATCTCCGGCCGCGGCATATTCCTCGTGCCCCTGTCCAACGTCGACCCCGAAACCGGCGAGATGTCGCCGGCGACCTGCTACGCCCATGCCTGTCTCGTGGCGGAAGTCGAGGTCGACGACGAGACCGGTGAAGTCGCGATGGTCCGCATGGACTCCGCCTATGAGCTCGGCCGCGCGCTCAATCCGCGCCTGGTCGAGCAGCAGCTCGTCGGCGGCGCCTGGATGGGCATCAGCCACGCGCTCTACGAGACGACGGAGCCTCACTATCCCGACCCTGTTCACGGCCCCCGCGACTTCGTCGAATATCTGATGCCGGGCCCGGGCGACATTTGCCCGCACGATATCGCCGTGCTGGAGCGCCCCGCGCCAGATGGCCCGTTCGGCGCCAAAGGACCGGGCGAAATGTGCGCCAATCCCGTGCTGCCGGCTGTCGCGAATGCGATTTTCAACGCCGTCGGCGTACGCATCGACGATCTGCCGATTACGCCGGAAAAGGTGCTGCGCGCGATCAAGACCCAGGGCGGCGCGCGGCCACAGGCGCGACGCTGAGACTGGCCATGGCAGTCCGCAGCAACATCGTCGGCATCGACACCCCCGAAGCGCTGGAGAAGGCGCTTCGGGCAGCCTATTACCTCGCCGATGAAGGGCTCGCGACCGCGGCCTATCTCGGCCTTGCCCTCGGCAAACCGCTCCTGCTCGAAGGCGCCCCCGGCGTCGGCAAGACCGAGGCCGCGAAAGCCATCGCCGCCGTCCTCGGCCGTCGCCTCATCCGCCTGCAATGCTACGAGGGCATCGACGCCTCGGCCGCGCTCTACGAGTGGAACTATCCACGCCAGATGCTCGCGATCCGCCAGGCTGGCGACGAGAGCATCGACATCTATGGCGAAACGTTTCTGATTGAGCGGCCGATGCTGGCGACGCTTCGCGCACCCGACTCCACCGTGCTGCTGATCGATGAGATCGACCGCGCCGACCAGGAGTTTGAGGCGTTCCTGCTCGAGTTTCTCTCGGACTTCCAGATCTCGATCCCGGAACGCGGCACGGTGCGCGCGGCCGAACGTCCTGTCGTCGTGCTGACATCGAACCGGACGCGCGACCTGCACGAAGCCCTGCGCCGCCGCTGTGTCTATCACTGGATCGACTATCCCACTGAAGAGCGGGAGGCGCGTATCGTGATGCTGCGGGCCTCCAGCGTCGCCGAGGCGACAGCGCGGGCCGTCGTCGCGGCCGTCGGCAAATTGCGCCGCGAGCCGCTCAGCAAGGCACCAGGCATCGCGGAAGCCGTCGACTGGGCTGAAGCGGCGACGCTCCTTCACAAGGGCGGTGCGCGCTGGCCCGACGCCTTCAAACGCTCGATCGGCGTGGCGCTGAAAGACGAGGAAGACCTGCATTTCATCTCACCCCGGCTCGACGTCATGCTCGCGGAGGCAACCGCATGAGCACCGAGCCGGAGCTTCCGCGCGCCGCCCGCATCTTCGTCTCCTTCGCCGCGCTGCTGCGCGCCAACGGCTTTGCCGTCGCGCCCGAGCAGACCACCTCCTATCTCGCCGCGATCGAGCTGCTCGGGCCGCGCGACCTCAACGACATCAGGCAAGCGGCGCTGGCCACGCTCGCCCCGCCACCCGAGCGCCGCACGACCTTCGACCGGCTGTTCGACCTGCACTTCCGCGGCAGCGAAGCCATCGAGCATGTCGATGACGGCGACGACGACGAAACTGTCCGGCTCCAGGAAGAGGGCCGCGGCGAACAGGCCCCCCTGTTCTCCGACGAAGCCAACGAATCCGGCCTCGCTGCGACGCGCTCCGAGGCGCTGGTGGAGCGCCGCTTCGCCCAGCTCTCCACCACCGACGCGCTCCGCCGCCTGGCGCGCGAGGCCCCGCGGCGCCTGCCGCAGCGGCGCGGCCACCGGCGCATGCGCGCCCGCCGCGGGCCGTTTGCCGACCTTCGCCGAACCTTGCGCGACAGCGTGCGGAGCGACGGTGAGATCCTGCGGCTCGGGCACCTGAAGCGGCGCCAGCGCCGGCGAAAGCTCCTGCTGCTGATCGACGTCTCCGGCTCGATGAAGACGCGCACCGAGGAGAACATGAAGCTCGCGCATACGCTGGTGCAGGCCGCGCCAAATGTCGAGGTCTTCACCTTCGGCACGCGGCTGACCCGCGTCACCCGCCCATTGCGCCTCAAGCGTCGCGAGCAAGCGCTGAGCGCGGCGGCGCACCTCGTCAGCGACTGGGATGGCGGCACCCGCATCGGCGACGCGCTGCAAGCCTTCCTCGCGGTACCGCGGTTCGGCGGTTACGCGCGAGGCGCGGCCGTCGTCATCGTGTCGGACGGGCTGGAACGCGGCGAACCCGACGCGTTGCGCGACGCTGTCGCAAAGCTGTCGCGGCGCGCCTGGCGCGTGAGCTGGCTGACGCCGCTCGCGACGGGCCCGGATTTCCGCCCGCAGACCGAGGCGCTGGTGGCCATCCAGCGCTTCGTCGATGATCTCGTGGATGGCGGTTCAAGCGCGTCGATTGTCGCGCACATTCTGACGTTGGGACGGAGGAAAGCGGCGTGAGCGACATTGTCGACGGCCATCATCACATCTGGCGACAGGCCGACCTGCCCTGGCTGACCGGCCCGATGCAGCCGCGCATCTTTGGACCCTACGAGCCGATCCGTCGCGATTATCCGATCCGGGAATATCTCGACGACCTCAAGGGCACCGGCGTCACCCGTTCGGTCTATGTCCAGACCAACTGGGCCAACGACCGCTTCGAGGATGAAACCGCCTGGGTCCAGCAGACCGCCGACGAGCACGGCTGGCCGCATGCCATCGTCGCCTACGCAGATTTCGCCGTCGACGACGTTCGCCCGCAACTCGATCGCCTGAAGCGCTATCCGCTCGTGCGCGGCGTGCGGATGCAGCTGCACTGGCACGACAATCCGCTCTATCGCTTCGCGGCCAAGCCCGATCTCTGCGTCGATCCCATGGTCCGCCGCAACATCGCGCACCTGGCCGACTACGGCTGGAGCTTTGATCTCCAGGTCTTCACGCCGCAGATGCCGGATGCAGCGCAACTCGCCGAGTCCTGCCCCCGGGTGACCTTCATCCTCCAGCATGCCGGCATGCTGGAAGACCTCTCGCCGGCGGGCCGGGCCGCCTGGCGCGCCGGGATGGCCCGGCTCGCGGTCTGTCCGAACGTGGTCTCAAAACTCTCCGGGCTCGGCACCTTCATCCACCGCAACGATCCCGCGCATATCGCGGCCGTCCTTACCGATACCGTCGCGATTTTCGGCGCGGAGCGCTGCCTGTTTGGCTCCAATTTTCCGATCGAGAAATTGTGGACCAGCTATCGGGAGCTCGTCGACGCCTTTCGTGCCGCGGCCGCGAAGCTGACGACCCAGCAGCAGGACGCAATTTTCAGGACGACGGCAACGCGCGTCTACCGGCTTTGACAGACAAGAACAGAACAGGGAGGGAAACGAATGGCGCTGGAGATCAAGATCCTGGACTATGGCGATATCGAGCTGGAATCGAGCTTTCTAGTCCTCGGCCGCGACTGCGGCCGCACTCGCCGCGTCCTCACCCTCGGCTTTCTGATCCTCGGCGGCAAATATCCGGTCGTGGTCGATACCGGTTACCGTTCCAACCAGATCATGGAAACGCTCGGGATGCGCGGCCTGCAATACCACGAGCACATGATCGAGAACCAGCTCGCCCGCCACGGCGTGCGCATGGGCGACGTCCGCTTCGTCTGCCACACCCATCTGCACATCGACCACGCCGGCAAGGACGATCTGTTTCCGATGAACACGACCGTCGTCCTCAATCGGAAAGAACTCGAATATTCCGTCTCCGGCTTGATGCATCCGCAATATCCGGCGCCCGACATCAAGCATCTCATCGACCGACTGCACACCAAGAGTGCGCTGCGCTTCCTCGACCTCGAGATCACAGGTCCTATCGAGCTGATGCCCGGCGTCTATTGCGATGCGGCCAATGCACATACCGAGGGATCGATGAACGTCATCGTCGAGACTGCCGACGGGATCGCGACGATCTGCGGCGACGTGATCTACGACTTCAACGACCAGATCGTCACGCCCTTCAACGAGATTCACGACTGGGAGCCGCGGACGACGGGAAACCACGGCACCAGTAAGCGGGCCGAGAAGGCGTCGATCAAGAAGCTCCTGAGCAATTCGCGCTATCTGCTGCCGGTGCACGACAGGCCGGCCAAGATCGAGGGCGGCATGGTCGTCGGACGCCTGCACGACCAGGTCCCCGGCCCGATCGTGCAGTCGCTGCCCGCGCGGAACTGGTTCCCTGCCTGACGTGACCTGAGGATATCGACCGATGACGCATGTCACCTTGCGCTCCGAATTCGAGAGCCTGATCGACCCCTACGCGCCGGTCGCGCAGGTTGGAACAGGTTTTGACTTCACGGAAGGGCCGATCTGGCATCCGGTCGATCATTATCTCCTGTTCTCGGACATGCCGGGCGACGTGCGGCGGCGCTGGGATTCGCGGCGCGGCGTCGCGGAGGTCAAGCGCCCGTCGAACAAATGCAATGGCATGACCTATGATGCCGAGCTCAATCTGGTCGTCTGCGAGCACGCGACCTCGTCGCTGATCCGTGAGCGACCGGACGGGCGCCGCGAAGTGCTGGCCTCGCACTTCCAGGGACAGGAGCTCAACAGCCCCAACGACGTCTGCGTGCACTCCTCCGGTGCCATCTATTTCTCCGATCCCTGGTATGGCCGCATGCCGGTCTATGGTGTCGAGCGGCCGCGCCAGCTCGGCTTCCAGGGCGTCTATCGCGTCATGCCCGGCGGCGAGCCAACGCTCGTGGTGGACCGCAATTTGTTCGACCAGCCGAACGGGCTGTGCTTCTCGCCTGACGAGAAACTGCTCTATGTCAACGACACCGTGCAGGCGCTGATCCGCGTATTCGACGTCAACGGCGACGGCTCGCTGTCGAACGCACGCGCGTTTGCAAGCGGCATCCGCTCCGAGCTGGAGCCGGGCCTGCCCGACGGCATGAAGTGCGACCAGCATGGCAATGTCTGGGTCACCGCGCCCGGCGGCGTCTGGGTCTATTCACCGCGCGGTGAGCTGCTCGGAAAAGTCCGCGTGCCCGAGCTCGTCGCCAACCTTGCCTGGGGTGGCCCGGATTTCCGCACGCTCTATCTGACGTCGACGCATTCGGTCTATGCGATCCCGACCAAGGCCGGGCCGCGCCACGAGCCCTATATGAGCGGCAAACGCGGCAGCGGCGGCGCAAGCGCCGGCCCCGCGGCTGCGGCGCCCATCCTCGCCGACGGCGAGATGCGGCTCGATCCGAGCCGCTGCGCCATGATCATCCAGGATCTTCAGAACGATGTCATCATGGATGGCGGCGCATTCGCCGAGTCAGGCGCACCGGGTCATGCGAAGCAACAGCATGTGGTCGAGAACGTCCGGCGCTTGGCGGAGACAGCTCGCGCGCGCGGCGTCGCCATCATCCATGTCTGGTTCGTGGTCGAGCCCGGCGCGCCCGGCGTGACGCTGAACGCACCGCTGTTCGAGGGCCTCGTCGACAGCAAGGCGATGGTGCGCGGCAGCTGGGGCGCCGCCCCGGTCTCCGGCCTCGAGCCACGGCCCGGCGATTTCGTCGTCGAGAAGATGCGGATGAGCGCCTGGGAGGGCACCCGGCTGGAGACGATCCTGAAAGCCACCGGCCGCGATATGATCATCAACACCGGCGCATGGACCAACATGTCGGTCGAGCACACCGCACGCACCGGCGCCGACAAGGGCTATTTCATGATCGTGCCGGAAGATTGCTGCTCGACCATGAATGCCGACTGGCACTCCGCCTCGATCAACTTTGCCATGCAGAACGTCGCCGTCGTCACCCGGGCGGATGCCGTCATCAAAGCGCTGGGATGAGTGGTGGCAAAGCTTTTGCACCTCTCCTGCTCGCCCCGTGCCGACTCCGAGTCGAGCGCCGGCGCGCGCGTGTTTCTTGACGGGTTTCGGCAGGCCCGTCCGGACTGGGATATTGACGTCGTGGATCTCTGGCGCGAGCGGCTGCCGGAATTCGCAGGTCCCATCGTCGAGGCCAAATATGCGCGCATGAAGGCGCAGGCCTTCAACGACGCGCAACGCGACAGCTTTGCGGAGGCCGAGCGGATGGCGCTGCGCTTTTCACTGGCCGATCGGGTGCTGATCTCGACGCCCATGTGGAACTTCAGCATTCCCTACAAGCTCAAGCAATGGTTCGATATCATCGTCCAGCCCGGGCTCACCTTTCGGTTCGATCCCTCCCTGGGATATGTCCCGCTGCTGACGGACCGGCCAACCACGGTGATCCTCGCCAGTGGCAGCGATTTCGCCACCGGAATGAACCGCGGGCGCATCGACATGGCAACGCCTTACCTGCGGGAAATTTTGCGCTTTATCGGTATCAGCAATGTCCGTTTCGTACCGATCGGGCCAACCACCGGACCGCAACAGCCCATCGAGGCTGCCCGCGAAAGAGCCCATCAGCACCTCGCCGCAATGGCAGCGAACTTCTGAGCATTGTTGAGGACGCTCCGGCGCTTCGCGACACCTATCGAAGCAAGCTGCGCATCACCCGCGTACGCGAATCACGGCAGGTTGTCCCGCAGAAAAATATCGATGCGGATGCGCTCCTGGTCGGGGCTGATCGGCTCACCCGAACAATGCGCGAGCAGAACTCGCGCCGCAGACCGCGCCTCGTGACCGGGATCCTGGTTGATGATGGCATCGAGCGTGCCGCGGACCAGGAAACGCCGCGTGTACTGGGTCAGCTCGTGCGCGATCCAGACCACTTCGCGCGCGCGGCCCGAGGCCTCCAGCGCATTGGCGATGCCGCGGTTCCCGGCGCCGCAGCAGTAGATGCCGCGGAGATCGGCGTGGCGCGCCAGCAGTGCGACCGTGAGCTCCCGGGTGCGCTCGCTGTCGTCGCGGCCTTCGATCACCGGCAGCGCGAGCAGGTTCGGATACTCGCTGGACAGGATCTGGTGGAAGCCGAACTGCCGCTCGGTGTGATCGCGCAGCGACAACGAACCCGCGATCACGGCAACCTTTCCCTCGCGGCCGGCGAGGAAACGCCCCATCAGCGTTGCCGCAGTTCGCCCCGCGGCCGGGTTGTCGATACCGACATAATGCAGCCGCCGCGAGCTCGGCGCGTCCGACACAAGGGTCACCACGGCGACCCCGCGCGCGGCGAGCTCGTCAATCGCGG
The DNA here is from genome assembly GCF_052075995.1 of Bradyrhizobium sp. 613_E4_N2_2. Classification (NCBI taxonomy): domain Bacteria; kingdom Pseudomonadati; phylum Pseudomonadota; class Alphaproteobacteria; order Hyphomicrobiales; family Nitrobacteraceae; genus Bradyrhizobium; species Bradyrhizobium sp. 613_E4_N2_2. The sequence goes on from NZ_CP197234.1 coordinate 6,081,270, forward strand.
CGCGCACCCTGGGATGGTCGAGCGCGATGACGGCGACGCCCTGATAGGCCGGCGACAGGTTTTCCAGCGCACCGGCGAGCACATCCGGATCGAACACGTCGACATGGAGGATATCGATGAAGCCGCGGTGGCCGGCGAGCCAGTCCGCGGTGCGTTGGACCTGCTCGGCCAGGTTGGTCATGAAGCTGTTGCTGCCGCTCGGTAGCACGAAGGCGAAGCGGAACGTCTGCCCGCGGGCGAGCCGCGCGGCCGCGACGTCGCCCCGATAGCCGAGTTTTGCCACCGCGGCCTCGACACGTGCGACGGTCTTGGCGCGCACGCCCTCGCGCCGGTTGACGACGCGGTCGACGGTGGCGAGCGAAACGCCCGCCGCACGCGCGACGTCCTCCAGCGTGGCGCGAACCGCCGGCTGCGTCGCACCGGCTGTCATTCCCGCGCGGCCCACAGCATGCCACGGGTCATCAACGTTCGAATCTCCGGTACGTCGAGCTCGTAAGCGCGGTGACCGAGCGAGGAGTAGAACACCCTGCCCGCGCCGTATCGCTTCTTCCAGACCACAGGCATCACCACGCCGTCGATCCAGGGCGCGTGCTCGCCCGTGAAGGTCGTCGTCGCCAGCACCTCGTTGGCGGGGTCGACATGCATGTAGTACTGCTCGGAACGATGCTCGAAACTCTTCAGCCCCTTCATGATGGGGTCATCCGGCTTCGTCAAGTCGACCTTGTAGTCGATGATGTTGCCGGGATGCGCGACCCACTGCCCGCCGCACAGGAACTGGTAGTCGACGGACTCGCGGAACGCATCGCACATGCCGCCATGATGCCCGGCCAGCCCGACACCGCCACGCACGGCCGCGCAGAGATTGAGCGCTTCCGCCTTCTCGATCTTCGACATGGTATAGATCGGGATGATCAGCGACAGATCGTGGATCGCGGGATCGGCGAACGCCGCCGTCGTGGTCTCGACCCGGACCTCAAAGCCTTCCGCCTTCAGCCAGCCGCGGATCATCGAGGCGCAGAGATCGGGATCGTGTCCCGGCCAGCCGCCCCATACAATCATTGCCTTGCGCATGGTCATTCCCTCAGTCGATCTGTCCGGTTTCACGTCCGGCCGGCAGCATTGCCGGCCGCTCGACGCAGCTCCCGATCTTGACGCGGCGTCCTTCGTCGGCGGAGGTCTGGAACGCCTCCATCACCTCGAGCACATGGAAAGCGAGCGCGCCGCTGGCGCGATGCGGACGGTTGTTCAGGATCGCGGAGGCCATGTCGGCGACACCGATGGAACGAAACTCGCCATCGACATGACCGTGGGTCAGCGGCACCGGCTCCCATTCACCGCCAGTCTTCGCGACCTGCACCTCGCCGCCGAACCGGTTCGGGTCCGGCACCAACATGCTGCCCTTGTCGCCATAGATCTCGATCGGCGCGTGCCGGTGCTTCGGCACGTCGAAGCTCATCGCGATCGAGACGACCGCCCCGCACTCGAATTCGAGCGTGCCGGCGACATGGGTCGAAACCTCGACCGGGATAAGGGTGCCGTTCATCGGCTGGCTGGTGACCAACCGCTCGGATTTCGGACGCGCGGTCGAGCCCATCACGCTCGCGACCGGGCCAAGCAGCTGCACGAGATCCGTGATGTAATACGGCCCCATGTCGAGCATCGGCCCTCCGCCGCGAAGGTAATAGAAGCCCGGCGATGGGTGCCAGCGCTCATGGCCAGGGCAGCCGAAGAAGACGCTGCCCGCGACCGGCGTGCCTATCGCGCCATCGTCGATCAGCTTGCGCGCGGTCTGGTGCCCACCGCCAAGGAACGTATCGGGCGCGCAGCCGACGCGAAGGTCCTTCTGCGCGGCGAGATCCATCACCTTGCGGGCTTCTGCGACGTCGATGCCGAGCGGTTTCTCGGAATGAACGTGCTTGCCGGCATTCAGCACCGCGAGGCTGACGTCGGTGTGGGCGAGCGGCACCGTGAGATTGATGACGATCTCGACATCCTCTCGCTTGAGCAGTTGATCGACCCGCATCGCCGGCAGCCCGAAGGCGGCGCCCTGCCGCTCTGCAGCATCGCTGCGCATATCGGCGAGCGCCTTGATTTCCATGACTGGAAAGCGCTGGGCCGCCTTCAGATAGGCGGTGCTGATATTGCCGCAGCCGATGATTCCGATGCCGACTTTTCTCATTGTGATCTCCGTAAGGTATCGTTCATCCCTTGACCGCGCCTGCGGTGAGGCCGGCGACGATGTGCTTCTGCGCCAGAAGAAACAGAATGATGGTGGGCAGGATGGTCAGCGTGATGAAGGCCAGGATCAGGTGCCACTCGGACGAATACTCGCCCTGATAAACCATGATGCCGAGCGGCCAGGGATAGAGCGCATCGGTGTTGAGCATCACCAGCGGCAACAGATAGGCGTTCCAGCTGTTGACGAAAGTGATGGTCCCGACGGTCGCCAGGATCGGCCGCGACAACGGCAGCGTCACATAGCGGAAGAATTTGATATAGCTACAGCCGTCGACCAGCGCGGCCTCGAGCAGTTCATAGGGGATATCCTTGAAGAAACGCCGCAGCAGCAGCACGCTCATCGCGAGGCTGAAGGCCACCTGCGGCAGTGCCACGCCAAAATAGGTATCGAGCAGCCCGAGATCGCGCACCTTGATGAACAGCGGCAGCACCGCGGTCGCGGCCGGAAACAGCAGGCCGAGCGTCAGGTAGCTCAGCAGCATCGATGAGCCGTAGAACCTGACATGGGCGAAGGTGAACGCCGCCATCGAGGCGACGATCAGGGTCAGGGTCACCGTGAGCGTCGAGATGATCAGCGAGTTGCGCAAGAGCTGCCAGTAGCGCGCGGAGAACAGGATGTCGGCATAGTTCTGCCACTCCCAGTGACGTGGCAGGCCGAACGGATTGACGCGCAGTTCGCCGAGCGATTTGAAGCCGCCGAGCAAGGTCGCGAGCAGCGGCACCAGCACGAAGACGGCAACGACGGCGAGGAACACCGCCTTGAACAGCACGGCAGGATCGAACGGCGTACGATTGGTCTCGGTGCTACTCATCACGCATGAACCATCGCTTGTAGGTGAAGGCAAAGGTCACGCAGATCGTGAACAGAATGACACCGATGGCGCTGCCATATCCGACCCGCATGCGGGAGATGCCGTTGTTGTAGAGGAAGCTCACCAGCGTGTTCGAGGAGTCCGCAGGCCCCCCGCGCGTCAGCGGCATGACGAGGTCGAACAGCTGCAACGAGCCGACGATGGCGAAGAACACCGAGAGCCGAATCGTCGGATAGAGCAAGGGGATGACCACGTGTCGCAGGGCTTGCGAACGCGTCGCGCCATCGATGCGCGCGGCCTCGATCAGGCTCTTGTCGAGGCCCTGGAGCGCCGCGATGAACAGCATCATGTGGAAACCGAAGTACTTCCAGACGACGACGATCAGCACGGCCAGCATTGCCGTATCGGTCGAGGCCAGCAGATGCGGGGGCTCGGCGCCGAAGCTGCGCCAGATCGAGGCGACAAGGCCGTAATCGCCGTCATAGACGAAGCTGAAGATCAGTCCGGTCGCGATCTCGGCCAGGATATAAGGCATGAAGAACAGCATGCGCAGCGCCACCGCCCCGCGAAAGCGTTCGGCGAGCATCAAGGCCAGCGTGAGCGCAAGCGGCAGCTGGATGGCGAGCGAAACAGCGATGATCAGCCCGTTGTTGCGCAGCGCGAGCCAGAAGGCGCGTGTCTCCAACACGAAGCGGTAATTGTCGAAGCCGATCCAGTTGGTCGGCCTGCCGAACCCGTTCCAGTTGAAGGTCGAGTACCAGGCCGCCTCGCCGATCGGCAGCACCACGAACAGCGTGAACAACAGCAGCGCCGGCGGCAGGAACAGGATCAGGACCGTCAGCCTGCCGTCCCAGCTCGGGCCGCGCTCGGCGACCTGCGGGAGCTCACCGGCAACGTCCATCGCCGACACGCTCGCGGCCCGGCGTGCCACCGTCAGTTACCCTGCTTCCACGCCGCCTCGATCGCCTTGGCCGCGTCTTGCGGGCTCATGCTGCCGCCGGCGATCTCGGCGGTGACGTCGTTGACGACGCGGCCAACCGAGGGGCCGAGGCTCTGGTCATAGAAGTTCTGGTGGTAGTTCGACTTCGCCAGATTGGCCGCGATCAGCTTCATGAAGGCGTTGTTGAGACCGGCATCCGCGCCCTGCACCACCGGGATGATGAAGTTGCCCGCAGCAAGCCGCGTCTGCACATCCCTGGAGACGAAGTATTTCAGGAAATCGACGGCCTCCTTCGGCGAGCCCTTGGTGATCAGCCAGCCGGTGATGCCGCCGAGCGTATCGGTTGGCGCGCCCTTGCCGCCCGCCACGACCGGGAAGTCGAACCAGCAGATCTTGTCTTCGCTCAATCCGACCTTGTCGGCGGCAAGTGCGCGCTGCAAATGATAGACCGTGCTGATGGCGAGCGTCATCGCCGCCTTGCCATCGCCGAAATAGCCGACCGCCTGCGGATTCTTGAAGCCGAGGAAGCCATTCTGGAACGGCTGGAGATCGACGAGTTGCTTGAACAGCTCGCCGGATTTCTGGAAGGTTTCGCCGGCGAAGCCGCCGTTCTCGCCGCGCAGCGCCGCGTCGAAGGCCGGCTTGCCGCCGACGCGCACTGCAAGATGCGTCCAATAGAAGTGCAGCGGCCATTTGTCGGCCCCGCCGACCACGATCGGGGTCACGCCGGCGGCTTTCAACGTTTTCACCGCTGCAAGCAGGTCGTCCCAGCTCTTGATCCCTGCGGGATCGACCTTCGCCTTCGCCATCAGCTCCTTGTTGCAGAGGAAGCCGACCTGCGACAGCGCGGTCGGAAGACCGTAAACGCGGCCGTTGGCCGTGAAGGCGGCGAGCGCTGCCGGCGTAAGGCTGTCGCTGTACCCCTTCACCTGATCGGTGATGTCGTCGAGGACGCCGGCCTCGATCTGCGTCTTCAGGACGCCGCCGGCCCAGCTGTAGATGATGTTCGGCCGGTCCTTGGATTGCAGGATGGTCGGCAGCTTGGCCTTGTAGGCCTCGTTCTCGAGGAACTGCATCTCGATCTTGGTGCCGGGATGCGACGCCTCATAGGCGCGCGCAACCTCCTCCCAGATCTTCACCTGGGCCGGATTGGCTTCGATGTGCAACCACTTGACCGTCGTGTCGGCCGCGGCGGAGTTGGCCCAAAGCAGGCATGCGGCGGCGGCGAGTCCCAGCTTCCCGAGCAGTCTCATCACATTCCTCCCAACCGGCTCTTATTCTTTGGCTGCAATCCTGCCTTCGATTTTTGAGGTACGCAACTAAAATTCTGATCTATACACCTCACGCGGGGAATGGCTAAGGTTGGCGGGACAACTGGGCGGCGCCTCGCACCGCCCGCAACGCAACTTGAGAGGTGCCCATGGCCGCCGTTTATTCCGACCTTGCCGGCAAGGTCGTTCTCGTCACCGGTGGCGCATCGGGGATTGGGGCTGCGATCGTGCGGCGCTTCGCGCAGCAGAAATCCAATGTCGTGTTCTTCGACATCAAGGCCGACGAGGGCGAACGCCTCGCACGCGAGCTGTCGGATCAGGGTCTGGCTGCGCATTTCCAGCGCGTCGACCTGACTGACATCGCCGCGTTGCGCGCCGGCGTCGCCGAGGCGCGCAAAGCACACGGCGCGATCAATATCCTCGTCAACAATGCCGCACATGACGAACGGCACAAAACCGAGGAGATGACGCCGGAATACTGGGACGACCGCATCGCGGTGAACCTGAAGCACCAGTTCTTCGCCGCCCAAGCCGTGCTGCCGGACATGAAGGCGGCGAATGCCGGCGCCATCATCAATTTCGGCTCGGTGTCGTGGATGGCCGGTCAAGGCGGCATGGCCGCGTACACGGCCAGCAAGTCGGGCGTGGTCGGCCTGACGCGCTCCCTCGCGCGCGATTACGGTCCCTACAACATCCGCGTGAACGCGATCGCGCCGGGCTGGATCATGACCGAGCGCCAGCTCGAGAAATGGATGACGCCGGCGGGCGAGATCGAACTGCAGCAGCGACAGTGCCTGAAGCGTCGGCTGGTACCGGACGAGGTCGCGAAATTCACCCTGTTCCTCGCGTCCGACGAGGCCTCCGCCTGCACCGCTCAGCACTACGTCGTGGATGGCGGCTGGGTGTGAGATGCTTTGTGGGTCGTGGGCGGGACCAGAGCTCGAACCTGGTCCCCCCGCTGACTAAGATTCAGCTGGTGACTCCGTCCAGTTGTTTGCACAAGCCGAGGTCGCGAAGCCTATTGGAAAAGATGCCAATGGCACTTTCAACCATATCGCACCGATAGCGATAGTTCAGCCGTGTTGCTGCGTGGCGTTCGGACCTGCGTTGGCGACGGCCTCGCGTATCATTCCGGCGACCAGCTTCGGCGCGGTGATCGGCGATGCATGATCGACTTTCTCGGAGCGAACCTGCGCACCCATCCGTCGTGCCAGGAATAGCTGTGTCGCCGGATTGATCATTCGATCCTCCTCGGCGACCAGGTACCACGACGGCTTTGCCTTCCATGCAGCTTTCAGAGCCTTTTCCTGGATTGCCGCGACGGCAATGGGACGCTGGATCGCAGCAAGGAGCGCAGCCTGCTCAGGTCGGGCATGCTGGCACCAGGCCGCGCCAAACCGGTCGTTCGGCATCCAGAGGAAACCATGACTGTCGGGGGTGAGTTTCGGCGCCTCCGGCGACGGCTTGTCGCGATAGAATATTTGCGCGACTGTTTCGCCTTCGTCGGGAGAGAGAGCCGAAATGAAGACCAGCGACCGCACTCTCTCCTGCGTGACCGCACCAATCACGGCGCCGGCATAGGCATGTGCGACAAGGACAACCGGCCCGTCGGTCCGCTCCAACGCTCGCTCAAGCGCCGCAACATCATCCGATAGCGATGTGAGCGGGATCGGCGCCGCCATCGTCTTCAGTCCCTCGGACTGCAGTAGCGTAATGACGTGCGCCCAGCTTGAACCGTCGGCCCAGGCGCCATGGACGAGAACGACGGTGGCGTCCGTCCCCGCTGCTTCCGATCTTCTGCTGACGTCGCGGGCGACCTTCTTGCTCGCTCGGGGATCTGCAACCGCCGGCGCGATTACGCCGAATTGTGCTGCAGCTACTGTCGTTGCCGCAGCACCAACGAAACGCCGGCGATCGTGGTTGATTTCGTCGGACATGGATCCTCCATTGCTCTGGCGGCTTGCGTTGACGCACCTCCGCTTACCCTCCCGCTATTCGGCGACGCGACCACATTGGTTACAGGCGGAGGATCATTCCAACGATCACTTCCCGACTGCTCCCGCCTCTGCCCCATCGCGCCAGCGGGATGACCGAAATCATCAGCACGAACGGTTCAGTGACGCTAATCCTGCGAAAGCGCGCTTCCACGGAGGTGCTAACATGTCTTACCGCGTCGTCATTGAGGGGGGCGTTTGCCAGGAGCGTCGCGCGAACCTCGAAGGACCTCAGGGATGACAGAAAAGACAAAGATCGAGCGCCGCACCTTCGTCCAGGTGATGACCGCTGCATCGAGCGCCGCTCTATCACCGGCGCTTCTACCGCGACGCGCGGCCGGCCAATCCCCAAACAATTCCACCTCGAACGCTTCCGATCTCTTCGAGACAAAGGAGATCAAGACCGACGACAACACCATTTTCATCAGGCGCTACGGGAGCGGATCCCCACTGCTCATGGTCCATGGATTTCCGCGAACCAGCCTGATGTGGCGTCATGTCGCGCCGCATCTCGCCGGTAATCGCACGGTCATCTGCGTCGATCTTCGTGGATATGGCCGCAGCGGCGTTCCCGCCTCTGCGGAGGATCACTATCCCTATACAAAGCGGGCGATGGCGAATGAGCTCGTCGCCGTGATGGATAAGCTTGGCTTTTCCAAATTCGATCTGGTTGGACACGATCGCGGCGGTCGCGTTTCCTACCGCCTTGCGCTCGATCACCCGGAGAAGGTGCAGCGTCTCGCAGTGTTTGACGTGCTGCCGATCTCGGAAGCCTGGGGCCACGCCGACGCAAAGTTCGCCATGACCTACTGGCCATGGAGCCTCCTCTCGCAGAAGGCACCGCTTCCCGAAAAATACCTGATCGGTGCGCCGGACGCGGTATTCGACAATCCCTTCGGCCAGGGCTCATTCGGCCCCGAAGTGGAAGCGGAATACATCGAAACCTACCGCGATCCGGCTCGGGTGCATGCGATCTGCGAAGAGTACCGCGCGGCCGCAACCCTGGATATCGAGCACGACAAGGCGGACCAGAAGGAAGGCCGGCGCATTAAGTGCCCTATGCTGCACCTGTGGGCTTCTGGCGGGCCACTCGATACATTCTACGAGCAGAATGGCGGCGCATTGGGAATTTGGAAGAAGTGGGCCGACAACGTACAAGGTCGGGCCGTCAAGGGCGGTCACTTCTTTCCTGAGGAAAACCCTACCGACACAACGGAGCTTCTAACCAAATTCCTGTCAGCTTGAACGGCAGCTGACGCCCGCGCAGATTTCGACCAGGCTGGCCACAGCCAGGCGATGGCCGGCGAACGAACCATCCTCGCCGGCCCAGCTTTGTTCAGCCGATCTCTCGCCGGACCATGGCCGCCGCATCGCACATCGCCTTCAGCTTTCCGAACGCGGTTGCGCGCGGCATGTACTTCATGCCGCAATCGGGCGCCGGGACCAGGCGGTCCGGCGAGACGTATTTCAAACCGTTGCGGATACGGGCGGCAACAGTGTCGACGCTCTCGATCGCGGGATCCGCGAGGTCGAGCACGCCGAGCATGATCTTCTTCGACGACAGGTCCTTGAGCACGCCGAGGTCGAGCTTCGGCTGCGCGGCCTCGATCGAGATCTGGTCGGCAATGGTGTCGTCGAGCTCGGCGAGGAAGGAATAGCCGGCCGGCTTGTTCGAGCCCGGCACGACCGCCGCATAGCCGAAGCAGAGGTGCACGACGGTCGGCACCGTGATGCCCTGCAATGCGCGGTTGATCGCCTTGACGGCGTAGCGCTTGGCAAGATCCGGATTGTTGCGCACCCAGGGCTCGTCGAGCTGGATCACGTCGGCGCCAGCCTCCTGCAGATCGAGCGCCTCGGCGTTGACGGCCTCGGCCAGCGCCATCGCGAGCTCCTCCTCGTCCTTGTAGAACTCGTTCCTGGCCTGCTGGCTCATGGTGAACGGGCCCGGCAACGTGATCTTGGCAGCACGGTCGGTGTTCTTGCGCAGGAACTGCATGTCGTGCAGCTCGACCGGTCCCTTGCGCTTCACGGGACCCACGACGCGCGGCACCGGGGTCTGGGTGTTGCCAGTGCGCGCCACGATCATCGCGGGATTGTCGCCGTCGATGCCGTCGAGCGCGGTGGCGAAGCGGTTGGAGTAGCTCTCGCGGCGGATTTCGCCATCGGTCACGATGTCGATGCCGGCGCGCTCCATGTCGCGGATCGCGACGATGGTCGCATCGTCCTGCGCCTCTTCCAGATGCTCCGCCGGCAACCGCCACATGTCGTGCAACCGCGTGCGCGGCACCACCTTCGACAGCATCGCGCGATTCACCAGCCATTCCGGCTGCGGGTAGCTGCCGACCACCGTGGTCGGCAGGATATGCGTTGGCATGGGCATGGGATTCTCCTTCTTTTTGTTGTTGAGTGCAGCCGATCAGGCCGCGCGTCCCTCGTCCTCGACGGGATTGCGCAGGATGCCGATGCCGGAGATCTCGATCTCCACGACGTCGCCGCCCTTCATCCACAGCGGCGGCGTGCGATAGGCGCCGACGCCGCCGGTCGTGCCTGTGACGATGACATCGCCGGGCGCAAGCTCGGTGAACGTCGAGCAGTAAGCAATCAAGGCCTGCACGTCGAAAACGAGATCAGAGATCGGGGCCTTCTGCACCTCGACGCCATTGAGGCGCGTGATGAGCGTCTGCTTGGTCACGTCGGTCAATTCGTCGGTCGTCACCATCCAGGGCCCGAAGCCGCCGGTGCCGGCAAAGTTCTTGCCGGGCGCGAATTGCGAGGTGTGGCGCTGCCAGTCGCGGATGCTGCCGTCATTGTAGCAGGCATAGCCGGCGACATGGCTGAGCGCGGCTTCGCGCGAGATGCGGCGACCGGCCTTGCCGATGATGACGGCCATCTCGCCTTCGTAATCGAAACGCTCGGACTCCAGCGGCCGGATCATCGGCTGGCCATGACCGACCTGGCTGTTGGCGAAGCGGGTGAAGATCATCGGATGCGCCGGCGTCGGGTGGCCGCTCTCGGCCAGATGCGTGGCATAGTTGACGCCGATGCAGAAGATCTTGTCGGGATCGGGTACCGTCGGCAGCAGCGCGACATCCTGCAGCGCGTAATCGGGCTTCTCGACGGTCAACTTCTTCAATTCGTCGAGCGATCCCTTCGCAAGCAGCGCCTTCAGCGTCGGATATGCCTTCAGGCGCTTGCCGGCATCGATGACGCCCTTGTCGGTGACGATGCCATAGCTCGCGGTGCCGGCGTTCGTGAAGCTCGCAACTTTCATCAGTCAAACACTCTCTTCGATGGAGGAAACATAGTCGTTGATCGGAAGCGCGATCTCGCCGTTGCGGATCGGAACACATTGCGGCGGGAAGTCCTGGCGGAAGCGGGCGCCGGCCGCCTCGGCAGCGTCAAGGAAACGCTCGAGATGGTCCATCGCGCCGGTCGGAAGATCGTGCAGCACCATCAGCGTCCAGGACTGCCGGCTGCACTGGTCGAGCGCGCGCCCGGTCCAGCCCTCGGGGTCGTCCCAATCCCGCGGAATCGCATTCCAGAGCACGCAGCTGTGCTTGTTGCGGGCGAGATAGTCCACGACGGAGGATTTCAACAGCCGCGCATCAAGATTGCCGCCGCCGCCGAACGGCCGGAACCAGCGCTGGGGATGCGCGAGATCGGAGATCGCTTTTTGAGTTCGGCCGATTTCGTTCTCTGCCGTCTCGCGATCCGCCTGCTCACCGAGCGGAATGCTGTGCGTAAACGTGTGATTGCCGATCCAGTGCCCCTCCCCGTGCGCACGCACCGCAAGCCCGCGCCGCTCGGGGTCAGCGAGCTTCTCGCCGATGACGAAGAAGGTGGTCTTGATGCCGCGCCCGGCGAGAACATCGAGCACGCGCGGCGTCACATCGGGATCGGGGCCGTTGTCGAATGTCAGGGTCAAATCGTACACGCTGGTACCTCAGGTCGCCGGCTGCATCGCGCGCGACGCGATCTCGTCATTGGCCTGACCGGCCCGCGTACCGGTCTGCCAGATCGCCGCCTTGCGCTCGATCCACCGGATCGCGGCATTGAAAGCGATGGCGAGGAACAGCACGAGCAGCACGCCCGCGAACACGTGCGGACTATCGAGAATTGTGCGGTAGCGCGAGATCAGATAGCCGATGCCGGCCGATGAGATCAGCATCTCCGAGACGACGACGCCGACGATGACCAGCGCACCGCCGACACGCAGGCCCGACAGCACCGTCGGAATCGCCGCCGGGATGATGACGCGAACCAACCGTTGGCTCAGCGTCGCGCCCATGCTGCGTGCCGCGAGCAGGAGCTGCGGATCGATGGTCTGGATGCCGGCGGCGGTGGCGAGCATCGTCGGCAGGAAGCCATAGATCGAGGCGAACGCGATCTTGGACTCCGAGCCGATGCCGAGCCATACCGTGAAGACGGGATAGAGGATCACGAGCGGCACCGCGTACAGGCTCGATACCATCGGCATGATCAGGACGCGCGGACGCGGCAGGCTGCCGACGATCGCGCCGAGCAGGATGCCGCCGCCGCAGGCGAATGCCATGGAGACCACGACCTCGTAGAGCGTCACTGCGAGCGCGTGACCGTATTCGGCAGCATCGGTCCATCCAGCGATCAGCGTCGACGACAGCGACGGCAGGAACAGCTCGGGAATGAGCCCGGCGCGCGGCAGCAGCTCCCACAGCGCAATCAGCCCGATCACGATCAGATATCGCAGCGTTTTGGCGCTCATCTCTGCCTCACGCCGATTTGCGGATGTGCCGCCAGATGCGGTCGCGCAGCGCACCGAAGGCGTCGCCGCTCAGCATCTCGTAGGTGCGGGGCCGCGGCAGCTGGACCTGGAGATGGTCGACGATGCGGCCGGGCCGCGCCGACATCACGATCACCTCGTCGGCGAGATAGACGGCTTCGGTGAGGCTGTGCGTGACGAAAACGACCGTCTTTCCGGTCGCGGCCCAGATCCGCAGCAGCTCGTCGCCCATGGTCATGCGCGTCTGCTCGTCGAGGGCAGCGAACGGCTCGTCCATCAGCAGCACCGGCGGGTCCTGCACCAGCCCGCGCGCGATCGAGACACGCTGCTTCATGCCGCCCGAGAGCTCATGCGGATGGCGCCTGCCGAAGCCGTCGAGGCCGACCAGTTTGAGCGCATCCTGGGCCTTGGCACGGCGCTCGGCCTTGGGCACGCCCCGCAGCGCCAGCGGAAACTCGACATTGTCCTCCGCCGTCAGCCACGGGAACAAGCTCGCCTCCTGGAACACCACGCCGACCCTGTCGGGGTCGGGCTGAAGGATCGGCGCGCCGCTGATGGTGATCGTGCCTGAGGTCTGCTGGCGCAGCCCCGCCATCATCATCAGAAGGGTCGACTTGCCGCAGCCGCTCGGGCCGACCAGCACGACGAAGCGGCCAGGCTTGACCTCGAGCGAGACGTCCTCCAGCGCGACGACGTCCTGCGACCTTGTCTTGAAGACCTGGCCGACATTCTTCACCTCGATCGCGCCGGCCCGCGCGGCGGGCTTCAACGGGGTCACGTTCGCCAATGGCTGCATCGCGTTTCCACCCATCTGACAAGTTCGTTGAAGGTCATGGCGATCGCGGCGACCATCACGACGCCGGCGAGGAGCTGCTTCATCTGGAAGTTCTCGCCCCAGGTCGCGATCTGGTGACCGATGCCATCACGCGAGGCGTACATTTCGGCCAAAATCACGCCGGTGAGGTTGAAGATCATGGAGATCCGCAACGCCTCCAGCAGGACCGGCAGCATGCTCGGCAGATAAACCCGGAACGCCGTCTGCCATGGCGTTGCGCCATAGGAGCGCGCCACCGTCAGATGCTCGACCTTGACCGATTCCACCGCCGTCGTGGTCGACATGATCACGATGAAGATCGTCGAGAAGAAGCCGAATCCCACCTTCTGGGCAAAGCCGACGCCGAACACCAGGATGAACATCGGCAGGAAGATCGACTTCGGGATGCTGAAGGCGAAGAACAAGAGCGGCTTGGCCACGTCCGCAAAGTAACGGTTCTCCGCGACCAGAAAGCCGATCACCGCACCGAAGGGCACGGCCAGCGCGAACGCGGCAAGCACCTCGGTCGCGGTCACCATCAGATCCTTCTGCACGGCCGCGCGCTGCAGCAGATCGCCGAGCGTTGCAAACGTGTCGGACGCCGACGGCAGCAGGCGCGGATTGACGATGCCGGTGCGCGACAGCACCTCCCACAGCGCCAGGACCGCGATGATGATCGCGATCCGCGCAAGGTTGATGACGAACGTGCTTTGCATCGTTACGGCTTGGTCGGGACGGGCTTGAACTTGGCCGAGATCACGTCCTCGACCGGCACGATGTCCTTGAGTCCGCCGAGCTTGGCGAGGTCGAGCGAGAGCTGCACGGCCGCATTGACGTCGGCCGCGCCCATGTCGCCGCTGGTCTCGAGCTTCATGATCGTGTTGTCGTACTCAAGGCCCGCGATCTCCGGCGGCATTTCATAGAGCTCAGCGATCAGCTTGACGGTGACGTCGCGGTTGGCGCGCATGAACGCGACCGCACCATAGAGGGCGTTCACCGCCTTCTGCACCATCTGGGGCTTGGCCTCGGCGAATTTGTCGAGCACGATCCAGCCCGCAGTGAGGTTCGGCGGGACCGCGGTCGCGTAATCGAGGATGGGCTTGGCCTCGCCTGACTTCGAGATCTGGAAGCTCAGTGGCGAATAGACCACGGCGGCCTCGACATTGCCGGCAAGCAGGTTCGGCACCAAGCCGCCGCCGCCGACGGGAACGCGCGTAAAATCGATCTTCTTGTCCTGGATGGTCCACAGCGCGAGCAGGTCGGAGCCGGAGCCGGCCGCGGTGATCGCCACCTTCTTGCCGTTGAGGTCCTTGACGTCGAGCGTCGACTTGGTCGGGACCATCAATTGCCAGCCGAAATTGCCCATCGCGGCATTGGCGACGATCCGCGACATGACGCCCTTCTTGCGTCCGGCGGAGACCAGCGACGGCGGATCGAGAATGATGTCGGCCGCGCCCGCAGCCATGCCCTCGAACGTCTCCGCGCCGCTGCGGTAGATCGTGAGCTCAGCCTGGATGCCTTCCTTCTCGAACAGTTTCTGCCGCACCGCCGTCTCGGCGATCGTGGTCGGCCAATAGGTTTTCGTCGGCAGGCCGACGCGGATGGTGTCGGCGGCGCTCGCAGGGCCCACCAGAATAGCGGCGGCGATCAGCGACATCAGCGCGTGATTGATCTTCATTATTGGCTTCCTCCCGGTCTCTGTTTTTTGTGTGCCGGATTTTTCCGGATCGTCAGGTCGTACGGCTCACCTCCGCAATGCGAGAGGCGGCGAGCTCGACGAATTCTTTGGTGGTGCCGAAGTGCTTTGACAAGGCGCGAACTGCCGCATCCGCATCGCGCCTGATCACGGCGGCGACGATCGCCTTGTGTTCGGCTTCGACGTTACGCGGCTTGCCACCGGCCTCTCGGCGGATCGAGAGGCGGCGATATCGCTCGCTCTGCTCGTGCAGCACGTCGCGGAAGCCGAGCAGCCATGGCGAGCCGCACGCGTTGACCAGCGCACGATGGAAGATGCGGTGACGGATCACCCACTCCTCGTAGTGCACGGTCGGATCGTCGGGATAACGATGGGGAACGGCCTTCAAATCCGCCCAGGCGGATTTCACCGATGCGAGCCAGGCCTCATCGCCCCGCTCGATCGAGCGACGGAGCGCAAGCCCCTCGATGTCGATCCGGGTCTGCGTCACGTCGGCAAGATCGGCGAGCGACACCGGGCTCACGCGAAAGCCACGCTGGTCCGACGCCTGCACGAGCCCATCCGCGACAAGTCGCGACAGCGCCTCGCGCACGGCGGCGAGGCTCACGGAAAACTGTTTGGCGAGCCCCGCGATATGCAGCTTCTGGCCCGGCGGCAGCCGCGTCGCCAGGATATCGGCGCGCAGACGTTCGTGCAGCGCCGACGTCAGGCTGCGCGGACCATCCCCGGGGCTTCCGGACAACTGGAACTGAAGCGGACCCATGGTCGGATGATTGCAAGGCGGCGGCCGCCGGTCAACAGAAAATCGAAAATCGATTTTTTCTAGCTTAGGTTACGCTACGCCTTGCCCAACGTCCTGGGAATGCGCGGCCCTGGACGGCGCGACGTCGAGACGAACAGCTACGCCACTCAGATCCGGGCTTGGCGCCGGGTAGAGCTTCATGACGAGCGGATCGTGGCCGGGAACGATGTGGTCCGTGTCCGGCGCTGCGGCTCGCAGCTTGTCGAAGCCCACCAACATGTCACCGACATGAAAGGCCGTCGTGAACGGACGCTCGCTCGTCATGTTCTCGTAGAAATGACTGACGTCGGAGGCGAGCACGACCGGGCCGCGGCGCGTGTTGACGCGGACGAACTGAAGACCGGCGGAATGCCCGCCGGCCGCGTGGACCGTCAGTCCGGGCGCGATCTCGGCGTCGCCGTCGTAGAACAGCACCCGGCGCGCATAGTTCAGCCGCACGATCCCGCAGACGTCCTCGACCTCGAAGGAATGCGACAGCCTCGGATACTGCATATAGCGCCCGGTGGCGTATGCGAGCTCGCGCTCCTGAAGATGAAACCGCGCGTTCGGAAACCGGTCGAAATTGCCGGCGTGATCGTAGTGCAGATGCGTGAGGATCACATCCTTGACGTCGGCCACGTCGACATCGAACGCGGCAAGCGTCTCCACCGGGCAGCGCAGGAATGTTCGCCTGCGCTGCCTTGCGATTTCGGCGTTGAACCCGGTGTCGATGACGAAGGTGCGACCGCCTCCCCTCGCCAGCCACATGAAATAGTCCATCGGCATCGGCCCGTCATGCGGATCGCCGCCGATGAAGTGCTCGCTCCGCTGGGCATCCCGCGTTGCATAGCGGATGGCGAAGAGCTCGTATTCCGGGTCAGCCATGAGAGCTTCCATCAAACGGGCTCAGGACCCCGCATCGACCTCGTTGAAGGCCTCGCGCGCGTTGCGGAAGGCGTCGATGCCGGCGGGCACGCCGCAATAGACCGCGACCTGGAGCAGGATCTCCTTGATCTCCTCCTTGGTCAGCCCGTTCTTCAGGGCGCCCTTGACGTGCAGCTTCAGTTCGTGGGGGCGGTTCAGCGCGCCCAGCATCGCCAGATTGACGATCGAGCGCGTGCGGCGGTCGACGCCGGGCCGCGTCCACAGCGCGCCCCAGCAGAACTCGGTCGACCACTCCGCCATCGTGCGCGTGAACTCGTCGGCACCGGCGATCGACTTGTTGACGTAGTCCTCGCCGAGCACCTCTTTACGAACTTTGAGGCCCTTTTCGAACAGTTCGGTCTTGCTCATGATCGTCCCTTTCCGGTCTTGAGAGATTCTAGTTGGAAATTGTTTGGCGCGACGCCGATGGTGGCCGCAGTGACTGCAGCAGCGTGGCGACGTCGTCCGCCGCATCAAGCCGCCAGACTGCATCGATAACTCGGTCCGCGTCCCAGTCACTTCGACCGGTCCGCACGCCTTCGCGCAGCTTCTCTTCGATCTCGCGGTCTGAAAGCGGCGCAGCCTGGCTGCCGCGCGGCGAAGTCACGGTCTCTGTAAGAATTTCACCAGACGACAGGCGCAAGGTGACGCGCGCAGCGCCATCGGGCATCTGCGCATCAAGCTCCGCCCTCACCTTCTGCCGCAGTCGCGCGATATCGGGCCGGACCACGGTCTCCTGCGCGAACTCGGCCACACCGGCCGCGCCGAGCAACAGTCCGCAAGCCGCGCAATGATGGATGCTGACGCGCGCATCGCGCTCGTTGTTCACGGGGCGATCACCGCGCGCGAGCAGCAGTGCCGAGCCCTGCACTGTCACCGACTCGACCTGGTCAACGCGCCGGCCAATCCGTTCGCGCAACAGCAGGCAGGCGTCGATGACCGAATGGAACACGATGCCGGCGGGATAGGGCTTGTAGGTGTTCTTCGCGATCTCCCAGGTCTTGCCGAGGCCATCGAGCATGCGGGCGAGATCCGGCTCATCCCCCATGGTACGCGCCCAGCCGAGCGGACCTTCGATGGCGCGGGGCGCAGCCTCATAGCCCTGCTGCGCGAGCAGCGCGGCGAACAACCCGTTACGTGCGGCATTGCCGACGCTGACATTCTTGGCGGCGCTTGGCAGATTCTCGACATTGCCGGCCGACTGGCTCGCCGCAAGTCCGATCGCGTTCGTAATCCCTTCCGCTGGCAGCCCCAACAGCTTCGCGCACGCCGTCGCAGCGCCGAAAATCCCGCAGGTCGAAGTGATGTGCCAGCCACGGGCGTAATGGCGCGGCGAGACTGCGTTGCCGATGCGGCACTCCACATCCACGCCAAGGATGAACGCGGTCAGCACCGCGCGCCCCGTCAGCTTGCGCGTCTCTGCCAGCGCCAATATCGGCGCGGCGACCGGCGCGGCCGGATGGATGATCGTTTCAGGGTGCGTGTCGTCGAAGTCGAGCAGATTCGCCGAGATGGCATTGAGAAACGACGCGCACAGCGCGTCCATGGACTCCGAATGGCCGATGATTGTCGATGTCGCGGCGCCGCTGAACGGCGACAGCGTGCGCATCGCGGCCGTGACCACCGGATCGCGTGCGGAGCCGAGCGCGGTCGCAAAGAAATTGAGGATCGATCGCTTCGCCTCAGGGCTCTGCGCCTCCACGTCCGCCCACGACGAGGACGCGACGAAATCGGCGAGCGTCTTGCTCACACTCGGAATTGAAGCTTGCGGCACGCGGGGCGTCTTCCTCGTTTTCCCGGACCATATGACGATCCGCGGCAAACTGTCGACCCCAAATGTTATGCTTGACAGCTTGTCTGACAATCATAACAATCCGGCCCGTTGGCGCGGGATCCCGCTGCCACGACGACGGCGGCCGAGAAGGCCGGCCGGCGAAAGCGTTTGACCAACGAGATCAAGAAGGCGCGCCCGTCACGGGATCGCGCGACAGGGAGTAGACGATGGCGGGAGAGATTCTCGGCGTAATCGGTACGGGCCGCATGGGCGGCCCCATGGCGGGGCGATTGATCGACGCGGGCTATTCGCTCGTCATCTATGACACGCAGGCTGAAGCAACGCAGCCGCTGGTCAAGCGCGGCGCCCAGCTCGGCAAGTCGCCGGCCGATGTCGCCTCGCGCGCCGACATCGTGCTCGCCAGCCTGCCGACGCCCGACATCGTCAAGGCGGTCACGCTCGGACAGGACGGCATCAGCAGCGGCAGCCGCGCCAAGATTGTCATCGATCTCTCGACCTCGGGTCCCGGCGCCGCGAAGATCGTTGCGGAAGGCCTGAAGGCCAAAGGAATGACGCTGGTCGATGCGCCCGTGAGCGGCGGCATCAAGGGCGCCGTCAACGGCACGCTGGCCGTGATGGTGTCCTGTCCGCAGGCGACCTACGAGACCGTGCAGCCGATCCTGAAGAATTTCGGCAAGCTGTTCTACACCGGCGACAAGCCCGGCGTGGCACAGACGGCCAAGCTCGCCAACAATCTGATGGCGGCCGCGGCGCTGGTGATCACGTCCGAAGCGGTCGCGATGGGCGTCAAGGGTGGCGTCAATGCCAAGGTGCTGATCGACATCATCAACGCCAGCAGCGGCCGCAACAGCGCGTCCGAAGACAAATTCCCCCGCGCGGTGCTGCCCGGCACCTTCGATTTCGGCTTCGCCACCGGCCTCTCCTACAAGGACGTCCGGCTCTGCGTCGACGAGGCCGAGGCCATGGGCGTGCCGATGGTCTGCGGCGCAGTGGTGCGGCAGATGCTCGCGATCACCAACGCCAAGTATGGCGCGTCGTCCGACTTCACCTCGATCGCCAAGGTGCTCGAGGAATGGGCCGGGGTCGAGATGCGCGGCTGATCACGCAAGCCTTCAGGGAGAGCGATTGCGATGACGATCGGCCCGACCGGATCAGGCAAGGTCTCGCTCACGCGCCAGATGGCGCGGAGCGTGCTTGCGCTCGATCTCGGCGATTTCGGGCCGGAGGTCGTCGCGAAGGCAAAGCTCTCTCTGCTGGACTTTTTGTCCTGCGCCTTCGAGGCGGGCCAGCATCCCTGGAGCCGTCAGGCGGTCGCGATCGCACAAGCCGGCGGCACTGCAACGATCATCGGGACGTCACAACTCTCCTCGTCGGCCGATGCCGCCTTTGCCAATGCTGTGATGGGGCACGGCCTCGTCCGCGAGGACATGCATGCGGCCAGCATCGCGCACCACGGCGTCGTGATCTGGCCGACGCTGCTCGCGCTGTCGGAACAGACGCCGCTGCACGGAGCCAGGCTGCTCTCGGCCGCCATCATCGGCTATGAGACCGGCGCGCGGATCGGCCGCGCGCTCCTGACCTCCGACCTCGCACGGCTCTATCGCCCGACGGGGCTCGTGGCGCCGCCAGGCGCGGCGCTGGCTGGAAGCTTTGCGCTCGGTCTGTCCGAGGACCAGGCAACCAGCGCCGTCGCGATCGCGGCCAATACGTCCAGCGGGCTGAACGAGTGGCCGCATGCCGGCGGCTCCGACATGTATTTTCATCCCGGCTTTGCGGCCAGCAACGCGATCAAGGCGATCGGTCTTGCGGCAGCCGGCGCTTTCGGCTCGGAAACCATATTAGAGGGTGAAGCCGGCCTGTTCGCCGCCTATCGCCGCCAGGCCGCGCCCGACAGCATCACGCTCTTCCCCGATGGCGAGAGCGAGATCATGGCCGTCTACAACAAGCCGGTCCCGGCCTGCAATTTCGCGCAGACCGCGGCCCAAGCAGCGCTTCGCGTCTCGCACGAGCTCGCCAGCACTGAGGAGATCGACCGCGTCATCATTCGCGCACCCGATGCCGCCGTTCGCTATCCCGGCTGCGACTCCATGGGGCCCTATCGCAACGCGCTCCAGGCCAAGATGAGCATTCCCTTCAGCGTCGCCGCCACGCTGGCGCGGGGCGAGATCGAGGAAGAGAACTATTCCGAACTCGATGATGCCGACATCATTCGCCTGGTCGCGGTCACCGATCTCGGGGCAGATCCAGGCTTCACCGCCGCCTTCCCCGGCAAGCAGGGCGCGGAGGTGACCGTGCATCTGCGCAGCGGCCGGACCATCCGGCACGCTTTGCCCGACGTCATCGCCGCAACGCCTTCAGAGATTCGTGCGCGCTTCCGCGCCGCCGCCATTCGCGCCCTCGGCGAGGACCGCGCGCACCGGCTCGAGCAACTCATCGACGGCTGCGAGCAGCTCGGCAATGCCGGCGACATCGCAGCGCAGTGTCGTCTGGATGCGCCAGAACGAGTTTTACGATCGGCATCATAAGAAATGCCAAACAATACGGGGGAAACATGGTCGACCGGGAGACCAGCCTAGCAGTGCCGACGACGCACAATCGCCAGCAAGCCGGCGCTCGCGCCGCGCGGAGGCGGGGCTGATGGAAGGCTTCTTTCAAGCGCTCGCTGCGGGCCTTTTGATCGGCGCCGTCTATGGCCTGATGTGCGTCGGGCTCGGCCTGATCTTCGGCGTCATGCGCGTCATCAACTTCGCCCATGGCGATTTCATGATGCTCGGCATGTATGCCGCCTTCTATCTCTTCACCGCCGCCGGCATCCAGGCGCTGTTCGGCAACACAGTGGGGCCGTTCGTCGCCATCCTGCTGGCTGGTCCCGTGCTCGCCGTGTTCGGCTATTTCGTCCATCTGGCCCTGATCTCGCGCGTCTCGGGCACGCGCACCGCCTCGCTTGAAGGCGAAGGCCATTACGCCCAGCTCATCCTCACGCTCGGCATCGCGCTGATCCTGCAGAATGGCGGCCTCATCGTTTTCGGATCGGTGCTGGCCTCGATCCGCACGCCGCTGTCGAGCTCGGCCTGGGAGTTCGTTCCCTTCTTCGACATCAGCATCTTCCTCAACAAGGCGCGCAGCATTGACGCGATCGTTTCGCTCGCGATCATGATTCTGCTCTCGCTGTTGATCACACGGACCCGGATCGGCAAGTCGCTCCGCGCCGCCGCCGACAATCCGACCGCCGCGACCTATATGGGCATCGACGTCGACCGTGCGCACCGCACCGCTTTCGCGCTCGGCTGCGGCATCACCGCGATTGCCGGCGGCCTGCTCGCGACCAACTATCCGTTCCACCCCTTCGTCGGCCTCGAATACGTGATCGTCATGTATGCCGGCGTCGTGCTCGGCGGCATGGGCAGCATCATCGGTGCCTTCTGGGGCGGCATGACGATCGGCCTCGTGCAGCAGATGTCGACGCTGATCCTGCCGACGCAGTTGCAGAATGCCGCGATCTTCGCCGTCTTCCTCCTCATCATCTTCTTCCGTCCGCAAGGTTTCTTCGGGCGCATGGTCGAGAGGACGTGACCATGCTCCGGATGCGTTCACTGCTGCCTCCCCTGCTCTTCACGCTCGCTTACGCCGGGATCTCACTCGGCGTCACCAACTCCTACTACCAGCTCATCCTGACGCTGGTGCCGGTGTGGGCGGTGTTCGGCCTGTCCTGGAATCTGCTCAGCGGCTACACCGGGCTGATCTCGTTCGGCCACGCAGCCTTCTTCGGCATCGGCGCCTATGCGACCGCGCTCGGGCAGATCTATTTTGATATCTCCCCCTGGCTGCTAATCCCGGTCGCCGCCATGCTCGGCGGCATTGCCGGGCTTCTGATCGGATTTCCGACCTTCCGCCTCCAGGGCCACTACTTTGCGCTCGCGATGCTCGCCTACCCGCTCGCGATTCTCTACGTGTTCGAGTGGCTCGGCTTCCAGGAGGTGACGCTTCCGATCAAGCGCGACGCGCCGATCGCCTATATGCAGTTCTCTGATCCCCACATCTACACGCTGCTGGGGCTGGCCATCATGCTTGCCACCATCGTGCTGACGCAGGTGATCGAGCGATCCCGCTTCGGCATGGCGCTGCTCGCGATCAAGCAGAACGAGGCTGCGGCAGAAGCGGCCGGAATCAACACGCTGGCTTGGAAGCTGCGCGCGATCACGTTGAGCGGCGCGATCGCCGCCGCCATCGGCGGATTCTATGTGCAGGTGCTGCTGGTCGTAACCCCGCAATCGGTGTTCGGCATGCTGGTGTCGGCGCAGGCGCTCACGGTCGCGATGTTCGGCGGCGTCGGCACGGTCTGGGGGCCGGTCATCGGCTCCGTGATCCTGATCCCACTCGCCGAGATCCTGCACGCAGAGGCCGGTGCACGGATCCCCGGCATTCAGGGCGTCATCTTCGGCCTTGCTATCGTCTGCGTCATCCTGCTCGCGCCGGAAGGCCTGTTCTGGAAACTGCGCGATCTCCTGCGCAAGCGAAATGCATCCAAGGCCACGGCGAGCGACACTCCGGAAACGGCCGTCGCCAACGTCACGGCGCTGAAGCCCGCCGCGCGGCAGCGTGCGGCCACCGGCGAGGTGATGCTCGAGGTTCGCAATCTCTCGCGCTCCTTCGGCGGACTCAAAGCCGTTCAGGACGTCAGTTTCAAGCTGCACAAGAACGAGATCCTCGGCATCATCGGCCCGAACGGCGCCGGCAAGACCACGCTGTTCAACCTCCTCAACGGTTTTCTGAAGCCGAGCGAGGGCGAGGTGCTGATCGACGGCCGCAACATGTCCGGCCAACGGCCGCACGTGATCTGCGAGGCCGGCATCGGCCGCACCTTCCAGGTGATGCGGCCATTCCTGCGCATGTCGATCCTCGACAATGTCGTGGTGGGGGCCTATGTGCGCGCCCGCTCCGATGCGGAGGCACGCAAGCTTGCCGCCGACGCAGTCGCCCGCGTCGGGCTCTCCGCCGTAGCCAACCATGTCGCCGGCGAACTCTCGACCAAGGAGCTGCGGCTGATGGAGCTCGCCCGCGCGATCGCCGGCCAGCCGCGCATTCTGCTGCTCGACGAAACGCTTGCGGGCCTCGGCCACGGCGAAGCGGACGAGGTCGTCGCCGTGATCCAGCAGCTCGCACGCGACGGCATGACCATCGCCATCATCGAGCACACCATGCAGGCGATGGTCCGCCTGGTGGACAGATTCCTCGTGCTCGACCATGGCGCCGTCATCACCGAGGGCCTGCCCGAAGTGGTGACGCGCGACAACCGGGTGATCGAGGCCTATCTCGGCAAGAAGTGGGCGGGCCATGCTGCGAATTGAGGGATTAAGCGCGGGCTATTCGGCCAAGCCCGTCCTGAACGACGTGTCGATCAATGTCGGCGCGGGCCAGTTCGTCGCGATCGTCGGGCCCAACGGCGCCGGCAAGACGACGCTATTCAAGACAATCTCCGGCATCGTGAAGCCGAGCGGCGGGAGAATTACGTTCGACGGCGTCGATCTCCTCGCGGTGCCGCCGCCGCAGCGCGCCCATCTCGGCATCGCCCATGTCCCCGAGGGCCGCCAGGTGTTCCCGTCGCTGACGGTGATGGAGAACCTCGAAATGGGTGCAATGACCGAAAGCGGCCGGCGCGACTGGCAAACCAACATCGAGCGCATCTTCGAATGGCTGCCAGTGCTGAAGGAACGCCGCAACCAGTTCGCTGGCACGATGTCCGGCGGCCAGCAGCAGATGCTAGCGATCGGCCGCGGCCTCGCCTCCTCGCCGAAGCTGTTGATGCTGGACGAGCCCTCGATGGGGCTCGCACCGTCGACCGCGGACTTCATCTTCGAGCGGCTGATCGATATCCGGCGTCAGTCCGGGCTGACCATGCTGCTGGTCGAGCAGCGCGTGGCGGAAGCACTGGAGTCCGCCGACCACGGCTACGTCCTCGAAGCCGGACACGTCGTGCTCGAAGGCAACAACGACACGCTGCGCGCCGATGATCGCGTGCGCAAAGCCTATCTCGGCATGTGACGAACAAAAAACAAAGAGCAGGGAGACAACAAGGTGAACAAGACATCGAAGGGCAGCATATCAAAAGGACTGACGCGCCGGACCGTGCTGTCGGGCGCCGCCGCCGTCGGCCTCGCCGGCGTGGCACGTGCGCAGGCGCCGGCCGAGGTCAAGGTCGGACTGATCGTCCCGCTGTCGGGCATCTACACCCGCCCCGGCCAGGTGATGAAAATGGGCGCCGAGATGGGCATCGAGCACATCAACGCGCAGGGCGGCATCAAGGCGCTCGGCGGCGCCAAGCTGAAGCTGGTGGTGATCGACTGCGGCGACACCACCGAGAAGGCCAAGAACGCGGCGCAGCGCATGGTGGCACAGGAGCCCGATCTGGTCGCCGCCACCGGCTCTTATCTCTCGTCCTTCACCCTCGCCGTCACCGAGGTGACCGAGCGCGCCGAACTTCCGGTGCTGACACTGTCCTATTCGGACCTGCTGACCGACCGCGGCTTCAAATACATCTTCCAGACCGCCGCGACCGCGAGCCGTCAGTCCGAGCTGGGCCTGCCGACGCTGATGAAGCTCGCCGAGAACGCGTCGGGCAAGAAGCCCAAGACCGTGGCGATGCTGATGGACAACACCGCGACATCCGTCGCCACCGCCAAGGCACTCAAGGAAAAGCTGCTCGCACAGGAAGGCCTCCAGCTTGTCGTCGAGGAAGTCTGGACCCCGCCGCTGTCGGATGCCACCCCGCTGATCCAGAAGGTCCGCTCGGCCAAGCCAGACCTGCTGCTGTTCATGCCGAATGCAGTGTCGGACGCCAAGCTCGGGCTGGAGAAGATCAGCGAGTTCGGCCTCGGCCAAGGCAAGATCCCGACGGTGTCCTTCAGCATCACCATCGCCGAACCCGACATGCTCCAGAGCGTGAGCCCGGAGACCGTGCAGGGCATCATGACCATCGTCGCCAACTGGGGCTCGAAGGGCCACGAAGCGCTGATCGCCGAGCTCAAGGCCAAATACAAGGAGCCCTGGATGACGCAGAACGTCATCTCGACCTACGGCGACATGTGGCTGATGAAGGAAGCGCTGGAGAAGGCCGGCAAGGCCGACCGCAACTCGGTCGCGCAGGCGTTCCGCACCATGGATGCCGGCCCGTCGAAATACTATCCGGGCGGCCAGCTCAAATTCGACGAGAAGGGCCGCCGCGTCGGCGCCGGCGTCGTCATCGTGCAATGGCAATCGGGCGTGCCTGTCACCGTCTATCCGCCCGATCTCGCGCAAGCAGAGCCGTTCTGGCCGAAGAAATCCTAAGCGCCGCGCAATTTTTCAGGGAGGAGAATTGTCATGACTGCAAGAAGCAAGTTCACGATCTCGCGGCGAGCGCTATTGGCCGGCGCGTCCGGCACGCTGATCGCATCTCGCGCCTGGGCGCAGCAACCTTCAGAGGTGAAGGTCGGCCTGCTGGTGCCGATCTCCGGTCTCTACGCCCGCCCGGGAACGGTGATGCGTGAGGGCGCCGAGATGGCGGTCGACCACATCAACGCGCAAGGCGGCATCAAGGCGCTCGGCGGCGCCAAGCTGAAGCTGGTCGTGCTCGATTCCGGCGACACCACGGAGAAGGCCAAGAACGCCGCCCAGCGCATGGTCGCCCAGGAGACCGATCTGGTCGCGGCCAGCGGCGCCTATCTGTCCTCGTTCACGCTCGCGGTGACCGAAGTCACCGAGCGCGCCAGCCTGCCCGTCCTCACCCTCTCCTATTCCGACCTGATCACCGATCGCGGCTTCAAATACGTGTTCCAGACCGCGGCCACTGCAGGTTCGCAGGCACGGCAAGCGTTGCCCCAGATCATCAAGCTGGCGGAGACGGCCTCCGGCAAGCGGCCGAAGACTGTCGCGATCCTGACCGACAACACGGGGGCCTCGATCGCCTCCGCAAAGGCGATGCGCGAGGGCCTGCTGGCGGAGAATCAGTTGCAGCTGATCGTGGACGAGACGTTCACGCCGCCGCTGGCGGATGCGACCTCGCTGGTGCAGAAGATCCGCTCGGCGAAACCCGATCTGCTCTTCTTCCTGCCGACGGTGATCTCGGACGCGAAGCTGCTGCTCGAGAAGATGAACGAGTTCGGCCTTGGCCAGGGCAAGGTGCCGACGATCTCGTTTGGCATCGCGATCGCCGAGCCGGACATGCTGCAAACCGTCAGCCCCGAACTGCTCCAGGGCGTGCTGACCTGCGTCGCAAGCTGGGGCGCCAAGGGCCACGAAGCGCTGATCGCCGAGTTGAAGACCCGCTACAAGGAGCCGTGGATGACGCAGAACGCGATCTCCACCTATGGCGACATGTGGGTGATCAAGGACGCGCTCGAGAAGGCCGGCAAGGCCGACCGCGTTGCCGTCGGCGAGGCGCTGCGCACCATGGATGCCGGCCCCTCGAAATACTATCCGCTGGGCGAGATCAAGTTCGACGAGAAGGGCCGCCGCGTCGGCGCCGGCATGACCATCGTGCAGTGGCAGTCCGGCGTGCCGGTGACGGTGTTCCCGCCCCAGCTCGCGCTGGCGCAGCCGTTCTGGCCCAAAAACTGAACTGAGAACTGACCTGAGAACTGACAACGCCCGAAAGAGAAACGGAGAACAACATGGACAAGGCGACTTACGACCGCGGGCTCGAAATCCGCAAGAGCGTGCTCGGCAACGAGTTCGTGGACAAGGCGATCGCATCCGCGGACGAGTTCAACCGTCCGATGCAGGACCTCACCACGGAGTATTGCTGGGGCTACGTCTGGGGCCGCGACGGCCTCACGCGCAAGACGCGCAGCTTCCTCAATCTGGCGATGCTCTGCGCGCTCAACCGCCCACACGAGCTGAAAACCCATGTCCGCGGCGCGCTCGCCAACGGCGCCACCAAGGAGGAGATCCGCGAGGTGTTCATGCAGGTCGCGATCTATTGCGGCGTTCCGGCCGGCGTGGATGCGTTCCGGAACGCGAAGGAAGTCTTCGCCGAGCTCGACAAGAAATAACGGAGCGTGACGACGATGAAGGGCAAATGGGCACTCGTGACCGGTGCGACCGCGGGCCTTGGCCTCGCGGTCGCGGAAGGCCTTGCCGGCGCGGGCGCCAACATCGTCCTTCATGATCTCGTCGCGCCGAAGCAGGCCGCGGATGACCTCCGCGCCCGCTTCGGCGTCGAGGTCGTCGCGGCCGGCGCCGATCTCGCCCAGCGCGAGGCGATCGAGGCCATGATGGCCGATCTGCTCGACTGCTGCGGCGCCATCGACATCCTCGTCAACAACGCTGTGATCAGGCATTTCTCCGCCATCGAGCAATTTCCGCCCGATTGCTGGGAGCAGGCGCTGGCGGTCAACCTGTCGGCGCCGTTCCATTTGATCCGCCTGGCGCTGCCGGCGATGAAGCAGCGCGGCTGGGGCCGGATCATCAACATGGGCTCGATCTATTCGAGCCGCGCGGTCGAGGATCGCATCGACTACGTCACCACCAAGACTGCGATCCTCGGTATCACCCGTGCGGTGGCGATCGAGACGGCGCGGAGCGGCATCACCTGCAACACGCTGTGCCCGGGCACGCTGCCAACGCCCGCGATCCTGAACAAGATCGCAACGATCGCGTCGAACAGCGGCCGTCCGGTCGACGACGTGACCAAGGAATATCTCGGCGAGCGCCAGCCGACGCAGCGTTTCGTCGAAATGAATGCGGTCGCCGCCATGGTCGTCTTTCTCTGTGGGCCCGCGGCAAACGATATCACCGGCGCCAGCCTGCCGATCGACGGCGGCTGGTCGGTCGCATGAAAGCATTGGGAGTGTTACGATGACTGAACAATCGAGCCAGAGCGTCGTGCTGACGGGCGCCGCCGGCGGCATGGGACGCGCCATCACCAAGGCCTTGCTGGAAAGCGGCCGCCGCGTCGTGCTGGTCGATCGCGACGCCAAGGCGCTTGAGGAACTCGCGTCCACGGCGGGCAACGCGGTGTTTCCGATCCAGCTCGACATTAGCAATGGGCAGGCCGTAGATCGCCTGCCGGACGCCATTCCCGCGCAGTTCAAGCCGGTCGACGTCCTCATCAACAACGCCGGACACGATATCGGCGGGCGGACGCGGTTCGATGCCGGCTCCGCCGACGACTGGTCCAACATCATCCAGACCAATCTGATCGGCCTGATGCGCGTCACCCGCGCGATCCTGCCCGACATGGTCAGGCGCAACGCCGGCCATGTCGTCAACATCAGCTCCATCAACGCGGTCCGGATCGTCCCCGATATGGCCGCCTACAGCACCAGCAAGGCGGGCGTCCACATGTTCACCGAGACGCTGCGGGGCGAGCTGGCGGAAACCGCGATCCGGGTCACCGAACTCCAGCCAGGCCTGACCCGGACCAACATCATCCTGACCCGCTACCGCGGCGACAGGCAGAAGGAAAAGGACTATTTCGACCAGTTCAGGATGGCGCTCGAGCCTGCCGATATTGCCCGTTCGATCGTCTTCGCCCTGGACCAGCCCGCGCACGTTCAAATTGCCGAAATGATGATTCTGCCTGTAAACCGGTACTGACTTTTCCCAACCAGGGTCCGGACATGGAAAGACGTAGCGAATTGCAGTCGACACTCCGCATCGAGGACGTCCCGACCGTCCGGGCGATGGTCGCGCAAAAGCTGCGCGAGGCGATCATGTCCGGAACACTCAAACCGGGCCAGCGCCTGGTCGAGCGCGAGCTCTGCGAGATGATGGGCGTCAGCCGGCCTTCGATCCGCGAAGCCCTGCGAGCCCTCGAAGCCGACGGCCTCGTCAACATCGTCCCCCACCGCGGCCCCGTGGTCTCCACGATCAGCCTCGAAGAAGCCCGGCAGCTCTACGCGGCCCGCGCGGTGCTCGAAGGTTTCGCCGGCCGCGAATGCGCCAGACTCCACGATCCGGAAGTGGCTCGACGGATCGGGGAAGCCCTGGCCCGGCTGAAGGCGGCCGCAGCCAAGCAGGACCTCGTCGGGAGCCTCGAAGCCAAGACCGACTTCTACGCCGCGCTGATCGGCGGCTGCCGCAACGCCTTCATCGAGCGCATGCTCAAGCCGCTGCACGACCGGATCCAACTGTTGCGGATCACGTCGATGTCGCAGCCGAAACGGATCAACAAGAGCCTGCGCGAGGTCACCGCGATCTGGCGTGCGATCCAGAACGGCGATCCGGATCTCGCCGAGCGCTGCTGCGTCGATCACATCAATGCGGCTGCGGTGGCCGCGCTCGACATGATTGAACGAAACGCCGCCAAGGAGGCGGCGCCTTCCGACGACTAGAAAAACAAGAATTCAGGGAGTGTTCGATGTTGTCTCTGGTACGATCGCTGATCCTGTGTCTCCTGCTCTTGCCCTGTGGCGCGGCAATCGCAGACGACTACCCCACCCGCCCGGTCACGATGATCGTGCCGTTCTCCGCCGGCGGCCCCGGCGACGTCATCGCGCGAATTCTCGGCAACGCCATGAGCGCGACGCTGAAGCAGTCCATCGTCATCGAGAATGTCGTCGGTGCCGGCGGCACACTCGGCACCAACCGCGTCGCCAAGGCCGCGCCTGATGGCTACACGCTGCTCCTGATGCATGTCGGCCAGGCCACCGCGCCCGCGCTCTATGCCAAGCTGCCGTTCGATCCCGTCGGCGACTTCGCCATGATCGGGCTCGTCACTGATGTCCCGATGATCCTGGTGGCCCGGCCGAATTTCCCGGCCAAGGATCTCGGCGAGATGATCGCCCGCATCCGCAGCGAGGGCGACAAGATGACTTTCGGCAATGTCGGTCTCGGCTCAGCCTCGCAGCTCTGCGGCCTGATGTTCATGAGCACCACCGATACGAAACTCTCGCAGATCTACTACAAGGGCGGCGGGCCCGCGCTGAACGATGTCATAGCCGGCCATATCGACGTCTATTGCGATCCCGCGACGGGACCGACGCCCTATATCCAGTCGAACACGATCAAGGGCTACGCGATCACCAGCAAGACGCGCGTCGCGACACTGCCTGGCGTGCCGACCTCGGCCGAGGCCGGCGTTCCCGAATTCGATGTGACGACCTGGTATGGCCTCTACGCGCCGCGCGGCACGCCGAAGCCCGTGGTCGACCAGCTCGTCGGCGCACTCCAGACGGCGCTCAAGGACCCTGCGTTGATCAGCCGCTTTGCCGAGCTCAGCATGGCTCCGGTTGAAGCCGAGCGCGCGACGCCGGCTGCGCTCGAAGCCTTCCTGAAGGCGGAGATCGCCAAATGGGGGCGGATCATCAAGGCAGCCGGAATCGAGCCGCAGTAGGCCTGCTTCACTCGTCCAGAAGCTCCAGGAATTCCTCGATCCGGCCGAACGGGTCCGCGTGCCCGCGGGCGGCGCAGACGACGCGATCGCCGTCTCGCTGGAGCGATCGCGCCCTGGATTTCCGCAGCCGCCCGGGGAGGAAAGTGGCAGCGACGGCCTCGGGCCCGACATCGAGCCTGACGATGCCACGCCGCTTGCAATCGATCCGGAGCCTCGCGGCCGCAAAGAAATCACGCGCCTCCGGCGGCAGCCTGCCGAAACGCCGCGAAGTCTCCTCCTCCAGGTCTTCCAGATCGTCGTCGCTCCGACATCTGGCGGCGCGGCCATAGATCTCGAGCCGCATTGCTTCCGATTGCACATAACCTTCAGGCAACATGTCGCCGACAGGCAGATTCAGATCCGGCACCCACAGAAAGGCGCCCGAGTCGTTCACTCTTTCCGAGGCGAGCTTCAGGAGATGACTGTAGAGCACCGGCCCGAACACCTGCACGTGCCCGGACTGCTGTTCGGAAAACAGATCGCCGGCGCCCCTGAGGTCCAGGTCGCGCTCGCTGATGGCAAAGCCGGCGCCGGGCTTGCTGAACTCCTCGAGGACGGCCAAACGCTTCTCGGACTGTTCCGAGGTCGACTCCGTCAGCAGATAAGCGAAGGCGCGCGTTCCGCCGCGTCCCACCCGCCCCCTGAGCTGATGGAGCTGTGCGAGGCCGAACTTTTCGGGCCAGCACACCACGATGGTATTCGCGCGCGGGATATCGAGACCGCTTTCCACGATGTTGGTCGCCAGGAGGACGTCCGCTTCGCCATCGACGAAACTCATCATGCGGTCGTCGAGGTCGTCGACGGGCATCTTGCCATGAAGGCAGACGATGCGGAGGTCGGGCGCCAATGATTGCACGCGCGCCAGCATCGGCTCCAGATCCTGGATGCGCGGGCAGATCAGAAAACTCTGTCCATGCCGCCGCCGTTCGCGGAGCAATGCTCCGGCAATGGCCGCATCCGACAGCGGAGCGATCTTGGTCACGATCGGAAGCCGGTGAACCGGCGGCGTTGCGATCACGCTGAGATCCCGGAAGCCCGCAAGACCAGCAGCGAGCGTGCGCGGGATCGGCGTCGCGCTCATCCAGAGCGTATGGGCATTCTTTGCCAGGCCTGAAAGCTTCGCCTTCTCCGCCGCTCCGAAGTGCTGCTCTTCGTCGATGATGACGAGGCCAAGATCGGCGAACTTCACATCCTTTGCAGAGAGCGCCTGCGTGCCGACAACGACTTTCAGCCTGCCGCTTCGCAGGCCCTCCTTGATCCCTCGCGTCTCCGGGCCGGAGGTCGCTCGCGACAGGCTTCCGACGTCGATACCGAGAGGACCGAAGCGCTTGCGGAAGGTTTCGACATGCTGCCGCGCCAGGACCGTGGTCGGCACCGCGATCGCCACCTGTTTCCCGGACAGCGCCACAGCAGCTGCCGCGCGCAACGCGACCTCGGTCTTTCCAAATCCGACGTCGCCGCACACCACCCGGTCCATGGGATGACCTGCCGCGAGATCATCGAGCACGTCCTGAATGGCCTTCGCCTGATCGACGGTCGGGAAATACGGAAAACGCGCAACGAACCTTTCATAGAGCGGCCCGGGTGCGACCAGTTTCGGCGCGCGGCGGCGGTGGCGCTGGCTGATGTGCTTTGCGAGCGCCTTGGCGGCGACCTGAATCTCCGCCTCGGCCTCGGTCCGCCGCGCCCACCATGTGCTTCCGTCCGCCTTGTCCCGCGCCAGCTTGCCGGGCTCGGCCGCATAGGGCCAGATCAAGGCAAGGTCGGCCGGCGGCACGAGAACGGCATTGTCTCCCGCGAACGCAAGCCTGACCATCTCGCGCCGCGATCCCGTCCCCATGGCGAGGGTCTGCAAGCCGTCGAGCAGAGCGAGCCCACGCTGCAAATGGACCACCGCCGCGCCGCGTTCCGGAACGTCAGGATGGTCGAACGCGGCCGTCCAGGCTCTCGCCATCGGCTGCGGATGATGGGCTCTGCTGCCGAGCACGTCGGACGCGGTGACGATGACGAGAGGCTTGCGGCCGGCCCCGACGAAGCCGGCATCGAAGTCGGCCAGGAACGCCGTTTCGCGCTCCCGTCCCTCCGTCGCCTCGCTCCAATCGGCACAGCGCTCCGCCTTGATGCCGCTCATCCGCTCCATCGCGCGAAGGTCATCCTCGACGGCCGCGACGAACAGCACCCGCGACCCGGCGCGTTGCATGTCGTCAATAAATGCGCGGAGGATCTTTCTTGGCGAAGAGGCCTTCGAGAAATCGGGCGTCGGCGTGAAGGCCGATTTTTGCGGAAGTACGCTGATGCTCTTCTTCAGCCGCTTCCAATCCGCCCGTCCGAGATACTCGCGCTCCGCATCCCTGCGGCCAGCGGCCTCCTCGATGGTGCCCAGCCAGATATCGGCGTGGCCCGGTACGCCGGCATCCACGATCCACCGCGCGCGAGCGCAATAATCCGGCAGCGTCGCCCGCTGCCCGCGCTTGCCTCCGAGCGCAATCTGTTCGGACATCGGATCGATCAGCAATTCCCTGGTCTCGTAGACGACCTCATGCTCGACCGGATCGACGGCAACGATCTTACGGATAACACCGTCGGAATGTTCGATCCTGAAAGGACCAAGTCCGCCCGCGGGAAACACCTCGAACGTCTTGCCGTGGAACAGGACGCCGCCCGGATATTCCGCCTCTTCGTCGAGGTCGTAGCCGAGAGCTTCCAGGCGGCGCTCCAGCTCGGCTTCCGAATAGGCCGCGCCCACTTTCAGGCTGAGGCTGGTCTTTGACCAGCTCGCCGGCAGTGGCAGCCGCTCCATGATGGCTTCTGCGGTCGATACGAGGAAGACCGGCTTCCTTGCCTTGGCGAGGCGCCGCAACACCGAGCTCCGCCTGCCCGCGATCTCGCGCGACGGCTCCAGACCATCGAATGGCAGATTGTTCAGTCGCGGGAACACCAGCACGTCGACCGAAGGGTCGAGCGCGTGGATCACGCCACCCAGCCGCTCCGCCCTGTTCTCATTGTCGCAGAGGAACACGAGGCCGTCGCGGCCAGACTTCTCCCACTGCTCGCGCAGATGCAGCGCCAGCATGCCGAGCGGCGATGAGGACGAGACCGTAGAACGCGACGCGCTCTTGCCTTTCGAGCCTTTGCTCTCTGTGCTCTTCGAACCCTTGCTCTTTGAACCCTTGCTCTTCGAGCTCTTGGTCTTCGGGCTCTCGCCTTTCGAGCTTTTGGCCTTGGTCTTTTTCGCGCCGGTCGCGGCCCGGGCTTTTTTGGTGGACGCCAATGTGTATCCAACTTTGTTTCAGAAATAGAGTCGCGCGCCGACGAGCCCTGCCGTAGAGCTCGGTCGACAACGCGGACTGGGCCTAAGCGCCCAAGCACGTCATTACAATTTCACGATTGCGTTGGAAAGCATGGATGCAAGCCCGGGAGGCCGCTTGCACGGCAAAATAAGGCCTACTGCAGGACCTTCGGCAGCACCACGACCACGTCGACGCTCTGCCCGAGGACTTGAGTCGCAACCACCGCGAGGTGATGCGAGAACTCGTCCTCGATCTCGCTCGCGCAGTCTTCGTCCCTGGCAATGGCGAACAGCAGATTGCCGTCGATCTCGTCGAATCGGATGCCGGCGAAGATGCGATCGAACGTCTCGGCGCCCGCGATGCCCGCGATTCGCGCCTGGATGGCCTGGTCTTCGATGAGGGACAGTTTCATCATAATCGGGAACATGGGGGCGCACCTCCCAAATGCAAGAGCAGAAGCGTGCTGGCGCGACCCGCCGGGCGAACTATATTAATCGTGTCGTCCCGCCTGCCCCCGTCTGCCCTTGAGGAAACTCTTGATTCTCTTCCTGCTGCTGGTCTCCGTGCCGATAGGACTGTCGGCCGGACGCTATTATCTGTTCGGCGATGGCCGGGGCAATTGGCAGACGGCGGATCGCTCGAGCGCCGGCCTGTTGCCGCCGGCATCGGCCAATCCGGACGCGCTGATCCGGGTCTTTGCCGCGCGCACGGTGCGGTGGCGCAGCATTTTCGCCGTCCACAGCTGGATCGTCGTCAAGGAGAAAGGTGCCAGCACCTACAGCCGATACGACTACACGGCGTGGGGCGACCCGATCCGGAGCAACGGATTTGCACCCGACGGCCGCTGGTTCGGCGCCATGCCCGAAACCGTCGTGGCGGTCGACGGCGCGCGGGCCGAAGCGCTG
Organism: Bradyrhizobium sp. 613_E4_N2_2; assembly: GCF_052075995.1. Classification (NCBI taxonomy): domain Bacteria; kingdom Pseudomonadati; phylum Pseudomonadota; class Alphaproteobacteria; order Hyphomicrobiales; family Nitrobacteraceae; genus Bradyrhizobium; species Bradyrhizobium sp. 613_E4_N2_2. The sequence goes on from NZ_CP197234.1 coordinate 6,115,841, forward strand.
ATCCCCAAGATCCGCCACGTCGTCGAGACCTACAAGTTCCGCGCCTACGGCGATTACAGCGCCTGGCCCGGACCGAATTCCAACACCTTCGTGCAGGCGGCGCTGGACGCCGTTCCCGAGCTTCGTGCCGTCCTTCCACCCACCGCGGTCGGCAAGGACTATCCGTACAGCGGACGCTGGGCCGGCATCACCCCTTCCCGCACCGGTCTCTACGCCTCGCTGTCGGGTTACCTCGGCATGACGGTCGGCTGGGTCGAAGGGTTCGAGATCAATTTCTTCGGCGCGGTGCTGGGCATCGACATCCGGCGGCCGGCGCTCAAGCTCCCCGGCATCGGCCGCCTGGGCGTCGCCGCCGGCCTGTAGAGCGCCTGCCGACGCCTCGCCAAACAAAAAACTGAAAAACAACCCCATGCACAGTAGAACCGCCCCTGGCCGGTTGGTCGCGGTGGCGCGGCTTAAGTCGAGATGAGGCTTGGGTGAATTGCCTTGCGCGCGCAGAACGAGAGGCATCTCTCCTGCAACGCACGTTGAGCTGCTCGACGAGCCCGATGTCTTCAGACGCCGGTCATTTGACTCGTCGGGCAAAACACCGGCAAAATTGCATCGTGCCCAATCAGGCCATGGATGCGCTCGACCAGGCCGGCCATGGGTCCAGCAAGCCGCCTTGGATCCTAGCCCCCAAGCGCCGGAATATTTTCGCGAAAGATGATCTCGCTGCGCGGCGCCTCGATGCCGTGCATGGCGCTGCGGCCGGCGCGCAGATTGTCGAAGATGCCGACACAGCTCATCATCGTGTTGAGCTGATTTTGAGTGATGACGGCATCCATCGTCCCATCGAGCAGAAAGCTGCGCGTATCCGAGGTCAGACCATGGCCAATGAAGACCACGTCACGCGCCCGGTTCATTTCGTTCAGGGCGCGAGCGACACCATCGGCGGCGCCGCCGATGTTGTAGATTCCGGCAAGATCCGGATGCTGGCCCAGCAGCATGCGCGTCTGGCGATAGTTGCGGTCGGCGTCATCATGGCCTTCGCGCAGGCCCACGACCTTGATGGCCGGGAATAGTTCTTCGAAGACGTGCAGAAAGCCCATTTCGCGTTCTTCGTGCGCGCGGTAGCTGCGGCTGCCCGCGATCATCGCGACCTTGGCCGGACGCTCGCCCAGAAAGCGCGCGATCAGATAGCCGGCGGTGCGTCCGATCGAGCGATTGTCCAGTCCGATATAGGCCGCGCGGCGCGCATTCAGGATATCCGAGATCAGCGTCACCGTCGGCACGCCGTGCTCCGCCAATCGGTCGACGGCTTCCCTCACGACGGGATGCTCGAGCGCCATGAAAGCGATGCCGTCGGCCTTGTCGCGGGCCCGCCAGAGCTGACGTGCCAGCAGGTCGGGATTGAAGCCCTTGATGGTGTCGACCTGACAATGGACGTTGAAGGGCGCGAGCCGGCCGTCGGAATGCGCGATCAGCTGCCCGAGCGTGGACAGGAAGCGGTTGGTGCCGGCCGGCAGCAGGAACAGCAGCCGCATCGGCTTGGGCCGCATCGCCGCCAGGATGTTCTCGGCCGGCATGTAGTCGAGCTCGGACGCGGCGGCGAGCACCCGCTGCTGCGTAATCGCCCGCACACCGGGCCGACGATTCAGCACGCGGTCGACCGTCGCCGTGGAGACGCCGGCCCGGCGCGCCACGTCAACGATGCGGCTCAGCGAAGGAGCCACTGGTTTATTCATTCCGGGGCCCAATCGTCGAATACATCAAAAACCATCATCTTTATCGTTTGACATGCTAGCTGAAAGTCGCAATTTTCGCATCAACATTGTCGCAGAAACATCAAATAACATCAAATCGCTGTTGGAGGAGAAGCCCATGTCCCTGACCCGTCGGCGCGCCTTGCAAGCCCTGTCCGTCCTCCCCGCCGCGGGCTTGATGGGCGGTCTCTCGCGCCCGGCCCGGGCGGCCGAGTTCTCGCTGAAATACGGCAACAACCTGCCGCTGACGCATCCCCTCAACATCCGCGCCCAGGAAGCCGCCGACCGCGTCGCCAAGGAGAGCAATGGCCGGGTCGAGATCGCCATCTTCCCGAACAACCAGCTCGGCGGCGACACCGACATGCTCGCCCAGGTGCGCAACGGCGCGCTGAACTTCTTCACGCCCTCCGCGCTCGTGGTCGCGACCCTGGTGCCGATCGCCGCGATCAATGCGGTCGGCTTTGCCTTTGCCGATTACGATCAGGTCTGGAAAGCAATGGACGGCGGGCTCGGCGCGCATATCCGTGCCGCCATGGCCAAGGTCGGCCTCCATACGTTCGAGAAGATGTGGGACAACGGCTTCCGCCAGATCACCAGCGGCGCCAAGCCGATCGAGAGCGCCAAGGACATGGACGGCCTCAAGATCCGCGTGCCCGTGTCTCCGCTCAGCATCTCCATGTTCAAGGCGCTATCGTCGTCGCCGACCAGCCTGCAATTCAGCGAGGTCTATTCGTCGCTCCAGACACGCATTGTCGACGCGCAGGAAAATCCGCTGCCGATCATCCAGGTGGCGAAGCTCTACGAGGTGCAGAAGTACTGCGCGATCAGCAACCACATCTGGGACGGCTTCTGGTTCATCGCCAACGCCCGCGCCTTCAACGCCCTTCCCGCCGATCTCAGGACCATCGTCAGCAACGCCATCAACGATGCCGGCTTGAAGCAGCGCGAGGACATCAAGACCTTCAATGCGACCGTGCAGGCCGATCTCCAGAGCAATGGAATGAAATTCACCACGCCTTCACCGGACTCGTTCCGCGCAAAACTGCGCGACTCCGGCTTCTACGGCGAATGGAAGGGCCGCTTCGGCGACGAAGCCTGGGCGCTGCTCGAAGGCGCCGTCGGCAAGCTGGCCTGAGCGCGATGACGATCGCAGAGCATCAGATGACGGACTATCTGGCGGCGGCCGGCCACCCTGCTTCCGCTGCGGGCACGCGCAAGCTTGCGAGCGCCTTTGGCACCGTCGACCGCTGGCTCGGTGCGGTGGTCGAGACCGCCGCGGCCGCTGTCGTGCTGGTCGAGATCGGCATCATGCTCGCCGGCGTCATCATGCGATACGTCTTCCACAGCCCGCTGATCTGGTCGGACGAACTGGCCTCGATCCTGTTTCTCTGGCTCTCGATGCTGGGCGCGGTGATCGCGCTGCGCCGGGGCGAGCACATGCGCATGACAGGGCTCGTCAGCCATGTCGGCCCGGGCGCAAGCGCCTTTCTCGACACGATCGCGGCGGTGGCGCCGCTAGCCCTGCTGGCGCTGATCCTGCATCCCGCCTTCGATTATGCGAGCGAGGAACAGGTCATCGTCACCCCGGCGCTGGAGATCAGCAATGCCTGGCGCGCAGCCGCAATTCCCGTCGGGATGACCCTGATGGCCGTCGTCGCCGCGATCCGGCTCGCGACGCATCACCGCCCCGCGCTGATCGTCGCGGCCTTCATCACCATCGCCGTCCTGATCGCCGTATTCTGGCTTGCCGGACCGCTGCTCGCCCCGCTCGGACGCTACAACCTCATCATTTTCTTCGTCGGCGTGGTCGCAGCCAACGTGTTCGCCGGCGTACCGATCGCCTTCTCCTTTGCGCTCGCGACCTTCGGTTATCTGGCGCTGACAACCAGCGTACCGATGATGGTGATGGTCGGCCGTCTCGATGAAGGCATGTCGCACCTGATCCTGCTCGCGGTGCCGCTGTTCATTTTCCTCGGCGCGTTGATCGAGATGACCGGCATGGCGCGGGCCATGATCCAGTTTCTGGCAAGCCTGCTCGGACATGTCAGGGGCGGACTGTCCTATGTGCTGATCGGGGCCATGTATCTGGTCTCCGGCATCTCCGGCTCGAAGATCGCCGACATGGCCGCGATCGCGCCGGTGCTGCTGCCGGAAATGCAGCGGCGTGGCGCCAAGCCTGGCGACCTCGTCGCGCTGCTGTCGGCCACCGGCGCGCAGACCGAGACCATTCCGCCGAGCATCGTGCTGATCACCATCGGCTCGGTGACCGGCGTCTCGATCGCGGCGCTGTTCACGGGCGGGCTGCTGCCGGCCCTGGTCGTGGGCACCGCGCTTTGCGTGGTGGTATGGCGGCGCTACCGGAACGAGGATCTGAGCCATGTGCGGCGTGCCTCGAAGCGCGAGATCGCAAAGCTCACAATGATCGCTCTGCCCGCCATCCTGCTGCCCTTCGTGATCCGCACTGCCGTGGTCGAAGGTGTTGCCACTGCCACGGAGGTCTCGACCATCGGCATCGCCTACGCCGTGCTGATGGGCCTTGTGGTCTACCGCCAGTTTCCCTGGCGGCGGCTGAAATCCATGCTGGTCGAGACGGCCTCGCTGACGGGCGCGATCATCTTTATCATCGGCTGCGCCACGGCGATGGCCTGGGGACTGACGCAATCGGGCTTCTCGCAACAGCTGGCGAAGGCGATGGCGGCGATCCCCGGCGGCGCCTACGGCTTCCTCGCGATCTCGATTGTGGCCTTCGTCGTGCTCGGCAGCGTGCTCGAAGGCATTCCGGCCATCGTGCTGTTCGGCCCATTGCTGTTTCCGATTGCCAAGCAGGCCGGCGTGCATGAAGTGCACTATGCGATGGTCGTGATCCTCGCGATGGGCATCGGCCTGTTCGCGCCGCCGTTCGGCGTCGGCTATTACGGCGCCTGCGCGATCAGCAAGATATCGCCGGACGAAGGCCTCAAGCACATCTGGGGCTATGTCGCGGCGCTCTTCATCGGCCTCGCCATCGTCGCGGCCGTGCCGTGGCTGTCGATCGGCTTCCTCAAATTCTGAAGATCATGGGAATCATGCAATGAGCCGTTTTTTTGGTGAGATCCGGCAAGCCGGCTACGTCGTTGACGACATCGAGAAGGCCATGGATTATTGGAGCCGCGAGCTCGGCATCGGGCCGTGGTTCTATAATCCGCGGGTTCCAATCGTGAACTACCACTATCGCGGCAAGGCCTATGAGCCGCACAATTCGGTGGCGCTGGCCAATTCCGGGCCACTGCAGATGGAGCTGATCCAGATCCGCAACGATGCGCCGTCGATGTATGCCGACTTCCTGAAAGCCGGGCATAAGGGTCTGCAGCACGTCGCCTACTGGACCGAAGACTACGACGCCGATCTCTCCCGTCTCGAAGCCGAGGGTTTCAAGCCGGTCATGAGCGGCGAAGTCGGCGCGCGCGGTCGTTTCGTCTATTTCGACACGGAGTATCATCCGGGAACGGTGATCGAACTGTCTGAAGTCTCCGGACCCAAGGGCAAGATGTTCGACCTCATCCGCGCAGCCGCCAAAGGCTGGGACGGACGCGACCCCGTGCGGCCGTTCCCCGATCTTACCAAGCTCTAGATTGTCTGCACTCCCGTGACGCAAAATCCCGTTCGCATCGAAGCCGACTATCTCATCGAAACGCCGGAAGATCCGCGTCTTGCCGCGGAAACCATGGCGGGCGAGCAGTCGAGCGGCACGTTCGTTGCGGTGCCCGGCGAAACGCCGGAGCTGAAGGCGCGTGCGGCCGCCCGAGTCGAGAGCATCGAGTTGCTTGATGCAATCTCCGCGCCGTCGCTCCCGGTCGCCCGCCCGATCAACCCCGATGGCCCCTGGAATCGCGCGCGCGTGACGTTGTCATGGCCGCTCGACAATATCGGCGCATCACTGCCCAATCTCGTCACGGCGATCGCCGGCAATCTCTGGGAGTTGCGCCAGCTGACCGGCCTGCGGCTGCTCGACCTGCGCCTGCCGCTCGCGTTTGCCGCCGCCTATCCCGGACCGAAGTTCGGCGTCGCCGGCACGCGCGAGCTGACCGGTGTCAGCGGTCGCCCGCTGATCGGCACCATCATCAAGCCGAGCATCGGACTCAGTCCGGCCGAGACGGCCTCTCTCGTCGCCACGCTGTGCGAGGCCGGCATCGACTTCATCAAGGATGACGAGCTGCAATCGGACGGCGCCTATTGTCCGTTCGACGCGCGCGTGCGCGCCGTGATGCGCGTCGTCAACGACCACGCCGATCAAACCGGCAAGAAGGTCATGATCGCCTTCAACCTCACCGGCGAGATCGACCAGATGCGCCGCCGGCATGATCTGGTGCTCCGCGAAGGCGGCACCTGCGTGATGGCGAGCATCAACTCGGTCGGACTCACAGGCATGGTCGAGATCGGCCGCCACACGCAGCTTCCCGTTCATGCGCATCGCAACGGCTGGGGCGCGCTGAACCGTCATCCGGCACTGGGCTGGGACTATACGGCCTGGCACAAGATCTGGCGGCTGGCCGGCGCCGACCACATGCACGTCAACGGCATCGGGAACAAGTTCAGCGAGACCGATGACAGCGTGGTCACATCCGCAAAGGCGGCGCTGACCCCGATGTTCGCGCACAAGCCGTGCATCGCGATGCCCGTGTTCTCCTCGGGCCAGACGCCGGCGCAGGCTGCACCGACCTGGCGCGCACTCGGCTCGACAGATCTGATCTTCGCAGCAGGCGGCGGCATTCTCGCCCATCCCGACGGACCGGCCGCCGGCGTTGCCGATTTGCGCGCAGCATGGGATGCCGCGATGGCGAGTCCGCAGCCGTGAGCGGCGCGTCCGCCCTGCCCGACGGTCCACTCGTTGCCTTCTATGGCGACGATTACACCGGCTCGTCCGCGGCGATGGAGGCCCTCACCTTCGCGGGCCTGCCGACCATCCTGTTCCTCGAACCTCCGACGCCCGAACGTCTCGCTTCTATCGGGCAGTACCGCGGCATCGGCATCGCCGGCACGGCGCGCGCGAAGGATCCGGCCTGGATGGAGCAAAACCTGCCGCCGGCTTTCGCGGTGCTCGCAGGTATCGGCGCGCCGATCGCACACTACAAGGTGTGCTCGACCTTCGACTCCTCGCCGCAGATCGGCTCGATCGGGCGTGCGATCGATCTCGCCGTGCCGCAGCTCGGCGGAAGCTGGCATCCACTGCTCGTGGGATCGCCGGCGATGGGCCGCTATCAGATGTTCGGCCATCTGTTCGCGGCCGTGAATGGCGTCGGCCATCGTCTCGACCGGCACCCGACCATGTCGCGTCATCCAGTGACGCCGATGGACGAGTCCGATCTCGGCCGGCATCTTGCAAAACAGACGGCGCGATCGATCGGACTGATCGACTTCGTCACCATGGCCAATGGCGGCGCGGATCTGGCGCTGATGCGCGCGAGGGGCGCTGGCACCGAGATCATCTCGCTCGACGTGCTCGACCAGGCATCGCTGATCGAAGCCGGCCGCCTGATCTGGGAATATCGCGGCGAACGTCTCTTTGTCGCCGGCTCGCAAGGTGTCGAGCAGGCCCTGGTCGCCTATTGGCGGTCGGCGGGCCTGATTCCCGACAGCAAGCCCGATCTGCGCCTTGCCGGCGTCGAGCGCATCGCCTGCGTCTCCGGCTCCTGCTCGCCCGTCACCGCCGCGCAGATCGCGCATGCCGCGGACAACGGCTACGACGTCGAGCGGCTCGATGCGACGCGCGCCGTCGACGCGGCGGAATGGACCAGGGAGATCGGCCGCGCTGTCGCGCGTGCGCTCGCAGCACTCGCGTCGGGGCGCGATGCGCTCCTGATCACCGCAAGCGGACCGGACGATCCCGCCATCGGCGCACTCAACGCGGCCATCGAGGCGAGCGGCGCAACGGCGAGTGCAGTAAACGAGCGCATCGGCGCGGGGCTCGGCCAGGCGCTGGACTCCATTCTGAAAACCGCGCGGCTCCCGCGCGCCGTGGTCGCCGGCGGCGACACGTCCGGCCATGCGCTGCAGGCAATGGGCATCTATGCGCTGACCGCGATCGCCCCTCTCGCGGAAGGCGCGCCACTCAACCGCGCATCATCGGATCGCGCGCATGCGAACATCGAGATCGCGCTCAAGGGCGGACAGGTCGGCGGGATCGATCTGTTCTGCCGTGCCAGAGACGGCGGTTAGCCGTCACTGCAAGGCGATCGCGATCTGGCCGATATTGGCCGTGAACCGCGGCTTCATCGGGCCGGCGGGATCAGGGCGCGCAGGATGTCGGGCTTCCAGGCCTGACGCGCGCTGTCAAAGGCCGCGAAATCATGGTCGAACTGCCAATAGGCCCATGCCCAGCCACGTCTGTCGGCGCTTCGCGCCACGAACGACAGGTATCTCTGGCGACTCTCGGATGGAGCCCGTTCGTAGACCCCGAACTCGCCGAGATAAACCGGGCGTTTCTCTCGCTCCGACCACCGGCTGACCTTCTCGAAATCAGCGGCCGCCTTGGCTTCATCGTCCGGACTGCCCCAATCCAGCGGCCCGATGCGCGCGAACGTCTCGGACCATGGCGCACCCTGATGCGTGAAGCGTATCGGCGCGTAATAATGAAAGGCGACGATGAGATTCCTGTCGCCGGCGGGGAGAGCCAGATCGTCGATGGGAATCTCGTCCGTGTTGAGAACGGCAGCAATGACCCGCCGCTCGGGGTTGGTGCGGCGGATGATGCCGATACATTCGTTGAGGAGCGAATTCCAGCTGGCGGACGTCATCTGTCCCCCCGGCTCGTTCAAGACCTCGAAGACGAGCCCGGGATATCTTCCGGCATAGCGCTCCGCGATCTGCCGCCAGAATGCCCTGAGCTTCTCGCCGCATTCGGATACATCACGCTGACAGACATGCGTGTCGTGCTCGTCGACGATGGGAACGAGGTTCCTGGCGAGGATTTCCTCGATGACGGCATCAAGCCTTCTCAGCACGGCCTCATCCAGCACATTCCCGCGATCCATGAACTTGAAGCCGAAGAAATTGATCCTGACGTGCGAGAATCCGGCCTTTCTGATCGCCGTCAAATTGTCCAGACGGAACGGCGCGTTCTGACCGCCCTCCCAGATTCCGTCGTAACCGAGAATGTTGATCCCGCGTCCCAACTTTGCCGCATCACGAGGCACGGCCGGCCCGGCGCCATGGGCGTCGGAGCAGAGCGATGCGAAGACGAAAGCCGCTGCGGCAAGATTGAAGCTTCTCGACCAGCGAGCGCGGGGGGCGGTCATCCTGCTTCCATTCCGTAAGGGTTAGAAATCGGTCTCCGGCACCGGCCTGCACGTTGCAAGGAGGAACGCCACGAGGAGCACCGACGTGAACATGGTCGAGCGAAGGAACGTCGTCTCGGTGAAATTGGTCTGAAAGCTGAGGGCGACAAATCCGATGATGAGGGCACAGTGCGCCCGATGGATCGATCGTGCGGAAATCAAATAGAGCACCTTGTTCGAGAACAGAAGAACACTCGCGGCGAAAAGCACGTAGCCCAGAAACCCTGTTTCCATCAGAATCGCGATATAGCCGCTATGATAGTTGTCGAGCACCCAACCGTGGTTCTGCTCGAAATAATCGTAGATCGACGGGATCGTCCAGAAGCCGTTGATTCCGAAGCCGAGCAGCGGCGCATCGTCGAAATGGCTTATCGCGTAGTGCCAGATGAAGGTCCGCTCGGTAAAGTTGACGGTCGCATCGCCAATGTGGATGGCGTCGTATCCGGTCGCATAAAAATAGACGATCAGGAAGCCGGCCATAACGCACATGACGAACGGCAGGATCGCATAGAGCCTCATGCAGCCGACCGACCACATCGAGGTCACGAGCAGCGCACAAGCCGCCAGGGCGACAGCACCGGCGCCGCGCGATTCCGACGCGAGGACGCAGGTCGACGCCAGCAGGAACGCGACGAGGAACGCCAGCCACCCCTGCCCCGTCATCTTCCGGTAGCAGGAGAAAAACATCAGATATGCGCCGACAAAGCCCAGCGTCTGCTTCGATTCATAGACGCCCTGCCATTGACCATTGTGCATCCAGCTATGGTCTACCCCGATATCGGGCACGGCGAGCGCGCAAAGCGCCGATGCGGCGACCAGTATGAAAAGCCCGGAGGATGTCGCCTTCACGACATCGTCGATATCGATCCGCGTGATCATACAGAACGCGCCAAACGTCGTCATTGCAAGAGCGGCGCTCTTCATGATGGCTGCGGCATTCAGAGTGGTCCACAACACCGAGACGACCGCCAGCGTGTAGAATGCGAGGAGCGCGATCAGATCCGGGTTGAACGCCAGCTGCAGACGCGGGCGCACGAACGCGCTTGCGTAGATCAGCACGCTCCACATCAGCAGAGCGACCGCCTGTTGCAGATAAGTCAGTCCAGCCGGCAGTATCGCCGTATTGAATGTCCCCATCGACGCGACGACATTGACGGTGATCGATACGCAGATGACGAGCCTGGCGATCTTCTCGACGCCGGCACTGCGCGTCTTCCAGATCGCGCTCGTGAGTGCCCCGGAGTCTCTCTCGGTCTGCAGGATGGTCATGCGGTGACTTTCCCTTAAGCTTGGTTAATTATCTGCTACTGCGGGTTGATCTGCCGGGCCCCGGCACCACGAAATCTCGAAGCTTCGGGCATTGATAACGATACGGCCCCTGCTCGATGCGTTAATGCAAATCGCACCCCGCTGGTGCCTCGGCCGTCACGACCCTGCTATACAAGCGCGGGATCCGGCTCGATCGACTTCTCCGGACTATCTGGTTTCCGTGGTCACGCATGAATAAGCCGAGCAATACATTCGATATCGCCATCGAGCAGGCGTTCGACTTCCTGTCTCCGGAATACGCGGCGCTGTTCGACAGCTCTGCCGCGACCGCGTTTCAGCATCCGCTCTGGCTGGACAGCCTCTACGCCAGGCTCGCATCCCATGCAGGCGCGACGCCGCTGGTCGTCGTGGTCCGCCGTCGTACGACGGGGGCACTGGCGATGGTGCTGCCGCTACTTCGAATCCGCCGCGGCCCGATCCGCACCATCGAATTCGCCGATCTGCGCGTATCCGACTATCTGGCGCCGGTCTGCAGTCCCGAGGTGTTTGCCAGCCTGCTGGAGGACGAAGCGGCCTGCGCGGAGATCCGGCGCCTCGTCCGCCCGTTCGACCTGCTCCGCATGACCAAGCTGCCCGACGGACGGCTTCCGATCGAGAGCTTACTCGGCGCGCCACGCCGCGTCTCGATGGAGACGAACGCCTACGCGACCGTTCTCGTCGTCCCGTTCGAGCAATGGCGTGCCAGCGCGCTGGATCGCTCCTATCAGAAGGAGCTCGCCAAGAAATATCGCCAGCTCCAGAAGAAGGGAGCATTGAGCTTCTCATGCTGCGACGACAGCGCCTCGATCTCCGAGGCGATGGACGCGATGAAGCAATATCGCGGCCCGCGCTTTCACGCCCAGGGCGACGGCGACCTGCTCCAGCGCCCCGAATATTACAGCTTCTATTCCGACGTGGCGGCCCGCGGTCTCGGCTCGTTCGTCCGACTCTACGCCATGAAGATGGACGGCGGCGTGATCGCCGCCGTGCTCGGACTGCGCCATCGCGGCAGCTTCCTCGTCATCATGAGCGCCTTCGATATCGACGGGTACAAGAGCCAATCCCTGGGCTCTCTGATGTTCGAGCAAGTGGCGAGGGATTGCATCGAGCGCGGCGATCAGATGCTCGACTTCACGATTGGCGACGAGCCGTACAAGAAATTGTTCGGCGGCCAGCCTTCGCCGATGTGGATGGTCACGCAGGCCGGCAGCACCGCGGGCGCCATCAGCCTGTTCGCGCTGAAGCAGGCTCCCTGGCTCAAACTGGCGGCCAAGCGGCTGTCGGATTTCAGGCTCCTGCCGGCCCGCACCCCGACGCCCACGCGCTAACCGAAACGCAAGCGAGCGGGCGCAGAGCTCACGCGCGGAGCGCGCCGCGGACGCGTCCGAGCCAGCCCGGATGCATCTGATCGACACGATGCGTGAGACTGCGCCGCAGGAAGTGCAACCGGCGTCGCACATCCCATTCGATATCGTTGCGGGACGTCAGGGCCTGACGGAAGCGCGCCATTTTCAGCGACCGCTGGTCTGCCGCGAGCTTGTCGGGATCGGAATAGAACTGCGAGATCTTCTCCGTGCCCATGCCGGCGCTTGCGAGCCAGCGCGGTGCGTACTCCGTGCAAAGGCGATCGACGTCCACCAACAGGCGGGCGACGCCCGTGCCGGCGGCGGGACAATTGGTCTGGAACGCATCGCCGATGAGGACGATTCCGGGCTGAAGGTGTCCCTCCACCACGGTCAGATCCATCACCCAGTTCTGCACCTTGTCGGTCACGTGGAAATCGCCGAGGTAAGGCCGCAGTCCCGGCAGCAGCCGCAGGACGGTTGCTTCCGGTTCGCGGCGCAGCTCGCGCATGATCGGATCGGTCGGGTCGCGGAACATGAACAGATTGGCCCGCATGCCTGATGGCACCGGGAACAGGCTGAGATAGTCGATGCCGTCAGCGGTACGCTCGCCGTAACAGGTCAGCGCCTCGAAATCGAACGGCGTGCCATCGCGGCGCGCGATCGTGAAGCCGAACGACACCGAATGGCGCTCGGCCAGCACGCGCCGCTTGATGCCGAGCTTGTAGCCGAGAGCTCCCGCCATGCCTGTGGCGAGCACGACGAGCCGCGCGTCCAGGCGTCGTCCCGACGCAAGCTCGATATGCTGGACATCGTCGCTGGGGCTGATTGCGGTGACTTCGTCGACGATCAGATTGGGCGGATCGGGCAGCTGGCTGCGCGCCATGGCAACGAGGCCGGCATAGGAAAACCCGTAAGCCTGGCCGACGCTGACATCGACGACCTTGCCTTCCCGGATATTGAGCACCCGGTCATACCGGCAGGCGACGTTCGCGAGCGCATGGAGGAAACCCAGCTTGCGGAACATCTCGAGCTGCTGGCCACCGAGCTTCTCGACCCGGAATTCGTCCGGATGCACCGCGCGCTTGTCGACGAGTGCGACGCGATGCCCCGCCCGCGCAAGCACGGACGCGGCGAGCGACCCCGCAAGGCCGCCACCGACGATCGCGATGTCTGCGACGATGGCCGCAGTCGCAGCTGCATCGCTCGGCTCGGTCACGGGTCTATCCGTCGTCATGGTTTAGGGCTCCACGGTTAACGGTGGTTCCATGTGCAATTCCCTCGCCTGATGTCGTATCGCAGAGCCAAACGCGATCATTTCCGGCGATTGAGGTTAACGGGTCGCCGGACACATCCGTCCCGGCACGCGCCTTGCTCAGAACGACCTCGAAATACTGCTGTCTCGTCAGACCAAGCGTCCGAATTCGTTCCAGAGAGGCCATTCCAATGCTCGAACAGCCGCAGGCCGGCCGGCTTCGCCCCGCATCTTGCACCGGCACGACATCGCGCCGCTTTTCGATCGAGCCGGTGCCCGGTCAATCTGGCACATCGGGGACGCGGCTGTTCCGCAGTGAAGCAGCGGCGTACGACCTTCGTCGACGACAGACGACGGGACCTCAAGACCGCGCATTAACACTCGCATTTTTCCGGCATGCTAGGCTCTCGCCGTCCTTGCAACGCCCATCTTCGGGGAACGCTCCGCATCTTCGATGATCGATTCCATTGTTCAATTTCTGCGGCGTGACGTCACGCGCGGTGTCGTCGGGACCATCCTTCTGAAGGTTGGCAGCGGCGCGCTCGCGTTTGCGTTGTTCTCGCTGGCAGCGCGAACGATGACGCCCGATGGATTCGGTATCTTTGCGACCTGGCTTTCGGTTGCCCAGATCGCCGCAGTCGTAGGACTGGTCGGTCAGGAAGCATTGCTGGTGCGATTCCTGAACGAGTATGAGGTCGGCGACAGGCCAGACCTCACCAAGGGCCTCCTGCTCTCCAGCTTCAGGATTTCCGCCGTCGCGATGCTGATCGCGATCGCCGCGGTTGCGTTGGTTGCGCACTTCAGAGGGGATTTGTGGCTGCTGATCCTCGCCGTCTCGGCCTACACCGCCGTGAGCGCCGGATTGATGCTCGGCAGCCAGATCGCGCGCTCGCTGGTCAGCATTATCATGGGCGAAGGCAACCGCGAGTTCTTCTGGCGGGTTTTCGTCGTGCTGTTTCTGCTCGCCATGCTGTTCGGGCATCGGCAGCTCGATCCCGCCGAGCTGATCGCCGCAATGACGATTGCGATGTCGGTGGGCCTCGTCGCACAGATCATTGCGATCGTGCGGGCGCTGCCGGATTTGCGCGCGACCGCAGCGAATTCCGAAGCAACGCGCTGGCGATCGAGCGCGCTGCATTTCTGGCTTGCGTCCATCCTTGAAGTCGCGAACCAGTATTTCGACGTCATTCTGGTCTACTGGATGCTGGATCCGGCGACCGCCGGCATCTACTTCGCGGCGTCACGCCTCGCCAACATCTTCGCCATGCTTTCCGCCGCGCTGTACTCGTTCGGCGCGCGCCGGCTTCCTTCGCTCTACTTCAGCAAAAATCACCACGAATTCGAGCGGACGCTGCAGCTCATGGCGGAAGTGACCGCGCTTTGCGTGGTCGCAGGCCTCGCGATGATCTGGATCGGCGGCCCCTATCTCCTCAACCTGTTCGGGCCTCATTTCACCGAGCAGCACTCGGTGCTGATCGTGCTGGCGATCGGAACGGCCATCCAGGCCGCGGGCGGTCCGTCGGCGGCGATCCTGCAGTTGACCGGCCATGAACGCATCTACGTCCCCGTCGTCGCCGCAAATGTCGCATTGAGACTGGCCGGATTCCTCGTCCTGATCCCCTGGCTCGGCGTGCTTGGCGCGGCGATTGCGGCCACCGTGTCGCTGGCGCTCACGACCATCGCGCTCAATATCTTGTGTCGCCGGCGAACCGGGGTCGATCCCTCGGTTCTCGTGCTGTTGCGCTTCTCGGCGTGGCGACGCGGCCGCTATGCGGTGCGCAGCGCCGACTCCGCCGAATAGGCGTCAACCGTACGATCGGCCTGGTTGATCCGCGACGGCGCGCAGGTCCCGTTGGTTAACGCGCTCGCTGCGCACCACCCGGGAACCAGCAGAATTCCCGCGAGAACGCGGCAATCGGCGGCTCGCGCATTAACTCCGTTTGTTGCTAGTCGGTGTCTGCCCGATGCCTGCATGATAGGTACGGGGTTAAGAAGGTGAAGATTTCGTTTCTTTAGCGGTCGGGATCCGTGCTCCACTACCAGCCGAACAAGGAATTGGGCGAGACGACCGCGACAGAACTGGCGCGGCTGAACGGCAGCGAACGAAAGCTGCACGTCCTTCTCGTACAGACCCAGGCCGAGAACGCGGGTGCGCAGGAGATCTCCAGGCTTCTCGGCGCCGGCCTCTCCGCGCGCGGCCATCGCGTCTCCAACCTGTTTTTCTTCCGCAAATCGGATTCGTTCGACGAGCCGCCCGAGACGTTCTATTGCGCATCGAGCCGGCCGGGCAATCCGGTTGCGCTGCTGCGGATGCTGTGGACGCTTGGCGGTCATATCAGAGCCACGCGCCCCGACGCCGTCCTGACCTTCCAGCATTTCGGCAACGTCATCGGCGCGGGCGTGACGCGCCTCGTCAGCCGCGCCCCTGTCGTCGCCAATCAGGTTTCATCCGCGCTGTCGATGAGCTGGCCGATCCGCACGGCCGACATCGTCATGGGCAGCGTCGGCTTCTTCGACCGCATCACGCTGAACTCAAAGGACATGGAGCGCGAGTATTCGCGCTACCCGCAGGCCTACCGGTCGCGCATGGTGCATGTCCCGCACGGCTTCGAGGACAAGGCTCTCATCCTGCCGAAGGGCGCCGCGCGACAGAAATTCAACCTGCCGCCGGACCGCGTGTTGCTCGGCTGCGCGGCGAGGCTGCATCCGCACAAGCGGCTCGATGCGGCGATACGCCTCCTGCCGGACGAACCGTCGTGGCACCTTGCACTCGCCGGCCAGGGCGCCGACGAGGCACGACTGCGGCAGCTCGCAGACGATTTGAAGGTCTCGGACCGATTGCATCTGCTCGGCGAAATCGCGCCACGCCAGATCGCGGATTTTCTCGCCTGTCTCGACATATTCGTGTTTCCTACGCAGGCCGAGACCTTTGGCCTCGCCGCCGTCGAAGCCGCCAACGCCGGCGTTCCCTCGGTCGTCACGGATCTTCCCGTGCTGCGCGAGGTGCTGTCCTTCGAAGGAAAGCCCACTGCCCTCTTTGTCGATGCTTCAGATCAAGCGAAGCTGTCGGCTGCCGTCTCCAGACTTCTGACCGACCAAGCACTGAGCGACGAACTGCAAAAGAACGCCAAAGGCCTGAGGTTGCGCTATTCGGTCGATGCGATGGTTGAGGAATACGTTCAAATCCTCAACCGGGTCGTCTGAGCCGATGCGTTGGAATAGGTTAGCTCGACATGATCATCGAGTTTCGCTGCGAACGTGACCATGCGCGGCGGTGGATGCACCGCCAGACGCTGTCGATCGACGGCCGGGACGTTCCGGTTCAAATCGCGTTGACTGCAACGGCGGAGCCACGGCCCGCGGGGCTCGACGCCCTGTTCGAGCTCGAGCGCGTGGTGCTGCGTAAAGGCAGGCATAGCGGCGCCGACGGGCTGAAGATCGATCCGGAACAGACGCAGGCCCGCACCGGCACGGCCGATGTAATCGTCGATTTCACGAGCGCCGCGCGCGATCCGGACTGTTCGGCCCGGCTGTATCTCCGCCCGTTGTTCAACGGAACTGCGGGTGAAAACGCGGCACTCGCGGCGATTCTCGCCGGCGACCTGCCCGTCATCGAGATCGTCAACGAGGTCGACGGCGCGGTGCTCGATCGCGGCCATCCCTCCGCAGAGATCGCGGCCGGTTTGAGCGGTGGGCTCGAAACGGTCATGGCGCGAACCCTGACCATGGTGGCGGCCATCCTGTCGGGACGGCCGCGTATCGTGCCGCAGCTGGCACGCCAGGCCCGAGCCGGCAACGGCCGGCCGCCGGCGGCCTATGTCGTGCGCGGCCTCGCCGTATCGATCGCCAAGGAGATCTACCGCCTCTGCTGCTATGCGCCGCATTGGCATGTCGGATGGCGCTTCAATGATGGCGCGGGTGTCTGGCAGACGGGAGATCTCTCCGGGCCTCGCTGGAACGTTCTCGCCGATCCCGGAAATCATTTCTACGCCGATCCCTTCCCGATCACCTGGCAGGGACGAACATTCGTCTACTTCGAAGATCTCGATCATCGGGTTGGAAAAGGCATCATTTCGGCCGTCGAGTTCGGCGACGCCGGCCCGGTCGGCGACGTCGTGCCCGTGCTGGAGGAGCCCTGGCACCTGTCCTATCCGTTCCTGATCGAGGACGATGGCGAGTTGTGGATGATCCCGGAGAGCTCGCTCCACGGGGACGTCGCGCTCTACAAATGCATTCGGTTTCCGGACAAATGGGAGCGACACGCTACGCTGCTCTCGGGCCTCGAACTGGCCGATGTGACCATCACGCAGCACAACGGTCTGAACTACCTGTTCGGAGCCTGGCGAGACGGAACCGGCGGCTATTCGGATTCGCTTGCGATCTATCACGCCGAGCACCTGCTCGGCCCCTGGTTGCCCCATGCCAGCAACCCCGTCCTGATCGATCGCGCAAGTGCGCGACCCGCGGGGAATTTCGTCACCATCGATGGCAAATTGTGGCGGCCGGTGCAGGATTGCGCCGACGGATATGGCGCCGCGCTCGGCCTCGCGGAAGTGGTCGAACTGTCTCCGTCGACGTTCAAGCAGGTCGTGCGCCACTCCCTCAGGCCCGGACCGGCATGGCCCGGCAGAAAGCTGCACACGCTGAACCGCTGCGGCCGGCTCGAGGTGATCGACGGATCGCGCGTTCAACCCAAGACCCGGGCCTTCGCAAGCAAATTTCCATCGCTCGTCTTGTCCCCGCGAACCAGTCCCCACACCGCCTGTTAGCGCGTGGCACGACGGACGGCGTGGATCACAATGCCGCCCGTCATCTCGCGTTTCGACCGCTCCCGCGGGAGGCGACGTTCTACTGAGAACGATCCGAGGTCCAGCCCTTGTAGTCGGCGACGTTGTCCCGGGTCACGAGCTTCGAGGGCAGGAGTTCGACGGTCGAGGCCGGCTTCTGGCCATTGAGAATGCCGACGCCCACCTGCACCGCGCGCCGCGCCATGAAGAACGGGTCCTGCGAAGCGGAAGCCTGGACCTGCGGCGCTGCCGGATCCTTCAGTGCCGCCTCGATGTCGGGCGCGCCATCGACCGCGGTGATGACGATGCCGCTGCGGCCTTGCTGGCGCGCCGCGAGATCGGTGCCGATCGCCTGCGGATCGTTGATGGCGAAGATGGCGTCGATCTTGGAAAAGCGCGTCAGATAGCCCTGCGCGATGGTGAGACCGCCTTCACGCGAGCCTTTGCCGTCCTGGTCGCTGGACAACACCTTGATCCCGGGATTCTTCGAGAGAACGTTCTTGCAGCCGACGACGCGGTCGATCACGGCCGAGACCTGCGGCCCGTTCTCGATGATGACGTCGCCCTTGCCCCCCAGCTTGTCGACGATGTACTGGCATGAGATCTCGCCGGCCTGCACGTTGTTCGTGGTTATGGTGGCGTCGGCGCCTTCGGCCGCGGTGTCGACCGCGACGACCACGATGCCCGCCGCCTGCGCCTTCTTGATCGCCGGCCCGATCGCCTTGGGATCGCCGGGGTTCAACAGGATCAGGTCGACGCCGGCGGCAATGAAATTGTCGATCTGGGTGACCTGCTTGCCGAGGTCGTATTCGAAGCCGACTGTCGTGATCTTCACATTGGGGTTGGTCTTCCTGGCCTCGAACTCGGCGCCCTTCGACAGCGCGACGAAGAACGGATTACCCATCGAACCCAGCGAGACGCCAATCGACTTGAGTTCCTTGGCGAAGGATGGCGCGGTGCTTAGGGCAAGCGCCATCGCGGCGCCGGCGAGCGTGATCGTCTTCAACATTGGCTTCCTCCCTGGTCTGTATTCTTATCCGGCACGGCAGACCAGTTGCCGCAGCGGAACCTCGCATCACACCATGCGCACTCAGGTGCGCGCCGAACCCTTTCAGGTTCTGGCGGAGCCTTGCAGCCGATAGCGGTCCAGCGCCACGGCGCCGATGATCACCAGGCCCTTGATCACATATTGCCAGATGTCCGAGACGCCGACGAGGATCAGGCCGTTCGACAGGACGGCGATGATCAGCGCGCCGACCAGCGTGCCCCAGATCGAGCCGATGCCGCCGACGAACGACGTGCCGCCCAGGATCACGGCGGTGATCGCATCGAGCTCGTAGGACTGACCGAGCTGGAGACCGTTGGCCGCATAGAGCCGCGCTGCCTGCATGGCGCCGCCGAGCCCGGCGAAGAGTCCCGAGATGCCGTAGACGAAGATCAGCACGGCCCAGACCTTGATGCCGGCAAGCCGCGCCGCGCTTTCATTGCCGCCCACCGCATAGATGTGCACGCCGAGCACGGTCCGGCGCAGCACCAGCCACGAGACGAGGATGACGAGCAAGGCGATCACCGAGAGCCACGGGATCGACGCGACGCCGGGAACGAGCGTCAGCGAGCCGTTGCCAATGAAGGCATAGGGAATGGAAGGATTGAAGACGGTGGTGTCGGCCCCGAGCAGTCGCGCCAGGCCGCGTACGGCGGTGAGAGAGCCGAGCGTGACGATGAAAGGCGGCAGGCGAAGGAGTGCAATCAGCGCGCCGTTGATGACGCCGAAGCCGAGGCCCGTGAGCAGCGCGGCCGGCAGCCACAGCATCCCGAGCTCCGGCAGCTTGGAGAGCGTCAACCCGGCCATCGCGGACGCCGCCAGGATCGAGCCGACCGAGAGGTCGATGCCGCCGGTGAGGATGACGAAGGTCATGCCTGCGGCGAGCACGGTGTTCACTGCGGCCTGCTGCAACACGATGCCGAGATTTTGTCCGGTGAAGAAGCGGCCCTCCGACAGAAAATGGAAGCCGCCGCACAAGATCAACAACACCGGCAGCATGCCGGCGGCGCGGATCAGAAGCCTTATGCGCTGACGCTTCGTCTCTTGTGCGGCCGCGAGGCCCGCGGCGGCGGCGGTGTCCGTTTTTGGAGAGCCGTCATGCATCGAGTTGCTCCATCCCCGTGGCGAGCGCCATGATGTCTTCCTGGTTCAGGGGCGACGTCGCGCCACGCTCGATTTCACCGGCGATATGCCCTGCCCGCATAACGACGACGCGGTCGCAGATGCCGATGATCTCGGGCAGATCGGACGAGATCACGAGGATCGCGGTGCCGGATTTGGCAAGATTGTCGATGATCGAATAGATCTCGGACTTGGCGCCGACATCCACGCCGCGCGTCGGCTCATCGAGGATCAGGACCTTTGGCGTGGTCGCAAGCAGGCGCGACAGCAGCACCTTCTGCTGGTTGCCGCCGGACAGCGCGCCGACGGTAACGTTGATATCGGCGGCACGAATGCCGAGCGCGGCGAACGCCCTGTTGGCGCGGTCGCGGGCCTTGTCGCGGTCGAGGATGTAACCGATCCGGGCATCCCGGCCGAGCACCGCGAGGTTGATGTTGTCCAGGCATGACATGTCCAGGAACAGGCCGAGCGCCTTGCGGTCCTCGGTCAGATAGGCGACGCCGATGTCGAGCGCCTCACCCGGCGTGCGGATATCGACCAGGCGTCCTTCCAGCTCGACACGGCCGGAGGTCCTGGGCGCTGCGCCAATGATGAGATGCGCAAGCTCGGTGCGACCCGCGCCGATCAGGCCGGCGAGGCCGACCACCTCGCCCGCATGCACGGTCAGCGAGCAGCCCTTGACGCGCCGGCCATCGGCCATGTCGATCGCTGCGAGCACGGGATGCCCCCGCCCCGCCTCCGGATCATGATCCTTCTTGTAGAACGAGGAGACGTCACGCCCGACCATTAGCCGAACGATGGTGTCGGCGCGGATGTCCTGCTTGTCGAGCGCCCCGACCAGCCGGCCGTCGCGCAGCACGGTGACGCGGTCGCCGAGCGCGTAGACCTCGTCCATGCGATGCGAGATGTAGATGATGGCAAGCCCCTCGGCGCGAAGCTGGCGGATCAGCGCGAACAGCCGCGCGCTCTCGCCGGCCGACAACGCCGTGGTCGGCTCATCCATGATCAGGATTTTTGATCTGACGTGCAGCGCACGC
This sequence comes from Bradyrhizobium sp. 613_E4_N2_2, assembly GCF_052075995.1. Taxonomy (NCBI): domain Bacteria; kingdom Pseudomonadati; phylum Pseudomonadota; class Alphaproteobacteria; order Hyphomicrobiales; family Nitrobacteraceae; genus Bradyrhizobium; species Bradyrhizobium sp. 613_E4_N2_2. The sequence continues at coordinate 6,136,796 of NZ_CP197234.1, forward strand.
GCGATCTCGACCAGTTGCCGCTGGCCCATGGAGAGGTGCGCCACCAGCGTCGACGGCAGGAAGTCTGCGCCCAGCCGTTTCAGGATGGGGCCGACGCCCTCGCGCATGGCGCCGCGTGCCAGCAAACCTGCTCGCGATAGCTCCCGGCCGAGATAGATATTCTCGGCAACAGTGAGATTGGGAGCCAACGACAGCTCCTGGTAGATGATGGAGATGCCCGCCGCGCGGCCGCCGAGCGGACCTTCGATCCGTACCGGGCTTCCTTCGATCCGGATCTCGCCGCCGGGATCGGGCCTGTAGGCGCCGGACAAGATCTTCATCAGCGTCGACTTTCCGGCGCCGTTCTCACCCATCAGGGCATGAATTTCGCCGGCATAGACGGTGAGATCGACGGAACGCAGCGCCTTGATGCCAAAGAAGGATTTTGAGACCCCACGCATCTCGAGGATCGGATCGTTCATCGTGCCTCCCGACGCACAATGCGTTTCCTACCCGCGTCTCAATCATTTTGTCAGCGCGGTTCACGCATTAAACAAAAGGCCGCGGCACAGAGCAATACCGAACACACGGGAATGCAACGTCGAGGCGATGCTAGTGGCGCGGCCGATACAGTTCGCGCCAGGCGGGAAGCCGCTCGGCATAGGCATCGACCAGTCTTGCGTCGGGTTCGAACGTCTCGATGCGCTGCGGCCGCGTGCACACGGCGGCGATCGCCTCACCGGTGACAGCAAGCCGCCCCAATCTCGCCGCACCGAACGCCGCGCCGGTCTCGCCTCCGGCAAAGCGATGGACCGGAACATTCAGCACGTTTGCCAGCACCGAGAGCCAGAACCCGGACCGTGAACCACCGCCAATGGCGTCGGCTTCCGTCATGGCGATGCCGGCATCCGCGAGCGCGTCGCGGCAATCGGCAAGCGCGAAGGCAACGCCCTCGAGCACCGCCTGCACGATCGACCCGCGATCGGTGCCATGGCTCAAACCATCCAGCATGCCGCGCACGGCGGGATCATCGTGCGGTGTCCGCTCACCCGCCAGATAAGGCAGGAAGCTCACAGGCGACGGCGCCTGCGGGCGCAATCCAAGCGGCGCCAGCAACTCGGCCTCGGTGGCGCCGAACAGGCGCGCGATCCAGGCCAGGCAGGAGGCGGCCGAGAGGATCGCGCCGGCCTGAATCCACATGCCGGGAATGGCGTGGCAGAACGTATGCACCGCGCGGTCCGGGTTGGCAGCGATTCTGCTGGTCGGTGCCAGCAAGGCACCCGAGGTTCCCAGAGACACGAACGCGGTTCCCGGCCGGATCGCGCCGATGCCGACGGCGCCTGCCGGATTGTCGCCGGCACCGCCCGCGATCACCGGCTGTCCGGTCATGCCCCAACGCCGCGCCAGCTCGCCGCGCAGCGTGGTCGCGGGCGCGCATCCCTCGACCAGACGCGGCATGTGATCGCGCGACAGGCCGGTCGCTGCGAGTGCTGCGTCCGACCAGTCCCGGCGCGCGGCGTCGAGCCACAGCGATCCCGATGCATCCGAGACGTCCTCGATGGCCTCGCCGCTCAGCACCAGGCGCAGATAGGCCTTTGGCAGCAGAACGAGTTTCGTCGCCGCAAAGATTTCGGGCTCGTGCGTCGCGATCCAGAGCAGCTTCGGCGCGGTGAATCCCGGCATCGCCTTGTTGCCCGATGTCGCGCGCAAGGCGGGCCAGCGTCGCTCCAGGACACGACACTCGGCGGCGGAGCGTCCGTCGTTCCAGAGGATGCAGGGCCGCAACGGTCTTGAGCTCGCATCGAGCAGCGTGGCGCCATGCATCTGGCCGGACAGTCCAATGCCCTCGACGGCCGCCAACTCGCCGGCATGCGTCGCCTTCAAGGCATCCAGCGTGGCGAAGGTTGCATCGATCCACTGCGCGGGGTCCTGCTCGAAATAGCCTGATAGCGGCGACGCCGTCGTCAACGGCCGGCTCTCGCTCGCAATCACACGCTGGGCGCCGTCGACGAGAACGGTCTTGACCGCCGAGGTGCCGAGATCGATGCCGAGATACATGGCTGCTACCCGCTCACTTCGTCGCGTCCATCCAGATGCCCGGCTCCGAATGCTCGCGGATGTGGGTGACGAGGAAGTCGGAAAAGGCCCTGATCTTGGCGGGCAGCCCGGCGCGGTTCTGGTATGCGATGTTCATGGTGAGCAGTGGCAGCTCCCAATCCACCAGCACCGGGACGAGACGGCCCGCCGCGATGTCGCTTTGAACGATGTAGAGCGGCTGGATGAGGATGCCGAGCCCTGCCAGCGCCGCGCCGCGAATGACCTGGCCGTCATTGCTGTCGAGCGTCGGCGTGATGCGGACGGTCTGCGCGCCATGGCTTTTGCGCAGGCGCAGCGAATAGGGATCGTTCGCGAGATTGTAGACCAGCATGTTGTGACGCGCGAGATCGGCGGGCTGCTCCGGCTCGCCGGCGCTTGCGAGATAGGAGGGCGCGGCGGCAAGCACGCGCCTCATCTGGCCGATGCGGCGGACGATGATGTTCGAATCCGGCTCCTGCTCGCGCGTCCGGATCGCCACATCGATGCCGGCCTCGATGAAATCGGGATAGCGGTTGGCGGTCGTGATCTGCATGTTGAGCTTCGGATAGCGCGCGCGGAAGGCCGGCAGCATCGGCGCCAGATAGATCACCGCAAAGGACAGCGAGCTCGTGACCCGCAGCGTGCCCTGCGGCGACAGCGCACGATCGCTGACGATGTCCTCAGCCTCCGCCAGTTCGCTCAGCACCCGGCTGGAGCGCTCCAGCAGCTCCTGCCCCGCCTCCGTCAACCACAGCCTGCGTGTGTTGCGCTCGATCAGCCTGACCGCAAGGCGTTCCTCGAGCGCGCTGAGATGGCGGCTCGCCGCCGCATTCGACATGCGCAAGGCCTCGGCGGCTTTTGACAGGCTGCCGAGCTCGGCCGTCTTGGAGAACACCTCCAATTGCAGCAGGCGATCCATTTTTCCACTTTTAGAAAAAGAGACTTACAAATATTGACCTTTATTTCCACATCCCGCAAGTCAAAATGGCCAGAACACAAGCAAGATAGCAGGCGAGGAAACAGGGAAATGTCGGGCCCGATCAGGCACATCGTGATGTGGCGGCTGCGCGGGGAGACCCCCCAAGAGCGGTCTGCCGCCCGGGTGAAGGTCAAGACCCTGTTCGAGGGCCTGCGCGGCCGGATCGACGGCCTCACCCACATCGAGGTCGGCGTTGACGTCAGCGATGTCGATTACGCCTGCGACGTGGTGCTGTTCTCCGAATTCACCGACCAGGCCGCACTCGCCGCCTATGCCACCCACCCCGAACATTTGCGCGTCCGCGAGGCGCTGGGCGACTTGCGGATCGGACGCTTCCAGGTCGATTATCCCATCAAAGAGACCGGCGCATGATCGGTTCGTTCACCTTTGAAAACCTGCCCTGCCGCGTCGTGTTCGGCAGCGGAACGCTGGCCTCCGCCAGGGCCGAGGTCGAGCGGCTCGGCGGCAAGCGCGCGCTGGTGCTGACGACGCCGCAGCAGGAGGCGCAAGGCAAGAGCCTGGGGGCCGCACTCGGTTCGCTTTTTGCCGGCATCTTTCCCGGCGCGACCATGCATACGCCGGTCGAGGTCACGGAGCGCGCGCTCGCGGCGATGAAGGCATGCGAGGCCGATTGCGTCGTCTCGCTCGGCGGCGGCTCGACCACCGGCCTTGGCAAGGCGCTGGCCTTGCGCACCGGCGTCAACCAGCTCTGCATTCCCACCACCTATGCCGGCTCGGAGATGACGCCGATCGTCGGCCAGACCGAGAACGGCCTGAAGACCACGGTACGCGACGCAGCCGTGCTGCCCGAGACCGTGATCTACGACGTCGATCTCACCCTGACGCTGCCGGCGAGCCTCGCTGCAACATCCGGCATCAACGCGATCGCGCATGCGGTGGAAGCGCTCTATGCGCGCGACACCAATCCCGTGACATCGCTGATGGCGGAAGAAGGCATCCGCGCGCTGGCCCGCGCCCTGCCCGCGATTGCGGCCAAAAGCGATGACCGCGAGGCTCGCACCGAGGCACTCTACGGCGCCTGGCTGTGCGGCGTCTGCCTCGGCACCGTCGGCATGGCGCTGCATCACAAGCTCTGCCACACGCTCGGCGGCACCTTCGATCTGCCGCATGCCGAAACCCACACCATCGTGCTTTCGCATGCGGTGGCCTACAACGCACCGGCGGTGCCCGATGCCATGGCGCGGATCTCGCGCGCGATCGGCGCGGCCGACGCGCCCCAGGGGCTCTACGACCTCGCGAAGCGGCTGGGTGCGAAGCTGGCGTTGCGCGACATCGGCATGCCCGAAAGCGGCATCGACAAGGCGGCTGATCTCGCCGTCACCAACGCCTACTGGAATCCGCGCCCGCTCGAGCGCAACGCGATCCGCGAGCTGATCGCCCGCGCCTGGGCCGGCGAGCCGCCTGTTACCACCAAAGCGGCGGCCTGAAGCGATGCGGCGCACGCTGATCAAATCCGCGGTCATCATCAGCATGGATGATGCGATTGGCGATCTCAACACCGGCGATTTGCTGGTCGAGGGCGGCCGCATCGTCGATGTGCGCCCATCGATCGAGCTCGGCAGCGGCGCTTCCGAAACCGAGATCGTGGACGGCAACGGCCGGATCGTCATCCCCGGCCTGATCAACGCGCATATGCACACCTGGCAGACGGCATTGCGCGGCTATGCCGCGAACTGGACGCTGCTGGAATATTTCCGTCGCATGCATGCCGGGCTCGCGACCGTGTTCCGGCCCAGCGACATCTACATTGCGACCCTCGTCGGTGCGCTGAACCAGATCAATTGCGGCACCACCACGCTGGTCGATTGGTGCCACAACAATCCGACCCCCGCTCATACCGACGCCGCCGTGCGCGGCCTGATCGAGAGCGGCATCCGTGCCGCCTTCTTCCACGGCTCGCCAAAACCCGAGCCGAAGCCCGGCGAGCCGCATTTCTCCGAGATTCCGCATCCGCGCCGCGAAGTCGAGCGGCTGCTGGCAGGTCCCCTCGCCGACCGCGACGGCCTCGTTACGCTCGGGCTTGCCATTCTCGGCCCGCATTATTCGACGCTCGACGTCGCGATGCACGACTTCCGCCTGGCGCGCGAGCTCAACCTGATCGCATCCATGCATCAAGGCGGCGGTCCGGCCAAGACACCCGGCGGCTGGGAGAAGCTGATCGAGGCCGGCCTCGTCGGCGCCGGCATCAACATCGTTCATGGCAACGATCTGCCCGACGATCTCCTCGACAAGATGGTCGACCTCGGCGTCTCCTTCTCGGTGACGCCGGAGAACGAGATGATCCAGGGCCACGGTTTTCCGATCACCGGCCGGCTGCTCAAGCGCGGCGTGCGCCCGACCATCGGGATCGACCTGGAATCCGTGCTGGCCGGCGATCTCTTCTCCGTCGCCCGCGTCGCGCTGTCGATGCAGCGAGCGCTCGACAATGCGGAGTCGCGTCAAGTGAGCGGCACCATTCCGGCGACGACCACGATCCCCGTCCGCGAAGCGCTGCGCTGGATCACGACCGAAGGCGCCCGCATGCTCGGCCGCGAAGGCCAGATCGGCTCGCTGACGCCGGGCAAGCTCGCTGACCTCGTCATCATCAACGCATCCGATCTCAACCTTGTCCCGGTGCACGATCCCGTCGCGACGGTCGTGATGCAGACGAGCCTCGCCAATATCGAGGCAGTCATGATCGGCGGCACCTGGAAGAAGCGGCACGGCCAGCTGCTGATCGAGGGGCTGGAGACGAAGAAGGACCTGCTGGCCCAATCCGGCCGGCGGCTGGTGCAGGACATCGAACGACAGGGACGCGCCGCCTGAAGGCGCCAATGGATGAGATCAATGACCGACGCTTCAAGGAATGTCACTTTCATCGGGATCGGCAAGATGGGCCTGCCGATGTCGGCGCTCGTCGCCAAGGCCGGCTACGCCGTGACCGCATTCGATCAGAGCGCAGCCCGGGTCAACGAGGCGCGTGCGCAAGGCATTTCGATTGCCGCTTCGCCGGCCGAGGCCGTGAGCGGCAAGGCCGCGATCATCACGTCCCTGCCCGATGACGCAGCCTTGCGCGGCGCGTTGCTCGACCCAGCCGGCCTGATCGCCGCGATGGCTGCTGGATCTGTTCTGATCGAGACCAGCACCGTGAGCGTCGAGGCCTCCACCGAAGTTGCGGCCGCTGCACAGGCGCGCGGCATTGCCTATCTGCGTTCGCCGGTCTCGGGCAATGCCAGCATCGTTCATACCGGTGCCCTGACCTGCTTCGTCTCCGGGCCGAAGGATGCCTTCGAGAACGCCAAGACGCTGTTCGCCGCCTTCACCCGCGCCCAGACCTATCTCGGGCCGGCCGAGGAAGCCCGCTACGCAAAGCTCTCGGTCAATCTGATGATCGCGGTCTCGGCGGCGATGATGGCCGAGAGCCTGGCGCTGGCGCGCAAGGGCGGCATCGCCTGGCAGGACATCTTGAAGGTGCTCGACGATAGCGCGGTGGCCTCGCCGATGGTGAAGTACAAGACCGAGCCGCTGCGGACACGCGACTTCGAGTCGACTTTCTCATGCAAGCAGATGGCCAAGGACCTCGATCTCATCCTCGGCGCCGGCCATGCCGTAGGCGTACCCTTGCAGCTCGCAGCGCAGGTGCGCGAGACCTATGGCTCGCTGGTCGCGCAGGGCGACGGCGACACCGACTTCATCGCGACCGTCAAGCACCTGGAACGTCTGTCCGGGCTTGGCGAACCCAAACTCTGATCGCGGAGACACCTATGCGCAACTTCAACGAGACTACGATAACGGACGCGGTGCTGGAGCGGATCAAGGACGCGACCGATCCGCGCATCAAGGAGGTCAGCGAAGCGCTAGTGCGCCACCTTCATGCCTTCGTCCGCGAGGTCCGGCCGACCCAGAAGGAATGGGAATACGGCATCGATTTCCTGACCCGCACCGGGCACATGTGCGACGACAAGCGCCAGGAGTTCATCCTGCTATCCGACACGCTCGGCGTCTCCATGCTGGTCGACGCGATCAACCATCCGGTGCCGGAAGGCGCGACCGAGACGACGGTGCTCGGCCCATTCTTCGTCCAGGCCGCGCCGGAGAAGGACAGCGGCGCCGATATCTCCGGCCCGATGGAAGGCGATCCGATGCTGGTCACAGGCTCGGTCTCGACCGTCGACGGACAACCGCTTGCGGGCGCCATCGTGGATGTCTGGCATTCCGACGATGACGGCTATTACGACGTGCAGCAGCTCGACGACATCGGCGATCTCGCGATGCGCGCGCGCTTCCATACCGACGCCAACGGCCGTTTCCATTTCTGGTCGATCAAGCCGGCGGCGTATCCGATCCCGCATGACGGCCCTGTCGGCGAGATGCTGGAGGTCCAGGGCCGCCATCCCTGGCGTCCCGCGCATGTCCATTTCATGATCTCGGCGCCCGGTTTCGAGCAGCTCGTGACCCATGTGTTCGTCGCCGGTGACAAATACCTCGACAGCGATGTGGTGTTCGGCGTCAAGGACAGCCTGATCCGCGAATTCACAGGCCATCCTGCCGGCCGTGCGCCGGATGGTCGCATGGTGGAGCGCGACTATTTCCACCTCAATTACGATTTCGGCCTGAAGCAGGTCGCGAGCAACGCGAGAGCCGCCTAAGCTTGAGCGACGGCGGACCGAACAAGAGTCCGACGACAGGGAGCAGACGGGAGCTGAGGATGGGACCGCGGGTCAGCACGAGCATATTGGCCGATCGCCTCACCGGCATGATCGGCCCGCGCGCGAGCGTTGCGCGCGGCGTGCTCGATCAGCACGGGCAGAGCGAATCGCATTATCGCAATTTGCCGCCTGATATCGTGGTCTTCCCTGAAACGACGCAGGAGGTCGCCGAGATCGTGAAGCTCTGCGCCAGCGCGGGCATGCCGATCGTTCCGTTCGGCGCGGGCACCTCGCTCGAAGGCAATGCGGCCGCAGTCGCCGGCGGCGTCTGCTTCGACTTCGCGCGCATGAACAAGGTGCTGACGGTGCATGACAGCGACATGGACGTCGTGGTGCAGCCGGGCATCACCCGAAAACAGCTCAATGCCGAGCTGCGCGGCACCGGACTTTTCTTTCCGATCGACCCCGGCGCCGACGCCTCGATCGGCGGCATGACGTCCACGCGCGCGTCCGGCACCATGGCGGTGCGCTACGGCACCATGAAGGACAACGTCATGGCGCTCGAGGTAGTGCTGGCCGACGGCCGCGTGATCCGCACCGCCAGGCGAGCACGCAAGTCGGCCGCCGGTTATGACCTGACGCGGATGTTCGTCGGCGCGGAGGGCACCCTTGGCATCATCACCGAGATCACCCTGAAGGTGCATCCCGTTCCGCAGGCGATCTCGGCCGCGGTCTGCAGCTTCGACACCCTGCACGATGCCGTGAACACCGCGATCTCCGTGATCCAGTCCGCGATCCCCGTGGCACGCATCGAGTTGCTCGACGACGTCATGATGCGCGGCATCAACGCCTACGCAAAGCTCGGCTATCGCGAAGCCCCCACTTTGTTCTTCGAATTCCACGGCTCCGAGACCTCAGTTGCCGAGCAGGCCGAAGCCGCGCAGGCGATCGCGGCCGACCATGGCGGCCATGGTTTTGCCTGGGCGAAGGCGCAGGAAGACCGCAGCCGGCTCTGGCATGCCCGCGACAACACGCTTTATGCGGGCCTGGGCTTGCGGCCCGGCGCGCGCGCCGTGATCACCGATGTCTGCGTGCCGATCTCGCGGCTGGCGGAGTGCCTGACCGAGACCAGACGCGACGCCGACGAGCACGGTTTTACCGCCCCGATCGTCGGCCATGTCGGCGACGGCAATTTCCATATGCTGATCCTGATCGACCCGGCCAAGCCGGATGAGGCCGAGGGCGCCAAGGCGCTTCAGGCCCGCATGGTCGCCCGGGCCATCGCGATGGACGGCACCTGCACCGGCGAGCATGGTATCGGGCTCGGCAAGATCGATTATCTCACCGACGAGCTCGGCGAAGCCGTCGATGTGATGCGATCGATCAAGACCGCGCTCGATCCTGATGGACTGATGAATCCCGGAAAGATCTTCGCGAGCGGAGTGCACGCATGAGCAGCGCCGCATTGGCTATCGAGCCCGCCTCACCCGCGCCTCTGCTGGAGCTGCGCGGCATCAGCAAGGAGTTTCCCGGCGTCAAGGCGCTGGATGATGTTTCCTTTGCCGTCTTCCCCGGCGAAGTCCATATGCTGTTGGGGGAGAACGGCGCCGGCAAGTCGAGCCTGATGAAGGTGCTGTGCGGCGCCTACCGCGCCGATGCCGGCGAGTTCTACTACAAGGGCGACAAGGTCGCGATCTCTTCGACCGCGGATGCGCAGAAGCTCGGCATTGCCGTGATCTTCCAGGAATTCTCGCTGGTCCCCCATCTCGATATCGCCCAGAACATCTTCCTCGGCCGCGAGCCGAAGGGCCGCATTCCCGGCACCATCGACCGCCGCAAGATCCTGGCCGACGCCAGGCGCGTGCTCGGCACGATCGGGTTCGACATCGATCCCTCCACCACCGTCGACAAGTTAGGGGTGGCGCAGCAGCAGATGGTCGAGATCGCGAAGGCGATCAGCCAGGACGCGCGCATCCTGGTCATGGACGAGCCGACGGCGGCGCTGTCCGACCGCGAGACCGAGCTGCTGTTTGCTCTGATCGCGCGGCTGAAGGCCGACGGCGTATCGATCGTCTATATCTCGCACCGCATGGCGGAGGTGTTCGCGCTCGGCGACCGCATCACGGTGATGCGCGACGGCCGCCGCATCGACGGCGTTCGCCCTGCCGACGTCACGCCGGACCAGCTCGTCCGCATGATGGTCGGCCGCAACGTAGACATGACTTACCCGCGCAATTTTGCCGACAAGCCCGGCGAGCTGCTACTCGAGGTCAAGGGCTTGAGCTCGTCGACCGGCATTTCCGACATCAACATCGAGGTGCGCCGGGGCGAGATCGTCGGCCTGTGCGGCCTGGTCGGTTCCGGCCGCAGCGAGGTCGCCCGTGCCATCTTCGGCGCCGATGCCGTGACGTCAGGCGAGATCATTTTCGACGGCAAGGCCATCTCCGGCGAGCCTGATCTTGCCGCCCGCCGCGGCATCGCGCTGATCCCGGAGAGCCGCAAGAGCGAGGGCCTCGCCCTGCTGCGGTCGGTGAGCGACAATCTGGTGGTGTCCGCGCTGCGAAAACTGTTCCCGAGCGGCCTGTTCGACCAGCGCAGCGCGCAGCGCACCTCCGACGGCCTGATCCGGCAGCTCCGCATCGCAACGCCAAGCGCGCGCCAGATTGTCGGCCTGCTCTCGGGCGGCAACCAGCAGAAGGTCGTGATCGGCAAATGGCTGGCGGCCGGCTCAAAGCTCTTCATCTTCGACGAGCCGACGCGCGGCATCGACATCGGCGCCAAGTCCGAGATCTTTGCGCTGATCGACCGGCTGGTCGCCGAAGGCGCGGCGGCCTTGATGATCTCGTCCGAGCAGGTCGAGATCTGCCATGTCTGCGACCGTGCCTATGTGATGCGGGAGGGTCGCATCGCCGGACACCTGACCCGCAGCGAACTGACCGAGGAGAACATCGTGCGACTGGGGATGCATCATGCGTGAAGCCGCGGTCGTCTCTCAACCCAATCCGCTGCAACGCATTCCCGGCGTTGCCATCGTCTTGGTGCTGCTGATCGCCCTGTTCAGCGCGATCGCGCCCGGATTCCTGTCGGTCGCCAACCTCTCCAACGTACTGGTGCAGTCGACCATCCTGACCATGCTGGCGCTGCCGATGACCTTGATCATCATGACCGAGGGGCTGGACCTGTCGATGGGCGCGGTGCTGACGCTGACCTCGCTCTGCGTCGCCATCGTGTCGCTCGCGACCAAGTCGATGCTGCTGGGCCTCGGCGCCGGGCTTCTCGTCGGCGCGGCCTTCGGCGTGGCCAACGGCTGGCTGGTTGCGATCCTTGGCATCCCGCCCTTCGTCGCGACGCTCGGCACGCTCGGCATGGCACAAGGCCTGTCGCTGATCGTCAGCGACGGCCAGAGCGTGGTCGGCATTCCCCACAGCGTGCGCGACATCTATTCGGCGACGCTTCTGGGCGTGCCAGTGCCCATCGTGATGGCGCTGGTGACCTATGCTGCCTTCCACGGACTGCTCTACCATACCCGCTTCGGCACCTACATCTTCGCGCTTGGCGGCAACCGCGAGGCGCTGCGCTATGCCGGCCTCTCGCCGAACAAGCTGCTGATCGCGGTCTACGCGATCGGCGGCGCCATGGCCGGCATTGCCGGCCTGCTGATGACCGCGCGCATGAATTCCGGCCATCCGACCGCCGGCCTCGGTCTCGAATTCGACGCCATCGCCGCGGTCGCGGTCGGCGGTACCTCGTTCGAGCGCGGCAATGGCTGGCTGCTCGGCACGTTGCTCGGCGTGATCGCGGTCGGCGTGCTTCGCAATGGGCTCAACCTGATCTCGATGCCCTCCTCGGTGCAGGTCGCAAGCGTCGGCGTCCTCGTCATCGTCGCTCTCTTCCTCGACGGCCTCCGGAGCCGCGCATGACCGACATCTCCAAAGAGGCCCTCTCGCCGCCCCGCTCGTTCCTGTCGCAGGACGCAATCCAGGTGTTCTACCGCCTGCTCGCAGCGCTGCTGATCTGCGCGGTGCTTGCCGTGCTCAGCGACTCGTTCCTGAGCCTCGGCAACATCCTCAACGTGCTGAGACAAGCGAGCCTGACCTTCTTCATCGCCTCAGGCCTGACGCTGGTGGTGCTCACCGCCGGCCTCGATCTCTCCGTCGGCGCCAATGTCGCGCTGTCGGCCTGCATCGCCGGCACCGTGATCCACAAGACCGGTTCGCCGGCGCTCGGCATCCTCACCGGGCTCGCCTGCGGCGGCATCGTTGGCCTGCTCAACGGCATCATGGTCACCGCTCTGCGCATCCCCTCCTTCATCGCCACCTATGGCATGCTCTGGGTGCTGAACGGCCTCACCTACTGGTACATGGCGGGCGAAACCCTGCACGGCTTCCCGGCAGGCTTCCGCCAGATCGGCAGCGGCTATCTGTTCGGCCTGCCGATCCCGGTCTACCTGCTGCTGGTGTTCCTTGGAATCGGGACGCTGTTTGCGCAGCGAACGATCTGGGGCCAGGAGATCTATGCGATCGGCGCCAATCCGGTCGCCGCCCGCCTCTCCGGCATCCCGGTCGCGCGCCGCCTGCTGCTGGTCTATGCGGTATCCGGCACCATGGCAGGACTGGCCTCGATCATCTTCCTGTCGCGGCTCAATTCCGCCGAAGCCGACATCGGCGAAAGCCTGACGCTGCCCGCGATCGCAGCCGTGCTGATCGGCGGCACCTCGCTGTTCGGCGGTGTCGGCACCGTGTTCGGAACCTTCATCGGCGCGCTGATCCTGACGCTGGTGCTGAACGGCATGAACCTGTTGTCGGTCAGCGCCAACTGGCAGCCGCTCGTCACCGGCATCATCGTCATTCTCGCGGTCTGGCTCGACATGAAGGCCCGCCGCCGCGCGCAATGAGCTCTTAGAAATCCAACAAGCAAAATGAGGGATGGAGGCTACATGAAACAGAAAATGGGTTATTTGGCGCTGCCGCTGCTGATGGCGGCCGCGTTCACGACACAGGCGCGCGCCGACGGCGAGACCATCGCCGTGTTCACCAAGAACCAGACCAATCCGTTCTTTCAGACGGTGCGGGTCGGTGCCGACAACATGGCGAAAGCGCTGAACGCGAAGACGCTGCAGTACATCCCGACCAAGCCGGACTCGATCCCCGAGCAGCTCAGCCAGATCGAGGACGTCGTGGTGAAGAAGCCGAGCGCGATCGTGTTCACGCCGGTCGACTACAAGGCGATGGTGCCGGGCGTCGAGAAGATCAACGAGGCGAAAATCCCCGTCGTCAACATCACCGACCGCTCCGCCGGCGGCAAGTTCCTCTCCTTCGTCGGCGCCGACGATTACAGCCTCGGACTCGAAACCGCGCGCTTCCTGCTCAAGACGCTGGGCGGCAAGGGCAACATCGTCATCATCGAGGGCGTCAAGGGCTCGCTGACCAATGTCGATCGCGTCCGCGGCTTCAACGACGCGCTGAAGGAGAATTCGGGCGCCAAGCTGCTGGCCTCGCAGCCCGGCAACTACCAGCGGCTGCAGGCGCTCCAGGTCATGGAGAACCTGATGCAGTCGAACCCGCAGATCGACGGCGTGCTGGCGGCCAACGACGCCATGGCGGTCGGCGCGATCGAGGCGCTCGACGGCGCGAACCGCAAGGCCCAGGTGATCGGCATCAACGGCACCAAGGAGGCGATCGACGCGATCAAGTCCGGCAAGCTGCTCGCCAGCGGCGACTACAACGGATTTGCGCAAGGGTGTCTCGGCACCATGATGGCGATCCGCAGCTTGCGCAACCAGCCTGTCATTTCCGAGATCGTGCTGAAGCCGACCGTCATCACCAAGGACAATTACCAGCCGTTCGACGTACCGCTGGAGCAACGGACCTGCCCGACCTTCGAGGACGCCGGCAAGCTCGGCGCCAAATAGCCCAACCGCTCATCACAAGCACGGACGGCCGCCTTCGCGGCCGTCCCAAGAATCGTCACAAGAAAACCGACACGTCAACGGAGACATCATGCTGTTCGCCATTCACGCCCTCGACCGCGCCGGCGCGCTGCCGACCCGGCTCGCCAATTACGACGCCCACAAGGCCTTTCTGAGCGACACATCGCGCTTCGGCGTCAAGATCGTGATGTCTGGGCCGCTGGTCTCCGACGACGGCGCGACCATGATCGGCAGCCTGTTCCTAATCGAAGCGCCCGGCCGCGCCGAGGTCGAAGCCTTCAACCGCGCCGATCCCTTCGCCGCAGCCGGCATCTGGGAGAAAGTCACGATCACAGGCTTCCTGCGCCGCCAGGGCTGAAGGGCCTACGGCGCCTCTTCGAGGTGACAGGCCACCCATTGCTCGGGTCCGGTCGAACGCAGCGTCGGCTCCTCCGTGCGGCAGCGATCGAAGACGTATGGGCAACGGGTGTGGAAGCGGCACCCGCTCGGCGGGTTGATCGGGCTCGGCACGTCCCCCTTGAGGATGATGGGATTGCGCTGGGCGCCGGGCTCGGGCAGCGGGACCGCGGAGAGCAGCGCCTTGGTATAGGGATGCCTTGGCGCGGCAAAGATCTCGCGGCGCGGCGCCACCTCGACGATCTTGCCGAGATACATCACCGCGACACGATGGGTCATGTGCTCGACGATTGCGAGGTCATGGCTGATGAACAGCAGCGCCAGGCCGAACTCGCGCTGAAGATCCTGCAAGAGATTGACGATCTGCGCCTTGACCGAGACGTCGAGCGCCGAGACCGCCTCGTCGCAGACGATCAGCTCGGGCTCGGCTGCGAGCGCCCGCGCGATACCGATGCGCTGACGCTGGCCGCCGGAGAATTCGTGCGGCCTGCGGTTGAGCGCCTCGCGCGGCAGCCGCACGGTGTCCATCAGCGCCGTCACACGGGTTTCGAGATCGGCGGCGGATTTGGCGAGGCCAAAATTGCGGATCGGCTCGGCCAGGATGTCGCGCACCCGCATGCGCGGATTGAGGCTCGAGAACGGATCCTGGAACACCACCTGCACGCGGCGGCGCATCTGGCGCATCGTGCTCGGATGTGCGTCGTCGATGCGCTGGCCGTCGAGGATCACCTGACCCGCGGTGATGTCGAACAGCCGCAGGATGGCGCGGCCGACCGTCGACTTGCCGCAACCGGACTCGCCGACCAGCGACAGCGTTTCGCCCTTCGCGATCTCGAAGGACACACCGTCGACGGCATAGACATATTCGGACTTGCGGCCGAACAGGCCCTTTTTGACCGGAAAATGCTTCTTGAGGTCGTTGACCTGGAGCAGCGGAGGACTCATGCCGCGATGGCCCCCTTGGCGGAATAGTGGCAGGCGGCGACGTGGCGAGGCGCCTTCTCTTCAAGTCCAGGCGCATATTGGCGGCAGAGATCGGTCGCGAGCGCGCAGCGGCCGGCGAAGACGCAGCCAATGATGGGCTTGCGCAGATCAGGCACCTGCCCCGGGATTTCGGCCAGACGCCGCGCGGTGCCTGTTAGCGAGGAGCCGAGCCGCGGCACGGCGCCGAGCAGGCCCTGCGTGTAGGGATGGCGCGGCGAGCGGAACAGCTCGGCCACGGGCGCCTCCTCGACCTTGCGGCCGGCATACATCACCATGACGCGCTCGGCGATCTCGGCGACGACGCCGAGATCGTGGGTGATCAGGATGATCGCCGCACCGACCCGGCGCTTGAGATCAAGCATCAGCTTCAGGATCTGCGCCTGGATGGTCACGTCGAGCGCCGTGGTCGGCTCGTCCGCGATCAGGAGTTTTGGATTGCAGGCCAGCGCGATCGCGATCATCACGCGCTGGCGCATGCCGCCGGAAAGCTGATGCGGATATTCGCGCACCCGCCGCTTCGGCTCGGGAATGCCGACCAGCGTCAGCATCTCGATCGCATGCGCCTCGGCCGCCTGCTTGTCCAGGCCCTGATGGATCATCAGCGTTTCGCGGATCTGGCGGCCGACCGTCAGAACCGGGTTGAGGCTCGTCATCGGCTCCTGAAAGATCATCGAGATGTCGTTGCCGCGGATGGCGCGCATCTCGCGGTCGGACAGTTGCAGCAGGTCCCTTCCCGCGAAGCGGATCGAGCCGGCGATCCTGCCTGGCGGCTCGGGGATCAGCCGCATCAGCGACATCGAGGTCACCGACTTGCCGCAGCCGGACTCGCCGACGATGGCGAGCGTCTCGCCTTCGTTGACATGGAAGGACACGCCATCGACCGCGCGGTTGATGCCGCTGGGCGTCCGGAAATGGGTCTGAAGGTTCTCGACCTCGAGCAGCGGCATAGCGATCACCCCCTCGACATCAGAGGCTCTTGGCCATGCGCGGATCGAGCGCATCGCGAAGGCCGTCGCCGAGCAGGTTCACGGCGAGAACGGTGACGGAGAGGAACGCCGCCGGGAAGAACACGATGTAGGGCTTGACCTGCCACAGCGCGCGGCCCTCGGCCATGATGTTGCCCCAGGACGGAATGGTGGGCGGCGTGCCCGCACCGATAAAGGACAGGATCGCCTCCGTGATCATGGCGCTGGCGCAGATGTAGGTCGCCTGCACCAGCATCGGCGCCAGCGTGTTGGGCAGGATGTGGCGCAGGATGATCATCGGCGTGCGCGTGCCGCAGGCGACCGCAGCGTCCACATAGGGCTGCTCGCGCAGCGACAGCACTACACTCCGGACAAGACGGGAAACCCGCGGGATCTCGGCGATGGTGATGGCCAGGATGACGTTGCCGACGCTGCCGCGCGTCAGCGCCATCAGCGCGATCGCGAGCAGAATTGGCGGGATCGACATCAAACCGTCCATGAAGCGCATCAAAATGCCGTCGGCCCAGCGGACGAAACCGGAGACCATGCCGATGGCGAGCCCCGCCACGGAGGCGAAGATCGCGACTGACAGGCCGACCGTGAGCGAGACCCGCGCACCGAACAGCACGCGCGAATAGATGTCGCGGCCAAGCACGTCGGTGCCGAACCAGTAGAGTGCCGACGGAGCCCGCGTGCGCTTGGCGGGCGCGAGCGCAGTCGGGTCAACTGTCCAGAGGTACGGCGCGAAGATCGCGATGAAGACGAGTGCCAGCAGCAGTGCGCCGCCGATCGCGACGGTGGGATGGCCGCGCAAGAATCCCAGGAAACCGTGCCTGATCGTGACCGGCCGAAGGATTTCAGGCAGTTGCGGCGCGAGAACGAAGCCGGCCGGCAGCGCTTGCGGATTGACGGTCGTATCGGTCAATAGCGGATCCTCGGGTCAACGAGCGTATAGATGACGTCGATCATCAGATTGACGAGGACGTAGACGAAGCTGAAGAGAAGCACGATGCCCTGGATGACGGGATAGTCGCGGCGCAGGATCGCGTCGATCGTGAGTCGGCCGAGGCCGGGAATCGCGAACACGCTTTCCGTGACGACCGCCCCGCCGATCAGGAGCGCGATGCCGATCCCGATCACGGTCACGATCGGGACCGCGGCATTCTTCAGCGCATGAACGAAGAGGATGCCGCCCTGCCCGAGGCCCTTGGCTCGCGCGGTGCGGATATAGTCCTGCTGCAAGACTTCGAGCATGGTGGCACGCGTGATGCGCGCGATCAGCGCGATGTAGACGCAGCCGAGCGCGATCGACGGCAGGATCAGGTTTTGCAGCCACGGCCAGAAGCCCTCCGTGAGCGGCGTGTAGCCCTGCACCGGAAGCCATTCGAGCTCGAGTGCGAAGACATAGGCGAGGATATAGCCGACGACGAAGACGGGCAGCGAGAAGCCGAACACGGCGAATGCCATGATGACGCGGTCGATCAGGCTCCCCGCCTTCCATGCCGCCACGACGCCAAGCGGCACCGCGACCACGATGGTGAGTAGCAGCGTGACCATCATCAGCGACAGTGTCGGCCCGAGACGCTGTCCGATCATCGTCGAGACCGGAAGGTTGGTGAAGATCGAGGTGCCGAGATCGCCGTGCAGAATGCGCCAGACCCAGCTTCCGAACTGGATCAGGAAAGGACGGTCGAGACCCAGACTCTGGCGAATGCGCTCCACATCCTCCGGGCTCGCCTGATCGCCCGCGATCACCACGGCGGGATCACCCGGCGCGATGTAGAGCAGGCTGAACACGAACAGCGCGACGATCGCCATCACCGGCAAGGTCGAGACGATGCGACGGAGGATGTAAGAGAGCATCTGGCTTCAGCGTACGATCATGCGGATTTCGACACGCCCCAGAAGAACGGTAGCGGCCCCTTGGTGATGCCGGAGACGTTCTTGCGCCATGCCGTGTAGGTCAGGAAGAAGCCGGTCGGCGCGTAGACGACATCCTCGAGCGCCGCCTTGTTGACCTGCCCGATCGCGGCCTTCTCCTCCTCGAGATTCTTGGCGTCGAACCAGGCCGTGATCTCCTTCTCGGTGTTCGGGCTGTTGGGCCAGCCGAACCAGGCCTTGTCGCCATTGGCGCGGATGGCGGTGTAGGCGGCCGGATTGATGCAATCGGCGCCGGCGTGCCAGCTGTGGAACATATTCCAGCCGCCCTGCCCCGGCGGTGTCTTCATCGCGCGGCGCGCGCCCACCGTGCCCCAATCGGTCGCGACGAAATCGACATTCATGCCGAGCTTCTTGAGCAGATCCGCGGTGACGTCGCCCTGCGCCTTCGTGATCGGCTGGTCCTGCGCGACCACGCATGTGACCGGCTGGCCGGAATAGCCGCTCTCGGCGAGCAGCTTCTTGGCCGCATCGAGATCGCGCTTGCCCTTGAGAATCTCTCCGCCCAACTCGGTGTAGAGCGGCGTGTCCGGCGTGAAAAAGCCGGGCAGCGGCTTCCACAGCGTATCGTCGTCGCCGACCAGCGCACGCATATAGTCTTCCTGGCTCAACGCCATCAGTACCGCGCGCCTCGCCTTCACATTGTTGAAGGGTGGGTGCAGATGGTTCATGCGGAAGGAGCCGATATTGCCGAGGGGATCGCCGATATCGACGCTGATGTTCTTGTTCTTCCTCAGCACGGGCACGAGATCGGAGATCGGGTTCTCCCACCAGTCGACCTCACCGTTCTGCAAGGCGGCGGCAGCCGTGGCCGGATCCGGCATCACCAGCCACTCGACGCGATCGACCAAGATGTTCTTGCCGCCGGCAAGCCACGACGCCTTCTCCTGTCGCGGCACGTAATCGGTGAACTTCTCGAACACCGACTTGGCGCCGGGCACCCATTCGCTCTTGGCGAACTTCATCGGACCCGAGCCGACATATTCGGTGATCTGCTTGAACGGATCGGTCTTCGAGATGCGCTCGGGCATGATGAAGGAGCACGGCGCGTTGTTCTTGGCCAACGCGTACAGCATTTTCGGGAAAGGCTGCTTCAGGACCCATTTGAAGGTGCGGTCGTCGACCGCAGTCAATTCCTGCTGGATAGCGAGGATCATCAGACCCATTGGATCGCGCGCGGCCCAGCGCGACAGGCTCGCGACGACATCCTTGCTCAGCACCGGCTCGCCGTCATGGAACTTGAGACCCGGGCGCAGCTTGAAGGTCCAGGTCTTGCCGTCGTCGGTGGTCTCCTCGGACTCGACCATCTGACGCTGCGGCTGGAGCTTGGCATCGACGCCGTAGAGCGTGTCCCAGACCAGCGCCGCCGCGTTGCGCACGACATATTGCGTGCCCCAGATGGGATCGAAATTGGCGAGGTTGGCTTGCGGCACGAAGCGCAGGGTGCGCGCAGAGGCGCCTTGTGCGATCGCCGGGGCCGAGAGGCCGGTCAATGCCAGACCGCCCGCGCCGGCCAGTCCCTTCAAAACGGTCCTGCGATCCATGAAATCCTCCCAGTAGTGCCGTGATGCCGGCCATCGTTGGCCAAAGGCAGGTGAAACCAGAACCCATTGGCGTGCAAATGGTATGCCACTAACCGGGCCTTCGCCAGCGGGATCTCATCGGGATTTCGACCGGTTCAGGTGTCAAAGCGCGGCCGCCAGCACCGGTCCGGTCTCGATATGCGGAATCGCCTCGACCAGCTTGCGCGTGTAGTCGGTCTTGGGATTATCGAACAGCGCCCGGCTCTCCCCCTGCTCCACGATGCCGCCGTTGCGCAGCACGATGGTGCGGTCGCAGAGCATGCGCACGACATTGAGATCGTGGCTGACGAACAGCAGCGCGATGTCGTTCTCGCGGCGCAAGCGGTCGAGCAATTGCAGCACCACCGCCTGCACCGAGACGTCGAGCGCAGCGGTCGGCTCGTCCAGCACCAGCAGCCGCGGCCGGCAGGCGATGGCGCGGGCAATGCCGACGCGCGCCTTCTGGCCGCCGGAGAGCTGGTGCGGAAAATGCGGCAGCAGATCGAGCGGCAAGCCCACCCGCTCCGCACACTCTTCCACCCGCTTGCGCAGCGCATCGCCCGCCCGCATGCCATCGAGCCGCATCAGGGGATGGGCGATGCAGTCAAAGGCCGTGAAGCGCGGGTTGAGGCTCTCGTTCGGGTCCTGGAAGACCATCTGGATGTCTTTGCGCAAGGGCGAACGGTGAAAGTCGCGCGAGGCGACGTGGCCGATCGACTGCCCGTCGAACACGATATCGCCTTCGCTCGGATCGATAAGACGGCAGATCATCCGCGACGTCGTGCTCTTGCCGGAGCCGGACTCGCCAACGAGCCCGACGCTCTCGCCGCCGGCCATCGTCATCGAGAAATCCGCGACCGCAGCGGAGCCCTGGTCAAAACGCTTGGCGAGCTTGCGCACCTCGAGGAGCGGCGGCGTCCCGTGCGGGAGCTGTTGCCTCGGCCTGCTGACGATCGTCGCGTGCCGCTCCCGCTCCTCCTCCGTCACGAGGTCCTCGATCCGCGACGTCGCGGTCGGCGATGCCGCCACCAGGCGGCGGGTATAGGCGTGCTGCGGTGCGCTGAAGAGCTTCTTAGGGCTCGCTTCCTCGACGATGCGGCCGCGCTCCATCACGGCGATGCGGCGGCAATAGCGCGCCGCGAGACCGAGGTCGTGCGTGATCAGGATCGTCGCCATGCCACGCGCGGCGGCAATGTCTGCGAGCAGATCCATCACCACCTTCTGGGTGGTGACGTCGAGCCCGGTGGTCGGCTCGTCGGCGATCAGCAGCGCAGGATTGCAGGAAATCGCGATCGCGATCATGACACGCTGGCACATGCCGCCGGACAGCTCGTGCGGATAGGCGTTCATCCGTGTCTCGGGGTCGCGGATCTGAACCGCGCGCAGCAGCTCGAGCGCCTCGGCGCGCGCGGCGTCCTTCGATATCTTCTTATGCGTGAGGATCGCATCCGCGATCTGCAGGCCGATCGCGCGGATCGGGTTGAGCGCCGCCCGCGGATTCTGGAAGATCATCGACATCGCGGCGCCCTGGAGCTGACGGAGGTCATCGCCCCTGAGTTTTGTGACGTCCTGCCCGCGAAACAGGATCTTGCCGCCGGTGACGCGCCCGGCCGCATCGAGCAGCCGCGTCGTTGCAAAGCCGGTGACCGACTTGCCCGAGCCGCTCTCGCCGACGAGGCCGAGCATCTCGCCCTTCTCGACCGAGAGCGTCACGCCGCGCACGGCCTCGACCATGCCACGCCGCGTCGAGAACGAGACGTGGAGGTCGTTGATCCCTAGCAGCTCCTCGCTCATGTGCGCATCCGCGGGTCGAGAATGTCCCGCATCCCGTCACCGAGGAGATTGAAGCACAGCACCGCCATCATCAGCGCAAGACCCGGAAAGGCCACCAGCCACCACCGCCCGGTCGAGATGAAGCGCGCCCCTTCCGCGACCATGATGCCCCATTCCGGCGTCGGCGGCTTGACGCCGAGACCGATGAAGGACAGGCCGGCCGCGTTGAGAATGGCCCAGCCGAGATTGAGCGAGATCTGCACCGCCATCGCCGGCAGGATATTCGGCAGCAGGAAGCGCAGCACCACCGAGAAATGGCTCTCGCCGCAGGCGCGCGCGGCTTCAACCCAGCCGACATTGCGGCGGACGTTGACCTCGGCGCGCGCGAAGCGGATGTAGAACGGAAGATTGATGATCGCGGTCGCGATCACGATGTTCTCGATCCGGTTGCCCAGGGCGGCAACCATCGCCATCGCCAGCACGAACAGCGGAAAGGCCATCATCACATCGACGAAACGGCCGACACCGCGATCGAGCTTGCCGCCGGCATAGCCGCAGAACGCGCCGACGACGGCGCCGATCACGAAGGAGATGCCGACCGCGGAAACCGCAATGGCAAGATCGAGGCGCGCGGCGATGATGAGGCGGCTGAAGACGTCGCGCCCGAGCTGATCGGTGCCGGCGAGATGCGCCGCGCTCGGCGGCAAAAGAGCCTCCGAGACATTGGAGACCACGGGATCATAGGGCACGATCCACGGCCCGAAGATCGCAATCAGGACGAACAGCGCAACGCCGGCCGCGGCAACGGCGGTGAGCGGGTTGCCGCGCAGGATCCAGACCGAATGGCGGAGCGTTGCGCTGGTCATTCGATCGACACCCTGGGATCGGCGATGCCGTAGCAGATGTCGACCACGAGATTGACCAGCACGAACAAGCTGGCCATCAGCAGCACGAAACCCTGCACCGGCGCATAGTCGGAGGATAAGAGCGCATCGAGCGCATAGGACGCGACGCCCGGCCAGGAGAACACTTTCTCCACCAGGACATTGGCGCCCAGCATGGTCGAGAACACGATGCCGGCGATGGTGATGACGGGCAGGATCGCGTTCCGCAGCGCATAAGTGACGACCACCTTGTGCCAGGACAATCCGACTGAGCGCGCAGTGCGCACGAAATCGCTGCCGAGCGAAACCAGCATCGAGGCCCGCGTGATCCGCGCCAGCGGCGCGATCACGAACAGGGCCATGCTCACCGCCGGCAGAATCAACTGCTTGCAGGCCGCCCACCAGCCCTCGACATCTCCGGCGAGCAGGAAATCGATCGACAGGAACCCGGTCCGTTGCGGCGGCAGCGAAGTGAACACGTCGATCCGCCCGGTCGGATCAGGCGCCAGCCCGAGGAGATAGTAGAACACATAGATCAGCAGCAGGCCCGAGACGAAAGTCGGCACGCAGACGCCGAGCGCGCAGAACAGCCGCACGCCGTGATCGACCACCGAGCCGGGCTTCAAGGCTGCGACCACGCCGAGCGGTACCGCCGCGATCAGCGCGATCAGGAGCGCCGTGAAGGTGAGCTCCAGCGAAGCCGGCAGCCGTTCGCGCAGGTCCTTCAGCACCGGCTGTCCCGTCATCATGGAGCGGCCGAGATTGCCGTGGCCGATGTCAGAGAGATAGAACACGAGCTGCTCCGGCACCGACCTGTCGAGCCCCATCTGCTTGCGGATCTGCTCGATCTCCTCCTTGCCGGCATTAGGCCCCGAGGCGAAGAACACCGCGGGGTCGCCGGGCAGCACGCGCATCAGAAGAAAGGTGAACACCAGCACACCGAACAGCGCCGGCAGCGACGACAGAAGCCGCCTGCCCGCCCGCACCATGGTTGCACCAAGACCGGTCGTCACCTTTCGGAGCCTCTCTTGTTTGCCGCCATCACTTGCGGCTGACGTCGCGATAGTCGACCTGGCGGTGGAACTCGTAGGTGTAGCCTTCGACCGACGACGCCATCACCGCATCCTGGTTCGGCTGCCACAGCATGATCTGCGGCATCAGATCGACATGCATCGCGTTGAGCTTGCGGCCCGCTTCCTCATACTTCGCCTTGTCCGGCTCGAAACGCGCCTCCTGCGCGATCGCGGCAAGATCCGGGTTGTTGATCGAGCTGTAATTCCAGCGCTGATTACCGGTGTAGAAGTTGCGGTAGAAGTAATCGGTCGACGGCAGCCAGGCTACGATGCCCTCGGTGTAGAAGGGAAGCTTCTTCTCGTTGATCTGCGTCGACATCTGTGCATCCGGCAGCTTCTGGATGTCGACCTTGATCCCGATCTTGCCGAGCGATTCCTTCACCAGCGCGGCCATCGGCTCCGCGGTCGAGGACTGGCCGACGTTGAAGCTGAAGGTGGTCGAGAAACCCTCGGGGAGCCCGGCCGCCTTGAGATATTCCCTTGCCTTGTCGAGGTCGAGCTTCACCGGCTGCTGGAACGGATAGATGCCATTCAGCGGCTTGCCGTCCGGCCAGGTCGCGCCGAACAGCGGCGCGCCGCGGCCGAACAGCGCGGCCTTGAACATGTCGTCATAGGGCAGCGCGTAAGCGATGGCGCGGCGGACATTGACGTTGTCGAATGGCGGCATCTGGTTGTTCATCGAGACATAGGTGATCGCATTGTACTGCGGGGTCGAGACCACCTTGAGCTTGCCCTTGGCTTCGAGCGACTGCACGTCGCTGGCCTGGAGATCGACGACGAGGTCGGCATCGCCGCGCTCGACGAGATTGGCGCGGGTCGCCGGCTCCGGCACGGACTGAATAATCACGCGCTTGAAGAATGCGGGCTTGTTGGCCGAACCGCGGTTCCAGGTCTCGTCGCGCTTGAGGATGACCTGCTCGCCCGGCTTGAAGGTCTCGACCACATAAGCACCACTGCCGGCGGTATGCTCCTTCAGCCATGCGGTGGCCCAGGGATCATCCGGCGTCGCGTGCTCTTTTGCCACCTTCGAGTTGATGACCAGGGGATAGACGGTGGCGAGATTGGGCAGCGCGAGCTTGTCGGGTTTCGGCAGCGTCACCTCGATGGTGAGGGGATCGATCACCTTGAACTGGTCGGCCGACGTCAATGATCCCGTCAGGAGCTGGGCCTTGCCGAGGATCGGCGCGGTGACGCAGCGATCGAGCGACCATTTCACGTCCTCCGCCGTGACAGGCGAACCATCCTGGAACTTGGCGTCCTTGCGCAGACGGAAGGTCAGCTTCAGGCCATCGGGGCTGACGTCGTAGGATTCAGCGAGCTCGCCGGTGATCGTGTCGAGGTCGAACACCCATTTGCCGTTGAGCTGCTTGCGGCCGAACGCCACCAGCCGATCGTAGGTGCTCATGCTCAGCGCGAAGGATTCGCGCGTCGATCCGGGGATGTTGGGATCGAGCGTGTTGACCGCTGATCCCGTGACGTAGCGCAACGTCTCCGCCCTGGTCTGTGCCTGCGACGGCGCGGTGGCAATGAGCAACAGCGCAGTGGTGGCGAGGACTGAGGCCGCGGGCCTGAAAGACACAAAACGCATTCGTTTTCCCCAAAATTTCGGCAAGAACGCCAGCAAGGCAGGTCAAGAAAGAAGCAAGTTGCGCGCCAATCCCGCAGAGGCGCTTCGTCGCGGCGGTGCATGGATGATCATCGCGATTCTCCTATGTTTCGCGCGGGCCGCGCAACCACGGCCTGCGGCACGTCGTAGGCGCTGAGCGAAGCCCAGTGGCGTTCAACATCGGCGCGAAACAAGCCGCGCGTCAGGCCATTGACCAGCTTGGGAATGGCCGTCGTCATTGCATTGATCGACGATCCCGACGGACCAAAACTCATGGTGGAGGCAATGGCGAACAGATGGATGTCTGAGATCCACGACGTCTCGCCCGGCACACGTTCGGTGAAGGCGTAATCGTCGGCGAGATAGGGAAAGCGGCCGAGCCGCGCGTTGTGCTCGCTCGAAGGCGGCTGATAGCGATCGGCCCAGGTCGCGATATTGCCGGCAAAGCGGCGCAGCTCGCCGCGGCCAGCAAAGTTCATGTCGATGCCGGTGCCGCAAATGACGAAATCCGCCGTGATCGTGCCGCGTGGCGTGTGCAATTCGACACCGCCATCGGTCTGCCTGGTGCCCTCGACCGGCGCACCCTCGTGCAGCGTGAAATTGGCGTGACGCGCGCAGCGATCATAAGTCGGCTGCGGAAAGCCTTCGCGCATCTCGAGGATCTTGCGCATGAAGCGCCAGCGCCAGGCATCGTCGAGATCGCTGAGGTGGCGCAGGAAGCCGCGAAAGGTCAGCCAGCGATAGGGCTGGATCACCTGGATCTGAGCGCGGCGGCAGAGCAGATGCACCTCCGCCGCGCCTGCCTCCAGCGCGGTCGCCGCATTGTCGAAGGCGGACGCGCCGGCGCCGATCACCGCGACGCGCTTGCCGCGCAGGCTTTCGAAGTCGATGTCGTCGGCAACAGTTGCGACCGAACCTGCCAGCAGATCGCGCAGGGGCTCGGGAATCATCCAGTCGCCCATGCCCTCCTGCCCCGTCGCCAGCACGATCTTGCGTGCGTAGAGCGTCTCGATGGCATCGGCCCGTTTCACGCGTGCGGCGAGCAGACCGTCTGACGCAGGCGCGATCTCCAGAAGCTCGCAGCCGTTGCGCACGGGCAGACCGATCGTGCGTCGCAGCCAGAGCAGATATTCGGCCCAATGCTCTCTCAGGATCAGGTTCAGCTCCTGCCAGCTCTCCTTGCCGAGGCGGGCTTCGTGCCAGGACTGATAGGTCAGGCTGGGGATATCGAGGTCAGGTCCCGTATAGTCCTTCGGGCTGCGCAGCGTTGGCATGCGGGCGTAAGTGAGCCACGGGCCCTCCTTCCCCTCCTCGGCCTTGTCCAGCAGCAGGATGCTGCTGACGCGCGAGCGCATCAGGCCGAAGCCGATGGCGATGCCGGACTGGCCGGCACCGACGATCAGCACGTCGAGCGCGGGCTTGCCGTCCGGTCCCGTCTTCGGCTCGAGCCAGGCGGCGCCGGGATGCGCGATCATCGCGAGATCGGCGCGCACGGTCGCTTTAAGCTTTGCCAGCGCGTCGCTCATGCCGCGAGCCAGCCTCCGTCGACCACCATCACGGTGCCGGTCGTGAACGAAGACGCATCACTGGCGAGATGCAGCGCGGTCTGCGCGATTTCTTCCGCCTGACCGAAGCGCTTCATGGCGTGGCGGTTGCGGGAGGCTTCGCGCACCTCGTCCGAATTGGCGTGGCGGGCAAAGCTGCGGCGAAGCATCGGCGTGTCGATTGCGCCGGGCGCAATCGCGTTGACACGAATGCCGTCGGTCGCGAAATCGACCGCCATGGTGCGCGTCAGGCTGACGATCGCGCCCTTGGCGGCGATATAGGCACTGTTGCCCTTGCCGCCGGCGATCGCAAGCTGCGACGCCAGCGTGATGATCGAGCCGCTCTTCTGCTGCTGCATCTGCGGCACTGCAGCCCGCGCCCACAGCCAAGTGCCACCGACATTGGCGCGGAACACCGCGTCCCAGTCTTCCGGGCTCGTCGTCAGCACCGTGCCGCCACAGGAAAAGCCGGCGGCAGTCATGAGGACATCGAGCCGGCCGTGCCGCGCGATCACCTCGCCTACAACTGTTTCGGCGAAACCGGCATCGCCGACGTCCCCGACATGCGTCGTGGCGTTGCCCACAAGGCTCAGCGTTTCCTGAAGGCCCGCGGCATCGCGATCGACCAAAGCTAGATGCGCGCCCTCCTCCGCAAACAGCTTCGCGCTTGCACGACCGATGCCCGAAGCTGCTCCTGTGATGATGGCCGTGCGCCCCTGCAGCCGCATCTCAGATCCACTCCTTGTGCTGGGTCAACCAGGCGCTCATCGCGGCGGCGGATTCAGCGCAGCCGAGCTGCGCGCGCCAGCCGAACTCATCCGCCATCCGCGTCACCGACAGCGGCGCGCGATAGGATCCATGCAGCTTGATGGCCGTCTGCTCGCCGGGCGCCGCAAGCCGGCATTGCAGGCCGGGATGCAGCGCCGCAAAGGCCTCGCCCCATTGCAGCGCTGGCCATAGCCCACCGCGGGAGATGTTGTAGAGCCGATGGCGCGGCCGCTCCGCTTCGATGAGCAGTGCGACGGCTTCGGCCGCATCCGGCGCGTAGATCCAGTCTCTCATGCCTGCTTCAGGCATGACCGCCGGCTCGCCGCGCGCAAACGCAGCCAGGATCTGGTACTGGAGACTTGGCGTGTCGCGTACCGAGCCGGGCCGCTCCCATGGACCGAACACGGCGCTCAGACGCACGCTCAGGAAATCGCCGCCAAAGAGTTCGGCATGGCGAGCGACAGAGCGCTCCGAGGTGAACTTGCTGATCGCATAGAACGAGATGGGATCGCAGGGCGTCTCCTCGTCCAGAATGTCCACCCGCCCACCGGATGCGCCATAGGCCGATGCCGACGACAGATTGACGACACGGCGAACGCCATGACGGATCGCCGCGAGCAGGATGGGGATTTGCGCCATCACGTTAATTTCGAGAACGCGCGAGGTCGACGCTCGCTCGAGTTTATCGCCGGCCGTCACCGCCGCGCCCAGCGCGATCGCATCGCAGCCCGCGGCAATGAGGGCGTCGATGGCGTCTGCGTCGGTGATATCCCCCTGCACGGCTTTGAGCCGTGCACCGTAGTCAGCAAGCGATCGCCGCGCGGATGGCGGCAACTCCGCGCGGTCATACAGCGTGACGTCATGCCCGCGCGCGAGCAGTACCTCGGCAAGATTGAGGCCGACAAAGCCGGTGCCGCCGAAGATGACGATCTTCATCGCGCGCGATCTGCCGTCACAGCAGCTTTGCCCCAAAATTCCGCTCCGGATCCATGTCGGCGACGAGCCGCCCCGTCGGCTTTGCCGCCTCGCCGCCGCCGCGCGCCAGGAATTTGCCGCTGCCGGCCTCCGCGAGGCACTTGTTGCCGTCGATGATCACCCGGCCGCGCGAGAGAACGCTAACCGGCCAGCCCTTCAGCTTGCGGCCCGCGAACGGCGTGTAGCCGGCGAGGTCGTGCATCATCTCGTCGGCGATCACAGTCTCGCGATTGGGATCCCAGATCGCGATATCGGCATCGGCGCCGACCGCGATCGAGCCCTTGCGCGGATGCAGATTGTAGATTTTTGCCGGCGCGGTCGAAGTCAATTCGACGAACTTTTCCAGCCCGAGCCGGCCCTTCGACACCATCGCGTCGAACAGCAGCGGCAGCCGCAGCTCCAGCCCCGGCAGGCCGTTGGCCACCTGCTTGAAGTTCGGATTGGGACCGGCGCGCAGCTTGCCGGTCTCGTCGTAGCGATACGGCGCATGGTCCGACGAGATGGTCTGGAGATCGCCGAGCGACAGCGCCTGCCACAGCGCCTCCTGATCCGCATGCGTGCGCGGCGGCGGGCTGCACATCCACTTGGCGCCCTCGGCACCCGGCTTGTCGAGATCGTTTGCGGTGAGGAACAGATATTGCGGACAGGTCTCGGCGAAGACCTTCAACCCCTGCCCGCGCGAATCGCGGATGACCTTGGCGCCTTCGGCCGTGGACACATGGAAGATCATGATGGGCTGGTCGATCAGCGCCGCCATGCCGATCAGCCGGGTAAAGGCTTCCGCCTCCGACACGCGGGCATGGCTGACGGCGTGGTATTTCGGCATGGTGTAGCCGCGCGCAAGCAGGCGCTTCACCATCCAGGCGATGATGCCGTGATTTTCGGCATGGGCGCACAACATCGCGCCGGACTGGCGTGCGGCCAAGAGAATGTCGAGCAGCGGCTCATCGTCGACCTTGAGCCGGTCATAGGTCATGAAGATCTTGATCGAGCCATGGCCCTGCTTCACCAGCGCCGGAATGTGCTCCTCGACCGTCTCCTTGGTCGCATCCGCAATAATCATGTGGAAGGCGTAGTCGATCACGGCGCCCTTCTTGGCCAGCGCGTGATAATCCTCCACCACCTGCGGCAGCTTCATGCCGACATGCTGGGCAGCGAACGGGATCACCGTGGTGGTGCCGCCGAAAGCGGCAGAGACGGTCGCGCTCTCGAAGGTGTCGGCATTCATGATGCCGGCCGCGGACAACTGCTCGATATGGGCGTGGCTGTCGACGCCGCCGGGCAGCACCAGCTTGCCGCGCGCGTCGATCTCGCGCTTCGCCGCAGGCAGCCCGCGGCCGACGGCAACGATCGTCTCGCCGGAAATGGCGACATCGGCCTCGAACACGTCGGTCGTGGTGGCAACGCGGCCGCCGCGGATGATCAGGTCGTAGGTGGGTTCAGTCATGAGGCACTCCATGATATGCCTGAGCTACGTGATCGCCATTTCAAGGGAAGACCAACATGCCCCGGCCGCGCATTCTCGTCATCAATCCGAACTCCAACCCTGCGGTCACGCAAGGGCTGGAGGATGCGTTGAAGCCGCTC
The DNA here is from genome assembly GCF_052075995.1 of Bradyrhizobium sp. 613_E4_N2_2. Classification (NCBI taxonomy): domain Bacteria; kingdom Pseudomonadati; phylum Pseudomonadota; class Alphaproteobacteria; order Hyphomicrobiales; family Nitrobacteraceae; genus Bradyrhizobium; species Bradyrhizobium sp. 613_E4_N2_2. Next base: position 6,166,463 of record NZ_CP197234.1, read on the forward strand.
GGCTTCGAGGGCGGGCCGGAACTGGTCTGCCAGTCGCTGGCCGAAGGTCCGTTCGGCATTGAAAGCCAGGCCGACGTCGACGGCGTCGCGATGCAGCTGCGAAAACTGGTCGAAGGCGACAACAGCTCGGCCGCGTTCGTCATCGCCTGCTACAGCGATCCCGGGCTTCAGGTCTGCCGCGAAGGCACCGACCGGCCCGTGTTCGGCATCGCCGAGTGTGGCGTGCTGACGGCGCTGGCGCGTGCCGAAACCTTCGGCGTCATCGCGATTGCCCAGCGCTCGATCCCGCGTCACATGCGCTATCTCAGGCAGATGGGACTGACCGAGCGCCTTGCAGGCGAACGGCCGCTCAACATGAGCGTCGCCGAAACCGCCTCGGGCGAAGGCACGCTGGCGAAGATGATCGAGGTCGGCCGCGTGCTGCGCGACGAGGACGGCGCCCACGCCATCGTGATGGGCTGCGCCGGCATGGCGCGCCATCGCCGTCCGCTGGAAGAAGCGCTTGGAATTCCCGTGATCGACCCGACACAGGCGGCCGTCACCATGGCACTGGGTACGGTGCAGTTCTCGGCTCACTAGGCGTCCTTCAGCTCGTTGGCGTCCTGCCGCGCGAGCCATTGCGCGTGGCTCTCGCGCACAAGCGCAAACGTATCCCGCTGCGTCGTGTAGAGATTGCCGAACATGCGCCCGATCGGCCGGTAGGCGTCGAGATCGACATACATGTTGGTCTCGTCGACGAGGCCCTCCCGGGCATGAACCCGGAGCACCTCGCCGACCAGCAGTTCGCGATCGGGCGAGAAATTCAGTACGACGTGACGGCGGCATTCGAGAGCAAATGGTGCAGCCGCAAGGCGCGGCACCTTCACGTCAACTGAGGGAAACGTCGCAAGCCCGGTCGCCGCGACCTCGCTGTCACCAGAGGGAAAATCGACCGCGCAATCATTCATCGCGGCAGACAGCGCCTCATCCACCATGTGAACCACGAACTCGCCGTCGCGATGGATGTTGCGGGTGGTGTCCTTCGGGCCGTGATCCGGCTTGTGCTGGAGCCCGAGCACGATCAGTGCAGGGCTTTCGGAGAAGACATTGAAGAAGCTGAAGGGCGCGGCATTCACCGCTCCGTTCGCGTCCAGCGTCGTCACCAGCGCGATCGGCCGCGGCACGACCACGCCGCAGAGCAGCTTGTAGCGGTCGCGCGGATCGAGCTCGCGCAAGGAAATGCCGGATGTGCCCTTGTCCGCCATCGGCGTCACTTCTCCGGCGGCGGCACCGCGCCGGTCTGGCTGGTGATCAGGCCGTAATGCTCGATGCGGCGATGCTGGGCAAAATTGAAGATCGTGGTCTTGCCGAACGTCGTGGCGTCGAGATCGCAGGCGTGAACCAGGACTTCGTCGCCCTCCGTCTTGGCCTCGGCGACGATCTCGCCATCGGGATCGACGATCAGGCTGCCGCCGAACAGCGGATGGCCGTCCTCGACACCCGCCTTGGCCACCGCGACCACCCAGGTCGCGTTCTGATAGGCGCCGGCCTGCACCGAGAGACGGTTGTGGAACAGCCGCTTCTCGACGCCCTCCTCGCTCTTCTCCGCATTCACCGACGGCGTGTTGTAGCCGATCAGCACCATCTCCACGCCCTGCAAGCCCATGACGCGATAGGTCTCGGGCCAGCGCCGGTCGTTGCAGATGGCCATGCCGATGATGCCGCCCAGCTCGCGCCAGACATTGAAGCCGAGATCGCCCGGCTCGAAATAACGCTTCTCCAGATGCTGGTGCGACCGCTTGGTGTCGTAGTCCACATGCCCTGGCAGATGGACCTTGCGATATTTGCCGACGATCTTGCCGGACTTGTCGGTCAGGATCGCGGTGTTGAAATGGTGGCCGTCCGGCGTCAGCTCGGCATAGCCGAAATTCATCGCCATCTGATGCTGCGCCGCACGCTCGAACAACGGCTTGGTCGCTGCGTTCGGCATCTCGCGCTCGAACCAGATGTCGGCCTCCGCCCGGTCCTCCGAATACCAGCGCGGGAAGAACGTCGTCAGTGCCAGTTCCGGGTAGACGATCAGGTCGGCGCCTTTGGCTTTCGCCTCGTCCATCAGCGCGATCATGCGCCTGACCACGGCCTCGCGGCTGTCGGCCTTCTGGATCGGGCCCATCTGGGCGGCGGCAACAGTGACGATACGCATCAGCGAGTTCCTGATTTCTTGGTGAGGCTGGGGATCGCAGCTTGAGGGGCGTGCCGGCGCGCGCAGCATAACGCGGTCCTGCGCCGTTTTTCCAGCCAAGCAGCTTTCATGCCGTCCGCCCCCCATTCGGCATCCTGCAAAAGCCGCCAGTTGATCTTGTTGCTGGCGGTGCGCGGCAGCTCATCGACGAAGACGACGGCGCGCGGCGCCTTGTAGCTGGCCATCGCGCCGCGAGCCCAACCGACGATGTCGTCCGCCGAAATCGTCGCGCGCGCGGCTTCATCGAGCACCACCAGCGCCTTGACGGTCTCACCGCGGTAGTCGTCGGGGGTCGAGACGATGCAGCATTCCCGGATGGCGCGGTTCTGGTACATCGCGGCTTCCACTTCGGCCGGCCACACCTTGAAGCCGCTGACATTGATCATCCGTTTGAGGCGATCCACCGCGAAGAAATAGCCTTGGGCATCGCGATAGCCGAGATCGCCGGTGCGCAGGAACCGCTTTCCCGAGCGCTCGATGAAGGACTCAGCGTCGGCCTGCGGCCTGTTCCAGTAGCCTTGCAGCACCTGCGGCCCGTGCACGACGATCTCGCCGACGACATTGTCGTCGAGCTCGATCAAGGTCTCGGGATCGACGATCCTCGCATCGGTCTCCTGCACGGCAATGCCGAGACACTGCCGCTTCGGGGCCGCCATCGGATTGAGATGGGTCGGCGACATCGTCTCGGTCATGCCGTAGCCCTCGACGAAATCGAGGCCGAAGCGGCCTTTGAGCCGTTCGGCTACCGCGGTCGGCATTGCCGCACCACCTCCGGTCAGCACCTTGAGTTTCGCAAAGCACCGATCGCGGAACCGGACGCTTGCGAGCACGTCGACGATCATGGTCGGCGCGGCGTTCCAGAACGTGACGCCGTAGGTCTCGAACAGATCCGGCAGCAGATCCTTGTCCCAGCGCGCCATCAACAGCAGCGTGGCGCCTGTTACCACCGCGGCGTTCATCGAGCCCTGCATGCCCGCGACATGGAACAGCGGCATGAAGCCGGTCATCACGTCGCTGCCGTCGAGTCCATACCAGCGTGCCTGCAGGACTGCGGTGAACAGCGCGCTGCGATGGGTATGCATGCAGGCCTTGGGCTTGCCTGTTGTCCCCGACGTATAGGGCAGGATCATGAGATCGTCCGGCCCCGCGCTCATTGCGCCTGGCTGCAAACCTTGCGCGATCGCAGATGACCAGGAATGCCAGCCTGGCGACGGCGGTATCTTCGACGGCGCCTCGGTGATGCATGAAGGCAGCGTATAGGGCGTGGCGGCCGGCACTTCGTCGCGATATTGTGCGACGATCGTATGGGAGATGGCTTCGCCCACCAGCGGCACGAATATTTCGCTCAGTTCGCTTCCAATGATCGCGACCCTGGCGCCGCTGTCTTCGGCAAGATACGCGATCTCAGCCGTCTTGTTCATCGGATTGACCGGCACGATCACGGCGTCCGCCCGCATCACCGCGTAGTAGGCGATGACATATTGCGGCGAGTTTTGCAGCGCGATCATGACGCGATCGCCGCGCTTCACGCCGCAAGCGTTCTGCAGGAAGCCGGCCAAGGCATCGACCCGTGCGCGTAGCTCGGCATAGCTCAGGCTCGCACCATAAAACACCGTCGCCGGGTGCGACGGCCGATCCTTCGCCGCGCGTGCCAGCGCGTCGTACAGCGTCCCCTCCGGCATCGCGAGATGCCAGGGCTCGTCCGCCGGCCAGGCCGGCGAGCGGTAGGACGCTGCGGGGTCTGCGCTCACCCGTGCTCCTCGTCTGCGATGTCGAGGCCGTGGTCGAGCGCATCCAGCAGCCGCTCGGCTTCCTGCTCCGAGATCACCAGCGGCGGCGCCAGGAACAGCGAAGTCTGCTCACCGCTGGTTCCAATCACGGCGCCCGCCTCCAGTGCGCGCTCCGCCACGCGCGAGGCGATCGGGACCTCCGTGGTGTCGGCATGCCAGGAGCGCCAATCCGGACCGTGCAGCTCCACCGTCCAGTGCAGCCCCTGCCCCGCCACGCGCTGCACACTCGGATGTTTTTGCGCGATCGCGAGCAGCCGGCGAGTGAACAACTTTTCCAGGCTCGCCACGCGCTCGAGGATTTTCTCTTCGCTGACGACCTTCAGGTATGCGCTGACGGCGGCCATGCTGATGGGATGGCCGCGCAGCGTGCCGTAATTCTGCCAGCTCGTGCCCTTGAGCCGCTCGATGATGTCTTTCGACACCACGACCGCCGCGACCGCAGCCGCTCCGCCGCCGAGCGATTTTCCGAGCGTCACGATATCGGGGCGGCTTTCAGCGCCCTGGAACGCGAACCAGCGGCCTGCGCGGCCCGCGCCGGTGACGACCTCATCCGCGATCCAGTACGATCCCGCTTGCCGGGCGTGGCGCGCCACCTCGTCCTGATAGGCGCCGTCGTAGTAGATGCCGCCCTGGGTGTAGTCGATGATCGTCGCCGCGGTGTCCGACAGCAGCCGCGTGGCATCCGTCAGATATTCGCTGGGCGGCGTGTTGTTGGCCGGCGCGCCATAGATCGCGCCATCCGGCGCCGGGAGAATCCGCACCGGTGCCATCGGCGCCGGTAGCTTCGAGCCGCCCGCGTGCACCGCGAGGCCGCCGTGCCATTGCGGCTGCACCGTCATGCTGCGCGACAGGCCGGTGATGCCGTGATAGGCGCGCTCGCGCGTCGCCAGCGCAGACCGCTGCGTCAGCGCCTGGCAGAGCGACAGCGCCATGTCGTTGGCCTCACTGCCGCTGATGCAGAAGCGCACCGCGCCGACCCAGTCGTCTTCGCCTTTGAATGCGGTGATCATCAGGTCGTCGGCGGCCTGTTCGCGGCCGACCCAGGTCCAGCCTTCGTTCACGACGGGCGTATCGGCCGCGCGGCGGATCGCCTCCACCATCGCGGGGTGACGATGGCCGAGGCCGCCGCCGGTGTTGCTGCCGTCAATCAGCTTGCGGCCATCGGACAGGTGAAAGTAGACGCCCTCGCCGCCGACGACGGCCATGGGCGCGCTGTCGCCCGCGTTCAGCCCGGTTCGCAACAATCTGCTCATCGCAATCCCCTCACTCCGCGGCCGCGGCGCCATAGCCGCCGCCGCCGCACATCTCGATCGTGACGAGATCGTCTTGCTGCAACACCAGGTTCGATTTGCCGTCGATGGCGACGTTCGCGCCCTGCCTGATCAGCGAGATGCGGCAGGCCTTGCCGGCTTCGCCGCCCTGCATGCCGAATGGCGGGATCACCATGCGCTCGATGCAGGTGGTCAGGTGCATCGAAGGCGCGAGGATGCGATAGGTGCGAACCGAGCCGTCACCGCCGCGATGCGCGCCCGCGCCGCCGGACTGCCGGCGAATGGCCTGCTGCTCCAGGCGGATCGCGTAGCTCGCCTCGATCACCTCGACCGGCGTGTTCGACGTATTGGAGAGATGCACGCGCGTCGCCGACATGCCGGCCCGATCATGCCGCGCGCCCTCACCACCGCCGTGAACCTCGTAGAGCATCTTCCACGAGCCGTTCTGACGCGGCTCGGCAAAGAACAAGACGCCCGCGGTGGTCGCGCCACCGGCTGACAAGCGCTCCGGAATAGTGTCCTGCATCGCGCGAAAAATCGCATCGACGATGCGCATGGACGTCTCGTGGTTGCCGGCGGCAACGGACGCCATCCAGCCCGGCTCCAGGATCGAGCCCGGGCGTGTGATGATGGTCAAAGGCCGGAGCGCGCCCGCATTCTGGTGCATGTCGCGGCCGCTCATGATGCGTGCGGCATAGGCGACAGCTGAGCGCGCCATGAACGGCGTCGTGTTGCAGAAATTGGAGACGCGATCGCAACTGCCGGAGAGGTCGAAGGTCGCCTCGTCGCCGCGAATGGTGATTTTCACATGGATGCGCGCAGGTGCATTGTTGACGCTGCCGTCGTCGAGATAATCTTCGCCCTCGTAGACGCCATCGGGCAGGTCGCGGAGCGCCTCCCGCATCTCGATTTCGGAGAGATCGTGCAGGCGCGATTGCGTCGCCGTGAACACCGCCTTGCCGTGCTCGCGGCAGAGTTCGACGATGCGCCGCTCGCCGGCCTTGGTCGCGGCGATCTGCGCGAGCAGGTCGCCCTCACAGGATTCGGGATCCCGGACGTTGGCCTTGAGCAGCTGCACGATCGGCGTATTGACGCCAGCTGACGTGGCGATCAGCACCGGCGGAATCCGCATCGCCTCCTGGAAAGTGTCGATCGCCTTGGCAAAATAGCTGCCGGGCCAGGTGCCGCCGATGTCGGGCCAATGCGCGAGGCTCACCGCGAACGCCACGATCTCGCCGTCGACAAAGACGGGACGCACGACCTTGACGTCGTTGAGGTGATTGCCGCCGAGCGCGCCGACATTGTAGATCAGCACGTCGCCGTCGTTCAGGCTCTCGACCGGAACGACCTTCAAGAGTTCGGGGATCGTGTAAGCCATCGCGCCGAGATGGATCGGGATGTCGCGGCCCTGCCCGACCAGGCCGCCGCGGCCATCCGTGATTGCTGATGAGAGATCGCCGGCCTCGCGCAGCAGCGGCGAGCGCGCCGAGCGCGTCATCACCAGGCTCATTTCCTCGGCCGCGGCCGAGAGCCCGTGCCTGATAACCTCGACGACGAACGGATCGAGCTTCATGCCGCCCTCCGCGTCAGGAACAGATTGCCTGATACATCGGGTTTAGCTTGCCAGCCCGGCGGGACCACCACCGTTGACCATGCGTCTTCGATGATCGCGGGGCCGCTGACGACATCGGCCAATTTGGCGCGATCGATGATGGCGGTCGGGATATCGTGGAGGCCGTCGAATGAGCAGGCTCGCTTGCCTGATGACACCGCCCTCACCGCAGTCGCCGGCCGGCTCACCACCGTCGTCGACGGGCGCCGCGCCTGCATGCGCACGGATTCGATGACGCAGGGCTCGCTGGTCGCATAGCCGAACAGTTCGTGATGCCGCGCCAGAAAGTCCTTCTTCAGCTTGGTCACGTCGAGCGGCAACGTGAACGGCACCGGAATGGCATCGTTCTGCGCCGCGTAGCGCATCAGCGCCACCAGCTCGACCTGGATCTCCGCCTGCGCAACGCCGTTGGCGATCAGCGGCGCCGACGCATCGTCCATCAGCGTCCCGATCCGCTCCGACACCCGGGCGAGATCGATACCGTCGAGGGCGGCGCGTAGCGTCTGCTGCTGGAGGAAGCTGAAATCGGCGGTGAGACAGCCCAGCGCCGAGAATGCGCTCGAAGCGCTCGGCACGACAACCTCTGCAATCCCGTAGAGATCGGCAAGGCCCGCGGCATGCATCGGACCGCCACCGCCGAAGGCGAGCAGCGTGCAGTCGCGTCCGTCGATACCACGTTCGACCGTGACGCGGCGAAGCGCACGGGCCATCGTCGCATTGGCGACCTTGATGATGCCGAGCGCGGTTTCGGTCAGACTCAGCCCCAGGGCGCGCGCGATCGGGTCGATGACGCGTTCCGCGGCCTTGATGTCGATGCCGATGCGGTCGCCAAGCTTGGTCTCGGGATTGAGATAGCCGAGCACGGCATTGGCATCGGTGATGGTCGGCTCAGTGCCGCCGCGGCCGTAGCAGGCCGGCCCCGGCTCGGAGCCGGCGCTCTCCGGCCCGACCGTCAGGCCGCCGGGACCGTTTCGCACGATCGATCCGCCGCCGGCCCCGATGGAATGGACCGCAAGCATCGGCTGACGCAGCGGCTTGTCGCCGAGCATGCGGCCGTCGGTCATCTCGGCCTGACCGTCGACGATCAGGCAGACGTCCGTCGTGGTACCGCCCATGTCGAAGGTGAGCATGCGCGATGTGCCGAGCTGGCGCGCGATGCTGACCGATGCGGAGACACCGGCGGCCGGCCCCGACATCGCCATCACCAGCGGCCGCCGCTTCACGGCCGAGATCGGGACCATGGCTCCGGCCGAATGAAACACCTGCAAGCCGGCGCCGATCGGCAGCCGCTGCTCCAGCTCGCTGAGATATTCCACCGCGATCGGCATCGCGGCCGCGTTGAACACGGTCGCGGACGTCCGTTCGTATTCGCGCGCCTCGGGATTGACCTCATGCGACAGCGAGACGTGGGCGACGACGCCCTTGAGGCGCTCGCCCAGCATCTTTTCGTGCACGGGATTGGCGTAGGCGTGAAGCAGTGCGACCGCGACGCTCTGCACGCCGGTCTGCTTCAGCCAGGCCACCAGACGCTCGATCTCGGTCTCATCCAGCGCCTTCAGCACCCGGCCCTCGTGATCGAGGCGCTCGGCGAGCCCAAAGCATCGTTCGGGCGGCACCAAAGGCGGTGATTTCGGCGGAATGTCGAGACGATAGAGATCGCGGCGGCGATAGCGCGCAATCTCCAGCACATCGGCGAACCCTTCGGTCGCGACCAGCGCCACCTTCGGCAGCCGGTTCTCGACGATGGCGTTAGTCACGCGCGTGGTGCCGTGCACGAAGCGCCTGACCTCGCTCTTGCGCAGGCCCACCGCCTCGATCGCCTCCAGCATCGCCTGAACCGGCGCGTCGGGGCGCGACGGCACCTTTGCGATCCGCGCCTCCGCGGAGTCACGCCTGATGGCGATGATGTCGGTGAAGGTGCCGCCGATATCGGTGCCGACTTCCCAGTGATTTTCGGAGGAACTCATGTGCGGGGTCAGTTACGGATGACGTCCGAACCGGACGCCGGGTGCTTGCCGTCCATCGCAACGTCCAATGCCAAACCGAGAGCGCTCATCATCATCCCCTGTCATGCCACCGCCTGCGAGCGTGCGACAGAGCGATGGGCTCGGGATAGGGCCAGAGTTGTCGCAAACCACTAGACCAGCGCAGGACCGACATCATGCAGCGCAACACCGGCTGCACGTTTTGGTGCAGCCATGCCCGCGCAGAGAGCACACGAACGCGAACCGTTCCACGCGACAAACGTGCAGCGCACCACGGATTTCTCCGCGCAAATCGTGACGCCCGCTGCACTGCAATCGGAGCACTCAAAAACGTCTGTCTAATTTCCAGGCGATTGAACGGCGTTGCGGGATAGCCGCATGCCTACGAGCTATGCACGACGGTCGGCTCAGCTTCTCTTTATTGTACGAACAGTAAGAGAGGATATTGCCGGGTCGGATGGTGCGTCGCGGCGACCGCTGCCGATGCAAGCCGCGATTCTCGCAAGCAGCGGCGCGGCATCCTCGACCCGCAGCCGCCCGTAGCCGAACACCAGGCCCTGCCGCGTCGGCTGCTCCAGAAAGTTTTGCGAGAGCGGCTGGACGTGGATGCCGGCCTGCTTCAGGACCGCGGCCGCTTCTCGGTCGCTCCTCCGTGCCTGCATCGCGTCAGTGAACAGCGCCACCAGATGCAATCCGGTGACGGCGGAGGATACGGTGAGATCGTCAGGCATCAGCGCTGTGATCGCATCGATCAGTGCCTTCCGGCGCGCGGCGTAGATCCGCCGCATCCCGCGCAGATGCCGCAGCAGGTGCCCTTCCCGCATGAACTCGGCCAGAGCGAGCTGTCCGATGCCGGAGGTATGCACATCGATGCGCGCGCGGCACCTGGAAAAGCCCTCGATGAAATGCCTGTTGGCGACGATGTAGCCGAGCCGCAAATTCGGCATCATGATCTTCGAGAAGGTACCGAAATAGATCACCCGCCCCTCGCGATCGAGCGAGCGCAGCGAGGCGATCATGCTGTCCTGGTGCCTGAACTCCGAATTGTAATCGTCCTCGATCACCCAGACGTCGTTCTTGTTGGCCCAGTCGAGCAGTTCGAGCCGCCGCTCCAGCCCCATACTGACGCCGAGCGGATATTGATGCGACGGCGTGACCACGATCAGCTTCGCGCCCGGTGCGCGCCGGATTCCTTCTGAGACGACGAGGCCCTTGTCATCGACCGGAATTGGAACGAGCTTCGCGCCGGCGGCCGTGAGCGCCCACCGGGCCTCGACGAAGCCGGGCTCCTCGACCCAGACCTCGTCGCCGGGATCGAGGATCATCCGGCTGCAGAAATCAAGCGCGCCCGATGTGCCTGAGGTGACGACGACCTCTTCCGGCGAGCAGACGAGCCCGCGCACCGAGCCGAGGAAGTTCGCGATCTCGCTCCGCAAGCGCGGATGGCCCTCCGAGGGAAGATCGAGACACTCCTGCTCTCTTGGATTTTGCCAGGACTGGCGCAACAGGCGCGACCAGTCCTTGAATGGGAAGGTCGAGATGTCAGGCGCGCCCGGGCTGAATTCCGACGGCCAGTTGGTCTCGTAGTCGAAGGCAAGCAGCGAGCGCCAGCGCTCCGACATGTGGGCGGGCTTGGCCGCAGGCGACGTCGCGGACGAAGGCGCGGCATGTGGGGTCGCCACTGACGCCACCATGACACTGCCGCGCGGCATCGATGCAAGATAGCCCTCGGCGTAGAGCAGATCCCAGGCGGTCAACACCACCGTGCGCGAGCAGCCCAATTCGCGCGCGATCTCCCGGGATCCCAGAAATTGCGTTCCAGCCGGAAAGACGCCGCGCAAAATGCCGTCGCGGATGTGCGCCGCGATCTGCAGATGCAGCGGCACGGCCGAATTCCGGTCGATATGCATCCCGGCAAGGGACACGCGCTTGCTCGGGTGACGGCTGTTGTCCATGTCTCGCCCGTCAGGCAACGCAGGTCCTATCCACCGTCATTCCGGGGCGCGCCACTTGGCGCGAGCCCGGAATCCATTTTCCCTCTTTACGTGCGGCGCGATGGATTCCGGGTTCGCGCTTCGCGCGCCCCGGAATGACAACGCGACTCTTCCTTACGCGCTCGCCTGGGTCACGAACTTCGTGTTCAGGTAACCCTCGATCGCCTCGAGGCCGCCCTCGGAGCCGTAGCCGGAATCCTTGATGCCGCCGAACGGCACTTCCGGCAGCGCGAGGCCATGGTGGTTGATCGAGACCATGCCGCTCTCGATATCGGAGCCGATCGCCTGCATCGTCTTGGTCGAGGTCGTGTAGGCATAGGCCGCAAGGCCGTACGGCAGGCGGTTCGCCTCGGCCACCACCTCGTCATAGCTGCGGAACGATGTGATCGGGGCAAGCGGTCCGAACGGCTCCTCGTTCATGATGCGGGCATCGCGCGGCACGTCGGTGATCACAGTCGGCTCGAAGAAGAAGCCTTCGTTGCCGATGCGCTTGCCGCCGGCCTGCACCTTGGCGCCGCGCTGCACAGCGTCGGAGACCAGACCTTCCATGGCGTCGACGCGTCGCGGGTTTGCCAGCGGGCCCATGCGGGTGTCCTTGTCGAGGCCGTTGCCGACCTTCAGGTTCTTGGCCGCGGCGACGAACTTGTCGACGAAGGGCTGATACACGCTCTCATGCACCAGGAAGCGCGTCGGCGAGACGCAGACCTGGCCGGCATTGCGGAACTTGTTGGCCGAGAGGATCTTGGCGGCGTTGTCGAGATCAGCGTCCGCGAACACGATTGCCGGCGCGTGGCCGCCGAGCTCCATGGTGACACGCTTCATGTGCAGGCCCGCGAGTGCGGCCAGATGCTTGCCGACCGCGGTCGAGCCCGTGAAACTGATCTTGCGGATGATCGGGTGCGGAATGAGATATTCCGACACTTCCGACGGCACGCCGAACACCAGCTGGACGACGCCGGCCGGAATGCCCGCGTCGGCGTAGGCGCGCACCAGCTCCATGCAGCTTGCCGGGGTTTCTTCCGAGCCCTTGACGATGATCGAGCAGCCGGCGGCGAGCGCGGCCGAGATCTTGCGGACCGCCTGGTTGATCGGGAAATTCCAGGGCGTGAACGCGGCGACCGGGCCGACCGGCTCCTTGGTCACGAGCTGGGAGACATTGCCCATCCGCGGCGGCACGATGCGGCCATAGGCGCGGCGGGCCTCCTCGGAGAACCAGTCGATGAGGTCGCCGGCAAGCATGGTCTCGCCTTGGGCTTCCACGACCGGCTTGCCCTGCTCCATGGTCATCACGGGTGCGATCTCGGCGGCGCGCGAGCGGATAATGTCGGCGGCCTTGCGCATCAGCTTGTAGCGGTCGAACGGCGAGGTCTTGCGCCAGATCTCGAAGCCGGCCTTGGCGGCCTCCAGCGCGCGGTCAAGGTCCTGGCGCGAGGCGTGCGGGGTCTTGCCGATCGGCTGGCCGGTGGCGGGGTTGAGGATGTCCTCCGACTTGCCGGAGGTGCCGTCGGTCCACTCGCCGGCGATGAACATCTGAACTTTCGGGTACATCCCTGGTGTCTCCTGCATGATTTCGGCGGCGATCAGCATTGGCGCCCGGCCGCCTCATAAGTGAGCGCAGAGCTACACCGAAAGGCGGCCGGCGAAAAGAGATCAATGATGCCGCAGCAGCGCGAGGATGGTATGCGCAACAGACGACATGGCGTCGTCCCGATACGATTATTTTTCCGTCACACCAGGCTCGACTTGCCGCGGCTCAGCACCTCGCCCGCGCCCTTGTCGCCGACGATCCTGCCCTGCTCGTACACCACGCGGCCCCGCGCGATGGTGGTGACAGGCCAGCCGGTGACGTCAAAGCCCTCCCACGGCGTATAGTCCGCGCCGTGGTGCAGGTCGGCCTGCTGAATCGTCTTTGTCAGCTTCGGGTCCCACAGCGCGATGTCGGCGTCGAAGCCGACGCCGATCGAGCCCTTGCGCGGATAGAGCCCGTAGATCCGCGCATGATTGGTCGCAGTCAGCTCGACGAATTTCTGCAAGCTGATCCGCCCCTTCGAGACGCCTTCGGAGAACAGGATCGGCAACCGGGTCTCGACGCCCGGGATGCCGTTCGGCACCCAGCGGAACGAGGTGCGTGCATTCGGCGTCAGCTTGCCCTTGGGGTCGTCGTAGCGGAACGGGCAGTGATCGGACGAGAAGGTCTGGAACACACCGGTGGTGATGCCTTCCCAGATCGCCTGCTGGCTTTCGGCATCGCGCGGCGGCGGCGAGCAGACATACTTTGCGCCTGACATGTCCATGTTCAGGCCCTTCATGTCGTCGGCCGTCAGCGTGATGTATTGCGGACAGGTCTCGGCATGCACCGGCAGTCCGCGCTGCTGGGCCCAGCGCACCTGCTCCATCGCCTCGCGGCCGGAGACGTGGACGATCATGATGGGGACGCCGATCACCTCGGCATGGCTGATGGCGCGATGCGTCGCCTCGCGCTCGACGGCCTCCGGCCGCGACACGCCGTGATAATAGGGCGCGATATGGCCCTCGCGTTCGAGCTTGGCGGTGAGGAAACGGATCGCGTCGTAACCCTCGCAATGGACCATGACCAGCGCCTCCTCGCGGCGCGCGACGTCGAACACTTCCAGCAGCTGCTTGTCGCTGAGCACGAGGTCGTCATAGGTCATGAACACCTTGAACGAGGTGTAGCCATCCTTGACGAGAGCCGGCAGCTCCTGCCCGAGCACGACTGCGGTGGGGTCGGAGATGATGAGGTGGAAGGCGGTGTCGATGTAGCACTCGCCCTCGGCGAGCTTGCGGTAGTTCTCGACGCAGGTGCGCAGCGACGTCCCCTTCTCCTGGAGCGCGAAGGGTAACACCATGGTGTTGCCGCCGGCCGCCGCCGCGCGCGTTGCCGAAGCAAAATCGTCGGCCATCACGACGTCGGGGCCAGAGGCCTGGGAGATGTGGACGTGACTGTCGATCCCGCCCGGCAGCGCCAGCAGCCCCGTCGCGTCGATCTCGCGCGCCGCGCCTTCAATGCGGTCGGCGATGCTGACGATGCGTCCGTCGCGAATGCCGATATCGGCGCGAAATTCGTCGCTGGCCGTCACGATGGTGCCGCCGCGAATGGCGAGATCTAGCTGCGTCACAGGTGTCTCCGTCACTTGATGATCGCTGATGTCTGGAAGATCCGGCCCCACGCCGTAAGGGCCGCGATGTCGCCACCGGCGAGTTCGAGCGTCCGCCACAGCGTGACCGCGACCGAGTCCAGCACGGCGATGCCCAACTCCCGTTCGAGTGCTGCAGCCAGCGCGGCGCCGTCGAGATTGGTGCAGAGAATGACGACGGCATCGGCGCCGTCCGCCGCGACCGCGCGGATCATGTCGGCGATCGTCGCGGGCGTGACCTCACCGAAGGAAAAGTTATCGCGCAGGCCGAGATGCCGCTCGGCGTGAGGGGCGATCCCCTCCTCGGCCCAGACATCGCCGATACGCCGTTGCACGTCGTCCGTATAGGGTGAGACCAGGCCGACGCGTCCGGCGCCGAGCGCCCGGACGGCGTCGATGCAGGCGAGCGTGGAGGTCGTCGCCGGGATATCGGTCCGCGCCGCGATCGCTTCGCACAGGCTCCGGTCGCGGCCGGTACCGAGCCAGCTTGCCGACGTGCCGTTCCAGGCAATGGCATCGACCTTGGCGTCCGCCAGCAGATCCGCCGCCGGCAGCATCACCGAGGCATCGAACTGGTTCAGCGCCGCGGCATCGAGCGCGATCTCGGTGACGCGGAAGCGCGAGAAATGAACGGTGACTCCGGCCACGCCATGCAGCATGGAATTGGTGACGGGCTCCAGCACCGAGTTGGACGACGGGGTAATCATGCCGAGGCGCTTGCGCTGAATTGACATCGATCACGATCGCCCCATTGAGAGAGCGCACCGCTGCGCCCCCTCGGAGGATCATCCGCGCCTGCCATCGCCCGCGCAACCCGCAATTTGCATGGCGCATATGATTTGTTCGATACGCAGCTCAAGCCGCGAAGGTCGACCGCAAGCGCCGCCAGCCGATGACGATGCCGGTGACGGAAAATGCCAGCCCCAGCAAGCAGAGCCCGACGACCAGGATATCGCGCAGACGCGGATGCGCCATGAGAACGGGAAAATCGAGCGTGTGAAGCGCGCTATAGAACCAGCGATAGGCGCGCCGCGAGGCATCCAGTCTTTGCAGCACGCGGCCGTCGGCACCGTCGATGTCGAACCAGAGGTCGCCGCATCGGGAGCGATAGACGGGCGCTCCGGGGACAACGGAGTGCGCGGGATAATCGTCATTGTCGGCTAGAACGGACGGGGCGCCACAGCCCGGCGCAAGGCGCGTCGTCAGGTCATGGACATCCCTCTCGCCGAGGAATGCCACCTGGCGGCTGCGGATCGCCTCCCCCGTTTTGGTCAAGGCCTGACTGGCGAGGCCGGTACGGTCGCGCCGGTAGACAACACCGTTGACGGCGAACCATTCGACTTCGCGAGCCGACGGCTGACCGACCGGTGGGGCCGTCGTCCAGTCAGGCGCGGCATACACCACGCCCGCTTCGGTCGGGGTCAGTTCCCCGCGCGAGAACAGCCGGCCGTGATCCATCGAGAGCCAGCCACTGAAACTCCAGGTCAGCACGAAAACGGTCGCGACGAGACCAATGATGTGATGCAGGGCGTGCCAGCCGCGATAAGGCGACGAAACCCCGCGCCCTCGAATCCTGATCCTGATAGTTCCAAGCACCGCGCCGAGCGTCGCGGCGATAAAAGCCACCAGCGACAATGTCGAGACCACCCGATCCCAAAGGGACCAGTTGCTCCTCAGGACCGTCGGATAGATCCAGTGCAGGACGCTGCCGGCCCAATTCCAGCCGCGTTCGCTGCGGGTCGTATCCAGCACGACTTCGCCGGTGCGCGAGGAGACATAGACCTCGGTTCCGGCCGCATCGCCAAGAGCGACGCGCAACAGAGGCCGGTGTCGATCAAAGCCGTTGGGTACGCTCCATTGATCATAATCCGCGCCCGAAATCATCGACGCCCGCGCGGCATCGAGCCCGCGTTGCCGGGCATGATCCCGCGCGATACCGACCGCGACGTCGGCGGACGTCACCGATGCATCCCGTCCGTCGGAGGCATGGACCGCACGCACACGCGACGGGTTCGACACGACATAGACCGGCCCGTCGCTCCGCTGGACCAGGCGAACGCGCGTGGCGTCCGCGATCCCGCTCGCGGCGACGGCCTCCGCGACCGCAATCCTCACCGCTCCGCCAGCCACCGGCGCGAGCCCGGCAAAACGTTCCGCTTCCGCCAATGACGGAAACGGGACGAAGTGCATCACGATTCCGCTCGCGAACCACATCGCGAACAGCAGGCAGAACGCGATCCCGAGCCAGCGATGCAGCAGCACGATCGCGTTCATCATGTGGTCAGCGCCCTACCATTTGAACGCGGCCGAGAGCTCATAGGTCCTGGGCGCACCGAGCAGGATCTGGTCGGGATAGAACGGATCGCCCCAGATCGCGTAGCGCTTGTTGGTGATGTTGCGCACGCGGAAGCCCAGACGGGCCTGGTCGACCGCGTTGAACACCGTCTTCGGGATGTCGACGAAGGCGTAGACGTCGGCGACGGTGTAGGCCTTCATCGTCACGACGTTGGCATCGGTGTTGTAGCGGTCGCCGACATAGCGGCCCGTGATGCCGAGCTCCACCGGCCAGGGCGTGAAGAACCGGTACGACGCACCGGCATTGGCCACGACACGCGGCACGTTCGGCGGCGTGTTGCCGGAGAACGAACCACCGGCAAAATTGTAGTCGGCATAGCGTGCATCGACATAGGCGATGTTGCCCCAGAGCCGCAGGGGATCGATCGGGCGTACGGCCGCGGCGAGCTCGACGCCCTTCGACTCCTGCCGTCCCGCGATGTTGAGCTGCATGCCGCCAGCCGCCGCATAGACGTTCTTGCGCTCGATATCGTAGGCCGAGAACGACCATTCCGCCCTGTTGTTCCACAACAGATGCTTGACGCCCGTCTCATAGGTGCGCGAGGTCGTCAGGTCGAGCGGCTGGGCTGGCCCAAGCAGGAAGATGTTGTTGGCTGAGACGTCAGCACCGGTCGCGTACTGACTGAAGAAGGTCAGGCCGGGAACGGCGTCCCAGGTATAGCCAATGCGACCCGTCGTCGGGACCCAGGACTTCGAGAACGGGAAGTTCGCCTTTTCCAGCCCGGCGGCGTCGGTCGAGTTGCGGTCAAGCCCGATATGCTCGACGCGGAGGCCGCCGACCAGCGCGAAGGTTCGCGTGAGCTTCACCCGGTCCTCGAACGACAGCGCCTCGTTGTCGATGCGCGCGGTCTGCTGCTGCGTCGTGAGCAGGCCGTAAAGGCCACGGTCGGGATTGACGAGCGAGACGTAATCGTCCGGGAAGTTGGCCGCGCCTGGCCTGACGAAATCGAGATAGCTGGACGAAAGTGTCGTGACCAGGCGGTTGTCGAAGCCTGCGATATTAGCGTCCCAAATCAGGTCGGTAATGTTGCCGACAAGGCGTTGGCTATGTGCAACATAGAAGCGCTCGCGATCGACCATGTTCGAGTTGGGCAGGCCCGTACTGGCATTGAAAGCCTCGATCTCGTTGTTGAACCAGGTACGCTCCGCGCCATAGGCATAGGCTTGGCTCTTCAGCGTCAGGTCAGGCGCCAGCTTCAGTTCGAAGCCGCCGCGCAGCCACACCTCTTGTGCCACGTTGCGGTTGTCGAGAACGTTGTAATTGGTGTTGAAGGTACGATCGTCGATCGTGATCGCACCGAGATTCGTTTTGTTGAAGTTCGAGACGTAATTGCCCGAAACAATCCCGCTCGTCGCATGCGAACTGCTGAAGGCGACCGGTACCAGCGGTGCGCCCCAATAGGCCTTCGAGCGATCTTCCCGGTACTCGATCGCGCCCCAGATCTTGAGGCTGTCGGAGATGCGGTAATTGAGCTGGCCAGACACATCCAGCGTCTTGGTATTGGTGTCGTCGGCAAAGCCATTGAGCGAGGCGCGGCTGATGTCGAAGCGGTAGTCGAGCCCCTGCAAATTGGTGCTGCCGCCCGAGCCGTAATGGACGCCGAACGAGTTGAGCGAATCCCAGGAGAAGTCAGCGTCATTCCGGATCGGCCCGGTGTGTGGCTGCTTCGTGATCAAGTTGATTGCGCCACCGGCGGCACCTTCGCCCGACATTAGCGAGGCCGGACCTTTCAAAAATTCCACGGCTGCGAGATTGGCCGTATCCGTGATCCGCGAGGTCATGTTCTGCGGACCGATCTTGATGCCGTTGTAGAGCATGTTGATCTGGCTGTTGGTGAAGCCACGCATGGAGAAAGCCGCGGGCTCGGCCGGATTGTCGCCGGAGGTGACACCGACCGCGCCCTGCGCAACCTCCGACACGGTGCGATAGCCCTGCTCCCGCATGGTCTCGGCCGAGATGACCTCGACGGTCGCGGGTGTCTCCTGCACGGTCAGGCCGAGGCGCGAGGCGCTCTCGGCAACCACATTGGTGTTGAGCGGCGTCTGCGCCGCCGCGGTCGGCACGACGGGCTTGGCCGCGGCCGATGCGGCCGCTGGCCTGCGCGATGCTGCGCGGCGTGGGCTCTGCGCGTCCCGGGCCGCCGGCTTTGCCGGTTTGCGGGATTGGGCGGGCGACACCTCGACCGGCGGCAGCGGCTCGCGGGCCTGCTGCGCCAGCGCTGCGGGCAGATCGGCGACTGCAAATGAAGTAAGCGCGGCGGAAGCGAGCAGGAAGCAACGCGGTCGTACAAGACGAATGGAAGACACAGTTCGGGACCTCGGTATGACGTCAGTGGCACGTCACAGCGAACCAGGTCCCACCTCCGGCCTTTGAGCCTTCCGATGAAGCCGAATGTCTGTACTCCCCGACCGACATCTTCGCGTGTGACCACGGCTGACGGCAGGTCTCCTGGCTCGCGGGTCAGTACCTTGCATCGCCTTCCCGGGACCGAGATACCCAGTGGCTCGTGACGCAAGATTCGCCGCTTACAGTTGCGGGGGCAGCCGCGGCATTGGGGACAAAATCCCCGCACCGCATTCCCTTTTCATCCCCACTCGGGGAAACCGTCAAAGCCATCTAGGATTACCGACAAGACAGAGTCAATGTGCCGGTGCGACGTTATTACCACCGCGACCAACTTCCTTGGAGATAGGTATGGAAGGCGAGACCTTCCTCTGGCTGATACGGCATGCGCCCGTCGACGGCGTCAAAGGGACGATCCATGCGGCCGACGCGCCCGCCGATCTCGGCGATCGCGTGCAACTGGAGGCGTTGCGGCAGAGGCTTCCGCCAGATGCTGCGAGCTTGGCGAGCCCGGCGCGACGTACGGTTGAGACGGCGCGCGCGCTGGGACTCGAACCCGCGTTGGTGCCCGAATTAAGTGAGCAGGATTTTGGCGACTGGACCGGCCGGCGGCATGACGAGCTCGCGGCGACCGGCGGCGAGACCTATGCGCAGTTCTGGAGCGATCCGGCGCACGGGCGGCCGCCGGGCGGCGAAAGTTTTGAGGATCAGGTCGTGCGCGTCCGGCTGGGTCTCTCGCAAATCGGCGCCGGCTCGGCAACGCTCGTCGTTCACTCCGGCACCATCCGCGCCGCGCTCTGCATTGCGCTGGATCTGACACCACAAGCGGCCCTGCGCTTCGTGATCGATCCGTTGTCACTGACCCGGATCGACCGGCTCGCCACCGGCTGGCGCGTCGTCGCGGTCAATCAGCGCGCGGCTTGAGCCGGGTCAGGCCGGGCGATCCGGCACATTGGCCTGCGCGAAGGTCGCCATGCCGTTGTGAAGGCTGCACGCGAGCCGCACCAGCGGCAGCGCGATGGCCGCACCCGATCCTTCGCCGAGCCTGAGATCGAGGCTGATCAACGGCTGCACGTTCAGCGCACGCAACACCAGCCGATGCCCCTGCTCCGCCGATTGATGCGACGGCAGCAGGAATGGCTGGCACGACGGGTTCAGCCGTACCGCCGCCAGCGCCGCCACCGATACGATGAAGCCATCGATCAACACGGGAACGCGGGCTTGCGCAGCCGCAATGATGGCGCCGCAAATCGCCGCGATTTCGAGGCCGCCGACGGCGCACAGGATTTTTTCCGGCGAAGCGCCCGCAATGCCGTGATGCGCAATCGCCGCATCGATCACACCCGCCTTGTGCGCGCGGCCGGCCGCGTCGACGCCGGTACCGCTGCCCGCGATCTCCTCGGCACTGATGCCGAGCAGGCTCGCCGCAATCGCCGCCGACGTCGTGGTATTGCCGATGCCCATCTCGCCGAAGATCAGGAGATCGGGCCTGCCGGCTGCCGCGCGCGCGACTGCGCGCTGACCGGCTTCGAAGGCGAATGCCAGCTCCGTGGGGGTGAGCGCTGCTTCCACGCTGAAGTCGCGCGTGCCGCTGCGCGGCTTGTCGGTGACGATTCCTGCCATCTCCTCCTGTGCCAGCGTGCCGGCGTCGACGACCTCCAGGCCTGAGCCAAGCTCACGCGCCAGCACCGAGATCGCGGCACCGCCCGAGGCAAAATTCGCCATCATCGCGATGGTCACTCCTTGCGGATAGGCCGACACGCCCTGCGCGACGATGCCGTGATCGCCGGCGAAGACGATGATCGGCACTCGCGCAGCGCGCGGTTGCTCGGTCGCCTGCAGGCCCGCAAGCTCGACCGCAAGCTGCTCCAGCCGGCCGAGCGCGCCGGCCGGCTTTGTGAGTTGCGCCTGACGCGCGAGCGCCGCCTCGCGATGGACAGCGGAGACCTCGGGGCATTTCCGGGTGACCCATTCGGGGAGCATGCTGCCTCGCTTACGGCCTGCGCTTGAGAATGTAGCTGTCCATGATCCATCCGTGCCGCTCGCGCGCATCCTGTCGCGCGGCGACGATGCGCGGGCCGATCTCGGCCAGAACGCCCGACATGACGATCTGATCGTGCATACCGAGATAGGCGCCCCACCAGATGTGCAGCCCGGCTGGATCGAGCGACTGGAAAGCCGTGCCGCCGTCGAGCATCACCACCACGGTATCGACGCCCTGCGGCCAGCCGCCTTCGCGCAAGCGGCGCCCCGTCGTGACCAGGAAGGGCTCGCCGATGTCGTTGAGCGGCAGCGCATGCGCCGCGCACAGCGCCTGGATCGAGGTGATGCCCGGCACGACCTCGATATCAGGCAAGGGATCGAGCCGCCGCGCAATGCGCAGCGAGGAATCGTACAGCGAGGGATCGCCCCAGATCAGCAGCGCGACCTTGCCTTTACCTTCGAGATGGCTGGCGATCGTCCGCGACCACGCCGCGGCCACGGCATCGTGCCAGTCGTCCACGCCCTTGTGATAGTCCGCTTCACCGGCATCGCGCACAGGAAGATCGAACTCGGCAATGCGCGTCGTTGGATTGGTGAGTACATCCGCGCAGATCGTCCGCCTGAGATCTGCGAGATCGGACTTCGCCGTCCCCTTGCGCGGGATCAGGATGAGATCGGCCGCGTTGATGGCTTGAACGGCGGCGCGCGTGAGCTGCTCGGGATCGCCGCAACCGATGCCTATCAGGGAGAGTGTCAGCATCGTGAGTGCGAAGGGCGGCCATCACGGCCGCCCGTTCGCTTGTCTCTCAAGCCGCGTTATGCAAACGCGGGGTAACGAGGCCGGGCGCGGTGACGCCGCGCAGCGACTTCGCCAGCGCCAGCACACCGAGGTCGGCCAGCGGCTCGATCACGATGACGAGCGCGTAGGAGGCCGCGAAGGTCGCGATGTTGACGAGGTTGGTCGCACCGAAGCCCGAGCCATAGAGCGCCCAGAACGCAACCCAGGCGATGACGCCGGCCTGATACGTGGTCGACAGCGCCAGCGCCTGGCGATACCTGAGATCGACATAGGCGGTGTTGCGGGCAATGATCCGCGCGGCGATCGCCTGGATCCCGAACAGCGGCACCAGCAGCGTGGTGACGTTCATGCCGAATTGCGGCAGATCGGGCGGCTCGAAGAAGATGCCCTGGAACAACAGTCCGAACGCAAGGCCGAAGGCCGCGGGCGCTGCCCCAAACAGCAGGAACAGGGTCGAGCCGAGGATGAAGTGCACCTCGGAGACGCCCACCGGGAAGTGCGGCAGGATCTCGAAGAAGACGAAAACGAGGCCCGTGGTGGCGAGCGTCCGCGCCGCGAACGACGTGATGCCCTGCTCGCGCACGGTCTCGACCGCGAGCTTCAGCGCAACGCCGCCGACTGCGATGCCGGTTGCGTAACTCAACACGAGCTTGGCGCCCGATACGACTCCGGGTTCGATATGCATGGTTCAGTTCCTTCCTGCCGTCACACCCGACGGCCTTGGCCACAAGACATGCACGGCCGGTCTCCTGGCTCGCGGTTCACTGGGGTTCTCCGGCCTTCCCGGGCCTTGCGGCCCAGTGGCTGATCGGAGTCCCTCACCGCTTACAGTCGCGGGGGCGGCTGGGGTTTTGGGCGGCGCAACTGTCCGCCCACCCCCATTCCCGATTATGCTCCGGCGGTTTGCGCCGCCTCGAGCACCATGCGTCTCCTGTGTGCCCCTTTCGCCAGCCGGGCGTCAAGGGGCGAAGGGCGGCCGGGACGGTCCTGACGGATAATCGCCCGCCAGCGCGCCAAACAGGATCACCGCCGCCGTCGAGGCCGCGCCGCCCCGCGCAAGCTGTTCCGCCAGCTCGGCAATGGTGGTGCGGACCAGCCGCTCGTCGGGACGACCGAGGGATTCGGCGAACAGCGCCGGGGTATCAGGGGCGAGGCCGTGCTCGATCAATTTTGCGACAAGCGCCGGAAAGGTGCGCCGGCCCATATAGACGACGGTGGTCGCTTCGGGATCCGCCAGCGCCGCCCAGTTCAAATTCTGCGGCAGCTCGCCGGTGACATCGGCCCCGGTCACGAACTGCACCCGGCGCGAGGTGTGGCGCCGGGTCAGGGGAATGCCGGCTTGCGCGGCGGCGACACAGGCCGAGGTGATTCCGGGAATGATCTCGTAGCCGATGCCGGCTTCGCGCAGAGCCTCCAGCTCCTCCTCGAGCCGGCCAAAGATACCGGCATCGCCCGATTTCAGCCGCACCACACGGACGCCGGCCGCGGCGTAATCGATCAGCAGGCGGTTGACGTGGTGCTGCTTGGTCGAGGGCCGCCCTGCCCGCTTCCCGACCGCGACGAGATTGGCGCCGGGCCGGGCCAGATCGAGGATCGCGCCCGAGGCGAGGTCGTCATAGAGCACGACGTCGGCATCGCGCAGCCGCGCGGCGCCTTTGAGCGTGAGGAGCTCGGGGTCGCCGGGGCCGGCCGAGATGAAAGTGACAAAACCGCTCACCGATCCTCCGCGATCAGATGGAAGAACGTGCCGGTGGCTTGTCCCCGCCGCGAGCCGGTCTCGGCGATGATCGCGCCTGTTGCATCGTGCACGACCGCCAGCGGCGTATCCGGCTGCGCGACAATCGTCGAATAGTGGAACTCGTGACCGCGCAGGCGCGCGCCGACCTGATGGCCCGGCATCGGCGCGGCGAGCGCAGCGAGACGATAGCCGAGATGCATGCGGCGCTTGGCAAAGCTCGTCTCCAGTCCGAGCAGGCCCGTCATCTCATGACGGACGCCGTCGGCGTCGGTCAGAGCGGTTCCCAGCACCATATAGCCTCCGCATTCGCCGTGCACCGGCCGTGTGTCAGCGAAGGCGCGCAAGCCGCTGCGAAAGCGCGCATTGGCCGCGATCGTGCCGGCATGCAGTTCGGGATAGCCGCCGGGCAGCCAGCAGACATCGGCGCTCGCGTCAGGCGCTTCATCGGCAAGCGGCGAGAATGTCGAGATCTCGGCGCCGGCCGCGCGCCAGGCCTCCAGCATGTGCGGATAGATGAAGGAGAACGCGGCATCGCGGGCCAACGCAATGCGCTGCCCGGGCGGCGTCACGTTCATGCCGTTTGCCGCCGGTTGCGGCGAACAGCTTGCTGCCGCCCGCAGCACCGCATCGAGATCGACATGCTCGGCGACGAAGCGCGCGGCTTCGTCGATCAGCTTGCCGATCTCGGCCTGCTCTTCGGCCTGCACCAGGCCGAGATGCCGTTTCGGCAGGCTGATTTCTGCATGACGCGGCAGCGCGCCGAACACGGCGATGCCGGCGTCGTTCAGTGCACGCCGCACGAGATCTTCATGTCGCGGGCTGGCGACGCGATTGAGCACCACGCCGGCAAGGCGCACGCCGGCACGATAGTCGCGAAGGCCTGCGGCGATCGCCGCCGCCGTCTGCGCCTGTCCGGAAGGATCGATCACCAGCAGCACCGGCCAGCCCAGCATCTCCGCAATGTCGGCGGTGGCGCCGGTGCCGGAGACGCCGCGCGCGGCGACGCCGTCGAACAGGCCCATCGAACCCTCCGCGAGCACGACATCGGCATCAGTGCCGCGACCCACGAGATGAGCAATCGTCCCGCGATCCATCGCCCAGCTATCGACGTTGACGGAAGCGCGCCCCGTCGCAGCGGCATGGAAGGCGGGATCGATATAGTCGGGCCCGCTCTTGAAGCACTGCACGTTCAATCCGCGATTGCGCCAGGCGCGCGCCAGCGCCAGCGTCAGCGTGGTTTTGCCGACGCCGGAGGCCGGCGCCGAGATGACAAGCCCTGCCGGCATCACGATGCCTCCGGAAAGCGCGGATCGGCGCCGACCGGCCGATAGCGCCGATCGTAATCGGCGGCATAGAGGCGGCTCTCGTCAAAATCCGCCGCTCCAAGCGTCTTGCCAACCAGGATCAGCGCGGTGCGCTCCATCTCGGTGCCGACGGCGGCATCGAGCGTCGCCAGCGTGGCGCGAACGATGCGCTGGTCCGGCCAGCTCGCGCGCCAGACGATCGCGACGGGGCAATCCGCGCCGTAATGCGGCGTGAGCTCGGCGACGACCTTGTCGAGCAGATGGATCGACAGATGGATCGCGAGCACCGCACCGGTGGCGGCGAACGCCGCGAGCTTTTCGCCCTCAGGCATCGCGCTGGCGCGGCCCGGCGTGCGCGTCAGCACGACTGACTGGGCAAGACCGGGCAGCGTCAGCTCAATCTCTAGTGCAGCTGCTGCAGCCGAAAACGACGGAACACCTGGCGTGACCGTGTAGGGAATACCGAGCGCGCGCAGGCGACGAAGCTGCTCGCCCATCGCCGACCAGATCGAGAGATCGCCGGAATGCAGGCGGGCAACATCCTTGCCGGCGGCATGCGCGGCGGCGATCTCCGCGATGATCTCGTCAAGCGACAGCGGCGCGGTGTTGACGATCCGTGCACCGGGCGGGCAATGCGCCAGCACGCCCTCGGGCACCAGCGAGCCCGCATAGAGGCAGACCGGACAGGCCGCGATCAGGTCGCGTCCGCGCAACGTCAGCAAATCCGGAGCGCCCGGCCCTGCACCGATGAAGTGCACCGTCATGCGCCGTCTCCTTCCGCGATCGCGGCGGTCGCGGTGCGATCCCGCGAGACCGCCCGCGTCGCAATCAATCGCGCGCGAGGACCAGCGGCAACGAGCGCCGCGGCTTCGGCGACCGAGCCCGTGCCGAACTTCTCCGCGACGAGCTCCGATTGCGTCGGCGTCTCGATGCCGGCCAGCATGTCCGCCGGAACCGGCTTGATCGGCACGCCGCATTCACGCGCGAGCTGTTTGAGCGGCTCCGCGTCGGCCTTGTCGCTGACAGTCGCGACCGCCGCAAGGCCCTCGGGACCACCCGCCGCCAGCAGCGCCTCACGCAGCGAAGCCAGCGTGACATCCTTTTTGAATCCGAGTCCGGCGACTTTCATCGAACCGCACTCCATTGCACCACGGGCCGCGACGCTTCCCAGGACCGGTAGCGGCCGAGCGGCGCGGCATGGGCAATCTCGACCCGCATCAATTCGCCGCCGTGGCGCTGGTGCAGTTCGCCGAGCAGCGCCTCCGTCTCCAGCGTCACCGCATGCGCGACGAGCCGCGCACCCGGCGCAAGCCGCGGCCAGATGGCATCGAACATCGCGATATCGAGACCGCCACCGATGAAGACGGCATCCGGCGCTTCCAACGCAGCAAAAGCTTTCGGCGCGCTCCCCGTGATGACAGTGATCCGATGCGCCAATCCGAACGCTGTTGCATTGCTGCGGATATTCGCGGCACGATCCTCGCGCGCCTCGATGGCGGTCGCCGTCCCGCCGCACAGCGCCCATTCCACAGAGATCGAGCCAGAACCCGCGCCGATATCCCACAGCCGCTCGCCGGGTCGCGGCGCCAGCGCCGAGAGCGCCAGCGCACGCACCGGCCGCTTGGTGATCTGGCCATCATGCATGAAGAGATCGTCGGTCAGGCCGGAGCTGCGGGGAATGCCTTGCCCGCCCCTCGCCTCGACGGCCACTGCGACCAGGTTTTCGGCGAGATCGCCCGCAAAGCTGTCGGCACGATGCTCAGCGATGCTTTCGCGCGGCCCGCCGAGCGCGGCGAGAGTCCAGAACGCCGAGGCGCCACAACCGCGCTCGCTCAGCCATTTCGCGAGATCACCGGCGGCCTTGCCGTCACGCACGAGGCAAATGATGCGCGCACCTTGCACGAGATGCGGTACGAGACGCTCGAACGGCGCGGCATGAAGCCCGAGACAGGCGATGGCTTCGAGGCGCCAGCCGAGCCGCGCGGCGGCGAGCGAGAAGGTCGATGGCGCCGAATGCGCGATCCACTCGTTGGCATCGAGCTTCTCGGCGACACTTGCACCCGCGCCGTGCCAGAACGGATCGCCGGAGGCGAGTACCACCGTCGGCCGGCCGCGGCAGCTCAGCACGATGTCTGCGTCGAACGGCACCGGCCACGGACGACCGCGCCCCTCCACGTCAGCAAACGCGAGATGACGCTCGCCACCAAAAACAGTTTCTGCCTTGGCAAGCGCCTTTCGGCTTGCCTCGGACAGCCCGGCAAGGCCATCTTCGCCGATACCGATGATGGTCAGCCAGGGATCAGCCATGACGCGCGCCCTCATTCTGGGCGGAACCGCCGATGCGAGCTTGCTCGCCGCGGAAGTCGCACGCGCGCGCATCGACGCCGTGTATTCCTATGGCGGCCGAACCCGCGCGCCCGCCGATCAGCCGCTGCCGACCCGCATCGGCGGCTTCGGCGGCGTGAGCGGGCTTGCCGACTATATTCGCCGTGAGCGCATCACGCATGCGATCGACGCCACGCATCCCTTCGCTGCCGAGATGAGCCGCCACGCGGTCCAGGCGTGCGCGCAAACGGGAACGCCGCTGATCGCGCTCGAGCGCGCGCCTTGGACGAAGGCGCCCGGCGACACCTGGATCGAAGTCGCCGACGTCACCGCCGCGCTCGCTGCGCTGCCCGAGACGCCGGCAAAAATGTTCCTCGCCATCGGCCGGCAGCACATCGCGCCCTTCGCGAGCAAGCCACAGCACACCTACACGCTGCGGTTCGTCGATCCGCCCGAAGCACCGCTGCCCTTCGCTGCGGACGTGATCGTGTCGCGCGGGCCATTCACGTTCGACGGCGAGCTCGAAATGATGCGCACGCGCGGCATCGCATGGATTGTCGCCCGCAATTCCGGCGGCGACGGCGCACGCGCCAAGATCGACGCGGCCCGCATGCTCGGCCTGCCCGTGATCATGATCGCGCGGCCAAAACTGCCCGAACGGTTGCGGGTTGAGAGCGTGGCCGAGATCATGCAGTGGCTCGGTCATCGCGCCTGCCTCGGGGCATAGACCCAGCGGCCGACGCGGCGCGTCTGCGAGTTGCCGACGATCACAAGCGTGCGCATGTCGGCCATCTCAGGCGTCGCTTCGTTCAGCGTGACGGTCTCGATCCTTTCATCAGCGGCGCTGATCGCGCGCGCGAAGATCACGAGGCGCTCGCCGCAGCCGGTGTCCTTCAACACCGCAAGCGCGCGGCCAAAACCCTCCGGCCGGCTTGCCGAGCGCGGATTGTACATCGCAATGGCAAAATCGGCTTCCGCGGCCAGCCGCAGGCGCTTCTCGATCACCGCCCACGGCTTGAGATTGTCGGAGAGATTGATCGCGCAGAAATCATGGCCGAGCGGCGCGCCGGCGCGCGCGGCCGCCGCCAGCATCGCTGTGATACCGGGCAAAACGCGAATGGGAAGCTCGCGCCATTGCGGCGCCTGTTCGAGCGCCTCGAACACGGCCGACGCCATCGCGAAGACACCGGGATCGCCGGAGGAGACGACGACGACCTGCCCGCCTTCGGCCGCAAGCCGCAGGGCCTCGCTCGCGCGCTGCAGCTCTTCGCGATTGTCGGAGGGGTGCAAGGTGAGCCCTGCCCGCGGCGGCACGCGCGCAACATAGGGCGCATAGCCCAGAATGTCGGTTGCGGCGGCAAGGGCGGCGGAGACCTCGGGCGTCACCAGCGCATCGCTGCCCGGCCCGAGGCCCGCGATGATCAGCGTGCCCGTCATTCGGCGGCGTCCAGATGCCGGCCCTTGCCGTGCACGAGCACAATCGCAAAATAGGGACAGTCGGCGGCATCGATATCGGCGAGCCGCACCACGCGCTCGCCCGGCATGGTGCCGCGCTCGACCAGCCAGGCATCGTCCAGCCGGCCGGCGGACGCCAGCGCGCGACGCACCTTTGCGAGATTGCGGCCGGTCTTCATGATGACCAGCGCATCGGAATCGCGCATGCGCCGCTCGAGTTCGTCTTCGGCGAGCGTCCCCATCAGCACCGTCGTCACGTCGTCGCCAAGCGCGATCGGCTGTCCGACGCCGTTCCAGCAGCCGACCATGCCGGGAATGCCGGCGATCACCTCGATCTCGACACGGCCTTGCAGGCGCGTGTGCAGATGCATGAAGGAGCCGTAAAAGTAAGGATCGCCCTCGCAGAGCACGACGACGTCCACCGCACGCGAAAGCCGCGCCAGCCGTTCCGCCCATTCGTCGTAGAAGCCGGCCAGCAGCTGCACATATTCCGGGCTATCGAAGGCGAGCTCCGTCGTAACAGGATATTCCATTGCGTATTCGGTGACGTCGGAGGCCAACATGCCTTCGACGATGCGGCGCGCCTGGCCGGGCCGGCCCTTCTTGCGAAAATAGGCGACATGCTTCGCAGCCCGCACCGTCCGGTCAGCGCGCACGCTCATCATATCAGGATCGCCGGGGCCGAGACCGCAGCAGATGATGCGTCCCATGGCTATTCGCTCCGGCTCGCCAGTGCATTCACGGCGGCGACCGTGATCGCGGAGCCGCCGAGGCGGCCCTCGACTGTCAGCGCCGGCACCGGCGGATCGGCCATCAGCGCGGCCTTGGATTCGGCCGCGCCGACGAAGCCGACCGGGCAGCCGATGATCGCTGCGGGCCGCGGGCAGCCCGGGTCCTCGAGCATGTTGAGGAGATGAAACAGCGCGGTCGGCGCGTTACCGATCGCAACGATTGCGCCGTCGAGATGCGGTCGCCACAACTCCAGCGCCGCAGCCGAGCGCGTATTGCGCATGGACTGCGCGAGCGCGGGAACGGCCTCGTCGCCGAGCGTGCAGATCACGGCGTTGGCCGCCGGCAGTCTCGCGCGCGTAATTCCTTCCGAGACCATGCGCGCGTCGCACAGGATCGGGGCGCCTCTCTGCAAGGCCGCGCGCGCAGCAGTCGCCATGCCTGATGTGAAGCGGATATGCGCCTCGAGGCCAACCATGCCGGCGGCGTGGATCATCCGCACCACCACCTGCTCCTCGTCCGGCGAGAAGCGCGCAAGATCCGCCTCGGCCCGGATGGTCGCGAAGGATTGCCGGTAGATCGCCGCGCCGTCGGTCTCGTAGGTGTGCGGCATCAGTGGCCTCCGACCAGGATGGAGGGATCGCTGACGATGTCGGCACCGTTGAGGCCGCGCAGAACCGGCTCGTCGCGGGTCGAGCCGTCGCGGACGAGATCGAATCCGGCGCTGGTCGCAACCAGCGTCACCGCGGACGCGCCGGAACGCGCGCAGCCCTTGGCGCAGCCGGAGACGTGAAGGCGCGTATCGAGGGCGATGCGCGGCGCAAGGGCGGAAGCGAGTGCGCGGGTGTCGGCATGCGCCTCGCGGCAACGCGGGGCGCCGCTACAAGCAATCACGCGCAACGCCGGATCGTAAGGCTCGGTGATGAGGCCTGCCCCGCTCGGCATCTCGCGCTTGCCCTCGCTCAACACCATCCGCCATGGCGTCATGCGCAGCGCATGTCCGCAGCCGGAAAATTGATGGAGCGTCGTGTGCAGCATCTGCCCGAACGCCACGCCGACCAGGGCGCCATGCGGATAATGCCCGGGTCGTGACGCGGCCATGACCGGAGCAGGCTCGGTTTCGCCGCTCAAAGACTCAGGCAATACCGAGCCTACCGCGATATGAGCTGCCATGCGCCCTCGCCCGCCCTTCGCGCCGCCGGACGAGATGAACCAGTTCGCGAGCGCGAGGGCCGTGCTTACGGTCTCACCGCGCGCGACCGAGCGGCCCAGCCTTGCGCCATCGGCCCGCACCAGGAGCCGGCCGCCGTGATCGCGCTCGATGCGCACGTCGGCGGAATCGCCGGCGAGTACGCGCGACTTTCCATCGTCGATGGCGAAGCCGAACTTTGTGGGGAGATCGAGCGTGCTGTCGGCGAGCGCTTCCTCAAGCTCCGCGGCGAGCGCCTGTGTCTCATCACCGCTGTTCCAGAACGGCGTCACCAAAATGTTGCGCCGGGCTTCGATGTCGGTATCGGGGTCGAGCAGCCGCAGCAACGCGAGTCCATCGAGCAGCCGGCGATGGCCTTGCTCGCTGACGCCTCTGATCTGGAGGTTGGCGCGGCTCGTCACATCGATGAGACCATTGCCGTAGCGTTCGGCGAGCTCAGCAAGCCCGGCGACCTGTGCAGCTTCGAGGCGCCCGCCGAACGGGCGCACGCGAACCACCAGCCCGTCGCCCGATTGCATCGGGCGCAACGCGCCGGGACACCAGCCCTTGATCGCGGCCGCACTCATGAAGCCTCCTTCAGCGCAGCCGCGATCGAATTGCGGCGCGTTCGCCAGAGCGAGGCTTCGTGCAGGCGTGTGAAGCAGGTCTCCATCGCGGCGAGCGCCGCCGGATTCTCGCGGGCCATGAAGGTGCGGACATCGGCGTCGCCGAGCGTCGCATCGTAGTAGAGATCGAACAGATGCGGCGGCACGGCGCCGGCCAGATGCGCGAAGGCGGCCATGTGCTCCAGCGTCGCGGTGATCTCGGCGGCACCGCGAAAACCGTGCCGCATCATGCCGGCGATCCAGGCCGGATTGGCCGCGCGTGCGCGGACGACGCGGGAGATTTCCTCGGTCAGCGTCCGCGCGTGCGGCTGCTCGGGCCGCGTCGTATCGAGGTGATAGAGCGATGGTCCTGCCGCACCGAGATGCGCTGCGGCCGCCGCGATGCCTGCTTCATGCGCGGCGTAATCCGCGGCGAGCAGAAGATCGGTCTCCGGCAAGTCCTGGACGTGCACGAAAGCATCGGCGGATGCGAGCCGCGTCTCGATGCCGGCCCGATCCGGCTGCATCGCACCGTCCGCGGAGAACGCCCAGGACGATGCCGACAGCCAGGCTTCGCCGGCGGCATCACGCGTCTCGGCCGTAAAGGCATCGGGGATCGCGGACAGACCCACGCCGTATTGGCCGGGGCGCGGCGCGAACACACGCGAGGCGCGGTGACGATAGGGATTCTCGTCGCCCTCCTCCTCGCGCGTTGCGAGCGCCTCGGCGGCGGCCTCGAACAATTGCGCAAGGCCGGAGAAGACATCGCGGAACAGGCCCGACACGCGCAGCGTGACGTCGATACGGGGGCGCCCGAGCTCCGTCGGTGCGATGATGTCATAGCCGGTGACGCGGCCGGAGGCGTGATCCCAGCGCGGCGCAAGGCCGGCGAGATGCAGCGCCATGGCAAACTCCTCGCCGGCGGTCCGCATCGTCGCGGAGCCCCAGAGATCGACCACGAGGCCTTTCGGCCAGTCGCCGTGATCCTGCAAATGGCGACGCAGCAGCTCTTCCGCGAGCCTGATGCCTTGCGCATGCGCCGACGGCGTCGGCACCGCGCGCGGATCAACGGCAAAGAGATTGCGTCCGGTCGGCACCACGTCCTGGCGTCCGCGATACGGCGAGCCCGATGGCCCCGGCGCAACGCGCTGTCCCGCTAGCGCGGCACGCAACGCATCGCGCTCCGCGTCGGCGCAGGTGCCGCGGCCGAACACGTGCAACCCGTCGCCGAACTGGCTCTCCTTGAGATCGCAGACGAAGCGATCGATCCGCGGGATCGCTTCCGCCGGTGCAGCCGATGCATCGAGACCGAGATCGTCTTCGAGCCCTGCCGCACGCGCTTCGTCGCGAATCGCGGCGATCAGACGCTGACGTCGGGCGGGGTCGAGACCATCGGCGGTCGAATATTCGTCCAGCAAACGTTCGAGCCGGCGCAGGCCGTCCGGCACCGCGGATTGTTCCAGCGGCGGCGGCAGATGGCCGATGGTGACGGCACCCAAGCGCCGCTTGGCCTGCGCGGCCTCGCCGGGATCGTTGACGATGAAGGGATAGATGACCGGCAGATCGCCGATCAGGGCTTCCGGCCAGCAATGTGAGGACAGCGCCACGGATCTTCCGGGCAGCCATTCCAGCGTGCCATGCGCGCCCATGTGCACGACGGCGTCAAAACCCTGCTGCCGGAGCCAGAGATAGAACGCGACATAGGCGTGGCGTGGCGTGCGGGCGAGATCGTGATAGTCGGCATCGCGCGTGGTCGCATCGCCGCGCTCGGGCTGAACCGCGATGATCGATTGGCCACTTGCGATGGCCGCGAACTGAAATGCACCGTCGCGACAGCTCGGGTCATCCTCCGGCGCGCCCCAGGCCTGCGCGAGATCATCCTGCAAGGCTTGCGGCAAGCGCGAGAGCGCCGCGCGGTAGTCGGCGACGCTCCAGGTCAAGTTCTGCTTGAGCAGCGTCTCGCCGAGCGCCTGAACCGGCGCAACATCGATGCCGGACTCGGTCAGGTCAGACAGCAATGCCTCGACCGACGCCAGCGCATCGAGACCAACCGCATGCGCGATCTGATGCGGACGGCCCGGGTAGTTCGAGAGCACGAGCGCCACCCGTTTCTCGGCGGCTGGCGTCTCCGCGAGGCGCCGCCAGGCCGCAACGCGCGCGGCGACGGCGTTCACGCGCTCCTCGTCAGGGCGGTGCGCCAGATGCGAAAATTGCAGATCGGGATCGCGCTCCGCCGCCGATTTGAAACTCACCACGCCCGCGAACAGGCGGCCGTCGACCTCCGGCAGCACCACATGCATCGCGAGATCGCCGGGCGACAGGCCGCGCAGCGACTCCGCCCAGTCTTCGCGCCGTGCCGATGAGAGCGCGACCTGGAAGACGGGACATGATGCAGCATCGAACGGTGTCGTGCCGTCGTCGCCCATCGCCGAGAACGCCGTCGCGTTGACGATCGCGGCCGGAGGATTCGTCGCGAAATAGGTCCGCAGCCAGTCCGCAACGCCCGGAGCCTTCAGCGAGGTGACGAACGCGCCGTACGCGTCAAAGCCGCGCTCGCGCAGCGCCGCGATCAGGGCGTCGACCGGCCCGGTATCCGCGGCGGTGAGATAGGAACGATAGAAGGTCACGAACGCGAGCGGCTTTCCCTCGCCTGCCATCGGCGCAGCAATGACGCCACGCGCGGGATCGTAAAAGCCCATCTCAGGCAGGTTCATCTCGCCGACGACCGGGCCTGCGTAAAGGCCCGAGGCCAACGCGAGCTGCGCGATCGCGGCCTGGGCTGCAACAGGACCGCCGGTGTCGCAGAGCACCTTGAGCCGGCGCAGCGTCGAAACCGGCAGGGTCGAGTAGGCATCGAGCCGCGTGTCGTCGCGGCCGTCGGCCGGCAGCACGGCCAGCACGATGTTGCGGTTCTTCGCAAGCTGCTGCAGGGCCGCGAGCCCGTACGGCCAATAGGACTCACCGCCGATCAGGCGCACCAGGATGCCGCGCGCCTGCGACAGCGTGCGCTCGATATAGGTGTCGACCGACAACGGATGACGCAGCTCCGCGAGATTGGCGAGCCGCAGCGACGGCAGGCTGTTACGGCCGCGCCGCCAGCCGGCCGCGAACGCGGCAAGGTCGGAATCCGAGTACGAGAGCACCACGAGATCGGCCGGGTCCTGGCCGATGTCCCTTGGCGTCGCGGTCTCCTCGAGACCGCGGCTCTCGCGGAAGACGACGTGCATCAGATACCAGATCCTGAAAGCCCAAGTCCGACCTTGATCGCGGCCTCGTCGATATCGCCGTGCTCGCCGATCACGACAAGCTTCGACTGCCTGAGAGCTGCGCCCCAGGGCTTGTCGAACTGGTGGCGCACGCGCTCGCCGACCGCTTGCAGCAACAGGCGCATCGGCTTGCCCGCGACCGCGATATAGCCCTTGACGCGCAGCACGTTCTGCTCGCGCGAAAGACGCTGCACCGACGCGACCAGTGCGTCGATGTCGCTGATTTCAGGAAGATCGATCACAACGGAGGCGAAATCGTCGTGCTCGTGATCCTCCTCGCCGTCGTGATGCGAGGGGCGCGCGGCGAGATCGTTCTCTGCGGCGGCGCCAAGGCCGAGGATGACACGCGCATCGATCGCGCCATCGGTGACGGATAGCATCGGCACGCGGCGCGGCATCTCGGCGGTAATGGCGGCCTTGGCGGCTTCGATCCCTGCGGCCCCCGCAAGATCGGCCTTGGTCAGCAGCACGATGTCGGCGCAGGCGATCTGGTCCTCGAACACTTCCGACAGCGGCGTCTCGTGATCGAGATTTCCATCCGCTGCGCGCTGCGCTTCCACGGCAGCCGGGTCCGGCGCAAAACGGCCGGCGGCAACAGCCTCGGCATCGGCCAGCGCGATCACGCCGTCGACCGTGATCCGCGAGCGGATCTCCGGCCAGTCGAACGCCTTCAGCAGCGGCTTCGGCAGCGCCAGGCCCGAGGTCTCGATCAGGATGTGATCGGGCCGCACCGGCCGCGCCAAGAGCTTTTCCATGGTCGGAATGAAATCGTCCGCAACGGTGCAGCAGATGCAGCCATTGGCGAGCTCGACGATGTTCTCCTCCGGGCAATTCGCATCGGCGCAGGATTTCAGGATCTCGCCGTCGACACCCTCGCTGCCGAACTCGTTGACCAGCACGGCGAGCTTCTTGCCGTCAGGGTTTGCGAGCAGATGCTGGATCAGCGTGGTCTTGCCGGAGCCGAGAAAACCCGTGACCACCGTCACAGGGACTTTTGCGAGCGAGTTCATTCGGCGGCCTCCGGCAACACGGCAATGGGGGGAATGCGGGCAAGCGACTGCTTGCGGAAGATTTCGGGACGGCTGCGCCAGGGCACGAGGCCGTCGGGCGCGGCGGCATAGGCCGCAGCACCCGCGACCACGTCGCTCGCATGGGCCTCTGACAGACGGCCATAGACATAGGACCAGCGGCCGGGCGCGCTGAGCGCAACCGAGCAACCCTGGCTGCATGCCGACAGGCATTCGACGGGAACCACATTGACGCCCTCGGGCACGCCGGCGTCGAGGATCGCACCATGCAGGCGCTTGCCGGGCGTCGTCTCACCCTCGTCGAGCGTCTGGCCGGCACGGCAGGTAATACAGACGTGAAGTGTGACGGTCATCGCCTCTTCCAGGATAAACAGCGGGAGGCGAAGAGGCACACGGACCATTCCCCCGAAGGTCCGTTTCCCCGTCGCGGAACACCCCGTCCGCCGGTCCAAAACTCGTCCGCGCTGGCAGGTCTCCCGGCTTGCGGAGCAGGGCTTTTGGCCCTTCGATCCCCGCCTTCCCGATCCCCTGGGGGATCAGTGGCTTCGGGCATCTCTCCGGTCACGGTCGCGGGGGCGGCTGCAGTTTGGAGCCGAATCTTGTCGATTCGGACCCTATCGCATTCCCTCTTCGCCTGTCATAGGACAGGAACCAACGCCGGGCCACCATTTGCCCCCGGCCGCCTCTTGTCAAGCCGAAGGACCCTGTCAGATGACGCCTGAACCGGATACCCAAACGGCCGAGGAAACCGACGCCCGCCACGCCGCGAAAATGGCGAAAATCAAGGTCGCCCGCGACAAGATCATGGCGACCAAGAGCGGCGAAAAGGGCCTCATCATCGTCCACACCGGCGCCGGCAAGGGCAAGTCCACCTCCGCCTTCGGCATGATCGTCCGCTGTGTCGCCCATGGCTTCCCCTGCGCGGTCGTGCAGTTCATCAAGGGCGCCTGGGACACCGGCGAACGGCGCCTGCTCACCGGCCATTTCGGCGAGCTCTGCCAGTTCCATGCGATGGGCGAAGGTTTCACCTGGGAGACGCAGGACCACGCCCGCGACATCGCCGCAGCACAGGCCGGCTGGGCGAAGGCCAAGGAGCTGATCTCAGATTCCAATCTGCGCATGGTCGTGCTCGACGAGATCAACATCGCGCTGCGCTACGACTATCTCGACATCGCCGAGGTCGTCGACTTTCTGAAAACGCACAAACCGCCGATGACGCATGTCGTGCTCACCGGGCGCAACGCCAAGGACGAGCTGATCGAGATCGCCGATCTCGTCACCGAGATGACGCTGGTCAAGCACCCCTTCCGCTCCGGCATCAAGGCGCAAGCCGGCGTCGAGTTCTGACGACGCCAGATTCTGAAAACACCATGGCGCGCGCATTGATGATCCAGGGGGCCGGCTCGGACGTGGGCAAGTCGCTCATCGTCGCCGGCCTCGCGCGCGCCTTCACGCGGCGCGGCCTGCGCGTGCTGCCCTTCAAGCCGCAGAACATGTCGAACAACGCGGCCGTCACCGTCGACGGCGGCGAGATCGGTCGCGCCCAGGCGCTGCAGGCGCTGGCCGCCGGCGTCGAGCCGCACACCGACATGAACCCGGTGCTGCTGAAGCCGGAGACCGATGTCGGCGCACAAATCATCGTCCAGGGAAAGCGCATCGCGACCGCGCGGGCGCGTGAATATGCGGCGATGAAACCGTCGCTGATGGGCGCGGTGCTGGAAAGCTTCGAGCGGCTGAAAGCGCGCGCCGATCTGGTGCTGGTCGAAGGCGCCGGCAGCCCGGCCGAGGTCAACCTGCGCAAGGCCGACATCGCCAATATGGGCTTTGCACGCAAGGCCGACGTGCCGGTCGTGCTGGTCGGCGACATCGACCGCGGCGGCGTCATCGCCCAGCTCGTCGGCATCAAGACGGTGATCAACCCCGACGATGCCGCGATGATCGAGGGTTTCGTCATCAACAAGTTCCGCGGCGACCCCTCGCTGTTCGACGACGGCTACAAGCTGATCGAGCAGAAGACCGCGTGGCGCGGCCTTGGCGTGCTGCCCTGGTTCGCGCGCGCCGGCGAGCTGCCAGCCGAGGATGCGCTGGGGCTGAGCGACGCGCGCAAGCCGGGCCAGTGCAAGATCGCCTGCCTCGCGCTGTCGCGGATCGCCAATTTCGATGATCTCGATCCGTTGAAGCTCGAGCCTGGCGTCGATCTCGTGATGGTGCGGCCGGGCGAAGCCATCCCCGGCGACGTCCGCCTCGTCATCATCCCCGGCTCGAAGTCCACCCGCGGCGATCTCGCCTTCCTGCGCGCGCAGGGCTGGGACATCGATCTCCTGGCGCATCACCGCCGCGGCGGCCATGTGCTTGGCCTCTGCGGCGGCTATCAGATGCTCGGGCGCAACGTCGCCGACCCCGATGGCATCGAAGGCCCTGCCGGCGACACGTCGGGTCTCGGACTTCTGGACGTCGCGACCATGATGAGCCCGCAGAAGACACTGACGCGCGTCGCGGCCGTGCATGCCGCCACGGACCAGCCGATCGACGCCTACGAAATCCACATCGGCCGCACCGACGGACCGGATCGCGCCCGCCCGTTTGCGAAACTGAACGGCGAGCCCGAAGGCGCGATCTCACGCGATGGCCGCGTGCAAGGCAGCTATCTGCACGGCCTGTTCACGTCGGATGATTTCCGCAAGGCGTATCTCGCAAAGCTCGACATTCCGGCAGGCGACGAGCCTTATCACAGCAGGGTCGAGAGCGCGCTCGACGCCCTCGCCGATCACATCGAACAGCATCTCGACGTCGGCGGCCTGCTCGCGCTAGCGCGCTAGCGCCTCGGCAAGGCGCGTCCATTCGGCTTCGCTGCCGGGAAGCCCGAGGCGCAGCCATGCCGGCTCTTTCGCGAATACGCGCGACCAGATTTGGCTACGCGCCAGTTTCTCCTGCGCAGCAAGCGCATCAGGCGTCTCGTAGAGACGAAACAGCGGCGCACCACCGACGAGCCGCCAGCCTTGCGACTGCACGATGTCGTCGAGGCGGGCACAGTCGCGTGCGAGCCGCGCGGACGTGGCCTCGGCCCAGGCGTCGTCGCGCAAGGCGCGGCAGCCGATCGCGATCGCAGCTCCCGACACCGGCCATGGCCCCGACATCGCCGCGAGCTTGGCGATGTCGGCCGCATGGCCGAGCGCAAACCCAAGCCGCAGGCCGGCAAGACCATAGAACTTGCCGAAGGAGCGCAGGACCAGCAGTCCAGGCCGATCCGCCTCGGATGCGAGCGACAGCTGCGGGGCGGCATCGGCAAAACTCCCGTCGATGACGAGACGGCCGACGCGCGGCAGCAGCGCCAGCAAATCCTCTGGCGCAAAACGCCGGCCATCGGGATTGTTGGGATTGACGACGACGGCGAGATCTGTGCCCGCCAGCGCGTCGAGCTCGCCGACCTCCTGGACATCCCAGCCTGCAGCCGACAAGACCCCGGAATATTCGTTGTAAGTCGGCCCGAGGATGCGCGCGCGGCCGACTGGCGCGAGTTGCGGCAGCAATTGAATGGCGGCCTGCGCACCGCCCATTGCGACGATCGGCGCGCTTGTGCCGTAGGCATGCTGTGCCGCCTGATGCAGGCTCTCGATCTCAGCGCGCGACGGCAGCGCGTTCCATGCGCGCGGGCTCACCTCACCCACGGGATAAGGCAGGCGGTTGATCCCGGTCGACAGATCGATCCAGTCCTCCGCGCGCCCGCCAAAACGCTGCTGGGCCAGATCGAGATTTCCACCGTGCTCGCGCATGCCCCGTTCTTTCACGCGAAGGCCAGGATCGCAAGGAGGCCGGCGAGCAGCAGCATGGCGCGGCGGTAGATCGTTAACCCCTGGCTGATGTCCGCGGCAAGCGGATCGCGCGCGCCTTCGTTGAGCCAGGGCTCATCGGTCGCGCTGCCGCGATAGATGCGGGGGCCGCTGAGCCGCACGCCGAGCGCGCCCGCCATCGCCGCTTCCGGCCAGCCGGCATTGGGCGAGCGGTGACGGCGGGCATCGCGCGTCATGCACGACAGCGCCTCCGAGCGCCGCGACGCCAACAGGACGAACAGAAAGCCGGTCAGCCGCGCCGGAATGAAGTTTGCGACGTCGTCGATGCGTGCCGCGGCCCAGCCAAAAGCTTCGTGGCGTTCGCTGCGATGACCGATCATGGAGTCCAGCGTGTTGATCGCCTTGTAGCCCAAAATGCCGGGCAGTCCGAACAGCGCGCCCCAGAACACCGGCGCCACGATGCCGTCGGAGGCGTTCTCGGCGAGGCTCTCGATCGCCGCGCGCGCGATGCCGGCTTCGTCGAGCGTCGCGGGATCGCGTCCGACGATGCGCGACACCGCTGCGCGCGCAGCGGCGATGTCGCCCGCCTGTAAGGGCTTCGCGACGGCAGCGACATGATCATGAAGCGAGCGCAAGGCGACCAGCGGCCAGGCCAGCACACCCACGAGTATGATCTCTATCCATCCCCAGGGGAGCAAGGACTGAAGTACCCAGCCGATTGCGACCGAGATCGCAATCACCAGAAGCGCTCCAGCCACGCCCGCAGCACGGCGAAATGCCGGCGGATCGGACGCGCGATTCCAGGCGGCGTCGATGGCAGAGATCAGCCGGCCCAGCCAGGTCACGGGATGACCGATCCGCGCGAACAGCCACGACGGCCAGCCCAGCAGGGCATCCACCGCCATCGCCACCGCCATCGCCCCCGCAAAACCCACGCACGCCTCCTGTCCCGCCCCTGTTGCGCAAAGCGAAGGCGGAGCGCAAGCCCCCGGCCGCCTGATTTCGGCTTTGTCTTTGGCCGCGATTGGTGATTAGTCAGGCCCACAGGAGAACTTTATGGCCGTCATCTTGATCACGGGCGGAGCACGATCGGGCAAGAGCGCCCACGCGGAAAAGCGCGCGCGCAGCTTTCCGGGCCAGCCCATCTACATCGCGACGGCCGAGGCGCTCGATGCCGAAATGGAGGTGCGCATCGCCAAGCATCGAGCCAAGCGCGCGGCCGTCGACTGGATCGAGCGAGAGGTACCACTCGATCTCCTGCAAGCTCTGATCGAGACCGATGGCGCCGGCCCAAGGCTGGTGGATTGCCTGACCTTGTGGCTCTCCAATATCATGCATGCGGGGCGTGACTGGGAACACGAACTCATGAAGCTCGCCGCTTTCATGGGCGGCCAGAAGAGCCCCGTCATTTTCGTCACCAACGAGGTCGGCCTCGGTATCGTGCCCGACAACGCGCTGGCGCGCAGCTATCGCGACGCCGCCGGAATCATGAACCAGGTCATCGCGGCGGTTTCCGACGAAGTCGAGTTCGTCGTGGCCGGCCTGCCGATGAAACTGAAATGATGCCGCGCGCCGAGCTTTTCAAAGAGATTATCGCCGATCTCAGGATGGCGGCATCGTTCGTCACGATTCTGCCGGTGGCATCGTCGAAGCCCGCAGGCGAAGGCGCCATCGCGCGCGCGACCTGGGCACTCCCCGTCGCGGGACTGCTGGTCGGCCTCGCGGGTGCCTTGGTCTACAAGGTTTCCAGCCGGTTCGGACTGACACCGAACCTCGCCGCCCTGCTCACGCTGGCCGCGACCGCGCTCATCACCGGCGCGCTGCATGAGGACGGCCTTGCCGATACCGCCGACGGGCTCGGCGGCGGCCGGACGCGCGAGCGCAAGCTCGAGATCATGCGCGACAGCCGGATCGGCACCTATGGCGTCTGCGCGCTGATCCTGTCGTTCGGTCTGCGCTGGAGCGCGCTCGCGGCGATCGCCAATCCCTGGGCCGTCGCGCTCGCGCTGTGCGCCGCGCACACTGCCGCCCGCGCGGGCGTGCCGGCTTTCATGTCGCTGGTCCCGCCGGCACGATCTGATGGACTGTCGGCAAGCGCGGGATCGCCGCCGGGCCGCAGCGTCGCCATCGCTTTCGCTGCTGGAACGCTCGCCCTCGCCCTCGCGCTCGGGCCTGGCAAGGCGCTGGTCAGCCTGATCCTGCTGTCGCTCGCCGGCTTGATGCTGGCGCGGCTTGCCATCCGCCAGATCGGCGGGCAGACCGGCGACATCCTCGGCGCATTCGAGCAGACCGGCGAGATCCTCATTCTGCTGGTGGCGGCATCCTTCCGGATGGGAGGCTGATCTCATGGTCGAGTTCGACGACACCTTCCGTCAGCACTTGCGCGAGCTGTTCGTGTGGCGCCGCGACGTGCGCCGCTTCCGCGCCGATCCGCTGCCGGCCGGCGCCATCGATCGCCTGATCGAGACCGCCTGTCTCTCACCCTCGGTCGGCCTGAGCCAGCCCTGGCGCTTCGTTGTCGTTGAAGATGCCGCACGACGCCGCGACGTGATCGACGACTTCAGGGCATGCAACGCCGATGCGCTGAACTGTTACTCCGGCGAACGCGCCGCGCGCTATGCCACACTAAAACTGTCCGGTCTCGAACAGGCGCCCGGTCACCTCGCCGTGTTCGCGGACAAGGCGAGCGACATCGGCCACGGCCTCGGCCGCGCGACCATGCCGGAGACGACGGAATATTCCGTGGTCGCCGCGATCACCGCGATGTGGCTCGCCGCGCGCGCCGACGGCATCGGCATCGGCTGGGTGTCGATCCTCAATCCGGAGCGCGTTCGCACCACTCTCGACGTGCCCAGCTCCTGGAAGTTCATCGCCTATCTCTGCATCGGCTATCCGGAAGTCGAATGCGACCAGCCGGAGCTGGAGCAGGCGAAATGGGAACACCGGCGCGGCGCGGAGGAATTCACGCTGCGGCGTTAATCGCCGCGCCCCCGCTCCATCCTCCGTCATTGCGAGCGTGGCGAAGCAATCCAGGCTGCATCCGCGGAGGGATTCTGGATTGCTTCGTCGCACCAGCGCAAAATTGCTTTGCAATTTTGTCGCGGGCTCCTCGCAATGACGACGGAGAGAGCGGCGGCTTGTCGCTACGACCTGCTCTTGCCGGCGGCAGCCGCCACCGGCGCGGGGCTCTCCGGCTTCTGGAACATCAACAACGGCCGGAAGATGACGCGGCCATAGGCCTCGTAATGGTTCTGGGTCGAGACGGCCATCTTCAACGGCGTCGCGTAATTCGCCTCGAACGTCATGAACGACGCATAGGTCCATGAGAAGCCGACGCCGACCGAAGCGAGCTCGGTGATCCCCGGGAATGTCGAATAGACCGCACCCCAGTCGGTGAAGATGTAGGTGTCGAACCCCTTGAGCCACGACGACCAATTGTAGTGCAGCTCGGCGTTGAAATAATAGCCGCTGTCGCCGGATGCGGAGTTGGAGGGATAGCCGCGCACGGTGGTGGGACCGCCGATCGAGAAGATCTGGTCGCCCGGCAGCAGCTTCTCCTGCGTGTACTGCCAGCTCGCCAGCACGTTGGCGCTGAAATTCTGCGGCCCCGCCGCGCTGGTCGCGATCAGCGAGCCGGTATAGGTGTTGAACGCGCGGTTGTTGCCGAGCACATAATCATGCCAGGTGATGTAGTTCACCGCCGGCGAGACCGTGATCGAATAGGTGTTGCCGGAATTGGTCACCGAGAGCCCGGCGGTGGCCTTGTCGTAGTGGTCGTCGGTCACGGAGACCGTGGCGAAGCGGCTGACCGTCTTGCCCTCGGTCTCGGCGGCGTTGAGCAATATCAGCCAGTTCTGCGTCACCCAGACCGGCTGGCTGAAATTGACCGCGGCCTGGCTCGAGCGTCCGGTGACGTCGAGCGCGACGAACGGTCCCTGGATGATCTTGATCTTGCCTTCGGTATAGCTGACGCCGACGCGGCCACCCCAGGGATTGACCGGAATGCTGTAGGCGGCGTTGCCGTTGAGATTGCCGTCGGCGCGGACGCCGTAGAAGGTCAGGCGGTCGTCGACGCCGAACAGGCCGTGGCGCTTGTAGAAGGCTCCGCCCTCCCAGCGCCCGGTGTTCTCCGCGCCCTGGTTGTCGGTGAAGAGTTGCAAGGTGTCGACCGGCGGCTCGATCACGGCGAACTGGAGATCGGTCAGGCCAAAACTCGTGCCAGGCTGGAGCAGCGCCTTGATCTGCACGTCGTTGGTCCGGTTGAACCAGATCACGTCGCGATTGAGTTTTGGAACGTCGAGGACCTCGCCTTCGGGCTCCTTCACGCGCTGAAGGATGTAATCGGTGCGGGTCTGCTTGTTGCCCTCGATGGTCGTCTTCTGGAGCCGGCCCTCGGTCAGCTTGATCTTGACCACACCACCTTTGGCGTCTTGATCGGGCAGCGTCGCGATGCCCGTGACGATGCCGCGCTCGGTGTAGATGGCGTTGATGTCGGCAACGAGCTGCAATAGCGCGGCGATGTCGACGTTCTTGCCGACATATTTCTTCGCGATCTCGTCCAGCTCTGCCGGCGTGATGAACTTGGATGCGTCGAACTCGACCTTGCGCAGGCGGAATTTCGGCCCCCCCGGCTTCAGCAGCTGGGACTTTTCCCGCTCACCGCCGATCACCGCGGGACCGGTGAGCTTGGGCGGCGCGCTCTGCCGTTCGAGCTGGCGGCGCTGCCGGTCGACGTCGTTCTGGATCACGCCGGGATTGATCGAGGGCACTTGCGCGCGCGAAGGGGCGATGCAGCAAGCTGCAAGCCCCACCCCCAACGCTGCCCCCCAAATCCGCATCCCGAATCTCGTTACCATGCCTGTGCGAGACGGCCAACGGACGGCTTCGCCGTCTCGACCGCCGCATCCTTCCAGCCCGGGCGACCCACGCGCTGCCCCTGACGGCGCAGCTTGCGCAG
The DNA here is from genome assembly GCF_052075995.1 of Bradyrhizobium sp. 613_E4_N2_2. Lineage (NCBI taxonomy): Bacteria > Pseudomonadati > Pseudomonadota > Alphaproteobacteria > Hyphomicrobiales > Nitrobacteraceae > Bradyrhizobium > Bradyrhizobium sp. 613_E4_N2_2. Next base: position 6,210,359 of record NZ_CP197234.1, read on the forward strand.
GTCGCTCAGTCCCTCGATGTTGACGGCGGGACCGGAGCCGATGGTCTCGACCGGACGCGGCGTCAGCAGCGCATCGAGCCGCGCCTGGCCGGAGAGACCGAGCAAATAGAACGTCCCGCCATCCTTCTTCGCGAGCCAGGTCTCGATGCTCTCCTTGCCCTCGCCGTCGACCGGGATGTTGCGCACCATGCTGGCGCCGGTGAAGTCGTAGCAGCAGGTGTGCGTCGGCCCGTAATTGGTGACGCTCGCCGAGACGTCGCCGGTGTAGAACACCACGTAGGCGTTGCTGACATTGGCGTTGCCGATCTGGCTCATCGTGAACACGCCGCCCGGCTGGTAGAGCTGGAGCGTCGGCCCGTTGGTCGGCACCAGCGTCCGGTTGTTCAGGAACACCTGCTGGGTGGCGGTGGTGAGCATGAGCTGGCCCGGGACATAGCCGTTCAGGATCGTGACCGCATGCGCGTCGGTCCAGAAGTTCGCGTCCACCACCCTGAACTGGTTGACGATGATGCTGTCCGGGTCGATCGAGATGTTGGCGGACTTCGCGACGCCGCCGTTATAGCCGGTGATGTTCATGATCAGCGGGATCGCCGGATTCGAACGGATCTGCTCGCCCCTGACGTTGATCGTGTCTGCCGCCAGGTCGAGCTCCCGGACGACGCTGACCCAGTTGATCGTCAGGTCACCCGACGACGTCATCTTGACGATGTCGCCACTGATCCGGTCGAACGAGACCGATCCGGCCACATCGAAACGCGTCTCGCCGTTGGCGGTGATCGATCCGCCGCGGAGCGAGCCCGTGTCGGACTTGACGTAGAGGTCGCCGGCATCGCCCGGGATACCGGTCGTGGTGAGCTGGCTGAAGACGATATCGTTGACGGCATGCAGGGTCTGCGTGCCGCCGCTGATGGCGGTGCCAACGGTGATCCCTCCGGCCGTCGCGGTGACGTCGAGCGTGCCGCCCGCGCTAAGATTATCCCAACGAACGACGGTGCCGCTCAGGACTGCGTTGCCGGTCGTGGCCGTGAGGTTATGACCGGTGTTGGTCCCCGCCGCGATCAGCCTCGCCGAGCCATTGGCGGAGACCGAGCCCAGCGTTGGCACGCCGCCCGACATCACCGTTTGCGCCAGGATGAAACCGTTATCCGCATTGACGTTGACGCTGCCGGCGTCGCCGTTGATGCCCGTCGCCGTCAGCGCGTTGAAGGTGACGTTGTCGTGGGCGTGAATGGTCTGCGTGCCGCCGCTCTGCGCCGTCTGGAACGTGATGCTGCCCTGGCTTGAAGTCACGCCCAGCGTCGTGCCGACATTGAGGACATTCCAGTTGACCGGACCGCTCGCGGTCAGCAGGCCCGAGCCGGTCGTGGCGGCGAGCGTGTTGCCGGTGATGGTCGTGGCCGCAAGCAGCGTCGCCGAGCCGTTGGCTGAGACCGAACCCTGGCTCGTCACGCCGCCAGCCGTCACCGTCTGCGCGAGGATGAAGCCGTTGTCGGCGGTGACGTTGATGCTGCCGGCATCGCCCGTGATGCCGGTCGTCGTCAGCGCATTGAACGTCACATTGTCATGGGCGCGGAGGGTCTGCGTGCCGCCGCTCTGCGCGGTCTTGAAGGTGATGCTGCCCTGGCTTGCCGTCGCGCCCAGCGTCGTGCCGACGTTGAGCGTGTTCCAGTCGATCGGGCCGGTCGCGGTCAGCACGGCCGAGCCGGTCGTGGTGGCGAGCGTGTTGCCGGTGATGGTCGTCGCCGCGAGCAGCGTCGCCGAGCCGTGGGCCGAGACCGACCCCAGCGTGGTCACGCCGCCCGACGTCACCGTCTGCGCCAGGATGAAGCCGTTGTCGGCGGTGACGTCAATGTTGCCGGCATCGCCGGCATTTCCGGTCGTCGTCAGCGACTTGAACGTCACGTTCTGGCTGGCGTGGACCGTCTGCGAGCCGCTGCTGTCGGCGGTCCCGATGACGATGCTGCCGTTGTTCGCGACGGCACTGAAGCTGCCGCTCGCGCCGGTCGCCGTGCCCGCCAGCACCTGGTCGAGCGTCAGCGCGCCGGTGCCGATGATGTCCACGTTGCCCTTCACCGCGGAGAGCAAGCTCGCCTCGGTGTCGGTCAGCGCCTTCAGGTAGATGCCCCCGGCGCTCGCGCTCGCCGACAATTGTACGGCGTTGAAGGCGAGCCGGCTCGTGGCACTTCCGATACCGTTCGATGCACTCAGCGACAGCTCGGCGCCCGCGCCGGACGCGACGAACCTGGTCTGGCCGTCGCCATTGTCGAGGATCGCGCCAAGCGAGGCGACGCCACCGGCGGTGACAATGATCGAGGGCGCGTTCGAGGCCGCCGCATAGGACAGCGATGAATTCAGCTGGCCGATCGTCGCATCGCCCGTGGTGGTCACCGAGATCAGGCCGCCCGCGTTGATGGCCGAATAGGCGCCCATCGTCAGCGTCGCGGCAACCAGGGTGACGCCGTCCGAACTGCTGGTCGCAACCACCGGCGCAGCGCTGGTGCCGGCAGCGAAATTCATGCCGCGGTTGGCAAGCAGCTGCATCAGGCCGCCGCTGGTGATGTCGGCATTGACGGTGAGTCCGCCGCGCGCAGCGTTCAGCGTCAGCGCACCGCCGGCCGTCAGCGTCCCATAGGTGCCGCTCGTGCCGACTATGAGATCGCCGGTGACGGCGAGGATGCTGAGGTCGCCGACCGCCGAGCCGGTCACCGCGCCGGAGATATTCACCTGCAGCGGCTGGAAGGTCGAGCCGTTGAAGCCGATGTTGCCGCCGGCGCGCAGATCGAGGTCGGCGCCGAGGATATGGATCGCCGAACGGTCGGTGAAGCCGGCTTCGGCATAGATGCTGCCGGTCGCAGCGAGCTGGATCGCATTGCCGGCGGCAATGTTGCCGAGAATGAGATCGCCGGTGGTCTGCTTCAGGTAGATGCCCTGCGCCGACGAAACCTGGTCGAGCTGGTCGTTGGACGGATCCGCGAACGCGATCTGGAGCGCGTTCGTATTGTTCGCGGGGTTGCTTCCGGCGGTTCCCGAGGGGGCACCGACATTGCCGTGCTCGGCGATCAGGGTCAGGTTGCCGATATCACCTGATATCACGGCCCCGCTTGCGTTGGCGGAGATGCTGTTGACGGCGTCGAGCTTGACGTCGCCGCGGCCGGTCACCTCGATGCCGTTGGCCTGCGCGGCCGCGATCGGGCCGTAGTTCGCAGTGACGCCGCCGAGCGCGAGGCTGTTCTTGCTGCCGAGATAGATATTCGACAGCGCCTTGGCCGAGATCGCGATCGGGTTGTCGACGACGACGAGGTTCTGCTGCGACAGGCTGACCGTATAGGTCGTGACATGGGTCGTCGGGTCCGTGACCGCGCCGACGGTGAGCTGGCCGGGACCGGCCGTGGCGAGCAATCCCCTCTGCTCCGGCGTCAGCGACGAGGAATCGACGCTGGTGAAGGTGAACGTCTGGGGCGCGGCCGAATTGCCGACCGAGCCGCGCGGCGCGTACAGCATGATCTGGTTGGCGTTGACATTGGCCACGACGTTCTCGTCGATCGGCGGCGGCGCCGCGCCGACGGCCGACGACGACACCGTGTAGGCGAGCTGGCTCTGCGTCCACTGCGAGCCCGCGGTGATGATGCTATAGACCCGCTCGGTCGACGCCAGCGTATAGCTGTAGCTCGCATTGTAGGTATTGAGCGCCGTTTGCAGCGCCGTGTTGCTGGGCATTCGCTGATTGGCGGTTGCCACGCCGTCGAACAGTTTCGTGAACAGCGTCGTCGAAAGCGAAGTGCCGAACACCGTCCCCAGCGGATCCGCCGGCGCGGTGCCGAGCAATGTCGTCAGCGAGCTCTTGAGCTGGTCGGTGGTGATCTTGCCGAGCAGAAACTGGTCCTGCAGGAACCGCGTCGTGGCCTCGACCTGCATCTGCGTGGTCGTGACATTGGCGGGATCGATGATGCCGAGCTTGGCAGCCACCTGCGCCCGCAGCACCGTCAGCCCCACCGAGGTCGGATTGTAGGTGCTGCCGTCCTGGAACGCGATGTTCTTGAGCTGGAAGTAGTCGTTGTAGGCCGACGTCACCATCGACTGGTAGCTGTTGACGGCATTGGTGGCGGCGTTGCCGCTCAGCAGGTCGAGGCTCGCCCAGACGTCCTGCAGATGCTGGCTCTGCGCCTGGGTCAGACCAACCGCCGCGCGTCCGTTCAGGATGTTGGCTTGGTTGCCGTCGGAGCCTGCCGCCTCGAGGAACACCGGACCGCCGGTCGACTGGACCGTGCCGAGGCGCAGATCGCCCTTGGACTGGATGATGTAGGTGCCGGTGGCCGAGGCGCTGTCGAGAACGCCGCCATCGACAGTGCTGTTGGCCTGGACCGTGCCGGTCGCCTGGATCACCAGCGGATTGATGTTGGTCAGGGTGGACGCGCCGTTGACGACGGCGCTCTTCGCGCCGATCGCGCCGGAGGTGGAGTTGATCTCGATGTTCTTGCCGATCACGACGGGATTGGCGATGTTGTAGGCGGACGCCGAGTTGATGTCGCCGGTCGCCGAGAGGAAGACGCTGCCTTGCGGCGTGGTGCCTGCCGAATTCACCTTCACTTGATTGATCGACAGCGCGCCGATCGCCGAGATCGCGATGTCGCGGTCGATCGAGCTCGCGGTCAGGCTGCCGCCATAGAGTTGCACCTGGACGGGCGCCTTGGTGGTGCCGAGCGTGCCGATACCGCCGTCACCCCGAAGCGTCACGCTCGTCCCCGAGATCACCGGGTTGTTGGCATTGGCGGCGACCGTGATGGACGAGTTGGCGCCGGTGGCGGCAAGCGTCGTCGTGCCCTGCTGGTTGTTGATCGACCCGTTGATGACGATGCCCGAGGTCGAATTGACCACGACGTCGCTGCTACTGCCGCCGATGAACTTGATGTTGATCGGGTTCGACGCCTTGACCGTGTTGGTCAGCGTGAGCGTCAGGTGATCATAGATCGCCTGGTACCAGTTGTACTGGGCGTCCGCGCCGCAGCACGCGTTGGAATGGGTGTTGAGTCCAACGGGGCTCCCATCCGGGTTCACGCCTCCCGCCCAGTGATAGCTGCCTGTGGCGGTGGTGACTTTCTGATAGTTGCTGCTCTGCGTGCCTGAAACCAGGTTGGTCGAGCGGGTCCAGTTCTCGCCGGTGACCTGATTGGGCGTGAAGCTCCAGCCGTAGTCGAACTGCGTGCTGGTGGGTAGACGATCCAGCGTCGCGGTGTCGACCCATTGATAGAGCATGTTCTCCTGCGTCCGGTACTGGACGCCCGCCGTACCGGTCCTGGCCGTAAGCATCGACGGGTCGATCGCGGCCGCAGTGACACTGTTGGTCTCGTACCGCGACACCTGCTGACTGCTTGCAGCCTTGGGATCGTAAACCCACCACGTCGTCTTCCCCTTGAGCTGGTCGACGATCTCGACCACGCTCTGGGCAGTGACGCTGGTATTGATGGTGTTGGTGACCAGCTGGAGCCCGCTGGTGTTGTTGACGGTGACCGTGCCGGCGCCGCCTTTGATCTCGATGTTACCCTGGGTCTGGGTACTGTCGGTCGAGGTCGAGATGATCTTGCCGTTGAGGTAGACGTAGCCGCCGGCGCCCTGCGCCACGCCATTCAGGATGAGCTGGTCGGTGAGAGCGTTGTACCTGACCCCGATCTTGGCGTCGCCGCTGGCCGACGCCGTCACGGAGCCCGAGATGTCGTAATAGACGCCGTTCCGCGCATTGGCCTGGGCCGCGGCAAAATCCGCGCCGCCGTTGCGGTTCTTGAGGCCGTTGCTGCCGTAGATGGCATCGTACGCCGCGGCGCCGATGTCGACCGAGTAATTGCTGCTCGAGCCGGCCTGGATGGTGCCGTTGATGTTGATCACCGACGCCGAGATGATGACCGCCTGGCCGCTGATGGTCCGGGTGGCAGTCGCGGTGGCCGGCGCGTCCGCGGTCTTCGGCGTGATCGCATCCGGCTGGATGTTGATCACCTGGAAGAAGCCCGAGCTGTCGCAGGCTGACGCACAGTTGAACGGCGTCTTGTACGGACCGCTATCGGTGTAGACGTTGCGGCCGTCATAAGTCGTTTTCTTCCACTGCGCGAGCACGACATTGGACGAGTCTTGCGACTGCCCCTCGATGATCTTGAGGGTCGCGATGTCAGGCACGCTGCCGGCATCGGGAGTGCTGGTGTTCCCAGGCGTACCCCTGCCCACCGGCAGGAAGATCGATGAATAGAGCGAGGTGCCGTCGTAATACGTCATCAGCATGCGCGCGGTGAAGATCGTGCTGGCGTCGGCGTTGCCGACGGGTTGATACACGCCGTGGCTGCCGTCGGTGCAGCAGTAATAGAAATAGGGGTGATCGGTTCCCGAAGCGATATGCGGAGCGGTATAGTAGTCGCCGTAGGCGCCGAGATAGGTCGCCGCCGTCATCACCGCGGTCAGCGTGTCTTCCGGCCTGTTTTCAGTGGTGGCCCATTGCGAGGTGACCGCGCTGCCGCTGTCGTAGAAGCTCCCGATACCGCCGAGGAAGGTGAAGGTGCCTTTGGGCACCACGATCTGGACGGTCGCGGCACTGAGCGACTGCGATGCGACGACGCTGCCGAGATTGTTGATGATCTTGAGCAGGCCGTTCGCGTTGTTGACGGCGCCGTTGAAATAGATGTCGGGCGTGCGGGTCAGCACGTTGCCGTTCTGGTCGATGCCCTGGCCGCTATCGGGATCCAGGCGGTTGTAGGTGGCCGAGACGTCGATGACCGGCGTCGCGCTCGGCATCGCGGTGAAGGTCACATTGGAGTGCGAATCCGGGTCGACATGGTCGATCTGGCGGTAGGTGATGTTGCCTCCGGTCACATCGGTGACCGTGAGGTTGGCCAGGCTCATGAAGTCGAGACCCTTGTTCTCGATCTTGATCAACGGCGAGCTGCGCGCGATGACCGCCGGTGCCGCGGGATTCGATCCGCTGTTGCCGGTGAGCTTCTGGGCCAGGATTGAGACGTTGCCGGCGGACACCATGATGTCGCCGAACGCGAAGGCGTTGCCGGGCGCGTCGGAGGTAAACGGCGCCTGCTTGATCAACGTGTCGATCTGGCGCTGCTTGTCGCCGGTCGGATCGGTGCCGGACGGCAACATGCTGGCAGGCGACGTGGGCGTCGCCGCCGCGAGCTGGGAGCGGACCTGCGACTCGGTCAGTCCGGTCAGCGACGCCAGCTGGTTGACCACCAGCTGGTAGGGATTGAAGTTGCCGACGACGGCGTACTGGACCGTCTGGTGGTTCCAGCTCATCACCGGGCTCAAGTGATTGACGTCGGAGACGAGCTCAAGGACCGATGAAGAGCCGTTTGTCAGCAGGGAATAGGGACTGGTCGTGCTCAGTGTCGGCGCGGTCGCACCGAGTTCGATCGTGATCGTCAAATCGTTATTGACGCCCGCCACCACCTGGCCGTTGAGCGCGACATCGCCGGTTCCGCTGGTGTGGCTGTGGTTGTCGCTGTTCTTGGCGCTGAAGATGTCCAGATACGGATTGTAGTTGCTGCCGTTGCCGGCCGCCGTGACCTGCCCTTGCGTTGCGCCGAGATAGATGTCACGCGCGCCGAGGATGCTCGAGGTGGGGGCCAGCGTCAGGCTCGTGGTGTCGTCGGCATTGGCCGTGCCGCGATAAAGCGTGGAGATCGGAACGGCGGTGTTGTTGTAGACGACCGTCGTCGCCGTCGCCTGCACGCTGCTGAAGACGGTGCCGTCGCCAGCGAGGCCCGCGTAGATGGTGATGTCGCGCCAGGCCGCGATCTTCGCGTTGTCGCCGACATTGACGGACTGGTTGGCGTGGACCCAGCTGTTGGTGCTGGCACCGACGCCGGCGATCGCGCCGTAGAGGCTGGCATTGGCGTTGTTCGCCGCCGCCATCTTCGCGGCCGTGCCGATATAGATCTTGCCCACGCTGAACAGCTCGCGGGCATTGATGTTGACCGCGAGCGTGGCATTCGCCGTCATGTTGGATTCGGCGCCGCCGCCGGCGAAGAAGCTGGCCGTGGCGAGGCTCGCCGTATCGTTGGTGTTCAGCGTGTTGTAGGCCTCGATATTGATGAACGCCGCCGACGTCCGCGGATCGCCGTTGAGGCTCAGGACCGTGCCGGCCCCGATATTTGTGTTGACGTGCTGGGTGACGGTCGACGTGCTGAGTGCGGCTGCACCCGAGAACGAGCCGCCGGAGCCCGACCGCGCGCCGCCGCCCCCCTGGTTGACGATGTCGTTGGCGATGACGACCATGTTGCCGCCCGCCGAATTGATGATCAGGTGCGTTCCGATCTCGGCAGTGGTGGTGGAGTCGACGTCGTTCTGCGCCTTGCCGGCGGAGACACCGGCCGTCGAGGCCTGATAGGCGTCGCCGCTGGCGGCGTAATTCGTGGTGTGCTTGGCATTGATGCGGAGGCCGCCGAAATAGAGCGTGTCGTCCGTCGCGCCACCGTCGAACCGTGCGTTGGTCACGGCGGTCGAGCTGGTGGTGGCGACCGCTGCCGCGCCGGCATAGGTGCCGCCTGCGCCGACCGTCGCGTTGGACACGTTGGTATCCGTGCCGGTGGCCGTGATCCGGAGAATGCCCGTGCAATTGCCGTGATTGAGATTATCCATATCGGCGGGCGCACCCAGATAGGCATAGGTGTGCGCGTTCGACGACGTTTGCGCGACCGTCGCACCGAGCGCCAGGAAGCCGCTCGAAAGGCCCGTCCCCTCGGCGTATTGGGCGCTGTCGTTCTCGGCCGCGATGGTGACGTCGGCGTTGGGAAGCCGGATCCCCATCCCGCCATAGGCGCTCACCGTCGCGTTCTCGGACGCCACGGCAAGGCTGCCCTGTGCGCCGATCAGCGAGCCGCCGCCAGCGAGCGCCTTGGCCCACGTCGTGGTGCCGACGGTCGGAACCAGCGCCATGGCGGTTACCGCGAGCGCACCGCCCGAGAAGCTGACGTTGTCGCCGACATCGGCCGTCACCGTGGCGCCGACCGTGGACTTGGCGATGGCGACGCCGACGGCACCGCCACCGACCGAGACGCCGATTGCCTCGCTCGACAGGTTGGGCGCGATCGACGCCGACACCAGCGTGCCGACGCCGGCCGCCGACGTCGTGATCGAGGCACTGCTGCCGATCTCCGCCAACACGGACGAGTTCTCGTGGGCCTCCGCATCCGCACCGACGCCCGCGACGATGCCGCCACCAAGTGCTGTGGACGTCGTGGTCAAGGTGCCGGCGCCGCTTGCTCCAACTGCCAGAGTCGTGACGTTGACGGTGGAGCCGTTCAGAACCCTCGCAGCGACCGAGCTCGTTCGGCTTGCCGTTGCGACCGAAGCGCCGACAGCCACGGCGCCGCCGGTGACGCCGCCGGTGAAGACCACCTGGGTCGTCGAATCCTGCGCCATGACCGCGGCGCCAGTGCCGGTGCCGCCCGTGCCGGTGATCTGGCCGCCAAGCATCGCCACCACGGAGTTGCTGACATTGCCGACCGCGACAGCCGCATCGGCGCCGAAGTAAAGCGCCGCACCGCCGGCGATCGCCTCGGTGTCGATGGTCTTGCCGGCATAAGGTCCGGTGGTCGCGTCCTTGACCACCGCCGCAACGGTGACAATCGGTGCCGAGACGGCCAAAGGCGTATCTGCGGCCACCAGCACGCCGGAGCCGTTGCGTCCGTAGTCACTCAGATTGGCGAGCACGGTGCTGTTGACGCTGGTGTAGCCAATGCCGGCCCCGATGCCGACATTTTTCGCAAAGCCTGCGCCGAGCAGATACATCTTGGCCGCATTGGCGCTGGTGGCAGTGACATTGACCTGCGTGCCCGTGACGTTGCCGCCAGCGATCTGCGCGACGACGGCGTCGTTGCCGCCGCTCAGCACGCTGCTGACGTCGTAGGTCGAGCTGACGTTGGCGCTGTTCGGATTGCCGGCCGTGCCGCTGGCGACCGCGTTGCTGCCTTGCGTATGGTTGGTGCCGTTGTTCACGGACGCGATGGTGCCGTTGTTGCCCTGATTGAGCTGGCCGGTCTGCTGGCCCTGGGTGTCGGCATCGGCGGTGTTGGTGCCGATGATGATGACGCCGACCGTCGCGCCGATACCGACGCTGCCGCCGATGCCCGCGGTGACCGCGTAGGACAGCACCTCCTTGGTGCTGAGCGCATTGACGTTGATCGCGCCAGCCGAGTTCAGATTGCTGTTGCGGCTTTCCGCAATGGTCTGGCTCTTGAAGCTGATGACGTTGGCGGCGGCGCCGATGCCGACCCCTGCCCCGCTGGCGCCAACCGCGAGCGCCCCCGCGATCTCCTTGATCGCCACGTCCTCGGTCGCGTTGATGGTGACCGCGCCAGCCGCACCACCCGTCACCGATTGCAATGTGGTGTCGTAGACACCGGCGATGGTGGTGTTGTTGGCGATCTCGATGTTCGCCATGCCGGCGATCGCCGCCGTGCCGGTCGAGAGCGCACCGCCGATCGCATAGGCCTCGAAGCGGTTCTTGGTGGTGGCCTCGACGTCGAGCGCGCCGCTCAGATTGAGCGCGGTCGTGTGTGCAGCGCCATTGCCCTGATAGTGGAATTCGTCGCCGACATAGGCCTCGGTCCGGTTCGAGGAGACCTGGACCAGGAACGCCGCGCCGATCGCGGCCTGGCTGCCATAGGCGCCGGAGCCGTTCGCGGAGAAGATGCCGGTGTTGTTGGTGGCGTTCACCGTCAGCGATGCGGCCGTCAGCGCGCCACCGTCGACATAGGCTTCAGTCGTCGCCTGGAAGACGTTCAACCCGACCGAGCCGGTGTTGAAGCCGATCGCGATCGAGGATGCATCCTGCTCGGCATTGGCCTTCACGGTGACGGCGCCGACCGTCGGGCTCGACGACTGCGCGCCGCCGACAGTCGAATTGGTGATGTAGGCAAACGTACCGCGCTGCATCGTGGTGCTGATGATGGTAGCGCCGCCGCCGCCGTTGCCGGTCGGAGCCACGATGCCGGCACCGAACGCGCCGGAATAGGAGAAGCTCGACGCGGCGACCTCGATCTGCGGCGCCAGCGTCGACGAGGTCAGGCGCGTGTCGATGGAAGCGCTGTCGATATAGGCCCGGGTCTGCCCGCTCATCACATTGGTGATCGGGTTGATCATGATGGCGATGCCGCTGCTCGCGGCAACCGACGCGACGTTGGTCACGACCGCCTGGTGCGAGCTCGCGACCACGGTAAGGCCGCGCACGGTGTCCTGGGTCTCGGTGAGGTCGGGCGTGGTGTCGGTCGGGGCATGCGCGGTGCCGAGATCGAAGGCATGGACGAGCGAGCCGCTGTTGACCGACAGCGTGTCGGTGGTGCTGGTCCCGAGCGCATCGACCTTGGTGTTGGCGCCGCTGATATAGGCCGCGGTGGTTCCCGTGATCTGGTTGGTGACCAGCGAGCCGGCACCGCCGGCAGCGCCCTTGCTGATCGACACGGCACCCGCAAACACGGCCGCCTTGTCGTTGTTGCCGGCGATCACGGCGACGTTGTTGGTCGCGGTGACGTCGGCGCCGTTGATCCCGTTGGTGCCGGCGGCGGTGATGCTGGCGGTGACGTTGGTCCCCATCAGATTGGTGGCGACCGAACCGGCCAGCCCGACCTGCGAGGACATCGCGATACCGACGGCGACGGTCGAGATGCTGGCGTTCGAGTTCGCACCGACCGCGACGCTGCCCGAGGCGGTCAGCTTGGACCCGGTCACGCCAGCGCTGACATTGTTGGCGATGCTGCTGTAGACGAGTGCCAGGCCCGCGGCGCTGCCTTGCGTCGAGGCTCCCGCGACGGCGGCGGTTCCGGTGATGCTGGAATTGTCGGTCGCGTTGACGGAAATGTTCTTGGCCGTGACGGACGATTGCGTCGCGCTGGACTGGCCGTTGCCGATGGCCGCCGTAACGGTATTGGAGATGCTGCTGATCGTGGTACCGCCGACGCCCGCAAACTGTCCGGTCGCCAGACCAAAGCCGATCGTGACCGCCTGGATCTTGGAGGAGTCGACCGCGCTCACACTGACATTGCCGTTGCTGCCGGCGGTCATCAGGACGTTGGCGATATAGGCCGAATGCGTGGTTGCGATGGTGTTGTAGACGATCGAGGCGCCGACATTGTTCTTGCCCGCCTGGATGAGACCCGCAACGGAGACGATGCTGGCTCCCGGACCGTTGCCCGTGCCGCCGTTGAGCGCAGCCGCGCTGAAGTCGATGCAGTTCTGCCCGCCCGTGCCACCGGCGACCGTGCAGGTATCCGACGCGAGAAGATTGTTGTTCGACTTCTTGACGAGGTTGCCGAGCGCAGTGTCGAGCGCCGACACCGCGCCGCTGTCCGCCAGCACCGTCACGCGGCCGACATTGATGCTCACCGTCGAGCCGCTGTTGATATAGGCTGTCGTGGTCGGCGTGATCTCGCTGACGACGATCGCGCCGGCAAGTCCGTTGGCGCTGGCCCCGCCCCCGCCTGAGGCCGCACCGGCCGCAATCACGCTGGCGCTGTCGGCCATCACCAACAGGGTGTCGTAATTCGAGATCGCCGTGCTGCGGATATGCGCGTCGGTCGCGTTTCCGCCCGTGGGATCGGCGATCGAGGCATAGGTCAGCCCGATGCCGACTCCGGCCTGGCCGCCCGATATATAGAGAGAGCCGCCGCCGATCGCGATGTTCGTGGTCTGGTAGGCATCGACCTCGAGCGCCCGGTTGACGCCGGACGCCTGCCCCGTGATCGTCGAGCTCTCGATATAGGCGTTGGCGCTGTCAGTGATGATGCCGACGGAGGCCGACAGCGACGCTGAATTGGATTTCGATCCCGCCACGCCGATGGCAACGACGGTCTCCGAGCCGCCATTGAGCGCCTGCACCGTCACCGAACTCTGGTTGTTCATGGTGGTGCCGTAGATATAGGCGAGCGTCGCATTGTTCGACATCGCCGCCGCGATCGCGCCGCCGATCGCAGCCCCCGTGGCAGACCCTCCGGCCAGATTGAGCGCCGCGGAGCCGGAACCATTGTTGAGCATAGTGTCGTTCAGCGCCTGAACGATCGTGTTGGTCAGCACGGCGCCGGTCGTGGTGTACTTGTTGACCGTCGTGTTCCTGATATAGGCGCTGGTGCCGAGCGAGACGTCGCTCACCGACGAGCTGCCGGCGAGATCGAGGCTGAAGCCGCTTGTGCTCGATCCCGAGGTCGAACCAATCTTGCCCGCCGCCGTCGTCACGCCGGCGGTGCCTCCGGTCGAGGCGGCGCCGGCAGCGCCTGCCTTGTCGGAGAAACTCGACGACGCCGGGTCGGAGACGGCTGCCGCGACGGCGGCCGCCGTGATGCGTCCCGAAGTGGTCGCGCTGAGTGTCAGATTGTCGACATTGACCGCCCCGCTTCCGCCGCTGGTGCCGGCGAACGGATCGTTGGCGCTGAACACGCCGGGCCGGATGTCGGAATGGTTGTCGCCGATATAGGCGGAGGTGTCGGTATTTGCGCCGAGATAGGCGACCGACAAGCCGACCGCCGAACCGCCGCTCCCGTTATAGCTCATCGCGCCGGACAGCGTCACGACCGACAGATCCTGCTGCGCCAGAATGCCGACGGTCGGGGCATAGACGGTGGCCTGGCTCGAGATCGACGCGTGCGTCGTGTTGTTCAGGAAACCGAGCGAAGTGATGCCGTTCAGCGCCAGCGTGCCGGCAGCCTTGCCGGACGACGGTGCGACAGCGACGAACCGGTCGGAAGTGATCGCGTTGACGGCGATGTCGTCCGCAGCACGCAGCGTCGCACGGTCCGAAACGCCGGCGATGGTATTGGTGTTGAACTGGACGAGATTGAGCGCGCCGCCGACGGAGGAGCCGCCCGAGGTGTTGCCGAACAGGAAGCCGAGCGTGCCGACATTGCCGGCGGCGTCGATCGACGCCGTGGTCGTGGTGGCCGCGATCTGGAGGCTGGCGTTGTAGGTATGGACGTCGCCATTGTCCATCCCGACCGACCAGCCGGTGCCACTGCCGCAGGCCGCGGTCGCGCAGGTTGCCGTCAGGCTCGCGCTGCCGGCCACCCACGCCGTCGTGTTGTTGTTCACGACGAAATGGTTCAGCGAACCGGCGATGCCGATCGTGTCGCCAGCGTCCGCGGTGGCATTGGCGTAGCTGGTCAGGATGTTGCCGCCGACGCCGAGATTGCCGTTGAGGTGGCTCAGCACCGCGCCCAAACCATCCCACTTCAGCCAGGTGTTGGTGATCGGCAATTCGGTGGTGGCATCGACGGCGATATTCGCCGCGTTGACCAGGGTTCCGCCGCCGATATAGGCGTTCGAATTGTGGGTGAAATTGCCCCAGGCGACGGCCGCGCTGATCGCGGTGCTCTCGCCGGACACCGGGTCCTTCGTGATCGCGCTGGACGTCGCATTGCTGCGAACGCCGCGATCGATGACGTTGCTGGCGACGGCGACGTTGCCGCTGGCATAGATGCTCGGCGCGCCGCCGCTCGGATTCTGCGCGATCGCAGCGGTTGCGCTCTGCGTGCTGTTGGCCAGCGAGAGCGCGCCTGCGACTTTGAAATCGAAGCTCAACGGCATCAGCGAGCCCATATGGTCCCTGATGATCGACGTCGGCGCGGTGACGGCACGCAGTCCTCTTTCGATTGCCGCGATCAGTGCCGGGAGGCCGGCGATGGACGAAGCCATCGTGGAATTGAGCGTGGTATCGGACGTCGCTTCGACCAGAACGGACCCGTTCATCCGGTTGGCGGTATCGGTTCCGAGCGATGCGCCGAGCGTCGCGGTCGCGGACGTCGTGATGTCGCTGATGGCGAACGCGCCGCCGACAGCACCGCTCGCCCCCGTTCCGGGCGCCGCAACCGACGTTGCGCTGGTCGAGAACGAGTTGTTGTTGATCGCGCGCACCTTCAGGGTGCTGCCGCTCGTGTTCACCGTGCCGGCAGCAATATGCGCGCCGGTCGCGACGTTGGCGGTCGTCGTCACCGATCCCGTGGAATAGGCCACCGTCGGGACAATCTGCGCGCTCGTCGACGCCGCGAGGGCCGAGATGGCGATGGTCGCATCGTTGAGCGCCTTGATCTCGAGGTTGCCGCCGGCGTTGACCGTCGCGCCCGAGGCCACGTTGGTCGTGGCAGTGCCGTCGATCTTGCCGACGACCACGCCGGCCGCGACCGGCGTGAGGCTGCCGAGCAAGGTGGAGGCGACCGCCGGATCCGACGCGGTCTCCGTGGCATGCGCGGAAATGGTGACGTCGCCACGGCCGTTGATGTCGGCATGGCTGTTGATGTTGATGGTCGCAGTCGCGCTTGCCGCGACATAGCCGCCATTGAGCCCGAGCAGCGAGGCGGCAAGCGTCGAGCCGACAAGCGCGAAATCACCGGCCACCGAACCGTTCAGGAAGCTCGACACGGCCGTCGAGGTTGCGGTGATCGAGACGATGCCGCCGGTAATCTTGCCGTCGACCGTGATCGCCGTCGCGGCGGTGGCCTGGCCGGACAGCTTGATGTCGCTCGCCGTTGCCCTCAGCGTCACGTTGCCGTCGGCGTAGGTGGTCCCGCCGAAGTTGACCGACTGGGCCAGGATCTGCGCGCCATTCATGATCTCGATGTTCGGCGCGTCTATGATGACGTTGTTGGCGTTGCCGGTCGAATGGCCGGAGCCATCGAGACGGCGGGCATCGATCATCGCATGCGCGGCGAGCGTGATGGAATGATCGGCCTGGATGAGGTAGTCGGCACCGGCGCTGAGCCCGGCGAGCGCATTCACGATGGAGCTGTTCGACAGCGTCACGCCGGTGTCGCCCTGAGCGGCATCACCCACGACCACGTCGGTCGGGTCGATCAGCAGCGTGCCGGCCTTGCCGTTGTCCGCACTGAGATCGACCTTGATGCCTTTCCCAATGTCGATGATCCCGTTCGCGCTGAAGTCGACGAGACCGGCATTGCCCGTCTTCGCACTGGCATCGAACCTGGCGCCGCCCGCGACGGTCAGGTTCTGCGCCGCCTTCAGGCGGATCTCTCCGGCATTGCCGTTTGCGCTTGCGATGTTGAGATTGGCCTTCTTGCCGACATCGATGTTGTTGCCGGCCTGAACCGTGATGTTGCTCGGCGTCGCGCTCTTGCTCTGCGCAGTGAGGCGTCCGTTGATCCTGGCGTTGTTGACGGCGCCGATATGGATCGAGCCGTTGCTCACGGTGATCGCGCTGGCGCTGCGCAGGCCCTTGGAGTTGACGGAGGCTGCGAACTTCGCGGCGTGGTCGAGATTGGCGATGTCGCGCTGGCTGGCGCCGCCGACAAAGACGTTCTGCCCGGTCAGGCGCACACCGTCGATCGCGTTGATGCGGCCATAGATACGGATGTTGCCGTCGGGCGAGACAGGGAACGAGCCCGCCATCAGATTGCCGACCGCCGACTGGTTGATCTGCCCGCCTGCGCCGATCAGGCTGTCGGTGAACTCGCGTGTCGGCGTCGAGACGTTGAGGCTGCCGACATTCACCGTGCCGCTGCGGCCGACCACGAACCCCTTGGGGTCGGCGAAATAGACGTTACCGCCGATCGCGCCGTTCATGTAGGAGTTCAGCGTGCCGTTGACGTAGACCGGGGCGTCGCGAACGATGTTGACGAGGTTCTGCGTGCCGGTCGGCAGCTGCAGATTGACGGTGTTGCCCTGCCCGACGCTGAACTGCGAGAACGAGTTGAAGGCGTTGTTGCCCGAAATCGTCGACGTCGTGACGTTGGTCACGCTGCCTGATGTCTGAAGGCTCGTCCCGGTGCGGCCGTCCGGGGTGATCACGTTCGCCGTCTGCGCCTGCAGGCGGACGCTGAACACCGGCAGGAAGACCATCTGCATCGCGCAGAGCAGCGACATCGAGCGGAAGCGTGCCAGCCTCCGCAGCGTCGTCAGCTCGTCATTGTGTCGCGTCGCAGATGGTCCGCGCATTTCATATCCTCTTCATCGGCATTCGCGCCGATCCACAACCGGGTGGGAGAATGTCGTGAGGTCGTCCGGCATCAGAACTGGCCGGGCGGCAGCTTGAAGATGTCGGGGCTCTTGGCGTCCGCGACGTAGAACAGCAGCAGGCTGGTCGGGGTCAGCACACGCTGGTTGTTCTCCTTGTTCTCGAACGTGCCCTGCAGAAGCAGGATCACCGAGCGATCCTTGGCGTCGCTGCCACGGAACATCACGATGCCGCCGGCGACGGGCATGTTCATCGCGATCGAATCGGGCTTGAAGCCTTCGCCCATGAAATGGGCGCGCAGGATGTTGGCGTTGGAGAACAGCTTCTCCGGCGTCATCGCCGTGTCGGTCCCCTTCGACCAGACCGAGCCGACCTGGATCAGCGACTTGGACTTGTAGCCGAACACATAGGAGAGCTCGGCGGTGCCGCCGTTCGGCAGCAGCTCGGGAACGGAGAGCAGCAGACTGTGCGTCAGCTCGGACGCGTTGTCCTGCGCCCTGATCGCGTCGGGCTTGGCGCTGAAGTCCTTGGTCATCGCCGCGCGCACGTCGGATTCGTTCATGCCGAATTTGGCGGAGCGGAAGCCGTCGATCGCCTTGGTCGTCTTGTCGTCCGCACCGGCGGCCGGCGTCTCGGTCGCAGCAGCGACCGGCGCACCGGCGGCGGCAGCTGGCGCCGCACCGGCAGCGGCGGCTCTGGGTGCCGGCGCAGCCTTCTGCTTCGGCACCACTCCCTGAGCCGCGAGCGGCCCGGCTGCAACAGAGGTCAGCAGGCCCACGAGGGCCGGAAGAAGATAGATTTTGCGCATCGACAACCTTCGAAACAAACCTGAAACAACGCTTCAAAAAATCAGCCGCTCAGAAATCGACTTCTCCGAACCGTCGTCTCAACGAGACGGGAAATGTTGCAACGCCACAATGCGTTGCAGATCGTCACGGAGCAGACAAAGCTCGAAACAGCGACTCTTTGGCCGGGTAGGAATACGGTATCGGACTGCCGAATGCTGCGAATGAACATTCATAAGCGCATTTTTTCATCAATTGTGGACACCGCCCTTTCGCGTTAAGCATCCGGCTTGGGACAGACCATCGTGCAAAGAATTCCATGACCGAACGGCCTTCCGCGTTCGCGCTCGATCGCCGCGGCTTCATTCGCCTCGCGGGCACAACCGCTGCAGGATGGATTGCGATCGGCGCAACGTCAGATCGCATGCGGATCGTTGCCTCGCTGACGGGATTGCCGCTCGACGACGAACTGACCAGACGGAGCATGACCGACAGCCCGACCTCCCGCCTGGGTGGTCTCATCGTCGGCTTGAGGCAGCGAGGCTGGGTCGAAGGCGTCAACTTCCGCCTCGAACTTCGTTCGACCTTCGGCGGACCGGACAAGCTCAAGACCGCGGTCCAGGAGTTGCTCGAGCTCAAGCCGGACGTGATCCTGACCGGCTCGACCATCGAAACCGCCGCAGTCTTTGCCGCCACCAAAACCATCCCGATCGTTTTCGCGACCGCCAACGATCCCGTCGGCAACGGCTTCGTCGAAAGCCTCGCGCATCCGGGCGGCAACGTCACCGGCTTCACCAACAGCACCGCCGAAATGGGCGGCAAATGGCTTCAGCTCATCAGGGAGGCGGTGCCGGGTCTCGCGCGCGTCGGCGTCCTTTTCAACCCGGCGACCACGCCCCGCGCCGGGCGCTTCTTCCTCGAATCGATCGAGCAGGAAGCTGCGACATCAGGGGTGTCCGTGGCCCCCGCGCCCGTTAACGCGCCAACGGACATCGACGAAACCATCAGGCGCTTTTCCGAACCGCCCAAGGCGGCGCTGGTTGCGCTGGTCGACAGCTTCCTCGTGGTCCACCGTCAGGCGGTCGTGGCGGCGGCGGCCAAGCATCGCGTCCCCACGATCTATCCGTTCCATTACTTCATGGATGCGGGCGGACTGATGAGCTACGGGCCGACGCTGGAGGTGCGCTCGGCCGATTACGTCGATCTCATCCTGCGCGGCACCAAGGCCGGAGATCTGCCGGTGCAATCGCCGCGGAAATACGAGCTCCTGATCAACCGCACTGTCGCCCGCTCGCTCGGATTGAACATTCCATTCACGCTGCTGGCGCGCGCCGACGAGATCCGCGAGTGAACGAGGCGATCGACCAGGGACATTTGCGGACGCCCCCGGGCCGGTTGTTCCGAAAATATCTCTACTCGATCGTCGCCCTCGCCTTTGCCGCACTCGCCATCAACACCGGCTTCGACGTCTGGTTCTCCTATCGCGAGCAGAAGCAGCTTCTCGCGGCGACCCAGCGCGAGCAGGCAGCAAGCGCGGCCATCCAGATCGGCCAGTTCATCGGCCAGATCGAAAGCCAGATCAGATGGCTCTCGCGGCTGCCTCCGGAGCTGTCGAGCAACGAAGACGACCGCCTGAACGCCATCCGGCTCCTGCGCCTCTCGCCCGCGATCGCGGAAATTGCCGAGCTCGATTCGCAGGGCCGCGAGCAGGTGCGCGTGTCGCGCCGTGTCGCGGACAGAGTCGGCAGCAAGGCCGATCTCTCGGCCTCGCCGGCCTTCCGCGGTGCCAATGAAAGCCGGGCCTATTACGGGCCGGTCTACTTCCTCGGCGACACCGAGCCGTTCATGACGCTCGCCACGCGCGGGACCGGACGGAATCCCAATGTGATCGTAGCCGACGTCAATCTGCGCTTCATCTGGGACCTCGTCGCCGGGATCAGGGTCGGCAACACCGGCAAGGCCTATGTGGTCGACCGCATGGGAGTCCTGATCGCGCATCCCGATCTGTGGCCGGCGCTGCAACGGACCGATCTCTCCGGGCATGCCGACGTGCGCGCCGCACTCGATGGCGTGGGGCCGCCTTCGGGTGGCCTGGTCAAGGGGGATCTAACAGGCCTGCGCGTGCTCTCGACCTATGCGACGGTCCCCTCGCTCGGCTGGCTGGTGTTCGTCGAGCTTCCGCTCAGCGAAGCCTACGCCCCGATCTATGCATCGATCGGACGCGCGACGTTTCTCCTGGTCGTCCTGCTCGCCTGCGCGGTCCTGGTGTCCCTCTGGCTCAGCCGGCGCATGACCGTGCCGATCCAGATCCTGACGCAGGGCGCGCGGCGGATCGGCAGCGGCGATCTCGGCTTGCGGCTCGCGATCAAGACCGGCGACGAGCTGGAAGCGCTCGGCGACCAGTTCAACCGGATGGCCGCTCACTTGCGCGACTCCTATGCGACGCTCGAGCGCAAGGTCGTCGAGCGGACCGCCGAACTCGAAAAGACCCGCGATCAGGCCCTGGCCGAGCATGACGCGGCCGAGCGCGCGCGCAGGGCCGCCGTGCTGGCCAACGAGACCAAGTCGCGCTTCCTCGCCGTCGTCAGCCACGAGCTGCGCACGCCGCTGAACGGCGTCATGGGCGTGCTGCAGCTGCTCGACGACGGCAGCCTCGGCGAGGCCCAGCGCCGCCACCTCGCGACTGCGGAGGCATCGGGCGAAACGCTGATCGCGCTGGTCGATGCCATCCTGGAATATGCCCGCCTGGAGGCCAGCACCGAAACGCTGGAGACGCGCGACTTCCGCCTCCACCAGCTGATCGAGACCGCAGCGGAGCTGATGTGTCCGCAAGCCTTCGGCAAGGGCCTGACCTTCGACCTCGCCTGCGATGCGACGGTCGACACATCGGTGCACGGCGATCCGGTCAGGCTCAACCGCATCCTGCTCAATCTGATCGGCAATGCCATCAAGTTCACCCCGCACGGCGGAATTGCGCTCGCGGCGGCCGCCGAGCAACGCGACGATCATGTCCTGCTGCGCATCACCGTTCGCGATACCGGCATCGGCATCGCGCCCGACATGCACGAGCGCATCTTCGACGATTTCGTCCAGGCCGACGACAGCATCGCGCGGCGGTTCGGCGGCACCGGCCTCGGACTCGCGATCGCGCGCCGGCTCACGCGCCTGATGCGCGGCGAGCTGACGGTGGAGAGCACGCCGGGCGCGGGCAGCACGTTCACGCTTCAGGTGCCGCTCGGCCTCGCCGCAAGCGGCGTCGCGCAAGGCGCGGTCCCGCCGCCGTCGCGGCAGCTCCGGGTGCTGCTGGTCGACGACGATCCCGTCAATTGCGAGGTCGGCGAGGCGATCCTGAACCGGCTCGGCCATCGCGCGACGATCGCGAGAGACGGCGCGTCGGCCATCGCGCTCGCCCGCGATCAGGCATTCGACATCATCCTGATGGATCTGCACATGCCCGACATGGACGGCGTCGAGGCGGCATCGCGAATCGGCAAGCTCGGTCTGCCGAAAATGCCGCGCATCATCGCCGTGACCGCCGACGTGTCCACCAGTGCCCGCGAGCGACTCGCAAGCGCCGGCATCGCCAAGGTCGTCAGCAAGCCGATCCTGATCAACGCGCTGCGCGAGGCGATCGAGGACGCCCCGGATGAGCCGGCCGCACCACAACTCGCCGCGGGCGCATTGATCGACCTGCATTTCCTCGACGACCAGCGCGAGCTGCTCGGCCCCGCGCAAATCGAAAAGCTCCATCATTTGCTGGGGGAGACCAGCGGCAAGCTGATCGCAGACATCGCCAAGGCGGCAGCGATTGGCGATCACAAGCAGCTTGCGCGGCTCACGCACCAGCTCGGCAGCGCCGCCGGCGCGCTCGGCCTCGTCCGCTTGTTCGAGCGCAGCCGTGAGATCGAACTGGCGGCGCCCTCGATGTCCCCATCCGAATGCCAGAGCGCCGCGCGCGATCTCACCGCACTTCGTGATGCCTCGATGAGTGCGCTGGACGATCTGCTCCGGCCGGCCGAGCAGCGTTCAGTCAGTTAGGGATGCTCAGACCAGTTTGCCGAGCCCGGATTTGGCCTGGCGGACCATCTGATCGCTAGCGCCTTCCGCTTGCGACCCGAAGCCGAACTCCGCGGTGGACCGTTGTCATTCCTCAGGTAGCCCGGCTTTACGCAACGCGCTCGCCATTTTTTCGCGGAACGAAGGTTCGAGGCAGTACGTCCGAAAGAAGCTGTTTGCCTCGCGTATGGAGAACTCAGGCTCAAGTTTCAATAGCTTGGTAACATGGGCTTTTGCTTCGTCGAGCCTGTCGAGGGATGCGAGCGCGTAAGCCATGTTGAGATGACTAAGCCAAAGACCCTCGACGTAACCACGGCGAAATGTTTCGTAAGCTTCCTGATGTTCACCTCTAGACCAATGTCGCTTTGCGGGCGCATACCACCACAAGCTCGGTGCACTCGCTCCCATTAAGCCAAGCGCTTTTTCGGCCATGGCCGCGCCAGCATCCCAATGTCCCGAAAACGCCAGGCTAAGCCCCAACGAACCTATCGCGTAGGCATCATATGGATTGAGTGCAATCGCCCTTTCAGCTTCGTACTGCAGCAAGTCGGTCTGACAATTGGCGAAGTATCCAATGGCCAGGCGAAAGCGAACGAAGCTATCATCCGGCGCTAGCTCGGCCGCACGCAGTGATGCCTTCAAGATCGCTTCGTTGAGATAGAGCCGCTTGTCGATGCTTCTCGCTTCGTCTTGAGGCAATCCGAACCCAAACGACCGCTGATTGAGCATAACGCCAGCCAATACTGCCCAGGCAGTGGCGTTGGCGGACTCCTCGCGGGTGACGCGATCGAGACATTCGCGCGCTCTGATCACCGCTGCGGGTGTGCCGACCGTTCCTGCAAGTACGCCTTGGATAATGCACTCATAAGAGCTGAGCTCGCCGGTCGGCTTCGCCTGCACCCGCTTGTACTCGGCGGTCGCAATAGCACCCGGATAGGCAGCGATTAACGTTGCAGCTTGACCAGCGAGTTCGTCTTGAAGCGATGTCGACGAGATAATTTCGGAGCCAACCTCAAAGTTCCTTGACCATACCGAACTCGCCGCGAGCGCATCACTCAGTTGAATACTGATAGCCATGCCTTTGGCCGAACCTCTCAGGCTGCCACCAATGACATACTGGGCGCTCGTTTTTCGTGCTAGTTGCCCGTATTCGGTCGTCGTCATTGGTTCAGCGAGGGAGCGCTCGATGACACGCAAGGAAGAGAACTTGCCAATCGAGGCGCCAATATGCTCGGTCAAGATCGAGGCAACTGCATCATATCTTGGGTCTCCAGTATTATTGATGAGAGGGAGGATCAGAACTATCGGCCCCTGAGAGTGGGTCGGCTTGATCACTGAGCCCGTCGGCGTGCGCGGTGCAGTACTCGCGTGCACAAGCTCGGTGCGAGCCGGTTTCCAGGTCGTCCAATAGCCAATCAATCCAACGGCCAAAGCGCCTACCGCTGCCAGTAAGAACATCATGCCGAGTACGGTATTGGGACCAGATTTGATGTTGGCCAGTAGATGCATTGCTCGGCGAGCAGCGGTTTCTTTTACCGCGCTGTGGCCGATCAGGCCCGTTTCCTCGTGGCTTCTCACAATCCTGAACGGACCAAACGGGTACTTCCTTTGGCGAACATGCGAGACTGGCTCGCTACCGTGGCCAAGTATCGTGGGCGACGTGGACGCAGTTGAGGCCCGTGTCGCTTGGCTAGGCGTCTCCCAGACCACGGCGTAGGATCTGATGGGACAAGCAATGTTCTTGAGGTTTTGCTCGCCCAAATCAGCGAACTGTACCCCGACCTTGCCTCGGATTTGATCGTAGGCAGAAGACGCGATGCATATGCCGCCCGGCTCCGCGATGCCCTCAAGCCGAGCCGCGATGTTAACGCCATCCCCAAAGATGTCGTGGGGTTCGACGATTACGTCGCCGATATTGATACCCACGCGCAAAGCAATGCGCGTGTCTCCTAATTCGTCGATCGTTATCTCCTTGATACGGGTCTGGAACTGCACGGCCCCGCGGACCGCTTCGACCGCGCTTGGAAACTCTGCCAGGAATCCGTCGCCGGTATTCTTGACGATGCGGCCGCGGTGTTCGGCGATCGCCGGGTGGACAGCCTCCGTTAAAAGGGAAGTCAGTCTAGCGTGTGTGTCCTCTTCGTCGCGATGCATGAGTCGCGAATAGCCAACCACGTCGGCGGCCAAGATAGCCGCTAACCTGCGCTCAACCCGGACTGGCCGCTCCTGCGCCATGGTACGCAATTCCAAGCCGCCCCTATTCTACAATGGGTTGCAAGGATTGCCCATCCGTTTGTGCCGCCTTCTGGCCCAAAGGCAAAATACCCCGCTTCTCGGCCGCTGTTCGGGGCCAAGCAGACATCGGCCGGCCGCTTGATGAGCCCGCGCCTACCTCAGCGCGTCCGCACACCCGCCTCCTCCTCGCGCCCAAACCGCTCAACCAGAAAATCGATGAACAGCCGCACCTTCACCGACAAATGCCGGGTCGGCGGATAGACCGCATAGAGCGCCAGTGGCGGCGCGGAATATTTGTCCAGCACCGTCCGCAGCTCGCCCTTCTTCAACGCATCGGCGGCAATGAACTCCGGCAGCAGCGCGAGCCCCCTGCCCTTGATCGCGACGTCGCGCAGCACTTCGGCATTGTTGACGCAGAGCGACCAGGCCGGCTGGATCCAGTGATCGCCGTCGCTGCCCGTGAGCTTCCACTGATTGCCTGTCAGCAGGAAGCCGTAGGTCAACGAGACATGCTCGCGCAGGTCCTGCGGATGCTTTGGCGTGCCGTGACGCGCGAGATAATCGGGCGAAGCGCAGATCATGCGCGCCACCGGCATGATTTTTCGCGCGATCAAACTCGAGGATTCCAATTCCGCAATCCGCAGCGTCACGTCAAAGCCGTCCTGGACGGGATCGAGCAGATCGTCGCTGAGCACGATCTGGAGCTGAAGCTCGCCATAGCGCGCCATGAAATCGGCCAGCACAGGACCGAGCCGCATCGTGCCGAACGACATCGGCGCGTTGACCCGTAGCAGGCCGCGCGGCGCCGACTGGGCCTGCGCCACCGCCTGATCGGCGGCCTCGATCTCCGAGAGGATCACGACCGCGCGCTCGAAGTAGCGCTGGCCGTTCTCGGTCGGGCTTGCGTGGCGCGTCGTCCGGTTCAGAAGCTGGACGCCGAGGCTCTCCTCGAGGTCGGCGATGTATTTGCTGATCGCCGAGCGCGACAGCCGCAGCTGCCGGCCCGCCTCGGCAAAACTGCCGCTTTCGACCACCTTCACGAAGGCCCGGAGGCTGGCGACCTTATCCAAGGGCCGGCCCCGGCGATTGTTTCCAAATCGTAGACATAGATGTCATATTTGCATGGATTGTCTCCAATCCAAAGCGGAACGATATTTCCACCCAGAGCAAGACCGCTCCCCGAATTCTGGAGGACGACAATGTCTGGACTGCACCACGTCACCGCGATCGCCGGCGATCCCATCCGCAATTTCGGCTTCTACACCCGGGATCTCGGCCTGCGCTTCGTCAAGAAGACGGTCAATTTCGACGATCCCGGCACTTACCACTTCTATTACGGCGACGAGACCGGCCGCCCCGGCACCATCCTGACCTTCTTCCCCTGGGCCGGCGTGCCCGCCGGTCGCCGCGGCGTCGGCGAGACCCATCAGACCGCCTTCCGTGTGCCGCAGCGCTCGCTCGGCTACTGGACGCAGCGCTTCACCGAGAAGGACATCGCCTACGAGGCGCTGGAGAAGCGTTTTGGCGAGTCCGTGCTGCCGTTCACCGACCCTGACGGCATGGCGCTCGCGCTTGTGGGTGTCCCCGGTGCCGAGAACGAGCCCGGCTGGAGCAATGGCGACGTCCCGGCCGAGCACGCGATCCGCGGCTTCCATGGCGTGACCTTGCTGCTCGACAGCGCGGCGAAGACGGCTTCCGTGCTCACCGACGTGTTCGGCTTCAAGGAGACCGGACGCGAGGGCTCGGTGATCCGCTTCAAGGCGCCGGGCGATGCCGAAGGCAGCGTCGTCGACATCTACGAGGCCAAGGGCTTTTTGCGCGGACATCAGGGCGGCGGCTCCGTCCATCACATCGCCTTCCGCGCGGCCGACGACGCCGAGCAGGGCCGGATGGCGCAAAAGCTCGTGAGCAATCACGGCCTGCATCCGACCGAGCAGAGGGACCGCAACTACTTCCGCTCGATCTACTTCCGCGAACCCGGCGGCGTGCTGTTCGAAATCGCGACCGATATCCCCGGCTTCGCCGTCGACGAACCGGTCGCAACGCTGGGACGTGATCTGAAGCTGCCGAGTTTCCTCGAAGCGCAGCGCAAGCAGATCGAAAATGTTCTGCCGAGCCTGGAAGAAAGCGCGTCATGACCGAGAGCACATTCATCCATCGTTTCGAGCCCGCGACCAGCGCGGGCTCCCCTCCGATGCTGCTGCTGCACGGCACCGGCGGTGACGAGAACGACCTGCTTGGGCTCGGCAAGATGATCTCGCCCGGCTCCGCGCTGCTCTCGCCGCGTGGCCGCGTGCTCGAGCACGGCATGCCGCGCTTCTTCCGCCGTCTCGCCGAGGGCGTGTTCGACGAGGACGACGTGCGCCGGCGCGCGCTGGAGCTCGGCGACTTCGTCGCGGATGCGCGGAAGCAATACGGCATCGCCGCGCCGGTTGCGGTCGGCTTCTCCAACGGCGCCAACATCGCAGCCGCGCTGTTGCTGCTGAAGCCGGACGTCCTGGCAGGCGCAATCCTGCTGCGTGCCATGGTGCCGCTGTCGGATCCGCCGAAGGCAGAGCTTGGCGGCAAGCCGATTCTGCTGCTGTCCGGGCAGGCCGATCCGATCGTGCCGGCGAGCAATTCGGCAACGCTTGCGGCGCTGTTGTCGGAAGCCGGCGCGCGTGTCGACCACAAGGTCCTGCCGGCAGGCCATCAATTGTCGCAGGCCGACGTCACGCTGGCCCGCAACTGGATCGGCAGCGTCGACGCCAAAGCGGCATGAACCAACGAGCGGCGCATCGTTCACGAACGGTGCGCCGCTCATTCGCCTTGCGATCCGTCAGGCAGATTTTCGAAGCGATTGTTTCTTCGGTTGCGGTCTCGCCGCGCGGCCAATGGCGGCGATCGCCTCCATCTCGTCGACGAGGCCGGACCGATCGATATCGACTTTCATGGCCTCGCCGAGCAGACAGGCCGCCTTCCTGAATTGCGGCTCTGCAATCAATCGGTTCACCGCCGCGGCAATTTCCGCTTCGGAGGCGGTTGGAGGCAATTGAAGCCCTGCCCCCTTCGCTTCGACGCGCGCGGCGTTGGCAGCCTGGTCTCGCCCCATTGGCAGGATGAGCTGCGGCAGTCCGTTGATGAGTGAACGCGTGGTCGTTCCGTGGCCGCCTTGCGAGATCACCACGGAAACATCCTTCATGACGAGGTCATGGGGAGCGCCCCGGACCAAATGCACGTTCTTCGGAGCCCGGAGATCGGCGACGTCGACATTGGGACCGGCTGTTGCAAGGGCATCGATCTCGACCGCCTCCATCGCGTTGATAATGCGCTGAAACAGCTCGCGCTGACCCTGCGCGCCCGTGCTGCATGCGATCAGCCCGCGAGGACGATCCGACTGAGCCGACCATGGCGCTCGCCACGCCTCCGTCTGCCGAGATTTTGACCAGTTCGGTACATCGAGCAGCGGTCCGACATAGCGGAAATTGTCGGGCAGCGCGTCCGCTTGAAAGTCGAACGCTCGACTGGTCGCGAGCAAAAGCCGGTTGGCCCGATCGAACAGATCGTAGACATCTGCCAGAAGCGGAAGACCCAGATCGGCACGCGCGCGGTTGAGACTTGGCAGAAACACATTGAGTGTTTCGGTAAGCCTGGCATTGGCGGCGTCGACTTCGGCGCGCTCTTCCGGCGTTTTCGGTTGCCTCAACCCGCTGGTGGCCGGCGGCATTCCCGGCAGGGGCCGAATGCTGACATGAGGGGACAGCAGAGCGAAAGGCACGCCTGACGCCTCCGCCCCGAGCGCAGCTCCAAA
This sequence comes from Bradyrhizobium sp. 613_E4_N2_2, assembly GCF_052075995.1. Lineage (NCBI taxonomy): Bacteria > Pseudomonadati > Pseudomonadota > Alphaproteobacteria > Hyphomicrobiales > Nitrobacteraceae > Bradyrhizobium > Bradyrhizobium sp. 613_E4_N2_2. Next base: position 6,238,167 of record NZ_CP197234.1, read on the forward strand.
CAGCACGTCAAGCACGAGAACGGCATCCGTCGGCATACGGCCGATCTCATCCCGTACATCGGCCGCATAGAGCGCAGCAGGATCAAAGACGGCCTGGCGTAGAAAGTCTTTCACATCCGAGACGTCCACCGGATCCGCAGCCTTTCCGGTCGGGGCGCGGCGCCATGCGACAAATGCAAAGCCGGAGGCCTCGACTTCCGAGCGCATCGCCGGATCCGCCATCACCCGGATATGATGTCCATTCCGGTGCAATCTCCGCGCCGCAGTCAGCAGCGGGCTCAAATTCCCGAGGGTCCCCCACGACGCCAGCAGAAAATTATAAGACATCGTAGAACCCTTTCGTCACGGTTGCGAATGCGCTGTCGCAATCCATCCTGCGCAACCCAATGCAGGCTTCCGGACGGACGCGTGGCTGCGCTTGTGTTCGCGCGGGCCACGCCAAGAATGGAGCGGCGCGCGCTACCGAACGATGTCTCCCCGGAGGGAGATGGTTACAGCCGTAAGGAGAGGAAGGCCGCTTATGGGCCAACGCGGACATTGGAGCTGATGGCCAGGTCCGCTAAGCGGCAAGAGCGGTCCAACTGTTCAGGACGCGGATTTGTCCGCTAAGGGCCACATCCGGACATCTAGGATGTTGCCGCTCCCCGAGAACTGTTATTGTTGAGCGGTCTTGCGTCTAGGGGATGATGATTGTGTCTCCAGCAGAACTGTCGAACAGCGAGGCGGAACTCCGGTCGTTCATTTCGGTCGCGATCCCAACCTTTCGACGTCCTTTTGGGCTGCAACGCGCGATCGAAAGCGTGCTGCAGCAGGACTTCTCCGATTGGGAAATGGTGATCAGCGACGACGAAGGGTTAGTGGGCGAGAGTTGTCGCCTCTTGTCCGAATATGTCAGCACAGAACCGCGCATCCGAGTCGTCGAGAACCGCAGAGGCCGTGGTCAGGTCGAGAACACGAACAATGCGATGCTTGCGTGTCGCGGTCCCTGGATCAAATTGTTGCATGACGACGACTGGCTCGCGCCAGGGGCGCTTACGTCTTTCGCGAGACTTGCGTTGGCCTACCCCGCCGCGGCAGTCATCACCTCCACAAGCCATCTGGTGCAAGACAAAGGCATAAAGTACCGGCAAGGGGGTGAGATTTACGTGTATTCGGGCCAACAGTGCCTGACTGATCTCTATTTGGTGGGCAAAACGCGGTCGCTCGGAATTGTCCCATCGACGCTGTTGGTCAATAGCAACGTCGTCAAAGCCGGCTGCCTGATGCGAAACTACAAGTCGATAAGTTGGGGGGTCGACCAACTGTTCTTCATTGATCTGGCCTGCCATGGTGACATGGTAGCGATAGACGATGGTCTTATCTTTTACGACATGACCAACCACCCCTGCATCACGGCAGACGGGTCGTTCACTCACATTGACCAAGAGACAGTCGATCTCAAACGCCTCACTTGGAGCCTTTTGGAAGATAAAGGAGAACTTCCCGATCCTGAAACGGTCGTGCGTGCGTTGCGGGTTGCTCGACTACGCGGACGGATCGGCCGGCAGCCACTCGGCGCAACGATCCGTGACGCAATCCAAATCCTGCGCCCCTCGGTCCTGATGGCTCTCAACAAGATCATCCGTGCTCGGGCGCGCGCGCCGGGTGCAATTTAATTCATCCTTTCTGCGGGAACGCTCTGATCTGATAGCGCAGCTAACTGACCGCCGCTCGAAATGGCAAGGTCCCCTATGGGTGGTGGGCTCAATTGGTCAGCGCGACACTCTAATCTTTTAGCAAAGATGGAGTGTGGACATGAAACGGCGAAGTCGCATTTATTACTCGGCAGCCCAGCGATCCGAAATCTGGGATCGCTGGCAGGCCGGCGAGCCGATGAGCTCGATCGGACGCCGATTTGACCGGAAGTCCTCGTCGGTCTTCTCAGTGATCTCGCCGACCGGCGGAATTCGTCCTCCAGATAGGCACCGTGCCAAACAGGCGCTCAGCCTGGCCGAACGAGAGGAGATCTCTCGATGGCTCAGCATGCGCTGCTCGTTGCGGTCGATCGCGCGCCACTTGGGACGATCTCCATCAACCATCAGCCGTGAAGTCCAGCGCAATGGCGGGCCCGAGCGCTATCGGGCTGCGGGGTCCGATCAGGCCGCGTGGGATCGGGCGCGGCGCCCCAAGCTTTGCAAGCTGGCTTGCCGTCCGTTCTTGAGGCGGACAGTATCGACCTTGCTTCAGCGGCAATGGTCACCGGAGCAAATTGCCGGCTGGCTCAAGCGCACCTATCCGGGGGAACCTCAAAAGCAGGTGTCACACGAGACGATCTATCGCAGCCTGTTCATTCAGGCGCGCGGCGTGCTGAAAAAGGAGCTTCTTGAGCACCTGAGGGCGAGGCGCACGGTCCGCCGATCGAGGCACGCCAGCATGAAACGAAACGGGCTCGGCCAGATCAAGAATGCCGTCTCCATCAGCGAGCGGCCGCCGTCAGTTGAAGATCGTGCGGTGCCCGGCCATTGGGAGGGCGATCTGATCGGCGGTTCGGGGAATAGTTATGTCGCAACGCTTGTCGAGCGCCATTCGCGCTACGTGATGCTGGTCAAGGTTGCGAACAAGGATACCGAAAGCGTTGTCTCGGCACTGATCAAGCAATCGCAGCGATTGCCCAGCGAACTTTACCGGTCGCTGACCTGGGACAGAGGCAAGGAGCTCGCAGACCATCAACGGCTGACATTGGCCACCGAAGTCGAGGTCTACTTTTGTGATCCTCGATCTCCCTGGCAGCGCGGGTCAAGCGAAAACACCAACAGATTACTGCGCCAATATCTTCCGCGCGGCACCGATCTGTCCTTGCACAGCCAGGCCAAGCTCAGTGCCATCGCAAGGCAGCTCAATGAAAGGCCGAGAAAGACCTTGCTCTATCAGACGCCGGCTGAGAAGTTCGCAGAATGTGTTGCAGCGGTCGGTTGAACTCGCCGTCAAAAGCCGACACCGCGCCAACGCCCAAACACGTCAGCTTAGGGTCACAAGCCGAAATCAGCATTGAGCAACGCCACGTCTGCGAAGGGCCACAAGCCGACATTGCATACTGCGCCGTTGATGGGAATTGGAATGAGACCAGTATTTCCCGGCAACCGCAGCACTCATGGGGGGAGACCCATGATGGGGCAAGCTCGCGCTATCCTTTCGAGGTGTTCCGGCCTGTAAAATCGAGCGAGCTTTGGAACGAGTGTGGAGACGCGCAGAGCCGGCCTCGCTTCCACCAGGCGTGCACCGATCATCCGGGCTTCCTCGACCCTTCCAGACATCGCGTGGCATGCCGCCAGAATAAATTGTGCGTTGAGATAGTTGGGCCGGTGCAGCACAGCCGACTTGGCCCATGATGACCCGTCCTCGTATCGATCCGTCAAGAAATGCGCAAACGCTATGCCGGTCTGCAGCAGAAAAAGAAACGGATCCATGGGGCTTAAACGCCCCCCGGCGTGGAACTGCTTGAGCGCCGCCTCTATGTCACCGCGCCGTATGTGTTCCCAGCCGATCGTATACCGTGCGACAGCCAAGTTCGGGTTAAGCTCATGCGCTCGGGAGACGAGGGCCACGCCATCGTCCATCTCGTATAATACGGCGCCAATTGCCTGCCCGGCTCTCACGAGTACGGTTGGATCATCCTTATCGAGCTCGATCGCACGCCTTGCCAACCGTCGGGTGTCGTTCAGTTCCTGATCCGCGTCGATCGTCCAGCCGAAGATCTTTCGTTGCAGATAGCAATAAGCACCAAGCGCGTATGCTGAGGCCAATCCGGGATCGATCTCGACAGCAAGCCGGATCAGTCTGAGGGCTTCAATGTTTTGTTCGCGGGTGAATTCATAGAAGCTCGAGAGTGCACGCAGATAGTAGTCGTAGGCCTGAAGATTTTCAGTTGGCTTGCGTTTTGCGCGCTCTATCTCGGCGCGCTCCAATTGAGGAAAGAGCGCGCTAATCACGCTACTCGTCACTTGGTCCTGCAGATCGAAGATATCTTTGAGCTGGCTGTCGAACCGGTCCGCCCAAAGATGAGCACCCGTCGTGGCCTCGATCAACTGCCCGGCAATGCGAACTCGATCGCCGGATTTGCGCACACTGCCTTCGAGCACATACCGAACGCCCAGCTCGCGCCCGACCTGCCTGATGTCGATAGCCTTGCCTTTGTAGGTAAAAGTGGACTGTCGCGCGATGACGAACAGCGATTTGGACCGTGAAAGGCCGGTGATGATGTCCTCGACCATGCCGTCGGCGAAATACTCCTGCTCTGGATCGGAGCTCAGGTTGGTGAATGGCAGAACGGCCAGCGACGGTTTATCGGGAAGTGGGAGGGCGGGTTTAGCCGTCTCCCTCTGGATTTCTGTGACCGCCACAGTGGGGGCGCCGTCAGCCTCCTGCACCTTACCGATAAAGCGATAGCCCTTCCTTGGCAGCGTCTTGATCAACCGCTGTTTCTCCCCGGAATCGCCAATTGCGGACCGAGCGGCATTCAGGCGGGTCGTCAGCGCGGCATCCGACACGCACCGCCCCTTCCAAATGGCTGTGATGAGCTCATCCTTGCAAACCACGCGCTCGCGGTTGCGGATGAGGTAGTCCAGAAAGTCAAAGGTCTGTGGCGCCAGGGCAACGACGCTTGTGTCGCGGTACAGCTCGCGGCGGCCGGAATCCAGTTCGTAGTCTTCGAAGAGATAGCGCAAGACGCGAAATCCCTTGGACGGTCTCCGGTCAGGCCCGGCAACACTTGGAAAACAAAGAATAAGCTGTCCGTAAGGAAAATGTAAGCAGCAGATCAAGCGTGCCGGGCCGGATTTTGGCAGCATGCCAGGGTGGAAACACGGTGCCCGAGGATACTGCGATGAGCATGATTTATCAGACAACGGGCTTGGTCCAGACGGCAGACTCCCAGCGACGCAATGTCAGCGTTTTCAAGAATTGCTGGAACGCTTTTCAAGAGTGGCGGAAATGGGAGCGGCTGCGGCGCGATCTTTGCCACCTAAGTGATCAGGAGCTGAAGGATATCGGGATTACGTATGGCGAGATCGACTACGTGGCCTCGAACCGACATACTGACCCGCGAGGCATACGATCGGTCGGATGACGTCGACCTCCGGGAGCGGTGGACGGTCCGTTGGAAATTGGTCGACGCGAGCCGCTTGGCGGCCCAGATACCGGCTTGCGCTTAGGGTCAAAGGCCGACACCGCGCCAACGCCCCAACACGCCAGCTTGGGGTCACAAGCCGAAATCAGCATCGAGCAACGCCACGTCTGCGAAGGGCCACAAGCGGACCTTGGCCAGCATCACTCGATCACCTCAGATTGCTTAGTTGGCTGCGCGCACAACGGCCGGTGGCTGCCATGAGCCCCCACCGGCCGGCAGGATCGAAGGCGCCGTTGTCTTCGGCCAATATAAACGCATCACGAGGTAGATTTCGTCATTCGGCGCCGGCAACCAATTGGATTCCTTGTCGACGCCGGGCGAATCTTTTTGGATATACAACGTGAGAGAGCCGTCGGCATTCTTCTTCATGTCCGGCAGCATCGGCGAGTTGATCAGGTAGCGGTTGATCGGATTCTCGATCAGCAATTGGCTCTTGCCATCATACATCGTCACCGACCAGAAAGCCTCTACCGGCGGGAATTGTCCGGCGGAAAAAGTGATTGTGTACTTGTACTTGGAACCATCGAGCACCTCGCCATCAGCAAGCGCCTTCGTCATTGGATAGACGGCCTCGATTGCGTCGTTGCCATAGATGCCGCCCTTGGCTGCGGCAGCGCGCTTCAGCCAGTCGCCGCTGTAGAATTGCCGGTCTCCGAACAGCGATCCGATTTTCCAGCCATTTACGTCTTTCTGTCCACTAGCAAGATACTTTTCAACTTTCTCTTCGCCGTCCTTCATCCCCAGCCCGATTTCAATCTTGTGGGTCAGCGGAAGATCCTTGAAGTCGAAGGTCTTTCCGGGGCCGACGCCGATGCGCGTGAGCTTGGCGCGGATTTCCTTTTCCTCCGGCCCGGCCGGCGCAAATTGGAGAGCGAAGTCGAGATACTCGAAGAAGTTCTTCTTCACCAACTCCGCATTAGCCTTGGGAAAGTCGACGGCCGCTGCGGCGGGGGGCGCGGGCTGCTTGAGATAGGCCGACAGGGGCTGCACCTTATAGCCGGCCTGGACCTTCTCAACGTTCGGCATATCTGCCGGATGGAAGAGCTGGGTGCGGTAGGCGGCGGCGGAAAATTGTGTCGAGGAGCGAAACATCTTCTTGATGCCAGGCGGAGTGGCACCCTGCCAGTTCGGCCCAACCACCATATAATCTCCGGCCTCGCTTCCGGTCGCGCGGCTACCGATATAGCCGTAATTGAACGTGTTGCCGTCGCAAAGCATCACTGAATAGTAGCGACTCTTGTCAACAGCCGGCACGGAAAGAACGATCGGCTCGGCGCGCAGATCGAGCCATAACAGCGAATAGGGCGTGTCGCTATTGGGAGTTATTACGGCCGTGTCTTTGTATGTATAGACACGCGCCTCGTTTTTGATCTGGTTGAACGGCGCCTTGAATTGCCCAGAGTTCCTGTCGACGGCATATTCGTACATGACGGCGTAGTTCATCACGATCGGCAGCCCGTAGATGAAGCCTTCCTCGGCGATGGCCTTGGCCTCGCGGATGTCAGGCCATTCCGCCTGCGACACACTTGGCGTCAGTGCGAATATCGAGCCCGTCAGAGCGGCGGCCAATACACTTGATCGAATGTTCATGTGAACCACCCACGCGCGAAAGGGCGCCAAATAGACACCCGGGAAGCTGGGTCATCATTTCACGAAATAGTCTCAGCGGACTACGGAAAAACGAACAGCTTGCAGCTGTCAGGCCAAATCGCGCTGAACTACAATCGAAATCCGATTTCATGAGCATTTTCCAATACGTTGATGCTCATTCGTTCGGAAAATGTCCGCTTCGGGTCAAAAGCCGACACCGCGCCAATGCCCCAGCACGCCAGCTTGGGGTCACAAGCCGAAATCTGCATCGAGCAACGCCACGTCTGCGAAGGGCCAAGAGCGGCCGTCGCACGCCAGCCCATGAATAAGAGAGGTCGCCTCGCGAACGACCTCTCCTTCGTGTCCGGCAATGTATCTTATTTGCGATCAGCTTTTTTGAACGGCGGCCGCGGCTTTGCGTATCACGTCGATAACCACATTTGGCTGGGAGAGCATCGGCACGTGGCTGCTCGCCACTTCGGTGACCGTCGCTCCCATGCGCTTCGACACCCAGCGTTGCAGATCCGGATGCACGGTATGGTCTTGCGTGGCCAGAATGTACCAGCTCGGCTTCGACCGCCACGCGATCTTGTCGGCGCTGAGCTTCTGTTGCTGGAACAGATTGTAGACGGGCGCATATTGGGTGGCCCAAACCAGCTTCTGGTCTTCCGCGGAGAGGTCTCCTGCGAAGAACTCGGTGCCGCTCGGAAGCATCCAGGCACGCCCATCGGCGACCTCGACGCGTGAGAAGATATCCGACGGATACTTGTCGAGCCGGTCCTGTACGGTCTCGCCGGCATCCGGAGCGACCGCTGCAATGTAGACGAGACCGACCACGCGTTCATCGGTGCCCGAGCCCGTGATGGTGGCGCCGCCATACGAATGGCCGACGAGAAGGACCGGGCTGCCAACACGATTGAGTGTGCGCCTCACCGTCGCCAGGTCCTCCTCAAAGGAGTCCAGGCCATATTGAACGGCGATCACTTCGTACCCGTCGGCCTGCAATGCTGGAATGACTTTGCTGAAACAGGAGCCATCGGCCCAAATGCCGTGACAGAAAACGATCGTTGGCTTGATTTGCGCAGACATACTGCTTTTCCTTTTTTGCACGAGCTTCAGCGATGAAGGGCATTGGAAGACCAACTCGGTTGTCGGGGCCTCCATTGCGAAAGTCAGACTATTCGTTCATAAATGGCCGATTAGCCGTCTTTCGTTCGGTTCTTTCGCGATCCAAAGTCCTGAATGACAACGATTCTAGAAAGAACGGCCGGTCTGCTGGCCTTCGTGCGGACGGTTGACGCGGGTTCTTTCGCCGGCGCCGCGCGATCGATCGGCGCCAGCCCCTCGGCGGTATCGAAAAGCGTTTCGCGCCTCGAACAACGCCTCGGCGTGCGCTTGCTGCAGCGCTCAACGCGCACACTCAGCCCAACGTCCGAAGGCGCCGCTTACTACGAGCACGTCGCTCCCCATCTGCGCGCGATAGAGGAAGCCGACGACGTCGTGCAGGTTCCGGGAAACGTCCGTGGCGTGCTTCGGGTCACTGTGCCGAGTACATTTGGACGCCCGTTGATTTCCGCATGGGCGGGCTCGTTCCTGGAGCGCTATCCGGACATCAAGCTTGATCTCAGCGTCACGGACCGCCGTGTCGATCTCATCCGCGAGGGTTTCGACCTCGCTGTCAGAATTGGCGAATTGGAAGACACAAACCTGATCGGCCGCTCGTTAGGTGTCCTGCAATATGTTCTGGGCGCATCGCCGGAATACCTTCAGCGACGAGGAATCCCGCAGTCGATCGACGATCTCACTCAGCATGCCTGCCTTCGCCATCTGCTTGGTGGCCGGCCGCAAGCATTTACTTTTGCGGACGGCACACGGGTCATCCCCAATGGCCCCTTCGATAGCGACGATGCCCAGTCGTTGATTGAGGCGGTCATAAAAGGCGTTGGCATCACGCAGTTCATGCGCATCGCTATCGAGGACGAGCTTGCCGCCGGACGATTGAATGTCGTGCTGCCGGGCATACCGATGTTCACCACACCGGTCTACGTCCTGCACGCATTCGGACGACAACTCCCCCTGCGAGCCCGCCTGTTCATCGATTTTCTTGTCGACGCCTTGGGCGTGTCGCGCAATTTGTCACTCTGAACTTTAGGAACTGGCCAGAAACGGGTCCGACGCGCGAGCAGGGATTTCCGCCTGATCCTCTCGGCCAGTGACATCTAAAGCGCGGGCAAGCCGGGCGGCGGCTTGCGCATGTCGGTCGCCTGCTCATAGGCGTAGGCCAGACGCAGCAGCTTGTGCTCGCTCCAGGCACGGCCTGCGAAGGTTACGCCGAGCGGATAGTCAGGCGTGTCCTTGTCGTCTGCTCCCGAAATGAAACCGCCCGGCACCATGACGCTGGGATAGCCCGCCTTCGCTGATATCACGCAGCCGGCGGCGCCGGGAAACAGCACCGCGTCGAGCTTGTACTGGTTCATGTAGGCGTCCATGCCGCGCGTCTTGGCGGAGAGCAGGTCCATGGCCCGCGCCGATTTGTACTCGCGCTCGCTGAGATCGCCTCTGGTCATGTTGGCGGCGAGGAACAGGTCCTGGCCGAACCGCAGCGCCGTCTCAGCGTTCGCCTCGTTGAAGGCCACGATGTCGGCCATGGTCTTCATCTCTGTGTTCGTCGCCCAATCGCTGAGGTAGAGATTGAGATCGTGCTTCAGCTCGTAGAGGAAGACGATCGGCGGCGTCGCCAGATTACCCTTGTTGCGACTCAGGGGATTGCGATTGAGCACGTTCATGCTCGTACCCGGCCCGCCGATCCAGCCAGATGTTGGCATGTTGGCACGCACGATGATGGCGCCCAGATCCTCCAGCACCTTGATCGCGTCGACCATCACCTTGGCCGACCTGGGCGGCAGCTTGCCGTAATAGCGATCGTTGAGCGGGTCGGTCGAGTCGCTCGGCACGCCGATGCGCGCGCCCTTCATCGCGTCGGTCGCGAGGTCGGCGGTGTAGTCGACCGGCCGCCGCTGCCGCTCGGTCGCGGGGTCGAGTGGGTCTTCGGCCGCGAACACGTTCAACAGCATCGCCGCGTCGCGCACCGTGCGCGTCATCGGCCCTGCAGTGTCCTGGCTGTGCGCGATCGGCAGGATGCCGGCGCAACTGACCAGCCCAACGGTCGGCTTCACGGTGACGAGGCCGTTTTGGCTTGCGGGATACAGCAGCGAGCCCGACGTCTCGGTGCCGATCGAGGCCGAGCACAGGCCGGCCGCCACCGCGACCGCCGAACCCGCGCTTGATCCGCCTGGCTGCACGACCGGAATGCCGTGATCGCCCATCAGCGCCGGCGCGTAAGGGTTTTTCACTTGGCCGCCGAGCGACGAATAGCCCGAGGGCATGTCGGCCGCGAGAATGTTGGCGAACTCCGTCAGGTTCGCCTTGCCCAGGATCACCGCACCGGCCTTTCGCAGCAGCTTGACGATTGTCGCGTCTCTCCTGGCGCGCGCGCCCTCCAGTGCCAGCGAGCCCGCCGTCGTCGGCTGCTTGTCGCCGGTCGCGATGTTGTCCTTCACCAGGATCGGGATGCCCGCCAACGGCCGCTTGGCCGATGGTTTTGTGTCGTCGAGCTCGCCAGCGATCCCGAGCGCGTCGGGATTGATCGCGCGCACGGAGTTGAGCGCGGGCCCGTTGCGGTCATAAGCTTCGATGCGCGCGAGGTAAGCTTTGGTCAGCGCCGTGGCAGTGACCTGTCCGCTGGCCAGCGCATGAGCGATATCGCTCATCGGCGCATTGTCGAGCTTCAGAGTGATCGGTGCTTCAGCGCTGACGGCAGCCGCGGCGATGCCGGCATCGCGGCGGGATGGCTTCTTCATGGCGTGCCTCGCCTGACGGCGCGTCCCGAACCATGACGCCGCGATGATCGTATATTGCCGGTGTTTTGCCCGACGGGTCAACCGCATCGCATGGCTCAGCAAGCCATCGAGCGGACCGTGCAAGCCATTGAAATATCTAACCCCGGCTACTGTGCATGGGGTTGTTTTTCAGGTTTTTGTTTTGGGTTGCCCAAAAAGATTGACCTCTCCTCCGATGGGGAGAGGTCAACGTTGCAGCAGGTTCGACTTGATCGAACGGCCCCTACTCCCAGGACCAGGTCGAGAAATCGTTCTCGTATTGCGGGACGTCCTTCCAGACGCCCTTCAGCTTCTTGTTGGTGATGGTGATGAGCTGGGGCTGGTACAGGAAGCCGGCGACCGCGTCGGTGGCCAGCATGCGCTGGGCATCGCCGAGCAGCTTTGCGCGGCCGGCCTCGTCAGGCGTCGACACGATCTGCTTGTAGAGCGCGTTGAAGGCCTCGTTGTTGTAGCCGAGGTAGTAGTCCGGCTCGGTGATCTTGACGAGGTCGAACGGCTCGACATGGCTGACGATGGTGAGGTCGAAATTGTGCGGGCCGTTGCCGGCGAACACCTGCGACAGCCACTGCGCCCATTCGACATTCTCGATCTTGGCGATGATGCCGACCTTGGCGAGCTGGGCCGCGAGGATCTCGCCGCCCTGCCGCGCATAGGACGGCGGCGGCAGCTTCAGCGACAGTTCGAGCGGCGTGGTGACGCCGGCTTCCGCCAGCAGCTTCTTGGCCTTCTCGGGATCGTAGGGGTTGATGCCGGTGGTGTCGACGAAGCCGAGCGCGCCGGGCACGTAGAAGCTGCCGATCGGCGTGCCGAAACCATCAGCCGCGCCGTCGACCATCGCCTTGCGGTCGATCGCGGCGAGGATGGCACGGCGCACGCGGACGTCGTCGAGCGGCTTCTTGCGCTCGTTGATGCCGACGATGGTCTTGGCACGGGAGCCGCCGACCATGACGTTGAAGCGCGGATCGGCCTTGAACTGTCCGATGGCGCGCGCTGCCGCAACGCGCGGGAACGCATCGACGTCGCCAGAGAGCAGCGCCGCGGTCTGCGCGGCCGGGTCGGAGATGAAGCGGATCGTCACCTTCGACAGCTTGATCGCGGCGGCGTTGCGATAGTCGGCCCATTTGGTCAGGGTGATCGAGGAGCCCTTGGCCCAGGCCCCGAGCTGATAGGGCCCGGTCCCGACCGGCTGCGTGCCGTTGGTGGCTGCACTCTTCGGCTCGACGATCGAACCGCTCGCCTGTCCGAGCAGGAACGGCAGGTTCGGCTCGGAATACTTCACCGTGATCACGACGGTGTCGGCGTCGGGCGCGTCGACCTTCTCGAAAGCCTGGAACAGGCTCTTGTCCTTGTTGGTGCTGGTCGCGATCGCGTTGCGCTCGAACGAGAACTTCACCGCCGCGGAATCGAACGGCTCGCCGTTCTGGAATTTGACGCCCTTGCGCAGCTTGAACGTGTAGGTCTTCAGGTCGGGCGAGGCGGTCCAGCTCTCCGCCAGCAAGGGCGAGACGGAGCCGTCCTCGTTGATCTTGGTCAGCGTCTCATAGATGTTGTAGAGCGTTACTTCGGCGATCGCGGCCGCGGCGGCGATGGTGGGATCGAGCCCTGGCGGCTCTAGCGCCATCGCCATGACGACGCTGTCCTTCTTGCCCTGCGCCAGCACCGGCAGCGGTGCTGCGACAAGCGCGGCGGCAAATGCGACGATCGATAATTTCCTGAACATGCGTAACTCCCCGGCCTTCTCTTGTCTCAGCCTACGCCAATTCCATGGGGGACACTAACCTTCCATGACCGCGTGCGGCAATGCCATCACGGCCTCCGCCTTGTGGCAGGCGGCGAGATGGGCTTCGCCGACCTTGCGTAGCAAGGGCGGAACCTCGCGGCAATGCTGGTCGGCGAGCGGACAGCGCGCGACATAGGGGCATCCGGCAGCAGTCACCGATTGCGAGGCGATCGCCTGGGCCCCGCGCCGCCGTCGGCCGCCGCCGGCGCGCGCCCGCGGCACGGCATCCAATAGCGCCCGCGTATAGGGATGGGCACAGCGCTCGAACAGGTCCTCCGGCCTGCCCTGCTCGACGATCCGGCCGAGATACATCACCGCGACCTCGTCGCAGAGATAGTCGACCACGGCGAGGTCGTGGCTGATCAGGATGTAGCTCAGGCCGAACTGCTCCTGGAGGTCCTGCATCAAATTGAGCACCTGCGCCTGCACGGAGACGTCGAGCGCGGAAACCGGCTCGTCGGCGACGATGAGCTTCGGCTGGGTGATCAGCGCGCGCGCGATCGCGATGCGCTGGCGCTGTCCGCCGGAAAATTCGTGCGGATATTTGTCCATGTCGGCATCGCGCAGGCCGACCTGCCGCAGCACCGCAGAGACGCGGGCGCGAAAAGTGGTGCGGTCGGCATCTTCCAGCACGGTGAGCGGCTCGGCGACGATGCGCGCGATGGTCTGGCGCGGATCGAGCGATCCGTAAGGATCCTGGAACACCATCTGGAAATCGCGGCGCGCGCGGCGCAGCTCGTCGGGCGAGATGCGGTTGAGATCGCGCCCGAGCAGCGCGACCTGCCCCGACATCGGCCGCTCCAGCGCCATCACCACCCGCGCGAAGGTCGACTTGCCCGAACCAGACTCGCCGACGACGCCGAGGCTCTTGCTGGCATCGACCCGCACGCTGACGCCGTTGAGCGCGCGCACCTGGCCCGGCGGGCGGAACAGGCTTTCGCGCGGCAGCGTGTAACGCTGCTCAAGATTCTTGACGTCGAGAAGCGGCGCTGCGGTCATGCGGGCAGCGCTCCGACATTCGCGGCCATGGAGAGATCGGTGCGCACACAGCGCACGCCGTGACCGGGACCGACTTCGATCATCGGCGGCAGCGCCACGCGGCACTTGTCCTCGACCAGCGGACAGCGGTCGCCGAACGTGCAGCCGGCAGGCAATTCCGCAAGTTCGGGCACCGTCCCCGAGATCGTCGTCAGCCGCGTCCCCTTGCGCGCGCCGAGCTTCGGCCGGGCGCGGAACAGGCCCTGCGTGTAGGGATGGCCCATCCGGCGGAACACCTCGTCGGTCGGCCCGCTCTCGACGACCGTGCCGCCATACATCACCATCATGCGTTGCACGTTCTCGGCGATAACGCCGAGATCGTGCGAGATCAGGATCATCGACATGCCGCGCTCCTCGACGAGATCGGCGATGAGGTCGAGGATCTGGCCCTGGATAGTGACGTCGAGCGCCGTGGTCGGCTCATCCGCGATCAGGAGGTCGGGCTCACAGGCCAGCGCCATGGCGATGGTGACGCGCTGGCGCTGACCGCCGGAGAACTGGTGCGGATAGGCGTCGATCCGCCTTGCGGGGTCGGGCAATCCGACGCGGTCGAGCAAGGCGATCGCTTCACGCCGCGCCTGCGCCGCCGAATATTTCTTGTGACGCCGCAGCGGCTCGGCAACCTGATGGCCGATCGTGTGCATCGGGTTGAGCGCGGTCATCGGCTCCTGGAAGATCATGCTGATACGGTTGCCGCGCAGCTTGCAATAATCCGCATCCGACAGACCGGCGAGCTCGCTGCCGTCAAGCCTCATGCTGCCGGTCACGACAGCACTGTCTGGCAAGAGGCCCATCAGCGACAGCGCCGTCACCGACTTGCCGCAGCCGGATTCGCCGACGAGACCCAGCGTCTCGCCGCGCTTGAGGGTGAAGCTGACGCCGCGCACGGCCTGCGCGGGTCCGCGGCTGGTGTTGAGGCGAACGCCGAGATTGGCGACCTCGATCAGCGGCAGGGTTGAGCGCTCCCCCATCGTCATCGCTCCCGCGCCAGTCGCGGATCGAGCAGATCGCGCAGTCCGTCGCCGAGCAGATTGAGCCCGAGCACCGCGATGGCGATCGCCGCGCCCGGATAGACCGCAAGCATCGGCGACTGGAACAGCAGCGTCTGTGCGTCGTTCAGCATCCGTCCCCAGGACGGCTGCGGCGGCTGCGTGCCGAGACCGAGATAGGACAGCGCGGCTTCGGCAAGGATGGCGAGCGCGAACTGGATCGTGACCTGCACGATCAGGATCGACAGGATGTTGGGCAGCACATGCTCGATGGTGATGCGGAATTTGCCCTTGCCCGACGCGCGCGCGGCCAACACGAATTCGCGCGCCCAGATCGCGTTGGCCGAGCCGCGCGTCAGCCGGGTCAGCGTCGGGATCTGGAAGATGCCGATCGCGATGATCGAGGTCACCATGCCCGGCCCGACGACCGCGGCTAGCATGATTGCGGAGAGCACCGCCGGAAAGGCGAAGGTGAAATCGGAGAAGCGCATGATGATCTCTTCGGTCCAGCCGCGCTTGGCCGACGCGACCAGGCCGAGGCAGACGCCGAAGGTGAGACCGATGCTCACGGCGATGATGCCGACCAGAATGGTCGAGCGCGCGCCTGCGAGCAGCAGCGAGACGATGTCGCGGCCGAAGGAATCGGTGCCGAGCCAGTGCGCCGCCGACGGCGGCCGGAGCTTCGAGGCGATGTCGATCTCATAGGGCGACCACGGCGTCCACACCAGCGACAGCAGCGCCGAGGCGAGCACCAGCAGGCTCAGCGCTCCGCCGAGCACAAAGCTGCGGTGACGCAGCGCGCGGGTCCAGAAGGTGCGGGCCGGCAGCGGACGCGTTGCGACCGGGGCGTCAACCGAAGTGGCCAGGGGCGCGCTCACAAATCGTGGACCTTGATGCGGGGATCGATGAAGGCGTAGAGCACATCGACCACGAAATTCACGATGACGACCATGGCCGCAAGCAGCATCACGCAATTACGCACCACGATCAGGTCGCGGTTGGCGATCGACTGGAAGATCAGGCGGCCGAGGCCCGGCAGGTAGAACACGTTCTCGATCACGATGGTGCCGGCGAGCAGATTGGCGAATTGCAGCCCCATCACCGTCATCACGGGGATCATGGCGTTGCGCAGCACGTGGCTCCACAGCACCTCGCGCTTGCCGAGACCCTTCGCGCGCGCCGTGCGGACGAAATCTTCGCGCAGCACTTCGAGCACGGCCGAGCGCGTGACGCGCGCGAGGATCGCGGCCTGCACCACGGCGAGCGAGATCGCCGGCAGCAGCAGCGACTTGATGCCGAGCCAGATGCCATCCTCCCAGCCGGGAAAGCCGCCCGCCGAGAGCCATTGCAGCCGCACCGAGAACAGCAGGACCAGCAGGATCGCGAACCAGAAATTCGGCAGCGCGATGCCCACTTGCGTCAACGACATTACGCCGACGTCGCCGAGCTTGTTGTGGTTGGCCGCGGTGTAGATGCCGGCCGAGAGCGCCAGCGTCACCGTGATCAGCATCGACATGATCGCGAGCGGAACGGTCAGCACCAGCCGCTCCGCGATCAGGCTCGCGACCGGCGTGCCATAGACATAGCTGTTGCCGAGATCGCCGACGAGGAGGCCCTTGATCCATTGCAGATAGCGAACCGCCAGCGGCTGGTCGAGCCCGAGCTTGACGGTGAGCGCACGCACCGCGTCGGCCGAGGCATCGGCGCCCATCAGCATCTGCGCCGCGTTGCCCGGAAGAGCGTCCAGCACCAGGAAAATGATCACGGATGCGCCGACCAGCGTCGCCAGCAAGGTAAACAGACGTCGAAGAAAGAATACGCTCATGCGCGCTCGGCTTCAGGGCTCATCCGCCGCACGATCAACATGTCCGGGCGCCGGAGGCAAGTCCTTTGCGGCATGTACCTCACCTCAGCCGGGCCGGCGGGACAGAAGATCGTGCGAGGCCTCGAACAGCGCGCTCACCCGCAGCAATTCGGCATCGGCACGGAAGCGCCCGACGAGTTGGAGCCCGATCGGCAGGCCGTCGCCGCCGAAGCCGCTGGGAAGACTGATCGCGGGGTGTCCGGTCATGTTGAACGGCATGGTCCAGGGGAACCAGTGCGGCCGGACGCTGTCGAAGTGCTTGCCGTCGATCTCGATGGTGCCGAACAGGTCCTGGTCGATCGGCAGCGCGGTGCGGGTAAGGGTCGGCATCGCCAAAAGATGCCCGCGCGCAAGCAGGGATTGCACACGGCGGAACAGCGCGGTGCGCGCGAACATCGCCTCCTGATAGGCGATGCCGCTGACATTGGTCGCGAGCGCGACCTGCTTGACGAAGGCTTCGCTGAGGACGGCGCCGTGCTCGGCCACCAGCTTGGCGAAACGCGTGCGCCAGACGGTGTGGTTGATGGCGCGCCAGATCGGCTCGATGTCAAACCCCTCGCCGGAGAACTCCTCGAGCTCGGCACCGAGACCGGCCAGCCGGTCGAGGCTCGCCTTGAAGCTGGCCGCGACATCTGACGACACCGGGCGGCCGGGCGGCGACGCACAGAACAGGATCCTTTGCCCGCGCAGATCGCCGCGCGGCGCGGCGGTGCCGATGAAATCGGGCACGGGCACGCCGATCGACCAGGGATCGCAGGAATCCTCACCGGCCATCGCCTGCATCATCAGCGCGGTGTCGGCGACCGTGCGCGTGGTCGGCGTGACATAGGTCTGGTTGCCGAAGGCGTCGAGCGCCTGGCTGTGCGCGATCACGCCGTTGCTCTGCTTCAGCCCGACCACGCCATTGCAGGCTGCGGGAATTCGCGTCGATCCGCCGCCATCGGTCGCAATCGCAAGGGGCGCGATGCCGCTCGCCACCGCCACCGCAGCGCCGCCGCTGGAGCCGCCGGAGGAGCGCTCAGCGCTCCACGCGTTGCGGGTGCGGCCGAACAGCGGCGAGTCGGTCAGGCATTTGCTGCCGAATTCCGGCGTGGTCGTTTTGCCGATCAGAATCGCGCCTTCCGCGCGCAGCTTTGCGACTGCGACGGCGTCCTCGGTGGGCACATTGTCCTTGTAGGGAACGGCGCCAAAGGTGGTCCTCACACCCTTGGTGTTGACGATGTCCTTGACGGTGACCGGAAGCCCATGCAGCAGGCCGAGCGGCTCGCCGGCCATCGCCTTGCGCTCAGCCGCACGCGCCTGCGCCATCGCCTCGTCGCCGCAGAGCGTGATGAAACAGTTCAGCTCGGGCTGAAGCGCCTCGGCGCGCGCGAGCACGGCGCGGGTGACTTCGACAGGCGAAATCTTCTTCGTGGAAATGAGGCCGCGCAACTCGGTTGCGGACAGCAGGCAGGGATCGCCGTTCATCGTCAAATCATCGCTCCGAAGCCGGCCCTCGTTGGCCCAAGCATTGACAAGGCATTGACAGCGAGAATGACACTTCTGTTAACTCAGCGTCCAATACCATTTTGGTGGTCAACCCATACGTTTTCGGTATGCCAATGGATCTTCACCGGCTTCGCTACTTCGTCGCCGTGGCCGAGGCGCGCAGCGTCGGCAAGGCCGCCGAACGGCTGCGGATGGCGCAGCCGCCGCTGTCGGTCCAGATCCGCAAGTTAGAGGCCGAGGTTGGCGCGCCGCTGTTCCGCCGCGGCACGCGCGGCATGGACCTGACGGAAGCCGGCCAGGCCCTGCTGGTGCGCGCCGGCGAGGCGCTGGCGCTTGCGGCCGACGGGGTCGAAGCCGCGCGGGCGGTCGCGGCCGGCAGCCGCGGGCGGATTTCGGTCGGATACATGTTCGTGCTGGCGAACGCCATGCTGCCGCGCCTGATCCCCGAGCTGCGGCGATCCATTCCCGGCGTCGACCTCGACTTCGCCGAGCTCAGCGCCTCGACGCGCGAGGCGCGGCTGCTCGACCGCAGCGTCACCGTCGCGCTGTGCATGCCGGCGATCCACCATCCCGAGATCCAGGTGGCGCGGATTGGCGCACAACCGTTCATGCTGGCGATGCCGAAGCGCTCGCCGCTTGCGCGCCTGAGCGCGGTGCCGATGGCTCGACTCCAGGGCCGCCCGCTGATCGCGCTGCCGCCGCCGGAGCAAGACCCCGCCTCCTCCGCGGTCGCAGCCTTGCTGCGGCGGCATCAGATCGTGATGCCGATCGCGAGCCGGGTGGAGACGGTGCATTCGGCGATGAGCCTCGTTCTCGCCGGCGAGGGGCTTGCGATCCTGCCGGCCTGCGCGAAGCTTGGCGCGCCGCAGGGCATCGTGTTCAGGCCGCTGCGGGATGCCGCCGACTCCATCGATATCGCCGTGTGCTGGCGGCGGGATTCGCAGAGCCCGCTGATCCGCACCTTCCTCAAATGCGCCGAGAAGGTCGTGGCACGGCTGTGATGCGGACCCGGGCTAGACATTCCAGGTGACTTCATGGCTCCACGGCGGATCGGCGCCCGGGCGGGTACAGGTCAGGCCGGCGCAATTGGCGGCAAAGGACAGCGCGCGGCGAAGCTCGTCCGCGCCGATGTCTTTCAGCTGCTGCCGGCTGATGCGGCCCTGCTTGTGCAGGGCGAACAGGAGCGCAGCCTGAAAACTGTCGCCGGCGCCGATGGTGTCGGCGATCTCGACCTTCGGCGCCTGAACTTCGACCTGCCCTGCGCTCGCGTGCCAGGCAATGGCCCCGTTGTTGCCGCGGGTGATGACGACGAGGCTCGTGCCCTGCCCCAGCAACGCGTTCGCGCGTTGCTGATATTGCTCCTCGCCGAAGAGATACGCGAAATCGACATCCGACATCTTGATGAGATCGGCTTGGCCTGCGAACTCGGCCATGCGCGCGAGATAGGCCGGCTTGTTCTTGACCAGATTGGGGCGGCAGTTCGGATCGAAGGAGATCGTCGACGACGCGCGCGCGTCCGCGATCAGGGCTTTCGTCTCGGCGGCGCCCTGGTCGTTCACCAGCGTGGTCGAGCCGACATGAACGGCCTCGATATTCGCGAACGGAATCGCGCCGCGCCGGTAGGTCCAGTTCCGTGTCGCGGTTTCGGCATCGTAGAAGGCGTAGTGCGACTCGCCCGCGACGATGCGCACGAAGGCGAGCGTCGTCTGGCGGTCGCTGCGGGTGGCAAGCCCCAGCTCGACGTTCGACGCGGTGGCGTGGTCGACGATCATGCGCCCGAACATATCGGTCGAGACGCCGCCGACAAATCCTGTCGGCGCGCCCAGCCGCGCCATGCCGATCGCGACGTTGAGGCAGGAGCCGCCGACCGCAGGCATCACCGCCTCTCGCCCCTCGGTGTTTCGCGTCGGGACGAAATCGATCAGCGCATCGCCGCAGGCAATCAACATCCGTTTCAACCTCCGGCACCCTCGCGCATCGCTTCACGGCTGCTGCGATCGACCTCGCGCAGCAGCTTGTAGACCTCGCGCTTGCGGGCATGAAACGCGGCCATGCCGAGCGCGGTCGGTTCGCTCTTCCGTCCCAGCGCCGACATCTTCGCCATGGTCTCGCCGATCGAGGCATAGGCACCGCCGGCCACCGCGCCGAGCATCGCGGCGCCCAGCAGCACGGGTTCTTTCGTTTGCGGCAGCGCGACGGTGAGCCCGGTGGTATCCGCCATGATCTGCCGCACCAGCGGACTGCGGCTCGCGCCGCCGCCCATGATCATGATGCTGGAATGGACGCCATGCGCGGCAAAGGCCTCGATCACCTCGGCGAGGCCATAAGCCAGACCGCAGAGGCCGGCGACGAACAGCCGCTCCATCGCACCAACGTCGCTGTCGAGATCGAGGCCCGCGATCACCGCGCGGGTGTCGGGGTCGGCGTAGGGAGAGCGGTTGCCGATGAATTCGGGAAGCACATGGACGTCGCGGGCGAGCAGCGCGGCGCGGCTGGCGTCACCGGCGCGCGCGATGATGCGCCGCTCGAGGTACTCGATGAGGTCGACACCCTCGTTGCGCGCCGCCGCGCCCGCCTCGGCATGGCCGGGATGCGACTTGAGGAGATGGTCGATCGCCGCACCCGCAGCCGACTGGCCGCCCTCGTTGAGCCAGAAGTCCGGCACCATGCCGGAATAATAAGGGCCCCATACGCCGGGCACGAAGCACGGCTCCTTCGTCGTCGCCATGATGCAGGCCGACGTCCCCATGATGTAGGCGAGACGGTCGCTGACATCGCTCGTTCCGCCCGATCCGTCGCGTCCGCCGATCGCGCCGATGCCGCCGGCATGGGCATCGATCAGCGAGGCGCCGACCGGCGTGCCCGGCGACAGGCCGAGCTCCGCAGCCGCAGCTCGGGTGAGGCCTTCGCCGAGCCGCGTGCCGGGCGCGACGATCTCGGTGCCGATGCGGGCGTATTTCTCGCTGACGAAATCGGAGAGGCCGATGCGCTTGAAGAACGGCGCGCTCCAGCCGCCGCCGTCGTGTGCGAGGTAGTTCCACTTGCAGGTGACCGTGCAGGTCGAGCGCTGCAGCGACCCGGTCGCGCGCCAGGTCAGATAATCTGCCAGATCGAAGAAATGACCGGCGGCATCGAAGCTCGCGCGCATGTGCCGCTTCAGCCACAGCAACTTCGGCATCTCCATCTCGGGCGAGATCGAACCGCCGACATAGCGCAGCACCGCGTCCCCGGTCTCGTTGATCAGCCGTGCCTCGGCCGTAGCGCGATGATCCATCCAGACGATGACATTGCGCTGGCGGTCGCCGGAGGCACTGACGGTGACCGGCTCGCCTTGCCGATCGAGGACGACCAGCGAACAGGTGGCGTCGAAACCGATGCCGCCGACGCTGTCGGGCGCGATGGCAGCTTCCTCCATCGCCGCTCGCACCGACTTGGCGCAGGCCTCCCAGATGTCGGACGACGATTGCTCGACGATGTCGCCGGCCTCGTGCCAGATCCGGATCGGATGCTTGGCGGTGGCAAGGAGGGTGCCCGCCTCGTCAAACACCCCTGCCCGCGTGCTCGTGGTCCCCACGTCGACGCCGATATACGCTCGCGGCATTGTCGCTCCCGGTCGCTCTCGTCAGTTTTGACGCAAGCCTACCAGCAAGTGTAGCCGCCATCCACCAGCACGATGCTGCCGGTCATCAGGCTCGCGGCCTCCGAGGCCAGGAACAGCACGACGGAGGCGATCTCCTCGACCTGCCCCATCCGCGCCATCGGGGTTCCGCCGATCCAGGCGTCATACATTTTCGGGGTGCTTTTCACGAAAGCATTGAGCGGCGTGTCGATATAGGTCGGCGCCACCGCGTTGACGCGGACGCCGCGCGCGCCCCATTCGGCGGCCAGCGACTTGGTCAAATGGTGCACGCCGGCCTTGGAGGCGTTGTAGAAGCACTGCTCCTGCGGCTTGTTGACGATGAAGCCCGACATCGAGCCGACATTGACGATGGCGCCGCTCTTGGCCTTCAGCATGTGCTTGCCGAATTCGCGGCAGCACCAGAAGGTGCCGTTGAGATTGACGTCGATGACGTTGAGCCAGTGCTCGTCGGTGACGGTCTCGGCCGGCGTCTCGCTGCGGGCGATGCCGGCATTGTTGACGAGGATGTCGACCTTGCCGTGGCGGGCGACGAGGTCGGCCGCGACCTCCGCCACGCGCTTCGTGTCGGTGACATCCATGATCGCCGTCTCGACGTCAAAACCCTTCGCCTTCAGGGTTGCCTTCGCGCTGTCAGCAACCTTGCTGTCGCGATCGCCGATGATGACCTTCGCGCCGGCCTCGGCCAGCGCTTCCGCGCAGGCAAGGCCAATGCCTTGCCCGCCGCCGGTGATGAACGCGGTCTTGCCGCTCAGCTTGAATTTTTCGAGGTACATGGTGGTCTTTCCGTTTCTTGCCGTCTCTTGCCGTTTCTTGTCAGCCCCGAAGCGCGTTGCCGCTCTCGTCGAAGCGATGGATGCGCGCGGGATCCGGCACCAGCGACACGTGGTCGCCGGCATGCAGGCTCAATTCACCGATGTAGCGCGCCGTCAGCATGCCGAGCGGTCCGGCATCGACATAAAGGAAGGTGTCGCTGCCTAGATGCTCGGCGACCGCGATCGTTCCCTGCCAGCCGCCGGCACCATCGCGCTCGATCTTGAGATGCTCCGGCCGCACGCCGATCGTCGCCGCCCCCTTCTGCAAGGCGTGCTCGCCAGTGACGAAGTTCATCTTCGGCGAGCCGATGAAGCCGGCGACGAAGAGATTGGCGGGCCGCTCATAGAGCTCCAGCGGCGAGCCATATTGCTCGATCTTGCCACCATTGAGCACGACGATCTTGTCGGCCATGGTCATGGCCTCGACCTGATCGTGGGTGACGTAGATCGCGGTGGTACCAAGCTGCTTCTGGAGCCGTGTGACTTCTATCCGCATCTGCACGCGCAAGGCCGCGTCCAAGTTGGACAGCGGCTCGTCGAACAGGAACGCCTTGGGCTCGCGAACGATGGCCCGTCCGATCGCGACGCGCTGGCGCTGGCCGCCGGAGAGCTCGCGCGGCTTGCGATCGAGATAGGGCGTGAGGTTCAGTGTCGCGGCCGCCGCCTCGACCTTGCGGTTGGTCTCGTCCTTGGAAAGCCCAGCCATCTTCAGGCCGAAGCCGATATTGCCGCGCACGCTCATGTGCGGATAGAGCGCGTAGGACTGGAACACCATCGACAGCCCGCGCTTGGCGGGCGGCGTGTCGACGACGTTCTTGCCGTCGATCAGGATCTTGCCGCCAGACACGTCCTCGAGCCCGGCGATCAGGCGCAGCAGCGTGGTCTTGCCGCAGCCGGACGGTCCCACGAACACCACGAAGGAGCCGTCCGCGATCTCGAGATCGGCGCCCTTGATGATGTGAACGGGGCCGAAGGATTTCTGTACGTCCTGAAGTGTGATCTGACCCATGATCCGCCAGCCCCTTTACTTCACCGCGCCGAAGGTGAGCCCGCGCACGAGCTGCTTCTGGCTGAACCAACCGAGGACGAGAATGGGCGCGATCGCCAGCGTCGAGGCCGCCGACAGCTTTGCCCAGAACAGCCCTTCCGGGCTCGAATAGGAGGCGATGAACGTGGTGAGCGGCGCGGCGTTCGAGGTCGTCAGGTTGAGCGTCCAGAACGCCTCGTTCCAGGCCAGGATCAGATTGAGCAGCATGGTCGACGCCAGCCCCGGGATCGCCATTGGCGTCAAGACGTAGATGAGCTCGCGGCCGATGGTGGCGCCGTCCATGCGCGCGGCTTCGAGGATGTCGCGCGGGATCTCCTTGAAATAGGTGAAGAGCATCCAGATCACGATCGGCAAATTTCCGAGGCACAGGATGAAGACGAGGCCGATGCGGGAATCGAGCAGGCCGAAGGTCTTGAAGATGAGATAGATCGGCACCAGCACACCGACCGGCGGCATCATCTTGGTCGAGAGCATCCAGAGCAGGATGTCCTTGGTGCGCTTGGTCGGTGCGAACGCCATCGACCAGGCCGCGGGGATTGCGATCAGCAGCGCGATCAAGGTCGAGCCGCCGGCGATGATGATCGAGTTCATCGCGTGGTGGAAATAATCGCTGCGCTCCTGCACGGTCGCGTAGTTTTCCGTGGTCCAGTGGAAGAACAGGAAGGACGGTGGAATGGCGAAGGCCTCTAACTCGGTCTTGAAGCTCGCCAGCACCATCCAGAGGATCGGGAAGAAGATCAGGAAGCCGAAGAACCACGCTCCGATCGTCGAGACCACCACCCGCTGCGTCGTCGCCATCCGCGCCATGTTTCAAGCCTCCAGATTGCGGCCGACGATGCGGACGAGGAAGAAAGCGACAACATTGGCGATCACGACCGCAACGAGGCCGCCTGCGGAGGCGCTGCCGACGTCGAACTGGATCAGCGCCTGCGAATAGATCAGGAAGGCGATGTTGGTGGTTTGCAGGCCCGGTCCGCCACCGGTGGTGACGAAGATCTCCGCGAACACCGTGAGCAGGAAGATAGTCTCGATCAGGATCACCACGGTGATGGGACGCGCCAGGTGCGGCAGCGTGATGTAGATGAAGGCGGAGACCGCGCTGGCGCCGTCCATCTCGGCGGCCTCCTTCTGCTCCTCGTCGAGCGATTGCAGTGCGGTCAGCAAAATGAGCGTCGCGAAGGGCAGCCATTGCCAGGCGACGATCAGGATCACCGCGAACAGCGGCGCGTCGGTGAACCAGTCGATCGGTGTCAATCCGACCAGCTTGGCGAGCCAGGCGAACAGGCCGGAGACCGGGTGCATCAACAGGTTCTTCCAGACCAGCGCGCTCACGGTCGGCATCACGAAGAACGGCGCGATCACCATCAGCCGCACGATGTTGCGGCCAATCACGGGCTGATCCATCAGCAGCGCCAGGGGGATGCCGAGCAGGATCGTCAGCGCCAGCACCGAGCCGACCAGCACCAGCGTGTTCTGGAGCGAGGCGAGGAAGGCGGGATCGGTGAGGAAGTAGCGGAAATTCTCCAGCCCGACGAACGCCTCGGAGCCGGGATCGAGCAGGCTGTAATGCAGGGTCGAGAAATAGATCGTCAGCGCCAGCGGAACGATCATCCAGATGAACAGCAGCCCGACCGCAGGCGTCAGGAGCGAGCGCGCAAGAAACTGCGTCTGCCGGGTTGCCATCCTTGGCGTCTCCGCTGGGAGGAAGAAGGCGGCCATCCATTCGGGGCTGGCTGGTGGATGGCCGCCAGTTTGAGCTCAGGAGGGAGAGCTCGGGTTCACTTGATGTAGCCGGCGCGCTTCATCTCGCGCTCGGTGGCGGACTGCGCCGCGGCAAGCGCGGCATCGACCGTCATCGATCCCGCGAGCGCGGCGGAGAATTGCTGGCCCACCTGCGTGCCGATGCCCTGGAATTCGGGGATCGCCGCGTATTGCACGCCGACGTAAGGCACCGGCTTCACGGTGGGCTTGTTCGGGTCGGCAGCATCAATCGAGGCCAGCGTCAGCTTCGCGAACGGCGCGACTTTCAGATAGTCCTCGTTCTGGTAGAGCGAGGTGCGCGTGCCCGGCGGCACGTTGGCCCAGCCGTCTTTCGACGCCACGAGCTTGGTGTAATCCTTGCTGGTGGCCCAGGCGATGAACTTTTCGGCGGCTTCCGTCTTCTTGGAGCCGGCGGGGATCGCGAGGCTCCAGGCCCACAGCCAGTTGGCGTTCTTGCCGAGCCCAGTGTTCGGCGCCAGCGCAAAGCCGACCTTGTCGGCGACCTTGGACTCCTTCGGATTGGTGACGAAGGACGCCGCCACTGTCGCGTCGATCCACATCGCGCACTTGCCGGCGTTGAACAGCGCCAGATTCTCGTTGAAGCCGTTCGAGCTCGCGCCGGGAGGGCCGGCCTCCTTCATCAGATTGACATAGGTCGTGAGCGTCGTCTTCCATTCCGGCGTGTTGAACTGCGGCTCCCACTTCTCGTCGAACCAGCGCGCGCCGTAGGAATTGGCCATGGCCGACAGGAACGCCATGTTCTCGCCCCACCCGGCCTTGCCGCGGAGACAGATGCCGTAGGTGCCGGCGCTCTTGTCGGTGAGCTTCTTGGCGGCGTCGATAACGAAATCCCAGGTCGGCTTTTCCGGCATCTTCAGGCCGGCCTTCTCGAACAGGTCGGTGCGATACATCACCATCGAGCTCTCGCCATAAAACGGCGCGGCGTAGAGCTTGCCGTCGACGGAGACCGCGTCCCTGATCTTCGGCAGCAGGTCGGCGATGTCGTAATCGGCGCCGAGATTGGCGAGCGGCACCAGCCAGCCCTTCTTGGCCCAGATCGGCACCTCATAGGTGCCGATGGTCAAAACGTCGAACTGGCCGCCCTTGGTGGCGATATCCGTGGTGACGCGCTGGCGCAGCACGTTCTCCTCCAGCGTCACCCATTTGACGGTGATGTCTGGATTTTTCTTGGTGAATTCGCTGGTCAGCCCCTGCATTCGGATCATGTCGCCATTGTTGACGGTGGCGATGGTCAGGGTCGTTTCGGCCATCACAGGGACGGCCAGCAACAGGCAAGACGCGCCGCAGACGGCGCCGAGGACGTGTTTCACGGTGACCTCCCTAGGATCGCGCTTCTGAGCATATGCCCACGCGTTGGGCGTATGTTCGGCCGAGGTACATCGCTTGTCAAGCAGGCGCGCGGGCGTTCCCGCAACTTATGAGTGCTGCGGTGCGGGAGGGCCGGAGCTTTTCCTCCGCCTTCGCTGTCATGCCCCGCGAAAGCGGGGCATCCAGTACGCCGTGTCGTGGGTTGGTTTTGCTCCGGATAGGCCGCGGCGTACTGGATCATCCGCATTCGCGGATGATGACATTGGCGCAAGTGGCTGTAGCGCCCGCCCTACCGCTCCAAAATCGCCCTTGCCGTCGCCTCGTCCGTGATCAGGCCGTTGATCAGGTGCCCGTTCAGCGCGGCCGAGATCGCCGGCACCTTGGCCGCACCGACCGCGGCGCCGATCGTCGTGGTCTTGGCCGGCACCTCCGGCGGAATGCTGGTGAGGCGCTTGTTGGTACCGGCCTTGAGCAGGCGGCCCTTGGAATCATATGCCCAGCCGGTGATTTCGCCGATCGCCCCCTGCCGCATCATCTCGAACAGTTCGTCGCGGGTGACGAAGCCGTCGATGTGGATTTGCGCTCTCTGGTCCATCTGGCCGATACCGACGAGGCGCAAGTCCGCCTTGGCCGCGACCGCCTTGACCTTCGCGATCGGCTCGATCCGCACCATCTTGTTGCGCTCGTCTTCCGACGACATCAGGAACGGCAGCGGCATCGGATAGTGCCGCGCACCGGTGCGGTCGGCGAGCCGGCCGACAGTGTCGTAGAAGCTCGCCGAACCGTCCGCGGAGATGTTACCGACCAGCGAGACGATCTGGTGGTTGGGCCGGTCGATCGGCGTCACGCGCTCGACCGCGGCGCGCACCGCCCGCCCCGTGCCGAGCGCGACGATGACGGGCGTTTCCGACCGCAACGTCGAATCCAGCAGATTGGCGCAGCGTTCGGCGATGCCCGCCGTGGCCTGCGGCGCGGCAGGGTCAGCCGGCACCACCTCGCAATGGCTGAGGTCGAAGCGCGCCTTCAGGCGTGCCGCCAGTTCCATGCAGGCGGCGATGGGATGTTCGAGACGGAATGTGATGAGACGCTCGGCGAGGCACAGCGAGACCAGCCGCTGCGCGGAGGCCCGCGAGACCTGGAGCATCTTTGCGATCTCGTCCTGGGTGTGACCGGCAATGAAATAGAGCCAGCCGGCACGCGCGGCATCGTCGAGCCTGGACTTTTCGTTCTCGACGGCCATGGCGGCCTATGCCTCCCAGAATTCGCTCATGTGCGCGAAGACCCGATCGGCCCCGGCGCCGGACAATATAACCTGGCCGTCGCGCCCGCGATAATGGCTGCCGCCGACAAATCCCCAGACGGTCATGCCGGCAGCCTTCGCGGCCAGCACGCCACTGACGCTGTCCTCGATCACCAGTGCGCGCGCAGGGAGCGCGCCCATTTTCTCCGCCGCGTGGAGAAAGAGATCCGGCGCGGGCTTGCCGTGCGTGACCATCTGCGCCGTGTAGATCCGGTCGCCGAAATGGGGCGCGAGACCGGTCACCCTCAGCGACAGCGCGACGCGGTCGAGATCACTCGACGAGGCCACGCAACTCGGCACGCGCAGTCCGGACAGGACGGTATCCGCATCGGGAATCGGATGGAGCGCCTTCTCGAAGGCGGTCAGTACGCGCGACTTCAGCCGGACGGGAAAATCGGCCGGCATCGCCTGGCCGAGTTCGCGATAATGTTGCGTGACCGCGCTCGTGCTTCGTCCGAGGAACAGCTCGAGCGCCTGCGCGAGTGTCAGCGAAATCCCAAATCCGGACAGCTCGTCTACCAAGCACTGGCAGCTCAAGAGTTCGCTGTCGACGAGCACGCCGTCGCAGTCGAAGATGACGAGATCGGGCCTTTGCCGGCTTCGGTCCATCCGGCCATTCGATCATATACCCATGCTTTGAGCAATAGTTCACCCGGTGGAGGACATATGCGGATTCTCCGGGGTCAATGGGCGACCTGTCGATAGATCGCCGGCAACGCCGCAGGCAGTCGACGGATGTTGCCGACGATGGCGTAGCCGCTGCGGCCGAACAGCGTCGGGACGTAGGATTGCGCCGTCGCATCGACCGTCACGCCGAAGACCGCGATGCCGAGCCGCCGCGCCTCCTGCACGGATTTGCGGGTGTCCTCGACCGCGAAGCGGCCCTCATAATGATCGACGTCATTCGGCTTGCCGTCGGTGAGGACGAGCAGTAGCTTCTTGCGCTGCGGCTGGCGCGCCAGCTCGGCCGAGGCGTGACGTACCGCGGCACCGATCCGTGTGTAATAGCCCGGCTTCAGCGCGCCGATCCGGCGCTCGATCGCGCCACTCATCGGCTCGCCGAAGGCCTTGACCGTTTCGAGCCGCACCCAGGAACGCCGGCGCGAGGTGAAGGTGAGGATGCTGTGGTGATCGCCGCAGGCCGACAGGCCGTGCGCAAGCACCAGCAGCGCCTCCTTCTCGACGTCGAGCACCCGATAACCATCGACCCAGGCATCCGTCGAGAGCGAGACATCCACAAGCAGCGTGACGGCAAGATCGTCCCCTCGCGGTCGCATCGCCCCATGGACGCGATCGAGACCGCCCCCGCCACTTCCGGCGCGGAGATCGCACCGCGCACGCACGAGCGCGTCAAGGTCGAGGTCGTGCCCATCGGCTTGGGCGCGCATCAATTCATGACGCGGCCGCAACACCTCGAAGCGGCGGCGCACCTGGCGGATGTGCCGACGCATGGCGTCATCGGGCATCCAGCCCTCACCCAGCTCGGAGGCCGCACCCGCGAGCACGCGGCAATGATCGGGCAGATAGGAGCCGCTGCGATAATCCCATTCGGGATAGCTCAGGTCCGCGTTCAATCGCGATACATCGAGGGCTTCCGGCGGCAGGTCGAGATCGAATTTGAGCCGGCTCGCCGGCTTGCCGCTACGGCGGCTGAGCGTGATCTCCTCGAGGTCGTCGGCTGCCTTCCGCGCGTCCTCGTCCTCACTGTCGTCAGCCGGGCGGTCGACATTGATCATCTCGGCCATCGCGAGAATCTTTTCAAAGCGATTGAGTACGAAAGGATCGCGGCGATTGGTACCGTCCTCGCGCTCGCGGACGGCGAAACGCTTGCGATCGTCTGATGGCGCTGGCGCAGCGGTCGACGCCCAATCGTCGTCGCCTTCATGTGCGGGCGACAGCTCGCGCGTCCAGCAATCGCCCCAGAGCGGGCATGGCAGGATCGAACGGTAACCCGGCGGCGCCTTGTCCGGCAGTGGCCCCGTCCCCATCATCGCCGGCCACAGCTTTCCCACCGGCGGCGTATCGGCGCCGAGCAGAGTAAGCACGATCTGCTCCATGTCCTGCTCGATGCGCGGCAATGGCCGGTGCGGCCGCGCCATGGCCGTGGCCGCGGCCAGCCGGGCGTAGTCCTCGGCAAGGCCGGGACATTCCGTCAGCACAAGCACCGCGACTTCGCTGGTCCGGCGCAGCGTCAGCAGATCGCGCCGCAGCGGATCGGCCTCCGCGATCACTTCGACCGGTGCAAAGGCAAACCACGCGGCCAGCCACCGGTACAGCGCAGCATTCAGCCCGCGATCGGCGAAGATCGCGATGTTGTCGGGCAGGAAGATCGTCGCGGCATCACGCCCGGGTTGCGCGAGCCGCTCGTCGCCAAGCCCGATGCGCTGCCGCCATCCGAGCCGATGCCCAGTCCGGCGGGCACTCGCGCTCGCGATCTGCACGCCCGTCTCCCCGCCAAGCGCGCGGAACATGATCGCGATCCGGCCGCGCACCTCCGCGAGCGATACCGCGTGTTCGGCATGGACCGGATAGCTCGCGGTGCCGCCGACCAGGCGATGCCAGGCGCGGCCGACGGTTTCTTCAAGCTCGAGGAAATCGAGCATCGCATCACCCTCAGGAGATCACGGCGCGTGCGACGTAGAGCAGCGCCGCCTTGACGTCTGCATCATCGGTGAGCGGTTCGATCATGCCGGCCAGCACCGCATCCGTAATTGAGGCTCCGGCCGCAATCAGGGTGGCGCAATAGACCACGAGACGGGTCGAAACGCCCTCCTCCAGGTCGTGCCCCTTCAGCGCGCGCAGCCGGCCGGCCAGCAGGACCAGCGGCCGCACATAGTCGGGCGCGAGCCCGCTCTCGGCCGCCACCACCGCGATCTCCTGCTCCGGCGGCAGGAAGCCGAACTCGATGGCAACGAAGCGCTGACGCGTCGACGGCTTCAACGCCTTCAGCAGCGTCTGGTAACCGGGATTGTAGGAGACCACCAGCATGAAGCTCTTCGGCGCGACCAGCTCCTCGCAGGTCCGCTCCAGCGGCAGGATACGGCGGTCGTCGGTGAGCGGATGCAGCACCACCGTGACGTCCTTGCGCGCCTCCACGACCTCGTCGAGATAGCAGATGCCGCCTTCCCGCACCGCCCGTGTCAGCGGACCGTCGGTCCATACGGTGTCGCCGCCCCTCAGCAGGTAGCGGCCGGTAAGATCGGCGGCGGTGAGATCGTCGTGGCAGGCGACGGTATGAAGCGGCAATCCCAGCCGCGCCGCCATGTGAGCGACGAAGCGCGTTTTGCCGCAGCCGGTCGGTCCCTTCAACAAGACCGGGAGCTGATGCCGCCAGGCGTGCTCGAACAGCGCGCATTCGTTGCCGCTCGGAACGTAAGCCGGGAGCACGAGCGCGGGTGCCGACAAGGCGTGAAGTGCTGCTGTCATGGTTTTTCTCCGGAAATCATTCGGGAAAGGCGGCCGCGACTTGCGCGGCCGCCTTGTGTTTATTCGGCCGGTTGCAGGGCGCCTGGGATAGTCGCCTGCTTCTCGCGGCCGGGCACCAGCACCGCCCAGACGAACATCAATGCTGAGATCGCGACGAACACGCCGGAGCCGAGCCGCACCCAGTAGAAGAAGGCAAGCTGGTCCTGCACGTCCATGTAACTCTGGCCAAGTACGCGCTGGAGATGGACCTGAATCACGCCGGCAAAGGTCAGCGCGAAGGTCATGGTCATCATCGCCGTGCACATGATCCAGAAGCTGGTCATGCTGAGCCACTGGTTATAGGGCGCACGTCCCTTGATTTGCGGGATCGCATAAGCCATCACCGACAGGTTCAGCATCACATAGGCGCCGAAGAAGGCGAGATGGCCATGTGCGGCGGTGACCTGCGTGCCGTGGGTGTAGTAGTTCACCGACGACAACGTGTGCAGGAAGCCCCAGACGCCGGCGCCGAGGAACGCCATCACCGAGCAGCCGACCGACCACAGCAGCGCGGCGCGGTTCGGATGCTTGCGGCCGGCCTTCCAGGTCATTTGCACCGTGAAGATCACCATGGTGAAGAAGGGTGCGACCTCGAGCGTGGAGAACAGCGAGCCGATCCACTGCCAGTAACCGGGCGCGCCGATCCAGTAGAAGTGGTGGCCGGTGCCGAGAATCCCTGAGAACAGCGCAAGGCCGATGATGACGTAGAGCCACTTCTCGACCACCTCGCGGTCGATGCCGTTGAGCTTGATCATCAGATAGGCGAGCACGGACGCCATGATCAGCTCCCAGACGCCCTCGACCCAGAGATGAACGACATACCACCAGTACATCTTGTCGACCGCGAGATTGGCGGGATTGTAGAAGGCGAACAGGAAGAAGATCGCGACGCCCCACAAACCGAACAGCAGGATGTTGGTGACCGTGGTCTTGCGCCCCTTCAGCGCCGTCATCGTCACGTTGAACAGGAACATCAGGCAGACGACCACGATGCCGACCTTGATTATGAAGGGCTGCTCGAGGAATTCGCGGCCCTCATGGTAATGGAAGAGATAGCCGACCACGGCCACCCCCGCCGCGCCAAAAAACATCCAGAACTGGATCTTTGCGAGCAGCGGGCTGTACAGCTCGGTCTCGGTTTCCTCCGGTAACAGGAAGTAGGTCGCGCCCATGAAGCCGATCAGCGACCACACGATCAGCGCGTTGGTGTGGATCATCCTGACGATGTTGAACGGCAGCAGCACCGACAGCGTGTTGGGCAGAACGTAGATGGTCCCGGCGAGGAGGCCGAACAGGACCTGCGCCAGGAACAGGGTCAGCGCGCCGTAGAAATACAGCATCGCGACTTTCTGGGTCTGATATTTCATTTCGGGTTCTCTCTGTCTTGAAAGAGGCAAGGCCTTGAAGGAGGCAAGGCCCTGAAAGAGGAAGGCGTCAGCCGGCCTTGTTCGGCGGCCACTCCTGGCGCTTGATCTTGCTGGTCCATTGCAGGAAGTCGGCGAGATCGTTGAGCTCCTGGTCGGTGAGATTGAACTGCGGCATCTGGCGCCGGCCCTCCGCGCCCGAGGGCTGTGACTGCATCCAGGCCTTCAGTGTCTCGCGCGCCGCGGCCGGATCCTCATTGCCGCCCCAGCGATCCCAGACATTGCCGACTTCAGGGGCGAAATACGCGCCCTCGCCCAGCAAGGTGTGGCAATTGATGCAGGAGTTCTTCTCCCAGACATGCTTGCCGCGCGCGACCGACGATGTCAGCGTCGTCGCGTCCGTCGAGGTCGTCGCCATATAGTAGTGGCTGTGCGCCGTCAGCCCGATGAAGATGGCGAAGAAGAAAGCCGAGCCGCCGTAGAAGACGTTTCGCGCCGCCGACTTGGTCAGGCGTTCAGCCATTGCCAGTCCTTTCCGTTGTGAGTCCAGTAATGAGGAGCAGTGATGCTGTATCTTGCCGATCGGTGCCGACGGGTCTTTGTTCGGGCGCAATGAGCGCTGCGTTGGCGGCGTCAGATCAATGCGACGACGGCGGAGGCGAGCCAGGCGAACAGCACGACGATGAAGATCCATGCGCTGACGAGGCCGCGCCAGAGCGCCGGCACCGCCCGAAGGTCCATGAAATCGAGCGCGATTCGGCGGCCCTTGATGGCGGCAAGGACCAGGAGAAGTGCATTGGCGAGCAGCGGACGCGGCATCAGTGGCGGAAGCAGGATCGTCGCGAGCGCGAGGCCGATCAGCACGAGCCAGGTGATGTCGAGACGGCCGGGCATGATCAGCGCACCAGATAGAGGATCGGGAACATGACGATCCAGACCAGATCGACCATGTGCCAGAAGGCGGCGCCGGTCTCGACGCCCGAGATCTCGGCGCGGCGGCAGACCACGGCAAGGATGATGATGCCGAGGCCAACATGCAGGAGATGGAAGCCGGTCAGGAGGAAGTAGAGCGTGAAGAACGGGCTGGTCTCCAGGCCGATCCCGCGACCGATCTCTTCGGCATATTCGGTCAGCTTGATCGCGATGAAGAGGCCGCCGAGCGCCATGGCAATCAGTAGCCAGCGGCGCGAGGCCTGCTTTTCATTGGCGCGCGCAGATCTGGTCGCCCTCGCCGCGGCCCAGCCGCTGGTCACCAGCACGATTGTGTTGAGGCCGGCGAGATTCGCGTTGAGCGCCGCCTGCCCCGCCGCGAACACAACGGGATAGATCGCCCGGGCAACGACGAAGGCGCCGAGGAACAGGCCGAAGGCGACGAGCTCGCTGAAGATCAGCACCCAGATCATGGGATCGCCGGGGAGATCTTCCAAGATTCCCCAGCCGGTTCCCTGTTGTTCGCAATCGGCCGCAGACATCGTCTTTCCGGATCAGGACACCGGCCAGACCTAGCTCAACCGTCCAGTTCGGAATTTGTCGCAGGACAAACTGGGGGGCCACCGGCGGAGATGTTTGCGCCGACGCAACGTCTCGCTCGCCGGAGCGCGGTACGAACAGACTCAGGGTTCGCAAAGAGCGGTGAGCAATGACATGAGCGATGCACAGATCGGGCTAATGACCGCGACACCCATCATCATCGCCTTCGCCATCGCGCTCCGGCGCATGGGCGTGCTGTCGACGGTGGCGACGGTATCGGCGGTGAGCCTCTCCGTCGCGATCGCGACGGTGCTGTTCACGACGCAGTAGCCGGGCACTACCGATGAGGAGACGATCAGCTATCGCCGGTCGGGCGCTATTCTCGGCAGGATGAGCTGAAACCGCGTCCCCGCGCCGGGCAGGCTCTCGAGCCGGAGCTGCCCACCCAGCCGGTCGACGACGATGCTGTGCACGATATGCAGACCGAGTCCGCTGGCGCCGTCGTGTCGGCGCGTGGTGAAGAACGGGTCGAAGGCCCGCCGTTCCACATCGGGAGCCATGCCGCAGCCGTCATCAGCAAACAGCAGCTCAACGTGGTCATCATTGACCGCACGGAGCGAGACGTTGATCGTCCCGGTCTCACCATCGGAGAACGCGTGCGTCATCGCATTGACTGCGAGGTTGGTGAGCACTTGGCCGAAAGGCCCGGGATAGCTGTCCATGGCGAGATTCGTTTCGCAGTGGAGGCTGAACGCGATGTCGCGCACCCGTAACTGCCGCTCGAACTGCGACAGAACCTGGCCGGTCAGCTCGCCTGCGTCGAAGCTGCGCCGAAGTGACTCGGTCTGGTCAGCCGCCACCTGCTTGAAGGATTGCACCCGCTCGGCGGCGCGACCGAGATTCGTGACCAGCTGCGCCGACGCATCGCTGACCAGTTCCAGAAACCCTGTCAGTGTCGAGCGCTTGAGATTACCCCGCGCGACCTCCGCCGCGAACTGCTCCGCCTTGCGCTGGAGCGTCGATGCCACCGTCAGACTGCTGCCGAGCGGCGTGTTGATCTCGTGCGCGACACCGGCAACCATGCGCCCGAGCGCCGCCAGCTTTTCCGCCTCGATCAAGGTGTCCTGGATATCGCGCAGATGGCGAAGCGCGGTCTCAGCGGCGTCCCTGGCGCTGCGAATCTCCCGCTCGGCGCGCTTGCGTTCGGTGATCTCCTCCGCTGCCACGTTGACCGCGACAATCTCGCCGTCCGGCATTCGCAGCGGGTGCCAATAAGTAACCCAGGAACGCTCCTCGACCTGATCAGCCCGTTGCCCCGCCACCTCGATACCGATCACGGGCTCGCCCGTCGCGACGATCGAGCGCACAATCTGCTCGACGGAACCCGCCAGGGCCGGCACGCAGTCCCTGACCGTATGTCCAAGATGGCCTTCGATGGATATGCCGCAGATCTCGGTCAGACGCTGGTTGATCAGCAAATAGCGGCAGTCCGGCGACAGACAGGCCAACCCGATCGGGGCGGTGTCGTAGATCAGCTGCAACGCCGGCAAAGTCGAGACCAGCATCACTTCCGAAGCCGGCGATGACCTCACTGTACTCGTCACTCAGGTTCCCCGTGGTCCCTTGCGTCGACCACATGAGATTAGCACGGAATTGGCGATCGGTTGATCTAGATCAAGAAGACGCGCCGGCGCCTCTCGTTCCGAGGCTCTGGCGTGAATCGCCTCGTTCAAAACAGAACAAAGGCCCCGATCAATAAACCTGCAGCAAAGGAGCCTAGCCCGAGGGTGCAGACGGAAACGATGCGCAAGAGGATGCGAAGCCGGCCCTCAAATTCATCGTCTGTCATCTCGTGGATATGAGCCGCCACTGGTGCTGCCCTGCCCGTGCCCTGCTCGGCACCCCCCGGATCTAGTCCCCAAATCATGGTCATCGCGAGGCATCGGTTCCGGTCGCGATGCCGTGATCGAAATTGACGAAAATGGTAGTCGCCTGGCGGGGCGGCGCCAGAGCCTCCCCCGCGACGTGATTTTGCGCCTACCGCCGCTGGTTATACACGTCGATGCACACGGCCCCGAGCAGCACCAGGCCCTTGATGACCTGCTGATAGTCGATGCCGATGCCGAGGATGGACATGCCGTTGTTCATCACGCCCATGATCATGGCACCGACCACGGCGCCGCCGACGCGCCCGACGCCACCATAGGCCGAGGCGCCGCCGATGAAGCAGGCGGCGATGACGTCGAGCTCGAAGCCGAGGCCCGCTTTCGGCGTCGCGGTGTTGAGACGCGCGGCAAAGACGAGGCCGGCAAGGGCTGCGAGCACGCCCATGTTGACGAAGGTGAGGAAGGTCAGCCGCTCGGTCTTGATGCCCGACAGGCTTGCCGCCTTGGCGTTGCCGCCGACGGCATAGATCTGCCGGCCGATCACGGTGCGGCGTGTGACGAAGCCGTAGAGCGCGATCAAGGCGCTCATGATCACCAGCACGTTCGGCAAGCCGCGATAGGTCGCGATCAGGTAGGTGAAGTAGAGCACGGCGCAGGCCAGCACCACGCTCTTGCCAAGGAAGAACGCGTAAGGCTCGACCTCGATGCCGTGCGACTGCTCCCGCGCGCGGCTCTTGGCGCTGGCATAGACCAGCCCCAGCGCCAGCACCGCGCCGATCAGCATCGAGGTCGGATGCAGCGTGCCCGCTTCGGGCAGGAACTCCGGAATGAAGCCCGACGACAATTTCTGGAAGGTCGGCGGAAACGGCCCGAGCGACTGCCCCTGCAACACCGCGAGCGCAAGTCCCTTGAATACGAGCATGCCGGCCAGGGTCACGATGAAAGACGGTATCTTGAAATAGGCGACCCAATAGCCCTGCGCCGCGCCGATCGCAGCGCCGACCACGAGGCAGGCGATGAAGGCGAGTGTATAGTCGACCTTGTACGTCACCATCAGCAGAGCGGCGACCGCGCCGACGAAGCCCGCGACCGACCCCACCGAGAGGTCGATATGGCCGGTGACGATCACGAGCAGCATGCCGAGCGCCATGATGACGATGTAGCTGTTCTGGAGCACCAGATTGGTCAGGTTGAGCGGCTGGAGCAGCGTGCCGCCGGTCATGACCTGGAAGAACAGCATGATCGCGATCAGCGACATCAGCATGCCGTAATTGCGCAAATTGTTCTTGATGAAGCTGCCGTGCCGGCGCTCCTCGGGCAGCGACACCGTCTTGTCGGTCATGGCTGCGATCCTCCCATCTCCGCGGCCTCAGGCACGCTGTTTCCGTTGCTTCGTTCGTTGCGCATGATGGCGCGCATGATCTTCTCCTGCGTCGCCTCTGCGCCCTTGAATTCCCCGACGAAGGCGCCGTCGTTCATGACGCAGATGCGGTCGCAGATGCCGAGCAGCTCGGGCATCTCCGAGGAGATCACCACGACGCCGCGCCCGGCCTCCGCAAGCTCGTTGATGATACAGTAAATCTCGTATTTGGCACCGACGTCGATGCCCCGTGTCGGCTCGTCCAGGATCAGGACCTTGGGATCGGTCATCAGCCATTTCGACAGCACCACTTTCTGCTGGTTGCCGCCGGAGAGCTGGCCGGTCTCCTGGTACACGTCGGAGCAGCGGATGCGCATGCGGCTCCGGTAGTCGCTGGCAACCTTCAGCTCGGCGATGTCGTCGATCACCCGGCCGGGTGCGACCTGGTCGAGGCTGGCGAGCGTGATGTTCTTGCGGACGTCATCTGCCAGGATCAAGCCGAGCTGCTTCCGGTCCTCGGTGACATAGGCAAGGCCGGCGTCGATCGCGGCCGCAACGCTCGGCAGCACGATCTCATGGCCCTCGAGCTTGATGCGGCCGCTGATAGTGGTGCCCCAGGAGCGGCCGAACAGGCTCATGGCAAACTCGGTGCGACCGGCGCCCATCAGCCCGGCAATGCCGACGACCTCGCCGCGCTTCACGCCGAAATTGACGTTCTTGATCACCTGCCGCTCGGGATGAATGGGGTGATAGACCGACCAGTTCTCGACGGTCAGGACAGGCCCGCCGATTTTCGCGCTGCGCTCGGGAAAGCGATGGGCGAGATCGCGGTTGACCATGCTGCGGATGATGCGGTCTTCCTGGATCGGCTCGCTGCGGCAGTCGATGCTGTCGACGGTGCGGCCGTCGCGCAGCACGGTGATGTGGTCGGCGACCTTGGCCACCTCGTTAAGCTTGTGCGAGATCAGGATCGAGCCGATGCCCTGCTCGCGGAAAGCCATCAGGCGTTCGAGCAGCGCGGCGCTGTCGGCCTCGTTGAGGCTCGCGGTCGGCTCGTCCAGGATCAGCATCCGCACCCGCTTGGACAGCGCCTTCGCGATCTCTACCAGCTGCTGCTTGCCGACGCCGAGGTCGGTGATCAGCGTATCCGGCGATTCCTTCAGGCCGACCTGCGCCAGCAGCTCGCGCGTGCGCCGGTAGACCTCGTCGCGATCGATGACGCCGAATTTTGACGGCGGATGCGACAGGAAGATGTTCTCCGCGATCGACATCAGCGGGATCAGCGCCAACTCCTGGTGGATGATGATGATGCCGAGCGCCTCAGAATCGTTGATGTCGCGGAAGCGGCGCTCCTCACCCTCGAAAACGATGGTACCCTCGTAGCTGCCGGCCGGGTAGACGCCGCTGAGCACTTTCATCAGTGTGGATTTGCCGGCACCGTTCTCGCCGACAAGCGCGTGGATCTGCCCGGCCTCGACCGAGAAGTTCACGTCACGCAGAGCCTGCACGCCTGAAAAGCTCTTGCTGACGTTGCGCATCTCCAGCATGGCGGTCATGATTTCACATCCCTCGATCGCTGCTAGTTCACCTCTCCCCGCTTGCGGGGAGAGGGAGAAGAGGCTCTCCCCGCAAGCGGGGAGAGGGGAAAGAAAGAAGCTTACTGGAACTGCGACTTCTTGTAGTAGCCGCTGTCGACCAGAGTCTTCTCCCAATTGTCCTTGTAGACCACGACCGGCTTCAAGAGATAGGACGGCACCGTCTTGGCGCCGTTCTCGTAGGTCTTGGTGTCGTTGACGGTGACCTGCTTGCCGGCGAGTGCGGCGTCGACCATGTCGGCGGTCACCTTGGCGAGGTCGCGGGTGTCCTTGAAGATGGTCGAGTACTGATCGCCGCGCAGCATCGCCTTGATCGAGGGCACCTCGGCATCCTGACCCGAGATAACAGGCATCGGCTGGCCGGCGCTGCCATAGCCCACGCCCTTCAGCGATGAGATGATGCCGATCGAGAGGCCGTCATAGGGCGACAGCACCGCGTTGACCTTCTTGTTGCCGTAGTAGGCGCTGAGCAGATTGTCCATGCGCGCCTGTGCGGTGGCGCCGTCCCAGCGGAGCGTCGCGACCTTGTCCATGCCCATCTGGCCGGAGACGACGACGAGCTTGCCGCTGTCGATGTACGGCTTCAGCACGCTCATCGCGCCGTTGTAGAAGAAGTAGGCGTTGTTGTCGTCGGGCGAGCCGCCGAACAGCTCGATGTTGAACGGGCCCTTGCCGTCCTTGAGGCCGAGCCCCTGCACAAGCGACTCCGCCTGCAGCACGCCGACCTGGAAATTGTCGAAGGTCGCGTAATAGTCGACGTTCGGCGTGCCGCGGATCAGGCGATCATAGGCGATCACGGTGATGCCTTTTGCTTTCGCCTGCTTGAGCACGTCGGACAGCGTGGTGCCGTCGATCGCCGCGATCACCAGCGCTTTCGCACCCTTGGTCACCATGTTCTCGACCTGCGAGAGCTGGTTCGGGATGTCGTCCTCGGCATATTGCAAGTCGGTGTTGTAGCCGCGCTCCTTCAGCACCTTGACCATGTTGTTGCCGTCGTCGATCCAGCGCGCCGACGATTTGGTCGGCATGGCAATGCCAACCGTCGCCTTGTCCTGGGCGGAGGCAGTGACGCCTGAGGCCATCGTCGCTGCGCCGGCCAGCGCCAGCGCGAGGAATGTCGTCTTCAGTTTCAGCATGTTTTACTCCCTTGGGTGTCAGACTGTTTCTTCGTTTCGTCGAGAACGTTGGTCGTGTGCGGCTTCGAGCCTCCTATGCGAGCTTGACGTCAGGCTCCGCGCGGCCACGCGCAGATGCCTGCAACAGGAAAGTACAGCCGGCTTGCGGATCGGCAGCGCGCGCCGCCGCGTCCATATCCTGCCAGGCCGAGGTGACGAGGAGGCGTGACAGATCAGGGCCGACGAAGGCCGGGCAGCTCGATTGCCTTGCCGGCACGCGCAGCGAGCGCAGGCGCTCGCCTTGCGGAGAGTAGACATCGATCCGGCCCGCACCCCAGCAGGCGTTCCAGATCCGCCCGTCGGCGTCGCACACCGAGCCGTCGAGCCCCCCGATGCCGGTGTGGCGCAACAGAACGTCCGGCTCGCCTCGCGGCAAGCCGGTCGCCGGATCAAGCGGAACGGCGTAGAGCACGGCGCGCGCGGTGTCGGCGAAGTAGCCGGTCGCACCGTCCGGTGAAAAGCAGATCGAATTGGGAATGGTGATGCGGGGGAACAGCATCGATATCTTGCCGCGATGGAACGCGTAGATCGCGCCCGCTCCTGCCTCCGCATTGCGGCCCATGGTGCCGATCCAGAACGTGCCGGACTGATGCACACGGGCATCGTTGGAGCGCGTCGCGGGATTGTCGGCTTCAAGCGGACAGACCAGCGTCAACGCGCCGTCGGCGAGCTTGCGGATGTAGAGGCCGTCTTCGGCGACGATCAACTGGCGCTCGGCGTCGATGCGCCCGAGACCGCTCGCCATCCGGCCGAGCGCGTGGACGCGAATGCTGCCGCTGCCGAGATTCGCCTCGAACAGCCGCTCCTCGCGGATATCGAACCACCAGGCCGTGTCGGTGCTCAAATCATAGGTCGGCCCCTCGCCGAGGTGGCACGGATCGTCCGAGAGAACCGAGGTCGGCACCTCTTCCATCATGGCGTCCTCACTCCAAAGCGATAGACCGTGTGATGACGGTAGACCTCGCCGGGATTGAGGCGCGGGCTCGGGAAATCCGGCCGGTTCGGCGCATCCGGCCAGATGTGCGGCTCGAGACACATGGCATCCGACTGCCGGATGAGCTTGCCGCCCTTGCCCGAAATCGTGCCGTCGAGATAGTTGCCGGAATAGACCTGAAGGCCGGGCTGATTGGTCAGGAGCTCCATGATGCGCCCTGAACGCGGCGCCTCCAGCCGGGCCGCGAAAGCAAGCTTGCCATCGCGCCCGAGACAGTAGGTATGGTCGTAGCCCTTGCCGTTCCGCAATTGCTGATCGCTCTCGCGGATGCGCGCGCCGACGGCTTCGCCGTCGCGGAAGTCGAACGGCGTTCCGGCCACCGCGCGCGGCGGCTCAGCCAACGGAATGGCGGTGGGATCGATGGCAAGGAAATGCTCGGCGGCGACCGTCAGCTTGTGGTCGATAATGGGCGTGCCTGAGGTCGCGCCTTCCAGATTGAAGAAGCTGTGATTGGTCAGGTTGACGATGGTCGGCCGGTCGGTTCGCGCCTCCATCGTCAACGACAGCTCGGCCGGGCCGGTGACGCGATAGGTCAGGCGCACGTCGAGCCGGCCGGGATAGTTTTCTTCGCCATGCGGGCTCGAATAGGTGAGCGTGACGCCCGGCTCCGCGCCGTCGTCGATGGCGGCGATCTCCCAGAGCTTGCGATCGAACCCGTCGAGGCCACCATGCAGCGCATTCGGACCGTTGTTGACCGGAAGCTGCACCGTTTCGCCGTCCAGCGAAAATCGTCCGTTGGCAATGCGGTTGGCGTAGCGGCCGACGGTGGCACCGAAGAACTTTCGTTCGGCGCGATAACCGGCGAACGCGTCATGGCCGAGCACGACGTCGTCGTAACCGCCTTTGGCGTCCGGTGCGATGAGCGCCTGGATCACCGCGCCATGGGTGATGATGCGGGCTTCGAACCCGCCCTCCCCGCGCAGCACGATGCGCTCGACGTTGCGGCCGTCCGGCAGCGTTCCGAAGATGTCTTTTGTTATTCTTGAGCCAGCCATGTTCAGTCCACAAACGGTTCGACGATGTTACGCTTGCCGAGCAGGAAGGCATCGGCAACGAGACGCAGCGGCGCCAGGTCGACGTCGCGCGCGCCGGTCGCGGTGAGCTTGACGAAGCGCCCGTACAGCTCGCGATATTCCTGATCGGGCGCCTCGGCAATGGTCTCGCCGTCGATCGCCATGCGCCGGCCGCCGCCCGACAACGTCATTCGGCCCTCGTCCGTTTCGACGAGGATATCCCAACTCTGCGGTCCGGTCTGGCGGAAATCGAACTCGGCGGTCACAGGCAGGCCGCCGATGTCGGTCAGCGTCAGGTTCGCGGCGATCGGGGCCTGGCAATTGGCTGGAAAGGCCAACTCGGCCGCGGTGACGAACACCGGCCGCGGCAGAATACGGGTCAGGATCGAGAGCGCGTTGATGCCGGGATCGAACACGCCGAGCCCGCCCGGCTCCCAGATCCAGCCCTGCCCGGGATGCCAGACGCGA
Organism: Bradyrhizobium sp. 613_E4_N2_2; assembly: GCF_052075995.1. NCBI lineage: Bacteria > Pseudomonadati > Pseudomonadota > Alphaproteobacteria > Hyphomicrobiales > Nitrobacteraceae > Bradyrhizobium > Bradyrhizobium sp. 613_E4_N2_2. Next base: position 6,280,659 of record NZ_CP197234.1, read on the forward strand.
ACGTCTTCCTTCCAGTTGATGTGCACAGACTTGATCTGCCGCGTGAGAAGCCACTCGCGCGCCGGCTCGACCGCGGGCGCATAGCGCGAATGCCAGGTCGCAAACAGCGTTCGCTTGGCTTCCTCCGCCATCGCGATCAGCGGGTCGAGCTCGGCGACGCCGGTGCCGGGCGGCTTCTCCAGCATCACGTGCTTGCCGGCAGCGAGCGCCGTGGCGGCCTGGGCACGCCGTACCTGCGGCGGCGTGCAGAGCGAGACGGCATCGATCGGCGGTCCCTTTTCCAGCAATTCCTCGATGGTCGCAAAATTCGGCACGCCCGGCAGCGATGCGTTGCGGCTCGCGACGGCCGCGAGCGTCGCGCCCGCCGTCGCGGCAATCGCACCGACATGCTGGTCGCGCGCGATCTTGCCGAAGCCGACGATGGCAATGCGAAGTTCGGTCACGCTTTTTCTCCAATATCCGCGGACGGCAGCGCCTCGGCCTCGTGGCGGCGCATACCGTTGTGAATGACATAAACCATCGCTTCCGAGGCGGTCTGGGCGTCGCCGGCGGCGATGCCATCGACGATCTTCTGGTGCCAGAGCAGCACGGTGTCACGGTCCTCCGGCTCGACCGGTGCGCTGAGCAGGAAGGAGGCGCGCAGGGCGGCCTCGATGACGTGGCCGATCGAGCGCATGAACAGATTGCCCGAAGCGCGCGCCACCGCAACATGGAGCGCGAGGTCGGCGTCGGCAAAGCCGACGGAATCGGAAGCCTCAAACCGCATGCGGTCCATGCAACGACGGAGCTCGGCGAGGTCGTCCTCGGACCGCTGCGCCGCCGCCAGCATGGCCGCGCGCGGCTCGACCGCGAGGCGAATCTCGGCGAGGTCGTTGAGGAAGCGCTTGTCGATGCCGGCGTCGAGATGCCAGGCCAGCACGTCAGCGTCGAACATGTTCCAGGCGGCGCGCTCGCGTACGACGGTGCCGACGCGGGCCTTGGTGGTGAGCAGACCCTTGGCGACCAGGGTCTTCACGCTCTCGCGCAGCACCGGTCGCGACACGCCGAACATTGCAATCATCTCGGCATCGCCAGGCAGGCGCGTTCCCTCGGCGTAGCGGCCGGCGATGATGTCGACGCCGATCGAGCGGGCCACTTCCGCATGGTTGGAGTGAGCCCGGCGCGTCGGGATGACGACGATGCGCGACGTCATGTGGCTGCTCCTGCGCGCTTCGCCGCCGGCCGCCGCGCGAGCGCGACCAGCCCCTGCTGCAAGGCGATGAAGGCGAACAGTAGCACGCCGGTCGCGATCTTGGTCCACCAGCTCGACAGCGTTCCGTCGAAATTGATGTAGGTCTGGATCAAGCCCTGGATCAGCACGCCGAGGAAGGTGCCGATCACCGAGCCCTGCCCGCCCGTGAGCAGCGTACCGCCGATCACGACAGCCGCGATGGTGTCGAGCTCGACGCCGACCGCGGAGAGCGAGTAGCCGGCGCTCGTGTAGAAGGAGAACACGATGCCGGCGATGCCCGCGAGCAGGCTCGACAGCATGTAGATCCTCACCGTCATCTTGCCGACGGCAACGCCCATCAGGCTCGCGGTCGCCCGGCTGCCGCCGAGCGCGTAGACATTGGCGCCGAACCGGGTGAGATGCAGCAGCAAGGCGCCGCCGATCACGATCACGAGCATGATGATCGCGATCGCCGTCAATCGCCCTCCACCGGGCATCCGCAGCGCGAAGTCCGACACGGTGGAATAGACCGGCGCGGTGATCGGCACCGATTCCGTCGAGAGCAGGAAGCTCGCGCCACGGGCCAGGAACATCCCCGCCAGCGTCACGATGAACGGCGGCAGGTCGAAGACATGGATCACCGCGCCCATCGCAGCTCCGAAGGCCGCCGAGAGCGCGAGGATCGCGACGAAGGCAAGCAGCGGCGGCACGCCCCAGCGCTCGATCGCAAGCGCGACGAACACCGTGGTGAAACCAATCACCGAGCCGACCGAGAGGTCGATGCCGCCGGAGATGATGACGAAGGTCATGCCGGTCGCGACGATGCCGAGAAAGGCGTTGTCGGTGAGGAGATTGCCGACCACGCGGGTGGAGGCGATGTTGGGGAATTGCACGGCGCAGAGCGCAAAGCCGGCAACCAGCACGATAGCGGTGATGAGGACGGGCGGCAGGCCTTTCATGCTTTGGACCTCCGCAGCCGCGCGGCGATCCCGGCAATCCCCGAAAATTTCGGCGATTGCAGCAGCAGCACCGTCATCACCACCACCGCCTTGACCAGCAAATTGAACTCCGGTGGATAGCCCGACAGCAGAATGCCGGTGTTCATGGTCTGGATGATCAACGCACCGAGCACGGCCAGCACGAGGCTGAAACGGCCGCCGAACAGGGAGGTGCCGCCGATCACCACCGCGAGGATGGCGTCGAGCTCGAGCCAGAGGCCGGCATTGTTGGCATCCGCGCCCATGATGTCGGCCGCCGCGATCACGCCGGCGAGCGCGGCGCAGATGCCGCACCAGACGTAGACAGCCAGGATCATCGCACGCGTGCCGACGCCGGCAAGCTCGCTCGCCCGCGCGTTGCCGCCGGTTGCCTCGATCAGCAATCCGAGCGCCGAACCGCGCACCACCGCTCCGGTGAGAATCAGCATGCCCAGGGCGATCACGACCGGCATCGGCACGCCGAGCACCGCGCCATTGCCAAGCCAGACCAGATCCGGCGAGGAGAAGGTCACGATACGCCCCTCGGTAATGAGCTGCGCGATGCCGCGTCCCGCCACCATCAGGATCAGCGTCGCCACGATCGGCTGCATGCCGAGCACCGCGACGAGAAATCCGTTCCACAATCCGCAGACCAGGCCAGCGCCGAGCGCGGCCGCAAGGACCACAGGCAGACTGTGCGTGTCGGCAAGGCTCGCCGCGATCGCGCCCGAGATGGCCATGACCGCACCGACCGACAGATCGATGCCGCGCGTCGCGATCACCAGCACCATGCCGAGCGAGAGCAGCGCCACCGGCGTGCCGCGGTTGAGCACGTCGATCAGGCTGCCGAACAGCCGGCCGTCCTGGAGACGCAGATCGAAGAATTGCGGCGACACGATGCGATCGGCCGCCAGGATGACGATCAACGCGAGGATCTGGGCAAGGCCGCGGCGCGGCAACAGCGCTGTCATGCCCGACCCTCATGCGCGACAGCGGCGCCATCGGCGGCGATGGCCGCGAGAATGTTGCCGACGTCGATCGTCTCTCCCGCGAGCTCCTCGACATGGGCACGGTCGCGCAACACGACCACGCGGTCGGAATAGGTCACGATCTCATCCAACTCGGAGGAGATCACGAGCAGCGCCAGCCCGTCGTCGCAGAGCTCGCGGATCAGGCGGATGATCTCGGCATGCGCGCCGACGTCGATCCCGCGGGTCGGCTCGTCCAGCACCAGGAGGCGCGGCGAGGTCGCGAGCCAGCGCGCCAGCAGCACCTTCTGCTGATTGCCGCCGGACAGCAGCCCCACGGCGCGCTCCGGATCGGGCGGGCGGATGTCGAGCATCTTGACGTAGCGGCCTGCGATCTCGTCCTGCTCGCGGCGCGACAGCGGCCGGTGCAGGCCGCGCTTGGCCTGGAGCGCGAGCACGATGTTCTCGCGCACGGTGAGCTCGGCGACGATGCCGTCGGTCTTGCGTTCCTCCGGGCAATAGCCAAAGCCGTGGCGCACGCCGTCGCGCGGCGACTGCAGCCGCACGGGCGCCCCCTCCACCCTCGCCTGCCCGCCATCGGCGCGCTCGGCACCGAACACCAGCCGCGCTGTTTCGGTCCGGCCCGAGCCGAGCAGGCCGGCGAGACCCACGACCTCGCCATGGCGCAGCTCGAGATTGAACGGCGCGACATAGCCGGCCTTGCCGTAGTTCTCGAAACTCGCGCAGACCTCGCGCGCCCGATGCTCTCCCGCCGACGCGCGGGCGCTGGTGGTCTCGGCCAGCTCGCGGCCGAGCATCATCCGGATCAGCTCGAGCCGCGGCAGCGAGGCGGTCTCGCGCTCGCCGACCAAGCGGCCGTTGCGCAACACCGTGATGCGGTCGGAGATCTCGTAGACCTGATCGAGGAAGTGACTGACGAATACGATGCCGATGCCGCGCTTGGCGAGCTGGCGCATGATGCCGAAGAGGATCTCGACCTCGTGGCGGTCGAGGCTCGCCGTGGGCTCGTCCAGGATCAGCACGCGCGCGGAGAGATCGACGGCCCGCGCAATCGCGGTGACGTGCTGGATGGCGACGGAATAGCTGCCGAGCGGCGCGGCGACGTCGATATCGAGGCCGAAGTCCGTGAGAAGCGCCTTGGCGCGACGCCGCATCTCGCCTTCACGTACGATGCCGAAGCGCATCGGCTGTCGGTCGAGGAACAGGTTCTGCGCGACCGAGAGATTCGGTAGCAGATTGACCTCCTGGTAGACCGTGGCGATGCCGGCCTGGAGTGCGGCCTTGGCCGAGCGCGGCGCGACCTCTTCACCGCCAAGCCGGACGATGCCGGCATCGCGCGGGAATACGCCGGTGATCACCTTGATCATCGTGGATTTGCCTGCGCCGTTCTCGCCAAGCAACGCATGAATCTCGCCGGCACGAAGCGTGAAGTCGACCTCCTGCAACGCACGCACAGCACCGAAGCTTTTGCTGATCCCGCGCACCTCCAGCAGGGAAGGAGCAGGATCGGGGCTGTTCTCCATAACGACGTCACTCCCACCGGCGTCCGCTTATGCTGCGGACACCCAGCCTATTCGTTCGCGCAACGGTTTCGAAGGGGGATGCGCCGGACCACGGGGGAGCGGTCCGGCGCTGCGCCGCCTCAGTAACCGAGGCCCTTCTTGCTGTCGTAGATCTTCTGCGGATCGTCAGCCGCTGTATAGAGCTTGGAGTCGGTCTGGATCCACTTGGGCGGAACGGTGCCCTTGTCCTTGAAGGCCGCGACGGCATCGAGCGCGGGGCCGGCCATGTTCGGCGTCAGCTCGACGGTGGCATTGGCCTCGCCGGCGGCCATGGCCTTGAAGATGTCGGGGACTGCGTCGATCGAGACGGTGAGGATCTCCTTGCCCGGCTTGAGGCCGGCTTCCTTCATCGCCTGGATCGCGCCGACCATCATGTCGTCATTGTGCGCGTAGACCGCGCAAATCGACTTGCCGCCGCCTTCGGCCTTGATGAAGCTCTCCATCACCTCCTTGCCCTTGGCACGGGTGAAGTCGCCGGTCTGGCTGCGCACCACCTTGAGGTTCGCATGCTTGGCGATGGCGGTGTCAAAGCCCTTCTTGCGGTTGGCGGCGACGCTGGCGCCGACCGTGCCCTGCAATTCGACGACGTTGCAGGCCTTGCCGCCGACGGTCTTGGCCAGCCAGTCGCCGGCAACCTCGCCTTCGTGCACGCTGTCGGAGGTCACGGCGGTGAGATAGAGCTCCTTGCCGGAGGGATCGATGTCGCGGTCGAGCAGCACGACCGGGATCTTGGCCTCCTTGGCCTCCTTCAGCACCGAGTCCCAACCGGTCGAGACTACGGGTGCAAGGAAGATCGCATCGACGTTCTGCGCGATGAAGGAGCGGATCGCCTTGATCTGGTTCTCCTGCTTCTGCTGCGCGTCGGCGATCTTGAGATTGACCTTTCGCTTGGCAGCCTCCTGCTTGGAGACCGACGTCTCGGCCGCGCGCCAGCCGGATTCCGATCCGATCTGCGAGAAGCCGATGGTGAGCTCGGCGGCGCTGGCCGGCAGCGCGAGCAGCAACGCGGCCGTGGCGCTGGCCGCAAAGAGGGCTTTGAGGGTCATCAGGCGTATCTCCCAAGAAGTCATCTTGTGTTATCTCGAGTGCCGATCGGTAGCATGGCACCCGCAGGCCGGCCTTTGAGGCGGCGGGAGGGACTATTTCACGGAAGATGAGTTCCGACTAGTCATATTATTTGACTATTCGCGCGAAACTTCGATTTGGCGGGAAGGACGGTTCAATGACACGCCCAGCGCGATTTTGTTCCGTGGATGCAACGGGGAGATGAAGGAATATGTGCGGCCCGCAATCTCTCCTCCGCGTCATTGCGAGCGCAGCGAAGCAATCCAGAAACTGTCCACGCAGGGACTCTGGATTGCTTCGCTGCGCTCGCAATGACGGTGTGGATAGAGTTCGGCGTAGGTCGACCAAATCGACTCGCGGAGAGTCCGCGTCACCCGGATTGCATCTTCGATGCAATCCGGCTCTCCCCGCGTGCGGGGAGAGGCGAAGGGTAGCGGAGCTAAATCAGCTTCCGTTGCGCGAGGTTCTTCATCAGCGCGCCGATTCCAAACGTCCAGGGCTCGCACTCGTCGCTGGTGCGCATGCGGTTGATGAGCTTGCCGAGCTGGGGTGCTGCGATCGTGACGATGTCGTCGCGCTTGTGGGTGAACCCCTGCCCCGGCGCATCGCGATCCTTGACGGGTGCGAACATCGTGCCGAGGAACAGCACGAAGCCATCGGGATATTGATGCACCTTGCCGATCGTCTGCTCGACGAGGTCCGTGGGATCGCGACTGATCATGCTGATCGAGGAATGGCCGTCGAGAACGAAACCGTCCGCGCCCTTCACGTTCAGGCTGATGTCGAGCTTGCGGGCGTCGTCGAGTGTGAAGCTGTCGTCGAACAGACGCAGCAACGGGCCGATCGCGCAGGAGGCGTTGTTGTCCTTGGCCTTCGACAACAGCAGCGCCGAACGCCCCTCGAAGTCGCGCAGATTGACGTCGTTGCCGAGTGCGCCGCCGACGATCTTGCCGCGGCTCGAGACGAACAGCACCAGCTCGGGCTCGGGATTGTTCCAGGTCGATTTCGGATGCAGCCCGGCATCCATGCCGGTGCCGACCGAGGACAAGGTCGGAGCCTTCGTGAAGACCTCGGCATCCGGACCGATGCCGACTTCGAGATATTGGCTCCAGGCGTTCTGATCGATCAGCACCTGCTTCAAATGCATCGCCTGGTCGGAGCCCGGCTTGAGCTTCGACAGATCGTCGCCGATCAGCCGCGTCACTTCTTTCCGGATCGCTTCGGCCGATGCCGGATTGCCCTTGGCCCGCTCTTCGATGACGCGCTCCAGCATCGAGATGGCAAAGGTGACGCCGGCGGCCTTCAGGGTCTGGAGATCGAGGGGCGCAAGCAGCCACGGCTTTTTCGGATCGCGCCCATCCGGCGCCGTGTTGGCCACGATCGCTTCGAGATCGCCGATGCGCTCGCCCTTGACCGAGGCGAGCGCCTTGGCCGGATTGTCTTCCTCGCAGAGCGCGCTGACGGTCGGAAACTTGGCGGTGACGTCGAAGACGCCGTCTCCACGGACGGCGACAACGGCCGGGCCGTTCGCCTGCGGCAGCCAGACGCGGCCGACCAGCGTCCCCTTCGTTCCATCCTCGGGGAGAAGATCTCTAACAGACAGTGTCGTCATGGCCGCGTCCTCGCTCTTTCTCGGATCGGCCGCGTTCACAGCAGCCGATCCCATTGGCGAAGACCAATAAACGTCTGGCAGGGGAAGTCCAGACCGGCAGCGAAGAGCCGCTATGCCCCTGCCCGGGCCTTTATGCGCCTGCTCGCGCTTTGCGCGCCGCGATCTGCTGGAGCGCCCAGCGCGCGTTCTTGCGAACGTCGGGGTCGGCATCGTCGGCGATGACCGCCAGGAACGCCTCGCCGTCGGGATGGGCGATCTCGCCGAGCGCGGCCGCCGCCTCCTTCCGCAAATTGGCCTGGTCGTGGTTGATGCAATTGCCGATCGGGCGTACCGCGCGCTCGATCTTCATCTTGCCGAGGCTGCGGATCGCCTTCAGCCGCACCTGCCAGAATTCATCGGCGAGCGAGCCGACAAGCTGATCGGCCGCGAGCGAACCGTTGACGTTGAGGCCCAGCGTTTCCGCGGCCATCTCGCGCACCATCCAGTCCGAGTCCTTCAGCCCGCGTGTGATCGTCTCGGCCGCGGGCTTCAGCTGCGAGAAGGCCAGCGCGCTCACCGCGGCGCGGCGCACATGGGCGTCGGGATCATTGATCAGCGCGGTCAGCGCGGGGATGGATTCCTCCAGCTTGAGGAAACCGATCACGCCGATCGCCTGCACGCGAACGGCCGCATCTTGATCCAGGAGCGCTTCCAGCGCCGGCTTCAGCGTGTCCTTGCAGCGCAGCTCCTTCAGCGCGCGCAGCGCGCCCATGCGGACGAAGGCATGGGCGTGCTTGACCAGCGGCAGGATGATCTCGGCGCAGGCCGGATCCTTGAACTCGGCCATGCTGTCGGCCGCGGCCGCCGCCACGATTCTTTCGGGATCGACCAGCAGTTTGACCAGCCCATGCGCGGCCTCCGGCCCGTCGAACTCGCCGAGCGCCATCGCGACCTGCTGGCGCACACCGGCGTCGGGATCGGCGACCATGTTGGCGAGATGCGCGACGGCTGCGGGATCGCCGGAGTGACCGAGCGCGATGATGGCGACGCGGCGCTCGGCGGGATCGGCGGCTTGCAACCGCTCATCGGCGTCTTCGAGGTCGTCATAGGACTCGAACGGGCTCGACATGATCACCTCAACAGATAGGGAATATTGACGGTGACGGCGCCGGTCGGGCAATCGGCCTCGCAAGGCATGCAGTACCAGCACTCGTCATAGGCCATGTAGGCCTTGCCGGTCATGTCGCTGATGCGGAGCACATCGAGCGGACAGACGTCGACGCATACGGTGCAGCCCTTGTCGGCGATGCATTTGGCGTCGTCGACGACCACCGGAACCGATGTCTGATAGGACGCGAGAGGCATTTTATGTCTCCTGTTGCGATGTTGCGGTGGATCAGGCGGAGGCGCGGATGCGCTGCTTGTCGTAGAGGTCCTTCTCGTCGTCGGCGATCGGCACGACATAGGGCTCCACGGCGCGCTTCTCGCTGGTCATCTTGCCGTTCTGCTTGGAGAGCAGCGTGTGGCAGAACCAGTTCTCGTTGTCCTTCTCCGGGAAATCCGTGCGCCAGTGATAGAGGCCCCAGCGGCTCTCCTCGCGGTACAACGAGGCGTGCACCGCCATGTCGGCGCAGTCCATGATCGACTGCACTTCGAGCGCACGAAGCAGCTCGTGCGCATTGCGCGCGATCATGTGTTCCTGCATGTCCTGCCGCGTCTCGGCGAGGCGGCGCATGCCGAGCTCGTATTTGCGCGTGACCTTCGGCGGCTGGAGATAGTCGTTGACGAGGCGGCGGGTCTTGTACTCGACCTGGTTCGGCGGAATGCCGTCCTCGCGCTTCGTTGGCGCCAGCACGCGATCGCGCTCCCTGGCGACATCGGCGGCGTCGAATTCCGCGAAGTCGTGGCTGTCGGCGAACTCCATCGCGTCGATGCCGGCGACCGATCCGTTGGTGAAGGCGCCCAGCATGTAATTATGCGGCACGCTCGCCATGTCGCCGGCGGCGTAAAGGCCGGGCACGGTGGTGCGGGCATTGTCGTCGACGAACACGCCGGAGGCGCTGTGGCCGGAGCAGAACCCGATCTCGGAGATATGCATCTCGATCGACTCGCTACGATAGTCGACCCCGCGCCCCTGCTGGAACAGGCCGCGCGTGGGACGCTCGACCTTGTGCAGCGTGGATTCGATCTCCGAGATCGTATCAGGATGGAGATGCTTGAGCTGGAGGAACACCGGGCCCTTGCCTGACAGCAGCTCGTTGTAGAACTCCAGCATCATCTGGCCGGACCAGTAGTCGCATTCGATGAAGCGCGATCCCTCGTTGTTCGCGGTAAAGGCGCCGAAGGGACCGGCGACATAGGCGCAGGCCGGGCCGTTATAGTCCTTGATCAGCGGATTGATCTGGTAGCATTCGAGGTTCGCGAGCGCGGCGCCGGCGTGATAGGCCATCGCATAGCCGTCACCGGAATTGGCGGCGTTCTCGTAGGTGCCGAACATGTAGCCGGAGGTCGGCAGGCCCAGGCGGCCGGCGGCGCCCATGCAGAGGATCACGGCCTTGGCTTTGATCACCAGGATTTCGGCGGTGCGAGTGTTGACTGAGATCGCGCCGGCGATGCGCCCGTCCGACGACTTCAGCAGCCGCGTCGCCATGTAGCGGTTGGAGATCAGGATGCGGGCGCGGCGGAGCTGGCGGTACAGCGCCTTCTTCACGGTCTCGCCGTTCGGCATCGGAAGCACATAGGTGCCGATGTGGTGCACCTTCTTGACGGCGTAATCGCCGTTCTCGTTCTTCAGGAAGCGGATGCCGAAGCTGTCGAGCTCCTCGATAATCTTGTAGCAATTTTGCGCGTATTTATAGACCGCCTTCTGATCGACGATGCCGTCGTTGGCGATGGTGATTTCCTTGGTGTACTGCTCCGGCGTCGCGTAGCCGGGGATGACGGCGTTGTTGAGCCCGTCCATGCCCATCGAGATCGCGCCGGAGCGCTTGACGTTGGCCTTCTCGAGCAGGACGACATTGGCCTTCGGGTTCTTCAGTTTTGCCTTCAGCGCCGCCATCGGGCCGGCCGTACCGCCGCCGATGACGAGCACGTCGCAGGAAACCTCCGAAAGTCCGTCGACGATCTCATCTAGTGCCATCACTTGCTCCTGGTTCGCCGGTCCGGCGCCTTTGCATCAGATTTGTTCAGGTGGTTGTCCGGCGATAGCAATTAGTTGTCGCCGGGACGCGATTTGCGCCTCAGCGCTCGACGAAGGCCTTTTCAACGACGAAATGGCCGGGCTGGCTGTGGTTACCCTCGACAAAGCCGCGCGCGGCAAACATCGCGGGGAGTTCCTCGAGCATCGCCGGGCTGCCGCACAGCATGATGCGGTCGGTCTCGATATCGAGACCTGTTAGCCCGATGTCGTCGAACAGCTGATTGGAGGCGATCAGGTCGGTGATACGGCCGCGGTTTTTGAACGGCTCGCGGGTGACGGTCGGGTAGTAGACGAGCTTGTCGCGGATCAGGGGGCCGAAGAATTCGTGATTGCGCAGGCCGTCGACGAGGTGCTCACCATAGGCGAGCTCCGAAACCTGGCGGCAGCCATGGGCGAGCACGATGGTCTCGTAATTCTCATAGACGTCGGGGTCCTTGATCAGGCTGGCGAAGGGCGCGAGGCCCGTGCCGGTCGAGAGCAGCAGCAGGCGCTTTCCAGGGATGAGGTTGCCGGTGATCAGCGTGCCCGTCGCCTTGCGGCCGACCAGGATGATGTCGCCCTCCCGGATCTTCTGGAGGCGCGAGGTCAGCTGGCCGTCCTGCACCTTGATCGAAAAAAATTCGAGCGCCTCCTCGTGATTGGCGCTCGCCATGCTGTAGGCCCGCATCAACGGCTTGCCCTCGACTTCGAGCCCGATCATCGCGAACTGGCCGTTCAGGAAACGGAAGCCCGGATCGCGCGTCGCCGTGAAGCTGAACAGGCTATCGGTCCAGTGCCGGACCGACAAAACCGTTTCCTTCTGAAATGCGCTCATGCTCTCTCCTCAGCCGTCGTTGGCGCACAAGGTTTCGGAGAGAGCAGAGCCCGGCAATTCGGAAGTGAAATTCCCGGTCGATTAGTTTCACATTTAGTGGGCGGTGACTGAAGAGGAGGCCGACGGCCACGCGTTCGCGCTGGCAATTAGTTGCTATTCGTGCGCGCCCGCGCCGACATAGAAGGAAGCTGGAGGTTCGTCATGACCATGACCTTGGTGGCGCCGACTGTGGCGGCCTATGAAGCCAGCGCCGATCTCGCGACGCTCGTCGTGCGCACCACGCAGGACGACGTGGTCGGGATCGCTGCCGAGCAGCTCCGACTCTCCTGCAAATGCGCCCATTGCACCCGTGCCCGCTTCGACGATCGCTTCCCCGAACGCTTTCCCGGCATCGCCATCACCGAGATCGGCGATCTCGGCTACGGGCTGAACATCTCGTTTTCGGATGGGCATAACAGGGGGATTTATCCGAAGCCGTATCTGCTGAGCTTGGCGGGGCGGTAAGCCTCGATCCCGCTACACGCACACCGCTGTCATTCCCCGCGAAAGCGGGGAATCCAGTACGCCGCGGCCCCTCCGTATGTCACTGAAGTCTCTGGAATACTGGATCGCCCGCCTTCGCGGGCGATGACAGCGGAGTGAATGGCGGCGGCCTGCCACGAGCTCCCCCCATCTGGCACGGACATTGCTCCTCTTTAGAACGATTTGAACGTTCCGGAGGCAGACGATGTTGCAGGCGGCGAATGCGGTTCGCGGGACGGTTCCCGCAACGGTCCGGCCTGCCGGCGGCTCCTCGCTGCTGCTGACCGAGAACCAACAATGGATCGGCGGACCGCCGCCGCTGATGGACAAGCTGTCACCGCGCGAGCGGGAGCTGGTGCTGAAGCAGGGCCGGCGAAAGGTGCTCAACCGCGGCCAGACGCTGTTCAGCCAGGGCGGCAAGCATGACGGCATCTGGCTGATCGAGAGCGGCCGCATCCGCGTGTTCTACACTTCGCCGCTCGGACGCGAGATCACGCTGGCCTATTGGCACGTCGGCAATTTCGTCGGTGGGCCCGAAGTGTTCGAGGGCACCGTGCATCAATGGTCCGGCGTCGCATCCAGCAATTGCAGCGTCGTGCACCTGCCCGGAAAGGAACTGCGGTCCCTTGCCGTGGAGATCCCGAACCTCGCCATCGGCCTCATTGAAGGCCTTACCTTCAAGGGCAAATGCTATTCGGCGCTGGCGCAAATGCTGGGAACACGTTCGATCACCCAGCGCCTCGCGCATCTTCTGCTGCATCTGGTCGAGCTCTACGGCGTCGAGGATGCCGACGGCCGGGTGATCGCGGCGGCCTTCACCCATGCCGACATCGCCCACATGGTCGGCGCGACCAGGCAATGGGTCACGATCAGCCTGAAACGGATGCAGGAGAAGGGAATCGTCGTCACCAAGCGCTCGCAGATCGTGGTGTGCCGGGCCGACGCTCTCGAGGAGATGCGCGGCCAGAGCGGCGACTAGGGTCGATGCACAGGCAAGTGGCTTTATAGTGCAGGACTGCCCAAGGAGTATGCAATCAGCTTTTCCCGGCAACTAATCGACTGCGGCGGTCACTCCGGATTTGCCCTGCCCGCGGCCTCACCCAATCATGGCAACCACAGCACATCCAACCGAATGAGGATGAGAATGGTCCGCCATCTTCCCACGCTCTCGATCGCGATGTCGGTGACCTCGCTGGCGCTTCTGATCGCGCAGCCGGCCCTGGCGGAAACCGTCACCCTCGGCATCGGAACGCAGGACACCACGACCAACACGGTGACCGCCGGCGTCGTCATCCGGCAGCTGCATCTCCTCGAGAAATATCTGCCGAAGGACGGCAAATACGCCAATATCAAGTTCGAGCTGGAGTGGCAGAACTTCACCTCAGGCCCGCCCGTCACCAATGCGATGATGGCGAACAAGCTCCAGATCGGCATGATGGGCGACTATCCGCTGATCGTGAACGGCTTCACCTTCGAGAGCAATCCGGAGAGCAAGAGCCGCCTGATCGGCGTGGCCGCCTACAGCCTGTCTGGCTCCGGCAACGGGCTCGTGGTCCACAAGGACTCGCCCTATTACGATCTCGCCGATCTCAAGGGCAAGCTCGTCAGCGTGCCGTTCGGCTCGGCCGCGCACGGCATGGTGCTGAAGGCGATGCAGGACCGCGGTTACGCCTCCGACTTCTTCCAGCTCGTCAGCCAGAGCCCGGAGGTCGGCTCGACCAATCTCCAGGAGAAGAAGATCGACGCGCACGCCGACTTCGTCCCCTTCGCCGAGCTGCTGCCGTTCCGCGGCTTTGCGCGAAAAATCTTTGACGGCGTTGAGACCAACCTGCCGACCTTCCACGGCATCGTGGTCCGCACCGATTTCGCCGAGAAATACCCCGAGGTCATCGTTGCCTACTTCAAGGCGCTGATCGCCGCCAACCAGTGGCTGCGCGACGATCCGAAGCTCGCGGCCGAAAAGATCCAGGAGTGGACCGGCATCAACAAGGAAGTCGTCTATATCTTCCTCGGTCCCAGCGGCAACATGACCACCGATCCCACGGTGAAGCCGGCGCTGATCGATGCAGCCGCGACCGACGTCAAGGTTTTGCAGAATCTCGGCCGCATGAAGGAGTTCGATCCGAAGAAGTGGGTGGATGATTCCTACATCCGCAAGGCCTATGCCGAGATGAAGCTCGACTATGACACCCAGCTTGCGAGCACCAGAAATTACGAGATCGCGGGCGAAGATTCCTTCTGCAAGAAGCCGATCACCGACCCGCGCAAGGCCGGCGAGGTCTGGGTCGACGAAGCCGGCATCCTGCCGTTTGCGTCCGCAGCGTGCACGTTAGGGGCCTATGCCGACTACAAGGCCAAGGGCAAGAAGATCAACGTCGCCTACGTCTTCGACACCACCCGTGGAATCAAGCTGTTCGCCGACCAGGCCTTCTTCGCGGTCGGCAACGGCGAGGTCGCGCCGTTCCTGCTGAAGAAGGACGCCGAAGCCCATGCCGCCAAGATCAATGGCAAGGTGCTCGGCTTCGACGACGCGGTGAAGGCGGCGGTCGGCGGAGGCAAGACGTGAGCAGTCCCGCCCTCGCCAGACATCCCGAGGACAGCATGCCGGCAGCAACTGCAATCGCCGAGGCGGGCCCCGTGCCCGCCCCCTTCCCGCCCGCGACACCGCCTTCCTTCGGCACGCTTGCGCTGCGCTGGTACCGGCTCAATCGAGCGGGGCTACGCGCGACGGCGATCGGCATCATATCGCTGCTCGCCTTCCTGCTGGTCTGGCACCTGCTCACGACCTATCGCGTCGTGTTCTTCGTGCGCTTCACCAACGTGCCCTCGCCGCTCGCGGTCTATGCGAGCTTCACCAAGGCGATCCACGATCCGAAATTCCTGCTGCACATCCTCTTGAGCTGCCGGCGCATCTTGTTCGGCTTCTCGCTCGCGGCGGTGGTCGGCGTGCCGCTCGGCCTGATCATGGGCCGCTTCAAGCTGGTGCACGAAATCATCTTCCCGGTCGCCGAGGTGCTACGGCCGATCCCGGCAATCGCCTGGGTGCCGATGGCAATCATGCTTTGGCCGACCAACGAGCAGAGCATCGTCTTCATCACCTTCCTCGGCGCATTCTTCCCGATCCTGGTCAACACGCTGCATGGCATGTCGCTCGTCGACCCCGTGCTGGTGCGCGCCGCGCAATGTCTCGGCGCGCGCGAGCGCTCGATCTTCCGCGAGGTGTATTTTCCGGCTTCGATGCCGCACATCTTCACCGGCCTCACCGTCGGTATGGGCGTGGCCTGGGTGTCGCTGATCGCCGCCGAGATGATCTCGGGCCAGTACGGCATCGGCTACTTCACCTGGGAGGCCTATTCCCTTGTCCAATATGCCGACATCGCGCTCGGCATGATCGCGATCGGCGTGCTTGGCCTTGGATCGAGCCTGCTTATCAGGGGCGCCGGGCAGTTGGTGATGCCGTGGAGGCTAAAATGAACGAAATCCTGACCAAAGCACCGCAAGGCCATATCGAGGTCAGGAATTTCTCCCTCAGCTATGAGAGCATCGAGGGACCTGTGCAGGCCGTCACCGATACGCAGATTCATGTGAAGCCCGGCGAGTTCGTCTCGATCGTCGGGCCCTCCGGCTGTGGAAAGTCGACGCTGCTCAATGCTGTCGCCGGCTTCCTCAAGCCGACCACCGGTGTAGTCACGGTCGACGGCGAGCGGGTCAACGGCCCCAGCGCCGAGCGCGGCATGGTATTTCAGCAATATTCGCTGTTTCCGTGGAAGACGGTGCGGGAGAACGTCGAGTTCGGCCTGAAGATGCGCGGCATGGCGCGCTCCCAGCGCGAGCGCGCCGCGCGCACGCTGCTCGGGCTCGCGGGGCTCGAAGCGTTCGAAAAGCATTATCCGGAAAAACTCTCCGGCGGCATGAAGCAGCGCGTCGGCATCGTCCGCGCGCTCGCGACGGGACCGAAGGTGCTGCTGCTCGACGAGCCGTTCGGCGCGCTCGACGCGCAGACGCGCGTGATCATGCAGCAGATCCTCACCAACATGTGGCAACGGCTGAAGATCTCGGTGCTGTTCGTCACCCACGACATCGACGAAGCCATCTTCCTCTCCGACCGCGTCTACTGCATGACCGCCCGCCCCGGCTCGATCAAGGCGGAGATCCCGATCCCGCTGGAGCGGCCGCGGCAGCAATCGATGATGATGTCGTCGGAGTTCCTGGCGCTCCGCCGCGGCCTGATGTCACTGATCCGCGAGGAGAGCCTGAAGGCGATGGGCGGCGAGATCAGCGACATGGGCATGCAAGGGCTTAACATCGAGCTGCATGGGCATTCGCTGGCGGATGTGATCTAGCGCCCCATCTCGACGATTGCGCTCTTACTTCCCTTCTCCCCTTGTGGGAGAAGGTGCCTTGCCGAAGGCAAGGCGGATGAGGGGTCTGCTTCGGCAAACTCCCCTCTCATTTCGGACTCGCGGATAGAACCCCTCATCCGGCGCTTCACGCCACCTTCTCCCACAAGGGGAGAAGGAAGAGGAGTTCGCAGTCGCTGTGCTCCCCTCACTTGAACCAGTGCACCAGCGCGATGCTGATGCCGAGGAGCAGCATCAGCGACAGTGTCACGGCAGCCGTCACCCGGCCCCCGACATTCGCCAGCACCTTCACGTCGACGCCGAGGCCGAGCGCGGCCATCGAGACCACCGTCAGGAAGCTCGTGATCTTCGTCACCGGCCCGACCACCGTGCCCGGCACGATCTCCAGCGAGCGCAGGGTCGCCAGCGCAAGAAAGCCGAGGATGAACCAGGGGACCAGGCGGAAGAAGCCGACATTGGATTTCTTGGCGCCGGTCTGCCAGCGCGAGGCGACCAGGGAGAGACCGACGACGACGGGCCCGAGCATCAACACGCGCATCAGCTTCACGAGCGTGCCGATCTGCGTCGAGACGAGCCCGGCCGGGACCGTTGCCGCAAGCACCTGCGGCACGGCGTAGACGGTGAGGCCTGCGAGGATGCCATATTGCGTGGCCGACAATTGCAGCAGCGGAATCAGCAGCGGCAGGCCCAGCACCATCATCACGCCGAGGATCGCCGTAAAGGAAATCGAGGACGCGATCTCGTCGTTGTTGGCGCCGATGATCGGCGCCACGGCGGCGATCGCGGAATTGCCGCAGATGGAATTGCCGCAGGCGATCAGGATCGAGAGCCGCGTCGACAGGCCCAGCATGCGACTGAGGCCGAAGGAGACGCAGAGCGCGATCACGACGACCGCGGCGATCGATGCCAGCAGCGCCACGCCGGAAGCCGCGATGGCGGCGAAGCTGATCGAGGCCCCCAGCAGCATGACCGCAACTTCGAGCAGCTGCTTGGCGCTGAAGGCGATGCCGGCCTGCCAGCGCGGCGCCGGTTTCCAGAAGCTGCGCAGCGCCATCCCGAGCAGGATCGCCATCACCAGCGCTTCGACATAGGGGTGCTCGAAGACACCCAGCTCGGCCCGTTCGAGCAAGGCCGAGATACCGGCCACGGCGATGCACAGGAGGATTCCCGGAATCAGCGCCGCAATACGGCTCACGACAGTGGTAGGCTTGGCGTCGGCCGGGTTGGATGCTTGATTCTGCGACACAAATCTCTCCCAGAGGAGAAATATTTATACGCAGTGCTGGCCGATTGGGGAATAAGTTTTCAGCATATCAGGGCCGAGGGAAGTTCTATCCTCAGCCCGGAATAATCGGCTCAGAAGATCAGGCTTTTGGCGAGCGAGGCGACGCGGCTGAAGCTGTCATAGACGCCCGGCTCAAAGAAGGCCGCACGCGCGAGCACGATCCCCGCGACCAGCGACCAGAACACCGTGGTGCCGGCCCGCAACAGGAGCTTTGACGCGCGCGATCGCGGCTGGGTGTCCGTTGCGGACACCAGCTGCTCGCCGAAGGGCTCAAATCCAGTGCGTTCCATGGCTACGCCGATCCATCAAATTCTGAATGGAATGTCGTCGTTTCGGCCCCAAACGGCAATGGAAGCGATTGGCGTTTTTGGCCCTCGATGGGGAAACTCCTTCCGTCTGGCGAACCCGAGGCAATAGTTTTCTTCTTTGGGCCGGTTTGGCGGTCCGGAACCCGGTTAAAGCGCCAGATAGCGGCGACGGATCGCGTCGTTGGCCTTCAGCTCGTCGATTCCGGCGGCATAGACGATCTGGCCCTTGTCGATGACAGTGGCGTGGCTCGCAAGCCCCAGGCAGAAATGCATGTTCTGCTCGGCGATCAGCACGGTCGATCCGAGCTGTCGGAGCTGCCGCAACAGCTCGCCGATCCGCTGCACGATGATCGGCGCGAGGCCCTCGCTCGGCTCATCGAGCAGCAACAGCGCCGGGTTGCCCATCAGCGTGCGCGCGATGGCGAGCATCTGTTGCTCCCCGCCCGAGAGACGTCCGGCGATGCGATGGCGCAGCGGCTCCAGCAGCGGGAAGACGTCGTAGATCCGCTTGATCGGCCACTCGTCCTGGCCTTCCGGCCCCTTCTTGCGACCGATGACGAGATTGTCCTCGACCGTGTGCTCCGGAAAGATCTGGCGATCCTCCGGCACGAAGCCGAGACCGGCGCGCGCGATATGGTGCGGCCTCTGGCCCGAGATCACCGCGCCGCGCAGGCTGATCCTGCCCCGCCGCGGCGGCGCCAGCCCCATGATCGCCTTCATGGTCGTCGATTTGCCCGCGCCATTGCGGCCCAAAAGCGCCATGGTCTCGCCCTGCCGCACCGAGAGGCCGACGCCGAACAGTATCTGGCTGGTGCCGTAGTAGACGTCGAGATCGGCGACTTCGATAATGGTCGCGCTCATGCGGCGGCCCCCGCATGTTCAGTGCCGAGATAGGCCTCGATCACGGCGCTGTTGCTTCGGATTTCGTCGGGCGTGCCGGTCGCGAGGATGCGGCCGTAGCAGAGCACGACGATCTTTGGGGCGATCTTGAACACGATGTCCATGTCGTGCTCGATGAAGACGACGGTGATTTTCTGCGTCTCCCAGAGCTCGCGCACCTTGTCGATCATGCGCCAGCGCTCTTCCGGGCCCATGCCGGCAGTCGGCTCGTCCAGCAGCAGAACCTTTGGTTCGAGCACCAGAGCGAGCGCAATGTCGAGCAGCTTCTGGTCGCCATGCGACAGCGTTGCGGCCGTGCGATTGCGCTTTCCCGCGAGGCCCAGCAGCTCCATCACGTGCTCGGCGCGGTCGCGCGTCTCGGGCAAGGGAAAGCGCTTGTGCAGCACCGCGGACGAGCGCTGGTCGGCGCTGACGGCGGCAAGCATGGTCTCCTGCACCGTCAGCGATTTGAAGATGCTCGCGACCTGGAAGGCGCGGCCGATGCCGTGCCGCACGATCTCCGGCGGCGAGCGGCCGGCGAGATCGATGCCGTCGAGCAGCACCTGGCCGGAATCCGGCCTCAAGGCGCCGGTGATCAGGTTGAAGAACGTGCTCTTGCCGGCGCCGTTCGGGCCGATCACCGCCGTGAGCGAACCGTCGGGGAAGTCGAGCGTGACGTCGTTGGTCGCCTTCACGCCGCCGAAGGATTTTGCGAGGTTGCGGATCTCGAGCATCGCTAGCGCCCCTCGCCTGCGTCACGCCGGTGCGCGAACCAGTCGGCAACGAAATCCAGCAGGCCTTTGCGCAGGCCCAGCGCGAAGAACAGGATGACCACGCCGAGCACGATGCCGTGGTATTCGGTGAAGCGCGTGACGGTGTCGTTGAGCAGAAGCAGCAGCACGGTGCCGACCATCGGCCCCAGGAAGGTCGAGACGCCGCCGAGCATGTTGATGAAGATGCCCTCGCCCGAGATCGTCCAATAGGCGAATTCCGGATAGGCACCGGAGACGAACAGCGCCATCACCATGCCCCCCATCGACGCAAACAATGCCGCCAGCACGAAGACTGTCAGCTTGGCCCGCCAGACGTCGATGCCGAGGAAGCTTGCGCGCGCGGCATTGTCGCGGATCATGCGCAACGTGTAACCGAACGGCGATTGCGCGATCTGGCGCATCGCGAGCAGGCCGAGGATGAGAAGCGCGCAGCTCGCGACATAGAGATGGATGTGGTTCGCAAGATTGATGCCGAGGAATGTGGGGCGCGGAATGCCGCCACGCAGGCCCTGGTCGCCGCCGGTGAAGGAGGCCCAGGACAGGATGGTCGAGTGGATCAGCATCTGAAACGCGAGCGTGACGAAGGCGAAATAGATATCCTTCAGCCGCACGCAGATCGCGCCGATGACGGCGGCGATTACCGCCGTGATCGCCAGCGTCGCGACGAAGGCCACGGGAATCGGCACGCCCAGCTTCTGCATGATCAGGCCAAAACTGTAGGCGCCAAGGCCGAAGAACATGCCGTGGCCGAACGAAGTCAGGCCGGTGTAGCCGACCAGCAGGTTCAGCGAGGTCGCGAACAGGCCGTAAGCCGAGCAGCGGATGACGAAATCGAGCAGCGCCTTGCTGCCGGTGAACAGCGGCAGGCTCGCCAGCACGGCAAAGGCGACGAGCGCAATCAGGACGTCGCGATAGCGTTGCAGCGCCACACCGCTACGCACCGGCGCCAGCGTCTCGGCGCGTCCGGCCTCGAGCTCGGTCATGCCGCCTCCTTGCCGAACAGGCCGGTGGGCTTGGAGACCAGCACGATCACCATGAACAGGTACATCAGGCCTTCCGTGAACAGGGGAAAGCCGAGCGAGCCGAAGGAGCGGATCAGACCGATTAGCAGCGCTCCGATCAGAGCGCCCAGGATCGAACCCATCCCCCCGATCACGGTGACGATGAAGGATTCGATCAGTACCGAAAATCCCATGCCGGGTGTGAGCGAACGCACGGGCGCCGCGAGCGCGCCGGCAAGGCCCGCCAGCATGCCGCCGAGCGCGAACACGCCCCCATAGATCAGACCGGTATTGATGCCGAGCGCCGAGACCATGCCGGGATTATGTGCCGCCGCCCGGATCACCTTGCCGATACGGCTGCGCGACAATCCGATGCCGAGCACGATCGCTGCGACGAGCGCGACGCCGATCAGCAGCAGGTAATAAGGCGGCACTACGCCGCCGGCGATGAACAGCGGCATCACCTGGAATGCCGCGGGCATGCCCATCGACCTGAATTCCGGCCCCCAGATGATGCGCACGACATCGTCGAAGATCAGCACGAAGGCGTAGCAGACGAGCAGCTGCATCAGCACGTCGGCGCCATAGACGCGGCTCATGAAGACGCGCTCGAAGATCATACCGAGAATCGCGGTCCCAGCCGCGCCCGCGAACATCGCCAGCGCGAAGCTCCCGGTGAGCTGATAGGCCGTCATCGCGAAATAGGCGCCGAACATGTAGAAGGCGCCGTGGCTGAAATTGACGACCTTGAGCACGCCGAAGATCAGCGTCAGCCCGACTGCGACCAGGAACAGGAGCATGCCGATGATGAGGCCGCTGGTGGTTTGCGTCACCAGGCAGGCGGAACTGGAGAGGCAGCCGGCGAGCGCGTCGAGATCCACGGGAGCACTTTCATTGCGACGCGCCGGACTTGGCGCGGAGAACCAAATAAAAACGGCGGAGACGGTCGCCCGTCTCCGCCGCGCGTCACATCAGGTGTAGCCCTTGCTCTTCTTCCACTCGGCCTCGAGCTCGAAGATGGTCTTCCAGTCGCCGGCCTTGACCTCGGGCACGTAGGGCTCCTGCGGGATCGTGGTGCCCCAGCCGATCGCGTAGCCGACCAGCGTGTGGTCGTCGCCGCGCATTGTCACGGTGCCGTCGGCGCCGAACGGGCACTTGATGGTGAGGCCCTTCAGCACCTCCGCGATCTTCTTGCCGTCGGTGGTGTTGGCCTTCTTCGCGGCCTCGGCGAGGAACATCACGGCCGTCGCGTTCTGCCACGACCAGTTGGTCGGATATTCGTTGTACTTCGCCTTGTAGGCATCGCCCCAGGCCGCGTTCTCCGGCGTGGTCGGGAAGGTCTTGATGTAGCGGTTGCCGGAGTGGATACCCTTGGGCAGGTTCTTCACCACGGTGAGCGCGGTGTAGTCGGCCATGTTGACCGCGAACACCTCCATCTGGCCGAACATCGCATAGATGTTGGCCTGGTCGATATAGGAGGTGAGATCGCCGCCCCACAGGCAGGAGTACAGCGCCTGCGGCTTGGCCTGGAGGATCTTGGTCACGACTTCGGTGTAGTCGGGCTGGAACAGCTTTGGCCAGGACTCGCTGATGATTTCGACGTCGGGCGCAAAGCGCTTCAGGTACAGCGTGAACTCGCCGGTGGTGTCGCGGCCATAGGCATAGTCCGGCGAGCAGGTCGCCCATTTCTTCAGGCCCTTGGCTTTCGCGATCGAGGCGGCATAGCTGCCGCCGACGATGGAATCGTGGATGCCCTGGCGCACGCAACGGAACGCGTTCGGGATGTGCTGCTTCGGATCGGCCGTGAGCGAGGACGCTTCCGAACAGGTGTGGACGCAGAGCACACCGAGATCGCGCGCCACTTCGTGAACCGCAAACGATCCGGACGACGCCTCGCCGTCGATCAGCCACTCGCAACCATCGGTGTTGACGAGCTCGCGCGCGACGCGGGCGGCTTCCTGCGGCTGGCCCTTGGAGTCACGGATCACCATCTCGATCTGGCGGCCGGCAAGTCCGCCGGCGGCGTTGACCTTGTCGACCTCGAGCATCACCGCATTGCGCGACGACGTGCCGAGCTGCGCAACGCGGCCCGACAGAATCGTCGGCATGCCGATCTTGATCGTCTTGGCTTGCGCGCGCGCCACCCACGGTGCGGCAACACTCATCGCACCGGCGCCCATCAGCGCCAGCGTTGAACGGCGGCTGATGCCCGGCATGCGGGTTCTCGTCATTTTCCCCTCCCTCTTTCGGGTCGGCGTTTCCTGGTCCCTTGCCGGAGATCGTCTCGTCTCCGTGTTCCCAACAATTTCAGAGGCAGGGGGGTGACGTCAAGCCAAAGATGAATTACGAGTCATAATTCATCAAAGGAGGAAACGAGGCCGGTAATCGGCCCAAAACCCGCAAAATGATCAATCTTTCGAGCTTCATCACCTTTCATGCCCGGCGCACGCCGGACCGGCCCGCGCTGAAATATCGCGGCGAGGAGATCTCCTACGCCGATTTCGATGCGCGCATCCGGCAAGCGGCCGGCTGGCTCGCCGCGCAGGGCATCGGCGCGGGCGACGTCGTGGCCGTGCTGATGAAGAACAGCGCGGCGTTCCTGGAGCTCGTCTTCGCCACCAGTCATCTCGGCGCGGTGTTCTTGCCGATCAATTTTCGACTGTCGCGCGACGAGGTCGGCTACATCGCGGGCAATGCCGGCGCGCGGTTGTTGATCGTCGATGAGGAACTCGCCGCGAATGCAGCGGGCGCGAAGGTTGTCGTGCTGAACGAAGTTGCGCAGCAAAGCATCACGCACCTCGCGGGCGAGGCCGTGCCCGCGCCGATGCACGTCCGCGCACCGTCCGACCTGATGCGGTTGATGTACACCTCGGGTACGACCGACCGCCCCAAAGGCGTGATGCTCACTTACGATAATTTTTACTGGAAGTCCGCCGACCAGACGATCGCGCTCGGCATCGGTGCCGAGACGCGACTGCTCGTTGTCGGCCCGCTCTATCACGTCGGCGCGCTCGACCTGCCCGGCATCGCCGTGCTCTGGCACGGCGGCTTCATCCGCATCGAGCGCAATTTCGAGCCGGAGACCGCGCTTGCGGCGATCGCGGAGGACAAGCTGAACGCGGCATGGTTCGCGCCTGTGATGACCACCGCGATGCTCACCTGCCCCACCCGCGATCGCTACGACGTCTCCAGCCTGAGATGGGCGATCGGCGGCGGCGAGAAGACGCCGGAGGTGCGCATCCGCGCGTTCTCGGAGTTCTTCCGCAATGCGCGCTACATCGATGCCTATGGCCTCACCGAGACCGTCGGCGGCGACACTTTCATGGAAGCCGGCCGCGAGATCGAGAAGATCGGCTCGACCGGCCGCGCCATCGCCCATGTCGAGATCGAGATCCGTGACGAGGACGGCAAGACGCTGCCGCCGAACGTCAATGGCGAGATCTGTCTGCGCGGACCGAAAATCACGCGCGGCTATTGGAAGGATCCGGAGAAGACGGCGGCGGCCTTCTTCGGCGACTGGTTCCGCAGCGGCGATGTCGGCTATCTCGACGAGGAAGGCTTCCTGTACCTGACCGACCGCAAGAAGGACATGATCATCTCGGGCGGCGAGAACATCGCTTCCTCCGAAGTCGAGCGCGTCATCTACGACTTGCCCGAGGTGCGCGAAGTCGCGGTGATCGGCCTGCGCGATGCGCGCTGGGGCGAGCGGCCGGTCGCGATCGTCGTGCTGGCCGAAGGCGCGAGCCTTGCGCTCCCTGCCCTCACCGAGCACTGCCGTACGCGCCTGGCGAGCTTCAAGGTACCGAAACAGCTCGTTATCCGCGACGGCCTGCCGCGCAACCCGAGCGGAAAAATCCTCAAGCGCGTGCTGCGCGCCGAGCTGGAGACCTCTGAATGACGCAAGCGAATGCCAAGGTCACAAAGCTTAACCGCGTCGAGCGCAACGCCTGGACCAAGCAGAAGATCTTTGACGCCGCGACCAAGGTCGTCGGCAAGCATGGCTATGCCGAAGCCTCCGTCGCCCGCATCACGGAAGAAGCCGGCGTCGCGCAAGGCACCTTCTATAATCATTTCGAGAACCGCCAGGAACTGCTCGACCAGTTGCTGCCGAAGATCGGCCTCGACATGGTCGAGTTCATCCGCGCACGCACCGGCACCGCCGATGCCGCGCGGCAGGAGATCGCCCGCTTCTCCGCCTTCTTCGACTTTATCCGTGAGGTGCCGGAGTTCCTGCGCATCCTCAACGAGGCCGAATTCTTCGCGCCCATCGGCTACCAGAAACATCTCGACAACATTTCGGTCGCCTATGTCCGCATTTTGCGCCGCGCACGAGCGGCAGGCGCGATCGAGGATTACAGCGACGAGGAATTCGAGGCCATCGTCCACATGCTGATGGGCGCGCGCGGCTATCTCAGCCGCCGCTACTCCTATTCGGCCGGCGGCGTCACCGCCGTCCCCGACCACGTCATCTCCGCCTATCGCAAGCTGATGACGCGCGGCCTCTTCAGTGCATCCGGAGATCAGGACACGCCATGAACATCGCATCTCCACAAAAGCCGCTCGATCTCGTCTCCGCGATCGCCGAAGGCGATATCCGCTGTTTGCTGATGGTGCTGGTGCACATGACCGGCGATGAGCGCTGGCTCGAGCCGCCGTACTTGCCCAAGCGCGACATCCGCCTCATTCCCGATCCAGAAGCCGGCGTGCCCCGGGAGGTCCAGGACGAAATCCGTGCCGCAGTGGTCAAGCTGTTTGCCGGCGGCACGCCAAAACCCGTCATCACCGATCCCGGCGAAGAGCTGCTGCTCAAGATGATGCGCGCCTGCCTCGGCGAGAACGTCGCACCGGAATATGCACCGCTGATGCGCGAGGAGATGGGATTTGTAGCGCGCGAGCCGCAATGGACGAAGCGCCCCTCCGCCGAGAAGCTTGCCGGCCAGCACGTGCTGATCGTCGGCGCCGGCGTCTGCGCCATCGCGCTCGGCGTCGCACTCGGCCATCTCGGCATCCCCTACACCATCGTCGAGAAGAACGCCGAGCTCGGGGGCACCTGGTGGATCAACCGCTATCCCGGCTGCGGCGTCGATACGCCGAACCATTCCTATTCCTACTCGTTCGGCTCGGGCAATGCATGGACGCGCTATTTCTGCCAGCGCGAGGAGCTGCTTGCCTATCTGCTGAAGGTCGCCGAGGAATACGGCATCCGCGAGCATCTGCGGGTCAATACCGAGCTGACAGCGTCGCGCTGGGACGAAGGCAAGCGACGCTGGATCTCAACGCTGAAGACGAAGAGCGGCGAAGAAACCTTTGAATCCACCGCGCTGGTCTCGGCCATCGGCCAGCTCAACGATCCCTCTCGCGCCCGCTTCAAGGGCGAGGAAGACTTCAAGGGCACGATCCTGCATTCGGCCCTGTGGTCGGACGACATCAATCTCGACGGCAAGCATGTCGCCGTGATCGGGACCGGCGCGACATCGATGCAGCTGGTGCCGTCGATCGCCGGCCGCGTCGCGTCCGTCACGGTCTATCAACGCAGCGCGCAATGGGCGCGGCCCGTTAAGGGCTATTCCGATCCGATCAGCGACGGCGCGCGCTGGCTGCTCGCGCATCTGCCGTTCTATGTGCAGTGGTACCGCTTCAACATGTTCTGGCGCTATGGCGACGGCCTGTTGCCGTTCCTGCGCAAGGACCCGGCCTGGCCGCATCCGGAGCGCGCCGTCAACAAGGGCAATGACCGGCATCGCCAGGAGCTGACCGATTTCATCCTCACCGAGCTGAAGGATCGGCCCGACCTGATCGCCAAATGCGTGCCGACCTATCCGCCCTATGGCAAGCGCATCCTGCTTGACAACAACTGGTTCAGGACGCTCACGCGGGACAATGTCGAGCTCGTCACCGACACGATCGATCATTTCGATCGCGACGGCATCGTCACCGCAGACGGCGAGCACCGCCCCGCCGACATCGTCGTGGTCGCCACCGGCTTCAAGGTCACGGAGATGGCGGCGCGCCTCAACATCAGCGGCCGCGGCGGCAAGGATCTGCGCGAGGCCTGGGCCAACGACAACCCGACGGCGTTCCTCGGCCTCACCGTCCCGGACTTTCCGAACTTCTTCTGCATGCTCGGTCCGAACTCCGGCCCCGCCCATGGCGGCAGCGTCATCTTCCAGTCGGAATGCCAGAGCCGCTATATCTCCGCCTGCCTCGCCGACATGATTGAGCACGACGTCGCCGCCATCGACGTCCGCAGGGAGGTGCTGGACGACTACGTCCAGAAGGTCGATGCCGAGCACGAGGCGATGATCTGGACCCATACCGGCATGAGCACCTATTATCGCAATTCGAGCGGCCGCGTGTTTTCGGCGATGCCCTGGCGGTTCGTGGACTACTGGCGCATGACGC
Organism: Bradyrhizobium sp. 613_E4_N2_2; assembly: GCF_052075995.1. Taxonomy (NCBI): domain Bacteria; kingdom Pseudomonadati; phylum Pseudomonadota; class Alphaproteobacteria; order Hyphomicrobiales; family Nitrobacteraceae; genus Bradyrhizobium; species Bradyrhizobium sp. 613_E4_N2_2. The sequence continues at coordinate 6,307,597 of NZ_CP197234.1, forward strand.
ATGATCCGGATCTGGGGCAGTACAGGTTGACGAAGGCGTAAACCTCACCTCGTCGTCATTGCGAGCGCAGCGAAGCAACCCAGAATCTTTCCGCGGAGATACTCTGGATTGCTTCGCTGCGCTCGCAATGACGGAATTCGCGGGTTAATCTCCCGCACAACCGGGAGCGCCGTACGCCGAGGGAAGCCGCCAATGCCCAAGCCGCTTGTCCGCGTCTACACCGACTACAAGAGCCCTTACGCGTTCGTGGCCAACAAGCGGCTATTTTCGCTCGAGGAGGCGCACGGCGTCGAGCTCGAATGGCTGCCCTATACGCTGCGCGTCGCCGAATTCATGGGGACGGTCGAGGAGCGCACGCCGCATTTCTGGCGCAAGGTGCGTTACGCCTATATGGACGCGCGGCGCTATGCCAATGCGCAAGGGCTCGTCATGAAGGGGCCGCGTCGGATCTACGACGCCTTCTATTCCAGCGTTGGAATGCTGTTCGCACAGCGGCACGGCTTCTTCCGCCCTTATCACGACACGGTGTTCCGCAAATTCTGGAGCCATGAGCTCGAGATCGACGATCTCGCCGCAATCACGGACGTCATCACCGCGTGCGGCGGCTCGGCGAGCGAGTTCGAAGCCTACGTCAACGGCCCTGCCCGCACCGAGCACGACCGCATCATCGACGAAGCCGAAGCACTCGGCGTGTTCGGCGTGCCGACCATGGTGTTCAACGGCGAGCTGTTCTGGGGCGGTGATCGCATCGACATGCTGATCGAACGGATCGAGCGTCCGGAAACGATCGAGGCCGCGCTCGACAGCCGCCACCGCAAATCAGTGTAGCCGTCAAGCGGCGAGGCCGCTCTCGACCGGAGCAAATTCCAGCCCGAGGCTCTCGGCAACCGCCTTGTTGGTTATGCGGCCACGATGCACGTTCAGTCCGTTGCGCAAATGCGGATTTTCCAGGACTGCAGCAAAGCCCTTGTTGGCGAGCATCAGGCCGAATGGCAGCGTTGCGTTGTTCAGCCCCTGGCTCGACGTCACCGGCACCGCGCCCGGCATGTTGGCGACGCAATAATGCACGATGCCGTCGACCTGATAGGTCGGATCGGCGTGCGTGGTCGGATGCGATGTCTCGAAGCAGCCGCCCTGGTCGATCGCGACGTCGACCAGCACGGCGCCCGGCCGCATCGACTTGAGCATCGCGCGCGTGACGAGCTTTGGAGCGCTGGCGCCCGGCACCAGCACCGCCCCGATCACGACGTCGGCGGCGAACACCTCGTCCTCGACCGCTTCGATGGTCGAGAAGCGGGTGCGCACGCGCCCGAGAAACACATCGTCCAGCTCGCGTAGACGGGGAATCGAGCGGTCGATCACAGTGACTTCCGCACCGAGGCCCGCCGCCATGCGCGCGGCCTGCGTTCCCACCACGCCGCCGCCGAGCACGACGACGCGCGCCGGCTGCACGCCGGGCACACCGCCGAGCAGCACCCCGCGGCCGCCGGCCGATCGCTTGAGCGCGGCGCCGGCGGCTTCGACGGCGAGGCGGCCGGCGACTTCGCTCATCGGCGCAAGCAGGGGGAGGTGACCGGCCGCGTCGGTGACGGTCTCATAGGCGACCGCAGTGCAACCGGAAGCGAGCAGACCCTTGGCCTGTTCGGGATCCGGCGCGAGATGGAGGTAGGTAAAGAGGATCTGGCTTTCGCGAAGCTGAGCCCATTCGCTTTTCTGTGGCTCCTTCACCTTCACGATCATGTCGGAGCTGGCGAAGATGTCGCGGGCGTTCTCCGCGATCGCGGCCCCTGCCCGCTGGTACACCTCGTCGGACGCGCCGATGCCGCTGCCGGCGCCGGTCTCGACCGTCACCTGGTGCCCGGCCGCGACATATTCGCGGACCGCGCCCGGGGTGAGCCCGACGCGATATTCCTGCACCTTGATCTCCTTGGGCACACCGACGCGCATTTTGGGCTCCTTCCAACGTCCTGATTCACCCCGCCATCGTAGCGATCGGGCCAGTTTGGTTTCGTGCAAATATCCGCTAGCTTCGACCTCCCCGCGCCGGTTTCCGGCGTGCAAACGCCCTTTCACGCTGGAAACGAAACCTTGGCCCTCGACCGGAAAGATCTCGCCATCCTCGCGGAACTCACCACCAATGCGCGGGCCAGCCACACCGAGCTCGCCACCAAGGTCGGGCTATCAAGCACGGCGCTGGCGCGGCGGCAGAAGGCGCTGGAGGACGACGGCTACATCCAGGCATACCAAGCCGCGCTTGATTTGGCGCAGTTCGGCCTCACCACGACCGTGCTGGTGCGCATTGCGCTGGAGAGCCAGAGCGACGAGGCGCTGAAGGCGTTCGAGGCCGAGGTGGTGAAATGTCCGTCCGTCGTGCGCTGCTTCCTGATGTCGGGCACCGACGACTACATCCTGATCGTGCTCGCCCGCGACATCCAGGATTTCGAGCGCATCCACCGTACCGAGTTGTCGCGCCTGCCGCGCGTGGCGCGGGTCCAATCGAGCTTCGCGCTGCGCGAGATCGTCAACCGCGCGGTGCCGACGGTGGTCTTCGGCGAAGCCAAGCGCTGACACTGTGTCGCGGGCGCCATAATTCCCGGCAGGGAACCAAGCGGCCGATTGTAAGTTGGAGGCCATTGGCAAGCGGAGGCAACGGTGCCTCCGCGTCAGCTCGGCTGACGTCTCGGCTCAGTCGCCGTCGCAGGGAGCAGGACATGAGCGATGTCACGCACGAGATTCCCGAACGCATTCCAGTTCATATCGTCGTCAATGGCGTCGGCCACACGCTCGATCTCGTGCCCTGGACCACGCTTCTGGATGCCCTGCGTGACCATCTTGCGCTGACCGGCACCAAGAAAGGCTGCGATCACGGCCAGTGCGGCGCCTGCACCGTGCTGATCGACGGACGGCGCGTCAATTCCTGCCTGACGCTCGCCGTCATGAAGGACGGCGCCGAGATCACGACGATCGAAGGGCTTGCCAAGGACGGAACGCTTCATCCCGTGCAACAGGCGTTCATCGACCACGACGCCTTTCAGTGCGGCTATTGCACGCCGGGACAGATTTGCTCGGCGGCGGGCCTTTTGGCCGAAGGCCGCGCCCGGGATGCCGACGAGATCAGAGAGCTGATGAGCGGAAATCTCTGCCGCTGCGGCGCCTATCCGAACATCGTCGCCGCGATCCAGCAGGCAATGGGCCGGCCATGAACAACTTCCAATATTCCCGCGCCACCGACGTCGCCGATGCGATCCGCCTGCTGGCCGCCGATCCCGACGCCAAGCTGATTGCCGGCGGGACCAATCTGATCGACCTGATGAAGGAAAATGTCGAGCGGCCCTCCCGGCTGATCGACATCTCCCGCCTGCCGCTCCGCGACATCGAGGAGACGTCCGACGGAGGGCTGCGCATCGGCGCCTTGGTACCGAATTCGGACCTCGCCTACCATCCGCTTGTCGAGCAGCGCTACCCCCTGCTCGCCGGCGCCATCCTCGCCGGCGCTTCCGCGCAATTGCGCAATATGGCCTCCGTTGGCGGCAACCTGATGCAGCGCACGCGCTGCGCCTACTTTTATGACACGGCGACGCCCTGCAACAAGCGAGAGCCCGGCAGCGGCTGCTCGGCAATCGACGGCCTCAACCGCAACCACGCAATCCTCGGCACGAGCGCGTCCTGCATCGCGACCAACCCGTCCGACATGAGCGTCGCACTTGCCGCGCTCGGTGCGCTCGTGCACGTCGCAGGTCCCTCCGGCCAGCGCACGATCGCATTGGCCGATTTCCATCGACTCCCGGAGGACAAACCTCATGTCGATACAAATCTCGGCATCGGCGAGATCATCGCGGCCGTCGAACTTCCCAAGCATGGCTTTGCCCGTAACTACAGCTATCTGAAAATCCGCGACCGGCTGTCCTATGCTTTTGCTTTGGTCTCGGTCGCGGCCGCGCTCGAACTGGATGGCAACGCGATCAGCGAAGCCCGCCTGGCGCTCGGCGGCGTGGCTCACAAGCCCTGGCGCAGCCTTGAGGCCGAAGCGGCGTTGCGCGGCCAGGCAGCGACGCCGGACCACTTCTCGCGCGCGGCCGATCTGCTGCTGCACGGGGCAACGGCGCGCGCACATAACCGCTTCAAGATCGAGCTCGCACGCCGCACCATCGTGCGTACGCTGATACAGGCCGCGATCGCCACGCCACAATCACAGGCTCACAAGAAAATCGCGTGAGGGACCGATGAACGCCTATGTCGGAACGCCAACGTCCCGCGTCGATGGCCGCGCCAAGGTCACCGGAGCCGCCAAATATGCCGGCGAATTCCCGGCAGACGGCCTCCTCCATGGCTTCGTCGTCGAGGCCACGATTCCGCGCGGACGTATCGCTCGCCTCGACGCCAGCGACGCGCTGCAAGTGAAGGGCGTGGTCGACGTGCTTACGCATGCGCATCGTCCGCCCCTCGCCGACAATGACGATGCCTGGAAGGACGAGGTGGCGCCGGAGAAGGGCTCGCCTTTCCGCCCGCTCTATGACGACAGGATCTGGTTCAACGGCCAGCCGATCGCGCTCGTCGTGGCGGATGACTGGGAAACCGCCAAATTCGCCGCGACCCGCGTGCGCGTTGAATACGACCGGGAGGCATTTGCGACCGACCTCGAATCCGAACATGGCAAAGCCGGCAAAGTGGATCGGCCGCACAAGCCGCGCGGCAACGCCGCCGCAGCGCTGGCTGGGGCCGCTGTGCGGCACCAGGCGGATTACGTCCTGCCGACCGAGCACCACAACCCGATGGAGCTCTATGCGACCACGGTGGTCCGCGACGGCAGCGGCAGGCTTACCGTCTATGACAAGACGCAAGGTGTCCAGAACGTCCACAAATATCTATGCAGTGTGTTCAACAAGAAGCACGATGACCTCCGCGTGGTCTCGCCCTATGTCGGCGGTGCCTTCGGCTCCGGATTGCGGCCGCAATACCAGGTGGTGCTGGCGACGCTTGCCGCGCTCGAACTCAAGCGATCCGTTCGTGTCGTCCTGACACGGCAGCAGATGTACGGGCTCGGCTATCGGCCGATGACCATCGAGCGCGTCGCGCTCGGCGCAAGGCCCGACGGCACGCTCGATGCCGTCGCGCACGAAGCCACTGCTATGACCTCGCGCTACGAGGATTTTTCGCGCAATGACAGCGGCTGGGCGGAACAGCTGTACAAGAGCCCGAACAGCCTCTTCTCCCACAAGCTCGTCGATCTCGACGTCTCCACACCCTGCGACATGCGCGCGCCCGGCGCCGCCTCCGGCGTCTGCGCGCTCGAATGCGCCATGGACGAGCTGGCCGTCGCGCTCAAGCTCGACCCGATCGAGCTGCGATTGAAGTGCTATTCGGACCGCGACCAGAGTGAAGACCTGCCCTACACCAGCAAGCAGCTGCGCGAATGCTACGCCCGCGGCGCGGAAGCGTTCGGCTGGAGCCGGCGCAATCCTGCTCCGCGCTCCATGCGTGATGGCAAGGACCTGGTCGGTTGGGGCATGGCGACGGGGGTATGGGAGGCGCTTCAGATGCCGGTCGCCGTCCGCATCGTGTTGACGTCGAACGGCCATGCCGAGGTATCCTGCGCCGCGTCCGATATCGGCACCGGCACCTACACCATCGTGGCCCAGGTGGCCGCCGACGCCCTCGGGCTGCCGATCGAGAATATCGACGTGAGGCTTGCCGATTCGACCTTGCCGCAGGCCCCCGTCGAAGGCGGTTCCTGGATGGCGGCGTCGGCCGCGCACGCCGTGCTGGGCGCGGCCGAAGACATTCGCCAGGAGCTCGCACGGCTCGCCAAGGCGATGCCCGCCTCGCCCCTCGGCGGCGTCGATGCGCCCGATGTGATCCTGGTCGACGGCACGATCGCCAAGGCCGGCGACAAGGCCCGTGCCGTCTCGATCGCGGACGCGATGCGTCACGGCAAGCTCGAGCGGATCGAGAAGCAGAAGCTCAATCATTTCGCGGAGGACAAGTCGCACGCGCGCAACACCCATTCGGCGGTCTTCGCCGAGGTCAAGGTCGACGAAGACCTGGGCGTCATCCGCGTCACGCGCGTCGTGAGCGCGGTCGCAGCCGGACGGATCCTCAATACCAAGACCGGCCGCAGCCAGATCATGGGCGGCGTGGTCTGGGGCATCGGAATGGCGCTGCACGAGGAGACGGTGATGGATCACCGCTTCGGCAGGATCATGAACGCGAACATCGCCGAGTACCACATTCCCGTGAATGCCGACGTTCACGACATCGACGTCATCTTCGTCGACGAACCCGACGACCGGATCAACAAGCTGGGCGTCAAGGGCATTGGCGAAATCGGCATCGTCGGCGTACCTGCGGCGATCGCGAACGCAGTCTATCACGCCACCGGCAAGCGCATCCGGCGCTTCCCGATCACGCTGGACAAGTTGCTGGATTGATCGCCCGTCACACGATCCCCGCTGGATCGGGCGATTGTCATAGAACTGTCATCGAAAGTGCAGAGACCTGCCAGTCTCTGTAGATTCGGGACACACCATGGATTATTTCAAGCGCTTCAACTTCCTGTTCGCCGCACCTGTGTTCGACGCCGACGATCTGGAAGGCATCCGCTTCAACCAGATTATCGAGGAGATCCAGCGCTCCGGCTTCGAGGTCGTGAGGGCCCGCAGGTTGGAGGACGCGGAGATCGCGGTGCAGACCGACGCCGCGATCGGCTGCATGGTGGTGGACTGGGGCAAGAAGGGCCTCGAGGGGAAGACCTCGGCGCTGATCAACCTGATGCGGCGCCGCGGCCTCGACTTCCCGATCATCCTCCTGATCCGGCGCAAGCGCTTCGAGGATTTGCCGGTCGAGGTGCTCGACTTCATCGACGGCTATGTCTTCCTGTCCGAGGAGACGCCGACCTTCATCGCCAAGAATTTGATCAGCCGGCTCAAGCAATATGCCGAGACGCTGAAGACGCCGTTCTTCGGCGCACTGGTCGATTATGCCGAGGAAGGCAACCAGCTCTGGACCTGTCCGGGTCACAATGGCGGCGTGTTCTACAACCGCAGCCCGATCGGCCGGGTCTTCGTCGAGCATCTCGGCGAATCCGTGTTCCGCGACGACCTCGACAATTCCGTGCTCGACCTCGGCGACCTCCTCACCCACGAGGGTCCCGCGCTGAGGGCGCAGAAGGAAGCTGCCCAGATTTTCGGCGCGGAGAAGACCTATTTCGTGCTCAACGGCACCTCGACCTCGAACAAGGTCGCGCTCGGCGCCCTCGTCACCGACGGCGACCTCGTGCTGTTCGACCGCAACAACCACAAGGCCGCCCATCACGGCGCGCTGATGATCAATGGCGGCGTCCCGGTCTACGTCCCGACCATCCGCAATGCCTGGGGCCTGATCGGCCCGATGCGCTGGGACATGCTCGACGAAAAGGCCCTGCGCGAGGCGATCCGGAACCATCCGCTGGTGACGGACAAGGACGCCTGGCGCAAGGCGCGGCCGTTCCGCGTCGCCGTCGTCGAGCAGTGCACCTATGACGGCTCGATCCACAGCGCCGAGATGATCCTGAAGCGCATCGGCCATCTCTGCGAATACATCCTGTTCGACGAGGCCTGGGCCGGCTTCATGAAATTCCACCCGCTCTATGCCGGCCGCTTCGCCATGGGGCTGGCGAACCTTCCCCCCGAAGCACCCGGCATCATCGCGACGCAGTCTACCCACAAGCAGCTCGCGAGCTTCTCACAGGCCTCCCAGATCCACATCAAGGACCGCCATATCCGCGGCCAGAAGCGGCGCGTCGAACACCGCCGCTTCAACGAGAGCTTCATGCAGCACGCCTCGACCTCGCCGTTCTACCCGCTGTTCGCCTCCCTCGACGTCGGCGCGCAGATGATGAAGGGCCGCTCGGGCGAGGTGCTGTGGGACGACACGATCCGGCTCGGCATCGAGCTGCGCAAGAAGATCCGCGCCATGCGCCGGGAGTTCGAGGAGAAGGAGCAAAATCCGGATCGCCGCTGGTTCTTCGAGCCCTTCGTGCCCGATCGCGTCGCCATTCCCGACGTCAGCCGCCCCGGCGCCGCGCACAACGTCGCCTGGGAGACCCTCTCCACCGACGAGCTCGCCACCAATCCGGCGCTGTGGCAGCTCTCGCCAGATACCAACTGGCACGGCTTTCCCGATCTCGCGGAGGGCTTTGCCATGACCGACCCGAACAAGCTGACGCTGCTGACGCCCGGCTTCGATCGCACCACCGGCGCCTATGCCGAGCACGGCATTCCCGCGCCCGTGGTCGCGCAGTATCTGCGCGAAAACCGCATCGTCCCTGAGAAGAACGACCTCAACTCCCTGCTCTTCCTGCTCACTCCCGGCGTCGAGGCGAGCAAGGCCGGCACGCTGATCTCCGGGCTTGTCGCATTCAAAAGGCTGCATGACGACAACGCGTTGCTGGCCGACGTCATCCCTGAATTCTACCAGCGGCGGCAGGCGCGCTATGCCGGCGTGCGGCTGCGCGATCTCTGCGGCGACATGCACCGCTTCTTCCGCGCCGCCGATGTCAGCGCCCTCCAGGCCCGGCAGTTCATGCCCGAGCACATGCCCGAGATCGCGATGTCGCCGCGCGATGCCGCGCGCTATCTGTTCAAGAACGACGTCGACTATTTGCCGATCGAGGCGATCGCGGGCCGCATCGCCACCACGCCGTTCGTGGTCTACCCGCCCGGCATCGCCACCATCGTCCCCGGCGAGCGGCTGACGGAGCGGGCCAAGCCCATGGTGGATTATCTCAAAATGTTCGAAACCTGCTTCAACACGTTCCCGGGGTTCGATGTGGAAATCCAGGGCGTCTACAAGGAGATCGATGCACAGGGCCGCATCGGCCTCTATACTTACGTCGTTGCCGAGTAGGTGCCGATGAACGAAACAGCGATTGCGCGTACAGATGACGAACCGGTTCTGGTCCGCCCCTCACGGGAGAGCGATGTCGAGGCGATGCTGGCGATCTACCGCCATCACGTCCGCAATGGCGTGCCGCGCGACGTCGAGGGAACCGGCGCGCCCGAACCGGACGATCTGCGCGACCGCCGCAAGAACCTGAAGCAGACCCGCCTGCCGCATCTGGTCGCGACCTATCGCGGCGAGGTGGTCGGCTATGCCTATGCGGTGCTGTTCCGCAAGCGCCCGGCCTACCGCTACACGGCCAAGCACTCGATCTACGTCCACCACGAGCATCTCGGTCGCGGCGTCGGACGGCTGCTGCTCCAGGGAATGATCGATGCGTGCGCGGCGGCCGGCTTCCGCCAGATGATCGGCTATATCGATGCCGACAACGCGCCCTCGCTGGCGCTGCACGAAAAGTTCGGCTTCGCGCGCGCCGGCGTGCTCTGCGGCGTCGCCTATCGCCACGGCCGCTGGTCGGACACGGTCATGGTGCAGCGATCGCTCGGCGCGGGCATCACCGCGCCGCCGACGCTAACGGCACCGGGCCGTTAAACCTTACGAGGGAAAGTCAGCCGGCTTGACCTGGATCCGGTCGGCATGCAGCGACCAGTGATGCAACGCCTGGTCCTTGCAAAACCTCGCCTTCGCCCGCTCCCTGGCTTCGTCCTCGTCGGTGGCGTCGATTTCGAGCGTGCCCTGGCAAACCTCGATCTGCCGGCCGTACTGGCCGAGCACGTCCTTCATGAACCTGACGACATAAGTTGACATGGGACCTCCTGCCTGCGCCAGCGTGCCCCGGCGGCACTTTAATCCCATTTAGCCTGAACCGGGAAAGGAGATTTTGACGCGGATCAAGATCGGTGACGGTTCCCGCCGCCAACGCAGGCGTCGATACAATCCGTCAGCGATCACGTCTTGATATCGAGGAGGGTCTGTTCTGTCTCGGCGTAGGCTTGAATGACCTGCGCATTGGCAATGAAGCTGTACTTGGCGGCCGCCATTTGAACGAACTCGCTGGCGAGATCGACGTTCGGCGCGGCGACAAGGCCGTCCTCGTTTGCGAAGGCAGCGCCGGGGTCGGATTGTGCGGTATAGCTCGGCGAAACCGTCGACACGGTCGCGACCGTACCGCCTGGCGTCGAGCCGCTCGATTGGGAGACCTGATCGATGCGCAACGGCACATAGGCCGCTGGAAATGTCGGGCCAATGCTCGAGCTGCCCGCACCGGCCGATGTGCTCGATCCGCTTGAGGCGGGTAGCGGGCCGGTCGTGCGGACATTGGCGATGTTGCTCGCGGCCACGTTCACGCGCAAACTCGCCGCGGAAAGTCCGGATGTCGCAATCGAAAATATGCTCATGGACTTCAACTACAGGACAAGTGATACGCGTTCATTCACGCCATCAGTAAAATCCGCCGCTTTCTGTTTTCATCCGCGTAACCAACGATCGGAGCGCGATCAGGCTTCGCACGCCCCTACCCCGGCGTCACGCCGAACGCCTGCTTGAAGCGCTCGGCGTAGCGCGGCCAGACCTCGGGATTGATGATGCGCGGCGGGCGTTTGCCGTCGAGCGTGTCCAGCACCTGCTCGGCGGCGATGCGGCCCATGTTCTGGCGCGCCTCGATCGTCACGCCTGCGGTGTGCGGGCTCGCCAGCACGTTGTCGAACTGGAGCAGCGGATGCTCGGGCGGCGGCGGCTCCTTCGACCAGACGTCGAGGCCGGCACCGGCAATGCGCTTGTCGCGGAGCGCCTGGAGCAGCGCATCCTCGTCGTGGATGAAGCCGCGCGCCGTGGTGATGAAATAGGCGTGCGGCTGCATCAGCGCGAATTCGCGCGTGCTGATCATGTTGCGGCTTTTCTTGTCGAGCGGACAGGAGATCGAGACGAAATCGGCGCGGCGCAGCAGCTCGTCGAGCTCGACCTTCTCCCCGCCCCGCTCGGCCATCACCTCGGCCGACAAATACGGGTCATAGGCCAGCACCGTCATGCCGAGCAGGCCCTTGCACAGCGCGGCAATGCGGCGGCCGACATTGCCGAGGCCGATGATGCCCACGGTCTTGTGCTCGACCTCGTTGCCGACGAGCTCGTTGCGGTTGACGTTGGCCTCCCTGCGGAGCTTGCGGTCGGACTGGATGATGCGCTTGGACAGCGTCAGCATCATCGCCAGCGCATGCTCGGCGACGGAATGCGCGTTGCCACCGGACTGGTTGACGACCAGCACGCCCGCATCGGTGCAGGCCTCGACATCGACGGGATCGAAGCCCGCGCCATTGCTGGAGACCAGCAACAGGTTCGGCGTGCGCTTCAGGAAGGCGGCATCGACATGGAAATGCGGGGCAAGTTCGTCGCGGGCGGCTCCGATCTGGTAAACATGCGCCGCGTTCAGGATCGGGGCATAGAAATCTTCCGGGCTCTCGTTCTCGATGCGATCGAGCCGGACGTCGGACCGCGCCTTCAGGATGTCGATATAGATCGGATTGGCCAGGTATTTGACGTAGAAGACACGCTTGCTGTTGACGGACATCAGGACCCTTCCGGCTCTCTCAAGGAGACCCGCAAGGCCAGCGCACCCCGCGCTCCGTCCATGCGTTCCTCCCGTTTTTGCATTATCGCCGCTTATGACATGGCGGTGCCGGCCACGACAGGCCGTCTGGCGCAGATCACGGTGCTGGCCCGGACATGTTGACAATCCCGCTGCCTGCGTCAAGTTCGGCAGACCGCCGCGACGACCAGAACTAAGAAGCATGCGCGGCTCAAGGGAGAACGCAATGGCGCTTGCGGAACAGCAGACCTCGCCCCAGGCGGCACAAGGCGCCGGCGACAGGAGCTGGCACGGCATCGTCCTGCAGACCCTGAAGCGGAACGAGATCAGCCTGATCCCTTACGTGCCCGACCGCGTGCTGACGCCGCTGATCAAGAACCTGCACGCCGACCCCTTCTTCACCACCTTTGCCACCGCCCGCGAGGAGGAGGCCGTCGGCATCGTCTCCGGCGCCTGGATGGGCGGACGTCGCGGCGCGGTGCTGATGCAGACCTCCGGCTTCGCCACGCTCGCCAACGTGCTGGCCTCGCTCGCGGTGCCCTACCAGATCCCGCTGATCATGTTCGTCTCCGAGCGCGGCACGCTTGGCGAGTTCAATTACGGGCAATCGCTGGTCTGCCGGACCATGCGCCCGGTGCTGGATTCGCTCGCGCTGGAGCACCACACCATCACCCGGCTCGACGAACTCGAATTCATCGCCGACCGCTCGATCAAGCAGGCCGTCACCACGCAAGCGCCGGTGGCGTTAATCCTCAACCCGCTGCTCACCGGCGGCAAGACGTTCGACAAGTGAGGTCGGCGATGAACACGCGCAATACCAAGGTCATGAACCGCTTCGACGTTACCTCGCGCCTGATCGGAAAGCTCAAGCACGAGGAAGCCGTGGTCGGCGGCATCGGCAACACCAATTTCGATCTCTGGGCCGCCGGCCATCGCCCGCAGAACTTCTACATGCTCGGCAGCATGGGGCTGGCTTTCCCGATCGCATTGGGCGTCGCGCTGGCCCAGCCCGATCGCCGCGTCTTCGCGCTCGAAGGCGACGGCTCGCTGCTGATGCAGCTCGGCGCGCTCTCGACGATTGCGGCGTTGAAGCCGAAGAACCTCATCATGATCGTGATGGACAACGGCATCTACCAGATCACCGGTGCGCAGCCGACGCCGGCCGCTGGCGTCGCCGACATCGTCGCCATAGCCACAGGCTCGGGACTTGCCAACAGCGCCTGGGCCGCGGACGAGGAGGATTTCGAGCGGCTGGTCGACGAGGCCATGTCCGCCTCCGAGCCGAGCCTGATCGCGGTCCGCATCGACGACAAGCCGGGCGTGGGTACCACCCGCAGGGATCCCGTCCAGATCCGGGAACGCTTCATGCACGGCCTCGGCGTACGCGAGCCACTTTAACGTTTCGTCATTAACTACACGGCGATCTGATCCCTGCCCCGCAACAGGCCGTTGCAAATCCGTGCTATCGGCACCGGATGCCCATTTTTATTCGCTTTTTTGCCTGGCTGCTCGCGGCCGCCGTCACTTTCGCAACCCTCGGCCCGCCCGGCCTGCGGCCCCATTCCGACCTCGGCCAGGACGGTGAGCACGCCCTCGCCTTCATCCTGGTGGGACTGGCCTTCGGCCTCGCCTACCGGAATCGCCGCTGGGCCATCGCCGCCATCGCGGTGGTCCTGATCGGCGTGCTCGAGCTGATGCAGTTCTGGGCACCGGGACGGCATGCACGGCTGGACGATTTTCTGGTCGATGCCGGCACCGCCTGTATCGGCTTTGCGCTCGCCGCCGTCGCCGATTGGATCATGGCACGCCTCCGCGCCAATTCGGCCCTGACGAACTAGGGCCCCGCGGAGTGACGCTCCGCGGGGCCCGGCTCTTCAAAGCCTTCACGCTCTGACCGATCAGTCGATGATCTTGACGACGCGGCGCGTGCGCGGTTCGACGATGACGCGGCGATCGTTCACGACCGCGTAGCGATACTCGGTATAGTTCGGCACGGGGCGCAGCACCACGGTCGGGGGCAGCGGCTCGCCGACGACGACGCGCTCGTGGATCACGACGGAATCGTCGCGCGGGATTCCGCCGAGCACGGCATTCGGAATTTCGAGGCCCGCGCCGACGGCCGCACCGACGGTGCCGCCGACCATCGCGCCGATCGGTCCGCCGATGTCGCCACCCGCACGTGCGCCGTCCCTGGCGCCCTGTTCGGTCGTCGACTGGGCAAAGGCTGCACTCGACGCCAGCAGCGACACGGCAGCCAGCGAAATCGCAAGACGGGTCTTCATGTCCACACTCTCCAGTGATTGTTCTGCGCCTTCAACCGCGGGGGCGGACCATTGTTCCGGTTCCCGCACGACGAAAGACAGACCAGATCTGGAGAGTGTTACCGCGTAACACTTACGCTGCGGCGATCTCGTGTCCCGCCATCAGTTCCAGTGCCCGCACCATCGCGGAATGATCCCAGGCCTTGCCGCCATGCGCGGCGCAGGACGAGAACAATTGCTGCGCCAATGCCGTGCTCGGCAACGACAGGCCGAGCGCGCGCGCACCTTCGAGCGCGAGGTTGAGGTCCTTCTGGTGCAGCTCGATGCGGAAGCCCGGCTCGAAATTGCGCTTCACCATGCGCTCGCCATGCACTTCGAGAATCCGCGACGATGCAAAACCGCCCATCAGCGCCTTGCGCACGAGAGCGGGATTGGCCCCCGCCTTGGATGCGAACAGCAGCGCTTCGCTCACCGCCTCGATCGTCAGTGCGACGATGATCTGGTTGGCCACCTTCGTCGTCTGACCATCGCCATTGGCGCCGACATGCGTGACGTTCTTGCCCATCTTGTCGAAGATCGGCTTCATGGTGCCAAAGGCCCGCTCCGGCCCGCCGACCATGATGGTGAGGGTCGCGGCCTTGGCCCCGACCTCGCCGCCCGACACCGGCGCGTCGAGATAGTCCGCGCCTAGCGCCTCGATCTTCTTCGCGAATTCTTTGGTCGCCAGCGGCGAGATCGAGCTCATGTCGACGACGATCTTGCCCTTGGAGATCCCGTTAGCAACGCCGTCCTTACCGAACAGCACCGCCTCCACATGCGGGGTATCAGGCACCATGATGATGACGGCATCCGCCTCCTCCGCGACCTCCTTGGCTGACTTGCAGGCGATGCCACCCGCGGAAATCAGCTCAGGCGCGACCGGCGCGACGTCATGTAGGAGCACGCGATGGCCTGCGGCCAGAAGGTGGCCGGCCATCGGCCGTCCCATGGTGCCAAGTCCGATGAAGCCGATATCGATCATGTCTACGTTTCCTCAGGTCTCAAATGTCTGCGCGGCGTGCCAGGACAGGCCTTCCAGCGTCGTGGTGCGCGGCTTGTATTCGCAGCCGATCCAGCCGCGATAGCCGATCGCGTCGAGGTGGCGGAACAGGAAGGGGTAGTTGATCTCACCGGTGCCGGGCTCATGGCGACCGGGATTGTCGGCGAGCTGGATATGGGCGATCTGCGGGAGATATTCCTGCATGGTCCGGGCGAGATCGCCCTCCATGATCTGCATGTGGTAGATGTCGTACTGGATGAACAGATTGTTCGACCGCACCTCGGAGATCAGCTGAACCGCCTGCTCGGTGCCGTTGAGGTAGAAGCCGGGAATGTCGAGCGTGTTGATCGGCTCGACCAGGAGCTTGATGTTCTCGCGCGCCAGCGTCGAGGCGGCAAAGCGAAGATTGCCGACCAGCGTTTCGTTGAGCTCGCGCGGGTCGGCATCGGCAGGCGCGATGCCGACGAGGCAATTGAGCTGCTCGCAATCGAGCGCCTTGGCATAGTCGATGGCACGGAACACGCCGTCGCGAAATTCACTGACGCGATCGGGCAGGATCGCGATGCCGCGCTCGCCCGCCGCCCAGTTGCCCGCTGGAAGATTGTGCAGCACCTGCGTCAGCCCGTGAGCTTCGAGCTGCTCGCGCAGCAACGCCTTGTCGAAATCATACGGGAAGAGATACTCGACCCCGGAGAAGCCCGCCGCTTTCGCCGCGGCGAAACGGTCGATGAACGGCATCTCGTTGAAGAGCATGGTGAGGTTGGCGGCAAATTTCGGCATGATGCTGTTCCCCCTATTCCGCCGGCTGAAGCACGCCGGGCCGCGCGGTCGAGACCTCGTCGAGCGGCAGATCCAGCACCTCCTCGAACTCGACGATGTTGTCGATCTCCGTGCCCATCGCGATGTTGGTGACGCGTTCGAGAATGAACTCGACCACGACGGGCACGCGGTGCTTCGCCATCAATTCACGCGCGGTCGCAAACGCCGCCTGCGTATCCTTGGGATCGGTGACGCGGATCGCCTTGCAGCCCAGGCCTTCGGCGACCGCGACATGGTCGACGCCGTAGCCACCGAGCTCCGGTGCGTTGACGTTCTCGAAGGAGAGCTGGACGTGGTAATCCATGTCGAAGCCGCGCTGGGCCTGGCGGATCAGGCCGAGATAGGAATTGTTCACGACGACGTGGATGTAGGGCAGATTGAACTGCGCGCCGACCGCGAGCTCCTCGATCAGGAACTGGAAGTCGTAATCGCCGGACAGCGCGACGATCTCGCGATCCGGGCATGCCGCACGCACTCCGAGCGCGGCAGGCAGCGTCCAGCCGAGCGGGCCGGCTTGCCCGGCATTGATCCAGTTGCGCGGCTTGTAGACGCCCAGGAACTGCGCGCCGGCGATCTGCGACAAGCCGATCACGGTGACATAGGTGGTGTCGCGGCCGAAGGCCTTGTTCATCTCCTCATAGACGCGCTGCGGCTTGATCGGGACGTTGTCGAAATGGCTCTTGCGCAGCATCGTCTTCTTGCGATCGCGGCAGGCCGCGGCCCACGCCTGGCGCTCGCGGAGCCTGCCTGACCGGCGCCACTCCCTGGCGACGGTGACGAAGAGCTCGAGCGCGGCCTTGGCGTCCGAGACGATGCCGAGATCCGGATTGAACACGCGCCCGATCTGGGTCGGCTCGATGTCGACATGCACGAAGGTGCGACCCTTGGTGTAGGTCTCGACCGAGCCGGTGTGACGGTTGGCCCAGCGGTTGCCGATGCCGAGCACGAAGTCGGATTCCAGCATGGTCACATTGCCATAGCGGTGGCTGGTCTGCAGGCCGACCATGCCGGCCATCAGCACGTGGTCGTCGGGGATCGCACCCCACGCCATCAGCGTCGGCACGACCGGCACGTTGGCGATCTCGGCGAATTCCACCAGCAGGTCCGAGGCGTCGGCGTTGATGATACCGCCACCGGCGACGATCAGCGGCCGCTCGGCGGCGTTGAGCATCTCCAGCGCCTTCTCGACCTGCTTGCGCGTCGCGGTGGGCTTGTAGACTGACAGCGGCTCATAGGTCTCGTCGTCGAACTCGATCTCGGCGAGCTGCACGTCGAGCGGCATGTCGATCAGCACCGGACCCGGCCGGCCCGAGCGCATGATGTGAAAGGCCTGGCTGAACACACGCGGCACCAGCGCCGGCTCGCGCACGGTCACAGCCCATTTGGTGACGGGCTTTGCGATCGACTCGATGTCGACGGCCTGAAAATCTTCCTTGTAGAGCCGTGCGCGCGGCGCCTGCCCGGTGATGCAGAGGATCGGAATGGAATCGGCGATCGCCGAATAGAGCCCGGTGATCATGTCGGTGCCGGCCGGCCCCGACGTGCCGATGCAGACGCCGATATTGCCGGCCTTCGCCCGCGTATAGCCCTCGGCCATATGCGAGGCGCCCTCGACATGGCGCGCGAGAATGTGGCGGATCGACCCGCGCTTCTTCAGCGCCGAGTACAGCGGATTGATCGCGGCCCCGGGAACGCCGAAGGCAGTCGAGATGCCTTCCTTCTCCAGAATTCGCACGGCAGCATCGACGGCTCGCATCTTCGCCATATCGGACCTCGCTTGAGTTGCGTCAGCGAGCGCGATCATCGGGCGTGCAAGATGCGATCTCAACGAGATCGATTTTATTTTCCACGATGCGGCAGCCGTGGAAAAACCGCGGCGGTCTCAAGCGGTTAGATCGACATCGGCGTGAAAGCCGCTCACTCGAACAGTGGCGCGAGCTCCATCTGCGGCACCAGCACGAGGCCCTTGTCGGTGATACGAATTTCCGGAATGACCGACAGCGGAATCAAATTGAAGCCCATGTAGGGGATGGTGCAGCCGGCTTCGGCCCATTCCTTCTTCAGTACCTTGACCGCTTCGGCGACCTCGGTGACCCGTTTGTCGGAGAGCAGGCCTGCGATCGGCAGCGGAACCAGCGCCCTCACCTTGCCGTCGGCGACGACGCAAACGCCGCCCTGCTCCGCCTTGATGGCCGATATCGCCGCCTGCATGTCGCCCTCGTTGGTGCCGGCGACGATGATGTTGTGGCTGTCGTGCCCGACGCTGGAGGCGACCGCCCCGCGCTTCAGGCCGAAATCCTTCAGCAGGCCGTAAGCCACATTGCCGGCCGACTTGCCGTGGCGCTCGACCACCGTGACGAAGCACAGGCCGTAGCGCTCAAACAGCGACGGCCAATCCTTGGCCGGCTCGATCGCGACCTTCTCATGAATCAGCGTAATGCCCGGCAACGCGGTCTTGATAGCGTTGACGGTACACGCCTTCGCCGGCAATTCCGGCGTCAGCTTGACCTTCTCCGGCAGCTTCACCGTCGCATAGGCCGCCTTCGGATATTGATAGCGCTGCGACAGCGCCTGATCGAGCCGCGGCGTAATCTTGCCATGCTCGACCACCAGCTCGCCGCCATACCAGGTGCATTGCGGCTTGAGCTGATCGTCCATCAGCACGAGATCGGCGCGGCGGCCGCCGCCGAGCCCGCCGATATCGCCCTCCATGCCGAAGCGTATGGCGCCATGCAGCGAGCCCATCGACCAGGCCTGTTCGGGCGACATGCCGGCCTTTACGGCCTCGCGCACCACCCAGTCGAGACCGAACAGCAGAAGATCGTCGGCATCACGGTCGTCGGTGCACACGGCCGTACGTTTGTGCGACGCCCCGAGTTCGGTGATGGTGCGGATCGCCTGCGGCAGCGAATGCCAGGGCGTGGTCGGCGGACCGCCGCGCAGGAACACCCAGACGCCGGCGTCGAGCAGATCGTCGGCGATATCGCGATCGATCGCCTCATGGGTGTCGGTGACACCGGACGCCGCATAGGCCGCGACGAATTCACGGCCGTAAACGTGTCCGGACACCGGCCGCCCCCGCTTCAAGGCAGCGGCAAGAATGGCATGGCTGCGCTCGTCGCCCATCGTGACAGGCACGAAATCCATCTTCTCGCCGAGCGCGACCGCTTCGGGCCAGCGGTCGAACAGGCCGGCGATCTTGTCTGGCGTGAGGTCGCCGCCCGCGGTCTCCAGTTCCGCCGACGTGGCCGGCACCGTGCTCGGCACCGTCAAAAAGATCGAGAGCGGCGCCTCGCGCGCGTCCTCCAGCATCGCCTCGACACCGGCGACATCCATGACGTTGCCGATCTCGTGGCTGTCGCAGAAGATCGTGGTGGTGCCGTTGAGGAGCGCAGCCTCGGCATAGGCGCAGGCCGTCACCATGGAGGATTCGATGTGGATGTGCGGATCGACCAGCCCCGGCGCGATGATGCCGCCGGCGGCGTCGTAAAGCGGCACCCCGCCCCAGACCTTCTTCGCCGCCCCGGCCGGTTTCACCGCTGCGACGCGGCCACCGGTGATCCAGACCTCCCGACCGGGATGGATACGTTCCGAATAGGTCGAAAGCACCCGGGCACCCGTGACCACGAGATCCGGTGCGACGCGCGCGGAGGCGACATCGGCCAGACGCCGGGTCATCGAATGCAGCGGTGCGACGGCGAAGCGGCTAAGTCTGGTCATCGGGACCCTCGCGTGGCGTTACGGCCCGGCGATGGTTACGCCCTGCGCTATAGCGGGCAAGCGCAAATATAACGGCAGGCCCTGCTTACGCCTTAGGCGCCGAACTGCCCGTCGCCCCCGCCCTTGCGGGCCTGCGCGGGTTCCGCCTTCTCGGCGGTGCTGCAGCAGCGGGCTTGACCCGAATTCGCATCGACCGGCCCTTTGGCTCATCGATCTCGAACGAATTCGTCTTGCGTACGAGGTCACTCAGCTTGCGGAACCCGAACGTTCTCGGATCGAAATCGGAGGCCAGATTGGCGAGCTGCCGGCCGACTTCGCCGAGCGCGACCCAGCCGTCCTCGCTCTCCATCTGGGTGATGACCTTCTTGATGATGGGCGTGGCGGCATCGGGCGGCTGAAGCGACGTCGATCTTGAGGCGGCATCCTGGGTGGTCGCCGGGACGGAGACCAGGTTCTCGGTGTAGACGAACCTTCGGCAGGCCTGCCTGAAGCTCTCCGGCGTCTTCTGCTCGCCGAACCCGAACACGTCGACGCCCTGCTCGCGGATGCGGGCGGCCAGACGGGTAAAGTCGCTGTCGGAGGAGACCAGGCAGAAGCCGTCGAACCGGCCGCTGTGAAGCAGGTCCATGGCGTCGATCACCAGGGTTATGTCGGAGGCATTCTTTCCCGTCGTATAGGCGAATTGCTGCTGCGGGATGATGGCGTGCTTCGACAGAATGTCGGCCCAGCCCCTGGACCGTGCATTGGAGAAGTCGCCATAGATGCGGCGGACGCTGGCCTCGCCGATCTTGGCAATCTCCTCGAACAGCCCATCCGCGATCTTCGCAGAGGCGTTGTCGGCATCGATCAGGACGGCGAGACGGGGCGAGCGAAGTTCCGACGGCATGGCGTTTCCTCAACGAGCTGGACGCAGCATTAGAGGACGCGCGCGCCGGGACGGCTAGTCCTCGTTCGCCTTGAAGCGCCCCATCCCCTTCAGCACGAACGGGGCCAGCAGCGCAACCAGCGCAATGCCGAGCAGCGTCGCCGAGATCGGGCTCTGGAGCAGCGTCATGGGATCGCCGAGGCTGATCGCGAGCGCGCGGCGCAGCTGGCTCTCGGCGATCGGACCGAGGATCAGGCCGACGACGACCGGCGCGATCGGAAAGTCGAACCGGCGCATCAGGAAACCGAGCACGCCGAAGCCGGCGAGCATCGACAATTCGACCACCGACGGCTTTGCGGCGATGGTGCCCATGGTCGCGAACACGAGAATGCCGGCATAGAGCCAGGGCTGCGGGATCGCGAGCAGCCGCACCCACAGGCCGACCAGCGGCAGATTGAGCACCAGCAACATGCAATTGGCGATGAAGAGACTGGCGATCAGGCCCCAGACAAGGTCAGGCCGCTCGGCAAACAGCAGCGGCCCCGGGTTGAGGCCGTACTGCTGGAACCCCGCCAGCATCATCGCGGCCGTCGCCGAGGTCGGCAATCCCAGCGTCAGCAGCGGCACCAGCGTGCCGGCGGCGGAGGCGTTGTTGGCGGCCTCCGGTCCCGCGACGCCTTCGATCGCGCCCTTGCCGAATTCTTCCGGATGTTTTGTCAGCCGCTTCTCAGTGGAATAGGACAGGAAGGTCGGGATCTCCGCGCCGCCAGCGGGCAGCGCACCGATCGGGAAGCCGAACATGGTGCCGCGCAGCCACGGCTTCCACGAACGCTTCCAGTCTTCTTTCGTCATCCACAGCGAGCCCCGCACCGGCTCGAGCTTTTCCTCAGTGTGGTGGCGGCGCGATGCGACGTAGAGCGCCTCGCCCACCGCAAACAGGCCGACAGCAAGTGTGGTCACCTCGACGCCGTCGAGCAGCTCGGGGACGCCGAACGCAAGCCGCGCCTGACCCGTCAGCTTGTCGATGCCGACGAGGCCCAGCGTCAGGCCGATGAAGAGGCTGGTCAGGCCGCGGACCGGGGAATCGCCGAAGGTTGCCGACACCGTGACGAAGGCGACGCACATCAGCGCGAAGTAATCCTCGGGGCCAAAGCGCACGGCGAAATCGACCAGCCACGGCGCGAGAAACGCAAGGCCGATGGTGGCGATGGTGCCGGCGACGAAGGAGCCGATCGCGGAGGTCGCAAGCGCCGGCCCGCCGCGGCCGGCCTTGGCCATCTTGTTGCCTTCGAGCGCAGTCGCCATCGAGGCACTCTCGCCGGGCGTGTTGATCAGGATCGCCGTGGTCGATCCGCCATACATGCCGCCGTAATAGATGCCCGCGAACATGATCAGCGAGCCGCCGGGGTCGAGCTTGTAGGTCACCGGCAGCAGCAGCGCGACCGTCAGCGCCGGGCCGATGCCCGGCAGCACGCCCACTGCCGTGCCAAGAAACACGCCGATCAGCGCGTAAAGCAGGTTCATCGGCTGGACGGCGACCGCCATGCCGTGGGCCAGCGCCGCAAAAGTGTCCATCACAGCAGTCGCTCCAGCGGGCCGGTCGGAAGGCTCAGCGTCAGCAGCCGGTCGAACGCGAGATAGATGAGAGTCGACATCACGAGGGCGATGATGCTGTCGACGAGGA
Source organism: Bradyrhizobium sp. 613_E4_N2_2 (assembly GCF_052075995.1). Taxonomy (NCBI): domain Bacteria; kingdom Pseudomonadati; phylum Pseudomonadota; class Alphaproteobacteria; order Hyphomicrobiales; family Nitrobacteraceae; genus Bradyrhizobium; species Bradyrhizobium sp. 613_E4_N2_2. The sequence goes on from NZ_CP197234.1 coordinate 6,329,443, forward strand.
TGGCACGGCGCCCGAAAGCTGCCGACGTCGTCACGAACAGCGCCGACGTCGCCAGGATGAAGCCGCCGCCGAAGCCGATGATGGCAATGAGGAGCGCAAGGCCAACGAGGATCAGAACCACAGGCACGGGATCGGCGCTCTCGCGCGCCGGCAGATTGCCGCGCAGCGCGTCGATGAAATTGCCGATCGCGAGCAGCGCAAGGCCGGTGGCGACCACGACCGGCATTGCCTCCGGTCCCATCCCGTACATCGAAGTGGATTGTAGCCCGCGCGCGTCCCAGACCAGCACCGCGGCGAGACCTGCGAGCAATACAGCGATGACGATGCCGGCGCGATCGACGCGCCGCGGCTGGGCGGGATCGCCTGAGGTCATGACTTGACCAGGCCGACCGATTTCAGCACGTCGGTGACGCGCACGGTTTCCTTCTTCAGGAAGTCGACGAAGGCGTCGCCGCCGAGATAGGCATCCTCCCAGCCCTTCTGCTTGAGGATCTCCTTCCAGGCGTCCGACTTCACCATCTTCTCGACCGCATTGCTCAGCGTCTTGCGCTGCTCCGGCGTGATGCCGGGAGGCGCGACCACCGAACGCCAGTTGGCGATCACGAGGTCGATGCCTTGCTCCCTAAAGGTCGGGATGTCGCTGCCGGCGATGCGCTTCTCCGAGGTCACGCCGATCGCGCGCAGTTTGCCGGATTTGATCTGCCCTTCATATTCGCTCAGCCCCGAAATGCCCGCGGTGACCTTGCCGCCGAGGATTGCCGCCAGCGATTCGCCGCCGCCGGAGAACGGGATGTAGTTGATCTTCTTCGCGTCGGCGCCGACGGCGCCCGCGAACAACGCGGCCATGACGTGGTCGACGCCGCCGGCCGAGCCGCCGGCGAAGGTCACCTTGGCGATGTCGGCTTTCACCGCGGCGGCGAGATCCTGCGCGGTCTTGATCGGCGAATTCGCCGGCACCACGATCACCTGGATTTCCTCGGTGAGGCGCGCGATCGGCGTCACCTGCTCGAGCGTGACAGGCGATTTGTTCATGGCGAGCGCACCCACCATGACGAAGCCGTTGACCATCAACTGGTTGCCGTCGCCCTTGGCGCCGTTGACGAACTGCGCGATGCCGACGCTGCCGCCGGCGCCGGGAACGTTGACGACCTGCACGCTGCGCGCGACGCCCGAAGCGACCAGCGCCTGCTGCATCGAGCGCGCGGTCTGGTCCCAGCCACCGCCCGGGGCCGCCGGCGCCATCAGCTTGAGCTCGAGCTGCTGGGCGAAAGCGGGCGCAGCTGCCGCAAGGGTCAGCGCGACGGCTGCGCCGACAAGGCGCGCGGGAAATTTGAACATGGGGGGCATTCTCCAGGGCTCGTGCGGACGTCGTTGATCGGTTGCCGCATTGTGTCGTTTGGTCGCATATCAGCCAAAACGGCCGATGCTGTCCAGCGACAGGCCCGGTTCCTTGTTAGCCAGATTTCGGCATCACCCCGCCGAGCGCGACGGTCAACTCGCCGGCGACTTCGCGCACGATTTGGCCGATTTCCGGCAATCTGTCGTCGGTCAGGCGGCTGGTCATGCCCGAGACGGAAATCGCCGCGAGCGGCTCGGCGCAGTCGTTATAGACCACTGCGGCAATACAGCGCAGGCCCATACAGGCTTCTTCATCGTCGAGCGCAAAACCCTGCTTGCGTATCTTCTCGAGCTCCTTGAACAGGTCGCCCGGCCGCACGATCGACTTCTCGGTCAGGCGGGGCATGCCGTGATGGCGGATGACCGCGCCGACGTCCTCGTCCGAATAAGTCGCGAGCACTGCCTTGCCGACGCCTGACGTCACCATAGCGACGCGGCCGCCGACCTGGGTCAGCGAGCGCATGATCTCGCGGCTCTCCATGCGGGTCAGCACGATGATGAACTCGTCGTCGACGACAGCGAGATTGGCGGTCTCGCGAGTGAGATCGCGCAGCTTGCGCAAGTAAGGAATCGCCTGCGTGGAGAAATTACGCCGCCGGGCAAAGCTCGCGCCGACCGTGAAGCTGCGCACGCCGACATGCCATTTGGACTGGGCACGGTCGAACTGCACGAAGCGGCGGCTCTCCAGCGTCGCCAGCAGGCGGTGCACGGTCGAGGCCGACAGGCCGGTGCGCACGGCGAGGTCGCTGAGGCGATAGCCTTCGTCGTCTTCGGCCAGCGTTTCGAGGATCGATAGCGCGCGGTCGACGGACTGCACGCCGCCATCGCGCGCGTCGTGGTCGGCCTCCGATGGCGATCGAGGCTCGAGCGATTTGCGCCGGATCACGTTCTTGCTCATCGCGACCTGACCGTTCTCCCTCGCCCTATTCTTATTTCCCTCTCCCCGCTTGCGGGGAGAGGGTCAGGGTGAGGGGGAGTCTCCGCAAGGACGGTGACAGTTAGACTCGTGGAGAGTCCCCCTCACCCGAATTGCTTCGCAATTCGACCTCTCCCCGCGCGCGGGGAGAGGTGAATAACCACCCGCTCCGGATCATACCGAAGCGTCTTCGTCGTCTCAGAGCAGCCCCGCGCCGCGCGCCCACTTGTACTTGGCGCCGAGCACCTCGACCGGCAGCTCGGTGGAGTACGCGTAGGCCGGGATGCCGTTCTGGTAGAGATATTCGGCGGCTTCCTCGACCTCGACGTCGCCGGCGAGCGAGGCGACGATCGGCTTCACGAAGCCCTTGGCCTCCATCTCCTTCTTCACCTCGACCATGTTGCGGGCGAACACCATCGGGGGCGTGACGATGGTGTGCCAGTAGCCGAGGATCAGCGAATGGATCCGCTCGTCCGACAGGCCGAGCTTCACCGTGTTGACGTAGGTGATCGGCGGCTCGCCGCCGGTGATATCCACAGGATTTCCGGCCGCACCGAACGGAGGGATGAACTTGCGGAAGGCCGCATCCAGATCCGGCGGCATCGACATCAGCGACAGGCCGTTGTCGACGCAGGAGTCCGACAGCAGCACGCCCGAGCCGCCCGCACCGGTGATGATCAGCACGTTCTCGCCCTTCGGCGTCGGCAGCACCGGCACGCCACGGGCGAATTCGAGCAGCTGCCGCAGCGAGCGGGCCCGGATCACGCCGGACTGCGCCAGGACGTCCTCGTAGATCTTGTCGTTACCGGCGAGCGCGCCGGTATGCGACGAGGCCGCCTTTGCGCCGGCCGAGGTGCGGCCGGCCTTGAGCACGATGACCGGCTTCTTCTTGGAGACGCGCTTGGCGGCTTCCGCGAAGGCGCGGCCGTCCTTGAGGTCTTCGCAGTGCTGCGCGATCAGGTTCGTGTTCGGATCCTGCTCGAAAAAGGCGAGCAGATCGTCCTCGTCGATATCGGACTTGTTGCCGAGGCCGACGATCGCCGAGACGCCCATCTTGGCCGAGCGCGAGAAGCCGATGATGGCCATGCCGATGCCGCCCGACTGCGACGACAGCGCGGCGTGGCCCTTGACGTCATAGGCCGTACAGAAGGTCGCGCAGAGATTGGCCGGCGTATAATAGAAGCCGTAGATATTCGGCCCCATCAGGCGGATGTCGTACTTCTTGCCGACCTCGACGATCTCGGCCTGAAGCTCCGGCGCGCCGGCTTCGGCGAAGCCCGACGGAATCAGAACCGCACCCGGGATTTTCTTCTCGCCGCATTCGGTGAGCGCCGCCGCGACGAACTTCGCGGGGATCGCGAACACGGCCGTGTCGATCACGCCCGGCACGTCCTTCACGCTCTTGTAGGCCTTGTAGCCGAGGATCTCGGCGGCCTTGGGGTGGATCGGATAGATGTCGCCCTTGTAGCCGCCGTTGATGAGGTTCTTCATCACGGAGTTGCCGATCTTGCCGTCCTCGGCGGAGGCGCCGACCACGGCGACCGCCTTCGGCTGCATGATGCGGCTCATGGCCGCGACGATCTCTTCGGTCGGGCGCGGCTTCGGCTTGGGCACATAGGCGAAGTCGACGACGATGCGCACGTCGGCGGCGATCGCGTCCTTGGCCGTCGCGAACACCGGGTTGAGATCGAGCTCGACGATCTCGGGGAAATCGGTGACGAGCTGCGAGACCTTGACGATGACGTCGGCGAGCGCCGTACGATTCACCGCCTCGCCGCCGCGAACGCCCTTCAAAATCTCATGCGCCTGGATGCCGTCGAGCATCGACAGCGCGTCTTCCTTGGTCGCGGGCGCGAGGCGGAAGGTAATGTCCTTCAAGACTTCGACCAGCACGCCGCCGAGGCCGAAAGCGACCAGCTTGCCGAACGAGCCGTCGGTGATCGAGCCGACGATGACCTCGGTGCCGCCGGCCAGCATCTGCTGCACCTGGACGCCCTCGATCTTGGCATCGGACTTGTACTTCTTGGCGTTGGAGAGAATGGTCTCGTAGGCCTTCTCGGCATCCTCGGCCGTCTTGAGGCCGACGATGACGCCGCCAGCTTCGGTCTTGTGGAGAATGTCCGGCGAGACGATCTTCATCACCACTGGGAAGCCCATCGAGGAGGCCATTTTGCCGGCCTCACCCGCCGACCTGGCCACGCCCTCCTTCGGCACCGGAATGCCGTAGGCGTCGCAGACCAGCTTGCCTTCCGGCGCGGTCAGGCTGGTGCGGTTGTCCGCCTTGACCTGGTCGAGCACTTTGCGGACGGCATCTTTGGAATTGGACATATGGCTTCTCCCTTGACCTCAGTTCGTTCTTTCAAAGCGCGCGCGTGTAGCGGCTGCCCGTGATGCTTGCCATTCGCCGCGCTCTGTTCCATGTCGCGGAACGGAGTGGCATAAAGCCCACATTACTCCGCCGCTTTGGATCAAAAATGGCTGGCGATGGCATTTGGTATGCCAGAAGCCAACTTGTCAAGCTGCTGCATGACTTAGAACGCCGCAAAAAATAGCCAGCTTGACATTCTGGCATGTGGTATGCCAAAAACTTTCCAGTTAATAATCCTGTAAAAGACGACTCCCACTGGAGGAGATTCGTCGTGTCACTGCGGAAACCAACCAAGGCGTTGCCGAACATGACCGAGGCAGATATCGCAATCGTTCGTATTGCCCCGGAGAGCAGCTTCAAGAACAAGGCGTATGACGCCTTGAAGGAAGCCATCCTCAAGATGGACATCTACTCGACGCCCGAGCCGGTGATGCTCGACGAGCGCGCGCTGTCCGAACGCCTGGGTGTCAGCCGCACCCCGATCCGCGAAGCCATCGCGATGCTCGAGCAGGACGGCTTCGTGAAGACGGTTCCGCGCCGCGGCATCATGGTGGTGCGCAGAACCAAGAGCGAGATCGTCGACATGATCCGCGCCTGGGCGGCGCTGGAGAGCATGGCGGCCCGCCTGATCACCACCACCGCACGCAAGAAAGACATCACGGCGCTGCGCGACTACTTCAAGGATTTCGGCAAGGACCGCCTGCCCGAGGATCACGTCGAGGAATATTCGCGCGCCAACATCGCCTTTCATCAGGCGCTGATCTCGCTGTCGGAATCGCCGGTGCTGGTCGATCTCACCAACGACCTGCTGCTGCACGTGCGCGGCTACCGCCAGCTCACCATCGGACGCAAGGATCGCACCGCCACTTCGCTGCCCGAGCATCTCAGCATGATCGAAGCACTGGAAGCGCGCGACACCGAGCTCGCCGAGAAGCGCGCCCGCGACCACACCCTTGGCCTTGCCGCTTACGTCGAAGCGCACGGTCAAGAACTGTTCACCTAGCAACGTTCACCAGAAGGGCGAGCCATTCGCCCACAAAGCCTAAAACGGCATATGAGACCAGGGAGACAAGGCCCATGCTGAATACCGCGACCAAGTCCGAAGCACCGGGCACCGAGCAGGAATTGACGGATGGCTTTCATCTCGTCATCGACGCGCTCAAGCTGAACGGCATCAACACCATCTATAATGTGCCGGGCATCCCGATCACGGATTTGGGCCGCATGGCGCAGGCCGAAGGCATTCGTATGATCTCCTTCCGCCACGAGCAGAACGCCGGTTACGCCGCAGGCATCGCCGGTTACCTCACCAAGAAGCCGGGCATCTGCCTCACGGTGTCGGCGCCCGGCTTCCTCAACGGTCTCACCGCGCTCGCGCACGCCACCACCAACTGCTACCCGATGATCCTGATCTCGGGCTCCTCCGAGCGCGAGATCGTCGACCTCCAGCAGGGCGACTACGAAGAGATGGACCAGCTCGCGATCGCCAAGCCGCTGTGCAAGGCGGCCTATCGCGTGCTGCACGCCCAGGACATCGGCATCGGTCTCGCCCGCGCCATCCGCGCCGCGGTCTCGGGCCGTCCGGGCGGCGTCTATCTCGACCTGCCGGCAAAACTGTTCGGCCAGGTGATGAACGCCGATGCCGGCCAGAAGTCGCTGGTCAAGGTGATCGACGCCGCGCCCGCACAGATCCCCTCGCCCGCTTCGATCAAGCGCGCGCTCGACGTGCTCAAGGCGGCGAAGCGTCCGCTCATCATCCTCGGCAAGGGCGCGGCCTACGCGCAGGCCGATGAAGAGATCAAGTCGTTCGTCGAGAAGAGCGGCGTGCCGTTCCTGCCGATGAGCATGGCCAAGGGCCTCCTCCCCGACACGCATCCGCAATGCGCTGGCGCCGCGCGCTCCACGGTGCTGAAAGAATCCGACGTCGTGCTGCTGATCGGCGCCCGGCTGAACTGGCTGCTCTCGCACGGCAAGGGCAAGAGCTGGGGCGAGACCCCGAAGAAGTTCATCCAGGTCGACATCGAGCCGCGCGAGATGGACTCCAACGTCGAGATCGTCGCGCCCGTGGTCGGCGACATCGGCTCGGTCGTCTCCGCCTTCAATCAGGCGATCAGCACGGGTTGGACCGCGCCGCCGGCCGAATGGACCAAGGCCATCGTGTCCAAGCGTGACGAGAACGTCGCCAAGATGGCGCCGAAGCTCATGAACAACAAGTCGCCGATGGACTATCACGGTGCGCTCGGCGTGCTGAAGAACGTGATCAAGGACCATCCCGAGGCGATCCTCGTCAACGAGGGTGCCAACACGCTCGACCTCGCCCGCGGCGTCATCGACATGTACAGGCCGCGCAAGCGCCTCGACGTCGGCACCTGGGGCGTGATGGGCATCGGCATGGGCCAGGCGATCGCGGCTGCGCTCGAGACCGGCCATCCCGTGCTCGCGGTGGAAGGCGACTCGGCCTTCGGCTTCTCCGGCATGGAGGTCGAGACCATCTGCCGCTACAACCTGCCGATCTGCGTCGTCATCTTCAACAATGACGGCATCTATCGCGGCACCGACATCAACAGCGTCAATGCCGATCCGGCGACGACCGTGTTCGTCAAGGGCGCGCGCTACGACAAGATGATGGAAGCCTTCGGCGGCGTCGGCGTGAATGCCACCTCGCCCGACGAGCTCAAGCGCGCCGTCAACGAGGCGATGGCCTCGGGCAAGCCGACGCTCATCAACGCGGTGATCGATCCGGCCGCGGGCTCGGAGAGCGGCCGCATCGGCAACCTCAATCCGCAGAGCGTTCTGCAGAAGAAAAAGTAAGTCCTCCCCTTCAACCCTTAATTCCCTGCGGTTTGCGGGGGCAGACAGAGTATACGGAGCAACACGATGACCAAAGCGCTCAAGGGCGTTCGCATTCTCGACTTCACCCACGTCCAGTCCGGACCGACCTGCACGCAGCTGCTGGCATGGTTCGGCGCCGACGTGATCAAGGTGGAACGTCCGGGCGTGGGCGACATCACCCGCGGCCAGCTGCAGGACATCCCGAACGTGGACAGCCTGTATTTCACCATGCTCAACCACAACAAGCGCTCGATCACGCTCGACACCAAGAACCCCAAGGGCAAGGAAGTCCTCACCGAGCTGATCAAGAAGTGCGACGTGCTGGTCGAAAACTTCGGCCCCGGCGTGCTCGACCGCATGGGCTTCCCCTGGGAGAAGATCCAGGCGATCAACCCGAAGATGATCGTCGCCTCGATCAAGGGCTTTGGCCCTGGCCCCTACGAAGACTGCAAGGTCTATGAGAACGTCGCGCAGTGCACCGGCGGCGCCGCCTCGACCACCGGCTTCCGCGACGGCCTGCCGCTCGTCACCGGCGCGCAGATCGGCGACAGCGGCACCGGCCTGCACCTGGCGCTCGGCATCGTCACCGCGCTCTATCAGCGCACGCATTCGGGCAAGGGCCAGAAGGTCACCGCCGCGATGCAGGACGGCGTGCTCAACCTCGCCCGCGTCAAGCTGCGCGACCAGCAGCGCCTCGCGCATGGTCCGCTCAAGGAATACAGCCAGTTCGGCGAAGGCATTCCGTTCGGCGACGCCGTGCCGCGCGCCGGCAACGATTCCGGCGGTGGCCAGCCCGGCCGCATCCTGAAGTGCAAGGGCTGGGAGACCGATCCTAACGCCTACATCTACTTCATCACCCAGGCCCCGGTCTGGGAGAAGATCTGCGACGTGATCGGCGAGCCCACCTGGAAGACCGATCCGAACTACTCCAAGCCGGCCGTCCGCCTGCCGCGCCTCAACGAGATCTTCGCCCGCATCGAACAGTGGACGATGACCAAGACCAAGTTCGAGGCGATGGAAATCCTCAACAAGGACGACATCCCCTGCGGCCCGATCCTGTCGATGAAGGAGATCGCCGAGGACCAGTCGCTGCGCGCCACCGGCACCGTGGTCGAGGTCGATCACCCGACCCGCGGCAAGTACATCTCGGTCGGCAATCCGATCAAGCTGTCGGATAGCCCGAGCGAGGTGGAGCGCTCCCCGCTGCTCGGCGAGCACACCGACGAGATCCTGCGCAGCGTGCTCGGCTTCAGCGATCACCAGGTCGCCGACATCCACAAGTCCGGCGCGCTCGAGCCGCCGCAGAAGCAGGCCGCTGAGTAAGCCGCACCACGTTGAACGAGACGAAAGGGCCGCCCGAAGGGGCGGCCCTTTTTGCTTCAGAAGACCGTGCGGTCGCGGCTGTGACTAAAAAATGGAAAAACAACCCCATGCACAGTAGCTAACCTGTTGGCTTTAAACGATTTCGTATTTCACGAAACCTCTTTTGACACGTCGGGCAAAACAGGGGTATTATGCCATCATCCGAAAAGTGAATGTTTTGCGCGGCGACGAGCACTTCGCAGCACGATCGAGGTGATTATCTCGAGACAAAAGGCCGCCGGTTTCGTCGGCGAGCTCCGGCATAGCCTTCGGCTTTTTCAGAAAATTCATTTCATCGAAGGGATTTGGCCATGCTTGCTGAATTCATCGCACGGCATGCGGCAGCGCGAAACATCCATTACGGCTGGGTGATGGCTGCACTGGGATTTCTCTATTCGCTATTTGCAAGCTCGGCGCTCGGCGTGCCCAGCGTCCTGATGCGGGAGATCGCTTCTGACATCGGCGTCAGCATGAGCGAGTTGTCTGCATCGCAAGGACTTCGCTTCGCGCTGTTCGGACTGGCGGCGCCGTTCGCCGGCGGCTTGATGCTCCGCTACGGTCCGCGGATGATGCTGTCGATCGCCGGAACGCTGGCGCTGGCCGGACCGCTGCTGACGATCGTCATGACGAACCGGTTCGAAATGTGGCTCGGCCTCGGGCTTATTCTCGGCATCGCGCCGGGGCTCACGGCCCTGCAACTTGCCGCGGTCATCTCGGTACGCTGGTTCACGACCCATCGGGGATTGGTGGTCGGCCTCCCGAACGGATCAATCGCAACCGGCACTTTGATCTTCATGCCGCTGGGCGCGTGGATCGCCGAGAATTGGGGCTGGCGCGTCGCGCTTGTTCCGTCCGGATTCGGTCTTCTCGTCTCGCTCGTCCTCTTTCTGCTGCTCGGGAAGGACCGCCCCCAGGAATTGGGGCTGGCGCCACTCGGAGAGACGGCGATGCCGCCGGTGCCCGCAATTCCCGCGCAGAACTTTGCGGCAATCAGTTTCCGGGGCCTGCGCCTGGCATCAACCCGTCTGGTGTTCTGGGTGCTGGCGCTGACGTTCCTCATCTGCGGTGTATCCAGCTACGGGCTGACATCGACACACTTCGTGCCATTCTGCGGCGATCTCGGCTTGCCGGTCGTGACATCAGCAGGTTTGCTCGCCATGATCGGGGTGTTCGATCTGATCGGTACGATCGGATCGGGATTGCTGTCCGACCGCTACGACAACCGATGGCTGCTGGCGATCTATTACGGCTTTCGCGGACTTGCGTTGATCTGGCTCGTGGAGTCCAACGCAACGTTGGGAGCGATGAGCGCGTTCGCGATACTCTACGGCCTGGATTTCATCGCGACTGTTCCGCCTACGGTGAAGTTGACGGTCGGTACGTTTGGGCGGGAGATGGGGCCGGTGGTCTTCGGCTGGATTTTTGCCGCCCACCAGCTCGGCGTTGGCCTGATGGCATTTGCCGCGGGCGTCAGCAGAGATACGCTAGGGACTTATGTGCCGGCGTTTCTTCTCGCCGGGCTCCTCTGCCTTTTGGCCGCTGCAGCCTTTGCGCTGGTGAAGGATCCGGCGGTTCCGGCTCCCGCATAACGGACCTCTCTCGCCCCGCCGCAGAAGCAGGCTGCTGAGTAAGCGGGACCATCAGAGAAGACGAAGGGCCGCCGATTTCGGCGGCCTTTCTTTGTCTGGCGTTGGCTAGAGTCTTTCCCGTTCCGATGGAATCGGAACGGGGCTCTAGATTCTTGTTTTGATGCGTTTTCTTGACGCGAACCGGCATCCACTTCGCTCGAAAACGCTCTAATCCGGAAAGCGCACAGTGGCTTTCCAGAGGGATCACGCTTCAGAGCGCCTCCAGTCCGAGCCGGCGGAACAACTTTCGATCGGCTTCGTCCTGCGGATTGCCCGCCGTCAGCAGCGTGTCGCCGACAAAGATCGAGTTTGCGCCGGCAAAGAAGCACAGCGCCTGCATCTCGTCGGTCATCGCCGACCGCCCCGCCGAGAGTCGCACGAATGAGGCCGGCATCATGATACGCGCCAGCGCGACAATGCGCACGAACTCGATCGGACCTATCGGCGTCGCCTTCGCCATCGGCGTTCCCGGAATCGGGATCAGCATGTTGATCGGCACGCTCTCCGGCGCTTCCGGGAGGTTGGCGAGCGTGACCAGCATGTCGACGCGGTCCTGTTCGCTCTCACCCATGCCGAGAATTCCGCCGCAGCACACTTTCATGCCGGCCTCGCGGACATGCTCCAGCGTATCGAGACGATCGGCGAACGTGCGGGTGGAGGTAACGCTCGGATAGAAGCGCTCCGAGGTATCGATATTGTGATTGTAGTAATCAAGCCCGGCAGCACTCAGCCGGTCGGCCTGATCCCGGTCGAGCATGCCGAGCGTCATACAGGTCTCGAGCCCGAGCTCCTTCACGGCTCCGACGACCTCGACAATGGCATCCATGTCGCGCGGCTTCGGATTGCGCCAGGCCGCGCCCATGCAATAACGCGTCGCGCCGCTGTCTTTTGCCTTGCGTGCCTCGGCAACGATCTTCCCGACCTCCATCAACTTGGAGGCTGCAAGAGCGGTCGCATGATGCGACGACTGGCTGCAGTAGCCGCAGTCTTCCGGACAACCACCTGTCTTGATGTTCAGCAGCCGGCTCAACTGCACGCGATTTGGGTCAAAATGCTCCCGATGTACGGATTGTGAACGGAAGAGCAGATCGTTGAAGGGAAGCTGGTAAGCCGCCCATGCATCTTCACCGGTCCATCTTTGAGACCTTTGCGGCCTTTCCTTCGCGGGGATTGTCTCCCCGTCGTTCACACCGAGCATTACACATCTCCTGACATTGCGGCGGGACAATCGCACTATCGCAAACCTGGCGCCAGTCCGCAGGGTCCTTGGAACAAAAGCGGCGGCGTGCCATTGTTGTCTAAGCCGGCGTGCTATCCCGACGTACGAGCAACGCAGCCGCCAAGGCGAGTGACTGAAACACATCGCAAAAGCATCTGCGCAACGCTGCAGAATTGGCCTTCTTCTCGCCCCGAAAGGTAGCAAGCCTACGCACAGCGTTTGCGGTGGGAGGCGTCGGCCAGCACCTGTCCTGTCACAGCTTGTTGATCAAAACGAGGTCGAAATGTTGAGAGATCAATCCTCGGATCGGGCCAAGCGTGAAGCCAACAAGGCGTTCAAGCCTGTCAAAACGCAGAAGCCGATCAATGACTATGCGAAGGACCAGCACTCCTTCAACGAGAATCGCGAGCGGCTGAAAGCGGAGCGACTGGCCCGCGAGGCCGAGCCGAAGGACCGCTCTGAATAGGACGCGTTCCCTGCCGGGTCACGATGTTGCATCCGCGCGATGAAGGCTGGCGCTGAGCGCGTCGCGTCGAAATCGACGCCTGACCGAAAGCGCGATGAGATCGGAATGAATCGTCAACGCGCTTTAGGTTATTGTTTGAGCATGATCTTTTCGGAAAACCGCTTCGCACTTTGCGCTAACGCGGCCCTTCGGGTCCGGGTCATGCTTTAGAGCATCGAAAGCACGACGATCCCGTCTTCGAGCTCCCCGGAGGCCAATCGGCTCCGCGCGATGCGCTCGAATTCCGTCCGGTATTTCTGAAGATAGCTGAAGGCCTGCTTCTGCGTCTGGAACGTGGTCGCAAGGCGGCACATCTGCCGGCCTGCGCCAAGCGCGAGAAAGAAGGTGATTGTGCCGCCGCTGTCCGACTTGATCCTAGGCACGATCCGCACTCTTTGGCATGTGACCGGCCCTCTCCAGATTTTCGTCGACGCAGTTGAATTCGACTATCGCGTCAGCTTTCTCTTGCGCTTCGTCAGGGTTGGTGCCGGCAGCGATGCTTGAAGAGTTGCGTCGGCCGCTTCCTTGGCTTCGCGCAGTTCGCGAAGCCGCGCCATGTTCTTGCGAACATCGACGGCCTGTCTCTCGACGTCCGCCATTGCCCGCGTTCCCTCCTCGGCAGCCAAACGCTGACGGTTGGTACGCGCAATGCTTTGGGGTGACGGTTCAGCCGACTTCTTGCCGCTCATGCTTCACCCACTCCCGCAACGGACAAAACCCGCTCAATCCCTGGGATCGAGCGGGCAGCGTGGCCGTTTCAGTACATCCGTGAAACGGCGCAGGATCTTAGGCCAGCGATAGATTCTCTGCGCTGACCTTGCCTCGCATCTTGTCGGTCTTGGCCTCGAAGTTGACCTTCTGGCCCTCGGCGAGACCTGAGAGACCAGCCCGCTCGACTGCGCTGATGTGAACGAACACATCGTTGCCGCCGTCGTCGGGCTGAATGAATCCAAAGCCCTTTTGGCCGTTGAACCACTTCACGGTACCTGTCGTCATTATTCTTCTCCAAAGCGCATACGCGCACATTCCGCGTGACACTCACGCAGAACCAGATTCAATTCGTCGATGTCTCTGGAAAAGGAGCCCGCGGGCGCATTCAACAAGGCACAGCGGCTGAACGAACAGCACCAACGTATACCTCATCGGCGCCAGTTGCAAGGCTTGGCGGGATTTAATGCCTCATGGGCTTCGGCGGAACAATTCGGACTTTGCGAATTCAGGCCCGAAAGGCGCCTGAGGCAAGGTGAGTTGCGCGTTCGCAGCCGCGATTTAGTGTCGGCTAACTGTGCTGGCCCGAGAGCGTCGATGCGATGCCGCGCTATCGAGCGCACACCGTACGCCGCCGGCAAGTTGCTCGCGGAAGACCCGCACCACTCTCCCTCCAGCCAATCGACTGTGTGCACCGAAAGACTGCCAAGCTCCACACGTGCCGGCTCCGCCCCGAAGGGATAGCAGATCACACCTGACAGTACGGGGTCGGATTGGAAGCGTGAACGACTTGCTTCCTCCGTTGGCGTCAAGGCAAAGTGCTGGAAAACAGGGAGGTCAGCATGTCACTGCTTGGCAAGGCCGCCGTCGCGATGTGGTGGAGCGTCCGCCCCGAGCAGCGCGCGGAGTTCGGCGACTGGCATTCCCACGAACATTTTCCCGAGCGGATGAGCATTCCCGGCTTCCGGCGCGGATCGCGCTGGACCAGCACGACGGACACTGACGGCTTCTTCGTGCTGTACGAGCTGGAGCGGTACGAGGTGCTCACGTCGAAGGGATATCTCGACCGGCTCAACGCGCCGACGCCGTGGTCGACCAAGATGATGCCGCACCATCTCGGCATGGTGCGCAGCCAGTGCCGCGTCGCCGCCAGCTTTGGCGGTGGCGTCGCGACCTCGCTCGCCACCGTCCGGCTTTCGCCGGAGGCCGGGCGCGAGGTGGAGTTGCAGACACATCTCTCGGAGACGCTCGGCACATTGGCGCAGATGCGGGGACTGACGGGCGCGCACCTCCTCCTGACCGACACGCCCCGGACCAGCTCGCCCACCACCGAGCAGCAGATCCGCGGCAAGGACGGCGCCGCCGACTGGATCATGCTGCTGTCGGGTTACGATGCCGACGCGATCGAGCAGGTGACCGCCGACCGACTTTCGCCGGCGGCGCTTGGCGCTCTGGGCGCGCAGGACAATCCGACGATCGGCCGCTACCGGCTCGCCTTCACGATGACGCCGCAGGATGTGGCAACGATCTGACGGATCGGTCGTCCGGCCGGCCGCGAGGTAGATCTCGCACCAGGCGAGCTCGATTCAATTGAGCGCGCAAACGGCCAACCGTTGCACATGGGGGATGTGTTTCAGGTTCTCGCGTGCAGCACGAAGGCGGACAAGGCTCGCCAGGTGTGAGCTCAGCTCCCCTCGCCTGCATCCTCATCGCTGCCCTCCTCGCCTGCGACATATTCGAGGATGTCTCCGGGCTGACAATCGAGCTCGCGGCAGATCGCGGCCAGGGTCGAGAAGCGCATCGCCCTCGCCTTGCCCGTTTTCAGGACCGACAGGTTCTGGATGGAAATGCCGATTGCGTCGGCGAGGTCCCCGAGGCGGCGCTTCCGCTTCGCAAGCATGACATCGAGGTTCACGACGATCGGCACAAGCATTCACCTCAGATCGTCAGCTCGTTTTCGGACTGCAGCAGGATGGCGTGCTCGATGACGAATTTCAGCGCCATCAGGAACATCCCGCCCGCGATCGTGCCGATGTCGACGTTGTAGGACGGCAGGAAGAACTTGACGTCGCCGATCTCGTGCAAGGCATAAGCCACCGCGTTGCTGGTGATCAGGTCGATGAACGGCCAGATCACCAGAATGATCCCCATCCACCACACGCCCTGAAGCGTCTCGGACGCGAAGATCCGGCCGCGTGCGAATCGGTGCACCATACGGTGCAGGATGCCGATCAACACGGCGAAGAACGAGAGCTGAAGCGCAAATAGCGTCCAGAACAACAGCTGTCCCGGGCGCGACATCTCGAGTGGATTGGCGACAAGGCCTGCGCATTTCACCTGGTCGGGCCCAAGGCTCGCCGCGATCGAGGCGGAGGCGGTCGTGCTCCGGAGATAGGCGAGCCACACCACCACCGGCAGTGCCGCCCAGATCGCCCAGAACGCAAGATCGAGACGCCGGAACCAGCTCTGCCGGGCCTCACGTACCGATATCTCCACCACACCCATCTACAAGCACTCCGCAATTTCCAGGCAACCACCCACCCCCAATATGCATGTTCCGCGCGATTGACTCAACCTTAAGCGCGATATATTGATCGTTTATCATGAAATATTTCATGACAATTGATCCAATATGGAGCCCCCATGCGTTCCACCCTCGTCCGGCACCTGCTCGCAGCGCTGTTGTCCATCTCCCCGCTTGGAAACGCCGAAGCCGCAACGGCCAGCGGTCCCGCCGGCGTCTGGCTGACACAGTCGGGCGACGCGAGGATCAAGGTGAGCCGTTGCGGCAATGCGCTATGCGGCCGGGTCGTCTGGCTGAAGGAGCCGATCGATAAGAAGACGGGCAAGGCGCAGCTCGACGACCATAACGCCGATCCTGCATTGCGCGCCCGGAAGATCGTCGGCATCTCCCTGTTCATCGACATGCAGGCGGCCGGCGCCAATCAATGGTCGGGCAGGATCTACAATGCCGACGACGGAAAGACCTATGCGAGCACCGTCACCTTGCTGCCATCCGGCAGTCTCAACGTCCGGGGCTGCATGGGAACGTTGTGCGCGGGTGAAGACTGGACGCGGTGAGCGGCAAACCGATCCAAAACAACGTCCAAGATAAGTTCCAAGACGACAACAAAAACAGCATCAAGGGCCGCCGGTTTCGGCGGCCCCCGTTTATCTGCAACGCCATGTCGGATCGGCGGCATCCCGGTCGTCCTTGAGACATGAATGGGCCGTAGACGCCAAGGTCGGACCCATCGATGCAAGAGGATGAAGGAACATGCCCAGCACTGTACGTCTGCACCGCGTTCTCTCGACCAGTCCGGAGAAAGTCTATCGCGCCTTCCTCGAGGCGGATGCGCTGGCGAAATGGCTTCCGCCGAACGGCTTTACCTGCACCGTCCATCACCTCGAGCCCAAGGTCGGGGGCACGTTCAAGATGTCGTTCCGGAATTTCACGACGGGCAACAGCCACGCCTTCGGCGGCGAATATCTCGAGCTCGTCCCCGGCGAACGTCTCCGCTACACCGACAAGTTCGACGACCCAAATCTACCCGGCGAAATCCAGGTGACCGTGATGCTGAAGAAGGTCTCGGTCGGCACCGAGGTCGACATCACCCAGGCCGGCATCCCTGACGTCATCCCGCCCGAGGCCTGCTATCTCGGCTGGCAGGAATCGCTGCGAAGCCTCGCAAGGCTCGTGGAGCCGGAGATCAATCAGTAGCGGCGAAATCAGTATCGTAGGGTGGGCAAAGCGCAGCGTGCCCACCGATGCTCTCTCAACCTCGGAAAGATGGTGGGCACGGCGCTCCGCGCCATTGCCCACCCTACGGCACTGATGACAGCTCTCCGTCGTCATTGCGAGCAGCCAAGCAATGGCGGCTGTTGCTGGGCTACGCGCCCGCCTTCGGCGTAATCCCACCGCTTGCGGTCCATCGATCGGGGTCGGGGCTGTGTCCGATCAGCGCAAGGCCGTAGGCGATCGACTCGAACTGGTCGCCCGACATCAGCCGTTCGTTACCGAACCGCTCGGCAAACAGCTTTCTGACGGCCGGAACGAAGGAAGTCCCGCCGGTCAAGAACACCTTCTCCACCTCGCGCGCGGTGATGCCCGCTTCGCTTAGCACCTTGTCGACGGTGGCACCCAGCCGGGCGATGTCGTCGGCAATCCAGGATTCAAAATTCTTCCGTGTGATGGTCGCACCGATGTCGACGCCGCCCCCCTTGAAGCGGAAGTCCACCTCGTCCCGCGCCGACAGCGCGACCTTGGCGTCGGATACCGCGCGGTAGAGCGAAAAGCCGAGGTCGAGATCGACGATGGTGATGAAATCTTCAAGGAGCTTCGGCTTCAGCGCGCTGCGCGCAAGCTCCCGAAGCTCGCGCAGATCGCCATTGCTCTTCATCATCGCGAGCTGATGCCAGCGCGCGAGGTTGGTGTAGTGGCCGGTGGGGACCGGCAGCACCTTGTCGAACGAGCGGAAGCTGGAGCCTTTTCCCAGCCGCGGCGAGACGACGTGGTCGACGATGCGGTAATCGAAGGTGTCGCCGGCAATGCCGATGCCGGCGTGTCCAAGCGGCTCGGCGCGCAAGGCTCCTCCCGCGCGCGAAAAGCGCATCACCGAGAAATCGCTGGTGCCGCCGCCGAAATCCGCAACCAGCAGGGTGGCATCACGCTCCAGCCGTCGGGCGAAGGAGAACGCCGCGCCCACGGGCTCGTAGACATAGCGCGCGTGGCCGGCGCCGAGGCGTTCGAACGCGGCCCGATAGCGCTGCATCGCCAGCGCTTCGTCGGGATTGCCGCCGGCGAACCGCACCGGGCGGCCGACTGTGATGTTGGACGTCTCGAAGCCGACCTTTTCGCCGCCATGGCGCGCCAGCGTGCGCAGGAACGCCGCCAGAATGTCCTCGAACTTGAAGCGCTGCCGAAACACTTGCGTGGTGTTGAAGCTGGAGCTCGCCGCAAACGTCTTGAACGACTGCAGGAAGCGGTAGACGTGGCGGCCTTCGAGGAACGTCTCGATGGCCCATGGACCGCCTTCGGCCTGGGCGCCGGCGCCCGGCCGATCCT
This sequence comes from Bradyrhizobium sp. 613_E4_N2_2, assembly GCF_052075995.1. NCBI lineage: Bacteria > Pseudomonadati > Pseudomonadota > Alphaproteobacteria > Hyphomicrobiales > Nitrobacteraceae > Bradyrhizobium > Bradyrhizobium sp. 613_E4_N2_2. The sequence continues at coordinate 6,347,444 of NZ_CP197234.1, forward strand.
CCCAGAAGCACAGCGCCGAGACGTAGACGCTGTGGCGCTGGCCGCCGTGATCGAAGCGGATGGCCTCGACCCGGCGATCGTCCGCCGCGATCGCGACGACCGTGTTGCTGGTCCCAAAATCGATGCCGATCGAGACGGCGGGCGAGGCGCTCGACATGAACCACTCTGACAGTTGATTGGAAAAGGGGGCAGACCACTAACGGCTTTGGCTGGGCCTGCCAAGACCTTGAATGTTGCGGTGCGGTTGGATTTGGAACCCGCGCGCCGCTCTGTCCGCGCTCTTTTGCCTCCGTAATGGGGGCCTTTTGGGGCCGATCTCGCAATTCCAGCAGCCCGGCTGGCAATTTTGAGCTCGGTTCGGTCCCTTTAACGGATCACTATGCTGCAATGCGGGAGCATGCATGCTGCTATGCAATGGCATGCATGGACACTGGCATCTGGTATACGTAGATTGCCCTTCGAAATGAGACAGCATCACTGACCGTCTCGAGAAAGGGAATTCAGATGTCCAAGACCGCTTCCGTCGCGCTCGCCCCCTCCGCCTCGCTGTTCACCCGCTTCCTGGCCGCAGTCGATCGCTTCCTGATGGCGAGCGCCGAGATTTCGAATCACAACGGCGACCTGCCCCGCTTCGGCCTGTAAGCAGCGCCTCCCGCGCGGCAAGCGCGACGCGCCGGTTTCAGAACCGTCCACATACTACTTTTGATGAATGGCCCCGCAGGACGGGGCCATTTCTATTTGCGTTGTCCCGAGTCACAGCCGCAACCGATGAAGGTCCTGCGGCATTTGCGCACGGTGATCGGACCAGCGCTTGAACCTTGGCATAATGAATACAAGAATGCCCCTCCAGCGCTCGTAGAAAAATTAGAGGCGCCACGGGAGGCTTTATGACGGACATGGTGCAGGCAACGGTTCCAACCGCCGCGCGGGTTAGCGACACGTATCGCTGGACGCAATTGGCGGTCGGTGTAGCGGCGATGGTGATGATCGCCAATTATCAATACGGCTGGACGTTCTTCGTCCCCGACATCCAGAAAAAGTTCGGCTGGGATCGCGCCTCGATCCAATGGGCCTTTACGCTCTTCGTACTGTTCGAGACATGGCTGGTGCCGGTCGAAGGATGGTTCGTCGACAAATACGGCCCGCGCATCGTCGTGCTCGTCGGCGGCGTGCTCTGCGCCATCGGTTGGGCGATCAATGCGCAAGCCACCACGCTCAACGGCTTCTATCTCGGCATGATCATCGCGGGCATCGGCGCCGGCGGCGTCTACGGCACCTGCGTCGGCAATGCGCTGAAATGGTTTCCCGACAAGCGCGGTCTTGCTGCCGGCATCACGGCGGCCGGTTTCGGCGCGGGCTCCGCGCTCACGGTTGCGCCGATTCAGGCCATGATCAAGGACAGCGGATTCCAGACCACCTTCCTGTATTTCGGGCTCGGCCAGGGCATCATCATCTGCATCCTCGCCTTCTTCCTCTACGCGCCGAAGGCCGGACAGGTGCCTCCCGTTGTGCAGAACGCTGCGTTGCAACAGACCCGCCGCAACTATCAGCCGACCGAAGTGCTGCGCCAGCCGATCTTCTGGCTGATGTACTTCATGTTCGTGATCGTCGGCGCCGGCGGCCTGATGGTGACGGCGAACCTGAAGCCGATCGCAGTCGACTGGAAGGTCGACAGCGTTCCGGTGACGCTGATGGCGGTGACGATGACCGCGGTGACGTTCGCAGCCACGATCGACCGCGTGCTCAACGGTCTGACGCGTCCGTTCTTCGGCTGGATCTCCGACATGATCGGCCGCGAGAACACGATGTTCATCGCCTTCGGCATGGAAGGCTTCGGCATCTGGATGCTCTACCTCTGGGGACACGACCCGCTCTGGTTCGTGTTGCTGTCGGGCTTCGTGTTCTTCGCCTGGGGTGAGATCTACTCGCTGTTCCCCTCGACCTGCACCGACACGTTCGGCGCCAAGTTCGCGACCACCAATGCGGGCCTGCTCTACACCGCAAAGGGCACCGCCGCGCTGCTTGTCCCGATCGCCAACTACATGCAGCAATCGTCGGGCACGTGGGACAGCGTGTTCATCATCGCGGCCGGCGCCAACATCCTGGCTTCGCTGCTGGCGATCATGGTGCTCAAGCCCTGGCGCAAGGTCGTGGTCGCGAAATCGACCGCCGCCGCCTGACGCACTCCACCACTCCTTCAAGCACGACGCCCGGCCTCACGGCCGGGCGTTTTCGTTTTTGCAGAACCCGCCTTGGCTACCGCTGACGTGAAGGGAACCGCGCACTTTTCTTGCGCTGCGTCACAAGATTGGGCTTGCCTTCTGGAATATGGTATACCAATGTCCCCGCCGCGCTTGCGACGATAAGCCACAATATTTGCGACACTGGGTCATCTTGCAATCCCAGGTCGCATTCAATCAGGCGCGTTGGGAGGTTATTGATGATTTCCAGCACGGACGGCGCCGTCACAGCTGCGCCTCTTCGCACCGGTTTCCGTTGGTTCCAGCTCGCCATGGGCATCGTCTGCATGGCGATGATCGCCAATCTGCAATACGGCTGGACGTTGTTCGTCGATCCGATTGACGCCAAGTATCATTGGGGCCGCGCGGCGATCCAGCTCGCTTTCACCATCTTCGTCGTCACCGAGACCTGGCTGGTGCCGATCGAGGCCTGGTTCGTCGACAAATACGGTCCGCGCATCGTCGTCATGTTCGGCGGCGTCATGATCGCGCTGTCCTGGGTGCTCAACTCCTACGCTGACTCGCTCGCCCTGCTTTACGCCGCCGCGGTCGTCGGCGGCATGGGCGCCGGCGCGGTGTACGGCACCTGCGTCGGCAACGCGCTGAAATGGTTTCCCGATCGCCGCGGCCTCGCCGCCGGTGCGACCGCCGCCGGCTTCGGCGCGGGCGCCGCGCTCACCATTGTGCCGATCGCGACCATGATCGTAACGAGCGGCTACCAGCACGCGTTCCTCACCTTCGGCATCGGCCAGGGCCTGATCGTGTTCGTGCTCGCCTTCTTCATCCAGCCGCCGCGGATCTCCATCCCGCCGAAGAAGAAGCAGCTCAATCTGCCGCAGACCAAGATCGACTTCACCCCGCCGCAGGTGCTGCGCACCCCTATTTTCTGGGTGATGTATCTCGTTTTCGTCATGGTCGCCTCCGGCGGCCTGATGACCGCGGCACAGATCGGCCCGATCGCGCACGACTTCAAGATCGCCGACACGCCGGTGACGCTCGCGGGCTTCCAGATGGCGGCATTGACGTTCGCGATCTCGCTCGACCGCATCTTCGACGGTTTCGGACGTCCCTTCTTCGGCTGGGTCTCCGACACGATCGGCCGCGAGCACACCATGTTCATCGCGTTCGGCACCGCGGCGGTGATGCTGCTGACGCTGTCGGCCTATGGAAACATCCCGATCGTGTTCGTGCTCGCGACCGCGGTGTACTTCGGCGTGTTCGGCGAAATCTACTCGCTGTTCCCCGCCACCTGCGGCGACACGTTCGGCTCGAAATACGCAACCACCAACAACGGCATGCTCTACACCGCGAAAGGCACGGCATCCCTGCTCGTCCCGCTCGCCAGCGTGATCTCGGCAACGTACGGCTGGAAGGCCGTGTTCGTGGTCGCAGTGGCGCTGAACGCGACGGCGGCGCTGACGGCGCTGTTCGTGATCAAGCCGCTGCGCCGCTCCTTCATCCTCGGCAAGGAAGCCGAGAGCGCCAACGCCGCGACCGACACCGCCAAGACCGGCAACGCCAAGACCGAGACAGCGTAGCGACCACACGCCTTTCAATCGGTCGAAAGGGGCGCAGCGATGCGCCCCTTTTCCTTTTTGGCACGATGACAAACGTCAGTATTGCTGCCGCAAGAATTTTCGGATCAGCCAAATCGAATGCTTGACGATTGGCATTATGTATACCACACTTCCCCTGTCATTCACCTAGGGAGGTTGCAATGCTGGTCGGAGACATTCTGCGCAAGAAGACACCGCGCGTTGTCACGGTGCGAATGAACGAAACGGTGGGTATCGCCGCCAAGCTGATGCGCGCCAACAATATCAGCGCGCTGGTGGTCAAGGACGTGGTCCGCTCCGAAGGCAACACCGCGGTCGGCATGTTCACCGAGCGCGACGTGGTGCGCGCCGTCGCCGAGCATGGTGCCAACGCCATCAACGTCAAGGTCTCGCAGCTCGTGTCGGTGCAGCAGCTGGTGTCCTGCAGCTCCTCAGACACGATCGAGCACGTCCGGCATCTGATGAACCGCAATCACATCCGTCACCTGCCGGTCATCGACGATTACAGCCTCGTCTCCGTCATCAGCATGCGCGACATTGCTGCTGCCGTTGACGAAGCGATCAACGGCTCGCCGCAAGCAGCAGCTTAAAGCGTCACACTTCCCCTGCGACTACCGGCCCCGGCTCGGACCTCTCCGAGCCGGACCGGATCTTTCGTCCCAAAATTCCGGACACCCGCGAGGATTTCATGAAGATCTGCATCTACGGCGCCGGCGCGATCGGCGGATATCTCGGGGTTCAGCTCGCACGCGCTGGCGCCGACGTCAGCCTGGTCGCGCGCGGCGCCCACCTTGCCGCGATGCGTGAGCGCGGGCTGACCCTGCTCGCGGGCGAGGAGAAGCACACCGTGCATCCGCGCTGCACCGACGATCCCGCCGAACTCGGCGTGCAGGACTACATCATCATCACGCTGAAGGCGCATTCGATCACCGGCGTGATCGAGAAGATGCAGCCGCTGCTCGGGCAGCACACCCGCATCGTCACCGCAGTCAACGGCATCCCCTATTGGTATTTCTACAAGCACGGCGGCCAATACGAGAATTCGACGCTGGAGAGCATCGACCCCGGCGGACGGCAGTGGCGCGAGATCGGCGCCGAGCGCGCCATCGGCTGCATCGTCTATCCCGCCACCGAGATCGAAGCGCCCGGCGTGATCCGCCACGTCTACGGCAACAATTTTCCGCTCGGCGAGCCCTCCGGCGAAATCACCTCGGACGTGCAGCGCCTCGCCGATCTCTTCGTCACCGCCGGGCTGAAAGCGCCGGTGCTCGACCGCATCCGCGACGAGATCTGGCTGAAACTCTGGGGCAATGTCTGCTTCAACCCGATCAGCGCACTGACCCATGCAACGCTCGACGTGATCTGCACCGATCCCTCCACGCGTGCGCTGTCGCGCGCGATCATGGTGGAGACGCAAGGCATCGCCGAGACGTTTGGCGTCAAATTCCGCGTCGACGTCGAGCGCCGTATCGAGGGCGCCCGCAAGGTCGGCGCGCACAAGACCTCGATGCTCCAGGATCTCGAGCGCGGCCGTCCGATGGAGATCGACCCGCTCGTCACCGTGGTGCAGGAGATGGGCCGCCTCACCGGCATCGCCACGCCCGCGCTCGACTCGGTGCTGGCGATGGTGACCCAGCGTGCTCGCATCGCCGGCCTCTATGACGGCGTCTCCGCGCCCGCCGATCCCCGTGCACTGGCGGTGGCGTGATGGCGGGCGAGATGAAGCAATGGCTGCGCTTCCGCCATGCCGGTGCGACCGGCTTCGGCACCCTGACGCCATCAGGCATCAGCGTGTATGAGGGTGAGATGTTCGGCCGCCATGCAGCCACCGGCAAGGTGCTGGCGCTGTCGGAGGTCGAGCTGCTCGCGCCCTGCGCGCCCAGCAAGATCGTCGCGCTCTGGAATAATTTCCACGCGCTCGCCGCCAAGCTGAACCAGCCCGAGCCGCCGGAGCCGCTCTATCTGCTGAAGGCGACCACCACCATCACGACGCCGGGCGCCGTGATCCGCCGCCCCTCTTACTACGACGGCAAGACCACCTATGAGGGCGAGCTCGGCATCGTCATCGGCCGGACCTGCGCCCGCGTCTCGCCGGCGGAAGCGGACAGCTTCATCTTCGGCTACACCTGCGTCAACGACATCACCGCCAACGACATCCTGACCAGCGATCCCACTTTCCCGCAATGGGCCCGCGCCAAGGGCATCGATGATTACGGCCCGTTCGGCCCCGTCATCGCAACCGGCCTCGATCCGGCCAAGCTTGTTGTGCGCACCATCCTCAACGGCGCGGAGCGGCAGAACTATCCGATCTCGGACATGATCTTCACCGCGCAGGAGCTGGTCAGCAAAATCTCCCACGACATGACCCTGCTTCCCGGCGACCTCATCGCCGTCGGCACCTCGGTCGGCGTCGGGGTGATGAAGGAGCCGGTGAATTCCGTGACCGTCGCGATCGACGGCATCGGCGAGCTGACCAACGAGTTTCGGCTGTAACTCGCTGCGTCATTCCTAGGCCGCAAATCCATCGTGGGCCCGGAATGAAGGCTCGCCGGCCATTTGCGCCGCAGCCCGGCAAAAATTGATCCTGCGCAAATCGGCGGTCGCGGCTGCCGCTATCCTTCCCGGCAACAGATCGATTTCTGATGCAAGGGAGGATGTCATGTCGAACGCCAGTAATGCACTTCTCTGGGCGGCTCTGTACTTCGCTCTTTCGTTCGCTGCGATCTTCGTGGTCTGGTTCGCCGACAAGATGCGCACGAACTTCCTCGGGAAATGATAGCCCGAGGCTCGCCGGCTCGCGCCGACGCCTGCTGCTAGCCTCCCCGAAAGGGGCCCACGCAGTGCCGTAGCCCGGATGGAGCGAAGCCTAATCCGGGACGGGCGTTTCTGCGCGCGCAGACCCCGGATTGCGCTTTGCTCCATCCGGGCTTACAGGCCTTGCCCCGCTCCCCGGGAAAACCTGGCACCCTGCTCTCCGCCAATCGACTGACGCAACCGGCAGTGGATCGCGCGACCGGAAACATCTGGCAACCCCGCCCGCCCCTTGATCTCGGTTCCGCTCTCCAATAGCAACTATGGCGAGAATGTGTCCCGGGTGGGGAAGTCACGATGTGGCTGTTTTTCGTGGTTGCCTGGTTTGTCCTGCTAGCCGCCATCGCGATCCTCGCCCAACAGGCGTTTGGTTATGACGTCGCGCACTTGCCTGCCCTGTTTGCGGACCTGCCTATGCCGCAGCGTATCGCAACCGGCGCGATCGTGACGCTCGGGCTGGCGCTGATCGGCGCCCCCGCCTGGCGGCTCTCGCGTCAGGATCGCCGCCTCAATACCCTGCGCGACCGCCTCAAGAAGACCCGCGAGGATGTCGTCGTCGCCCACGCCCTGCAAAACCACCTCGACGCCACCGTCCAGCACCTGATCGAAAGCGATCCCCGCGAGGCCGTCTCCGCCCTCCACGACAAGCTGGGCGAGACTGAGCAGCGCGCCCTACTCCAGCAGGGCCGAAACGAATCCACCGACATGCACGACCAGCTCGCCGAGATCCGCCGGCGCCAGCAGGGGGTGCGAGAGATGGTCGGCAAGGTCGCCGACCAGCGGCGCGCGGTCGAGCCTGTTTTCACCGAGATCCGCGACCGCCAGAACCAGCTCGAACGCTCCCTGCTCGACCTCGAGACCGACGACCGCAAGAATAACCTCGCCGACCGCCTGAAGGACGTGGCGCGCGACGTATCGGCGCTGCTGTCACGGGTGAACGCGGTCCAGGACACTTTCGTGACCCTCAACCAGTACAAGGAAGATCTGGCGAAATCCCATGCCGAACTGGTCCCGCTGCGCTCATCGGACGCCGGCATCAATGCCCTGATCGGCGAGCTCGGCCTCAGCCATGACCGTCTGGCCAAGAGCATCGACGAGCTCGAGACCGGCGGCGAGGCGCCGCTCGACACTCGCGTCGAGACGCTCTCGAAGAACAAGATCGAGATCGCGCAGCGCCTCGCCCGCATCGACGACAGCTTCAATATCCTGAAAGCGATCCGGCTCGATTTCGAGGAACTCGGCCAGCGCCAGGCCCAGCTCGAACGCTCGCTCGCCGACGTCGAAACCGACCCCGAGGGCAAGACCCTCGTCGACCGCCAGAACGCGCTGAACGATTTCGTCCTCCAGTCGCGCCAGCGGCTCGGCGCGTTGCAGGAGACGCTGGCGACGCTGAACGCCTTCAAGACGGAGTTGTCGAAGTCGCAGGCCGACCTCGTTCCGCTGAAGGCGCCGGTGTTCGGCATCGAGGCCATGATCGCCGAGGTCGGCGCCACCCGCGATCTCCTTGCGAACACCGTCGGCGAGATCGAGGCGAACGGCGACGTCACCCTCGCCTCGCGCGTCGATGCCCTCGCCAGGAGCAAGCGCGAGGTCGAAGACCGCCTCGCCCGCATCTTCGACAATTTCAACGCGCTCGATGCCTTGCGCAAAGACATCGGCGGCATCTTCTCGACGATCAGGAACAGCCTGAACCGAATCGGGTGAGAAGCCCGAGCTGCGTAGGATGGGTAGAGCGCAGCGAAACCCATAACCACGATCACCGTGGAAAGGGTGCGATGGGTTTCGCTTCGCTCTACCCATCCTACAGCCCGCAATCACGCCGCGCCGAAACATCCAGACACATCATATCTCCGCGCACCCGATCAATGCCGCCAACATGTCCCGCGGGTGCCGCAACTTGGACGCATTCGGCCGCCTTCTATGAGGCGTGTCTGGGGGCACGGCCGTGCCGTGTTTGGACCAAACCTTCTAGGGGTATGACTGTGAAGAAAATTGTAATTGCTCTGGGTGCGACGCTTGCTCTGGTGACGGCTGCGAACGCTGCGGATCTGCCGCGTCGCCAGCCCGTTCCCGTCTATCCTGCGGAGCAGGCGCCGATCGGCAAGATGCCGATTGGCAAGAGCCCGATTGGAAAGGCCCCGATCGGCAAGGCGCCCGGCCCGGTCGCTGCGCGCTACTGACGCGCAACGGAAATACGCGCAAGAAATCTGCGTAAGCGGCCGGTAGTCGAGGGGCACAACGTGACGAACACATCTGATCGATCGGGATCCTGCATCCTCGCGGGATTCGCTCTCGCGGCGATGCTCGCCTGCACCACCCCCTCGGCCTCGGCCCACGAAGCGAACAAGCGCGTTGCCGACGCCAATGCGCTTGCTACGACCGACGCCGCATCACGACCGGCGCCGCAATCGACGCGGCGCTCCGTCGCACGCGCAGAGAAAGGTCCCTACTACGTCGACTTCCGCGCGCGGACGGCGGCGAGCTGGGGCCATGCGTTCGTCTGGTACGGCAAGACCAGCGAGCGCGCCGTCGAAGTCGCGGGCCTCACGCCCGCCGGCGACACTTGGGCCTATGTGCTCGGTCACCTCACCTGGGTGCCAGCCGAAACCGGCGCGAGCTACGGCGATCTCGATCCGGACTATCTGACCGCGAACTACCGCGTCTATCTGAGCGAAGCCGACGCCAAGCGCGTCTTCGCCTATATCAAGAAATTGCAGGCGAGCTCGCCGGTCTGGAACGCTGAGACCACCAACTGCACCGGCTTCATCGGCGACATCGCCGAGTTCATGGGCCTGCAGGTCCCCTACCGCTGGCAGCGCCCGGAAAAATTCGTCAACAGCCTCAAGGAAATGAACGGCGGCCGCCAGATGGTGCGGCTGTCGGCGGAGTAGTTCTACCGTCATTGCGAGCGCAGCGAAGCAATCCAGAGTCCCTCCGCGGAGACAGTCTGGATTGCTTCGCTGCGCTCGCAATGACGGTGTTGAAGCAGCGGGGCTAAGAACCGACTCAGCGGTGCCGGCCTGACGGAAACCGGCGTCCAATTATCCGCCCTGCGGAATCACCCTCATCGCTCGCATGACGCCCCGCACGCCCGGCTGATAGACTTTTCCTACCCCCGGCGGCATCCTGCCGCCATCAACCGATAACAGAGCGCCACGCGAGGCGGGGGAAACAGATCATGCTGCAGACACGGTTCACAAAGCTCGTCGGCGTCGAGCACCCGATCGTCCAGGGCGGCATGCAATGGGTCGGACGCGCCGAGCTGGTCGCCGCGGTCGCGAACGCTGGCGCGCTCGGCTTCATCACGGCGCTGACCCAGCCGACCCCGGAAGACCTGACCAAGGAGATCGCGCGCTGCCGCGACCTCACCGACAAGCCCTTTGGCGTCAACCTCACCATCCTGCCCGCGATCAAGCCGCCGCCCTACGCCGAATACCGCGCCGCCATCATCGAGGCCGGCATCACCGTGGTCGAGACCGCCGGCAACAAGCCGCAGGAGCATGTCGATGAGTTCAGGAGGCATGGCGTCAAGATCGTGCACAAATGCACCAGCGTCCGCCACGCGCTCTCGGCCGAGCGCATGGGCGTCGACGCCATCTCGATCGACGGGTTCGAATGCGCCGGCCACCCCGGCGAGGACGACACCCCCGGCCTGATCCTGATCCCGGCCGCCGCCAACAAGATCAAGATCCCGATGATCGCCTCGGGCGGCTTTGCCGATGCCCGCGGCCTCGTCGCCGCCCTGGCGCTCGGCGCCGAGGGCATCAACATGGGCACCCGCTTCATGGCCACCAAGGAAAGCCCGATCCACCAGCTCATCAAGGAGAAGATCGTCGCCAATGACGAGCGCGAGACCGAGCTGATCTTCCGTACCATGCGCAACACCTCGCGCGTTGCCAAAAACGACATCTCGACCAAGGTCGTCGCCATGGAGAAGGAAGGCGCGAAGTTCGAGGACATCCGCGAGCTGGTTGCGGGCGCCCGTGGTAAGATGGTCTATGCGACCGGCAATTCGGACGAAGGCATCTGGTCGGCGGGCCAGGTGCAGGGCCTGATCCAGGACATCCCGAGCTGCGCCGAGCTGATCTCCCGCATCGTGCGCGAGGCCGAAGCCATCATTCGCAGCCGGCTCGAAGGCATGATCGCTCATCCGAGCGCACAAGCCGCTGAATAATCACTGCAAGAAGCGAGAGTAATTCATGAAGGCTTATGTCTACGGCCCTGACGGCGCTCAGATTTCCGACGTCGCTCAACCAAAGCCTAAGGGCACGCAGGTGCTGGTCCGCGTCCGCGCCTGCGGGCTGAACCGCGCCGACACCGGCATGCGCAAGGGCCACGCCCATGGCGCCGCCGGCGGTGCCGGCACCGTGCTCGGCATGGAATGGGCCGGCGAGGTCGCCGAGCTCGGACCGGATGCCAAGGGCGTGAAGGTCGGCGACCGCATCATGGGCTCGGGCGGCGCGGCGTTCGCCGAATACACCCTGGCCGATCACGGCCGGCTGTTCCGCGCGCCATCGAACATGAACTTCGAGGAAGCCGCCACCCTGCCCGTCGCGCTCGCGACCATGCACAACGCGGTCGTCACCGTCGGCGGCATTCAGCCCGGCCAAGCCGTGCTGATCCAGGGGGCGAGCTCCGGCGTCGGTCTGATGGCGATGCAGATTGCGAGGCTCAAGGGCGCCAAGCTCGTGATCGGCTCGTCGACCGATCCCTATCGCCGCGGCCGGCTTAGGGAGTATGGCGCCGACCTCGCCGTCGACTCCTCCGACCCCAAATGGGTGGACGAGGTGCTGAAGGCGACGAACGGCGAAGGCGTCGACCTCATCGTCGACCAGGTCTCGGGCAAGGTCGCGAGCCAGAACCTCGCCGCCACCAAGGTCAAGGGCCGCATCGTCAATGTCGGCCGGCTCGGCGGCACCCATGCCGATTTCAACTTCGACCTGCATGCCGCACGCCGGATCGACTATGTCGGCGTCACCTTCCGCACCCGCACCATCGAGGAGGTCCGCGAGATCTTCGACGAGGTCCGCAAGGACATCTGGGGCGCGGTCGAGTCACGCAAGCTGCAGCTGCCGATCGACAAGGTCTATGCCTTCGCCGACATCGACAAGGCGTTCGAGCACATGGAGGCGAACAAGCATCTGGGGAAGATCGTCGTGACGCTGTGATGCCTGGCCGGGCGACGAGCGCGCGGTCTCGTAGGGTGGGCAAAGCGAAGCGTGCCCACCACAGCGGTTGATCAGGAGACACTTGTTGGTGGGCACGGCGCTACGCGCCTTTGCCCACCCTACGAGACTGAGCCAGTGGCATAAGCGAGCATTCAATTCGGAAGCATTCGCAATAGTTTCGCTCCTGCAACTCACTCGCGACTACAGCTGTGGATCGTCGCTTGATGTTCAGCCCTAGGCTGCTAAATCCCCGGCCATGAGCGCACAGCACAACAAGACCTCGGTCGCCGCAATCTCGATCTTCGCCAGCGGCGGCATGGCAGCGGCCAAGTTTGCGGTCGGGATCGCGATCGGCTCGCTGGCGCTGATTTCGGAGGCCCTGCATTCCTCGATCGACCTGGTCGCGACCATCATCACCTGGGCGGTGGTGCGGGTGTCCGACAAGCCGGCCGACGAAGAGCACCATTACGGCCACGGCAAGCTGGAGAGCATCTCCGCGCTCGGTGTCACCGCCCTGCTCTACGTGCTGGCCGGGGGCATCCTGGTCGAATCCTACAGCCGCCTGCGCGAGGGAACTCCGCCGCCGACCATCTCGGCCGTACCGTTCGTGGTGCTGGTGATCGACATCGTCGTGAACTTGTGGCGTGCCCGCGCCCTGCACCGCGCCGCACGGGAAACGCGCAGCCAGGCGCTCGCGGCGGACGCGCTGCATTTCGCCTCCGACGTACTCGGCTCGTTCGCCGTGATCATCGGCCTGATCCTGGCCGCCCTCGGCTTCTGGTGGGGCGACGCCGCGGCCGCTGCCGCCGTCGCCGTGATGATCGCCCTGCTCGGCCTGCGCATGGCCGGCTCGACCGTGCAGACGCTGGTCGATCGCGCCCCCGAGGGCGCGCAGGAGAAGGCCACGGCCGCGATCCTTGGCGTGCCCGGCGTGATCGACGTCGAGCGGTTGCGGCTGCGCATGGTGGGCGCGACCATGTTCATCGACACCATCGCGAAGGTGCCGCGAACCTATCCGATCGACCGCGTCGAGGAGATCAAGCGCAAGGCGCAGGCGGCGGTCGACAAGGCATTCGGCGACGCCGACCTTACCTTCACCGCCGTCCCCGTCGCGCGCGACAACGAGACCGTGCGCGACCGGATCATGGTCATCGCACACAATTCCGGCCTCGCCATCCACCACGTCACGGTGCACGACCTCGGCGCCAAGCTCATCGTCGGCATCGACCTCGAGGTCGACGCCGGGATGCAGCTCGACGCCGCCCATGACATCGCCAACACGCTGGAGCGCAGCATCCAGGAGGAGTTCGGCGCCGACGTCGAGGTGGACGTCCATATCGAACCATTGGAACCGGAACTGCCGTTCGGGGTCGATGCCGTGCCGGAACGGGTGCGGGCCATCGCCTCCGCCCTGACGGAATATGCCGCCGGCGGCGAGATCTACGACATCCACAATGTGCGTGTCCGCAACACCGACGCCGGCGAGATCGTCAATTTCCACTGCCGTGCCACGCCCTCGATGAGCGTGATCAAGGTGCACGAGCATGTCGACGCGATCGAGCGCGCGCTCCGCCGCGCGTTCCCGAGCGTGAAGCGCGTGATCAGTCACGCCGAGCCGCCGCGGGCGTGACGCGAAATGTGCGGGGAGTCACATGTTCTCGTTTCGGACTCGCCACGCACGTAAGTTTGCGGACGCAAAGTGCGCGTTGGATAAGAATAAATTCGCGTTAACGATTCGTTGACTCTCGACAGCCTGCGAAAACTGGATTCAAATCGGTCATGATTCGGAAGCGATGTGGGGCTGCTTCCGAACTTAAGTTGCAAGCAGGTTTTCCAGGGGGCAGAAGGCATGTCGCGTGCAGACGCCGCGAACGTGCGCGTCCAATCCGATTCGATCAAGGGATTGGCGCAATCGATCGCGAAACCTGCCTATCATCGGCTCCTGATCGCGGAGCCGGCGCTGCGCCGCGCCGTGCCGACGCTGATCATCGCGTTCCTGGTCACGATCTGTCTCGGCGCGTTCGTGCAGGTCGTCGATCAGACGCGCCAGAAGCGGCAGGTGCTCCGCCACGACATCTCGGCGCTGGCCGACCTGCTCGCAGAGCGGATCGATCGCCTGACCTCGTCGCGGCAGGAGCGGCTCAAGAACATCGAGAACCTGCCGACGCTGCTGCCCGATCTGATCCCGTCCTGGGGCACGGCCTCCGGCCGCCACGTCGTCGTCACCTCGGCCGGCGTCGACCGCCGCATCCTCGCCCGCATTCCGATCGACCGCGACCCCTCAGGCAACGACCGCCTGCTCGATGCGATCACCACGGCGCAACTGGTCGCGGCGCCGCCGCGCGACAACAACGTCTCCGACATGACGCTGCCGAACGGCAACGCCGCGATGGTGACCTCGCGGCAGATCAAGTCGCTGCCGGGCCTCGTCACCGTGATCCAGGAGCGCAACGAGCCGATCTGGGGCTCGGACGCCGCGCTCTCGGTGACGCTGTCGGCGACCACCGGCTTCGTGGTCCTGATCCTCGGCTTCGCCTTCCACTGGCAGTCGACCCGCGCCCGCGAGGGCGACCTCATCAACGACGCCGTGCGCGGCCGCATCGACACCGCGCTCAACCGCGGCCGCTGCGGCCTGTGGGACTGGGATCTGTCGCGCGGCCGGATCTTCTGGTCGCAGTCGATGTTTTCGATGCTCGGCCTCGACGGTCGTAACGAGCTCCTCACCTTCGGCGAGGTCAACGCGCTGGTGAAGTCCGACGACATCGACCTGTTCGAGATCGCCGACCAGCTCATCTCCGGGAAGATCGACCATATCGACCAGACCTTCCGCATGCAGCACGTCGACGGTCACTGGATCTGGCTCCGCGTCCGCTGCGAGAAGACGCACGGGGCGACCGATTCCAGCGTGCACCTGATCGGGATCGCCGTCGACATCACCGAGCAGAAGAGCCTCGCCGAACGCACCGTCGAAGCCGACCTCCGCCTGCGCGACGCCATCGAGACCATTCCGGAGGCCTTCGTGCTGTGGGACGCGAGCGACCGCCTCGTGCTCTGCAACTCGCACTTCCAGCGCCTGCACAAGCTGCCCGACAGCGCCGTCATCCCCGGCACCTCCTACGAGACCGTGCTCGAAGTCGGCCGCATGCCGGAGGTGCGCACCCGCCACAACGAGACGGCCAGCCAGGGTCCGGGCGCACGCACCTTCGAGGCGCAGCTCGACGACGGCAGCTGGCTGCACATCAGCGAGCGCCGCACCAAGGACGGCGGCTACGTCTCGGTCGGCACCGACATCACCCGCATCAAGGAGCACGAGCAGAAGCTGGTCGACAACGATCTGCGCCTGCGCGCCACCGTCATCGACCTGAAGCGCTCCCAGGCGGCGCTGGAGCGCCAGACCAACGAGCTCGCCGACCTCGCCGAGAAGTATCAGCGCGAGAAGACCCGCGCCGAGGAAGCCAACCAGACCAAGTCGAAATTCCTCGCCAATATGAGCCACGAGCTGCGCACGCCGCTCAACGCCATCATCGGCTTCTCCGAGATCATGGGCTCGGGCATGTTCGGCGAGCTCGGCTCGGAGAAGTACCAGGAATACTGCCAGGACATCCTGACCAGCGGCCATTACCTGCTCGAAGTCATCAACGACATCCTCGACATGTCCAAGATCGAAGCCGGCCGCATGAAGCTCGACATGGAAGAGCTCGACCTCGGACAGACGCTCGCGGAGTCCCTCCGCGTCGTCTCCGGCCGCGCGCAGGACAAGCATCTGACGCTCGACGCCGGGATCGAGAAATCGATCTCGGTCGTTGCCGACCGCCGCGCGACCAAGCAGATCATCGTCAACCTGCTCTCCAATGCGGTGAAATTCACGCCCGACGGCGGACGCATCGTGGTGCGCAGCCGGCAGCTCGACGACAAGATCGTGCTGTTGATCGCCGACACCGGCATCGGGATCGCGCCGCATTCGCTGGCACGGCTCGGCCGCCCGTTCGAGCAGGTCGAGAGCCAGCTCACCAAGACCTACCACGGCTCCGGACTTGGACTTGCGATCGCGCGCTCGCTGGCGCAGCTCCACGGCGGCTCGATGCGGCTGCGCTCGAAGATCGAGGTGGGCACCGTCGTCCGCGTGACCCTGCCGCGCGATGCGATCAAGGCGGCGTCCGGGATGTCGGCTGCGGCCTAGAGCATGGCGGGAAGCTCGCCTGCGGCCATCCTTCGAGACGCCCGCCTCCGGCGGGCCCTCAGGATGAGGGCAGAGTGCGCAGCAGCAGTTTCAGCGAACACCGATACAACGGAGCCTCATCCTGAGGAGACCGCGAAGCGGTCGTCTCGAAGGACGAGGCGCTTGCTCGGGCCCTGCCGAACCGGTATCCACTTCGCTCGAAAACGCTGTAGACCCTACAATTGCAGCGACGGCGCCACTTCGCGCGCGACGTTGACCAGCGCCGCGATCAGCGGCGTCATCGGATCGCGCTGCGGGATCACCATGCCGATGCTGTAATTGACATCAGGATCGGTGATCGGGATCGAACGCACCGTATCGGACAGGCCGAGCGTCTCGGCAAGCTTGGCCGGCATCACGCTCGCCCAGCGCCCCGTCTTCACATGCGTGAACAGCACGAGCAGCGAGTTCGAGGTCAGGGTTGGCGTCGCCTCCGCGCCGACCGAGCGGAGCGCGCGGTCGATGATGCGGCGGTTCTGCATGTCGGGCGTCAGCAGGCACAGCGGCACCTGCCCGACCTCCTTCCACGTCACCGTCTCGCGATCGCCGAACATTCCATCCGGCGCGGTCAGCAGGCGATAGCTCTCGTTGTAGAGCGGAATGGTGCGCACCTTGCCGATCGGCTCGTTCTCGATATAGGTCAGCCCCGCATCGACCTCGAGATTTTCGAGCAGCCCCAGCACCTCGGATGAGGTGGTGGACTGGATGCGAAATCGCACCTCGGGATGCTTGGCGCGGAACGGCGTCGTCAGCTGGGCGACCATGCCGAGCACGGTCGGGATCGCCGCGATGCGGATTTCGCCGGAGAGCTGATGCTTCAGCCCGTTGATCTCGTCACGCATGGCGCGGGCATCGCCCACGATCCGCCGCGCCCAATCCAGCGCGCGCTCGCCCTCGGGGGTAAAACCCTGGAAGCGGGAGCCGCGCTGGACCAGCATCACGCCGAGGATCTCCTCGAGCTGCTTGAGCCCGGTCGACATCGTCGGTTGCGTCACGCCGCAGACTTCTGCAGCGCGTCCGAAATGCCGCTCCTTCGCCAGCGCCAGCAGCAGTTCAAGCTTGTCGATCAACCGGTCGTCCCCTCGGATGCCATCGTGGCATGCAAGCTAGCACGGCAGGTCATTACCAACACGGAAAAACCGGCAAGCGGAACGCGATTAATTGCATTTCCGTATCGCCCGATTGCGCTTCCAGATCGATCAGAATTCGCAATCGCAGCATGAGACAGCTTTATTGATCTTCGAACGATTCCAAATAGTTTGCGATCAAGGGACGCTCAATCTGAGAACAAAGAATGACAGCGGTTTACGAGCCTTGGGACGAGACGCGCGGCGCAGAGATCATCGCCGAACATGCGAAGCAAGAGGGCGCGACGCTGGTCATCCTGCACGCCCTTCAGAAGGCGTTCGGCTATGTGCCGGAGGCGGCGATCCCCATGGTGGCGCAGGCGCTGAATCTGTCGCGCGCCGAGGTGCATGGCGTGTTCACCTTCTACCATGATTTCCGGCACAAGCCGGCCGGACGTCATGTCCTGAAGCTTTGTCGCGCGGAAGCGTGTCAGGCTGCGGGCGGCGATGCTCTCGCTGCGCGCGCCGAGGCGAAGCTTGGCGTGCCCCTCGGCAACACGACCGCCGATGATCGCGTCACGCTGGAGCCGAACTACTGCCTCGGGCTGTGCGCGACCGCACCGTCCGCCATGCTCGACGGCCGCCTCATTGGCCGGCTCGATGAGAAGCGCCTCGATGCACTGGTCGCGGAGGCACAGCGATGAGCATGCGTCTATTCGTCTCACGCGATGCGGGTGCGATTGCGGTTGGCGCCGACGAGGTTGCGCTGGCGCTGGAGCAGGATGCGGCCAAGCGCGGCGTTGCAGTCGAGATCGTCAGGACCGGCTCGCGCGGCATGTACTGGCTGGAGCCGCTGGTCGAGGTTGCGACGCCGCAGGGCCGGATCGCGTTCGGCCCGGTCACCGAGGCCGATGTGCCCTCCCTGCTCGACGCCCTCGCCAGCAACACGCCGCATCTGCTGCGGCTGGGCGCAACCGACGAGATCCCCTGGCTGAAGCGCCAGACCCGTCTCACCTTCGCCCGCTGCGGCGTGATCGATCCGCGCTCGCTTGACGACTACCGCGCCCATGGCGGCTACAAGGGCCTCGAGCGCGCGCTGTCGCTCGGCTCGGATGCGATCCTCGCCGAGGTCACCGCATCCGGCCTGCGTGGCCGCGGCGGTGCGGGCTTCCCCACCGGCATCAAGTGGAAGACCGTCGCGCAAGCGAAGGCCGACCGCAAATTCATCGTCTGCAACGCCGACGAAGGAGACAGCGGCACCTTCGCCGACCGCATGATCATGGAAGGCGACCCCTTCCTGGTGATCGAGGGCATGACGACCGCCGGCATCACCGTCGGCGCGACCAAGGGCTACATCTACATCCGCAGCGAATACCCGCACGCAGTCGAAGCGATGAACGCGGCCATCAAGGCAGCAAAGCGCGGCGGCTATCTCGGCGACAAGATCGGCGGCTCCACCTACAGCTTCGATCTCGAAGTGCGGGTCGGCGCCGGCGCTTACGTTTGCGGCGAAGAGACCTCGCTGCTGGAAAGCCTCGAAGGCCGCCGTGGCCTGGTCCGCGCCAAGCCGCCGCTGCCCGCGCATCACGGCCTGTTCGGCGAGCCGACCGTCATCAACAACGTGCTGTCATTCGCCGCCATCCCCTTCATCCTCGCCGAAGGTGCCAAGGCCTACGCTGATTTCGGCATGGGCCGCTCGCGCGGCACGATGCCGATCCAGCTCGCCGGCAACATCCGCCATGGCGGGCTGTTCGAGACGGCGTTCGGCGTGACGCTCGGCGAGCTCGTCGACGACATCGGCGGCGGCACGTTCACGGGCCGTCCGGTTCGCGCGGTGCAGGTCGGCGGCCCTCTCGGCGCCTACTTCCCGCGCGCGCTGTTCGACACCCCGTTCGACTACGAAGCCTTCGCCGCACGCGACGGCCTGATCGGCCATGGCGGCATCGTCGTGTTCGACGACAGCGTCGACATGCGCAGGCAGGCGCGCTTCGCCATGGAATTCTGCGCCATCGAATCCTGCGGCAAGTGCACGCCCTGCCGGATCGGCTCGACCCGTGGCGTCGAGACCGTCGAAAAGATCATCCGCGGCGAGCGCGTGAGCGAAAATCTCGCGCTCGTCGAAGACCTCTGCAACACCATGAAATTCGGCTCGCTCTGCGCACTCGGGGGCTTCACGCCCTACCCCGTGCTCAGCGCGTTGAAGCATTTCCGGGAAGATTTCATCCCGGCCCCGACCACGCTTCAGGCCGCGGAATAGGAGAACGACGATGTCTCTGATCGAAGAAATCGACTACGGCACACCGCGCTCCAAATCGACGACGATGGTGACGCTGACCATCGACGGCAACCAGGTCACGGTGCCCGAGGGCACCTCGATCATGCGGGCCGCGATGGATGCAGGCCACCAGATCCCAAAACTCTGCGCGACCGACATGGTCGACGCGTTCGGCTCCTGCCGTCTCTGCGTCGTCGAGATCGAGGGCCGCGCCGGCACGCCGGCCTCCTGCACGACGCCTGCCATGAACGGCCTCGTCGTGCACACCCAGAGCGAACGGCTGAAGAAGCTGCGCAAGGGCGTGATGGAGCTCTACATCTCCGACCATCCGCTTGACTGCCTCACCTGCGGCGCCAATGGCGATTGCGAATTGCAGGACATGGCCGGCGCCGTGGGCCTCCGCGACGTGCGCTACGGCTATGAGGGCGAGAACCACGTCTTCGCAAAATCCCATGGCGAGATCAACGCCGCCTGGATGCCGAAGGACGAGTCCAATCCTTACTTCACCTACGATCCCTCCAAGTGCATCGTCTGCTCGCGCTGCGTCCGCGCCTGCGAGGAAGTGCAAGGCACCTTCGCACTGACCATCTCGGGCCGCGGCTTCGACAGCCGCGTTTCGCCCGGCATGAGCGAGAGCTTCCTCGGCTCCGAATGCGTCTCCTGCGGCGCCTGCGTGCAGGCTTGCCCGACCGCGACGCTGACGGAAAAGTCGGTGATCGAGATCGGCCAGCCCGAGCACTCCGTCGTCACCACCTGCGCCTATTGCGGCGTCGGCTGCGCCTTCAAGGCCGAGATGCGCGGCGAGGAAGTCGTGCGCATGGTGCCGTACAAGGACGGCAAGGCCAATCGCGGCCATTCCTGCGTCAAGGGCCGCTTCGCCTGGGGCTACACCAACCACAAGGAGCGCATCCTCAACCCGATGATCCGCGAGCGGATCGAGGATCCCTGGCGCGAAGTGTCCTGGGATGAGGCGTTCTCGTTTGCCGCTGCCAAGATGCGCGGCATCCAGAAGAAATACGGCCGTGACGCCATCGGCGGCATCACCTCGTCCCGTTGCACCAACGAAGAAACCTATCTGGTGCAGAAGCTGATCCGCGGCGGCTTCGGCAACAACAATGTCGACACCTGCGCCCGCGTCTGCCATTCGCCGACCGGTTATGGTCTGTCGCAGACCTTCGGCACGTCGGCCGGCACGCAGGACTTCGACTCGGTGGAAGATACCGACGTCGCGGTCATCATTGGTGCAAATCCCGCCTCCGCTCACCCGGTGTTCGCTTCGCGCCTGAAGAAGCGGCTGCGCCAGGGCGCAAAGCTGATCGTGATCGATCCGCGCCGCACCGAAATGGTGGAATCGCCGCACGTAAAGGCGTTGCACCTGCCGCTGATGCCCGGCACCAACGTTGCCGTCGTGACGGCGCTGGCGCATGTCATCGTCACCGAGGGCCTCGCCAACGAAGCCTTCGTGCGCGAGCGCTGCGACTGGGCCGAGTTCGAGGAATGGGCCGCCTTCGTCGCCCAGCCGAAACACAGCCCGGAAGCCACCGCGATCCTCACCGGCGTCGATCCGCAGGTGTTGCGTGAAGCCGCGCGCATCTACGCCACCGGCGGCAATGGCGCGATCTATTACGGCCTCGGCGTCACCGAGCACAGCCAGGGTTCGACCACCGTGATCGCGATCGCCAACCTCGCGATGGCGACCGGCAATATCGGCCGCCCCGGCGTCGGCGTGAACCCGCTGCGCGGCCAGAACAACGTGCAGGGTTCCTGCGACATGGGCTCGTTCCCGCACGAGCTGCCCGGCTATCGCCACATCTCGGGCGACGCCGTGCGCGACCAGTTCGAAGCGCTGTGGAACGTCAAGCTCAACCCGGAGCCGGGCCTGCGCATTCCCAATATGTTCGACGCCGCGATCGAAGGCACGTTCATGGGCATCTACGTGCAGGGCGAGGACATCCTCCAGTCCGATCCCAACACCAAGCACGTCGTGGCGGCGCTGTCGTCGATGGAATGCGTCATCGTTCACGACCTCTTCCTGAACGAGACCGCAAACTACGCCCATGTCTTCCTGCCCGGCTCGAGCTTCCTCGAGAAGGACGGCACCTTCACCAACGCCGAGCGCCGCATCCAGCGCGTCCGCAAGGTGATGACGCCGAAGAACGGCATGGCCGACTGGGAGGTCACCATCGCCCTCGCCAAGGCCATGGGTTTCGAGATGAACTACAGCCATCCGTCCGAGATCATGGACGAGATCGCGGCACTGACGCCGACGTTTACCGGCGTCTCCTACGCCAAGCTCGACGAACTCGGCTCGGTGCAGTGGCCCTGCAACGAGAAAGCGCCGGAGGGCACCCCGGTGATGCATATCGGCGGCTTCGTCCGCGGCAAGGGCAAGTTCATCGTCACCGAATATGTCGCGACCGACGAGCGTACCGGCCCCCGCTTCCCGCTGCTGCTCACCACGGGCCGCATCCTCAGCCAGTACAATGTCGGCGCGCAGACAAGGCGCACCGAGAACGTGGTCTGGCATGCCGAGGACCGGCTCGAGATTCATCCGCACGACGCCGAGCAGCGCGGTGTGCGTGACGGCGACTGGGTGCGGCTCGCGAGCCGTGCGGGCGAAACCACGCTGCGCGCGGAGATCACCGACCGCGTCTCACCGGGCGTCGTCTACACCACCTTCCATCACCCGGACACGCAGGCCAACGTCATCACCACCGACTATTCGGATTGGGCCACCAACTGCCCCGAATACAAGGTCACCGCGGTGCAGATCTCGCCGTCGAACGGCCCGTCCGACTGGCAGAAGGCCTATGACGCGCAGGCGCAGCACTCCCGCCGCATCGCGCCGGCCGAGGCAGCGGAGTAACGGCATGCACGTGCCGGTCCAGGCCATCGACCGCGAGATCTGGCGCGACGGAGTCGCGTCCGAAGGCGCGCGCCTGATCCCGGAGGAGACGCCGCTGGCGCTGACCTATAACGGCGGCAGCTATGCCGTCATGATGGGGACTCCACAGAACCTCGAGGATTTTGCGGTCGGCTTCAGCCTGGACGAAGGCATCATCAGGTCGGTCGACGACATCAAGTCGCTCGAAGTGGTCCGCCTCGACGACGGCATCGAGCTGCGCATGTGGCTGGCGTCGGAAGATGCCGCGCGCATCAGCGAGCGGCGGCGGCACATTGCCGGCCCGACCGGCTGCGGCATTTGCGGCATCGATTCAATCGCCGAGGCCGTGCGGCCCGCGGCCGTCGTCCCACCAGGGTCCAGCTTCACGCCGCAACAGATCATGACGGCGATGCAGGCGATCGCGCCCCTGCAATCGATCAACATGCAGACGCGCGCGGTCCACGCTGCAGCCTTCTGGTCGCCATCGAATGGCATTGTGGCCCTGCGCGAGGACGTCGGCCGCCATAACGCGCTAGACAAGCTCGCAGGTTCGCTGGCGCGCAGCCGGACGGACGCTAGCGTGGGCATGGTGCTGCTGACGAGCCGTGTCTCGGTCGAGATGGTGCAGAAGACGGCCGCAATCGGCGCCCCGGTGCTGGTCGCCGTCTCGGCGCCCACCGCGCTCGCGGTTCGCACCGCGGAGGCCGCCGGCATCACGTTGATCGCGATTGCCCGCAGCGATGGGTTTGAAGTATTCACGCACCAGAGTCGCGTTACGGCTCATCGTGCTCAGGAGATTATCGATGTCGTCGCCTGACCGCCTCGTCTACATGGCCAACCAGATCGGTACCTTCTTCAAGAGCCAGGGCCACGACAAGGCCGTGCCGGGGATCGCCGACCACATCAAGAAGTTCTGGGATCCCCGGATGAAGCGCGCGATC
This sequence comes from Bradyrhizobium sp. 613_E4_N2_2, assembly GCF_052075995.1. Taxonomy (NCBI): domain Bacteria; kingdom Pseudomonadati; phylum Pseudomonadota; class Alphaproteobacteria; order Hyphomicrobiales; family Nitrobacteraceae; genus Bradyrhizobium; species Bradyrhizobium sp. 613_E4_N2_2. Next base: position 6,370,605 of record NZ_CP197234.1, read on the forward strand.
TTCGCCCATCTCGACGCGGGCGGCGCCGGCCTGGAGCCGAACGTGCGCGAGGCTCTCACCTCGCTGAAGCAGACGACGTCCCTTCCAGCAGCGCCGTAAATACGCGCCTCACCTCGCTCTGCGTTTCCTTCACGCGCGCCTCCAGCGACGAGAAGTCGGGCGCATCGCCGGCGCGCGCCATCACGCGCTGAAGGTCGGTGCCGGCGGTCTCGGGCTTGAAGCCGTCGCTGACGCAGAGACGCAGGATCTGCGTCAGGTCGTGATAGAGCCGCGCCGCCGCGCGAAGGATCTCCGCCTCCGATTGCGGGAGCACGTTGAGCTTGGCGGCGTTGTCCAGAACCTGAAGGGTGCTGACGTCGAGAATTTCAGGCTTGTCATGGGCGTGCACGAGCTGGAGATATTGCGCGATGAAGTCGATATCGACCATGCCGCCTGCGGCGTATTTGAGATCCCAATGGTCGCTTTCGCCCTTCTCCTGCGCGATGGCGCGCCGCATGTCGGCGACGTCGTTGGCGATGGTCGCCCGATCGCGGCGGCGGGTCAGGACATCGCGGATGATACGCTCGATCCGCTCACGGAATTCATCCGAGGCCGATACCACGCGGGCGCGGGTCAGGGCCATGTGCTCCCAGGTCCAGGCCTCGTTGGCCTGGTAGTCCGCGAATGAGACGAGGCTCGACGCCACCGGACCGGCGCGTCCCGACGGGCGCAGCCGCATGTCGATCTCGTACAGCACACCGTAATTGGTGCGTGTGGTGAAGGCACTGATCAGGCGCTGGGTGAAGCGCGCGAAGTAGTGGGCGCCCTGAAGCGATTTGGCCCCGTCGGAGTCCGGATTGTCGCCGTCGAAATCGTACAGCAGGATCAGGTCGAGATCGGACGATGCCGTCATCTCGCGGCTGCCGAGCCGGCCCATCGCGATGATCGCGGTCTCCTGATCCTTGATACGTCCGTGTTGGGCGGCGAAGCGTTCGGCGACAAGATCGTGCACGGTGTGGACGATGCCTTCGGCGACATCGGCGAAAGCCGTGCTGGCCTGCTGCGCCGAGACCGTACCGGAGAGAATGCGCGTGCCGATCAGGAACAGGCTCTCCTGCCCGAACAGGCGGAGACGGTCGAGAAACTCCTCATAGGAGTCGGCGTCGCGCACCGTCGCGGCCAATCGCGCCGACAATTCCTGCTTGTCCGGCATCGCGCCGAAGAATCTGGGATCGATCAGGCCATCCATGAGCTGCGGCTTCCGCGCCAGCATCTCGCCGAGCCGCGGCGCCGCGCCGAGCACCAGCGCCACGAGCGCGACGAGATCGCGGTTCTGGCCGAGCAGCGTGATCAGCCGCCCGCCAAGCTGGAGTGCCTGGAGGAACTGATCGAACGCCACGACGGCGCGATCCGGCTCCTCGGCCCGCGCGAGGCCGTCGATCAGGGCCGGCACGAACTCGACGAAAGCGCTTCGCGTCTGGTCGTTGCGGAACACGCGGTAGTCGCCGGTGATCCAGTCACGTATGGTCTGCGCGAGCGCGGCCGGCTTCTTGAAGCCGAGCGTCGTCAAATATTGCAGCAGGCGCGGATCGTCAGGACCTGCACTGTAGTCGAGCGCCGGCAGCTTTGCTGTGCCGGTCGGGTCATCGCCCTCGAACAGTTTTTCGTAGTGTCCTTGCACGATCTGGAGCTGCCGCAACAGGTCGCGCGCAAAGGCTTCGCGATCCGGATAGCCGAAGAAGCGCGCAAAGCGCTCGACCGCCTCCTTGTCGTCGGGCAACGCATGGGTCTGCTCGTCGGCGATCATCTGGAGGCGGTGCTCGACACGGCGCAGGAATTCATACGCAATGGTCAGCTCGTCACGCGCGGCAAAGGTGATCCAGTTGCTGGTGGCGAGAATATCGAGCGCGGCGAGCGTCGGCCGCACCCGCAACTCCGGATGGCGACCGCCGGCGATCAGCTGCTGCGTTTGCGCGAAAAATTCGATCTCGCGAATGCCGCCGCGGCCGACCTTGACGTTGTGCCCCTCGACCGCGATCTCGCTCTGGCCGCGATAGGTCTGCATCTGCCGCTTCATGTCGTGGACGTCGGCAAGCGCGGCGAAGTCGAGATGCTTGCGCCAGACGAAGGGCGCGATTTCGGCGAGCAGCGCCTCGCCCGCTTTGGCATCGCCGGCGCAGGCACGCGCCTTGATCATCGCAGCACGCTCCCAGGTGCGCCCTTCCCGCTCGTAATAGTTCAGCGCGGCGTCTCGCGAAATCGCCACTTGCGTCGAGGACGGATCGGGACGCAGGCGCAGGTCGACGCGGAAGACGTAGCCGTCATAGGTACGCTGCTGGAGAATGCGCGCCACGCCCTGCGTCACCCGCACGAAGAACGGCTGCGGCTCGATGTCGGGCGCGAGCGTCGTGGCATCGGGATCGAAGAACACGATGAGGTCGATGTCGCTGGAATAGTTCAGCTCGCCCGCCCCCATCTTGCCCATCGCGAGCACGATCAGGCCGCAGCCCTCTTCCGGAGCTTCGGGATTGGGCGGCAGGATCTTTCCACGTGCGGCTTCCTGCCGCAGCTGGTACTGGAGCGCCGCCTGCACCGAGGATACCGCGACATCGGTCAGCGCCGCCGTCACCCGCATCACCGGCCAGACGCCACCGATATCGCACAGCGCAGTGAGAAGCGCCGCTTCGGCCTTCATCCTGCGAAGCAGCCGCATCACCTCGGCTTCGTCGCCTGCCGCGAGCACCGCGTCCCTCGCCTCCGCGATCAGCAGGGCGAGATGCGCATCCGGATCGCATTCCAGCAACCGGATCAGCCGCAGCGGGTCAGTGCGCACCAGATCGAACAAATAGAGCGAGAATTCTGCGATGCCGGCCAGAATATCCCGCGCGAAGGGATGAGCCAGCGACACGCCAAGACGGGCCGATTGCGCCGGCTCGAGCTCGGCCAGCCAGCTTTCAAGACGTCGTTCGTCGGTGGTGGAAGCGGCAATATGGGGAGCCTCCGCAAAGCGCGCGGCGAGGCTCTCACCAGTCTTGTCCGCGTTTCCCGGCGCGGAGTGGTTCATGCCACCTTCTGTGGCACATCCTGCATTGGCGGAGCAACCCTGTCGCCGGCGCGCGCCGGGAGCACCAGCGTGGCGACGAGGCCGGGCTGGGCATCACCCAGCCGCAATTCTCCGCCATGCAACGTCGCAACCGCGGCGGCAAGGCTGAGACCGAGGCCGGAGCCCGGCAGCGTGCGGCTGGCTTCAAGCCGCACGAATCGCTCGACGACATGCTTGCGGTCGGCTTCGGGGATACCAGGGCCGCGATCGGTGACGCTGAGCAGCACCTGGTCGCCCTCGCGCTTCGCCTCGATGATGATCTGCCTGGAGTCCATGCTGACCACGGTTCCACCGGTCTGCGCGACCGGCTTGCCGTACTTGATCGCGTTCTCGACCAGGTTGGCGAGCGCCTGGCTGATCAATTCGCGGTTGGCGTGAACCGGCGTCGGCTCGGCCTTGACCTTCAAGGTCATGCCATCGTCCTCGGCCAGCGGCTCGTAGAGCTCGTGGATGCCGCCCGCGACTTCGGCGGCGTCGAAATCATCCATGTTGCCGCGCGCCTGGCCGGACTCGGCGCGCGCGATCATCAAGAGCGCATTGAAGGTGCGGATCAAGCCGTCGGATTCCTCGATGGTCCGCTCCAGCGCCGCTCGGTAATCGGTCTCGCTGCCCGATTTCGCCAGCGCCTCCTCGGCGCGGTTGCGCAGACGCGTCAGTGGCGTCTTGAGGTCGTGGGCGATGTTGTCGGAGACTTCCTTCAGCCCCGCCATCAGCGCCTCGATCCGCTCCAGCATCGCATTGAGGTTTTCCGCAAGACGATCGAGCTCGTCGCCGCTGCGCCCCACCGGCAGGCGCCCGCTGAGATCGCCGGTCATGATGCGCTGCGCGGTGCCGGTCATCGCATCGATGCGCGTGAGCACGCGGCGCGCGACGAAGATGCCGCCGCCGAGGCCCAGCACGACCACGATCAGGATCGACCATTGCGCGGCCTTGGCGACGATCCCGAACAGGCGCCGCCGCTCGTCGAGGTCGCGGCCGATCAGGAGGCGGAAACCGTTTTCGAGCTCGGTGACGCGCACCAGCGCGCGATGGTCGCGCTCGTCGGCGTCCTCGATCCGCTTGTAGGCCGTCTCCGACCAGCCGCGCGTCGCCATTACGCCCGGCGCCAGCGAGCCGACATTGCCGGCGATCGCCTGCCCGGTCGGCGTGGTCACGAGATAGAGGTTGGCGCCCGGCCGCAGCGCCCGGTACTCGATCGCGAGCACGAGGCCGCGCAGGCCGCGACGGCCGTAGATCTCGTTGATCTCCGAGGTCTCGGCATTGACCGTCTGCGTGATTTCCTCGGTGATCAGCCGCCGCGTATTCCAGGCGAAATAGCCGAGCAGCGAGGCCGCGAAAATCGCAAACAGGAACAGGTAGACCAGCGTCAGCCGGAATGCCGTGGTGCGGACGAGTTTACCGAATGCCGTCACGGATCCGGTACCCAATCAGAGCGCTGCGCGTGCTATCACCGGTCATCGCAACTTCTCTTATTCCCTTTTGTTTCAAGCAGTTACCGCATCTTTTGCCGCCTAGTTCCCGGCCGTCTCTGGCGAAAAAGCGGCAAGTTGGCGCAACTCTCTTCCGAGGCATCTGGTCAGCAGAATGGAACGTTAAAGTGGCACTCAATTGGAACCAAGTTAAATCCCTGCAAGCTAGCGTTCATGCGGACGGCGGGGCTATCTGGTCATGGGCGGGAGCGGCGATCGGGTGTGGCCTTCCGCTTCACTGACCTTGACGGTAAACGGCGCGCAAATGGCGTTCGCCAGGACCGGTGAACGCGATAGCACCGCCGCGGACGTACCGACGTTGAGCGGCGCGTCCAACCATGCCCGCGAATACAAGGTCACCCTGAAGTGCGATAGCGTCGTTCCGCGCGTCGAGACGCAGCCCGGCAAGACGCGAGGCATGGACCGCAAGCCACTGAACCTTGCGAGATCACGGAACGGTACCCGCCCCGGCCGATGCGCCATTTCCATGACATGCCGACGCGAAACGACGGCGCGTGACATCCGGCGTCGCCCGCCGCGATAACACATAACATATCGAACGACGCACCTACATCAGTTCATATCAAACTGTTGCAAATGTGTATTATTTGTTCGCTAGAGAAAGCCATCAACGTTACGGGGGCTGGCGTCACAACTCGGCGGGCCGGGCTCGGTCATGGCAAGACCATGAGTCGAGATACTCCTAGCTGGGTAGAGTTATGCGACGATCAATGCCTCTCCCGCTGCCCTTGGGACCAGACAGGGTGAGATGCCCCGGTCAGGTGGAATTTCGCTGCGGTCGTGGTAGCGCCTTTTTGCTCCGAGCAACCGCCCGCCCACCGAGGATGTGATCGACGATGGACATGCCGTTGCACAGAACCCGCGTCAACTATAGCGGTGGGCGGGAAGAAGCTTCGTCCTCGATGTCGGCCTTGATCGACCAACTGTCCGGACTGGCCCGGCGACAGTATCGGGTCATTCTCATCGTGCCCGCCGTGGCCATAGCCATCGGCCTGCTCTATCTGCTGGTCACTCCCTCGCAATACACCGCGACCGCTACGCTTTTGATCGACAGCAGCACGCTGCGGGTCCTGCAGAACCAATTGCAGCCGCAGGGGGATATTCCGCTCGACACGCTTCAGGTGGGCTCCCAGGTCGAAATTCTCGCCTCGCGCAAGCTGGGACTCGACGTTGTAAGAAGCCTCAAGCTCGCCGACGATCCGGAATTCGCCGGTGGCTGGAGCCTGTTCTCGCGTCCGGACGTCACCTCAAACACGGTGGAAGAACGTGAGCAGAAGGCGCTCGATGAGTTTCTGGCTCACCGCTCCATCACGCGCGGCGACAAGACTTATGCGCTGAACATCTCATACACGTCGCGTAGCCCCGAGACCGCGGCCAAGGTCACCAACGCGATCGCGGAGGCCTATATCGACGACCAGCTCGGCGCAAAATACCAGACAGTCACCCGCGCGGGCGCCTGGCTGCAGGACCGGATCAACGAGCTGAAGTCGAAGGCGGCGACAGCCGATCGCGCGGTCCTGGAGTTCAAGGAAAAGAACAACATTGTCGACCTCGGCGGACCGAACGTATCGGCCGGCAGCGCGAGCCGGCTCATCGGCGAACAACAGCTGTTCGAACTGAACAGCCAGCTCGCCGCCGCGCGCGGCGCCACCAGCGAGGCCAAGGCCCGGCTCGACCGGATCGAGCAAGTCCGGAAAATGGACGTCAGCGAAGGCGCCGTCGCAGATATCCTGAAAAACGAGGTCATTACGCGGCTCCGCAATCAGTATGTCGACCTGTCTGCGCGCGAGGCCAACATCTCGACGAGATATGGTGCGGACCATACGGCCGCGATCAACCTGCGCGACCAGATGGAGGAAACGCGCCGAAACATCCGCGGGGAGCTCGGACGGATCGCTGGCAGCTACAAGAGCGATTACGAGATCGCCAAGACGCGCGAAGAAAGTTTGGAGCGGTCGCTGGCCAGCCTGGTATCCGAGGGCCAGCTCACCAACCGCGATCGGCTTGGATTGGCCGAGCTCGAAAGCTCGGCCAAGGTATATCACACGCTCTACGACACTTTCCTGCAGCGTTATATGGAGGCGATACAGCAGCAGTCGTTTCCGATCACCGATGCACGCGTGATCAGTCCAGCCGTCGCGCCGAAGAAGAAGAGCAAGCCGGTGGCATCATTCGTCCTTGCCATCGCGCTCACAATGGGGCTGATGGCGAGCTTTGGAATTGCAGCCTGGCGCGAGGCGGTCGACGGCGTCTTCCGCACGGGATCGCAGGCCGAACAGGAATTGGGCGTCCGTTGTCTTTCGGTGATTCCGCTCGCGGCTGGACAGGCACCTCGTGCACCATCACCTCCGCGATCGATCGCGACCGGATTCGATGCAGAGGCCGGTCGACTGGGTCCGCCGCCGCAAACCGTGGAGAACGTGGCGGCTGATACACCCCATTACGCATTCATCGATCCGTTGAAGCGACGCGCAGTCGACGATCCGATCTCAGTCTTCACCGAAGCGTTTCGCGCAATCAAGATGAGAGCGTGGCTGGAATCCACCATCCGCGAGAACAGGCTGATCGGCATCACCTCGACCGTCGCGGGCGAAGGCAAATCCACTGTTGCCTCGAACCTTGCGTCGCTGTTGGCCGATGCCGGTCGACGCGTGATCCTGATCGACGCGGACCTTCGCAATCCTACGCTTGCCCGCTCGCTCACGCCACGGCCGTCAGCCGGATGGCTAGAGGTGCTGAGCGGCAAGATCGATCTCGCACAGGCCACGGGCCGAGACGCCGCCACGGGACTGGCGCTGCTGCCTCTGCTGCTGACCGAAGCTCCGGTCCATTCCGACGAAGTGCTGGCCTCGCAGGGATTTCGAACCCTGCTTGATCGACTGCGCGAAAGCTATGATTATGTTATCGTCGACCTTCCGCCGATCGCACCCGTCGTCGACGTGCGTGCGATCGTCCCGGTGATCGACTCCTTCGTGTTCGTGGTAGAATGGGGAAGCACCAGGATCAAGGCGGTGCGGCGCCATCTGCTAGCCGAGCCGGACCTTCACGATCGCCTGCTTGGCGTGGTGCTGAACAAGGCCGATCTGAGGGTTCTCGAAAAATTTGAGCAGCCGGGTGTTTATCAGAATGGATACTACAGAAGTGGCAGCTAGAGGTGCCGTTGAATTGATGCTGAGAGGGCGCCGCGCCGGATCCCCGCTGCGGCGGGACGAGCCCTAGGATGAGCAAGCGGATCGCTCTCATCACCGGCGTGACCGGTCAGGACGGCGCCTATCTCGCCGAATATTTGCTGTCGCTCGGCTATGTCGTGCACGGCATCAAGCGGCGCTCGTCCTCGTTCAACACCGCGCGCGTCGATCACCTCTACCAGGACCCGCATGTCGGCAACGTGCCGTTCCTGATGCACTATGGCGACATGACGGACTCGACCAATCTGATCCGCCTGGTGCAGCAGATCCGGCCGACCGAAATCTACAATCTCGCAGCTCAAAGCCACGTCGCCGTCAGCTTCGAGAGCCCGGAATACACCGCCAACGCCGACGCCATCGGCGTGCTGCGCCTCCTGGAAGCGATCCGCATCCTCGGCATGGAGAAGGAGACGCGGTTCTACCAGGCCTCGACCTCCGAGCTCTACGGCCTGGTGCAGGAGATCCCGCAGAAGGAGACGACGCCGTTCTATCCGCGCTCGCCCTACGGCGTCGCCAAGCTCTACGGCTACTGGATCACGGTGAACTACCGCGAAGCCTACGGCATGTTCGCGTCGAACGGCATCCTGTTCAACCATGAGAGCCCGATCCGCGGTGAGACCTTCGTGACCCGCAAGATCACCCGTGGCGTCGCGCGTATCGAGGTCGGGCTGGAACAGACGCTCTATCTCGGCAATCTCGAAGCCAAGCGCGACTGGGGCCATGCCAGGGACTATGTCGAGGGCATGCACAGGATCTTGCAGGCCGACAAGCCCGACGACTTCGTGCTCGCCACCGGCGAGATGCGCTCGGTGCGCGAGATGGTCGAGCTGTCCTTTGCGCATGTCGGCCGCCGCATCGCATGGCGCGGCAAGGGCGTCGAGGAGACCGGCGTCGATGAGGCGAGCGGCAAGACCGTGGTAAAGATCGATCCGACCTATTTCCGTCCGACCGAGGTCGATCTCCTCGTCGGCGACGCCAGCAAGGCGCGCGAGGTGCTCGGCTGGACGCCGAAGCGGAGCTTTGCCCAGCTCGTCGAGGAGATGATGACGAGCGACCTGGCGGAGGCAAAACGGGATGCGGCCAGTGGCAAACGCACCGTTTGAGCTGAAGGGCAAGAGCGTCTATGTCGCCGGCCATCGCGGCATGGTCGGAGCCGCACTGGTGCGCCGGCTCGCGCGGGAGGACGTCAACCTCGTCACGGTCGACCGGCGCGAGGTCGATCTCTGCAACCAGGCCGCCGTGTTCGACTGGTTCGCCAGGACGCGGCCGCAAGTGATCTTCCTCGCCGCGGCCAAGGTCGGCGGCATCGTCGCCAACGACACGCTGCGCGCCGAGTTCATCTACGACAACATCGCGATTGCCGCGAACGTGATCCAGGCCGCGCATCAAAACGGCGCCGAGAAGCTGATGTTCCTGGGCTCGTCCTGCATCTATCCGAAGCTGGCGCCGCAGCCGCTGCGCGAGGACTCGGTGCTGTCAGGCCCGCTTGAGCCGACCAACGAGCCCTATGCGATTGCCAAGATCGCCGGCATCAAGATGGCGGAGGCCTATCGCAGCCAGTATGGCAGCGACTTCATCAGCGTGATGCCGACCAATCTGTACGGCCCCGGCGACAATTATCACCCCGAATTGAGCCACGTCGTCGCCGCCCTGATCCGCCGCTTCCATGAGGCAAAAGTCGGAGGCGCAAAGAGCGTCATCGTGTGGGGCACCGGCACGCCGCGGCGCGAGTTCCTCTATGTCGACGACATGGCGGATGCCTGCGTGCACCTGATGAAGACCTATTCGAGCGCGGAGCTGGTCAACATCGGCACCGGCGAGGACATCACCATCGCCGAGTTCGCGCGGGTCGTAGCCGACATCGTCGGTTACGGCGGCGAGATCAGCTTCGACACCTCGCGTCCCGACGGAACGCCGCGCAAGCTGCTCGACGTCAGCCGGCTCGCCAAGCTCGGCTGGCGCGCGACGACCTCGCTCGAGGACGGCGTGAGGCGCGCATACGAGGCGTACCTGTCGAGCCATCCAGCCGCGGTACGCCAGCTGTCTGAGATCTTGCGCTAGACGAGTGGGGATCGTAGGGCGGTTCTGGCACTAGCCGCTGTCGGGGCGCCGCAAGCGCGTGCCTTGGCGCGCCCGAAGTTCCTCTTCGTATTTCAGCTTTTCCAGCAGCATGTCGGTCACAAGACGTCGCAATTGCGCGTTTTCGAGCTCTAACCGCTTGATTGTGTCCACACTGCTGGCGTCCGACGAACCGAGCGGCCGGCCATCGGCCTCGCCGCGCCGACCACCGACCGGCTCGGACGAGTCGGGCATCTTCTTCCAGCGGTGGTAGGTCATGATGCTGACGCCAAGCGCCTTCGATATTTCCCGCTGGGTCTTCCCCTTGGCCGCAAGTTCGTTGGCTTGCGCCAGCTTGGCCGAAATCTCCTCCGAGGCATGCCTCTTGCCAACCATCGTGGTCCTCTCCGGCCAGAATCTTGCCAGTCCGGACTTAGTAAGCGCGAATCGTGAACGTTTTCAATAGGCCGGCGAGAAATCCTAGACCGGCTATCGGCCGGCAGACCCGTCAGCGCATGCGCCCGCCGATGCGACAAGACATCATAAAGTGCGGTCCCATGCTCCAACCGGTCGCGCCACCGAACAGATCATTCCCAAATGTACCAATGTTAACTTTTGCGACGACACCGCTTCGAGGCCGATTGCGGCCGGGAAGCTCTGGTCAATATGCGTTGCGCGGCCGGATCAATTCGAACGCCGTCTTCAGCATGATATGAATATCCAATATCAGGCTCCAATTATCAATATACCATAAGTCGAGTGCAACTCTCCGTTCCATGAGCTCGAGCCGCGACGTGCCCCCGCGATAGCCTTGAACCTGCGCCCAGCCGGTAATTCCCGGCTTGACGTGATGGCGGAACGCGTAGTTCGCGATCATGCTGCCGTATTCGTAGTCGTGCACCAGCGCGTGCGGGCGCGGCCCGACGATCGACATATGGCCCTGGATCACGTTGAGCAGTTGCGGCAGTTCGTCGATGCTGGTCTGGCGGATCAGGCGTCCGACCCGGGTCACGCGCGGATCCTGCTTCGTCGCCTGTACAACCGTGCCGCCGTCCTCCTGGACACTCATGCTGCGCAGCTTGTAGATCACGAACGGCTTGCCGTTGAAGCCATGGCGGCGCTGCCGGAAGATCACCGGCCCCTTCGACTCCAGCTTGATCGCGACTGCGACCAGGATCAGTGCAGGAGACAGCACGACCAGGGACGTTGCCGCCACGATGATGTCGAGCAGCCGCTTGGTCAGGCGATCGAGAACCGACAGCGGCGCCGGCTGCACCTCCACCATGTAGAGCCGTTGAGGCATCGAGGTCTGGTGGCGCAGCACGGTCGACACCGCACGATCGGGTAACAGGCGCACCGGAAGCGGAATGACGCGCAACCGGTCCAGCAAGGCCTCGATGTCGCGGGGACCGGACCAGGACAACGAGAGCACGATCTCCTCGGCAGCGGCCTCCCGTATGCGCTTCATCAGCTCGTCTTCGTGCCTCCCCGGAGCAGAGAGTTTTGGCGCTTCGTCCCTCGGCAAAACGATGCGCTCGACCTCGTGCAGGCCAAATCTGGCGAGCAGGTCGCTCCTTCCGAACTGGGCCAGCTCGCCTTGGGTTCCGATCACCACCACACGCCGCCCGCGGATCGTGCCGGCGACAAGCGCCGAACGAAGGCGTCGTTTGCCCAGCCAGCGCGCGACGAGAAGGCCGGCGCCGCCGATCGCGAAGAGGCAGACGACCGAGCCACGCGATGCGTCGCCGCCGGATTTGAACAGAAACAGCACGACCGCGAGGACGAGAGCAGCAAGACACCAGCCGGCCAGGACCCGTCCGCCGTCGAGCTCGTCGTCCAGCAGCTGGTTCAACCGGTAGAGACCGAGGAAATGCGCGACCAGGACATAGGCGAAACTCGCCACCAAACCGAGCCCGGCATAGAAGGAACCGTCGGCGGTGCCACCAAGCGCGCGCTGATAGGCGATGCCGCCGATGGCGCCCGCTGCGACGATGATCGAGCCGTCGACGGCCGCGAACAAGGGCTCGATGAAGCTGAACGGGATCGCCAGACGGACCCGCGATCGGCCCTCGAACGCCGATATCGGCCCACCCGCATTGGTCAGATCGGTCACAATTCGCCCCCGGGGTCGGTTCGCGATCCGGATACCACGGGCATTGTACCATAATTATGATACTTTTACTGTCGATTAACCAATGCATCATCCGTGGATGACGGTGCATTCGCCTCGTCATCCGACTGACATGAATTTGCAATCCGCCGTGTGCTCAAGCGCGATGAGATCAGGCTGAATCGTCATCGCGCTTCAGGTGATTGCTCGACTAGCGCGACGGCGCAGCGTCCGGCTTGGCGTCGGGTTTAGGCTCGATCAGCCTGGACAGCGCGATCTCGTTGACCACGGGCGGGGTCTGCTTCAAGAGCTCCGCCACATAGGCGCGGCGGTTGGCCTCGATGCGCTCGGCCCTCATCCGCTGCACGAGAGCGTCTCGCACGTCCGCCAGCGGCCGCGTATGCGACGCCTCGGTGTCGAGCAGCTTCAGGACGTGCCAGCCGTCCTCGAGCCGGATCGGATCGGCGATGCCCGACTTCGGCAGGCCGGTGACCTGCCCACGGATTTCGCTGCGCATGTCGGGCTCGGCGACCCAGCCGATCTCCCCTTCCCGCCCCGCGGTTGCCGCATCGTCGGACGATGCCTTCGCGATCGGACCGAACTCCGCGCCGGGCTGCTTGATCTTCCGCACGATGTCATCGAGCTTTTTGCGCGCGGTGTCCTCAGCCGCCTTGTCGGCGTCCTTGGCGAGGTTGACCACGATCTGGGCCAGACGGAAGCGGCGGGGAACAAGGAACGCGCTGGCGTTCGCCTCGTAGACGCTCTTGATGTCGGCCTCGCTCGGATAGCTGTCGCCGAGCGCCGTGACCGATTGCAGGTAGCTCTCGACGATCAAGGTGTCGCGTGCGCGCGCAAGCTGCGTCACGACGGCCGGCTGCTGGTCCCACTTCTTGGCCGCGGCCTCCTTGAGCACCAGGCGGTTGGCGAGGATCGCGCGCACGGTCTGGCTCAGCAGCGCCGGATCACGCGCCATCGCGGCCTGCTGGCGCGCATCGAGAAGCTGGATCGTCGCGCGCACTTCTTCCGCCGTGACATCGCTGTCCCCAACCCGAGCGATGATCTCGCCGCCCTTCACGGCTGTCGTGTCCTGCGTCGAGGGGCCCGGCTGGACCGCCGCGGGAGCTGCCGGAGCAGGTGTCGCGCGCGGGACAGCGGGCTGGGGCGGATTGCGCGTCTGCGCGAGTGCCGACGATGACGCCGCAGCGTGGAGCGTACCGGCTAGCAGCAGGAGCTTGAAAACGTTCCGGGTCATGGCTTGGCCTTCTGTTCGATGATCTGGTCGCGAAGATCCTGGGCGGCGTTCTGATGCTCGACCCGCTTGAACCCGATCACGGGATCGTGGTGGATCACCTTCTCCAGCGGATCCATCTTCTCATATTGCTTGACGGTATCGTCAGCGATCCTGACGAGACGGACATTCCTGGCCTCGCAGGCCTTGGCGCTCGCCTTCCACGTCGTCGCCTCGCCCTCGAACTTGGAGCGCTCCGCGTCCTTGGTCCGCGCAACGCTCGCCGCCTCACCATAGGCGGCCTTCCATTTCTCCAGGGAATCGTCGCGCTCGGCGATCCGCTCGTTGAAGTCCTTCACCGCCTGGCGATAGGCCTGCTCGGCCTCCTTGACCTGGGCGCGATAGCCCTCGATCTGCTTACGCAGACGGTCGCGCTCCTGCTCGGCCGCGGTCAGCTTGGCCTGGACCGCGGCCCGTTGATCCTCGGCGGCACGCGCCTGCGCGGTGGCGCTGCGCAGCGCCTCGCGCAAGCGATCGCTTTCCTGGTCGGCATGGGCGGCCGAGGCGACGACGAGCGCCAGTGCAGCAATTGACGACAGACGCAACAGCCGCATGATCAGAACCTCGCGTTGAGATCGAGCTGGACGATGTCGACTTTGTACGGCAGGCCGGCGATGTTGTTCGCGCTCATCCAGCGCACCGAGCCCCAGATGTTCTCGCCGAGGCCGACATTACCGCCGATGAAATAGCCCTTGAGATTGGTGCCACCGAGGCCGAAGTCGGAATCGACGAACGCGTCAACCATCGCGTCGGACTCGAGGTACTTGTAGCCGACATGCGCGTTCCAGTCCCAGAGATGCTTGATCTCCTTGTTGCCGACGGTCATGCGCGCGAGCCAACCCTGATTGCCGCCGTTGTACACGCTCGCGCTGCCGTCTGTCGTTGAGCCCTTATTGTTCACGGCGACGGAGGCGACTGCTGCGCGATCGAAGGCGGTGTTCCAGATGTATTCCGCATCGAGGATGACGTGGATCGGATTGAACTGAGCGAAATCGAGCTGAGCGCTCGCAACGATCGGCCGGAAGTCGCTCGCAAGGCCATAATACTGATAGTTCAGCGTCCCCGTGTCCTTGGCGTTAAGCGGCAGGATGACGGGGATATTGCGCAACTGCATATAGGTATTGCCCTTCTGCGCGAAGGGCGGCCGAAGCAAGTCGGTATCGCACGCATCGCTCGCGGCATAAACGATGCACGGGCTCGACAGGCGTCCGCGAACGTTGGTGAAATCATAATAGGCGACCGCCAGCGTCAGGTTGGTTTCGGGATCGAATGTCGCACCGAGCCCGCCCTGGGCACCGAACAGCCATTTGTCACGGCTGGCCGATTTGATAGGACCGGAAAGGTCTATCGTATTAAGTCCCGCGTTCAGATCGGTGTTGAACACCGGAAACGCGCCACCAACGAAGAACGGCGTGAAGCCCTCCGCCACCTCCTGTTTGGCCTGAATTGCAAAGCCGTCGAAGCCGATATCCTTGTACCAGACGAGATCGGTTGGCGACCAGAATGGGTTGTCGAAGCGGCCGACGGAAGCGACGAAGTCTTGCATCGGCTGATACTTGATGAAGGCGCGATCGAGCCAGACTGCGTACTTCGAGAAGTTACCGCCGTTTCCACCGAACGTTTGATTTGTCGAAACAGGTGAACTGCTCTCGCCGGTCGCGATCCTCAAGCCTGCGCTGAACCCGTCGAACAAGTCGACGTCGGCTCCCAATCGAGCGCGGAAGCGGAAGCGGTTGCGGTCCTGGGTGGTGTTATAGCTCGGTGGAAAGTAGGGATTGAGCGGCGCGTTGGTGTTCTCCTCGAGGAACGGGTTGCCGGTATTGATGGCGTTGTAGTTCTGAAGCGGACCGCTCCCGGCCGGGAAATAATCTCCCTCGTACCGCGCGCGGATGTCGCCGTAGAACCGGATCCGCTGCGCCCATTCGGGGTATTTCCCGGGCGACGCCCAGTTCTCCTTGTGAGCGCGGTCCATCACCTCGGCCCTGATCTCCTCGCGCAGCTGCTTCTTGACGATCTCGGGCACGTAGGTGACGCGCTTGGTGCCGGGCGGCGACGTCGCATCGGCGGCGCTGGTCGCCTTCTTCTCCGCGCCTTCCGCCTTGGCCGCGGCATCGCGCGTCGCCTGGCGGGCGACATAGGCTTCGTCGTCGGCCTGCTTGACCAGGACTGCGGCCTGTTCCTCGCTCAGCGTTCCCTGCTTCACGAGCAGATTGATCAGGTTGACCGTCGCGTTCGATGAAGGCGGCGCGTCGCGCGAGACGGTCGGACGCTTGCCCTGCGGCATCCCGTCGTCCTGCGCCGCGGCGGGGACTGCGAACGCAAGCAGCACCGCTGCCGTTGCTGCCAGTTCTCGCGTCTTCATTTCACGCCACATGACATCACCTCTTCTGCTCTCAACTCACTCACAGTCACTCGTCTCACCGCACTCACCCCCGGTTCTGGCCCGTGAGGCGGATGATCATCGGCATCGGCATGTCCTTCGGCGGCGGCTCGCGTGCGCGCAGGCCGCCGACCACCTGGTCCCGGATGGCCACGTCGAGCGCATTGTCGCCCGTCGAAGGCGACAACTGCACGCGACTGACCCGGCCGGAATTGTCGAGCCACACCCTGGCGACGGTGCGGAACGCGGCGTCGCGAGATTTTTCATTCGCCTGGAGTCCCGCGTCGATCTGCGATTGCAGCATGCTCGCGTACCAGCCGAAGCGGCTGTTGCCGCCGCCTCCGCCGCCCCCGCGTCCCTTGCCCTGTGCAAAGCCGCCGCTGCCCGGCCCGGTGCCGAGACCGAGATCCGGCGGGCCCGGCGTCGGATCCGGTCCGGCATCGGGCGGCGCGTCCTTTGGAATGTCGACCGGCTTCTCCTCGGCGACATCCTTGACCGGCGTCTGCTCCATCACCTTTTGCTCGGGCTGCTGTTCCGGCTGCTGCTCGGGCGGGGGCGGCGGTGGTGGCGGAGGCGGCGGCGGCGGAAGCACCATCGTCACCTGAAGCTCGTTCACCTTGCGCGGCGGATCCTTGTCGCCACTCATGACCATGATGACGACGCCGGCCACCAACGCGATCACGACCAGCGCCGAACCGCCGAGCAGCAGATAGCGCCGCCATGCCGGCGGGCCGTCGTCGTCGTTGCTGTCGTCGTCCCACGCCATCGTCCAGTCTCATCGCGCCGACGGCTTGGTCGCCATGCCGACCTGGGTGAAGTTGAGGCGGCCGAGCAGATCGAGCACGTCGACGACGTTCTGGTACTGGGTCTGGCTGTCGCCGCGCACGACGATCGGGAATTCGGGCGTCAGCGCACGCTGCTGCACCAGTCGCTGCTCGAGCTCGGGCAGCGTCACGGGAATGGTGTCGAGGAACAGCTTGCCGTCGTTGGCGACCGTGATCGCCTTGGTGGTCTGCTGTGCGAGGCTCGGCGCCGCGCTCGCCTTCGGCAGGTTCACCTTCATGCCCTGCACGGTCGCCGTGGTCATGATGATGAAGATCACCAGAAGCACGTAGGCGAGATCGAGCATCGGCGTGATGTTGATGTCGTCGTACGGTTTGCTTTCGGACTGGACTTGCATGGGTTCACTCCGCCGCCTGCTTCACCGGCTCTTCCGGCAATTCGTAGGACTCAGCGATCCGCGTGATGAACTCATCGACGAAGACCTGCATCTCGCTGCTGACATCCTTGATGCGGATGGTCAGGTAGTTGTAGGCAAACAGCGAGGGGATCGCGACGCCGAGGCCTGCGACGGTGGCGACCAGCGCGGCCGCGATACCCGGTGCAATCGCATTGACGTTGACGTCGCCGCTGGCTGCGATCGCCGCGAAAGTGATCATGACGCCGACCACTGTGCCGAGCAGGCCGAGGAACGGGCCGCCCGAGATCGCGATCGTCAACATCACCATCAGGCGATTGAGGCGCTGGCTCTCCCGCACGAAGCCGCTGTCGAGCACGGCGCGGATCGACTGGATTGCCTGCGGCGACAGCCGGCGGTAACCGCCGCCCGCAAAGCGGCGCCGGATCTCCTGCGCACCGGCCGCGAACAGGCGGTAGAGCGGCGCGGCATGGACCACCTTGCGCTGCTTCTTGCCGAGCTCGCCCCCGAAGCCGGGATCATTCTCCTGGCTGTCGAGCTGGAGCAGCCCGCCGATGTCGGTCGAGGTCTCGCGAAAATGCTTGAGGAAGATCGTGTTGCCGGCCGAGACGCGGTTCAGATACGAGATGCGATCGACCATGACGTACCAGCTGATCAACGCCATGATCCCGAGCAGGCCGATGACGACCCAGCCATCGAGCGTCACCGAGCGCAGGATCACGCCGAAATAGCCGCCGCTGAACCAGCCCGCATTCTCCTCGTCGACGCTGAACGAGATCAGCTTGGCCTGGTCGGGCCCCTGCCCGACCGCCGAGAGCTTGATGAAACCGGCCGAGCGCGCGACCTTCGCGATCGCAAGCTCGTCGACGTCACCGGCAAAGCCGGCGGCAGAGCCAGAAGGCGCGGCCGCGGGCGCCGTCGCCTGGGCCGCGTCAGCCGCGGGCGCGGCTGCATCCGCGGCGGGAGCTGCCGCGGCAGCGGCGCGACCGAGTTGCGACACGCCGGTCATGGTGGGCAGGGCCGCAGCAAGCGTCGCGACCTGGCTGCCGTCGACGTAAAGGATGATCTGGGCGCCCTTCGCCGTGAATGCGACCTGGTGCCAGGTCCCGGCCGCGATCGCCGCCCCGCCGGCGGCACGCTGCGTATTGCCGCCGCTCGTGACCTCCACGAACGCCACACCGTTGTCCAGCCCAACCGTCAGCCCGTTCGCGCCCTCGCTACGAGAGAACAACACTGCGCCCGGCTGCACCGCAGTCATCTTGATCCAAAGCGACCAGCTCAGTTCGCCGCCTTCCGCGGTCACGAGCGAGGGCGAGCCGGGAAGCGTAAGCGCAGTCTGCCCGTCGAGGCGCGCGCCCTGCCCGATGATGGCGCCGTCAGCAGCCGGGACCGCGTTCTGGGCGGTGTTCGCCCAGGCGGTGATGTCCTGCGCCGGCGTCGAGCGATCGTTGAAATGATAGACCAGCAGGGTGTCGGGATCGTAGGTGCCCTTCGCGTCGACCGCGGTCGGCGCCTTCTGGTTTCCGTAGTAGAGCCAGATGTCGTTCTTGGTCCCCGGCTTCAGGTCGGGAACGCCGACCCAGACCAGCGCTTCGCCGAGCAGCGAGTCGTATTTCTCGACATGGTGCTTGAGCGGCGTCTTGTCGTCGCCGGCAACGAAGCGAAGGTCGCCGCCGTCCTCCTTCGCCCCACCGAAGCGAAAATTGCCGACATGCAGACGCACGAGAATCGGCGTGGTGCCGATGGCATCGCTGATCCCTGCGCCGGACGGACCGGTGTCGATCGTGATCTTCTTGCGCAGCGTCCACTGATCGTTCCACCACGCCGCCGCGGGCGACGGCCACAGCGCGGCGAGGAAGACGAAGGCGAGCATCACCGGCGCGCTCAGGCGAAGTCCGGGGCGTGATCCAAAGCGAAGGAGCGACATCTAGAATTCTCCCCAGACCCGAAAGCTGAACCGTGGATGATTGGCGACGGTGACCTGCTGGCTGGTCAGCGGCATACCGACGAAAACAATGCTGTTGAGGTAGCGAAGGGTTTTCATACGCATGCCGACTCCGTAGCTTGCGAGGTCGAAATGCGATTCCTGATCGATGAGCGGCTTGTGGATTCTGGTATTGCCGCCGTCAGCGAAAGCGAAGAAACGAACATCGTCGAAGGCGTTGTACTTGATGGATTCGCCGAGCGGATTGGGCAGCTTCTGCTCGAGATATTGTGCGAGATTGGGCGTGCGCAGCTCCAGCGTCCCGGCGACGCCGTAATCGCCGATCACCTCGGATTCGAGATAACCGCGCACCGTGTCCTGTCCGCCGAGGCTGAATTGCTCGCTGGACACGAGCGGCTGATCCGCCGCCTGTCCCTGCAGTTTTGCGTAGAGCTGGAACCCGCCGGCGAAATCCTGAGTGTGCGAGATGTCGGCATGCAGCGTGATAAAGCTCGCGGTCGCGTCGAAACGCTTGGCGTCGAACTCGTCGCGGCTGGAGCCGATGCCGCGCAAGCCTGCCGTGATCGTTGCGTTGAGCTGCGTGAGCCGCCCCTCGCCCTGCCAGGTTGCACCATAGGTGCCGACGAGCGGCACATAGGTCACGGGCGAGTCGAAGGCATCGGAGCCGAGCTTGAGCGACTGCTTGAAATCCTTGTAGTCGACCCCGAGGGACAGCGTGTGGAACAGTTCGCCCCTGGACGGCAGCGTCAGCACCGCACGTCCACCGACCACCTGACCGGGGCCGACAACGTTCGAGCCGCCGACGGTCGCGACCGAGCTGTCCGAGGTCAGGCCGTAGACCAGGACGCTGAGCCAGTCGATTTCGGTTCGCGCCAGGTACGACCCCGACACGACCATGGCGTCCTTCGGGTTCATCGGCGAGACCTGGTATGTCCAGGTCATGGAGTGACCCAGCTGCCAGAGATTGTCGTAGCGCATCGAGATGCTGGTGCGCAGCGGTGTGGTGCTCGGGCTCTGCTTGTTGTTCAGCTCGATGCTGCCGTGGAGCGGAAGCGTGTCCTCGATGTTGAGATCGACGTCGACGGTGCCGGGCGCGACGCCAGCTCGCAGCGCCGGCGTGACGCGCCGGTCCGGCCAGCGGTTCAGCGCGACGATGTCCTTCGTGACGTCCTGAAAATTCGGCAGCGTTCCTTCCTTCAGTGATGGCGCGCTGCTCTTGACGTTGTCGAGGTCGAAATAACGCGAGCCCTTGACGCGGAGGCGTCCGACCCGGTTCTCGGTAACCTTGAGCACGACGAAGCCGCGCTGCGCATCCTGCTGCGGCACGGCCACGCTGACGGTCTGAAGGCCCTTGTCGTGATAGGCCTTCTCCACCGCGGCGCGGGCCTTCTCGACATCCTGCGAGCTCTTGTCCGGACCGAGGAAGGGATAGACCGCAGCCTCGATCTCGATCTGCGGCAGATTGTCCGCGCCCTCGACACGATACTCGTCGATATCGAAACGGGTTTCCGGTGCTGCCGGCTTGGCCGCCTCCGCCTCACTCTTGGCCGGCTTGGCGTTTGCGGGCGCAGCAGCAGCAGGCTTCGCCGCAGCCGGCTTGCTCGCGTCGGCCTCGGATTTCGCCGCGGCCGGCTTCGTGCAGATCGCGCAGATGATCAGGCCGCAGATGGCGAGACGCGAGGCACATGCCGCATCAGACCGACCACTCCGCACAGCGCGCAGCGGCGGCGGCGCATGACGGCGCGCGCCATTATGATACAGACGACGCGAATTCACCTCAGCCTCGATATCATGCTCGCATTGCAGACGCCCTTCGGCGACCGCAGCGTCCTTCGGACAGCCCGAAACCGACCGAGACGCCGGTCTGCGAGGGCCTTATCCGATAGACGTTGCGCGCGCAGGCGCAGCGAAAACTTTTTTACGATGCTCGCGACACCGCTCGATCGTTCGTGTGATGATTTCACGCAACATAACGCCACTATCACTCGATGCCTGTTACTCGATAACAATTCGTCACATTACCGTTGTGCGGCCTTACTACCGTCCGGCCACAAATTGGGGACTGAGTGAAGTGGGGCGTAGCATGACCATCGACAGCATCAGCAGCTTGCGGACGCTTCTGCTCGCAGAGTATGTCGACTTCGATCGCAGGTTGACGCGCCGACTGGGCTCCTCGGACCTTGCTTCGGAAGCGCTCAACGAAACCTACCTTCGTCTCGAAGGCATGCGCGAGCTTGGGCCGGTGCGCAGCCCGAAGGCTTATTTATTCCGCATCGCGCTCAATATCGCTGCGGACCGCCGCCGCGCCGAGAAGCGCCGCCTCACCGTCGACGAGGTCGATGCCCTGCTCGAAATTCCCGACGACCGGCCCGACGCCGCGCGCGTGATCGAGGATCGCTCCGAGGTCAATCTGCTCAGGCACGCAATCGCCGAGCTTCCCGAGCGCCGCCGACGCGTGCTGATGCTCTCGCGCATCGACGGCATGCCGAACCGAGAGATCGCGGCCCTTCTCGGCGTCACCGTCCGCACTGTCGAGACCGACCTCAAGCAGGCAGTCGAGCATTGCGCTGATCGTCTCAAACGTCCCGTGCGGACCAAATTCGGTTTTCAGCGTCCAGCTTCGTCTTACGTACATAGATATGCCGATCGCGAGCATCCGCTCACGCCCGGCGTGTGCGGGAAAGCGCTGGATCGTGACGAAGCGAAGCCATCAGGTCGATCACTTGGATCCCTTAATCCGTGAAGCCCTTTCATGGATCATGCGCCTCAAGTCGGGCGAGGCGACGCTTGCAGATGCCGAACAGCTTATGGACTGGCGCGGGCGAAGTTCCGCCCATGAAAATGCTTTCCGCGATGCGGTAAAGTGCTGGCGCGCCATCGGCCAGGCGCTTGCAACCGGCCGTCCCGCGCCGGCAAGCCGGCGGCGGCGCGCATCGAAGGGCAAAGCGCGCACCTAATGCCTCAGGCCTGACCTGCGAGCCGCAGGTTCCTGCTCCTGCAGCCTGTCAATGCAAATCAGACGGCGTCTTGCGGTCGGCTACGCTGCGCAGGCGCGTGTTCAGAGCAGCGAAATTGATCGTGCTCCCGCCCGTCAGGACGCGACCACGTGCGGGCGCGCTGCTTGCCGAAGTCCGTCCGAACGTCGGTGGTGGAACGGAGCCGGTGACGGCGACGCCGTTGGCGGCCAGATGCGCGCGGACGCGTGTGCAATACTCGACCGACAGATACGAGAATCGCGTCTCGCCATGGCCAGCGCGATATTTCATCGTAGCGGTGCAGAGATCGCCGTTGGCCCGGCGCCAGGCACCGGCGAGATAGCGGACGCCGTAATGCACGTTGACCTCGGGCGAAGCCAGCTCAGCCGGCGTCCCGGTAAAACCCATCATCCGTGCAGTCGGCAGCATCACCTGCATCAACCCGACTTCGCCGTCCATGCCGACCACGGCGGGATTGTATCGGCTCTCGACCGCCATCACCGCATCGACCAGCGCGGGCGGCAGGCCGAAAGCCAGCGCTTCGCGCTCGACCAGTTGCCGGTACTCGGCACGGCCGGCGCGCCAGTCGCGGCCGAACATGGCGCTCGTGCGGTACGTGAAATTGGCAAGCAGCGGATTTGCGGGAGGAAAATCGGCGGCGGTAAGCGGGCGCGGCGCAAACGGCTCGAGCGCCAAAGGCTCCACTGCGCCATCATCCGCATCGTCCACGGAAGCCGCGACGCGGCCGATTTCGGCCTTGCTGCGCTCGTCGTGCTCCTGGGCGCGCCCCTCGCCGCTCGCGACGATCAGCAGGCACAGCGTCGCGACCCGCCACGACCGGCGTATGCTTCGACTGGCTTGCAGGTGTGAAGTGGATCTAGGCATCAGCGGTGCGGCGGCACGATGGTGGGAGCGGATGGCCGAAAGGGAACGGCCGAACGACCGTAATTTGAGCCATATTGCTGGCGAACGGCCGCCTCGTTCGGGTTGCCGACACGGACATCGGACGAGCGCGCGTCGACCGGTGGCAGGTTGAGCGAAGGATTGACCTTGTTGACCTCGCGCTTGAGCTGCTGATTGATGCAACCGAACGCGCTCTCGTTTCCGATCTGCACATCGACGCAGCGCTCGTATGTGGGCTTCGTCCCCTGCCCGCCGATGATTGTGCCCTGCCGCTCTACCGGTGGATTGCCCTGATTGGCGGATTGCGCCCCCGCACCTCCCGCCGCCGCGAGCGCGACGAGACCGGCCGCGAGAGCGCGGCCCCCCGTACGCGCGGACCAATGCAAAGCTCGGCTCATAGCCCTGTTCCTCCACCAGCCGGCAGGTTCGTTGGCCGGGCCGCGGGCGAGCATTAACATAATTTGATATCGTCGGATCGGATCCTGCACGATGAATAACATTTGCGGACCCGCCGTCAAGATGCCTCCTCCGCCTCCATCATCAGAATGCCCGGCCCGGCTTCACTGCAGGACGGTGGTCGTCGAGGATGTCGGCCCCGGGAAGCGGATGTTGTTGACGAGGCTCACTCCGCTCTCTGCGGTCACGAGCGCCGTGTTGATGAAGGTCAGAACCTTCGTGACATCCACTTGCGCCGCGTTGGCGGCGTAGAGCACGTCGAACGGACGCATCGATAGCTTGGTGGCGATGAAATATCCGGCCGGATCCTGGAAGTTGACGTTGAAGACGATCGGCACGGAATCGCCGTCGAACCTGGAGCAGTCGACGCCGAGGCGCTGCGCCACCTCGCGCGGCTCGCGGCGATACAGGAAGACCGATGCCGGATCGGCCTGGAGGTCGAGCAGGCCGCGCGCCTTCGCGACCGCTTGCGTCAGGTTGATCCGCCAGGCATCGAAATTGAACTCGCCCTGCTGGCCGGTGGCGCCGAACGCGATGAATTTCATCGGCTCACGGTAGAGATAAAGGCGGTCTCCAGGCTGCACGAAGGCGTTGCTAGCCGGGAAATAGACCAGATTGCCGAACGGCACCGTGGCGCGCTTTCCGCCGCGCTCCAGCACGACCCACGTCTCCCAGCCGGCGCCGCTGATGCCGCCCGCCCGCGTGATCGCGTCGGTGATGCGGTCCTGCGCGCCAGCCGACGGCATGGGGAAACGCACCGGCGTCCTGACCTCGCCGAACACGCTGACGAGCGAGGAGCGCTGCTGGCTGGATGTCACCACGACCTGCGGGTCGATCGCGCGTTTCTTGATCTGCGCAAGAATGTCTTCCTGAACCTGCACATTGGTGCGGCCCGCGGCGCGGATCCGGCCGGCATAGGGCACCGTGATGTTCCCGTCGTTGTCGACGGCCTGATCGGGCAGATTCACGAAATTACCCGGGCGCACGCCGGCTTCCAGCGGCACATAGAGCCCGCCCGCCGCGGCCTCGAAGATCGTGACGCTGATGACGTCGCCTATGCCGAACTTGATGCTCGAGGGCGGACGCGTGTCCGCA
The DNA here is from genome assembly GCF_052075995.1 of Bradyrhizobium sp. 613_E4_N2_2. Taxonomy (NCBI): domain Bacteria; kingdom Pseudomonadati; phylum Pseudomonadota; class Alphaproteobacteria; order Hyphomicrobiales; family Nitrobacteraceae; genus Bradyrhizobium; species Bradyrhizobium sp. 613_E4_N2_2. Next base: position 6,394,773 of record NZ_CP197234.1, read on the forward strand.
AGATTTCCGGATAGTCCGTTTGGCTCGTATTTCTCGAGCACCTGCAGGACCTCGGGATTGAGCTTGACCACGGCAAAGGGCAGCACCGTCGTGTTCTCGTTCCTGATGTCGAGGCTTGCCGGTCCTGACATCGGAATGAACCCACAGCCGCCGAGCACGGCCGACGAGATCAGGCAGCATGCGATCAACAAGAACTTCGAAAATCGCATGACCGTTCGTTTCACACCAAGCTGACGCACACCTGGACCGGCTTGCGGGACGCCTCGCGGCGGAGCATGCCTCCCGCGCCGCGGGCGCAGGTGATGTGCGGTTCCTGCTGAGTAGACGCTCGGCGCAACGCATCTGCGAAAACGAGCACGGCATCCGACGAGACTTCAGGGACAAATCCCGCGGACGCCGCCGCGCGTTTCGCGCGCGGCCGATGAACCCGACGGAATCGGTCAACCGAACGTTTCAACGCCCCGCAACTGTCGCTCGGGTGCATCGATTGCTCAAATCGGCGAAGACGCGGCGCCCGGCGGCCGAAAAGCCCCGGATCACATCAGTTCGAGGACAACAGCTCGCGCAGGCGCGCGAGCTCGATCTGGGTTTCGGAGACCATACGCATCAACAATGCATTCTCGTGCTCGAGATCTCTGATGCGGCGAAGCCGGCCGTCCTCGTCCTGTTTCAGACCAAGATCGTAGACGTTGGCCTTCAATCTAGGCAGCGCGGACTCGGAGCAGACCGGTTCGGTCGGATTCGTCGCGCGCATTTCAACCCCCAAAAACAAAATTACAGACAGGCCGTCTCCAAAATGGGACGGACAGCAGCCCACTGCCCGTCTCCCAGAAGCCTGTTGCCGACCTTGTAGGTCTGTTTCTTATCGTTGCTGTGACCAATCCTAAACAAGAAGTCAGATTTCTGAACGAAAAGCGTTCATTCGGTGGCGGGTGTGCTCAGCTTGTCCGGCGTCTCGCTCAATCGTGATGGATGACGGCGACACGGAGCTGTCGACCGCGATCCCGCAAGCCGATCAATCTCGAGTTGAACGCGCAGACCATCACTGCTTGTCGTTCCCCGATGGCGTCGTATCGGACTCCTTCTTGTCAGTCGCCTGGTCATCCTGACCGTCGCCGCCGCCATAGCCGATCACCTCGACGATGAAGATCGAACCCTGTCTGCGGGCCCCGGTTGCGGTTGGCGTTTCCGCCGACTTGGCGGCCGCGCCGGCCGTATTCGAGCCTGCCGTGAGCGCGCCGATATTGGGAACGGATACGGTCGGAATTCCGGTCGTGCTCCCCTGCACCTGGAAATTGCTGGCGTTGGCGATGACGGGGGCGACGAAGACTGCGCTGCCCGAGGCGCGCACGCCGGCGGTGCCGAAATCGATCGTGCCGCGCGGTGCGAGAAGATAAAGCTGGGACGCAGCTGCTTGCGACGACGCCTGCAGCGTGCCGATACCCGCGCCGGTCACGAAGCCGCCAAGATCGATCGACTGGTAATCATCCTGATCATACAACACCTGCAGCGCCGGTGCCGACAAGGTCGTCTTGGAGCCGCGGCCGGCATCGAGATTGCCGTTGGAGCTCCACATCAGGATGTCGCCGCCCTGGGTCGTGAGCACGCGGCTCGAATTCACCAGCACACTTTGGTCTGTGAAGGTGTTGATCGCGCCGCCACCAAGGGTGAGGATGCCGATATCCCGCAGCTTCAGCGCCGAGTTGGGTTCGGCCGCAAGCGAGCCGACGATGATATTGCCACCCGGGCCGAACATCGAGATATCGCCGCCGAGCTGGGTCTGAACCGTGGCATGCAGCAGGTTCATGTCGCCAGTCTTGACCAGCTGGCTGGCGCCGTTGCTCCCGCTGCCGAGCACGTTTGCCGTGTAGCCCAGTCTCGCCGGGAACATCGTCTCGATCATGCGGTAGCCGCGCTGGGTGTCCGACGACGTGCCATCCTTCTGGCCGATGCCGACCGCTTTGAGCTCGGCAAAGAATACCTGGTCGATAAAGACGTGCTGGAGGTCGGTGGGCAAGGCCTGGAAGGCCGCGAACACGCTGGCATCGGAGTCACTGTCGCTTGCCGGCTTGCCGATCCGGCTCAAGAAGGAGCGCAGCTCGGACACATAGTTATGTTTGACGCTGCTGGCATTCGCCGGATCGATATAGGAAGCCGCCACGGCGGCGTAATCGACACCGAACTTGGTGCCGAACATCGTGATGATGTCGGCGCCCTGCTTGGTGCCGGCAGCGTCCGTCAGCGTCGCATTGCGCCGCGGATTATTCGCCGGGCCGAGCAGCGACTGGTTGTAGATGCCGACCGAACCGCCTCCCGTTTTTTCCGAAATATAGATGTTTCCGACCGGCGTCGGGCTGGAATTGCCCACCGACACGATGCCCTCCTGAACCGGAGCCTGGGTCGCATTGTCAAACGCGGCCGGGAGGAACGGGCCAATATCGCCGCCGGCCTGAACCACGAGGAAGCCGGGTCCGGCCACCTGCAAGCCACCGCCATTGTTAAAGCCGGTGTAAGTGATGTTCCGGCCGGCTGCGATCGTGCTGACGTCGCTGGTATGGATGTTCTGCACGATGATGTTGAGATCGACGATGTCGCGCCCCGCATAGATGCTGGTCGGGCGATTGATCTCGATGCGCTGATAGACATTTTCAGTCGAACTGGTGGTCCTCTTGCCGTAGCTTCCCGTTGCCTTGATATCGCCGGTCGCGGCGTAAATGCGGGCGGTCGTGTCGAGACCGTCGGCTACATCGTTCTCATGCGCAAGGATCGCACGGCTGGACGACTCGTCATTGCCGCTATTGGGACGGAACGGATCGAACGCAGCGTCGATCAGAGACGGCCCGGCGGAAATGAGCGGGCGTGAGATCGATTGCGACGTCGATGTCTGCGGGTAACCGAACGTGAGGTCGATGCTGCCCTGCGCCAACAAATTGAAAGTGCCGTGCTCGGATGGGCTGAGCACGATGCCCGGCGCTGGAACCGCAGCCGAAGCACCCGAAGCATTCTGATTCAGGATGTTGCTGATCCCGGTCGTTATCAGATTGCCCTGCAACGCGATGGCCTCGAAGCTCGCAGGATAAGTCGCCGGAGCTGCCTGAACATTCAGGCTGTTGGCGGGATTGATGGAGATCGCGGTGGGCGCGATCGCGATCGTCACGTCGCCCGACTGCGCCACCAACCGAACCTTGCTAGCGGAGCCGTAGGCATCGAAATACAGTGGTAGCGTCGGGTCGGGCTTCGGCTCCAGGGGATTCGCCTTGCTCGGTTGCTGGGCGTGCAGCGCAGCCGGGTTGACGACACCCGCCATCGCGATCGAGCCGTTTGCCGTCATCGTGATCTGGCCGGTATCGACAGCGAGCAGCGGAAGGTTCGGAAGCTTGAGCGTGCTGTTCGCGTACCTGTAGACATAATCGTTCTGGCCGATGTCGCCGCCCGCGACGATGCTGGCGTGGCCGGATCCCTCGTAGAACGAGCCGCCCCGGATGTCGCGGCCGGCGCGCACGACCATGTTCCCGCCGCCGTAGAGATGGGTCACTGGCGTGCTGTTCGCCGACAGGCCGCCGGTGACGCGCCCAGTCGTCGGAGCCGACACCGACACATCGAGCATATTGCGCCCGGCGAGAACGCTCACATTTCCGCCTGCGCTCAGGAAGCCTTGTTGGAAGCTGCCATACTGGATCCACCACGCGGTTTGCGAGGCGATCTGCGTTCCAACCGGCGCGAAGACACCGGCTCCGAGGATCGAAGCACCGGCGCTGGGCGTCACACCGGAACTGGATAGCAGCCAAGGCTGATAGTACTGAGGCACTTTCTTGTAGACCGTGTTGCCGTTCGCATCCTTTATTGCGACTACCTTGGTGCCGCCTACGACATCGCGCTGCGCGTCGATGACGACGTCCCCGCCCTTTTCAGGGAAGGCCGCCGCGGTTGGCGGTCCGTAGTAGAGCTCAGGCGCGGCGGTGGCAGCCGCGTTGCCGTACGCCATGAGGCGGGGCTCGAAGAAGCCGTTTGGATCGTTGACGGCGAGGCTCGGGCTGTACGGATTGGCGTAAGTTTCCGTATTGACGCCGGCTGCATAGATCACGCCGGGCGCGTCGGTGTCCTTCATGATCACATCGCGAGCGGCCGCGACAGTAATGCTGCCGGTGCCTGTCCGGATCATGGTCGGAATATTGACAGAAACAGGGGCGGTACTTCCCACCACCTTTTGGTCGTAGCTTGCGTGCTTGTCGACGATCACGTCGCCCTTGTCGTTCGCAAGCGGGACTCTGGCAGTCGGATTGGCGCTCGACACATCGGCGCCCGCGGTCAGCATGTAGGACCAGGACGATGGCGCCGTCACCGCCTTGATGTTCGCCTGGCTGCAATCGATCGTGCAAACCAGCAATTTGTGCGGGAACAGGTCAGCACTCGCAAGATCCTGCGAAGTCGGGCTGATGCCGTTGCCGACGTCCCCGGCCCTGTAGGGCGCGATCAGAAGCGTATTGCTGGTAGGGTCGTTCAAATAGATCGAATTGAAATCGATCGCGCGTAAACCGCTATTTGACGCGAAATAGTCGTTGACCTTGCCCGCGTAGACCGGGTCGAGATAGTTCGCGAACTGGAAGAAGCCGTCCGAAATCGAGGCGTTGACGTTGATGTTTCCGGCAGCGCGCAGCGAAAGCACGCCGGCGTCCAGACCGCCCCAGGGCGTTGCGAGACGGTAGGTGAAATCTATATAGTCCGAAGCGGGATTGAAGATGGTCGGCGATGGTTTGCCGCGATCGACCACGCCCGCCGCCAGATTCCAGTTGCTGCTGACGGTGATGTCGCCCTTGGAGTTCACCAGGTCGACGCCCGGCTGCACGTGCACGACGTCCGCGCCGAGGCTGTTGACCAATGGAGAAAGGCGCGTGAACAGGTTGGTGAAGCCGTAGCTCTGCCCGTTATAGCTCCACGTCCCCTTGGTGATCTGGGAGACCGTGTCGCCGAAGAAGGCATTGCCCGTGCCGGCGCCGCCGGTAAAGGAGGCAACGCCCGGCTTGCCCTGGTTGGCCGGATCGAACGCCGCGTAAACGCCGCTCGACGTCAGTGGAATGTAGTCGTTTGTGGTTGGCACGAACTGCAGGCTGCCATTGACCAAGGTGGTCGAGCCCGACATGTTCGATACTTTTGTGAATGTCGCTGTCGCTTGGCCGTTGTTACCGCTGACGCCGAGGGAAACGGATAGCGAGGTGCCATCGTAGCCGGTGGAGCCAGGCGCGAGCGACAAGGATGCTGAAACGATCTTGACGGTTGACAGCACACGACCGAACAATCCGGTCGCAGCCGGCACGTCCGTGACATTGCCGATTTGAACGCTCGTAACTCGCGTAAGGTAACCGGTACCAGCATCCGTGATGGTGACCGTAGCGTCTCCGCTTGCACTGAACGACACGCGGCCCTGGGCAATCCTGCCTCCAGGCGTAGCTGGCGGCGGGAATGTGATGGGAATATCGCTCTGACCGAAGTATTGCGACAGCGTCGTCGTGTTCGGCAGAAAAGTATCTATCCCGCCGGACACATTGATGGTCGCGATTTGGATTCCTGCGCTGTTTTTGACCGCGACGGACGTCGGCACGCTGGGAAGCCCCGTTCCACCGCTTATCGTCTTATCAAGCTGAAATCCCGTAACGTTGGTCCAGGTTCCGTCCGTGGCAGGGATCAGATTTCCGTTCTGGTCCACTCCCTTGTACCAGCCGGCCGGGTCGATCGTCCCGAACCAGCCGAGGCTCGACCCGTCGATGCCGTAGCGGCCGGCGGTGGTGTCGAACGCGATGAAGCCGTTCACGGCGACCGAGCGCGCGCCGACGATGCTGACCTTTGAGCGGTCGTTGACGTTGTTCGTGGCATCGATCACGGCAAGCGCGTCGAAGGTCTTGTCGCCGTCGGCGTAGAAGTTTGTGCCATGCGCGCCCGATGGGTTGGCGACATTGCTGATCGCGGCAATCTTGACGTCGTTGTTGCCATCCAGTGGGGCGCGGAACGTCACGGTGCCGCCGCTCAGGCCGCCCTTGGTGCCGCCGGAGACGTTGATCTGCGTACCCTGTTGCAGCCAGATTTTTGATTTGGCGTCCCAGCCGATGCCGATGGTGACGTCGCCGCCGCGCTCGTCGGTGTGCGTGGTCGAGGCGTCGATCACGCCGCTGCTTGCGAGGAACACCGAATTGGCGCCGTAGAGCGCGACCTTTCCGCCGGCCTGCCCGGTGCCGTCGAGCGTGCTGCCGCCATAGCCGGTGGCATCGATGCGACCGCGAATCTTGACCTGGCCGAACTGATTGCTTGCATCGCCGCTGTCCCAGGCGGTGTCGTCGGCGGTCAGCGTGATGGCGTTGGCCTTCAGCGTGTGCCCTGCAGTCAATTCGAGATTGCCGGTGCGGGTGTGGATGTCGATCCCGCCGGTGAGGCCGCCTGCGAGCAGATTGTCCGCCAATGCGGTCAGGTCGGCCGCACCCTTGGTATCGAGCTTGAACCGGCCGCCGAGACCGGGCCCGCCGGTGCCGAGCAGCCGGCCGGCGAGCGTCGCGCTACCGCGGAGCGCGTCCACCTCGATCGTCCCGCCATAGCCTTGACCACCGCTCGTCGTCGCGACGTCGATGGTGCTGCTGGCGTCGGTGATGACCTGGCCATCGCCCGTGGCGTTCGCCCCGATGTCGGCATAAAGCACGACCTTGCCGCCCGACAGATACGTGTCGACGTCGACCAGCGTCTTCTTGTAGCCGCGCGCCGAGAGATACGCACCCGAATTGAGGGTGACGTTCCCCGCGATCGCACCGAGCGTAATCGTGCCGGCCTGCGCCTGAATGGTGCTGCCGACGGCAATGTTGGACGCCGTGACCGTGAGAATGCCGCCGGTCTCGTCGCTGTCGGCAGGCGCAGCTGCGGCCGAGCCGCGCGTCACCGGATCGACGATGGAGATGTCGCCCGACGCCGTCAGGGCAAAACCTTGGGGGGTCCCCGCGGTTGCGCCGGCGACAAGAATGCGCGGCGTGCTGACGGTGAGGTCGGTCTTGTCGCCGTTCGCACCGAGCGTCATCGTGCCGGGGCCTTTGACGACCACGCTGTCGTCGGCCGACCATTTGACCTTGGAGAAACCGGCAATGGTGAAGTTGCCGTTGACGACATTCCCATTGACCCGGCCGCTGCCCAGGTCGATCTCCTTTGCGGCCAGTTCGAGGCTGTTGCCGTTTGCCGCCGGAGCGCTGACGGGCGGGCTGGCCCCGGTGTTCTTGAGCGTGATGTTGTTGCTCGCCGAGATCAGACCGTCGCGTGTCAGGGTGGCGCCACCCGAACCCGCCACGGTCATCGTGCCGGTGGATGCGACACTGACCTTGCTGTTGGGATCGAGCGCGATCTGGGTGTTGGCGGCGTAGGTCGTGGCGACGCCGGCGGCGGATGTGACGGTGACGCCGACGCTGAACTGGACCGTTGCGGAGGAGGAAAACGCCAGCACCGTTCCCGCGCGCAGATTCAGGCTGGTGCCGGGATTGAGCACCTCGCTGCCGAGCGCGATGCCGGTGGCATCCAGCGACAGGCTGCGCGCGCCGGAATTGAAATCGCCATAGACCGTAACCGGACCAGACAGCGCGCGCAGGGCCAATGTCTGCACGTCGGCGAACTGAGTGCTGTTGGCCGGCAGCACCAGGCTCTTGCCGGCAACCGCCGTGGCGGCTCCGACGCCGATGCTCGGCGCGATCAGGTTGACCAGATTGGCGTGCAGGTCCGTCGTATTGAGGGCGATCGCATTGTTGGATGCGGTGGCTTGCAGTGTCAGCGTATTCGTCGAGATCTTGACGCCGTCAGCGATCGCCACCTTTCCGCTGTTGCTGGTGTCACCGCCCGCCAATGTCAGGCTTCCGGTCACCGGCCCGGCCGGCAGCGTGGCCGATGCGGTCGCGACATCCTTGAATTTGATCGTGAGCGCCGGCGCCGAAACTCCGGTCGCGCTCGGTCCCCTCACTTGCAGCGTCGGGTCGTTGCTCGCCACGAACAATGCGCCCCGCCCCGGCTGTTGCGCGCCGCCGTTGGCGTAATAACTGAGAGCCAGCCGAGCGAGGCTGTTGGGGTCAAGGAGTTTTGCAAGATTGGCACCCACGATCTCCGTTCCGGAGAGCGTCCCGTCCAAGGCTGCGGCGAGGCTCTGGGCCGTGACGGGCGCCTGCCCGTCCGATACCACGATGTAATTGCGCCCGGGCCCGGCGTGAACGACGCCCGTGGTTTTGATGATGCTGCCGGAATTGATCGTCACCGTGCCGCTACCGGCCTCCGGCACATAGACCGGAAGATCCAGCAGCACGGACTGCGAACCGACCGTCACCGTTTGCTTGACTTCCTGCCATTGGCCGACCTGCTGGGCCACGAGCAGTATCTCGGGCGCGCTGAACGTCTCGCCCCGGGTATCCACGACGACATTGCTGGCGGTCGGCGTGATCAGCGTAGCCGCGGGGCTATCGTTGCGGCTGCCGCCGATGAGAATGCTCTCGAAGCCGTTGAGCTGGGTGAGGTCGACGCCGACATAGCCGGGCGGAATGTCGTTGTTGACGTATCCGGCATGACCGAGCACGGCCAGCTTGGGAGCGCTGATGTCGAGCTCACTGCCGCGGCCAATATTGCCGCTGCTGTCCTGCCCCGGCTGCGTCAGCGCCATGCCGTTCAGCACGATCGACCGCAGCGCGGAGATCGACAGCCGGCCCGCATCCATCGGCAGCCGCGGCGCCGTGACATTGTTCTTGGCCGCCAGTTGGGCATAATAGGCGTTGGCGCCGTTGAAGCTGTACTCGCTGTATTGCTGCCAGACCGAGCTTGTCTGCACCGCGAACACCGTCTGGCCGGACGACTGCTTTCCGGGCGCGGTCGACTGCGTGTAATGACCGGTCACCAGAACGGTGCCATCAGGCAGTTTGGTTCCCGTGGCAATGTTCTTGCCGGTGTTGTCGCTGGAATAGACGACGACACGCATAGCGCCCGGCAGCGTCGCATAGTGCGCTGGATAAAGCGTATAGGTCCCCGCCGGGATGCCGTTGCCGCCGTCGATCGTGATCCGGGTGCCGGCCAGCGGCACGGTGTCGCCGGCGGTGATGGTCTTGCCCGCATCGGCACTGCGCGCGGTCGCAAAATGGATGTCATACGCAGCGATCGGATCGGTCTGCGACGGCAACAGCGCGTAGACGGTCTGGCCGGAAGGCGTCGTGGTCAGGCTATCGCGCGAGCCGCCCTTGCCCGCAATCCATTCCATGGCCTGGATATCGCCGCCGCCGCGCAGGTCGATCGTCGAGCCATCGGCGCGCGTTACGTTCGATCCGGCCAGGATCAAACCCTTCGAAGGCGGTTGCGCCAGCGGATTGAGGTTGGCGTTGTAGTACCAGTTGGTGCCGTCGGACGTCGCACCGTAGGGAACGGTCGTGTCGGCCAACGACACCGAGGTGAGGCTCCCGGGCTCCAGCACCACCGACTGCGTGATGATCTTGGACACTGCGCTGTCGGTATTGCCGAGCGCGATCTTGCCGAGCGGCGCGAACAGATTGCCCGCTTGCTCGATGGTCCCGGCATACACGGTGATGCCGCCGCCGGCCGATAGCGGAATCCCGGTGTAGCTGTTGGCGGGCGCGGCGAACTTTACGTTCCCCGGCGTCTCGATCGTGAAGTTAACGGCGGAGACCGGATAGATTCGCTGGGCGGAGAGCAGGAGATCGCCGGCCGAGACCAGCTTGCCGGTGAAACTCGACTGCTCCGCCGTCGCGCTGGTGTCGTTTCCATTGGTCTTGAGACCGTTCACAACCTTGAGCGTGCCGAGGCGGAGGTCGCCGCTCGCAATCAGGTTGATCTGGCTGAAGCCCGAGAAGTCGAGGCCCGGCTGAGCGTCGCCCGGTTTGAAATTGGACGGTCTTCCACTCTCCAGATCGATCGTCTGTGCATTCACCGTCAATGTGCTGGTGCCGGCCACCGGCTTATTACTGGAGAAGCCGGTGAGCACGACATAGGGCGCCGCAATGCGTGCATCGATCGAGCCGGATCCCGGCGCGTTGATGTCACCTGCCGCAATGTGCAGACGGTTGGTCACGGTCCAGTTCAGCGAACTGGAAATCGTGAGCGCTTTCCATGACGGATCGCTGTCGCCGTGGGTGGTGCCGGGCAGGTCGGTGAAGATGCGCGCGGCACCGCCCACAGCTGCGGCTGCGTAGAGATAGACGTTGTCGAACGGCGCGAGCTGATCGGCCGAAACGGTGAGCGTCGTCGGCGCGCTGATGACGCCGGCGGCGCCCTGCTGCAGGGATATGTTGCCGCCGCCGAGCAGGATGGTCCCGCCATTGGCGCGCGAGTCAGCATGCACGGTGCCATCGGCGGCGACATAACGGCCACCGGCCGCGGCGAAGCTGCCGCCCCAGGAAAATCCGCTGACGTCTGCGCTCACTGTGCCGGCGTCGCTCCAGGACCATTGCGACGTGGTCGCGCCGCGCGCGCCTGCCACCTGGATATTGCCGGCCGCGCCGGAGACGTCAACCAGCGCCCCCGCATCGGCGACAAGGTAGCTTTGCTGCGGAGTGCCAGCGGAGCCAGGAGCGCCATAAGCGAAATAGAACTTGTTCTTGTTGGTATCTGTCGGGTCTGTGTAGGTGTTGACCGTAGTAATCGCTCCACCTTCCACCGCAAACGTGCCGCCGGCGATGTAGCTGCCGCTCGTCCTTGGACCGTTGACCGCTCCGAACAGGGAATTGGCGACGAATGTCCCGGACAGGTCGATCTTCGCGTCGGACGAAAGATGCGTCGCCAGCGAGTTGATGAAGACGGAGCCGCCATGGTCGATGATCGTGCCACGCAGCTCGACGGACGTCGCCGGCACGTTCCAATCCGGAGTGCTCGGTTTCGGAACGATTAACTTTGGATCAGTTGACGTGGCCCCGCGACGGTCGCCGGTGACCGCAGCCATAGTGATTTTCGCCTTGGGATCGGTGACGATCTTCGAGCCCGTATCAAGCTTGATGTTGTCGGCCTTCAGCGTGAGATCGACGGCCTTGCGCTGGTCGTCCGGTAGCAGCGCCAGTTGCGGCGCGGCCTGCTGCCCGAGCTTGGTGCCGGTCGACATTGCCGTGTAGTCGGCAAGGCTCGACAGATTTTTCTGCTGGAAAGTCAGGCTAGTACTGGCCGAGACGATGATGTTGGCGTCCACGATGGACCCATCGCCCTTCACCGACCAATCGTCCTTCACCGACTCGATAATGTAGGAGCCGAAGCCGCCGCCGGTCAGCAGCGACTCCGGCAGCGTGGTCGCGCTCCCGTTGATACGAATCGACGAAGTCTCACCATCCTGAAGCTTACCGCCGATCCGGATGGTGTCCGCACCGGCGAGCCTCAGGCTGCCGTTGTTCTCGAAGCCGTAGCCGCGCAAGGCGCCGTCGAGCTGAAGTACGGCGATTGGATTTCCAGCAACTGGGCTGGGCCTTTCCGGACCGGGGGTACTTGGACCTACCCATGCCGCGCCTTGATAGATGGCGAGTGAAATATTACCACCCTTGCCCGCCATCACGCCGGTGGCGACGATTTTAGCTTTGCCTTGTGACGAGACATAGCCACCACTCGATACATCAAGAACGCTGCCCGCAGCCAGCAATATGCTTCCTGTCGTGTCTCGGATGCCGGCTGTCCCTTCGCCTTCGCTGCTTTTGCCGGTGGCGATTGAGATGCTGCCGCCGTTGATAAAGGCCGGGCCGGTCGCATCAACACCAGCCGTGCGCCCGGTGTCATTAACAAACCGGCCGCTGACGTCGATTGTGCCCTCGACGAAGACATTCGCGGCAATCGACTTGCCCGAAGAGTCCTTGGGCGCCTTGAAAAGCGACGTGGTGAAACTGCTGCTGACAGAATCCCGGTCGGTAACGAGGCTAACGTTGCCTCCAGCCGCCGACACCGATCCGGCAATGTCAATCGCACCACCCGCCGTGACGGACAGGCTGCCGCCGGCTGCGAGATTGAGCGCACTGCCACCCGACAACACAAAATCGTTCGCCGTCACCTTCAGCGAGCTGAGGCCGTAACCCGACAGGATGTCGGCCGACAAATTCGTCGTATAGGTGCTTTGCGTCGTGAAATTGGCTGATGCCGTCGCGCCGATCTGCACGCTCGACGGTGTCGTCAGCTCGAGTGAGCCCTGCAACGGCAACTGCCCACCGCTGATCTGCCGCTCGCCGGCTGTCGAGCCGAAATACATCGTCCCGAGCAGCGCCGGATTGACGGTCACGACGCTTACGCGTCCGGCGTCATGCCCCTCGGTGAAGCCTGCCGAATAGATCTGGGTTGGCGTGGACCAGGTTTCCGTGACGCCCCAGCGCGCATGCTTGACGATGAACTGGCCCGCGATCCCGAGATAGGTCATGTTCGGGTCGGCGTTGGTCACGCTGTAGATGCGGCCGTCGCTGCCGATCAGACGCGTCGTGTTCACCATGCCGGGCAGGAACTTCACGCTGCCGCCCGCGACATTCATGATCGAGCCGTCGGTCTTGACGCTGGCAGCACCGTTGCTGGTGGAGAGGTCCGTCGTCAGCGACACGCTGCCGCCGACGGTCATCAGCTGGTAGATGCTGCGCGGGACCTTGGCGACATAGCCGCTGGCGTCCGCGAGCGGCGTTCCCACCCATGTGGTGCCGTCGCTGCGGGTGCCGGTGTTGCGGATGTCGATATACATCGTCTGGCCGTACAGCGCGCCGTTGCGCTGCAAGGGCATGTCGGCGAACTCGGCGCGCGGCTGGAACGAGATGATGTTGTAGCTCGCCGGCAGCTCGACGTTCTGGAGCCCGGCGACGTCGACCGTTGCACCCGGCGAAAGCAGGACGCTCTGCGCAGCGTTCGAGTTGGAAAGGACGCCGCCTTCGTTGCCTCCGCTCGTGCCGACCCTGCCCTGCTGGAAAAGGTTTGGTACGTCGCCCGTCGGAAAGAGCTTCGCGTTGAGCGACACCTGCGCCGATGGCGCCGAGATCAGCCCGTTCGATCCGACCGTGACGTTGGTTTGCGCCGACATCTCGATATAGGCCGGCCCGAAGCTCTGCGTGCTCGCCAGTCCCGCCGCGCCGTCGTCGACCGGAAGGCTCGAGATCACGCCGTTCATGGTGACGCTGGTCGCCGCGCGGAGAAGCACGAAGCTGTTGCGGTCGATACTTGTATCGACCGAGATTACGCCCTGGATCAGTTTTCCGGCGCTGTCGGCCAGAGCGTGACCGCTCGCATCTGTGGGATTGCCGATCGCAACCGTATCGCCGTTCATCACCACGATGCCGCGAGAGGCGTCGATCACACCGTCATGTTTGACCGCACCAGTGCCAGCCAGATAGGTGCCCGCAGCACCAGTTGGATAGCCAAAGGGTTTAAATGGATCTCCCGCTACGTCGTAGTACGACGACGCAAACTGCGACAGCCTGAATTCGGTGCCGCGGAACTTGATGGTGTTTCCCTTGTCATCCTTGCCCAGCACACTGTCGGGAAGCGCCGAATAGCCGTTCGGAACGACATCGATCGTTCGCGCCGCGACCATCGCGACCTCGCCACCCTGCGCCGTGATGGATCCGGAATTGTAGACGTTGGCGCCGAACAGATAGACCGAGCCGGGCGAGCCAAGCGAAACCTGGTCTGAGAGGATATTGCCGGTGATGGACGCGCCGCGCTCGACCTTGATGTCGCCGGCGATCAGCTTGGTCGCCGCGCCGCCGTCCTTGTCGTAGATCGAGAACGAGTTGAGATCGGCGATGCCGTTGTTGAGAAAAAACTGGTCGCGCGCCGCCAGATCGCTGCCGAGCTTGCCGACATCGAGGCTGGACGCGATCAGCGTGTGAACGTTGACCTGCGAGCCGGCGCCGAAGATGATGCCGTTGCGGTTGATCAGGTAGACGCCGCCGATGGCATTGATCTGGCCAAGAATGCGGCTCGGCGAGGCGCTGGGATCCTGCACCCGGTTCAGCGCGATCCAGTCGGACGCGGACTGCCTGAAATTGACCGTGGTGTTGGTACCGACGTTGAACATGTCCCAGTAAAGAATGCTCTTCTTCTGGGTCTGCTGGATATCGACCGAGACCTTCGAGCCGCTCGTCGTCTGCTTCGGCAAATTCGCGCCGAGCCATTTGGAGGCATCGGCCTTGATGCCCGCCAATGGATCGCCCGCGGTGCCGCCGAACGGCATCAATCCGCCCGGGGTCAATCCATTCGGGACGGACGACGCCGCGGCCTGGGCGGCGGCGGCAGCATCCGACTGGAGCTTGCGCGCGGCGGCAAGCGCTGCTGCCGCGCGGGCAAGCGAGGTCTGGGCCTGGGTCGCTGCGCCGGCAGCCTGCTGCGCGGCCAAAATCGCCGCCTGCTGCGCGGCCGCCGTCGGCACCACCGTGCTGGCGCCGGGCGTGAGGCTGCGCGCATGGCCGAAGCCGCCCGCGACCGACAGCGCCAGCAGGCTGACGCCGCAGAGCAGCGTCCGTTCAAACGCACGCCGCATCCCGGGGGGAGAAACAAGGATATCGCGATGGGGCACGCTGCGGCACTTTCTGATTACAAGTTCCAGTCGAGCACGCCGCTGATGCACGCGCATTCGCGCCTCGCATTTACTTTTCGTTTACTAACATTCATATGTCAGATTTGTAGCATTGAAGCACTATGTGCATCTGCGACATCACGTTCCGCCGGCCGAGGCGCGGCAAAATAGCTTCAATTTCAGCAGAAAAGCGTGCGATTAATTATGTTATTTTTTGTTATCAACGCGATATCGCGTCGATGCGAGCTGCGGCGGCCCGGCCAGAATGGCCCTAAAGCATGACGAGATTGGGCTGCCCTAGCGCTGGCCCTGGTTGGCAAACGGGCTAAGCAGACCCGGCGGCAGCTTGAAATTTGCCGGCTGCGCGCTCTTGTTGATCGTCAGGTTCTTGCTGGCGCCAGGATGGACGTCGGAAGCCGGGGTCGGCCCACTTCGCGGCGGCGGGACCGGCATGGCGACCGGCACGGGCGGCGGCCCCGCAAGCACTGGCCCGCCCGGAACCGCACCGGCCTTCATGTCGGGCGACGGGATGTCCAGCACGGTAATATCGAGTCCTCTTGCGAACTCCACCTGGCGCCGCTCGACCGCCCGAAGGGTCCATCCTTTGTGGTTTTCGCCTGCTTTCAGCCGGACCACGGACTTGCTGGCGGAATCAATGAACAAGCCGATCTTTTCGCTGCCGACGATGGTGCCCAGCAGAGAGAGCTGCGGCCTCTCGGGTTCGGCCGGCGGCGGCGGAGCTACCTGCACGGGCGCCGACACGGCAACCGGTGCAGGCGCCGGCGGCCGTCGCGTCGGCGCAAACAACGGCCGCTCACGGCTGGCCGTCAAACGCCCGAGCGGGATAGCCCACAGCGGGTTGTCGCTGAGCGCGCGTTGTGCCGGTGCAGGCGCCGGCGGCCGTTCGACAGTCGCGGGCGCCGGCACGACGGCGGGAGCTGGAGCCGGGCCGGCCGGCTTCCTGGCAAACAGATCGTCGCGTGACTCGGCGGGGGGAGAATCCATCGAACCGGGCGCGCTGACGGCAAACGCCTGGACGCTTCCCCCGGCAAGGACGCCAGCGAGCAAAGCAATAAATAGGCGCATCGACATGGCGCTGACCGTCCCTGATCGGACCCGAGCGATAACCGTCATGAATATCAATCATGTGACATTTGCGAGCAGGGAACCGATGCGCCAAGCCGGTCCGCGAAATCGCAGGGCATGGGGAGGGGAGATCAATGCGCGCGCCCTATCGTCCGCCGCCATCACATCTACTGGCGGCACGATGTTGGATCAAAGCCGGGCGCGCTTCAAAAAAATGCACCCGGCGCGAGCCGGGTGCAAAGTGTTGTCGATCGTCGATCAGGCTGAGACCTGATAGCGATCAGTAAGCGCCGACCTTGCCGGTGCAGCCGCTGGCGTTCAGACCGTTGGTCGGGTCGTTGAGGAGCGTGTAGATTTCGCCCTGCCACACCGCCGGAACCTGAGCGAAGCCGTTGTCGTTCATGATGGCGTTCGAGCCGCTGCCGTAGACGTAGTCGAGGAAGGTCTTGAACCAGATGAACGCGTTGTTGCTGTTCGCGTGCGTCTGATAGCACTGGTAGATTTCGAACCAGGAGAAGCCGGAGATCGGATACGAACCGGAAACCACCGGATTCGGATTGACACCCTGCAAGCTCCAGGTCAGCGGGTTCGCGCGGCTGACGCTGTCGAACTGCGGGATGGCGGTCGCCATCGCCTTCTGGGCACCCTGGAAGGTCGGCGGCTGGAACTTGCCGGTCGCGCCGGTGATGTCCCACTGCGACTGGAGGTTGGCGGTCTTCAGGCCACCGGCCTTGACAGGCAGCCAGAAGTCCTGGGAGGCGTAGCCGATCGCACCGTTCGTCGAGGTGACGAGGGTGACGAGGGCGCCGCTGCCCGAGGCGTTGGCGAACGTGCCGGGGCTGGTCACGGCGTTGCCGCACTGGTCGGTCGGGAACTGATCCGGCCAGTTCAGCTGGTTCGCACCGCGCGCGAGCAGCGGAGTGGTGCAGGCCTGCGAACGATCGGTCCAGGGGAAAGCGTACGACACGACGGTCGCATCGCTTTCGCTGTTCGGTCCGAACTCATAACGGCACTGCTCAACCAGCGCGTTGGAGAGCAGGAAGGTGGTGCCGCTGCCGTCCTGACGATGCACGAAGGTGATGTTGCCGGTGCCGAGCGTGCCACCGTTGAGCGTGGTCAGGATCGCGTTGTTCCACTTGGTGATGTGGCCCGACGCGATGCCGCAGAACGCGTTACGCGACAGGTTGAGGCCGCTGCTGCCGCCAGCCGGGGTCGCCGGCAGAATGTTCAGGGTAGCGCCGGCACCATCCTTGCCGTTCAATCCAAACGCAACGGCGCCGATGACCGCCGGAATCTGGATGAGATTGCCGAACTTCGACTGCGCGCTGCTGGCGCCGCCCGTGTTCCAGGCGGTCATGTCGGCGGCGTTGACGACGTCGTCGCTGCCGATGAACTGCACGCCATCATAGTCGGAGATGTTGTTGATGCCGAAGTTGCTGCTGGTGTAGGCGGGAGCGGAAGAGGAAGGCGTTCCGATCTGGGTCTTGTCGTTGGTGCGCAGCACGGTCTTGCCGTTGCCCGAACCGGTACCGGCATAGAGAATCGCGCCGCCGATGCCGCTGGTGTTGAAGCTACCGCAGCTCGCAGCCTTGGCCATCGGACCCGGCTTGCCGGGGCTGCCCTGCGCCTGGGTGTAGATGCAGTCCATCAACTGCCGATAGACAACCTGCGGGAACGTCGCGCCCGCGCCAAACGCAACCGACTGCGCCTGAGCAGACTCGGAAGCAACGCCCATCGCAGCGAACGCAACCGATCCCAAGAGTAAAGTCTTCAAGTTTCGCATAACCTCAGTCTCCCTGTTTGGATACCCCAAGCCTGCTACGATCAGCAGCCGGGCCCCGGAGCGAGGCGGACGCTATCGGCGGTATGTGAGACTTTGATTGTTGTTTTGTGAATTATGATACTCATCTCATCTACAATGAGATCGATCTTCGTGCCGACCTGACAACAAGCTCAGGATTTCACGAGCAGAAGCATGGAATTCTCGCCCTCGCCAAATGTTATCCACGCATCAAACGCCAATCGTAAAATATGTGGACGCCGTCGGATCGGATGCCTCTCACACATCCTGAAGCTTGAAGCGCGAACATCCGACGATCATCTCTTGACGACGCGCTGCGAGCAAATGCCGGCGGTGACGCCGCCGGCGCGCTTTCACAGACCTGTCTTGTCGACATCACATCACCGTTAATGTCGCATCGTTAAAAAGCACCCCGGCAATCCGGCCGCGCCGCACATGATGCCTCGTATCATAACCATATCGTTCGCCATCGTGTGAGTGCTGCGCGGATAAGACCAGCAAGCAAGAAGGATCTACGAAATGAACGCTCTGCCCGGTTTCCGCATGCCTTACCGTGCAATGACGGCACGCGCCGGCTTAGCTACCGTCTGGCTGGCCGTCATGCTCGGCGCCGGAGCACCGGCATTTGGTCAATCGCCGTCGGCCGATCCTGTTGTCGCCGTCGTCAACGGAAGCCCGATCCATGAGAGCGATCTGGAGCTGGCGGACGAAGTCATCGGCCGAAATCTGCTTGTTCAGGACCCCATCGAGAGGCGCGAAACCCTCCTGAAGATGGTGACCGACGCCGTGCTGCTCGCAAAGGTGGCGACCGATCGGCACATAGAAGACCCGGCCGATCTTCAGCGCCGCGCCATTTTCGCGCGCAATCAGGGCCTCACCAACCATCTTCTGACTGTCGTTGGTCAGCAGGCGGTGAGCGAGGAGGCCATGCGCAAGGCGTATCAGGAGGTCGTGCTCAATGGGGTGACAACCGAGCCCGAACTGCATCTGCGCCACCTTGTCTTCATGATCGCTCCGCCCGCGGACGATGCCGCGATCAAGGCGGCCGAACAGAAAGCCAAGGCGGCGATGGATCGGATCAACAAGGGCGAGGACTTCACGGCCGTAGTCGCCGACGTGTCCGAGGACCCCGTCACCAAAGCAAGGGGCGGCGACTACGATTGGCGGCAGCGCGGCGAGATGGGCAAGGAATACGCCGACGTGGCGATCAAGCTGAAAAAGGGCGAGGTTTCGCAGCCGTTCAAGACTGCAGTTGGCTGGCATATCCTCAAGCTCGAGGATACGCGTCCACGTAAACCGGCCGATTACGACAAGATCCGTGATCGCCTGGCAGCGATGGTCGCCTCTGCAGCGCAGATCGAGCTCGTGGATAAAGTACGCGCCGAGGCGAAGATCGAGCGCATGGACCAGATTCATAAAGCAGACAAGGAAGGCGCCAAAGTCAGGTAGCGCCCCTGCCCTGCCTGCCAACCCCGCGATATCCCGGCAGTGAGTAAGCGATGGGCCTTGCCGTCATCATCCTGACGCACAACGAAGAGCGCCACATCTTGCGGGCTCTCGCCTCGGTTGCCAAGATTGCAACCGAGGTTTTTGTTGTCGACAGCTTCTCAAGCGATCGAACGGTCGAGTTGGCGCGCGCTCAAGGCGCGACCGTATTGCAGAACCGGTTCGTCAACTACGCGAAGCAGTTTCAGTGGGCGCTCGAGAATGCCCCGATCACCGCCTCGTGGATCATGCGGCTCGATGCCGACGAAATCATCGAAGCCGATCTCGGCGCCAGAATTCGCGATGAACTGCCGCGCCTGAGCAACGAGGTCGTCGGAATCAACCTCAAGCGCAAGCACATCTTCCTTGGTCGCTGGATTCGCCATGGTGGCCGCTACCCGCTCCTCCTCTTGCGGATCTGGCGCCGCGGCCACGGCCGCATCGAAGACCGCTGGATGGATGAGCACATGATTCTGTGGGGCGGCCAGACTGTTACATTCGATGGCGGGTTCGCCGATCACAATCTCAACGACCTGACGTTCTTCACCGACAAGCACAACAAATACGCCACACGCGAGGCAATCGACGTGATCAACGAGCGTCATCGTCTGTTCGGGCGCGATGTTGATCTGATATCGGAGGAAGGCTCGCGCCAGGCAGCCATCAAGCGCTGGATCAAGGAACGGCTGTACAACCGTATCCCTTATCAAATCAGCGCGCCGGCCTATTTCCTGTTTCGCTTGATTTTCCAGCTCGGTTTTCTCGACGGCAAGGAAGGCCTTGTCTATCACGGATTGCAGGGTCTCTGGTATCGCTTCCTTGTCGGCGCAAAGGTGGAAGAGCTGGAAGCCGCCATCTCTCATCTGAAAGATCCGGCGGAAATGCGCGCGGAGCTGCGACGCCTGACCGGCCTCGTCATCGAGCTCTGATCAACATGCGCTCGAACGCCAGAATGATTTTCAATGAGCACGGTACATGACGCGTAGTGCCGCGGCCATCGTTGCCCTGTTTCAGTTGCTTTGGATGGCGGAGGCAACCGCACAGTCCGCGATGTTCTGGTTCAACGATCCCGTCGGTCCGGACGAAACAGTGCTCGTCACCGGCGCCGAGCTCGACAAGATTACATCTGTGACGGTTGCCCGAATTGGCGACGGCCCCTCCCGCGAGAGCGGACAGGAAACCTCCGTTCCGATTCTGCAGGCCAATCCCCTCTCCCTTAAATTCACGATCCCGGAGCAGTTCACGCCCGGGATCTACCGCTTCAGCCTGACCCACCCCCAGGGCACTCTCATTGGCCGCATCAACCTGCCAACAATCTATTGGACGCAGGGAAACCTCGGCGACGAGGTCTCGCCTTCGGGCTGGCTCCAGGTGTTCGGTCGCAACATCGTTCGCCAGTCAAGCCGTGCACAATTGTTGCTGCTGCCCGATGCCGGGAATGCACCTACGAAAGCCGTTTTGACCAAAGGCGACCTGTGGCGCGGTGCGTTTCGCATCCCTGATCAGGTTTCACCCGGCCGCTACAGGCTGCGCCTCTCCAACGGAGACGGCGGCGACGCCGAATGGGTCGATGTGGGCAGCATCGTCGTGCGCTCTCTCGAGGCGAACGCGGTGCAATCCTTCGATGTACGGGCATTTGGCGCGAACGGCGACGGCAAGTTTGATTGTACTCGCGCCGTCAAGGCCGCCATCGAAGCTGCGAGCCAGGCCGGAGGCGGGACCGTGTACTTCCCGCGCGGGCGCTATCTGATCTCGGACATGATCGTCATTCCACCTCGCGTCAAATTGCAGGGTGAACGCATCGATCTGGTCAATTTGGTCTGGCCTAGTCTGGCAACGCTTCCGGCCGCACTGATACAGGGAAGGTCGCAGTTCTCGGTCGAAGACCTCACAATCTACGCATCGAACCACCCGCACATCATCGCGGGGGGCTTTCAGTTCGGCGACGCCCCGATTCCTGACGCGGCCGATATCGCCATCCGACATGTCCGCATTCGCGGTTCGGCCTTCCGGGGTCTCATGGAGGCTGAAGCCACCCTGCAGCAAATGAACGACTTCCGCCGGATTTATCCCGATGGATCTCCCGACACCATTCGATTGAGCGGAAACAGGATCGAAGTATCCGATTGCGACATTCTCGGATCCGGACATTCGCTTCGGCTCTTCAAGGCAACCAACGCGATTGTGGCCCGCAATATCCTGACCAACGGCCGCTATGGCTCCTACTCGATCGTAGGATCGCGTCAGGTCGTCTTTGAAGGCAATACGGTCACTGCCGCCGATCTCCAGGGGACGGGCGGAGGAATATCGACGCTGTCAAAGTGGGTCAGCGCATCCGAGAATATTTTCGTCGGCGGCAATACGTTCAAGGCCATTTATGGCTGGGATCGGGAAGCCATGACGTCGGACGGGCCAGGCGGATTCTATTTCGGACACGCGAACAGCGCAGGTCCGGATCGGTTGTCGCTGCTGGATGCAGCGAATCCGTATCCGGCCGGCACGGACTGGACCGGCGCCGCCGTCATGGTGGTCAACGGACGCGGTGCCGGCCAATACGCCAGGGTCAAAGCATTCGAGAAAAAGCCGTCCGACATGTCGGTGGCGCTCGATCGACCGCTCGAGGTGACGCTGGACTCGAATTCGGAGATCACGATTACGCAGGCGCAGCAGAACTATCTGGTCATCGACAATGACTTCGAGGATACGGGCGTCGCCGCGCAGACGTACGGGACGGCGCTGGGGCATGTCATCTCCGGCAATCGATCCAACAGGACCAGCGGCTTTGCCGTCTTCGGACTGGCCTACGATAGTTTCCAGCCCGGCTGGCGGATTCAGATCCTCGACAATCACATACTCGAGGGAAACGTCTACCGGGCCGGACCCGAACGGAGCATTTTCTCCAATGAGGCTTCAATTCTTGTCCAGGCGAACCAGACCGCAAAGGCTCCAGGTCGGCCGCCAATGGTGCAGGCGGTGATCGTTCGAGGCAATCGCCTCGATCAGGACGCCCACATCGAAATCAAAGGCTTTGCCGCGACCTCGCCCGGCGTTCGTGACGTGGTCGTCGAAGGAAACACCATGGGACCATCACGGGTCGGTCTGATGATTGATCGCGGCGTCGCGTGGTGGCTCAGTCGAAGGAACGTCGAAGAACGGCGTATCCAGAAATAGCACTGCGAGCTAACGCCCCTGCCTCGCGCTCCCTCTCGATCAGTCACGGTAATGATAAGTTCCGTTGTTAGTTAAACCTCTGCTCTGGCTGCGATCTCCCGCTGTGGCCGAACGGAATTCCTCTCCGGCAGCCGCTTCACAACCTGAAAGACTGTACCGATGACCGCAATTCTCGGCCTCAACCTCAACCATCCCGATGCCTCCGCGGCGCTCATCATCGATGGCAAGGTGGTCGCAGCTTCGGCTGAGGAGCGCTTCGGTAAACGCATCAAGCATGATCCATCCTTCCCGCAGCAGGCGATCCAATCGGTTCTCGCCATGGGCGGCATATCGTCGAAGGATCTGGATTTCATCGCGGTCGCGCGCGATCCGTCGCAGAATCGCGCGGCCCAGGTCTCGTATGTATTGCGCAATCCGCTTTCGGGCGGCAAAGCGGCGCTCGAGCATATCCGGCGGGCCAAGGACGAGCTGAGCATCAGCGAGCAGGTCGCCGAGGCGTCCGGGCAGGCCCCGGACATGGTCAAGGCCAAAGTCGTCAACGTGGAGCATCATCTGTCCCACATTGCGAGCTCCTACTACTGCTCGCCGTTCGACGGGCTGACGGCCGGTTTCTCCTATGACGGCAGCGGCGATTTCACCAGCGCGATGGCGGCGCGCTGCGAGGGTACACGGATCGACGTGCTCGACCGCGTCAACCTTCCGAACAGCCTGGGCTTCTTCTACACGGCATGCTGTCAGTTCATCGGCTTCGCCGAATATGGCGAAGAGTACAAGGTCATGGGGCTCGCGCCATACGGCGTCGACAGCTATGCGGACACGATGCGAGAACTCGTCCAAACGCGGCCCGATGGCTGGTTCAAACTCGCCGATGGCTTCTTTGGCATGCACCGCGGCGGCGAAAGCGGAAAGATGGACGAGCGAAATCACGTGGAAATGCTGCGCTTGTTCACCGACAAATGGATCGAGAAATTCGGTTCACCGCGCCAGCGCGGCCAGGAGCTGACGCAACGGGACAAGGACATCGCCCGCTCCTGTCAGGTCCGCTTCGAGGAAGTGGCGGTGCATTGCTTCAACAAGCTGCACGATCTGGTCCCAAGCAAGCAGGTCGTTTATGCCGGAGGTTGCGCACTCAACGGCGTCATGAACGCGCGCCTGTTGCGCGACACGCCCTTCCAGCAGGCATATATGCAGCCGGCTTCATCGGACGACGGTCTGTGTCTCGGTGCGGGCCTGTGGACATGGCACAATGTCGCGGGCGGACGAGAACGATTCCATATGACGCATTCCTACTGGGGGCCGGCTCACTCGGATGAGACGATGCGGCGCGCAGCAGAATCGGCCAAAACTCCCATGCGCGAACTATCGCCCGGCAACGTTCCGAAGGCGGTCGCATCCCTGTTACACGCCGGGCTGGTGGTTGGCTGGTACCAGGGGCGATCCGAATGGGGCCCGCGCGCTCTCGGCAATCGCTCCATTCTCGCCGACCCGACCCGCGCCAACATGAAGGATGTCATCAACGCCAAGATCAAGCGAAGGGAAGGCTTCCGCCCGTTTGCTCCGACCATCTTGCAGCCGGCGGTATCGACCTATTTTGAACAGGATGTATTCAGTCCCTTCATGATGCATGTCGTCAAGCTTCGCCCGGAATGGCGTGAAAGACTTCCCGCCATCACCCATGTCGATGGCACCGGACGGCTGCAAAGCATCGCGCGGGACACCAATCCGCTCTACTACGACTTGATCCACAGCTTCGGCGAACTGTCCGGGATACCGATCGTGCTCAATACCAGCTTCAATGAGAACGAACCGATCGTCGACACACCCGAACAGGCCATGAGCTGCTTCCTTCGCACCGGTCTCGACGCCATCTGCCTTGGCAGGTACCTGGTGGTGAAAGGCGAGCATGCCAAGCTGTTGTCGGACGCGTAGGCCGCTGACGCCGTGAATTGGGGCGGTTGCGACGCCCCCCTTTTCGTTGTTCGGGTCAGGATACTCACGCCCAACCTTCGCGGCCGGGCGTCGGCCGCGGTCAGAACTGGAAGTAGATGAATTCGGCATGTCCAAAAATGCCGAACAGCACGATGTAATAAGCCAGCGCGACACCGGCAGCCGTTGGCAGCCAGCGCACCTCCCACAGATCACGAAGGCGCTGCGGCCGAAACGACAGGTGGAAGTCGATCACGAACAGCAGTGCGAGCGAGACGGCGAGCATCACCAGTTCGCCGCTCGCGAGATCCAGCATCTTCAGGGTGAAATAGGAGATGGGACCGAAGTCGCCCAGGCTCCGCAGGGCGACGATCGCATTGGCGACGCTCGTCGACCGGAAGAAGACCCATCCCACGAGCACGACGGCTAGCATCCAGGCCCAACCGAGCAGCAGACGAGCCGACTCGCCGAGCCATGCTTCCGGTTTCGCAAGCCTGATAAAGGCTCGTTCGACAACCAGGCAGACTCCATGCAGCGTGCCCCAAGCGACGAAGTTCCACGCTGCACCGTGCCAGATACCACTGACCGCGAACACGATGATGAGATTGCGCGCGGTGGAGCCTTCGTTGCCGCGGCTTCCTCCGAGCGGAATGAACAGATAATCGCGGAACCAGGTCGACAAGGAGATATGCCAACGGCGCCAGAACTCGTTCAGGCTGGTGGCGAAATAAGGTTGCCCGAAATTGATCATGAGGTCGAAGCCCATGATGCGTGCCACGCCACGCGCAATGTCCGAGTACCCCGAAAAATCGCAATAGATCTGGAGGGCGAAGAGCACCGCCGCGAGCAGTTGATAACTGCCGGAATACTGCGCCGGATTGGCGTAGATCCCGTTCACCACCGACGCGACCACGTCGGCGATGCACATCTTCTTGAACAGGCCATAGCCGACGAGCAACAGGCCGGCGGTGACATTTTTGTAGGAAAGCCGATGCGTGATCCGGAACTGCGGCAGCATGTGCGCCGCGCGCTCGATCGGACCGGCGATCAGCTGCGGAAAGAAGCTCACATATTGGGCGTAGGTGATAAAGTCACGCTCAGCAGCAACCCTGCGATTGTACACGTCGAGCGTATAGCCGACCGACTGAAACGTGTAGAACGAAATGCCCAGCGGGAGCACCAGACCAAGGGCATAGTCCGGCACCACATACCCGAATAGCCCGACCACGCCGAGCACGTTCGAAATCAGGAAGTCCAGATATTTGACCGTTCCGAGTACGCCCAGATTGATCGACAGCGCGATGGTCAGCGCCGCCTTGCGTCCGCCATCGGTCCGAGCCCGCGCCATCATGAGTGCGGTCGTGTAGTCCACGATCGTCGTCAATCCGAGCAGAAGTCCGAAGGAAGGGCGCCAGCTCATGTAGAATATGTAGCTGGCGATCAGCAGCACCAGCGGCTGGGTTCGCCCCGGCAACGAGAAGAACACCACCAGGAACGTTACGAAGAACGCCAGAAATTCGAAAGAGTTGAAGAGCATCAGTCGAATGCTCCGGTGGCCTTCAGCAATTTGGCCAGATCGGCCGTGTAGGCGCGCGCCCCGGCCGGATTCATGTGCTGCGGATCGGCAAAGAGCGCTGGCGGATACATGAAATAGTCCGGCCCGAACACCCGAATGAGGGGCCGATCCGAGATCATCATCGACCTGGCGTCGTCAGCGGCTGGCAGCGGAGCAGCCTCGCCAGTGCGGAAGAAGCCCGGAACAATGATGATCTGGAAGCCATACTGGCTCGCCAGCCGTTCGAGGTGATTACGAGAGTGAGACTTTTCAGGGATCATCCGTAGCTCAATACGTGTGGGATGATCGGTCGGCAGGGCGTAGTCATCCGGAAGGCGATCGCCCGGGTAATGGCTCTGCGACTTGATGAAGTACCAGCCCCGATCGCGGAGCATTGCAGCGCGCTGGATCTCCACATCGCGGCGCGCGTCGGACAGTCGATCCAGATTCTGAAAAGCGAACAGCGCTGCTTCACGGGGCAAATTGCGAAAAGGAAACAGCGTGCTTGCCAACAAATTATCGTTGCGCAGGATATCAGCAAAATTATCGGATGCGCCCTTGTCGTCCCAAGGGATCGTCAACAGCACGTGCGTGGGAACGTTGCCGGCTTCCAACGCGGCTTCCAGAATCGGTAGGAAGTGAACTTCGCCGGGCAGGCCAAGGTTATACGATCGGAAGCCGGACCCGACGGCCGCATCCAGGTCGGATGGACGCAACGCGGAGAGAAGCTTGCTGTTGCCGAAGACCATCACCCGATTGCGGTCCTGCGGATCGAACATCCGGCCCTTCACAAGAGTATCCAATTTTGCGTACGCAATGACGACCGAGCCCGGCCTGATAAAAGGCAGCATGGCGTAGGCGGTGTACAGCGAGAGCCAGACCGCGCCGAACAACAGCCCGAAGACGACGACGGATTTGAACCACGGAGCGGCGATCGCGGCCGGCTCTTCTGCATTCACGGCCGATGCGGCCTCCGGAGATGGCAGAGGCGAGCGGACCGTGGCTGTAGCTCGTTCCGATATCTCTGAGGCCAGTGAAATCCGGTCAGAGAGTTGGCGCCGGCGAGGCTTGTACATATCCGACGGAACTCACGGGACAGAGCATTGGGATGATCGGGTGCCGGCGGTGGTGACGGGCCGTTCGCCGTGCCCGAACTGCAAGCGCGCGTGCGCCGGCGTGGTGCGTTCGGGAACGAAGAACATGCAGCCCTGTTATCATTCTGTTATGTTTCAGCCGAGGTCCTATCAAACGAACATTACAGTTTGACGATATCGCGGTCGCAGCACTCAATACGTGCAGCGCATTGCCGAAGACGGTAACATTGAGTAGATAAACCGGCCGCTGGTCCGGGCTTCCCCGTCACATTGCGCGAGGGCCTGCGCAGGGAGGATGATTCAAGGCGCCGTAACGCACCGTCGCACAATTATCATCGTGCATGACAACATTCCTCGCTGACCGAAAGCTGAACCATGTGTGGAATTGCTGGCGCCTTCGCATACCGTGCCGAGGCGCCCCTCATCGACAAAGCCGAGCTGCTGCGCGTGCGTGACGCGATGCTCGCGCGCGGTCCGGACGGCGCCGGCCTGTGGATGGCCGCCGACGGGCGCGTCGGCTTCGGACATCGCCGCCTGGCCATCATCGACCTGAGCGAGGGCGGCGCGCAGCCCATGCTTGATCCCGAAACCGGCAATTGGATCTGCTTCAACGGCGAAATCTACAATCACCAGCAGTTGCGCGCCCGGTTGAACCACGACGGCGTCGCGACGCGAACTCAATCGGACACCGAAGTGTTGCTCAAGCTCTACGCCCAGCGCGGCGAAGAGATGTTCTCCGACCTTCGCGGCATGTATGCCTTTGCACTCTGGGACGCGAGTCGGCGCGAGTTGCTGCTGGCCCGGGACCCGTTCGGCATCAAGCCTCTGTACGTGGCCGACGACGGCGCCACCATTCGCTTCGCGTCCCAGGTCAAGCCGTTGCTGCAGGCCCCGGTGGACCGGAGGCCCGAACCGGCGGGCCACGCCGGCTTCCTGCTGTGGGGCTCAGTACCCGAGCCATACACCCTGTACCGCGGCATCCGCGCGCTGCCGCCTGGGCACTGGCAGCGCTTCAGCGCCGCGGGCGCCGGACGGCCGGTCCGGTTTGCAAGCATCGTGGATGCGTTGGGTCGCCTGCCCACGGCCTCCGGCGCCCGCACCGACGACGCGCTCGATCAGATCGCCGCAGCGGTCAGGGACAGCGTCGCCGCGCACATGGTGGCGGACGTGCCTGTTGGCGTGTTCCTTTCGGCGGGGTTGGATTCAACCATGCTCGCGGCCTGTGCGGCGAGCGCCGGCGAGTTGCGCACGCTGACCTTGGGCTTCAACGAGTATGCCGACGGCCCCAACGACGAGGCTGGACTGGCCGACGAAGTCGCCGGCCTGCTCCACGCAAAGCATGCGCTGCATCGGATTTCAGCCCGCGACTTCGAGTGCGACCGGCAGCATTTGATCGACGCGATGGATCAACCCTCGATCGACGGCATCAACGTCTGGTTCGTCTCCAAGGCTGCGGCCGCGCAGGGCCTGAAAGTTGCGATCTCGGGGCTCGGCGGCGACGAGCTGTTCGGATCTTACCCGAGCTTCCGGCAGGTACCGCGCCTGGTGAGCCTGATGCGGCGCGCACCGGTCGGCGAACGAACCGGGCTACTGCTGCGGCATCTGGCCCAACCTTTCGCCTCGGCACTGCCGTCGCCCAAATATGCGGGACTCGCCGAATACGGCCACAGCCTGTCGGGGGCGTATCTGTTACGGCGAGCACTCCACATGCCGTGGGAGCTCGCGCAGCTGATGGACCCGGCCATGGCCAGAGATGGCCTGGAGGAGCTCGCGACCATGAACCGCCTCGATGCCAGCACCGAGGGTCTGGAGAGCGACCGGCTGGCGGTCTCCGCTCTCGAGATGCAGTGGTACATGCGCAACCAGTTGCTGCGCGACGCCGACTGGGCGGGTATGGCGCATTCGCTCGAGATCCGCGTGCCCCTGGTCGATCTGCAACTGCTGCAACACTTCGTGGAGCTTCCGGATTTCGACGCGAACAGCGAAAAGCGCACCATCGTCAGGCGCGTCGCGCCCGAATTGCCGGAAGGCGTGTTGAACCGGCCCAAGACCGGCTTTGCGGTGCCGATCCATCAGTGGCTCAATCCCGGCGCGAGCAGCGGCGTCACGCGGCATCGCG
Organism: Bradyrhizobium sp. 613_E4_N2_2; assembly: GCF_052075995.1. NCBI lineage: Bacteria > Pseudomonadati > Pseudomonadota > Alphaproteobacteria > Hyphomicrobiales > Nitrobacteraceae > Bradyrhizobium > Bradyrhizobium sp. 613_E4_N2_2. Next base: position 6,423,534 of record NZ_CP197234.1, read on the forward strand.
ACTGGGCGATGACGCTGTATCGACATTTTGCCGCAGCCTGAGGAGACACCAGTGAGGCTGCTTCACGTCATTTCCTCCGCCGATCCCAGCAATGGCGGGCCCATCGAGGGCGTACGCCAGCGCGGCTTGCGACTGCTGGAGATGGGTCACCAGGTTGAAGTAGCGTGTCTGGATGATCCCAGGGCGCCTCATCTGGAATCCTTTCCGTTACCCGTGCATGCACTCGGGCCGCCGCGTGGCGGCTATCATTTCTCGACGTCGCTCCAGCCATGGCTGCGCGCCCACGCCGGCGGTTATGACGCAGTCATTGTGAACGGTATCTGGCAGTACCACAGCTTTGCCGTTTGGCAGGTCATGCGCGAGCTGAGGCAGCCCTACGTCGTGTTCACGCACGGCATGCTTGATCCGTGGTTCAAGCAGAACTATCCGCTCAAACATCTGAAGAAGTGCCTCTACTGGCCTTGGGCCGAATACCGGGTTCTGCGCGACGCTGCGGCTGTGCTGTTCACGAGCGAGGATGAGCGGTTGCTTGCGCGCCGCTCGTTTTGGCCCTACCGGGCGCAGGAGGTCGTGGTGTCCTACGGCACGCGATTGCCGCCGCAGGACGCGCGCCCGCTACGAGAGGCTTTCCTTGCCGCCCATCCCGAGTTGCGCGGCAAGCGGGTGCTGCTCTTTCTCGGGCGGCTGCACGCCAAGAAGGGCTGCGATCTGCTTGTCGAGGCGTTCGCCCACGTTGCGGCCGAGGAGCCTCGCCTGCATCTGCTGATGGCCGGGCCGGACCAGACCGGCTGGGTCAGTCAGCTCAAGGCCCGGACCCGCGCCTTGGGCGTGGCCGATCGCATCTCATGGCCCGGGATGTTGCAGGGCGACGCCAAATGGGGCGCGTTCCACAGCAGCGAGGCCTTCGTGCTGCCCTCCCATCAAGAGAACTTCGGCATCTCGGTCGCCGAGGCCCTCGGTTGCGGCCTGTCCGTGCTGATTTCCGACAAGGTCAATATATGGCGCGAGGTTCAAGCGGCCGGCGCTGGTCTTGTCGCCGAAGATTCGCTGGCGGGCACACTTCAAAACCTGCGCGCATGGCTAGCCATGTCTCCGGAAGACCGGGCAACCATGGGCCGACGGACCCACGACCTGTTCGCGGATCGGTTCAGTGTTGACCGGATGGCGACGGCATTGATCGATGTCGTGCGTGCGGTGCAAGCCTCCCCGCGCTCGTGACCCGAGAACCCGGTATTTGGTACGGTTCAGGCGACCGGATCGACGTCTGAAGTTGCCGATGGCCTGGCCCTGGCATGTCGCGATCTTTCGTCATCTGGAACGCGTGATCCAGATTGCCGAGACGCCGTAGCCGGCAGTGATGGTGCTGCCTCGCAGCACCTGCGACGCCCGGCTTCGCCGCCGCGATCCGCGCCCCGGCCCGATCTCGATTTGCCGCCCGCACGGAGCCAGGCTTCCGATCGCCGTGTGTTGCACCGATCGATCCAATTCTCGGGATCGCCGCGCCGCGCCGCTACTTGTTACTTGTCGTATCGTTATTACGATAACGTCACACAAGAAATGATATCAGGCATAACAATACGCAGGAGGATGCTCGCCGAGATCGATCCTATCCAGGATCATCTCGGACTCGGCTTCACCCCCAAGACACGCTCCGGCCTGCAGGCGCCACGACCGAACCCATAACCGGCTCGGCGGGCTGGGATTTGTCGCGGCCGGTCGAAGCCTTTCGCTTGGACCGAAAATGAGGACGGTCATGCGGGTGTTGGTGATAGGGATAAATTATGCTCCCGATCTGATCGGCGTGGCGAAATACAACACCGAATTCTGCGAGAGTCTCGCCAGTTGGGGACACGAGGTTCGCGTCGTCACGGCCCCGCCCTATTACCCCGACTGGAGCATCCCACCGGGATATCGTTCGAGATGGTATCGCCATCAACGTCTGAACGATGTGGACGTCATTCGGGCGCCGATCTACGTGCCAAGCCGGCCCTCGGGTCTCAAGCGACTGCTTCACCACGCCTCCTTCATGCTTTCGGCGGCCGTCCCCGTTCTGTCGAGCGCGTTCTGGTGGCGCCCCGATATCGTCTTCGTGGTGGCGCCATCCCTGCTTTCCGCGCCCATGGCGGCATTGGCCGCCAGGATGACCGGCGCATCCTCCTGGGTCCATGTTCAGGACCTCGAAGTCGACGCAGCCTTCGAGGTCGGGCTGCTCCGCAGCGGCGTCACGCGCAAGCTGATGCGTACGGTCGAACGGTGGATACTGCGTTCATTCGACCGCGTTTCGACCATCTCGATACAGATGGTACGCCGCCTCGAGCACAAGGGTATCGTGCCTACCAGATTGCGTGAGTTCCGGAACTGGATCGATACGAGCATCGTCGTGCCGGGAAGCAATCAAACGCAGCTCCGCTCGGAACTGCAGCTGGCGCCGACCGATATCGTGGCGCTCTACTCGGGAGCCATGTCGAACAAGCAGGGGCTGGAGCTGATCATCGAAGCTGCCGCAGCATTGAAGGACAGCCAGCCCTCGGTGAAATTCGTTCTCTGCGGAAATGGCCCGGTCAAACCGGCATTGGTTCAAATGGCTGCCGGTCTGCACAACGTCCGCTTCCTTGATCTCCAGCCGCTCGATCGGGTCTCGGAGCTGCTCAGCACCGCCGACATTCAGCTCTTGCCGCAAAAGGCCGAGATATCCGACCTGGTTCTGCCGTCCAAGCTGGCCGGCATGCTCGCATCCGGCCGACCGCTCATCGCGATGACCGAGCCTGGTACGGGGATCGCGTCCGAGGTGGAAGGTGCTGGCCTCGTCATCGCTCCAGGCGACGCCGGCGCGCTTGCTGCGGCTGTCACGATTCTGGCCGAAGACGAAGCACTGCGAGATCGCCTCGGCGCCGTCGCGCGCGCACGCGCCGAACAGAAATGGGATCGCATCTCGATCATCCGTTCGCTCGAACACGAATTCATGTCCCTTCCGCAACGGACCGCCACACCTGCTCCGCGCACCGCGCCATTGGCGACGCCGGTTCGCTCGATCGAACATGTCGCGACGGGCAGCCGCCGCCGGCCAGAGACGTCAGGGTGGCCGCCCTCAAGAGAGCCCTTGCGTCCGCGAGCCAGGGGCGTCGGCTCTGAACACTAGCAAGACTGGACGGGGATCAGTACCGATGACTTCCGCGCTGCCCAAGGGAGAAAGCATCTCCGCTCGGATGGAGTCCGTTGAGGGTCATTCAACAGGCTTCGACTACCTCAGGATACTTCTCTCTACGGCCGTCCTCTTCATCCATAGCAAGACGTTTACGCTGGGCGCAGATGTCCAGACCTTCAAGTCGCTGGTTGACTCGACGGTCCGCGTCGGCATGTTTTCCGTGGCGCAGCCCCCGATCTACCAGCCAATTCTCTGGGCAGTGGTGCCGGCTTTCTTCGCCCTTAGCGGATTCCTTGTTTCAGGAAGTCTGCATCGTTCAAAGACGACAATCGGCTTTCTGTTGCTGAGAGTGCTGCGTATTATCCCGGCGCTTTGTGTCGAGTCGCTTCTCGCAATGCTGGTGCTCGGTCCGCTCGTGACCAGCTTCACCTTGGCCGCGTATTTCAGTGATCCTCTGTTTCGGGCATATCCTCTCAATATCATCGGCGATATCCAATATTATCTGCCTGGTGTCTTTCTTAACAACCCTGTGCCGCGTGTCGTGAATCTGCAGCTCTGGACCATTCCGGCGGAGATGTACTGCTACGCAATCCTCGCTACCGTGCTCGTCCTGCAGCTCGCACACCTGCGCCGGACCGTTCCGCTCGTCACCGTGGCGACGTTCATCTGCCTGCTGGGAATGCAGGCCTTGGGAATTCATGCGCCGGCGGACTGGTCTACGGGTGACGGGAGAGTGCAAATCGAGACTCTCGTCCTCGCGTTCTTGATCGGCGTGTCCTTGTTCGAGCTCAAGGACAAGGTTCCGCTGCGAGCTGACCTTTTCGCTCTGTCGGTCGTGCTTTCCTACGCCCTGCTCTGGGGAGGAGCGCTGCAATATCTGGCGATGATCCCGATCGCCTACGCCACCGTCTTCGTCGGGCTTTCCAACTTCCGCGAGACGTTCGTCAATCGGACGGGCGACTATTCCTACGGAGTGTACCTGTATGGACTGCCGGTACAGCAGCTCCTCGTCCACCTCTTTCCGGAGAACAGGAACTGGCTGCTCAGCTTTGCCATGGCTTATGTCCTCAGCTTGGTGTTCGCGGCGTTGTCCTGGCATCTGGTCGAATCGAAGGTCCTGGCGAAGAAGAGGATCATCGTCGAGGCTGCCGAAAATTTCCTGAGGCCTTTGTCATTCCGGTTGCCATGGGGGCCTGCAGCCAAGCCAGTCTCCGCTCCCCCCATCGCGACGGTGCCGAAACCGGCCGACTTGAGCTGATATCACAGGACGACAAGATCGGGGCTCGGCCGTCCCGGCTCGTCCCTCAGCGGCGCAGATAACGATATCCGACATAGAGTCCAACCAGATTCAATACGACCTCTCCCGCCACGAAAGCATAGACGCCAAGCATGGAAACCAGCATGTAACTGACCAGCATTCCCGCCACCGAGCCGATCGCCAGAGCCCCGGCGGCGAGGCCATACGCGCCCGTCGCCGCCAGGGCCTGCATCATCATCAGCAACAGCGACATCGTGAATATCGTCGGCGCGAAGCCGGCGATGACAATCGCAGCCCGGTGCAAGCCAAAATCCGGCACCTGCGCAGCGATGCCGGCGACGACGGTAACCCCGACTGCAAACGTCGCCGCGCAATAGAGCGCCATTCTCTGCGCCCCGAGCATATTGCCGAGGCTCTGCTTTCCGGCTGCTGACAGTTTCTCGACGAGGCTTGGGAATTCCACCCTCAGCACGAACCCTACGATCTGGGTCGATGCCGTCACGATCTGCTTGGCGTACACGAAAAGGGCGGTCGTCTCGGCGCCGAGATAGACCGTGCTCAATACCAACTGAACGCGCATGTTGACCTGCCCCGGCAAGATCTGGAACGACAGGGCACAGCCGTCCGTCAGTGCCCTTGTCAGGCCCGCACGTGTCACCCTGTGAAATCGCGGGTACCAGCCCTTGCGCGCCAGCGTCGTCCATTGCGCGATCAACGTCACGAGATAGCCTATGGAAAAGGCGCCGCCCAGGATCGCGCCTGCTGCGGCAGCCGACTTGTGGGCCGCCAAGGCGAGGCCGGCGGCGGTGACCAGGTAAGCCACCGATCCCGTGATTCCGCTGATGCCACTCAGTCTCAGGCCGTCGAGCAGACCAACCCCGTTGACGGCCCACAGCAGCAATCCGGGGAGCGCAAGGGCGACGTACCATCGCGAAAACTCGTCAGTCGAGAATCGCCAGACATACAGGGCTGCAGCGGCACCGACGATCAAGGCCACCGTGATCCTTATCGCGCTCGTCTCGCAGAATGTCCGCCACACCTCGCCGCGTGCCTCTCGGCCGCTCGGCAAGCGGGCGACTGCCCGGGCGAGTGTCGTACTCGCACCGGCGTCAACGAGGACGATGCCCAGAATGGCAAAGGAATAATGCGTGCCGAATGCTGCGAGAAGCTCGTACTCACCTGCGGCCACGAGCACGGTCTGGACAATGAATATCGCCCCTTGACCGAGGCCGAACCCGACGACCAGCAGCCCGATATTGGCAATCTGCCTCCATTGGCCGTGGACGGCTCTCACCCAACCGGCGGCGCGCATTTGTGCAAGCCGGTATCGAGACGCCGCAGGGCTCCGCGTTCCATCCGAGGCGTTGGGGCTCGCGACACTTGTATCAAGCATGATGTTTTCCGGGGCGGGCGTCGTGACCTGAACCTACGGCTGGCAGCGCCGATGTAGACCAATGTTACACTAATTGATACCTCGCATAACCGGTCCGACGACAGCTCGCGGATCATCGCATAGCTCGCCGCTACAGCCGCCGATGTCACAGTCTTGTGCAATTCGGAACGTAAGGAGTGGGGTCGGGTCAAGCAGAGCGGGAGTTCGTCCCGGCCATCGGGCCTTTGAGGCAATGTGCGGTTCGAGCGATGCGTGACGAGCGACGGATATTGGATCGGGCGCTGTCCTTGCATGACAAGGGGGACATCGCCGCCGCCGCCAAACTGTATCGACGCATCATCGATGCCAATCCCAGTAATCTTCACGCCGTGCATTTCCTGGGCGTGGCCGAGGCAGCGGCGGGAAATATTGATCGCGCAAAACTGCTGATGACACGATCGTTGCAGTCGAAGCCGGTCAATTTGGAGTTCATTGAGAACTACGCGGCCGTGCTCCACCGGGCCGGCGAGCATGACGAGTTGGTTCGGCTGTGCCAGCACGGACTACAATTCGCGCCGACCAGCCTGGGACTTCTACATGGAAGCTCGGCCGGGCTGTTGGCTCTGAGCCGCCATCCCGAAGCCATCGAGCAACTGACACGCCTGTTGGCGCATCACCCCCGGCATTTTCCAGCCCACTTCATGCTGGGTTCGGCGCTGGCGAAGTCGCGCCAATATGAACCGGCCCTCGCCTCGTATGACCAGGCATTGCAGTTGAACCCACGGCTCGCGGAGGCTCATCTCGACAAGGGAACGATCCATTTCGCCACCTGCCGTTACGACGACGCGCTCGCGGCCTATGACAACGCCCTCACGCTGCGGCCCGATCTTGCGGCAGCGGCACTCGGCCGCTGCTACGCCCTGATCCAGTTGGGCCGGCGCGATGAAGCTTTGGCGGCCGCAGACCACACATTGAAGCTGCAACCCGACCTCCCCGAAGCATGGGTTGGCCGGGGCAACGCTCTCCTCGATCTCGGTCGCCTCGAGGACGCCGCGGTAGCCTACGACCGTGCACTCGCCATCGGGCCGCAACTCGCATCGGCCTGGTCCGGGCACGGCAATATTCTCCTTCGATCGGGCCGTCAGCGCGATGCGGAGGTCGCGTTCGATCGCGCCATCGCTGCGGATGCCGCTTTCGCCGAGGCCTGGCTCGGGCGCGGGACTGTGTTGCTGTCCCTTGGCCGTCACCACGATGCGGCGGCGGCTCTCGACCGCGCCACAGTCCTGAATCCCGGCCTGGTGAGCGCCTGGCTGGCGAAGGGTCAGGTCGCCTACCTCGAGAAACGTTACGACGACGCCTTAGTCGCCTGGAACAGGGCTCTCGACCTCAATCCGGATCAGTCCGCCGTGGCCGCCGCCTGTTTGCGCGTCAAGTTGCATCAATGCGATTGGACGGATTTCGAGAGTGGTTGTGCCTCGGTAAGGTCATCGGTCCGAAGCGGGAAGCTCGTCTCACCGTTCATGTTCGTCGCGATTCCGTCCACATCGGCCGAGCAGCTCCAATGCGCGCGCACATGGGCCGAGAACAACTTTCGTCTCCAGAGGTCGCCGGTCTGGCGCGGCGAGCGCTACAATCACGACCGTGTCCGCATCGGCTATCTCTCGGCCGATTTTCATCAGCACGCGACCTCGCAGCTGATGGCGGGCGTCTTCGAACATCACGACAGGACGCGCTTTGAAGTCACCGCGATCTCGGTCGGCCCAAACGACGGCTCGGACATGCGCCGGCGGATCGAAGCCGCGTTCGAGCGCTTTGTCGACGCCAAACCGCAAAGTGACGCTCAAATCGCCGAGCTTGTCAGGGCTCTGGAAGTGGACATCCTCGTCGATTTGAAAGGATATACCCAGGATGCACGCACCGGCATCTTCGCCATGCGTCCCGCGCCGATCCAGGTCAATTATCTCGGCTTTCCCGGCACCATCGGTGCAGGCTTCATCGACTACATCGTCGCAGACCGAAACGTGATTCCCGAGCACGATTACGATTGCTACGTGGAGAAAATCGCCTGGCTTCCCGAAAGCTATCAGGCAAACGATCGCGACCGTGCAATTGCGGATCTGATGCCTGTCCGCGCCGAGCACGGCCTTCCGGATGACGCTTTCGTCTTCTGCTGCTTCAACGACAACTACAAGATCACGCCCGACGTTTTCTCATCCTGGATGCGGATTCTCGCCGCGGTGGAGAACAGCGTGTTGTGGCTGTTCGAGGACAATCCAACGGCTGCGGACAATTTGCGTCGAGAGGCGCAGGCAAGGGGCGTGGCGCCGCGCCGTCTGGTTTTCGCCCAACGGCTCCCCACCTCCGCGCACCTAGCGCGGCATCGTTGCGCGGACCTTTTCCTCGATACAGTTCCGTACGGCGCTCATACGACCGCCAGCGATGCGCTCTGGACCGGACTTCTGGTCGTGACCTGCCTCGGCGAAACATTCGCGGCGCGTGTCGGGGCGAGCTTGCTCAATGCGATCCGCCTGCCCGCACTGATCACGACGACGCCGGCGGCCTACGAACAATTGGCGATCGAACTGGCGAACGATCCCGCCAGGCTCGCGGCGCTGAGAGCGAAGCTGGCCCGCGATCGACTGACGACACCTTTGTACGACACGGAGCAATACACGCGTGATCTGGAGACGGCATACGCGGCCATGATGGAGCGGCACATGGCGGGATTGCCGCCGGACCACGTCCGGGTGCCGGGAACCACCGTCTGACAAGCGCACCCGCAAGAGGGACGATTTCCTTGAACCTGCCAGCATCTTTCGTCGATCGATCGACGACCAACCCGGGCAAGCACCGATTGACCGCTGGTGCTGCCGCAATTTTCCGCGCTCGCAGCCCTTCAACGATTGCAGTTATCGGGTCTTTCTGGGCGTGGTGCGGCCTCCTTTCCTTCCCCATGATTGACCTGAACCCGGACTTCGCGGACGTTCCAACTTCGTTTGCCCTGGGCGGCACGGTTCTGATCGGACAGATTACCGGAATCGCGCTGTTCATCACGACGGTGTCCTTGATGCACGCTTCGCGGGCGTTCGCCAGCCTGGGGCGATTGAGCCTCGCCCAGGTCGCGATCATTGGCATCATCTACCTGTCTGTTGTCCTACAATTGCACGATGACGAGGCGGCGACGTTCGTTGGCGTTTTTTACACCATTCTGCTCATGCTGACTGCTTTGATGCTGTCTGTCGTATGGACGCTGCCACCGGACGACATCGAAACCTGCATGAAGGTGGCATCCATCATATTTTGTCTGTTCGGCATCTCCGCGCTGGCCGTCCTGGGATTACCGCAAGGCCGCAATGTCGGGGGTATTCAACCAAATCTCTTTTCCGCACCGTTACTCGCAGGCTTCATTCTGTCGCAGTTTCACGCTGGGAAAACGGGTATCGTCGTCAGAATCCTGTGCTTCTCGATGGCCGCTCTCGTCAGCTCGCGGTACGCCTTGATCGGCTGCATTTCCGCGCTTGTCGTGCATGACTTAACCTTCAATTCCCTGCGCCCGTGGAAGGTTGCCGCGGCGATCGTTGCGTTGCTGTTGTGCATATTCCTTTGGCCGCAGATTGCCACCTTTCTCGCGCTTGACGATTCAAGTCGAGATCTGTCTTCAGGATTCACAGGAAGGGATGAATACTGGTACGCGGCCCTGGCGACGATCATGGATCATCCGCTCGGCATCGGATTCAAGCGCGCATCAGCCTTTGAGGCCGGGCACAATGGCTACCTGAAGACGCTGGTGGAATTCGGAATCGTCGGGGGCGGATTGATAATCCTCTTTATCGGTTGCGTCATTGCCGCTGCACACGCCGAGGCGGTGCGATCAACGGGGAAGGATCGGCAGCAACGCCGCTTTGCCTGTGCCCGCTTGGGCGGATTGGTCGCCCTGGCGTTTGGGGCCTTCTTCCAACCCCAGTTGTTCAGTCTCGGCGACGCGTTCGGGGTCTCGCTCCTGTTGCTGCTGTTCAAACCTGAAATGAAGCCGGTATCCGGTCGCGCAGCAATTGCGTGAGCGCCCACCGCGCAACGATCGCGAGCTGATTTCGCCTCCACCCGAGGTCGCTTCGTTCACTTCGCGTTCTGTCGCTGCGCCGAGATGCCGAGGACCAGGCGCAACTTACTGTTGTCGGCGCTGCCCGAGGCGGCCTGGACGACCAGACCATCGATGAACAGAAAGGGCATGCCGGCCTCCAGGTCATAGAGGAGCGGCTGAAGAGATGCGGAAGCGAGCTCGATGTTGAAAGTCGCCGAGACGAAGCCGGATTTGGCGAGCGGTCCCTGGACATCGACCTGTGACGACAGTGTGTTGCCGTTCACCCGCTTGGTCGCCGCGAGCACCCGCTGGAGCAGCACGGCGCTTGCGACCGAGGCCGTCTGTCCTTCGAGGAACGCCGAGCCCGTGGGAACGCTGATATCGGCCCGGACGGCGGGCGGCGGCGTAGCACGCCGGGCCTCGAGCGTCTGAAGGATCTCTGCCGCTGACGCCGCAGCATCGCGGCTACCCAGGATCTCGATCACGGTCTGCACTGTCGTGAACGCGAACAGCACCACCAGCGCCACATAGGCCGCGACCGCTGCGACCGGTAAGCGCGTGAGATATCCTTCGAACTTCTGCATGCTGATCATGTGCCCGGCCCGAATTGCGGCTTGATCCTGGTCTCGATGTGGAAGCGCTCGCCCGCCTCGTTGGCGGCGCGCGTCGTCGGTGCGAAGAAGCCTGCGCTGGCGAAATGCGGTGACTGCTCCAGGATCTGGATCAGCGACGGGGCGTCGCTGGTCAGACCCGTGATCTGGAGCTTGTCGCCCTCGATCCTCAGCTCGGTCGCGTAGGTGTGGTCGGGCAAGAGGCCGGACAGCTCTTCCAGCACCATCACGGCCGACGGCATCGTCTGCTTGCGGCGCGCCAGGATTTCGAGGGGCGAGCTGCCCTGGCCGCCCTGCCCGCCGCGCGCGAGCGCGCGGCGCTCGGCGATCCTGCGCTGGGTCTGCTGCAGCTGGGCATCGTAGGAATCGGTGGCGATCCCGCCGAGCCCGACCGACAGCATCGCCAGCACGCCGGTCGTCGCGAGGACTGCGATCAACGCAAAGCGGAGCCGGCTCGAGCCGGTTTGCCCGCCGACGCGCTGATGATAGACGGCGACCCGCTCCATCCCGGGCGCAGAGGTCGAGATCTCGACGGCGGCCGCGCCTGCATCGAGGAGAGCTTGCGACAACGATGTCACCGCCGCGCGCGCCGTCGCGACCACCGTCAACTCGACCTGGTCGTCGGCGATCGCCCGCGGCGGCGTCCAGTGAAACACCGCTTCCGCCGGGCTCCAGGGTGTCAGCCGATCGATCTGGGCACGAATGATGCCGTCGAGAAACTCGACTGCACGTCCCGGCAACTCCAGCGGACGAAATACGAAGCGCGATGGCTGAAGCGCGAGGTCGACCATCGCACCCTTCATCGCCGCGGACCATTCGTCCGACAACGGTTCGCTGATCATGCCGTCGACGACGTTGATGCGACTGTGCGGCAGATCGGCATCCTTGCTCGTCGTCGAGGCAAGGCGCAGCGTCAGAGCGCCCTCCTCGTCCTCGCTGATCGCGATCTGCCGCGCACCGCGCGCTCGTTCGAGCCGCGCGCTCGCCGTGCGCGCAACGCTGTCGATCCACAGCGACAGCGCGGCGGCGATTTGACTGGGAATACTCATCGGCTCTCCCGCGGCCTCGGCCGCCCTCCTCGATCCGGATCAACCTCGTCGGTCCACGCCAGTACGCGGAAGGCCTCCTTCTCGCCCGGTCCCGGAATCCGGATCACCGCCTCGGGCGTTCGTTGCCGGCCGTCCCGCAGCGTGATCCGTATGCGCACCCGATAGGCGTCGCTCGCCGATATCGTGGCGCCCGGCTGCCGCCCGCCGAGCGCGCCGATGACGAACTCTGGATTGTCGGGCGGCAGGTCCGCGCGCTGATTGAGGAAGGCGTCGAGCCTGGCCGTCGTCATGTCCGGCAATGCCGCGATCACCTCCGGCGCGCCATCGAGCACGTTGACCTCCGCCATACCGCTGTAGACGGTCACGAAAGGCAACGCACGCTCGATCAGCTCGACCGGCAGGCCGAGCACCAGCCACAGCTCATCGGCGCTGGCGAATGGCGCTTGCCGCGGCACGTAAGCGAGGTCCGCCGCAGCATAGGCCGCCGGCTCCGTATCCCGCCCGTCCGGTCTCGGCGTGCGCCGCCAGGCGACGACGCGCGCGGCATATTCGTCGGCTGCTTCCGCCGGCGCGCCGAGCGCCCTGAACAGTCCCGCGATCATCGCACGCGGCGCCATATTGAGATTGATCCGTGCCGATTCCGACATGTACTCGACCCGCACGGAGGCATCCGCCAGGCGGAAGCCGAAGCCGCCATGGGTCGGACGCCGCATCGTCGCAGGCGCCGACAATTGGTAGGCGGCGAGCTCGACACCCGCCGAACCCAGCATCTCCCATTGCGTCGCCGCGTCCAGCGCCGAGAGCGCATTGGCCGATTGCGCGATGTAGACCGAAGCGACGGTCGCAAGCGCGGCCAATCCCGCGAGCAGCCACAGGGTGGCGACGACGATGAACCCGTCCTGCGCCGCAAGCTTGCGTCTCAGTCGAGCGGCCGGATTGGTCATTGCGTCGGCCCGTTACCGGGTTGCGTCTGCGTCGCCTCCTGCTCGGTCGACGGATCCGGCCGCGGCGCGCTTGTCTCGACATGGATCCGCGCGGCGCTCGAAATCACGGTTCCGCGCTCGACATCCCTGATGTCGAAGCGGACCGACATCGGCAGTTCGCCGGAGTTGAGCCAGCGGCTGCCCCATTTGCCGTCAAGGCCGGCATAGGCGAAGCTGATGCGATATGGCAGCCGCAGCAGCACGACGGGATCGACGAACGGAATCTGGTCTGCCCTGGGATCTCCCGCCTTCAGCAGCACGAACGGCGCGCGCATGCGCACCAGTGCCGGACCGTTTCTGTCGTTGATCTCGGAGATCCGCACGATCTCCAGCCCCGGCCGACCATTCGGGCCGAGCACGGAGCGGACGAACATCACGGCCTGCTCCCCGCCGCGAAACAACGGCAGATTGTCCGACCGCGTCACGTAGTCGGCCGCCGCCAGATCGGCCGTGAGCCGGTCGAGAGCGACCGCGACCTGCTCATTGCGCTGGGCACGGATGATGCCGCGATTCCAGCTCGGCAGCCATTGCCCGGTGACCGAGGCCAGCGCGCCCATGATCAGGCCCATCAGTGCCAGCGCAACCAGGGCTTCGAACAGCGTGAAGCCGTCTTCGGCGCGCCATTGCCGGGCGTCGGTCATCAGCTCCCGCCCCTGCTCTGCAAGCGGATCGTTTCGAACGACACCATCGCCCCGCCCGGCGCCTGCACGCGCAATTCGACGCGCTGCGGAACGAACCGCGACTCCGGCACGACAGGCACATCATCGAGGAATGGCGTCATACGCATCTGCCAGCGGTGGCCGGCGACCCGTCCGCGCAGATCATCAAGCATCGGCGCTCCGGCGCGCGGCAAGGTGGACACCACCACGCGCGCCGCATTGACGAGGGCGGCATGCTGCTCGAGCTTCCAGGCGCCGCGCGAATTGGTCGCGACCAACGTTCCGATCGCGGCGAGCACGATCGTCACCAGCGCGAGCGCCACGACGGCCTCGATCATGGTGAAGCCGGCTTCGCGCCGGCGGCTAGAGGACTTCCTGCGCGACAATGTCCACGCCTCCCGTCAGCCAGTTCACGCGCACCTCGACGGCGTTGCCGAGACGTGTCAGGCGGATCGTGCCGCCGCATGACATGCCGCTGGCAAAAAAACTGATGGTAGAGAACGCCGGCCGGCCGTTGCATCGTTGCGGCAGCAGCGCGTCGAACACCACGTCCTGCGGCACCTGGATGATCCAGGGGCCCGACCCCGACCTCACGGTACGCGCCCGCGCGTCCACAACGGCGCTGACCGCGCCGTAGCGCGACAGCGCGGCGTTGCGGTCGGCCTTGAGCAGGGCCGCAACCTCGATCGCATAAGCCTCGAGCCGCGGCCGCGAGGTCTGCGACGGAAAGCGCGGCAGCAGCACGGCCGCGAGCATCGCGACGATGGCCAGCACGCAGACCATTTCGAGCAGCGTGAAGCCGGCCTCGCCCGTATCAGTTCGCTCCGGAGACGAGATCAGTCGACGTTCCCGTCCCGCCTTCCTGTCCGTCGGAGCCGAGCGAGCGAATTTCGTAGGGCGCGCGTTCCGCCGGCTGCTTGTAGACATAAGGATTGCCCCATGGGTCGTTGGGAACGTTGCCGCCCTTCAAATACGGGCCATTCCAGGACGCCACGCCGCTCACGGCATGCGCGAGGGCGCCCAGTCCTTCCGAGCTGGTCGGGAAGCGTCCGGCGTCGAGGTAGAACAGGTCGAGCGCGCTGCTGAAACTCTGGATCTGTATCTTGGCCGCCTTGACGCGGGATTCGCTGAGATAGTTCAGCACTCGCGGGCCGACCAGCGCCATGATCATGCCGATGATGGTGATGACGACCAGCATCTCCACCAGCGTAAAGCCTTCCTCGCCGCGACGCCGGCGCCGCCGCCTCGGCGCAGGGAACAGCCCCTTCTTGGAAACGCGGATCATGCGAACCCTCCCCTTCTCAACCGACAACTTGCGTCACTGACAACAGCGCCGTCATGACCGACACGATCAGGCCCCCGACCACGACGCTGATGAGGATGATCGCGGCAGGCCCGATGATGGCGACGACGCGATCGAGCTGCCGCTGCAGCTTCTCCTCGTAGAACTCCGCGACCCGGCCCGACAGCGTCGGCAACTGCCCGGTCTCCTCGCCAAGCCGCAGCATCCGCACCGCGACGGGCGGCAGCACGGCCGAAGCGGCCAGCGCCTCGGCGAGCCTGCCGCCATGGCGCACGCGGTCGGCCATCGCCGCCCAGGCCTGCACGTTGCCGGTCGCATTCATGATGTCGATCAGGATGCGAAGCGTCGCCGTCAGCGTCACGCCGCTGCCGAGCAAGATGCCGAGATTGCGCGAGAACAGCGCGGCGCGATGGAATTCGACCACGGTCGAGATCACAGGCAGCCGCGCGATCTGCGTCACGATGCTGGCGCGGACCGATGGCCTGCGCCACGCCAGCCAGCCGCCGATGACGGCGATCGCAACCACAGCGCCGACCTCGAAGCCGTGACCGCGCAGGATGTCCGACAGCGTCAGGAACACCTCGATGACGGGATCGGTCTTGGCGTTGAAGTCGCGCAACACCGCCGAAAACTGCGGAAGCACGAACGTGACGAAGAATATCAATACGCCGCCGGCCGCGAGCAGGACGAAGGCGGGATATTGCAGGGCGCCGGTCACCTTGCGGCGCAGAGCCTCCGCGCGCGTGCGCTCAGTCCCGATCGTCTCCAGAATGTGGTCCAGCGTGCCCGACATCTCGCCGACTCTGACCAGGGCGACATACATGGGCGGAAACAGCGTCGGCTCGCGCGCAAGCGCTTCGGCAAAGCTCTCGCCGGACATGATCGCGGTCTTGATGGTATTGACGACCGGACGCAGCCGGCTGACGTCCATGTCGCCTGCGAGCAGTTCGAGCGCATCATTCAGCCGGGCACCGGCCTTCAGGAGCAGAGCAAGGTCGCGCGTGAAGATCGTGACATCCGCGGGCCCCGGCTTCGACAACGTCAACGACGCCAGCGAGAGCGACCAGCCCTTGGCTTCCTCCTCGGGCCCGGCATCGATCGCGACTAGGCCGAGATATTCGATGCGTTGGGACACTTCGGCGAGGTTGGCCGCCGTGATCGAGCCGGAGACCACCTCTCCCTTCTGCGTCAGCGCACGATAGCGAAAGTTCGGCATCTCGTCACCGCACGGTGGTTACGCGCAGGATCTCCGCCGCCGAGGTCATGCCCGACAGGCATTTGGCGAGGCCATCCTCGATCATGGTCGTCATGCCGTTGCGGATGGCCACCTTGTCGATGGATTCCCAGTCGGACTGTTCCTCGACCAGCGCGCGGACTTCCTCGTTCATCTCGAGCACCTCGAACACGCCGATACGGCCGCGATAACCGACATTGCCGCAGCGCTCGCAGCCGACGGGTTCGAAGATGACATTGCCGACGGACAGACCGACCGCCGTGTAACGCGGATCGGCCTCGACGTCGGCATGGGTCAGCGGCCGACTGCTCTTGCAGCGGTCACAGAGCTGGCGGACCAGGCGCTGCGCGATCACCGCGCGCAAGGTCGAGCGCAGCAGGAACGCCTCGACGCCGAGATCAAGCAGGCGCGGCACGGCGGCCGCCGCCGTCTCGGTGTGCAGCGTGGTCAGCACGAGATGGCCGGTGAGCGCTGCGTGGATCGCGACATGAGCGGTCTCGGAGTCGCGGACTTCGCCGACCATGATGACGTCGGGGTCCTGGCGCACAAAGGAGCGCAGCGCGGTGGCGAAGGTCAGGCCGATCGAGGGCTTGGCCTGCGACTGGGAGATGCCGGGGATCTCGTATTCGACGGGATCCTCGATGGTCAGGATCTTTCGGGTCGGCTCGTTGAGCAGCGACAGCACGGTCGCGAGCGTCGTGGTCTTGCCGCTGCCGGTCGGGCCGGTGACGATGATCATGCCGTGCGGCAGTGCCAGCATGCGCCGCAATTTGCCCTGGTCGCCGGCCAGGAAGCCGAGCTTGTCGATCGACAGCAGAGCGCGGTCCCGCGGCAGCAGGCGGATGACGGCGGACTCGCCATGCTGCGTCGGCATGATCGCGACGCGCACGTCGATCTCCGAGCGCGCCGCCCGCACCCGCGCGCCGCCGTCCTGCGGCAACCGGCGCTCGGCGATGTTCAGTCCCGCCAGGATCTTGATGCGCGAGATCACCGCCGCCGGGGGCACGCCGTTCGGTGTCGCGACATTGCGCAGCAGCCCGTCGACGCGCATCCGTATCACCAGCGAGGTGCGGCCGGGCTCGATATGGATATCGCTGGCGCGCAGCTCGACGGCGGTCTCGAACATGTCGTTGACGGCGCGAACGACCGGCGCGCCGCTGGCGAGGTCGCGCAGATTGTCGATGTCGTCATCCTGCGCTGTGGCATTGACGGCGGTTTCGGCGCTCGCGCTCTCCTCCTCGCCGAGACGCTGGTCGAGCACGGTGGCGATATCCTCGAACGAGGCAACCTTGATGGTCGGCGCCGTGCCAAGCACGATTGCAGCCGCCTGTATCGAGGCCCGGTCCGTGGGGTCGGCCAGCACAAGCACTGGCGATCCGCCAGCGGGCTGACACGGGAACACCGCCATTTCGCGCAGGAACCGGCGCGAAAACTGCTGCGCGCGGGATTCCGTCGCCATCATCTCCTGAAGCGTGACGCGCGGAAGCTCGAAGAACAGCGACACCTCGTCGGCGAATTCGCTCGCCGACAATTCACTCATTTCCCACAGCTTACGCAGACCACCTTCGGCGGGGCGGGACCCATTCGGCCTGCCGAGCTTGTCCGCGTCCGGCTTCAGGCCAACCTTCTGGCTGAAACGAGCGACGAACTCGTGCGCATTCGGGGAGGCCATGAACGTCTACCGTAGTCACTCTGACGGCCGCAGAGCGGCGAGCGGGCCGTTTACCTTAGTTTTCCGATTGGAAATGTGACGGCATGATCGATCGCAATATCGTCCCCGGCCAGTCACAACATGATCGAACAGAACGTCCTTGATGTCCCTGCGCAATTTTCCGTCGCATCACATTCTCACAACAAGCTCGCGCGACGGGCGCAAGGCTAACAGAATTCGTAACACACGACTGTCATACGAGAGGGTTAAGCAAGCCGCATTCGGCCCGCCCCGCCTCGACGGGAACAACAGCGGGCGGCGCGTGAGTGAGGCAGTCCAGTGAGCCGAGCAACATTCCGGATCGGCTTGGTTGTCCAATGCGCTGCCATCTGCGTATTGCTCGGATCGTGCAACACGGTGAGCGGCATCGCCGATGCCGACACCAAGGATCCGGATGTCTTCGACAAGGTCCGCTCGGTTGACCTGTTGCCGCGCTATCCGAACCAGTTGCCGCAGCGCGAGCTCTCGACCGGCCCCCGCGCCAAGACCGCGATCTACGCTGCGGTTGCCAGCGACGATGCGCCAACCGCCACCTCCTCGCAGCAAGCGGCGGTCAGCACCGACCGGTTCGAGCTCAACTTCGACAATTCGCCGGTCGCGTCCGTCGCCAAGATCGTGCTCGGCGACATCCTCGGCGTCGGCTACGTCATCGATCCGCGCGTCCAGGGTAATATCAGCCTCTCCTCGGGCCGCCCGATCCCCAAATCAGACGTCGTCTTCGCGCTCGAAAACGCGCTGCGGATCGGCGGCGTCGCGCTGGTGCGGGACGATACCGGCTACCGGTTGATGCCGCAGGGCGACGCGGTCGGCGTCGGCGGTGCGGACGCCTCCGATCGCATGACACCGGGTTACGGTATAACGATCGTGCCGCTGCAATATGTCTCGGCGCAGACCGTCATCAAGCTGGTCGACAGTTTTGCCACCAAGCAGGGCATGATCCGCGCCGACACCAGCCGCAACCTGATCCTGATCCAGGGCTCCGGCAGCGAGCGCCGCAACGCGGTCGATCTCGTGCTGAGCTTCGATGCGGACTTCTTGAAGGGACAATCGGTCGGCATCTTCCCGGTGCAGAACAGCAATCCGGGACCGATCATCGCCGAGCTCGAAAAAATTGTCGATTCCGGCGAAGGCGGCATGACGCAGAACGTGATTAAATTCCAGTCGATCGCCCGGATGAACGCGGTGCTCGCGGTGACACGGAAGCCGGAGCTGTTGAACCGTGTCGAGACCTGGATCCGCCGCCTCGACACCACCAATACAGGCCGCTCCGCGGTCCACGTCTACCGCGTGAAGTTCGGCGACGCCCGGCAGATCGCGCGGGTGCTCAACGACGTCTTCGGTTCGAGCAGCTCTTCCGGCTCGTCCGCCTCTCAGCTCGACAGCCCCGGCGGACAGGTCGCACCAGGATCCGGCCTCGCCTCGAGCTCGAGCGGCGGCTCTGCGCTCAGCCGCCTGTCGGCCTCGCCCAATCAGTCGAGCAGCGGCTTTGGCTCGAATTCAGGCGGACGCGCCGCAAGCGCGGGTGCTTCCGACGCGTCCACCGGCAATCAGGCCGCCTACGGTTCATCATCCGCTTCGCAAGGCGGCGGCAGCCTGTTCGACAACTCCTCCACAGGACAGAATTCAGGCCGCGGCGGCACAGGTCCCGGCAACGTTCTCGACGGTGTCCGCATCACTGCCGACAGTGTCAACAACACGCTATTGATCTATGCGAGCCAGGAACAGTACCGGATCATCGAGCAGACCATCAAGGAGATCGACCAGCCGCAGCTCCAGGTCGCCATCGACGCCACCATCGCCGAGGTGACGCTGACCGACGATCTCCAGTACGGTATCCAGTCCTACATCATGAGCCGCGATGTCGGCCTGAAGCCCAACACCGGCTCGGTGGGCTTTAACGGCGCAACGTCGGTCGCCGCGGCGGCAGCCGATGTCGTGCTCCAGCGCGCCATCCCCGGCTTCAACTTCCTGGTCGGCTCGGCGCAGACGCCGCGCGCCGTGCTCAACGCGCTGCATGCGATCACCGACGTCAAGGTGCTGTCGAACCCGTCCGTGGTCGTGATCGATAACCAGGTCGCGACCCTCCAGGTCGGCGACGAGATCCCGATCCAGACCGGAAGCGCAACCGTGCTGACCGGCAACAACACCATCGCCAACACGACCGACTACCGCAGCACCGGCATCATTCTGCGCGTGGTGCCGCGGATCAATGCCAACGGCAATGTCAGGCTCGATGTCGAGCAGGAGATCTCCAATCCGGTCAGCAACTCGTCGTCAGGGTCGTCCTCGACGTCGACCAACTCGCTGACGCCGACGGTGTCGACCCGCAAGGTGCGCAGCTCGGTCGCGGTCGCCAGCGGACAGACGGTCCTGCTGGCGGGCCTGATCAGCGACACCCAGACCAAGAGCCGCGCGGGCATTCCGGGCCTCGACCAGATTCCCGGCCTCGGCGAAGCCGTGTTCGGACAGACGGACAAGCAGGTCAAGCGCACCGAGCTTATCATCTTCATCCGGCCGCAGATCATCCGCGACGGCGCCGATGCTCATTTCGTTGCCGAGGAGCTGCGCACCAAGCTGCGCGGTACGATCAACGCGATCGGGCCGAGGCCCGCGCCGACGACCTACCGCTGAGCCAGTACAAATTGCCCGAGGAGCGGTTCACATGATCAGGTCCAGCAGACTCTTGATTGCCGCCATCGTGCTGGGACTTGCCTCGACAAGCATCGCCCACGCAGATTCCCTCGGCGCTGGAACCGGCGCCTTCAACCGCGGCGACTACAATACCGCTGCCCGTCTGCTGTTGCCGCAGGCCGAGCGCGGCAATGCCCGCGCGCAAGGGATGGTCGGCTTCATGTACGCGACGGGACAAGGCCTGCCGCAGGCCTATGACGCCGCCGGCTACTGGTACAGGCTGGCCGCCGAGCAAGGCGACACCACGTCGCAATATCTGCTCGGCCTCGCCTACGACAAGGGCCAGGGCGTGCCGCAGGACGACGTCGCCGCCTACAAATGGCTGAACCTCGCGGCTGCGCATGCACCGAGGAAAACGCGCGAGAATTTTGCAAAGCTGCGCAATGCGGTCGCCTCGAAGATGAGCCGCGGCCAGATCGCGGCCGGCCAATGGCACGCGCTGCGCTGGCCCGGGGAGTCGCCGTTCTGATCGACGGCGGGGGCCGCAAGCCGCGGCGGAATGCCGTCATATCGATGATGTGACGGCGTAACGCCTGCCTTAACGAAAATCATACCATCACCGCCGCCGGCCCGGCCGACATCGCGCGGATCGGTACAATTTGAAGCAATAGCTTAGTCGGATCGCGAGCTGTCTCTGCCAACGTCCCCTGCACAGGGAGCGTCGGGGCACGACATGGCGGGAAATCGCAACGCAAAGCAGAGACTGACGACGCTGGCGGCCGCCGGCCTTGCCGCGGCCTGCCTGTCGATGGCGCTGCCGGCCCATGCTTTCCTGGCCCGCCCCACCCTGTTTGCTGCGATCGGCGCTGCGACCAAGGCACCGTCCGGCTGGCAACAGTTCTGCGCCGAGAATGCCGAGGACTGCCGGCCCGGCGCTGATCAGGCCCGGGACGTCGTGCTCACGCCCGAACTGCTTCAGCAGCTCTACGAGACGAACAAATACGTCAATGATCGCGTCGCCTGGACCAGCGATGACGCGCTTTACGGCAAGGCCGAACGCTGGACGCTTCCGCTCGATCGCGGCGATTGCGAGGACATCGTCCTGCTCAAGCGCAAGATGCTCGCTAAGCTGGGCTGGCCGCAGGGATCGCTCCTGATCACAACGGTCGAGGAGCCGGGTCCGGCCAAAGGTCGTCACGCCGTACTCACCGTCCGCTCCGACCGCGGCGAGATGATCCTCGACAACCAGACCCCGGAAATCCTGTTCTGGTACGAGACCAAATACCGCTACCTGTCGCGGCAAAGCGCCACCGACCCGAACGTCTGGGTGGCCTTTGGCTCCGAGCAACCGAAGCCGCCGGCTTTTCCCGTCGAGCGTTAATTCCCCGTAGAGCGACCCTGAAGACCAGCCTCTCGGCCACGGCGCGCCGCGCGGTCGCCGGTCATGCGCAACAGTCCGCATGACCTCGCAAGACGTCCGACGTTTCGCCGCACCTTCTTGTTCTGAACATCACTATAACATTATTCGCGCGTTATGATACAAAATATATCATTAGCTACGGAATGATTCCCATTCCGAGTTGTATCATCATCGCGACCATCCCCATTAGCGCTCATTTGAGGCATCAATGACCACTCAAGTTGTATTTGGCGGCACGACAACGATCTCCGCCCCCACCACCACGACCTACATCGTCGTCTCGGGCACGCTCGACGTCGCCAGCGGCGGCGTCGTGTCCGGCGCGACCGCGGTCGGCCCCGGCACTGTCATCATGATCGAGGCCGGCGGCACCGCCAACAACTCGACCATCGCCGGCGGTGTGCAGTACAATTACGGCACGGCCAACGGCGTCGTCATCTCCAACGGCGGCACCCAGCACGTCTATGGCGGCACCGCCAGTAACGTCGTGATCAGCGCCGGCGGTTACCAGGACGTCATGAACGCCACCGTCACCGGAACGACGCTCGCCGGCTTCCAGCAGGTGCATGTCGGCGGCGTGACCTATGCGACGGTCATCGTCAACGGCGGTAACGAGTTCGTGGCGGCCGGCGGCACCACCAATGGCACCATCGTCTCGTCGGGCGGCCTGCAATATGTCGGCACCGACGGCACCGCCAATGGCACCGCGATCAACAATGGCGGCAATCAATACGTGCTCGGCACCGGCAACGACACCGTCGTGTTCGGCGGCGGCGTCCAGGAAGTCGCCGGAACGACCAACAACACCACCGTCAACAGCGGGGGCATTCAGCACATCGTGCTGGACGGCACCGCGATCACGACGACCGTGCAGGCCGGCGGCTTCCAGCAGGTCAACAGCGGCACCGTGCAGAGCAGCCAGGTCAGCGGCGGCCTTCAGGTTCTCGGCACCGGCAGTTCGACCGACACGGTGGTCCTGTCCGGTGGCAGCGAATATATCGGCTCCGGCGCTTCGGCGACGGGAACGACGGTCAACGCCGGCGGCCTACAGTATGTGGACGTTGGCGGTTCGGCGGCCTCCACGACGGTCAACGGCGGCTTCGTCTTCGTGGCGGGCACCGCCTCGAACGCGACTGTCAACAGTGGTGAGTTCGATGTCGCGGGCACGGCGAGCAACACGCATCTCGCCGGCGGCGCCGAATACGTCTATGCCGGCGGCGTCCAGAACGGCGTCGATTTCGCAGGCACGGCTTCGACGCTCTATCTCGAGGACGCGTCCGGCCTGACCGGCACGATCTCGAATTTCGAGGTCGGCGACGTCATCGACTTCCGCAACCTCGCTGTGAGCTCGTACGAATTCGATGGCGCGACGCTCACGCTGATCACCGGCAATGGCTCCCTCGCCTATCAGTTCGCAGGCGTCGAGGCCGGCACCGCGTTGAACGTCGCCTCCGACGGCCATGGCGGCACGTCCGTGTCGCTGTCGCTGCTCTCGCAGTTCTCGGCGAGCCTGGTCCCGGATGCTGGCGAAGGCGCGATCACGCAGCAAAGCTCTGATCCCGAGAGCGCCTCGCTCGTTCACGCCCAGAGCTGACCTGAGACGACGTTGCTGTACCGGGACAAGTCCCGGTACAGCTTCCTCGGCTGTCGAGCCCTGCTCCGGCCAAGGCCATCGGCGCAAGCCTCGCCACTCTTCGCTCATCAAATCTCAGACGCAACAGGTCGCGCGCCATCGAGGGGCAGCGCGCGAGCACGTTCATCCGCAACGCGGGCCGTGCGACACGGCTCCAGTCACGCCTGCCTATGCGGGAGGCATGCCCAGCGCCAGATTGCATACCATTTGGAGCACCCGCCTCGGCTGCACCCGCGGAACCTCCTCATATCATTGATATAACGTTATTCCGGACAAAATGCCGCATACCGCGCAAAAATGTATCATAAAATATCATAAATAGATCGTTTAGAGCCCGTGCAGGTTCGGCGCATGCCTCCGCAACAGGCGGTCGCAGCGCGGAATTCAGCCCTTCAGCGCTTCTTTAGCATCACTTGAGGTATGTTATGACCACCGTCGTAAAAATAGGTACCGAATTTCAGGTCAATAGCCAGACGGCTGGCAGCCAGTGGTATCCCTCCATTACCGGCCTCACCAATGGCGGCTTCGTCGTCACCTGGCAGGACGGCCTCGCCGGCTCCACCAGCGGCAGCAGCACGCTCGGCGACGCCAGCGGCTCCGCCGTCCATGCCCAGCTCTATGCGGCCGACGGCAGCAAGGTCGGCGGCGAATTCCTCGTCAACACCCAGACCAACGGCTCGCAGGCCTCCCCGGTCGTGACCGGCCTCAGCAACGGCGGCTTCGTCGTCTCCTGGCAGGACCAGAACTCCACGAGCGGCGACATCAAGGCCCAGATCTACGGCGCGAACGGCGCCCCGGTCGGCGGCGAATTCCTCATCAACTCCGTCACCGCCAACAACCAGAATACGCCCGCCATCACCGGCCTGCCCAATGGCGGCTTCGTCGTCGCCTGGACCAACCAGGGCAGCGTCGCGCCCGACATCAAGGCCCAGGTCTATGACGCGAACGGCGCCAAGGTCGGCTCCGAATTCCTCGTCAACTCCACCAGCGCCAACTTCGATCAGGAGCGCGCCTCGATAGCAACGCTCAGCAACGGCGACTTCGTCGTCACCTGGAACGATTTCCGCACCGGCAATTGGGAAGTCCGCGGCCAGGTGTTCCACCCGGGTGCGAGCGGCGCGACCAAGGTCGGCTCCGAATTCACCGTCGATACCGCTTATTACAACAGCCGCATGGTTGCCGGCGTGACCGGTCTTGCCAACGGCAATTTCGTCATCAGCTTCGAGGACACCAGCGGCGAAATCCGCGCGCAGGTCTTCACGGCTGGCGGCAGCAAGGTCGGCTCGGAATTCCAGGTCAACACCCAGACCGGCGGCAACCAGGGCTTTTCGAGCATCACCGCACTGACCGGCGGCGGCTTCGTCGTGACCTGGTCGGACGAAGGAACTGCCGACGGCAGCGGCTCCGGCATCAAGGCGCAGGTCTATGATACGGCCGGCAACAAGATCGGCGGCGAGTACATCGTCAACTCGCAGACCAACAGCTATCAGTACTATCCGACCGTCTCGGCGCTCGCCAATGGCGGCTTCGTCATCAGCTGGCAGGACTTCAGCCAGACGCTTGGTGACAACTCCTCCTACGGCATCACCGCGCAGGTCTTCAACCTCTCGAACGCCCCGACCGCACCGACCATCGTGTCGGTCACCGATGACGTCTCGCCCAACAGCGGCGCGCTCGCCAACGGCGCCAGCACCAACGACACCAACCTGACGGTCCGCATCGCAACCGGCAGCAACTTTGCCGGCGACGTCGTGCAGCTGTTCGACGGCCAGACCGCGATCGGCTCGGCAGTCACGCTCTCGCTAGCCGACATCGCGCGCGGCTACGTCGACATCCAGACCGGCGTGCTCGGCAACGCGGCCCACGCCATCACTGCGAAGGTCACCGATACGACCGGCGCCGTGAGCGATGCCGCCTCCGCGATCAACGTGACCGTGGACACGGTTGCCCCGGCCGTCGGCGTCACCGGCGTGACGCTCGACACTGCCAACCTGCCCACCTTCACGGTGAGCGGCACCACCGAAGCCGGCCTTCTGGTCTCGGTCTACGACGGTGCGACCCTGGTCGGCACCACCACGGCTGGCGCCAACGGCTCCTGGAGCCTCGCCGGCCTGACGCTGGTGGAAGGCGCCAACAACCTGACCGCCAAGACCATCGATGCAGCCGGCAACGCCGGCACCTCGACCGTCTTCGCGGCGCCGACGCTGGTCTCGACCGGCGCGGTTTCGGTCACGGGCGCATCGACGACCTCGCAGGGCTATGTCGTGCTCGGTGACGGCACTCTCGATGTCGTCACCGGCGGTAACGTCTCCGGCCAGATCACGATCGGCAATGGCGGCGTCGTCGACGTCCTCAACGGCGCGACCACTGAGCATACCGACATCCGTAGCGGCGGCGTGCAGTACGACTACGGCACCGCGAACGATACCATTGTTCACGCGGGCGGCCAGCAGCACGTCTACTTCGGCGGCAGCGCGAACGGTTCGACCGTCGAGGCCGGCGGCTACCAGGACGTCTACTCGAACTCGACCGTCACCAACGTCAGCCTCAGCGGCAACCAGCAGGTGCTGGCGGGCGGAACGGCCATCGACACCACGGTCTATAGCGGCGGCTACCAGTATGTCGGCGATGGCGGCACCAGCGCCGGCACGCTGGTCAAAACCGGCGGCTTCCAATACATCGATGCCGGCGGGTCGGCCAGCGACACCGTGATCGACGGCGGCTTCCAGTATGTCGACGGCACGGCAACCGGCGGCTCGGTCGGTGGCGGCAACTCGCTGGGCGGCGGCGTCGCGACCGGTGTGACCGTCAAGAACGGCGGCGCGCAGCACGTCTACCACGGCGGCAGCGCGACCGGCACGATCGTTGCGGCTGGCGGCTTCCAGGACGTCTACCATGCCACCGTCTCCGGCACGAACCTCAGCGGCAACCAGCAGGTGCTGGACGGCGGCATCGCCGCGAACACCGTGATCGAGAACGGCGGCAATTCGTACATTGGCGCGGGCGGATCGGTGACGGCGACGACGGTCAACGGCGGCGGCCTGCTCTATGTCGACGCCGGCGGCTCGGCCGCGTCCACGACGATCAACGGCGGAGTCGGGTTCGTGATCGGAACGGCGTCCAACACGACGCTCAACAGCGGCGAACTCGACGTCGCAGGCACCGCCGACAACACCCACCTTGCGGGCGGGGTCGAGCATGTCTTCGCCGGAGGCGTCCAGAACGGCGTCGACTTCGCCGGCTCGGCTGCAACGTTGACGCTCGAGAACGCTTCCGGCCTGACCGGCACGGTGTCGAACTTCGAACTCGGCGACACGATCGACCTGCTCAACACGTCGGTCTCGTCGTTCACCTTCGACGGTACGACACTGACGCTCGCCACGAACTCGGGCAGCCACACCTACCAGTTCGCGGGCGTTCAGTCCGGCACCGAGCTCAACGTCACCGACGACGGCCACGGCGGATCGGCGATCTCGCTGTCCCTGCTGGTGCAGCAGTCGGCGAGCATCGTCCCGGACGCCGGCGAGAGCAGCCTCGTGCCTTCGGACACGACGCAGCAGCAGCCCACGCTGGCCAGCCACGGCTGATCGGCCAATACGATCTGCGCACCGGGGTCCCGCCCCGGTGCGTCATGCGATCGCGGCGGGAGGTCAACTTGCCTCCCGCCGTCCCGCATCCCGCCGCAGAACGCCAAATCCGACCGTTATGTGAGCGGTCCGACATAGTTATCAAACCGTAACATAGCCGCGTTAGCTATCGGCCGCCCTGCCGACCGGCGGGACCCCCGTCCGTGAAATCGTCCGGACCCGATGACCGCGGATATTTGCTTCCAATGAGCCCGAACGAGACCATTTCACGCGACCCGGCCGCCAAAGAGCAGCCGAAGGAGCCGCCGGTGCAGGCCGTGCCGAAGCCGCCGGCCGACCCCGGCCTGACCGCGCTCGTCATGATGCTCCAATTCCTCGGTGTGCCCGCCGAGCCGGAGCAGCTCCGCCATCAGCTCGGCGTCACCGTGATCGGCACCACCGAGATGCTGCGCTGTACCAGGCAGTTCAACATCAAGGCGCGCGTGGTGAAGACGAGCTGGGACCGGCTCGACAAGACGCCGCTGCCCGCCATCGTCCCCTTGCGCGACGGCGGCTTCCTGATCCTGGGCAAGGCCGGCGACGGCAAGGCCATCGTGCAATATCCGGGCTCGCCGCGGCCGCAGATGCTGACCAAGGCGCAGTTCGAGGTGCTCTGGGACGGCCGCATCGTGCTGATGACCAAGCGCGCCGGCCTCGCCGATCTGTCGCGGCGCTTCGACATCACCTGGTTCATGGGCGCGGTCAACCGCTATCGCGGCCTGCTCGGCGAAGTGCTGCTCGCCTCGTTCTTCCTCCAGATCTTCGCGCTGGTGTCGCCGCTGTTCTTCCAGGTGGTGATCGACAAGGTGCTGGTGCATCGCAGCCTCGGCACGCTGGATGTGCTGGTCGCAGGCATCGTCGCGATCTCGATCTTCGAGGTCGTGCTCGGCGCGCTCCGCACCTACCTGTTCTCGCACACGACCAACCGCATCGACGTCGAGCTCGGCGCGCGGCTGTTCCACCACCTGCTGGCGCTGCCGCTGTCCTATTTCCAGGCGCGGCGGGTCGGCGACACCGTCGCGCGGGTGCGCGAGCTGGAGAATTTGCGCAACTTCATCACCGGCTCGGCGCTGACGCTGGTGATCGACCTGTTCTTCACCTTCGTCTTCCTCGGCCTGATGGCGTTCTACTCGCCGCTGCTGACCGCGATCGTGCTGGCGTCGTTCCCGCTCTACATCGTCATCTCGGCCGGCGCCACGCCGCTGTTCCGCTACCGTCTCGACGAGAAGTTCAAGCGCGGCGCGGAGAACCAGTCGTTCCTTGTCGAGAGCGTCACCGGCGTCGAGACCTTGAAGGCGATGGCGGTCGAGCCGCAGATGCAGAAGCGCTGGGAAGAGCAGCTTGCCGGCTACGTCGCCTCGAGCTTTCGCGTGGTCAATCTCGGCAATGTTGCAAGCCAGGCCGTTCAGTTCGTCAGCAAGATCAACATGGCGATCCTGCTCTATTTCGGCGCCAAGCTGGTCATCGACGGTAACCTCACGGTCGGCGAGCTCGTCGCCTTCAACATGCTGTCGGGACGTGTCACCGCACCGGTGCTGCGGCTCGCCCAGCTCTGGCAGGATTTCCACCAGGCGCGGCTGTCGGTCGAGCGGCTCGGCGACATCCTCAACACCGTGCCCGAGCCGACCCATCGCCCGGGGCGCGCGGCGTTGCCTGCCATCCGTGGCGACATCACCTTCGAGCATGTCGGCTTCCGCTATCGCGTCGACGGACCGCAGATCCTGAGCGACATCACCCTGAAGATTCCGGCCGGCCAGATCGTCGGCATCGTCGGCACCTCCGGCTCCGGCAAGAGCACGCTCGGAAAACTGATCCAGCGGCTCTATCTCCCCGAGAGCGGCCGCGTGCTGGTCGACGGCAACGACCTTGCGGCGGTCGACCCGACCTGGCTGCGCCGGCAGGTCGGCGTCGTGCTGCAGGAGAACATGCTGTTCAACCGCTCGGTGCGCGACAACATTGCGCTGGCCGACCCCGCGCTGCCGATGGAGCGCGTCGTGGCCGCGGCAAAGCTCGCCGGCGCACACGATTTCATCCTCGAACTCCAGGATGGCTACGACACCGTCATCGGCGAGCGCGGCAGCACGCTGTCCGGCGGCCAGCGCCAGCGCATCGCGATCGCACGCGCGCTGACGACCAATCCGCGCGTTCTCATCTTCGACGAAGCAACGAGCGCGCTCGACTATGAAAGCGAGCGCATCATCCAGCACAACATGCGCGAGATCACGGCGGGCCGTACCGTTCTGATCATCGCCCACCGTCTGTCGACCGTGCGTACCGCGGACCGCATCATCACCGTGGAGCGTGGCCGTATCGTCGAGGACGGTTCGCACGACCAGCTGATCCGCAGCGGCGGCCGCTACGCCACGCTGCATCGTGTCCAGGCAGGCATCCATGAAGTCGGCTAAGGCGATGATGGCCTCGCTGCGCAGCCCGACGCGCACGCGCGACGAGCTGGCGTTCCTCCCCGCGGCGCTCGAGATCGTCGAGACCCCGCCTTCGCCGATCGGCCGCGCCATCTCCGCGTCGATCTCGGCGGTGTTTCTGATCGCGCTGGTGTGGGCCAGCATCGGCACGGTCGACATCATCGCGACCGCGACCGGTAAGATCGTCCCCGACGGCCGCACCAAGGTGATCCAGCCGTTCGAGACCGCGGTCGTGCGCGCCATCCACGTGCAGGACGGTCAGCGCGTCAAGGCCGGCGACCTCCTGATCGAGCTCGATCCCACCATGAGTCAGGCCGAGCTCGGCCATCTCCAGAGCGATCTGCTGGCGAGCGAGCTCGACATCGCACGTCTGCACGCCGCGCTTGCCGGCGGCGATCCAGCCAAATTCATCGCGCCCGCGCGCGCGACCTCCGATCAGATCCGCACCGCAAAGCGTTTCCTGGCCTCGCAGGCCGCCGAGCAGGCGTCCAAGATCACCTCGCTCGAATGGCAGGGCACGCAGAAGAAAGCGGAGCGTTCGACCAGCGAGGCCACGATCGGCAAGATCAGCGCGCTCATTCCCATCATGCAGCAGCGGGTCGATGTACGAAAATATCTCGTCGACCGCGAGTTCGGCTCCAAACTGCAATACCTCACGGAAACGCAGGACCTGGTCGCGCAACAGCAGGAATTGCTGGTCCAGAAGAGCCACTATGCCGAGGCGGATGCCGCCGTTGGAGGCATCGAGGAGACGCTGCGGCGCACCGAGGCGGAATATCAGCGCGGCCTGTTCGACGAGCTTGCGAAAGCCGAGCAGAAGGCGGCTGGCCTGCGCCAGGACATCGTCAAGGCCGAGCAGCGCACCAGCCTGCTCCGCCTTGCCGCGCAGGAGGACGGCATCGTCCAGCAGCTCGCCGTGCACTCGGTCGGCGGCGTGGTGACGCCGGCTCAGACGCTGATGGTGGTGGTGCCCACCAGCGGTGGCCTCGAGATCGAGGCGATGATCTCGAACCGCGACATCGGCTTCGTCAACCCCGGCGAGGACGCCGCGATCAAGGTCGACACCTTCAGCTTCACCCGCTACGGCCTGCGCCAGGGCAAGGTGCTCAGCGTCTCCCAGGACGCCATCGTCCGCCAGAAACCGCCGGAAAAGCCCGGCGACACGCCGGCCGGCACCGACACATCATCCAGTGAACCCAAGGGCCAGGAGCTGGTTTACTCCGCCCGCGTCTCGCTCGACCGCTCGCAAATGGACATCGACGGCCGCACCGTCAACCTCGCGCCCGGCATGGCCGTAACCGTCGAGATCAAGACCGGCACAAGGAAGATCATCAGCTATCTGGTGTCGCCGCTGATCCGGTATGGGCAGGAGAGCTTGCGGGAGCGGTGAGACGGCGGCGAATCCGGCGGAATGGTATCGGGATCTCTGGCCCAGCCCAACCGGCACATTTGACCTAAATCAAGCAGGTATCGGTTAGCGGTGACAGCCTCAACCCGCCAAATGGACTGCGGGAGGTCGGAATATGAAAATCCGTTGCCGCACCCTTGCGACCACAGCAAGTGTTCTCGCCCTCGGTTGCATCTCCGCGTCGGCTCAGCAGGTCACGGGTACCCCAGACTCGCCCGCAGCCACGACGACAATTGACGGCAAGCTGCTTCCGCCGCCGCCTCCAGAATTCGGAGGGGTCATCAACGAGAGAGCCTCGGAGTCGAAGGCGTGGTGGGCACCGCGTGTCGTACCGCCGAAGGGCGCGCCCAATGTGTTGCTCATCATGACCGACGACCAGGGTTTCGGAGCGCCGAGCACCTTCGGCGGCGTTGTCCCCACGCCCGCGATGGATCGTATCGCTGCGCAGGGCCTGCGCTACACCAATTTTCATTCCACCTCGCTGTGCTCACCGACGCGGGCGGCGCTCATCACCGGCCGCAATCATCATTCGGTCGGCTTCGGAGTCGTCGGCGAAATATCGACGGGGTTCCCAGGTTACGACTCGATCATTCCGATCGAGAAGGGCACCATCGGCACCACCCTGAAGGCGAACGGGTACGCCACCTCGTGGTTCGGCAAGAACCATAACACGCCCTCATATCAATCGAGCCAGGCGGGGCCATTCAATCAATGGCCCAATGGCATGGGCTTCGAGTATTTCTATGGTTTTGTCGGCGGCGATGCCAGTCAGTGGCAACCGAATCTGTTCCGCAACACCACAGCGATTTATCCATTCCAGGACAATCCCAGCTGGAACCTGACGACCGCGATGGCCGACGAAGCCATCCAGCACGTGAAACAGCTCAAGGAGATCGCGCCCGACAAGCCGTTCTTCGTTTATTACGTGCCCGGCGGCACGCATGCGCCGCATCATCCGACGCCGGACTGGATCAAGAAGATCAGCGACATGCACCTGTTCGACCAAGGCTGGAACAAGCTGCGGGAGACGATCTTCGCCAACCAGAAGCGGTTGGGCATCATGCCCGACCACGCCAAGCTGACGCCATGGCCGAAGGAATTGCCGCAATGGGATTCTATCGGCGAGTTGGAGAAGAAGCTCTTCATCAAGCAGGCAGATGTCTATGGCGCCTACCTTGCCTACACCGACCATGAGATCGGCCGCGTCATTCAAGCCGTCGAAGACCTCGGAGAGCTCAACAACACGTTGATTATCTATATCGGCGGCGACAACGGCGCGAGTGCCGAAGGCATGATCAACGGTACGCCCAACGAGTTCACGACCTTCAATGGTGTCCCGGTGCCGGTGAAGGCTCAGTACCTCTGGTATCCGTTCTGGGGCTCGGACAAGACTTTCCCGCATTTTGCCGCGCCCTGGGCGTGGGCGATGGACACTCCATTCAAGTGGGTCAAGCAAGTGCCGTCGCATTTTGGCGGGACCGCCCAAGGCGTCGCCATGTCCTGGCCTGGCCATATCAACGATGTGGGAGGTATCCGTCGCCAATTCCATCACGTCATCGATATTGCTCCGACCATCCTCGAAGCAACCGGCATTTCGCAACCTGACACGATCGACGGTATCAAACAGAGCCCCATGGAAGGGGTGAGTATGGCGTACACATGGGACAAGGCGAACGCCAATGCCAAGACGACGCACACGACCCAATATTTCGAGATGCTCGGCAATCGCTCCATCTATCACGATGGGTGGGTGGCGGCCACGACGCCGATCACGCTTCCATGGGAGCTAAGCAGCGCGCCCCCGCCCGATGTGATCACGGGATACAAGTGGGAGCTCTATAACGTCCAGGAAGACCCCACCCAGTTCAATGATCTGGCCGCCAAAATGCCGGAGAAGGTCAAGGAGCTGCAAGCCGTCTTTGATGTCGAGGCGAAGAAGTACAACGTGCTCCCGCTCGATAACACGACGCTCGCGCGTTGGAATACGCCGCGCCCAAGCCTAACGGCCGGGCAGACGGTATTCACCTATTCGGGCGAACTGACCGGTGTGCCGGCTAGCGCCGCGCCGAGCATCCTCAACAAGTCCTATGCCATCACCGCCGAGGTTGAGATTCCCAACGGCGGCGCTGAAGGGATGATCGTCACCGAAGGCGGACGTTTCGGCGGCTACGGGCTGCTTCTGAGCAAGGGTGTGGCGGGCCTTCGGCGGGGTAAGCCCGTGTTCCTCTACAACCTGCTCAACCTCAAGCGCACGGTCTGGTCGGGACCGGAGTTGAGCGCGGGCAAGCACACCATCGTCTTCGACTTCAAGTCGGATGGGCCGGGATTGGGCAAGGGCGGTACAGGCGTACTTTCAGTGGATGGCAAAGAAGTAGACCGGAAATCCATAGAACACGGTACGCCGATCACGTTCCCCGAGGACGAGACCTTCGACGTCGGCCAGGACACCCGCACCGGGGTCGCGATGCTCGAGTATCGCTACGATCCTCCGTTCAAGTTCACGGGCAAGATCAACAAGCTGACGTTCAAGCTCGGACCTGAGTTGAAGGACCCGGCGCAAGCCAAGGCAGAACTTGGACCTATGCCGGCGCCGGAGCCGGATCCCATTGAAGAGTCGAAGTCTCAAAAGCCACCCGCGAACGTTGGGAAGAAATGAAAGGCGCATTGGCGTTCGCCGCCATCAGCGAAGCTGCAACGGGATTGGCGCTGTTGATCGCGCCGTCGCTGGTTGGCCAGTTGTTGCTGGGCGAGCAGCTTTCCGGTGTCGCAACGCCGGTCGCGCGTGTCGCCGGCATTGCGCTGATTGCCTTGGGGATCGCCTGTTGGCCGGGGTGGCCGCCACTGCCGGGCATGTTGATCTACAACGGAGCCATCACCCTATATTTGGCCTACCTCGGTTTCGCAGGTGGATTGAGCGGCGTCCTTCTGTGGCCGGCAGTCGTCCTTCATCTAATCCTGACCACGCTCTTGATGCGCGGCGGCTCGCAAAGCCGCGACCGCTGAATTTCTCATCGACCCCGCCGTTTCCGGGGAAGCTTCAAAATTCTTCTGGCTCAGTGCCTTGCGTATTGAAGAGTATCCAAAGCTTTAACGTATCCCATCCCGGATCATGTATCCGGCGCCGCGGATCGTGTGCAGCAGCGGCCGCTCAAAACCCTTGTCGATCTTGGAGCGCAGCCGCGAAATGTGCACGTCGATCACGTTGGTCTGCGGATCGAAATGGTAGTCCCAGACGTTCTCCAGCAGCATGGTGCGCGTCACCACCTGGCCGGCATGCTTCATGAGGTATTCGAGCAGGCGGAATTCGCGCGGCTGGAGCGTCAGCTCGTCCTTGCCGCGGGCGACGCGATGGGACAGCCGGTCGAGCTCGAGATCGCCGACGCGGTAGAGCGTGTCCTCGGCCGGACCGCCGCGGCGCCGTGACAGCACTTCGACCCGGGCCAGCAGCTCGGCAAAGGAATAAGGCTTCGGCAGATAGTCGTCGCCGCCGGCGCGCAGACCCTTGATGCGATCGTCGACCTGCCCGAGCGCGGAGAGAATCAGCACCGGCGACGAGTCGCCCTTGTCGCGCAACGCGCCGATCAGGGACAGGCCGTCACGCTTGGGCAGCATGCGGTCGACCACCAGCACGTCGTAATCGCCGCTCTCGGCCATGGCGAGGCCTTCCTCACCGTCGGCGGCGTGGTCGGCAATGTGTCCGACTTCACGAAACGCCTTCACGAGATAGTCGGCGGATTCGCGGTCGTCTTCGATGATGAGGAGGCGCATCGTGCGTTCGGCGGCGGTCAAGGGGGTCAACCTTCTCTGAACATGGCGCGAGCGGCAATCGCATGCAAGCCAAGCAAACGGGACTTGGGTAGGCAAAAAGGCGGGCGGTGAAGCTGGGGGGACCTCACCGCCCTAGGCCTTCCGACGGAGGGGGGCGTAATTCCACCGGAAGGTAGGCTGGGGGAGCGGGCCTTACGCTGCTCCCCCGAAGGGCGTCGGCGGCGGGGGCGACTGATGCCGGCGACACCCCTCATCTCGTAGACCTCCTGAAGGCTTAGCCCTTGGCGATGGGCACGGCGACGAAGCGCGACTGGCCGCCGCTCTTCACGCGCATCAGGACGCTGTTCTTGTTGTCGGTCCGCGCCGTGTTGATGGCGTCGCGGACTTCGCCGGCGGTGCTCACGCTCTTGCCGCCGACTTCGAGAATGACGTCGCCTTCCTTGAAGCCGCGTTCGGCCGCGGCGCTCTTCGGATCGACTTCGGTGACCACGACACCTTCCTTGCCGGCGCCAGCCACTGAGTCGGCGGGCGCGACGGTCATGCCGAGCTTGGGCACGTCGGTGCCACGGCTCGCACCCTTGCCGCTATCCTTGTCGGTGTCGGCCTTGGCCTCGATCGTGTTCGGCAGCTGGCCGAGGGTGAGGTTCACGACCTTGTCCTGGCCCTTGTGCAGCACGTTGAGCTTCACGGTCGCGCCGGGCGCCATGCCGCCGATGGTGCGGGCAAGCTCACGGGCATCCTTGACGGATTCACCGTTGACCGAGGTGATCACGTCACCGGACTCGATGCCGGCCTTGGCCGCCGGACCGTTCGCCTGCGGCTCAGCAACCAGCGCGCCTTCGGCCTTCTTCATGCCGAGGCTGTCGGCGATGTCGGAGGTGACAGGCTGGATCTGGACGCCGATCCAGCCGCGGCTGACCGAGCCCTTGTCCTTGAGCTGGGCCACCACGCTCTTCACGGTGCTCGCGGGAATCGAGAACGCGATGCCGACGCTGCCGCCGGAGGGCGAGTAGATCGCGGTATTGACGCCCATCACCTCGCCGTTGGTGTCGAAAGCGGGACCACCGGAATTGCCCTTGTTCACGGGCGCATCGATCTGGATGAAATCGTCATAGGGACCGTTGCCGATGTCGCGGCCGCTGGCCGACACGATGCCCGCAGTCACGGTACCGCCGAGGCCGAAGGGATTGCCGACCGCGAGCACCCAGTCGCCGATCCGCGGCTTGCTGTCGGCGAGCTTGGCGAACGGGAAGTTCGAGCTGCCCTCGACCTTGATGAGGGCGAGGTCAGTGCGCTGGTCGGTGCCGATCACCTTGGCTGTATAGGTCTTGCCGTCGTCGGTCGTGACCTCGACCTTGTCGGCGCCGTCGACCACGTGGTTGTTGGTCACGGCAAAACCGTCGGCGGAGATGAAGAAGCCGGAGCCCTGGCCCTGCACAACGCGGCCGCGGCCACCCTTCTGGCCCGGGAAACCATCCGGACCGCCGAAGCGGCGGAAGAAGCGCTCCATCGGCGAGCCCGGCTGGAACGGCGAGGAGGAATCATCGCCATCGTCGTTGCTCGCGGTCTTCTCCTTGATATTGACCTTCACCGAGATCACCGACGGTTTCACGCGCTCGACGATGTCGGCGAATCCGACCGGACGCTCAACCTTCCGGACCTCGTTGTTGACCTGCGCATGCGCCGGGCTGGAGAACAGCTCGCTCGGCGAGGTCGACGGGCTGAAGCCGTGGACGGCAATCCCGAGGCCAGCGACGACCGAAGCCATCAGCGCGATCCTGCGCGCGGAGAAAACCGACCGGCGGGGCGGCCGGTAGGACGGAAGGTTCGTGAGGTCGGGACGGTCGGTCATGCAGGAATCTCCAAGGCCTTGAATTCTTTCGGTGCCGGATGGCAGCACGTTACGGACATGAAGATGGGGGCTCCCGCCTTACCGTGCGCTGGCGGCGGGGTTAAACTTTTGTAATGAAGGGTCGCGCCGTTGCGGCAGTTTATCGCACGCCGAAAGTCGTGGCCTTACAGGAACTTAATCGAGTTCCCCTGACGAGCGTAGACCACGCCTTTGGCGAGATCAGCTCGCCCTCACGCTGACGATGAATTCGTCGACTTCACGCTTCAGGGTTTCGGCCTGCTGCGACAGATCGACGGCGGAATCGCGCGCTTCGGCCGCCATGCGGCCGGTCTCCGCCGACGTCGAGGTGATCTGGACGATGTGGTTGGAGACGTCCAGCGTTCCATGCGCGGCATCCTGCGCGCTGCGGGTGATGTCCTGCGTGGCGTTGCGCTGCTGGGCGGTGTCGACCTCGATGCCCGACATGATCGACGAGATCTCCGACAGCGTCTTCGAGATGCCGTCGATCGCGCCGCGCGTCTCCGCGGTGATGCCCTGGATGCTGGCGACGTGCGAGGTGATCTCCTCCGTCGCCTTGCTGGTCTGGTGCGCGAGGCTCTTCACTTCGGAGGCAACCACGGCAAAACCCTTGCCGGCGTCCCCTGCCCGCGCCGCCTCGATGGTGGCGTTGAGCGCCAGCAGGTTGGTCTGCGAGGCGATCGCCTGCACGAGCTGCACGACCTCGCCGATCTTGTCGGCGGCATCCGACAGCGTGTGGATGGTGTCGCGGCTCTTCTCGGCCTGCGTCGCCGCGCCTTCGGCACGCTGCGTCGCGTCGGTGACGCGGCGGCTGATCGTGCCGATCGAGTTCGTCATCTCCTCGGCCGAGCCCGCGACGATCTGCACGCTGGCGCTGGCGTGGTTCGCCGCGCTCGCGACCGCATTGGCCTTGGAGCTGGTGTCGTTGGCCGTCCGTGACAGCGTTTCGGCATTGCTCTTCAGGTGCGCGGCCGAGGACGCCACGCTGTCGACCACGCTGGCAACGAGATCGTTGAAGCGCTTGATCCGGGCGTCCAGGAATTTCGACCGCTCGGCCTGATGCTGCGCTTCGTGTAATTGCTGCTCGGTGAGGCGCCGCCGCTCCAAGCCGTTTGTCTTGAACACTTCCAGTGCACCGGCGAGCAGGCCGATCTCGTTGGTAACGCCGAGGCCCGGAACAGGCGTCTCGAATTTCTGATCGGCGACCTCACGCATGGCGTGCACAATCGCCGCCAGCGGATTGAGGATGCCGTTGCGCACAGCGAACCAGGTAGTGAGGCAGATCGCGACAGCGACCACCGTGATCACGCCGCAGGCGATCAGGAAATAGGAGAATGCCGCCTGCGCCTGCTGGTAGATCAGCATTGCATGCTCGCGCGCGGGGCCGCTCAGCGCGGCGAAATCCGACGACAGGCTGGTGATCTCGTTGTTGAGGTAGAGCACCGCGACGAAGCCGGTGCCGCCGCCGATGCCCAGCAGGAACAATAATGCAGCGACGACGGCGCCGATCAGGAAGCGGATCGTCAGATTGCTGTTCGTGAACATCGCTGAGGACTCAAAAATCTGGAATTGAATTTCGCGACAAGCTTCCAGACAAAGGTCAACAGAGCATGAAACACGCTGTGGCAGACGGCCTACGTATCATTACCTAGCCTAGGACGACTTCGTCTCGTCCGACATCAAGGCGGCGAGCTGCGACTCTTCATCCGCAGTGAGCGGCGGAGCTGGTAGGTCTGCACCGCTTCGCGCGCGCCGGCGGATTTGCAGCCAGAGCGCCAGGCCGCCGCTGATCAGCAGCAGCGGCGCGAGCAGCCACAACAGCATGGTCTGCCGCTCGAAGCGCGGCTTGAGCAGCACGAACTCGCCATAGCGCGCGACCAGGAAGTCGAGCACCTGCGAATTGCTGTCGCCGGCAGCGATCCGCTCGCGCACCAGCAGCCGCAAATCGCGCGCCAGCGGCGCGTCGGAATCGTCGATCGACTGGTTCTGGCAGACCATGCAGCGCAGCTCGCGCGACAAGTCGCGGGCGCGTGCCTCCTTCACGGGATCCGACATGATCTCGTCGGGCTGCACGGCGTGGGCGGCGGGCAAAGCCAGCAGCATGAGCGCAACGATCGTGACCATCATCCGCCGCATCGGATCACTCCGCCGGCTGAAGGCGCTGCTTGGCCCGCGCCGGCTTCGGTGCGCCGACCCGCAGGCGCCGGTCGGACAGCGACAGCATGCCGC
The DNA here is from genome assembly GCF_052075995.1 of Bradyrhizobium sp. 613_E4_N2_2. Classification (NCBI taxonomy): domain Bacteria; kingdom Pseudomonadati; phylum Pseudomonadota; class Alphaproteobacteria; order Hyphomicrobiales; family Nitrobacteraceae; genus Bradyrhizobium; species Bradyrhizobium sp. 613_E4_N2_2. The sequence continues at coordinate 6,461,948 of NZ_CP197234.1, forward strand.
CAAAGGCCATGAGCACCGGTCCCCACCAGATCAGCAGCACCAGCGGCTTGTGATAGATGCGCACCGCAATGGCGCCATCGGCAGTCGCGTCGCCGAGGGAAACGTAGAGCTGGCTCGCGCCGCGCGTCAGCAATGCGGCCTCGGTGGTCGAGGACCCGCGCGTCGTGAAGTTGCGCTTGGACGGCGTCATGACGCTGATCTTCTCACCGTCGCGGCTGACGTTGAACTCGGCGATCATCTCGCGGAAGTTCGGCCCCTGACGCTGGGACAGGCCGTCGAGCTTGAGATCATAGCCGGCGACGTGTGCAACGTCGTTCTGCTTCATGGTCGCGATATACTCGCTGTTCCAGGTGGTCTCGCAGACGATCCCGATCAGCGCGACGCCGAGGCCCGCATGGGCAAACACAGAACCCCAGGCCGAACGCGGCAGGCCGCGGGCCCGGTGCAGCGTCGTTGCGAACGGCAGGCGGAACAAACCGGTCCGTTCGGACAGATCGGTCACGGCACCGGCGATGACGAAGACTCCAAGCCCAATTGCCAATGGTGCCAGCGCACTGCCACCACGGGTCCAGGCCCAGACGATGGCGATCACAACGAGCGCGGCAACGCCCGCCGCAAGCAGCCGCTGGGTGACGCCGAGCAGATCGCCGCGCTTCCACGCCAGCATCGGCCCGAACGGCACCGCGAGCAGCAGCAACGCGAATAGCGGGGCGAAGGTGAGATTGTAGAAGGGCGCGCCGACCGATATCTTGAAGTCGAGCGCTTCCGTCGCCAGCGGATAGAGCGTGCCGAACAGCACGACCGCGCAGGCCACGCTGAGCAGAAGATTGTTCAACACCAGCGCGCCCTCGCGCGAGATCGGCGCGAACAGGCCGCCCTGCTTCAACGAGGTCGCGCGCGCTGCAAACAGCGAGAGGCTGCCGCCGATGAACAGGCAGAGGATCAGCAGAATGAACACGCCGCGCGTCGGATCGGTGGCAAAAGCGTGCACGGAGGTGATGACGCCCGAACGCACCAGGAAGGTGCCGAGCAGCGACAGCGAGAAGGTCAGGATCGACAGCAGGATGGTCCAGACCTTCAGCGCGTTGCGCTTCTCCATCACCAGCGCCGAGTGCAGCAGCGCCGTGCCGGCGAGCCACGGCATCAGCGAGGCGTTCTCGACCGGATCCCAGAACCACCAGCCGCCCCAGCCGAGCTCGTAATAGGCCCAGTACGACCCCATCGCGATGCCGAGGGTCAGGAAGATCCAGGCCACCAGCGTCCACGGCCGCACCCAGCGCGCCCAGGCCGCGTCGATCCGCCCCTCCATCAGCGCCGCGATGGCGAAGGAGAACGAGATCGAGAAGCCGACATAGCCGAGATAGAGCATCGGCGGATGCACGGCGAGGCCGATGTCCTGGAGCACCGGATTGAGATCGCGTCCCTCGATCGGCGGATTGGCGATGCGCAGGAACGGGTTCGATGTCACCAGGATGAAGAGATAGAAGGCGCTGGCGATCCAGGCCTGCACGGCCAGCACATGCGCGCGCAGCGACAGCGGCAGATTGTTACCGAAGGCGGCGACCATTCCGCCGAACAGCGCCAGGATCGACACCCACAGCAGCATCGAGCCTTCATGGTTCCCCCACACGCCGGTGATCTTGTAGATCAGCGGCTTCATCGAATGGGAGTTCTCGTAGACGTTGGCGACGGAGAAATCCGAGTTCACGTGAAGCATCACGAGCGCGATGAACGACGCACCGACGAACAGGAGTTGCGCCAGCGCGGCGGAGCGCGCCACGTTCATCAGCGCGGCATCGCGCAGACGCGCACCGATCAGCGGCACGATGGACTGGATCAGCGCCAGGCCGAGGGCCAGCACCAGCGCGTAGTGTCCGGATTCCGCGATCAACGCACTGCTCCCTGCGAGTTGCCCTGCGCGGTCGTCGCCGCGGGTTTGACGCTATCAGAAGCCTTGGCGCCGTAATCGTCCTTCCAATGCCCCTGCTTCTTCAGGGCATCGGCGACTTCCTTGGGCATGTAGGTCTCGTCGTGCTTGGCAAGCACGGTGTCGGCCTTGAACACGCCATTGGCGTCGAGCGCGCCTTCGGCCACCACGCCCTGCCCTTCACGGAACAGGTCGGGCAGGATGCCCTTGTAGGCGACCGGCAGCTTGGCGCCGCCATCGGCAACCTCGAAGGTCACGGCGAGATTATCGCCGCGCTGGAGCGAGCCGGGCTGCACTAGGCCGCCGAGACGAAACCGCTTGCCGGGCTCGACGTGCTTTTCGGCGACCATCGTCGGCGTCGAGAAGAACACGATGGAGTCGCGCAGAGCGTTGAGCACCAGCGCGGCTGCAAGCGCGAGCACCGCGAGGGAGCCGCCGATGATGGTCATACGTCGCTGCTTGCGCGTCATCGCGTATCCGTTCTCCGCTCGCCTCGTCCCGACATCGTCATCCGTCGAGCCCGAGAGTCTTGAGGCCTTCGTTGAGCTGGCGCAGCCGCGCGGCATCGTTGGCGACAGCCTGTCGGGCGTCGGTCGAAGCGCCCATTGCCCTGTCACGATCGCCCATCACGAGATAGGCGCGCACCAGGCGCAGCCAACCCTCGACATCATCGCCGTTCTGCTTCAGCCGGGTGGCCAGGCGTTCGACCATGCCGCGCACCATCGCGTTGCGATCGCCCTCGTTCATGTCCTTGGAGGCTGCGATCGTCTCGTCAGACAGCGCCGGCATCGTAGCGCCACCGCCGCCGACCCGCGCCAGCGAGGTCTGCACCAGAGGGCGCCACGGCGCATCCGCCGGCGCTTTCGCCAGCAGTGCGCGCCAGATGTTGGCGGCATCGTCCTTGCGGCCATCCTGCTCGGCGGCAAGCCCGAGGAAATAGTTCGCCTTGGGATCGTCCGCGTTCAGGCCATGCGCGCGCTCGAATTCGGTCTTGGCCTCGGCAGTCACCACGCCGCCGGCAGCAGCCGCGATCGCCTCGCCTAGATCGGCCCGGCGCTCCGAACTCTCGCCATTGTAGGTAAGCGAGTTGCGATAGGCGCGCACCGCATCGTCGAAGCGGCCGAGCCGCACCAGCACCGGCGCGAGCACGTTCCAGCCGCGCCCGTCGGTCGGATTCTTTTCCAGATGCTGCTCGACCTGCACGACGAGATTCTCGAGCGCCATGCCGGACCCGGCCCCGCGCTCCCGCTGCGCCAGGGGAAAGTCCTGGAGCCTGGGCGAGCCGAGCGGCATGTAGACGCCGATCGCAATGAGCGGCAGGCCGGCAAGCGCCAGCACAGCCGCCGCGCGGCGCCATTTGAGGCTCGATGTCGGTTCCGATACAGGCTCGCTCCCGGCCGCGGCAAGCAGCCTGCGGCTGATCTCGACACGTGCGGCCTCGGCTTCCGGCGCGGCGATCAGTCCTGCGGCGAGATCACGCTCGATCTCGGCCAGCTGGTCCTTGTAAACCGCGACCTCGCTCCCCTGATTTTGCGCGCGTCCGCTGCGGCCGAGCGGCAGAAGCACGGCGAAAATCGCCGCGACCGTCATCAGCGCGAACACGAACCATAGCGTCATCAGGCAAGCTTCCGGCGGCGCGCGAACCGCGCCCATAGGTGGCTTTACACCACGGCCGGACGATGCGGCAATTGACAATTGTCAATTCGGCGCGACCGCACACAGTCCCGAAACTGTGAAAATCCAACGGCTTAACGGATCTCGAAGTCCGCGCTTTGAGCGGCGTCCTCGCCGTGCCCGTTGAAGGCCCTCAGGAAGTATGTTCCCGGCTCGATTGCTTCAGGCAATCTGATGCGCAACGCCCCGACGGGAACGGTCGATGCGACCCTGGTGACGGTCTCAGGCAGTTGGCGGCCGCTTGCCTTCTCGATCAGCACCACCTTCGCGCCAACCATCAGCCTTTGGTATTTGGCGACAATGACGCGGTTTTCAATTTCGATGGAGCTGATAAGGGGTTTCATGCGCCCACAGATAGAAATTCCAAAATCTTGCACGGCGACCGTAGGGCCCGCCACCGGCACCGTCAACCACAAATTGTGATCACAAAAAAATGCGCTTGATCAGCTTGCCCGCGACGATTTGCGCTCGCCCGTGGCCGCGTTCTCTGCGGCGCGGCTCATCAGCGACGCGTAATCATCGCCGAACAGCACCTGGCAGAAGCGGATCGCGGCCTGCACCTGCTGCTGCCGATAGGTGCGGACCTTGTGATCGGCCGCTCGCAGCGACTGCACCAACTGCTCGGTCGAGCGTTCGACATATTGCTGGAGATCGGAATAGGTGCGCAACGTCACCTCGTTGATCGCAAGCTCGCTCGCGTAGTTGCGGCAGGTCGCGACGAAATCGATCAGCGCCGCGGTTTCCTCGACCTCGGTGCTGTCGATCCGCGCCCCCGGCGGAATGTCCTTCTCGGCGCGCTGGCGCAGGATGCGGCGAACGCGGCCGGGAACGCTGTCGATCTCCGATTGCAGCGCATTGGAGATGTCGGCCCGGATCGAGGTCAGCTGCTTGCCCCAGACGGAATCGTTGCGCAGATCGAGCTCCGTGCGAAGACCGCGCACGCCGTCATGCAGCGCCTTGAGATTGTCGGCGACGTTCTCGAAATGGCCGCGCTTGATGTCCATGCGCAGGATCGCGGCAACGCAGGACAAATCATGCAGGGCGATCGTGACGGCCACACCGTAGGGCGTGGCCGCGACGCGGATCTCGTCGTCGGACGCGGCAATCTTGATGGCGAGGCGGATGATCTGCCACGGCGCGGTCATCCGCTGCACGACCATCGACAGCGCGAAGGCCAGCATCTGCGGCGTCTGGAGCGCGGGGATGTTGAGTGTGGACGTCACAGATGCGATCTGGGCTTCGCCGAAGGTACGCAGGAAGCGCGGCAGCTTCTCGTTCAGCGTAGCGATGGCTTCCCGGACCTGAAGCACCGCTCCGATCGAATAGAGGTCCTCGATCACGTTGGGCGGGCCGACACGGGCGAGCGCGCGCGACTTGTCGCCGCCGCCGGGACCCGTCAACCCGAAGATGGCATCCGCGGCCACGGCCTGGAGCCTCGCCGCGAGGGCTTCGACCTGCCCTGCACTGTCTGAAGCCGGCATGCGCGCCAGCGCCGCCTCGAATTCGTTGACCTTGTCGGGGGCGCCATCGCGGCCGAGCCATTGCCAGATCGGATGCAATGAGGAGCGACGGATCTGGCCGACCCTGACAGGGGCGCCCGTCTCGACCAGGAACGGTTCCAGCACCTGGAACAACAGCCGCGACAGATCGTCCGTGCGCGGCGGCGCAGCCTCGTCGACTTCGGTCTTGCGGACGATCTTGCGCAGCTGCTCTAGCACGAGCGTCGCCACCGCCGTGTCCTGGCCGCGCTCGAGCGCGCGCTCGAACTCCCGCATCAGCAGCGCCTGCGACTGCGGCGGGAGCTGCGCGAGATATTCCCTCAGCCGCTCGATCGATGTCTGGCTCATGCGCCCGGGTGATGCACGATAAAATGGCAGACGTGGGATGCGTCCTGCGCGATCATAGATGGGGCCCACTTAAGAAGCCGTTTAGGAAGTCGCTCCGAAATAGCTCCGGTTTGGTCCGGATCGGTACCGGACCAGCCAAATAGTCGTGCCGGAACAAAGGATTATATTCCGGGGAGGACCAGCTCCGCCCGCAGGCCACCGGTCGGGGCGCCCGCGAGCGAGAGGCTGCCGCCATAGAGCGCGGCGAGGTCGGTCACGATGGACAGGCCGAGCCCCGAGCCGGGCTTGGACTCGTCGAGCCGCTGGCCGCGCCGGGAGACCTGGGCGCGCTCGGCCTCCGACAGGCCGCGGCCATCGTCGTCGACGATGATCCGCAGGCGCGGGCCGGCGCCCGTCTGGTGCGGCGCTTCCACCAGAACCTCGATGAAGACCTGCGAGGCCGCCCATTTGCAGGCATTGTCGACGAGATTGCCGACCATCTCCTCCAGATCTTGCCGCTCGCCGCGAAATTTTGCGGACGGATCGGCCTTGGCCTCGACCACGATGTCGCGATCGCGATGGATCTTCTCCATGGTCCGCCGCAGCGCCTCGATGACGGGCGCGACCTCCGTCACGGTCGCCACCACCGAGACGCGCGCCGCGATGCGCGCGCGCTCCAGATGATGGGCGAGCTGGTCGCGCATCACGTCCGCCTGCTCCATCACCTTGGCTGCGAACGGCTCGGTGGCGTGCGTGCCGGCCTCATTCACGATCACCGAGAGCGGCGTCTTGATCGCATGGGCGAGATTGCCGACATGGGTGCGCGCGCGCTCGACGATCTCGCGATTGGCATCGATCAGCGCGTTGGTCTCGCGCGCCAACGGCGCGATCTCGACCGGGAATTCACCTTCGAGCCGCTCCGCCCGCCCCGAGCGGATGTCGGCGATAGATTCCGAGATGCGCTTGAGCGGCGCAAGACCGAACCTCACCTGGAACACCGTGGTCAGCAGCAGCACGATGCCGAGCGCGGTGAAGGTGCCGCCGAGGTAGTAGTCGAAGCTCCGCGTCTCGTCGAAAATCTCGGTGTCGTCGCCGGCGACGCTGACCAGATATTTGCCGTCCGCGCCGAGATCGACCGGCCGCTCCACCATGCGGAGATTCTGTCCCTCCGGCCCGTCGACATAGGCGAGGCGAATGCCGGCGGCGGTGAGCTCGGTGCCCTGCTCCTCCAGCTTCGGCAGCTTCTTGTCCCAGAGCGAGCGCGACGAGCGCACCTCCGGCTTCTCGGTATCGGTCCGCGTGATCTGCCAGTACCAGCCCGACAGCGGCAGCTCGAACAGGGGCTCGCCGAGCGACTGGAACTGACGATCCGGCGGCTCGTCGGGGGTTGCGACCTCGGCGATGAGGGTGCGCAGATAGAGATTGAGCCGGCGGTCGAAGGCGCGCTCGGTGGCGCTCTTGTAGACCGACGACAGCACCACCCCGGTGATGGCCAGGATCACCACGAGCCACGCCGTCGCCGACAGGAACAGGCGATTGGCAAGCGAGCTAGCGGCCATCGGAAGGATCCCGGCAGGCGCAGGGGGGCGGGGCGTCGGACGTCATGACCGGACCAAGGCCCCTGTTCGGCCGGCCGTCAAGTCCTGACGCCTCAAGCGCCGGGAGCAGGCGGCGGGGTCAGGAGATAGCCGAGGCCGCGGACGGTCTGGATGATGTCGACGTCGAGCTTCTTGCGGATGCGGCCGACGAAAACCTCGATGGTGTTGGAGTCGCGGTCGAAGTCCTGGTCGTAGAGGTGCTCGACCAGCTCGGTGCGGGACACGACGCGCCCCGAATGGTGCATCAGGTAGGCCAGAAGCCGATATTCGTGCGAGGTCATCTTGACGGGATTGCCGGAGACGCTGACCCGCCCGGTCCTGGTGTCGAGCGTGACGGGGCCGCAACTCAATTCGCTCTGGGCATGGCCGGTGGAGCGGCGCAGCAGCGCGCGGATGCGCGCCAGCACCTCCTCCAGATGGAACGGCTTCGGCACGTAATCGTCGGCGCCGGCATCGAACCCCTGGACCTTGTCGCTCCAGCGGTCACGCGCGGTGAGGATCAGGACCGGCATGGTGCGGCCGTTGCGGCGCCAGGCTTCCAGCACCGAGATGCCGTCCTTCTTCGGCAGGCCGATGTCGAGCACAACGGCATCGTAGGGCTCATTATCGCCGAGATAATGCCCCTCCTCGCCGTCGAAGGCACGGTCGACGACGTAGCCGGCGTCGGTCAGCGCCTTGGTGAGCTGCCGATTGAGATCGGGGTCGTCCTCAACAACAAGCAGGCGCACGCTTCTCTCCAGAAATAGACTGCACAATCGATCGCCAGAGATGAGCAATTCCGGCGTGAACTGAATATGAACACGGGGAACCGGCCGCGTTACTTTTTGGTCATATAGAGCTTCTCAAGCGCCGACGCGACGGCGCCCGCCAGGCAGCCACCGGACGAGCCGGCGGGCGTGGCGGGCGCAATGTGCCGCGTTACGCGGCGAGTCGGAAGGTCCGAACCGTCCCGTCGATCGGCCGTCAGGTCCGGAAGAACACGAACCAGATGACGGCAAGGATCAGGATCGCGAGCCCGGTCGAGATGGTAAGCAGCGCCGCCACTGACGGCCCGGGTTCGCCCTGACGCGCCTCGGTGGCGGTTTCGACGATCTGATCGTGCTCTCGCGTGGCTGCCATAATGCCCTCAATCTCTGGATGTCGGCTGCGGTGGTCGCGACCTCCTCGCGGCCTGATGTCTTGAGCCAACGCGTGATTGGATATGATGTTCCGGTTTTTGCCGCTGCATCGGGCTGCAACCGCGCGCCGGGCGGCCGGTTAACGCAGTTGCAAGATTCCGCAATCCGCCTTGCTATGATTCGTTGTTCCCCGATGGTATCCTCGTCCTCTGTCCCCGTTGCGTTTGGAGTAGCCCATGGCCCCCCGCGCCAATTGGAAGGGTTTTCTGCGTCTGTCGCTCGTGACCTGCCCGGTCGCGCTGTATCCGGCCACTTCGGATACCGAGAAGGTCTCGTTCAACCAGATCAACCGCAAGACCGGCCACCGGATCAAGTACCTCAAGGTCGACGCCGAGACCGGCGACGAGGTGACCTCCGAGGACATCGTCAAGGGCTACAAGGTCGACACCGACACCTATATCGAGGTCACCAAGGACGAACTCGACGACATCGCGCTGGACTCCACGCACACGATCGAGATCGACGAGTTCGTGCCGAAGACCGATATCGACAGCCGCTATTTGATCCGCCCTTACTATCTCGTGCCTGACGGCAAGGTCGGCCACGACGCCTTCGCGGTGATCCGCGAGACCATCCGCAGCATGGACAAGGTCGCGATCGGCCGCGTCGTGCTGACCAACCGCGAGCACATCATCGCGCTGGAGCCGCTCGAGAGCGGCCTGATGGGCACGCTGCTCCGCTATCCCTACGAGGTCCGCAGCGAGAAGGAATATTTCGACGACATCCAGGACGTGAAGCTGACCAGGGACATGCTCGACCTTGCCAAGCACATCGTCGAAAAGAAATCCGGCGCGTTCGAGCCCGAGCTGTTCGAGGACCATTACGAGACGGCGCTGATCGACCTCATCAACAAGAAGCGCAGCGGTGCACCGATCGCGGCGAAGGCCGCGCCGAAGACCGGCGGCAACGTCATCAACCTGATGGACGCGCTGAAGAAGAGCATCGCCAGCGAGAAGGACATGGCGCCCGCGGCCAAGGCCGCCAAGGAGCCCGTCAGGGAGACCGTCAAGGGCAAGAAGCCGAAGAAGCGCGTCGAGGGCCAGCGCGAGATGCTGCTGCCGATCACCGGCAAGGGCGGCAAGACTGCAGCAGCCAAGGAAGCGCCGCCCAAGAAGGCCGACAAGCCGGTGCGCGCGCCGGCGCGGGCGAAGAAGGCCGGTTAGACGCAATCCGCGTCTGCCATCGCGCCGTGATGTCTCCCCTCGCCGATCGGCCGGCCTGACATGCCCTGGTCGACGGCGTTCGACGATCCTGTTCGCGTAAGCCACAAGCGCAAGCTGCTGACGCTGCAAGACGCGGCGGACTACATCATGCAGCTGCCTGAAGACTTGCAGCACGAGACGCACTGGCAGACCGCCATCGAGACCTTGATCAACGCAGCCGAGACAGGCGGCGGCTGGGTAATGTTCGCCCGCATCGCGATGTTGCGGGCGCTGAATGCGGACGGCCGCGGCCGATGAGCGCCTTGGTTGTCGTCCCTGGTAGTCATCCCGGGCAGGCATCCGTGCCGACCGTGACGAACAGGCTCAACAAACCGTTAATCGGCGCCCTCGTGTCCAGCACGACAGGGTATTCCTACGGGCGACAAAATTAACCGTTGGTTCCCCTTATGCGCAGCATGGTTCCGGCTCCGATCGAGCCAAGGTTCGCGTGCCCCCGTGCAGCAGGACGTCAGAAAGAACTACATCAGCATCGTGAACGACGCGCCTGATCACGAGCAGGCGGCGAGCACCGCGCCGCGGCCGCAGCCGCAGCCGGGCACGATGAAGGACTTCGTCGGCCGTCTCGCGACCGTGCTGAAGCGCCGCCTCCCCGCCGCACCGGGCCCGACCATCACGCCCTGACAGACACCGCGGCTTCCGCGCGTCCTTGCGGAGGGCGGTCGATTTGAATCCATTTGGATGGATCGATGGAACCTTAATTTAATGGATGCCATCGTATGTGACGGAGGCGCGGCCGCCCGGGCTTCATTCTTCCGTCGCGCAGAAAAATCTATTCGATCTATTTACCAGTCCGAAAACGACGCTGCCACACATTGGATCGGATGAAGAGGAGTTGGCAATGACTTTGCTTAGGTCTTTCCTTGCCGATGAGACTGGCGCAACCGCCATCGAATACGGCCTGATTGCCGCCGGCATTGCGCTGGCGATCGTGACCGTCGTGAACAACACGGGCAGCCAGCTCCTCAACAACAAGTTCAACTCGATCAGCTCGTCGCTGAAGTAACGGCCGCCTCGTAACGGCCGCCCTGGCCTGAGGCGACGTCCCTGCACGCGCCGGCTCGGGTGCGGCCGTCGGCGCATGCTCCTTCCGCGATCTCGTCATTGCGAGCGCAGCGAAGCAATCCAGAGTCCTCCCGCGGAGGAATTCTGGATTACCTCGCTGCGCTCGCAATGACGGTGGGTGGCCCGTAAAGCACTCAAAATCGTGTCCCGGACGCTACGCAACGTCCTTCAAGCAACCACATCCTCGCGCTCCCGCGCTTTGACGGCCTTTTGAGTCCTGATAGTCTTCGGCCCGGCGTGGTTCGACGGGCCATGCTCAATCATTGGGCCAGAGCGATTTGAAGGATTCGGATGAGAAGCGCGACGGTCTTGGCTCTCAGCCTCATGTTTGTCGGCGCCTGGTCGCACGACAGCGCGAGAGGACAGACTTCGGTCGCGCCTCCGGTTTCGCTTGCCCCGCCCAATGCATCGCCACCGCGCGCGAGCGCCAAAACTTCCAGAATTCCGCCGGCGACATCCGGCAGGGAGGCTTCGCCCCCTGTGATCGGCGGGCCTCCGCCGATGCCTAATCCGGCCGCCGACTACGATGGCTTCAGCGTAGGCACCGTCGACGACAATGACGCCTCAAGCCAGGTGACGCCGCCCGTGAGGTCACGCGCAGCAAAGGGCGCCAAGTCCAATTCCACGTCCAATCCCGATACAAATGGCCTCGGCGGCCAGTCATCGGTCGATCAGGAAGACGAGGCGCTGAAACGAAAGCTGACGATCTGCAAAAACTGCAAGTAGGACGTTTGTAGCCCGGATTGCGCTTCCGCCTTCGCTCTTCGAGCTACGGCGGACAAGTCGCCCTATCCAGGCTACGGCAGCTCGCTGCATGGCTGACCTACCGCGCCCGTCGCCCACCCGTGCTTTACCCTCCTGCAAATTCCTGATCCTCTCTCCCCAATCGGCCGGAGCAACCGGCCAAGCCTGAGGAGAGAGACGCCATGAAGCTCGGCACCGCCATTGCGGAAATCATGAAGCGCGAGGGGATCGAGATCCTCTGCGGCTATCCGGTCAACCATCTGATCGAGCACGCGGCCAAGGCCGAGATCCGGCCGGTGATGGTGCGGCAGGAGCGCGTCGGGGTGCACATGGCGGACGCGATCTCGCGGGTGACGTCGGGGCGATCGATCGGCGCGTTCTGCATGCAGCACGGGCCGGGCGCCGAAAACGCGATGGGCGGCGTTGCGCAATGCTACGGCGAATCCGTGCCCGTGCTGGTGCTGCCGATGGGCTATCAGCGCAGGCTTGCGCATATCGAGCCGAACTTCAATTCCAGCGAGGCGATGAAGGCGTTTTCGAAATCGTCCGAGCCGATCATCCTGGCTGCGGAGGTCACCAACATTTTTCGCCGTGCCTTCACCAAGCTCAAGAACGGCCGCGGCGGGCCCGTCATCGTCGAGATCCCCGCCGACATGTGGAACGAGGAGGTGCCGGAGCCGCTGAACTACACGCCGGTGCTGCGCACGCGCTACGGCGCCGATCCTGTTCATGTGAAGGAGGCAGCAGCTCTGCTCGTCAACGCGAAGCGTCCCGTGATCTATGCCGGCCAGGGCGTGCACTACGCGCAGGCCTGGCCGCAATTGAAGCGGCTCGCCGAGCGGCTCGCCATTCCCGTCACCACCAGTTTAGGGGGCAAATCATCGTTCCCGGAAACGCATCCGCTATCGCTCGGCTCGGGCGGCCTCGCGGTGCCGCGCGCGGTCCCCAAATTCCTCGCTGAGGCCGACGTCATCTTCGGCATCGGCTGCTCGTTCACGGAAACCAGTTTCGGCGTCGCGATGCCGAAGGGCAAGACCATCATCCACTCCACGCTCGATCCGAACCATCTCAACAAGGATGTGGAAGCCAAGGTCGGCCTCGTCGGCGATGCCGGCCTCGTGCTCGATGCGCTGCTGGAGGAGATCGGCAAGACCGTCACGAAGGATCGCGATGCATCAGCGGTCGCGGCCGAGATCGCCGCTTCGCACAAGGAGTGGCTGGCGAAATGGATGCCAAAACTCACCAGCAATGACGCGCCGCTCAGCCCCTATCGCGTGCTCTGGGACCTCCAGCACACCGTCGATATCAAGAACACCATCATCACCCACGATGCCGGCAGTCCGCGCGACCAGCTCTCGCCGTTCTGGAAGGCGGTCGAGCCCCTCACCTATCTCGGCTGGGGCAAGACGACGCAGCTCGGCTACGGCCTTGGGCTCGCGATGGGCGCAAAACTCGCAAAGCCCGACAAGCTCTGCATCAATGTCTGGGGCGACGCGGCCATCGGTTTCACCGGCATGGATTTCGAGACCGCGGTGCGCGAGCGCATCCCGATCATGTCGATCCTGCTGAACAATTTCTCGATGGCGATCGAACTGAAGGTGATGCCGATCTCGACCGAGAAATATCGCTCGACCGACATCTCCGGCGACTATGCCGCAATGGCGCGCGCCTTTGGCGGCCATGGCGAGCGGGTGACGCGGCCGGAGGACATCATCCCCGCGATCAAGCGCGGCATCCAGAAGACGAAGGAAGGCGTGCCGGTGCTGCTGGAGTTCATCACCAGCAAGGAGACCGAGGTGTCGCGGCCGGGCACGTGAGCCGTTTGCACCAAGGCGGGGGCACGGCGCTGGCTCCGGCCGCAGGAGATGTGATAATCGGGCTTGGTACCGCGTACGTCGCGGCGCTTAGCCGGATTATCAATGACCGCGCCTCCCCAGGACAAGGCCGCCGAGCTCGAACGGCAATTGCGATCCCAAGCGGGCGAGAATGCCCGCCTGCGAGCCGAGCTTGCCATTGCGCGCGACCGCCAGAACGCCAGCATGGAGATCCTGCGCACCATCGCCAACTCCTCGGGCGATGCGGAGAGCTCGCTGCAACAGATCGCGGAAGCGACCATGCATCTGTTCGGCGCGCCGAGCGCCACCATTCACATTGCGGAAGGCGACGGGTGGTCCAGGGTGATCCGGGTCGGCGACAGCTCCATGCGCGTCGGCGCCGGCGTGCCGCTCGCCCAGCTCAAGATCGGCGGCCGCAACATGCCCGGCACCATCGTGGCCGAGAACCGGCAGGTTCATGTTCCCGATCTCGACAATGTCGATCCGGCCATCGCCGACTGGCCCGGCATGCCTCACGCTCGCGCCGCCGGCACGCGTTCGATGTCCGGCTCGCCGCTGCGGCTTGAAGGCAAGGCGATCGGCGCGTTAATCGTCTACCGCGACCGCCTCGCGCCCTTCACCGATGATGAGATGGCGCTGCAACAGAGCTTTGCCGACCAGGCCGCGATCGCGATCGAGAACGCGCGCCTGTTCAACGAGACGCGGGAATCACTGGAACGGCAGACCGCGACCGCCGACATTCTGAAAGTGCTGGCGAGTTCGCCCTCCGACGTGCAGCCGGTGTTCGACGCCGTCGCCGCCAACGCCAACCGGCTGATCGGCGGCTTCTCCACCGCGGTGCTGCGCTATGTCGACGGCGCCGCGCACCTCGTGGCATTCACGCCGGGCGATCCGGCCGGCGACCGCGTGCTCCAGGCCTCGTTTCCGGTGCCGTTCGCGCAGTTCCCGGCGTACCAGCTCACGGCCCATGGTGAATCGGCGCAGCTGCCGGATACCGAGCTCGAGCCGGCGGCACGCGACATCGCGCGCGCCCGCGGCTTTCGCAGCATGCTGTTCACGCCGCTGATGAGCGAGGGCGAGGCCAAAGGCGTCATCATCGCCACGCGGCGGACGACCGGCGCATTCGCCGAGCATCATGTGCGGCTGCTGCAGACTTTCGCCGACCAGGCGGTGATCGCGGTCAAGAATGTCAGCCTGTTCAACGCCACCCGGGAAGCGCTGGAGCGGCAGACCGCGACCGCGGACATCCTCAAGGTGATCGCGGCCTCGCCCGCCGACGTCACGCCGGTGTTCCAGGCCATCTCCGACAGTGCCAAGGCGCTGGTCGGCGGACATTCCTCCACCGTCACCCGCGTCATCAACGGCATGCTGCATCTGGCCGCCTTCACCACCGACAACGAGGCCGGCAACGCGGAGCTGCGTAGCTCGTTCCCGGCGCCGCTTGCGGCATCCGGCATTCACAGCCGGGTGGCGACGAGTGGTGACTACGCCTTCCGTAGCGACATGCAGAACGAGCCCGACCTCACGGAGGCCATGCGGGAGCTGGCGCGGACGCGCGGCTATCGCAGCATCCTCGTGATTCCGATGTTGCGCGATGGCATTGCGATCGGAACCATCGGCGTGACGCGCCGCGAGGCCGGCCCTTTCCCGGACAAGGCGATCAGCCTGCTCAAGACCTTTGCCGACCAGGCCGTGATCGCGGTCGAGAACACCCGCCTGTTCAACGAAGTGCAGGACCGCACGCGGGAGCTCGCCAGATCGCTCGACGATTTGCGCGCGGCGCAAGACCGTCTGGTCCAGACCGAAAAGCTGGCCTCGCTCGGCCAGCTCACCGCCGGCATCGCGCACGAGATCAAGAACCCGCTCAACTTCGTCAACAATTTCGCCTCGCTCTCGGCCGAGCTGACCGACGAGCTGAACGAGGTGCTTGCGCCCGTCCCGCTCGCCGACGATCTGCGCGCGGAGGTGGACGAGCTGACCGGGCTGCTGAGGGACAATCTTGGAAAGGTCGTGCAGCACGGAAGGCGCGCCGATTCCATCGTCAAGAACATGCTGCTGCATTCGCGCGAGGGCGGCGGCGAGCATCGGCTCAGCGACATCAACGCGCTGGTCGAGGAGAGTCTCAACCTCGCCTATCACGGCGCGCGTGCCGAGAAGCCGCTCTTCGACGTGACGCTGAAGAGCGAGCTCGACCCGGCGGCAGGTTCGGCGGAGGTGTTTCCGCAGGAGATTTCCCGGGTGCTCTTGAACCTGATCTCGAACGGGTTCTATGCGGTGACCAGGCGCCAGATGGGCAGCGGCGCCGCCGGTTACGAGCCGGTGGTGATCGCCGCGACCCGCGACCGCGGCGACAGCATCGAGATCCGCATCCGCGACAACGGCACCGGCATTCCGGAAGACGTGAAGGCGAAGATGTTTAATCCGTTCTTCACCACCAAGCCGGCCGGCGAAGGTACCGGTCTCGGGCTGTCGATGAGCCACGACATCATCGTGAAGCAGCACGGCGGCACGATCGACGTCACGACAGAGCCCGGCGCGTTCACGGAGTTCACGATCCTGTTGCCGCGAAAGAGCAGCTTTCCGGACACGACCGGAGGATAGCGTGGCTCGGGAGGTGCTTTCATGAATCCAGCTCGGTTCATTCGGCGACAATTGCTGTCGCTGTCCGGCGTCGGCCTCATGCTGGGTGCGCTGTTCTTCGCTGCCGCGCTGACGCCGACGCTGATCCCGCGCAGCTATCTCACGCAAGGCGCCCTCGCCGGCGGTTGCTTTGCGATCGGCTATTTCGCCGGAATCCTGTGGCGCCGGCTGTGGCACTATCTCGAACTGCCCGAGCCTTCGGCGCGCGCAAGATCAGTTGCGAATGCGCTTGTCGCAGTCGGGTGCTTGCTCGTCGTCATCCTCGCCCTCGCGCGCACCGCCGAATGGCAGAACTCGATCCGCACCGTGATGAAGATGGCGCCGGTGGAGACCGCCCATCCGCTCAAGGTCTGCGCCATCGCCCTGATCACGTTCGTCGTGCTATTGGCGCTGGGGCGGCTGTTCGCGCTTGTCGCCCGCTTTCTCGCCGCGCGCACACGACGCCTCGTTCCGCGGAAGGTCGCGAACGTGATCGGCGTGCTCGTCGCAGCCCTGCTGTTCTGGTCGATCGCCAGCAATGTCCTGATCCGCACGGCGTTCAACGCACTCGATTCCTCCTTCCGCGAACTCGATGTTCTGTTCGAGCCGGAGCGGCCGCAGCCAACCGCAGCCGACCGGACGGGAAGCCCGGCATCGCTGGTGAAGTGGACGGAGCTCGGGCGCATGGGGCGCCGGTTCATCGCCTCAAGCCCGACCGCAGCCGAGATCAGCGCCGTCACGGAAAGGCCCGCGCAGAATCCCGTGCGCGTCTATGTGGGGCTCGGCAGCCGCAACACCGCGCAAGCGCGCGCCAGGCTCGCGCTCGAGGAGCTCAAGCGCCAGCACGGCTTCGACCGCAAAATCCTGATCGTCATCACGCCGACCGGCACTGGCTGGATCGATCCGGCCGCGATGGATACGGTCGAATATCTCCACCATGGCGATGTCGCGAGCGTCGCGATGCAGTACTCCTATCTCAACAGCCCGCTGTCGCTGCTGTTTCAGCCCGAATACGGCGCAGAGGCGTCGCGCGCGTTGTTCGCGGAGATCTACGGCTACTGGACGACGCTGCCGAAGGACAAGCGGCCGATGCTGTATTTGCACGGACTGAGCCTCGGCGCCATGAACTCGGAGAAATCCGCGGAGCTGTTCGAGACGATCGGGGATCCCATTGGCGGCGCGCTGTGGAGCGGGGCGCCATTCGAGAGCCGCATCTGGCGCTCGGTCACTGCGAACCGCAATCCGGGATCGCCGGCCTGGCTCCCGGAATTCCGCGACGGCCGCCTCGTCCGCTTCATGAACCAGAATGGACCGACGGTGCCGCCGGATACGCCCTGGGGGCCGATGCGCGTCGTCTATCTGCAATATGCCAGCGACGCGATCACCTTCTTCGCCTACCGCGACGCCTATCAGGCGCCGGACTGGATGAATGCACCGCGCGGGCCGGACGTGTCGCCGGAGCTGCGATGGTATCCTGTCGTGACGATGCTGCAGCTCGCCCTCGACATGGCGGTCGCGACCGCGACGCCGATGGGCTTTGGCCATGTCTACGCGCCCGAGCATTACGTCGATGCCTGGGTTGCGGTGACAGATGTGAATGATTGGTCCGCCGAAGCACTCGCGAAGCTCAAGGAACAGCTCGCGGCGAAGGCGCGAAAGACGAGCGCAGGTGATGCCGACGACGATCCCGATCGCGGCGGCTAACCCCTACTCCGCCATCTCCACCTGCTGCGTGACGGAGGGGCCGGCGAGTGGCCGCTCCTCCATCATGATCAGGCAGAGCGCGGCGGTGGTCATCAGCGCGGTGGCGGCGCCGAAGACGTAGCGGAAGGCGTGGCGCATGTCGTCGGCGGGAATTGCGATGGCACCCGCGGCGTGATGCTCGCCGGCCAGCGGAACGTCGGTGCCGAGCGCGATCAGCAGGATCGCCGCGAACGCTGCGACCGTGAACGAGGACATCAGCGAGCGGAAGAAGTTCATCGCGCCGGTGATGGTGCCGACTTGCGGGCGCGCGACCGAATTCTGCAGCGAGACCACGCAGACCGGAAAGGTCGTGCCGAGGCCGAGCGCAAACGCGGCCATCAGCATCAGCAAGCCCCACAGCGGCAAGGTGGTGACCGTGAGCGCGAGGCCACACAGCGCGGCCCAGGACGTGCCGATGATGGCAACGCGCTTGTAGTGTTTTGCGCGCGCCATGGTGCGGCCGGCAATCGCCGCGCCGCAGGTCGAGACCGCCGCGAGCGGAATCAATGCGAGCCCCGCCTCGCTGGCGCTGAGATGGTAGACCGACTCGTAATAGAGCGGCAGCTGCACGGTGAGGCCCGTGATCGCACCGAGCCCGCAGCCACCGGCCGTCATGGCGAAAGGCGCCACCGAACCCGTCAATAGCTTCAACGGCAGGAACGGCTCGTCGGCCCGCCGCGCGTGCCACACGAAGGTGACCGCGAGCGCGACAGCGCCGCCCACCATCGCAAGCACCGTCGGCGAGAGCCACGGATAACGCGTGCCGCCCCAGGTCAGCACCAGCATGAAGACGACCGCAGAGGCCATCAGCAGCACGCCGCCGAGCCAGTCGACCTTGCGCTTGCGGTGGAACACCGGGATCTTCTTCATCTTCGGCAGCAGCATCGCGATGGCGGCGGCCGCGAGCGGGAGATTGATCCAGAAGATCATCGACCAGTGCAGATGCTCGGCGAACACGCCGCCGATGACCGGGCCCAAAATGCCGCCGACCATCCAGACGCTGGAGAAATAGGCCTGGTACTGGCCGCGCTCGCGCGGGGAGACGACGTCGGAGATCACGGTCTGCACGACCGGCATGATGCCGCCGCCGCCGAGGCCCTGAAGGCCGCGCGCCAGGATCAGCATCGGCATGTTCGGCGCGATCGCGCACAGCACGGAGCCGGCGACGAACAGGCTGAGCGAAATGATGATCATCACGCGGCGGCCGTAGATATCGCTCAGCGTCCCGAACACCGGTGCGACCGCGGTCGAGGCGAGCAGATAGGCGGTGATGACCCAGGAGAGGTTGGAGACGTCGTTAAACTGGCGCCCGATGGTCGGCAGCGCGGTCGCGACGATGGTCTGGTCGAGCGCAGCCAGGAACATCGTCAGCATCAGGCTGATCACGATGGTCCGGACCTCGTCCTGCGACAACGGCGCCGGCGGCGCGAGCGAAGGCGCGTCGTCGACGCTCAAGACCTCGCTGGGAAGGCGGGACAGCTCTTCGGCAATGTCGTCAGGCAAAGCCTGAATGTCGGCAGAACTGCTCTGCCGGTCGAACTTGTTCATCTCGATCGGAAGCCGTGAGGAGGCGCAAACGCCGCGGAGGATTCGTTCTATGCAGGCAATGTAGAGAGGAAAGTTCTTCTCAGGCAGGCACCGCGGCGCATGGGTGCATCCCGCCGCGGGGTCATCGCGATGACGTGATTCGACGTCGCAGGCGGGTCAGTCCTTCGGACGTCGCTTCAGGCGTGCCCGTTTCGGCAGCTGCGCCGGCCATTGCACGATGTGGTCCTCGAGCTCCTCGTCCGGGATCTCCTCCTCGCTGCCCTCGACCCGGCCGCGGACGGAGACGCCGGCTTCATGAACGGTGTTGGGATCGCCCGAGACCAGCGGATGCCACCAATAGAGGTCGCGCCCTTCGGCGACCAGCTTGTAGCCGCAGCTCGGCGGCAGCCAGTTCAGGGTGCGGACATTGGCCGGGGTCAGGCGGACGCAATCGGGAACCTTGGCGGAGCGATTCCGATAGTCCTTGCAGCCGCAGGTCCCGGCATCGAGCAGCTTGCAGCCGACATGGGTGAAATAGATATCGCCGGTATCCTCGTCCTCGAGCTTGTTCAGGCAGCAGCGGCCGCAACCGTCGCACAGGCTCTCCCATTCGGCCGTCGACAGCTCTTCCAACGTCTTGGTTTTCCAGAAGAATCCTTCCTGGCCTGAAGGTCGTTTGGGAGCTGCGGTCATGCGCCTCAACAAGGGTTCGAAAGAGCTACGGCTCGTTCATCTACGGCGTGCGGCCGGGACGCTGCAAGCAACGCCCAATTGAGGCCCGTAATGAACCGGGGTCAATTAGGCCTGTTGTTCAAAATCGCGAGCCTGACCATTGGTTTATGGGCCCTGCTCGGCTAGAAGGAACAGCAAGTCCCCTCGGACGCGAAACCGGCGCCTTGGGTTTGCCGTAACATTCCCTCAAGACGTCTCGGTGCCGCCCGGCCGGGTGCCTGAACGCTGTCGAACCGAGCCTCAAGGGTTCTAGGTGGTCCAGAACACACCATCCAACTGGAAGAGCCGCATCCGGAATTTCTTTCTGGACCTCGACGCGCGCATCGATTCCTCGCTGTTCTCCTCCGCCAAGGGCATCCGCGAGCTCTACGAGCGCTACTCGACCTTCATGGACCGCTTCTATGTCGGGCGGTGGAAGCGCTGGGTGTTCATCGAGCCGCTGTCGGAGGCCGCGACACTGGGCCTCGGCGGCCTGGTGGTGATGCTCACCCTGGCCATCCCCGCCTTCCGCGAGACCGCGGACGAGGACTGGCTGAAGAAGTCCGACCTCGCGGTGTCGTTCCTCGATCGCTACGGCAACCCGATCGGCAGCCGCGGCATCAAGCACAACGACTCGATCCCGCTGGAAGACTTTCCGGACGTGCTGATCAAGGCGACGCTCGCCACCGAAGACCGCCGCTTCTACGAGCATTTCGGCATCGACATCGCCGGCACCGCGCGCGCGCTCGTCACCAACGCCCAGGCCGGCGGCGTCCGCCAGGGCGGCTCCTCGATCACCCAGCAGCTCGCCAAGAACCTGTTCTTGAGCAACGAGCGCACCATCGAGCGCAAGGTCAACGAGGCCTTCCTCGCGGTCTGGCTGGAATGGCGCCTGACCAAGAACGAGATTCTCAAGCTCTATCTCGACCGCGCCTATATGGGCGGCGGCACCTTCGGCGTCGACGGCGCAGCCCACTTCTACTTCAACAAATCCGCGCGCGACGTGACGCTGGCAGAAGCCGCGATGCTCGCCGGCCTGTTCAAGGCGCCGACCAAATACGCACCCCACATCAACCTGCCCGCGGCGCGTGCCCGCGCCAACGTCGTGCTCGACAATCTCGTCGATGCCGGCTTCATGACCGAGGGCCAGGTGTTCGGCGCCCGCCGCAACCCGGCCTTCGCGGTCGATCGCCGCGACGAGGCCTCGCCGAACTACTATCTCGACTACGCCTTCGACGAGATGCGCAAGCTGGTCGACACCTTCCCGAAGTCGTACACCGAGCGCGTCTTCGTGGTGCGCCTCGCGATCGACACCAACGTGCAGAAGGCCGCGGAAGACGCCATCGAGAACCAGCTGCGCCAGTTTGGCCGCGATTATCACGCGACCCAGGCCGCGACCGTCGTCTCCGACCTCGACGGCGGCATCCGCGCCATGGTCGGCGGCCGCGACTACGGCGCGAGCCAGTTCAACCGCGCCACCGACGCCTATCGCCAGCCAGGCTCGTCGTTCAAGCCTTACGTCTACACCACCGCGCTCCTCAACGGCTTCACGCCGAACTCGATCGTGGTCGACGGTCCGGTCTGCATCGGCAATTGGTGTCCGCAGAACTATGGCCATTCCTATTCCGGCTCGGTGACGCTGACGCAGGCGATCACGCGCTCGATCAACGTCGTGCCCGTCAAGCTGTCCATTGCCATCGGCCAGAAGGAACAGCCGAAGGCGCCGAACCCGGCCAAGCTCGGCCGCGCCAAGATCGTCGAGGTCGCCCGCCGCTTCGGCCTCAAGGCACCGCTGCCCGACACGCCGTCGCTGCCGATCGGCTCGGACGAAGTCACCGTGATCGAGCACGCCGTCGCCTACGCCACCTTCCCCAACCGCGGCAAGGCGGTGACGCCGCATTCGGTGCTGGAAGTGCGCACCGGTGCCGGTGATCCGGTCTGGCGCTGGGACCGCGACGGTCCGAAGCCGCGACAGGCGATCCCGGCCTCCGTTGCCGCCGACATGGCCGGCATGATGAGCCACGTCGTCAGCGAAGGCACCGCGCGCCGCGCCGCGCTCGACGGCATTCCGACCGCCGGCAAGACCGGCACGACCAATGCGTATCGCGACGCCTGGTTCGTCGGATACACCGGCAATTTCACCTGCGCGGTGTGGTACGGCAATGACGACTATTCGCCGACCAACCGCATGACCGGCGGCTCGCTGCCGGCGCAGACCTGGCACGACATCATGGTCACCGCGCATCAGGGCGTCGAGGTCCGGGAAATCCCCGGCATCGGCATGGGCCAGAAGCTGCCGCCGCAGCCGATGGCAGCGCAGGCCAATGCGGCACCGAAGGTGCTGGAGACCAAGCCCGGCCCGCCGCCCGTGCTGACCAAGCGCGGCGCCGACGTGCTGGTGCGCGTCGAGAAGCTGCTCGATGACGCCGCCAGGACCGCGACCAAGGCGGCTGCCGACGACGACAAGCTGGCCAAGCCGGCCTCGTCGACGAGCGCGCTCGCCTTCCCGCAGAACTATGCGGAAGAGAATGCGAATGCATCCGTCCCGCGCAAGAACTGATCGAAACCCGTGCGGCTGATCCTGATCACATTGACGGCCCTTCTGCTCGCGAGCGTGGTCGGCGTCGGCGCGACCTGGATGACGACGACGCGCGGCACCGAGATCGGCGCGCTGACCATCGGCCCCTGGACCGCCCGCCCGCGCACCGGCACCGCCGACGTCGATCCCTATTCGCGCGCCACCATCGTGCGCAATGGCGAGCTGCCGATCGGCACCGGTGACGGCGTCGCCTTCACGGCGACCGCCGACGAGAAGAAGAAGGCGCTCGACGGCCGCTGCGACGTCGTCGTCTCCGGCGTGACGCCGCCGGCGCGGTTCTGGACGCTGACGCTGTACGACCGCAAGGGCCACCTCGTCGCCAATTCGCTGCAGCGCTATGGCTTCACCAGCCAGGAGATCGTGCGGCAGTCCGACGGGACGTTCGAGATCCGCATCGCCTCGCGCTCGCGCGCCGGCAACTGGCTGCCGACCGGCGGCATCGAGCGTTACGCGCTGATGCTGCGCCTCTACGACACCCCTGTCGGCGTTGCGACGCGCACCCAGCGCGATGCGCCGATGCCCACGATCAAGACGGTGGGCTGCTCATGATCCGCCTGATGTTCACCATCGTCGCGGGCGTGGTGCTGGGCCTCGTGGTCCATCTCGTCAGCGTGCTGGCGCTGCCGCGGATCGCGACACAGGACGCCTATTCGCGGCTGACGCCGATGACGAAGCTCAACGCCGTGACGCAGCTTCCCCTCGCCGATCCCAACAATTCGCCGATGCCGTTCATGGACCCGGCCTTCGCGATCGCGATCTGCCGCTATGATCTCACCGGCGGGCCGCTCAAGCTTACGGTGCCGGTGAGCCAGGCCTACACCTCGGTGTCGTTCTACACCCGCAACGAGATCGCCTATTACGCCATCAACGACCGCTCCGCCGGCAAGAAGGTGATCGAGCTCGACCTCATGACCGAGCCGCAGCATAACGAGCTGCCCGAGGACGAAGAGATCACCGCGGCCGACCGCCTGATCATCGATTCCCCTGCTACCACCGGCCTGATCGTGATGAAGGCGCTCGCCGCCGAGCCCGGCCTGATGCAGCAGGCGCAAAACTCGCTTCAGGCTGCGACCTGCGCGCCGCAGACAGAAGCGCCGGCCAAGGCGGAAGCGCCGCGCGGGCGGCGCTGAAACGCGGCCATTTCGGCGCCCTCAAAACAAGAACTGAAAAACAACCCCATGCACAGTAGCGGGGGCGTTGAAACTGTTAGCTAATCTGAACGACCGATCAGCAGCAGCGCGACCTCAGCGGCGAGACCATTTTGGCCGCCTTTGACACGTCGGGCAAAACACTGGCATGATGGCAACATCGAAAGTTCGTAACACCCGCGGCGGAGCAATCCGCCGCGTTTTTTTCATGTCGTAGCACAGGTTGCCGTGATCTAAGGATCACCGTCGTCCCCCGCCGCTCGAAAACGCAATCCACTGCGTCGGGTACCTGGCGGAAAGTCCCTGCCCCCAGTGTCAGTCCACCTAGCTCAATATCTCGGGCGGTGCGAGTGCGCCCACTCGCGGGCATGCGCAATGGGCGCGCGCGGCGGCAGGATCGCGCGCAGCTTCTGCGTCGTCGGCAGGCTCTCCATGCGCTCCCGCCATAGACAGAACGCCGGATATTTCGGGTACATGGCCTTGCCTTCCTCCGTCAGGCTGAACGCAAAGGTGCTTGGCAACAGGTAGAAATCCGCGATCGAGAGTTCTGGACCGAGGAGGTAGTCCCGACCATCGGCGAGCTCGCGCTCGATGGCCACGAGTGCGTTCTCGACCTTCGGCAGTGCGTGCGCCACCACCTTCTCGTCGGATGCAATCCCGAGCTCGGGAAACACCAGCCGCTCGTGGGTCACATGGTAGATCATGTAGGGATAGACGTAGGAATCGACGACACCGATCCATTGATTCATGCGAGCCCGCGCGTGCGGGTTCTGCGGCGTCAGCCGTGCTCCCGCGAACACCTCGTCGATGTAGCCGACGATGGCGCGCGTCTCGTAGACGGTGAAGTCGCCGTGCCGGAAGATCGGAACGCGGTTGAACGGATGGAGCGCGAGATGCTCGCTCCTGCCCATCACGGGCTCGAGGTCCTCGAAGCGGTAGGCCACGTCCTTGTGGGTGAGGACGAGCCGCACGATGTTGACGAACGTGCTGCGGGGAAAGCCGTAAACGATGGTCTCGGACATCTTTTCTCCTCCCGGTTCGCTTGCCGTCGATCGGGCTCGATCAGCGCCAGAACGGCTTGTTCGCTTGCTCCAAGGCCTCTTCCCGAGTGAGCCCGAGATCGGCAAGGAGATGGGGATTGTCGGCAATCGCGCGAAGATCGTCGCGCTGATTTACCCGCTCGATGCGGGCAAGCCATCCGCCGATCAACGCCTGCCATGAATTTTGCTTATGATCCGCAGCCGTCGCGCTGCGTCGAACTCGCGCCGGAAAACCGCGATCGGCAATAGGTATTGACATTTATTGCCTCCAAATCCCATGATTTCGTGTCGTGGCCGCCTGCATAGGGCCGGCAGGGCAAAGTCCGCAAAGCATCGTTTCTCGGGCCAGCCCCAATTTTTCTCATGAAGTCCCTCAGGAAGGTGCGTCATGCGCCCGCGTTTGCCACCGCTGAACGCACTAAAGGCCTTCGAAGCCGCAGCCCGCCACGAGAGCTTCACGCGGGCCGCCGAAGAGCTGTGCGTCACGCAAGGTGCGGTGAGCCATCAGGTCAAGGCGTTGGAAACGGAGCTCGCCATCAAGCTGTTCAGCCGCGAGCGCCAGCGCCTGATCATCACGGAAGCGGGCCGCGACTATCTCGCGGTGATACGCGATGCGCTGGATCGAATTGCCACCGGAACGGAGCGGCTGTTGCAGCGACAGAACGCAGGCGTGCTCACGGTCAGCACGTCCCCGGATTTTGCCGCCAAATGGCTGGTGCATCGCCTCGGCCATTTCGCGGAAGCGCATTCGGGAATCGATCTCCGCGTCTCGGCAACGATGCATCACGTCGATTTTGCGCGTGAGGAGGTCGATCTTGCGGTCCGCCATGGCGATGGAAACTGGCCGGGCCTCGATGCCACAAGGCTCTGCACGGAACGGCTCTTCGCCGTATGCAGTCCCAAGCTGCTGTCGGGACGCCGCCGCATCGGCGGGGTCGCGGATATCCTGAGATTTCCCCTGATCCACCTCGACAGCAGATCCGACTGGGCAGATTGGCTACGTGGCGTCGGCATTGACGACGCCGATGTCACGCATGGTCCGGTGCTCAATCGCGCCAGCATGGTCATCGATGCCGCAATCAACGGCCAGGGCATCGCCCTGGCCCGCACGACATTAGGCGCCTGGGACCTGATCAATGGACGGCTGGCGCTGCCCTTCCCGGAGTCGGTGCCATTGTCGAAGAGCTATTGGATCGTCTGCCCCAAGGCGACCGCGTCACTTCCGAAGATTGCGACATTTCGTGACTGGCTGCTCGCGGAGGCGTCGAGCGACCTGCGCCTGCTTAAATCCGTCACCGGAACACCAAAGGCAGCGAGGCGGCGATAAGGCCTCTTTCCGGCGATTTTCTCGTCCGCGGAGAATAGTCCGAGGTGGTAAGCCGCCGGGGATTCGGCTGATATCAACGCAGTCCGAACGACAGCACCGATGCGATCAGCGACAATCCCGCGAGCAGCAGAAGCGCCAGCACGGTCCTGCGGAAGTTCTCATCGTTGATCTTGCCGAACAATTTGAAACCGGACCAAAGGCCGGCGACCATGAAGGGAACGCCGAGCGCATAGAGCACCAGCGTCTCCCTGGTAATGGTACCGGCTACGGCCTGAGAGCTCGAGATGACAACGAACGCCACGAACAACACCGGCTGAAATACCGCGCGCTGCACGTCCTTGGGCCAGCCACGCCATTGGCAGGAAATCGTCGAGATGACGCCGCCGAGCCCTGTCAGGCCGCCAAGCAAGCCGTTGGAGACGCCAATGGCGATATCGGCCCCGACTCCGATCTTTACCGGAGCGAATACGGGCTTCGTCAGGCCGTAGATTGCGTAGAGCACCAGCAGGACCCCCACACCAAATCGGAGGTAGCTGGGGTTCAGGTAAGCGAGAATGCTGACGCCGATCGGGATGCCGATGACAGTTCCGAGCGCGAGCGGCCAAGCCTTCCGAAGGTCGAGGAGACGTCGCAGCTTGAAGATGCCGTAGCCCTGCGTGAGCAAGCCGTAGCCCGCGATCAAGGTAGCGGTCTGCATCGGCGTGATGATGTGCAGCCATACGCCCGACACCACGAGGCCCATGGCGAATCCGGAAAAGCCGCTGACGAAGCCGCCAGCGAGCGCGGCAAGAGCGAAGAGAGCGAAGACAGGTCCTTCCATAGCTCGTCTCCCCAAGAACAATGCAGGCGAGCACTTGGATGGATATCCATCTGATGGGGAGGTCGCGGGTCCCCGCAGTCGATCGCTCGTTTGGCAATACCTCGGCGTCCTATCCCCCTCCCGCCTCTTTCAGGATTCCCCGGCGTATCGATCGTACAATTTGGCGGCGTTCTCCCAGCGAATGGCCTCCATGTAGACGTCGACATAGCGGGCGGCGGCAGCGCCGAAATCCATGTGATAGGCGTGCTCATACATGTCGAGCACCAGCACCGGCCGACCGCCGGCGAGCGTTGTGGTATGATCTGCGGCCCATTGATTGATGAGCCACCCGTCACGGGGTGAATAGGCAAGGATCACCCACCCCGAGCCGCCGCCTTCGGCCTTGCCCATGGCTGCGAATTCCGTACGCCAGCGCTCGATGCTGCCAAAGTCGCGCGCAATCGCATCGGCGAGAGCGCCGCTCGGCCTCTCGGATCCACCAAGACCGTCGAAGTAGATCTCGTGCAGGATCATCGAGTTCGTTGCGATCAACTCCTCGCGCTTCAGGCCGTTGATGAGAAAGTTCGGCGCCTTGGCGAAATCGAGCTCTGCGAGCTGAGCGCCAATCGCGTTGAGCCGCTTCACGGCTCCGCCGTAGTTGTTCTCGTAGTGGCTGACGAGCACCTTTTCGGAGATGCCGCTGATCGACTTTGGATCGAACGGCATCGGCTTGGGTTCGTAACGCATCGGGCGTCTCCTCCCTCGATCTTTGGCTCAACTCTTCGTGCTGGCAGTCTTGTCCAAGGCCGCGCGCAAGCCTTCGGCGAGCTTCACAGCATCGTCGTTCGCCCAGAAGTGCATGAAGAAAAGCCGCGGCTGCTCATCCAGCATGTGGCTATGCAGCGCGGTCACCTCGATGCCGTGCGCGCGCAGCGCCAGAATGACAGGGTTGACCTCGTTGCCCGTCAGTACGAAGTCGCCCGTGATGGCCGCCTTCCCGCCCTCGGTCGGCTGGAAGTTGATACCGATCGCAACGCCCATTGGAGCGACGGGGGTCAATGGCATGCCGTCTTGCGTGATCGGATCACGTCGCTTCACGTTGAATTGGTAGACGCCTCCGTTGGCCTGTCCCTTGCTGCCGATAATCTGGTCGAGCTTCGCGGTGTCGAGGTCCACGGCCGGCGGCGGGCTCGCCGGCGCTGCGACGGTCAATGGAGTCTTGCTTTCGGCGAGTGCATCGTGGATCGCAGCGGCGAGCTTGACCGGGTCCCCGTGCCCGGCAACATGCATGTAGAACGTCGCCGGACTCGCGCGCAGCAGATGATTGTGGATGGCCGTGATCTCGAGGCCGTTCGCGATCATCTTCGCCATCACAGGATTGATCTCGGTTTCGAGCAGCACGAGGTCGCCCATGACCATGGCGCCGCCGTGCCCAGGCTTGAACGCAACCCAGCCGCCGAGCGCCAGCGCCGGCTTGATCGTCACCCCGTCCAGCGTCACGGAGAGATCGCTGCGGGGAAAGCCGTAGCGGTGGACGTCGTCCGAAACGGCGGGCTTGCGGCCCAGCGTCTCGTCAACCTTCTGCCAGTCGATGTTCTGCGCTTGAGCCGTCGAGACCGAGCCAAGGAGGCAGGCGCCGAGACCGATGAACGCGAAGAGTGTGTTTCTCATTGATGTGCTCCTAGGTCTTGAAGCAGCTGCGGCTAATCACGCCCCGAGATCGATCGCATCGGTCCATCAAGCGGGAGGCCCAATCCTGGACGTCGCGCGAGCGTCGCCCGGCGCCGGGTATCAGGCGGGGGTCGGCTGAGACGTCCCCGTCAATGCGCGCATCGATAAGCGCCGGCGTATTCGCCGTGCCGATCAGTCTAGATAATCTGCCGGAAGAAATGGGGATGTATGATGCTGACATGCTGCGCCCTTGGTGATTAAGGACGCGATACTTGGGCATGTCGCCTCACGGGGAGATCGCACATCCCCGTAGCGGCGAATTAAAACCCGGATGGCCGAACTGTCAACCTGCTTAAGTCGGGGAATGCAGAAGTCATCGGAGGCACGTCACGAGGATTGCGCCGACGGTTTGGAACCTTTGGCACGTCGAGCAAAAGACCGGCATACCGGCAGCATCTAAAGTTCGTAACACCCGCGCGGAGCAATCCGTCGCGGTTTTTTTCATGTCGGAGCAAAGCGAGCCATGATCGAAGGATCGTCATCGTCTCCTGCCGCTCGAAGCCGATTGGACGTAAGTTTGCAACGCCCAAGATTCTAGACTAGCCTGTTCTTCAGCCCCACGCCCTGCCGTAAGCAGGTGTGAAGCTCCCCGCCACGACGGATTACGGGCAAGTCTAGTTTCGCGCACCAGCGCATTTTTTCCGTCGTGACCATGCGAAACAATTCCGCCGCGTTCGGCTCGGGCGCAATCATCGGTACCTTGGGCGGCCTCATCGGCCTCGGGGGCGCCGAATTTCGTCTGCCGCTACTCATCAGCTTGTTCAGGTTTCGCGGTCTTGAAGCCGTGGTCCTCAACAAGGCGACGAGCCTGATCGTGGTGGCCAGCGCGCTGCCATTTCGTGCCCGCGCCGTTCCCTTTGCCGAAATATATGCGCATTGGCCGGTCATCCTGAATCTGCTGGCGGGCAGCCTTGTTGGCGCCTATGCCGGAGCATCCTGGGCGACGCGCCTCAAGTCCGAAACGCTCTACAAGGTCATAGCCGTCTTGTTGCTGCTGATCGCAGGTGTGCTTCTGTTCGCACACAGCACTGCGGCAGCACCCGCCCCGGCGCTGACTGGCATGTACCTGATTATCGCGGGCGTAGCGGCAGGCTTCGTGATTGGCATCGTGGCGTCGTTGCTCGGCGTTGCCGGTGGAGAGTTCCTGATCCCCACCCTGATCCTGCTGTTCGGCGCGGACGTCAAGCTGGCAGGCAGCCTCTCACTCGCGGTAAGCCTTCCGACGATGCTGGTGGGCTTCGCGCGCTATAGCCGCGATCAGAATTTTTCAGTGCTCCGCGCCAACTGGCAGTTCATGCTTGCAATGGCGATCGGATCGATCGTCGGTACATTCATCGGCGGCTTGCTGCTCGGCGTTGTCCCGAATTCGATTCTTTTGCCGGGATTGGCTGCGATCCTGGTCATCTCAGCCGTGGAGATATGGCGGCACGAGTAGAGCTGGCTCAGCCGTGATGCGTTCGATCCATCCGCGCCCAGAGCAGCGCGAACGGACCGAGCGCAATGCCGGCCGCAAGAACGACGAACGCCAGCAGCCAGGCCGGTCGCGCTCTGTGGGCCGCCGGCGGCGTCGAGCGCGGCGCCGGTTCCCCAGGCTCCGACCGCCGACAGACCGAAGCCGACCGTCGAATGCAAGGCCAGGGTCGCGCCGCGATGTTCGGAAATCGCAGCGGCAGACATGCCGGCAGTCAACGCACCTGAATCGGCGGGCACGGTCAGGCCATAGGCGAGCAGCAGCAGTGCGAGCACCCATGCCGGCGCCGTCGCGCTGAGCCCGATGATAAGTGCGACACAGGCCGATGCGATCATGACGACCGTGATCGCCCGATGGCGGCCGAATTTCAGCGCGGCCTCGTTGCCGAGGATGCTTGCGGGCATCGAGATCACCGCGAAGCAGAAGCTCAGCACGACGGGACTCAACCAAGACGGCGCGCCCTGGTGCGCAACGACGAACGTCCAGAACCCGACCAGCCAGGTGCGGATGCCGTAAAGCTCGAAGCAGTGCGCGCCGTAGCCGAGGATGTAACCGAGCGCCTCGCGGTTGGCGAAGACGGGCGCGAAGTTGAGCAGACGCCCCGCCTTCGGCGCGGGCCGCTGCTCCCGCATCAGAAGGCACGCGATGACCATGGCGACGGGGCCGAAGCCAGTGACGAGGAAGGCGATCCGCCAACCCCAGCGGTCGGCGATCAGTTGCGCGACCAGGAACGAGAGGCCGACGCCGACGGAGAAGCTCGACGTATAGAGAGTAACGGCGCGCGAGGTGTCGCCGGCGGGAAGCCGGTCCGTCAGCGCCTTCAATCCCGGCATGTAGGCGCCGGCAAAACCAAGTCCTGCAAGGGACCAGATCGCGGTCGCCGACCAGAACCCTTGCGCGAAGATTCCGAACGCTGCGGTCGCGAGCCCGCTGACGATCGAGCCCCAGAGCAGGACAATCCGCGCGTCGATCCGGTCGGTCAACGTCGTCAGCACGGGCACCGCGAGCATGTAGCCGAATGCATAACCGCTTGCCATCAAGCCGCCTTCGGCCGCCGACAGTCCCCACTCAGGCATCAGGTGCTGCGCCAGATTTGCGGACAACGTCACATGCGGCAACAGGTTGCCGACCTGCCCTATGCACATCACCGCAATCAGAGACCGGCCGCCGAGCTTACGAATTTTGTTCTCCCACCTGAAGCGGCGCTGAGTTTGCCCGCTCCGTACGAAGCAGCAAGAGAGCGAAGAAGGCCGAGACCGAGACGAGCGCGCTGATCCACAGCGCACTGCTGCCGAAGTGCTCCACCATCAGCCCCAGTGCGAGCGGCGCGGCGGCACCCGTCAGTCTAGAAGGCAGCGAGATCATGCCGACCCGCTTGCCGAATCCGGCCGGCCCAAACAGCGCCAATGGAAGCGTCCCACGGGCAATGGTGATGATGCCGTTGCCCGCTCCGTACAGCACCGTGAAGGTCGACGCGAGCAAGGGTCCGCCCATCACCAGCGCAACGACGCCGATCGGATTCATCAGCATGGCCAGCCTCGCCGACAGCAGCGGGTGAAACCGGGCGAGCCATCCTGCTTCCAGCAGACGCGCGCCGACTTGTGCAGGCCCGACCAGCGCGCCCGCGAGCAGGGCCTGAGCCGGTGTCGCGCCGAACGCAACCAGCATGGTCGGCAGAATGGCCGAGATGCCCGAACTGACGAAGCTAGCTGCCGCGAACATGTAAGCCAGCAGCACCATCGCGAAGGTCTCGCTCTGGCGTCCGGATTGCTGGATTGCACCCGGCCCCGGTCGAGCCTGCTGGTCCAATGGGACGGCGCGCGGCAGCGAGAGATTGAGCGGCAACGCAACAGCGATATGGATCGCCGCCCATATCTGACAGGCGACGCGCCAGCCGTACTCCGACGCGAGCCAGGTCGTGAGGGGCCAGCCGAGCGTGCTGGCGAAACCGGCGATCAGCGTGATGCCGGTGATGGTTCGTCGTGCATTGGTACCGTAGATGCGCGCAAGCGTCGCAAAGGCCGCCTCATAGAGGCCCATCCCCATGCCGATCCCCAGCAGCGCCCAGGCCGCAATCAGCACCGCCATGCCATGGGCCACGGACAGCAGGAGCAAGCCTGCCACAAACACGAGGTTCGAGATTGCGAGCAGGCTGCGCCCGCCAAACGTATCGATGGCATGCCCCACGCGCGGGCCGAGCAGGCCAGAGATGACGAGCGCTCCCGACAGCGCGCCGAACACGTAAGTCGGCGCGAGACCGAGATCGCGCGCAATCGGCGCAGCCAGGATGGCCGGGAGATAATAGCTCGACGCCCATGCAACCGTTTGCGCGGTGCCGAGCGCGGCGACGACGCCGAGCGGGCCTCGGGCTTGGCCCGCGAGAACTCGCTTCATGAACAACCACACCCCGAACCGCCGGCCTTCTTGGCTGTTTCGTCGGCAGAACAGCAGGCGGACAAATCCTCCTTCGCCGGCCCGCCGCAACATCCCGATGCGGTCCCGGCGGCCTCGACACCGCCACGTGTGCAGACGCCGGTCTCCGGCAGCACAAGCTCCACCCTCGCCGCCGCCTCCTTGTCGCCAGCGAGATCGGCCGCAATCGAGCGAACCTGCTCATAACCCGTCATCATCAGGAAGGTCGGAGCGCGGCCGTAGGACTTCATGCCAGCCATGAAGAAGCCCGCTTCATCATGCGCGAGCTCGCGCGCGCCGTGTGGACGCACCGTCCCGCAGCTATGCTCGTTGGGATCGATCAGCGGCGCCAGAGCGACCGGTGCCTCGATGGCGGGATCGAGCCGCAGACGCAGTTCAGACAGAAAGGAGAAGTCTGGACGGAAACCCGTCGACACGATCAGTTCGTCCACGACCACGCTTCGCCCACCGCAACAGGACCCTGCCGCGATCTTGAGGCGACCTTCGGAGTCCGAGAGGTGCGTGACGCCGAATTCGGTTTCGACCTTGATCTTCCCGGAGGCCACAAGTGCGGCGAAGGCACTGCCGAGTTCGCCGCGTGCCGCGAGTTTATCGTTACGGCCGCCGCCAAAAGCCTTCGCGGGATCGGCGCCGCGCAACAGCCAGACAGGCTGCGTACCCGGCACTTCGCCGGCGAGATACACGAGATCAATGAGAGTACCAACCGCGGAGTGGCCCGCGCCCAAGACAGCAACGGTCTTGCCAGCATATCTGGAACGAGCGACACCCCGGACATCCGGCATGCCATAGGCGACACGGTCGCCGTATTCGGGCTCGCCGATCGCCGGCAAGCCATTGCGGCCGGCCGGATTGGGGGAGAACCATGTGCCTGAGGTATCGATCACGGCATCTGCACGCAGAACCTCGGGCCCCCTGCCGTTCTGGTAGCGGATTTCAAAAGGCGCCTGCTCGCGCCCCCTGGTCTTCGCCTTGTCGAAGCCGACGCGGCTGATGGCCGAGACGCGGCTGGAGGTCCGGATCACATCGCGCAGCGACGTTCGCGTCGCAAGCGGCGTCAGGTATCGATCGAGCAGTTCGCCGCCGGTCGGATAGGATTGCGGGTCCGGCGAATTCCATCCCGTCGGTGCAAGCAAGCGCGCGGCGGCCTTGTCGACATTGTACTCCCACGGCGAGAAGAGCTGGACCTGCTGCCACTGGCGGACGGCGTGTCCGGCTTCGGGTCCGGCCTCGAGCACAATGGGAGACATGCCGCGCTCGAGCACGTGCGCGGCCGCAGCCAGGCCGACCGGTCCTGCCCCGATAATGGCAACTGTCTTTCCGCCGCTCATTTCGCTACTCCGATTGTTCTAGAATCATCGAATAATTCGGCACAAAAAAATCAGGCCGCCGTCTTGGCATCCTTGCATTCGGTTTCGTCCGCACAGCACTCCGACACCAGGAAATCCACCAGGCCCCGCATCCCGTCGTAGTTCGCGTGGCAGACCAGGGTCGTGGATTCGCGGACCTGACTAATCAGCCCGACCGCAACCAGAGACTTGATGTGATGAGATAGCGTCGATGCCGGGATCTTCAGCTTGTCCTGCAAGCGGCCGACGGGCATGCCCGATCGGCCAGCGCGGACCAGGGCCCGATAGATCTGAAGCCGTGTCCGGTTACCCAGGGCTTCCAAGCGTGCTGCTGCGTCGTCGATCTTCATGACCATAAGATGCGCCGATCCGCCCTCGCCGTCAACCATATTTCTAGAATATTGGAAATATGGGAGAGACCGCCCCCCGGCGGGGCGGCTTCAGCAGCACTTTCCGTTCTGCTGGATCGGCGGACAAGGGACCGATCCGTACGAACAGAAGACGCAGCAATCGCCGCTCGTCGGCTTGAGCCGGGTCCCGCATCCCTTGCAATCGTAGAAGAACTGACAGGCGTCGGTCGGCATGGTTTCGGCTGACGCGTGATGACAGACCGGACACGTAATGACCGATTGGGTTTGCATTGCCGGCTTTCCTCGATCGCAAGACAGGATGCATTCTAAACGCGCCCAGTTCGGAAATTCAATTGACGCTTTATCATCATTTCTATAAATCTGGATATATGGAAACTGAAGAAGCAGTCCTCGCGCTCGCTGCCCTGTCACAATCGACCCGTCTGGAGGCCTTCCGGACGCTGGTCCGACACGAGCCCGATGGCCTTGCGGCCGGCGACCTCGCACGTCTGCTGGAAGTCCCCCCGAATACGCTTTCGGCTCATCTCTCGATCCTGACGCGTGCCCGCCTCGTCACCTCCGAGCGACACAGCCGTTCGATCGTCTATCGCGCCAACCTTGCGGAGTTCAGGGACGTCGCGGTTTTCCTGCTTCGGGATTGCTGCGGCGGCCGGCCCGAGGTTTGCGAACCGGTCGTCGAGAGCCTTCAAGCCTGCTGCTCGCCAAAGCGAAAGGAGCGAAGCCGTGCCTGACCAGATGTACAATGTTTTGTTCCTGTGCACCGGCAATTCGGCGCGCTCGGTCCTCGCCGAGTCGATCCTTCGCAAGGACGGAGCCGCCCGCTTTCAGTCCTTCTCCGCCGGCAGCACCCCGAAAGGGACGGTCCACCCGCTCGCGCTGCGCACGCTGGAAAGCATGGACTACCCCGCCGACGGAATGCGCTCGAAGAGCTGGCTGGAGTTCGCCGCTTCCGATGCGCCGGTGATGGATTTCGTCTTCACCGTTTGTGACGATGCGGCCGGTGAATCCTGCCCCATCTGGCCGGGACAGCCGATGACCGCACATTGGGGTATCGAGGACCCCGCCGCAGCCGAAGGTACCGATCTGGAGAAACAGGCAGCGTTCGTCACCGCATTCCGCTACCTCAAGAATCGGATCGACACCTTTGTGAGCCTGCCGCTCAGGAGCATCGACAAGCTCTCCCTCGGCACCAAGCTGCGCGAGATCGGACGCTCCCAGGGCGCAACACATTCAACGCCGAAGGCCGGCTGATGGACAATTTCGATCTTCCACGGCGCCTCGCAGCCGAAGCGCTCGGCACCGGCATTCTCGTCGCCACCGTCGTCGGCTCCGGCATCATGGCCGAGACGCTGACCAAGGACGTGGCGCTGGCGCTTCTGTGCAATACCCTGCCGACCGGAGCCATTCTGGTTGTCCTGATCACCGTGCTCGGTCCGATCTCCGGCGCGCATTTCAATCCCGCGGTGACCCTCGTCTTCGCCGGCAAGCGCGAGCTTCCGGTCAACGAAGCCGTGCTCTACGCGGTCGCGCAGATCGCCGGCGGCATCGCGGGAACGATGGCCGCGCATCTGATGTTCGGACTTCCCCTGCTCGATCTCTCGACGAAGGTTCGAACGGGCGGGCCGCAATGGTTCGCCGAAGCGGTCGCCGCCTTCGGTCTGGTCGCGACGATCCTGGCCGGCATCCGATTTCAGCGGACCGCGGTTCCCTGGCTGGTGGGCCTCTACATCACGGCAGCCTATTGGTTCACGGCCTCCACGTCGTTTGCAAATCCGGCGGTGGCCATCGCGCGGTCGCTGACGAACACGTTCTCGGGCATTCGTCCGACCGACCTGCCCGGATTCATCCTTGCGGAGCTCTGCGGAGCATTCGCCGGCATGCTGTTGATGAACTGGCTGCTCGGACAGTCGAAGTCGCGCGGCCCTGTCCCAATTGCGGAGACGACCCGATGAACGTTACGATCTACCACAACCCCGATTGCGGCACCTCGCGCAACACGCTGGCGATGATCCGGCAGAGCGGCGCGGAGCCCACTGTCATCGAATATCTCAAGACCCCGCCATCGCGCGAGACGCTCAAGCAGCTGATTGCAGCGATGGGCATTCCGGTTCGCGCATTGCTGCGCGAGAAGGGCACGCCGTACAAGGAACTCGGCCTCGCCGACCCCAAATGGACCGACGACCAGTTGATCGACCAGATGCTCGCGCATCCCATTCTCATCAACCGCCCGATCGTCGTGACCTCGAAGGGCACGCGCTTGTGCCGCCCTTCCGAAGCCGTCGTCGATCTCCTCGACAATCCGGTCGGCCGGTTCACGAAGGAAGATGGCGAGGTGGTCGAAGCGCGCCAGGCAACTCACCGCCCCTAACGCTCCTCAGTCGAAATCCGCCGCGGTTTTTTTCACGCCGGAGCGGCGGTCGCCATGAAAGACGATCTCCGCTGGCCCGCCTATTCGGCGGCTTGCGACGCGCGCACGGTCCATTCGTCGGCAGGAGCCGATCGCTCGCCCGATGGAAGCCCCCGTCCCTTCACCAAGCCGAAAATTGCGGGGATCACGACCAGCGTCAGCAGTGTCGATGACGTCATGCCGCCGATCATCGGCACCGCAATGCGCTGCATGATCTCCGATCCGGCCCCGGTGCTCCACATGATCGGCAGCAGACCGGCCATGATGGCAACCACCGTCATCATCTTGGGCCGCACGCGCTCGACCGCGCCCACCATGATGGCGTCGTGGAGATCCCGGCGCGTCAGTGGCCTCCCTTCGGCGCTGCACCTGGCTTTCACCTCGGCCAGCGCATGGTCAAGGTAGATCAGCATGACGACACCCGTCTCGGCGGCGACGCCTGCGAGCGCGATGAAGCCGACCGCGACGGCGACGGACAGGTTGAAGCCGAGCCACCACATCATCCAGATGCCGCCGACCAGCGCGAACGGCAGTGACAGCATCACGATCAGGGTCTCGGTCATCGCCCGGAAGTTCAGGTACAGCAGCAGGAAGATGATCGTGAGCGTCACGGGCACGACGATCTTCAGACGGGCGGCGGCGCGCTGCAGATATTCGTACTGGCCGCTCCACACGACGTAGGTGCCGGCGGGAAACCGGATGCTCTCCGTCACGGCGCGTTGCGCGTCAGCGACGTAGCTTCCGATGTCGCGATCCCGGATGTCGACGTAAATGTAGGTCGCAAGCTGGCCGTTCTCCGTCCGGATCGACGTCGGCCCGCGCGCGGGCTCGACCTTCGCCACCTCGCCGAGCGGCACGGCGCCGCCCGACGGCATCGGCACCAGGATGTCGCTGGCGATGGCCTTGGGGTTGTCGCGAAGGTCGCGCGGATAGCGCATGTTCACGGTGAACCGCTGCCGTCCCTCCACGGTCGTCGTGACCGTCTGACCGCCGAGCGCGGCCGCGATGGTGTCCTGGACGTCCTGGATCAGGATGCCGTAACGGGCGAGCGCCTCACGGTCGGGAACGATCTCGAGATAATAGCCGCCGATGCCGCGCTCGGCGTAGGCCGACGAGGTGCCGGGTACGGTCTTGATGACGCGTTCGATCTGCTTCGCGAGTTGGTCGATCTCGGCGAGGTCATTGCCCATGACCTTGACGCCGACCGGCGTGCGGATTCCGGTCGAGAGCATGTCGATACGTGCCTTGATCGGCATGGTCCAGGCATTGGAGACACCCGGAAACTGCAACGCCTTGTCCATCTCGGCGATGAGACTGTCGACGGTTACGCCGGAACGCCACTGCTCCTTCGGCTTCAGGTTGACGATCGTCTCAAACATCTCGGTCGGAGCGGGATCGGTCGCAGTAGCGGCTCGTCCCGCCTTGCCGTAGACCGAAGCGACCTCCGGAAACGACTTGATGATGCGGTCCTGCATCTGCATCAGCTCGGCCGCCTTGGTGACCGAAATGCCGGGCAGCGTCGTTGGCATGTAGAGCAGCGTTCCCTCGTTCAGCGCCGGCATGAACTCGGTGCCAAGCTGGCGCGCCGGCCAGATCGTCACCGCAAGCACGACGAGCGAAGCCAGGATGACCAGCGTCTTGGCGCGCAGAACCCCCTTGATCACGGGACGGTAGATCCAGATCAGGACGCGATTGATGACGTTCCTGCTCTCGGGGACGATCCTGCCGCGGACGAAGATCACCATCAGCGCCGGCACCAGGGTGACGGACAGCAACGCCGCGGCGGCCATCGAGAAGGTCTTCGTGAACGCCAGCGGGCTGAACAATCGGCCCTCCTGCGATTCCAGCGTGAAGATCGGCATGAACGACACGGTGATGATCAACAGGCTGAAGAAGAGCGCGGGGCCGACTTCGGATGCCGCGTCGATCAGAACCTGCACGCGCGACTGATCGGGCCTCGCCCGTTCCAGGTGCTTGTGTGCGTTCTCGATCATGACGATGGCGGCGTCCACCATGGCGCCGATCGCAATCGCGATACCGCCGAGGCTCATGATGTTCGACCCCAGCCCGAGCAGCTTCATGGCGCCAAACGCCATCAACACGCCGACCGGCAACATCAGGATCGCGACGAGTGCGCTGCGGACATGCAGAAGGAACACGATGCAGACGAGCCCGACGACGATGCTCTCCTCGAACAGGGTATGCTTGAGGGTATCGATGGCCGCGTAGATCAGGTTCGACCGGTCGTAGACCGGCACGATCTCGACCGATTTCGGCAGGCTGCTCGCGATCTCCCTGAAGCGCTTCTTGACGTTTTCGATGACGTCGAGGGCATTGACGCCGAACCGCTGCAGCACGATGCCGCTCGCAACCTCGCCCTCGCCATTCAATTCGGCGATGCCGCGCCGCTCGTCGGGCCCGAGCTCGACGCTGGCGACGTCCCGCAACAACACCGGCGTGCCGTTGCTCGTCTTCAGCACGATGTTGCCGAGATCGTTGATGCTCTTGATGTAGCCCTTGCCGCGGATGACGTATTCGAACTCGGAGAGCTCGACGGTGCGGCCGCCGACGTCGGCGTTGCTGGCGCGGATCGCCTCACGTATTTTCTGCATGCTGATGCCGCGGTCGCGCATCCGCTGCGGGTCGAGGACCACGTTGTACTGCTTGACGAAGCCGCCGACGCTGGCGACCTCGGCGACGCCTTCGGCCTTGGCCAGCGCGAATTTCAGATTCCAGTCCTGGATCGTGCGCGTGTCCGCCAGGTTCAATTCCTTCGATACCACGGCGTATTGGTAGACCCAGCCGACGCCGGTCGCGTCGGGTCCGATGGTCGGGGTGACGCCGGCGGGAAGCCTGGACGCCGCGCCGTTCAGGAATTCCATGACGCGCGACCTCGCCCAATAGATGTCGGTGCCGTCCTCGAAGATCACGTAGACGAAGGAAACGCCGAAGAACGAGAAGCCGCGTACGACCTTCGATTTCGGCACCGTGAGCATCGCCGTCGTCAGCGGATAGGTGACCTGATCCTCGATCACCTGCGGCGCCTGGCCGGGATACTCGGTGTAGACGATGACCTGCGTATCCGAGAGATCCGGGATCGCATCCAGCGGAAGGTGAACCAGGGCATAGAGGCCGGCGGCGGCCGCGAAGCCGGTCCCGAACAGCACGAGCAGCAGATTGCGCGCCGACCAGGCGATGATGCGGGCGATCATTTGTGATCTCCCGTTGCATTGCCAGGGCCGGCGTCGGTGGCCTGGGATGCCGCCTCGCCAAACCCCTTCAGCGCCGCCTTCAGGTTGCTTTCCGCATCGATCAGGAAGTTGGCGGAGGTCACCACCGCCTCGCCGTCCGCGAGACCATGGCGCACCTCGACATAGCCGCCGCCGCGACGGCCGAGCTTGACTTCCCGCGGTTCGAAACGCCCTTCCCCCTTGTCGACGAGGACGGCCTGCCGGCTGCCGGTGTCGAGCACCGCGCTGTCCTGTATCGCCAGGACGGGCGCGGCATCGGCCGTGTCGATATCGGCATCGACGTACATGTCGGGCAGCAGCACCGCGTCCGGATTGGCAAGCTCGATCCTGATGCGAACGGTTCGCGTGTCGCGGTTCACCTGCGGATAGACGACGGCGATTGTCCCGGTGAAGGTTCGGCCGGGGAAACTGCGCGCGCGCACCGCGACTGACTGCCCCACCGCGATGTTGCCGAGATCGCGCTCGGCCACGTCGACCAGCGCCCAGACCACCGAGGTGTCCGCGATCCGGAACAGGACGTCGCCGGGATT
This sequence comes from Bradyrhizobium sp. 613_E4_N2_2, assembly GCF_052075995.1. Lineage (NCBI taxonomy): Bacteria > Pseudomonadati > Pseudomonadota > Alphaproteobacteria > Hyphomicrobiales > Nitrobacteraceae > Bradyrhizobium > Bradyrhizobium sp. 613_E4_N2_2. Next base: position 6,502,068 of record NZ_CP197234.1, read on the forward strand.
GGCCCGCATGCCTTCGATCGCGTTGCGTTCGAGCACGACCCCGTCGCGCGACGCAGACCAGCGTATGGCCACGGGCGCGGTGTGCGTCTTGTCCATCTCCGCGATGACGGACTCGGGAACGTCGAGATTGACCAGCCGCTGCCGCGAGCCGCGGCCGTACATCTCGACACCGCCGACCGTCCTGGAGGTGATCGTCGCGAGATATTCCGCCGCCGCGGACGCCACCGCCGAACTGTAGATTTCCATCAGCGGCTGGCCGGCCTTCACGCGCGTGCCGGTCGTCACGTCGGCGACCTTCTGCACGAAGCTCTCGGCGCGCATCGCGATCACCGACACGCGGCGTTCATCGAGCTGGATCGTGCCGGGCGCCTTCACCGAGACCCGGATCGGGCGCCGCGCGACGGGCTCGGACTTCACGCCCGCGCGCTGGATCTTGCCGGGCGACAGCTTCACCGTGCCGTCGTCGGTGTCGTCGCCTTCGTAAACGGCGACATAGTCCATCCCCATCGGATCCTTCTTTGGGACGGGCGACGTGTCGGGCAGCCCCATCGGATTGCGGTAGTAGAGGATTTTTCGCGGCGAAGCCGCTTGCGCCTTCGGTAGCGCCGGCGCGACGGCCGCTCCATCGTCGTCGTAGACCGGCACATAGTCCCGCCCGCGGTCGTCCTTCTTCTGACCCGCAGACCAGAGCGGCGCACCGCTTGGATCGCGGTAGTAAAGCGGCGTTCGCTCCGCGCCAGCCGCAGCCGATGATATGTCGGCCTCAGCGAGCCAGCCCGCACCGTTCGAATGCCAGTAGTAGCCGGCCAGGACCAGGCCACCGCCCAGCGCAAGAGCCGTCAGGAGACGCAGCGTTTTCATATGGTGTATCCGCGCGCCCGGGAGCGCGCGTCCGTGTGAAGGAAAAAGGGGAATGTCGGGCGCCGCCGGGCAGCGCCCGAACGCTCACTTGACCGCCGTGACGATCACCTTGCCGGTGACGGTCTCCGGTTCGCCCTGCACCTTCACGGACAGCGTCATCTGGTAGCGTCCAGCCATCGGCAGGTCCGTCTTGAAGGCGTACACACCCGGCTCCCTGGACGGCAGCGGCGCGACCGCCGATTCCATCTCGGCCATCCCGTCCGGGGCCATGTCGAGGCGGCTTTTGAAGATGACTGCGTCCGGTATCGGCTTGCCGGTCTGCTTGTTCGTCAGGCGAACGGCGAGCGTGACGTCTTCGCCCTTCTTCATCTGCGGAGTGACGGGCTCGAAGGCGTAGTCGCCCGCGCCCGCCATCGCGGCGGAAGCGGCAAGCGAAAGGGTGGCGGCGAGAGCCGCGGTGCTGATTTTGGAAAGCATTGTCCTGTCCTCATGAATTGATCTTTCGCCGTGGCGCGTGAAGCGCGCACGTCAGTCGTCGTCGCGAGCAGGCACGCCGCTCGCGTCTCGGGCTTTGCGAGATCAGATTCGAGGAGGTCGGAAAGGAGGACTGCCGCCGCGGAAGGAAACGACCTGATCCGGGGGAATAGCCATCGTGCTGGCCATGACGGCGAGACGTTCGAACGCCACGGGCCTGACATCACCGAGCGCGATGATCCCACCGACGCAGCAGAAGCCCATCCCGCACTTGTAGCCGCCGCTATGGGAGCCCGTTCCCTTCATGTCGGGACAACAATCGTCCATCGACATGTCGGCGTCGCCGCTCATGTGCATGGCCGTCTGCATGCCATCCGACGACATTGCGAGGTTCGCCGCGGACGCGCCAACCGGCAGCATCGCCAAGGATATGGCGATGGCGACTGCCAGGATGGTACGGACGAACTGCATCAATATCGACTTACCTTGTCGGGCCGGAACTCGGCCTCAGTAGCATACTCGGACACCAAAGGCAGTTATTGATCGTGGTCAAGCGTTCGTTACCCAGGCTCGTCCGGAGGCCGGGTTGGACGTTTCGACGCGGTCCTTCGGACTATCGTGCAAAACAGCAACACAAGGCCACCATCGACCGACCGGCCCGTCCAGCAGCCCGCGCGGATGTTGACGCGCTCATCCCCTGATGCCAGTTTCGTGATCGGTAGTGTCCGCAAGGACTCTTCAAGGGAATGCGGTGCGTCCACCTCAGTGGGCAATTCCGCGGCTGCCCCCGCAACTGTAGGCGGATAGCCGACGACCAAACGAACCACTGGAGCCCCGCTTGGGCCTCTGGGAAGGTGGTCGAAGGCGATGACCCGCGAGCCAGGAAACCTGCTACCAGCCATGGTCACGCGCGAACGCATTGGGCGGGGTGCCCTGATGTCGGACAAGTAGCCGGTGCATCCGCCGCCTGGGGCGAAGGTGGATGACTAAGGCAACCGCGGTGACGGTTTGTTTGCGTCGCCGCAGAGCGTTGTCGTGCAAAATCTTCATTTCCGTGCTGGCGCAAGGCCAGCGTTATCGCGTGCTTTCCTGATTACTCTGCTCTCGTCGGTGTCCTTGTCGTCCGCGGCGCTCGCGCAAAGCGCGGCGCAGGACAACCGCTCCCGGGAGGTCGGCCCGGTGATCGTGTCGCCGCCTGCGCCGCGACAGGCTCCTGCCGTCAGCCCCGGCACTCAGAAGCAGCGCGCGGCCCGGCGCGCCGCGGGACGCAATCGTGGCGCCCCTGCTATCGCCGTTCCGGCCGCGCAAGCTCCGAGCGGGCCGGTACAGACGCCGCTCAATACGGCAGCCGTCACCGACGTCGGCTCCCGGCTCGGCATCACGGCGCGCGAGATGCCGGCGACCGTCGAGGTCATCGGTCAACAGACGATGCAGAACCTGGGCATCCGGACCACGACCGACGTCGCCAAGGCTGCAGTCGGCGTCACCGGCGGCGATGCGCCCGGCGCGCCCGCCATCTTCTCGATGCGTGGCTTTTCCGGCGACCAGATCTCCACGCTCTACAACGGAATCCCGATCGGGCCGTCGACCATGACCGGCCGTCCCATGGACGTGGCTGGTCTCCAGCAGGTCGAGATCATCAAGGGACCGGACTCGCTGGTGGCGGGCCTCGGTGCGACCGGCGGCGCCATCAACTACGTGAACAAGGCGCCGCACACCGGACCAATCGTCAACGACGCCTTCACTTCCTACGATTCCTTCAACGGCTATCGCGCCGGTTACGGATCGGGCGGCAGCACGCTGATCAACGGCCTCGACTACCGCTTCGACATCAGCCATTTCAACAACAAGGGCTTTATCGACGACACCTATTCGAAGCTCAGCAACGTCTCGGGCCAGCTGAACTATCGCGTCAACGAGAACCTGAGGATCTGGGGCGCGACCGAATACAGGCAGGACAACGACCGCTTCTACTGGGGGACGCCGCTGGTGCCGGCGAACGCGCCGGGCATCGTGCCGACGTATGGCGTCGTCTCCGGCCTCTGGAGCAACTATTACCTCGGCGGCGGCACGCCGGTCCCGGTCACCATCGACGCGCGCACGCTGACCACGAACTACAACGTGCTCGACAATCACAGCGGCGCCAACGAGCTCTGGCTGCGCAGCGGCTTTCAATGGGACATCACCAACAACATCTCGCTGAAGAGCCTGGTCTATGGCTATGACGCCCACCGGCACTGGTTCAACAACGAGATCTCGTCGTTTGACCAGACCGTAGGCAATTTCGCAGGCGCGCAGAGCATCTACCGCGAGCGCCTGGCGCTCGATCACGCGCAGCGGCTCTACGGCAACATCACCGACCTCACCGTCAATTCCAATCTCGGCGGAATGGACAATCGCTTCGTCGCCACCGTGGCGGCGAGCAGCAACCAGTTCAACGTCTCGCAGGACACGCTGTTCTTCAATGACTACGTCGACCTCCTCAATCCGGACCGCGGCCTCTACGGCCCGCGCAGCGACGAGAAGATCTACACCCATCTCGACACCGCCTCGCTGTCGTTCGAGGACCGGCTCAAGCTGACCTCGACCTTTGCGCTGATCGGCGGCATCCGTTTTGAGAATATCGAGCTGTCGCGGACCCGCTTCGACGAGAATGGCCTCCTGAAAGCCAACTATCCTTTCTCGAAGACGTTCAATCCGGTCACCGGACGCATCGGCTACACCTGGGACATCGCGCCCGGCGTGATGCTTTACAGCCAGTACGCGACGGCAGCCGACCCGACGGTGGCGAACATCTTCATCCTCAGGCCCACGACGCCGCTGCTGCTCACGACGTCGCGGACCTACGAGACCGGCGTGAAGCTGCTGTCGGCCGACAGGCGCGCGGAGGCCACGTTCTCGGCCTTCGACATCGAGCGCAAGAACGTCTACGTCCCCGAAAGCGGCATCCTCTTCAACGTCGCCGGCAAGATGGCCTCCAAGGGCGTCGAGATCGCCGCCGCGGTCAATCCGGTCGCGGGCCTGAAACTATGGGGCAACGTCGCCTTCGTGCAGTCGCGCTTCATCGACTTCACCTATGTCGACGGCAATGGCGACTTCCAGTCCTATTCGGGCAAGACGCCGCCCAACGTTCCCAACTTCATCGCCAACGCCGGCGCCTCCTATCGCTTCGACACGAAGCTGCCGGTCGAGATCGGCGGCCTCGTCCGTCACGTCGGCGACCGCTTCAACTTCCAGGACAATCTGGTCACGATGGACGCCTACACGATCTTCGACGCATACGCGTTCGTCGATATTCCAAAAGCCTATTTCCCGGGCGTCGACCAGACCCGGATCAGCTTTCGCGTGAGGAACCTGACCAACAAGCCCTACGCGGCCTGGGGCGATCCGGGTTACACCGACCAGATCATCCTGGGCGCGCCGCGCAGCTACGAGATCGCGGCTTCGTTCAAGTGGTAGTCGCGGATCACCTCGCCCGCGCCGTGGCAGGAGTTGTCACGCGACAGTAGGACGCAATCGCAAATCGATTGCGCCGTTGAAGCCGCAGGTCTCGAGAGCTATCGATCAACGAGACCTGTCTTCCATCGGGAGGAACGCATGAGCACCATCACCGGCGGTTGTCACTGCGGCGCGATCCGCTATCAGGTCGAGGGCGAAGCGATCGTGCACGCGCTGTGTCACTGCCGCGATTGCAGGCTTCACGCGGGCGCTCCCGTCGTCGGCTGGACGATGTACGCGGACGATGCCGTCAAGGTGACCAAGGGCGAGCCCAAGGTGTATCACTCCTCGGAAAATGCCCGGCGGCACTTTTGCGGCGACTGCGGAACCGGCCTGTTTTATGTCAATGCCGACATGTTGCCCGGGGTCATCGACGTCCAGAGCGCGACCTACGACGATCCCGATGCCGTACCGGCGACGATGCACATCCAGGTCGCAGAGCGCCTTCGATGGATGGAGCGCGCGCACGAACTGCCGACATTCGACCGCTATCCTCCGCCACCGTAGCGGCGCGCGCGAAGCGTTCGCCGTCTAGATGGAACCGCACAAGCACCATCTTGCAACGACCGGACGATTTCACGTACATTCATCGGCGTGGGGACGAAGCAGACTCCCCGTGAGACCTCGGTCCAAGCTCTGCGCAGCACGCCATTCGTGGAGCTTGCGCATGGATACCGAACGCCACCCTCCTCTCCGCCATACCGTTGCCATCCTCTCCCGCGGCGATGCAGCCGCGCGCCGGGACGCGACGGCGCAAAACAGCCGCTTCGTTCGCGTTTTCGAAGCACTCGCCGCGGTCGGCATCGAAGCCCGGCCGGTGATCTACGACGAGATTTTCGCCGACGCCGCGCGCGATCAACTGCTCGCCGTCGATGGCGTGCTCGTCTGGGTCGATCCGATCCATCAAGGCAAGACGCGCGAGGCCCTCGACCCGCTGCTTCGCGACGTTGCGGCGCAAGGGCCGTGGGTAAGCGCCCATCCCGACGTGATCCTGAAGATGGGCGTCAAGGACGTGCTCTACCGAACGCGTCACCTCGGCTGGGGAGCCGACACGCACCGCTATGACACCGCCGCAAGCTTCCGCGCCGAATTTCCTTCGCGCCTTCAGGCGAATGGTCCGCGCGTGCTCAAGCAAAATCGCGGCAATGGTGGCCAGGGGGTGTGGAAGGTGGAGGCCCTGCCCAACGTGGACGCCATGGTTCGCGTGCTGCATGCCCAACGCGGCAGTCTACCCGAGGACATTCCGCTCGATGCCTTGCTCGCCCGCTGCGAACCGTATTTCGGATGGGGCGGCTGCATCATCGACCAGGCGTTCCAACCCCGCCTACCCGACGGCATGATCCGCTGCTACATGAGCGGCGCCAAGGTCGCGGGCTTCGGGCATCAATTGATCAAGGCCCTGATCCCGCCGCCGCCGGAAGGCCCCGACGCACCCGAGGCTCAGCCGGGCCCACGGATCATGCACGGACCCGCTGCTTCGCAATTCCAGGCGCTCCGAAGAGCGATGGAGGACGAATGGACGCCGCAGCTGATGGGCACGCTCGGCATCGACGAGCCGTCGCTGCCGGTGATCTGGGACGCCGACTTCCTGTACGGGCCCCGCGACGCCGCCGGCACCGACACCTACGTCCTGTGCGAAATCAACGCGAGCTCATGCTTCGCGATTCCCGACGACGCGCCGGCGGCAATCGCCCGAACGGTGAAGCACCGCCTGCTCCGGACTCAAGCAGTGCGTTCGGGCGTATAACCGGCGGCCTGGCTTCGACACCCTAATGCGCAGCGCAGCGGCAGCTTTCATAGGCGACGGGATCGTGGCTATTGACGATGCTCACGCGGTCGCCGTGGTTGAGCTTCAGCGCGCGCAGCCGCGCCTGGTTGGCGATCCGCATCTTGCGATCCATGTCGCCGCGGCGCTGGAAATAACCCAGCATCAACGGCACGCGCGGCGATGGGTCGAGCTGGGCGTGGTGGAAATAGCTGTCGCCGGCATGCAACAGCCATTTGTCACCTGATCGCACCGCGATGCCGCAATGGCCGAGCGTGTGGCCGGCGAGCGGGATCATCAGGATGTCGGCTTCCTTGTCGCCGAGCGCGCGCACGCCCTTGAAGCCGAACCAGTCCTGGCCGGCCTCGCCATAGAAGGTCCAGCCCGGCCCATGGCTCCACTGCCCCGTGACATAGCGCCCTTCGGGCGGCGCGAGCTTGCGTAGCACCGCCATGTCGTATTCGGCGCGGTGGACGTGGATCGCGGCATGGGGAAAGTCCGGCACGCCGCCGGCGTGGTCGCGGTCGAGATGCGTCAGGAGCACGTGGCGCACATCGCCGGGTGAGTAGCCGAGCGCCTTCACCTGCTCGACCGCCGTCTCCGCCGGGTCCAGCCTCGGCGCGGTCTGGCGCAGCCATCGGCCACCCAGCCGATTGGGCGTTGCGATATCGCCGAGACCGATGCCGGTGTCGACCAGAGCGAGTCCGTCCCTCGTCTCGACCAGCAGGCAATGGCAGACCAGGCGGGCGCGCTGGAACAGGCCGCCGGTGCCGTTCACAAGGCGGCGGCCCATGGGGCACATCGTGCCGGTGTTGAGGTGGTGGATCTTCATGGCGCTTCCCTGCCTGTTGTGAGCAGGGCGCTGCTTGCCACCGGGCAATCCATAAGTAAAATATTGAATATTGATACTATCTCTAGGCATAACCTATGGACATCCGCGAGCTTCGCTACTTCGCCGCCGTGTATCGCGAGCGCAAACTGACCGCGGCGGCACGCGCTTGCTTCGTGTCGCAGCCGTCGATCTCGACCGCGATCACCCATCTGGAGGCCGAACTCGGCACCACGCTGTTCATCCGGCACAAGAAGGGCGTCGCGCCGACCGCCTCGGCCGAGCAGTTTCATGCGCTGGCCCGCCGCATCATCGACGAGGCGGACGCCGCACGCAGCCTCTTCAGGAAGCCGAATACGAAGACCACCGTCACGCTGGGACTGATGCGCACGCTCGACATACCCCGAACGATCGCGCTGCTGAAGCCGCTGACGGCGCGCACCGACATCGCGCTCCGCCTCGTCGGCAGCGACGAAGGCGCCGATGCGCGGATCATCTCAAAGAGCATGCTCCGCGCCGACGAGCATTTCGTCGCGCTGTGGAGCGAGCGCTATGTCGCCGCACTTCCGCCCTCGCATCCGCTGACGCTGAAGGAGAAGCTGCGGGCTGCCGATCTCGCCGGCGTCCCCCTGATCGACCGCTGCCATTGCGAGCAAAGCGAATTCTTCGGCCGGAGTTCACAACGAAGGCAGACCGCGGCGATCGCGCAATCGGAGGATTGGGCGATGGCGCTGGTCGCGGCCGGCGTCGGCATTGCGATCGTCCCGGAAGGCGTGGCGCGCGGCAATCCCGATGTCGCGGTGCGCGAGATCGAGGTCAGGGTCAAACGCGAGGTCGGGCTTGCCTACCGCGCCTCAGAGCCGCTGGCGGATGCGCTGAAGGATTTTGTCGGGAAACTTCAGAAGCAGCGGCGCAAGCCGGATCCGACCGGCCCACGGCGCAACAAACGCAGGAAGTCCTAGCCCTTCGAGATGACTGCGCGGCCATAGGGCGGCTGGGCCGCAACCGGCGGATTGGCGGTCTGGGCTGCGAGTTCGCCGATCAGGCGGTCGGCATCGGCGGCCATGCCGTCGGGCGCCTGGATCACCAGACGCTCCAGCGCCCAGCGATAGGACGAGACGCGCTGCTCGAGGCACAGCTGCACCCACTGGATGATCAGCGAGTTCTCCCGCATGCGCGCGACCGCATCCTCCCTCTCCCTTGGCGAGAGCTCGGAGACGCGCGCCATGGTCGCATCGCGCTTCCTGTCGAGATCGATGACGCGGATCGCGGAGCCGAAGAACGGCTCGAAACGGGTGATGTCGTTGCGCACGTCCTCGATCAGCTGCGCATAGCGCGAGGAATGCGAGCGATGCGGCTCGTCGATCAGCGTGCGCCCATACATAGTGCGGTCGAACACGACCTTCTGCTGCCAGGGCGACGGCAGCGCCTTGTAGTCGCCGAATACGCTCTTCCAGGCGGGCCGCGACAGCGGCGGCTCGATCATGGGATAGGCAAGATCGCGAAGCTGGCGCTCCGCGTCGGTGAGCTGGAATTGTGACGACTTCAGGCCAACGCTGCCGGTGGCCTCGGCCCCGAGCCAGCGATGCATGTCGTCGCTGCGCATGTCAGCGCGGGTGCGGCCGAAATCGCCGCCGCTGCACGCGCCGAGCGTCGCACCGACGAGTGCGAGCAGGACGGCCGTTACGACAGGCCGAATCTGGCGGATGGCATCCGGCATTGCAAAAGCCGGACGCTAGCGGCGACGACGACGGCGCCCCGGTGCTGTGCCCTGCTCCGGCCCGCGATCGCCGCTGGTTTCTTCCGTCTGGCGCTCGATGCGGATCACGGGGAGGATCAGAATCGTTCCCGTTTCCGTACGCGGCGTGGCATCCCCCGACGAGCCTGCCCGGCGACCGGCCGGAAATTCGATAATGGTCCCCATATCAGCTCTCTATCAATTGCCGCGCGACCGAGCGCGCTGGTGCAACGTGCGTTCATTAAGATCAGTTCATGGTTAACGGGGTGTAAACGCGCCTGCCGGACCGTAACTTCACGGGCGGCCTCCCGCGTCCCGTTGCGGGACGACAACACCTGAAATGATGGGGTCGACTTCACGCCTCGTTTTCCTTAACGAGCCTTTAAAGGAACCTGCGTTAGGCTCGCGGACGAGTATCTCTTCCAGGTCGCGTATCTCTCCATGACCAAGTCGCTGTTTCCCGGATTCGACGGGCTGATGAGCCTCTCCCGTCGCGAAGGCGTTGATGTTCGCCCGACGCTGCTGCGCGTGCTGACGGACCTCTATGTCCAGGCGCCCACCCACAGCGACGACGAGCAGCGCCAGTTCATCGAGCTTGCGACGCGGCTGATCGACCAGGTCGACGATGCGACGCGCGCGGCCGTCAAGGCGAAGCTTGCGATCTATCCGCAGACGCCCGTCCCGGTCCTGCAGAAACTCGGGCTGGTCGCGACCCAGGAAGGCCGCAGGGTTCCGCTCGCGCGCGAAATTCGCAGCTCGCAGCAGGCGGCTTCGCCTGCTCGCACGCCGACCGACGCCGAGTTGCGCATGGCCGCCAACATGGCGATGCAGCCGAAGGAAGCGGCCGAGATCCACGAGATGTTCTTCCGCGCCGATGCGACCCAGCGCGCGCTGGTCCTGCACAATCTGGGGCAGACCCCGCTGAGGGCCGCGCCGCGGATTCCGACCGTGCGTGCCAAGCGCGCGATCCAGATCCTGGAGATGGCGGCAATCGCCAACGATGTCGAGAATTTCACCTACGAGCTCGGCGACAGCCTGATCCTGCCCTCGCGCGTCGCAGCGCAGATCGTCGACGATGCCGGCGGCGAAGCGCTCGCGGTCGCCGCGCGCGCGCTCGACATGCCGAGCCCGAACTTCCAGCGCATCCTCCTGTTCTTCAAGCCGGAGATCGGCACGTCGGTCGATGCGGTGTACCGGTTGTCACGGCTCTACGACCGGCTCAGCGACCGCTCCGCGCTGGTGATGCTGGCGGCCTGGCGCGGCTCGACGCTCGCAGTCACGCGCGCAAAATACCAGTCGTCGCTGCATGAGAGCGAACGCCAGCGCGCGCGTGCGGGCGCCAATCAGACCCGGCCGGGCGTGCAGCCGGGCTCCGCGCCCGCGGTGCGGACGGGCACCGACGGATCGGACCGCTAGGTCTTCGCCAATTCGAGGAAGTGACGACCTTTGCGGTCCTCGGTCTCGACGATCCAGGCGTCCGGATCGAAGCGGATTTCCTTGGTGAGGCGCTCCTCGACCGCTGGCTCAGGCATCGGCTGCGCGGCAAGTGGCACGAAGAAGCGATCGACCGGCCGGCCGTCGTCATAGACGGTCTGCGGCGCCGGTACGTACAGCATCGCGTTGCCGTCGAGCAGCGACACCTTCACGAATACCGCGCCCGCCTCCTCGGCACCGCGACGACGCACCGCCCCGAACACGCCTTCGGTCTGGCACCGGCGCAGGTAGGCGGAAACCCAAATGTTTGATTTCAAACGCATGAAGAGCACGATAGGCCAGTGCTGCAATCAGCACCAGCCTTCGCACAACAATGACGCTTATTCGACGGGGTGGCCGATCGCGGCTCCGAGCTCGCGCAGCAGGCGGTCGGAGACCTGACCCGTCACCTGCATCTTGTGCTCGCGCTCGAATTTCTGGATCGCGGACTGCGTCTCTGCGCCCATCGTGCCCGTGATCTTCAAATTGCCATAGCCGTATTCGGACAGCGCGCGCTGCACGCCGGCGATACGCCGCGCGGCCGGACTCTGCGCGACGGGAATCGGCGCCGGCGGACGCGCGATGGCGACGGATTGCGGCGGCGCCGACGTCGTTTGCTTGACCAGATTGGTCATCGGATCGCCCGCGCGCGGCGTCGATGCCGTCGCCTCGACCGGCTTCTCGGGGGCCTTCTCGGCGGCGCGCTCGACAGGCTTGGGCTCGGCGCGGAATTCCGTCGCTCTCGGCTCCAGCGGCGAGGTATCCGCGCCGACGGGGCGCGGACGCGGCAAGGGGTTCGACAGCGGCACGGACGACGGCGCGGGAAGATTGATCACGGTGCCGAACATCGGCGCCGGATGCCGGCCGGTCTGAAGGAACAGCGCATTCGCAACGATCGCGCTGACTGCGGCGACGCCGACGAGACCGGCCAGCGTGTCCTTGGGACTGTGCAGCAGGATGCGCATCGCAAGATTGCGCTCGGTCTCGACATCGATGACCGCGGCCTTGGCGCCACGGCGGCGCGGAGCGGCTTCGTCCTTGGCAGACTTCTTAGGCACTTTTCTTCACCAGAGCGGGTTGGTCGTGAGATTGGTCCTGAAGCTCCTGGCGCGGCACCGGTGTCAGCGTCGCGATCTTGCTCTCGGCCGCCATTCTATCGGACGTCTTGGCCTGCGGCGGCGTGTAGACGAGCGGCAATCTGACGGTGACGGAGGTGCCCTCGCCGAGCCTGCTTTGTACAGTCAATTCGCCGAGATGCAACGCCACCAGACTCTTGACGATCGAAAGCCCGAGACCCGTGCCTTCGTGACGGCGCTGATAAGTCTTTCCGGCCTGGAAGAACGGCGCGCCGATGCGCTTGAGATCATCCGCCGCAATGCCGACACCGGTGTCGCTGATGCGCAGCGCGAGCTGCGATCCGGACACCGCGGCCGATACGGTGACCTGACCACCGCGCTCGGTGAACTTGATGGCGTTGGCGACGAGATTGAGCACGATCTGCTTGAAGGCGCGCGGATCGCCGGTCATGACAGGCAGGTCCTGCGGCGCATCGGTGATGAGGTCGATGCCGTTCTCCCGCGCCTTCAGCGCCAGCAGATTGCAGCAATGCATCAGAGATGCGCGCGGCGCGAACGGTTCCGACGCAATCTCGAAATTGCCCGATTCCATCTTCGACATGTCGAGGATGCCGTTGACGACCGACAGCAGATGCTGGCCGGAATCGTTGATGAGCTGGGCATATTCCTTGCGCTGGGCCGCACCCAGCATCAGGGTCTGCTCCTGCGCGATCATCTCGGAGAAACCGATGATGGCGTTGAGCGGCGTGCGCAGCTCGTGGCTCATGGTGGCGAGGAAGCGCGTCTTGGCGGCATCGGCCGTTTCCGCGGCGCTGCGTGCCTGATCGAGCGCCTGCTCCGCGAGCTTGCGATCGGTAACGTCGCGCATCACGCCGACGACTTCCGCCTCGCGCGTGGCGTCACCGTCAATATCCTGGCGGCCGATATCCTGGTCGAGCGGCCGGCAGCGCATCTCGACCCAGATGAAATCGACCTGGCCACGCTCCGATCCGGCCGGCTCCCGCCGCAGTCGGAACTCGACGCTGCGCACGTCGCCGCGCGCGGCATCGGAGAGCGCGGTGAGATAGGCCGGACGATCGGCGACATGGACGCGGTCGAACAGGCCGTGGCCGAGCAGCTGCGCGACAGGCATGCCGAGCATGGCTTCCACCGCCGGCGAGATGAACTGCACCGCGCCGTTGCGCCGATGCCGCGAGATCACGTCGCTCATGTTGCGCGCCAGCAGGCGATAGCGCTCTTCCTCGCGCAACAGCAGCGCAACGCTGGTGCGCGCGAGCGATTCCGCGCCGAAGGCGAGGCCCGCGGCATAGAGCGTCGCCGAGGCGACGCCGAACGCCATCAGCACGCCGCGTTGTGCGGAGCTGGCGTCTCCGGCCGGCAGCCAGCCGAGCTGGCCGGCAAGGATCAGGACGCCGGCGCAGGACAGCGCAAGCAGGGAGGCGAAGGCCGCGACGCGGCGCGAGGCCGACAACGCGGCTTCCAGGGGAACCACGACCAGCCAGATCGCGGCGAATGATTCGATGCCGCCGGTGGTGCCGGCAACCGCCATGATCAGGCCGGCGAGCGCCAGCGACGACAGCACATGGGCGCCTTCATAGCGGCCGGTGCGCGACAGGAACCATGACAGGAGAATGGGGGCGATCAGCCACGCGAAGGCGGCGACCTCGATCGCGCTCGGCGCACCGCGCGTGGCGAGATAGACCGGGAATGCGGCAAACGCGGCCAGGCTGCCGAGCAGCCGCGGCGCCATGAAGGCACGATGGCGCGCTCGCGTCAGCGCGTCGTAACGCGCGGAGGGATGCAGCAGTGCATCGAGACAATCGCGGATGATACTCAAAACTGTCACGGGTCTCGCGCTTCGGCCCACTCGTCGAGAAGACGTGCCGGAACGCCTCCTTATCGTTGAGCCACCGTGTCAGAGCGACCTTAAACGAGTGCTAAGGCAATGCGGCCCGCCGCCGGACACTGTGTCATCGCGGAGATTTTTAAGCGATTTGACCACGTCATCATCGGGGATGGTGAACACAGGGTTTCACCAGTCCCCGCATGGTTTCGAATTGGTGGACAAGCGGCGCCGGCGGAATCACGGGGCTCCGGCGTCAATCGAAAATTTACGACGTGGCGGTTCGGGAAGATTCTTGCGCAGATTTTCCGCGAATTAAGCGGAAGGCAATCACTTGCGATTTATCGAGAGTTGCTAGGTCCGGCGCCTCGCGGGCATCGCCGCGGCGGGATCTAACATACAGGTCGATAAGATGCGCTTTCTGCTCCGCATCACATTCTGGCTCGGGCTGGTGCTGGTGCTCCTGCCGCGGGACAAGACGCCCGAATCGGAGAAGCTGCCGCAGATCGGCGCCGCCGATGCGGTGCAGGCTGCGACCGCGGCCGTCTCCGACGTGACCCAGTTCTGCAAGCGCCAGCCGGCGGCCTGCGAGGTCGGCGGCCAGGCCGCGACCATCATCGGCCAGCGCGCCCAGGACGGCGCGAAGAAGATCTACCAGATCATCAACGACAAGAAAGAGCAGCTCGAGAAGACCGACAAGAAGGCGCCCGATCATACCGGCTCGATCGCGCTGGCCGGCGAAGGCGATGCCGCCTCGGGCGAGGCGCCGCGCGACACCCTGAGCCAGGACGACCTCGCGCTGGAATGGCGCGGCCCTGCGGCGGCGCCGGCGAATTAGCGCCCAAACCCTATCGATTTCGCCTCCTCGCATCCTTATATTGGCCTGAACGGAAACATTGGGCCAGCATGACGACGATCGACGAAATCAGGGACAATTTCGAGCTTCTGGACGAGTGGGACGACCGCTACCGGTACGTCATCGAGCTCGGCCGCACCCTGGAACCGATGCCCGAATCCGAGCATTCGGCCGAGAACAAGGTGAATGGCTGCGTCAGCCAGGTCTGGCTCCAGAAGCTGGTCGATCGCGATGGCGGCGCCCCGATCCTGAAATATCGCGGCGACAGTGACGCCCACATCGTGCGCGGGCTGGTCGCGATCGTGCTCTCGCTTTACTCCGGCCGCACGCCGCAGCAGATCCTTGCGACCGACGCGATCGCGGTGTTCAACGAGTTCGGCTTTCGCGATCATCTGACGCCGCAGCGTTCCAACGGCCTGCGCTCGATGGTCGAGCGCATCAAGACCGACGCGAAAGAGGCGCTCGCGGAAGCCACCTGAAGCGGTTACTTCCGCTTCCGCTGCTGCTGTCCCAGTCCCATCTGCTTTGCCAGTTGCGAGCGCGCCACCGCGTAGTTCGGCGCGACCATGGGATAGTCGGCCGGCAGGCCCCATTTCTCGCGATATTGCTCCGGCGTCATGTTGTACTGGGTGCGCAGATGGCGCTTCAGCGACTTGAAGCGCTTGCCGTCTTCCAGACAGACCAGATAGTCCGGCGCGATCGACTTCTTCAGCGACACCGCCGGTTTGGCCGGCTCGAGCGGCGCGGTCTCGGTGCGGCCTGACGAGACGCGCACCAAGGCGCCATGCACCTGGCTGATCAGGTTCGGGATATCGGCCGCCGGCGTCGGATTGTTGCCGACATAGGCGGACACGATGCTCGCCGTTAGCTCGATGAAATTCTTAGCCCCGTTATCCGACATGGGCCCGACCTCTCCCTGACCTTGCGTCTCGCCGGATTGACGACGCCGAAGTATTTCGTGTCAACAATACATTCGGCCGAAATAAGACGACTGACGAATATGAGCTGATTACTGACGAAGTGACAAGAACGATGGCGCTCTACTTGGACGCAGCGGCCTCAGGACCGCTGGTCGAGATGGGCGCGCAGTTCGTCGATCGAGGCGAAGCGCATCATGCCTTCCGGCATCTGCGCTTCGATCGAGCCATCGGAATAGAGCGAATAGGCCATGCCGTCGACGATACCCGATTTGAGCACGGTCACGGGCGCCTGCTCGACCGGCGTCGGTTCGGGCGGAGGCGGCGGGCCGGGCTCGGTAAAGATCGACGGCGAGCGCGGCGGCGGGCGACGCCCGGCGGCCGGCGGTTCCGGTGGCCGCATACGGTCCGGCCTCGGCCAGGCATCGTCGAAGCTCGCCGGCTGACTCTCCGGGCCGGCCGGTTCCGTGGGCTCGTCATGAGGCTGCGGCGGCAAGCTCTCTGTCGCCTTCGCCTCCGCGCGCTCGCGCTCCTTGCGGGAGGACGATGCGAACAACAGGTTGCGGCGGCGCGGCGCTTCCGGAGCCGCAGGCGGTGTCGGAGCTTCCGGCTCCGGCGGCGGTTCGGCGCGCGGACGCTCGCGCGCGGCGGCCTCGCTCTGCCACGGCGGCAGACCCGCGGCCGGTGGTGGCTCGGTTTTCGTCGCCGATGCCGGGAACGGCTCGGACACTGGCACGCCAGGCACCGCGAGGCCTGGCAGCACGGGCCTGACCCGAACCTCGCCCGGCGCGGCCGATCCGGCCAACCGGCGGGCGATGCCCTTCAGTTCCACGACCACGACGTAGAGGCCGGCCAGTAACATTCCGGAGCAGACGCCAATGGTGCCGGAGATTATGAGGGTGCTGCCGAGGCTGGCCTCCCTAACGGTGAAGCCGAACAGGATCGTAAGGAGGCCCGCCAGGACGGCGAAAATCCCCACAATCAACAATGCCAAGCTCATCGAACTCACCCCTGGTCGCGCAGCCGTGCGCGACACCCGTTGCGCCACGATACCGTCATACGGTGTTCCACGCCAACGGCGAATTAGAGCCTGCGTTCCTAAAGGGAAGGATATCAGGGACTTATTCACATTCCCTTCAGCTACGGCCCGCTACTTCTAACTTGCTCTCAACTGTCTGGATTTGCTGCGTCGCATCAGGATTTTAGCCATAATGCCCAATTACTTGGTAATGGAACTGCGCTATAGGGATTCCGGGGAAGTGGCCCGCGGGCACCAGCAGGGCCAAGAGGGGATTCCGGGTCACCAATAGCCATGACATCCATCACGACTTCGGCGATCGACACGCCTCTGCGGCGCTCGGTTGAACGGACTTGCGACGATCTCGCCATGCTGGTGCTGGCTGCGGTCGCCGTCATTGCAGGCTTGACCTTCCGCGACTACGGGCTCGGCTGGGACGATTACACCCACGCTGAATATGCCGACCTGCTGCTGCGCATGTTCGGTTCCGGCTTCAGGGACACCGCGGCGCTCTCCTTCGCGAATCTCTACATGTATGGCGGCGGCTTCGACATGGTCGCGGCTCTCCTGCACAAGGTCATTCCGCTCGAGCTGTTCGAGACGCGACGCCTGCTCGGCGCCACGGTCGGCGTGATCGGGCTTGCGGTGACGTGGCGGCTCGGCCGCCGCATCGGCGGGCCCCTTGCCGGTCTTGCCGCACTCCTGCTGCTCGCGCTCTGCCCGATCTTCTATGGCCACATGTTCATGAACCCGAAGGATGCGCCCTTCGCGGTGGCCATGATCATCCTGATGCTGGGCCTCGTCCGCCTCGCCGAGGAATATCCGCAGCCGTCGCCGCGCACGATCCTGATTGTCGGCCTGGGTGCCGGCCTCTCGCTCGGCTGCCGCGTCCTCGGCGGCCTCGCGCTGGTCTACGCCATGATCGGCTTCATGCCGCTGTTCCTGGAGGAGCTGCGCACCGAAGGCGCCCGCGAAGCAGCCCGCCGCTTCGCCCATGTCGTCTACGTGCTGCTGCCCGGCCTCGTGTTCGGCTATCTCGTGATGGGCCTGATCTGGCCGTGGTCGATCATGGAGCCCGGCAATCCCTTCGAGGCCCTGACCTATTTCTCGCATTTCTTCGAGAAGCCCTGGAAGGAGATGTTCGACGGCGCGATTGTGTCCGTGCCCGACATGCCCTGGTCCTATCTGCCGACGCTGTTCGCGCTGCAGCTTCCCGAGGTCATGCTGGTGCTGATGGGCGGCGCCGTGGTCAGCACCTTCGCGATGCTGCCGCGCCGCGAGGTTCCGGCGCGCCGCAAGACCATCCTCCTGATGCTGACGCTGGCGGCGACCCTGCCGCTCGCGATCGCGATGGTGAAGCGGCCGGCGCTGTACAACGGCATCCGCCACTTCGTCTTCGTGATCCCGCCGATGGCGGTGCTCGGCGGCGTCGCCTTTGCCTGGGCCATGGAGCGCCTGCGCACCAACCACCGCACCTGGCAGCCCGTCGTGCTCGCGACCTTCTGCTTCGGCCTCGCGCTCTCGCTGGCCGAGATGATCCGGCTGCATCCCTATCAGTACACGCACTTCAACCACATCGCCGGCACCGTGCGCGGCGCCGACGACCGCTTCATGCTGGACTATTGGGGCCTTGCGCTGAAGCAGGCCTCGGACGAATTGCGCGAGCAGATCGTCGAGCGGCAGGAAGTGGCGCCGGGCAACCGCAAATGGAAGGTCGCGGTGTGCGGTCCGCAGCGCCCGGCCCAGGTCGCGCTCGGGCCCGACTTCACCATCGGCTGGGATTCCAACGCGGCCGATTTCGCGATGACGCTCGGCGAGTTCTACTGCAAGGGCCTCACTGCGCCCGTGATGGTCGAGATCAAGCGCGACGACGTGGTGTTCGCCCGCGTCTACGACATCCGCGGCCGCAGCATTTCCAGCCTGCTGTCGATCCCGGCGCCGTAAAATTCTTCTCCCTTGTAGCCCGGATGGAGCGAAGCGAAATCCGGGGACAGCGGCCCCCGCATTACGTTGCGCTCCATGCGGGCTACGCGTGGCTGCTGCGATTTGACCGCCTTGCCGCCAGCCTCACCCGCGACTACGCTCCCTCCCCGCAACAACGATGTTCGGAGAGATAAGCCATGTCGCCAGCGGAAGCGCGCCTGAAGGAAGTGCCGTCGAACATGACGGAGGCGGAGTGGCAGCAACGGGTCAATCTCGCCGCCTGCTACCGCCTCGTCTCGCTGTATGGCTGGGACGATCTGGTCGACACCCACATTTCGGCGCGCGTGCCCGGCCCCGACCATCACTTCCTCATCAACCCCTACGGGCTGATGTTCGACGAGATCACGGCATCGAGCCTCGTCAAGGTCGACCTGCACGGCAACCAGCTCTCCGAGAGCGAGTACAGCATCAACCCGGCCGGCTTCACCATCCATTCGGCGATCCACGAGGTGCGCGAGGACGCAATCTGCGTGCTGCATCTCCACACGCTCGACGGCACCGCGGTGTCGAGCAGCGCGGAAGGGCTGCTGCCGCTCAACCAGACCGCCCAGCTCGTCACCCACGACCTCGCCTATCACGACTATGAGGGCATCGCACTCGACCACGACGAGCGGCCGCGGCTGCAGAAGGACCTCGGCGACCACAACCACATGCTGCTGCGTAACCACGGCACGCTGACGGTCGGCCGCTCGGTCGCCTCCGCGTTCGAGCGCATGTACCACCTCGAGCGCGCCTGCTCGATGCAGGTGCGCACGCGCGCGCTGGGCACGCCGGTCTATCCGGTCGAGGAGATTGCGATCGAGAAGAACACCGAGCTGCTCGCCAACCGCGACCGCGCCGAGCTGCGCGCCACCAACCTGGTCTGGCCGCCGCTGCTGCGCAAGCTCGACCGCGAGCTGCCGGGCTACCGGTCTTGAGATTTTCTGGATTTCGTGTAGGGTAGGTCTCAACACCCTCTACACGTTTCGGAATGAAACGCCGCCCAATTCCGGGCGGCGTTTTTATTTGGCCCCGCCGTCATTGCGAGGAGCGAAGCGACGAAGCAATCCAGACTGTGCCCGTGGAGGGATTCTGGGTTGCTTCGCTACGCTCGCAATGACGAGGAGAGAGTCTTCGTAGGGTCGGCAAAGCGACTTGTCCGCCGTAGCTCGAAGAGCGAAGGCGGAAGCGTGCCCACCTCTTCCATCGCGATCGCGGAGAGATGGTGGGCACCGCCTTTGCCCACCCTACGGCACCGCGCCTATTTCACGTCCGCGAGCGCCGCGAGGATCCGCGCCCAGGAGCGGATACCCTTCTGGAAACTGCGGAGGTCGTATTTCTCGTTCGGCGAATGGATGTTGTCGTCGTCCAATCCGAAGCCGACCAGCAGCGAGTCGAGCCCAAGCGTCCGCTTGAAATCGGCGACGATCGGGATCGAGGCGCCCGAGCCCATCAGCACGGTCTCCTTGCCCCACTCCTCGGTCAGCGCCTTGCTGGCGGCCGCGAGCGGTTTCATGTTCCAGTCGAGCGCCACCGCGGGCGCGGCGGAGTGATCGCCGAACTCGACCTTGCAGTCGCCGGGGATACGCGCCGTCACGTAGTCGCGAAAAGCCTTGCGGATCTTCTGGGGGTCCTGCCCTTCGACCAGGCGGAACGAGACCTTGGCCGAGGCATGCGACGGGATCACCGTCTTGGAGCCTTCGCCGATATAGCCGCCCCAGATGCCGTTGACGTCGCAGGTCGGACGCGAGGAGGCCTGCTCGATCAGCAGCCGGCCCTTCTCGCCGGCGGGGATCGACAGACCGATCGGCTTGAGGAACATCTCCGGCGTGAGGTTGAGCTTCTTCCACTGCTCCAGGATATCAGGCGGCAGATCCTTCACGCCGTCATAGAAGCCGGGGATGGTGATGCGGTTGTCGTCGTCGAACAGGCCGCCCAGGATTTTCGTCAGCACCCGGATCGGGTTCATCGCGCTGCCGCCGAACACGCCGGAATGCAGATCGCGATTGGCGGCGGTGATCTTCAGCTCTTCATAGAGCAGGCCGCGCAGCGACGTCGTGATCGCGGGCGTGTTGCGGTCCCACATGCCGGTGTCGCAGACCAGCACGTAGTCCGCTTTGAATTCGTCCTTGTTGGCCTCGATGAAAGGGACAAAGTTCTTCGAGCCGACCTCCTCCTCGCCTTCGATCAGGAAGGTGATGTCGATCGGCAGCGAGCCCGTCACTTTCTTCCAGGCGCGACAAGCCTCGACGAAGGTCATGACCTGGCCCTTGTCGTCCTCGGCGCCGCGCGCGACGATGATCTTGCGGCCGTCGGCATGGTCGGTGACGACAGGCTCGAACGGCGGACGGTGCCAGAGATCGAGCGGATCGACCGGCTGCACGTCGTAATGGCCGTAGAAAATCACATGCGGCCGTCCGCCCGCCCCGGTCTTGCCGACGATGGCGGGATGGCCGGCGGTCGGGCGGACTTCAGTGGCGACACCGAGGCTCGCGATGTCCTTGGCGAGATGCTCGGCCGCAGCCTTGCAGTCGGCGGCAAAGGCCGGATCCGCAGAGATCGACTTGATCCGCAACAGCGAGAACAGACGCTCCAGGCTGTTGTCGAAATCCTTGTCAATGTGATCGAGCACCGATTGAAGCTGCGCATTGGCCATGGTCGTATTCCTGACTTGTGAGTCTCAAGAGGTACCGGGTTTTAGCGCCGCCGCCGCCTCGGAGCCAGCCGCAACCGGCGGATGCCGGATGTGCCATGCGAGGCTACCTGCAAGAATGGCGGTCGCGACAAGGTTATTGCCCCAGGCCTGGATGACATTGGGAAACCACGGCAGCGACAGCAGCATGAGGATGCCGGCAGCGCCCAGCGCGAGCCAGGTTCCCAGCCGCACGCCCGGTCGCGCGTCGAAAGCGGCGCGATGCATCAGCACCGTCATCGGGAAGAACAGCCACATGAAGTAGTATTGCCGCGCCAGCGGCGATGCCACCGTCATCAGGCAGAACAGGATGCCGAGCTCCTCCGCATCCGAGCGCGCCGTTCGCCGCGCTTGCGACGGCATCACCGCGAGGAAGCCGAGCCCGAGCAACGCCGACAACGCCAGCACGATCAAGTTCGCCGTCTTGTAGTCGACGTCGATGACATTCATCGTGCGCGGTGACTTGCTGGGATCTTCCTGATTGTAGTTGATCGGCCGGACCAGACGGTGCGTGACGGCAATGAGGGACTGGTTGACCCACGACCAGTTCTGCTCGTCGCGCTGGCCAAAGCCCTTTTCCGAGCTCGTGCCGACCATGCCCTGGTACCAGGTCTTGAGCTCGGCCGCGTTGCGCTCGAAGCCGCGGATCGGTGCCGGCACGACATAAAGAAGGATGCCGGTGAAAGCGACCGTCGCGACGGTGGCCGCCCACTTCCTGCGCCAGATCAGATAGGGCAGCACCGCGATCGGAAACACCTTGATGGCGGTAGCGAGCGCGAACAGGAAGCCCGCGAGCCAGGACCGCTGACGCTGCAACAACCAGAAGCCCCACAGCATCATCGCCAGCAGGACGAGGTTCGGCTGGCCGAGGTCGAACATGTCGAACACGAAGGTCACGGTGACGATGGCCGGCAGCGCTTCGAGCCACGGGCCGGGCCTGCGGCCCGATCCCGTCATGGCATTGGAGAAGTTGCCCGTGTACCACCATGCCACCACGTTCAGGATCGACAGCACGACATAGAGCGGGATCTTGCCGAACCAGCTCGGGATCGCCAGCAGGATCGCCGGCAGCGGTGGATAAATGAATTCGAAATACTCGCCGATCTCGTCGGGATAGAGCGATCCACCGTGCAGCACCTGCTGCCCGGCCCAGTACCACAGCCCATAATCCTTGGTCTTGCCGTGGCCGAAGATCTCGGGAACGAGCACGTCGGCGGTCAGGAGGACGCAGCAGAACAGGAAGAGCAGATCGAGCGGCGCGCGCAGCGACAAGGCTCTGTGCGGGCCGAGTTTGTCTGATAGATTCGGTGATGTCACATTATGTCCCGTCGGAAACAAATAGCACGTAGCAGACCGACGGACGCTTGGAGAACCCCCCTCACCTGAATTTATGGTGTTCGGCCTCGCCCGGCGTGCGGGGCAATCGCATCCAAATACTCGCGAGATTTCGTCATGCCCGGGCTTGACGCAGTGGAGGCTTTAGTGCCTCAAATCCGGCTTCCCTGCCTACCTTCGCAGCAGCCCGCCGAGCGCGCCTCGCACCAGGGTGCGGCCGATCGAGCCACCGAGCTGGCCGGCGACCGACTTGCCGAGATTGGCCGCCATCCCCCCGATCACCTGGTTGGTGACCGATCGCGTCACGTCGCGCGCAATGACCTGGCCCGCCGACAGGCGGCCGCGCTTGACGTTGGTGCCGAAGATGGTGCCGACCATCGAGCCGATCTGGCCGAGGATGCCGCCGCCACCTCCGTCGGCCGCACCGGCATCGGCAGTCGCAGCCGTGCCGGCAATCCGCTTCTGGATCATCTCGTAGGCGGATTCGGCATCGACAGCGGTGTCGTATTTGCCCTTCACCGGGCTCGCATCCATGATCGCCTTGCGCTCTTCCGGCGTGATCGATCCGATGCGGGCCGATGGCGGCCGGATCATGACACGCTCGACCATCGTCGGCGTGCCGTTGCCTTCGAGGAAGGACACCAGCGCCTCGCCCTTGCCGAGCTCCATGATCACCTTGGCGGTGTCGAGCTTCGGGTTGGGCCGGAAGGTCTGGGCCGCGGCGGCGACCGCCTTCTGGTCGCGCGGGGTGAAGGCACGCAGCGCATGCTGGACACGGTTGCCCAATTGCCCGAGCACACGGTCGGGCACGTCGACGGGGTTTTGCGTCACGAAATAGACGCCGACGCCCTTGGATCGGATCAAACGCACCACCTGCTCGATCTTGTCCATCAGCGCCTTCGGCGCGTCGTTGAACAACAGATGTGCCTCGTCGAAGAAGAACACCAGCTTCGGCTTCGGCAGGTCGCCGGCCTCGGGCAGCTCCTCGAACAATTCTGACAGCATCCACAGCAGGAATGTCGCGTAAAGCCGTGGACTCTGCAGCAGCTTGTCGGCAACAAGGATGTTGACCATGCCGCGGCCGTCGCGGTCGGTCTTCAGGAAGTCCTTCAGCGTCAGCGCCGGCTCGCCGAAGAATTTGGTGCCGCCCTGGTTTTCCAGCACCAGAAGCTGGCGCTGGATGGTGCCGACGGTGGCCTTGGTGACGTTGCCAAAACCCTGAGCCTCCTTCTTGATGTCGGCAAGCGGGCCTTCCTCGGCGTCCGCCCCCTTCTTGCCGGCATCCGGCACGATGGCATCGAGCAGCGCGCGCAGATCCTTCATGTCGATGAGGGTCAGCCCGTTGTCGTCGGCGACGCGGAAGGCGACGTTGAGCACGCCTTCCTGCACGTCGTTCAGGTCGAGCATGCGCGCAAGCAGAAGCGGCCCCATCTCCGTGACGGTCGCCCGCACCGGATGGCCCTGTTCGCCGAACACGTCCCAGAACACTGTCGAGA
Source organism: Bradyrhizobium sp. 613_E4_N2_2 (assembly GCF_052075995.1). Classification (NCBI taxonomy): domain Bacteria; kingdom Pseudomonadati; phylum Pseudomonadota; class Alphaproteobacteria; order Hyphomicrobiales; family Nitrobacteraceae; genus Bradyrhizobium; species Bradyrhizobium sp. 613_E4_N2_2. The sequence continues at coordinate 6,525,901 of NZ_CP197234.1, forward strand.
ACTGGTCGGGCTGGAACGTCAGCCCCATCTCGGTGGCACGCTTGACAATGAAATCCCTGGCCTCGCCGACCTCGGAGATGCCGGAGAGGTCGCCTTTGATGTCGGATGCGAAGACCGGAACGCCGGCGCGCGCAAATCCTTCCGCCATGACTTGCAGCGATACCGTCTTACCGGTCCCGGTTGCACCCGTGACGAGGCCGTGGCGATTGGCAAGCGCCAGCGTCAGCCATGCCTGCTCGTCTCCCTTGCCGACGAAGATCTTGTCGTCGGTGTCGCCGAGCTTGCTGTCCTGTGCGGTCATGCTTCTCTCTGATCTCTCTGCCGTGTTTCGCCTATTGAAACTCGAATGCACCTGCTCCGTAGTTTAACGCATGTCGCGTGCGGATTAAAACCGTTCAACGCGCCCCGAGCATGCGACATTGTCGGAAACATACCGCCGACATCAGCCGAAAGTAGGAATGACGCGTTCGCACCGCGGCAATTTTTCGCTGAATCCATCTCCGCTCTTGCATCGTTGCAACACTTTTCGCGCCTTCGAGAGTGAATCGGAACCTTGCGTACGTTCATCGCTTGTATTTCACATCGCTCCGGATCAAGATCATTTCGGAAGCAATACTCGGGCATGCAAACCGGCTGAGGGGCGGGCCTTATGGACGAGCTGATCGGGCGGCTGGCGTCGAACGCCAGCATAGATGGTGCTGTGGCTGAAAAGACCGTCGGCATTATCCTGGGCTTCCTCCGCAGCGAAGGTCCTTCCGAGAACGTCGAAGCGCTGATCGATCAGATTCCCGGTGCAGAAGCGGCGATAGAAGCGTCCAGGAGCGGCGGCGGACTGTCGCGGCTGATGGGCGGCGGCCTGATGGCCGTCGGCACGCGCCTGATGGGCCTGGGACTTGGCATGTCCGAGATTCAGAACGTTGCCCGTGAACTTTTCCGCTACGGCCGAGACAAAATCGGAGCGGATCAGATGGGCAAGATCATCGCGGGGACGCCGGGCCTCAGCCAGTTCGCCTGAGCGACGCTTTTCATATCGAGTATCATGACATATCCGATCTCCGAGATTGAGGGCCTGCCAGCCTTTGCCGCCAACAAATTGAAGGCGCAAGGAATCCGCACGACCGACGCGCTGCTCGAGGCGGCCTCGACCGTGAAGGGTCGCAAGGCGCTCGCCGCCAAGACCGGCATCAGCGAGCAGCAGTTGCTGGAATGGGCCAACGTCTCCGACTACATGCGCATTCCCGGGATGGGCCGGGCCAAGGTCGGCCTCGTCCGCGCCGCCGGCGTCACCACCGTGCGCGAGCTCGCCTATCGGAATCCGGCACGGCTGGCCCAGAGCATGCGGGAAGCCAACGTGAAGAAGAAGCTCGTCCGCATCCTGCCCTCGGAAAAATCGGTCGGCGACATCATCGCCAAGGCGAAGAAGCTGCCGCCGAAGATTACGTATTAGGGCATCTCCCTCGGCATACGACCTGCCGCGTTAGCTCTCGGTGTCATACCCCGCGAAGGCGGGGTATCCAGTACGCAGCGGCTCCTCCATATCACCGCACGGCCTCGGAATACTGGATTGCCCGCTTTCGCGGGCGATGACAGCGGAGGCGATCGATGCTCCGCGAACACATCGACATTCGCCCCCAATCCCACCTTGAATCCCCCCTCCCCGACCGCTAAAGCGGGCCGCATGAATGCCTCGCCCTCCCCATCCGTCCCGCCGGCCGGCTCGGCCGGGCCCGACGTGCTGCGGACGCTGCTGGAGCGGCCGATTCCGGCAGTGATGGGCGTGCTCAACGTCACCCCGGATTCCTTCTCCGATGGCGGTGAGTTCATCGCGCCCGAGCTGGCGCTTGCGCGGGTGCGGGCGATGATCGAGGCCGGCGTCGACATCATCGACATCGGTGCCGAGTCCACCCGGCCCTACACGGGCGCCCGGCCGGTGACGGCGGCGGACGAGCTGGCCCGGCTGAAGCCGGTGCTGTCAGGCGTGGTGGCGTTGGGCGTTCCCGTGTCGATCGACAGCATGAAGGCTGAGGTGGTGGCCTTTGCGCTCGACCAGGGCGCTGCGATCGCCAACGACGTCTGGGGCCTGCAGCGCGACACTGGCATGGCACAGCTTATCGCCGCGCGCGGCGTCCCCGTCATCGTCATGCACAACCGCGAGGCCGTCGATTCCGCCATCGACATCGTCGCGGACATGAAAGCGTTCTTCCTGCGCTCGCTCGATATCGCCGCCAAGGCCGGCATCGCGCGCGACAAGATTGTGCTCGATCCCGGCATCGGCTTCGGCAAGACGGCCGAGCAGAGCATGACCGCGCTGGCGCGGCTGCGCGAATTCGACACGTTCGGCCTGCCGATCCTGGTCGGCGCTTCGCGCAAGCGCTTCATCGCCTCGGTGTCGCCCTCGGAGCCGAAGGAACGGCTCGCCGGCTCGATCGCCGCGCATCTGATCGCCGCACAGCACGGCGCCAAGATCATCCGCACCCATGACGTCGCCGAGACCTTGCAGGCCCTGCGGGTCGCGAATGCAATCGAGAGCAAGCAATGACCGATACGATCTTCGTCACCGGCCTGTCGATCCACGCCCGCCACGGCGTGATGGATCACGAGACCGAAGTCGGCCAGCGCTTCGTCATCGATCTCGAGCTCTATACCGATTTGTCGGAGCCGTCGCGTAGCGACCGGCTCGCCGACACCGTGTCCTACGCCGAAGTCGTGGCGACCACGACGGCGGCGTTCAAGAATACAAATTACAAGCTGCTGGAGCGAGCGGCCGGCGCGGTCGCCGATGCCATCCTGTCGCACTTCCCGCGCATCCGCGCCGTGAAGATCACCGTGCACAAGCCGCATGCGCCGATCGCCGCAATCTTCGACGACGTCGGCATCATGCTGACGCGCTCGCGGCATCCGTAAGATGGCGAGCGTGCTGATCGCACTCGGCGGCAATGTCGGCGATGTCCGCGCGACGTTCCGGAAGGCGATCTCGCACATCTGCGGCATGGCGCAAGCTGCGCTGATCGCGCGCTCCTCGGACTATGCGACGCCGCCCTGGGGTGACGAGGACCAGGATCCCTTCATCAATGCCTGCGTCGAGATCGAAACCAGCCTCGATCCGCATGCGCTCTTGTTCGTGATGCATAAGGTCGAGCAGAAATTCGGCCGCACACGGAACAAGGAGAGGCAATGGGGCCCGCGCACGCTCGATCTCGACATGATCGCCTATGACGATGTCAGCTTGCAGAAACCCGACCTGACCTTGCCGCATCCGCGCTTGTTCGAGCGCGCCTTCGTGCTGGTGCCGCTGGCCGAAATCGCGCCCGACCGCGTGATCTCAGGCATTCGTGTGCGTGACGGGCTTGCCAGCGCCTCGACGCAAGGCATTGAGCGGCTTCCGGATACCGGTTAACCAAAAACAACCGTTTGCAGCGACGGCCGGCCGTGGCAATTTCGCCCGCGAACAACAAGATTTTTGGGAGCCCTTGGCCGTATGACCTCCGTGACTGACGACCTGCCGCTGGCGGCGGATTTCCCCAAGGCCACGGTCAACGACTGGCGCAAGCTGGTCGACGGCGTGCTGAAGGGCGCGCCGTTCGAGAAGCTGGTCGGCAAGACTTATGACGGCCTCAAGATCGACCCTCTCTATCCGCGCGCCCGGGGCGTTGCGCCCGTGGTGGGACGGCCTGCCGCCGCGCCGTGGCAGATCATGCAGCGGATCGACCATCCCGATGCGGCGCTCGCGAATGCGCAGGCGCTGACCGATCTCGAAAATGGCGCGACGGGGCTCGCGCTGGTGTTCGCCGGCGGCAGTGGCGCTCACGGGTTCGGGCTGGAACCTTCGGCCGATGCGGTCGCCAAGGTTTTCAAGGATATTCATCTCGATGCCGGCATCGGCATCGAGCTCCAGATCGGTCCGCAATCGCGGATGGCGGCGATCCATGTCGCGGAATATGTGAAGAGCAACGGCCTCGATCCCGCCGCCTGCAACATCCGCTTCGGGCTCGATCCGCTTGCGGCCGGCGCGGTGTGGGGTCACAGCCCCTACACATGGGACGAGATCGTTCCGGCCGTCACTGGCGCCATCAAGGGGCTCGCCGCGCTCGGCTTCAAGGGACCGTTCGCGTCCGCCGACGGGCGCGTGATCCACGATGCCGGCGGCTCCGAGGTGCAGGAGCTCGCGTTCGTGCTGGCCTGCGGCGTCGCCTATCTGCGCGCGATCGAGGGCGCCGGCGTTCCACTGGAGCAGGCGCAGGACATGATCTATGCGCGGCTCTCTGCGGATGCCGACCAGTTTTTGACCATGGCAAAATTCCGCGCACTGCGGCTGCTGTGGGCGCGCATCGAGACGGCGTGCGGGCTGACGCCGAAGCCGCTGTTCATTGCCGCCGATACGGCCTGGCGCATGCTGACCCAGCGTGACCCTTACGTGAACATGCTGCGCGCGACCATCGCGACATTCGCGGCCGGGCTCGCCGGCGCCAATGCGATCACCGTGCTGCCGCATACGCTGGCGCTCGGGCTACCTGATCCATTCGCGCGGCGCGTGGCGCGCAATACGCAAGCCCTGCTTCTGGAAGAAAGCAACCTCGCCAAGGTCAGCGATCCCGCCGCCGGCGCGGGCGGCATCGAGACATTGACGGCGCAGCTTTGCGACGCCGCCTGGGCGCTGTTCCAGGACAGCGAGAAAGCCGGCGGCGCCTTCGCCGCGCTTCAGCAAGGCCTGTTCCAAAGCAAGGTCGCGGCCGCGCGAAAGGCCCGCGACGCCAACATCGCAAAGCGCCGCGACGTGCTGACAGGCGCCAGCGAGTTTCCCAACCTGCATGAGCGCGAGACGGCGGTGCTGACGGCGACGCCGGTCAAGCTCGCTCCCTACGGCGAGCAGAAATACAAGTTCGATGCGCTGCCGCCGATCCGGCTGGCGGAACCGTTCGAGGCGTTGCGCGACAAATCCGATGCGGCGCTGAAGGCGCGCGGTGCGCGGCCAAAGGTGTTTCTGGCCAATCTCGGCACGCCCGCCGATTTCACGGCGCGGGCGACCTTTGCCAAGAGCTTGTTCGAGGCCGGCGGCATCCAGGCCGTCGACAGCGAGGGCTTTGCCGATCCGGCCAAATTGGCCGCCGCATTCAAGGCCTCCGGCGCCGAGCTCGCCTGTCTTTGTTCCAGCGACAAGGTCTATCCGGAACACGCCGACGCCGCGGCGAAGGCCCTGCAAACGGCGGGCGCGCGACATATCTATCTGGCAGGCCGTCCGACCGATGCCGAGGCGGCACTCCGTGCGGCCGGCGTCACGGGTTTTGTCTTCGCCGGAGGCGATGCGCTTGCGACACTGCAAGACGCCTACCGACGGATGGAGCAGGCATGAGCGAGGCGGGCAAACCAGTTTTCACCGGCGGTTGCCAATGCGGCGCGGTGCGCTTTGCGATTTCGGCAACCCCCAACAGGGTTTCGATCTGCCATTGCCGTATGTGCCAGAAGGCGAGCGGCGCGCCGTTCGCGTCCTTCGCCGACATCAACCGGACGGACTTCGCCTGGAGCAAGGGGCAGCCGGCGTTCTTCCGCTCCTCCTCGATCGCTGATCGCGGCTATTGCGCCGCCTGCGGCACGCCGCTGAGCTTTGGCCGCATCGACGGCGACCGGATCGAGATCATGACCGGCGCCTTTGACCGCCCCGACCAGCTGGTGCCGACGCGCCAATACGGATCCGAATCCCGGCTCGGCTGGGTGGTCGGAATCTCCAATTTGCCGAGCCAGACCACGCAACAGAATTACGGACCGGAGAAGATGGCGACCATCGTCAGCCATCAGCATCCGGATCATGATTGAGCGTCTAATGATATGGTTGAAACCATGAGCCGCATTCCTGATTTCGCCGACGTCGCCTTCGAGCGCATCGCTACCGCCGCGCCGTCAGGCAGCGCCGAGCCGTGGCTGACGCCCGAGGGCATTCTGGTGAAGCCCGCCTATGGCGAGGCCGATCTCGCCGGGCTCGATTTCCTCGAGACCTATCCGGGCATCGCGCCGTACCTGCGCGGCCCCTACCCGACCATGTATGTCAATCAGCCCTGGACCGTCCGGCAATATGCCGGCTTCTCCACGGCGGAGGATTCCAACGCATTCTACCGCCGCAACCTCGCGGCCGGACAGAAGGGCCTCTCGGTCGCCTTCGACCTCGCCACCCATCGCGGCTATGACAGCGACCATCCGCGCGTCGGCGGCGACGTCGGCATGGCCGGTGTTGCCATCGATTCCATCTACGACATGCGCACGCTGTTCGCAGGCATTCCGCTCGACCAGATGAGCGTGTCGATGACCATGAACGGCGCGGTGCTGCCGATCCTCGCGCTCTATGTCGCCGCCGCCGGCGAACAGGGCGTGCCGCCGGAAAAGCTCTCGGGCACCATTCAGAACGACATTCTGAAAGAGTTCATGGTGCGCAACACCTATATCTATCCGCCCGCGCCCTCGATGCGGATCATTTCGGACATCTTCGCCTATACCTCCACGAAGATGCCGAAATACAATTCGATCTCGATCTCCGGCTATCACATGCAGGAGGCCGGCGCGACGCAGGACCTCGAGCTCGCCTATACGCTCGCCGACGGCGTCGAATATCTGCGCGCCGGTCTTGCCGCGGGCCTCGACGTCGACCGCTTCGCGCCGCGCCTGTCGTTCTTCTGGGCGATCGGCATGAACTTCTTCATGGAAGTCGCCAAGATGCGCGCCGCGCGCCTGCTCTGGGCGAAGCTGCTGAAGCCCTTTAACCCGAAAGACCCGCGCTCGCTGTCGCTGCGCACGCATTGCCAGACTTCGGGCTGGTCTTTGACCGCACAGGACGTGTTCAACAATGTGATGCGCACGACGGTGGAGGCGATGGCGGCCACCCAGGGCCACACCCAGTCGCTGCACACCAACGCGCTCGACGAGGCCTTAGCGCTGCCGACCGACTTCTCGGCCCGCATCGCCCGCAACACCCAGCTGTTCCTGCAGCAGGAGAGCGGCACCACCCGCATCATCGATCCCTGGGGCGGCTCGTATTATGTCGAGCGGCTGACGCGCGACCTCGCGGCGAAGGCCTGGAGCCACATCCAGGAGGTCGAGGAGCTCGGCGGCATGGCCAAGGCGATCGAGGCCGGCGTGCCCAAGCTGCGCATCGAGGAGGCCTCGGCCAAGACGCAAGCCCGGATCGATGCCGGCAAGCAGGCGGTGATCGGCGTCAACAAGTACAAGCCGACGGATGAGGCTCCCATCGACATCCTCAAGGTCGACAACACCAATGTCCGCCGCCTCCAGATCGACAAGCTGACGCGGCTGAAATCCGAGCGCAACCAGACCGACGTCGACGCGGCGCTTGCCGCGCTGACGCGCTCGGCCGGCGAAGGCAACGGCAATCTGCTCGCGCTCGCGATCGACGCAGCACGGGCGAAGGCGACCGTCGGCGAAATCTCGGACGCGATGGAAAAGGTGTTCGGCCGGCACCGCGCCGAGATCAGGTCCATCACCGGCGTCTACAAGCGGGAGGCGTCCAGCATGGGTAACCAGGTCGAGAAGGTTCAGGCGCTGATCGACGCCTTCGAGGAGGCGGAAGGCCGCCGGCCGCGCATCCTGGTCGCCAAGATCGGCCAGGATGGCCACGACCGCGGCCAGAAGGTGATTGCCTCGGCCTTCGCCGACATCGGCTTCGACGTCGACATCGGGCCGCTGTTTGCAACTGCCGATGAAGCTGCGCGGCAGGCGGTCGAGAACGACGTGCACATCCTCGGCGTCTCCTCGCTCGCCGCCGCCCATCTCACCGCAGTGCCTGAACTCAAGGCCGCGCTGAAGAAACAGGGCCGCGACGACATCATGATCATCATCGGCGGCGTGGTGCCGCCGCAGGATTACGACGCGCTCTATGCGGCCGGCGCCGAAGCCATCTTCCCGCCGGGCACGGTGATCGCGGAAGCCGCCGAGGAGCTGATCCGCAAGCTGAATGCCCGGCTCGGGCATAGCGAGGCGGCGGAGTAGATGGTACGCTGGCCGTATCACCGGCCGGATTGTCTCCATGACACGTGATGAGGTCATCGCTGCGATACGCCAGAACGCTGATGCCATCAAAGCCAAGGGCGTCTCGAAGCTCGCCATCCTCGGCACGCGGGACGGCGACGATTATCACCCGCACAGCGACATCGATGTCCTGGTCGAGGTCGAACCGGAGGCCTCTTTCTCGCTGCTCAACCTGATCGACGTCGAGCAGATCATCGAGGATGCGACCGGCTTGCAGGCGCAGGCGACTGTCCGGCGCTCCGCCTCCCCCCACTCTGCGCAGCAGATCGCAGACCACATCCTCGAAATATTCTGACGCTCACGTAAGGAGCACTCCCATTGAAGTTCATGATCGGTTTGAGCGTCGCCATGGCGCTTAGCGCAACGTGCGTGATCTCCGCCCTCGCCGCGGACCCCAAGCCCGACGCCATCATCAAGACCAAGAGCATCGACGCCCGCGTCTTCCTCGACGACAGGATCAAGGCGGATGCGGCGCTCGCGGCGGATTGCCTGGCCGAAGGCAGGAAGTGGCTCGACAAGAACGCGGCCGAGGCCGCCGCCTCGCGCAAGGAAGATCCGCAGTTCTTCAAGGACGGCGGCTGGGATTTCGAGCGCAAATATGCGATCCGCTCCGTTGTTGCAGATCGCTATGTCAGCGTCCTGCGCAACGACTACATGGACACTCATGGCGCCCATCCCAACTCGGACGTGAACACGATCCTGTGGGACAAGAGCGAGGGCAAGCGCATCTCGATCCGCCCGTTCTTCACCGAGACCACCGACAACGGGGCAACTATGAAGGCGATGGTGAAGGCCGTGATCGCTTCGCTGAGAGTCGAGAAGAAGAAGCGCGACACCAGCGAGACCGCGACCGACGAGTGGTTCAAGAGCGTCGAGCCGAGCCTGCTCAAGATCGGCGCGGTGACGCTCGCGCCGTCAACCGAAACGGGCAAGAGTTCCGGGCTCACCTTCCACTATCCGCCTTACGCGGTCGGCCCCTACGCCGAGGGCGAATATGTCGCCTTCGTGACGTGGGAAACGCTGAAGACCTATCTCACGGCGGAAGGCATGCGTATCTTCGGCGGTGCGCGACCGAAGGGCGACGCGGCGGAGCCGCAGTGATGATGTTTTGAGCAGCGACACATTGCTCACAACGCTGTGGTAGCGCTACCTTGCCGCGGCGCCGCAAAGCCGACTAGAATGCCTTCATTGACAAGAGCGCCCGGTGTCACGGGCGCCGCTGGGAGGCATTGATGTCCAAGATTTCGCGCCGCACTTTTGCGGCCTCTTCCGCCGCGATTGCCGCATCCGCCGCATTCGGTCTCACACCCGCACGCGCACAGGCGTATCCGGCCCGGCCGGTCACCGTGATCGTGCCCTGGAGCGCCGGTGGCGGCACCGACGCGACTGCGCGCATTGTCGCAGCCCTCCTGGAAAAGGATCTCGGCCAGCCCTTCAACGTCGTCAACCGCACCGGCGGTTCAGGCGTGGTCGGCCATAGCGCGATCGCGACCGCGCAGCCGGACGGCTACACGATCGGCATGCTCACCGTCGAAATCTCGATGATGCACTGGCAGGGCCTCACCGAGCTGACGCCGAAGAGCTACACGCCGCTGGCGCTGATGAACGAGGACCCGCCCGGCATCCAGGTCTCCTCCTCCTCGCCCTACAAGACCGTCAAGGAGCTCGCCGAAGCCATCAAGGCGGCGCCTCCCGGCAAGTTCAAGGCGTCGGGCACCGGTCAGGGCGGCATCTGGCATCTCGCGCTGGTCGGCTGGATGCAGGCGATGGGCCTGCCCGCCAACCAGGTCGCCTGGGTGCCGTCGAATGGCGCTGCGCCCGCGATGCAGGATCTCGCCGCCGGCGGCCTCGACCTCACGACGTGCTCGGTGCCGGAGGCGCGCGCCATCATCGAGGCGGGCAAGGCAAGGAGCCTTGCCATCATGGCGCCGGCGCGCAACCCGATCTTCAAGGACGTGCCGACGCTGAAGGAGGCGATGGGCATCGACTACGCAACCGGCGCCTGGCGCGGCATCGGCGCACCGAAGAACCTGCCGCCGGAGATCGCAACGAAGCTCACCGCAGCGCTGAAGAAGGTCTACGACTCCGCCGAGTTCAAGGACTTCATGAGCAACCGCGGCTTCGGTACGGTGTGGGGCGATGCCGGTCAGTTCGCAAGCTTCATGGACAAGGGCGACGCCCAGATGGGCGAGGCGATGAAGGCCGCCGGCCTGAGCAAGGCGTGATCCGGACCTGCGATGCTCTGATCGCCTCCCCCCGCTTGCGGGGAGAGGCCGGAATTCGCGCGAAGCGCGGGTTTCGGGTGAGGGGGACTCTCTACGAGTCCAATTCTCACCTCCCCCGCGGAGAGCCCCCCTCACCCCAACCCTCTCCCCGCGCGCGGGGAGAGGGAGAATACCTCGCATAGGATTCTCACATGCGTCTTCCCGACTCCGTCACGGGATCGTTTCTCGTCGTGCTCGGCGCGGCGGCTGCCTATGGCGGCTGGATCCTGCCGCCGGTGCCGGGGCAGCCGGTCGGCCCCAACGTATTTCCGCTCGTGATCGGCATCGGGCTCGCGCTGTGCGGGCTCGCGATCGTGTTCGGCATCGGCCATTCCTTCGAGGAGGAGGAAGAGCTGGTCCCGCTCGAGGACGGCCAGGTGGCGGCCGCACCGCCGCCGCAGGGCAAGCTCTACGGCCTGCGCGCCCTGCTGCCGCCGGCGCTGCTGCTGTTCTACGTCGCCGCCGCCGACCGGCTCGGCTTCATCATCACCGCGGCGATCATGGTCTACGTCACCTCGACCGCGCTCGGGGCGAAGTGGAAGCTGGCACTGCCGCTCGCGGCGCTGTCGCCGTTCGCCATCCACCTCATCTTCGGCAAGCTGCTGCGCGTGCCGCTCCCCGCTGGCCTGTTGCCGACGCCCTGGTGATCCCATGCTCAAGACCCTCATTGAAGCATTCGCGCTGATCTCCACCTGGGAGGTCATCATCGCGATGTTCGCAGCCTCCGTGTACGGCCTCGTCATCGGTTCGCTGCCGGGCCTGTCGGCGACGATGGCGACCGCCCTGCTCGTCCCCGTCACCTTCTACCTCTCGCCGATCGCGGCGATCGCAACCATTGTCGCAGCCTCCTCGATGGCGATCTTCTCGGGCGACATCCCCGGCGCGCTGCTGCGCATTCCCGGCACCCCCGCCTCGGCAGCCTATGCCGACGAGGCCTACGCCATGACGCGCAAGGGCCAGGCTGAGCTGGCGCTGGGGGCCGGCGTCTGGTTCTCCGCCGTCGGCGGCATTGCCGGTGTGCTGTCGCTGATGATCCTGGCGCCGCCGCTCGCCGAGATCGCGCTCTCGTTCTCGACCTTCGAATATTTCTGGCTGGCGCTGCTCGGCCTGATGTGCGCCACTTTGGTTGCGCGCTCCTCGCCGGTGAAGGCGATCGCGGGCATGTTCCTCGGCTTGCTGGTGTCCTGCATCGGTATCGAGAATCCGGGCGGCGTGCCGCGCTTCACCTTCGGCATCACCGATTTGTTCGGCGGCATCGAGCCGATCCCGGCGCTGGTCGGCGTGTTCGCGGTGGCGCAGGTGATGCGCGCGATGCTGACGCCCGAGCCGCCGCCGCTGCCGCGGCGAAAATTCGGAAGCATCATGGCCGGCCAGTGGAAGCTGACCAAGAAATATCACTGGCAGATGACGCGTGGAAACATCATCGGCATCATCATCGGCGTGCTGCCCGGCGCCGGCGCCGACATGGCCGCCTGGGTCTCCTATGCGATGTCGAAACGCTTCTCCAAGGAGCCGGAGAAATTCGGCACCGGCCACGTCGAGGGCCTGGTCGAGGCCGGCGCGAGCAACAATGCCAGCATCGCCTCGGGCTGGGTGCCCTCGCTGCTGTTCGGCATCCCCGGCGACACCATCGCCGCGATCGCGATCGGCGTGCTCTACATGAAGGGCCTCAATCCCGGCCCGACGCTGTTCACCGAGAAGGCGTCGAGCATGTACGCGATCTATCTGATGTTCATCATCGCGAACATCCTGATGATCCCGCTCGGCATCGCCATGATCCGGATCGCCGCCTACATCCTGCTGGCACCGCGCTCCGCCATCATGCCGATCATCATGCTGTGCTGTGCGGTCGGCTCATTCGCGATCGGCAACAACATGTTCGGCGTCGTCACCGTCGCCGCCTTCGGCATCATCGGCTATGTCATGGAGGCGAACGGCTATCCGGTGGCCGCGATGGTGCTCGGCATCGTCATGGGCACCATGGTCGAGCAGGCTTTCGTGACCTCGCTGATCAAGTCGGACGGCAGCATCCTGCCGTTCTTCGAGCGGCCCGTCGCGGCGATCCTCGCCGCCATGGCGATCGGCGCGCTGCTCTGGCCGGTGCTGGTGTGGGTCTGGCGCAAGGTGAAGCCGGTGCAGACAGCGGCGGCAACGACTCGGTGATATCGGGCGAGCGGCCCTCGCCTGCCCCGCCGGGGCGTTGTAAAGCAGGGCATGACTGAGAAGAAGGCCTCGCTGGACATCAAAACCCTCGCCCGCGACTTGCGCTCCGGCAGTCGCGCAGCCCTCGCCCGCGCGATCACGCTGGTGGAAAGCCGGCGCGGCGACCATCAGGCGCTGGCGCGCGAGCTGGTGCAGATGCTGCTGCCCGACACCGGCAAGGCGGTTCGCGTCGGCATCACCGGCTCGCCCGGCGTCGGCAAGTCCACCACCATCGACGTGCTCGGGACGTATCTCATCGAGCAGGGAAACAAGGTCGCGGTACTCGCGGTCGATCCGTCCTCGGCGCGCAGCGGCGGCTCGATCCTCGGCGACAAGACGCGGATGGCGCGGCTGTCGGCCTCCAATGACGCCTTCATCCGTCCCTCGCCATCGTCAGGCACGCTCGGCGGCGTCGCCGCCAAGACGCGCGAGGCCATGCTGTTGTGCGAGGCCGCCGGCTTCGACGTCGTGCTGGTCGAGACCGTCGGCATCGGCCAGTCCGAGACCGCAGTTTGTGACATGACCGACTTCTTCCTCGCGCTGATGCTGCCGGGCGGCGGCGACGAGCTGCAAGGCATTAAGAAGGGCCTGGTCGAGCTCGCCGACATGATCGCGATCAACAAGGCTGACGGCGACAATCTCAAGCGCGCCAACATCACCGCCGCCGACTATCGCGGCGCGCTGCATATTTTGGCGCCGCGATCCGAGCATTGGCACCCGCCGGTCGAGACCTATTCGGCGCTGACCGGCGACGGGATCGCAAAACTCTGGCAGAAGGTTCTGGATCACCGCAAGGCGATGAACGCGTCCGGTGATTTCGCCGCACGGCGGCGCGAGCAGCAGGTGAAATGGATGTGGTCGATGCTGGAGCAGCGCATGCTGGCGCGGCTGCGCAGCGAGGCGTCGGTGCGGACCAAGGTCAGGAAGATCGAGGCTGAGGTGGCCGAAGGCCATCTCACGCCGGCACTCGCCGCCGAGCAGATTCTGGAGTTGCTGCAATGAGCGAAAAGCTCCGCATTCTCCTCACCGGCTTCGGACCGTTTCCCGGCGCGCCCTATAACCCGACCCAGCCACTGGTGGCGCGGCTGGCGCAATTGCGCCGTCCGGCGCTCGACGATGTCGCGCTCGCGAGCCACATCTTCCCGGTCACCTATGCCGCGGTCGACCGGCAATTGCCTGATGTGCTCGCGAAGGAACAGCCCGACGCGCTGCTGATGTTCGGCCTCGCCTCGCGTACGCCTTACCTCCGCATCGAGACCCGCGCACGCAATGCCGTCACCATGCTCTGGCCCGATGCCGCCAACACCCGCTCCAGCAAGCGCGGGATCGCCGGCCATGCGGACGCGATGACGTTCGGTCCGCACACGGCAAGACTGCTGCGCGCCGCGCGCCTCACCGGCATCGACGCGCGCGCCTCGCGCGATGCCGGCGCCTATCTCTGCAACTATCTCAGCTGGCGCGCGATCGAGAATGTGAGGGCGGGCGGACCGCAGCTTGCGGCGTTCATCCACATTCCCCTGCTCGCCCGCAGCGGCGCGGTGCGGCGCAAGGGCGCAGCCCGGATTACGCTGGAGGAGCTGGTGGACGCGGGGGAAGCGATGCTGATGGAGCTGGTGGGGCTGGCAAGGAAGCAGCGGAACACTCAGATTTCGTAGGGTGGCAAAGGCGCGTCGCGCCGTGCCCACCATACATCCGCATTCGTGTAACAATGGTGGGCACGCTTCCGCCTTCGCTCTTCGAGCTACGGCGGACAAGTCGCTTTGCCCACCCTACGGCACCGTCTTTGCGGTAAACATTTAACCCTACCGCGAACAATCCTCACCGCCCCAGCCACCCTGCGCTACCTAGTCGGTCGCGGACCTCCCGCGTCCGCCGAAGGATGCGTCATGGACCTCAATCGCCGTCATCTCATCGGAGCTTCGACCGCAGGCATCGCGGGCGCCCTCGCCATGCCGGCCGACGCCGCGCGCGCGGCGCCGCTGACGTCCCTGCTCGGCCGCGATGCCACGCAATACGGCGTGCGGCCCGGCAGCAGCGAGGACCAGACCCGCGTGCTCCAGCGCGCCATCGACGACGCTGCGCGGGCACAGATGCCGCTGGCGCTGCCACCCGGCATCTACCGCAGCGGATTGCTGCGGTTGCCGAATGGCGCCCAGCTGATCGGCGTGCGCGGCGCGACAAAAATCATCTTCACCGGCGGGGCCGCAGCGATCCAGAGCGACGGGTCGGACTCGATCGGCCTGACCGGCCTCATCTTCGACGGCGGCGGCATCCCGCTGCCGACGCGGCGCGGACTGATCCATGTCCTCGGCGGGCGTGACGTCCGCATCACCGATTGCGAGATCACCGGCTCCGGCGGCAGCGGCATCTGGCTCGAGCAGGTGTCCGGCGACATCTCGGGCAACATCTTCACCAACATCGCGGTGACGGCAGTCGTCTCGTTCGACGCCAAGGGCCTCAGCGTGTCCCGCAACACCATCATCGGCACCAACGACAACGGCATCGAGATCCTGCGCACCGCAATCGGCGACGACGGCACGCTGGTCACTGACAACCGCATCGAGGACATCAAGGCCGGCCCCGGCGGCTCGGGCCAGTACGGCAACGCCATCAACGCGTTTCGCGCCGGCAACGTGATCGTGCGCGGCAATCGCATCAGGAACTGCGATTACTCGGCGGTGCGCGGCAATTCGGCGTCGAACATCCACATATCAGGCAACAGCGTCAGCGACGTGCGCGAGGTCGCGCTCTATTCGGAGTTCGCGTTCGAGGCCGCGATGATCGCCAACAACACGGTCGATGGTGCCGCCGTCGGCGTCTCGGTCTGCAATTTCAACGAAGGCGGCCGCATCGCGGTGGTCCAGGGCAACATCATCCGCAATCTGATCCCGAAGCGGCCGATCGGCACCGCCCCCGACGACGATGCCGGTGTGGGCATCTACATCGAGGCTGACAGCTCCGTGACCGGCAATGTGATCGAGAACGCGCCGTCCTATGGCATCGTCGCCGGCTGGGGCAAATATCTGCGCGACGTCGCGATCACGGGCAATGTGATCCGCAAGGCGCTGGCCGGCGTCGGCGTCTCCGTGGTGTCCGGCGCAGGCACCGCGCTCGTCAACAACAACATGATCTCGGAAACCCCGCGCGGCGCCGTGGTTGGGCTCGATCACGCCCGTGCAGTGACGTCGGATCTGTCGGCCGACGGCGCACAGCGCTTTGCGCAGCTGGTGGTCGGCGGCAATGCGGTGCGGCGGTAGCTGCCGCCCTCATCCCGGAGCCCAAACGCTAGAACGCGTTCCTCAGCAGCGGGTACTTCGCTTGCAGGCCGTCGAGGCTGAAGGTGAATTCGACGACGCGCTCGGGAGCGGCGACAATTTCGGCGGCGGGCGGGGCGAACTGCGGCAGAAGCGTTGCCATTACAGCAGGTGTGGCGGGCGGCGCCTTCACGGCAGGTGCGGCGAACGCCGCCTTCACGGCAGGCGTGGTGAACGCCGCCATTGCGGCAGGCGCGGCAACCGGCGACCTCACGGCGGGTGCGGTGAGCGGCGCCCGCGCAGCGGGAGCCTTGAGCGGCGCGACAGCGGCGGGCGCAGTGAACAATGCCACCGTAGCAGGCGTCGCTCGCGGCGCGAGCGGGGCTTCGGTGATTTCGGCAAGGACCTCCGGCTTGGGCGCGAGCCTGACCGGGACGGCGGTCTCCGCGGCGATGTGGACGGCCTTCGGCTGCACGGTCTGGGCCTGCTGGTCGCGCGGAAACACGCGGGGCATGGTCGCCGGCGACCAGCCGAATACGGGCGAGACACTCGCGGCCGCCGCGGCCACGTCACTACCGGTCGCGAGCGCGCGCCAGGTCTGGACGGCGCGCTTGGCTTCCTGGATGTTTTCGAGGAATGCGAGCTCGGAGTGATAGCGGCGCCAGCGTCCGGTCTCGAACATTTCGGAGAGATGTTCCAGCCGCTGCTCGGCGAGAGCGCACCAGCGTGCCGCAATGTCGCGGCCACGCGCCACGTCGCGAACAGCCTCTTGGCGATGTGTCATAAACCAGCCCGTTGGGAGAAAAATACGGACGCGACGCAACGCACACGAATCAATTTAGACGCGACATGAATATTTTGTGGAAAAGTTTTGACTTGTCCAGCAACGACACGCCGGTCGTCGTCAATCACCGTAGTCGTGCGGACAATTGCTGTGTTTTCGAGTCAAGCTTCGCACAAGCATAACCGGCCTGCGGGGCGACTCCCGGACGCCGACAAGGGGCGCCGCCACGTTCGCTCAACCAGAAGCTGATCGTGCCGAGCGATTCAAGAAATCAGACGCCTGAAAAGAAAAGACCCGTCCGGGGGGACAACCGGACGGGTCGAGCCATATGGGCGCTTGGGGTGGATGGGCGCTCGCGCCTGATATGACTTATGGGGAGGGATGACCGCTCCCACATAATTTGGTCGTGGCAGCCGGCTGAACGTTCAATGCGGCGTTCGATTTCTTGGCCCTCGCACGGCGCGCAAAGTTGTCGCAGCCGCTATCGCGTCGCCGGCCTATCCGCCTGAGAAATCGTGGATTTATCGTCTGCGCTCGACAGCGAAGGTTGTTCGATCGCGCGGATGCCAGGCTCGTCGCGACGCTTCTCGGCATCTTCACGTTTTGTTGTACCGGACGCAGCCGCAACAGGCGTCGCGCTGTCGGCGGGAACGGCCATCACTGCGGCAAACGCGTCGGCCTCACCGTCGCCGAACAGATCATCACGGCCGGGTGAGCCGAGGTCGCGCGCGGTCTTCGCCAGCGTCATGCGCAGCGCCTCCGGCTTGAGCGTGTAATTGCGCTCGAGCAGCAGCGCGGCGACGCCGGAGATATAGGCGGCCGAGAACGAGGTCCCCGAGGTCATCTGGTACTTGCCGTCGGGCGCCGGCAGGAAGATGTCGACGCCGGGCGCGGCCAGCGCGATGTAATTGCCGCGGTTGGACGCCGAGAACAGCTTGTCCTGCTGGTCGGTCGCGCTGACCGCGATCACGTTGGGATTGGCGGCTGGATAGAGCGGCGGCGATTTCGCGCCGGCATTGCCGGCTGCCGCGATCAGCACCAGCCCGCGGGCGGCGGTCGCCGCGATGGCGCGCTCGATCACGGCATCCTTCGGACCGGCAAAGCTCATATTGACGATCTGCGCGCCGTGCTCGGCGGCGTAATTCAGTGAGCGCAGGACGATGTAGGACGAGCTCTGGGCTCCACCCGTCGAGCCGCCAAAGGCGCGGATGGCGATGATGCGCGCCTCGGGCGCGCTGCCCATCAGCTTGGCATGCGCCACGATGGCGCCGGCAATGCCGGTGCCATGGACATGCGGGCCCTCGGCGCTGCCGAGCGCATCAAAGTTGTCGGCGATGGAGTGGGCGAGCTCGGGATGTTGGGCGTCGATGCCGGAGTCGATCACGGCAACCGTCACGTTGGCACCGTGCGCCAGCGTATGCGCCTGCGGCAGGCGAAGCCTGGCCAGCGCGTATTGCGCGGGATCGCCCTCGGTCGGCACTGACGATTTCTGATCCTGGAGCACGTAGCGGAAGTTCGGCTGGAGCGAGCGCACGCTGCCGTCGGCGGCGAACTCACGCCGCACCGTCTCGGAAGGCCTGCCGTCCGTGATGCGGAACAGGCCGAACGTCGCCCCGATCAGCGGGAAATTCTCGGATGAGACACGCGTCAAGCCGTGGCGACGCGCAAGCTCGTCGGCTTCAGTCGCCGACAGCGCGCCGTCGATCTCGGCCACGAATTCGTTGGCGAAGGTGCGCAAGTCGACGGCGGCCGGCGTGCTGTTGCCCCGCCCCTTCCCGGCGCTCTTCTTGCCCGATTTTCCCGCGCCATCGCCGCCCGCGCCCGGCTGCGCCAGGCATTCGCCGTCGGCGTCGCGATAGGGGGCGGTGCAGGCCGGATAGAGGTTCGGCGAATAGCGCGCATAGGGCAGCACTGGGGTCGGTCGCATCCGCGCCGTGGTGGTGGTACGCGGGATAGCAGGGATAGAACGCGGGCCGGGGCCGACGCCGACAGCCCGCGCACCAACACCGGGGCTGACGCGCGCGGCGATGCTGGGAGAGATGGTCGGGGTGCGCGTGGGGACGCTGATCGTCGGCGTGCGCATGATCGCCTGCGCCTGCGCAACCTCGACGCCGAGACCGGCGAGCAGGAGTGCAGCTCCGACCGATGAAGCGTAGGCCCCGGCTCGCGACTTACTCTCGGACTTGCGCGTCATCGGTGCAGCGGCGCCTTACGGCGCCGCGACGGCGAGGTTGACGAACTTCTCGCGCGACATCCTGCCGAGCAGCGAGGCGAGCTCGTCCCGGCCCATCGCCTTGTCGAACTGGAGACGGAACATGCCGCCCTTGGCATCGCCGATGATCGAAGCCTGGTAGCTGTCGAGCAGCGCGGTGATGTCGGCGACGCGCGCCTCGGGCGTGAAGCGCACCAGCGCGCGCGCAGGTGGAGCTCCAAGCTCACGCGTGATCGGCGCGCCGACCGACAGCGAAGCGGTCTCGAAGGTCGCGGGCTGGGTCTTTATCAGCACGGCGCCGATGATGCCGGCCTGGAGCAGCAGCGCGATGGCACCCAGGCTCGCCGACCAGGCCAGCGTACGCGGCGACAGGCTCGAGAAGAAGGTCGCGATGCGCGCCGAGAGCGGCAGCGAACCGACCGGCCGCGCCGGCTCGGCGTCGATCGCGGCGAACAGCTTCTGCATCGCCCGCGCCGACGGAGCCCCCAAGCTCTCGTTCAGATGGATGGTCTCTTCGTACTCGCCGCGGATCGCGGCATATTGCTTTGCAAGCGCCGGATCACGCGCCAGCGCTTCCTCGACGCGGCGAGCGTCACGCGTGTTCAGCGTGCCGGCGGCGTGCCAGGGCAGCAGCAGTTCAATTTCACTGGGCTCTTGCTCCAGCATCTTTTTGCTCAATGCCATCATGGCCAGCCTCGCTCAACGCCGGCTGCCTTCAGCAGTTCGGCCAGTTTCTTGCGCGCATAGAACAAGCGCGTCTTCACAGTGTTCTCCGGAATACCGACGATTTCGGCCACTTCTTCCACGGATTTCTCGTGGTAGTAGACGAGATCGACGATTTCCCGATGGTCCGGCGAGAGGCCCGTCAGACACTCCCGCAACGCTTCACTGGTATCCTTTTTCTGCACCGCGATTTCCGGATCGTCAGACGAATCCTCGATCGCGTTGGCAGCTTCGTCGTCCAACCCAACGTCCTTCCTGCGCCGGAGCGCAGACAGGGCCTTGAATCGGGTGATTGCCAGCAGCCAGGTGGAAACGGCGGATCGACCCTCGAACTTGCCGGCTTGACGCCAGACGTCGAGAAACACCTCGCTGATGAGGTCTTCCGCCGCCTGCTCGTCCCGCACGAGCCTTAGCCCGAACCTGTAGACCCTGACATGGTGCCGCCCGTACAGCACCTGCATGGCGAGCCGGTCACCTTGAGCGATCCTGGCGATGAGGACCTCGTCCGAAGCCGCCTGTGTCACGCTCAATGCCCGTCTCGCAAAGTTGGTCGGGTCGGCGCGGCGGACGGTTCGACGGGCGGGGCGAAATTCTTCAGCCTACCGCAGTCACACGGGGGTCTGTGTGATCTACCCCACATACGCGAATTTTCCTTTTGCCACCCGCGGCGGTTGGCCGGCTCGCTCGATAACGGTAACATAGTAATGAAGAATTCCCTGCGCAATGCCGTCCGGCGCGGACGGCCCGACATGATGGAACCATAGCAGCCCTGCACGACGTATGTCTCACCAAGCCCTGCTTTGGCTCGACCCCGTCGCCAACGATGCCTAATCGCCGGCAAATTTCCCCGCCGGCCGCTGTCACCCTGTTGCGCGCTGCACCGTTTGGATTCGATTTCGAAGGATACCAAACCTAAAGGCTTGCCGCGTAGATTTTTGGGCGACATTCACCCTTGGCGGGACAATGAGCACGGCCGCGACGACCTTACCGGAGAGGAATGCCGCTGAGGTCGCGGATCTCGTTCTCATGCCCGACGCGGCTGCGCCCGAGGTACGAGCACGCCGGGTCCGGCAACGCCGGCAGATGTATGTCGGCCAGGTCGCAAGCTACTCGCTCGGCGCCTTCGTGCTGCTGATCTATGCCCATGACGGCGTCGTCCCGATGAACGTTCCGTCGCTGTTCTGGGTCGGCGGCCTGATGATCATCGGCATCTTCGTCGTGATGTCGGAAGCCGGCGTCGGCGACAGACACAGCGACCATTATCTCACCGTCTTCCAGATCTCGGCGCACATGGCGCTGCAGTTCATCTTCCTGGTGTCGGTGCCGACCCTCGGCATCGCCTTCATCAGCGTGCTGTTCCTGATCTTCGCCTTCGGCACGCTGCGCATGACCTCGGCGCAGGCGATGTTCACCTGGGCGATCGCGACGACCTGCCTCGCGGCCGTCTTCCTCGCCTCCGACCTGCCGATCGGCATGCCAGTCGCCACGAAGCTCCAGCGGACCGCCTCGATGCTGTGCTTCGTCCTGGTGATCGGCCAGTGCGCCTTCCTCGGCCTGTTCGGTGCCACACTGCGAAAGGTCCTGTACCGGCGCAGCATCGAGCTGAAGGCCGCCTATCAGCGCATCGAGGAGCTCGCCGAGCTCGACGAGCTCACCGGCTCCTACAACCGCCGCTGCATCATGCGGCTGCTCGATGCAGAGGTCGAAAAGTCGCAGCAGGCGTCCGCACCTTGCGCCATCGCGCTGATCGACCTCGACTGGTTCAAGCGCATCAACGACGCCCACGGCCACCCCGTCGGCGACGAGGTGCTGCGCACCTTCGCCATCACCATTTTTGCAAATATCCGCCCGGCCGACTTTTTCGGCCGCTATGGCGGCGAGGAATTTCTGCTGCTGCTGCCGGGCACCGACGGCGGCGCAGCTGGGCGCATGCTCGAGCGGCTGCGCGGCATCGTCGCCGATCTCGACTGGAGCGCATTTTCCCCCGGCATGCGGGTGACGATTTCCGCGGGCGTCGTGACGCTGCGCGACAACGATACTGCCGACACGTTTCTCGCACGCGCCGACAGCGCGCTTTATTCCGCCAAGGCGCAAGGGCGCAACCGTATTGCAACGAGCTGACTAATCCATTTTTTCCTGGCTGCGCAGAAGCCGCAGCCGGACCGAACGCTCCAGGACAGGGCCATGAGATCGAAATCCGACAAACCATCCGAGAACCTGCTTGATGAATTGCAGACCGCGCTCTCGCACGGCACCGTCGCGCGCCGGGTCGAGGCCCTGCGCCGCGTCACCGATCTCTTCATCAACAATGCGGTGGATTATTCCGACGAGCACATCAGGGTGTTCGACGACGTGTTCCAGTGCCTGATCGAGCAGATCGAGACCTCGGCGAGAGCGCTGCTCGCCAACCGTCTCGCGCCGATCGCGGCCGCGCCGCCCAGGATCATCCGCACCCTCGCGCTCGACGAGGTGATCGAGGTCTCCGGCCCCGTGCTCTCGAAATCGGAACGGCTGGACGAGGCGACCCTGATCGAGATCGCGCGCACCAGGGGCCAGGCGCATCTCAAGGCGATCTCGCTGCGGCGGGTGCTGTCGGAAGCGCTGACCGACGTGCTGGTGGCGCGCGGCAACGAAGACGTCGTGCAATCGACCGTCAGCAATCCGGGCGCGCAGCTCTCCGAGGGAAGTTTTACCGACCTCGTCACGCGCGCCGAACGCGACGATGACCTCGCCACCTGCATCGGCCTGCGGCCCGACCTGCCGCGCCATCACTACCTGAAGCTGATCGCCAAGGCGTCCCTGAGCGTGCGCAGGAAGCTCGAGACCGCGCATCCGGAGCTCGCGGACGAAGTGTCCAGCGTGGTCCAGGAAGCGACCCATCGGGTCCGCGCCGCCGCCATGACCAGGCAGACCGAAATGGCGCGCGCGCTGGTGAGATCGCTGCACGAGGACGGTCGTCTCAACGAGTTTCAGGTCACCAGCTTCGCCGAGCAGGGCAAGTTCGACGAGACAAATGCGGGGCTCGCAGCACTCGCGGGCGTCGCGGTCGAGACCGCCGAGAACATGATGATCGAGAGCCGCAACGAGGGCGTGATGGTTCTCGCCAAGGTCGCGGGCATGCAATGGTCGAGCGTCCGCGCGATCATCGCGATGCGCGAAAAGCTCTCGGGCGGCTCGAAGACCGACATGCTGACGCTGCGCGATGCCTACGAGGCCCTGCGCTCATCGACCGCGCAGCAGGTGCTGCGCTTCCACCGCATGCAGCAGGGCACGACGCCGGCGGCGTGAGGCCGCCGCCGCTAGTAGCGCAAAACTTTCGAACCCGCGTAGGCGCCGATCGCGGTCACGAGTGCCGTCGCGATCGTGTACCAGGTCGCGACGAACAGCGGCGAGTCGTCGGTGCAGTGCGAGGCGTAGAGCGTTGCGGCAAGGCCGGCCGACAGCAGGCCGGCGAGCGCGCCGGCGAGTGCAGGATGCGACGGCGCGCCGTGGCGCAGGCCGAACAGCGCGCCCGCAAGCAGCGGCAGCGACATCGCGGGGATCGCGAGCATGCACACCCGGGAGTTCTTGCCCACCAGCCGCATCGTCATCGGCATCGCCGGGGCCATCATGGTCTCGCCGCCGATCGCAACCGCAAGCAGGCCGACGGGAAGCAGCAGCAGCCAGCCCCAGCCGCGCATCAAGGCTTCGGGCCGCGACAGATGCAGGCTGACGATGATCGCGGGAATCGCAAGCGACAGCGTGACCGCGAACTTCGTGTCGAAGAACGGATTATGCATCGCGGTCATCACGTCGGGCCGCACGCCAAGGAAGCTGGCGAAGATCAGGATCGAGAACGGCGCCGCCACCAGCAGCGCCATCGTCAGCACGGCACCGACGCGCGGCGCGCGATGGGCGTTGTCGGCCGCGAGCGAGCGAATGAGTTGATCGGTATCCATGACTAGTGGTCCCGCAGTTTGGCAGTCAGCGCCGCAAGTCCGCGATGCAGCGCGACCCGCACCGCACCTTCGCTCATCGAAAACTTTGACGCCGTGTCCTTGATCGAAGCGCTGTCGACGGCGATCGACTGCAGCACGTCGCGCTGGCGCTGCGGCAGCGTGTCGAGCTGCGTTGCGACCTCGGCCGCCGAGGCCGTCTCCTGCGGTGCCTCGCCCGGCAGCGTCTCGGCGAAATCGTCGATGTTGACGAAGACCCGCCGGCCCCGCCGCCGGAGCGCATCGATCAGCTTGTTGCGCCCGATCGCAAACAGCCACGGGGCGAAGGGGGCTTCGCTGTCCCAGGTGTGCCGCTTCAGATGCACCGCCAACAAAATCTCCTGCACGATATCCTCGGCCTGGTCGGGAGGCTGCCCGGCCCGCGCCAGACCCCGCCTCGCGGCAGCGCGCAGCACAGGCGTGACCGCCTTCAACAGGCGATGATACGCCGCATCATCGCCTGCCATGGCCGACCGCATCAGGCCGGTCCACTCGTCCTCACGTCCGCGCACGCGCCCTCACCATGCAATTCGGCAGCTCTTTCAGTTTGTTACGCCGGCACCAGAAAGATCACGACTTCGTGATCTGCGCCGTGCCTCGCCACGCGATGCGGCCGTCGAAACCCGCGACGGCTCATAACACCGATCGGTCCCGTCCGCATCCGGCGGCCGGTTGCGAGGCGGCGGTTTGCCCCGCTTTTGCCCGGGATAGCCCGAAGATTCCCATTTTTTGCCCCGCTGTGGTCACGCCCCAGGGGCTCTGTTCGGTCCCGGGACAGGCGGAATTGGGGAGATCGTCAACATGATGAAAGCCAGCGGGCGCGCCGCACTGATTCTTCTTGCCGGCCTTTTCGTGCTGGTCGGAGCCGCTGCACAGGCGGCACCGAGTTCAGCCGCAAGCAGCCAATCGGACAGCGCGGGCAACCAGGCCGACGCAGTCAAGCCGAGCAAGCAGCGGCGCCATGCATCGCGCCACCGCGACAGCGGCAAGACGGCGCAGAAATCCGACGACAAGGCCGACAAGAAGGACGGCGCGGCGAAGGCCGAAAACGACGTGCCGGCCTTGAGCCAGATGCCGCCGGCAGTCGCCAACGCCAACGCGCAGATCGCCGCAGCCGATACGCCGACGGCTGCCGCGGCCTCCGCGTTGACCGGCCGCGCCAACGACAACGTTCAGGCTGCAGCCGATAATACCACCGCGCCGAATGACGAGGCTCAGGTGGTGGCGCCCGATCAGCTCAACGACATCGACCGCGCCCTCCAACAGGACCCGCCGGCACAGAAGGCGGTGATCGCCGCAACCGACGCGCGGCCGGCGCCGGTGATGGCGAGCAGCCACAGCTCGGCCTGGGACCAGAGCTCGCTGATCGGCAAGATCTTCATCGGCGTCGGCACGCTGCTGACGCTGGCGTCTGCCGCACGCATGTTCTTCGCTTGATGCTTGGCCTGGTTTTTGGCCTGATTTTGGGGTGAGGGACCTCGTCCGGAACGCGCGTCTCGCCGCGCGTTCCGGACGGCCTCGTTCCGACAGCTTTTCGGCCCTTGAAGCCCACCGCGCCAGCGGGCACATTGCCCGCCCAATCAAACGCGTGGGTGGAGCATGAGCACGTTCGAACACATCATCGTCGAGAGCAAAGGCGCGGTCGGCATCATCAAGCTGAACCGGCCGAAGATGCTCAATGCGCTCTCCTTCGGCGTCTTCCGCGAGATCGCCGCGGCCGTCGACGATCTCGAGGCCGATGACGCCATCGGCTGCATCGTCGTGACCGGCAGCGAGAAGGCCTTTGCCGCCGGCGCCGACATCAAGGAGATGCAGCCGAAAGGCTTCATCGACATGTTCTCCGAGGATTTCGCCGCGATCGGCGGCGATCGCGTCGCGCGCTGCCGCAAGCCGACCATCGCCGCGGTTGCGGGCTATGCGCTCGGCGGCGGCTGCGAGCTCGCCATGATGTGCGACTTCATCATCGCCGCCGACACCGCCAGGTTCGGGCAGCCCGAAATCACGCTCGGCACCATTCCCGGCATCGGCGGCACCCAGCGCCTGACCCGCGCGATCGGCAAGTCGAAGGCGATGGACCTCTGCCTCACCGGCCGCATGATGGATGCGGCGGAAGCAGAGCGCTCAGGCCTCGTCAGCCGCATCGTGCCCGCCGACAAGCTCATGGACGAGGTCATGGAAGCCGCCGAAAAGATCGCATCGATGTCGCGGCCCGCCGTCGCCATGGCCAAGGAAGCGGTCAACCGCGCCTTCGAGACCACGCTCGCCGAAGGCATGAGCGTCGAGCGCAACCTGTTTCACGCGACCTTCGCGCTGGAGGACCGCTCCGAGGGCATGGCGGCGTTCATCGAGAAGCGCAAGCCTGTCAACAAGAACCGGTAATGCCCGCGAGCGGTCAGGCTGGTGTAAGGCTTCGCCGCTCTGGTGCAGAAACCCTGTGACGCACCTGCAACAAGCACGGAATAGATGGGGGTTTTCCCCGCGGCAGTTTGCCTGCGGGACCCCGGCTGGTTAAACAGTTAAGAGGCCACCGTCGGCGGGGGCGGACAGCCGGGGTTTAGCAGGATTACATGATTGGGCGTGCCGCCAGAGTTGGTCGCGTGATGACGCGGCATCGATCGGGCGTGGGTCCTGTGCTTGCGACATGGACCACGCTGGCGCTCTGTTGCGCCCTGCCCTCCGCCGCATGGGCGGAAGCCCTGCCGGAGGCGCTCGCCAAGGCCTACCAGACCAACCCGCAGCTCAATGCCGAGCGCGCGCGGCAACGCGCCACGGATGAAAACGTGCCGCAGGCCCTCGCCGGCTACCGGCCGCAGATCGTGGCAAGCCTCAGCGCCGGCCTGCAATCGGTGCGCAATCTGCTGCCCGACAACACGATCCAGACCGCCAATCTGAAGCCGTGGATCATCGGCGTCACCGTGACGCAGACCCTGTTCAACGGGTTCCGCACCGCCAACAGCGTCCGCGCTGCGGAACTTCAGGTGCAGTCCGGCCGCGAGGCGCTGCGCAATGTCGGCCAAGGCGTGCTGCTCGACGCGGTCACCGCCTACACCAACGTGCTGGCCAACCAGTCACTGGTCGAGGCGCAACGCTCCAACGTCGCGTTCCTGCGCGAGACGCTCGCCGTCACCCAACGCCGCCTCAACGCCGGCGACGTCACGCCGACCGACAGCGCCCAGGCCGAGGCGCGGCTCAGCCGGGGGCTCGCCGACCTCAACGCCGCGGAAGTCGCGCTGGCGGTGAGCCAGGCGGTCTACGCGCAGGTGATCGGCAATGCGCCATCGCAGCTTCGGCCCGCCGAAGTCGTCGACCGCTATCTGCCGAAGAGCCGCGAGGATGCGCTGACGACGGCGATCCGCCAGCATCCAGCGGTGATGGCGGCGGGCTTCGACGTCGATGTCGCCTCGACCAACATCCGCGTCGCCGAGGGCGCGCTGCTGCCGAGCGCCAGTCTCCAGGGCAGTGCCAGCAAGAGCCGCAGCAACGACCCGACGCTGAGCACCATCGCCGAAGACCAGGCCTCGATCGTCGCCAACGTCACCGCGCCGATCTACGACGGCGGCCAGGCCGCCGCACAGACCCGACAGGCCAAGGAGATCACGGCGCAGAGCCGGCTCGTGCTCGACCAGGTCCGCAACCAGGCGCGCACGGCGGCGACCAGCGCCTGGGTCGCCAATGAGGGCGCCAAGATCACGGTCTCCGCTTCCGAATCAGAGGTGAAGGCGGCGACCGTCGCGCTCCAGGGCGTGCAGCGCGAGGCCGCCGGCGGGCAGCGCACGACGGTGGACGTGCTGAACTCGCAGGCCGATTTGATCCAGGCCAAGGCCCGCCTGATCGGCGCACTGCGCGACCGCGTCATCGCCTCCTACACGCTGCTCAGCGCCGTCGGCCATCTCGACGTCAAGACGCTCAGCCTCAACACGCCGGACTATCTGCCCGAGGTGCATTACCAGCAGGTCCGCGACGCCTGGCACGGCCTGCGCACGCCGTCGGGGCAGTAGTTTCAAATCGTCTGGCCTGATGCCGATGAAGAGCCGCCGCATCCATCTGATGGGAGCTTCGGGCTCCGGCGTGACGACGCTCGGTCGCGCGCTCGCCGGCCGGCTTGCGCTGCCGCATCACGACAGCGACGATTATTTCTGGCTGCCGACCGTGCCGCCCCACCAGACGACGCGCCCTGCCGCGGAGCGCCTGCGCCTGATGCGCGAGATGTTTCTGCCGCGTCTCGACTGGGTGCTGAGCGGAACCGTCACCGGCTGGGGCGACGAACTCGTCCCGTTCTTCGATCTTGTCGTCTTTGTGACGACACCGCGCGAGCTTCGCTTGCAGCGCCTGCGTGGCCGCGAGGCTACGCATTTCGGAGCTGATGCCGTCGCACAGGGCGGCTGGCGTCACGAGGAGACGGAGTCGTTCGTCGAATGGGCCTCGCGCTACGAAGCCGGCGATCGCGAGGGCCGCAGTCTCACAAAAGATGAAGCCTGGCTCGCGGGCCTGCCCTGCCCGGTCGTGCGCATCGACGGCTCACGCCGGCTTGCGGATCTTGTCGAGCAGCTATGCAGTGAAGCGGAGCGGCTACCCGGCTGATGTGATATTGTTCCGGTCCCACCTCAAAAATAACGAAGCAGGGAGAGAACCATGCTCAACCGACGCAGCGTCCTGCTTGCCTCCCTTGCCGCCGGAGTAGCCATGACCAACAAAGCTCACGCCCGTGCGGCGCAGCCCGCGACGCCGGTCGATTTCGACGTTCCGGCCCTTGCCTGCGATTGCCACACGCACATCCATGGTGACGTCGAAAAGTTTCCGTTCTTCGCGGGGCGCGTCTATACGCCGGAACCGGCAAGCCCCGAGGAAATGGCGGCGCTGCACAAGGCGCTGCATATCGAGCGCGTCGTGATCGTGACGCCGAGCGTCTATGGCACCGACAATTCCTCCACCTTGTTCGGCATGAAGGCGCGCGGCGCGACCGCACGCGGAGTGGCCGTGATCGACGACAAGACCACGGAAGCCCAGCTCGACGCGATGCAGGCGGACGGTTTTCGCGGCAGTCGCATCAATCTCGCCACCGGCGGCGTCAGCGATCCGAATGTCGGCCGCGCGCGCTTCACCGCCGCCGTCGAGCGCATGAAGGCACGCGGCTGGCACGTGCAGCTCTACACCACGCTGCCGATGATCTCGGCGATCAAGGAGCTCGTGCTGGCTTCGCCTGTGCCGGCTGTGTTCGACCATTTCGGCGGCCTCGAGGCGTCGCTCGGACTGGAGCAGCCGGGATTCTCCGACCTGATCGCGCTCGTCAAATCCGGTAAGGCCTATGTGAAGATCTCGGGAGCCTATCGCTCGTCGAACCTCGCGCCCGACTATCAGGACATGGTGCCCTATGCCCGGGCGCTGATCGCGGCGAACCCGGACCGCATCGTCTGGGGCACCGACTGGCCGCATCCGGATTCCAGCCCCGTCGAGGGACGCAAGCCCACCGACATCGCGCCCTTCTATCAGATCGAAGACGGCCGGCTCCTCAACCAGCTTCCGGTGTGGGCGCCGGATGCGGAGGTGCGCAAGAAGATCCTGGTCGACAATCCCGCGCGTCTCTACGGATTCTGAGGCGCGGCGACGGCGCGCGATCAGCGCGCGCGGCGGGAGAAGAAGGAGATCAGGACCGGCAAGGTCACGAGGATCACGACCGGCGCGAGCATCATGCCGGTGACGACGACGACGGCGAGCGGCTTCTGCACTTGCGAGCCGATGCCTTCCGACAGCGCCGCCGGCAGCAGGCCGACGCCGGCAACGACGCAGGTCATCAGCACCGGCCGGAGCTGCAACTCGCCGGTGCGTATCACCGCGCTCACGCGGTCCATGCCTTCTTCGATGAGCTGGTTGAACTGCGACAGGATGATGATGCCGTCCATGACCGCAATGCCGAACAGCGCGATGAATCCGATCGCGGCGGAGACGCTGAAGGCGGTGCCGGTGATCAAGAGACCGAGCACGCCGCCGAAGATCGCCATCGGAATCACGCTCATGGCGAGCAGCGTGTCGGTCATCGAGCCGAAATTGAACCAGAGCAGCACGCCGATCAGCGCCAGCGAGATCGGCACCACGATCGACAGCCGGCGGATGGCGTCCTGGAGATTGCCGAACTCGCCGACCCAGTCCATGTGCGCGCCGGGCGGCAGCTGCACCTGCTCGGCGACCTTCTGTTGCGCCTCGCGGATCGCGCTGCCGAGGTCGCGCTCGCGCACCGAGAACTTGATCGGCAGATAGCGTTCCTGCTGCTCGCGATAGATGTAGGCGGCACCGGAGACGAGGCTGATGGTGGCGACCTCGCTCAGGGGAATCTGCGTGACGGTGCCGTTGGGGCCAGGCGCGCCGATGCGCAAATTCTGGATCGCCTCGGCGCTCCTGCGATATTCCGGCGCGAGGCGGACGATGATCGGGAAGTGACGATCGGAGCCCGGCTCGTAGAGATCGCCCGCGGTATCGCCGCCGATCGCGACCTTGATGGTGGCGTTGATGTCGCCCGGCGCGAGCCCATAGCGCGCGGCCTTGGCACGGTCGATGTCAATCTGAATGGTCGGCTGCCCGAGCGAGGTGAACACCGCGAGGTCGGTGACGCCTTGCACGGTCGCCAGCACCGACTTGATCTTGTTGGCGGTGTCGGTGAGCGCCTGGAGATCGCTGCCGAACAGCTTGATGGAGTTCTCGCCTTTCACGCCCGAGACGGCTTCGGAGACGTTGTCCTGGAGATATTGCGAGAAGTTGAATTCGACGCCTGGGAAGCGATCGTCGAGCTGCTTCAATAGCTGCGCGGTCAACTCTTCCTTGTCGTGCGTCCCCGGCCATTGGCTCGCGGGCTTGAGGGGGGCGAAGAACTCGGCGTTGAAGAAGCCGGCCGCGTCGGTGCCGTCATCGGGGCGGCCATGCTGCGACACCACGGATTCCACCTCGGGCCGGGCACGGATCAGCTTGCGCATCTCGTTGACGTAGGTGTTGCCTTCCTGGAGCGAGATGGTCGGCGGCAGCGTGGCGCGGATCCAGAGATTGCCCTCTTCCAGCTTGGGCAGGAATTCGAGGCCGAGCAGGCGGCTGAGCGCCACCGTCATCAGCACGAGACCGACCGCGCCGCCGAGCATGATGCCGCGGTTGGCGACGGCCCAATTCAGCACCGGCATGTAGATCCGGTGCAGGATCCGCATGACCCTCGTCTCGGTCTCCTCGAGATGCGCAGGCAGAATGATCGCGGACAGCGCCGGGGTAACCGTGAAGGTCGCGAGCAGCCCGCCGGCGAGCGCATAGGCATAGGTGCGCGCCATCGGCCCGAAGATGTTGCCCTCGACGCCGGACAGCGTGAACAACGGCAGGAACGCCGCGATGATGATGGCGGCGGCAAAGAAGATCGAGCGCGACACGTCGGCGGCGGCGCTGAGGATGGCGTGGCTCTTCATGCCGAACAGCGTCTCGGGCGACATCTGCTCGGATTCCGACACCGGCGTGGTCTGCGTCAGGCGGCGGAAGATCGCTTCCACCATGATGACGGTGGCGTCGACGATGAGGCCGAAATCGATCGCGCCGACCGACAGCAGATTCGCGGATTCCCCGCGTAGCACCAGGATGATCACGGCGAAGAACAGCGCGAACGGAATGGTGGCGCCGACGATCAGCGCGCTGCGGAGATCGCCGAGGAACATCCACTGCAACAGTACGATGAGCAGGATGCCGACCACCATGTTGTGCAACACGGTGTGGGTGGTGAGTTCGATCAGGTCCCCGCGATCGTAGATGCGCTCGATGCGCACGCCGGGCGGCAGGATGCTGGAGTTGTTGATGGTTTGAACGAGCTGGTGGACGCGCTTGATGGTTGGCGAGCTTTGCTCACCGCGGCGCATCAGGACGATGCCCTGCACGATGTCGTCGGAATCGTCGATGCCGGCAATGCCGAGACGGGGTTTTTGGCCGACAGTGACGGTGGCGACGTCCTTGACCAACACCGGATTGCCGTTGGTCTGCGAGACCATGGTGTTGGCGAGGTCGTCGATCGAACGGATCAGGCCGACGCCGCGTACCACGGCCGATTGCTGGCCGATATTGACGGTGTTGCCGCCGACATTGACGTTGGAATTGCTGACCGCCTGGAGCAATTGCGGCAGCGTCAGGCCGTTGGCGACGAGCTTGTTGAAGTCGACCTGGAGCTCGTAGGTCTTGCTCTTGCCGCCCCAGCCGGTGACGTCGATGACCCCGGGTACGGCGCGGAAGCGGCGCTGGAGGATCCAGTCCTGGATGGTCTTGAGGTCGAGCACGCTGTAGTTCGGCGGGCCGACGAGGCGGTAACGGAAGATTTCGCCGATCGGGCTGAGCGGCGAGATCTGCGGCTGCACATTGCCCGGCAGCGGCGCGAGCTGCGCCAGCCGGTTCAAGACCTGCTGCTGCGCCTCGTCATAGGTGTAGGCGAAGGAGAACTGCAGTTTGATGTCGGAGAGGCCGTAGAGCGAGATGGTGCGGATCGTCGTGAGGTTCTTCAGACCCGCGACCTGGGTCTCGATTGGAATCGTGATGTAGCGCTCGATCTCTTCCGCCGACAGGCCCGGGCTCTGCGTCACGATGTCGACCATCGGCGGCGTCGGATCGGGATAGGCCTCGATGTTGAGCTGGTTGAACGCGATCAGGCCGCCGATCAGCACGGCGAAGAACATCCCGACCATCAGGAAGCGCCGGTTGACGGCAAGGGCGACGAGACGATCCATTCAGGTCTTCAATTTTCTTGGGTCGTCGATCAGCTACCGGACGCCGCGCGGTCGATGAACAGGCTGCCCTTGGTGACGACCTGCTCGCCTGGCTTCAGATTGCTGGTGATCTCGACGAAATTGCCATTGATGAGGCCGGTCTTGATCTGGCGAAGCTCGACCGACTTGTCCTCGCGCGCGACCCAGATGCGGACCTTGTCGGCCTCATAGATCAGCGCCTGCTTCGGCACCGCCGGCGCGGCACGGTCGCCGGCCGAATAGATCGTGACGTTGGCGAACATTTCCGGCTTGAGCAGGCCGTCCTTGTTGTCGATGGTCGCGCGAACCAGCAGGCGGCGGGTGGTGGGATCGATGGCGGCGGCGACGTAGTTGATCTTGGCGGTCAGGGGGTGGCCCGGCAGCGCCATCACGTTGACGCTGATGTCCTGCCCGATGCACACCGCGGCCGCATCGCTCTCGCGCACGAAGGCGGTGAGCCAGACCGTCGAGAGGTCGCCGATCACGAACACCGGATCGCTAGCGCCGGAATTGACGTATTGGCCCGGGCCGATCTTTCGCTGCACGACGGTGCCGGAGATCGGCGAGTAGATCGTGATCTCCCGATCGATGACGCCCTTGTCCTGGAATGCCTTGATGGTCTCGTCGGTGAAGCCGAGGATGCGCAGCTTGTTGCGCGCGGCTTCCAGCGCCGTCCCCGAGGAGCGCACGTCGTTCTGCGCCTGGACCTGGGTCGTTTCGGCCTGCTGATAGTCCTTCAGCGGAATGGCGCGGCCCTCATAGAGGTCCTTGGCGCGCCTGAACTGGATGTCGGCAAGATCGATCGCAGACTTCGCCTTGTTCTGCGAGGTCATCGCCGCGATGAAATCGTTCTGGGCCTGCACGGTGTCGGCGGCCTCGATCGTGAACAGCGGTTGACCTTGCTTCAGCATCTCGCCCGGCTTGGCGAGCAGCTTGGTCACCCGGCCCGCATAGGGCGAGAACACCGGCGTCGAGCGATCCTCGTCGACCGCGACCTTGCCCTCGGTGACATATTCGGCCCGGAAGGTCTTGGCCTTGACCGGCTCGATCGTCAGCGTCGCCCACTCGGACGGCGTCGGCGTGAAATTCTGCGCATTCCTGCGCGACTGGCTGGAGACCTCGGAGTGGCTCTTTTCCTTGGCCCCCGCACGCAGGAAGCCATAGGCACCGGCGCAGGCGAGTGCCAGTAAAACTACGGATGTGATCACCCGTTGTTTTGTAAACACCTGCAATCGCTTGGTATTTTCAACTACCATGGGGCCCGGTCAAGTCTGCGACGATCTCGGCAGACGCCTGCCTTATCGGTCGCGCTAATAGTGCTGAATTGGGATTTCAAACAACCTAAAAAACGCCAGCCACCTTTCCGTTTGCGTTAAAATATTGCATCGCGTCAGCTTCACGTCAGTTTCGCGCCGGCCATTGTGGCGGATGACTGCCGAGCGGCATCGCCGGGCGGCTCCATCGCGCCGGCGTGGTCGACAGCAGCGCGGAATGGCGCACCGCCTTCAACGTGCCGAAGCCAGATGGCATGGACTCGATGAATGCAGCATGTACGGCCTCGCCCGTAAGATCCGGGGTGTCCAGGCCGCCATCGAGCCGGCCGAGATTCCACAGCCAGCGTCCGGTCTGCGCCAGCGACACGCGCACGTGCCAGCTCCCGCCCTCGCGGGCCTGGCGTGCCTTGGCCATCATCGCGCCGAACGCCATCAGATAGCCGGTGGCATGGTCGAGCATCTGCGCCGGCAATTCCTTCGGACCGTCGATGCCCGCGGCCTGCCCCTCGGCGTGGTTGAAGCCCGTCGTGGTCTGCACCAGTGAATCAAAACCGCGCCGCTCCGCCCAGGGGCCGGCATGGCCATAGGCCGACAGCGTGACATAGACGATGCCGGGATTGATGTTCGCTGCATCCTCCGGCGCGAACCCGAGGGCTGCAAGCGCGCGCGGACGATAGCCTTGCGAGAAGATGTCGGCGCCCTTCAACAGCTCGCGCAACTGCGCCCTGCCCGCCTCGCTCTTCAACTCGACCAACGTGGTGAGCTTGCCGCGGCCGGTGTCGATGGTGAGCCAGGGAATGGCCGGCAGCTCCGGCCCCGAGACGAGCAGCACATCCGCGCCGTGCGCGGCGAGCGTGCGGCCGGCAACGGGGCCCGCGATGACGCGCGAGAGATCGAGCACGCGCAGGCCGGAAAGCGGACGATCGCCGTTCGACAATCCCTGCGGCCATGGCTTGGGTGGGGCCTCGCCGATCTTCTCGATCGAGACCAACGGCAGTTCGGCGAGCGCGCGCGCCTGCGGCAGCGCGGACCATTCGTCGTAGGAACGCATCAGGGCGACGACGCCGCCCGCGGCATAGGCCGCAGTTTCAAAATCCTCGCCCTTCCATTGCATCAACGCGGCCTGAACCTTGTCGCGCTCGGGCTCGCAGCCGAGCACGTTGCAGACGGCGTCGCGATGATGCGGGAAATTGGTGTGGCAGCGGACGAAGCGGTTGTCGCCGGTCTTGTAGACACCGGCGATGGCGTCCCAGGCTGGCGGCGGCGGCTTATCGTCGAGGCGCAAATAGCGCTCCGAACGGCATTCGGCGACGGCGTGGCGCATGTCGACGGAGACGTCCTGCGTCTCACCGCTGCGCAGTCTCCGGATTTCGGCGGCGGCAAGACCGGCGGCTGCGATCGTCGTCTGTCCGGCGACGGCGACGCGAAACGAGGACGGAATTTGCGGCTCCTCGCCGGTCAGCCGCACGCGCTCGAGCGCGGCCTTGTCGCCGCCGATGGAGGTCCAGAGATCCCTAAGAATATCGGCGGGGCTTTGCATGACCGCTTCTCTCCCTTTCAGATTTGAGCATGATCTTTTCGTAAATCCGCTGCGCATTTTCCGGATCATGCTGTAGTTTTCGCGACCATGTCATGATCGCAGAAAGGAATGCAATGGCCGCCGTAGATCCCCTCACCGCAGGCGCCGTGTTCATCGCAACGGCGGCCACCGACGCAGTCTATGTCATGTTCACCTCGGCCGTGATCGCGCGCAAGCGCGTGCCGGCGGCGAACTGGAGCGCGGTCTGGTACCTGCTCTCCTCCTACGCCGTGATCAGCTACACCGAAAACCCGTTCTATGTCGCTTTCGCGGCGATCGGCTCGTGGGCCGGCGCCTACGTCTCGCTGACCTTCCTGCACCGCCCGCCCGGCGGCCCGCCGGTGGGGGCGGCACCGGAGTGAGAGGACCGCCTCTCCGCGTCGTCATTGCGAGGAGCCCTTGCGACGAAGCAATCCAGACTGTCTCTGCGGATGCATTCCTGGATTGCTTCGCTACGCTCGCAAGGACGAATTGGAGAGTTCAGCATGTCTCCTGAAACGGCTACACTCTTTGCACCAACAAAAAGGAAAACCAAACAATGGATCTCGGTCTCAAAGCAAAAAACGCCATCGTCCTCGGCGGCACGCGCGGCATCGGGCGGGCGATTGCGGCGACACTGGCCGGCGAAGGCGCCAACGTCGCGGTGTGCGCGCGCAACGCCGATCAGGTTGCGGCGACCGTCACTGAACTCAAGGCAAGCGGAATCCGTGCCAGCGGCGGACCGGTCGACGTCACCGACGGCGCGGCGCTGAAATCCTGGATCGAGACTGCTGCAAAGGAGCTCGGCGGCGTCGACCTGCTGTTCGCCAATGCCGGCGCGATGGCGCAGGGCCACGATGCGGCGTCCTGGGAACAGAACTTCCGGCTCGACGTGCTCGGCGCCGTGCATGCGTTCGACGCCGCGCGGCCGTTCCTCGAGGCCAGCGGCGAGAAAAGCGGCGATGCCGCCTTCGTCATCATCTCCTCGATCTCGGCGGCGCAGGCCGATCTCGCCAGCTCCTACGGCCCGATCAAGGCGGCGCTGATCCACATGGCCAAGGGATTGGCGCGGCAATACGCAAAGAAGAAGATCCGCGTCAACGTGGTGTCGCCCGGCACGGTCTATTTCAAGGGCGGCGTCTGGAACATGATCGAGCAGAACATGCCGGAGCGCTACAACGACGCGATGAAGCGCAACCCGACGGGCCGCATGGCAACGCCGCAGGAGATCGCAAGCGCGGCGGTGTTTCTGGCAAGCCCGGTGTCGGGGTTCACCACGGGCTCCAATCTCGTCGTGGACGGCGCGATCTCGAACCGGGTGAATTTTTAGAGCGGGCACTCTGTCATCGCCCGACTTGATCGGGCGATCCAGTATTCCAGAGACAGCGCGGCTAGAACCGAGAAGCCGCAGCGTACTGGATACCCCGCTTTCGCAGGGTATGACACCGAGAGTATGACACGGCCCGGCTCAACAAGCTCGTCATTGCGAGCGCAGCGAAGCAATCCAGAGTCTTTCCACGGGCGGCAGTCTGGATTGCTTCGCTGCGCTCGCAATGACGGTGTGGCAGCATTCTGCGTCACATCTTCAATGGAAATCCCGCGATGGCGGCAGGATGCGGACGTTGCGGGGGTGGCGGATTTTTTGCGCCGGCATATCCGCGTGGGCCCGGGGATCGTCGTTGAGGGGCTCGATCAGGTCGGCGCCTGCCGGCACCGGATGCTTGCGGCTCAGCGCGTCGTTGGCGAGGCCGACCAGATCGTGCGAGCGGTCGACCATGCGCTGGGCGATGAGATGCGTCACCTTTTCGGGGCTGCTCTGGATATAGCCCTCGACCAGGATGAGGCGTGCGCCCATCACTTCCTTGCGGTACTGCTCCATGATCTTGGGCCACACCACGACATTGGCGATGCCGGTCTCGTCCTCCAGCGTCATGAACACGACGCCGCTGGCGCTGCCCGGCCGCTGCCGCACCAGCACCACGCCGGCGCAGCGGACGCGGCGCCGCTCGTTCTCATGGCTGATGTCCCTGCAGGCCACGACACGCTCGCGCGAAAACATCTCGCGCAAAAACTCCATCGGATGGCCCTTCAGCGATAACCGGATAGTCTGGTAGTCCGCGACCACCTGCTCGGCCAGCGGCATCTCCGGCAACGGTTTTGCATGCTCGTCCGGCTGCTCGCGCGCGGTCGCGGCCTCGAACAGCGGCAGCGGCACGTCGTCGGGCAGCCGCCGCACCTGCCACAGCGCCTCGCGGCGGTCGAGGCCGAGCGAGCGGAAGGCGTCGGCATCCGCGAGCAGGATCAGCGCACGCTTGGGCAGGCCGGTGTCGCGGGCGAAGTCTTCGAGCGAGGTGAACCGCTGGCGGTCGCGAGCCTTGATAATGCGGTCGGCCCAGTCTTCCTGAGTGACATAGACCTTGCCCTGCCGCTCAGCCTGCTGCCTCTTAAGCTCCTCCTCATCCGGATCGAGCCAGTGGAAGCCGTCGATCTGGCGAAAACCCAGACGCACGGCGCAATATCCGTCGTCCATATTCTCCAGCGTATTCTGCGCAAAACTGCAGGACACGTCGATGTCGCGCACCTCGACGCCATTCTTGCGGGCGTCGCCGACGATCTGCGCGGGCGCGTAAAAGCCCATGGGCTGCGAGTTCAACAGGCCGCAACAGAACACATCGGGGTGATGATATTTCAGCCATGACGAGATGTAGACGAGCTGAGCAAAGCTCGCGGCATGGCTCTCTGGAAAACCGTAGGAGCCAAAGCCCTTGATCTGGTCAAAGCAGCTTCTGGCGAAGTTGGGATCGTAGCCGCGCGCGACCATGTTGCCGATCAGCTTCTCCTCGTACTGGCCGATGGTGCCGACATTGCGGAAGGTCGCCATCGAGCGGCGCAGGCCGTTAGCCTCCTCGGAGGTGAATTTTGCCGCCTCGATCGCGATGCGCATGGCTTGCTCCTGGAACAAGGGCACGCCTTTCGTCTTGTGCAGCACCTTGTAGAGTTCGTCCGCGGGACCGTGTTCGGGTGATGGCGAGGGATAACTCACCTTTTCCTGGCCGTTCCGCCGTCGCAGATACGGATGCACCATGTCGCCCTGGATCGGTCCGGGCCGCACGATCGCGACTTCGATGACAAGGTCGTAGAAGGTCCGCGGCTTCAACCGCGGCAACATGTTCATCTGGGCGCGGCTCTCGACCTGGAACACGCCGAGGGATTCCCCAGCACACAGCATGTCGTAAACCTTGGGATCGTCCTGAGGGACACTCGCCAGAACCCAGCGCTTGCCCTTGTGGTGGTCGATCAAATCAAAACATTTCCGGATGCAGGTCAGCATGCCCAGCGCGAGCACGTCGACCTTCATCATGTTGAGCGCGTCGACGTCGTCCTTGTCCCACTCGATGAAGGTGCGTTCGTCCATCGCGGCGTTGCCGATCGGCACATAGGTGTCGAGCCGGTCCTGGGTGAGCACATAGCCGCCGACATGCTGGGAGAGATGACGCGGGAATTCGATCAGCTCGGTCGCAAGCTCGACCGCGAGGTTGATCATGGGATTGCTGGGATCGAGCCCGGCCTGCCTGACCTGCATGTCGTTGAGGCCCTTGCCCCAGCTTCCCCAGACGGTGTCGGCGAGCGCGGCGGTGACGTCCTCGGTCAGGCCCAGCGCCTTGCCGACGTCGCGAATGGCGCTGCGTGGACGGTAATGGATCACGGTGGCGATGATCGCGGCGCGGTGGCGGCCGTAGCGGCGATAGACATATTGCATCACCTCCTCGCGCCGCGAATGCTCGAAATCGACGTCGATGTCAGGCGGCTCCAGCCGCTCCTTGGAGATGAAGCGCTCGAACAGGAGATCGACGCTGGTCGGATTGACCGAGGTGATGCCGAGCACGTAGCAGACCGCTGAGTTCGCCGCCGATCCCCGCCCCTGGCACAGGATGTTCTGGCTGCGCGCATAATGTACGATGTCGTGCACGGTGAGGAAGTAGTGCGCGTATTTCAGCTCGGCGATCAGCGCGAGCTCTTTCTTCAGGGTCGTGCGCAGCTTGTCATCGATCTTGCCGCCGAAATATTTGTCGACGCCGGCCCAGGTCAGATCCTCCAGATGCTCTTGCGCGGTCTTGCCCCGCGGCACCGGTTCGTCCGGATACTGGTATTTGAGCTGGTCGAGCGTGAAATCGATCTTGCCCGCAAAGCGCATGGTCTCCGCGATCGCCTCGGGAAAATCGCGGAACAGCCGCGACATTTCGCGTGGCGTCTTCAGGAAGCGCTCGGCGTTGGCTTCGAGCTTCCTTCCGACCGCCTCGATCGTGGTTTTTTCCCGGATGCAGGTGAGCACGTCCTGGAGCGGACGGCGGCCGGGATCGTGATAGAGCACCTCGTTGGTCGCGAGCAGCGGCACGTTTGCTTTGGCGGCGAGATCATCGAGCCGCGCCAGGCGGCGGCGGTCGTCGCCGCGATAGACCAGGCTCGCCGCCAGCCACACGCCCTCGGCGCGGCTGTCCTTAAGCTTGGCGAGAACATCCAGCGCCTGCGCGGGCTCGAAGCGATGCGGCAGCGTCAGGATCAGGAGCTGGCCCTCGGAAAACTCAAGAAGGTCGGCAAAAGAGAGATGGCATTCGCCCTTCTCGATCCGCGTGATGTCGTCGCCGCGCTTGCCTCTGGTGAGGAGCTGGCACAGCCGGCCATAGGCGGCGCGGTCGCGCGGATAGACAAAAATGTCGGGCGTGCCGTCGATGAAGACGATGCGCGCGCCGATCAGCAATTTCGGCTTGTGCAGCACCTTGTCATTGTCGAGCTCCTTGTAGGCGCGCACCACGCCGGCGAGCGTGTTGTGGTCGGCAATGCCGATCACGGGAATGCCGAGGATGCTCGCCTGATGCACATAGGCGCGCGGATCCGAGCCGCCGCGCAGGAAGGAGAAGTTGGTGGTGATGCCGATCTCGGCATAAGCGGGCGTGGTCATGCGAAGAGACCGTGCACATACCAGTTGGGGGGAATGGGTTTGCCTTCGTCGTCGAACACCTCTCCTTCGTAAAGACCGTCGCGAAAGATCCAGAAGCGCAGGCCTTCGGCATCCTCGATGCGGAAATAATCCCGCGTCAATTGCTTGCCGTCCTGCCGCCACCATTCCATCGCGATGCGCTCGGGCCCTTCCACCCGCACCACCGCATGCAGCGCACGCCGCCAGGTGAACTGATGCGGCGGGCCGTCCGGCACGGTCGCGAACGGCACCTTGATCGGCTCCGGTCTGTCGAACAGCCGCAGGGGGCGCAGCGGCGGCTCGCTCTCGGCGCGCGCCGGCCATTCGGCCTGCATGGCCACGGCGAGATGGTGCTGGGCAGGCGCGGCCAGCACCGCACATTCGGGGATATGGGTATCCTCAGGCAAATGCACGACGACGCGCTTTCCGCCGATGCGCGCGGCGATGCGGTCGATCAGCGCGGCGAGCTCGTCATTGTCATGGACATGGGCGTCGAGATCGCGCTGCTCCTGCACCACGATCTCGGTGCGGCTCGCCGACAGCCGCACCATGTCGAAACCAAAGCCGGGATCCAGCGGATCGGCGAGCGCATCGAGACGTTCGCGAAACAGCCGGTCGATGACTTTGCTTTGCGTCACCGGCCGCCCGGTCTCGACCATGATCGCGCGCACCACGCCGTCGGTACGAAAGAAGGCGGCTTCCAGGCGCCGCGCGCCCTTGCCCTGCTTCTCCATGGACGCGATCAGCGTGTCGGCGAGCCGCGACAGCGTCAGCGCGATCATGGTGTCGGTGGCGATCGGTTCGGCAAAGCGCTTCTCCACGATATAATCCGGCAGCGGTTTGCGCGGATTG
This sequence comes from Bradyrhizobium sp. 613_E4_N2_2, assembly GCF_052075995.1. Taxonomy (NCBI): domain Bacteria; kingdom Pseudomonadati; phylum Pseudomonadota; class Alphaproteobacteria; order Hyphomicrobiales; family Nitrobacteraceae; genus Bradyrhizobium; species Bradyrhizobium sp. 613_E4_N2_2. The sequence goes on from NZ_CP197234.1 coordinate 6,566,757, forward strand.
ATCGGGGCATCGCCATGCCCCTGCGCATGCGCGAGCAGCGTGGAGAACCGCGCGCCGAACCGCGCCGTGATCTCATGCGGCTCGCGCGAGGCGACATCGCCGATGGTTTTCAGGCCGGCGCGGCGCAGACCAGTGGTGATGGCCTCGCCCGCACCAAGCGCGGATACCGGCAGCCGGCTGATCGCCGCCGCCTCCCCGCCATCGGCGACGATGGTGCCGGAGGCCTGCCGCGTCAGCGTGCGCGCACAGACCGAGGTGCCGGCGATCGCCGCGCTGACGGCAAAACCCTGACGGGCGAGCGCGCGGACGAAGGTCTGCAACAACGCAGCCTCGCCGCCGAACAGATGCGCGCAGCCGGTGATGTCCAGAAACAGCCCGTACGGCGGATCGAGCGCCACCAGCGGCGTGAAGCGGTCGCACCAGTCGGCGACGTCGCTGAGCGTCTTCGCATCGGCCACGACATCGGCGTCGAACACTTTCAAGTCCGGACACATCGCCCGTGCATTGGCCAGGGGCTGGCCGATGTGCAAGCCGAGGCGCTCGGCGGCTTCGTCCAGCGCATGGATCACCAGCGCATTGTTGTCCTTGATGACAACGATGCTCGGATCATTGGTCTTACCCAGCGCGCCGAAGAACCGCTGAATCCGATCGATGGGCAGGCGCGGCAGCCACAGGCTGAGGATACGTCGACGGTTCAGAGAACTGGCACTCATCACATTTCCATTCCATGATCCACCGGCCGCACGGGCCATGACGATTGCGCAAGAGTTCGGCATCGAAGCGCGGCGCGCCCCAGGAGCTCCATGCCGGGCCCGGCGGCGAATGCGCCGCGCGCAACATCCACCGCGTCTCCGCGGTCGAGGGCAGCGGCTGCGCGGCCATCCGCAACATCAGGCCGGTGACACCGGAGCCTTGCGCGGCCAGTGTCAGCTTGCGGCTCGCCACGAGATCGAACTGCCGCGTCTCACCCCAGAGCTCGAGCACAACGGCGCCAAGCGCGTCGCAGGCGAGCGCATCGGCCGAGGTCCGCAACGCGCTCTCGACATCGGCGGCGCGCACCATCACCACGCGGCGCGGATCGAGACCGATCTCGGCAAGCCCGCTCATCGACAGCGCGCCGGTCTCGAGTTCCGAAAAATCCTGCCGCACCCACAGCAGCGGCCGGCGCCGCGAGACACGCCCCGCAAGCCCCATGACAAAACCCGTCGCGGCGGTTCCCTGCCGGCCCTCGCAAAACACCTCGTGGATCACCGCGCGCGCGAGCCCGCCCTTCAGCGCGCTGTCGACCTCGTCGTGGCCGAGCGCGACGCGATCGTGCTGATGCACGACCTCCGCCGTCTCGATGCGCTCGATCTGGCCGCGCAAGGTCGCAAGCGCGTTCATCCGTGCGCCGCTCATATACGCCGCTCCTTCAGAGGTGATTGCCGAGGTTCTCAAAAATAAGAACCTACGGCTGGCTCATTTGTTCATGATATGTTCTAATATAAAGCTAACAGCGGCCGGGGAGTCAATCGAATTGGTGCTCATCCGGATTCGTAAGCTGAATCAAAGGGATTCCACGATGGACGTACAACGCAAGCTGGAGATTCTGGCTGATGCCGCCAAATACGACGCGTCGTGCGCCTCCAGCGGCACCGAGAAGCGGGATTCCAGCGATGGCAAGGGCATGGGCTCGACCGCGCCGGGCATGGGCATCTGCCATTCCTACGCGCCGGACGGACGCTGCATCTCGCTGCTCAAAGTGCTCCTGACCAACGCCTGCAATTACGACTGCCTTTATTGCGTCAACCGCGCCTCCTCCAACGTGCCGCGTGCCCGCTTCACCATCGACGAAGTGGTCAAGCTCACGCTCGACTTCTACCGGCGCAATTACATCGAGGGCCTGTTTCTCTCCTCCGGCATCATCCGCAGCCCCGACTACACCATGGAGCAGGTGGTCAGCGTCGCGCGCAAACTGCGCGAGGAGCATCACTTCCGCGGCTACATCCATCTCAAGACCATTCCCGAGGCCGACGACGCGCTGATCGCGGAAGCCGGCAAATATGCAGATCGCCTCTCCATCAACATCGAGATGCCTGAGGAGACGAGCCTGCAGCAATACGCACCGGAAAAGGATGTGCGCGCGATCCGCCGCACCATGGGCCGGCTGCGGCTGAAGCTCGACGAGGCCGAGGAAAACCGCAGCACAAAGACGAAGGCCAGGCCGCAGCGCTTCGCGCCCGCCGGACAGAGCACACAGATGATCGTCGGCGCCGACGCGGCCTCTGATCACACCATCCTGCACACCAGCTCCAATCTCTATGGCTCCTACCGGCTGCGGCGCGTCTATTACTCCGCCTTCAGCCCGATCCCCGATGCCAGCCGCGCTTTGCCTCTGGTACAGCCGCCGCTGCTGCGCGAGCACCGGCTTTACCAGGCCGACTGGCTGATGCGGTTCTACGGTTTCGACGTTGCGGAGATCGTTGACGACAGCGCGATGCTGCCGCTCGACATCGATCCGAAGCTCGCCTGGGCGCTGCGCCATCGCGACCGCTTCCCGCTCGACGTCAACCGCGCCAGCCGCGAGGAGCTGTTGCGCGTGCCGGGCTTCGGCACCAAGGCGGTCGAACGCATCATCGCGACGCGGCGCACCACCACGATCCGCCTCTCCGATCTCGCGCGGCTGCATGTGCCCCGCAACAAGGCGCTGCCATTCATCGTCCTCAGCGATCACCGGCCCGCGCCGCATCGCCTCGACGAGGCGCGGCTGATCGAACGGTTCAAGCCGAAGGCAACACAATTGGGGTTTGGCTTCTGATGCAGTACATCACCCTCGACACCGAAACCGATTTCGACGGCTGGCGCAAAGCCGCGCGTAGCCTCGTGCTGCATCATGTGCAGCCAACCGATGTCACCTGGACCGTACAAGGCGGCGAAGCCGAGCTGTTTGCACCGCCCTCCCCGTCTCCGATATTTGAGGTGAACGACAGCACCTTTAACGTCTCGGCAAAATTCGTCGATCTCGCCAAGGCCGCGATCCTGCATCGCGACGGCGAGCGCTTTGCGATCCTCTATCGCCTGCTCTGGCGATTGAAGGACAATCACGATCTCATCGAGGTCGCGACCAATCCTGATGTCGCGCAAGTCACCGCCATGGCAAGAGCAGTCCATCGCGACGAGCACAAGATGCATGCCTTCGTGCGCTTCCGCGAGATCGGCCGCGAGCGCGCGGCGCATTACGTCGCCTGGTTCGAGCCGGAGCATTACATCGTCGAGCTTGCCGCGCCGTTCTTTGCCAAGCGCTTCGCCGACATGCCATGGTCGATCCTGACACCCGATCTGTGTGCGCATTGGGATGGCCACGCGCTCTCGTTCACGTCGGGCGTGAGCAAGAGCGAAGCACCCGGCGAAGACCGGCTCGAGGAAACCTGGCGGCGCTACTACGCCAGCATCTTCAACCCGGCGCGGCTGAAGGTGAAGGCGATGCAGACGGAGATGCCGAAGAAATACTGGAGGAACCTGCCCGAGGCGTCGATCATTAAGCCCTTGATCGAGGACGCCGAGCGCATGACCGGCGCCATGATCGCCAATGCCGCAACCGATCCGCACAAGCCCCAGAAGCGGCCGGAGGCTCCGATGCCACGCAAGCTGGCTGCCGACGATCTCGAAGCGCTCCGCGAGGAGGCCGCGCACTGCCGCGCCTGCCCGCTCTACAAGGACGCGACGCAGACCGTGTTCGGCGAGGGCCCGAAAGACGCGACCATCATGCTGGTCGGCGAGCAGCCCGGCGACAAGGAAGACCTCGCCGGCCACCCCTTCATCGGCCCGGCCGGCCAGATGCTCGACCGTGCGCTTCAGGAAGCCGGCGTCGACCGCAACAAGGTCTACGTCACCAACGCGGTCAAGCACTTCAAATTCGTGCCGCGCGGAAAGATCCGTCTGCACCAGAAGCCGGCGACGCCGGAGATCCGGGCGTGCCGGCAATGGTACGAGCGGGAAGTTTCGGCAATCCAGCCCGAGCTCATCGTGGCAATGGGCGCCACCGCCGCGCAGAGCGTGTTCGGCAAGATCACCCCGATCGGCAAGACCCGTGGCCGGCTCATAGATATGCCCGAGGGACGCAAGGCACTGGTGACGGTGCACCCGTCCTATCTGTTGCGGCTGCCTGATCCGGAAGCCAAAGTGCTGGAATATCAGCGCTTTGTCGAAGACCTGAAGATTGCCGCCAGTTTGCAGAAGAAAGCCCCACGCGCCGCCTAAATACTGGCGAATACTGGTGGGAAAGCGACTTTAGGACGCAGTTGTCATCCAGCCTTCAAATCCATCGCGGACAATAGCCCCTTCAAATTAGTTAAGGGGCGTCCAAAAATGACAGACGTTGCATTCGACCGTGCGGTAGGCGATCCGACGCCCGTCCAGCCGGCTTCCAGGCCAAATCTCGACAAGGGTTTTAACCCGCTCACGATGATCCTGTTCTTCGGCATCCTTGCCGCAGGCCTGCTGTTCGTTGCCTACAGCATCTATGTCGACGTCAACGCGACCGGCACGAAGGTGACGACCTTCCTGCCCTACATCCTCTTGTTCGTCGCGCTGCTGATCGCGCTCGGCTTCGAATTCGTCAACGGCTTCCACGACACCGCCAACGCGGTGGCGACCGTGATCTACACCCATTCGCTGCCGGCTGAATTCGCGGTGATGTGGTCGGGCTTCTTCAACTTCCTCGGCGTGCTGCTGTCCTCCGGCGCGGTCGCGTTCGGCATCGTCTCGCTGCTGCCGGTCGAGCTGATCCTCCAGGTCGGCTCCAGCGCCGGCTTCGCCATGGTGTTCGCACTCTTGATCGCCGCGATCATCTGGAACCTCGGTACCTGGTATTTCGGCCTGCCCGCCTCCTCCTCGCACACGCTGATCGGCTCGATCATCGGCGTCGGCATCGCCAATGCCGTCATGCGCGGCCGCGACGGCACCTCGGGCGTCGACTGGAGCAAGGCCACCGAGATCGGCTACGCGCTGCTGCTGTCGCCGCTGTTCGGTTTCATCTGCGCCGCCGTGCTGCTGCTGCTGCTCAAGTTCATCGTGCGCAACCCTGCGCTCTATGCCGCGCCCGAAGGCAACAAGGCGCCGCCGCTCTGGATCCGCGGCCTGCTGATCGCAACCTGCACCGGCGTCAGCTTCGCCCACGGCTCGAACGACGGCCAGAAGGGCATGGGCCTGATCATGCTGATCCTGATCGGCACCGTGCCGACCGCTTACGCGCTCAACCGCGCGCTGCCGGAGAGCCAGGTCGCCCAGTTCCAGAAGGTCTCGGAGGCCGCCTCCAAGGTGATCGCGGCCAAGGGCGCCGGTCACTCGATCATCGGCGATCCTCGTCCTGCGGTGACGCAGTACATCACCTCGCACCACATCAGCGAAGGCACCTACCCCTCGCTGTCGGTGCTGGTGAAGGATGTCGGCGACCAGGTCGCGAAGTACGGCTCGCTCAACAAGGTACCGGCGGAAGTGGTCGGCAACACCCGTAACGACATGTACCTGACCTCGGAAGCGATCCGCTTCCTGATGAAGGACAAGGAAAACGACCTCAACAAGGAAGAGGTCGCGACCTTGAACGCCTACAAGGGCGGCCTCGATAGCGCCACGAAGTTCATCCCGACCTGGGTGAAGGTCGCCGTCGCCATCGCGCTCGGCCTCGGCACCATGGTCGGCTGGAAGCGCATCGTCGTCACCGTCGGTGAGAAGATCGGCAAGACCCATCTCACCTACGCACAGGGCGCCTCCGCCGAGCTGGTCGCCGCCGCCACGATCGGCGCCGCCGACGTGTTCGGCCTGCCGGTCTCGACCACCCACGTGCTGTCGTCGGGTGTCGCCGGCACCATGGCCGCGAACGGCTCGGGCCTGCAGATGGCGACCATCCGCAACCTGCTGATGGCCTGGGTGCTGACGCTGCCCTGCGCGATCGCGCTGTCGGCCACGCTGTATGTGATCTTCTCGCGGATCTTCTGAAGCCGATCACGCGCCTCAAAGACAAAGGGCCCGTGCGATGCACGGGCCCTTTTCGTTTGTGGTTCGGGGGGCGGCGTTAAGACGCCGCGAGCGATTCCTCGACCAGCTTGACCCAATAGGACGTGCCGAACACGATCGCCTCGTCGTTGAAATTGTAGGCTGGGTGATGCAGGCCGGCGCTGTCGCCGTTGCCGCAGAAGATGAACGCGCCGGGCCGCGCTTCCAGCATGTAGGCGAAATCCTCGCCGCCCATCAGCGGCGGCATCTCGTGCACATTGGCCTCGCCGGCAACGTTCCTGGCGATGCGCCGCGCCACCTCGGTCTCCGCAGCGTGGTTGTTCACGACAGGGTAGTTGCGCTTGTAGTGCAGGTCGATCTTGGCGCCGGTGATCTGCGCCACGCCCGCCACCACCTCGTGCACGCGCTTCTCGACCAGCTTGCGCACCTCCGGCGACAACGTGCGGATGGTGCCCCTCAGCGTTGCGGTCTGCGGAATGACGTTGCGGGCGTTGCCGGCGTGAAATTCGCAGATCGAGATCACGGCCGATTCCAGGGGATCGACGCTGCGGGCGACGATTGACTGCAGCGCGGTGATCACCTGCGCGCCGACCAGCACGGAATCGACGCATTTGTGCGGACGCGCGGCGTGGCCGCCGAGGCCCTCGATCATGATGTCGACCTCGTCGGTCGCCGCCATGATCGGGCCCGGCCGGATTGCGAACGAGCCGATCGGAATGCCCGGGCCGTTGTGCATGCCGTAGACCTGCTCGATGCCGAAACGCTCCATCAGGCCGTCCTTGACCATGGCCGCGCCGCCGGCGCCGCCTTCCTCGGCAGGCTGGAAGATTACGACAGCATCGCCGGCGAAGTTGCGGGTCTCGGCAAGGTAGCGGGCCGCACCGAGCAGCATCGCGGTGTGGCCGTCATGGCCACAGGCGTGCATCTTGCCCGGAGTCTTGGAGGCGTAAGGCAGGTTGGTCTGCTCGTCGACGGGCAGCGCGTCCATGTCGGCACGCATGCCGATCACCTTGAGCCCATCGCCGGCCGGCTTGCTGCCCTTGATCACGCCGACCACGCCGGTCTGCCCGAGGCCGGTCACGACCTCGTCGCAGCCGAACTCGCGCAGCCGGTCCGCAACGAATGCTGCGGTGCGGTGAACGTCGTACAGCAGCTCCGGATGCTGGTGGATGTCCCGGCGCCATGCCTGAATATCGGGTTGGAGGTCGGCGACTCGGTTCACGATGGGCATGGAGGGTCTCAAGCCTTGTTGGGAATACAGGACTGTCTACCATGCAAGCACCAGTCCACCTAACTCCCGTGGATCGAGGGTCCCCTGTGCTCTCGTCATGGCCGGGCCTGTCACCAGCTTGTCTTGGCCATCCACGTCTGACTATTAGGACGGAAAGCGCGTGGATGCCCGGGACGAGCCTGGGCATGACGCCTGTTTGGGTGGAAGCAGAATGCCGAGGCGGCTCGAAGGTGAGTTTGACTACATTGTCGTCGGGGCCGGCACGGCCGGCTGCATCATCGCCAACCGCCTCTCGGCCGTATCAGGGAATCGCGTCCTCATTCTCGAAGCCGGCGGCGACGACAACTGGATCTGGTTCCACATTCCGGTCGGCTATCTCTTCGCGATCGGCAATCCGCGTTCGGACTGGATGTTCAAGACCGAGGCCGAGCCCGGTCTCAATGGCCGCTCGCTGGCCTATCCCCGCGGCAAGGTGATCGGCGGCTCTTCGGCGATCAACGCCATGATCTCGATGCGCGGACAGGCCGCTGATTACGACCACTGGCGCCAGCTCGGCATGACCGGCTGGGGTTATGACGACGTGCTGCCGCTGTTCAAGAAACTCGAAGATCACTTCCTCGGCGCGAGCGAGCATCACGGCGCCGGCGGCGGCTGGCGCATCGAGGCGCCGCGGCTGTCATGGGCCGTTCTCGACGCCGTGGGCGACGCCGCCGAGGAGATGGGCATCAAGCGCATTCCGGATTTCAACACCGGCGACAACGAAGGCACCAGCTATTTCCACGTCAACCAGAAGCGCGGTCGGCGCTGGTCGTCCGCGCGCGGCTTCCTCAAGCCCGCACTGAACCGCCAAAATCTGCGGCTCGAGAAGAACGTGCTGGTCGATCGTCTCATCATCGAGCAGGGCCGCGCCGTCGGCGTACGCTTCATCCAGAATGGCGAGGTCATCGAGGCGCGCGCGAAGCGCGAGGTGATCCTCTCGGCAGGCTCCATCGGCTCAGTGCAGGTGCTGCATCGCTCCGGCATCGGTCCCGCCGACTGGCTGTCGCCGCTCGGCATCGACATCGTGATGGACAAGCCCGGCGTCGGCCGCAACCTTCAGGACCATCTCCAGCAGCGCGCGATCTACAAGGTCGAGGGTGTGCGCACGCTGAACGAGACCTACTACAATCTGTTCCGCCGTGGCCTGATGGGGCTCGACTACGCCTTCCGCCGCCGCGGACCGCTGACCATGGCGCCGTCGCAGCTCGGCATCTTCACCCGCTCCGACGCGACGCGCGCCCGCGCCAACATCCAGTTCCACGTGCAGCCGCTGTCGCTCGACAAGTTCGGCGATCCCCTGCACTGCTTCCCCGCGATCACCGTGAGCGCCTGCAATCTGCAGCCGACCTCGCGCGGCACGGTGCGGCTGCGCTCGGCGAGCTTGGACGAGAAGCCGATCATCGCGCCGAACTATCTGTCGACCGACGACGACCGCCAGGTCGGCGCCGACGCCATCCGGACCACGCGGCGACTGATGCGGCAGAAGGCGCTCGCGAAATATCGCCCGAGCGAATATCTGCCCGGTCCCACCGTCGGCGACGACGATGCCTCGCTCGCCAAGGCCGCCGGCGACATCGGCACCACCATCTTCCATCCCGTCGGCACCGCAAAGATGGGCGCGGCGAATGATCCGATGGCGGTGGTGGACGAGCGGCTGCGTTTCTACGGCCTGAGCGGCCTGCGCATTATCGACGCGTCGATCATGCCGACGATAACGTCAGGCAATACCAATACGCCGACAGCGATGATCGCCGAGAAGGGCGCGACGATGATTTTGGAGGACGCGAAGTAGCGTCCCGTCCCCATGATCAATCCACATCGCTTCTCCATTGGCCCCACTGACGCGCAGATCGCGATGCTGCAATGGGGCGAGAGCGGGAGGCCGCCCGCGCTGCTCGTGCACGGCACCGGTTTCGTCGCCGACGTCTGGGACGAGGTCGCGCGCGAGCTTGCATCGACCTGCACCGTTTACGCGCTCGACCGCCGCGGCCACGGCGCGAGCCACAAGCCCGATGCCTATCATTTCCTTGATTATGCCGAGGATGTCCGCCGGGTGATCGATGCGCTCGATCTGCGCGACGTCTACGGCATCGGCCACAGCGCCGGCGCGACCGATCTCCTGCTCGCGACGAAACTTCGGCCAGGACGCTTCACGCGCCTGTTCGTGATGGAGCCGACCGTGATGGACCCGCGCGCGGCGCGGCCCGGAGGCTTGAGCGAAGACTCGCTCACCCGCGTCCAGGGCACGCTGCGCCGGCGGGCCGAATTCGACAGTGCCGACACCGTGTTCGAGCGCTACCGCACAGCGCCGGCGTTTGCCGATTGGACCGAACCATCGCTGCGGGCCTATGTGCGCCACGGCTTCGTGCCGCTGGAGAATGGCCGGGTTCGGCTTTGCTGCACGCCCGAGATCGAATTCGCAATCCTGCGTCCGATCTACGAGGCGATGGAGCAGGTCTATGTCGGCGATGCCCGCGGCAATCCGTTTGTCTCGCTCACCGAGATCGACTGCCCGGTGCGCGTCACCACCGCCGCGAAGTCGGGGCCGATCTACAAGGAGATGGCGCGACGCGCCGTGTCGCTGATTCCGCGCGTCAGCACACTGGTCTTCGAGGGCGCCGGGCACTGCGTGGCGCAGGAAGTGCCGGAACGCGTGGTGGAGGCCGTGCGGGAATTCGCGAAATAAGTCTCGCGCCCCGGACGCGCTGCAGCGTGCAACGCTGCTCCGCAGAGCCCGGCCCAGACAATCCGAGCCGCGTGGGTCCCGGCTCTGCGGCGCACCGCCATAACGCGTCGAAGACGCGCGTGAACCCGCTCTTGGGCGCTGCACCGCGTCCGGGACACGAGACCCTACCACCTCACGAAAACGTCATCGCATCCGGGAATAAGTCTCCTCCGCCCCCAATCACCTCCCCGAAGCCCAATTCCGGGCGAAGTGGAGACGTGCGATGAGCGGACACGATCACGGGGACGGCGTCAGCCGCCGCAAGGTGCTGGAATGCATGACCTGGGCCGGCACCGGGGTGCTCTGGACCATCACGGGCGGCGTGCCGCGCTCGCTCGGCATCATCGATTCCGCGCAGGCCGCCACGGCAGCCGCGCCCGGCATGACCTTCCTCCAGATCAGCGACAGCCATGTCGGCTTCGACAAGCCGGCAAACCCCAACGCGCTCGGCACGCTGGAGGAGGCCATCAACAAGATCAACGCAATGCCGGCAAAACCCTCCTTCATGATCCACACCGGCGACATCACGCACCTGTCGAAGGCCGCCGAGTTCGACAATGCCGACCGCATCATCTCGCAGAGCAAGCTCGACGTGCACTACGTGCCTGGCGAGCATGACTTTCTCGACGAGGAGGTGAAATTCTATCGCGAGCGTTACGGCCGCGGCACCAAGGGTGCAGGCTGGTATTCGTTCGACGCCGGCGGCGTACACTTCATCGGCCTCGTCAACGTCGTCGACCTCAAGGGCGGCGGTCTCGGCAATCTCGGCGCCGAGCAACTCGCCTGGCTCGAGGACGATCTGCGCGGCAAGTCGAAATCGACACCGATCGTGCTGTTCGCGCATATCCCGCTCTGGACGGTCTATCCCGAATGGGGCTGGGGCACCGAGGACGGCGGTCGCGCGCTCGAATACGTCAAGGGCTTCGGCTCCGTCACCGTGCTGAACGGACATATCCATCAGGTGATGCAGAAGGTCGAGGGCAACGTCACTTTCCACACCGCGCGCTCGACTGCGTTCCCGCAGCCCGCGCCGGGGACCGCGCCCTCGCCCGGACCGATGAAGGTCGAGGACGCAAAGCTGCGCGGCATGCTCGGCGTCGCCAGCATCAACTTCAAGCAGAACGAGCAGCGGCTCGCGATCATCGACACGCCGCTGCAGGGTTGATCCAAGATTGAACGGAAAAAGGCTGAACGGAAGCTGACAATGAAAACACTCAATCGCCGCGACTTCGGTGTCGCCGTGGTCGCGGCCATCCTGTTGCCCGCAACGACGGCCCGTGCCGACGACATGGAAGTGCATATCGACAATTTCGTTTTCCAGCCGGCCGAGTTGAAGATCAAGCTCGGCACCACCGTGACCTGGACCAACCGGGACGACATCCCGCACACCGTGGTGTCGGCCGGCAAGTTCAGGTCCAAGGCCCTGGACACCGACGACAAGTTCTCGTTCACCTTCACCAATGCGGGCGACTACAAATATTTTTGTTCGTTGCACCCGCACATGACGGGGATGATCAAGGTTGAGTAACGTCTCAAACCAAGGCATCAACGTCTTGCCCGGCCGGTGGTCCCACGCCGGCCGGGCTCGTGTGCCTTCCGTCACACACGGAGACGAAACAAACAGGGACGAAACAACGCGACGCGCAGAACAAGAGGCAAAGCGAGGAGCGATGCCCGCCAACGACGATTTGCAGAAGGCGCAGCGCTTCCGTGAAGCCGCGCTGCCCTATCTCGACGACGTCTACACGCTCGCGCGCTATCTGCTGCGCGATGCCTCCGACGCCGAGGATGCGGTGCAGGAGTGCTATTTGCGCGCGCTGAAGCATTTTGACAGCTATCGCGGGCCGGCGATGAAGCCCTGGCTGTTCGCGATCCTGCGCAACGTCTGCAACGCAGAATACGCGCGGCGCGCGCACAGGCCCAGCGCGATCGAGGATACGCCCGGCGCCGCCGAGCAGACGCCGATCTGGCAGGAGAGCGAGGCGAGCCCCGAGACCGAGGTGCTGCGCAGCCGCGATGCCGGCGCCATCCGCAAGTTGATCGACGCGCTCGCCGAACCGTTCAAGGAAACATTCGTGCTGCGGGAGATCAACAACCTGTCCTATCGTGAAATCGCCGAGGCCGTCGGCGCCCCCGTCGGCACCGTGATGTCCCGCCTCGCCCGCGCCCGCGCCATGCTGCGCGCGGCCTGGACGGCGGAAGAGGAGCACTCGAGATGACCTGCGACGAAGCAAAAATCCTGCTTCACGCGCTGCTCGACAACGAGCTCGATGCCGGCCACGCGCGCGAGGTCGAAGCCCACATTGCCAGTTGCCCGGACTGCGCCGCGGAGTTTGCCGCACAACGCGAGATGCAGCGCGTGCTCGCCGACACCGATTTGCGCTATGCCGCGCCGGCTAGCCTGCGCGCCCGGATCGAAGCCGCGCTGCCGCAGCCGCAGCGCCGGCAACCGACCCGCCGCTCCGTGCTGCGCGGCTTTGCGATGGGCTCGGCCGTCTCCGCGCTCGCCGCCTCCGGCGTCGTCGCCGTGGTGCTGCGCCAGGACGACCAGCAGCGCATCCTGTCGGAGGTCGTCTCCGCGCATCTGCGCTCGCTTCAGGCCGGCCATCTCATCGACGTGGTCTCCACCGACCAGCACACCGTGAAGCCGTGGTTCAACGGCAAGCTCGACGTCGCCCCGCCCGTGATCGATCTCACCGCGCAAGGCTTCACGCTGGTCGGCGGCCGGCTCGACTATATCGACGCCCGCGCCATCGGCGCCGTCGTTTACAAGCGCCGGCAGCACGTGATCAATTTGTTCGTATCGCAGACATCGAACGCGGAATATCGCGCGCCGAAGACCGAGACCATGCAGGGCTTCAACTGCCGCCGCTGGGGCAATCGCGGCCTGAACTTCTGGGCCGTCAGCGATATCGGCGCCGACGAGCTCGCCGAATTCGTCGACAAGTTCGAGGCGGCGATGAAGGCGAATGTGGAGGGGTAGCTGGCGGAGCGAAGCAATCCAGCCCGCATCCGCAGAGGGATACTGGATTGCTTCGCTTCGCTCGCAATGACGACCGCTGAGATAGATCGGCGAATTTACGCCGACCGCCGCACCGCGTTGTCCACCAGCGTCTTGCCGAGCGACCAGATCGCGCCGGGGACCTTGTGGCTGCCGGCGATGACGTCGTCGAAGGCGCGCTCGATCCAGCCGCAATCTTCCTCGGTGATGGTGAGCGGCGGCAGCAGCTTGATGGTGTGGCTGCCGTGACCGGCGACTTGCGTGAGGATCTTGTGGTCCTTGAACAGCGGCACGGTGATGAGCTGGCAGAACAGGCCCTTGTTGGCAGCTTCCAGCACGTTCCAGGACGCCCGCAGCCGCAGCGACTTCGGCGGGCCGAACTCGACGCCGATCATCAGGCCCTTGCCGCGCACTTCCTTCATCAGCTCGTAGCCTGGCACCATGCGCGTCAGCGCGAGGCGCAGCTCGGCGCCGCGCTTGGCGGCGGACTCGATCAGCTTCTCGGACTCCATGACGTCGAGCGTCGCGATGCCCGCGGCCATCGCCAGATCGTTCTTGGAGAAGGTGGAGCCGTGCACCACGGCGCGGTCCATCTGGTTGAAGATCTTGTCGAAGATGCTCTTGCGCGTCAGCACGGCGCCGACCGGCACGTGGCCGCCGGACAGCGACTTCGACAGCAGCACCATGTCGGGCTCGACGTTCCAGTGCTCGACCGCCAGGAAGCGGCCGGTGCGGCCCATGCCGGTCTGGATCTCGTCGGCGACGAACAGCGTGCCGTATTTCTTGCAGAGCGCGGCAGCGCCCGGCAGGAACTCGTCGGTGGGCATGTTGACGCCCTTGCCCTGGATCGGCTCGACGACGAAGGCCGCAACCTCGCGCGAGGCCAGCGCCTTTTCGAGCGCGGCGAGGTCGTTGAACGGAATCGAGGTGCAGCCGGGCAGCAGCGGCTCGAAGCCGGTACGGAAGTTCGAATCACCCGTTAGCGACAGCGCGCCGTAGGTCAGGCCATGATAGCCGTGGGCGCAATAGACGATGCCGGGACGGCCGGTGGCGCCGCGGGCGAATTTGATCGCGGCTTCGACGCATTCGGCGCCGGAATTGGCGAAGAACGCCTTGTCGAGATAGGGGACGTATTTCAGCAGCCGCTCGGCGAGCACGCCGGCAAGCACCGAGACGTCGAACTGGACCAGATTGGGCAGGTCGGCATCGAGCACGCTCTTGAGCGCCTCGCGCATGACAGGGTGATTGCGCCCGATCGCGAACACGCCAAAGCCGGACAACAGGTCGAGATAGCGCGCCCCCTCGCGATCGTAGAGGTACTGCCCCTGCCCCTTCTGGAAGCCGACATCGTAGCCGATGGTCTTGAGAACCCGAACGAACTGCTCGTTCAGATACCGATTATGCAGGGTGCTGCGCTGGGCCTGACGGTCCGCGAATAGCTGAGACATGTCTGGATTTGGGCTGTGCATCCGCTACATACTTCGCTTGAGGGCCGGCTCGTCAACTGAAAAGGGACCGTTACCGAAAACGGTCTGTGCGGCCTTTTGCCCTTTTTCGGACCATCTTCGCAAGCACAGCTTTAAACCATGTTGCACTGCCAAGGAACTATCATGCGTTTAGCCCTTTACACCGGACTAATACTGGCTGGTGGTTACACCTGCCTGACACCCGCGCTCGCCGCCGATCCCACCGGCGACTGGCGGGTCGCCGACGCCGTCGCCAACATTCGTGTCGCCCAATGCAATGGCAGCATGTGGGGCGCGGTTTCCTGGGAAAAACAGCCCGGCGGCCGCGATGAATACAATCCGGATCCGTCGAAAAAGACCAGGCCGACGCTGGGCATGGCGACCCTGATCGACATGAAGAAGAAGCCCGGCGTCGATCAGTGGGAAGGGCAGGTCTACAACGCCAAGGACGGCCAGCTCTACAGCGCAACCATCACGACCGTCGGCACCGACCAGCTCGAAATCAAGGGCTGCGTGATGGGCTTCCTCTGCGGCGGCGAGACCTGGACCCGCGTCGCCCCGCCGATTCCTTTGAGCACCGCCAACGCCATGGCCAAGGGCGCACCGAAGCCCACCGGCGCGGCGCCGAAAGCCCAAGGCAACAACGGCGGCACCACAGGCGGCCCGACAACAGGCGGCACGACCGGCGCCAGCGCCACAGCGCCGGCCCCTGCCCCCGCAGCCCAGAAGACCGCTACCACCGCCAAGCCCGGTCAGAAGAACGCCGCCGACCCGGTCGGCGACATCTGCCTACTCCCTGAGATTGCGGGGTTTGCCCATTAGGGCCGGCTGGAACAGCAGCACTGCGGCAAGCGTCGTCACCAGCGAGAGTGCGAGTAGCTTGCCCATGCTGGACGTTCCGGGGTGGCTCGACAGCCACAGGCTACCGAACGCGGTCGCCGTCGTCAGCGCGCTGAAAAAGATCGCGCGTGTCAGGCTGGTCTGGAGCAGGTTTGTCCTGCCCGAGCGCCAGGCCACGACATAATAGATCTTGAAGGCGACGCCGACGCCGAGCAGCAGCGGGAACGCGACGATGTTGGCGAAGTTGAGCGGCAGCCCGATCAACACGCAGATTTCGAGCGTCACCGCGCCGGCGACCAGCAGCGGCACCAGCGTCATCAGCACGTCGACGAACCGCCGCAGCGTGATCCAAAGCAACAGGCCGATCACCAGCAGCGCGTAGATGCCGGCGTGGATGAACGCCTTCACCACGGTGTCACCGGATTTCAGGATCGAGACCGGCCCGCCGATCGCGGTCGGCTCGGCCGCGAGCACCGCCGCCGCAAATTTGCGCAGCGTGTCGTTGTCGTTGGGATCGCCCTTCGGCTGCGCCTCGACGCGGATGATCCCGTCCTTGCTCTTCCAGGCGCTGACGAGCTCGGGGGGCAGTGAGGCCAGGGTGACCGGCCCGGCCTGCATCGCGTTCCTGAGCTGGCCGAACGCGATCTTCAGCGGCGTGACGAACACGTCCTGCGCCGTGTTCCGCGTGGCCTCGTCGCCATTGGCGAGCTTTTCGAGCGCGTCCGCCAGC
Organism: Bradyrhizobium sp. 613_E4_N2_2; assembly: GCF_052075995.1. Taxonomy (NCBI): domain Bacteria; kingdom Pseudomonadati; phylum Pseudomonadota; class Alphaproteobacteria; order Hyphomicrobiales; family Nitrobacteraceae; genus Bradyrhizobium; species Bradyrhizobium sp. 613_E4_N2_2. The sequence continues at coordinate 6,582,783 of NZ_CP197234.1, forward strand.
CGGCGCGAGGCGACGGCGCCCGGGCCCTTCGTGTCACCGGCGGTCCGGCGCAGATTGTCGACCGAGGATTTCAACGCCTCGACGTTTTCCTTGTCCGTTGGCGCAGCGTCGACCTGGTCAGGATTGAGCGCGGGGTTGAGCACCTTGGCGCCCTGCGCGAGCAGCTTCAGCTTTGGCGCCTGGTCGGTCGGCACGAAGCTGTCGAGCGACATCACGCGCAGCACCTCCGGCACCTTCTCCAGCTTCGCCTCGACCTGCCTCGCCTGCTCCTCGGACGTGGTCATCACGTTGATGGCATTGGCGCCGGTGTTCGGATCCTTGCGCAAATCGAGGAAGGTCGCGATCGACTCGGCCTTCGGGTTGCGCAGGTTCATCGGGTTGAAGTCGAACTTCAGGAAGTAGAGCAGCGGCAGGCCGGCGAGCGCCAGCAGCAACGTGCCGCCCACGACCAGCACACGGTGCTTCTCCAGAAAGTAATCGAGCGGCGCCAGGAAGGCATAACCGACGGGCTCCTGCTCACCGGGCGGGTTCAACAGCTTTAGCATTGCGGGCAGTACGGTGATGCTGGAGAGGAACGCCACCAGCATGCCGACGCCGGCGATCTGGCCGAGCTCGGAGATGCCCTTGTAATCGGTGGGCAGGAAACAGAGGAAGCCGGCGGCGGTCGCCATTGCCGCCAGCGACAGCGGCACCGCGGAGCGCTTGGCGGCAAGCACCAGCGCGCCGGAGAGATCGTTGTGCTTGTAGCGCTCCGAGCGGTAGCGGACGCTGTACTGGATACCAAAATCGACGCCCAGTCCCACGAACAGCACGGCGAACGCGATCGACAGCAAATTGAACGAGCCGACCATCATCAGGCCGGCAGCGGTCGTCAGCGCAAGGCCGACGAAGAGATTGACGAACACCGCGAAAATGATCTTCGACGAGTGCAGCGCCATCCACAGGATGAGCAGCACGACCAGCACAGTCCCGACGCCGTTGACGACGGCGCCCTCCTGGACGGTGGCGTATTCCTCGTTGGCGATCGGGACGGGACCGGTCAGTCGCACTCGTGCCTGGTACTTGTTCGCAAAATCCAGATCAACTGCCGCCTTGCGGATCGCGTCGGTGGCGCCCTTGCCGGGCTCCAGCGCGTTGTAGTCCAGGATCGGCTTGAACTCGATGAAGGCGCGCTTATCGGAATCCGTCAGCGGCTCGTCGCTGACGAGCTCACGCCAGGAGAAGCTCGCTTTGCCCTTGTTGAGCACGGTCTCGACGGTCTGCGCGATCTGATTGAAGGGCCGCGCGGTATTGTCGAGCTTGACCTGGCCGCGCTTGACGCCGGCAAGTCCCGTCTCCAGCGCGCCGGTCAGGCCGCGGATCGAGGGATCACCGGCCATGATCTCGACCAGGGGCGCTGCGGATTCGAACTGGCTGGTGATCTTGCCGACCTCTTCGGTCGGCAGGAACAGCAAGCCGTTCTTCTCAAAGAACTCGCCGGTGCCGAGCTGCTGCATCGACTGGAAGTCGGTCTTGTTGTCCTTCAGCTTGGCGAAGAGCGCATCCGCCGCCGCGGTCGCCATCTCCGGCGTCCTGGCCTCGACGACCGCGAGAATCGTCGCGTCGCGGTCGAAGGCACGGTCGAATTGCTGGTCGCGCTGGCGCCAGTCCAAATTCTGGGCAATCAGCGAATTGATGTCGGTGTTGATGGCGAAATGCTTAGACGTGTAATAGCCCGCCCCGACCGAAAGCAGGAGCCCGAGAACGACGACGAGGGAGGCAAACCGGGTGCAGGCCCTGACGATGGCAACGACTACGCTTTGCAGCATCTTTTCTTTCTGCGGTTAACAGCTTGCCGGAAACGCCCGCTGTTTATCGGAGTTCCCCGGCGAAACCTATTGCTGTTTTGAGTGGTTCTCGCCGCACGAAGGTTCGAGGTAAACGGCGACAGACCTAGGCAAAATCATGCGGGGCGGTCGGTATAGCCGGTGACTTGAGGCGGGAAAGTGGCGAAGCGGTGAGCACAAATGTCGCCATTTTGCTCAGAGCGCATGCCCTATTATAATACCGCGGATGCGCACGGTAACGGAACCAGGGTTTCATCCGGTCTTTCCTTTTTGCCGATTTTTTGACACAAAGTGCTGTGCCTCCATGCGCCGGGGCCCAGATAGGGTGGGCGGTTACCGCGTGCGCGAAACCAATGGTGCGGTTATTGCAACTCATTGGACAGTATCGAAGTGCCGCCGGGGACTTGAGAAGCGGATTGGTGCAAATTGCGTGATGGGCGTCCTATGGAAGTTTATCTAGCGCAGCCGCGCGGCTTTTGCGCGGGCGTGGTGCGTGCGATCGAGATCGTGGAACGGGCGCTGGAGAAGTACGGCCCGCCCGTCTACGTGCGCCACGAGATCGTGCACAACAAGTACGTGGTCGAGAGCCTGAAGAACAAGGGCGCGATCTTCGTCGAGGAACTGTCCGAGGTTCCGCCGAAAGCCGTGACCGTTTTCAGTGCCCATGGCGTCGCCCGCAGCGTCGAGGAAGAGGCTGCCGCGCGCGACCTTCCGGTGCTCAATGCCACCTGCCCCCTGGTCACGAAAGTTCACAATCAGGGGAAACGCTACATCTCCAGGGGCCGCACCCTGATCCTGATCGGCCATGCCGGCCACCCCGAGGTCGAGGGCACGATGGGCCAGGTTCCCGCCCCGGTGCTGCTTGTCCAAAGCGTTGAAGAGGTTAAGGCCTTGACGCTGCAGGCGGATACGCCAGTGGCCTACATCACCCAGACCACCCTGTCGGTCGACGACACCAAGGACATTATTGCGGCCCTCCAGGCCCGCTTTACAGATATTCAAGGCCCGGATATCCGGGATATCTGCTATGCGACACAGAACCGCCAATCTGCGGTAAGGGACTTGAGCAAGCTGGTCGACGTGATCTTGGTGGTGGGCGCTGCCAATAGCTCGAACTCGAACCGGCTCCGCGAAATCGGCACTGAGGCCGGCGTCGCGAGTTATTTGATTGCCGACGGCAGCGCGCTCAATCCGGAGTGGTTGAAAGATGCCAAGACCGTCGGCGTCACGGCCGGCGCTTCGGCGCCTGAGGTACTCGTGGATGACGTGATCGAAGCGATGCGGCGGATCGGACCAGTCAAGGTCTCGGTGCTGCCGGGCCGCGAGGAAAACATCGAATTCCGGCTTCCGGCCGAACTGGCTGCGAGCTGACCCACCCGAATTCCTAGCCCAGAAAGAAACTTGTAATGGCTATCCCCTTCTTCAAGGAAATGCGTATCGGCGGCTATTTGCTCAAGCAGAAACTGCTTGGCCGCAAGCGCTATCCGCTCGTGCTGATGCTGGAGCCGCTGTTCCGCTGCAACCTCGCCTGCGTCGGCTGCGGCAAGATCGATTATCCGGATGCGATCCTCAACCGCCGCATGACCGCCCAGGAGTGCTGGGACGCGGCCGACGAGTGCGGCGCGCCGATGGTCGCCATTCCCGGCGGCGAGCCGCTGATCCACAAGGAGATCGGCGAGATCGTGCGCGGCCTGGTCGAACGCAAGAAGTTCGTCTCGCTCTGCACCAACGCGCTGCTGCTCGAGAAGAAGCTCGACCTGTTCACGCCCTCCCCGTACCTGTTCTTCTCGGTGCATCTCGACGGCCTGAAGGACCATCACGACAAGGCTGTGTCGCAGAAGGGCGTGTTCGACCGCGCCGTCTCCGCGATCAAGGCGGCCAAGGCGCGCGGCTTCACCGTCAACGTCAACGCCACCATCTTCGACGGCCATCCGGCCGAGGAGATCGCGAAATTCCTCGACCTCACCGTCGAGCTCGGTGTCGGCGTCTCGATGTCGCCGGGCTATGCGTATGAGCGTGCGCCGGACCAGGAGCACTTCCTCAACCGCACCAAGACCAAGAAGCTGTTCCGCGACGTCTTCGCGATGGGCAAGGGCAAGAAGTGGAACTTCATGCATTCCGGCCTGTTCCTGGACTTCCTCGCCGGCAACCAGGAATACGAGTGCACGCCGTGGGGCATGCCCGCGCGCAACATCTTCGGCTGGCAGAAGCCCTGCTATCTGCTCGGTGAAGGCTATGCCAAGACCTTCAAGGAGCTGATGGACACCACCGATTGGGAAACCTACGGCACCGGCAAGTACGAGAAGTGCGCCGACTGTATGGCCCATTGCGGCTACGAGCCGACGGCTGCGACCGCTGCCATCAGCCACCCGCTGAAGGCGATGTGGGTGTCGCTGCGCGGCATCAGGACCACGGGCCCGATGGCGCCCGAGATCGACATGACCAAGCAGCGTCCGGCGCAGTACATCTTCTCGGCGGAAGTGCAGAAGCGCCTGTCGGAGATCCGCAAGGACGAGGCGGCCGCGGCGCAGGAGAAGGCGGCGCGGAAGGCGTCGACCGCCGCGTAAGCACGCAAGTCGGTACGAACAAAGAAGGCCCGGTCGCCACCGCGACCGGGCCTTTTCATCTTCGGCACGAACGCCCCGAGGCGACCGGAGGCAGATCCGCTGCCCCGTGAAGCCAAACGGCCCTGCGCGGCCACTCGTGCCATAAGGCAGATTGCCGACCTTCGTCAGGCTGATCGCGCTGAATCCAGCAAACCGACGATCGAGCCCAGCGTGTCCGGAACGAGCGTCGTGCGACGGCGATCTATCTGCGTCCAAGCGAGTCGGCGGCAATTGTCGAGGGCATGATGCGACGGACGCTGTGGGTCGTGGATCGAAACCGCATGGAAGCGACCGAGTGAGCAGGCACCAAAACGCAAAAGGCCCGGTCGCCAATGGCGACCGGGCCCTTTGCTTTATCGTATCAAGAGGTCAGGCCGCCTTGGAGACCAGGGCCTCGCTGTCGACGAGCTCGGTGCCGATCAAATAGTCGCGGCAGCCGCGCAAGCTACGCAGCGCGCGGTTGAAGTCGATGCCGGTCGAGACCAGCGCATGCAGCGTGGTCGGATTGCGCACGATGCCGCGCAGAACGGCGGCGAGATCGATCTGGCCGTTCGGCTTGATGGCGGCGCGGGCGAGCGCCGGCAGCGCGCGATGGGCGGGATCGCTGATGACGCGGACCGCGGCAAAGGGCAGCCCCGCCTCGGCGGCGTAGGCGGCCGCGATGTGGCTCTCCATGTCGACGGCGGAGGCGCCGGTTTCCGAATGCAGCGCCGCCTTGCAGGACCGCTTCGTAACCACCTCCTCGGCGCCGGCAAGGCTGCCGCGCACCACGCGGCGGCGGCCCGACGTCAGGCGGTCGATCAGGTCGTCGCCGAGCGACAGGCCCGCGGCCCAGCGGGTATCGCCGGAGAGCACCTCGGTCGCCAGCACGACGTCGCCGGAGCGCAGCGTCGGGTCGAGCCCGCCGGCCACGCCGAACGAGATCACGCCGCGAATCGTCTCGGGATCCACCACCGTCAGAAGCGCCCGCAACTGGGTCGGGCTGCTCGACGAGCAAATGACCGCCATTCCGGGCCCAGCCGCGATACGGGCCTCCTGAACCAGTCCAGTCACGATCAATATCGGCCGCGGGTCGATGGCATTACCCACGGTCAGATAGTCCCCCGTCCCCAAAGTCACATCCCGACCCCTACCACCCTGCTGTTGGTGTTCCGCAAGTTCCGATACCGCGCCAACGCCCACAGCGGGAAGAACTTCGGGTAACCGTGATAACGCAGATAGAATACACGAGGAAAGCCTGTGGCGGTGTACCGCTGCTCGTCCCACAGTCCTTTTTTGTTCTGTGTTGCAATCAGGTACTCCACCCCGCGGGCGACGGCCGGGTGATCAACCTCGCCAGCAGCCATCAGGGCAAGCAAGGCCCATGCCGTTTGCGAGGCGGTCGAGGGAGACGCCTCCCAGCCCTTGTAGTCGAGACGGTAGCTGACGGCGGCCTCGCCCCAGCCGCCGTCCTTGTTCTGGATCGAGGCCAGCCAGTCGGCGGCTTTCCGAATCATCGGGTCGTTATGGCGGACGCCGGCCATGTTGAGGGCACAGAGCACCGACCAGGTTCCGTAGATGAAGTTCATGCCCCAGCGGCCGTACCAGGACCCTTCCGGGTGCTGGGTCTTCCTGAGGTAGGCGACCCCGTCGGCGACATGCTTGCTGGTCTTCTCGGTCTCGCCGAGCTGGGCCAGCATGGAGATGCAGCGCGCGGTGACGTCCTCGGTCGGCGGATCGAGCAGCGCGCCATGGTCCGAGAACGGGATGTTGTTCAGATAGTATTCGAGGTTGTTGACGTCGAAGGCGGCCCAGCCGCCGTCGTCGCTCTGCATGCCCTCGATCCACTCCCGGCCGCGGTCGATTGCGGCGTCATAGCCGGTCGCACCGTGCTCGCGTCGCATGCGGTCCATCGACATCACCACCACCGCGGTGTCATCGAGATCGGGATAATAGGCATTGTTGTACTGGAAGGCCCAGCCGCCCGGGCGCACGTCGGGCCGCTTCACCGCCCAGTCGCCCTTCACCTCGAGCTCCTGCTTCGGGATCAGCCAGTCGAGGCCCTGCTTGGCCGCAGGCAGGGCTATGTCACCGCCGGCTTCGAGCAGCGCGTGGGCGGTCAGCGTCGTGTCCCACACCGGCGAGACGCAGGGCTGGCAATAGGCCTCGTCGCCGTTGAACACGAGCAGCTTGTCGATGCCGCGGCGCGTGACCGCTCGCGGCGGATAATTCTCGTCCTTGCCGAGCGCGTCATACATCATGACGATGTTGGCCATGGGCGGATAGATCGCGCCCATGCCGTCCTCGCCGTTGAGCCGCTCCTCGGTGAAGGCGAGCGCCGTATCGATCGCGCGCTGCCGCAGGCTCTTCGGAAACATCGGCTCGATCACGCGCAGAATGCCGTCGAGCGCGCGGAATAGCACGAACCAGGCCATGCTCTGGTGCGGCGCCTTCGCGGTCATGCCGATCGAGCGCGGATCCTGGAGAAACAGCTCGTCGATCCCGACGCCCTTCGGATTCTTCGCCAGCGGCTTCAGCGCGGCGAGAACCATCAGCGGCACCATGGTGGTGCGCGCCCAGTAGGAAATCTTGTTGAGGTGGAACGGCGACCAGAACGGCAACAGCACGATCTCGATCGGCAGCACCGGCACCGCGCGCCAGGTCACCACGCCGAACATCGCAAGCAGGAAGCGCGTGAAGACGTTGCTGTTGATCGCGCCGCCGCGGGCATGGATCGCCTCGCGCGCACGCACCATGTGCGGGGCGTCGACGGAATCACCGATCATCTTGAGCGCGAAGTAGGACTTCACGCTCGCGCTCATGTCGAACTCGCCGTCATGCACGAGCGGCCAGCCGCCATGGGCGCCCTGCACGCGGCGGAGATAATTGCCGAGCTTGGCCTCGAGCACGGCGTCCACGGGCTCTGCGAGATAATGGCGCAGCAGGATGTATTCGGCCGGAATGGTGCAGTCGGCCTCGAGCTCGAACACCCAATGGCCGTCGGATTGCTGGAAGCCGAGAACGCCTTGCGTCGCCGACGCAATGCTCGATTCCAGGACGCCCGATTCCAAGGCTTCGCGGCTGGTCGCGTTCACGGAATCCATGTCGCTCGATTGCTCCGATAGTCGATTGAAATTGACCGGGACTTTGCCCGTCAGGGCCGCTTTGCGGCCAAAACCAGATCGGCGGCGCGATCACCGGACCGCACCGATCCCTCGATGGTTGCAGGCAATCCCGTAGCAGTCCAGTCGCCGGCAAGAAACAGGTTTTTCAGCGCAGTGGCCGGCCCCGGACGCAGGGCATTCTGGGCCGGCGTGGCCGCAAATGTGGCACGGCGCTCGCGCACGATCTGCCAGGGGGGCAGCTCGCCGGAGACCCCGCCCGCCTTGCAGACGTCGTTCCAGATCGCCTGCGCGAGTTCCTCGCGCGGCATGTCGACCAGGCGGTCGCCATTGCTGATGGTCACGGAGAGCCGGTTCGGGAACGCGAACAGCCATTCCACGACGCCGCCGATCACGCCGAGGATCGGCGCCGAGCCCGGCGGCGGTTCAAAGCGGAAATGCGCGTTCACGATGGCGCGGAATTCGGTCGGCGTCTTCAGCCCGGGCAGCAGGCTCGCAGCGGCACGCGGCGGCACTGCCATCACGACGACATCGCCCTCACCGAGCTGGATCACATCCTCGCCGCCGAAATTCAGCGCGCTGGCCTTGCCGTCACCGGTCGTAAACGAACGCAGCTCATGGCCGAGCTGAACGGTGTGGCCGCGCTCCTGCAAGAACTTGACGGCAGGCTCGATCAGCACGGCGCTCAAGCCGTCGCGCGCAATCAGCGGCCGGCACGCCTGTCCGCCGGCAAGCAGCGTCTCGCGCACGATCGCGCCGGCAAGCCCGGCCGAGCCCTCGGGCGGATCGACGTTGAGCGCCGCAAGCAGCAGCGGCTGCACCAGCCGCTGATACAGGATGCCTTCGCAGGGAATGGACTTGCCGACCAGCGTCTCCTCCGACGCCCAGATCAGCGGCGCCAGCTTGAGATAATCGCTGAGCCCGGTGTCGGGAACGCGGCGGCTCTCGTCGAGCACCCAGGTCGGCAGCCGGCCATCGCCGAGATCGATCTGCCAGCGCTGCCCGGTCTTGATGTCGACGAACGGAAACTGCGCGCGCTCGGGGCCGACGAGGCCCGCCTCGGTGCCGATCGAGCGGGCATAGGCGCGCGCATGGCTGTTGCCCGACAGCAGCAGATGATTGCCGTTGTCGATGGTGAGATTGGTGGCGCCGTCGAAATAGGAACGGCAGCGGCCGCCGGCCTGGTGCGTCGCCTCGTGCACGGCGACCTTGAAGCCGGCATTGGCGAGCCGCACGGCGGCGGAGAGGCCGGAAATTCCAGCACCGATGATGTGAGCTGTCTTTTGCATCAGATGAAAGCGTAACGGAGCAGGATCAGGATGCGCGCGACCTTCGACACACGCACCGGCTCGCGCGGCGCGTTGAAGCCGCGTGCGATCAGGAGGTCCAGAATGGAATGGTAGTATTTCGACATGATCCGCGGCGCGCGCACGGCGCGGCGCTTGTTGCGGTTCATGATCTCGTCAGACTTCTCGAAATGCGCCTTCGCACGCTGCGTCAGCGGCTGGCAGACCTTCGGCAGCGCGCGCTCGGTGATCACGCGGTTCGGGTCGTTGGAGGTGATGCCGGCATGCAGCAGCGCCTCGCGCGGCAGATAGAGCCGGCCGAGGCCAGCGTCCTCGTCGATGTCGCGCAGGATGTTGGTGAGCTGGAGCGCGCGGCCGAGATGGTAGGCGAGCTGGATGCCGTCTTCCTCGGGCAGGCCGAACACCCGCACCGACAGCCGCCCCACGGCGCTGGCGACGCGATCGCAGTAGAGATCGAGCGTCGTCATGTCGGGCGCGCGGATGTCCTGCGGCACGTCCATCTCCATGCCGTCGACGATCGCAAGGAAATCCTCGCGCTTGAGGCCGAAGGTCTTCACCGAGGCGACGTAGTCCTTCAGCCGCGGCGGCGGATGGCCCTGATAGAGCGCGTCGATGTCGTTGCGCCACTCCTGAAGCGCGGCGAGCCGCTCGTCGCGCGGGCCGTCGGAATCGGCGATGTCGTCGACCTGGCGGCAGAAGCTGTAGATCTGGAACATCGCTTCGCGCTGGTCATGCGGCAGGATGCGCATCGCAGCGTAGAAGGAGCTGTTCGATGCGGTCGAGCCGTAATTGGCGCTGGGCGAGGTCGCCTCAAGCGTCATGTGCAGTCCCCGGTCTGGAAATGGCCTTGCGCCCGATCGCGCGGCGGCCGACTTCGCCGATCATGCCGGCGAGGCTGAAAGTGAGAAGCTCGAACTTGTTCAGATGCACGCGCTCGCGCAGGGGATCGCGCACCTTCAACAGGCGCACGATGCGATCGGCATAGGCCTGGATCACCGCGACGTCGACGCCGAGGCGGAAATCGCGGATCTCCGCGCTGAGCGACCGGCCCTCGTCGAGCAGGGCTGCGTTGCGCACGGCGAGCGCCTGAAGGCAGGCCAGCATCGCCGGCGGCGACTGCGTCAGCCCGAGCTGCTCGACCGAGGCGCCACTCGCGGCCAGCGCGTCGCGCGGCAGATAGACGCGATTGAGCTCGCGAAAATCCTTGCCGCAATCCTGGAGGTGGTTGTTGATCTGAAGACCTGCGCAGAGCGCGTCCGAGGCCGCCCATGTCGACGTGCTCTCGCCGTGGACGTCGAGCATGAAACGGCCGACCGGCATCGCCGAGTAGCGGCAATAGTGGATGACCTCGTCCCAGTTCTCGTAGCGCAGCTTGGTGACGTCCATGCGGAACGCGATGAGCACGTCGAGCGCGTGGCGCGGCGCCATGCCTCGCTCGGCCAGCGCCCGCCGCAGAATGACGGCTTCGGCCTGGGTGTCGCCCTCGCCGAGCAGTTCCGCCTCGAGCAGGTCGAGATAAGCGAGCTTCTGGTCGGGCGGCAGCGTCGCGTGATCGGCGATGTCGTCGGCGGTGCGGACGAAATTGTAGTACGCCAGGATCAGCGCGCGATGGCGCGGATGAATGATCCAGGACGCGACGGGAAAATTCTCGTCGCGGTCACCCTTGCCGGATCGCAATTCGCTCGCAGAGGTCATCGAGGGCTGGTTTACAATCGTTTGGACAGGAAGGGCTTTTTCGCTCGCGCGGGCTCATGCCGGCGATGCCGCCGCGGCCCCCATATAGGGGAATACGGCCGCAAAACCAATCCTGTCTCTCGATGGCTGCCCTTCCGGATCCGGCCCGAAAAGGCGGCCCCGGGGCCGCCCTTGGTAGGCCAGTGGCCGAGCTTACTGGTTGTGGGTCTTCAGGACCTGGTCGCAGGCCTGCGAGATCTTGGCCCGGTTCTCCTTGAGGCAGGCCAGGATGGTGAAATCGCCCTGGTCGATGACCGGACGGCAGAACTTCTGCACATCGCGCGTGCAGGCCTTCTGTTCCGCGTCCGTGCCGCGTCCTGCCTGGGCGAATGCCGCCGTCGAAAGGGATGCCGACAGCAGGGTGAGAGCGACGAGAAGCTTACGCATTGTATTCCTTCATTCTGACGGCAGAATCGCACCAATCCCGGACAGCACAGGGCGGACGACCGGAATGGATTGTTCTGATGGCAAGTCGCCGCGGAACGTGCGGCCTCGGAGAAGGCACAAGCACTGGCAAATGCGGCCAAATTGGCGCCACAGCCACCAAATTAGGTCTTCCCTCGCTCTTCATTGGCAGATGTAAGAGTTTGATACTACGTCATAATTCTGGCACACCGCGTTTTGATGCGTACCTGTTGCAGAGCTGCATCTCTCCGCCCTGCTTTTCCCGCCAGAAACACACCGAAACAGAGAGAATCGCGCAGCCTGACCTGGCGCGAGGGCGTCGTGAACCGCCGTCCCCGGCTGTCAGACTTTGAACCAGACACAGCCTCGGAACACTAAACTTTCGATGTGGCGAGACGTTCATCCTAAGCGAACGTCGCTCGAAAACGGGATATTCAAAATGCAATTCTTTGGGCGATCTGGACAGGCAATCAAGGCGGCCGGCATCGGGGCTGCGCTGCTCTTCTCAGTCTCGGCAAGCCATGCTCAGTCGTCCGGACCGTTTGCAGGTTTCGACGGTGCGTGGAGCGGCACCGGCACGGTGTCGCTGTCCGATGGCAGCACCGAGCGCATCCGCTGCAAGGCCGACTACAAGGTCGCCGGCACCGGTCTCAGCCTCAAGCAGGCCCTTCACTGCGCGTCCGACAGCTACAAGTTCGACCTCACCAGCGACGTGACGAGCCAGGGCGAGCGAATCTCCGGCAACTGGAGCGAGACCAACCGCAACATCTTCGGCAATCTCCAGGGCACCGCCGGCGGCGGCCAGATCGAGGTGTTCGTCGAAGCCAACGGCTTCGCCGCCAACCTGTCGCTGCGCACCAACGGCACCAAGCAGACGGTGCAGATCAGCTCGAAGGGCGAGATCCGCGGCGTCAACATCACGATGACGAAGGGCTGACGCCCTTCCCAGCGGATAAGGAACACGCCCCCGGTTCTCGCGAGCCGGGGGCTTTTTGCTGACATTGTTGCGGACATGGACCCAATTCGCAGACATCTGCTCAAGGCCGCCGGGCTCTTCGTAACCAGCCGCGCCTTCGCCAATGACCAGCAGGGTACGAGCATGCAGCCTTCGTCGGTAAAACCGCGTCACGTGCTCTGCTTCCTCGGCAAGGACGAGAGCCTGCTGCACCCGTCGAAGGCGGTGGCCAAGACAATCGCGGATTTCAACTTCGAGATCGACCGCACCTATTCGCAAGCCAAACCCGATCCGCACATGGAGCGGTCGTTCGGCGTGTGCTGGGACCGCGTCTTCCCGAAAGCCTGGTCTGCCGCGGACGAAGCGACCGTGGCCAGCCACAAAGCGGTGCTCTATTTGCTGAGCCCGCCGCTGGAGCAGCAGAAGGCAGTCGCCTTTTCGGCCGCGGCCTTGCGCATCGTCGAGGAGATGATCGAAGCCGGTGCCACCGCCGTGAAGGGCGAAAGCGCCGGCATTGCCCACGGCCTCGAGCGGTGGCGCAGTCTCGGCGATCAGGCCCGCAAGGGCGCAAAGACCAGTCAGGGCCTTGGCATGACCCTCGCCGTCGCCAAGGCGTGTCGTCTTGCTTTCGCCAAGCGTCCGCTCGGCGGCGATCGCTATTACGAGACCGTCGGCTATCACCTCGTCGGCTTGCCGGAGATCTATGTCGCGAAATCGCGCGGCAACGAATGGTCGGCGGTGATGCTCATGGAGGAGCTTGCCAACGCGATGGCCGAGAGTGGCATCGAAGCGACGCTACGCGATCGCAAGCTTACGCTCTCGCGGGAGCAGGACTACGCCGAGGACGATTTCAAGTTCAATCCGTACGGGATCGTCCGGGTCGAGGCGTGAGCAAAGGGCGGCGTATGCCGCCCGCTCAGATCGCCGGCTTGTCAGGGCCCTGAAGCTTGGCGTGCAGGTTGATCAGCCACATCGCCGTCGGCCGCAGGATGAAGAGGTCGGCGACGAGGGCCATCACCATCGAGAAGGCGCTGAGCCAGCCGAACAGCCGCAGCGACGGCAGGTCGGAGAACACGGTGACGACGAGACCGCAGGCCAGCACCAGCGTGGTCAGGATCAACGCCGGGCCGACCAGCACCGTCGCGCGCTCCACCGCGAGCGCCGAACCGACGCCCGGCTTGCTCTCCAGCCTGAGGCGATTGAGGAAGTGGATCGTCGCGCTCAAGCCCAGGCCGAACGAAACGGTCAGCGCCACGACACTGGCAAATTGCAGCCCCTCGCCCATCGCCCACAGCACCGTTCCCGACATCACCACCGGGAAGATGCCCGGCAGGATACAGGCGAACATCACGACCCAGGAGCGGAAGGCAAGGCCGATGAAGATCGCGACGAGCGCGAATTCGACAGTGAGCCCGCGGTTGAGCTTCTCGATCATGCCGGCCGAGTTGCGCGCGGCAATCGCGGCAAGACCCGTTACCGCGATCTCGTAGCCCGGATGCTTCTTGCGGACGGCGTCAAGTTCGGAATCGAGCTTGTCGACGATCGGTAGCAGCTGGCTGGAATCCTTGTCCGGCACGCGGCCTGCGACCACGACGGCGTCCTGCTCGGCGTCGATGAAGCGCCGGACCAGATGCTCGGGGATGACGTTGACATATTCCTTCAGCGTCGCGACGTCGGCGCTGCCGGCCTTGTCTGCGAGCCAGCGGCGCAGGGTCTCGAGCGACCAGACGTTGCCGACACCGGCCGCCTTCTCGACGGTCGCATGCACGTCCGCGATGGTCTGGAGCGTCTCCGGCGAGTAGAGCGTCTCACCCTTGGGGAACTGGACCAGCACGTTGACCGGATTGGCACCGGTGAGCTTGGCATCGAGCCGGTCGCTGGCGGCGACGGCCTGGCGCTTGTCCGGCACCTGATCCGCGAGCCGGTAGCGCGGTTCCAGATTGGCGTAGATGACGCCGAGGCCCGCGACGAACAACACTGCAATCAGGCTGAACAGGCCGGGACGGCCCACCATGCGGACCGCGATCCAGTAGCAGAAATTGCGCAGCGCCTGCACGCCGGCATCCGCGCTCTGGAACTTGGAAGCAAAGACTTTCTCATTGCGCACCAGCAGCACGCCGAACACCGGCACCAGCGACAGCACCGCGACCAGCGCGATGATGGTGGCGGCGAGGCCCGCCTCGCCGAACTTGCGGATCAGGTCGGAGTCGGAGAACTGGAGCGCGATGAAGGAAATGCCGGCGGTGCCGTGCGTCAGCACGCAGGCCGGGCCCACCACCAGCACGGCGTTCTTGAACGCGGTGAACTTGTCCTGGCCCGCGATCAGCCGGTCGCGCGCGGCGAACGTCAACTGCATCGAGTCCGAGAAGCTGATCACCATGATGAGCGGCGTCATCACGTTCAGGAACATGTTGAGATTGAAATTGGCCCAGCCGAGCGCACCGAGCGCCAGCAGGATCGCAATCATCGGCGGGAACGCCGCCGCGACCATGAACGAGATCTTGCGGAAGAAGATGATGGCGATAACGCAGCCGGCGAGGATGCCGAGGATGTTGTAGGTCAGCCCGTCACGCTCGACCGCGTTGCGGATCTCAAGCTGCATCACCGGCACGCCGGAGAGCTGCACGTTGAGGCCGGTATTGCCGAGGTCTTCCTTCATCAGCGCACGGATGTCGCCGACGGTCTTGGTCAGCTTGCTGGAGGCGACCACCTCCGGATCGAGCGAGAGCACGATCAGCGCCAGCGTGCCGTCGTCCGACAACAGCTTGCCGCGGATGATCTCGTTGTTCTTGACGGTCTCGACGAACTTGTCATAGGCCGCGCCCTCGGGCAGTTCGGGCGGGAACAGCGCCGCCGGCAGCCTGCCCGGCGCCGGCGCCTGCCGCGCCGAGAACAGCGAGACCAGGCCGCGCGTGCCTTCGACCAGCTGCATGTCGGTGACGAAGTCGCGCAGCTTCTCGAGGTTATTCCGCGCCAGGAGGGTCTTGCCTTCGACCACGACGAGGACGTCGAATTCCTCAGCCGGGAACTTCTTTGTCACCGCTTCATACTGGCGGAATTCCGGCGTGTTGGACCGGAACAGCTGGGACAGCGAATCGTCGATCTTGATCCGGTGAATGCCGAACACGGCACCGACGATCAGGGCGAGCAGAACGATGCAGGAGACGATCGGCGCCCGGACGGCGATCAGCCCGATGCGCTCGAGCCCGAAGGCGATCGAGGACGTCGGTCCCTGCTCGACCTTGTCGACATGAACCTCATTCTCGCGGTGCTTTTCGAGCATGCCTTGTCCAGTTCCTAATCGGCTCGGGTCTGTGAGCTTATTGCGTCCCGCGAACGGCTTGAAAATGCCATACAGATGGGAGGCTTGCCCTTTGAAAATGCGCGGAAAATCGCCGCGAGGGGTTTAGCAGGTCCAAACGCCCTCTCGCAAGCGCGCGCAAGCGCACAAATTGGATCAACATGCGGCGATTTCGACCCTTGATACCGGTCATTCCGGCCGGATCGTCCCGATTCGAGCGGGAGGATCGCCGCTCTCGTCTTTCAGCGCCACGCCGGTGGCCTCCCGCGCCAGCCCCTCGCGAACAAGCCAGGCGATTTTGAAGGCGGCCTCGTCATGGCTCAACCCGGCCTTGTGGACGTTCGAGACGCAATTGCGCTCGGCATCGGTGCGGCCCGGCTTCGGTGCGAAGGTCAGATAGGCGCCGAGGCTGTCGGGCGCGGACAGGCCCGGCCGCTCGCCGATCAGCGTCACCACCATGCGCGCACCGAGAATGGCGCCGATCTCGTCGCCGAGCGCGACGCGCGCGCCTGAGGCGACAACGAAATGTCCAATCGCGACGTCGTTCCCTTCCGCAAGCAGCGGCAGCAGGTGAGACACCAGCGCCACCGCATGGGCGTGGACCGCGGCCGACGACAGGCCGTCGCCGATCACGATGGCGAGCTGGCACGGCTCCGAGGCACTTCGCGCCAAAAGCTCCGCTGAACCGGCATCGAGCTGTCGTCCCAGATCCGGCCGCCGCAAATAATCCCTGCGGTCGACCGCCTGGCTCCGCGCCTCGGTGACGATAAGGCCAAGCGCGCGGAGATCTGCGACCAGACGCGGCGCGTCGAAGACTGCATGCACGGCATCGCGGGCGCGGGCATGGTCCAGCGTGAAATCCAGCAAGGCCCTTGTCGGCACGCTCGCGCCGCTGCGGCCGAGCGCGACGCGCGCAGGCGTCAGCGACCGCAGATCGAGGGTCGGGCGGCGCGGGACGGCCGGATCAGACATGTCGCGTCATTCGGCGGGAACGGAGGCCTCGCGCAGGCGGATCGAATAGTTCGAGGCGTTTTGCCTGCCGCTGGACGCCGCGCGCGCAAACGTAATCAGATGGTGCGCGATCAAGGTGCAGCCGATCAGCCCTTCGAGGTCGCCGCGCTTGATGCGCCCGAGCGCAAACTTCCAGAACACGCGCCTGTAGTCGCCGAGCACACCGACCTTCCAGAAGATGTTGCGCAGCATCACGAGACCGCGCCGGATGTTGGGCCAGGTCTTCATCTCGTCCGGCGTCGGCATCTTCAGGCGGTGCACATAGACGTTGTCGCATTGATACTGGAAGCGCGCGTAGACCTTCTCGGGCTCGTAGGCGACGCCCATGGCGTGCTTCCAGGATGCGACGACCTCATCATAGGGCAACAGGAAGTCGACGTTGGAATCGCGACCGTCATCCTCGATCAGGCGTCCCTCGCGCTCCAGACGGTCCCACAGCGGCGTCTTCGGCAGCGCCTGGAGCAGGTTGATCGTGAGCAGCGGAATCCGGGACTCCTCGACGAAGGCCAGCAGCGCCTCCGAGGTGTTCGGCTTGTCGGTGTCGAGCCCCATGATGATGCCGGACACGACCTCCATGCCGTAGGAGTTGATCGTTTGCACGCCCTCGAGGATCGGGACCATCATGTTGTGGTCCTTGTGCATCGCCTTCAGCGCGTCGGGATCGGGCGTCTCGATGCCGCAGAAGATGGTGATGAAATAGGCCTCGCGCATCTTTTCGAGGATCTCGGGCCGCTTGGCGATGTTGAGCGTCGCCTCGCAGGCGAGCCGCACCACATAGCCGGTCCGCTTCTGCCATTCGATCAGATGCGGCAGCAGGTCCATCGCCGCCTTGCGGTTGCCGATGAAATTGTCGTCGACGAAATAGACCGTGTCGGTCATCCCGCATTCGCGCAGGCGGTCGAGCTCGGCGATGATCTGCTCGGGCGACTTGAGGCGCGGATTGCGGCCGTAGAGGCCGGGGATGTCGCAGAACTCGCACTGATAGGGGCAGCCGCTGGAATATTGGATGCTGCCGAGGAAGTATTTCTTCACGTCGGCGAGTTCGTAGGCCGGGATCGGAAACTCCGTCATCGGCACGCGGTCCTTGGTGGTGAGCACCACCTGCTCCCCGGGACGCGACGTGTCGCGCGCCAAAATCTCGATCAGCCGATTGGTGGCGTCGCCGAGTTCGCCGACATGGAGATAGTCGAAGGACGGATAATAGTCCGGGCAGGCGCTGACGGAAGGACCGCCGAGCGCGACCGGGAGATCGAACTCATGGGCGCGGCGGCAGATGTCGTTCATCTGCTGGCGCTGGATGTGCATGCCACTGACGAAGACCGCCTCCGCCCACGCGAACTCTTCGTTGGTCGCGCGACGGAGATTCTCGTCGACGAATTTGACCTCCCACTCCTCGGGCAGATAGGCCGCGAGCAGCAAGAGCCCCTGCGGGGGCATGAAGGCGCAGACGCCGTCGGTCAATGGATAGGAATGCTCGAACGTCCCGAACGACGAGGTGTACCGGGGAAACACGCACAGAATCCGCCGGGCCGTACCGTTACTTTCAGCTCGCATCAAAGCTCCCCCGCCACGGTCGACATAGCTGCGGAAATTGCCAGCCAGACACATAGCGTAATGCTGTCGCCGGAATTTCTCAATATTGTGGCAGGACCATAATTCCGAGAGGGACCAATGGTTTCCTCAAGCCGCCGGGCGCTCCCGCCGCGTCACGCGATCAGCCGTGAGGCAAAATCGGGCAGCAGGCCTGCGTCGCCGGCAAGACGGAAATCGGCGCCCGCGATCCCCGACTGCACCAGCCAGTCGTCGAATTCCGGCGCGCGGCGCAGGCCGAAGACGTCGCGGACATAGAGCGCGTCGTGAAAAGACGTCGACTGGTAGTTCAGCATGACGTCGTCGGCCCCGGGGACACCCATAATGAAGGTGACACCGGCGGCCGCCAGCAGCGTCAGCAGATTGTCCATGTCGTCCTGGTCCGCCTCGGCGTGGTTGGTGTAGCAGATGTCGATCCCGAGCGGCAGGCCGAGCAGCTTGCCACAAAAATGATCCTCCAGCCCGGCACGGATGATTTCCTTGCCGTCGTAGAGATATTCCGGGCCGATGAAGCCGACCACGCTGTTGACCAGCAATGGCGCAAAGGCGCGGGCGACCGCATAGGCCCGCGCCTCGCAGGTCTGCTGGTCGACGCCGTGATGGGCGCCCGCCGACAGCGCCGAGCCCTGGCCGGTCTCGAAATACATCACGTTCTCGCCGACCGTGCCGCGCTTCTGCGAGAGGCCGGCCTGCTGCGCCTCCTTCAGGAGCGCGAGATCGACGCCAAAGCTGCGATTGGCGGCCTCGGTGCCGGCGACCGACTGGAAGACGAGGTCGACCGGCACGCCCTGCCCGATCAGCGACAGCGTCGTCGTGACATGGGTCAGCACGCAAGCTTGCGTCGGGATCTTCAGCCGCGCGATGATCTCGTCCAGCAGCCGCAGCAATTGCGCAATGACAGCGGGATCGTCGCTCGCCGGATTGATGCCGATGCAGGCATCGCCGGCCCCTAACAGGATGCCGTCGAGGATCGAGGCGGTGATGCCCCTGGCGTCGTCGAAGGGATGGTTGGGCTGAAGCCGCGTGCTCATCCGCCCCTTCAGGCCAATGGTGTTGCGAAAGGCGGTGGTGACCTCGCATTTCCGCGCCGCCAGGATCAGGTCCTGGTTGCGCATCAGCTTTGAGACCGCGGCCGCCATTTCCGGGGTGATGCCGCCTGCCAGCCTGCGCAAAACCTCGGATGTCGCCGCGTCCGACAGCAGCCAGTCGCGAAAGGCGCCGACCGTCAGCGAAGCCACCGGCGCGAATGCTCTGGCATCGTGGCTGTCGATGACGAGGCGGGTGACCTCGTCGGCTTCGTACGGGATGACAGCTTCCTGCAAGAACTGCCCGAGCGGGACGTCGGCGAGCGCCATCCGCGCCGCGATCATCTGCGCGGCACTTGCCGCGGCAATTCCGGCCAGCCGGTCGCCGGAGCGCGGCGGCGTCGCCTTGGCGAGCAGGTCGCGCAGGTCCGGGAACGTGTAGGTCGTGGCGTCGATGGTGTGGCGGTAGACCAAAGGCCCCTCCGGGGTTCATCGGCCAGTGGCCGACATCAGCGCGATCCCAAACTATACCCAGATCAAGACACTGAAATATCTTACCTTTCTTTCGACTAAGGACGAAGGGGCCGGGCCACGGCGTTAAGACGGCGTCCATCTTCATTCTGCATAGTTTTGCATCAATTTTATACGACCGCGCTCTCCGGCCACTGCCGGCCATTGGGGCCTCTGAAAAGCATGACAACCGACCGATCTGGGAATGCCACGGGGGTGGCAGGCCGTTTCACGCTTGCGACCAAGCTCTACGCGATCTTCGCGCTGTTCGCGCTGCTCACGGCGGCGATCGCGACGCTGTCCGACTACAACAGCCGCCGCAGCGCCGAGTTGACGAGCGCGATCGAGACGGCGAACGCCGCCGCGCTCAATGTCGAGCGAGTCAACTCGCTGGTCTACGCGGTCGTGATGGAATCGCGCGGCGTCTACATGTCGACCGAACCGGCCGTCGTGAAGAAATACGGCGAAGGCCTGCTCAAGTTCAACGCCCAGATCCTCGACGTCGTGAAGCGCTGGGAGACCATCGTCAAAGCCGACGATGCCGAGCAGTTCGCCACGTTCAAGAAGCGCATCGAGCAGTTCGTCGAGTTCCGCAAGGAGCTGGTGCGCCGCGGCGTCGAGATCAATGCGGCCGCGGGCCGCGAATGGGGCGACAACGACGCCAATCGCGCCGTGCGCTCGGCGCTGAACAAGGATCTCGAGGCACTGTACAAGGTCTATGCCGAACGCGCCAGACAGATCGCGCAAGAGACCGAGACCAATCGCACCCTCTCCTTCGTGCTGACCTGCCTCGGCGGCGTCGCGCTGGCCCTCGTCGTGATCGGCATCGTCATCATCGCCCGCTCGATCGCCCGTCCCCTCTCCGCCATCACCGCGACCATCGAGCAGGTCGCGGACGGCGCCGAGAATGTCGTGGTACCGCACTCTGACCGCGCCGACGAGATCGGCGCGCTGGCACGCGCCATCCAGATCTTCCAGGACGCGATGGGCCGCAACCGCAATCTCGCCTCGCAGGTCTCGCAGGACTCCGCCGCGCGCGAGCAGCGCGCCCGCCACATCGAGCAATCCGTCGACGCGTTTCGCGAGGCGATCGGCGCGATCATGCGCGGCCTCAGCGACAACGCCTCTGTCATGCGCGAGACCGCGCAGACGATCACCCGCGTCACAGCGGATGCCAACAGCCGCGCCGGCACCGCGGCGAACGCCACCGAGCAGGCCTCGCACAACGTCACCGCGGTGGCAGGCGCAGCCGAGGAGCTGTCGGCGTCGGTGGTGGAGATCGGCCGCCAGGTCCGGCAGTCCGCAAGCGCGGTCGAGCAGACCGGTCAGCGCACCGAGAAGTCGATCTCCGAGATCGAAAGCCTCGCGGCCGCCACCCAGCGCATCGACGGCGTGCTCAACCTGATCCAGGCCATCGCCGAGCAGACCAATCTGCTCGCGCTCAACGCCACCATCGAAGCCGCGCGCGCCGGTGACGCCGGCCGCGGCTTTGCCGTCGTTGCGCACGAAGTGAAGGCGCTGGCGGGTCAGACCGCCAAGGCGACCGCCGAGATCGGCGAGAACGTCTCGATGATCCAGGCGTCCACCCGCAACGCGGTCGATGCCGTGCGCGAGATCGGCGGCGCCGTGCGCGAGATCAGCGACGTCACCTCGGCAATCGCCGGCGCCATCGGCCAGCAGGACACCGCCACGCGCGAGATCTCGTCCAACGCCCAATCGGCCGCGCAGGGCAACGAGACCCTGGTCGCCAACATCACCTCGCTGCGCGACGCCATCGGCGAGACGGACACGGCGGCAGCCTCCGTGCTGACGGCGGCGAGCAGCCTCACGGAGACGGCGGACACGCTGTCGCGCGAGGTGGAAAAGTTCTTCCAGAACCTGCGTTCGGGAGCGGCCGACAGCCGTATCGCCAAAGCGGGATGATGAAGGCGAAATGATCCGGCGCACCGCGGCGCCATGAGGCCGGCGGCAGGCCTGCCAGAACCAAAACTGAAAAACAACCCCATGCACAGTAGCCGGGGCCAGCGATATCAATGGCTTGGCTTCGCGCTCGGATGACTACTGATTTTACGAAATCGCTTTGACTCGTCGGGCAAAACACTGGCATGATGTCATCGTGGCGGCGTCAGGCGCCATGGATGAGCTGGGTCAGCTTCAGTAGACTTGTGTTTGCGGAAGGAGGCGCCAGAAGCGGCTACCGACGGTCAAGCAGGCCGAGCGCTTCTTCCACGCACTGCTCGAGACTGCGCCGTGCTGTGTCGACCGTAAAATGATCGCGCTCCCACGGAGCGTACGCTCGGCCGGCGACCGCATTCCAGCCGGGCAACGACAGCCCGGCAATGTCGGTCGATCTCGTCTCAATCCTGCGTCGGTGCTCGTCTGCATCGCTGCACGCCACCTCGATCCAGGCGATCTCGGCGCCAGCCTTTCGCGCAGCGATTTGCCAGCCTTCCCGCGCCTCCTCGCAATCATTGACGCAGTCGGCAATCACGTCCAGGCCGAGGGCGAGGTTGTCTGTCGCGACGGCCTGAGCGGCGCGATAGGTCCAGTCCAGCAGATCAGCCGGTGCAGTACCGGATGCCCAGATCGCTTGATCCATCGAATCGATCCGCAGCCAGGCGGCTCCGGTACGCCGCGCCAGAACCCGGGCAATGCTTGACTTGCCGACCCCCGGCAAACCAGCAAGCGTGATGAGTCTCGCCATTGCACACCCGAATTGCGTTGGACCGGCCCCTTAGGGACGTGACGTCGGCCACCACGAATAAGCGGCCAAGCAAACGAAAGCGGCTATTAGCCACTGCAGCCCGGCAAGCACTGCCATCGACAGCTCACATCGAGCGAGACGGGACTATCATTCCGAGCCGGATGGATCGACCAAGATGCGAACGCGGCCGTCGGCATCCGCGACTTCACGATAACGGCTCAACTCCGCCTTGAGGTCGGGATCCGAATTGGCCCAGGCCAGCCAATCGAACGGCATTGAGCTCAGCAGATAGGTATCCACGAGAATCACATTCGGCCGACCGGCCCGCAGGTCCGCCAACAGCAGCCGCCGCTCGAAATTGATGATGCCGTCCAGTTTCGCTCGCTCACCCTCAGGCAGTTGCGAGCTCTTCTGTTGGAGCATTGAGCCGGCCGCCAACGCCTGCCCACACGTGTTGCCCGCCCAGGTCGCATTGATCTGACGGACGAGCGGATGCCCGAGAGCGACGTGATCGCCGATCGTGATCAGCCGCGGATGCTTTGCAAGGGCCAGGATACGCCCCTCCAGTGGCGGGAACGGCCGCACCTGAAGGGACAAACGGGAGCCGATGCACACAATCGCAGCAAGGGCGCAGATCATGACAGGCAGGCGCAACGTCTTCGTGCGAGCCTGCAGCAATGGCGCGGCACTCGCAAACATGCAAAGCGCAAATGCCGTGTAGGTCCAGCCCTTACCCTGGATGATGAAACTCGCCGCTCCGCCAACCGCTGCGGCCAGCCACGGCGTTGCGCCGCCTTCCCATTTGAAGTCCTGCGGCGCCAACAGGCGCACGAGGCCGACGGAAGCGACCAGCATAACGGCCGGGAAAAAAAGCAGATCGCCGAAATCCATCCTCAATGGCACATAAGCGGCAGTAACCATCGGGGCAAAGGTCAACAGATAAGCCGGAAAGAAGATGGCGAGCACCGCTCCATAGCCGATCACGACAGCAGCGGCCGCACACGCTTCGGGTG
This sequence comes from Bradyrhizobium sp. 613_E4_N2_2, assembly GCF_052075995.1. Taxonomy (NCBI): domain Bacteria; kingdom Pseudomonadati; phylum Pseudomonadota; class Alphaproteobacteria; order Hyphomicrobiales; family Nitrobacteraceae; genus Bradyrhizobium; species Bradyrhizobium sp. 613_E4_N2_2. Next base: position 6,605,871 of record NZ_CP197234.1, read on the forward strand.
TGAACAAGGGTTTGATGGAGCGTTGACGGAGGACGCAGAGGATGATCGGCAGGCCGACCACGAGGGTAAGGTAGGGCTTCAGGCTCATGCCCAACCCGGCACCCAGTCCCGCCAGGATCGCAACCGGTCCGGGCGCAAGCCCGCGCCAGCGGATCGCAGCGATGGCGACGAAAGGCGTCATCGCAATGACGGCGATGTGTTCACGCTGTCCGAATACGGCGCTGGGAAAAATTGCGAACAGGAATGCTAGCACGCACGCCGTAATGCTCCTCTCGTCGGCTTCCAGCTTTGCCGCCGCAGCGGCACGATCGATGATGACGAGTGCGGCAACGATCTCGATCATCACCAGGATGATCACGATGATCTCGGGGGCAATGCCGGTGATGCGCGCAAGCTGCAACGCCGGCATGTACAAATAGACCGACAGCGGCGGATTCAGTTCGAAGACGTCGACGCCGAGCTTTCCGCCATCGAGAACTTTCTCGCCTTCGGTCAGCAGGCAGCTCAAATCCGCGTTGAGAACGACAGGCATTTGAACGAGCAAGGCCATCAGCAGGATCGCCGACACGATGATCCAGCGGTAGCTCATGCTAAACGTGCTTCCTGACATGGCCAGGGGCGTGACCGCCTCTTTTGACGCCGGCAAAGGCCCTCTCCTCGAACGGAAGCGGTCTGTTCTCTCTCACCCGTGCGCGAACCTGCCGCTGCGCGTACTCAGCGCCACTTTCAATCGAGAGTCGTTACTATTGTGCTACAATGATCTGAAACAATACGGTAACGACCTGAAACAGTGCCGTTTCATGGTTAAATGTCAGGTCGAATGGCGAGACGCCGGGGTTGCGCGCGGCATCCTGCGCGCCGCTATGAGCGTTCATCCCACATCAAGGTGCACGCGCTCCTGGAGAGGGTCAGGCCCTACCCCATCACTCCGCCGCGCTTGATCAGCTCCTTGCCGACCGCGGCAAGGTGCACCTGGTCGGGGCCGTCGCCAATGCGGATGAAGCGGGCATAGACGTAGGCGCGGGCGAGGAAGGTGTCCTGCGAGACGCCGGCGGCGCCGTGGATCTGGATGGCGCGGTCGATGACGCGAGCGGCCATGCTGGGCACCACGATCTTGGCGGCGGCGATCAGGTCGCGCGCGGCCTTGTTGCCTTCGCGGTCCATCTTGTCGGCGGCCTGCAGCGTGAGGAGCCGCGCCTGCGCGATCTCGCAGAAGGAGTGCGCAATGTCCTCGCGCACCGAACCCTGGTCTGCGAGCGGCTTGCCGAAGGCTGTGCGCGACACCGAGCGCTGGCACATCAATTCCAGCGCACGCTGGGCGCAGCCGATCAAGCGCATGCAGTGATGGATGCGGCCGGGGCCGAGCCGGCCTTGCGCGATCTCGAAGCCGCGGCCCTCGCCGAGCAGGATGTTCTCGGCCGGCACACGGACATTCTCGTAGACGATCTCGGGATGGCCGACCGGCGCGTCGTCGTAGCCGTAGGTCAGCATGTCGCGGACGATGCGCACGCCGGGCGTCGCCTTGGGCACCAGGATCATGGATTGCTGGCGATGGCGGTCGGGATCGTCGGGCGCGGTCTTGCCCATCACGATCAGGATCTCGCAATCCTCATTCATCGCGCCTGACGTGAACCATTTGCGGCCGTTGATGACGTAGTCGCCGCCGTCGCGCTTGATCTCGCACTGGATGTTGGTGGCGTCGCTGGAGGCGACCTGCGGCTCCGTCATCGAGAAGCCGGAGCGGATGCGCCCCTCCAGCAGCGGCTTCAGCCAGCGCTCCTGCTGCGCCGGCGTGCCGTAGTTCGCCAGCACCTCCATGTTGCCGACATCAGGGGCCGAGCAGTTGAAGATTTCAGGCGCCCAGAGGATGCGGCCCATGATCTCCTTCACCGGCGCATATTCGAGATTGGTGAGGCCAGTGTTGTCAGGGTCTTGGCCGTGCTCGCCTGACAGGAACAGGTTCCAGAGCCCCTGCTCGCGTGCCAGCCGCTTCAGGTCCTGGAGGACCTGCGGCGTCTTGTAGCGCGCGGCCTCCGGCTTGACCTGCTCGTAATAGAGCTCCTCGACCGGCTCGACATGCGCAAGCATGAACTGGCGAACGCGTTCCTGCAGCTCCAGCGAACGGGCGGAGTGTTGAAAGTCCATGGTGGTCTCCTGTTCGCTGCGCTTAGCTCTTCCCTTCTCCCCTTGTGGGAGAAGGTGGCGCGAAGCGCCGGATGAGGGGTTGTATCCACTCGCACAAGCAGTCGTGAGGAGAGACACCCCTCACCCGGCTGCGCTTCGCGCATCCACCCTCTCCCACAAGGGGAGAGGGTGCACCGTCTGTGTGGCCGCTTTGCTAGCGGTGTCGTAGGGTGGGCAAAGCGACTTGTCCGCCGTAGCTCGAAGAGCGAAGGCGGAAGCGTGCCCACGTTTCTGTTTCGGTGTTGGATCGGTGGTGGGCACGGCGCAAGTGCGCCTTTGCCCACCCTACGATTCCGAGTTCGCGGAGAGAACGCCCCCTCACGTCCCGCGCAAGAGCTCGCTCGCCACGATCCAGTCGTTGCCGTCGAACTGGAGCATATAGCCGTCCTTGATCGGGCGGAAATCCTGCGGTGTGGTGTTGAGGGTGATGCCGGGCATCAAGAGCGACAGCGGCACGTTCTTGAGGTTCGCCGCCTGCGCCATGATGTTCTCGCGCGTCAGATTGTCCTTGCACTGCTTGAGCAGGACGACCAGTGCCTCGGCGACGGTGTAGCCGTAGAGGCCGGCGACATTGTTGATGTCGGCATTGGGCAGGCGCTTCTTCATGAAGTCGATATAGGCCGTCATCGACGGGTCGTCCTTCGGCTGCTCGACAAACGGCTTGAGCGAGCCGAGCGACAGCACGCCCTTGCCGGCATCGAGGCCCGCAGGGACCATGACGGTCGCCTTGTTGGCGCAGCCGGAGGCGAGGAAGCGCGTCGGCTGCCAGCCGACCTCATGGGCCTTGCGGATCGCCTGCGCGCAGGCGCGCGGCGTCACCGAATAGATCATGAAGACATCAGCCTTGGTGTTGGCCAGCGTCAGCACCTGGGAATCGACGGTGGGATCGGTGACCTCGAAGCTCGAGGCCATCGCGAGCGCCTTGTCGGCGTCGGCACCAAGCGCTTCCTTGACACCGCGAAAATATTCCTTGCCGGCGTCATCGTTCTGATAGAGCACCGCGAAACGCGCGTTCGGGTTCTTGGCGCGGGCGTAAGCGACGTCGATCGCGGCCTCGCTGGTGTAGTTCGGCGCCCAGGGCAGCGCCATCGACCACGGCATGTTGGCGGGATCGTTCCACTTCGAGGCCGAGCTGATCAGGAACAGCTGCGGCACCTTGTTGCTGTTGAGGTATTTTGCGATCGCCGAGCTCGGCGCCGTGCCCATGGTCGCGAAGATGAAGGCGACGCCGTCGCCCTCGACCAAACGTCGCGCGGCTTCCATGGTCTTCGGCGGCGAGAAGGCGTCGTCGAGCGACAACAGGTTGAGCTTGCGGCCGTTGACGCCGCCCTTCTCGTTCACCTCATCGAAATAAGCGGAGATCACCCTGCCGGTGATGCCGAGCGGCGATGCGGGGCCGCTATAGGGCATGGTGTTGCCGATCTTGATCTCGGTGTCACTGACGCCGGGACCGTAGGACTTTTGCGCGGAGACGGGCGTGGACAGGCAGGCGGCAGCTAGCGCTGCGGCCAGGACCAAAGCGGCTCTCATGGTTTCTCCCCGGTGATGATCGTCCACGCGAGGCGACCGCGCGGCGTGCTGCTTTTTGCCAGCACGTCAGATCAGCGGAGTTCCGCAAGATGGTCTTGCGTCGAGTTGCTGGTTCATTCGACGTCTCGTTTGGAACCTGCGTATGAACGCCGCAGCAGGGCGAACAGGCTGCCGCCGGTCGCGGCTCCAACGAGATAGACAACGAGGGTTTGGAGCGCGAGCGGCAGACTGAGATTCATCTTGAAGAAGGAGATCGTGACCGTGTCGAGATTCTGCACGGCGAAGACGATGGTCGCTGCGGCGAAAAACACGATCACGGCAAGATGAAACCAGCGCATGACAATCCCTCAGCGTCGCCCGACGCGCGATGAAATCTGGATGAACCGTCATCGCGCTCTTGGGCGACCACGGTCCTTCTCCGGATCAAGCCTTAATGGCGCCGCCGCAGGCTAAAGCCCAGACTGACCCAGCCGGCGCCGGCCATGATCAGGTCGATGCCGAGGAACAGGCCGAGGATATAGACGCTGTTGACCGGCCAGCGCGCCAGGATCAAGAGCCCGAGCAGCAGGGTGATGACCGCAGACAGTGCCACCCACACCCACGGGCTTTCCCTTTTCATGCTGAAGGCGAGAAACAGCCTGACGGCGCCCGAGGCCAGCAGCGACGCGCCGAGGAACAAGGTAAGCAGCACCGCGGCGAACAACGGGTTCTCGAAGGTCAGGAAGCCCGCGACGATATAGAGCACGCCGAGCAAGGCCCAGATCAGGAACTTGCCCCAGCTCTTCATCTGGAACGCGCCGATCACCTCGGTGACCCCGGCGATGATCATCATCACACCAACCACGAGCACGCTCGCCACCGTCGCCATCATCATGCTGCCGAGCGCGATGAAGCCGGTGATGAGATAGACGACGCCGAGGGCGACGATCCAGCCCCACTTGGCGTGCAGCGCAGCAATGCCGGACCCAAGACCCAAGTTTGGAGACGTATCCGAAGCACTTGTCATGACGGCTACTCCTGCATGCGAAGTCCCAAGGCACATCTCAGGATAGCACGAGCCGCGCTGGGACAACAGCTAGTAGAGCAGCCCCCGCGGGAGCCCCCATTGACTTAAGTCAAGAGCGGACGGGGCGCCTCACGCGCGCGAGCGCTCCATGTCGAGCTCGGCCTTGAGACTATCGAGATCGCGATAGATCGAAGCAACCGCCAGCACGCGCCCGCCCTTGCGGTACTTCAGCAGGCAATCCCTGCCGTCGATGCTGCCGTCGGTCGCGATGTCGTCGAAGCTCTCGGCATGGCCGACATAGTTGATCGGAACGTCATAGTGCTGCGACCAGAAGAACGGCACGGCGTCGAAGCGTTCGCGCCTGCCGAGCATGTTGCGCGCCGCGGCCTGGCCCTGCCGCTCCGCCACCACCCAGTGCTCGACGCGGATGTTCTGGCCCGAATGGGGATCGGGCCAGCGCGCGATGTCGCCGGCCGCGAAGATGCCCGATGCGCTGGTCTCGAGATATTCGTTCACGCTGACGCCGCGATCGATGGCGAGCCCCGCCTGCTCGGCGAGCGCAAGGCGCGGCCTGACGCCGATCCCGACCACGACCAGATCGGCCTCGATCACGCTGCCGCTCTTCAGCGTGGCGCGTTTGCCCTCGAGTTTTTCCACGGTGTCCTCGAGGTGAAAGTGGACGCCGTTCTCTTCATGCAGCGCGCGGACGAAGTCGCCCATCTCGGGGCCGAGCACACGCTGCATCGGCCGCTTCTCGGGGGCAACCACATGCACCTCCAGCTTGCGCGCTCGCAAGGAGGCCGCGACTTCGAGGCCAATGAAGCTGGCGCCGATCACCAGCGCGCGCTTCGCGCTACCCGCCGCCTTGATGATGGCGCGGCTGTCGGCAACGGTGCGCAAGGTGTGCACGTGTGGCTGGTCCGCGCCCGGAATCTGCAATTTGACCGGCTCGGCGCCGGTCGCGAGCAGCAGCCGGTCGAACGGCAGCTTGTCGCCATTGCCGAGCGTGATGGTGCGCGCCTTCGGATCGATCGCTGCGACGTTCGTGTTGAGCCTGAGATCGATGCCCGCGTCCTGATAATAGTCCTCGCCCCGAAGCGGCAGCCAATCCTCGGGTGCACTGCCGGCGAGGTAATCCTTGGAGAGGTTCGGCCGGTCGACCGGCATCGCGCCATCATCGCTCAGCATGGTGATGGCGCCGGCAAAGCCCTCGCGCCGAAGCGTCTCGGCGGCCGCAAAGCCGGCCGCACCACCGCCGACGATGACGAATTTTTCCGGCGTCGGCGCGCTGCGATGTGACGCTGCAGGCTGCGGCATCTCGCGCTTGCGCTGAACCGAGATCCTGTCCTGGTCGCGCGTGACCTCCCAGACCGCCAGCGCGTTCAGCGCCGGCGGGCGGGTGGCTTCGCCCGTGCGCAAGGAGAAGCAGGCGTGATGCCAGGGGCAGCGGATCGTGTCGCCCACGACCAGCCCTTCGGCGAGCGGACCGTGATAGTGGCTGCAGGACGGCTCGATCGCGAAGACCTCGCCATCTGCGGCTACCAGTAGCACATCTTCCTCGCCGACATGGCCGAGCAGCTTGCCGTCCTCGAACGCGGTTAGCAACACGCCCCTGGTGAGGTCCGGCCCGCTCGGCGTCTTGTGCTCGGTCATGGTGTCGTCTCCTTCAGCTCGGCCCGCGCGGATCACGCGTCCGAATTGGCCAGCCCCAACAGCTCCTGGCGCGTCAACGCGTTGTCACGGAACACGCCCAGCATGCGGCTGGTGACGAGATCGGTCCCAGGCTTGTGCGCGCCACGCGTGGTCATGCAATGATGCGTCGCCTTGATGATGACGCCGACGCCTTCCGGCTTCAACACATCGTTGATCGTATTGGCGATCTGCGCGGTCATCTTCTCCTGGATCTGGAGGCGTTTTGCGTAGATATCCACCACCCGCGCGAGCTTGCTGATGCCGACGACGCGGCCCTGCGGGATATAGGCGACCCAGGCGCGGCCCACGATCGGCGCCATGTGGTGCTCGCAATGGCTTTCGAAGCGAACGCCGCGCAGGACGATCATCTCGTCATAGCCTTCGATCTCCTCAAAGGTCTTTTGCAGGATTTCGGTCGGATCCTGCGCATAGCCGGAAAAATACTCTGCGAAGGCGCGCGCAACCCGGTCCGGCGTGTCGTGCAGGCCGTCGCGGGCGGGATCGTCGCCCGCCCAGCGGATCATGGTCCGGACCGCCTGCTCGACCTCGGCCCTGCCAGGCCGTTCGCCCGGCAGCTGCGCCACCGCGACGCCCTCCAACCTGCGCGCATGTGAATTCATCAATAGCCTCCCTGCAATGGGCCGCGCACATCTGGCGGTCCCTCAGCTTGGACGGCTGCAATCGGAAAAGGTTCCCGAAGTCGCGAAAAATCGGGCGACCGGGCGGCGGGGCGGGAAAGCCGGGCTTTACGAGGCTGCTTTCCGCACGTCGAGCACAGCGCGCGCCCATTCGGCAGGCCGCTCCTGCGGCAGGTTGTGGCCGGCTCCAGCGAAGACACGCCGTTCGAACACGCCTTCGAATTTGGGCGCATGATGGGCGGTGCCGGGATTGACGCCGTCGCTGTCGCCGTCGACCGCGATCGTCGGGACACGGACCGGCGGCTGCGCGGCGAGCTTGGCCTCGATCGCGGCATAGGCGGGATCGCCTTCGACCAGCCCATAGCGATGACGGTAGGAGTGGATCACGACATCGACGAAATCAGGATTGTCGAACGCCACCGCACTCGTTTCGAACGTCGCGTCGTCGAAGCCCCATTTCGGCGACCACATCGCCCAGAGCTGGCGCGCAAAGCCGCGCCGGTTGCGCTCCAGCGCGCGGCGGCCGCGCTCGTTGTGGAAGAGATATTGATACCAGAGCGCCGCCTCCTCCGGTGGCGAAGCCGGCTCCATCGCACGCGCGATGTTCTGGATGTTGTAGGAATTGCCGGAGACGAGGGCGATCACGCGCTCGGGATGCAGCACCGAGACCACGCAGGCCGCGCGTCCGCCCCAATCGTAACCGCCGACGACCGCGCGTTCGATGCGAAGCGCATCCATGAAAGCCAGCAGATCGGCGCCGAGCGCCGCCTGCTCACCGGAGCGCAGCGTCGCTGCGGACCGGAACCGCGTCGGCCCGTAGCCGCGCAGCCAGGGCACAAGCACCCGCGCGCCGGCTTCCGCGATCAGCGGCGCGGTCTCGGCATAGGCGTTCACATCGTAGGGAAAGCCGTGGCCCATGATGCAGGGCCAGCCATCCGGTGCGCCGTATTCGAGATAGGCGATGTCGAGGATATCCGTGGCGATGGTTTTTTGTTGCATGATTTGCTCACGGAGTTGAGAGGCCGTAGCCTGGATGGAGCGCAGCGCAATCCGGGATTCGCGGATACAGGCGTCCCCGCATTCCGCTTCGCTCCATGCGGGCTACGGGGGCTATTTCTGCGGGCCAGACAGCGAGATCTCGCGTTCGGCGCGGAACACGTTGCTGTAGAGATTGGCGATCCACTGCCGGCCGATCTCGGTCTTGTTGAGGTAGCCGATCTCGGTCTGAATGTGCGGTGCGACGCTGTTCCAGTAGAATTGTGGATAGCGGTTCACGATGTCGGCGGGCGAGTCGTAGCCGAGCTGGCGATTGATGCCGACCTCTTCGAATTCGTAATAGAGCGCGTTGGCCTTGCGCAGATAGTTGGGATCGCCGAGCTGGCCGATGAAATCGGCGGCACGCAGGATCGAGGCTTCGTCGTCGTACTCCTGGCCTTCGCGGGCCGGGAAGCGAGTGCCCTCGATGGCGCTGGCGATGCGTTCCGGGTCCAGCCCCGGGATATGCTGCAGCCGCCGCATGACATAGAGCTTCGACCGGTCGACATGATACATCATCAGGCTGGCATCCGAGGCGCCGCGCGGCAATGAAACCTTGGTGCCCGCCGCGTCGATCACGAAGCCGTCATTGTCATCCTCCTCGAACAGGCCCCGGGCATAGCCGATGTCGTGGGCGAGGCACGCGATCAGGATGTGGACGTAATCCGCGGCCTCGAGGTGGGTGTGGAGATATCGGCCGCTGAGGATGGAATGGCCCGCCAGGGTCACCAGCATCGTGTGCTCGACATTGTGGTAGAGCGCGTCGCTGTTGCCAATGCACTCCATCGCGGTGCGCGTCGCGCTCTCGACGATGTTCGCGGGAGACTCGCCGTACCTGCGACGCATGAACGAGCCCAGCACTTTCTCCAGGGATTCAGCCGCCAGTCTCGGTAACGTCATCATGGATGCAGCCCCGCTCGTCGGTGGTGTCCCACGCCAGCTCCCGACGTCTCATTTCGTGTCTTCGACGCAACGGCCAGCATAGCCCATCTTGGGCCAAGTGACCAAACGCCGGGACGAATTTACGGAAATATGTTGCTGTTGTGCCCTGCGACATCACGGTTGCAGTCGGGGCGCGACACAGCCTGGCCGGGCCCGTCAAGACCGCTTTTATTCCACCAGCAGCACGTCCACGGCGACGCCGAGCTTCTGCTTCGGCGAGCCGACGATGATGCCGTCGACCGGCGAGACGTCGGAAAAGTCGCGGCCGACCGCGAGCACGATGTGATCGTTGGCGACCAGCAAATCATTGGTCGGATCGAAATCGACCCAGCCAAGCTCAGCCCCACACCACAGCGACACCCAGGCATGGGTGGCATCGGCGCCCTGCAAACGCGGCTGGCCCGGCGGCGGAATGGTACGGAGATAGCCGCTGACATAGGCAGCCGGAAGGCCGAGCCCGCGTAGCCCTGCGATCATCACATGGGCAAAGTCCTGGCAAACGCCGTGGCGCTTGTCGAAGACCTCGCCAAGCGGCGTCGAGATCACCGTCGCCTTCGGATCGTAGCGGAATTCGGTGCGGATGCGATGCATGAGATCGGTCGCACCGGCGAGGATCCCTGCGCCTGGCGCAAAGCTCGTGGCCGCATAGGCGCTGACGGGGTGCAGCACCGGCACCAGCGGGCTCGCGAAGACGTAGCCGACCGGCGAGGACGGCCCGAGGCTCGTTGCTTCAAACGCGATGTCGCGGATGCTTTCCCAGGGCGGGCTGACGGCATCGCGCGCCGGCGATTTGCGCGAGACGGACACGCGCGAGCGCGAGTCGATGCGCAAGTTTCGGTGCGCGGTTTCGATCACGACGCTCTCGGTGAGCGTGCCGAAGAAGTCGCGGCGGACGTGGCGCTCGGACGGGCGCGGCCGGATCTCGACCCTGTGCGAGATCAGCTCCTGACCGTCGCCGCTCTTCGGCTCCAGCCGCAGCGTGCAGCGGGCAAAGCTGACCGGACTCTCGTATTCGTAAGTCGTGACGTGACGGATGTCGTAGATCACGCCAGCCCCGTCAGCTTTTCCGGCCGGCTCGCATTGGGGCCGTGCGGGAAGTAGTGCAGCCCGATCGCCTCGGCGAGGCTGAGCAGGTCCTGCTCCAGCGAGAACAGGGTCTTGACCTCGAGCTTCTCGGCTTCCGCGGTGGCCAGCATGGACTGCACCGCCACCGCGAGCCGCTGCGGCTGCTCGATCAGGCCGTGCTCCTTCAGGCTCGGGAGCGAAGCGATGTGCTCGTTCAGCGTCGTCACCTGGAACGCGACCGAACGCGGATTGTAGCTGTCGAGCACGGCGAGATCGCGCACCGGCGCCAGGATCGGCGCCAGCAGATAGCGCGAGCGGTAGGTGATCTGGGAATCCACCAGCGTCAGCAGGATATCGAGGTCCTCGTCGCAGGCCTCGTCATAGGCGAACTGGCGCGCGAAGCGCGTGGTGTTGATGGCGCGCTCGGTGCGGCGGCCGATATCGAGGAAGCGCCAGCCGGCGGCGCGGTTCATGTTCTCCTGCGCCAGCCCCGCCAAGCTCGCAAGCTCCTGCAAGGTCAGTTCGGCCGCACTCAGCACGTCGTCGTCGTCCTCGACCTCGTAGGCGAGGCGATCGGCCATCTCGGTGATGACCTGCCAGGCGTCGGGCGACAGCCGCTCGCGCAAGGATGTCGCCGTGCGCTGCGCCGCGCGCACCAGCGACAGCGCCGAGCCGAAACGCTCCGGGCTCTGCAGTGCTTCGGCGACGATGCGCCCCGGCGCCGTGCGCGAGGCCTGCGAGATCGCGCCCCACGCCACCAGCAGGCGCTGGATGCGGTCGGCCGATTGCAGCGAGGCAGCGGTGCCCTTGTTGGGCCCGCTCGGCGAACCCAGCGCGCGCACCAGCCGCAGCGTTGCCTCGGCGCGTTCGAGATAGCGGCCGAGCCAGAACAGATTGTCCGCGGCGCGGCTCGGCAGCACGCCGGCGATGCGGCGGATCCGCACCTTGTCGGTCGCGGGCAGCAGCGTCGCGATCGAGACCTTCTTGTCCGAGACCACCCAGACGTCGGCGGCGCGCGCGCCGTCGCCCATCGACACCGCGCGCGCGTCCGCCTGCTCGGCGATCCGGCAGAAGCCGCCGGGCATGATAGCCCAGCCGTCGGCCGTCGCGGCCGCGAACACGCGCAGCACGAAGGGACGCGGCGTGAGCTGGCCCTGCTCCCACACCGGCATGGTCGAAAGCCGCACCATCTCCTGGCCGACATAGTCCATGCCGCGCGCGCTGATGGCGTCGACGAGACGCTGGCGCCCGACGGCGTCGAGCTCACTCGCGAGCACCGGGCCATTGCTGTCGAAGCCGGGAACGCCGCGGCGATAGGCGCCCTCGATCGCGACCTCGTCGAGCCGTGACAACACCTCGTCGCGCGCGTTGCGCTGGCCGCACCACCAGGTCGCGATATGCGGCATCTTGAGCTCTTGCCCGAGCAGGCGGCGGCTCAGGGCCGGCAGGAAGCCGAGCAGCGCGCGCGCCTCCAGCACGCCCGAGCCCGGCATGTTGGCGACGACGACGCCGTCCTTGCGCAGCACGTCGATCAGGCCGGCCACGCCGAGATGCGAGGAGGCATCGAGCTCGAGCGGATCGAGCGAGTTGGAATCGACCCGGCGCAAGAGCACGTCGAGCCGCTTGAGGCCGGCGACGGTGCGGATGTGGATACGGTTGTCGCTGACGGCGAGATCGTCGCCCTCGACCAGCAGAAAGCCGAGATAGCGCGCCAGGGTTGCGTGCTCGAAATAGGTCTCGCTGAAGCTGCCCGGCGTGAGCACGCCGATGCGCGGCTCGTCGCGATCGGCGCGCGCACGCAGGCTGTCGCGAAACGCCTCGAAGAACGGCGCGACGCGCGGCACGTTCATCGACTTGTAGAGATCGGAGAAGGCGCGCGAGAGCACCAGGCGGTTCTCCAGCGCATAGCCCGCGCCTGAGGGCGCCTGCGTGCGGTCGCCGAGCACCCACCAGCGCCCGTCGGGTCCGCGGCCGACATCGGCGGCATAGAGCGAGAGATAGCGCCCGCCCGGCGGCGGCACGCCACAGACGGGACGGAGATATTCGGGACTGCCGGCGATCGCGGCGGCCGGCAGCGCGCCTTCCGCGACCAGCCGCCCCTCGCCATAGATGTCGCGCAGCACGAGCTCGAGCAGCTCGGCGCGCTGGGTGATGCCGGCGGACAGCTGCTTCCAGTCGGCCTCGTCGATCAGCAGCGGCAGATGGCTGATCGACCACGGCCGATCGGCGCTGTCGCCGGGCGCACGGTAGGTGACGCCGGCCTCGCGCAAATGGCGGTCGGCCATGCCGAACCGCCGTTCGATCTCGTCCGGCGCGAGCGCGCCGAAGGCGTCGAAGAAGCGGCTCCAGACCGCGCGGGGGGCGCCGTCGGGCCCCAGGAACTCGTCGGGGATGCCGGGCAGGCGGCTATAGTCGCGGACCCATTGCGCGAGGCGGCGCTGGCCTTCGCGCTGACCTCGCGCCTTACCCGTCTTGTCGTCCTGCTCGGCTGCGCCCTCGCCCATGCGCCTCTCCCTGCCCCACCATCATTCTCATTGCAGGAGCGGGGTCCGCAAGTCGAGGGTCAGCGGAAACTCATTTGTGCGTTCCTCGGGCGGGGGCTGCATCGGACCCGGCGTATGGCCGTGGTCCTGAAAGCGCGCCAGCCGCCGCGCCTCGGCCTCGTAGGTGTTGACGGGCTTGGTGTCGTAGCTGCGCCCGCCGGGATGGGCGACGTGATAGACGCAGCCGCCCAGCGAGCGGCCGTTCCAGGTGTCGATCAGGTCGAAGGTCAGGGGCGCGTGAACGGGGATGGTCGGGTGCAGGCCGGAGGCCGGCTGCCAGGCCTTGAAGCGGACGCCGGCCACGGCTTCGCCCGAGCGACCGGTCGAGGTCATCGGCAGGCGGCGGCCGTTGCAGGTCACGATGTGGCGGCCCTCGACAAAGCCCTCAGCTTTCACTTGAAGTCGTTCGACCGAACTGTCGACGTAGCGCACCGTGCCGCCGGCCGAGCCCTCCTCGCCCAGCACGTGCCAGGGCTCCAGCGCCTGACGCAATTCCAGCGTCACGCCGCCATGATGGACGCGGCCGAAGGCGGGGAAACGGAATTCGAGCTGGGCCAGATACCATTCCGGCTCAAAGGGATAGCCGGACTGCTTCAACTCAGAAAGCACGTCAAGAAAATCCTGCCAGATGAAGTGAGGCAGCATGAAGCGATCATGCAGCGCAGTGCCCCAGCGCACGAACTTGCCTTGTTGCGGCTCGCGCCAGAATTTTGCGATCAGCGCGCGGATCAGCAACTGCTGCGCCAGCGACATGCGCGGATCGGGCGGCATTTCGAGCGCGCGGAATTCGACGAGGCCGAGCCGGCCAGTGGTGCCATCGGGCGAATAGAGCTTGTCGATGCAGATCTCGGCGCGGTGGGTGTTGCCGGTGATGTCGACGAGCAGGTGCCGGAACAGCCGGTCCACCAGCCACAGCGGCGTCTGGTAGCCCGGTGGCGGCACGTGCGAGAGCGCGATCTCGAGCTCGTAGATGCTGTCGTGCCGGGCTTCGTCGATGCGCGGCGCCTGGCTGGTCGGGCCGATGAACAGGCCGGAGAAGAAATAGGACAGTGACGGATGCCGCTGCCAGTACAGCACGAGGCTCTTCAAGAGATCAGGCCGGCGCAGGAACGGCGAGTCCTGCGGGCTGGAGCCGCCGACCACGACGTGGTTGCCGCCACCGGTGCCAGTGTGGCGGCCGTCGACCAGGAAGCGGTTGGCGCCGAGGCGTGTCTTGCCGGCGTCCTCATAGAGCCCGACGGTGATGTCGACCGCCTCGCGCCAGCTCTTGGCCGGCTGGATGTTGACCTCGATGACACCAGGGTCGGGCGTCACCTTGATCACCTCGATGCGCGGATCGAACGGCGGCGGATAGCCTTCGACGTGAACCTGGATCTGCATCTCCTCGGCGGTCGCTTCGAGGGCCGCGACCAGCTCGAGATAATCCTCGATGCGCTCCACCGGCGGCATGAAGGCGCAGAGCACGCCGTCGCGGACTTCGACCGACATCGCGGTGCGGACGGGGACGGACGTGTTGAGATGCTCGGGCGCGACCTGCGGCGGCGATTCCGGGCGCGCGGCGAGGGTGAACACCGGCAGCTTGCCCCGCGGCTCCAACGGATCCTGCTCGACGATGTAAGGATATTGGTTGGGCGGGATGTAGCCGAGCGAGCCGATCGGCAGGCGCAAGCCCAGCGGTGAATCGCCCGGCATCAGGAACAGATGATTGCGCCGGAGTTGCCAGCGCTCGCTGCGCCAGCGCGGCGGCGCGTTCCAGCGTTGCACCGGCAGCACGAAGCCACGCGGCGTGTTGAGGCCCTCGTCGAACACGCGCGCCATCCGCGCGCGGGCTTCGGGATCGGATAATTTGGAGTCGGACGGATCGACGTTGAGGGGAAGCTCGGCTTCCTTCTGGAGCCAGTACGCGGTGTCCTCATAGGCTGGGATGACGTAGCCGGGATCAAGTCCGAGCCGCGCCGCCGCGCCCTCCACGAATTCCTGGGCGTCCTTGACCTCGGCGCGCCGCGGATTCTCGATCCTGGCGATCAGATCGGCATTCTTCCAGATCGGTACGCCGTCCTTGCGCCAGTACAGGCCAAAGGCCCAGCGCGGCAGGCTTTCACCGGGATACCATTTGCCCTCGCCGAAGTGCAGCAGGCCACCCGGCCCGAAGCGCGTGTGCAAGCGGCGGATCAGATCGTCGGCGAGCGCGCGCTTGGTCGGGCCGACGGCCTCGGTGTTCCATTCCGCCGCTTCCAGATCGTCGACGGAGACGAAGGTCGGCTCGCCGCCCATGGTCAGCCGGACATCCTGCGCGGCGAGATCGCCGTCGACCTGCTCGCCGAGGTCATTGAGCCGCGTCCAGGATTCGTCGGAGAACGGCTTTGTAATGCGCGGCGCCTCGCGGATGCGCTTCACGCTCATGTCGAACTCGAACTCGACCTCGGCAAAGCCGGCGCCGCCGGAGATCGGCGCCGCCGAACGATAGTGCGGCGTGGCCGCAACCGGGATGTGCCCCTCGCCCGCGAGCATACCCGAGGTCGCGTCGAAGCCGATCCAGCCCGCGCCGGGCAAATAGACTTCGGCCCAGGCATGCAGGTCGGTAAAATCGTTCTCGACCTCTGGCGGTCCCTCGATCGGATCGATGTCGGGGCGTATCTGAATGAGATAACCGGAGACGAAACGGGCCGCGAGACCGAGATGACGGAAGGTCTGGATCAGGAGCCAGGCGGAGTCGCGGCACGATCCGGCACCGGAGGAGAGCGTCTCCTCCGGAGTCTGCACGCCGGGCTCCATGCGGATGATGTAACGGACGTGCTTTTGAAGCTCGCGATTGAGATCGACCAGGAAGTTGACGGTGTTCGGGGCTTCAGGCGGGATCGCGTCGAGAAATTTTGCGAACAGGCGATCGGGCTTGATGGTCTCGAGATACGGCGCGAGCTCGGTCTTCAGATCCTTCGAATACTCGAACGGAAAGCTGTCGGCATAAGGCTCGACGAAGAAGTCGAACGGGTTGACCACGGTCATCTGCGCCGTGAAATCGACCTCGAATTTCAGCTCGGTCGTCTTCTCCGGAAAGACGTAGCGCGCGAGCCAATTGCCCTGCGGATCCTGCTGCCAGTTCACGAAATGATTGGCCGGAGTGACCTTGAGCGAATAGCTCAGAACCGGCGTGCGCGTATGCGGCGCCGGCCGCAGGCGGATGGTCTGCGGGCCAAGATCGATCGGGCGGTCGTATTTGTAGTGCGTGACGTGGTGTAATGCGACGTAGATCGACACGGGGTGCGGTGCTCCAGCAGCTTTTTTGAGCAGAACACCGGTTCCGGGTGGGATCAAGCACTAACAACGGGCACGGGTTGCCTACGCCGCGGGCTGAATTGCGAGTTACACTTGCCGAAGTGATCTACCTATGATCGAATGAACCATTGCCTGCACAAGCCGCGCCCGACGCGCCGCTTTGCGCATGATGGACTCTCCCGTTCGTAATGGTTGCCGCGCAACGTCTCGACGCGTGGCGCGGCCTGAAAGAGGAGATGTTTCCGATGAGCTTTCTGGTCAGATTCCCGCGGGCTTCCTATCGCGCCGACGCGCTCGATGGTTTCACTGTCACTCCAGGTTTCACACCGGAAAACGCGCAAGCCATGATGTGGTTGTCGCAGCTCGCCTACGAGACCGACGACCGCGACAAGGTAGACAATATCCTGACGGCACTGGGGCTAGAGATGCGCGGCTTCGGTGCCGACACTCCCGCTACAGGTTTGGTACCGCCAAAAGCCCGCTTCATTGTCGCCGTCGGACGCGGCGCGACTTTCGTCACACTCTCCGGCACCGATCCGCTCAGTATCAAGGATTGGATCACCGACTTCACCCTCGCACCAAGTCAAAATGTTCTTCACAAGGGATTTGCCGAAGCCGTCGATGCAGTCCGATCAGACATCGAAGTCGCGATCAGGAGTGGCGGCGCCGGACAGCCGCTCTTCTTTACTGGACACAGCATGGGCGGCGCCTTGGCAAATATCTCAGCACTGCGGGCGTTGGATGCTGGCCTACGGGCAACCGCCATTTACACGTTTGGCGGGCCGCGAACCGGCGGTCAGGATTTCTTTGAAGCCTACGAGCCTCTCAGCGAAAGCACGTTCCGGCTCGTCAACGGTAACGACATCGTCCCGGCCGTTCCACCCAGCCTGCGAGGCAACTTCCGCCACGTCGGCCGAATGCTGCGTTGCGCGTCTGGCTCGACCTTCGCAGGTCAGGTGCCGGCGTCGAAAGAGGGAAACGACCCCAGCTTCAACCTAGTCGGGCTTGGTACCCTTCTTACCGGAGGCAATTTCCACCTGAAGATCCCAAGCATCGAGGAACTCCGCAACATCGACCCGCGGACGCTCGACCAATCCGACGTACTGCCCGGCTTCGTGCGCGACCATGTTCCGGCAAGCTACTTCCGGGCGTTGTCGGTCACCATTCCGTAACTGCCGCGTAGCCTCACATAGTCGCCCCGAGCACCCAGGGCGCGAATTCGGCACCGCCGAAATCGAAGCTCTCGCTCTTGGTCGGCTGTCCGGACGCCGTCTTCAGGATGAGCTCGAAGATGCGCTGGCCGCATTGCTCGACGCTCTCCTCGCCTTCGAGGATGGTGCCGCAATTGACGTCCATGTCCTCCTCCATGCGCTTGTACATGGGCGTGTTGGTGGCAAGCTTGATCGAGGGCGCCGGCTTGCAGCCGAACACGCTGCCGCGGCCGGTGGTGAAGCAGACCAGATTGGCACCGCCGGCGACCTGGCCGGTCGCCGCGACCGGATCGTAGCCGGGCGTGTCCATGAAGATGAAACCCTTCTTGGTGATGGGCTCGGCATAGCGCAGCACGTCGACGAGATTGGTGGTGCCGGCCTTGGCCATCGCGCCGAGCGATTTCTCCAAAATGGTGGTGAGGCCGCCGGCCTTGTTGCCGGGGCTCGGATTGGCGTTCATCTCGGCGCCCTCGCGCTCGGTATACGCGTCCCACCAGCGCATGAGATCGACCAGCTTCTCGCCGACCTCGCGGCTGACGGCGCGGCGCGTGAGCAGATGCTCGGCGCCATAGGTCTCCGGCGTCTCGGACAGGATCACGGTGCCGCCGTGACGGACGATGAGATCGCTGGCAGCCCCAAGCGCCGGATTCGCGGATACGCCGGAATAGCCGTCCGAGCCGCCGCATTGCAGGGCCACGGTGAGTTCGCTGACGGGCACGGATTCGCGCTTGACCTTGTTGGAGTCCGCGAGAGCTTCACGCACGAAGGCAATACCCGCTTCGACAGTCTTGCGGGTGCCGCCGACCTCCTGGATGTCCATCGCGCGCAGGCGGCCGGCGAGCTTCTGCTCCTCCATCAGGCCGCCGATCTGGTTCACCTCGCAGCCCAGCCCAAGCACGATGACGTGGGAGAAATTGACGTGACGCGCATAGCCACCGAGCGTGCGGCGGAGCAGCGCCAAGGGCTCGTTCTGCGTCATGCCGCAGCCGGTCTTATGGGTCAGCGCGACCACGCCGTCGACATTGGGGAAGTCGGCGAGCGGATTGTCGCCGGTGAACGGATTCTTCTTGAAGACGTCGGCGACGAGGCTTGCGACATGCGCGCTGCAATTCACCGAGGTGAGGATGCCGATATAGTTGCGCGTGGCGACGCGGCCATCCGGGCGGCGGATGCCCTCGAAGGTTGCCGGCAGATCGAAGTTCGGCGTCGGCTTGACGTCGGCGCAATAGGCATAGTCCTTGGAAAAATCGCCCATGCCGCAGTTCTGCGTATGCACGTGCTGGCCCGGCGCGATCGGCACCGTCGCAAAGCCGATGATCTGTCCGTAGCGCCTGACCGGCTCGCCCACTGCGATCGGCTTGATCGCGACCTTGTGGCCGGAGGGAATGCGCTCGACCGTGGTCACGCCGTCGGCAACCAATGTTCCCGGCGGCAGGCTCGCGCGCGCGATCAGCACGCCATCATCGGGATGGAGGCGAATGACGGGGCTGATGGTCATGGCAGGTCTCCTGTATCAAAACTATCGTGCCCCGGACGCAGCGCAGCGTGAAACGGTGCGCTGCTGAGCCGGGGCCCCATGTGTCGTTTCTTTCGCAAGCAACTGGGTCCCGGCTCTGCGAAGCGGCGCTAGGCGCCGCATCGCGTCCGGGACACGAGATCAGGCCTTCCCGGCCGAATCCTTGCGGGTCGCGTTGACCTGCATCTTGGCGTAGGTCGTCATCAGGCCGACTTCGTTGGACAACGTCACCAGCTTGAAGCCCATGTTGATCGCACGCGCTGCGCCTTCCGCACCGCTGCAATGGATGCCCGGGTTGAGACCGCGCTTGGCGCATTCCTTGATGATCTTGTCGTAGATCGCGAGAATCTCCGGCTCGGTGCGGTCGAGCTTGGGCTCGAGGCCGTAGGAGAAGCCGAGATCGGACGGGCCGATATAGACGCCATCGATGCCCTCGACGTCGAGGATCGCTTCCATGTTCTCGACCGCGGTCCTGGTCTCCATCATCGGCAGCAGGATGGTGTCGGCATTCGCGGTCTTCTGGTAGGAGCCCGCGGTGCCGTACATGCCGGCGCGGATCGGGCCGTTGGAGCGGACGCCCTGCGGCGGATACTTGGAATAGGAAACGAGGTTCTTGGCCTCCTGCGCCGTGTTGACCATCGGGCAGATCACGCCATAGGCGCCGCCGTCGAGCACCTTGCCGATGATGCCGGGCTCGTTCCAGGGCACGCGGACCATCGGGGTCACGGGATGCTTGTCCATGGCCTGGAAGCACTGCACCATCGAGAGATAGTCCTGCACGCCGTGCTGCATGTCGACGGTGACGCTGTCGAAGCCGCATTGCGCGATCATCTCGGCGGAGAAGCCGGAGGGAATTGCGAGCCACGCGTTGACCACGGCCTTGCCCGACTTCCAGATTTCCTTGACCTTGTTCGCCACGTTGCCTTCCTTCTTTTGTTGCTTGGACCGTTGTTTGGACCTTCGTCACCATGACGAGCGCCGCGACAGCACGGCTCTGCTGTTACCGCGAACCGGGGCTCCGCGCTACGCTCGCAATGACGCAAGGCCTATGCGGTCGCCCGCTGGATGCTGACTTCGCTGACGCCGACCTCGCGGGCGGTGTTCACTATTGCCGCCCAGGTGTCATCCGGCAAGGGGATGCCGTTCTTGGTGCGCTCGGCCCGGGTTTTCCGCTCGGGATCGCCGGGAATCAGCACCTGATCGACCCCTGCCATCGGCTTGGTGGCACGGATGAAGTCCGTATAGCGCGATACCTCTGCGTCGAACACATGGGAGGTATCAATCACCTTCGGATCGACATAGAACGCCAGCATGCCGTTGGCAAAGCGCCGCCCGCCCGAGGTGGCCCCGGTTCCGGTCAGCGCGCCGCCGAGCAGCTCGCACATGAAGGCCAGACCCGAGCCTTTGTGGTCGCCGAAGGCACGGATCGCGCCGGTGCCCTTGGTGTGATCGCGCGGCCCTTCCGGCGTGAAGGGCCCGTAGAGCACGGTCGGGTCCTCGCTCAGGGTCCCGTCGGCATCGACCAGTGCGCCCTTCGGCAGCTTCTTGCCGCCGCGGCTCGCGACCAGCACCTTGCCTTCGGCGACGACCGAGGTGGCGAAATCCAGCACGATCGGATCCTGCCCCTCGCGCGGGATGCCGACGCAGTAAGGCGCGGTGGAGAGCCGCTTCTCGACGCCGCCGAACGGCGCCACCAGCAGCGAGCCGGCCGCATTGACGAAATGCACCGAGACCAACCCTTCGGCGGCAGCCATCTCGGCCCAGTCGCCGACGCGGCCGATATGACCGGCATTGCGCAGCGCAACCGCGGCAAGGCCCGCCTTCTTGCATTTCTCGATGCCGATCCGGACCGCCTGCGGCGTCACGGTCTGGCCATAGCCGAACTTGCCGTCGACCACCGCGAGCGAAGGCGTGTCGACAACCACCTCTGCGTTCTGGTTCGGGACCACGAAACCCGTCTTCTTCCAGCGGATGTAGACGGGCACGCGGATCACGCCGTGGCTGTCATGGCCGGTGAGATTGGCCGTGGTGAGATAGGTCGCGATCCGCTTCGCTTCCTCCGGCGAGGAGTCTGCGTGACCAAACACCTCGCCGACGAAGTCGATGAGGTTCTGGACCTGGATCGTGACCATCAAGAAACTCCCCGGTTAAGCATTCACCTTGGCATGGCCGCCGAGATAGGCGGCGCGGATCGCTTCGTTGCCCCAGAGCGCGTCGGGCTTGCCGCCGAGCACGATGCGGCCGGTTTCGAGCACATAGCCGTAATCGGCCACCGACAGGCCCATGCGCGCGTTCTGCTCGACGAGCAGCACCGTCGTGTTGCGCCGGATCTCCGAGATGATCTTGAACACGGCCTGCACGATGACGGGCGCAAGACCAAGCGAGGGCTCGTCGAGCAATAACAGCCGCGGCTTGGCCATCAAGCCGCGCGCAACCGCCACCATCTGCAACTGGCCGCCGGACAGCGTCCAGCCGAGTGCGTTGGTGAACTTCCGGATGTCAGGGAACAGGTCGAACATCGCGTCCGCCTCCCGCGAGATCTCCGAGGTCGGCGCGCGGCGATTGGACGCGCCGAGCATGATGTTCTCTTTCACGGTGAGACCCGGGAAGACCCTGCGGCCTTCCGGCACGTGCGAGATGCCCATGCGGACGATCGCTTCCGGACCAAGACCTGCGATCGACTTGCCGTCGAACAGGATGTCGCCGGAGGTCGGCTTGGCGAGGCCGGAGATGGCGCGCAGCGTAGTGGACTTGCCAGCGCCGTTGGCCCCGAGCAGCGTCACCACCTGCCCCTGCTCCACCGCGCAGGTCACCCCGCGCAGCGCTTCGATCTCGCCGTAGCGCACCACCAGATTGCGGATTTCGAGCAACGGCATCATTCGCTCCCGAGATAGGCGGAGACGACGTCGGGATGACGCAGCACGGCCAGGGATTCGCCGTCCGCGATACGGCGTCCGAAGTTGAGCACGGTGATGTGCTGGGCCGCTTCCGAGACCAGCGTCATGTCGTGATCGATGATCAGGATCGTCAGGCCCTGCGCCGCGATGCGCTTGAGCAGCTCGTGCAGTTCCAGCTTCTCGGTTGAGTTGAGGCCGGCAGCGGGCTCGTCGAGCAGCAGCAGCGTCGGGTTCGAGGCCAGCGCACGGGCAATCTCGATCAGCCGCTGATGGCCGTAGGAGAAGCTCGAGATCAGCTCGTTGGCCCGGCTGCCGAGCCCGACGAAGGTCAGCGCCTCCATCGCCCGCTCGGTCAGGGCGTCGTCGCCCTTCCCGACCATGGTGTTGCCGGGCCGCTCGGCGCCGATCTCGACATTCTCCAGCGCCGTCATCGAACGGAACAGGCGAATGTTCTGGAACGTGCGGCCGAGACCAGACGCCGTGCGCTGATGCGGCGGCATGTGGGTGATGTCGGTGCCGTCGAGCACGATCCTGCCGGCTGTCGCTTCATAGAGACCCGAGAGCACGTTGAGCGTCGTGGTCTTGCCCGAGCCGTTCGGCCCGATCAGCGCATGCACGCCGCCGCGCTTCACGGCGATGTCGACGCCGTCGACGGCCTTGAGACCGCCGAAATGCTTCGACAGGCCGGTGACTTCCAGCACCGTGTCGCCGCCGATCGTCGCCGGCTTCAATTGCAGGGCAGCCGCTGCCGGCGGCGCCTTGATCTTGGCGCGCCAGCGCGTGAAGGCGTCCGCAACAAAGCCCCAGATGCCGTCGGGCATGAAGCGGATGATCAGGATCACGAACAGGCCGTAGATCGCGAGATACAGGCCCGGCACGCTCTTGAGGAAGCGCAGCCATTCCGGGATCAGGATCAAGAGACCCGTGCCGATGGCAGAACCGATCGGCGAGGCCACGCCGCCGAGCAGCGACATGGTCAGGAACACGATCGATTCTGCAAAGGAGAACTGATCGGGGCTGACATAGGCGAAGCCGCCGGCAAACAATCCGCCCGCGAGCCCGCCGAGCAGCGCACAGAGCGCGAAGGCGTAGATCTTGGTGCGGAAGACGTCGATGCCGTTGACGCCGGCCGCAAGCTCGTTGTCGCGCACGGCGCGCATGGCGCGGCCGAGCTTGGTGTCGGAGAGATGCCAGACCAGGTAGCCGACGATCGCCAGCATCGCCACGCAGAAGGCGAGATAGCTCTGCGACGACTGGAACAGGTCGGGACGCTTAATGTTGGGGACGCCGTCGGGACCGCGCGTGAGCCAGATCGCGTTGATCATCACCAGCGTGACGATCTGCTGGAACGAGATCGTCACCATCGCAAGATAATGGCCGCCGAGCCGCAGCGTGGACATGCCGAGGAACGCGCCCGCGAGCAGCGAGATCACGCAGCCGCCGACGAGACACAGCCAGAAGCTGAGCTGCAGATCCGTCGTGCCCATGCCGACCGCATAGGCGCCGAGCCCGAAGAACGCCGCCTGCGCCAGATTGATCTGGCCGCACAGGCCGAGCACGACGGAGAGGCCGAACACCGCGATCGAGAACGTGGTGGCCTGCAGCAGGATGTTATGGACGTATCCGTCGAAGCGCATGTTGGCCGCGAGCGCGACCAGGATCGCCGCGCCGATGAAGTACGGCAGGTGCCGGATCACGAGCGGTTTCGAACGGATGGCGGGCGCCGGAATCGGCATGTTGTCGCTGGGTGCGCTCATGCCTTTTCCGCCACGCGTTCGCCGAAGATGCCTTGCGGCCGGAAGATCAGGAAGGCGACCAGCACCAGGAAGGCGAAGCCGTCCTTGTAGGGCACCGAGATATAGGCCGCACCAAAGGTCTCGATCACGCCGAGCGCAAGACCGCCGATGATGGCGCCGGCAACGTCGCCGAAGCCGCCGATGATGGTGGCCGCGAACGCCTTCAGCGCGATCGTCGAGCCCATCTGGATCGAGACGAACAGCACGGGTGCGACGAGGATGCCGGCAAGGCCGCCAAGCACCGCCGAATAGATGAAGGTGATCATGATCATGGTGGAGACGGAAATGCCGAGCAGCGAGGCCATTTCCTTGTCCTGCGAGGTCGCCTGCAGCTTCTTGCCGAGCAGCGTCTTCTCGAAGAACCAGAAATTGAAGATCACGAGGCAGATGGTGACGCCGATGATCAGGAGATACTGGCTGTCGAGATAGACCGGGCCGACTTGAATGCCGGGCGTTTCAAACCAGCCTTCCAGCACCTGCGGCTGCGGACCGTAGATCGCGAGCACGGAATTGGCGAGCAGGATCGAGGCGCCGATGGTGGCGATGATCACAGGCAGATAGGTGCGGTGACGCAGCGGATAATAGACGCCGAGATTGAAGATGACACCGAGCAGCGCCATGCCGAGCAGCGCGACGATGAAGGCCGCCCAATAGGGCAGACCGGCTTCGACCGCGACGACCATCAGATAGGCCGCGACCATGGAGAATTCGCCCTGGGCAAAATTCACCACGTTGGTGGCACGGAAGATCAGCACGAAGCCAAGCGCGACGAGCGCGTAGACGGCGCCGATACCGATGCCGGTAAAAAGGAGTTGTAGGGCGAGATCCATGACAAGCTTCTGTTGGAGGTCGGATGCGTTCGCCGAAAGACGGTTCGACCTCCCCGATCGAAATCGGGGAGGCCGTTTCAACGTCAGTCGTTGAACTCGATGTGCTTGTCGAAGACGATGCTGCCCTTCTCGTTCTTCACGATGTTGTAGCCGTGGAGACCATCGCCGTTCTGGTCGAAATTGTATTCGCCCTCGGCACCCGGGAACTTCTTGATCGCGAGGATGGCTTCGCGGACCTTGGCCGGATCGGTCGTGCCGGCCTTGTTGATGGCCGCCGACAAGACGCTGATGGCGTCGAAGGTCCAGGAGCTCTGGTTGTCGGGCGCGACCTTGACCGCATCGCGGTAGATCTTGCCGAATGCCTTCGAACCTTCACTGGAATCCTCGGCATAGTCCGCCACGCCATACGTGTTGTAGAGCGCGGGACCTGCGAGCTTCAGCGCGGTGATGTTGACGATCGAAGGCGAGCCGACCCACGGGATGTTGACGCCGAGCTGACGGAGCTGGCGGGCGAAGATGCCGAGATCGTTCTCGAACGTGAAGTAGGAACCGAGGATGTCGGCGCCGAACTGCTTGATCGCGAGCACGACCGGGGTGAAGTCCTGGCTCTGGTTGGCGTAGCCTTGGTCGAGCACCGAGGGGGCACCGAGCTTTTCGAGCGCGGCGGTCAACGCCTTGCCGCCGGCGGTGCCAAAAGCGTCGGTCGAGTGCAGCACGGCCCACTTTTTCTTGCCGAGCGTATTGACGCCGTATTCGGCGATGACGCGACCGGAATAGCTGTCATTGGGGCGGCAGCGGAACAGCCACTGATTGCCCATGTGGGTGAGGTTAGGATCGGTGCCGCCGATCATCACGGGCTTGCCAAGCTTGATCACGTCGGGCGCCATCGCGTGCACCTGGGTCGAACGGATCGAGCCGAGGAACCCGACGATGTCGGACTGCGCGGCGAGCTTGGAGAAAGCGAGCACGATGCCGGGATTGGTGGTCTGGTCGTCCTCGACGATCAACTCGCCTTGTTTTCCCAGGATACCGCCGGCTTTGTTCACAGCTTCGAGCGCGAGCTTGGCGCCCTTGATGGCGTAACCGCCGGATTCAGCGGCGGGACCGGTGACGGGCGCGCACATGCCGATCTTGATGGTGGCGCCTTGCGCATGCGCGCTCTTGATGAGGTATGGCGCGGCAATGCCGGCAGCAATTCCGGCCGCGAAGTCGCGTCTCGTCAGTCTCATTCATTCCTCCCTGGGGCCGGGCATCCTTGTCGGCCCTTCTTGGTCTTGGCTCTATCGCTGAATACAGAACCGGATGCTACTTACGAATTCTGCCGATACGAGTAAATTGATATTGCGCCAACATCGACTAACTGCGCAGAGCGCGCACCCAATAGTGATCAACACCCGCGACGGCTGTCTATTCTCAGCGATTTCTCACGGCATTTTCACGCATTTCGTGGCGATCGCGCTGCCCACGCATTATGCAATGATGACAGTCATGCGTAGTTGGAAAGTGATCATGCAAATTTGCCGTTACGTTTCATCCGTGACGTCACTCGCGCCCGTGGAAGCGAGACACGATTCCAACTGACCGAGCATCTCCTGCAACTCGGCGAGCTTGCGCGCGCCGAAGCGTTGCGTGATCTCGGCGTAGATCGCTTCCGAGGATGGGGCGACCGCGGCCATCAGCTTCACGCCCTCCTTCGAGATCGAGACCATGCTGCGGCGCTGGTCCGCCTTCGCGGTCTTGCGCTCGATCAGATTGCGCGCCTCGAGATCGCGCAGGATGCGCGACAGGCTCGGGCCGAGGAGAAATGCCGTGCGCGCGAGCTCTGTCACCTCCGCGGCCTCGATGGCTGCCAGTGCGCGGAGGATGCGCCATTGCTGCTCGGTCAGGCCGTGCTCGCGCAGCTTGGGACGAAATTGCCGCATCACCGCTTCACGCGCCCTGAGCAGCGACATCGGCAGCGAGCGCGAGAAGTCGCGCATCGGCACCTGCCGTGCGGCGGGCTCACTTCCGTTCGCGGGATCAGCCGGTCTCTTCGCCATGTCGTCCTTTCAAGCCGCAAAATGTTTGCAGTGCAGCAAACCCAAATTGTGTTTGACGCATTCACTTAACATGTTAAGTATCTCCGGGCACCACGATTTGTAAGATCACAGATGGCGCTTTCCAACGACGATATCCAAGCTTGCGCGAACCGTCTGCATCAGGCGGAGAAGACCCGCACCCAGATCCGGCAGCTCTCGCAGGATTTTCCAGGCATTACCATCGCTGACGCCTACGCGATTCAAAAGGCCTGGGTCGACCTCAAGCTCGCGGAGGGCCGCACCGTCAAAGGCCACAAGATCGGCTTGACCTCGAAGGCGATGCAGAGCGCGCTCAATATCGACGAGCCGGATTCAGGCGTGCTGCTCGACGACATGTTCTTTGCCGATGGCGGCCTTGTCCCGACCGAGCGCTTCATCGCCACGCGCGTCGAGGCCGAGCTCGCCTTCGTCATGAGCAAGCGCCTCGCGGGGCCGGACTGCACGATGTTCGACGTGCTCAACGCCACCGACTTCGTCGTGCCGGCGCTGGAAATCCTGGACACGCGCATCGAGCGCGTCGATCCCAAGACCAAGGCGACGCGAAAGATTTTTGACACCATCGCCGACAACGCGGCGAATGCCGGCATCGTGCTCGGCGGACGGCCGATCCGCCCGCTGGACGCCGACCTGCGCTGGATCGGCGCGCTCTGCTTCAGGAACGGCCAGCTCGAGGAGACGGGCCTTGCCGCCGGCGTGCTCAATCATCCCGCGACTGCGGTGGCCTGGCTCGCCAACAAGATCGCGCCGCTCGGCCTTGCGCTCGAGCCCGGGCAGGTCGTGCTCGCCGGCTCCTTCATCCGTCCGATCGAGACCCGCAAGGGCGACACAATTCAGGCCGATTATGGCGCCTACGGCTCGGTGAGCTGCTACTTCGCTTAGACGAACAAAAAAACAGGGAGTGAAACCGCGATGCCGCATTTCACCATCGAATATTCGGCCAATCTCGACGGCCGCCTCGACATCGGCGCCGTCTGCGAGGTGGTGCGGAAGGCGGCAGTCGAGACCGGCATCTTCCCGCTCGGCGGCATCCGCGTCCGCGCTGTCAGGTGCGAGCACTACGCGATCGCGGACGCGCGGCAGGACTACAGCTTTCTCGACATGGTCCTGCGCATCGGCGAAGGCCGCGACCTTCCCACGCGTCAGAAAGCCGGCGAGCACGTCTTCCAGGCGCTTTCAAAACATCTCGATCCCGTCTTCGCCGCCAGCAAGTTCGCCCTGTCGTTCGACATGCAGATCAACGACAAGGACACCAGCTGGAAGCGCAACAACATCCACGACGCCCTGAAAGTGGAGGCTGCCCATGGATAAGCCCACGCCGAAAGCCGATGTGTTCCAGGCCAATCGCGACCGCGCAGCACCGCTGCTGAAGAAGCTGCGGGCCGACGGCATCGGCCACATGATCGACGGCAAGATCGTCGCCTCGATCTCCGGTGAGACATTCGAGACGAAGTCGCCGGTCGATGGCGCCACGCTCGCGAGCGTCGCACGCGGCAACGCCGAGGACATCGACGCCGCAGCCACCGCCGCTGCGCTGGCCTTCAAGTCCTGGCGCGACATGGGACCGGCGATGCGGAAGAAGCTGCTGCACCGCGTCGCCGACGCGATCGAGGACAATGCCGAAGACATCGCGGTGCTCGAATGCATCGACACCGGCCAAGCCTATCGCTTCATGGCCAAGGCCGCGATCCGCGCCGCCGAGAATTTTCGCTTCTTCGCCGACAAATGCGCCGAGGCGCGCGATGGCCAGAACACGCCGAGCGACGAGCACTGGAACGTCTCGACCCGCGTGCCGATCGGCCCGGTCGGCGTGATCACGCCGTGGAACACGCCGTTCATGCTCTCGACCTGGAAGATCGCGCCGGCACTGGCCGCGGGCTGCACCGTCGTGCACAAGCCGGCCGAATGGTCGCCGGTGACGGCCGCCGTTCTGGCAAGGCTCGTCAAGGAAGCCGGCGTTCCCGACGGCGTGCTCAACACCGTGCACGGTTTTGGCGAGGAGGCCGGCAAGGCCCTGACCGAGCATCCCGCGATCAAGGCGATCGGCTTCGTCGGCGAGAGCGCGACGGGATCGGCGATCATGGTTCAGGGCGCGCCGACCTTGAAGCGCGTGCATTTCGAGCTCGGCGGCAAGAACCCGGTGATCGTGTTCGACGACGCCGATCTCGACCGCGCGCTCGATGCCGTCGTGTTCATGATCTACTCGCTCAACGGCGAGCGCTGCACGTCGTCGAGCCGTCTGCTGATCCAGCAAGACATTGCCGAGACATTCATCGAGAAGCTGACCGCGCGCGTGAAGGCACTCAAGGTCGGCCATCCGCTCGATCCCGCCACCGAGATCGGGCCGCTGATCCACGAGCGGCACCTGGCCAAAGTGTGCTCCTATTTCGACGTCGCGCGGCAGGACGGCGCGACGATCGCAGTCGGCGGCAAGGCCTATGACGGCCCGGGCGGCGGACATTACGTCGAGCCGACACTGGTGACCGGCGCAACCGGCAAGATGCGCGTGGCGCAAGAGGAAGTGTTCGGCCCCTTCCTCACCGTGCTGCCCTTCAAGGACGAGGCCGACGCCATCGAGATCGCTAACGACACCCGCTACGGCCTGACCGGCTATGTCTGGACCAACGACGTCGGCCGCGCACTGCGCGTTGCCGACGCGCTGGAGGCCGGCATGATCTGGCTGAACTCGGAAAACGTCCGCCATCTGCCGACGCCGTTCGGCGGCATGAAGGCCTCAGGCATCGGCCGCGATGGCGGCGACTACTCGTTCGACTTCTACATGGAAACCAAGCACGTCTCGCTGGCGCGGGGCACGCACAAGATTCAGAAACTGGGAATTTGATTGTCATTCCGGGGCGCGCGGAGCGCGAGCCCGGAATCCATTCATCCACCAACTCTGCTGCGCGATGGATTCCGGGCTCGGCTCTGCGAGCCGCCCCGGAATGACAGAAGACCGAGGGGAAACGCCGATGCCCGTACCGCAACACATCTTCGAACCGCCGTTCAACATCATCCGCTCCAGCCACGTCGTGCTCGACGTGACTGACCTGAAGCTCAGCCGCGAATTCTACGAGACCACCGTCGGCCTGCATGTCGAGGATGCCGACGACAAGGTCGTCTATCTGCGCGCAGCCGAGGAGCACCAGCATCACTCGCTGGTGCTGCGCAAGGCGGCGGTGCCCGCCTGCGCCCGGCTCGGCTTCAAAGTCGGCAACGACAAAGACCTCGACAAGGCCGCCTCCTTCCTTTCGGAGAACGGTCTCTCTTACGCCTTCGTCGACCAGCCCTTCCAGGGCCGCACGCTGCAATTCACCGACCCCTTCGGCTTCCAGATCGAGCTCTACGCCGCGATGGACCGGCGCCCGCATCTGCTTCGCCGCTACGATCTCTACAGGGGATGCCATCCACAGCGGCTCGATCATTTCAACGTCTTCGCCGCCGAGGTGCAGGACACCGTCGAGTTCTACGCGCGGCTCGGCTTCCGCCTCACCGAATATGCCGAGGAGGACGGACCGAACGGGCGCATTGCGGCTGCCTGGATGCATCGCAAGGGCAATGTCCACGACTTCGCCATCACCAACGGCAAGGGCCCTCGCCTGCACCACTTCGCCTACTGGACGCCGACGGCGATGAACATCATCC
Source organism: Bradyrhizobium sp. 613_E4_N2_2 (assembly GCF_052075995.1). Taxonomy (NCBI): domain Bacteria; kingdom Pseudomonadati; phylum Pseudomonadota; class Alphaproteobacteria; order Hyphomicrobiales; family Nitrobacteraceae; genus Bradyrhizobium; species Bradyrhizobium sp. 613_E4_N2_2. The sequence goes on from NZ_CP197234.1 coordinate 6,635,749, forward strand.
ATCTCTGCGACGTGATGGCCTCGCAAGGCTTCGTCAAGAACATCGAGCGCGGCCCGGGACGCCACGGCATCTCGAATGCGTTCTTCCTCTACGTGCGCGACCCCGACGGGCACCGCCTCGAACTCTACACCAGCGACTACTTCACCGGCGATCACGACCACGAGCCGCTGCGCTGGTCGCTGCGCGATCCGCGCCGCCAGACGCTGTGGGGCGCGCCGGCGCCGCGGTCCTGGTTCGAGCAGGGCTCGCCGTTCAGCGGGCAGGCCGTGCGTGAGCCGAAGTTCGTCGCCGACGTGCTGGTGGCGGATTAATGCCGATGACAGGCAAAGCCTCTCTCTTCGTCGTCCCTGCCTAGTGCGCAATTGCGCACGGGAGCAGGGACCCATAACCACAGGGAGGAGTTTGGTGAAGACCCGTTGTTCGGTACTCCTACCTCATCCAATCGATAGATTCCGCGGTATGGGTCCCGGCGTTCGCCGGGACGACAGGAAGTGAAGAGTCACCAATGAAGCTCCCTCGCCTCGCCACCTATTCCGTCAAGGGTGAAACCAAGTACGGCGCCGTCCTTGAGGGCGGCATCGTCGATCTCTCCGCACGCCACGCAAAAGACTATCCGACGCTGCGCGAAGTGATCGCCGCCGGAAAGCTCGTGGGCCTTGCCGAGGAGGCAGCCAGCCTGACGCCAGACCATGCGCTCGGCGACATCACCTGGCTGCCGCCCGTGCCCGCGCCGGAAAAGATCATCTGCATCGGCGTCAACTATCCCGACCGCAATGCCGAGTACAAGGACGGCCAGGAGGCGCCGAAATATCCGAGCATGTTCATGCGCTCGCCCCGCTCCTTCGTCGGCCACGAGACGCCGCTGGTGCGCCCGCGCGCGTCAGCGCAGCTCGACTACGAAGGCGAGATCGTGCTTGTGATCGGCAAGGCCGGCCGGCACATCGCGGAAAGTGCCGCGCTCGACCACATCGCGGCGCTCACGCTCTGCAACGAAGGCTCGGTGCGCGACTGGCTGCGCCACGCCAAGTTCAATGTCACGCAGGGCAAGAATTTTGATTCCAGCGGCAGCCTCGGCCCGTGGCTCGTGCCCTACACGCGGGAATCGCAGATCGCCGACATTCGTCTGACCACGCATGTCAACGGCGAGCTCAGGCAGGAGGACCGGACCAGCCGGCTGATGTTCCCGTTCCGCTATCTCATCAGCTATATCTCGACCTTCGCGACGCTGGTCCCCGGTGACATCATTGTGACGGGCACGCCGACAGGTGCCGGTGCGCGGTTCGATCCGCCGCGCTATCTGACGCCCGGCGATGTCATCGAGGTCGAAGCCGAAGGCATCGGCATGCTACGGAATGGCGTCGTCGACGAAGCCTGACAACAATCGAAATGGAATAGTGCAATGACCACCCTCACCGGCGGCGAAGCGATCGTAAGCGGCCTTGTCGCCCACGGCGTCGACACCGTGTTCGGCCTGCCCGGCGCGCAGGTCTACGGCCTGTTCGACGCCTTCCACCAGGCCCAGCTCAAGGTGATCGGCGCGCGGCACGAGCAGGCCTGCGGCTACATGGCGTTCGGCTATGCGCGCTCCAGCGGCAAGCCCGGTGTGTTCAGCGTGGTGCCCGGCCCCGGCGTGCTCAACGCGAGTGCGGCGCTGCTGACCGCCTACGGCTGCAACGAGCCGGTGCTGTGCGTCACCGGCCAGGTGCCGACGCAATTTCTCGGCAAGGGCCGCGGCCATCTGCACGAGATGCCGGACCAGCTCGCGACCTTGCGCACCTATGTGAAGTGGGCGGATCGGATTGAAACGCCCGGCAACGCGCCGACCACCGTGTCGCGCGCCTTCCAGGAAATGACGTCCGGCCGTCGCGGCCCCGCCTCGGTCGAGATGCCCTGGGACGTCTTCACCCAGCGCGCGGACACCTGTGCCGCGAAGGTGCTGGAGCCGCTGCCCGCGCCACTGCCCGATCCTGATCTGATCACCCAGGCGGCCGCGGTGATCAGGAGCAGCAAGGCGCCGATGATCTTTGTCGGCAGCGGCGCGATCGAGGCGCGCGACGAAATCCTCGAGCTCGCCGAGATGATCGATGCACCCGTCGTCGCCTTCCGCAGCGGGCGCGGCATCGTCTCCAACGCGCATGAGCTGGGGCTCACGATGGCTGCCGCCTACAAGCTATGGCCGAAGACCGATCTCATGATCGGCATCGGCTCGCGGCTGGAGCTGCCAACCATGTCGCGCTGGCCGTATCGTCCCGACGGATTGAAGAGCATCCGCATCGACATCGATCCCGTCGAGATGCGGCGCTTCATCTCCGACACCGCCATCGTCGCCGATGCCAAGACCGCGACCGCCGATCTGATCCAAGCGGTCAGCAAGGCCGGCTACGGCAAGACCGCCGGCCGCCGCGCCGCGATCCGCGAGGCCACCGCGACCGCGCTGGCAGAGATCCAGAGCATCCAGCCGCAGATGGCCTATCTCAACATCCTGCGCGAGGTGCTGCCGGCGAACGCGATTGTCACCGACGAATTGTCGCAGTTCGGTTTCGCGTCCTGGTACGGCTTTCCGATCTACGAGCCGCGCACCTTCATCACGTCAGGCTATCAGGGAACGCTCGGCTCGGGCTTCCCGACCGCGCTTGGTGCCAAGGTGGCCAATCCCGACAAGCCCGTGGTGGCGATCACCGGCGACGGCGGCTTCATGTTCGGCGTGCAGGAGCTTGCCACCGCCGTGCAGTTCAACATCGGCGTGGTGACGCTGGTGTTCAACAACAACGCCTATGGCAATGTCCGCCGCGACCAGCGCGAGCGCTTTAACGGCCGCGTGGTCGCGTCCGATCTGGTCAATCCGGATTTCGTCAAGCTCGCGGAGTCCTTTGGTGTGGCGGCCGCGCGTGTCACCGCGCCGGACCAGTTCAAGGCGGCGATGGAAAAGGCGCTGGCCCATGACGGGCCATATCTGATTTCGGTGGAAGTGACGCGGGATTCGGAAGTCAGCCCGTGGGCGTTCATTCATCCGCCGAAGCCGTAGAGCTTCTCACGGGCTCTTCCCAGTCGCCGCCTCGCCCGGCGAGCCGATCATGTCATCGGCCACGCGAGAAATCAGGTCCTCGATACCGGTGGGAAAACTTATGCCGTGAGCATCCTCGTCAGCCATGTATACGATGGCGCGCTCCGGCCTGGAAGGTATCCAAAACTCGTACTTGGCGCGCCACAATACCAAATGAGCAAAAAGCGTCTGCAATCTTACTGAGAGCTCTTTGGCCTGTTGTTGTCTGCCTCCGCCTTTGAAATAATCGTCCTTCGAAAGCCAATCGATGATTTGCAAGTTCAGTGGGTACAAACAGTTGCTCGTATAATTGCGGATGACGCCATGCTCTAACTTCTGTCGGTCGTCCAAAGAGAGATATCCGTGGGCAAGAACGTTGTCATACGACCCATCTAGCTCCGGATGAGCACGAGTGATTTCGTCGCAGAGCCGCCGTGCCAGCGCGTTCTGTATAATGAAGGCCTTCCTCGTCGCCAGCAGCAGGGATAGCAGGTGAACAAGCTGAGCGCGCCGCGCAGTACGGGCCGCCCTCCATTGAAGAGCACTTTCGATCGCAAGCTTCGAGACATACCCCAAGGCTGCAATCACAGCACCGATCAGCGCCGTGCTCAGCCATCCCGGTATTTGCTGCATGGGCCCCTCGACTTTCGTACTCGGGTAGCCCCAAGTCTAGCCGATTTCCTGCGAGCAAGCACTCTGCTTGATTCACCGCGTCCTGCGGAACGTCAGATTGATCCGCTGCCGCCCGAGCAGGGCGTGCTCGCCATCGGCGAGCGGCGCGACGCCGTGATAGGCGAGTCGGCTCGGCCCGCCCCAGACCACGACGTCGCCATGGACGAGCCGGAAGCGGCGTGACTTGTCGCTGCGCGCCAGGCCGCCAAACAGGAAGGTCGCGGGCAGCCCGAGCGAGACCGAGACGATCGGGGCCGAATAGTCCAGCTCGTCCTTGTCCTGATGCAGCGACAGCCGCGTGCCGGGTTCGTAGCGATTGACGAGGCAGGCGTCGGGCGCAAAGTCGGTGAACCCGCCCTGCTCCGCCGCGCCTCGAGCCAGGTCGCGAAGCACCGTCGGCATCTGGGGCCATGGCGCGCCGGTTCGCGGATCGATCGGATCATAGCGATAGCCGGTGTGATCGGTGATCCAGCCGCGCTCGCCGCAATTGGTCATCGCCACCGACATCAGGTGGCCGCCGGGCGTGGTCATGCGGCGGAACGGCGACTGCGCCACGATCGCGCGCACGGCGGCGATCAGCTCGCTCTCGATCGGCCTGACGAATCCGCGCAGCAACACGGCGCCGTCGGCGATCTCCTCACGCGACGGCTGTGCCTCGGCGGCCGTGTCGAACAGATCACCCGTCAATCGCAGCGCTCATTTGGCATCATGGAAGATCACACCCAGCGTATGACGCTGGCCTGACCTGATCCGGCTGACGCCATGGCGGAGATTAACGCGGTAGGTGCCGCGTGTCCCCTGCACCGGGCGGTGATGCACGGCAAAGGCCACAGCGTCGCCCTGCGCCAGCGGCACGACCTCGGCGCGCGACTGCATGCGCGGGCGCTGCTCGGTCAGCACGAACTCACCGCCGGTAAAATCGCGTCCCGGCTCGGACAAGAGGATCGCGACCTGGAGCGGAAACACGTGCTCGCCATAGAGATCCTGGTGCAGGCAGTTGAAATCGCCGGTCTCGTACTGCAGCAGCAGCGGCGTCGGCCGCGCCTGGCCTGCCTCGTGGCAGCGCTTGAGGAACGCCGCATGCGCGGCTGGATAACGGATGTCGATCCCCATCGCCTCGTTCCAACGATTGGCAACGCCCTGAAGATGCGCATAGAGCGCCGGGCGGAGCTCCGCGATCAGATCGGGCAGCGGGTAGGAGAAATATTTGTACTCGCCACGGCCAAACCCGTGGCGGCCCATGACGATGCGGCTGCGGAAGCCCGCATCATCGGGATAGAGCGCGGCGATGGCGCGGCATTGGTCCGGCGTCAGCAGATCCTTCAGGACGGCGCTGCCCTGGGCATCGAGCTCGACGGTGATTTGAGGCCAGTCGAGGGCGTCGACGTGGGTGGCGAGGTCGACTGAGGGCTTAGGGGGTGATTTGCGTGCCGTTGCTGTCATGACTGCCACCTTCGCAAGACCGGCCCGCCCTTTGCCACCCGATTCCCGACTATCTCCTCGTCATTGCGAGCGCAGCGAAGCAATCCAGAGTCTTTCCGCAGAGGGATCCTGGATTGCTTCGTCGCAAGGGCTCCTCGCAATGACGGCGGAGGGGTATCAGCCTCGCACCGGCAGCGTCGTCACGTCGTACCCGTGCTTGATCGTCCGTTTCAGCACCGGATCCTCGAGCTCGAACTCGAACCGGTCCGCCGGGCGGATGCCGCCCTTGGCAGCAAAGGTGCCGCCGAACATGGCGCAGCCGTCGGGGAACTTGCCACCCTCAAAGCCGCGCGCGATGAGGTCGGCGACCGGCAGCATCGCGTCCAGCGTGCCCTCCTGGTAGAGCACGCGCTCGCCCTTGATGGTGGCGTAGGAGCGCAGGATCATCCTGTCCCAATGACCGATGACGTCCTCGAGCTCCCAGAGCGTGGATGCGACCGGCTTGTCGCACATCTGCTTGGAGACCGTGACGTTGTAGGCCTCGACCTTGCGGTCGGTATGGTCGGAGCCGCAGCCGACGAAGATGCGGCCCTGCCAGCCGATCAGCACGAATTCGACCTCGCCGGAGGAATCGCCGCCACAGCATTCGATGCCGTCTTCCTGGGTCAGCCGGCGCGCCGAGGCGCGGTAGTAGATCGGCGTCGAGGCCGGCGGGGCGATGCCCATCTCTTGCAGCTCGGCGATGTGCTTGTCGCGCGCGACGGGATCGCGGCCGGTCCAGCCCGCAATGACCATCTGGTCGATCGCCAATGTCAGCGGCGTGGTGGTGTCCTGGGCGTCAACGGTGAAAGTCAGGTCAAACACGAATTACGGCCTCCATGCCGGCAGCAAGCTCGAAAATACGACGGTCAGATCCGCCCGCGCCCGCCAGCATCAGGCCGACAGGAACGTCACCCTCGCGATGCGCGGGCAGCGAGATGGCGCAGCCGTCGATCATGTTGATGAGGGTGCAATTGCGCAGCGCCCGCAGGTTTTCCCTGGTGAACGCCTTGTCATCGGCGAGATCGGAAATCTTCGGCGGCGTGTTGGCGGTGGTGGGCAGCACCAGCGCGTCATAGGGCGCGACGCGCGCATTGACGCGCACGATCAGCGAGCGGCGCTCGTTGAGGAGATCGATGTAATCGGCAGCGCTCTGCGCCTCGCCGCGCATGATGCGCACGGAGACCCTGGGGTCGTAGACGTCGCCCTTGGCCGTAATGAGGTAGCGATGCCAGGCATAGCTTTCGGACGCCGCAAAGCCGCCCTTGGCGTTCATCGGGCCGATGTCGTGAAATTCGGCCATCTCGATCCGCTCGATGATCGCACCGTGATCGGCGAGGCTCTTGAGCGCGCGCTCGAACGTCGAGGCCACGTCCGCATCGAGATCGTCGAGCGCAATCGTGGTCGGCACTGCGAGCCGCATGCCCTTTACCGGCCGCGGCTTCAGCGGGACGATCGGCTCGTTCGCGAGCACGGCATCGAGAATGGCACAGCAGCTGACCGACCGCGCCAGCGGCCCGATGCTGTCGAGCGAGAAGGACAGCGGCACGGAGCCGTCCAGCGGCACGCGGCGCTGCGTCGGCTTGTAGCCGACGATGCCGTTGAAGGCGGCCGGAATCCGGCAGGAGCCGCCGGTGTCGGTGCCGAGCGCGCCATGCGCCATGCCGTCGAGCACGGACACCGCGGCGCCCGAGGACGAGCCGCCGGGCACGTGTCCCTCGGCTCGGTTCCAGGCGCCCTTCGGCGTGCCGTAATGCGGATTGATGCCGATGCCGGAATAGGCGAACTCGGTCATGTTGGTCCGCCCGATCACGACGAAGCCGGCCTTGCGCAGCCGCGCCACCGTCGCGGCGTCCTGATCGGCCGGCGCAGAATCGTCGAGCGCGCGGGAGCCGGCGCGCGTGACCTGGCCCTTGATGTCGAAGAGATCCTTGATCGAGACCGGGATACCGGCATAGCGCGACGGCGCCGCCTTGGCCTTGCGCAAGCCGTCCATCGCATCCGCGGTTGCGAGCGCGGCGTCCTTGTCGACGTGGATGAATGTGCGTTGGCCCTCGCCGGCCGGGTCGGCGATCCTGGCGAGGCATGCCTCGACCAGCTTGCGGGAGGTCGTGCGGCCGCTTTCGAGGTCGTCGGCGAGTTTCGCCAGTGTCGGAAAATCGGGCATGTCTGTCTCACGGAATATTGCGCGCGCAATCTATAGCGCCGCCTCGGTTCGACACAAGCATTGTGCGCATGATGGCATGCATGCGCATTGCTGGACCGTTGACGCGCGATGGTCGATTGTCGCATCAAGATCGAAACAGCCAGGCGTGAAGCCCAGGCATTAGCAAGAATTGCCTTTGGGAGGGTTTTCCGACATGGCCGAACCGCAGCGCGCGCGCCCGAAACCGACGCCGGAGACCCAGCATTTCTGGGACGGCACGAAAGCGGGCGAATTGCGTTTGCAGCGCTGCGACGCCTGCGCGCATGTCTATTTCCCGCCGCGCCCGTTCTGCCCGTCCTGCGCCTCGCGCAAGGTCAGCATCTTCAAGGCGAGTGGCAACGGTTTCCTCTACAGCTACGTGATCAATCATCGTCCCGCCGCTCCCGGCTTCACACCGCCTTATGCGATCGCGGTGGTCGAGCTTGCCGAAGGACCGCGGATGATGAGCAACATCATCGACTGTCCGCAGACGCCGGAGGCGCTGGAGCTCGACATGAAGCTCGAAGTCGCCTTCCAGGCGCTCGACGACAAGATCACCCTCCCCGTGTTCCGTCCGGCGAAGGGATAGGCCATGCGCAGCAACCAGGTTGCCGTCGTCGGCGCGGCCGAGACCACCGAGCTCGGTGTCATCCCCAATATGTCGCAGCTCCAGCTCCACGCGGATGCGGCGCTCAACGCCATCGCGGATGCCGGGCTGAAACTCTCCGACATCGACGGCTTTGCCACCGCGGTCGAAACGCCGCAGCAGGTCTGCCATTATCTCGGCATCAAGCCTACCTGGGTGGACGGCACCTCGGTCGGCGGCTGCTCCTTCATGCTGCATGTTCGCCATGCCGCCGCGGCGATCGAGGCCGGTCTCTGCAAGACCGTGCTGATCACCCATGCCGAGAGCGGCAAGTCGATGATCGGCAAGGCGCCGCGCTCGATCCCCGCCGACAGCCTGCAAGGACAGTTCGAGGCGCCCTACGGCATCTACGGGCCACCCAGCATGTTCCCGATCCCCGTGCTGCGCTTCATGAAGACCTACGGCATCACGCATGAGCAGCTCGCCTCGGTGGCGGTGGTGCAGCGGGAATGGGCGGCCAAAAATCCCCGCGCGATGATGAAGGACCCGATCACGGTCGCTGATGTCCTCAACTCGCGCATGATCGCCTATCCGTTCCGGCTGCTCCAGTGCTGCCTCGTCACTGACGGCGGCGGCGCGCTGATCCTGACCTCGGCCGACCGCGCCAAGGATTTTCCGAGGAAGCCCGTCTACATCATGGGCACCGGCGAGAGCGTGGAGACGCCGATGGTCAGCCAGATGGAAACGTTCAACTCCTCGCGCGCGTTCAAGACTGCCGGCCCCCTCGCCTTTAAGGAAGCCGGCATCGCGCACCGGGATGTCGACCATCTCATGATCTACGATGCGTTTGCGCATCTGCCGCTGTTCGGCCTTGGCGACCTCGGCTTCATGCCGCACGAGGAAACCGGCCAATTCATCGCGGATGGCAACACGCGCCCCGGCGGCAAGCTGCCGCTCAACACCAATGGTGGCGGCCTGTCCTACATGCATTCGGGCATGTACGGCATGTACGCACTCCAGGAGAGCGTACGCCAGATGCGCGGGATTGCCCCGGCCCAGGTGCCGAATGCGAAGATTTCGGTGTGCCACGGCGTCGGCGGCATGTTCGCGGCATCAGGCACGATCGTGTTTACGAACGAGAGGTAACGACTGTCATTCCGGGGCGTCGCGTCAGCGACGAGCCCGGAATCCATAACCACGATCGGGAGTATGGATTCCGGGCCTGCGCCTTGCGGCGCATCCCGGAATGACGGCGGAAATTGGAACGGCTAGCGGAGAACCCACATGAGCAAATCACTTCAAGACAAGGTCATCATCGTCACCGGCGCGGGCCGCGGCATCGGGCGCGAGATCGCGCTGCTCTGCGCGGCGGAGGGCGCCAAGGTCGTCGTCAACGACCCCGGTGTTGCCGCCGACGGCGCCGGTTCCAGCGCTTCGCCCGCCGAGGAGGTGGTCGACGAGATCAAGAAGCGCGGCGGCATCGCGGTGCCCAATTTCGAGTCGGTGGCGGAGGCTGTCCCCGCCAGCAAGATCGTGAAGACCGCGACCGATCATTTCGGCAAGCTCGACGGCGTCGTCAACAATGCCGGCATCTTGCGTGACATGATCTTCCACAAGATGAGCGTGGAAGCGTTCGAGGCCGTCATCAAGGTTCACCTGATGGGCTCGTTCTACGTCAGCCACGCCGCGGCGCGGATCTTTCGCGAGCAGGAGAGCGGCTCCTTCGTGCACTTCACCTCGACCTCCGGCCTGATCGGCAATTTTGGCCAAGCCAACTACGCCGCGGCCAAGCTCGGCATCATCGGCCTGTCAAAGTCGATCGCGCTCGACATGGGCCGCTTCAACGTCCGCTCCAACTGCGTCTCGCCGTTCGCCTGGACCCGCATGATCGGCACCATCCCGACCGAGACCGAAGCCGAGAAGGCGCGCGTCGAGAAGATCAAGCAAATGGGACCGGAGAAGATCGCGCCGATCTGCGCCTATCTGCTCTCCGATGCCGCCAAGGACGTCTCCGGGCAGATCTTCGGCGCACGCATGAACGAGCTGTTCCTGTTCAGCCAGAACCGCCCGCTGCGCTCGGTTCATCGCAGCGAGGGCTGGACGCCGCAAACGATCGCGGAACACGGCATGCCGGCACTGAAGGGCTCGTTCTACAAGCTCGACCGTTCGGCCGACATCTTCCCCTGGGATCCCGTCTAGCCGTTCTCCCAGCTATTGTTGCATTGCGATCTCCGGTTGTCCGGCCGGAGATCGCCCGCATTACGCCCGATTGCGGGCGAATGGTTTCCTTCCAACAAAAAACGGGAGGCGACTATGACAAAATCACTGACCAATTCTGCCGATACTGACGAGCCTTGCCTCGGGCGCCGCACCCTCTTGAAGGGCGCGGCGGCTGCAGTAGCCGCGACGGGCGTCACCATGAACGCAGCCCTGGCGGCCTCCGTCACGCCGTTCGGCCAGACCGGCACTCCGACGATATCGACGGCCCCGTTGCCCTTGGGACCGCTTCCCGGCAGCCGCTACCCGGACTCCCGTCTGGAATCCGCGAAGAAGGGGCCGCCAACGTTCGGGCCTGCCGACTTCCCGGCCTTCGCCGGCACCATGGCGGTCGAGCGTGTTGCAACCGGCTTCCGATGGGCCGAAGGTCCCGTGTATTTTGCAGCCGGACGATATCTGCTGTTCAGCGACATCCCCAACAATCGCATCATGCGCTTCTCGGAGGATGACGGTCATACCAGCGTCTACCGTCAACCCTCGATGAACTCGAACGGCAACACGATCGATCGCGAAGGACGCCTGATCACGTGCGAGCATAGCGGGCGGCGTGTGACGCGCACCGAACTCGACGGCTCGATCACCATTATTGCCGACAAATTCAATGGCAAACGACTGAACTCGCCGAACGATGCGGTCGTTACCGCCGATGGCGCGATCTGGTTCACCGATCCGGCCTACGGCATCGGTGGCTTCTATGAGGGCATCAAGGCCGACCCCGAGCAGGAGAAGAAGAACGTCTACCGCGTCGACCCGAAAACCGGCGACGTCAAGGTCGTCATCGACGATTTTGTGGAGCCCAACGGGATCACCATCTCGCCCGACGAGAAGAAGCTCTACATCTGCGAGACCGGGTTCACGGACGGACCGGACAACCCATCGCATATCCGCGTGTTCGACCTCGACGTGGCGGCGGGGAAAGTGTCGAACAGCAAGGTCTTCGCCGAGATGCCAAAGCCAAGCATCACCGACGGCGTCCGCTGTGACACCGAAGGACGGGTCTGGTGTTCGGTGGGCTGGGGCGATCCGAACGAAGACGGCGTGCGCTGCTATACGGCCAACGGCCAACTGCTTGGCAAAATTCACATCCCGGAAACCGTCGCCAACCTGAGCTTCGGCGGGCAGCAGCGAAACAGACTCTATATCTGTGGCTCGACATCGCTCTATGCTGTGTACACCGGTGTGCAGGGCGCACTAAAGCCGTGAACATCAACGAATAGCGAATGGTGAGTAGCGAATAGTCGGCAGCGGCACGCCTTCTGTTCGCTACTCGCCCTACTACCCCGTATTCCGCAATCCGGCCGAAATGCCGTTGATCGTGAGCTGAATCCCGCGCAGCACCTGCTCGTCCGGGTTCTGCGCGCGATGCTCCTTGAGCAGCTCGACCTGCACGTGGTTGAGCGGATCGAGATAGGGGAAGCGGTGGCGCACCGAGCGCTCCAGCAGCGGGTTGCCCTGGAGCAGCCGGTCCTGGCCCATGATGTCGAGCAGCGTCTCGATGCAGGAATGCCATTCGCGGCGGATCCGGCCGAAGATTTTTTCGCGCAAGGCTTCGTCCGGCACGAGCTCGGCATAGCGCGAGGCGATCGCGATCGAGCTTTTCGCCAGCACCATGTCCATGTTCGACAGCAGCATGCGGAAGAACGGCCATTCCCTGTAGAGCTCCTTCAGGAACGGCATGCCCTTGTCGGGATGCTCCGCGATCCACTGCTCGACCGCGCTGCCAAAGCCGTACCAGCCGGGCAGCATCAGGCGGCACTGCGCCCAGGAGAACACCCACGGAATGGCGCGCAGATCCTCGATCGCCCGAGTCTTCTTGCGCGAGGCGGGACGGCTGCCGATGTTCAGCGTCGCGATCTCGTTGATGACGGTGGAGGCCCAGAAGTAATCGACGAAACCGTCGGTCTCGTAGACGAGGCCGCGATAGGCCTTGAAAGCCAAATTTGAAAGCTCGTCCATCGCGGTGAGATATTCGCGGCGCGGCGCGCTCTGGCGCGGATGCAGCAGGCTCGCCTCCAGCGTCGCGGCAGCGAGGATCTCCAGATTGTTGCGGCCGACTTCGGCGTTGGAATATTTCGACGAGATGATCTCGCCCTGCTCGGTGATGCGGATCTGCCCGTTCACCGCGCCGCCGGGCTGGGCGATGATGGCGTCATAGCTCGGGCCGCCGCCGCGGCCGACCGAGCCGCCGCGACCGTGGAACAGGCGCAGTCGCACGCTGTGGCGCTCGAACACGTCGACGAGGCCGATTTCGGCCTTGTAGAGCTCCCAGCCCGAGGTGACGAAGCCGCCATCCTTGTTCGAGTCGGAATAGCCGAGCATGACCTCCTGCACGCTGCCGCGGCTGTCGACGAGGCGGCGGTAATCGTGCAGCGACAGCATGCGATCCATGATGGCGCTGGAGGCCTGCAAATCCTCGATGGTTTCGAACAGCGGCACAATGTTGATGGCGCTGCGCCCGGAGGGATGAACGAGGCCGACCTCCTTGAGCAGCACGGCCACCTCGAGCATGTCGGACATGCCCTTGCACATCGAGATGATGCATTGGGGAATGGCGTCCGAGCCGAACTTCGCATGCGCCTCCGCGGCGGAATGGAAGACGTTGAGCTCGCCCATGGTCTCGTCGCTGTATTTGACGAATGGCGAGACCAGCGAGCGCGTGCTGCGCAATTCATTGGTGAGCAGCGAGATGCGCGCGTCCTCGCCCAGCGCGAGATAGGACATGCCGGGATTGGCGGCGTCCATCAGCTCGGCGATGGTACGTTCGTGCACAGCAGAATTCTGGCGGATGTCGAGCCGCGCCAGATGGAAGCCGAAGCAATCCACCGCACGCCGCAGCAGCCGCAGCCGGCCGCGGGCGATGACGCGGGCATTGTTGGAGATCAGCGAACGGTGCAGCACATCGAGATCGGCCTGCAGCTCCCTGACGGTCTCGTAGGGCCTGCCCTTGCCGACCGGCCGGCGCGTGATCTCGACCTCGAGCTTTTCGGCCGTCGCCGTCAGGCGCGCATAGATGCCGGAGACCGCGAGACGATAAGGCTCGCCGCTCCGGTGCGGCGAGGTGTCGGGCGAGCGTTCCGCCAGCGTCCGCAGCTCCTCGGAGACGTCGGCGAGGTGCGCCGCGATCGACAGCTCCGAGCCGAGCACATGCAGCTCGTTGAGATAGAATTGCATCACCCGGCTCGACTGCAGCCGCAGCGTCCCGCGCATCACGTCGGCGGTGACGAAGGGATTGCCGTCGCGGTCGCCGCCGATCCAGCTGCCCATGCGCAGGAACGAGGCGAGCTCGCTTGCAGCCGCCTCGCCAGCCTCCTCCAGTCGGTCTTCGAGCACGTTGACCAGCCGCGGCACCTCGCGCAGGAAGGTGTAATCGTAGAACGACAGGCCGTTGGCGACCTCGTCGAGCACGGTGAGCTTGGTCCGGCGCAAGAGATTGGTCTGCCACAGCGTCAGCACCTCGCGGCGAAGCTGCTCGTCGCTGGCAGCGGCCTCGTCCGCGGTGAGCGCTACACGCTCGCGGCGGTCCAGCAGGCTGGCGACCTCCATCTCGCGGTCCATGGTGCTCTTGCGGCGGACCTCGGTCGGGTGCGCGGTCAGGACCGGGCTGACCAGCGCGGTCTTGAAGAAATTGCGCAGCACATCGGAGCTGATCCCGGCGTCCCTGGCATGGGCCAGCGTCTCCGCCAGCACGCCGGAACCAGAGCTCTGGGCGGCACTGCGGGCGCGCATCTGGCGAATGTTGTTCTGGTCCTCGGCGATGTTGGCGAGGTGGGAGAAATAGCTGAAGGCGCGGACGATCCGCACCGTCTCGGAGGTCGACATGCTGTCGAGGATCTGCTCGAGCTCGCGACGGGCGAGCCGGTCCTCGTCGCGGTGGAACCGGATCGAGGTCTGGCGAATGCGCTCGACCAGGTCGAACAACTCAGCACCTTCCTGGTCGCGCACGGTGTCGCCCAGGATACGCCCGAGCAGGCGGATGTCGTCACGCAGCCGCGCATCTGCCTCCAGCGCCTGGGCGTCCTCAGCGCGGTTCGCGCGGTTGTCGATGGCGTCGGGTGGCACGGTCTGGAGGGACATGGCTCGCTTCCTTGTTCGAGCTCGCTTCGCTGCCCGGCTCCGCCGAGTGTGCAAGTTTTTTGCCGCAGCGCAAGATGAAGTTGGGGGCGGCGCACACTGAAAGGGGCGATCACTCCTTGCGGCTAGGCCGGCACGATCACCTTGCCGATCGGCCAGAGCGCGATCCCCGCGAGCTTCAGATGGGCCCAGGCAAAGGGAATGCCGATGATGGTGACGGCGAAGATCACGGCTGTCAGCACGTGGCCGAGTGCCAGCCACCAGCCGGCCAGCACGAACCAGATAATGTTCCCGATCACCCCGAGCGGGCCGGTGCCGATATCGCCCATACCGGTGACCTCGTCGCGGTTGACCGCGCGCGAGCCGAACGGCAGCAGGGCGTAGACCGCGATGTTGAACGCCGCCCGCGCCCAGGGAAGGCCGATGATGGTAATGGCCATGATGACGGAAGCCACCAGCCAGCCGAATGCCATCCAGGCACCGCCGATGAGAATCCAGATCACGTTGAGCAGAATGGAAACGGGGGCCATTAGATTTAGGAACCTTGGGATGATCCGGGGTCAATGAGCCCTCTTATAGCACGACCTCCGCGGTCATAGTCCATGACGCCGGCTGCGTTCGGCACGCAGCGATGTGCCGACAAATCCGACATCCTCGATCCCGCGCGAAATTTCCCTTGCGCAGAGCCACAGCGTCACCGCGGCGGCACCGATCGCGGCCAGCCCCGAGATCAGAACAGGATTGGGACAGAATATGACGAGAAGATTATCGAGTGGAGCGGACCCGGTTGGCCAGCGCGGACTGCAAGAAGATGCCAGAGCCAAACCGCACAGCAGGACGGTGACAGCATTCGCTCCAGCCAGGGCGACCACGACGATCGCAAGACCCTTCTTCATGGAGAGGACGAGATCAACCACCTTCACGACCGCACAGCATGCGACCACGACAACGATGGCCAGGCCCCATCCGGAAATCCCGGCGGCGATGGCCTGACCGCTCCAAGCCCACGCAGCAGCAACACAGGCCAACAGAGTGAGATTGACCTTCACGGCTTCGGGAAATTTGCAACGAAGCGCGTAAGGATTCGCCTTCTCGATGAGGTCCAGCAATGCGCAGGCGATCAATCCGGCCGCAAAGCCGCCGAGATGGACGCCCCAGTCGATCCGCGAATTGCCGAGCGCAAACGCGATGTTCAATCCGATGTTGATGGCGAAGAAGTCGAACCTGACGTCGAGCTTGCCGAGGATCCACAGGCAGAGCAGCGCACCCAAAATGCCCGACGTGGCGCCGGACGCGCCGACGGTCAAATAGGGCGTGGAATGGATGCCATTGCCGATGACGGCGCCGAACACCATCGCGCAGAGATAGATGATGAGGAAATAGGCCGGTCCCACTCGCCGCTCGAGATGTCCGCCCCACAGCACGAGGCACAACATGTTCATGGTGAGGTGGACGAAGTTGACATGCAGGAAGCCATAGGCGAGCAGGCGCCAGTACTCATGCCGCGCGATTGCGCCCGAATACATGCCGCCATAGCGATACAGCAACTCTGCCGGCGCCGCCGGACTGCCTGCCTGGATGAAGCAGAATCCCGACGCCAGGACGGTCACCGTCATTAGCGCGTAAAGGGCCGCATGAGGAACTTCGAAGAAGCTGGCGCGGTATGAGGGCATCGGCGATCGCAAGCGGTTGGCGTGGGAACGTCAACCTAGCCGAGCCGATTACTGATTGCTACTCCAGCGTGCGCGATCAGGCGGCGCCTACCGCCCCTCGAACTTCGGCTCACGCTTCTCCATGAACGCCTTCATGCCCTCGGCCATGTCCTGTGTCTTGAACAGCGGCAGAAGCTGGAGGTAGACGTGGTGAACGTGATCGGAGAAGTTCTCGTTGAGGCCCATCCGCATCATGCGCTTGGAGGCCTGCACCGCGAGCGGCGCGTTGGCTGCGATTTCGCGGGCGATGGCGCGGGCGCGGCCCATCAAGTCGGCATCCGGCACGACCTCGTTGGCGAGGCCCCATTCCAGACACTCGCGGGCGCTGAGCGTCCGGCCGGTGAAGATCAGCTCGGAAGCCTTGGCCCAGCCGAGCATCCGAGGCAGCAGCCAGGTGCCGCCGGATTCCGGCACGACGCCGCGCTTGACGAAGGCCGCCGCAAGCTTCGAGGACTCCGCCATGATGCGGATATCGCAGCCGAGCGCGGTGTCCATGCCGTAACCAGCGGCGCCGCCGTTGACGGCGCAGATGGTCGGCTTGTCCATCGCCTGAAGCACGGTCGGCGGCGTGTTGCGCAGATTGATCGTGGTCGGCGAAGACGCGGCGCTGAGGCCATTGCCGTCGCGCTCCTTGCGCAAATCGAGGCCGGCGCAGAATGCCCGCCCCTTGCCGGTGAGGATCACGACCCGGACGTTGCGGTCCTCATTGGCCTCGGTCAGCAGCCGCGCCAGATCGTTCAGCATCGGGCCGGAGATCGTGTTCATGCGCTCCGGCGCATTCAGCGTGATCACCGCGATGTGGTCGGCGACCTCATAGAGGACTTCGTTTGCGGCGTCGGTCATGATCATTCGTTCCTGTGTTCGTAGCCCGGATGGAGCGAAGCGAAATCCGGGGTCTTTCTGACGCGAGCACCGCCCCGGATTGCGCTTCGCTCCATCCGGGCTACAAGGCTTTCAAATCTTCCGCCCCGCCTGCTCCCAATAGGGATCACGCAGGCGGCGCTTGAATATTTTTCCGGAGTCTTCGCGCGGCAGGCTCGTGCGGATCTCGATGTGCTTGGGCACCTTGTAGTCGGCGAGCGAGCCCTTGAGCCGGGTGCGGATATCGCCGGCATCGAGCGTGACACCTGGTTGCGGCTCGACCACCGCCATCAGCGCCTCGCCGAACTCGGCATCGGGGATGCCGAACACGGCGCAATCATGCACGCCGGGCACGGCGTGGAGCACGGATTCGATCTCGGCCGGATAGATGTTGACGCCGCCTGAGATCACCATGTCGCGCTTGCGGTCGCAGATGAAGACGTAGCCGTCCTCGTCGATATAGCCGACGTCGCCGGAGGTGATGAAGCCGTCGCGGTCGATCTCGGCGCGCTTCTCCGGCTTGTTGTGGTAAGTGAAGTCAGCCATTTCGGCCATGCGGGAATAGATCTCGCCGATCTCGCCCACGCCCAGCACGCGGCCGTCGTCGCCGATGAAGCGCAGCTCGGCGCCCGGCGAAATCCTGCCGACGGTGCCGGGCTTTTTGAGCGCATCCTCGGGGGTCGCGAAGGTGACGGCGCTGGATTCAGTCGAGCCGTAGAATTCGTAGATCACCGGCCCCCACCACTCGATCATCGCGCGCTTGACGTCGGCCGGACATGGCGCGGCGGCGTGGATGATGTGGCGGAGCGAGGAGACATCATACTTCCTGCGCACCGCCTCAGGCAGCTTCATCAGGCGAATGAACATGGTCGGGACCATGAAGATGGTGTCGATCTTGTATCGTTCGATCAGGTCCAGAAATTCTTCGGCCTCGAACCGTGGCATCAGCACCAGTGCGCCGCCGAGCTTGCCGGCGCGGATGCCGAACGAGTTCGGCGCGGAGTGATAGAGCGGGCCCGGCAGGATCGCGCGGGCGCCGGGCTTGAGCCCATAGATCATCGCACGCATGCGCTCGCCGGCCGCCGCCTGTTCCGGCGTGGGCGCATTGCGCCGCACGCCCTTTGGATGGCCGGTCGTCCCTGACGTGTAGATCATGTTCATGGGCTGCGGCACGACCGGGCCGTCGTAGGGCGGGTACTGTGCGAGCCAGGATTCGAAATCGATCGCGAAGTCCGGCGTCTTCAGGTGATCGGGGTCGATCTTGTAGTTGGACAGGATCTCCAGCGGGGTCGGCACGCTGAGCACGGTGACGCCTTTCGGAATGGCATCGCGCAGGGCGTGCAGCATGTCGGCATGTCCAATCAGCACGGACGTGCCGGTATCCCCGAGGATGTAGTTGATCTCCTCCGGCTTGAAGTGCCAGTTGATCGGCACGCCATAGGCCCCGAGCCGCATCGCGG
This sequence comes from Bradyrhizobium sp. 613_E4_N2_2, assembly GCF_052075995.1. Lineage (NCBI taxonomy): Bacteria > Pseudomonadati > Pseudomonadota > Alphaproteobacteria > Hyphomicrobiales > Nitrobacteraceae > Bradyrhizobium > Bradyrhizobium sp. 613_E4_N2_2. The sequence goes on from NZ_CP197234.1 coordinate 6,654,077, forward strand.
CGTAGGCGGCTTCGAGGAAGGCGATATCGTTGCGCATCAGCATGCAGACGCAATCGCCCTGCTTGACGCCGATTTTGGCGAGGCCGCTCGCGATGCGATCAGCGCGGTTGGCGACTTCGGCATGGGTGCGGCGGCGCTCGCCGGAGACGATGCCGAGGAATGGGGACGTTTCGCTCATTTTTGTTTTTCTTTGTTGTTTAGCGACGTTGCCAGTTAGTCGTCATCACCGGGCTTGTCCCGGTGATCCACGTTCTTGCTTGCCGCTTCTGACCAAGAACGTGGATGGCCGGGACATCTAGCGCGAAGACGCGCTTCGCGCTTCTGCCCGGCCATGACGGAGAGCCTGTCAGTCTACATACCTCGCCTCGCGCTTCTCCAGATTGGAGCGCACCGCTTCGGTCTGGTTCGCACTGCCGATCAGCTTCTGCTGCTCGACCGACTCGGCGAGCAGCGCCGGGCCCGGATCGACCGAGAGATTGTTGAGCAGGCGCTTGGCGGCGCGGATCGCATCGGGGCTCTTGCCGGCGATTTCGCGCGCGACTTCGAGAGCCGTGGCGCGCGGGTCGTCGCAGATGCGCGTCGCGAGGCCGTAGCTCATCGCCTCCTGTGCGGAGAAGATGCGGCCGGTGTAGGTGAGATCGCGCAGGATGTCGTCGCGCACGAGCGAGGCCAGGATCGGCGTGCCGGCCATGTCGGGCACGAGGCCCCATTTGATCTCCATCACCGACATCCGCGCATCCGGTGAGAGAAAGCGCATGTCGGCACCGAGCGAGAGCTGGAACCCACCGCCGAAAGCGACGCCGTGCACGGCCGCGATCACGGGAACCGGAAGCTGGCGCCAGCCCCATACCGCCTGTTGCGGAAAGTTCGCCTGGCCATGCGTACGTTTGGTGAGATCGCGATTTTCGCCACCCGGAATTCCGTTGCCGCCTGTCTCCTTCATGGCGGCAAAACGCCCCATGTCGAGACCGGCGCAGAAGGCGCGGCCTTCGCCCGAGAGCACGACGACACGCACGCCCTTTTCCTTCGAAAGCCGGTCGGTTGCGGCAACAAGGGCTTCGAACATCGCCTGATCGAGCGCATTCATCTTGTCCGCGCGCACCAGGCGCACGTCGGCGACGCCTTCCGAGATCGAGATCGAGACGCGCTCTTCCATGGATGAATTCTCCCCTGTTCTTGTTCAGTGCCGCTTTACAGGAAGCCGGCGGCCGGATTTAGTCAATCGACCAATTAACTGACAATGCCTGCGGAGGAAACAGCCATGTTCAAGGAAAATCTTCTGGCCGGCCGGAACATCCTTGTCACCGGTGGCGGCACCGGGCTCGGCAAGTCGATGGCGGCGCGCTTCCTCCAGCTTGGAGCAGAGGTGCACATCTGCGGCCGGCGCAAGATCGTGTGCGACGAGACCGCGACCGAGCTGATGGCTGAGTATGGTGGCCGCGTCACCAGCCACGGCGTCGACATCCGCAACGCGCTCGCGGTCGAAGAGATGATCGAGACCATCTTTCGTGACGCTCCCCTCACCGATCTCATCAACAACGCGGCCGGCAATTTCATCTCGCGCAGCGAAGAGCTCTCGCCCCGCGGCTTCGATGCCGTCGCCAACATCGTGATGCACGGCACGTTCTATGTGACCCATGCGGTCGGCAAGCGCTGGATCGCCTTGAAGCAGCCCGGCAATGTCGTTTCCATCACCACGACCTGGGTGCGCAACGGCTCGCCTTACGTGGTGCCGTCCGCGATGAGCAAGTCGGCGATCCACGCCATGACGATGTCGCTCGCGACCGAATGGGGCCGCTACGGCATCCGCCTCAACACGATCGCGCCGGGCGAGATCCCGACCGAGGGCATGAGCAAGCGCATCAAGCCCGGCGACGAAGCCGGCGCGCGCACCAAGGCGATGAACCCGATGGGCCGCGTCGGCACCATGGAGGAATTGCAGAACCTCGCGGTGTTCCTGATCTCCGGCGGCTGCGACTGGATCAGCGGCGAGACCATCGCGATGGACGGCGCGCAGGCGCTGGCGATGGGCGGCAATTTCTACCAGCTCCGCGACTGGAGCGACGACGACTGGAAAACCGCGCGCGAGAGCATCATGGCGCAGAACGAGAAGGACCGGGCGAAGCGGGGGTGATGCACCCACCGCTGTCGTCCCGGGGCGCGCATAGCGCGAGCCCGGGACCCATAACCCCAGGATGAGGTTTGGCGAAGACTCACAACCCGATCTCGCGCCACACTCCTCCCTGTGGCTTTGGGTCCCTGTGTCTTGGAAGCCTGTCATGATGGAGTGGGCGGGAAGCCGTTGGGTCCTTGGCGCTTGACGCCGTGATCCGGCCCGGTCTCCCGCCCGTTCCATCTATCAACCTGAACAGTTGCACGAGGCTGCGGCAACAGACCTCGCATCACAGGGACAGGCACCGTGATCATACCCCTTCGTTACGTCGGAATCGACGTCTCCAAACAACATCTCGATATCTTCGATGAGGGCTTGGGTGTGCCGGAGCGCATCGCCAACGCGCCGCAGGCCATCACACAGATCGTGGCGCGTTGGCGATGCGACGTGCTGGTCGTCTTCGAGGCAACGGGTGTCTATGATCTCGAACTTCGCGAGGCGCTGGGTCAGGCCGGTATCCGCTTCGCGCGGATCAACCCGGCCCGGGCTCGCGACTTTGCGCGCGCCAGCGGCCAGCTCGCCAAGACCGACCCGATCGATGCGAGGATGCTGGCGGCCTTTGCGCGGGCCCTGAAGCCAGCCACCGAGCAAATTGCCAATCCCGCCCGCAATGCCTTGGCGAGGCTCGCAAAACGGCGGGATCAGCTGGTCCTCATGCGTGCGCAGGAGAAGAACCGGCGCAGCGAGGCCGACGACCGTGCCATGGCCGATCGTATCGGCCGTCTCATCGAGGTCCTCGACGGCGAGATCGCCGAGATCGAGGCCGACATCAGCACGCTGATCAAGACCGAGCCGGAGATCTCGGGCGATGCGCAGTTGATACGTTCACTTCCTGGCGTGGGTCCCGTAACCTGCATGCAACTGATCGCGCAGATGCCGGAACTCGGAAAAGTGGGACCGAAGCAGGTGGCAGCGCTAGCCGGCCTGGCTCCCTTCAACGTCGACAGCGGGGCTTACCGTGGCAAACGTAAGATCGCCGGGGGCCGAAAGCGCGTCCGTGATGCCCTTTACATGGCTGCTCTCAACGCGGGCCGCCGGGCCGATCCGTTCAAGGTCTTTTACGTACGATTGCGACAGGCCGGCAAACCAGCCAAACTCGCCCTCATTGCCGTCGCCAGGAAGCTGCTGACGGTCCTCAACGCCATGATGCGCGACAGGAAGCCCTACCTGAACGTCAAGCCGACATAACAGTTGCCGGATCGGCGCTTCGCTTGTCCGGGACGACAGCGGGGCCTCTCCCATCTTGTCTTCACCCGCGGATGACGCCACACTCCCAGACATAAAAACAAGACGCCACGGGAGAGACATGTCCACCACACAGCCATTGGCGAATCTCGCCGACATGGTGCGCGAGCGCGCGACCAGCCGCGGCAACGCGACCGCCTACGAGTTCGAGGGCCGCCTCACCAGCTTTGCCGGGTTTGACGTCAAGACCAACAAGGTCGCCAACGCGTTGATCGCGATGGGTGTCAGACGCGGCGACCGCATCGCCTATCTCGGCAAGAACAGCGATCTCTATTTCGAGCTGCTGATGGGCGCGATGAAGGCCGGTGTGGTGATGGCGCCGGTGAACTGGCGGCTTGCCGGGCCCGAGATCGCGTTCATCGTCGCGGATTGCAAGGCGCCGGTGCTGTTCGTCGGGCCGGAGTTCATCGCGCAGGTCCGCCAGATCAAGGACCAGCTGCCTGGCGTGCGCACCGTCATCACCACTGAAGGCGGCGCGCCGGAATGGCAGGATTTTACGGCCTGGCGCGATGCGCAAAGCGGCGACGACCCGAAGGTGCCGATCGACACGAAGGACATCGCGATCCAGCTCTACACGTCGGGCACGACAGGCAAGCCGAAAGGCGCGATGCTGTCGCATGCGAACTTCCTCAACCTCGTACAAACAGGCAATGCCGAGGACAAGCCGGAGTGGAACCGGTGGTCGACCGACGACGTGTCGCTGGTGGCGATGCCGATCTTCCACATCGGCGGCTCCGGCTGGGGCGTGATGGGACTCTATCACGGCGCCCGCGGCGTGATCGCGCGCGAGTTCGATCCGACCAAGGTGCTGGATTTCTTCGAGCAGTCGGGCATCACCAAGCTGTTCATGGTGCCGGCGGCGATGCAGTTCGTGGTACGGCAGCCGCGCGCGAAGACGGTCGATTTCTCGCGCCTGAAATACATGCTGTATGGCGCCTCGCCCATTCCGGCGGCGCTGCTGAAGGAATGCATCGAGATCTTCAAATGCGGCTTCGTGCAGATGTACGGCATGACCGAGACGACAGGCACCATCGTCGCGCTGCCGCCGGAGGACCACGTCGAGGGCCTCGAGCGGATGCGCTCGGCCGGCAAGGCGCTGCCGGGCGTCGAGATCGCGATTCTGGATGCGGACGGCAAACCGCTGCCGCCGCGCGAGGTCGGCGAGATCGCGACGCGCTCGGGCTCCAACATGGCCGGCTATTGGAATTTACCGGAGGCGACCGCCTCGACCCTGCGCGGCGATGGCTGGCTGCGCACGGGCGACGCCGGCTACATGGACGAGGACGGCTATCTCTACATCCACGACCGCATCAAGGACATGATCATCTCCGGCGGCGAGAACATCTACCCGGCCGAGGTCGAGAGCGCGCTGTGCGATCATCCTGACGTCGCCGAGGCCGCCGTGATCGGCGTGCCCGACGACAAATGGGGCGAAGCCGTGAAGGCCGTCGTGGTGATGAAGCCCGGCAAGCAGGCGACCGCCACCGACATCATCAACTTCACCCGCGAACGTATCGCTGGATTCAAGACACCGAAGAGCGTGGAGTTCTTGCCGGCGCTGCCGCGGAATCCGTCAGGCAAGATCTTGCGGCGGCAGCTGAGGGAGCCGTATTGGGTAGGGAAGGACCGACGGGTGAATTAGCCCCGCTCTATCCGCGTCGTCGTCCCGGGGCGCGCGCAGCGCGAGCCCGGGACCCATAACCACAGGGTGGAGTTTGGCGAAGACACGGAGTTGCCGTCTCGCCTCAAACTACTCCCTGGGGTTATGGGTCCTCCCCGCATTCGCGGGGACGACTCGGGGAGAGATCGCAGCGTCTCTCTAATGCTTCCCCGGCCCCATATACCCGAACAAGAACCCCGCCACCTTCCGCATCTGGATCTCCTCACTCCCCTCCGTGATGCGATAGCGGCGGTGGTGGCGGTAGATGTGCTCGAACGGCTTGTGGCGTGAATAGCCCATGCCGCCGTGGACCTGCATGGCACGGTCGGCGGATTCGCAGCAGAGGCGGTTTGCCCAGTAGTTGCACATGGAGACGCGGTCGGAGAGCGTGCGCTCGATCTGCTCCTCATTGAGCTGGTCCATCTCCCAGGCTGTCTTGCGGATCAACAGGCGCAGCATCTCGGCTTGGGTCGCGAGCTCGACCAGCGGAAACTGGATCGCCTGGTTCTCGGCGAGCGCCTTGCCGAACGGCTTTCGCTCGCGCGCGTACTTCACACTCTCGTTGATGCAGTAGACGGCGGCGCCGAGCGAGCTTGCCGCCTGGCGGATGCGGTTCTGGTGGACAAAGCACTGCGCCAGCGACAGGCCGCGGCCGACTTCGCCGAACAGCGCATCCTCAGGCACGAACACGTCCGTAAAGCTGACGCGCGGATGGTCGGTCGGCATGTTGAAGGTCCACATGTACTCCTCGACCTTCACGCCATGGCTCTTGGCCGGCACCAGGAAGCAGGTGATGCCGCGGGCATCGCCGTCATTGCCCGAGGTGCGCGCGAACAGCGCGCAATGCGTGGCGACGTGCATGCCGGTCGTCCACATCTTCTCGCCGTTGATGATCCAGCCCTTGACGTTGTCGCGGGTCGCGGGCACCGCGCGCGTCTCCATGTGCGTCGCGTCCGAGCCGTGATGCGGCTCCGTCAATCCAAAGGTGATGCGGTACTTGCCCCTGATCGAGCCGTCGATCATCGCCTTCTGGTCGTCGCGGCCATAGCGATCGAGCATGGTGACAACGGGAAAATTGCCGACGATGGAGTGCTCGTTCTGAAGATCGTTGTGCAGGCCGAGACCCTTGGCGGCAAAGTGCTCGCGGATCACAGCCATCCAGAGGTTGGAGCCGTCCTTGCCGCCATATTGCTTCGGCACCGGAAAGCGCAGATGGCCGGCGGCGTCCGCGAGATCCTTGGCCTTGCGCAGCAGCGCTTCCCACTCATGGCGCGGCAGGCCGCCATTGTCGAAATCGGTGCGCGCCCATTCGCGGCGATGGTCGAAGAAGCGGATGTTGTCGTCGGCCTGTTCGAGCGGCTTGATCTCGCGTTCGATGAATCGATCGAGCTCTCCGAGATAGGCGACGAGATCGGCAGGCAATGAGAAATCCACGGCTCTCTCCCGGAGTAGTTTTGTCGTTTTGCGTTAAGGCGCTAACCGCGCTTTTGCTTCGCGCGATTAAGGTGAGAAGTGCGCGCGCAAGTCAAGCAAGGCAAGGCGTGTGACGGGCGCAAGGCGCGCCCGCGCAATTCGATGGTGTCGCGGCGCTGGCACGCGCTAGTATGACGCCAATATTCCTTCACGAGAAAATGCGGGAGCGCGCGATGGATCTGAAATTCTCAAAGGTGGAACGCAAGGGGCCGATCACGATCGTTACGCTGTCGCGGCCCGAGGTCTACAACGCGCTGCACACCGACGCGCATTTCGAGCTCCAGAAGGTGTTTGACGATTTCTCAGCCGATCCCGAGCAGTGGGTCGCGATCGTCACCGGCGCCGGCGACAAGGCGTTCTGCGCCGGCAACGATTTGAAGTGGCAGGCGGCGGGCGGAAAGCGCGGCTGGGACAAGGGCGGCTTTGCCGGCCTTACCTCGCGCTTCGATTGCGACAAGCCGATCATCGCCGCGGTCAACGGCGTCGCCATGGGCGGCGGCTTCGAGATCGCGCTCGCCTGCGACCTGATCATCGCCTCGGAGAATGCGACCTTCGCCCTGCCCGAGCCGCGCGTCGGCCTTGCCGCACTCGCCGGCGGCCTGCACCGGCTGCCGCGCCAGATCGGGCTCAAGCGTGCCATGGGCATGATCCTCACTGCGCGCCATGTCAGCGCCAAGGAGGGCCATGAGCTCGGCTTCGTCAACGAGGTGGTGCCGCAGGGTGAGGCCCTGTCGGGCGCGCTGCGCTGGGCGGAGATGATCACCAAGAACTCGCCGATGTCGATCCGGGCGTCGAAGCAGACCATCCAGAAGGGCCTCGCCGTCTCGCTGGAGCAGGCGATCGAGGAGCAGCGGGAATATCCAGCGGTGAAGGCGATGGTGGCCTCGCAGGATTATATCGAGGGCCCGAAGGCATTCTCGGAGAAGCGGCCGCCGAAATGGGTGGGGAAGTAGAGCGCCGCTCTCCTCGTCACGACGACGGATGCCCCAACACCACAGGTGTCATGCCCCGGCTTGACCGGGGCATCCAGTACGCCGCGGCTTCAACGCATCTCATTGCCGTCTCTGGAATACTGGATCGCCCCCCCTGTGCGCAATTGCGCACTAGGCGGGCGATGACAGCGGAGAATATGGCACCGTCTACCCGCCTCGCCCCAGCTCCCGCTTGTATGAGGCATAGTTCGGCTGGTCGACCGCTAGCTTATCCATTGTGGTCTGCCAGAGATGCTCGGCGAGCCCCGGCGTTGCCAGATCAATCTCACCCTTGGCGATGCGATCGGCGAGCGCGCGGTTGAGATCGGCCACCGGGCCGTCCATGCCGAGCAGCGCGCGCAGCCGCTCCACCTCCTTCGCGTCGCTCCTCTCCTCCTGCGTCAGCTGCCGCGTCACGAGGTCGAGGATGTTGATGGCGACGCGCAGCTTGAAGGCCTGATGGCCGGAGATCAGCGGCGTGATGTCGTTGCCGAGGAAATCGGCGACCGCCTTGGTCAGCTCGGTCGGTGTCGGTTCGTCCTGCATGTGTCAGCTCCCGCGCGGCGCCAGCAGCCGCAACAGATCGATCTCGGTCTCGCTGGCGCGGCGGCCGATCATGGCGCGTTCCATCGAATGATCCGGCCCCTCGCGGAACCGCTGCATCATGCCGCCGCACATGATGCCCCAGCGCAGCGTGCCCATCACTTCCCAGAATTTGACGCGCGCAGGATCGCATTTGCGGCCCGCGGCCTCATAGCCGGCGAACAATTCCTCGCGTGTGCCAAAACCGCCCACCGGCTTGTCGATCTCACCAAAGCGCCAGGAGTTGACGCAGACCCAGCCGAGATCCTCCATGGGATCGCCGAGATGGGCGAGCTCCCAGTCGAGCACGGCGCGGACGCCGTCGGCGCCGATGATGAGATTGCCGTTGCGGAAATCGCCGTGCACCAGCGTGGTCTCGGCCGAGGGGCCGGGATCATGGTCGCGCAGCCAGCGCAGCGCCAGCTCGAACACGGGCTTTGGCCAGTTCAGGCTGCGATAGTCGCGCTCGAACTCGCCGATCTCCTGGGTCGCGGACCGGCTGCGCAGCTCGGGCAGCTTGTCCTGTGGCAGTTTGTGCAGGCCGGCGAGCACGCCGCCGATCTGCCGCGCGAGACGCGGCCGCGCCGCCGCGTACTCATCATCGCGAAGAATCTTACGGGCGATGGTCTCGCCCTCGACCCGCTGCATGATGAAGCCGGTGCCGAGATTTTCGTCGGGCGTCAACACATGCATCACGCGCGGCGACGGCACGCCCGCCTCATAGGCAAGCTGCATCAACTGGGCTTCGGCGGCGAGACCTGCCGCGCGCGTCGGCGCGGCGCCATAGCCCTTCGGCGAGCGGCGCAGGATCGCGCCGATCGGCCCATCGGGATGCTCGATGTCGAAGCGCCAGGTTTCCTGGCTGGCGCCGCCGGACAGTTTTGCCGCGCCGGTGACGCCAGTCGCCCCTTCGCACCAGCGCGCGACGCTGCGGGAGAGCTCGGCCTCGATCATTTGCCTTTGAACTGCGCCGGGCGCTTCTCCAGGAACGCGCCAACGCCTTCACGGAAATCGTCCGTGTCGCCGGCACGCAGCTGGCACTGGAATTCGAGATTGAGCTGATCCTCGAACGAATTTTCGGGGCTGTCCCAGTAGAGCTTGCGGATCAGCGACAGCGCGACCGTCGGGCCGCTGGCGAGATCGCGCGCGAGCTTCATCGCCTCCTCCATCAGCACGCCGTCGTCATAGACGCGGTTGACGAGGCCCCATTCCAGCGCCTTCTCGGCCGGCAGGCGCTCGCCCATCAGCGACAATTCGACCGAACGCGCCCGGCCGATCAGGCGCGGCAGCAGCCAGGTCGAGCCGCAATCCGGCACCAGGCCGATGCGGCGGAAGGCTTGAAGAAAGTAAGAGGACCGCGCGCACAAAATCATGTCGCCGAGCAGCGCGAAGCTCATGCCGGCGCCGGCGGCCGGGCCGTTGACGGCAGTGACGATCGGGCAATGCAGATTGCGGATGCGGCGCAGGAAGGGATGAAAGCCGGTCTCGAGCGTCAGGCCGGCCTTGGTCTTCTTCGACTGGTTGTTGCGCCCTTGCAGATTCGCGCCGGTGCAGAACGCCCGCCCCGCGCCAGTCAGCACCACGCAGCGCACCTCGCCCTTCTTCTCCTCGATCGCGTCGAGGGCATCGGAGAGGCCGCCCAGCATGTCCATGGAGACCGCGTTCATCACCTCCTGATGGTCGAGCCGGAGGATCGCGACCGAGCCATCGAAATCGAGCGTGACGTGTTTGAACTGCATGGTTTCCTCGTCAGTTGGTACTAGCGATGTTTCGCAGACCGGAATTAGTTTTGCCGGGGCGCATATTTGATTTTTGTCGCGGCCTTGTCCATGGTGGTCCGAACATACCTTGTCGTCGTATCGCACAATCTTGCGCGCACAGGCTGGCGCGCGCCCGTGCCAAAAACAGGAAACGCGCCATGAACCTTTTCGACCTCAGCGGCCGCGTCGCCGTGATCACCGGCGGAAATGGCGGTATCGGGCTCGGCATCGCGCAGGCGCTCGCCGGCCAGGGCTGCAACGTCTTGATCTGGGGCCGCAATCCTGACAAGAACAAGGCTGCTGCCGCGAGCATGACGGGCCTCTCCGGCAAGGTCGACACCCGCGTCTGCGACGTCACCGATCCGGCTTCGGTCAATGCCGCGATGAAGGCGACGCTCGACATTTTCGGCCGGGTCGACGGCTGCTTTGCCAATGCCGGTATCGGCGGCGGCGGCCGGCGCTCCTTCATCGAGCGCACCGAGGAAGAGTGGCGCACGATGTTTGCGACCAATCTGGACGGCGTGTTCCACGCTTTCCAGGCCGCCGCAAAACACATGACCGAGCGCGCCAATGCCGGCGATCCCTTCGGCCGGCTGGTCGCGACATCGAGCCTCGCCTCGATCTTCGGCACTGCGCGCAATGAGCACTATGCCGCGACCAAGGCCGCGATCAACGCGCTGGTGCGCGCGCTCGGCGTCGAGCTGGCGCGTCACGGCGTCACCGCGAACGCGATCCTGCCCGGCTGGATCAAGAGCGACATGACCGCGGGCATCATGGCCAACGAGAAGTTCGTCGCCAATGTGATGCCGCGCATTCCGATGCGGCGCTTCGGCGAGGCCAGCGATTTCGGCGGCATCGCGGTGTATCTGATGAGCAAGGCGTCGTCGTATCACACCGCGGATACGTTCGTGATCGACGGCGGCTATACGGCGTTTTGAATCTCGTAGCCCGGATGGAGCGAAGCGTAATCCGGGATTTTCAAAAACAAGCAAGACCCGGATTTCGCTGCGCTCCATCCGGGCTACAAACTCTGAGGGGAATGGGCAAATGTTCTCACACATCATGATCGGCACCAACGACCTGGACAAGGCCAAGGCGTTCTACGACCAGCTGCTCGGCACGCTCGAGGTGCGCCCGGCCAGGGTCGACGGCCATCGCATCTTCTACATCACCAAGACCGGCGTGTTCTCGGTGACGAAGCCGATCAACGGCGAGGCCGCCACGTGTGCGAATGGCAGCACCATCGGCTTTGCCGCCAACTCGCCTGAGCAGGTCGACAAGTGGCACGCCACCGGCGTCGCCGCCGGCGGAACGCCGATCGAGAATCCACCCGGCATCCGCGAGGGCGCAGGGAACAAGCTCTACATCGCTTATTTGCGCGACCTCGACGGCAACAAGATCTGCGCGATGCATCGGCTGCCGAACTGATTGCTCCAGGACGGTGTCATTCCCCGCCTTGTGCGCAATTGCGCACTGGAGCGGGGAATCCAGTACGCCGCGGCTTCTCCGTAAATCGCTGACGTCACGGAGTACTGGATCGCCCGGTCAAGCCGGGCGATGACAACAGTGAGTGCGGCCCGCACCTGCCTCCTCACGCCGTTCAAACAACATTTCAAACACTCTCGCGATATTCCATCGCATGGCATGGGTCGCCTGAAAAAATGCGCGCTCGCGCTTTGGCCGCGCTGCGACTATTCTGCGGCCCAACGCGATCTCAGTGACCCCGGGAGGAACAATGACAAAGCACGCCTACATACCCCGCACCACCAACTACACCCTCAATCCCGGCGACGAGCTCAACGATCTTCGCATGTCGGACCAGGTCCGGCCGCTCTACGATCACGTCAGGAAATTCATCCGCGACACCGTCGAGCCTATGTCGATCGAATTCGCCAAGGCCGGCGAAGGCAAGCAGGATCGCTGGAGCTTTACGCCGAAACAGCTCGAGGTGCTCGAGGTCGCCAAGAACAAGGCCAAGAAGGAAGGCCTCTGGAATTTCTTCCTGCCCGACGACGAGACCGGTCAGGGCCTGAAGAATCTCGACTACGCCTATATCGCCTCCGAGCTCGGCAAGAGCCCGCTGGCCTCCGAGACGATGAACTGCTCGGCGCCGGACACCGGCAACATGGAAGTGCTGGAGCGCGTCGGCACCAAGGAGCAGAAGGAGAAGTGGCTGAAGCCGCTGATGAACGGCGAGATCCGTTCGGCCTATGTCATGACCGAGCCGAACGTCGCCTCCTCCGACGCCAAGAACATTTCGACGACCGCAAAGCTCGTCGGCGACGAATGGGTCATCAACGGCGAGAAATATTACATCTCCGGCGTCGGCGATCCCCGCTGCAAGATCCTCATCGTGATGGTGAAGACCAATCCGGATGCGGCGCCGAGCAAGCAGCAGTCGCAGATCCTGGTGCCGCGCGACACGCCCGGCGTCGAGGTGCTCGGGCCCATGTACGTGTTCGGCCAGGACCACGCCCCGCGCGGCCACATGCACATGCGCTTCAACAACGTCCGCGTGCCCAAGGAGAACATGCTGCTCGGCGAAGGCCGCGGCTTCGAGATCTCGCAGCTCCGCCTCGGCCCGGGCCGCATCCATCACTGCATGCGCACCATCGGCAAGGCCGAGAAGGCGCTGGATCTGATGGTTCAGCGTGGCCTCACCCGCGAGGCCTTCGGCAAGAAGATCGCCCATCTCGGCGGCAACATGCAGATCATCGCGCAGGCGCGCTGCGAGATCGAGGCGATGCGGCTGATGGTGCTGAAGGCCGCCAAGGCGATGGACGTGCTCGGCAACAAGGAGGCCCGCGTCTGGGTGTCCATGGTCAAGGCCATGGTGCCGGAGCGCGCCTGCAAGATCATCGACCAGTCGATCCAGATGCACGGCGCCACCGGCATCTCGCACTGGACCCCGCTCGCGGAGATGTACCAGGACGTCCGCCATCTGCGCTTCGCCGACGGTCCGGACGAGGTGCACTGGATGGTGGTGGGACGCCACGAGTTGAGCATGGCGTAAAAGTCTCTGGCCTCTCCCCGCTCGGGAAGAGCCGTAGGGTGGGCAAAGGCGCGCTCTTCGCGCGCCGTGCCCACCATCGCGGCTTCGCAAGAAGTGGTGGGCACGCTTCGCTTTGCCCACCCTACGAGAGTTTCACTCCTACGGAGCCACCATGGAATACGCCGCCAGCGACCTGACGCCACGCGAGCGCTACAAGGTGCTGACGTCCTTCATCCTGCCACGGCCGATCGCGTGGGTGACCTCGGTCGGGCCGACCGGCGTCGTCAACGCCGCGCCGTTCAGCTTCTTCAACGCCTTCTGCGAAGATCCGCCGCTGTGCATGTTCGCGGCGAACCGGAAGCCCAACGGCCAGGACAAGGACACGTTTCTCAACATCCAGCGCACCGGCGAGTTCGTGGTCAACCTCGCCGACGAGCCGCTGGCGAAGGCCATGCACGAGAGCAGCGGAGATTTTCCCCCTGAAGTGGGCGAGCCTGACTATCTCGGGCTGAAGCTCGCACCGTCGGCGAAGATCGCCGTGCCGCGGCTCGCCGACACGCCCTGGGCGATGGAGTGCAAGCTCTGGAAGATGATCGACGTCAACGACGATCGCCGGCTGATCATGGGCGAAGGCATCCACTTCCATATCCGCGACGAGCTCTGGGACGACAAGGCGATGCGGGTGCACATGGACCGCTATCACCCGATCGGCCGCATGTTCGCCGACCGCTACTGCCGCACGGATGATCGCGTGGTGTTTCCGGCCGCGGAGGGGGCGAAGAGGAAGTAGGCCGCGCCATCGCGCTCCCTCGCCCCGTTCTTACGGGGAGAGGGCTGGGGTGAGGGGCTGCTTCCGAGAAAACAGTGTGAGTTGGACTCGCGGAGAGTCCCCCTCACCCGAATTCGATCTTCGATCGAATTCGACCTCTCCCCGCAAGCGGGGCGAGGTGAAGCGAGCACCGTTTACGTCGCCGCCGGCTCGCCGATCTTGTCCTGCGTCTTGGTGTCGAAATCGCCGGCGTCGTGCCGCTCGTGGAGCTGGCTGGCGGGATCGCCGGAGACGCGGTTGACCATGCGGCCGCGCTTGACGGCCGGGCGCTTGGCGATCTGATCGGTCCAGCGCTGCACGTGCTTGTAGTCCTGCACCGACAGGAATTCGCCGGCGCCATAGACCAGCCCCTTGGCGAGCGCGCCATACCAGGGCCACACCGCGATGTCGGCGATGGTGTACTCATTGCCCGCGAGGTACTCGTTGTCGGCGAGGCGCCGGTCGAGCACGTCGAGCTGGCGCTTGACCTCCATCGCAAAACGGTCGATGGCGTATTCGATCTTGGTCGGCGCGTAGGCGTAGAAGTGACCAAAACCGCCGCCGAGATATGGCGCGCTGCCCATCTGCCAGAACAGCCAGGACATCGCTTCGGTGCGACTCTTGATATCCTTCGGCAGGAAGGCGCCGAACTTCTCGGCGAGGTAGACCAGGATCGAGCCGGATTCGAACACCCGGATCGGCTCGGGACCGGAGCGGTCCACTAGCGCGGGAATTTTCGAGTTCGGGTTGATGTCGACAAAGCCGCTGCCGAACTGGTCGCCATTGCCGATCCTGATCAGCCAGGCGTCGTATTCGGCGCCCTTGTGGCCGAGCGCCAGCAGTTCCTCCAGCATCACCGTGACCTTCACGCCGTTCGGCGTCGCCAGCGAATAGAGCTGGAAGGGATGCTTGCCGACCGGCAGCTCCTTGTCGTGGGTCGCGCCGGCAATGGGGCGGTTGATGCTGGCGAACTGCCCGCCGTTCTCCTTGTTCCAGATCCAGACTTTGGGCGGTACGTAGGCGGGGGCGTCGGTCATGCGGGGGCTCCGGCGAAAAGATGCGCCTGCATTAATTAGCCCGCGAATGGCCGATGGCAAGGGCGCAGAAATGCATTGCCGGGCGGGGCAACTCTACGTTTCGTCATGGCAGGCCACTTCCCCGCCGTCGTTCCGGGCCCGCCGCTCTACGGCGCCCCGGAATGACGATCGGAGCGAGGCTCAGGACGCGGCCGCAGTCAGCCCCTGCTCGGCCCTCTCCAGCAAAAACCCCTCATATCCCTTCGCCGCGACCTCGTCGCAGATCCGGCGGTAGACGCCGACGCCGCCGATATAGGGCATGAAGATGCGCGGCTTGCCTGGAATGTTGGCGCCCATGTACCAGGAATTGGCCTGCGGATAGAGCGTGCCGTGGGCGACCTCGTTGACATGGGCGACCCACTTGTCCTCGGCCTCCCCGCTTGCCTCCATGGTGGCAACACCCTGCCTGCGCATGTGAACGAGGCAATCGGCGATCCAGTCGACATGCTGCTCGATCGAGACGATCATGTTCGAGAGCACCGACGGGCTGCCGGGGCCGGTGATGATGAAGAGGTTCGGAAAGCCCGCGCTCATCAGCCCGAGATAGGTCTTCGGGCCTTCCGCCCACTTCTCGTTCAGCGTCCGTCCGCCCGGGCCACTGATGTCGATCTTCGCGACCGAGCCAGTCATGGCATCGAACCCCGTCGCCATCACCAGCGCATCGACCTCGTGGTCCTTGCCTGCGACACGCACGGCATTCGCGGTGACCTCCTCGATTGGATTGGTCTTGATGTCGACCAGCGAGACGTTCGGCCGGTTGAAGGTCGCGAAATAATCCGTATCGATGCAGATGCGCTTGGTGCCGATCGGATGGCTGTTCGGCTGCAACAGCTTCGCGGTTTCGGGGTCCTTCACGATCTCGGCGATCTTGCCGCGCACGAAGTTCGCCGCGGTATCGTTCGCCGATCGCTCGAGGCCGAGATTGTTGTAGACATACATGAAGGTGAGCCCGCCGCGCTCCCAGCGCGCCGAATATTTGCCATTCCTGGTCTCATCGCTGTCGTCGAGTGCGCCGCGATCGGGTTGCTCGGCGAAAATGCCGTTGCGTGCGATTTCGCGGGCGAAGCGGCGGATCTCCGGATAGGTTTTGCGGACGTTGTTGCGCTCTTCGTCGGTCAGCGCGGCGTTGCGCGCGGGAATCGAAAAATTCGCCGTGCGCTGAAACACGGTGAGATGTCTTGCTTGTTCGGCGATGACGGGCGTCGATTGGATGCCAGACGATCCCGTCCCGATCAAGCCGACGCGCAAGCCCGTGAAGTCGACGTCTTCATGCGGCCAACTGCCAGTGTGGTAGACCGGTCCCTTGAAGCTCTCGAGGCCCTTGATGTCGGGCTTGCGCGCGTTCGAGAGGCAGCCGGTCGCGAGCACGATGAACTGCGCCTCAACCGTCTTGCCGTCGGACGTCGTCACCGACCAGCACTTCGCCCGCGCGTCGAACGCCGCGCGCTCGACGCGGGTGTCGAACTGGATGTCGCGGCGAAGATCAAAACGGTCGGCAACGTGGTTGGCGTAGTTCAGGATCTCCGGCTGCGGCGCGTAGCGCTCGCTCCAGTCCCATTCCTGCTGAAGCTCTTCCGAGAACGAGTAGGAATACTGCATGCTCTCGACATCGCAGCGCGCGCCGGGATAGCGATTCCAGTACCAGGTGCCGCCGACGCCACCGCCCTGCTCATAGACGCGCGCCGAGAAGCCAAGACCGCGCAGGCGGTGCAGCATGTACATGCCGGCAAAGCCCGCGCCGACGACGACCACGTCGTAGGCCTTCACGGTTCGGGCCGGACTCGCTTGCGCTTGCGACATCGGTTGGCGCTCCCTCGCTGTTTTCTCTTTGTTTGCGCCAGCATTCTCACAGACCCACAAAAGCGCAAGAGGCAAATCGGCGGGCTCCGGTCTGTTTATTTTGTGCAGCGGAATGGCTCATCCGCCGCGTGGCGTCTGCACGCAAGATGCGCGGCCAAATCCGGATTGGCATCGCTAGCGACGATGGGCTAGCGTCGAAGCGCCTTCGCTCAAGCAAAGCAACAACAGCAACGCGACGGCTGCCGGGAGAGAGCCATGAAATCGCCGATCTGCGACATGCTGGGCATCGAGTTCCCACTGCTCGCCTTCAGCCATTGCCGCGACGTCGTTGCCGCCGTCAGCCGTGCCGGCGGCTTCGGCGTGTTGGGTGCCACCGTGCACACGCCCGACACGCTCGAGCGCGAGCTGAAATGGATTGACGAGCATGTCGACGGCAAGCCCTACGGCATCGACGTGCTGATCCCCGAGAATATCTCGACCGCAGGCGAGAAGGACGTCACCTGGAAGAGCCTGGAGGCGCGCGTGCCGCAGGAGCACCGCGCCTACACGCGCGACCTCCTGAAGAAATACGACATCGAGTTGACGACAAGTGATGTGGCCGACAACCAGCCGCAACCGTTCGACGCGAAGACCGCACTTCAGCTGCTCGAGGTCTCCTTCAACCATCCGATCCGATTGATCGCCAACGCGCTGGGCGTGCCGCCGAAGGCGATGATCGAGATGGGCAGGAAGCACGGCGTGCCGGTTGCCGCCCTCGTCGGCGCCAAGGAGCATGCGTTGCGCCAGGTCGCCGCCGGCGTCGACATTCTCGTGGTGCAGGGCACCGAGGCCGGCGGCCATTGCGGCGAGGTCTCCACCCTGGTGCTGGTGCCGGAGGTGATCAAGGCGATCAAGAATATCCGCGACGTGCCGGTGCTCGCGGCCGGCGGCATCATGACGGGACGGCAGATGGCCGCCTGCATGGCGATGGGCGCGGCCGGCGCCTGGACCGGCTCGGTGTGGCTCGCCACCGTCGAGGCCGAGACCACGGCGATCTTCCGCGAGAAGATGATCACGGCGTCCTCGCGCGACGCGATCCGTTCGAAGGGGCGCACCGGCAAGCCAGCACGCCAGCTCCGCTCGGTCTGGACCGATGCCTGGGACCGCGCGCCGGAAAGCCCGGGCGCGCTGCCGATGCCGCTGCAAAGCGTCATCAGCCGCGACGCCTTCAACGCGATCGATCGCGCGGCGGCGAGCGGCAACGCAAAAGCGCGCGACCTCGTCAGCTATTTCGTCGGCCAGGGCGTCGGCCTGATCGACAGCGTGAAGTCGGCGGGCGCGGTGGTGCAGGAGTTCAAGGAAGAGTTTGCCGAGGCCGTCGAGCACATGAATGCGCTGGTGGCGGAGTAATTGCCTGTGGCCGGAATAGAGTCCGTGGCTCATCCTTCGAGGCTCGCCAAGCGCCGCAAGCGTCGCTCGGCTCGCACCTCAGGATGACGCTTCATCCGTAGCCGTCACCCTGAGGTGGCCGCTTCTTCAGCGGCCCTCGAAGGGCGACGGCGTGCCGAAGACCCAGAAAGTGAACCAAGAAGAAATGACCAAGACCTCTATCCCGGAAGACCTCATCCCCGTCATCGTCGGCATCGGCGAGATCGTCGACCGACCCAAGGAGATCACCGACGGCCTCGAGCCGCTCGATCTGCTCGAACAGGCGCTACGGCGGGCCGAACAGGACGCCGGCGCAAAACTGCTTGGCGAGGTGCAGTCGCTCGACGTCGTCAACTTCCTGAGCTGGCGCTATCGCGATCCGGAAAAGCTTTTGGCGCAGCGGCTCGGCATTGCGCCGGCGCATTGCTATTACGGCCCCGTCGGCGGCGAGAGCCCGATCCGCTACATCCACGAGGCGGCAAAACGCATTGCGCGCGGCGAATGCACGGTGGCGGCTGTCTGCGGCGCGGAGGCGCAGTCGACCGCGACCAAGGCGGAGCGCGCCGGGGTCAAGCTACCCTGGACGCCGTTCGCCCACGACGTCGAGGAGCCCAAGCGTGGGGCGGCATTCCAGAAGCCGCTGGCGGTGAAGCTCGGCGTGTTCCGTCCCGTCACGGTTTATCCATTCTATGAGTCCGCCTCCTCCGCCCATTGGGGCCAGACGCCGCGTGAAGCCATGGCAGAGTCCGGCACGCTGTGGTCGCGCTACTCCGAGGCCGCCGCCGAAAATCCCAACGCCTGGCTGAAGCGGCGCTATGCGCCGGACGAGATCACGACGCCGACGGCGGACAACCGGCTGATCGCCTGGCCCTACAACAAGCTCATGGTCGCCAACCCCAGCGTCAACATGGGCGGCGCGCTGCTGCTCACCAACCTCGCCAAGGCGCGCGCGGCCGGCATCGCCGAGGACAAGCTGGTCTACCCGCTTGGCGGCGCCTCGGCCGAAGAGCCGCGCGATTACCTCCTGCGCGATCAGTTCCATGAAAGCCATCCGCAGAATGCGGTGCTGAAGGCGGCGATGGATCTCGCCGGCGGCGACGGCAAGAAATTCGACGCGATCGAGCTCTATAGCTGCTTCCCCTGCGTGCCCAAGATGGCGCGGCGGACGCTGGGCCTCGGGGCCGACGTGCAGCCGACCGTGACCGGTGGCCTCACCTTCTTCGGCGCGCCGCTCAACACCTACATGACGCACGCGGCCTGCGCGATGCTGCGGCGTGTGCGCGATGGTGCCAAGCTCGGGCTGCTCTACGGCCAGGGCGGCTTCGTCACCAAGCACCACGCATTGGTGGTGTCGAAGACGCCGCGTGAGGCGCTGGCGCAGGAGACGAGCGTGCAGGCAGAGGCCGACCGCAACAAGCGCGCGGTGCCCGAGTTCGTCACGGAGGTCTCAGGCAGGGGCAAGGTCGAGAGTTTCACGGTGCTCTATGGCCGCGGCGGCGAGGTCGAACACGGCGTGGTGATGCTGCGGACGGAAGATGATCGACGTACGCTGGGGCGCATCGCGGCCAGCGATACGGCGACTCTGGCGCACTTGCTGAACATGGATCGCACGCCGGTGGGTTCGCTCGGCGAGATCGCGATGGCCGCGGATGACGTGCCGGAGTGGCGGGTGACGTAGCTTTCGTAGAGTGGGCAAAGGCGCTCTTGCGCCGTGCCCACCATTCTTCTTCCAATCACGTGAAGACGGTGGGCACGCTTCGCTTTGCCCACCCTACGAGATCAACCTAGCCCTTCGGCGCCTGCTTCTCCGACGCCGTCGCCGGCTTGCCCTTGGCACCGCCGGCGACGCGAACCTGGTCGCCGTCGGAAAGGCCATCCGGCGGGGCAGTGATGACGCGGTCGTCGGGTGCGATGCCCGAGGCGAGTTCAATCTCCTTGCCGAGATCGCGTGCGATGGTCACGGTCTTGAACTGCACCTTGTCGTCGGGACCGACGGTCGCAACACGCAGACCGCTGCCGTTGAAGATCAGGGCACTGGCGGGAATGCTCAGCGGCGCGGTGTCGCGCTGAAGGTTGAGCTTCACGCTGGCATAGCCGCCGGGCATCAACTCGCCGTTGGAATTGTCGAGCCGAAGCTGCATGCGGGTGGTTCCTGAGGCGACGTCGACGGCCTGCGAAGACGCCTCGACCGTCGCCTGGAATGTCCGGTTCGGGTATTCCGGCATGACCATGGTGGCCTTGGCGCCGATCTTGATCGCAGGCACGTAGTTCTGGGGAACGTTGACGTAAACGCGCAGCTTGGTGATGTCGGAGACCACGAACATCGCCGGGCCGGAGCCGCCGCCGGCATTGATCAACGCGCCGACGTCGGTATCGCGCGCCGTGACCACGCCATCGAACGGCACCGTGATCTTCTTGTAGCCGGCCAGCGCTTCAAGCCGTTCGACATTTGCCTGGCCTGAGTGGACGGCCGCGTTCTTATTGGAGAGATCGGCGGTGCGCTCGTCGATCTCCTGCGCGGAGACGAAGTTGGAGGCGACCAGCGTCTTGCGCCGGTTGAGCGTTGCTTCCGAGAGCCTGGCACTGGCCTGCTGGCTGGCGAGGTCGGCGCGGGCCTGAAGCAGTTGCTGGTCGAGGTCGGGCGCCTCGATCTCGGCGATCACCTGCCCCGCCTTGACGCGCGCGCCCATGTCGACGCTCCAGCTCTTCAGATAGCCGGAGACGCGTGCGAAGATAGGCGCGCGGTAATAAGCTTCGAGCCGACCCGGCAGGTCGATGGTGCCGTTGAGGGATTTTGCGTTCGGCAGGGTCACCGCAACGCTGGGAACGGCCTGATCGTCGGTCCATTCCTTCAGCTTGGAGCCCTGCTCCTCGCGGGCACGAATGCCGGTACCCACGACGAGGCCTGCCGCAATCAGCGCCACCACGCCGAAGATGCCCAGTTTCCGGTGCGACACCGGGGAGCGGGGTTCAGTGGGCGACATGCGGAGTCTCCAATGGGGCGGCGGCTTTGGCGCCTTGTTTCTTGTGTACCATACTGAACACCACGGGAACAAACATCAGCGTGGCGAAAGTTGCAAAGATCAGGCCGCCGATCACGGCGCGGCCAAGCGGCGCATTCTGCTCGCCGCCCTCCCCGAGCCCCAGGGCCATCGGCGCCATGCCGATGATCATGGCGAGCGCGGTCATCAGCACCGGGCGGAACCGGACGAACCCGGCCTCGAGTGCAGCGGCGATGGGGTCACCGAGCTCCTCGTAGCGCTCGCGGGCGAAGGAGATCACCAGCACGCTGTTGGCGGTGGCAACGCCCATGCACATGATCGCGCCGGTGAGCGCCGGCACCGACAGCGTCGTCTCGGTCATGAACAGCATCCAGACGATACCGGCGAGCGCGGCCGGCAGCGCCGTGATGATCACGAACGGATCGGACCAGGACTGGAAGTTCACGACGATCAGGAAGTAGATCAGCACGACGGCACCGAGCAGGCCGAACAGCAATCCGGTGAAGGCGCTGTTCATGGTCTGCACCTGGCCGAGCAGCACCACGGAGGAGCCCTTCGGCACGTCCTTGGCGGTGTCGGCGATCACCTGGCGGATGTCGGCGGCGACCGCGCCGAGATCGCGGCCCGAGGTCGTGGCAAAGATCTGCACCAGCGACTGGATGTCGTATTGCGACACCACCGCGCTCGAGGTCGAGCGCTTGATGTCGGCGATGCCGCCGAGGATCGGCGATTGGGAATTGCCGGTGGCCGTGATCGGCAGCGTCTGGAGCGCGCTGAGCGAGTCGATCTGGTATTGCGGCGTCTGCATCACGATCGAGTAGGACACGCCGTTGTCCGGATTGAGGTAGTAGGTCGGCGCCACCTGCGAGGAGCCGGCGAGATTGACCACGAGGCTGTTGGTGACGTCGCGCTCGGTCAGGCCGACATATTGCGCGCGGGTGCGGTCGACATCGATGTTGAAGGTTGGGTTGTTCGGCGACTGCTGGATGCGCGCATCGGCAACGCCCGGGATCTTGCGAACCCTCGCCAGCAAATTGTTGGCGTAGGCAAAGTTGGCGCCGATATTGGCACCACGGATTTGCAGGTCGATCGGCGCCGGCGCGCCGAAGTTCAGGATCTGGCTGACGATGTCGGCCGGCAGGAATGCGAAGCTGACGCCGGGGAACAGGCGCGGCAGCTGCTCGCGCAGCACGCGCACGTGCTCTTCCGTCGGCTTGTGGCCCTCTTTCAGCTTGATCTGGATGTCGCCGTCCTGCGGGCCGATCACGCCCGTGTTGTTGTAGGTCATGTTGATGCCGGAGATCGGCATGCCGATGTTGTCGGTCAGCGTCTCGATTTCGCCGGGGATCAGCTTGCGGATCGCCTTCTGGACGTCGGCGAGCTGGTTGGCCGTCTCCTCCACGCGGGTGCCGACCTGGGTGCGGACATGCATCAGGATATTGCCGGCATCGACCGCCGGGAAGAAGTTGCGCCCGAGGAACGGCACCAGCGCGAAGGACGCGCCGACCACGCAGAGGAAGCCGATCACGAACACCGCGCGGTGCACCAGCGCCAGTCCCAGCAGATTATGGTAGCCGCCGCGGATGCGCTCGAACCGCTTCTCGAAACCGCGCTGGAACCACACCAGCGGATTGCGCGACTTCGGCGGCGCGCCCTCGTGATGGACGTGCGCCTGCAGCAAATAGTTCGCCATGGTCGGCACCAGCGTGCGCGACAGGATGAACGACCAGATCATCGCGAACATCACGGCTTCGGCCATGGGCACGAACAGGAAGCGGGCGACGCCGGAGAGGAAGAACATCGGCACGAACACGATGCAGATACATAGCAGCGAGACGAAGGCCGGCGTCACGATCTGATTGGCGCCGTCGAGGATCGACTGCTCGACCGGCTTGCCCTGCTCCAGATGGTAGTTGATGTTCTCGATGGTCACGGTGGCATCGTCGACGAGGATGCCGACCGCGAGCGCAAGGCCGCCGAGCGTCATGATGTTGAGCGTCTCGCCGATCGCCGACAGCATGATGATGGCGCCGAGCACCGAGAGCGGGATCGAGACCGCGATGATGACCGTGGAGCGCCAGCTGCCGAGGAACAGCAGGATCATGACGCTGGTCAGCAGCGCCGCGATCACGCCTTCGATCGCGACGCCTTGAATCGCACCGCGGACGAACACCGACTGGTCGCCGATGAAGCCGATCTTCAGCGCGTCCGGCAGCTGGTCCTTGACGTCGATAACCTTCTGCTTGATGCCGGCGATGATATCGAGCGTCGAGGTCGCGCCCGCCTTCAGCACCATCATCAGCACCGAGCGGTTGCCGTCGACGTGGACGATGTTGGTCTGCGGCGGATTGCCGTCACGCACGGTCGCGACGTCGCGCACATAGACCATCGCGCCGTTGACGGTCCTGATCGGCAGATTGCCGAGCTCGTCGATCTTCAGCGGCGAGTTGTTGAGCTGGATGTTGTATTCGAACTGGCCGATCTTCTGGGTGCCGACCGGCGTGATCAGGTTTTGGGCTGCGAGCGCGTTGGCGACGTCCTGGCCCGACAGGCCACGGGCCTGGAGCGCGGTAGGATCGAGGTCGATCTGGATTTGGCGCTGCTTGCCACCGAACGGATACGGGATCGCCGCGCCGGGCACCGTGACCAGCGGGGTGCGCAGATTATTGATGCCGATATCGGCGAGGTTCTGCTCGGTCAGGCCATCGCCCGACAGCGCCACCTGGATGATCGGCACGGTCGAGGCGGAGTAGTTCAGGATCAGGGGCGGCGTTGCGCCCGGCGGCATCTGCTTCAGCAGCGTCTGCGAGATCGCGGTGACCTGCGCGTTGGCGGTGCGGATGTCGACGTTCGGCTGGAAGAAGATCTTGATGATGCCAAAGCCGTTATAGGAGTTAGCTGTAATATGCTCGATGTCGTTGACGGTCGTCGTCAGCGCGCGCTGGAACGGCGTGGTGATGCGGCCGGACATCTGGTCCGGCGGCAGGCCGGTGTACTGCCAGACCACGCCGATCACGGGGATGCGGATGTCCGGGAAGATGTCGGTCGGCGTCCGCAGGGCCGCGAGCGGCCCGATGATCAGGAGCAGAAGCGCGAGCACGACAAACGTGTAGGGTCGGCTCAGGGCAATACGGACCAGAGCAATCATTGGTCAGGCAATTCCAAATCGGGGACAGGGAACACGCCCCACGGGTTCCTAGGGCTGATTTACCCGAACACCGTGGAAATGGCCAACGACAGCGCCGCCCCGTCCGGTCACTTCCCTGCTATCGCACTGCGAAATCGCATTCCAGATATGCAGCCTGCGGCCGGAAGATTACGAAAGCGGCTCACCCCCACGTAAAAGAGCGGCGCCCGCAGGCGCCGCCTTCAGAACTGCGAGCGTGTCCCGGCTTAGGCCGCGCGGACGTTGGTCAGGAACTTGCTGACCTCGGTCTTGAGGCGGCTCGAGTCGTTGGACAGCATCTGCGCTGCCGACAGCACCTGCGAGGAGGCCGTGCCGGTCTCGGTCGCGCCGCGCTGCACGTCGGTGATGTTGGAGGAGACCTGCTGGGTGCCCTGCGCCGCCTGCTGCACGTTGCGGGCGATCTCCTGGGTCGCTGCGCCCTGCTCTTCCACCGCAGCCGCAATCGCCGAGGAGATTTCGGAGAGACGCTCGATGGTCGAGGAGATCTCCTTGATGGCGCCGACCGAGTCGTTGGTCGCCGCCTGGATGCCGGAGATCTGCTGGCCGATCTCGCCGGTCGCCTTGGCGGTCTGCTCGGCGAGCGCCTTCACCTCGGAGGCGACCACCGCGAAGCCGCGGCCGGCTTCACCGGCACGCGCCGCCTCGATGGTGGCGTTCAGCGCCAAGAGGTTGGTCTGGCCCGCGATGGTGTTGATCAGCTCGACGACGTCGCCGATGCGAGAAGCCGCCTTGGACAGCTCGCTGACGCGCTCGGTGGTGGCACGGGCCTGGCCGACGGCGTCGCCCGCCATCCGCGCTGATTCCTGCACCTGACGGCTGATCTCGCCGACCGACGAGGCCATCTCCTCGGTGGCCGAGGCCACCGACTGCACGTTGGTCGAGGCTTCCTCCGAGGCCGCGGCGACCGTAGTCGCCATCCGCTGGGAGCGGTCGGCAGTCGAAGTCAGCGTCGAGGCGGAGGCCTCGAGCTGGGTCGAGGCCGACGACACGGTCTGGACGATCTCGCCGATCATCGTTTCGAAATCGCGGGTGATGCCGTCGACGCGGCGGCCGCGCTCGATCTTGGCTTCGGCATCGGCGGCGGCGGCCTCGTCGGCGGCTTTCTTGGCGATCAAGGCTTCCTTGAAGATCTGGAGCACGTCGGCCATGGCGCCGATCTCGGTCTTCTCGCCGCGATGCGGGACTTCGGCGGAGAGGTCGCCCTTGCCGAGCGCCTGCATCGGTTGGATGATCGAGTTGATGCCGGCGGAGACGTCCTGGACCAGGTAGAAGCTGACGCCGATGCCGATGATCACGGCGGCGCCGAGGATGATCGAGACCAGCATGAAGGCATAGAAATAGCTGTCGGCGGCATCCTGGGCAGCCTGGTCGCCGCCCTTGGTGTTGAGATCGATGTCCTTCATCAGGACCTCATCCGACGCAAGGCCGATCTTGTTGACCGTCTTGGTGTTCAGCTCCTGGGCGTCATGCGGGACCTTGCCGGCCTCCTTGCGCGACAGCGCCATGACGTCTTCGGTGCCCTTCTTGTAATCGTCCCAGAGCTTGGCCCATTCGTTGTACAGCCGGCGCTCCTCGGGTGAGGTGATCATCGGCTCGTAGGCCTTGCGGGACTTGGCGAGCGCCTCGATGACGGTGCCGGCCGTCTTTTCGTTGGCGAGCTTCTCCTCGAGGGTCTCGGACAGCATGTGCTGGCGAACGACGTTGCGGTAGGTGATGACGCTAGCGCGGAGTTCGCCGAGCACCCGGACGCTGGGCAGCCAGCTCGTGGTGATGTCGGTGGTGTTGGCGTTCATCGACCGCATCTTCGTGACGGCGAGCAGGCCCATGCCGGTCATCGCGACCAGCAGGAACGCCACGACACTGATGATCTTGGCGCGAATGGAAATGGTGGCGAACATAATCGGGTCTCGTTGTGCTGGCGCGGGCGCGCGTCCGGGAGGTCTTAACAATCAACCAAAAGGAGCGACGCCGACATCAGACAACAGAGCGACTGAGCAGATGTTAACTACGACTCCGTTCGAGTACGGAGCCTGAAAGAAATGAACAGGCAGCTAAGAACGCCCTGCGCTCAGCGCATGAGCCCAAGCGCGTCCGCGAAGAATTCCGGCCCGCCGAAATTTCCGGACTTCAGCGCGAGCAACATATCGCCTGCTTCAGCGCCGACGGCGCGCAGCACCGGGACGCCCGCAGCGATCTCAGCGCCGACCAGAAAGCCGGGAATCCCGAGGCGATCGACGACGGCGCCGGAGGTCTCGCCGCCAGCCACGACCAGCCGCCGGACGCCTGATTTGACTAGGTTTTCCGCAATGTCGGCCATCGCCTGCTCGATGGCGTGACCGGCTGCATCGCGGCCGCGGCGCGCCTGCAAGGCGGCGACCTGATCCGGTGTCGCGCTCGACGCGATCAGGACCGGACCGTCGGCTAAACGCGGCTTGGCCCAGGCGATCGCGCGCTGCACTTCGTCCGCTCCCGTAAGAATACGGTCCTGATCGAGATGGAGCACCGCCATGACGCGTTCGGCATTGGCGATCTGCTGAAGCGTCGCCTGCGAGCAGCTTCCGGCGAGGCAGGCCGCCGGTCCGCCGACGGCGGCGTCCGCCCCGCCGCTGCCAGCGGCCGACTTGACCTTGCCCGTCGAGACCAGAGCCCGCGCCAGTCCGAGGCCGATGCCGGAGGCGCCGACCGACAGCTGATGCTGGGCAGCGACGAGGCCGATGGTCTCGAGGTCGCGGTCGAACACGGCATCGATGATCGCGGCACCGGTGCCCTTGCCTGACAATTCGGCAAGCCGAGCCCGCACGGCCTCCGCGCCGCGGGTGACGGTCGCGAGGTCGACGAGACCCACCTGCGTCTTGCTCTGGCGTGCCAGCACGCGCACCAGGTTGGAATCGCGCATCGGGTTGAGCGGATGGTCCTTGAGCGGACTCTCGTTCAGCGGCACGGCGCCGACGAACAGATTGCCCTGATAGACCGTGCGACCGGTCTCCGGGAAGGCCGGCGTCACCAGCACGACGGCCTCGCCGCTATCGGCGCGCAGCGCGTCCATCACCGGGCCGATATTGCCCGCATCGGTGGAATCGAAGGTCGAGCAGATCTTGAACAGCACATGGCGCGCCCCGCGGTCACGCAGCCATTTCTCCGCCGCACGCGAACGCGACACGGCAAGGCCTGCCTCGATCGAGCGGCTCTTCAGCGACACCACGACGGCGTCGACCTCGGGCAGCGTGAGATCGTCCGCGGGCACGCCGATGGTCTGCACGGTACGCAGGCCCGCGCGCGTCAACGTGTTGGCGAGATCGGAGGCGCCGGTATAGTCGTCGGCGACGCAACCCAGTGCGAGCGTCACGGCTTCACTCCCGCATAAGGCTTGAACCAGGCGAGGCCATCGGTGGTCTTGCCGCGCGGATTGTATTCGCAGCCGACGAAGCCGGTATAGCCGAGCCGGTCGAGCTCGGTGAACAGGAACGGATAATTCAGCTCCTCGCCGTCGGGCTCGTTGCGCGAGGGGACACTGGCGATCTGGATATGCCCGATGATCGGCATCATCTCGCGCAGGCGCATCGTGACGTCGCCGTGGATGATCTGGCAGTGATAGATGTCGAACTGGAGCTTCAGGTTCGCCAGTCTCAGCTCCTGGATCAGGTCGCGCGCGAAGCCGAAATCGTTGAGGAAGTAGCCGGGCACATTGCGCGCATTGATCGGCTCGAGCACGATGTCGATGCCGTGCGGAGCAAAGAACTCCGCAGCCCACGCCACCGACTTGTAGAACGCCTCGATCGCGACGCGCTCGCCGCGGTTGGCAATGCCGGCCATCAAGTGCAGCCGCTTGACACCGGTCGCCTTGGCGTAAGGCAACGCGGTCTCCAGGCTCGCCTTGAGATCGGAGAATCGCGCCGGCAGCGCCGCAAAGCCCTTCTCGCCGGCGTTCCAGTCGCCCGGCGGCAGGTTGAACAGCGCCTGCGTCAAACCGTTGCGCTTGAGCCGCTCGCCGACCACCTCGGCCGGATGCTCGTAGGGAAAGAGGAATTCGACCGCGGTGAAGCCCGCTTGCGCAGCGGCGTCGAAACGGTCGAGGAACGGCACCTCGGTGAACATCATCGAGAGGTTGGCGGCGAAACGGGGCATCGGAATCCTCTTGGCTCTACTTGTCGCCGGGAAGTTTTACGCCGGTGACCTGCGCATACATGCGCGCCACCGAGGCGTCGTCATCGCGGCCCATGCCGGCAGCTGATGTCATCAGGAACATCTGGAGCGCGGCGGCCGAGACCGGCACCGGGAAGCGGGCGCTGCGCGCCATGTCCTGGATGATGCCGAGGTCCTTGACGAAGATCTCGACCGCGCTGCGCGGCGTGTAATCGCCGTCGAGCACGTGCGGCATGCGATTCTCGAACATCCAAGAATTGCCCGCGGAGGCCGTGATCACCTCATAGACCTTGCGGATGTCGAGACCCTGCTTGGCGGCGAACGCCATCGCTTCGCTGGCGGCGGCGATATGCACGCCGGCGAGCAACTGGTTGATCATTTTGAAGGCGGCGCCCTGCCCTGCGGCATCGCCGAGCTCGTACAGTTTTGCCGCCATGGCATCGAGCGCCGGCCGTGCCTTCGCAAAGGCAGCGGGACTGCCGGAGGCAAGGATCGTCAGCTCGCCTTGGGCCGCGCGCTGCGCGCCGCCGGAGATCGGCGCATCCAGATAGTGACGGCCGGTCGCCTCCAACTGCTTCGCGAGGCGACGGGCCACATCCGGGTCCATGGTGGCGGAGGACAGGAAGACGCTGTCCTTCGGCAGGGTCTCGGCGGCGCCATCCTTGCCGAACAGGATGGTCTCGGTCTGCGCGGCATTGACGACGACACTGACGACGATGTCGGCGCCCTTGGCCGCTTCCGCCGGCGTGCTGGCGCCCGCGCCACCGTCCTTCACGAAACGCGCCACCGCGTCAGCCGAGACGTCGCAGCCGGTCACGGCATGACCGGCGCGCTTCAGCGAGGTTGCCATGCCGAACCCCATCGAGCCGAGCCCGATGACGGCGATACGCTGATTTTGTGACGTGGAGGCGGACATGCAACTGACCCTTGCGAACGTTTCCTGGACGGCCGCCCTTTGCGGCGGCTCACTGATCCGAATAACACGGCTTGGCCGCGCTGCCAAAGCGTGAGACAAGCGGGCATGACGGCTATGAGCAACGAGACCCGGCTGCGTGAGGATATCTGCCGCTTCGGACGGTCCTTGTTCGAGCGCGGGCTGACGCCGGGCTCTTCCGGCAATATCAGCGTCAAGATGCACGACGGGGGTTGGCTCGTCACCCCCACCAACGCCTCGCTCGGCTTCCTCGACCCGGCGCGACTGTCACGGCTGGACGCACGGGGGCGCCTCCTCTCGGGCGATGCGCCGACCAAGGAAGTTCCGCTGCACACCGCGCTCTACGACACGCGCGAAAGCGCGCGGGCGATCGTGCATCTGCACTCCACCCATTCGGTCGCGCTCTCGATGCTGCCCGAGATCGACCCGCGCGCCGCGCTGCCGCCGATGACGGCTTATTATCTGATGAAATGCGGCGCCACCGCGCTTGTGCCCTATTACCGCCCCGGCGATCCCGCGGTTGCGGATGCGATCAAGGGACTGGCGGGCAAATATTCATCCGTGCTGCTCGCCAATCACGGCCCGGTGGTCGCCGGCGACACGCTGGAGGCCGCGGTGTTCGCGACGGAGGAGCTGGAGGAGACGGCGAAGCTGTACCTGCTGCTGCGCGGGATGAACCCGCGGTATCTGTCGCCGGAGCAGGTGAAGGATCTGGTGAAGGTGTTCGGGGTGGCGCTGCCGGAGCATGGGCACGAGCATTAGGCTTCGTGCGGTCGAGAGTCGGGCAGGACCGCCCCGCGCAACGCTGTCATTCCCCGCGAAGGCGGGGAATCCAGTACGCCGCAGCTTATCCGTATCTCTCTGACGTCTCTGGAATACTGGATCGCCCGATCAAGTCGGGCGATGACACCGAGAGTGTGGGACGCGCGCGCCCAACAATTTGCAGCTACAGCCCCAGATACGCCTTCCGTACGTCCGGGTTCCCCCTGATCTCCGCGGCCGGGCCCTGCATCAGCACGCGGCCGGTTTGCAGGATGTAGGCGCGGTCGGCGATCTCCAGGCACTCGGCCATGCGCTGCTCGACGATCAGCACGGTCATGCCGGCGTCGCGGATGCGCAGTACCGCCTGGAAGATTTCGTCGACCAGCTTCGGCATGATGCCTTGCGAGGGCTCGTCCAGCATCAACAGCCGCGGGCGCGTCATCAGCGCGCGGCCGATCGCGAGCATCTGCTGCTCACCGCCGGACAGCGTCTCGGCGCGCTGCTCCAAACGTTCCTGGAGACGCGGGAACAGCGTGAACACGAGATTGAGCGGCCCCTCGCGGTCGGCGTCGCCGCGGTACAGATAGCTGCCGAGGCGCAGATTGTCGCGCACCGACAGGCGCGGGAACAGGCGGCGGTTCTCCGGCACATAGGCGATGCCGGTGGCGGTGATATGATGCTGCGCCATGCCGTCGAGGCGCTTGCCGTCGAACGTCACCGTGCCCGAGCGCGGACGCTCGGCGCCGGCGATGGATTTGAGCAGCGTCGACTTGCCCGCGCCATTGGCGCCGGCAACGCAGACGATCTCGCCCTTCTGGACCTCGATCGAGACCGCGGAGATCGCGACCAGACCCTGATAGGCGGTCGTGACTTCATGCACCGACAGCATGACGATCTCCCAGATATGCGCTGATCACCTTGGGATCGCGGACGACGTCGGAAGGCTTACCCTCGACCAGCACCTTGCCGAGGTCGAGCACGATGGCGCGGTCGACCAGCGGCATCACGATCTCCATGACATGCTCGACCATCAACACGGTGATGCCGGCATCGCGCACCTTGCGCACCAGCGCGACGCCGGTCTGCGCTTCGGTCGGCGTCAGGCCGGTGAGGACCTCGTCCAGCAGCAGCAGCTTTGGTTCGGTCGCCAGCGCACGGGCGACTTCGAGGCGGCGTTTCTCGGCCGGCACGAGGTCGCTCGCGAGCACGTCGGCGCGCGCGGCAAGGCCGGTGAATTCGAGCACCTCATGCGCCTTGCGGCGTGCCTCGCGCATCACGGTGTTGCGCACGAGAGCACCGACAATGACGTTGTCGATAACAGTCATGGTCTCAAAGCTCTTGACCACCTGGAAGGTGCGCCCGACGCCACGCTGGCAGCGCTCGGCCGCCGGCATGTTCGTGACATCCTCGCCGTCGAACCAGATCGACCCTTGCGTCGGCGGCAAGACGCCGGCGATGAGATTGAACAGCGTCGACTTGCCGGCACCGTTCGGCCCGATCAGACCGACGATCTCGCCGCGGCCGACCGAGATCGAGACATCGCTGTTGGCGACGAGGCCGCCGAACCGCTGCCAGACGCCGCGGGTTTCAAGGAGCGCAGTCATCGCGTGGCTCCTCTTGCTTTCGAACGGGAGAACAGGCTCACCAAGCCGCGCGGCAGGGCCAGCGAGATCGCGACGATCAGGGCGCCGTAGACGATGAGGTCAACGCCACGGCCTGAGCCACCGATATAAGAGCGCGTCAGCTCCGTCATCGGGATCAGGATGGCAGCCCCAAGCACAGGCCCCCAGAGGGTGCCGATGCCGCCGAGCACGGCCGGCAGCGCCATCAGCAGCGAGAACTGGAAGCCCATCACGCTTTCGGGGTCGATATAGGCGAGAAACTGCGCATAGAAGGCACCGCCGATGGCGACGAGGAAGGCGGAGACCGCGGCCGCGCCCATCTTGGAGTTGAACACGACGACGCCGAGGCTCTCGGCCGCTTCCGGATTGTCCTTCACCGCGCGCCACCAAAAGCCCCATTTGGAGTCCTCCAGCCACCAGGTGACGAACCAGGCGAGGCTGCACAGCACCAGCGCGAAATAGAAGTACGGCAGCTTGCTGCGCATGAACTGGAATTTCAGCCAGCTGTCGCCGCGCACGGGAACGGTGATTCCCATCGCAGCCCCCGCCCATTCCCAGTTCTGGAACAAGAGCAGTCCGATCTCGGCGATGACGATGGTCGCGATCACGAAGTAATGGCCGCGCAGGCGGAAGAAGGGATAGCCGAGCCCCATTGCGATGATCGCCGCAATCACGCCGCCGGCGAGCATGCCGAACCAGGGCAGCACGCCGAACTTGGTGAACAGCAGCTCGGTGGTGTAGGCGCCGATGCCGAAATAGAGCGCGTGTCCCAGCGAGATCTGCCCGCAATAGCCGGACAGGATGTTCCAGCTCTGCGACAGCGCCGCATACATCAGGGTCAGGATCAGGATGTTCTGGACGTAAACATCCTTGATCAACAGCGGAGCCAGCGCTGCGAGCCCGGCCAGCACTGCGGCGATGATGAGGTCGCGGCGGCGCCGCGCTGCAAAAGCCTTGTCCATCACATCGACCCGAACAGGCCGCGCGGCCGGATGAAGACGACGAGGAGATAGACGGCATAGATGCCGACGGACTTCAGCGATGGCGGCAACACCAGCGCGGTCACCGCTTCGACCAGGCCGACAATGATGCCGCCGGCGAAGGCGCCGAACACGCTGCCGAAGCCGCCGAGCGCCACGGTCACGTAGGCGATCAGCGCGAACGACGCGCCGACATCGGGATAGATGTAGAAGAACACCGCCATGATCGCACCGGCGAGACCGACCAGCGCGGCGCCGAGGCCCCAGCCGAACGCGAACACGCGGTTCTTGTCGATGCCGACGAGCGCGACGGCGCCGGGATCCTCGCGGGTGGCTTCCAGCGCGCGGCCGAAGTCGGTGCGGTTGATGAAGAGGTAGAGCCCGGCGAAGGCCGCGATCGAGACCAGCGCACCGATGAGCTGCGGCTCGGGCAGGAAGATGCCGGCGACCGAGATGGTTTTACCGCCAAGCCAGGACTGTGGAATGCTGCGATAGTCCGGCGTGAAGAAGTACTGCGCGAGGCCGCGCATCACGATCGCAAGGCCGAAAGTCGTGAAGATCTGCACCATGCCGGCATTGGCCTTGGCCCGCATGGCGAAGCGTACAAGGAGTAGATAGACCACCGCTCCGAACACGAACATCGCCGCTGCGACCAATGGGGCCGACAGCAGGGGATCGATCGCGAAGAACGCGAACAGAAAGAAGGACAGGTACATCGCGAGCATCAGGAATTCGCCATGGGCGAAGTTCGTGACGTCCATCAGGCCGAAAATCAGCGCGAGGCCGACCGCGATCAGTCCGTAGAGCAGGCCCATCAGAAGGCCGCTCGCGAGACTCTGGATAATGGCTTGAGCTGTCAAAAGTCGTCCCCCGAAATAGATCCTCATCCTGAGGAGCGCGCACCAGCGCGCGTCTCGAAGGATGGCCCAGCCCTCGTCCTTCGAGACGCGGGCTACGCCCGCTCCTCAGGATGAGGGCGGGAGCTACGTCCGAGCTCCCGCTTCCCAATCTTACTTCATCGGCCAGGTCGCTTCGGCGATCGCGGCCTGCGGCGGGAAGATGGTGACGAACTTGCCGCCGATATATTGCAGCAGCACCGGGTCGGCGTCGTTGTTCTGGCCGGCCTCGTCGAACTTGACGCGCTTCCAGGGCATGATGGTCTGCTCGCCCGGGATGTCGGTCGCGGCCAGTGCATCGCGGATCTTCTCGCCGTCGGCCGACTTGGCGCGGTTGACGGCGTCGGCCAGGATGATCAGGCCCATGAACTGGCGCGAGGTCAGGTCGTTGAAGTCCTTACCCGAGCGCGCCTTGAACATCTCGTTGATCTTGCCGACCATGGGACGCTTCTGCGCGAGATCGAGCGAGAAGGTGCCGCGCGAGATCACGCCTTCGAGCTTGTCGCCGACGGCATCATAGAGCGCCTTCTCCGAGAAGCCGGCGTCCTGCGCCACGATCGCGTTCGGCTTGTAGCCGAGCTCGCCCATGGTCTTGACCAGCAGGATGCCGTCGGTGGTGTAGCTCGAGGGCATCAGCACGTCGGCATTGGCGCTCTTGAGCTGCTGCACTTCGGCCGACAGCGACGGCGAATTGGCGCGATACTTGATGTCGGAGACGATCTTGTAACCGCGTTCTCCGGCGATCTTGGCCTGGGCGTTGCCGGAATCGGTGCCGAAGATGGTGTCCTCGTGGAACAGCGACAGCGTCTCGATCTTGGTGCCCTTCTTCTTCAAGGCATCGAAGAAGTCGAACATCGCAGCCGAGTACATCTCGTCATGCGGGGCAGCGCGGAAGTAATATTTGAGGCCGCGGCGATGCAGGCTCGGCGAGGAGTTGTCGGCGGAGACGAACGGGATCTGGTAGCGTTCGCAGATCTGGCTGACGGTGACGGCGACCGCGCTTTGATAGGTGCCGATGATCGCGGAGACCTTCTCCTGCGTGATCAGGCGCTCGGCCTCGGCGCGGCCCTTTTGCGGATCGGCCTGGTGGTCGGCGAACACGAGGCGGACTTTTGCGCCGCCGAGGCCCGGCAGACCCTCGCCCTTGGCCAGCGGCAGATCGAAATCGGTGTCCTTGTTGATGACCTCGAGCGCGGTCTCATAGGCCTTCTGCGCGTCGACGCCCTGCTGCGCGCTGCCGCCGGAGAACGGATAGATCACGCCGATCACGACCTCGGAGGTCTGGGCGCGTGCAGCGAGCGGCACCAGCGCGGCAGTGGCTGTGGCACCAAGCAGCACGTCGCGGCGAGAGATCGTCATGGCAAAGTCCCCTGTCACTAAATTTCGACTGATCGAATGGAGCGATTGATGGACGCGGTAAAGCCCGAAGAAGCAGCAAACGCTGCCTACTAAATCACGGCCATGTTCCGGTTCTTCAGATCCGTCACCAGCATCAGGCCGGGCGAATGCGTGATCGCGAACGGCAACCTGGCGGCGTTGATCACCGATTGCGGCGTCACGCCGCAGGCCCAGAACACCGGGATCTCGTCGTCGGCGACGGGCACGGGATCGCCGTAATCCGGCTTGGCGAGATCCTTGATGCCGATCAAATGCGGATGGCCGAGATGCACGGGGGCACCGTGCACGGCGGGATAACGCGAGGTGATCTGCACCGCGCGGATCGCATCGGCCGGCTTGAACGGACGCATCGACACCACCATGGGACCGGCGAACGGACCGGCCTCGCCGCAGGCGATGTTGGTGCGGTACATCGGCACGCGC
The DNA here is from genome assembly GCF_052075995.1 of Bradyrhizobium sp. 613_E4_N2_2. Classification (NCBI taxonomy): domain Bacteria; kingdom Pseudomonadati; phylum Pseudomonadota; class Alphaproteobacteria; order Hyphomicrobiales; family Nitrobacteraceae; genus Bradyrhizobium; species Bradyrhizobium sp. 613_E4_N2_2. The sequence continues at coordinate 6,689,371 of NZ_CP197234.1, forward strand.
ACGTTCTGCTCGATGTGACGGATCGGCATGCCCTCGTCGAGCAACGCCTCTTCGAACGAGAACGAGCAGCCGAGCACGAAGGTCACGAGATCGTCGCGCCAATGCTTGGTCACGTCAGTCGGCTCGTCGACCACCTCGCCGTCGCGCCAGATGCGGTAGCGCGGCACGTCGGTGCGGATGTCGAGATCGGCGCCGAGCGCGGGGATGTGCGGGCTGCCGACGTCGGACATGCCGATGATCGGGCACGGTTTCGGATTGAGCTGGCAGAAGCGGTGAAAGGCGCTGGCGTATTCGGCCGGCAGGATCGCCAGATTGCCCTGGACGAAGCCGGGGGCGACGCCGGCAGTAGATCCGACCTGGCCGCCGCGATAGGCGAGCCGCGCCTGGCGGCTCGGGAGCGTGTCGGGCGTTTCAGTTTGCTGCGCTGCCACCAAAACAGTCATTTGATCGACCTGCCTATAAACTCGACAAAGACAGCCAACACCAAGCATGCTATAAAGTCTAATCTTCCTTTCTAATCGATCTTGATAAATTAGATTTATCGATCGGGAAAATCCTTCTCATGCTGGACTTCAGGTCGATCGAAACCTTCCTTTGGGTTGTGAAGCTCGGCAGCTTTCGCGGCGCCGCAGCACGGCTCAATACGACCCAGCCGGCGATCTCCCAGCGCATCGCCCAGCTCGAGCGCGAGATGGGCGTAAAGCTCCTCAACCGCGATCATCGCGTTGCTTCGCCGACGCCGAGCGGCCGGCAGATGATGGTCTATGCGGAGAAGTTGATCGGTCTGAGGGCGGCGATGATCGCCGAGATCGGCGACCGCTCGGCGATGCGCGGCGTGATGCGCCTCGGCGTCGCCGAGACCATCGTGCACACCTGGCTGCCGCGGCTCGTCAAGAGCATGAACGAAGTCTATCCGAACCTGTCACTGGAGATCGAGGTCGACATCACGCCGAACCTCACTGCGCGCCTGCTCGCGCAGGAGATCGAGCTTGCCTTCGTGGTGGGGCCGCTGTCGGCCTCGGGCGTCCACAATCGCGTGCTCGCGGATTATCCGATCGGCTTTCTCGCAAGCCCCTCGCTCGGGCTCGGCAACGGCCCGGTGACGCGCGCCGACCTCGCGCGGTTTCCGATCATCACCTTCCCGCGCAAGACCAGGCCTTACGAGGTCGTGCGCGAAGTCTTCGACCGGCCGGAACTGCCGCCGATCCGGCTGCATGCGTCCGCATCGCTGGCGACGGTCATCCACATGGCGGTCGAAGGGCTCGGCATCGCCGTGATCCCCGACGCCATCGTCGAGAACGAGCTCGCCGACGGGCGGTTGCAACTGCTCAAAACCGATCTCGCCATAGCGCCGCTGACATTCACGGCGAGCTGGCTCGCCTCGCCTGACGTCGTCGCGGTGGAGCGCGTCGCCGAGCTCGCACGGCAGATTGCGCAGAGCAGCCTCGCGGTTGACGAGTCCGCGCCGGCGCGTCATTGAAAAAGGCGCCGGACAACCGAGAGACCGACCGCATGAGCCGAGCCGCCACCAATCTGCAGATCGATTCCGCCCGCCTCTGGGGCTCCATCCACGAGACCGCGCAGTTTGGCGGGACGGCCAAGGGCGGCGTGCGGCGGCTGACGCTGAGCAGCGAAGACAAGCAAGTGCGCGACTGGTTCCGCAAGGCCTGCGAGGACGCCGGCCTCGAGGTGCACGCCGATGCGCTCGGCTCACAGTTCGGCCTGCGCAAGGGCCGCGACATGTCGAAGCTGCCCGTCGGCATCGGCTCGCATCTCGATACCCAGCCGACCGGCGGCAAGTATGACGGCATTCTGGGGACGCTCGGCGCGCTGGAAGTGATCCGCACGCTGAACGACGCAGGCATCGAAACCGAAGCGCCGATCTGCGTCGTCAACTGGACCAACGAGGAAGGCTCGCGCTTCGCACCGGCGATGATGGCGTCCGCCGCTTACGTCGGCGATTTCACCACCGACGACATCCTGTCGCGCAAGGATATCGACGGCACGACCGTCAGCCAGGCGCTCGACAGCATCGGCTATCGCGGCGACAAGCCGGTCGGCTTCCAGAAGCTCGGCTGCTTCGTCGAGCTGCACATCGAGCAGGGTCCGATCCTCGAGGCCGAAGGCAAGACCATCGGCGTGGTCGATTCCGGCCAGGGCGTGCTCTGGTACGACGGCAAGATTTCCGGCTTCGAGAGCCATGCCGGATCGACGCCGATGCCGCTGCGGCGCGATGCGCTCGCGACGCTCTCCGAAATCGTGCTGGCGATGGAGGCCATCGCGAAGAAGCACGGGCCGAAAGCAGTCGGCACCATCGGCGAGGCCGTGATCGCAAACCCCTCGCGCAACGTCATTCCCGGCGAGATCGCCTTCACCATGGACTGCCGCAGCGCGGATGGCGCCATCATGGACGCGCTCGATCGCGATCTGCGCGCCGCCACTGCCGAGATCGCCGCGCGCCGCAAGGTCGAGGTCAAGATCGACCTGGTCTGGCGCAAGCCGCCGACGCATTTCGATCCCAAGCTGATCGCGGCGGTCGAGAACGCAGCGAAGACGCTCGGCTATTCCTCCCGCCGCATCACCTCCGGCGCCGGCCACGATGCCTGCAACCTCAACACCGTCATGCCGGCGGCGATGGTGTTCGTGCCCTGCAAGGACGGCATCAGCCACAACGAGCTGGAAGACGCCACGCAGCCCGACTGCGCCGCGGGCACCAACGTGCTGATGCATACCGTGCTGGCGATCGCCGGCGTCGCGTCCTGATCGGAGAGAGCCATGCGCGGAGTTTTCGTCGACGCCAACGAAGCCCTCGCCGTGATCATGGAGCGGCTGGAGAAGCCCGGCGACCCCAAGGTGCGGATCCACAGGGATCCCGACATCAAGCCGGAGCAATATCCTGAAGTCCTCGATGGTGCCGAGATCGCCATCGTCGATCACACCGCGCTGCCGACCGAGGTCGCGAAGAAATGCGCGGGGCTGAAGCACGTCGTGTTCCTCGGCACCGGCGCGCGCAGCTACATGAATCCGGAAGAACTCGCCGAGCTCGGCATCTCCGTGCACCTGATCAAGGGCTATGGCGACACCGCCGTCGCCGAATCCGCGATTGCGCTGATGTGGGCCTCCGCCCGCGTCATCGCGATGATGGATCGCGAGATGCGCGGCGGCAACTGGCTGCGCGAGGATGGCATGCAGCTCACCGGCAAGACGCTCGGCCTGATCGGCTTCGGCGGCATCGCCGCGGAAGTCGCACGCATTGCGGTCGGCTCAGGCATGAAGGTGATCGCCTGGAACCGATCGCCAAAGAGCCATCCTGGCGTCGAGTTCACCGATCTCGACACGCTGCTGGCGAGAAGCGACGTCGTGTCGCTCCATCTGCTGCTCAACGACGAGACCCGCGGCATGATCACGCGCGAGAAGATTTCTGCGATGAAGCCCGGTGTCATCCTGATCAACACCGCGCGTGCCGCGGTCGTCGACGAGCAGGCGATGATCGACGCGCTGAAGTCGGGGCATATCCGCCATGCCGGCCTCGACGTCTTCAACATCGAGCCCCTGCCCGGCGACCATCCGCTGACAAGACTGCCGAACGTGACGCTGTCGGCGCATTCGGCCTTCCGCACGCCGGAAGCGAGCGAGAACCTGATTGAAGCGGCATGGGTCCATTGCCGCCGGATCGTGAAGGGATAAAAGCAACAACAATGGCCGACTATCGCACCATCAAGGCAGAGCCGCTCACCAACGTCGTCCGTGCCATCGTCAAGGCGGGCGGGTCTACGGACCGCGAAGCCGAGCTCGTGTCCACCAACCTCGTCGAGGCCAATCTTAGAGGACATGACTCGCACGGCGTCGGCATGATCCCGCGCTATGTCCAGAGCGTCACCACGGGCGGCCTCGCCGTGAACGCGCACGTCAAGGTCGTGCTCGACACCGGCCCGCTTCTCACCCTCGACGGCCTCACCGGCTATGGCCAGGTGATCGGCCATGAAGCGATGGAGCTGGCGGCAGAGCGCGCCAAGCGCAACGGCGTGTGTCTCGTCGGCCTCTCCAACTCGCACCACATCGGCCGCATCGGCCATTGGGCCGAGCAGTGCATCGACCACGGGCTGGTCTCGATCCACTTCGTCAACGTGATCTCGCGCCCGATCGTGGCGCCGTGGGGCGGCAGCGATGCGCGCCACGGCACCAACCCGTTCTGCGTCGGCATCCCGCGCAGGGGCAAGGACCCGATCGTGCTCGACTTCGCCACCAGCAGGATCGCGCAGGGCAAGACCCGCGTCGCCCACAACAAGGGCGTCGAACTCGAGCCTGGCACCATCATCGATAATGAAGGCAAGCCGACCACCAACCCGCGCTACACCGTGATCCCGCCGCACGGCGCCATCCTGCCGTTCGGCGAGCACAAGGGCTCCGGCCTCGCACTGGTGTGCGAAATCCTCGGCGGCGCGCTCTCCGGCGGGCAGGTGGTCAAGGGCCCGTCCGACGGCAAGTACAACGTCCTCAACGGCATGCTCTCGATCGTCATCGACCCGAACAAGCTCGGCACCGGCGACAACCTTGCGAGCGAGGTCGAGAGTTTTGTTGCCTGGCACACCGGCTCGCCGCCCGCTCCCGGCGTCGACAAGGTGAAGATCGCCGGCGATCCCGAGCGCGAGACCAGGAAGAAGCGTCTGGCCGAAGGCATTCCGGTCGACCCGACCACCTGGCAGGAAATCCTGGAGGCCGGGACGAAGTTCGGGCTGGATCAGGCGGCGATCGAGAAGATCGCGGGCTAGTCGGGAACGAAGCGCATCGCTGAGAATAGCCCGGCCAAGTGCACTATCGCGCAACGAGGTCTGGACTAAAGCGAAGCATCACCGCACTCGTGGAACGGATTTGAACCGGCCCGCGTCGTCTCGCGACAACGCGGATATCCCGGTCCACATCCGCCCTCGAGGTTCACATGTTCTCCCGTCTTGCAAAGCTCATGTCCGGCTCGAGCGAGCCGTTACCCGAAACCGACTTCTACCGGCACCGGCTCGCGATCTATGAAAGCGAGCTGGGCGAGCCCGAGCACAGCTTCACCGACAGCGCGGAGCGCCGCATCGACATCCACGCCTTTGGCCGCGATTTCGTGCCGGTGTGCGAAGAGGGATCTGACGAAGGTTATGTGCTTCTGACCAACGGCATGAGCGAACAGCGAATGCCGGGGGTGCATGGCGACGCAAAGCCACGTGCCGAGCTGATGTGGTATGTCCGGGAGCCGACAGAGGAGGTTTGCGCCAATCTGCGCTGGCTCGCCAATCTGCCGTTCATCGACACGACCTGGTTCGGTTTTGGTCATCACGTCGCGCTGCCGTGTCCGCCGGTTGCAGGAACGGACTTCCAGACGTTCCTGTTTCTCACACCGATCATCGGCCCCGATAAGCAGATCGCCGAGGCGCTGGAGATCGCGAGCGATCCCGTGGAGATCCTGACCGTGAACCTGATCTCGCATCAGGAGCTCGGGCTGATCAAGTCCAGGGGGCTCGATCCGTTTCTCGATCTACTCGACGAGAACGACTATCCGCCGATCTTCGATCCAACGCGGAAATCGTATGTCTAGGGTGCGCCAAAAACACCGCTGCCCTTCCCTTCTCCCGTTGTGGGAGAAGGTGGCGCGAAGCGCCGGATGAGGGGTTCTCTCCGCGAAGAAAAACTTCTCGGACGGGAGGCCCGTCTCTGCGGAGACAGACCCCTCACCCGCCTCGCCGCGACGCGGCGAGCCACCCTCTCCCACAAGGGGAGAGGGGAAGATCTGCCGCCTCAATCCACCATATCCGCAACCGCCTTGCCGCAGGCGGTGGTGTCGGCGTTGCCGCCGAGATCCTTGGTGCGGAGCGTGCGTTCGGCGAGCGTGCGCTCGATCGCATCGACGATCGACTTGCCGGCTTCCTTCTCGCCGAGGTGCTCGAGCATCATCGCGCCGGACCAGATCGCGCCGATCGGGTTGGCGATGCCCTGCCCCGCGATGTCGGGTGCCGAGCCGTGCACCGGCTCGAACACCGAGGGGAAATCGCCCTCGGGATTGATGTTGCCTGATGGCGCGATGCCGATGGTGCCGGTGCAGGCCGGGCCGAGATCGGAGAGGATGTCGCCGAACAGATTCGAGCCGACCACGACGTCGAACCAGTCCGGATGCAGCACGAAGTTCGCGGTCAGGATGTCGATGTGGTACTTGTCCCACTTCACGCCCGGAAACTTCTTCGCCATCGCCTCCACGCGCTCGTCCCAATAGGGCATGGTGATGGAGATGCCGTTCGACTTGGTCGCCGAGGTCAGGTGCTTCTTCGGCCGCGACTGCGCGAGCTCGAAAGCGAATTTCAGGATGCGGTCGACGCCGATGCGGGTCATCACCGTCTGCTGCGTCACGAACTCGCGGTCGGTGTCCGGGAACATGCGGCCGCCGACGGAGGAATATTCACCTTCGGTGTTCTCGCGCACCACCCAGAAATCGATGTCGCCGGGCTTGCGGTTCGCCAGCGGCGACGGCACGCCGGGCATCAGCCGCACCGGGCGCAAATTCACGTATTGGTCGAACTCGCGGCGAAACTTGATCAGCGAACCCCACAGCGAGACGTGATCCGGAATCTTGGCCGGCCAGCCGACGGCGCCGAAATAGATCGCGTCATGCTTGCCGATCTTTTCCTTCCAGTCGTCGGGCATCATCTGGCCGTGCTTCTCGTAATAGTCCCAGGACGAGAAGTCGAAATGGTCGAAATGCAGGGACACCCCGTGCTTCTTCGCCGCTGCCTCGAGAACGCGCAGGCCCTCGGGCATCACTTCCTTGCCGATGCCGTCGCCGGGAATGACTGCAATCCGGTACTGTTTCTTGCTCATCGAGAACGTCCTTGGTTGGTCCGGCAGCCGCCGCCTTTTTGACCGCACTGCAATGGACCAAACTCGGCAGCAGTGCAACGCTGCACTGCAATGTTGACCGTGGCGCGGCCGAGCGCCTACTGGTTTGATCCTGATGTTCCCACCGAGCGAGTACCCTTCATGGATCTGCATCTGCGTGGCAAGCGCGTCCTGATCACGGGCGCGTCCAAAGGCATTGGCGCAGCCGCCGCCGAGGCGTTTGCCGAGGAGGGCGCAAACCTCCTGCTCGCCGCCCGCAGCGGCGACCAGCTCAAGGCGCTGGCGGACCGTCTGCGCTCCGCGCACCAGATCGATGCCGCGACGAGCATCGTGGACCTGCGCAAGGCCGAGGATTTGGCGCGGCTCGCGACGGAAGCCGCCGATATCGACGTGCTCGTCAACAATGCCGGCGACATCCCCGGCGGCTCGATCGACAAGATCGACGAGGCGACCTGGCGGCACGCCTGGGAATTGAAAGTGTTCGGCTACGTCAACCTGACGCGGCAGATCTACGCGCAGATGAAGGCGAAGGGCGGCGGCGTCATCGTCAATGACATCGGCGCGGCCGGCGAAAAATTCGACGCCAATTACATCTGCGGCAGCGCCGGCAACGCCGCATTGATGGCCTTCACCCGCGCGCTCGGCGGCAAGAGCCTTGCCGACAACATCCGCGTGGTCGGCATCAATCCCGGCCCGGTCGGCACTGATCGCCACGTCACCCTGCTCAAGACGCGGGCAAAGCACCAGTTCGGCGATGAGAGCCGTTACAAGGAATTCCAGAAGAGCCTGCCGCTCGGCCGGCCCGCGCATGCGCGCGAGATCGGCGATCTCATGGCGTTCCTGGCGTCTGATCGCGCCGGATATACGTCGGGGGTCATCTATACCGTGGATGGCGGCATCAGCGCGGGCTGGGGTTAGTTTTTTCCCGTCATTGCGAGCGCAGCGAAGCAATCCAGAAATGCATCCGCTGTGGCAGTTCTGATTGCTTCGCTGCGCTCGCAACGACGAATGAATAAGCACAGGAGTAAAATAGTTGTCTCAAGACCTGATCCGAGAAACGGCCTGCACCGTCGTCGACAAGCTGCGATCCGGCGACGTCTCGCCGCTCGAGCTTCTGGATGTGCTGGAGAAGCGCGTCGGTGAGGTCGACGGCAAGGTCAACGCACTGCCGACGCTATGCTTCGATCGCGCGCGGGACAACGCCAAGGCGCTGATGCAGAAGCCGGCCGGCGCGCGCGGGCTGCTCGCGGGCCTGCCGGTACCGATCAAGGACCTGACCGATGTCGCGGGCGTGCTGAATACGCAGGGTTCGCCGATCTTCAAGGACAATGTGCCCAAGCAGTCCGATCTCATGGTCGAGAACCTCGAAGGCAATGGCGCGGTCGTCTACGCCAAGTCGAACACACCGGAATTCGGCGCTGGCGCCAACACGTTCAACGAAGTGTTCGGCGCGACGCTCAATCCCTGGGATACGACGAAGTCTGCGGCCGGCTCCTCCGGCGGCGCGGCGGTGGCGCTGGCCACCGGCATGGCCTGGCTCGCCCAGGGCTCCGACATGGGCGGCAGCTTGCGCAGCCCCGCGGCCTTCTGCGGCGTGGTTGGCATGCGGCCGAGCATCGGCCGCGTCGCGCATACGCCCAAATCGGCGATCGACCGCAATCTCGGCGTGGTGGGGCCGATGGCGCGCAACGTCGAGGATCTTGCGCTGCTGTTGGATGCCATGAGCGGCGACTATGCGGACGACCCGCTGTCGCTGCCGGCGCCTGCGACCTCGTTCCTGTCGGCGGCGCAGTCAGGCAAGAAGCCGAAGCGCATCGCCTATTCGCCCGATCTCGGCATCACGCCGGTCGATCCAGAGGTCAAGGCGATCACGCGCAAGGCCGCGGAACGCTTTGCGGAGGCCGGCGCGATCGTGGAGGAAGCGCATCCGGACTGGCGCGAGGCGCATGAATGCTTCCACGTCCTGCGCGCCTTCGATTTCGCGATCACCAAGGCCAATCTGCTGCGGACCAAGCGCGACCTCCTGAAGCCCGAGGTGATCTGGAACATCGAGGAAGGCCTCAAGCTCACCGTCGAGCAGCTCGCGCGCGCCGAGGCGCAACGCGTCGGCATGACCGCGCGCGCGATCGAGTTCTTCAAAAACTACGACCTGCTGTTGACGCCAACCACGATCGTGCCGCCCTTCCCGATCGAGCACCGCTATGTCGCCGAATGCGCCGGCAAGAAGTTCGAGAACTATGTCGAATGGCTCGGCATCGTCTACGCTATCACGCTCGCCTGCTGCCCGTCGCTGTCGCTGCCCTGCGGCTTCACGGCGTCTGGCCTCCCGGTCGGCGTACAGGTCGTCGGTGCCCCGCGCGCGGATGCGCAGGTGATCGCCGGCGCGAAGGTATTGGAAGATATTCTGGGTCTGCGCGGCTCCACGCCGATCGATCCCAAGGTGAAGGCCTGACGCGGGCCGCACGGCGGAGGCTTGGCCGTCCCCCGCCGTGCGCCGGTCAGACCTTAGTCGTTCGCTTTCGGCCCGCCGTGATACCGATGCGCATCGTATCCGGCCTCATCCGTTGGAGCGGCGAAGGCGAAGGAGTTCGGATGCGTTTCCGACATCTGGGCGGTGGCCGCCGAAGCCATGTGCGAGTGATTCATTGCCTCGTGGGCAGAGGCGGCGGAGCAAAGCGCGACCAGCATGGCCGACGCTGCGAGAACTGATTTCATCATGATGTGACGTGCCTCTTGTGAGTGCCACCAGCAAATTGCAGATGGATCTCGCCGCGTAGGATTGCCAGTTTGAATCCAGGCACGCGATATAGGCGCGGCATAAGCATTTCGCGCTCCAGTATGGGCTTCCAGCGCTTCTGGCCCGCTCCCGCGGCGGGGAAAGCCGCTCACCTCGAGGCGGTATTCGCCTCCAGGCCGCGACTGTACCGCGACATCGCAAAGCAAAACACAAAGTAGATCGCGGCAACGAAGATGTAGACCTCGACCGAGAATTGCTGCCAGGCGGGATCGATGATCGCGGTCTTGGCCGTCGTCAGCAGGTCAAAGATGCCGATGATCAGGACCAGGCTGGTGTCCTTGAAGAAAGCGATGAAGGTGTTGACCAGCGGCGGGATGACGTGGCGGATCGCCTGCGGCAGGACGATCAGGCGATGCTTGCGCCAGTAGGACAGCCCCAGCGCATCGGCGGCCTCATATTGCCCGCGCGGCACGGCCTGGAGGCCGCCACGGATGACTTCGGCAAGGTAGGCGCCCGCGAACAGGATGATGGCGATCTGCGCGCGCAACAGCTTGTCGATGTTGAATCCACTCGGCATGAACAGCGGAAACATCACGCTCGCCATGAACAACAGACTCACCAGCGGCACGCCGCGGATCAGCTCGACATAGAGCACCGAGAGCGAGCGGATCGCCGGCAGCTTTGAGCGCCGGCCGAGTGCGACCAGGATTCCGAGCGGGAAGCCGAACGCGAGACCAAACGTCGCCAGGATCAGCGTCACCGGCAATCCGCCCCAACGGTCCTGCGACACAAAGGAGAGCCCGAACACGCCGCCCCACATCAGTACGCTGATCAACGCGAGCGCGCCGATCCAGATATAGGCCAGCTCGCGCCGCCACAGGGCGCGGCGGGTGGAGAGATAGAACAGCGCGATGAACAGCACCACCGACAGCGCCGGCCGCCACTGCTCGTCGAACGGATAGGTGCCGAACAGGATGAAGCGATATTTTTCGGGGATGATCGCCCAGCAGGCACCGAGGCCGCGCGCGGCGCGGCAGGCGCTGGAGTCGTTTGCCGGCGTGAGCCACACGGCATTCGCGATGCCCCACTGCACGAAGCTGAAGATGCCCTTGGCGAGGATCGCCAGCAGCACGACCGAAAGAACGGCGTTGGGAATCGACGAGAACAAATTGGTGCGCAGCCAGCGCAGCACCGGATTGCCCATCTGCGGGCGGCGGGCAGCGCGCGGGGCGTCCGGAATGTCGGTGATCGCCGTCATGATCAGCGCTCCACCAGCGCGATGCGCGAATTGTACCAGTTCATGAAGAAGCTGATGCCGAGGCTGATGGTCAGGAACACCGCCATGATCAGCGCGATGGCCTCGATCGCCTGCCCGGTCTGGTTCAGCGTGGTATTGGCGACAGACACTACGTCTTGGTAGCCGATCGCAACCGCGAGCGAGGAGTTCTTGGTCAGGTTGAGATACTGGCTCGTCATCGGCGGTACGATGACGCGCAGCGCCTGCGGCAGGATGATCTGGCGCAGCATGAAGCTGCGGCGCAAGCCGAGCGCATTGGCGGCATCCCATTGTCCGCGCGGCACGGACTGGATGCCGCTGCGCACGATCTCGGCAATGAAGGCCGAGGTATAGGTCACGAGCGCGATCAGCAGCGCGAAATACTCCGGCGCGAGCGTCAGCCCGCCGACGAAGTTGAAGCCGCGCAGCTCCGGCCATTCGATCTTCCAGGACACACCAAGCGCCACGGACATTGCCGCCGGCAGCGCGACGATGAGGCCAACCGCAAAGGGCCACGCCGGCCGCGGCTTGCCGTCGCGCATCTGCTGCGCGATCAGCCATCGCCTGATGAGATAGAACACGGCAAGCCCGAGCACGGCTGTACCGAGCACCCAGAGCTGCGGCGAGCCCAGCGGGATTGCCGGCAGGATCAGGCCGCGATTGGACAGAAATACGCCCTCGACCGGCCGCCAGGCCGCGCGCGCGGCCGGCAGTGCCTGCATCAAGACGTACCAGAACAGGAGCTGAAGCAGCAGCGGGATGTCGCGGAGCGTTTCGACATAGACGGCGGCGAGCCGCGACAACAGCCAGTTGGCGGAGAGACGCGAAATGCCGATCAGCGTGCCCAGGATCGTCGCGAGCACGATGCCGATCACGGCGACGCGCAAGGTGTTGGCGATGCCGACGACGAAGGCCCACAGGTACGTGTCTCTCGGATTATAGGCGAGCAGGCTGTCGGCGATCGGCATGCCGGCTTCGCGGCCGAGGAAAGCGAAGCCGGTGGTGATGCGGCGGGCCGAGAGATTGGTGACGGTGTTGGACCAGAGGAAGGCGACAACCCCAAGCACGATCCCGACGACGAGCACCTGCCAGAACAGGCCTTGCAGCTCTCGGCGCCCAAATCCGCCGAAGAAGCGACGGCGGGGCGGCGGTCTCGGACTGTCTGAAGTCACAGCACAAAAACCCTTCTCAAGAGCAACGATTTCCGGCGGCGCACGTCAACTGTTGCACCAATCTGAAAATCGTGCAACAAATGTTTCATGGCCGAGCCCGCGAAATCCTCGCCCTTGAGCGAACTGCGCATTGCGTTGCCATCGCTCCCCCTGCGCCTGCAGGAGGTCGGCCGCTTCGTTGCCGCCAATGACTACGACGCCACCACCCGTTCGATGCGCGATCTCGCCGCCGAGGCCGGCGCCGACCCGGCCGCATTCACGCGGCTTGCCAAGGCCATCGGCTATTCCGGCTGGGACCAGTTGCGCGCGGCGCTCACCGAAGCGCGGCGGCCATCGCAGATCTCACCTTTCTCCGGCCGCGCCAAGAGCCGCCGTCACGGCCCGAACGCCGATGTCGCGCTCGTCACCGACAAGCTCGAGGCCGAGGGCGCCGGCCTTCTGCGCATTCCGGCCCAGCCGATTGCGGATGCAGCCCGCGCGCTGCACGACGCCAAGCGGATCTGGATTGCCGGCTACCGAAGCTGCCGGGGCGTCGCGGAGCTCTTGAACTACGAGCTCCGGCTGTTCCGTCCCGAACAGGTGCAACTCGTCGGTGCATCCGGCCCCGACGATCTCGATCTCGGCGCCTTTCGTCCCGGCGAAGCCGTCATCGTCATCGGCTTCCTGCCCTACACGCATGCGAGCGTCCGTGTTGCGCAGGCCGCCCATCGTGCCGGCGCAGCGCTGATCGCGATCGCGGACAGCCTCTCGGCGCCGATGGCCGAAGGCGCCGACCACGTGCTGCTGTTCGAGGCGGCCTCGTCCCCCGGCTTCTTCCCGAGTCTCACGGGTGCCATCGCGATTGCGCAATCGCTCGCGGCGGTCACATTCTCGCTCGGTGGCACGGCCGCCAAGAAGCGCCTGGAAACCACCGAGGCGCGGCTCGCCGCGGCCTCCACTTACGTCCCAGAGAAAGGTTGACCCATGGCCGCTCGCACCAGCCGCGTGCTGCACCGTTCGTTGCGCGAAACGCCGCCCAAGGCGATCGGCGGCGAAGGCGTCTATCTTTTCGCCGAGGGCGGGCGGCGCGTGATCGACGCCTCCGGCGGCGCAGCCGTCTCCTGCCTCGGCCATCAGCATCCGCGCGTGATCGCGGCGATGACAAAACAAGCCTCGACGCTGGCCTATGCGCACACCGCCTTCTTCTCCTCCGAGCCGGCCGAGGTGCTGGCCGAGACGCTGGTCGGGCATGAACCCGGCGGTCTCGCCTACGCCTATTTCGTCAGCGGCGGATCGGAGGCGATCGAAGCCAGCATCAAGCTGGCGCGGCAATATTTCATCGAAGGCGGCGAGCCGCAGCGGCAGCACTTCATTGCGCGGCGGCAGAGCTATCACGGCAACACGCTCGGCGCGCTCGCCGCCGGTGGCAATGCCTGGCGGCGCGCGCCCTATGCGCCCCTGCTGTCCGGCGCCTTCAGCCATGTGACGCCGGCCTTTGCCTATCACGAGAAGCACGAGGGCGAATCCGATGCGCAGTTCGTGGCGCGACTGGCCGCGGAGCTCGAAGCCGAGTTTCAGCGGCTTGGACCGGACACCGTTGCGGCGTTCCTCGCAGAGCCTGTTGTCGGCGCCACCGCCGGTGCGGTGACGGCACCGGACGGCTACTTCAAGGCGGTGCGTGAGATCTGCGACCGGCATGGCGCCCTCCTCATCCTCGACGAAGTCATGAGCGGCATGGGCCGCACCGGCACGACGCACGCCTGGGAGCAGGAGGGCATTGCTCCTGATATCCAGGCGATCGCAAAGGGCCTCGGCGGCGGCTACCAGCCGATCGGCGCGATGCTCGCGAGCGGCAAGATCATCGACACCATCCGCGCGGGCTCCGGCGCGTTCCAGCATGGCCACACCTATCTGGCGCATCCCCTCGCCTGCGCGGCCGCGCTCGCGGTGCAGGATGTGATCCGCGAGGACCGCCTGCTCGACCGCGTCAAGGAGCGCGGCAAACAGCTCGAGCAGCGGCTGACCGAGCGCTTCGGCAATCACCGCCATGTCGGCGATATCAGGGGCCGCGGCCTGTTCTGGGCGATCGAGCTCGTCGCCGATCGCGCCGGACGCACCTCGTTCGATCCGGCGCTCAAGCTGAACCAGAAGATCAAGGCGGAAGCCTTCGCCAACGGGCTCAGCTGCTATCCCGGTGGCGGTACCGTGGACGGCGTCCGTGGCGACCATGTGCTGCTGGCGCCGCCCTATATCGCTTCGGCTGCCGAGATCGATCTGATCGTCGACAAGCTCGGCACCGCCGTCGACAACGTGTTGCGTAGTGTCAATCACTGAGGGGAGAGTCATATGATGAGGAAAGTGGTTATCGTAGCCGGCATGCTCGCGGCATCGACGGTTGCCGCGTCGGCGGCGACGCTCGACACGGTGAAGAGCCGCGGCACGCTGATCTGCGGCGTCAGCGCCGGCTTTGCCGGTTTCTCCGCGCCGGACTCGCAGGGCAATTACAAGGGTCTCGACGTCGATTATTGCCGCGCGCTCGCGGCCGGCGTGCTCGGCGACGCCAGCAAGGTGCGCTACGTCTCGCTGACCGCGCAGAACCGCTTCACCGCGCTGCAATCGGGCGAGATCGACGTACTCTACCGCAACTCGACCCAGACCTATCTGCGTGGCGTGACGCTGGGCCTCCGCCAGGGTCCGGTCAACTTCTACGACGGCCAGGGCTTTGTCGTGAAGAAGGACCTCGGCGTGAAGGAGATCAAGGATTTGAAGGGTGCGACTGTCTGCGTCGCGCAGGGCACCACGCATGAGGTCACGCTCGGCGATTACGGCCGCGCTAACGGCATCGACTGGAAGCCACTGGTATTCGACCGTGTCGACACCATGTACCAGACCTTCTTCGGCGGCCGCTGCGATGCCATGACCCAGGATGCCTCCGCGCTCGCCGGCGCCGTGACGACCGCGGCGCCGAATCCGGCCGACTACGTCGTGCTGCCGCAGACCATCAGCAAGGAGCCGCTCGGGCCGTTCACCCGCAACGGTGACGAAGTCTGGAGCGACATCATCACCTGGTTGCATTACGGCCTGATCGAGGCCGAGGAACTCGGTGTCACGCAAGGCAATGTCGACGAGATGGCGAAGTCACAGACGCCGGCGGTCCAGCGCCTGCTGGGTGCCTCCGGCGACCTCGGCTCGCGGCTCGGTCTCGACAACAAATGGCTGGTGACGGTGATCAAGGCCACCGGCAATTACGGCGAGATCTACGAGCGCAATGTCGGCAAGGCGAGCCCGCTCAAGCTCGACCGCGGCCTCAACGGCCTCTGGAGCAAGGGCGGCTTGATGTACGCGGTGCCGTTTAAGTAAACGGTGCTTCACCTCTCCCCGCCTGCGGGGAGAGGTCGACCGCGCAGCGGTCGGGTGAGGGGGAGCCTCCGCGAATTCATCCCTCACCTTCAACGTGGATAGAGCCCCTCACCCCGCCCCTCTCCCCGTAAGAACGGGGAGAGGGAGAAGAGACACCGATGCGCATCGCCCTGATCCACGCCCTCAAGCATTCCATCGCGCCGATCGAGGCCGCGTTCGCGAAGGCGTGGCCGGAGGCGCGGCTGATGAACCTGCTCGACGACAGCCTGTCGGCGGATCTGGCCCGCGACGGCGTGCTCAACGATGCCATGACCGAGCGCTTCCTCGCGCTCGGCGACTATGCGGCAGCTACGGGAGCGAACGGAATCCTGTTCACCTGCTCGGCCTTCGGCCCCTGCATCAAGGCCGTCGCGCGCGCACATGCGCCGATGCCCGTGCTGAAGCCGAACGAGGCGATGATCGAGCAGGCCGTGACCATGGGCAAGCGCATTGGCCTGCTCTCGACCTTCCCGCCGACACTGGCCTCGATGCCACCGGAGTTTCCGGCCTCCGCCCAGGTCGTGCCGAAACTCGCTGAGGGCGCGCTGGCGGCGCTCGATCGCGGCGATCGCGCCACGCACGACAGGCTGATTGTCGAGGCTTCAAAGGACTTGCGCGATTGCGACGTCATTGCGCTCGCGCAATTCAGCATCGCGGCAACCGCTCCGCTGGTCGCCGAAGCCACCGGCCGCCCGGTCGTGACGACCCCGGACAGCGCGGTCGACAAGTTGATGAGGCTGCTGAAAGCGAAGGCCTAGGCGCCGGCCTTTTTCCGACGACGCGCATCCTTGATCGCAGCAGCAAGCGCGGCCTTCGTTTCGTTCACAAAGTCCTCGACCAGTTCCTCGCGCGTGGCATGCGCGGCCTCGCCGGTGAACAGGCCCTGCTCGGCCAGCATCACGACGCCATGCAACGCCGCCCAGATCTTGAGGGCTTGCCGTTCGCGCAAGAAGCCGACCGCCGGTGCCTCGAGGGCTTCGATCACCAGCGCAAAAGTCTCGCGCGTGGCGTCGTGCAGCTCGCTGCCCTTCGCCGCGCATGACACGGTGCGGGAAGCGAACATCAGGCGATAGATGCCGTTGCGGCGCAGACCGAAATCGAGCGTCGCCTGCGCCAGCCGCGACAGTTTCGATTGCTTCGACGGCTTCGCCATCGCCTCGCGCAGAAGTGCACTGAGCTGCCGGAACGCCTCCGCCGTCACCGCAGTTAGCAGCGCATCACGGTCGGCAAAATGCCGATACGGCGCCGGCTGCGAGACGCCGAGCTGTTTGGCAAGCGCCTTGATGCTGATCGCCTCGGCACCGCCCTGCTCCGCCTCGCGCAGCGCAGCCTTGATCAAGGCGTCACGGAGATCGCCATGGTGGTAGGTATTCTCCGGCTTACGGACGAGTTGTGAACGCATGTTGCGTCAAGCCTATAAGTTTGCCCTTGACAGGGGAAGCCCGCCGCGAATGTAATAGGATATAACTTAAAGCGGCGACAAATGCCGCCGATAAAATTGACATGAGGAACGCGCGGCCTTCGTCCCGCGCACACGACCGAGGAAGCCGCCATGACAGAGCGACTGAGGGTTCACGTCGATCCCGATAAATGCCAGGGCCACGCGCGCTGCAAGGCGCTCGCGCCGGAGCTGTTCGAGCTCGACGAATACGGCAACGCCCATGAGGCCGGGGACGGCACCGTGCCGCCCGGCCTCGAAGACAAGGCTTGGCTTGCCAAATCCAATTGCCCGGAAATCGCAATCGATGTGATCGAGGAGTAGCGCGGCCCCTGCCCGCTTGCGTGCTTTTAGCGAACACGAGCCCTGAGGGATTTCCTGCCATGTCCGACGTCAGCCAGCCTGTCGCCCACCCGCCCGTCACCGACTGGGTCAACGATTTCGACCACACCGATCCGCAATGGACGGAGGATCCGTTCTCGATCTGGGAGGAGCTTCGCTCCGCGAGCCCGGTGGTGCATACAAAGCGCTTCCTCGGCTGCTACATGCCGACGACTTATGAGGCGGTGCGCGAGATCGCCAACGACACCGAGCATTTCTCCTCGCGCCGCATCATCGTCCGTGACGTTCGGCCCGAAGTCGCCAGGAACGCCGCTCCGCCGATCACCTCCGACCCGCCCGTGCACAAGCCAGCCAAGCAATTGCTGTTGCCGCCTTTCACGCCGGACGCGATGAAGAAGCTGGAACCGCGGATGCGCGCGATCTGCAACGAGCTGATCGACGGGTTCATCGCCGATGGCAAGGTCGATGCCGCAGCGCGCTACAGCAAATATATCCCGGTTCAGGCCATCGCCCATATGCTCGGCATTCCCGAGAGCGACAGCGATCTGTTCATCGACTGGATCCACATGATCCTCGAGCTCGGCATCAAGGACGAGAACAAGCTGCTCCAGGCCGTGCAGGAGATGAGCGCCTATTTCAGGACGCATATCGAGGAGCGCAGATCGAAGCCGACCGACGACCTGATTTCCTATTTGATGAACGCCAAGGACAAGGAAGGCCAGCCGCTGGAAGAGTCCCATGTGCTGGGTTCGCTGCGGCTGCTCCTGATCGCCGGCATCGACACCACCTGGAGTGCGATCGGCTCCTCGCTCTGGCATCTCGCCCGGACGCCGGCCGACCGCGAACGGCTGATCGCCGAGCCCGGGCTGATCCCGATCGCCGTGGAGGAGCTGCTGCGGGCCTATTCGCCGGTGACCATGGCCCGCGAGGTGGTCAAGGAGACCACGATCTCGGGCTGCCCGGTCAAGGCGGGCAACATGGTGCTGCTGTCGTTCCCGGCCGCCAACCGCGACCCCAAGATGTTTCCGGACGCTGACAAAGTCGTGATCGACCGCCGGGAGAATCGCCATGCCGCCTTCGGCCTCGGCATCCACCGCTGCGTCGGTTCCAACCTTGCACGCATGGAGATGCAGGTTGCGCTGGAGGAATGGCTGAAGCGGATCCCGGACTTCTCCCTCGATCCGGCAGGCACGGTGACCTGGTCACAGGGCACGGTGAGAGGCCCCCGCCAGTTGCCATTTCTGTTCGGAAAGGCGATGTAGGCCTTTCCAAGACCAACGGAGAGAGGCCGGACGTGACAGAGCAAGCAACCCTACCGGCCTCTGATCACATCGATATCGACATCGACATCGCCGACGCCAAACGGCGGATCAAGGCGATCTTCATCGGCTCGATCGGCAATCTCGTCGAGTGGTACGATTTTTACGCCTATACGGCGTTCGCGCTCTATTTCGCTCCGGCCTTCTTCCCCGGCAACGACCCCGTCGTCCAGCAATTGAACGTCGCCGTGGTGTTCGCGGCGACCTTCCTGATGCGCCCCTTGGGCGGCTGGCTGTTCGGCTACATCGCGGATCATTTCGGCCGGCGTATCTCGCTGACGTTATCCGTCGTCTTCATGTGCTTCGGCTCGCTGATCATCGCGCTGACGCCGACCTATGCGACCATCGGTTTCGCCGCGCCGGTGATCCTGGCGCTCGCCCGCGTCATCGAAGGCCTGAGCCTCGGCGGCGAATATGGTGCCAGCGCAACCTATCTCAGCGAGGTTGCCGATCCCAAGCATCGCGGCTTCTATTCGAGCTTTCAATACGTCACGTTGATCGGCGGCCAGCTCACCGCGATCATCGTGCTGCTGCTCCTGCAAAAGGTCTTCCTCACGCCGGAGGAGCTGAGGGCCTGGGGCTGGCGCATCCCGTTTGCGATCGGCGCGGCGCTGGCGATCTTTGCCGCGGTGATGCGGCGCAATCTGCACGAGACTGAGGCCTTCGAGGAAGCCAAGAAGGTGGTGAAGCCGACCGGCTCGCTGGCCAATCTGCTACGCTACCCGCGCGAGTTGCTGCTGGTAGTGGGCCTCACGGCCGGCGGCACCGCGGCGTTCTACACCTTCACCACCTACATGCAGACGTTCGTCAAGCTCTCGGTCGGCCTGACCGAGGACCAGACCACTTTCGTGATTTTCGGCACGCTGATCTTCGCGACGATCCTGCAGCCGATCTACGGCGCGATCTCCGACAAGATCGGGCGCAAGCCATTGCTGATCTTCTTCGGCGTCGCGGGTACGCTCGCGACCGTGCCGCTGCTGATGACGCTGAAGGAGACCAAGTCGCCTTTCATGGCCTTCATCCTGATCTGCTGCGCCTGGTTGTTCGTCGCCGGTTACACCTCGATCAACGCCGTGGTGAAGGCCGAGCTGTTCCCGACCAATGTCCGCGCCCTCGGTGTCGGCCTGCCCTACGCCATCACGGTCTCGATCTTCGGCGGTACGGCGCCGGCGATCGCGCTCTATTTCAAGAGCATCGGGCATGAGGAGTGGTTCTACTACTATCTCGCCGGCGTCATCTGTTTGTCGCTGATCATCTATTCCACCATGCGTGACACCAAGCACGCCTCCGCGATGCACCGCCACGAGTAGCTCATGGCCGACGACAACGAGCCGCCCGACAGCAAGCTGACGCGCACCAAGGAGAAATGGGCGCGCGAAGGCCGCTTCCTCACCGGCCGCGTTACGCGACCGGAGGATCAGCGGCTGCCGCCGGGCCAGCATCTCACCAAGGACTGGCCGGTGCTCGATCTCGGAGTCGTGCCGCCGGTTTCGCGCGAGCGCTGGCGGCTCGACGTCTACGGTGCGATCGAGACCCCCGTATTCTGGACGTTTGCCGAATTCGCAGCGCAGAAGCAGGCGCAGTTCACCTCCGACATTCACTGCGTGACGACCTGGTCGCGCTACGACAATCAATGGGAAGGGCTCGCCACGCGCGAACTGCTGGCAGCCTGCCGGCCGCGCGAGGACGCGCGCTTCGTTGTCTTGCATTCCCATGACGGCTACACCACCAACCTGACGCTGGAAGACTTTGCCGCCGAAGACGCGCTGCTCGCCCACAGCTGGTCGGGTCAGCCGCTGACCGAAGAGCACGGCGGCCCGGTACGGCTCGTCGTGCCGCATCTGTATTTCTGGAAGAGCGCCAAATGGCTCCAGGCCATCGAGTTCCTGACCGAGGACGCGCCGGGCTTCTGGGAAGTCCGCGGCTATCATAACCGCGGCGATCCCTGGGCCGAGCAGCGTTATTCAAGCGATTAAGTTCAAGCAAGGACGGGGGAAACCCATGCCGACCGAACGCTTTCAATTCACCGGCGAAGGTGGCCATCAACTAGCCGCCGCGCTGGAACTGCCCGATGGCGAGCCCGCGGCCTACGCGCTGTTCGCGCACTGCTTCACCTGCGGCAAGGACACGCTGGCAGCAAAACGCATCTCGGTCGCGCTCGCCGCCACGGGCATTGCGGTGCTGCGCTTCGACTTCACCGGGCTCGGCTCCAGCGAAGGCGATTTTGCCAATTCGACGTTCACCTCCAACGTCGCCGACCTCGTGCGCGCCGCCGATCATCTGCGCCAGCTCCGCACGGCGCCATCGATCCTGATCGGCCACAGCCTCGGCGGTGCCGCGATCCTCGCCGCGGCCGGAAGGATTCCGGA
The DNA here is from genome assembly GCF_052075995.1 of Bradyrhizobium sp. 613_E4_N2_2. Classification (NCBI taxonomy): domain Bacteria; kingdom Pseudomonadati; phylum Pseudomonadota; class Alphaproteobacteria; order Hyphomicrobiales; family Nitrobacteraceae; genus Bradyrhizobium; species Bradyrhizobium sp. 613_E4_N2_2. The sequence continues at coordinate 6,710,275 of NZ_CP197234.1, forward strand.
AGCCAAGGCTGTCGTGACCATCGCGGCGCCGTCCGATCCCGCTCACGTCACCGGTCTGTTCAGCGAGCATCTCGACAGCATCCGCGCGCAGGGCGAAGTCGAGGTCTCGCTCGCGGGGCGCCCGTTCCGGATCAAGCGCGAATTCCTCGACGACATCGCCGAGCAAGAACTGATGAAGGACATCACCGGCCTGCACAAGGCGCTGCTGGTGATGCAGTCACCTGTCGACGACACCGTCGGCATCGACAATGCGACCAAGATTTTCGTTGCGGCAAGACACCCCAAGAGCTTCGTCTCGCTCGACCACGCCGATCATCTCCTGACCAAGCCGGCCGACGCCCTCTACGCGGCCGACGTGATCGCGGCCTGGGCCAGCCGCTACATCGACACCGCGAAGCCCGCGAAGGCGATGGATCTCGCGGAAGAGCCGCGCAAAGTGGTGGTGCAGGAAACCCGCAAGAGCAAGTTCAACCAGGCCATCACCGTCGGCCCGCATCACCTGGTGGCTGACGAGCCGGTCGCGGCCGGCGGCGAGGATGCCGGCCCCGGCCCTTACGACTTCCTGCTCGCCGGGCTGGGTGCCTGCACCTCCATGACCATGCGCCTCTATGCCGATCGCAAATCGCTGCCGCTCGATCGCGTCACGGTCACGCTGAAGCATTCGAAAATCTACGCCAAGGACTGCGCGGAGTGCGAGACGCGCGATGGCATGCTCGACCAGATCGAGCGCGACATCGCGATCGACGGCGCGCTCGACGCGGAGCAGCGCAAGAAGTTGATGGAGATCGCCGACAAATGTCCGGTGCACCGGACGCTGACCTCGGAGATCCGCATCGTGACGAAGGCCGTGGACTAGCGCGTTATTGTTTAAGCATGATCTTTTCAGAAAACCGCTTCACACTTTTCCGGATCATGCTCTAGAAGCACGACGCCATCGTCCGCACCGCCGCGCTGATCTCATTCTCGCGCCAGGCCGCGAAGCCGAGCAGCAGGCCATGGTCGCGTGGACGGCCGAGCGCCAGGCTGGACAGGGCCCGCGTTTCGACGCCTGCCTCGACCAGCCGTTGTACCGCCGCCTGATCGGCGCGACCGCGCTTGAGGCGGGCGACCAGCTGGATGCCGCCCGACGGCACTTCGGCGGACAGAACTTCGCCCAGATGGCACTCCAGTCCCTCGACGAGGTGATCGCGGCGCGCGTGATAGAGCCGCCGCATCCGGCGCAGATGCGCGAGAAAATGCCCGTCGGCGATGAACTCCGCCAGCGCTTCCTGGATGTGGCTGGAGGCGATCAGCCCGATGTGCCGCTGTGCGATCTCGAGGGTGCCGACCAGCCCTGGTGGCGCGACGACATAGCCGAGCCGGATATCCGACGTCATCGCCTTCGAAAACGTTCCGACATAGAACACGCGGCCATGGGCGTCTAACCCCTGCAAGGCCGGCACCGGCCGGCTGTCATAGTGGAATTCGCCGTCGTAATCGTCTTCGACGATCCAGGTCTCGCCTGGCCTGCTCATGCCCAGGAATTCGGTGCGGCGCGCGAGCGACATCAGCCGCCCGGTCGGATGCTGATGCGAGGGCGTCATGAAGATGAGCTTTGGCGCGGTCATGCCCGGCATCCGCTGCATGCCCTGCTCATCCAGCTTCATCCCCATCACGCGCGCGCCGGAGGCGCGGAAGGCCGCCGCAGCGCCGGGATAGCCGGGGTCCTCGACCCAGACATCGTCGCCGGGCGTGATGAGCGCAGCCGCAATCAGGGTCAGCGCGGCCTGCGCGCTCGGCAGGATCAGGATCTGGTCCGCGGCGGCGCGGACGCCCCTGCTGGCGGCCAGATAATGCGCCAGCGCCCGGCGCAGGCGCGTCCGGTTGACCGGTCCAAGCTCACGCTTGGCTGCGCGCACCGCGCTGCGGCGCAGGCAGCGGGCCCACACTTCGTGTGGAAACTCCCGCGCATCTCCATGCCCCGGACGCAGGGGTTTTAGCGGCGCCTGATAGGACATCGGCCAGTCGGTCTGCTTGAGCTTCGACGCCCAGGGCGAGAGCCGCGGCTTGCCCGAGCGGACGCTCGGTGCGACCGCGCCCGTCCCTTCGTTACGGCCGCCGTCGACCGTGACCATGGGACGACGACCGTGCGACGCCTCGAGATATCCCTCGGCGGCGAGCTGCTCGAAGGCATAAGTAACGGTGTTGCGCGAGACGCCGAGGTCGCTCGCGAGCCGGCGGCTCGACGGCAGCGCGCGGCCTTTGCCGAGCCGACCGGTCGCGATCAGGTTTCGCAGCTGGCTCGTCAGCTGCGCCGTCAGCCCCTCGTCGTCGGTCCGCTTCAGCTCGATCAGGGCGGAGATCACACCTTCCGAAACTGGCACCTTATTCCTTTCCGATCTGGCACTTTTTCAGGTGCCACTCCGGATGCTATCCGCCGGACTGGACTGCTTCAAGGATTTTGCGATGAACTCCCTCTCCTCCCGCGCGGCCGTCGGCCTGTTCCTGATCGTCGTGCTGGCCTGGGGCGTGAACTGGTCGGTGACGAAGCAACTCGTCCAGTTCCTTCCGCCACTATGGACTTCGGCGATCCGGAGCTGGATCGCGCTGGCCGGATTGTTCGTGATCCTCGGGCTGAGCAACAATCTGATGATCCCGGAGCGGCGCGACATTCCGGTGATCCTCAGCGTCGCGCTGCTGCACATGACGGTGTTCTCGGTTCTGGTTGCGGCCGGTGTGCGCTTCCTGCCCGCAAGCAAGGCGATCGTGCTCGGCTACACCACGCCGCTCTGGGTCGCGATCGCCGCGCCCTTGCTGGGGAAGGATACGCTGACGGCGCCCAAGCTCGCCGGCGCCTTGCTCGGGCTGATCGGCCTTGCCGTGATCCTGAACCCCACGTCGATCGATTGGACCAATACCAACGTCCTGCTCGGGGCCGGCATGGTCGTCCTGGCCGCGATGTCCTGGGCCGCGAACATCATCTATATGAGCGCGCATCGCTGGATTGCATCGCCGCTCCAGCTCCTGCTCTGGCAGGTGCTCGTGGCGACGATCGTACTGACGGGATCGGCTGTTATCATGGAGGGCCCGCCGCACGCGGAATGGTCGTGGAAGCTCGTGCTGCTTTTCCTGTATTCCGGCCTGATCGGAACGGCGCTGGCCTATTGGGCGATGTCGATGGTCAACAAGAGCATCTCGGCCCTGACGACGTCGCTCGGCACCACCGGGACGCCGCTCGTTGGCATCGCCAGCGCGGCGATCCTGCTGGGCGAGCCGATCGACATGAGCCTTGCCGTCGCGGCCGGACTGATCGTCACCGGCATCGGTCTTGCGACGCTGGGCGACCGGCTGCTGCGCGGTCAGGCCACCGCGAGCGGCTGAACCCGCAGTGCGCCGCGCAGGCCGGCCGTCGTGCCGAGCAGGATGCCGGCGACCGCGACGAACGAGCCCAGAGCGAGCGTCGATACGCCGGTGAGCCCCTGCCCGATCGAGCAGCCGAACGCCATCACGCCGCCGATCCCCATCAGCGCGGCGCCGCCGGCAGACCGCAGCATGTGGCGCGGCGAGGAATAACCTTCGAGGTGGAAACGGCCTGTGGCGAGCGCGGTGACAAGGCTGCCGGCGAGAACGCCGGCCACGGTAGCAATGCCGAAGTTGAGCGTCAGACCGGTCGAGAGCATGGCGTATTGCAGGCTATCGGCAATCGGCGCGACGAAGGTGAGCGAGGTCACCGGGACCGGATTGAAATCGTCGGCGCCGAGATAGCCGGTGACGAACCAGCCGCTGGCGACCAGGAGGCCAACGACGACACCGGCTGCAATCTGGCCGGGCGAACGCCGGAACGCCGGGTGCGCGAACGCAAACAGGATCAGCGCAACGACGATTACGGCAGCGCCCAGCGCGCGCGATGCCGCTTCGCCGGGGCCGAATGTCGCCAACAGTGACGGCAGCGAATTGGCGTTGACGGTCGTTTGCGAGGCCTGAAGCAGCGCGATGCGCGCCGGCGCGATCAGGCCCTTGAGCGTCATCTGCGCGGCGATGGCGAGCACGATCACGACGACGAAAGAGCGGAGATTGCCGCGGCCGAGCAGCACCAGCGCCCGCGAGCCGCAGCCGTTCGACAACACCATGCCGTAGCCGAACAACAGGCCGCCGAGGAACAGCACCGGCACTGAAAAGGATTGTTGCAGATAGATCGACTTGCCGAGATCGACCATGCCGCTACCGGCAAGGAATTGGCTCGCAGCAACCGCAACAGCAATCGCCATCGCAAAGGTTCGCACCAGCCGCCCGTCTCCTTCGACCAGCCAGCCGCGCATGCTGCTCATCAGGCAGAAGCCGCTGAGCAGGCCCACGGCGCCATAGATGAGCCCGATGACGAGGCCGGCAAGGATGACGAGTTGGATGGACGAGTCCATGATCAAGGCTTCAGGATCACGCGATCCCGCGACGAACCGGCGACCGCGACATAGGCCTCCTTGGCGCGCTCCAGCGGATAGACGGCATTCGCCTTGATCGGAAACGGTTTCAGGTGCCCGCTCGCAAAGCCGGGGCCGAGGTCGCGCAGCACCGCGCCGGTCGCGGCCGAGGACAGCCCGAGCGTGTCGATGCCGACATAGGTGTGTTGCCCGCGGTAGAATTCGAGGATGTTGAACTGCACGATGCGGTCGATCGCGGCGATCAGGATCTGGCGGCCGCGCAATCCGAGCGATTTGTGCGCGGCCTGGAAATAGGGATCGCCGACCGTGTTGAAGACGATGTCGGCCCCCTTGCCGCCGGTCAGTTCGCGCACGCGCGTGGCGGCATCGGTCGCCGAGGCGTCAATCACCTCGATGGCTGCGTTGGCATGGCCCTCATAGGCTTCCGCCTTGCGCACCACGCCGATGACGCGCGCGCCCTGCCACGTCGCGATCTGGACCGCGGCCTGACCGACCTTGCCGTTGACGCCGAACACCAGCACGGTTTCGCCGGGCTTTGGAACGCCGGCGCGGCGAAAGCCTTCCATCGCGGTGACGAAGGGCACGCCGACGCCGGCGGCCTCCTCCCAGGACACCGTCTTCGGCTTCTCCACCACGGCGTCGGCTTCGACGACGAGATGGCTGGCATGGGTGCCGTCGCGGCGGATGCCGAGATCGCCGGAGGAGCCGAACACCTCGCGGCCGATCGTATCGGCCGGCCCGTCAATCACCACGCCGGCATAATCGCGGCCGGGCGTGCGGGGGAAGACCGCATAGGGCATCAGCCCGGTCGCGGCCTTCACATCGGAGGGGTTGACGGCGGCGGCCTTGATCTCGATCAGGAGGTCCTTCGGACCGCGCGTGAGCATATGACGCTCGATCAGCGGCGCGATCGCCGCAGCATTATCGGCCTTGGCATCGAGGCGGACGCAGTGCGCTTCGACGGTTTTGCGATCGGCTGATGACATCGAAAGACCCACGATTTCTCGCGGGCCTTGTCGCCTTTGGGACCGGTCAAGTCAACCGCCTCCCCTCATCCTGAGGAGCCGCGCGAGCGGCGTCTCGAAGGATGTGGGCCCGCGCTGCAGCATCCAGGCCTTCATGGTTCGAGGCGCGCCTTTGGCGCTCCTCACCATGAGGAGCGACGGCTAATCCTTCGGCCGCTTGTCGTAGAGGCGTTTGGCTTTGCCGAGCGAGCGCTCCAACGTGGCCGGCGCGACCACCCGCACGTTGGAGCTGACCCCGATCGTGTTCTTGATGTGGGTCGAAATGCGATCGGCATGATCGACCAACCCCCGGCCGTCCCAGCTTTCCGGCCGCGCCTCGGCAATGATGGTCAGCTCGTCCATGCGGCCTTCGCGGGTGAGTTCAAGAATGAAATGCCCGCCGCACCAGTCGGTCGCAAGCAACACCTCCTCGATCTGGGTCGGGAACAGATTGACGCCGCGCAGGATGATCATGTCGTCGGAGCGGCCCGTCACCTTCTCCATCCGCCGCATGCCCGGCCGCGCCGTGCCCGGCAGCAGCCGCGTCAGGTCACGGGTGCGATAGCGGATCACCGGGAAGGCTTCCTTGGTCAGCGAGGTGAAGACCAGCTCACCCTTCTCGCCGTCCGGCAGCACTGCGCCAGTCTCCGGGTCGATCACCTCGGGATAAAAATGGTCCTCCCAGATGTGCAGGCCGTCCTTGGTCTCGATGCATTCCTGCGCAACGCCTGGACCGATCACCTCCGAGAGGCCATAGATGTCGGTCGCGTCCATGTCGAAGGCGTCCTCGATCTCGCCGCGCATCGCGTTGGTCCAGGGCTCGGCGCCGAAGATTCCGACCTTGAGCGAGCACTGGCGCGGGTCGAGCTTCTGGCGCTTGAACTCGTCGAGGATCGCCAGCATGTAGCTCGGCGTCACCGTGATGATGTCGGGTCGGAAGTCGTTGATGAGCTGCACCTGCCGCTCGGTCATGCCGCCGGAGATCGGCACCACGGTGCAACCAAGTTTTTCGGCGCCGTAGTGCACGCCCAATCCGCCGGTAAACAGGCCATAACCATAGGCGTTGTGGATGATCATGCCCGTGCGGCCGCCGGCGGCGCGAATCGAGCGTGCCATCACCTCCGACCAGGTGTCGATGTCGCGTTGCGTATAGCCCACCACGATCGGCTTGCCCGTGGTGCCGGACGACGCATGCACGCGCACCAGCTTTTCGCGCGGCACGGCGAACATGTTGAAGGGATAATTGTCGCGCAGATCCGTCTTCACGGTGAACGGGAATTTCGCGAGATCGGAGAGTTCGCGAAAGTCGGACGGATGCACGCCGGCCTTGTCGAAGGCCTGGCGGTAATGCGCGACGTTGTCGTAGGCGTGCTTCAGCGACCAGGCCAGCCGCTGCTTTTGCAGCACCATGATCTCGTCACGTGAGGCGCGCTCATGCGCGTCCATCTCGGCACGATAGGCGTTGCCACCTTCCTTGAGCCTCGTCAGAGCCATCCTCGTTTCCCCACATTGGTTGGTTCTTTTTATTGGTTGGTTCTTTTTATTGATCTTGCGTCGGCAGCCACGTGCCGGGAATGACACGCGAATGCCCCCGGAATTCCGCGATGACGGTGTCGCCGGCTGTCACGCGCACGTCGTAGATGCCTGAGCGTCCGCCACGGCTGACCTCGCGCGCCCTTGCAACGAGGCGGTCACCAAGCTTGCCCGGCTTGATGAAGGTGATCTGGCCCTGTGCCGCCACGACACGTTCATTGTGCGAATTGCAGGCAAACGCGAAGGCGGAATCGGCGAGCGTGAAGATGAAGCCGCCATGGGCGATGCGCTGGCCGTTGACCATCTCCGGCCGCACATTCATCGCCAGCGTCGCAAAGCCCGGACCAATCTCGACGATCTCCATGCCGAGACCCTTGGAGGCATCATCCTCGGCCCACATCGCGTCGGCGCAGGCGCGGGCAATATCCTCGGGCGACAGGTTGGCTTTGACGTTCACGCGCTTCTCCCGGCCAAATGTTTGGCCACAATGCTCTGCTGCCCGGCCATAACTGTCAAACGTGATCGTAATCGACCACGACCCGCTCCGACGACGGCTTGGCCTGGCAGGTCAGGACGAAGCCGGCCTTCAATTCCCAGGGCTCCAGTGAATAGTTGATGTCCATCGGCGCCTCGCCCTCGACCAGCTTGGCGCGGCAGGTCGAGCACATGCCACCCTTGCAGGCGAAGGGCAGATCGACGCCGGCGCGCAGCGCGGCATCGAGGATCGCCTCGTCCTCGGCAACCGGCACGTCGCGGCGCTTGCCGTCGATGATCAGCGAGGCGATCGCCTTCGGCGGCGCGTCGGGTGCAACGATCTTCTTCGGTCGCGGTTTGCCGCCGAATTCGGAGACGAAGCGCTCGACGTGGATGCGCTCTTCCGCGATGCCGAGATCCCTGCAAGTCACCTCGATCTCCTCGCTCATGCCAAGGGGACCACAGATGAAGACATGATCGACACTCGCGGCCGGCACCAGGGAACGCAGCAGCACTCTCACCTTATTGCCGTCCAGCCGGCCATGCAGGATCGGGATGTCCTGCTCCTCGCCGGAGATGACGTGGAAGATCGAGAGGCGATCGATGAAGCGGTCCTTCAGCTCCTCGAGTGCCTCCAGGAACATGATGTTGTCGGTGGCGCGGTTGCCGTAGAACAGGAAGAAGCGGCTGTGCGGCTCGCGCGCAAGCACGCCCTTGACGATCGACAGGATCGGTGTGATGCCGGAGCCCGCGGCAAAGCCGACATGGATGCGTCCGCTATCTGCCGGCGGGATCACGCCGAAGCGCCCGGTCGGCGTCATGACGTCGAGCTCGTCGCCGCATTTGAGTTCATCCGCCGCCCAGTTCGAAAATGCTCCGCCGTCAATCTTCTTCACGGCAATGCGGATCTCGCCATCGTCAGGACCCGAGCAGATCGAATAGGAGCGCCGGACTTCCTCGCCATCGAGCATGGTGCGGAGCGTGAGGTACTGGCCGGGCGCGAAAGCGTAGTCGCCCGCGAGTTCGCCGGGGACCGCAAAGGTCATCGATACGGCATCGGCCGCCTCGCGGCGGAGGTCGTTGACGGTCAGGCGATGAAAGCGCGGTGCGGCTGCGGACATGATCAATGACACTTGAAATAATCGAAGGGTTCGCGGCAGGCCTTGCAGCGCCACAGCGCCTTGCAGGAGGTCGAGCCGAATTCGGACAGCAGCTCGGTCTTGTCAGAGCCGCATTTCGGGCACGCGATGGCCTGCTCGCCGAACAGCGCGCGGCGGGAGCTTGACGCCTGCGGTGGCGCGATGCCGTAGGCGTGCAGCTTGCGGCGGCCCTCCTCGCTCATCCAGTCGGTGGTCCAGGCCGGCGACAGCACGGTGCGGACTTTTGGCTGGCGAAAACCGGCGCGCTCCAACGCAAGCTCGATTTCGAACGCAATCATGTTCATGGCCGGGCAGCCCGAATAGGTCGGGGTGATCGCGACCTCGACATGATCGCCGTCGAGCACGACATCGCGCAGCACGCCGAGATCGGCGATGGTCAGCACCGGGATTTCGGGGTCAACGACGCCCGCCGCGGCGTCCCAGGCGCGCCGGCGCAGCTCACTGTCGCGGTCCAGCACTGTCACCATGTCAGCCCCGGAAAAGTACGCTGCATCGACTGAAGCTCGGACAGGAGATGACCGAGATGCTCGCTGTGGCGGCCCACGCGGCCGCCCTGCTGCATCCAGTCATTCTGCGGCAGTGTGAGTGTTGCTTCGCTGACGACATCGGAGAGCGTCTTCAGCCAGCGACCGCGCAAGGTCCCGGGATCAATCGCGATACCGGCATGGATCAGGGCGCGCTCTCCGTCATCGACGGCGAACATCTCACCGGTGAAGGCCCAGAGGTGATCGATCGCGGCCTGCGCCCTGGCGTGACTCTCACCGGTGCCATCGCCGAGCCGAATGATCCATTCGGAGGCGTGGCGCAGATGATAAGCGGTCTCCTTCTCGGACTTGGCGGCAATGGCCGCGAGCGTCGTATCGCGCGAATTCATCATCGCGCGCCAATAGAGGTCGGCGAAGGCAGAATAGAAGAACTGCCGCACCAGGGTCTGGGCAAAGTCGCCATTCGGCTGTTCGACCAGCAGCAGGTTGCGGTACTGCCTGACGTCGCGCAAATAGGCGAGCTTGTCCTCGTTGTTGTCCTTGCCTTCGGTTTTGGCTGCGTAGGTGTAGAGTTCACGCGCCTGGCCGATGAGATCGAGCGCGATGTTGGAGAGCGCCATGTCCTCTTCCAGCATCGGCGCATGTCCGCACCATTCCGACAACCGATGACCGATAATCAGCGCATCGTCGGCGCGGCGCAGCGCGTAGAGCACCAGCGGTGTTTCCGCGACCTGGATGTTGGCCACAAGCATCACATGTGCCCCACTTCTTCCGGCACCTCGTAGAACGTCGGATGCCGGTAGATCTTCGATTCCGCCGGCTCGAACATCATGCCCTTCTCGGCCGGATCGCTCGCGGTGATCGCGGTCGACGGCACGACCCAGATCGACAGCCCCTCGCCGCGCCGGGTGTAAATGTCGCGCGCGGCCTGCAGGGCCATGGTGGCATCGTTCGCATGCAGCGAGCCGACATGCTTGTGCGCGAGCCCGTTGCGGCTGCGAATGAAGACTTCCCACAGCGGCGTGTTTGGCGTGGCCATCGTGATCTCCTTATTCCGCGGCTTGTGCGGTCTGACGCCGCGCCCGCTTTGCGGCATAGCTAGCTGCCGCCTCACGCACCCAGGCGCCCTCATCGTGCGCCTTGCGACGCGCGGCGAGCCGATCGCGGTTGCAGGGGCCGTTACCGGCCAGCACCTGCTTGAATTCGGTCCAGTCGATCTCGCTGTAGCGCCAGTGGCCTTCGGCGTCCTGCGTCATGCCGGGATCGGGAATGGTGAGGCCGAGATATTGCGCCTGCGGCACGGTGGCATCGACGAACTTCTGGCGCAGCTCGTCATTGGAGAAGCGCTTGATCTTCCACTTCGTCGATGTGTCGCTGTGCTGGCTCGTCGCATCGGGCGGACCGAACATCATCAGCACCGGCCACCACCAGCGGTTCAGCGCATCCTGCGCCATCGCCTTCTGCTCATCCGAGCCGCGGCACAGCGTCAGCATGATCTCGTAGCCCTGGCGCTGGTGGAACGATTCCTCCTTGCAGACGCGGATCATCGCGCGTGCGTACGGGCCGTAGGAGCAACGACACAGCGGGATCTGGTTCATGATCGCGGCGCCGTCGACCAGCCAGCCGATGGTGCCGATATCGGCCCAGGTCAGCGTCGGATAGTTGAAGATCGAGGAATATTTGGCCTTGCCGGCAAGCATGGCGTCGACCAGCTCTTCGCGCGAGGTGCCGAGCGTTTCGGCGGCGGCGTAGAGATAGAGTCCGTGGCCGCACTCGTCCTGCACCTTGGCCAGCAGCGCCGCCTTGCGGCGCAAGGTCGGCGCGCGCGTGATCCAGTTGCCCTCAGGCAGCATGCCAACGATTTCGGAATGGGCGTGCTGGGAGATCTGGCGGGTGAGCGTCTTGCGATAGGCCGCCGGCATCCAGTCGTTCGGCTCGATGCGCTCCTCGGCATCGATGCGGGCCTGGAACTGCGCAGCCTTCGCCGCATCCTCGAGACCGCGGTCGTCGGTCTCGGCCGTATTCAGCGCCTGGGTATACATGCGCATCCTCCCGTTTATTGGGAGGCAATATATAACAAAAATTACTTCATGCAATATATTTCTGTAACATATAAATCAGACCTCGAACCTCCGCTCCAGGAGCTTTCGAGCCGGCGGCAGTGGCCCCTTCTCATTGGTTCCATGGCTATCAAGCCATTGTTCCGACGGCGCAAGCAGCGCGCGATAGACCTCGCGGCAGACTTCACGTGCTGCCCTGCCAGGCCAGTCGCCGGGCAGCAGGCTCTCGGGCAGCAGCGGATCGCGCAACACGACGCGGCGGTAGTAGTGGATCAGCAGGATCCGCGCGGTGAAGGCGTCGGCCTCGGACAGATCCGCACCGCGCGCGATAGCGGCACGGAGCGGCTCGAACGTCTTCATGAACTTCAGATAGGCGTCGGCGGTGCGGTCCAGCGGCCAGCTCGCGCTGAGCAGACGGCGCCCGCTGTCATCTTCAGCCGAGACTTCGAGACGGATCGCCCCGGCAGCCTCGTCCGGCACCGGCACGCCTGATGGCGCGACCCACACGCCGGGCAGCGGACTGCCGAAGCCGGCGTTGCGCAGCGCTTCGCGCGAGACGTCGCGATCCTCGCCGTTGCCGATCAGGAGCAGCTCGAAGCGCCCGGTCCAGTCCGACGATGGCGGATCGTAGATGTGGCGCGTGGCGGCCTCGAAGGTCTGACTTCCCTTGTCGGCCAGGCGATAAAAACTGTTACGGCCAACCTTTTCGCGCATCAGCCAGCCATCGGCAGCAAGGCGCGACATCGCGGTGCGCACCACGCCGGCATCGATGTCCAGACTCTCGAAGAACTCCAACAGCGTGCCGAGCCACACCGAGCCGCCGCGCGGCACGATGGCGTCGCCAAACACGGTGATGACGATGGAGCCCGTGCGTGACGGCTCACGCTTGAGCTGGTCGATGATGCGGGACAATGGATGCGCCATGCGCGAGGCATAGCGCGTTTGGTGCGGGCGCGACAATGGACGGGGGCGACAATCAAAGCGAGAGCCGGGCTCGATCCTTCGAGACGGCGCTTCGCGCCTCCTCAGGATGAGGTCTGATCGCTTTCGCGCGGCGTCACTAGCTCTCAGTCCTCATGGTGAGGAGCGCGGCAAAGCCGCGCGTCTCGAACCATGCAGGCCGCGCTTACCGATGCGGATCGGGATAGATCATGCTGCGCCAGCCGCTGCGGTCGAACGGCCGCCACTGGCCTTCCTTCTGCGCGAGGCGGTCGGCGACCGCATAGACGGCTGCGGGATGATGGCCCATGCCGCAATGGCTGCTCTCGACCTCGATGCTCTCGGTCTGCGCGCCCGTCTTCTCCATACAGCCCTGCCAGGCGCAGACGCCGTCGGTGCGGCTGAAGACGGCGGTGGTCGGCACCGGCGGCGGGACGGCGAGCTCGCCGCCGAACTGCGGATCGACCTCGTCGGACTTCCGGCCGCTCGCCCATTCATAGACGCGCCAGGCATTGGTCGAACGGGGATCGCCCGCGAAGGGGCTGCCGAGCGTGATCACCTGGCGCACGCGCGCCGGCATCATCTTGGCGAGCTGGCGCGCATAGAGGCCGCCGAGGCTCCAGCCGACCAGACTGATCTTGCGGCCATGCTTGTCGCTGAGCTCCTGCACGAGATCGACCATCGCATGCTGCACGCCCTCGCGCAGGCCGTAGTTGCGGCCCTGGCGCCAGCCGCTTGCCGCGTAGCCCTTGCTGGTCAGAAACGAGCGCAGCGCGCGCGTCGACGCGTCGGAGGCCACGAGGCCCGGGAACACCAGCACCGGATGCCCATCGCCGCGGGGCGCAAGGCTCAGCAGCGGCAGTGCGCCGAGGAATGCGCCGAACTCGTGGATCGCGCGCCCTTCCAGGAACATCAAGGTGCGGGACGGCGGACGCAGCGTCTGGGCAGTAGCAGTCATCAATGGTCCCCTGGGCAGAATTGCTGAAAAGGCTACCGGTTGCGATGCCGGCAAATGGGTATGAATTCCAACACTCCGGCTTCTCGAACGTTCCGCAACGCAGCATGAATCAGCTAGGCGGCCGATGCCCGACATTCAAGCGGGTGAAACCTAAGGCGACAATAGGCCCGCGCGTGAATGCCAGCGTCCGTGACGCAAAAGTCACAACCACCGAAGCAGGAATTCTACGGAGTAGAGAGCAAGACCTGCGAGCCCGCCGATCAGCGAGCCATTGAAGCGGATGTATTGCAGGTCGCGGCCGATGTTGATTTCAATCAGCGAAATCAGCTGCGCCATATCCCACGCCTTGACCTGGTCGGAAATGAAGGTCGAGACGCCGCTCTTCTGATCCGCAACGAAGCTGCGCAGCACCGCCACCAGACCCTTGTTGATCTCGCCGCGGAGCTCGGCATCGCCGGCGAGCGCCTCGCCCGCGGCGACGAACATCCCGGCGAGATGATGCTGCAGCACCTGCGTCTCGCCGCTCGCGCTGCGCTCGATGAAGGAGCGCGTGTTGGCCCAGACGGTGCGGGCGAGATCGGCAAGCTCGGGCCGGGCGAGCAGATCGCGCTTCAATCCGTCGATGCGGTCGATATAGGCCTGATCGGTGCCGAGCCGGTCGACGAAGCCCAGCACCATGCGATCGAATTCGCCGCGAAACGGATGTTTGGGATCGCTGCGCACCTCGTTGAAAAAAGCCGTGGCGGACGCCACGATCTTGTTCACCAGAAACTTGTCGGCGCGATAGAGCCTGAGCAGGGTCGGCAACTCCGCGCGCACCTTCTCGCGGATCATCGCCATCGTCTCGGTCTGATTCAGCGTCTCGTGCATCACGCGCAGGAGATCATCGAACAGGATCTGATGCCGCCCTTCCGCGACGAAGCCGCGCAGCGTGCCGGCCGCGAGCGGCGCAAGGTCGATCGCCTGGAGCTGCGAGGACATGCGGCGAATGATGAAGGTCATCAGACCCGAGCTTTCCGTCGCGGAGACGGCCTCCGGCAGCAGGCGCAGCGCGAAACGCGCGAGATCATCGCTGCGCTTGCGGTCGCGCAGCCAGTCGGCGACGAAGGAGCCGAAATCGATCTCCCTCAGCTTGGCCTCGACGGGGCGGGCCTCGAGGAAATGCACCTGGATGAACTCGCCGAGCTTGTCGGCGATGCGGGCCTGATTGCTCTGGATGATCGCGGTGTGCGGGATCGGCAGGCCGAGCGGCCGCTTGAACAGCGCGACCACCGCGTACCAGTCGGCGAGCCCGCCGATGGTCGCAGCTTCTGCGAAGGCCGCGATGAAGCCGAACACGGGATGCACTGGCAGAAGCCATTTCGCAACGACGAACAGGGCAAGCGTCGAGGCCAGCACCAGCGTCGCCAGTGCTTTGACGCGGCGAAGCTCCGCCGCGCGTTCGGCGTCACCGGGGGTGTCGAAGGAGAAGGTAGCGGGCGGGGTCATCACTGCATCACCCTACTCGTCATTGCGAGCGAAGCGAAGCAATCCAGAGTCTTTCCACGGAGACGGACTGGATTGCTTCGCTTCGCTCGCAATGACGGCAGCGCAAAAAACAAAGGCCCGCCGAAGCGGGCCTCAAATTTCAGTTTGTACTCAGGGTGCCGTATCAAGCGGTCTTGGTGTAGACCTTGGCAAAGTTGTCCTGAGCGGACTTCGCACCGTTGGCAGCGAGCTTGCCGACATAGTCGGCGGTCGCCTTGGCGCGCGAGACGAAGACTTCGCCGCGGGCGCGGAGCAGGCTCGACTGGATCTCGACGGCTTCGCTGACCGACTTGGCGGACGCGAGCTTGTCGATGCCCGAGAAGAACGCCTCGGCGTCTTCATAGATCGCCTGCTGGATGTTGCGGCTGATCTTGCCGGCCTCGGTGACGGACTCGGTCACCGCGTTCTCGACGGCGGCGGTCACGCGCTCGGAGCCAGCGAACACCTCGGCAGCACGGTCCTTGGCGGTGTTGGCGGACTTCTTGACGAAATCGCGAGCGGCCTCGGGAACTTCCAGGTTCTGGATGTTCTTGAAAGCGTCCTTGAAGCCCTCGAAGGCAGTGTTGGTTTCGGTGGTCATGGGGTTCTCTCCATCCTCATTGGGTTGAGCTATGGGCTCACCCCGTCCTCATTGGCCCGGGGCACGGCTTGTATGACATAATTAATGGTGCGATGCAATATTCGTATTGCACTGCGATATCACGAAATCGTGAAAAGCCTTAATGGAAGGCAATTTGCCGCCTCCCTGGCCAGACGGGTTCCGGATAACGAGCCGGCCGCCCCTAATGCTGGACGGCACCCGGCAGCCCATAGGCCTCCATTTGGGCCTGCACCTGCGCAATATTGTGCCCGAGCACGACAATGTCGTGGGTCTTGCCGTCGACGTCCCGGACATGGTCCCGCAGCAGCGCCTCGGCCTTGAAGCCGAGGCTCTCGAACAAGGCGATCGCCGCCTGCTGGTCGACCGTCATCTGGACCGAAAGCTTTTCCAGGCCGGCGCCGAGCGCGAGCGCAAAGGTCTCCTGCGAGAGCGCCCGCCCGACCCCCTTCCCGCGCACGTCGAGGGAAACAACCATCCGGATCTCGCCGACATGGGGCGACCAGGAATGCGGATCGCGCACCAGCGTGCCGCAGCCGACGACCTTGGCGTCCCTGACCGCGAGCAGGCTGGTAATCGCGCCGCGCTCGATCTCCTTGACCCAGGCCGAGAGCACCTTCGGCTCGCTGATGTTGCGCGGCAGGAACAACAGATCATGGGTCGGCAGGCCCTTGCCGAAGGCCAGCATCGCGGCCTCGTCCGCAGGCGACATCAGGCGGATCTCGATATCGCCAGCGTCGGTCTTGACCTGACGCGGATAGGAACGCTGCTCACTCATGTCGATCTCTTCCCCAGCCAGGAATCCAGTTTCGGCCACAGCCGTTTCACAGCGTTGGCGCCGGCGACAAGCGAGACGTGACCGCCCTTCAGCATCACCTCTTCCTTGTCATCGGATCCGATCTTCGCGATCAGGTGTTTTGCGGCGTCATACGGCACGATGTGATCGTGCTCGGCGACCGCATGCAGGAACGGCACCTTGATGTCTTCGAGCTTCGCCGCGCGGCCGCCGACCGACATAGTGTCGTTGAACAGTTTGTTGTCCCACATCAGATCCTTGGTGATCGTGCGGAAATACTCGCCCGCAAGCGGCAGCGTGTCGGTCGCCCAGCGGTCGAACATGCGATACGATTTCACGAACTCATCGTTCCAGATGTTTTCCCAAAGCTGGATCTGGCTCGCCGTGCGCGAGGCCGGGCGCAGCATCTCGAACGAGGACAGGATCATCTCCGGCGGCACGTTGCCGACGCTGTCGACGAGGCGGTCGACGTCGAAATAGCGGCGGTCGGAGAAATTGGAGAACAGCTTCATCTCGCGAAAGTCGATCGGGGTGGTGAAGCAGATCAAATTCTTCATCGGCCCGTCCTTGTGGATCGAGCCGTAGAGCAGCGACAGCACGCCGCCGAAGCAATAGCCGATCACCGAGACGTCCTGCTCGCCGGAATCCGCCTGCACGCGGCGGACACAATCCGGGATGAAGTCGAGGACGTAGTCCTCCATGCGCAGGCTCTTCTCCTCCGGCCGCGGCGCGCTCCAGTCCAGCATGTAGACGTCGTAGCCGCGCTTGAGCAGGAACTCGATGAAGCTCTGACCAGGCACGAGATCGAGGATGTAGCCACGATTGGTGGTCGCCATCACGATCAAGACCGGTACGCGGTAGATCTCGTCGGACATCGGCCTGTAGTGATAGAGGCTCATGGTGCCGCGCGAATGCAGCACGTCCTTCGGCGTCGAGCCGAGCGAAGGGCCCGAAGTCGAGAAATATTCGACGCCCTTGATGCTGCGCTGGATGGCGCGCTGCACCTCGGACTGGATGCGATCCGGGATCGATGCGAGATCTAGTCCGGTGGCTGCATTCATGTCTGCTCTCCGCCCTCGGACGGCGGGCGCCTGGTGCGCGGCGGTCGCAATGCCGTATCGGAGCCCTGAGATACGCCGGAACGTGCCGCCATCTGGCTCAGCATCCACTTGATCTCACCGATCTGGCCTTCGATGGCTTGCAACCTTTCGGCAAGGCCAGTGACCTGATCGCGGCTGGGCAGGTTCATGGAGACCAGATATTTTTCCATGAGCTCGCCGAGTTGCTTCTGAGCACCTGCAGCAACCCCTCCCGCGCGGTTCATCGCCTGTGAAAACTCGGGCGACGACATGGCCTGGTTGGCGAAGGAGTTGAACCCCTTCTCCATCTCACCAACCATCTTCTGCCACATGGCGACGGGGTCATTGGTCTTGTCGGTCATCGGCGTCCTCCTGATATCGAGAGCTGCGATGCCCTTCTTTTTTCGCCATACCACACCGTTGCGAGGGAGCGGTCAACCGGCAGGTCGCGCGGTGCGGCGCACACGGCTTCTTTGCGGCGGCAAACCGTGCGATACAGCATCGATCAGCAGGAGGGAACGCGCCCGTGACCACCCATCAGCCGCCCCAGAGCATCCGCGCCAACGGCATCGACATCTGCTACGAGATCTTCGGCAACGACAATGCCGAGCCGCTACTGCTGATCATGGGGCTCGGGGCGCAGATGATCCACTGGGACGATGCGTTCTGCGAGCAGCTCGCCGTGCATGGCTTTCGCGTGATCCGCTTCGACAATCGCGACATCGGCAAGTCGAGCCATCTGACGGGCGGCAAACGCCTGACGCCGCTCGAGCTGCTGAAGCTGCGCTTTCTCAAGATTCCCGTCGCCGCGACCTACAAGCTGATCGACATGGCGAAGGACACGGTCGGCCTGATGGATGCGCTCGGCATCAAGTCGGCGCATCTGGTTGGCGCCTCGATGGGTGGCATGATCGCGCAGGAGGTGACGCTGTCGTTTCCAGAGCGCGTGCGCTCGCTCACCTCGATCATGTCGACGACAGGCAATCCGCGCGTGCCACCGCCGACACGCGAGGCCTCCGCGATGCTGATGGCTCCGCCGCCGCAAAGCAAGGAGGAGTTCATCGTCCGCTTCGGCGAGACCTGGAAGGTGCTGCGCGCCGGGTCCTTTCCGGAAGAGGAAGCGCTCGACCCCGATCGTGCCGAGCGCGTGTTCGCACGCGGCCTCAATCCGGCCGGCGTCGGCCGGCAGCTCCGCGCCGTACTCGCCTCCGGCAGCCGCAAGGAGCGGCTGCATGGCGTGAAAACACCGACGCTGGTCATTCACGGCACCGTCGATCCGCTGGTGCGGCCCGAAGGCGGCAAGGACACCGCAGAGTCGATTCCCGGCGCAAAGCTGTTGATGATCGACGGCATGGGCCATGCGCTGCCGATGCGCTTCTGGCCCGACATCATCCGCGCCATCGACAAGCACGCTCATGGGGCGGCGGCGCAGGCGGCGTAAACGCGACCGGTCTCCTCGCGGTGACCATGTGAGCTTCCGGTTACTCTCTTAACGTGAGCCGGCGCGAAAGCTATACAGGCCTCCCTCAATCGCAAGACAGAGGCTGCGGCCTCTCGGAGTTCACATGCATCTCATCGTCCGGCCCGTCGCAATGATTGCGGCTTCCATTCTCATGCTGTCCCTCAGCAACGGCGCTGCGCTGGCCGCCAGCGCGCAGGAAGAAGCCAACCGCGCCGCCGTGCTGGCCTTCTACGAGAAGGGCCTTAACCAAAAGGACGCCGACGCCGCCCTCGCCTATGTCGGCAACCGTTATGTCCAGCACAATCCGAACGCGCCCGATGGTCCGGACGGTTTTCGCAAGTTCATCGGCTTCCTGCGCGAAAAGTTCCCGAGCTCGCACAGCGAGATCAAGCGCTCATTCGTCGACGGCGACTTCGTCATCCTGCATGTCCACTCCGTTCGCGAGCCCGGCAGCAGGGGCCGCGCGATCGTGGATATCTTCAAGCTGGAAAACGGCAAGATCGTCGAACACTGGGACGTTGTTCAGGACATCCCGGAAAATCCGGCGAACAACAATACGATGTTCTAGAGCCGTAGCCCGGATGAAGCGCAGCGTAATCCGGGACCACTCTTTGCGGATCGACCGCCCCGGATTTCGCTTCGCTCCATCCGGGCTACAAATCGCCGCCTAGCTCTTCCGCGCAATCCAGATTACATGGCGCGCGCCGCCGCCTCGTCCGGTGGCCCGGACATTGACTTCGTTCACATCGAAGCCGGCGCTGCCGAGGCGCTTGGTGAAGGCCGGGTTGGGTCCCGACGACCAGACGGCGAGCACGCCGCCCGGCCGCAGCGCCACCTTCGCCGCTTTCAACCCGCTCGCATTGTAGAGTGCGTTATTGCCCTTCCGGGTCAGCCCCTCCGGCCCGTTGTCGACGTCGAGCAGAATGGCGTCGAAGGCCGACCGCTGCGCGCGGATGATCTCGCCGACATCGGTTTCCCGGATCTTCACCCTGACATCATCGAGACTGTCGCCAAAGACCTCGGCCATCGGGCCGCGCGCCCAGGCGACCACCGCCGGCACGAGCTCGGAGACCACGATCTTCGCCTTGCTCCCGAGCACAGTCAGCGCCGCGCGCAGCGTAAAGCCCATCCCGAGGCCTCCGATGAGGACAACGGGCTTTGCGACCTTCTCGATCTGCTTCGCCGCCAGTGTCGCGAGCGCCGCCTCAGAGCCCGACAGGCGGTTGTTCATCAGCTCGTTGGTGCCGAGCTTGATGGAGAACTCCTTGCCGCGCCGCATCAGGCGGAGCTCCTCGTCGGAGCCGGGGATTTTTGCGGTGTCGATCTTTTCCCAGGGAATCATGGGAAAGCTTTAGCACGATCGGACGAACAATCACCCTCCCGCCCAGACGTCCAGCACATAGCGGTTCTTCGCGCCCATCTCCTCGATCCAGCGCACAGCTGTGGCGGCATCGCTGCCGCTCTTCTCGCGATGGATCGCAACGAGCGCGGCCTTCACGTCGGGCTCCATCTTGCCGCCATCGCCGCAGACATAAATGATCGCGCCCTGCTCGATCAGCGGCCAGACCCTGTCCTTCTGCGCGGCAAGCATGTGCTGCACATAGGTCTTCGGTCCATCTGCACGCGAGAATGCCGTGAAGAGCTCGGTGATGCCGCTTGCCGCCAGCCCCTTCAGCTCCTCCGCGTAGAGAAAATCCTGGTCGGGATGGCGGCAGCCGAAGAACAGCATGGCCGGACCGAGGGCGGCGCCTTTCGCCTTGCGCGCAGCGCGCTCCTGGAGGAAGCCGCGGAACGGCGCAAGCCCGGTGCCCGGGCCGATCATGATGATCGGCACCGATGACTCATCCGGGAGCCGGAAGCCGGCCTTGGTCTCGCGCACGGTGGCATAGATCGCATCGCCCGCACGCCGGTTGGAGAGATAATTCGAGCAGATGCCTTTGTAGACACCGCGCCCGGAGGCGGCCGGCCCTTCGACCACGCCGACCGTGACGCTGCATCGCGCCGGGTCGACCGACGGCGACGACGAGATCGAATAGTAGCGCGGCGCCAGCAGCGAGAGCATTTCCAGGTAAACGTGGAACGGCAACTCGCAGGCCGGATATTCGAGCAGCATGTCGAACACCGATTTGCGCCCGGCCAGAATCTCGGTGCGATAGCGCTCGAGCGGCTCGGCCTCCTCGCCAACGAAGGCCAGCAGCTTAGGCTTGGTGACCGGGCAGCGGGTGTGCTCTGCCATGATCTGGATCTGCTTCCGTGTCGCCACCTGCTGCAGCTCGACGAACTCGCTGAGCAGGCGTCCGACCGAGACGGCATTGCCGACCGGCAGCTGCGCGCGGCGGCCTTCGGCGACCTGAAGCCTGATCTGGTCCGCCGGCAGGAAGCCGAAGCGACGGGCAACCGAATCCACCAGCGTCGGATCATTGCGCGGGACCACACTCAGATGATCGCCGACGCGGTAGGTGATGTTGGACGGCAGCTGCACCTCGATATGGCGCGTCGAACGCTCGGACGGATTGGCGCTGGACTTGTTCTGAAGCTCGTCATTGACCAGCACCTTCATCGCGACAGCACCGCCCTGCGCGACGATGGTGTTGACGGCGGTTACTGCGACAGGCTCGATCGCATAGAGCGGATCGTCCTCCGCGGTGCGGGTGAAATTCCAGTCGATGCCGAATTCCTTGGTGGCGACCTGCGCGGCCGCAGGGAACCATTTCTGGAACTGGCCGTCGAGATCGCTGCGCGCATCGCCTTCGCCGCGCGGATAGACCGCGCGCGCACCATGCTTCGACAATTGCTCGTCGATGAAGCGCGGCACCGATTGATAGGTCGCCGCCCAATCGCTGTTGCCGCAGCCGAACACAGCGTAGCGCACATTGGCAAAGGCATCCTTCGGCAGATCGTCGCCGAGCCATTTGACGAATTGCGTCGCATTGTCAGGGGGCGCGCCGTTATAGGAGGCGCAGATGATCAGCACGCCACCCTCCTGCGGCAGCTTGCCGACGTAATCGTCGAGCGGCCCGAGATGCACGGCAAAGCCGTTGATCTCGGCAAGGTCGGCCATGCGCGTCGCGAGCTCCTCGGCCGTGCCGAGATTGGAGCCGTACAGCACCAGCATCGGCGTATTGTGGCCGGGCCGCGTCGTCGGCTGACGAGGCGCCCGCGGCCCCGAGGACGCAGCTGCGACAGGACCGCCATAGGCGCCGCGCTCGCGATCGGCGCGCGGACGTACCTTGATCTTGAAGCCTTCCGGCTTCATCGTCAGCGTTTCCTTCAGATGCATCTGATAGCGCTGATGGTCGATCAGCTTGAAGCGCTGGAGGATCATGCCGAGCGCGAGTGCCGCCTCGTGCATCGCAAAACCGCGGCCGATGCAGGCGCGCTGGCCATTGCCGAACGGCTTCCAGGCGTTGATCGGCCGCTTGGCCTCCGCCTCGCGGCTGAAATTCTCGGGATCGAAGGCGTCCGGATTCGGACCCCAGACCGAGGGATCGCGATGCAGCGCCGTCACCAGGATGGTGATGAAGGTGCCCTTCCTAAGCCTGTACTGGCCGCCGCCGATAGTCTCGTCGTTCAGCGGCGAGATGCCATAGGCCGGCGCCGGCGGCCACAGCCGCAGAGCTTCCTTGAGGATCTGCGTGATGTAGGTGAGCTGCGTCACCTGCTGGTAGGTCGGCTTCGCGTTGACGTCGGGGCCGAAGACGCGGTCGACCTCGTCATAGGCCTTCTTGAGAATGTCCGGGTGCTTGAGCAGAGCGTAGAGCGTGTAGGACAGCAGGCCACTGGTGGTCTCGTGCCCCGCGATCAGGAACGTGTTGATCTGGTAGCGGATGTTGATGTCGTCAAGCTGCTCGCCGGTCGAACGGTCGACGCCGGTCATCATCGCGGCGAGCATGTCCTTCTTGTCGTCGATCCCTTCGGCGCTCTTGCGGCGCTCGGCGATGATCTCGTCGACCATCTTGTTCATGAAGGCGACGTCTTCGGCGAGCGTCTTCCGGCGCTTCTGCATCCAGAGCTGCTCGAACGGCAGGCCGCGCGTCATCATGATGGTTTCGAGCGAGCGCACCAGCGACTCGACGAAGGGATGGTAGTCGCGTCGATAGAAGGAATTGAAGCGGTACTCGAAGCCGCACAGGCCGATTGTGTCCAGCGTCAGCGCGGTCATGTCATGGACGACGTCGATCTCGTCGTCGGCGTTGAGCCGTTCCCATTTGTTGACGAGCTGCTCGGCGATATCGACCATGCTCGGGTGATAGGACTGCATGGCGCGGTTGCCGAACGGCTGAAGCAGGATGTTGTGCGCCTTGCTCCAGTTCGGCTCCCTGGTGTCGGCCGTGAAAAGGCCGTCGCCGCCGACCGCGCGCACGCGGCGCAGCGCACCGCGCACCGTCTTGTCGAAGCGCTTCTCGTCGGACAGCTCGTCGACGAGATCATGGCCGGAGACGACGACGATCGGCGAACCCATCATGTCGAGCCAGAAGATCGGCCCGAGCTCCTTGGCAAGCCGGGTCAGGTGCTGCACCGGCGCGGCCGAATCCAGCGACAGCATGTTGCCGACCACCGGCTTGGT
Source organism: Bradyrhizobium sp. 613_E4_N2_2 (assembly GCF_052075995.1). Taxonomy (NCBI): domain Bacteria; kingdom Pseudomonadati; phylum Pseudomonadota; class Alphaproteobacteria; order Hyphomicrobiales; family Nitrobacteraceae; genus Bradyrhizobium; species Bradyrhizobium sp. 613_E4_N2_2. The sequence goes on from NZ_CP197234.1 coordinate 6,733,335, forward strand.
CGGCGGCTGCGGAATCGGGTCCAGACGGTTCTTGGATGACATCGAAATGTAGTCCCCCTGCCTCAATGTCGTCATTGCGAGCGAAGCGAAGCAATCCAGAATATATCCGCGGAGGCAGTCTGGATTGCTTCGTCGCTTCGCTCCTCGCAATGACGCGTTCGCAACGACGAGCGCTAACCAAACCGCCTTCTACGCCATTCGATCAGCTTGGCGCTGACCTCTTCCGGCTTCTCCTGCTGCGTCCAATGGCCGCTGTCGCGGACCAGGTATTTTTCGAGATCGGGAATCAGCTTGTCCATGCCATCGGCGGAAGACGGCGGCAACACCGCGTCGTTCTCGGCCATGATCATCAGCGACGGCACCCGCACCGTATGATCGAGCCCTTCGGCGCGCGTCCAGTTGCGCGACATGTTGCGGTACCAGTTGATGCCGCCGGTGAAGCCCGTTCTGGTGAAATTGTCGACGAACACCTTTTTCTCTTCCGGCGACAGGATCGGCGTGCGCGGATCGTGCTTCGCGTCGTAAGCCGCAATCATCTGCGGAAACGCCAGATTGACCCGCGGCGAAGCGCCCACGCCGGCAATCACTTCCTCAGCCGGCGCATCGGGCGGGCGCGGCGCCGGCTTGCGCATGAACGCATCGAATGTCTGCTCGACGCGACTGCCGAAGATCCTGTCGGGTTCACGCGCCGGATCCTGAAACTGCACGATGTACATCTTGTCGCCGAAGCGAGCGCGCAGCAGCTCGATCGGATCGGCCCAGGCACGGTTGGTGTGAGGCGTGTTGATGCCGACCACCCCCGCAACCCGGTCGATGTGCCGCAGCGGCATCTGCCAGACGATGAAGCCGCCCCAGTCGTGACCGACGAAGATGGCCTTGTCGATCTGGAGATGATCGAGGAGCCCAACGAGGTCGCCGGTCAGATGTTCGATGTCGTAGGCCTCGACCGGCTCGGGCCGGTCGGTCGCGCCATAGCCGCGCTGGTCCGGCGCGATCACCCGGATGCCGGCCTCGCTTAGCGCCTTGATCTGGTGACGCCAGGAGAAGGCGAGTTCCGGCCAACCGTGGCACAGCACCATCGGCGGCTTGTCGCTGACCGGGCCCGCCTCGTAGTAGCCCATGCGGATTCCGTTCGTCTGCACGAACTTGAGCGGTGGCATCTCAATCATCGCAATATTCCTACTCTGCGGCGCCCTTGACGTCGGCCGCCGGCGGCGCGTAGGCCGCCTCCAGCGCGGCGAACTCCTCCGGCAGCATGTCGCACATCACCTGCACGTGCGGAATGATGTTGGCGCCGACGATGAAGCCGAAGTCGAGCTGGTCGCGATAGCTCTGCACGGTGATGTTGAGCGCCTGTCCATGCGTCGAGATCGACACCGGGAAGATGTGCAACAGCTCCGCGCCGGCGGCATAGAGCGTCTGCCGCGGCCCCGGCACGTTGGACACCGTGATGTTGGCCGCCGGCGGCAGCACATCCGACAGGTTCGAGCGGCTGTAGAGCAGCGCCAGAACCTGCACCATCATCGGCGCACCCAGCATCGAGATGTTGGAAATCTGCGGCATCAGGGCCCGCAACGGATGCGACATCTCCTTGGACTTGGTCGACTGCGCGATGATCGCCTCCAGCCGCGCCTTGGGATCGTCGATATTGGTCGCGATCGAGCAGATCATGCCGAACACCTGGTTGTTGGCCTCGGTGTTGCCTTCCTCGCGCAGCGAGATCGGCACGGCGGCGGTCAGCGATTTCGCCGGCAGCGTGCCATATTGCTGGAGGTAGCGCCGGACCACGCCGGAGGCGAGCGCCAGCACCACGTCGTTGAGCTTGCCGCCGGCCTGCTTGGCGAGCGCCTTTGAACGCGACAGCGAGATCGAGACGCCGGCAAAGCTGCGTTCCGAGGAAATCGTCTTGTTCAGCATGGTCGGCGGCGACACCATGCTGGCGAGGCTTTCCCGGGATTTCGGATCGGAGATTTTGCCGAGCACGTCGGAGACGCTCTTGACCATGGTCGGGATGTTGCCGGCGAAGCGCACCGCGCTCTCGATCTGATACATCGCATTGTCGAACAGGATCGAGCCGATGTCGCTCTTGCCCGTGCGCGGCAATTGCAGGTTCTTCGCGGCGGCCGAGGCATCGAGCGGCTGGGTGAAGAGCTGCTGATAGGAATCGAGCAGGTTGGCGGCGATGTCGCGCGGCTCCTGTCCGGGCTTGCTGCCCGCCGTCGGCGGATCGACCTTCCGGGGGGTGGGCGAGATATCGTAGATCATGTTGGTCAGCGCCGCCCCGGCGCCGCCGTCGATGGCGGCATGGTGCATCTTGGAATAGAGCCCGACCTCGTTGTCCTTCATGCCCTCGAACACGTAGAACTCCCAGAGCGGCCGGGCGCGGTTCAAGAGCTTGGCGTGCATCCAGCCGACGATGCGTTCGAGCGTGGCGCGGTCGCGCGGCTGCGGCAGGCTGGCGCGGAAGATGTGGCGGTCGATGTCGAACTGGTCGTCCTCGACCCAGGAGGGATGATCGATATCGAGCGGCGCCTTCTCCAGCCGTGCCTTCAGGATCGGTGCGATGTGCAGGCGCGAGACGATCATCGCCTTGAAGTCTTCGAAGAAGTCGCCCTTGTAGTCGTCAGGCAGGCGAAAGATCGCCATGCTGCCGACATGCATCGGCATCTCCGGCGTTTCCAGATAGAGAAATGATGCGTCCAGCGACGACAGCTTCTTACCGTCAGCCATAGTTCCCTCCGCTCGTTTCGACGGGCGCCTTTGCCGGCGCTTCTCGTCAGGCCGATACTGCCCGTTCCGGCGGGGCATATGCAATGGCAAACGGCCCTGCCCGGTCGAACGGCCAGAATTCCCCCTCCGGTTGCGCCAGGCGGTCCGCCACGGCCCACAGCGCCGCGGGGTTCACGCCGAGCCCGATATGGCTCGCCAGGTGCACCTCGATGTTCTCGGCGCGGTCGGAGGGACGCAACAAACAGGTTCGCCAGTTCACGACACCGTCGGCGCGCGAATAGATCGACGTCGCCGGCACCGGCAGATCGCCGGCGATCGCCTCGCGCAGTTCGGCGAAATCCTCGACACGCTCGCCGGTCAGCGCTTCGTACAGCCGCGTGGCGTTGGTCGCCCGCACGTCGTTGGCAAACGGGCTGCCGAGCGTGACGACGTAACGGACCATCTCGGGCGCCTGGAGCGCGAGATCGCGGGCATAGACGCCGCCGAGACTCCAACCGACCAGGCTGACCTTGCGTCCGCTCGTGGCGTGGATTTCGGCAAGGCGCTTGCGCAGGGCTTCCCTCATCCGTTCCAGCCCACCGAGATTGCGCCCCATCCGCCAGGCATGCGCCTCATAGCCGAGCTCGCTGAGATAGCGCCGCATCGGCGCCATCGAAAGATCGCTGGCAAGAAAGCCCGGCAGCGCCAGCACCGGATGGCCGTCGCCCCTGGGCGCGCGCATCAGGAGCGGCGACAGCATTACGCTGGCGTTGAATTCGAAAAGTCCACGGGCTTCGGCCAGCAGCAGGCCGAGGCTCGGCGGACGAAGCCGGCCCGACCCCTGCGGCTCGTCCGGCCCGGGCGACATTTATTTCTTCTTGTCGCCGCTGCGCGGGCTGCCGAGACCGGCCATGGTGACGAACATGTCCTGAAACCGCTCGGCGATCTTGGGATCGAAGGTGAACCAGCTCTGGATCAGCGATTCCGGCGAGACCTTGTCGATATTGGACATCATCTGCTGTTGCAACTTGTCCATCACGGCGGTCTGCATCGGCATCACGTCGGGTAGTCCGAAGAACTGGCGGGCTTCAAGGGGGGTGCAGTCAATTTCGATGTTAACTTTCATGTCCCCTCCAGATGAGATTCGAGCGGCCTGTCGCAGTATCGCCGCGAGACGGTGTGCAACGCAAGCGACCTGAGGCTGGCGGCCGGCCTTGCTTCCGCGATCGGCGGATATGGTCAATGAAATCGCGCCCGCCATGAGCCCGCTTCCTCGGCGCCCGGCGGGGCACGAGGGCCCCGCGGCCGGGGACTTCACCGATCGAAAGTCGAATATCGCCCGCGAACCCCTCGCCGCCAGATTGTCGGCCAGCATTGCTGCACAGCGGCGCAACTTGGCGCGTTCCTTGCTGGAATGGCGCTTGCACGGGTCGTGGACTCTGGGCAACATGGATTGGGACGCCCGCCGAACAATCAAAAATCACGGCGCGGCAGAGTGGAGAGGGTCAAGAATGTCAGTCGGTCGAACTCTGTTTGCGGCGACGCTCGCCGGTACGTTTGCGTTGACGGTCTCGTCGGCGTCGAGCCAGACGCTACGTTATGCCAACCAGGGTGACCTGAAGTCGCTAGATCCCTATACCCTCAACGAGAGCACCACTCACGCCCATCTCGGTCACGTCTATCAAGGCCTCACCGCGCGCGACAAGGACCTCAAGATCATTCCGGCGCTGGCGGAAAGCTGGGAAACCCCGGAGCCGACCCGCTGGCGCTTCCATTTGCGCAAAGGCGTGAAATTCCACAACGGCGATCCCTTCACCGCCGACGACGTGCTGTTCTCGGCCGATCGCGTCCGCAAGAAGGGGTCCAACATGCAGACCCGCCTTGCTCCGGACGTCAAGGTGATCAAGGTCGACGACTACACCGTCGATTTCGTCCTGCCCTCGCCCAATCCCATCCTGCATAACGCGTGGGATGTCTGGTACATCATGGACAAGAAATGGGCCGAGGAGAACAACGTCGTCGACCCGACGCCGGTGGCGGCGACCACGCCGAGCTACGCCTCGCTCCACGAAAACGGCACCGGTCCCTTCATCATCGAGAGCCACCAGCCCGGCGTGAAGACGGTGTTCAAGGCCAATCCCAATTACTGGGGCAAGGTCGAAGGTAACCTGAAGGAGATCATCTTCACCCCGATCGCCTCCGACGCCACCCGCGTCGCCGCGCTGCTGTCGGGCGAAGTCGACGTCATCGAGCCGGTGCCGATCCAGGACATCTCCCGCGTCGATTCGAGCCCGAACGCCCAGGTGCTGAAGGGGGCGGAGCTGCGCACCATCTTCATCGGCTTCGATCAAGTCCGCGACGAGTTGCTCTACTCCAGCATCAAGGGCAAGAACCCATTCAAGGACATCCGCGTCCGCGAGGCCTTCTACAAGGCGATCGACATCGAGCTGATCAAGACGCGCGTGATGCGCGGGCTGTCGACGCCGTCGGCGTTGATGATCGCTCCGGAATTGTTCCTGCTGTCCAAGGAGTTCACCCGGCCGAAATTCGACCCTGAAGGCGCCAAGAAGCTCCTGACCGAGGCCGGCTACCCCGACGGCTTCGAGGTCACCATGGATTGCCCGAACGATCGCTACGTCAACGACGCCGCGATCTGCCAGGCCGTCGTCGGCATGCTCGCCCGCATCGGCGTCAAGATCAATCTGCTGGCGCAGCCCAAGGCGCAATACTTCGCCAAGGTGTTGAAGCAAGGCGGCTACCAGACCTCGTTCTACATGCTGGGCTGGACGCCGAGCACGATGGATTCCCACAACGTGCTCTTTGACATCATGGGCTGCCGCGACGATGCCAAATCCTCGCGCGGCGAAGCCAATCTCGGCGGTTACTGCAACAAGGAGTTCGACGCCATCACCGACAAGGTGCTGGTCGAAACCGACACCGCCAAGCGCAACCAGCTGATCAAGCAGGCCTACGAAATCGGCAACAAGGACTGGTCCTACATCCCGCTGCACCAGCAGGCGCTGGCCTGGGGCGTATCAAAGAAGGTCAACCTGCCGCAGCGCGCCGACAATCTGGTCATGTTCCACTGGGCGACCAAGAAGGAATAGCGACAGTTGAACACGAGGTCCCGGCAGCGTCAGGCTTCCGGGACCTTTCCTTTTCCGGCTGACAAAGACGTCAGCCAAACGCACACCCAAGGATAGTGGAAGGCATGCTCGCTTTCACTCTTCGCCGCGCCCTTCAGGCCATCGGCGTCATGTTCGCCGTCGGCATCATCGCGTTCTCGATGTTCCGCTTCGCCGGCGACCCGGTCAACCAGATCGTCTCGATCGATACGTCGGCGGCCGAACGCGAAGCCGTGCGCAAATCGCTCGGCCTCGATGATCCCGTGCCGGTGCAGTTCGTCCGCTATTTCGGCAACGCCGCGCAGTTCAAATTCGGCGTCTCCTATCAGTTCCGTCAGCCGGTCTCTACGCTGTTGATGGAGCGCATGCCCGCGACGCTGGAACTGGCGATCTGCGCGACCGTATTCGCAATGGTGTTCGGCATCCTGATGGGCGTCTATTCGGCGCTCAAACGCGACACCGTGCTCGCCAAATTATTCCAGGCGGTTTCGCTGATCGGCATCTCGTTGCCGACTTTCCTGATCGGCATTCTCCTGATCTATCTGTTCGCGGTGACATTGGGCTGGTTGCCCTCGTTCGGTCGCGGCGAGGTGGTCAAGCTCGGCTGGTGGACGACGGGGCTGCTCACGCTGTCGGGCCTGAAGGCGCTGATCATGCCCTCGATCACGCTCGGCCTGTTCCAGATGACCCTGATCATGCGGCTGGTGCGCGCGGAAATGCTGGAAGTGCTTCGGACCGACTATATTCGCTTCGCTCGGGCCCGCGGGCTGACCACCCGTGCCATCCATTTCGGCCACGCACTGAAGAACACGCTCATTCCCGTCATCACGGTGGCCGGACTACAGTTTGGCTCGGTTATTGCATTTTCGATCATCACCGAAACCGTATTCCAATGGCCCGGCATGGGACTTCTGTTCGTGCAGGCCGTGCAAAACGTCGATATCCCGATTATGGCCGCCTACCTGCTGATGGTCTCTCTGATTTTCGTCACCATCAATCTGGTGGTCGACATCCTCTACACCGTGGTCGATCCGCGCCTGCGCTCGACCATCGGCCGCGCCGCATGAGGCAGCCTCCATGTCCGACGTAGTCGCCTCAAATTCCGACAAGCAGAGCACGCTGCCGACGCATGCCGCCCGCAGCTGGCTCAGCCGCGCGCTCGACAGCGACATTTTCTATTCGTTCCGCCGCTCCAAGCTGACCATGGTGGCGGCGGCCATTACCGTGCTGTTCTTCCTGCTCGCGATCTTTGCATCGGCACTCGCGGTGCAGAACCCGTTCGATCCGGCGCAGCTGCAATTGATGAACTCGCGGATCTCACCGCTCTGGACCGCCGACGGCCAGAGCCCGTTCCTGCTCGGCACCGACGAGCAGGGCCGCGACGTGTTCTCCGCCATCCTCTATGGCTTGCGCATCTCGCTCGCCGTCGGCGTCGCCGGCGTGGTCTTCGCCGGCGCGCTCGGAATCGCACTCGGCCTGACCGCCGGCTATTTCGGGGGCGCGGTCGACGGCGTGATCATGCGGATCGCCGACGTGCAGCTGACCTTCCCCGCCATTCTGATCGCGCTGCTGATCAACGGCATCGCGAAATCGATCCTCGGCAACCGGCTGGATGCCAACAGCATGCTGGTGGTGCTGGTGATCTCGATCGGGCTTAGTTTCTGGGTCGGATATGCCCGGACGGTGCGCGGTTCCGTGATGGTCGAGAAGAACAAGGATTACGTGGCCGCAGCGCAGCTGATCGGCCTGCCCGCGCCAAAGATCATGCTGCGACACGTACTGCCCAACACGATGGGACCGATCCTGGTCATCGCCACCATCAACCTCGCGCTTGCCATCATCACCGAGGCGACCCTGTCCTTCCTCGGTGTCGGCCTGCCCGACACCATGCCGTCGCTCGGGACGCTGATCCGCATCGGCAACAACTATCTGTTCGCGGGCGAATGGTGGATCGTCGCCTTCCCCGGGCTTGCGCTCGCCGCGCTGATCCTGTCGATCAACCTGCTCGGCGACTGGCTGCGCGACGCGCTCAACCCGAAACTTCGATGAGCAAAGCTTCGATGAAAACGCCTCGCCCATGACCGAACCCGTTCTCTCCGTGCGCAATCTTCAGGTCGAGTTCGCCTCTCGCCGCGGCACGCTGCGCGCGATCGACGGCGTCTCGTTCGACATCGCCAAGGGCGAGGTGCTCGGCGTGGTCGGCGAATCCGGCGCCGGCAAGTCCGTCACCGGCCTGGCGGTGATCGGCCTGATCGATCCGCCCGGTCGCATCGCCGGCGGCGAGATTCGTCTCGCCGGCCAGCGCATCGACAATTTGCCCGCCGAGCAGATACGCCGCATCCGGGGAAAACGGATCGGCATGATCTTCCAGGATCCCCTCACCTCGCTCAATCCGCTGTACCGCGTCGGCGACCAGATCATCGAGACGATCAAAACCCACCTGAACCTGTCCGAGACGGCCGCCCGCCGCCGCGCCATCGACCTGCTCGCCGAGGTCGGTATTCCCGCGCCGGAAAAGCGCATCGACGGCTATCCCCACGAATTCTCCGGCGGCATGCGCCAGCGCGTTGTGATTGCGCTGGCGATCTGCGCCGAGCCCGAGTTGATCATCGCGGACGAGCCAACCACCGCGCTCGACGTCTCCGTGCAGGCGCAGATCATCTCGCTGATCAAGCGGCTCGGCCGCGACCACGGCACCGCCGTGATGCTGGTGACGCACGACATGGGCGTGATCGCGGAGACCTCCGACCGCGTCGCGGTGATGTATGCCGGCCGCGTCGCCGAGATCGGCCCGGTACAGGACGTCGTCAGGAATCCGCTGCACCCTTACGCCAAGGGCCTGATGGGCGCGATCCCGACGCTTGCCGGGGACGACAAGCGCCTGGTGCAGATCCCCGGCTCCATGCCGCGCCTGTCGGCGATCCCGCGCGGCTGCTCGTTCAATCCGCGCTGCGCCTTCGCCTTCGATCGTTGCCGGGTTGAACGGCCGGAGCCACTATCGCGCGGCACACAGTCCGTTGCCTGCCATCTCTACGACACCGTGCCTGCGGAGAGCGCGGCATGAGCACGCCCTTCGTCCAGGCCACAAATCTGCGCCGCGTCTTCGACGTCTCAAAACCCTGGCTCAACCGCGTGCTCGAAGGCGGGCATCTCGAATATCTCAAGGCTGTCGATCACGTTAGCTTCGACATCAGGAAGGGCGAGACCTTTGCTCTGGTCGGCGAGTCCGGCTCGGGCAAGACCACGGTGGCGCGGATGGTCGTCGGCCTGTTGCCGCCGAGTTCCGGCAACGTGCTGATCGACGGCATCTCGATGACCGATCCACGGCAGGCGCAGGCGCGGCGAAAACTGCGCCGCCGCATCCAGATGATCTTTCAAGACCCCTATGCGAGCCTGAACCCGCGCTTCCGGGTCGATGCCATCATCTCCGAGCCGATCCGCGCCTTCGACCTGATCCAGGGCGAGCGCGACATCCAGGCGCGCGTCGGCGAACTGCTCAGCCTTGTCGGGCTGCATCCCGACGACCGGTTGAAATTTCCACACGAATTCTCCGGCGGCCAGCGCCAGCGCATCGCGATCGCGCGAGCGCTCGCCTCCGATGCGGAGTTCATCGTTTGCGACGAGCCGACCTCGGCGCTCGACGTCTCCGTGCAGGCGCAGATCCTGAACCTGATGCGCGACCTCCAGGACAAGTTCGGCCTGACCTACATGTTCATCAGCCACAACCTCGCCGTGGTCCGCCACATGGCGAGCCGCGTCGGCGTGATGTATCTCGGCCGCATCGTCGAGATCGCGGAGGGACGCGAGCTGTTCGCCCGACCGCGCATGCCCTACACCAAGATGCTGCTGGGCGCCGTGCCCGATCTCGCAATGTCGGGCCGCCAGCGTATTCCAGTGAAGGGCGAGATCCCGAATCCGATCAATCCGCCGCCCGGCTGCGCCTTCAATCCGCGCTGCCCGCTGGCGTTCGATCTCTGCCGCAAGGAAGCCCCGGAACTGATCGCCGGCGTCGCCTGCCATGCGGTGAACACCGCGCCGGTCCCGGCGTGACGCGCGCGTGCCATGCGGCCTGCGCATTGGCGGCACGGCATTGCCTGTGATCAATTGCGCGCGCGACAAATAAGGTAGCGAAATCCCATGGCCAGCAACGTCAATCCCGATCCCTTCACGACGCGCCCCGAGATCGAGGGCACATTCGGGGTCGTCGCCACCACACACTGGATCGCGACCGCGGTCGGCATGGCCATCCTGGAAAAGGGCGGCAATGCCTTCGACGCCGGCGTCGCCACAGCGTTCACGCTCCAGATCGTCGAACCGCATTTGAACGGCCCCGGCGGAGACGTGCCCATCATCGTGCATGACGTCAAACGCGCACGCACCGAGGTGATCTGCGGCCAGGGCCCGGCGCCGGCGCGCGCCACCATCGCGCATTACAAGAGCGAAGGCCTCGACATGGTGCCGGGCACCGGCCTGCTCGCGGCCTGCGTCCCCGGCACGTTCGAATCCTGGATGATGCTGCTGCGCGACTACGGCACGATGCGCGTGCGCGACGTGCTGGAGCCGGCCATCTCCTACGCGCGCGACGGCTATCCGCTGGTCGAGCGCGCCTGCGCCACGATCCAGACCGTCGAGCAACTGTTCCGCAAGCATTGGCCGACCTCGGCGGCGGTCTATCTGCCCAATGGCGAAGTGCCGAGGCCCGGCACGCTCTTCACCAACAAGACGCTGGCTGCGACCTACGCCCGCATTCTCAGCGAAGCCGAGAGCGGCGGCGGCGACCGCGACGCCGAGATCGAGCGCGCGCGAAAGGCCTGGTCGCAAGGTTTCGTTGCGGAAGCCATCGACAAGTTCTGCCGCACCCAGGAAGTGATGGATGTCAGCGGCTCGCCGCATCGCGGCGTGCTCTCGGCCGACGACATGGCGCGCTGGCAGCCGACGATCGAGGCACCGCTGACCTACGACTATGGCCGCTACACCGTCTGCAAGGCAGGCGTCTGGAGCCAGGGTCCGGTGACGCTCCAGCAGCTCGCGCTGCTCAAGGGCTTTGCGCTCGACGGGCTAGATCCGACCGGGCCGGAATTCATCCACCTCCAGATCGAATGCGCCAAGCTCGCGTTTGCCGACCGCGAAAAATTCTACGGCGATCCCAAATTCAGCGAGATCCCGATCGCGACGCTGCTGTCGGATGCCTATAACGACGAACGTCGCAAACTGATCTCAGAGAAGGCATCGCTCGACTTCCTCCCCGGTTCGGTCGAAGGTTTTGGCGGCGTGGTCAAGCTGCGCCGCGCCGAGGGGCAGCGTGAGGCGGTCGGCGCGCTTGGCGCGGGCGAGCCGACAGTCGGGCGCTTCGGCGAGGTGCGCGGCGACACCGTGCATTTCGACATCATCGACAAGGCCGGCAACATGGTGTCCTCGACGCCATCGGGCGGCTGGCTGCAATCCTCGCCGATCATTCCGGAGCTCGGCTTCTGCCTCGGCAGCCGCGCGCAGATGTTCTGGCTGGAGGAAGACCATCCCGCCGCGCTTGCGCCGGGCAAGCGGCCGCGCACGACGCTGTCGCCGACCATGGCGCTACGCGACGGCGAGCCGTATCTGGCCTGGGGCTCGCCCGGCGGCGACCAGCAGGATCAGTGGATCACGCAGTTTTTCCTGCGGCACGTCCATTGCAACCTCAATCTGCAGGAAGCGATCGACGCGCCGGCCTGGCACTCCGAGCACTTCCCGATCTCGTTCTGGCCGCGCACCGCGCGCCCCGGCGTGCTCGTGGTCGAGAACCGCGTGCCGAAGGCGACGATCGAGAACCTTCGCGAGCGCGGACACATTGTCGAGGTCGGCCCCGACTGGTCGGAAGGTCGCCTCACCGCGGCCTCGCGCGTCGGGGTGCGCCGCCGCGCCGCCGCCAACCCGCGTGGCATGCAGGGCTACGCCGCAGGGCGCTGAAGGCAGCACATGACCTGGTCGATCATCGCGCGAGACCCTGCCACCGGCCAGTTCGGCATCGCTGTAGCTACCCGCTTCTTCGCCGTCGGAGCGCGCGTGCCCTACATCGCGGCCGGTCTCGGCGCCATCGCGACCCAGGCCTTCGTCAATCCCTATTACGGCATCGACGGCGTCAAGCTGCTGCGCGAGGGCCTGAATGCGCATAACGTTCTCGCCACCCAGCTCGCGACCGACGACGGCCGCGAGAGCCGCCAGATCCACATCATGGACGCCAGCGGCGCGATCGCCGCGCATACCGGGCGCGACTGCGTCGACTGGTGCGGGCACATCGCCGGCAGCGGCTTCTCGATCGCCGGCAACATGCTTGCCGGCGCCGACGTGCTCGACGAGACCGCGAAGACCTATATCGCCAATGACAGCCTGCCCTTCCCGCGCCGCCTGCTCGCCGCCATGCGCGCGGGCGAGGCCGCCGGCGGCGACAAGCGCGGCAAGCAATCCGCTGCGCTCCTGATCCACGGCGAGGAGGAATGGCCGGCGCTGGACATTCGCGCCGACGATCATCTCGATCCGCTGGGCGAACTCGAACGGCTGGAGCGCGTCAGTCAGGAACTCTGGGTGCATTTCCGCTCTTCCATGCCGACGCGGCAGAACCCGGCAGGCAACACCGATCGCAGCGTCATCGACGCCAGCATTGCTGCGAGCCGAGCAAGGCAATCATGAGCGCAAGTCCTCTCATCGAGATCAAGGATCTGCGCATCCGCTTCCACGGCGACGACGGCCGCGTGACCCACGCCGTCGACAGCGTCGATCTCAGCGTCGCCAATGGCGCGACGCTCGGCCTCGTCGGCGAATCCGGTTGCGGCAAGAGCGTGACGTCGCTGGCGATCATGGGGCTTTTGCCGAAGCAAAGCGCGGAGATCTCCGGCGTAATCCGCTTCGACGGCTTCGACCTGCTGAAGACTCCTGACCAGACGCTGCGCGACCTCCGCGGCAACCGGCTGGCGATGATTTTTCAGGAGCCGATGACGTCGCTCAACCCGAGCTTCACCATCGGCGACCAGATCATCGAGACCATTCTGCGCCATCGCGGCGGCTCCCGGCGCAGCGCGCGCGAGCGGGCCATCGAGCTGCTGCGGCGCGTTCACATCCCCTCGCCCGAGCGGCGGATCGACGAATATCCGCACAAGCTCTCCGGCGGCATGCGCCAGCGCGTGATGATCGCGATGGCGCTGGCCTGCGACCCGCGGCTGCTGATCGCAGACGAGCCGACCACCGCGCTCGACGTCACCCTGCAGGCGCAGATTTTGGAGCTGATGCGCGAACTGAAGGCGGCGAGCGGCGCCGCTATCATCCTGATCACCCACGATCTCGGTGTCGTCGCCGAAGTCTGCGACGAGGTCGCGGTGATGTATGCCGGCGAGATCGTCGAGCGCGCGCCGGTCGACGAGCTGTTCGCCATGCCGCAGCATCCCTACACCGTCGGCCTGCTGGGCTCGATCCCGCGGCTCGATCATCGCGCCGAGCAACTGGCCACGATCGAGGGCATGGTGCCGAACATGGCGCAGCCACCCGCTGGCTGCCGTTTCGCCGCGCGCTGCCCCTTCGTGCTGGACGCCTGCACCAAGGCGCCGCCACCGCTGGTCGAAGTCAGCCCCGGCCACCTCTCGCGCTGCATCCGCGCGCCGCTCGAACTTCTGGTGTCGTGATGGCGCTTCTCGAGGTCGAAGGCCTGGTCAAGCATTTTGTCGCCGGGCGCTCGCTGTTCGGCCGGGCACTGGGGCATGTCAAAGCGGTCGATGGCGTCAGCTTCTCTCTCGACGCCGGCAAGACGCTGGCCCTGGTCGGCGAATCCGGTTGCGGCAAATCCACCGTCAGTCGCCTGGTGCTGCGGCTGATCGAGCCGGATGCAGGCACGGTGCGTTTCGCCGGCCGTGACCTGCTCTCGCTGGACGCCGGGGCGCTCCGCGCCTTCCGCCGCGAAGCACAGATCATCTTCCAGGACCCCTACGCCTCGCTCAATCCGCGCATGACGGTCGGCCAGATTCTCGCCGAGCCGCTGGCGCTGCACGATCTGGTACCGCCGGCGCAACGGCGCGAGCGCGTCGCGGAAATCCTGCGACTGGTCGGCCTCGAGCCGCGGCTCGAGCGGCGTTATCCGCACGAATTCTCCGGCGGCCAGCGCCAGCGCATCGCCATCGCCCGCGCGCTCGCGGTCGAACCAAAACTGATCATCTGCGATGAGCCGGTCTCGGCGCTGGACGTCTCGATCCGCTCGCAGATCCTCAACCTCCTGCGCGAGCTGCAGGACCGGCTTGGGCTGGCCTACATCTTCGTCTCGCACGATCTGGCTGTGGTCAAGCACATCGCCGACCATGTCGCCGTGATGAATCTCGGCCAGATCGTCGAGACTGCCGAGGCGGACGCCCTGTTCGCGGCACCCCGCCATCCCTACAGCCGTGCGCTGCTGTCCGCGATCCCCATGCCTAAACCGCGGGCAAAGCGCAGCCGGATTGTGCTGCAGGGAGAGATCCCGAGCGCGCTCAACCCGCCGCCGGGATGCCGCTTCCACACCCGCTGCCCCTACGTCGTCGACCGCTGCCGCAGTGAAATGCCGCAGCTGGTGCCGGATGGCATCGGACATGCAACGGCCTGTCACCGAACGTCGGAACTGCCGTCCTCCGCGGCGATCGTCCCGTCCGACGGCGGCTTTTCGCCGGTCCTTGAAAAATTGGTCGCCGCCTTCAGCGGCGGCCCGGAAGCAGTCCGCGGCAGCGGGGTTAGTTCATTGGGAACGGACCCGGCATAGCCGCAAAACAGAGGTTGAGAGCGATGAGTTTCATGCGTTTGACAATCCTGGCGTCGGCTGTGCTGACGTCGCTCGCGGGCGCAGCCCAGGCTCAGACCACGCTTCGCATCGGCATCGCCGAAGACCCCGACATCCTCGATCCCAGCATCGGCCGCACCTATGTCGGCCGCATCGTCTTCTCCGCCTTCTGCGACAAGCTGTTCGACATCGACGAGAAGCTCAACATCGTGCCGCAGCTCGCGCTGTCCTACGAGACCTCGGCCGACGGCAAGGAGATGACGATCAAGCTCCGGCCCAACGTAAAATTCCACGACGGCGAGCCGCTGGACGCCGAAGCCGCAAAATTCTCGATCGAGCGTCACATGACGCTGCCGACCTCGTTCCGGAAGTCCGAGCTTGCCAGCGTCGACCATGTCGAGGTGGTCGATCCGCTGACCATCAAGCTGGTGCTGAAGACGCCCTACTCGCCGCTGATCGCCCAGCTCACCGACCGCTCCGGCATGATGGTCTCGCCGAAGGCGGCGAAGGAAGCCGGCGACAAGTTCGGCCTGCATCCGGTCTGCGCCGGTCCCTACAAATTCGTCGAGCGCGTCCAGCAGGACCGCATGGTGTTCGAGAAGTTTGCCGACTACTGGAACAAGGACAACATCCATATCGACCGCGTCGTGTTCCTGCCGATTGTCGACGCGACGGTGCGCCTTGCCAACCTCAAGTCCGGCGGGCTCGATCTGATCGAGCGCGTGCTCGCCACCGACATCAAGGACGTGCGCGCCGATTCCCGCCTCGTGCTGTCGACCGCGCCGGAGCTCGGCTATCTCGGCCTGACCGTCAATATCGGAAACGACAAAACCAAGGGGCCGCTGAGCCAGTCGGCGAAGGTCCGCCAGGCACTCGATCTCTCGATCGACCGCGAAGCGCTCAACCAGGTCGTCTTCAACGGCGAGTTCACGCCTGGAAATCAGTGGGTCAGCCCGAAGCATCCCTATTACCAGAAAGCGTTCCCGGTTCGCGGTCGCGACATCGCGAAGGCCAAGGCGCTGCTGAAGGAAGCCGGCGTCACCACGCCGGTGACGGTGGATTACATGATCCCCAAGGGCGCGGAGAACGAAGCCGTCGCCCAGGTCGTCCAGTCCATGGCCGCGGAAGCGGGTTTTGACATCAAGATCCGCGCGGTCGAATTCGCGACGACCTTCAAGCAGGCTCAAGCCGGCGAGTTCCAGATCTTCCAGATCAACTGGAGCGGCCGCATCGATCCCGACGGCAATTCCTACATCTTCATGCGCAGCAAGGCGCCGCAAAACGACGGCGTGTATTCGAACCCCGAGGCCGACAAGCTGATGGAAGATGGACGCATGACGTCCGACGTCGAGGAGCGCAAGGCGATCTACGAAAAGCTGACCAAGATCCTGCTTGACGATTTTCCGATCATCTACATCTACCACCGCACACTGCTGATCGCGCACACGAAGAAGCTCGACGGCTACAGGCAGATGCCCGATGGGCTGGTGCGTGTGGTCGGATTGAAGTTCAAGTGATCACGGCAGCGGTTGGGACGCGCGTGGAGCCATGCTGAACTTCCTCGCCCACCGAATCGCGCAGATCGTGCCGACACTGTTCTTCGTGTCGGTGCTGATCTTCTCGCTCCAGCAATTGCTGCCGGGCGATCCCGCGCTGGTGATGGCCGGCGAGGAGCGCGATCCCGCCGTGATCGAACAGATCCGCCAGCAGTACAAGCTGGATCAGCCGATCCCCGTGCAGTACGTCTATTGGCTCAAGGGCGTTCTCTCAGGCAATTTCGGCGAGTCGTTGCGCAACAAGATGCCGGTGCGCGAGCTGATCGCACAGAAGCTGCCGGTGACGCTCCAGCTCGGCTCGATGGCGATCCTGATCGCGTTCCTCATCGGCATTCCCGCCGGCATCATCTCCGCGGTGAAGAAGGGCACGGTTTGGGACTATGGTGCCAACCTGTTCGCGCTGTGGGGTATCTCGACGCCGAATTTCTGGCTCGGAATCCTCATGATCTTCCTGTTCTCGATTCACCTGGGCTGGCTGCCGGCCTCAGGCTACGTGCCGCTGACCGAGGACTGGCGCGCGAGCCTGGCAGCCACCATCATGCCGGCCTTCGTGCTCGGCAACGCAATTTCGGCGGTCCTGATGCGGCACACGCGCAGCGCCATGCTCCAGGTTCTGGAGAGCGACTATGTCCGCACCGCGCGCGCGAAAGGTCTCTCCGAGCGCTCGGTGATCCTCAAGCATGCGATGCGCAACGCGCTCACGCCGATCATCACCCTCGGTGCGCTCGAGCTCGGCACGCTGTTGTCGGGCGCGGTGCTGACCGAGCAGATCTTCTCCATTCCCGGCTTCGGCAAGCTGATCGTGGATGCCGTCTTCAACCGTGACTATGCGGTGGTGCAGGGCGTGGTGCTGGTGACGGCCACAGTCTACATCACACTGAATCTCGTTGCCGACGTCGCCTATGTCCTCGTCAATCCGCGGCTGCGAGGTTAGACGATGACCGACGCCGCACTGCCAGCCAGTCCCGCCTCCCAGGCCTACGAGCTGGACAGCCCGGCGCGCCGTGCGCGGCGGCGCCTGTTCAAGCGCAAGGCTGCGGTCTTCGGGCTTGTCGTGATCACGGCCTTCATCCTGCTTGCGGCCCTTGCGCCGCTGGTCGTGCCCTATGATCCCATTGCGACGAGCTGGAGCCTGGTGCGCAAGCCGCCCACCGCCGCTCACTGGTTCGGCACCGACGATCTCGGCCGCGACATCCTGAGCCGCGTCATCTACGGCGCGCGGGCCTCGCTGATGGCGGGTCTGATCTCGGTCGCGATCGCGCTCGGGATCGGTGTCCCTCTTGGCCTCCTCGCCGGCTATCGCGGCGGATTTGTTGACGCGCTGATCAGCCGGATCACCGATGCAATGTTGGCCTGCCCGTTCCTGATCCTGGCGATTGCGCTGGCCGCCTTCCTCGGTCCCAGCCTCGGCAATGCCATGATCGCAATCGGCATCTCGGCCACGCCGATCTTCATCCGTCTGACGCGCGGGCAGGTCTTGAGCGTCAAGGCCGAAGACTATGTCGAGGCGGCGCGCGCGCTCGGCAATCCGCCGTGGCGCATTGCCTTCTCGCACATCCTGCCGAACATCCTTCCCGCGCTATTGGTGCAGGCGACGCTGTCGATCGCCGCCGCCATCATCGCCGAAGCCGCGCTGTCGTTCCTCGGCCTCGGCCAGCAGCCGCCCGCACCGTCCTGGGGCAGCATGCTCAACGCGGCGCAGCGCTTCCTGACCCAGGCGCCGTGGATGGCGATCTGGCCGGGCCTTGCGATCTTCCTCGTGGTGCTGTCGCTGAACCTGCTCGGCGACGGCCTGCGCGACGCGCTCGACCCGCGTCAGCGCTAGATCACGGTCTCGCGCATCACGCGGCGACAATCCATCTCGTATTCGAGATCGACCACTGGCGGACGGGCAAAATGCCAGGTCAGGCCGGAGCGCAACGCGCCGCGGCGGACCAGTTCGTCGACCAGCGCGTGGTGGAAATCGTGCACGGAATAGGCCTGCACGCCGGTGGTGTCCTTCCAGCCGAAGCCGAAGGCCGTCATCCGGTTTTCCATCTGCGACGTGGTGGTGAAGCGCACCTTTTCGCGCAGCCCCTCCGGACTGAGGTCGCGGTAGCGCACGGTGCGCTCGACATAGGTCCCGCCGCCCTCGCGCGTCTCGGCGCCACCGGCGATCACGAAACTTGGCGCCTTCGATGTCGTCGGACGCGTGAAGGAGAAGGCATAGAACGACGGCTCGGACGGCGGATCGATCTCCGGACAGACATTGCTGCGCGCCACCGGATTGGTGGTGCCGTCGAAGATGCCCCATTCGGACAGCGTCTTCACATAGTGCAGGTTGAATGCGCGAAAGCCGTCCTCGCTGAAGGCCGCCGGTGAGCGCAACTCGCAGGCACAGAACGCCGTCAGCGGCCGGCCTGCTTCCTGGATATACTTCGCCGCGAGCGCAAATCCCTCGGCCAGCGGCACCAGGCGGTCGAACCGAACCCGCTCGATCTCGTAGCCGTCGTCAGCGGCGGCACCCGCCGAATACTGGAACACGGACGGAATGAAACGATAGTTGCCGGCGGAGAAATCACCAATCATGTCGAACTCCTATTCCAGTTTCATGCGGACACCCTTGGCGCCGTTGAGCAGGCGCTTCAGGTGAAAGCCGGCCAGGGAATCGTCGGCGTGGATCCCGACCAGCGCGGCAAAGGCCGGCATCGCCGCGACGTCGCCGGCTTCCATCTTGGCAAAAGCCTCGGAATATTGCGCCGTCCTTGGCGCTTCGAATTTTTCCTGCAGCAACGGTTCGAACGCGCGCAGCGGTTCGCTGCGTCCGCGCAGCATCAGATCACCCACGGGACGGCCTTGAAAATGCTCGGCCGCCTTGGCGACGCTGGCACTGGCGCAGATGCGTGTTCCCAGATGCTTGTTGGCGGCCTCCAGTCGCGCCGCGATGTTGATGGTGTCTCCATACGCGGTGTAGTCGAAGAAGCGGTTGCCTCCGAAATTGCCGACCAGAGCCGGCCCGGCGTGAATGCCGATGCGGGTGGTGCCGAAGTTCACGCCCACGGCCCTCTGGCGCGCGCAGAAATCCTGCGCCCAGGCATCGAGGTCATGGGCGCAGGCGACCGCACGCGTCGCATAGTCCGGCTGATCGCCGGGCGCATTGAAGAGCACCTGGATCGCATCGCCGATGATTTTTGCGACCGTCCCCTCATGCGCGAAGATGGTTTCGGTCATCCCGCCAACATATTCGTTGAGGAGCGCGCCCAGCGTCTCGGGCGGCGCGCTCTCGACCAGGGAGGTGAACCCGGTGATATCGGTGAAGATGGTGGCGACATCGCGCCACTGCACCTCGATCCCCTCACCCTCGCCGCCAGCCACCAGACGCTTGGCGAGCTCGGGCGAGAAATGGCGCGATAGCGCGGCATGGGCCCGCTCCGCCTCCATCTGACGGCGCCGTACCTCGCGCAGCATCTCGATATGGCGAATGGTCTTCTCGATCGTGGCTTCCAGGTCGGCGAAGTCGATCGGTTTGGTGAGGAAGTCGAACGCGCCGCGGTTCATGGCGGTGCGGATGTTGCTCATGTCGCCATAGGCCGAGACGATGATGGTCGACTTCTTGTCCTCGGCCTCCTGGAGCTTCGCCAGCAGCGACAGCCCATCCATCCGCGGCATGTTGATGTCGGAGACCACCATGTCGACATGCGGGTTCTGCTCGAGGGATTCCAGCGCCTCGACGCCGTCGCGTGCAAACATGATGTCGACGAGCCCGTCGCGGATCTGCCTGCGAAACTTTTGCAGGATCAGCGCCTCGAGGTCTGGCTCGTCATCGACGAAGAGGATGGTCGAAGTCATGCGGCTTGCTCGAGCCTCGTGTCGATCTCCTGCCGCAGCAGCGCAAAATCGATCGGCTTGGTGAGGAGCCCGATGGCGCCACGCTCGATCGCCTTCCGGCGCGTCTCGGCGTCACCATAGGCCGTGATCATGATGACGGGAACGTCCGGATGCTCGGCGCGCACCTTGGGCAGCATGTCGAGCCCGCTCATGCCGGGCATGTTGATGTCGGACAGGATCAGGATCAACGAGGGGTCGCGCACCTCGGAGGCGAGCCTGAGCGCATCGGACGCGGACGGCGCGAATTCCATCTGGAAGCGTCCGGCGCGCAGGTCACGCCGGAACTGCTGCCGGAACAGCGCCTCGACGTCGGGCTCGTCATCGACGACCAGGATGTAAACGTTCAATTCTTGCCTCCGGGAGTATCGTCCGCCGCCATCTGGCGCGGCAACGTGATGATGAATTCGGTGAATACACCGGGTGTGGTGTTCACGTCGATCGTGCCGCCGTGCTGTTTCACGACGATGTCATGACTCATGGACAGGCCAAGCCCGGTGCCCTCGCCGGCCGGCTTGGTGGTGAAGAACGGATTGAACAGTTTCGCCTTCACCTCGGGCGGAATCCCTGTGCCGTTGTCGCGGATCCGGATCTCGACCTTGTCGCCGAGGTTTTTGGTGGCCGCGTTCAAGGTGGGCTCGAAGCCGTCCGTCGCGCTCTCCTTGCGCTTGGCCGCAGCATAGAAGCCGTTCGAGATCAAATTGAGCAAGACGCGCGCGATCTCCTGCGGATAGACATCGACCATCCCGGCCCCGGGATCGAACTCGCGCTCGAGCGTGACGTTGAAGGCGGGCCGTTCCGCGCGCGCGCCGTGATAGGCGAGATTGAGGCTTTCCTCGACGATGGCATTGATATCGCTGGGACGATGCTCGCCGGAACCCGCGCGCGAATGCAGCAGCATGTTCCTGACGATGGAATCGGCGCGCTTGCCGTGCTGCACCACCTTCTCGAGATTGCTCTTGAGCATGCCGGTCAGCTCGTCGACCTCCTCCTTCGTCTTGCCGTCGAGCGAAGCCGATTGCAGGGCCTGGTTGAGTTCATCGATCAGCTCGGTCGAGACCGAGGAGAAATTGTTGACGAAATTGAGCGGGTTCTTGATCTCGTGGGCGATCCCCGCCGTGAGCTGGCCGAGGGAGGCGAGCTTCTCGGTCTGGATCAGGCGATCCTGCGCGGTACGCAGATTGTCGAGCGACTGCGACAGCTCCGTGGTACGCTCACGAAGCTGCTTGAGCAGTCGAGCGTTCTCGATCGCAATCACAGCCTGTTTGGTGAAATTCTCAACCAGTGCGATCTGCTTGTCGGCGAACGGACGGACCTCCTTGCGATAGACCGCGATCGTGCCAATCAGCTCGTTCTCCTTCAGCATCGGCACGATGACGATCGTACGGGCGCCGGCGACGTCTGAGATCGCGCGAACGGCAGGCCCACCAGCAAGATAGGCAGGTGTGTTTCGCACATCGTGAACGTGGACGACCTCACGTGTCCTGACGACCTCGGCGAGCGCGCTGTTCGGACGAGGTCGGATTTCCACATCTTTTCGCGAAGCAGCGAACGCAGCCGGCACATTGTAATCCGCCGCAATCGTGAAGCTTTCACCGTCCCAGAGATTCATGACGCCGAAACTTGCGCCACAGACCCGCGTCGCATTTTCGAGCATTTTGTAGAACACGGGAGCGAGTTCGCCCGGAGAGGAACTGATGACCTCCAGCACCTCAGAAGTCGCCGTCTGTTGCTCGAGCGTTTCGGACAATTCAGCCGTCCGCCGCTCGACCTTGTTTTCCAAATCCGCATAGGATTCCTGCAATCGCGCGCCCATGTCGTTGAACTGGTCGGCGAGTCCTTCGAGCTCGTCGCCGGTCTTGATCGAGATGCGCTGCGAGAAATCGCCGCCGCCGATCCGCTCGGCGCCGCTGCGCAGGGCCTGGATCGGTCCGACCATGCGGCGTGCGAGAAAAATCCCGGCGAGCACCGCGAAGATCGACGCTGCGAGCAACACGATCGCCAGCCGCTGCAGCGAAGCATAGAGCGCCGCATAGGCCTCCTCGACCGGCAGCTCGACGAGCATGGTCCAATGCAGCGGCTCGATCGGGGCCGATGTGGTCAGCACCTTCTGCCCCTGGATATTGCGCGCTTCGGGGAGCGCGTCGGACAGGGTGCCGCCTCCAGCCTGCGCGGCGCGCACCTGCGCGAGGCCCGACATGTCGGTGTTGCGCAGCACCAGGCTGATGTCGGGATGCGCGATCAGGCGTCCCTCCGGGCCGACCACATAGGCGTGCCCGTGTTCGCCGACCTTGATCTGGGACACGACGTCCCAGATCAGCTTGAGATTGACCTCCGCGATGCTGACGCCGGCATCCTTGCGCGCGCCGGCCAGCGCGAGCGTCATGTAGGGCTCGGACTCCCTGCGGAAATAGACCGGGCCGTAATAGACCTTGTGCGCGACCGCCTCGGTGAACTTCGGGTCGGCCGACAGGTCGATCCCGCTGTCGATCGCGTCCATGGCCAGCCGCGAGACCCGCAAGCGCTCCTTGCCGGTCGCATCCACCTGGGCGAGCTCTGTGACCGCGGGCACCTGGCGCAGCAGCCGTTGTGCGTCGAACCGGCGCTGCTCGATCGAGCCCGCCGACCAGGGCAGCTGCGTGGTCCAGCCTAGCTGGCTCTCGATCTCCTTGACGAACTGGCCGATCTTGGCCGCCGCCGCCTCCGCCTGCTCATGCTGGACCCGGATCAGCGCGGCCTTGTGCTCGCGATAATAGAAGAAGACCTCGAACAGCCCGTTGGCCAGCAGCGCAATGGCGACGACGGCCACGAAGAGCGCGACATATTTGGTGAAAAGCCGGGTCCTGATCCCGCGCCCCGCCGCCTCGCCGGGCACGACGCCAGCCGCGGCCGCGCTCGGCGCCGTCCTGGCTTGCGGGGTGTCGGGGTGGAGGGAGATGCTCATCCCGGCGAATCTAGCAAGAAGGCCGGAACTTGTCTCTCGCCAACGCGGAAAGGGCTCCCCCTAAGCCTGACGGCGTCCGCAGGCTGCGGGGCAAATGAAAAGGGCGGCAACGGATGCCGCTGCCGCCCTCTGGTTCGCTGACCTGCGGCTCAGGTCGGTCGCAGCGCCTTGGAATTGAGGTCGAGATCGTTGACCTCCTTGTTCCGCTCGGAATCGGCCGCCGCGCGGTGGTCGGTTGCCAGCACGACGTAGACTGCGGGCAGCACGAACAGCGTGAACAGCGTACCGATCGACATGCCGGCGACCACCACGAGGCCGATCGAGAAGCGGCTGGCCGCGCCCGCGCCGGACGCAGTCAGGAGCGGGATCAGGCCGGTCACCATCGCGGCCGTGGTCATCAGGATCGGCCGCAGACGAATGCGGGCCGACATCTCGATGGCCGAGCGGCGGTCGAGCCGCTCGTTGACCTGGAGCTCGTTGGCGAACTCCACCATCAGGATGCCGTGCTTGGTGATCAGGCCGACCAGGGTCAGCAGACCGACCTGGGTGTAGATGTTCATGGTCGCCATGCCAAAGAACAGCGGGATCAGCGCACCCACGATCGCCATCGGCACCGAGATCATGATCACGAACGGGTCACGCAGGCTCTCGAACTGCGCCGCCAGCACCAGGAAGATGATGATCAGCGCAAAACCGAAGGTGATCGCAAGCTGGTTGCCCTCCTGCACGTATTGCCTGGAGTCCGCGAGATAATCGTGGCTGAAGCCGGCCGGCAGCTTCTTGGCCTCGCCTTCGAGGAAGTCGACCGCCGATCCGACCGTCACGCCGGGCATCGGCACAGCCGAGAACGTCGCCGAATTGAGCTGATTGTAATGCGTCAGCGAATTCGGATCAGTCTTGGTCCTGACCGAGACCACGGTCGACAGCGGGAGCTGCTGGCCCGTGTTGGTCGTCACATAATAGCCGCCGAGCGATTCCGGCGAGAGCCGGCTGCTGCGCGGCACCTGTGGGATCACCTGGTAGGACCGGCCCTCCAGATTGAAGCGGTTGATGTAGTTGCCACCGAGCAGCACCGCGAGCGTAGAGCCGAGGTTCTGCATGTTAACGCCGAGATCCTGCGCCTTGGTGCGGTCGATCGTGACCTCCACGTTCGGCTGGTTGTAGGCGAGGTCGCTGTCGGAGACGATGAACATGCCGCTCTTGCGCGCGGCGTCCTTCAGCTTCTCCATCTGCTCATAGACCGTCTGGAAGCCCGCGGTGGAATTGATCACCATCTGAACCGGCAGACCGCCGGGGCCACCCGGCAACGGCGGCAGGTTGAACGCGAAAGCCTGCACGCCCTCGATCTTGGAAAGCTCGGCCTGCACCAGCGGCTTCAACTGGATCGACGAGCGCTTGCGCTCGTCCCACGACTTCAGCAGCATGCCGGCGATGCCGCCCTGCGGGCCGTTGATGCCGTTCAGCACGAAGCGCAGATCGGTTTCGGGGAACTTCTGGAATTTCTCGTCGAGCTTCTCGCCGTAGAAATCGACATAGTCGATGTTGGCGTATTTCGGCGCCTTGGTCACCGCGAACACGATGCCCTGGTCCTCCTCAGGCGCCAGCTCTTTCGAGGTGTGCATGTAGAGGAAGCCGACCAGCCCGAGGATCGTCACCGCGAACAGACCGGTGATCGCCTTGTAATCGAGCGAGCGGTCGAGCCTGCGCCCATACCAGCGCGTCAAAGCGCCGAACACCTTGTTGACCAGCTTGGCGAAGCGGCCCTCTTCGGTATTCTTGAGCAGAATAGAGCACATCATCGGCGACAGCGTCAGCGCGATCACACCTGACACGATCACCGAGCCCGCGAGCGTAAAGGCGAATTCGCGGAACAGCGAACCGGTCAGGCCGCCGAGGAAGCCGATCGGCGCGTACACCGCCGCGAGCGTGATGGTCATGGAGATGACCGGCCCAACGATTTCGCGCGCGCCTTCCAGCGCCGACTGAACCGGCGTCTTCCCCTCCTCCAGATGGCGATGGATGTTCTCCACCACGACAATGGCGTCGTCGACCACGAGGCCGATCGCGAGCACCATCGCGAGCAGGGTCAGAAGGTTGAAGCTGAAACCCAACGCCAGCATCAAGGTGCAGACGCCGATCATCGACAGCGGAATGGTGACGACGGGAATGATGACCGAACGGAGCGAGGCCAGGAACAGGAAGATGACCACGATCACGATGATCACGGCTTCACCCAGCGTCTTCTCCACCTCGTCGATCGAAGACTGGATGAACTTGGTCGAGTCGTAGGCGACCTTCATCTTCATCGACGGCGGAAGATTGCGCTCGAGTTCGGGGAACAGTGCGCGCACGCCCTTGACCAGCGTCAGCGGGTTGCCCTGCGGCGTCGCGTTCACGCCAATGAAGATCGCATGCTCGCCATTGAAGGCGACGCTGGCATCCGTGCTTTGGGCGGCGAGTTCGACTGTGGCGATGTCCTCCATCCGCACAAAGCCGCCGTCCTTGGCCTTGACGATCATCTTCCTGAACTGGTTGACGTCAGTCAGGCTGGTGTTCGTCGAGATGTTGGAAACGATCAGATAGCCCTTGGTCTGCCCCGCTGCGGACTGGAAGTTGTTGGCGGCGATCGCGGCGGCGACATCGGCCGGCGACACGTTGCGGCCGGCCATCTTCATGGGATCGAGCCACAGCCGCATCGCAAAGGTCTGGCCGCCCAGAATGTCGGCCGAGGCCACGCCGTCGACCGTCGACAGCACCGGCTGCACCACACGCGTCAGATAGTCTGATATCGCCGAGCCCGACAGCTCTTCGGAGGAGAAGCCGAGATACATCACGGCCGTGGTCTGGCCGGTGGTCTTGGTGACGATCGGGTCGTTGGATTCCTTTGGAATCAGGTACTTGACCGAGTTGGTCTTGGCGAGCACCTCGGTGAGCGCCTGGTTCGGATCGAAGTTCAGCTTGATGTAGACCTGGATCGTCGAGGTGCCGAGCACCGAGGACGAGGTCATGTAGTCGACGCCTTCGGCCGAGGCGACCGCCTGCTCGATCGGCGTCGTGATGAAGCCCTGGATCAGGTCTGCGGACGCGCCGGGATAGACGGTCGTGATGTTGATGACCGTGTTCGACAGCTTCGGATATTGCCGGATCGGCAGCACCATCGCCGCGCGCAGGCCGATCAGCAGGATCAGCAGACTGACGACGACCGACAGGACCGGTCGCTTGATGAAAATATCGGTAAAGCGCATCGCGGCGATCTCGATTTCTTTGTCTCAAGAAAAGTGACCCGGCGAGGCCGGATCACCTGGATGTATTGGATCAGTAGCGCGGCGGCTGCGCCGGGATCTGCGGCGCCGGATCGGTCGAGATCGCAACTGGGGCGCCCGATTGCAGCTTGAGCTGGCCGACAGCGACGACCTTGTCGCCCACCTTCACGCCCTTGATGATTTCGACGCGACCGTCGACCCGGCTGCCGGTCTGCACGAACGTGCGCACTGCGGAGAGGCTGGTCTTGCCGTCCTCTTCCTTCTTCTCGGTGATCACGAACACGGAGTCGCCGTACAGCGTGTAATCGACCGCCGTTTCCGGCACGGTGATCACGGCCGGCTTCGCCGGCAGCACCACCGTCGTGGTCACGAACATGCCCGGCTTCAGGATCTTCTCCGGATTGGCGACCGTCGCCTGCACGCGGATGTTGCGGGTGTCGGCCGCGACCTGCGGCTCGATCGTGGTGATCTTGGCATCGAAGGTGCGGCCGGGGTAGGCGTCGACCTTGAGCCGGACCGGCTGGCCGACCTTGAGGTTGCCCGAGTCCTTTTCGGTCACCGTGAAGTTGGCCCACAGCTCCGACAGATCGGTCAGCGAGACGATCGCCGTGCCGGCCGTCAGGTACTGGCCGACTTCGACCTTGCGGACGCCGAGATCGCCGGAGAACGGCGCACGCACCAGCTTCTGCGAGATCACCGCCTCGGTCTTGGCGATGCCGGCCAGCGCCTGATCGTAGGCGGCCTGCGCGTTATCGACGGTCGCCTGCGGGCCGAACTGGCGCGATGCCAGCTGCTTGGCGCGGTCGAGCGAGAGCTGTGCGACGGTTGCCTGCGCCTTGTAGTTGGCGAGGTCGCCCTGCTCCGGCATGTCGAAGAACTGCACCAGTGGCGTGCCGGAATCGACATGCGTACCCGGCTCGAACTTGATCTCGGTGACGCGGCCGTTGACGTCGGCGCTGACGTCGACCTGGTGCACGGCGGCAAGGCCACCGACTGCGGTGAGCAGGTTCGGCACCACCTCGGACTTCGCCTCGGCCGCGCTGACCGCGGTCGGCGGCGGCTTGTTGTTGGCGAAGAACTGCTTGATCATCTGGCCGCGGAAGTAATTGAACCAGACGAGGCCGCCAACGAGCACGCCCAGGAGCGTGCCGACGATGATGAACCACAGCACCGGCCTGACCGGACGCTTGGGAGCCTTGGTGTCGATCGGTTCGCCCGAAATCTTGTGTTCGGTTACGATGTTCATGTCATGCGCTTTCTGCAATCGCCGTCTTGCCCGCATCCGCGGCCTGATCGCGGCCCAAATGCGAAGCAATTGCGGCGTCGTTAAGTCCGATACCCCTCAGGAGAAACTCACAGAGCTGCCGCTCCAGATCGTTCGCCTTGCCGTAGACGAGGCAGGGCGTGGCCGGCAGCCTGGTCAGCGCAGCCATCATCACCGAATGATGCGCGAACCAGAACAGGTTGAGCGGATCGCCGCTGAACGGCCGCGCGTCACCGCTGGCAACCGCGCGCTCGAGCGAGGCGAGGAAGACCGCCCCGATCAGCTTCTCGATCTTGGCATATAGCAGACGGGCGAATTCGCCGTCATCCAGATGGCTGGTGGCCATCAGTCGCAGGCGCTGCGCCTCCTCCTGATCGGGCCCGTCGGCGATGTGGAGGAAATGCTGGACCATGCCGCGGATCAACTCGACCAGCGTGGCCGTCGAGGGCTCCCGCTCGAGCAGGTCCGTCAGTGCCGGATCGGCTTCGCACTCGTCGCTGAGGATCTCGGCGTAGAGCGCCGCCTTGGACGGAAAATGCTTGAACAGCAGCGCCTCGGAAATGGCAGCGGCGGCCGCCACGCTCTTGGTCGTGGTGCCGGTATAGCCGTGTCGGGCAAAGCAGCGTTTTGCGGCACCGAGGATCAATTGACGCCTCAGGTCGCTCGTCATTCGCAGTGAGCTCATGTTAGTGAGTAAGCACTCACCCACGCAAAAGTCAAGCAGAATGCTGCGACGCAACCTACGTGGGTGCAAACTTGTTGGAAAATGGTCACACTTCCCCGCCCGGAGGGCCCGGAACGTTGCTCAGGACGGAGCCAAGCAGGGCTAGATCGGCTGGAAGCCGAGATCGCCACGGATCCGGTTGACGATGTAAGTCCCGTCCCGGACTGGGAGAATCCGGTCCAGGCTGGCGCTATCGATCTTCACATTGGCAAATCGCGGCCCCGCCGAGACGTTGTGGACGGCTTTGGCGAAGGCCTCGACCTCGGCCATGGTCGAGATCGCGCGGGCGTCCCCGATGCCGCAGGCCCTGGCGACGCCGACGAGGTCGGCAGCTGCGGAGGTGTGGCTGGTCTGGCCACCGGTCTCGCCATAGGCCTCGTTGTCGAGCACCACGATCGAGAGGTTGGACGGCTTCTGCAGGCCGATGGTGGCAAGGCTCCCCATCCCCATCAGCATCTCGCCGTCGCCGGTGATGACCAGCACCGGCAGTTTTGGTTGCGCCAGCGCCAGACCAAGCCCGATCATCGCCGCGCCGCCCATGCCGCCCCAGAGGTAGAAGTTGCGCGCGTGGTCGCCAGCGGCACACATGTCGTTGGTGGAGGCCCCGAGGCCGCCGATTGCGACGACGTTCTTGCGGTTCGCAAGCAGGGTAGACACCACCTGGCGGCGGTCGAGGAGATTGGCCTTGCTCATTTGGTGAAAACCTTGGCGCCGATCAGGCGCTGCGACAGCAGGACGGCGGTGGGCGTGAGCGCGTTGTAGGCCTGCGCTGCGGCCGCCTCCAGCACGGCCGGCACCTCGGCCGCATTGGACGCGCGCAGCACCTGGACGCCAGAGAGCTCGAACACGCAATGCGTGGTCGATCCCATCGGCACCTGCCATGGATTGAACTCGCCCCACTCGCCGCGCATGGTCACGAGCGTCAGGAACGGAAAGCGCAGGATCGGGATCAGCGACAGCATGTTGATGCAATTGCCGACCCCGCTCGACTGCATCAGAAGCACGCCGCGCTGTCCGCCGGTCCAGGCCCCGGCCAGGAGCGCGACGCCCTCCTCCTCCGTCGTCAGCGGAATGCCGCGCATCGTGGTTGAGGCCAGCACGCGCTGAATCAACTTCGAATGGCCGGCGTCGGGCACGTAAGGCGCCTGCCGGACGTCGAAGCGTTGCAATGTCGCGAAAATATCGTCGGGCCAATTCGGGGCCGTGTCGGCAGCGTCAGCGCGGGCGTGCATTTTCCTGTCCGGTCGGCTTGCAAATCACGACACGACTGTAGACGGTGAGCCGAGCCGCTCGAAAGAGCGAAAACAGCATATCGGTCTCAACCGGCGAGTATGGCGGCGATGAACGCAAGTGCGAAAGAACTGGCGGCCAATTTCGATCTGGAGAAGCTGACACCCGAATTCTACGACGATCCCTACCCGACTTATCGTGCACTGCGGGAAAACGAGCCGGTCAAGCGCCTCCCCAACGGCACTGTGTTCCTGACCCGCTATGACGATCTCGTCACCACCTACAAGAACACAAAGTCGTTCAGTTCGGACAAGAAGCGCGAGTTCGCGCCGAAATACGGCGACACCCCGCTTTACGAGCACCACACCACGAGCCTCGTCTTCAACGACCCGCCCGCCCACACCCGCGTGCGCCGCCTGATCATGGGCGCGCTGTCGCCGCGCGCGATCGCGGGGATGGAGCCCGATATCGTCAAGCTGGTCGACGGCCTGCTCGATGCCATCGCCGCCAAGGGGGCTTGCGAGCTGATCGACGACTTCGCCGCGTCGATCCCCATCGAAGTGATCGGCAATCTGCTCGACGTTCCCCACGACGAACGCGAGCCGCTGCGCGACTGGTCGCTGGCGATCCTCGGTGCACTCGAGCCGGTGGTGTCGCCCGAAGTGGCTGCGCGCGGCAACAAGGCGGTAAAGGACTTCCTCGCCTATCTCGAAACCCTGGTCGCGCGCAGGCGCCAAAAGCCCGGCAATCCCGAGCGTGACGTGCTGACGCGCCTGATCCAGGGAGAAGGCAACGGCGAGGAAAACGGCGAGCGGCTGACGGAGAAGGAGCTGCTGCACAACTGCATCTTCCTGCTCAACGCCGGGCACGAGACCACCACCAATCTGATCGGCAACGGCCTCGTCGCGCTGCACCGGAATCCGGACCAGAAGCAGCGGCTGATCGAAAACTCCGACATGATCAAGACTGCCGTCGAGGAGATGCTGCGCTACGAGAGCTCGAACCAGCTCGGCAACCGCATGACGACAGAGAAGATCGAGCTCGGCGGCGTCATGCTCGACGCCGGCACGTCGGTGACGCTGTGCATCGGGGCGGCCAACCGCGATCCCGCCCAGTTTCCGGAGCCCGAACGCTTTGACATCGCGCGCACGCCGAACCGGCATCTCGCCTTCGCCACCGGCGCGCATCAATGCGCCGGCATGGCGCTGGCGCGACTCGAAGGCGCGATTGCGATCTCGCGCTTCCTGGCGCGCTTCCCGAACTATGCCGTGAGCGGCCATCCGGTGCGGGGCGGACGGGTGCGGTTCCGCGGCTTCCTGAGCGTGCCCTGCTCTATAGGTTGAGGCCCGCGGGCATCGTTTCGAACGAGCGACGCATTATCTGTTAGAATGCGTAAGACACGTGAGCTGGAGTGACGAATGAGTAGTCCGCCAGTCGCTGATTTCATCTCGAGGGAGGCGCGCTTCGGCGCCCGCAATTACGAGCCGCTTGGCGTTGTCCTGTCGCGCGGCGAAGGCGTTTTCGTTTGGGACACCCAGGGCAACCGATATCTGGATTGCCTCTCCGCCTATTCGGCGGTCAACCAGGGCCATTGCCACCCGAAAATCCTGGCCGCCATGGTCGAGCAGGCCGGCCGATTGACCCTGACCTCGCGTGCATTCCACAACGACCAGCTCGCTCCCTTCTACGAGGAGATCGCGGAACTCACCGGCTCTCACAAGGTGCTGCCGATGAACAGCGGAGCCGAAGCCGTTGAGAGCGCGATCAAGTCCGTGCGCAAATGGGGCTATGAGGTGAAGGGGGTGCCCGACGGGCAAGCCGAGATCATCGTCTGCGCCAACAATTTCCATGGACGCACCCTCGGCATCGTCGGCTTCTCGACCGACGCGGCCACGCGCGAACATTTCGGCCCCTTTGCGCCGGGCTTCAAAATCATTCCCTTCGGCGATCTCGCCGCGCTGGAAGACGCAATCACGCCGAACACCGTCGCCTTCCTGGTCGAACCCATCCAGGGCGAAGCCGGAGTCATCATTCCACCGGCAGGCTATTTCACGGGGGTGCGCGAGCTCTGCACGGCGCACGACGTGATGCTGATCCTCGACGAGATCCAGACTGGACTCGGCCGCACCGGCAAGCTGCTTGCGGAACAGCACGAGGGCATCGAGGCGGATGTGACGCTGCTCGGCAAAGCTTTGTCCGGCGGTTTCTATCCCGTCTCGGCCGTGCTTTCCAACAACGAGGTCCTCGGCACGCTGAAACCAGGTCAGCATGGCTCAACATTCGGTGGCAATCCGCTCGCCTGCGCGGTGGCGCGGGCGGCGCTCCGCGTTCTCGTCGAGGAAGGGATGATCGAGAACGCTGCGGTGCAAGGTGAGCGCTTCCTGAAAGGCCTCAGAAGCATCCGCGCCAACACGGTGCGCGACGTGCGCGGACGCGGGCTGATGCTGGCGGTCGAGCTCAACCCTGAAGCCGGCCGTGCGCGCCGCTACTGTGAGGCTCTGCAGACCGAAGGCATCCTCGCCAAGGATACCCACGAGCACACGATCCGCTTCGCCCCGCCGCTGGTGATTACCAGTGACCAGGTTGATTGGGCCTTGGAGAGAATCGCTGCCACCCTGACGCAGGATTTCGCCTGAGCTCTGCCTGCGTCGGAAGACCGCAAGGCCGCGGGCAGTCAACAACGAACGATTTCGCCACCTGCGCGTTGAACGGTTCCGGGCGACTGGGACGAGCGTGGAGTTGCGATCATGCTTCCGCGTGCCGTGTGCCTTTCGGCGTTTTTGGTCGGTGTGTCGATGCTCACGGCGAGCGTCGGTGCGTCCGCCCAGGACCATCATGGTCGGGGTGGGCCGCCGGGAGCGGCTGCCCGACCGGCAGCGCCGCCTGCGATGGCCCGACCGGCGGCGCCACCTGCGATGGCGCGTCCCGCTGCGCCGGCATTTCATCCTCCGGCCATGCCGCAGCGACCGGCCATGGCGCCGAGTCCGGCGCCTCGCATGGCCTCACCGCCACCGCGCCCGGCCCCGCACTTCGCGGCACCACCGCAGCGAGCTGCCCCGCACGTGGCGGCACCGCGACCTGAATTCCATCGCGCGCCGGCAGCTCCGCAACGTCCGGCGATGGCACCGCCGCCGACGCCGCATATTGCCGCCCCCTCACACCCCAGCGCGCCGCCGGCCGTGAGCGAGCGGCCGGAACGGCCGCGCGAGACGCTGTCGCGCCAAGCCTCGGAACGCCAGGGCCGCATCGACCGCTTGCAACAGCGTGTGCAGACATTGCAGTCGCAAAAGCCGGAAGGCGCGGGAGCGCAACGCGAGCAGCAGCGATTGCTGCAGTCGCAGAATAGGCTGCTGGAGCGCGAGCAGCGCGTACAACAGCGTGAGCAGCACGTCGAGCAGGGACAGCGCGAGATGCTGTCGCGCCAGACCGCGGAGCGCCAGACCCGCATCGATCGCCTCCAGCAGCGTGTGCAGACGTTGCAGTCGCAAAAGCCGGACGGCGCACGCGCGCAACGCGCACAAGAACGCGCGCTGCAGGCGCAGAACCGTCTGCTGCAGCACGAGCAACGGGCGCAGCAAATCGATCTGGCGCGCCAGCAGAGGCTGGGGCTGCAGGCCCCCGCTGCATCAGTTGCAGCGGCGGCCGCCGCGCGCGGGCGGTTTGCCGCGCACTTCCGCGAGCGGGCGGCCGGACAAACCCAGGCGGCCCTCGTCGCCCGCCACAGCGGCTGGGCTCCCCGGCAGGCCTGGCGACACCGCCATCCCGCGGTGTTCGTGGCATGGCTTGGGCCCGTGTTCTGGCCTTACGCCTATTCCGACATTTTTGACTACACGTTCTGGTCCTATGCCTACGAGCCCGGCTATTGGGCGTACGCGTATGACGACTTCGTCGACACCATGTTCTGGGGCGATGACAGCCCCTATTCCGCCTATGCCAGCACCAACCCGAATGACTATCCGCAAGCCGGCGGCGGCACCCGCGCGCGCCAGCGCGCCAGCGTGAGCCCGCAAACGCTGCAGCAATTGTGCGGCACACCGGACAAGGGCGTCACCGCTTGGCCGCTTGACGATATCACGCGGGCAGTGCGGCCGACGGCGGAGCAACGCGCGCTGCTCGACGCGTTGAAGACCGCGGCGGCCAACGCCGCCGGTGTTTTCAAGGACTCCTGCGCAGAGACATATGCACTGACGCCGCCTGGCCGCTTGCGGGCGATGATGAACCGCGTCAGCGCGACACTGGATGCTGTCAAGATCGTGCGACCGGCACTGGAGACTTTTTACAACTCGCTCAGTGACGAGCAGCAGGCCCGCTTCAACGCGCTCGGCCCCAAAATCGGCGACCGCTCGCCTCGGCAGCAGGAAGCCAATGCCCAGGAAGCCAGTGCCGAAGGCTGCGGCGATCCGAAGTCCGGCCTGACCCAGTTGCCGATCCAGAGGATCGAGGCTGTCCTCCACCCCGCGGGCAAGCAGAAGGAAGCGCTCGACCGCCTCGGCGAGGCGACGGCGAAGGGCGTTGAGGGCCTACAGGCGGCCTGTCCGAACGATGTACCGCTGACGCCGGTCGGACGACTAGAGGCGATGCAGCACCGGCTCGAGGCCATGCTTCAGGCCGCCAAGCTGGTCGAGCCCGCCCTGGACGAGTTCTATGCCACGCTGAGCAGCGAGCAGAAGGCGCGCTTCAACACGCTGCAACAGCTCGCAGGCCCGTGACGGCAGCAGCGTCGCATTCCCTCGTTGCAATGTGCGCAGCGGCCGAGCGACGCGGGGTGCCATCATCGCCCTGCTCCACAGTTCGGCCAGAACATACGTGTCCGGGCCGCTTCTCTCTGTGAGAAATGCGGTGGCACGGAATGCAAACAACCGCCTCGCCTTGACCTCACGCGACGGAAATCGTCTTCGGTCCAGCGTCAGTCGCGGTTGGGATCGCTTGAGGCCGCTCTTTCTCATCCGAGCTGATGGCGCTGCATTGCTGGGAGTGAGCAGACAACTCAAGATCGGCCAGGTGGTCCCAGTATTCTGCTTCTGCGAGCAGCTTCCATTTGTTCATGCTGTTGTACGCGGCCTGTTGGCGGCACAGCGAACTCATCGCACGCAAGCGCTGCACTCTCTCCACTGCCTCCACTGCGAACCTCCCTTCGCGCCAGCTTGTTTACAAGCGCACTTATGTTGTCACAATTTCGCAGATTGAATTGACGAGTGATAGTCCGGTGTTTGACGGTCAATCGATGATAGCGCAATCGTCTGACTTTTCACCGACGTGAGCAGCTCCAGCCTGAGAGCTAGTCGAAGTTCTCAGCGCCGTAGCCCCTTCGGCCAGCGCTGTACGCAGGCACGCAACAAGACTCGCGTCGGACGACGGGTTCCCAAGTCGCTGGTGCATTCCATTTCAGGACTGAAATCTTAATTGTCAGCGGCCTTCCCGGGATAGTGGTTAGCTGGCGATTAGACCGGGCCGGACAAGGTTTGATCCCGAAACTATTTTGGCCCGGCACATTGGACTGCAAGACCGCCTTCGGGCGGTCTTTCCTTATTGCCGCAATAGAACGGGCCTGGGGCTGGAACACGCCGGGGCCTCCGGCAAAAGTCGCTAGCCTTGCCCCGCCGATCACAACAATGGCCCCGACGATTGCGCGCCGGGGCCATTCAAGATCATCAGGCGTGGGTACATCCGCCGTGCCTGCCGATCGTTGATGCCACTGATTACCGCATCCGATCTGGCGCAGACCGTGGCGAGGCTGCGGCATCGGGATGATATCATTCTGCCTGAAAGCTGACGGCTGTCCACCTCTCGTTGGTGGTACTCCAACCGGCTCGCTGAGCGAGCCCGCCGCTTCGGTGCCGTGAAGGGGAAGGCGCGCTTCAACACGCGGCAACAAGTCGCAAGCCCGTGAGGACAGCGCGCGTGGGAGCTAGACCACCGTCCTGTGCCGCGTAATGCACGTGCGCAGCACCTCGTCCATCGGCTTGCTCCACCAGTCGTTGGAGAAGATCTCGATCTCCGAATAACCGGCATAGCCTTGCGCTTCGACAGCGGCGCGCGCCGATTTGATGTCGATCACGCCGTCGCCCATCATGCCGCGGTCGTTGAGGATGTCCCTGGTCGGCACCAGCCAGTCGCAGACATGGAAGGCCAGCAGGCGATCCTTGCCGGCACGCGCGATCTGGGCCATCAGCTCCGGATCCCACCAGATGTGATAGACGTCGAGCGCGACGCCAAGCATGCCGCTGCGGCCCGGGTCGAGCCGATCGCAGATGTCGAGCGCCTGTTTCGTCGTGTTCACGCAGGCGCGGTCGGCAGCGTAGGCCGGATGCAAGGGCTCGATCGCCAGCGGCAGCTTTGCCTGTCTGGCATAGTCGAGCATCTCGGCGAGAGCCTCCTCGACCTGACCGCGCGCTGCGACGATGTCCTTGGACGCCTCGCTGCCCGGCCGCGAATATTGCGGCAGACCGCCGACGACGAGAACGATGCAGGGCGCGCCCAGCGCCTTGGCTTCGTCGACGCAGCGGCGGTTGTCGTCGCGCACTTCGCCGCGACGCGATGCGTCCGAGGTGAACATGCCGCCGCGGCAATAGCCCGACAGCTCGAGGCCGGCGTCGCGCACCGCGCGTGCGGCGCGGTCGAGACCGACGGCAGCGACCTGATCGCGCCAGGGGTCGATGGCGCGGATGCCATGCTTCGCACAGGCGTCGATGATCTCGACGAGGTCACCCTGCTTGCGGACCGTCGCCGTGTTGAGCGACAGCCAGCGATGGTCGGACGAAAAATCGCGCATCAGGAGTCCAGCCCGTGAGAGGCCAGCACTGTTTTCATGCGACGGGTCGCCAGTTCGGGGTTGGCCAGCAGCCCGGCCTGATCGGCGAGGCGGAACAGCTCGGCCAGATGCAGCATCGAGCGCGCGCTCTCCTGTCCCCCGACCATGGTGAAATGATCCTGGTGGCCGTTGAGATAGGCCATGAACACCACGCCGGTCTTGTAGAAGCGCGTCGGCGCCTTGAAGATATGACGCGACAGCGGCACGGTCGGCCCCAGCACGTCGTGGAAGCCGGCCTCGTCGCCTGCCGCGAGGCGTGACAACGCATAAGAGGCAGCCGGCGCGATGGCATCGAAGATGCCGAGCAGTGCGTGCGAAAAGCCCTGGTCGTCGCCGGCGATTAGCTCCGCGTAGTTGAAATCGTCGCCGGTGTACATCTTGATGCGCTTGTCCAGGCGCCTGCGCATGTCGATCTCGCGCTGCTTGTCGAGTAGCGAAACCTTGACGCCGTCAACCTTGGCCGCGTTGTTGTTGATGATGGCCACCGCAACGTCCATCGCCTTGTCCAGGTCCTTGGTGCCCCAATATCCGGTCAGAGCGGGATCGAACATATCGCCGAGCCAGTGGATGATCACGGGCTCGCGGACCTGCGACAGCACGCGGTTGTAGACCTTGGCGTAATCGTCGGCGCTGCGGCCGAGTTTTGCGAGAGCACGCGACGCCATCAGGATGATGCGGCCGCCGACCTTCTCGACGGCCGAGAGCTGCTCCTCATAGGCGCGAATGACGTCGTCGAGGCTCTTGGCATCCTCGACCGCAAGATGATCCGTACCTGCGCCGGAGAACACCAGCGCATTGCGCCGCTTGGCGGCACCGACCGAACGTGTGATCAGCTCCAGCGAGGTCGGCCAGTCCAGCCCCATCCCACGCTGCGCGGTGTCCATGGCTTCGGCGACGCCGAGGCCGAGGTCCCAGACATGCTCGCGGAAGGCGATGGTCTTGTCCCAGTCGATGGCAGCCGAGAGCCAGGGATCGTTGTCCGCAAAGGGATCGACAACCGTGTGCACGGCCGAGAACGCGATGCGGTTCAAAGGTCCTTCGAGCTTCGCGGGGAACGTTCGCGACGCCGCGAGCCGGTAGGTCTCGATCGAACGATCCGCTTTCGGGAGCTTGAGCGACAATGACGACATTGGTTGGACGGGTTTGTTCATGATTTCAGACCTCTCCCCGTCATTGCGAGGAGCGAAGCGACGAAGCAATCCAGACCGTCGCCGCGGAGGGACTCTGGATTGCTTCGCTTCGCTCGCAATGACGGCTTGGTAAACATCGCGGCTTATCCAACTGACCTCAGGCCTCGATCGGGGCGACGTCGATCCAGCGCCGCTCCTTCCAGCTCTTCAGCGCGCATTCGGCGAGTTGCACGCCCTTGACGCCTTCGAGCAGCGTGAACTTGTAGGGCGCGTCCTCGTAGACGTGGCGGATGAACATCTCCCACTGCTCCTTGAAGCCGTTGTCGTAGGTGACGTTGTCAGGCAGCTTCTGCCAGTCGCCGTAGAAGTCGTGCAGCCGCTTCTCGTCGGGATTCCACACCGGCCGGGGCGTTGCCTGCCGCGCCTGGATCATGCAATCCGACAGGCCCGCGACCGCCGAGCCGTGTGTGCCGTCGACCTGGAAGGTGACGAGGTCGTCGCGATAGACGCGCGTCACCCAGGACATGTTGATGTGCGCGATGACGCCGCCCTCGAGCTGGAAGGTCGCGTAGGCGGAATCATCCGCGGTCGCCTTGTACTTCTTGCCCTGCTCGTCAAAACGCTCGGGGATGTCGGTGTTGCCGATGCAGACCACGCTCTGGACGTTGCCGAACAGGTTGTCGAGCACGTAGCGCCAGTGGCAGACCATGTCGAGGATGATGCCGCCGCCGTCCTCGTCGCGGTAGTTCCAGGACGGCCGCTGCGCCTCCTGCCAGCCGCCTTCGAACACCCAATAGCCGAATTCGCCGCGCACCGAGAGGATGCGGCCGAAGAAGCCGGAGTCGCGCAGGAAGGCGATCTTCTTCAGGCCCGGCAGGAACAGCTTGTCCTGCACCGTGCCATGCTTGACGCCCTTTGCGTTGGCGAGCTTGACGACCTCGAGCGCCTCCTCGAAATTCGTCGCGATCGGCTTCTCGCAATAGACGTGCTTGCCGGCGTTGATGGCCTGGGTCAGCAGACCGGGCCGCGCCTGCGTGGTCGCGGCGTCGAAGAACATGGTGTCGTTCTTGTCCGCGAGCGCAGCATCGAGATCGGTGGTCCAGCGCGTGATGTTGTAGCGCTTGGCGAGGGCTTCGACCTTGTCGGCGCTGCGGCCGACCAGGATCGGATCGGGCATCACGCGGTCGCCGTTCTTCAGCCGGACGCCGCCCTGCTCGCGAATCGCGACGATCGAGCGGATCAGATGCTGGTTGAGACCCATGCGGCCGGTAACGCCGTTCATGATGAGGCCGAGGCGTTGGGTGGTCATGCCAATTACTCCCAAGGTGATTTTGGCTGTTCGAGCGGGCGGAGCGCCGACCAGTCCGGATGGACCGACGTCGCAAAGCCCGTTGCATGGAGCGATCCCGTCAGGAGATCGCCGTTTTGAATGGAGAGGCGGATGCCCTGCCCGGCATCGGCGTAGAGATCGGGATGCGCGAGCGCGAAAGCCTGCGCTTCAGCGGTCGGCGTCTCGCCAAATCCGTCGACATAGTGATGGCCGTTGCGCTCCGCATGGGTGACGCCGATGAAGGCGCCGAGCGCGAGATCCTGCTGCACGGCAAGGCCGGCCTGGCAGGTCAGGTCCTCGCCCGTCACGAAGAACCGCGCGCCGCCCGCGCTCCATTTCGACGCGCGCGTCGCGTTGACGATGGATTTGTAGAGGCCCTTGCAGGACTTCGAGGAAATGCCGCAATAGCCGCGCGCACGCGCCGCCGGGAAGGCATCGTAGGAATCGTCGGCCTCGTCGATGATGAAGCCGTGCGCGGCGAGCGAGCCGAGCGGGCATTGCCGGGTGATGTCTCGCGGCATCGGCTGTTCGACATAGAGCAAGCGCGAGGCGATCGGGCGCAGCGCGGAATCACGATCAAGCCGATCCATCAGTGCCTGTAGTGCGGCAAGATCGGCGTACTGCTCGTTCGCGTCGAGCGTCACCTTGTAGTCGCGCCCGAGCGTGTCGAGCTCCTTGCCGATCCGCGCCAGCCGTCCTGCATCGGCAGCGGGATCGCCCGACAGTTTCAGCTTGAAGTAATACGCACCGGCGTTCTCGCGTGCATCGGCAACACCGCCCTCACCTTCGACGGTATCGTCGAGGCCCACGGTGTGCCTGATGGCAACGCGCGGCAGCGGCTTCCGGCCGGCGAGAAACGCCGTGAGGTCCGCTTCCTTGAGGTCCGGCGAAAGCCGTGCATCGATGCCGGCAATGTTGCCGGCCATCCCGTCGAAAAAGTTGGTCTCGCCTGCGCGGAGCAGTGCGTCGAGGATCGCCTTGTCGATCTCCGCCGGGCCATAAGCCGCCGCAAGCGCTGGAATATTCTTCTTTGCACAAGTCGCGACCTGGGCACCGATGCACGAGGCATGCAGATCGAACGCCGTCAAGAATCCAGTCCGCGCAAGATAAAGGCCCCGCGCAATTTCCAGCGAACGCCGCAGGCCGTCGACCGTCTGCGCCGGCGACAGCTCCGGCCGCTTGTCGAACCATTTTGGCACCAGCAGCTCGGCACTGGCGCCGACCGCATTCCCGCTGCCCTCGACCTCGATCTCGACCCGCACGAACAGCTGCGGCGTTGCATTGATGGTGATCGCGCCAAAGCGGAACGGCCGCGCAAAATGCACGGGACGTTCAAAGAACGCGATGTCTCGCAGCTTCAGGCGCGGCGCCATGACTTTAATCCAGCGAACCTTGCGAGAAAAAATGCCTGCGGATGCGTTGCACGAGCTCGGTGAAGACAGGATCGGCCATTACATCGAGCGAGCGCGGGCGCGGCAGCGGCACGTCGTAGATCGCCGCGATCGCGCCGGGCCGCTCGGTCATGACCAGCACGCGGTCGGCGAGGAACACGGCCTCGGGAATCGAATGCGTGATCAGGAGCACCGTCTTCCTAGTCTCGCGCTGGATCCGCATCAGCTCGACATTCATGCGCTCGCGCGTCAACGCGTCGAGTGCGCCGAACGGCTCGTCCATCAGCATGATCTTGGGATCGTGCACCAACGCGCGACAGATCGAGGCGCGCTGCTGCATGCCGCCCGAGAGCTGCCAGGGCAGCTTCTTCTCGAAACCTTCGAGGCCGACCAGCTTCAACAGCGCCTTGGCGCGATCGAGATAGTGTTGTCGCGGCAGCCGCTTCATGTCGATCGGCAGCATCACGTTCGCGAGGATGTTGCGCCAGGGCAGCAGCAGCGCGTTCTGGAAGACGATGCCGACATTGCCGTGCGGCTTCGTCACCTTCTCACCCTCGACCAGGACCTCGCCTGATGTCGGCGGCAGCAACCCCGAGATCAGCTTGAGTAGCGTGGACTTGCCGCAGCCGCTTGGGCCGACCACGACGAAGAACTCGCCGTCATTGATGTGGAAGTCGAGCGGACGCAGCGACGGCACGTCGCCGTCGCGCGTCCGGTAGGTTTTCGACACGCCGGACAGTTTGATGCCCGACGCATCGCCGGCAGCCCGGTCGCTCACCAGTCTCAGATGCGCGGCGTGCTGCACGATTTCGCTCACGACTGCGGCTTGCTTCACGATCCGCTCTTCGGCAGATAATCGTTGGTGTAGAAGGCCTTCGGGTTCTCCTTGGCCTTGGCATCCAGTCCGCCATATTCGACCATCAGATTGACGGAGTCCGTCATGTTCTGGTCGGTGACCTGGAACGGCCGCTTGCTCTTGGTCTCCGCGGTCCGGTAGAGCGGAATGGTCAGCTCAAAGCCCTGCGTCAGGGTGTCGATCTTGCCGCCCTTGGGGTTGGCATCGAGGATCGATTGCGCAGCCGCTTTCGGCTCCTTCTCGGCGGCTTCGACCGCCTTGGTCGTCGCCGACATGAAACGGCGGACGAGATCGGCATTGGCCTTCACATAGTCGGCGTTGGCGATGATGCCCGAGGAGACCATGTTGATGCCGTAGTCAGCGAACTTGATCGGATAGACGTCCTTGCCGGTGGCGTCCTTGATCTTCATCGACTGGTCCATGACGTAGCCGAGCAACAGATCGGCCTGGCCGTTGATGACGGCGTTGAGCTTGGTCTGGCCGTCGCCGGCAACGGTCTGGAAGTCGCTTTCCTTCAGGCCGGTCTTCTTCAGGAACAGCGGCCAGATCTGGGTCATGGAATCGGCCGGCGTGATCGCCACCGTCTTGCCCTTGATGTCCTCCGGCTTCTTGATGTTCTTGTCGGCAAAGCCCATGGCGGACATCGGGCTGGTCTGGAGCAGCACGCCGGTCGCGACGACAGGTGCGCCCTTGATCGCGGCGCGCATCATGGTGGGGACGTCGACATAGCCGAAATCGGCGGTCTTGGCGGCCACGGCCTGCGTGGTCGCAGCCGAGCCGCGGCCTTCCTGGATTTCGAGGTCGATGCCTTCGGCCGCGTAAATGCCCTTGGCTTTGCCGTAATAGAACGGCGCGTGCTCGCCATAGACGTACCAGTTCAGCATCAGCACGACCTTGTCGGCGGCCTGCGCGGGCATCGCCGCAAACACCATCAGCGCAGCCGAGACAGCTCCTATCCACCGCTTCATCGTTTCTCTCCCTTGCCCTTGTTGCGTCGGCCGTTGATGGCCGTTCGTTGCCTTAGTTTTTGTTACGAGGCGAAAATCACGTCTTCACGCTGGCTGACATGCCAGGGAATGACCAGCTTCTCGATCCGGTCCACGATCCAGAACAGGATCACGCCGAGCAGCGCCAGGATCACCAGCGCCGCGAACATCGTCGGCAGATCGAACGTGCCGATCGAGCGCTGCATCACGTAGCCGATGCCGGAATTGGAGCCGACGAACTCGCCGACGACGGCGCCGACCACGGCAAGCGTCACCGACACTTTGAGGCCTGAGAAGATCGCCGGCAGCGCATGCGGCAGGTTCACCGCGAGGAAAACCCGGAACCGGCTGCCCTGCATGGCGCGGGCGAGATCGACCATATCAGGATCGACCGATTTGAAGCCCTGCACGGCGGAGACCACCACCGGGAAGAAACCGAGCAGGAAGGCTGAAATCACTTTGGGAATGATGCCGAAGCCAAACCAGACCACGAACAGCGGCGCGATCGCGATCTTCGGCACGGATTGCGAGAACACCAGCAGCGGATAGACATAGCTCTCCACCGTCTTCGAGCCCGCGATCAGCATCGCGACGGGAATGCCGAACAGCGCCGACAGCAGGAAGCCGCAGACGGTGGCATAGGTGGTCGGCCAGGACTGGCGCAGCAGTTCCGGCCATTCGGTGCGCAGCACCGCGACGACGTCGGCCGGCGCCGGGATCTGATAGGCGGGAATTTTGAACAGCCGGATTGCGAGGTCCCAGGCGACGACGATGAAAACCAGGAACAAAAACGGCCGGACCCAGGCCGCATTCAGCATCTTGGATACCGCACCTTGCGGCTTCAACTCAGCCACGTCTCACTCCCGGCATTCTTCTTCGTTCGGGGGAGAAATTAACTCGTTGGATAAATACTGTCCAGAGCTTTCCCTGTGACGTTTTGTGCCGGTTCCTGGCCTCCTCTCGTGTCCCGGACGTGCTGCTGCGCTACGTCCGGGGCACGAGACCGCCTCACCCTCGGTGTCATTCCCCGCGAAGGCGGGGAATCCAGTACGCCGCGGCTTCTCGGTTCAATCTCAACCGTCTCTGGAATACTGGATTGCCCGCCTTCGCGGGCAATGACGGCGGAGATTGAGGAAACGACGGACGATTGGTCCGCCAACGCGCGGACTAGGCCGCTAAACCGTCTGCGCGACCGCGCTGCGCGACTTCGGCGCCTTGGCGATCTCGAACAGCGCGGTCGATCGGCCCGTCAGCGCGGCCAGCACGAGGCCGACCATGTGCGAAAGCCGTTCGTCCTTGGCTTTCTTGTCCAGCAGGTCGCGGCCGAAGATCACGCTCAACGTGGCCGAATTGGAGAGATAGAAGAAGCAGAGCCCCGCGATCGAGATGTAGAGCTGCACCGGATCGACCGCGACCTGGAAGTCGCCGCTGTCGACGCCGCGCAGCACCACGGTGCGGATCATCTCGACGAAGGGCGAGTGCATCGACTTGACCTTGGTCGAGCGCTTGAGGTGCTTTGCGCGCGCGAGGTTCTCGGTCTGGAGCAGCGACAGGAATTCCGGGTTGCGCAGGAAGTAGTTCCAGGTGAACTCGATCAGGCGCCGGATCGCTTCGGGCGGATCGAGATGCTCGAGATCCAGCCCCCGCTCCTCGCTGCGGATCTTGTCATAGGCGCCTTCGAGCACCGCGAGATAGAGCTCGTCCTTGTTGCCGACGTGATAGTAGAGCATGCGCTTGTTGGCGCCGGCCTTCGCCGCGATGCGGTCGACACGCGCGCCCGCGAGCCCGTGGGTGGAGAATTCCTGCTTGGCAGCCTCGAGAATGCGCAGCCGCATCCCCTCGGGGTCGCGCTGCCATTTCAGAGTTCGCTTTGCCGTTGCTTTCGCCAAACCGGGTGCCCGCTGGGTGATCGTCCAGATCGCATTTATCATGCGCGAGGCCCGCCGCATAGTTTCGTCATTGCGAGCGCAGCGAAGCAATCCAGACTGCCACCGCGAAGACAGCCTGGATTGCTTCGTCGCAAGAGCTCCTCGCAATGACGAACGG
The DNA here is from genome assembly GCF_052075995.1 of Bradyrhizobium sp. 613_E4_N2_2. Classification (NCBI taxonomy): domain Bacteria; kingdom Pseudomonadati; phylum Pseudomonadota; class Alphaproteobacteria; order Hyphomicrobiales; family Nitrobacteraceae; genus Bradyrhizobium; species Bradyrhizobium sp. 613_E4_N2_2. Next base: position 6,777,331 of record NZ_CP197234.1, read on the forward strand.
GAGGCCGCCCCCTCAATCCGCCGGCTTCGGCGAGCGCTCCAGCAGCACCGTCTGGATCCCGCAGGTCCCATTCCGCACCGTCATGATCCGCGTGCCCGGCTTGCGGCCGTTGCGCACCTCGGTGACGTCGAGGCCGGCGGCGAGCAGGCGGGCGCGCGTGGCGTCGATGTCGGCGACCCGCCAGCTCAGGCCCCAGAGACGGTCATGCACGGAATCCCCGCCCGCCACGGGGCGGCGCACCACTTCGACGATGAGGTCGCCGCAGCGGAAGAACATCAGCTGGCCCCAATCCTGGTGCGAGCGGTCCAGTGCGAGATCAAGGCCGAGCCGCGCGCCATAGAGCGCAGCGGCGCGGTCGGAATCCTCGGTGGTGACCACGACGTGGTCGAGCCCATCGATCGGCGCGATGTCGGTCGCAGTCGACAGCGGCCGCTCCTCGGCGAGCTCGAGGAAGAACATGCGCACGCCGCGCGTCAATTCGGTCGCGGCACGCGTGCGTTTCCAGTGCAGGACTGCGCCGCTCGCGACGTCGCTGCTTTCGACCTCGGCGACCGGATCAGGCCTCAAGGCCACCCGCTCCAGCCGCCGGTGCATCTTGCCCATGTCTGCGACACGAAAGCACAGGCTGGCGAGCACGCCCTCGCGGTCGTCGAGCAGCGCGCGGATCCGGTCCGCCGCAACGTTAAAGCCGCTCGGCGCCATCAGCTCGATCGTCACGTTCGCAAGCGTGAACAGCACGCGATCGGCGCCCTCGCCGGAATTCTGCCAGGCCGGCGCGCGCCCGAGCAGCGTCTGATACGCCGCCGCCGCACCGATATCGCTCACCAGGGCAACGATGTGATCGAGGCCGGTGATCATCATTCCCCCCTTTGATCGACCTGGAACCATATTCCGAAGGACGGCGTTTGTCCGGGCTTGGCATGGACCGGTGATGGTCGTATTCCGGCCCCATGCCGACCTCAAGCGCTCGGGCGGCAGATTTGCGAATAATTTCAGCGTCCCCAGAGCGGAACCGGTGTTAGAGTAAGCCCGCCGGCCGGGACCACCCAGCGCATCACGGACAACCAATGCAGGCTCTCTTTATCGGTCAGACCTATATCGACGTCGTCTTCATCACCGACCACATGCCGACCGGCGACGAAAAGCACGTGGCAACCGACTACGCGGTCTCCTTCGGCGGCAACGCGGTCACGGCGGCGTTCTGCTGCGCCAAGCTCGGCATCGTGCCCGATCTCATCGCCACGGCGGCCAATGACTGGCTGGGGCGGATGTTCCAGGACATGTGCGCGAAATACGCGATCTCGCTGCACGGGCGGAAGGTGAACCAGTCCTCGCTGTCCTTCATCATGCCCAAGGACGGCAAGCGCGCCATCGTCCGCTGCCGCGACGACGAGCACATCCATCCGTTCCCCATGCTCAATCTCGGCGGCTGCCGCGCCCTGCACATCGACGGCCATCAGCCCGATGCCGCGATCCACTATGCAAAAGTCTGCCGCGAGGCCGGCATCCTGACCTCGCTCGACGGCGGCGGCCTGCGCACCAACACGCATGAGCTGCTCGCATTCATCGACGTCGCCATCGTCGCCGAACGCCTATGCGAGCAGATGGACCTGACGCCCGAGAAGATGCTCGACTACCTCAAGAGCCGCGGCTGCAAGATCGGCGGCGTCACCATGGGTGAGAAGGGTCTGCTCTGGTACAATGAAACGGGTGCGGTCGAGGTCATGCCGGCGATGCCGATCCCGCGCGAGCGCGTGATCGACACCAACGGCGCCGGCGACGTCTTCCACGGCGCCTATGTCTATTCCTACCTCGCCCATCCCGGCAAAAGCTGGCGCGAGCATTTTGATTTTGCCCGCGCCGCCTCGACCTTCAAGATCCAGCGCCTCGGCAACGAGGCCGGGCTGCCGACCCTTGTGGACATCGCCAAAGTCAGGCACGAGTTCGAAGTCAGGGTCTAGGGTTTTGTAAGGGCATATCATGGGGCGCGTCTTTATCGCCGGCAGCATCAACATGGATGTGGTGGCGACCGCCGATCGCCACCCCAAAGTCGGCGAGACCGTCGCCGGCCGGCAGGTGCTGTATTTTCCTGGCGGCAAAGGTGCAAACCAGGCCGTCGCGGCGTCGCGACTCGGCGTGAAGACCACGCTGATCGGCCGGCTTGGCAAGGATTCATTTGGCGCTGAGTTGCGGATGTTCCTCGGTGCGCAGGGCATCGAGCTCGGCTCTGTTCGGGACGCCGACACGCATAGCGGCACCGCGATCATCACGGTGGCGGCCTCCGACAACACCATCGTCGTCATCCCCGGCAGTAATGCGCTGGTCAGCGCCGACGATGTCGCGAACGTTCCGCTGGCGAAGGGCGATGTGGCCGTCAGCCAGTTCGAGATTCCGCTGCCGACGATTGCCGCCTTCTTCCAGCGCGCCCGTAGCACCGGCGCCACGACGCTGCTCAACCCGGCACCGGCGCAAAAGATGTCCGCCGAGCTGCTGGCGCTCGTCGACATCCTCGTGCTGAACGAGACCGAGCTCGGCTTCCTCGCAGGCGTGGAGCTCTCCGACGGCGACGAGGCCGCAACAATCATCGACGTCGCGCGACAACTTCAGGCACGCGAGGACCAGATCATCTGCGTGACGCTCGGCAAGCGGGGCGTGCTCGCGCTCGCCGGCCGCGAGGAATTCGCGGTGCCCGGCCGCGTGGTGAAAGCGGTCGACACCACCGGCGCCGGCGATTGCTTCGTCGGCGCGCTCGCGGCGCAGCTGGCGAAGGGCGTGTCCTTGCGTGCCGCGCTCGCCTTCGCCAACGCGGCCGCCTCGATCAGCGTGCAGCGGATGGGCGCCGGGCCGTCGATGCCGACGGCCGCGGAAGTCGCCGCGGTCGTCAAGGCCAGCTGATCAGGCCAGCGCGCTCTTCAGGTCGAAGCCTTCGTCCGCGGCCTGCTCCGGCGTGATCGAGCGCTCCAGTCCGAACAGGCGTCGGCCGAACATGTGGTCGCCGGCACGGTTGACCGACTCGATGCCGAGCAGTCTGTCGCCCTTGTAGCAGAACGCCGAGAACGCTTTCTTCTCGGGATCGCCACGCAGCACGACGCGGTCGTAGCCGGTGGTCAGCCCCGCCATCTGGAGCTTGTCGTCGCCCTGGTCGCTCCAGAACCAGGGATGACTGTCGTAGGCCTTGCGGTCGCCGGTCAGCCGCGCCGCGAGGCAGCGGGCGTGATCGGTGGCGTTCTGCACCGATTCCAGCCGCTGCGATCCGCCGAAGCGCGGACTGGCGAACAGCGCGCAGTCGCCGATCGCGGAGATGCCAGGATCGGACGTCGAGAGATATTCGTCGACGATGATGCCGGCGGCGACGGCAAGCCCCGCCTCCGCCGCAAGCTCGATGTTCGGCAGCACGCCGACACCGACCACGACGAGGTCGGCCGGCAGATGCCTTCCATCGCTCAAGGAAACGCCGGTGACCTTGCCGCCCTCAGCCTCGATCGAGGTTGCCTGCACACCGAGGTGAATGCGGATGCCGGCCTCGCGATGCCGCGCCTGAAAATACTCCGAGACCTCCGCCGTCACCGCGCGCGCCATCACGCGCGGGGCGAGTTCGAGCACGTCGACCTCGAGCCCCTTGATCCGCGCGGTGGCCGCGAATTCCAGGCCGATGAAGCCGGCGCCGATGATCACCGCGCGCTTCTTCGACGGCATGATCTTCCGCAGCGCCTCGCTGTCGTCGAGGATGCGTAAGTATTTCACGTCGGGCAAATTCGCATTCGGCAAATCAAGCAGCCGGTTGCGCGCGCCCGTGGCCAGCACGAGGTGGCCGTAAGGCAGCGTCTCGCCGGATGCGAGATGCACCTTGTGGCCGGCGCGATCGATCGACACTGCGCGGCCTGCGATCAGCTCGATCTTCTGATCCTGGTAGAATTTCTCCGGCCGGAACATCAGGCTCTCCGGCCCGGCCGAGCCCTTGATATAGGCCTTGGACAGCGGCGGCCGCTGATAGGGCAGATGCGCCTCGTCGTTGATCAGGCAGACGCGGTCGGAAAAGCCCGCCTGGCGCAGGGATGCCGCGACCTGGTAGCCGCCATGGCCGGCTCCGACAATGATCACCGGACCACCCGTCATTGGAACAGCCCATTTCCGGAGACACGAGCGTCACCCATGTCGTCTCCTCTCTCGCTGATATTGGCTTGGCTTGCCCAGGAGGAGCCGGCGCTCGTGTCCGTTCCTAAACGAAGGCGGCCCATTTGAGCCCATCATTCCGTCCTGCGCAAGAGCGGCATGCGGGGATTGTCACCCCCGACCTTCTGCGATTTAGTTGCAGCAACGACCTCATGCCGGGGATATTCCAGATGCCAGCTCCCGTCTCCAAACCCGACGATCCCGCCCTGCTGCGGATCGACGGCCCGATCGCAACCATCACGCTCAACCGCCCCGCCGCGTTCAACTCGGTCAACCTTGCAATCGCGCAGAAGCTCGAACAGCTCGCGGCCTATCTCGAAGGCGCCGACGACATCAGGGTCGTCGTGCTCGAAGGAGAAGGCCGCGCCTTCTCGGCCGGCGGCGATCTGCAGACGATCGGCGCTGCGGCCGAAACCGGCACGGTCACGCCGGTCGTTGGCGAGCTGCTGAAGCATTATCACGCCTTCATCGAGATCATCCGGCGCATGCCAAAGATCTCGCTGTCCAGCGTGCACGGCTCGGCGGCCGGCGCCGGCATGGGCCTCGCCTTCGTCACCGATCTCTGCATCGCCGCGGAGGATGCCAAGTTCACGCCGGCCTATGCCAAGATCGGGGTATCGCCGGACGGCGGCTCGACGGTCGGGATCGTCGGTACGGTCGGATCGAGACGTGCGCTCCAGATCTTCCTGTCGGAGGACAATTTTACCGCGCAGCAGGCCTATGAATGGGGCCTGGTTGCGAAGGTCGTCCCCGCCGCGGAGTTGAAGGCGGCCACGCGAAAACTCGCCGAGCGCCTGGCGCAGAATCCGCCGGCGGCGATCGCCGGCACCAAGTCGCTGGTCTACCAGGCCGCGACCACGCCGGTGAAGCAGCAGCTCGATGCCGAGGAGCACAAGATCATCATGGCGATGAATACGGAGGATTTCCGCGCCGCCGTGAAGAAATTCACGAGCAAGGGCAAGTGAGCGTGCCGGCACCGGCGCGCTCGTTCTGCGGCCTGCGCCACGGCGCGACCGACTGGAATAGGCAGGGGCTGTTTCAGGGACGAACCGACAACCCGCTGAACGCGGACGGCCTTGCGCAGGCGCACGAGGCCGCGGACATGTTGCGCGGGATCGGCATCAGCCGAATCGTCGCGAGCCCGCTGGTGCGCGCGGCACGAACGGCCGAGATCATCGCAGACGCCATCTCGGTGCCGCTCTCGATCGATGACGGCATCATCGAGTTCGATTTCGGAAGCTTTGAGGGCCTCCCCGTCCGCGACCTCATGATCAAGCACGGCGTCAACTCGGCGACGGGCCTCGTCTCGATCCTCCCCGCCGACGGCGAAAACTGGGACGCCATGACGGAACGGTCGCTGGCTTGCGTCTCCGCATGGCTCGACCGTCATCCTGACGACGATTTCCTGTTCGTCTGCCACGACGCGGTGATGCAGGGAATTGCGAAGTCACTGTGCGGCAGCTATTTCAAGAACAGCCACGGCACGCCGTTTCGCTACCTCCGTGAAGGCGGGCAATGGCGCGTCGAGTAGCTCGTCACTTAGGACAGATGTAGCCTGTCCCCGCCAGCGACTTGAAGCAGCCGACCGATTCCGGCAGCACTTTCTGCGGCAGCCACAGCACCACGCTCGGGAAATAGATCGCGAACGCGATCGTGGCCAGGAACACCACATAGATCGGCAAGGCGGCGCGTAAGGCCTTGGCAAAACTGATGCCGACGAATTTCGAGGCCATCAGCAGCACCAGGCCGTATGGCGGCGTGATCAGGCCAAAGGCGAGCGTGGCGATCAGCACCACGCCCATGTGCACGGCGTTGATGTCGCCGGCCTCGGTCAGCGCGTTGACCAGCGGCATGAAGATGATGATGGTCGGCACCGGCTCGATGAAGTCACCGACCACAGTGAAGAGCAGCACCATCAGCAGCATGATCAGATGCGGATCGTTGCCGGCAATCGAGGTGATCATGTCGGCGATGTAACTCGCACCGCGTAAGTAAGCGAGCATCCAGCCGAAGGCATTGGCAGCGCCGATCGTGATCAGCGGCAGCGAGAAGATCAAGCCTGCAAGGCAGAAATCATATGGGATCTTTTTGATATGCCCGCGGTTCAGCGCGGGGATCACGACGACGACAATCCAGACCACCGCAACGACGCCGGCTTCCGTCGGCGTGAACCAGCCGGTGAGGATGCCGCCGAGCAAAATGACAGGGATCATCAGCGGCAGGGCGGCGTCACCCGCGGCGAACACCACCTGCCGCAGCGGCGCGCGCGGCTTGCGCAGGCCGGAAGGGCCGAAGAAGTAGCAATAGATCATCAACCCGAAGCCGATCATCAGCCCGGGCACCACCCCCGCCATGAACAGGCCGGCGATCGAGACGTTGCCGACCGCGCCATAGACCACCGCCGTAATGCTCGGCGGCACCAGTGCAGCGATGGTCGAAGCGGACGCGATGATCGCCGCAATGAAGGCGGGCTCGTAGCCCTCGCGTTTCATCGGGCCGCCCAGCGCACGGCTCATCACGGCGACGTCGGCAGTGGTCGAGCCCGACATTTCCGAGAAGAACATGCTGAAGACAACGACGACCTGCGACAGCCCGCCCCTGATGTGTCCGACCAGCGATACTGACAGGTTGGCTATTCGTACCACCACGTTGGCCGAGCTCATGAGCTCGCCGACCAGCAGGAAGAACGGGATTGCCAGCAACGCCTCGGAGTCCACGCCGTCAAATATCTTCTGGATGATCGCGGCCAGCGAGACATCGGAGAGGAGCGCACCAATGAACACGCCGGCCATCAGCGAGAACGGCACGGGCACGCCGAGATAGCCGAACGACAGGAAGCAGATCGACATCAACGCCAGGACAACGGGTGCGCTCACGGCTGCGCCCTCATCTGCACGTCCGTGATGACGGGCGCTCCGTCCTCTTCGGGCGGCTCGTGATGGTCAAAGCCGTTGCGCAAGCCGTTGACGAGCTGCTCGATGGTGAACAGGCCGATCAGCACGCCGGACAGCGGGATGATCGCATAGAGCGAGGCGATCGGAGTGCCCGACGGCAAGCGAAAGCTGCCGAAGCCGCGAAGATAGTTCTGATAGCCGTACCAGATCAGGCAGAAGGCGACGCCGAGCACGACGAGACGAATGATCACTTCGACGATCAGCCGCGCCGTGCCGTGCATCGCTTCGGAGATCGCGGTGAGATAGAGGTGATCGTTGCGCCGGGTCGCGACCGCGGTCCCGACGAAGATCGCATAGATGAACAGCGTCGAGGTGACTTCCTGGAGCCACAGCCAGGGGTGGCCGATGGTGCGTGTGACGATGTCGGCGGTGACCGACAGCGAGAAGCCGAAGCAGAGCACGCCGCAGAGGACCATCAGCGCAAGCTCGAGCCAGTCGAGCCAGCGCCATTTCAGGTGGCGTTGCCGTTGCACCAGCAGTTTGTCGGCGATGGACATTGTTGCTCCCGGCTGCAGCTTTCCGTCATGGCCGGGCTTGTCCCGGTCATCCACGCACTTGGTGCGGGCTCGAAGGAAGAACGTGGATGCCCGGGACATTTGGCGCGAAGGCGCGCTTCGCGCTTCTGCCCGGGCATGACGACTTTGCTGTAACTAGTTCACCGACCGGATCAAATTCTTGATCTTCTCGGCATGCGGGCCGAGCTCCTTGGCGAGCTTGTCGAGATAGGGGTCGGCGATCACCGTGAAGCTCTTCTTGTCGACGTTGTCGACGATCTTCACGCCCATCTTCTTCAGCTTGTCGGCCGCGGTGCGCTCGAGGTCGAACGCCTTCTGCGGCTCTTTCGTGCTGACCTCGTTGGCCGCCGCCTGCACCCACCCCTTCTGCTCCGCCGATAGGCTCTGCCAGAGCTTGTCGGAGACGAACACCAGCGCGTTGTTGGCCTCGTGCTCGGTGATGTTGAGGACCGGGGCGACCTCGTAGTGCTTGTTGACGAGGTAGACATTGATGCTGTTCTCGGCGACGTCGACGACGCCGGTTTGCAAGCTGGTGTAGACGCTGCCGAACGGCATGTGCACGGTCTGGGCGCCGTAGGCCGGGAACATCATGTCCTCGGTCGCGGTCGCCTGGACGCGGATCTTCAGCCCCTTGATGTCGCCGACATTGTGGATCTCCTTCTTGGAGTACATGTGGCGCACACCTTGCGAACCGGTCGCAATCACGTGCAGGCCCTGCGTGGTCTCGTCGATCATGGTCTTGAGCGCTTCGAACACGCGGGGATCGGCCAGCCCCTTGACCACGTGGTTCTCGTCGCGGAACAGGAAGTGCAGCGACATCACGCCGGCCTGCGGCGAAATCGTCGCGGTGTTGGCCGAGGAGATGATGGCGAATTCGATGTCGCCGGCCTTCACGAGCTGGAGCACCTGCGGCTCCTGCCCGAGCTGCGCGCCCGGATACTGGTCGATGATCATGGTGCCCTTGCTCAATTCCTTGAGCTTGTCGGCAAAGAGGTCGCCCGCGATGGAATAGCCGGTGTTGCGCGGCTGATCGTAGGCAAAGCGATAATGCTTCACCTCCTGTGCCCCGGCCCCGGTGACGAAAAGTACGGCGGCCATGGCCACCAACCCACGCATGGATCGTGCAATCATCGTTTCCCCCTGTTTTATCGCCCGCCGCTTGTGCGGTCTGAGCGCTCGTTCGGGTGGTTCGTCACCCCTTCTCAGTCTGCTTCCCAGTCCTCTGCATGAAATCGAAGTCGCAGCCCTCGTCGGCCTGCATGATGGTCTCGTTGAACAGCCAGGCGTAGCCGCGCCGCGCCTCATCGGGTGCTGCCGCCGGCTTCAATGCGGTGCGCCGACGCTCCAGCTCGGCGGCATCGACCAGCAGCTCGATGCTGCGCTTGGCAACATCCAGCCGGATCATGTCGCCGTTCTTCACCAGCGCGAGCGGTCCGCCGACGGCGGATTCCGGCGTGATGTGAAGCACGATGGTGCCGAACGCGGTGCCGCTCATGCGCGCATCCGAAATGCGCACCATATCCTTGGTGCCGCCGCGCGCGAGCTTCTTCGGGATCGGCAGATAACCCGCCTCCGGCATGCCCGGCGCGCCCTTGGGGCCGGCATTGCGCAGCACCAGCACGTCGTCGGAGTTCACGTCGAGATCGGGATGGTCGACCCGCAAGGTCATGTCCTCGACGGATTCGAACACCACCGCGCGCCCGGTGTGCTGCAACAGCTTGGGGCTCGCGGCCGACTGCTTGATGACGGCACCGCGCGGGGCGAGATTGCCGTGCAGGACGGCAAGGCCCCCTTCCTTCTTGATTGGATTGTCGCGCGGACGGATCGCATCCTGGCCAGGCACGTCCTCCGCATTCGCGACGACATCGCGCAGCGTCTGGCCGCTGATGGTCTTCGCGTCGAGATCGACGAGATCGCCGAGCTGCGCCAGCAATTTCGGCACGCCACCGGCGTGGTGGAAATGCTCCATGTAGTGTTCGCCCGACGGCTTGAGGTCGACCAGCACCGGCACTTCGCGGCCAATCCGGTCGAACACCTCGAGATCGAGGCGGTGGGGCGAGCGGTGCGCCATCGCCGTCAAATGGATCAGGCCGTTGGTCGAGCCGCCGATCGCCTGGAGCACGACCTGCGCATTCTTGAAAGACGCCGGCGTCAGCAATTCGCTCGGCTTCGGCCCCTTGGTCTTGGCCATCTCGGCGGCAACCCTGCCGCTCGCTTCGGCAAGGCGAAAGCGTTCGGCATGCGGCGCGGGAATCGTCGCGCTCATCGGCAGCGACAGACCCATGGCTTCGATCATGCAGGCCATGGTCGAGGCCGTGCCCATCACCATGCAGGTGCCGACCGACGGCGCGAGGCGGCCATTGACCTCCTCGATCTCGGCATCATCCATTTCGCCGGCGCGATACTTGCCCCAGAGACGGCGGCAATCGGTGCAGGCACCGAGCACCTCGCCCTTGTGATGGCCGACCACCATGGGACCGACGGGAATGACGACGGTCGGCAAATCAGCACTGATCGCGGCCATAACCTGCGCAGGAAGGGTCTTGTCGCAGCCGCCGATCACGATCACCGAATCCATCGGCTGGGCCCGGATCATCTCCTCGGTGTCCATCGCCATCAGATTGCGCAGATACATCGAGGTCGGATGCGCAAAGCTCTCGGCGATCGAAATGGTCGGAAACACGAACGGCATCGCGCCCGACAGCATCACGCCGCGCTTGGCGGCCTCGATGATCTGGGGGACGTTGCCGTGGCAGGGATTGTAGTCGCTATAGGTGTTGGTGATGCCGACGATCGGGCGCTCCAGCGCGTCGTCGGAATAGCCCATGGCCTTGATGAACGCCTTGCGCAGGAACAGCGAGAAGCCGGCATCGCCATAGCTCGTCAGACCCTTGCGCAAACCACTCGTCATCATACCGCTCCTTCTCGCTTGCCATTGTGCTACAGCCTGCCCCCTGATTGTCAATAAGATTGGGCCAGATCGTCGCGCTTTCTGCCCCAGACACCGCCTTCCGACACAAATTATTGACAATCCGGGTTCTCCCTGCTCCACAAGGCGGACCGGCATGAGCCGGAGGCTGAGGGCATGTCCGACATCCGCACCGCAGACGCCATGCCGGTCCGGCGCGACGATCCGGACGATGTCGTCGCGCGGCTGGAAGAGGACATCATCTTCGGCCGCCTGCCGCCGGGCGCGCGCCTCACCGAAGACGCGCTGATGTCGCGCTACGGCACCTCCCGGCACTTCGTGCGGCAGGCCTTGGTCGATGCCGAGCGCCGCGGCATCGTCCGCCGCGAGAAGAACGTCGGCGCCACCGTGCGGTTCTACTCGGCCGAGGAAGTCCGGCAGATCTACGAGGTCCGCGAGATGCTGACCCGGCAGGCCGCGCTGATGATCCCCCTGCCCGCACCGCAAGGCCTGATCGACGAGCTGACCGCACTGCAACGGCAATATTGCGCGAAGGCCGATGTGCAGGATCTGCGCGGCATCCACGAGGCCAACGACGCCTTTCACCTCGCGCTGTTCTCGGCCTGCGGCAATCCCTATCTGGTGCGGTCGCTCCAGGACTACATGAGCCTGACGCTGCCGATGCGCGCCAAGAACCTCGCCGACCGCGAGGGACTTGCGCAATCGCGGCGCCAACACGAGCTGATGATCGAGCTGTTGAAGGGCCGCGACAGCTGGGCGTTGGCGCAGCTGTGTGTGGATCACATGCAGTTCAGCAAGTCGGATTATCTGGCGAGGATTGCGGGTGAGGAGAGCTGACGCTAGACCAAGGCAACGCTACAGGTCTTACAATGCCGCATGATGTGAGCACGCCACCCCTGCTTGTTGACGTCGCCATCGAAGCGAAGTCCAGGGCCGATCATGAGAAGCTCGTTGCTGCGCTCTTGAAGCTCACCGCCAAGGACGGAGCGCTCGCCGTGTCGGTCGATCAAGACTCTGCTCAGATCATCCTGAAGGGAACGAGCGAAACCCGCATCGAGAGCGCGATCGACGCCCTCAACCGGACCTCTGGAATAGCCGTCAATATTGGTGCCCTGCAGGTGGCATTTCTCGAGCATCCGACCAAACGTGCGGAGGCGGAATACACTCACAAAAAGATCTACGGGCCCAAGGGGGAGTTTGCCGCCGTCAAGCTTGCCATCGAGCCGAATGAGCCTGGCACGGGATACCAGCTTGAACGCAAGACTGGTGTGGATGCGCTACCGAACAAATATATGCCCGGGATCGAGAAAGGGCTCGAAAGCGTACTGGCCTGCGGCGTGATTGCGGGCTTTCCGGTGGTGAACGTCAGGGTCCAGCTGATCGACGGCAAGTATCACGACGTCGATTCTTCACCGCTCGCCTTCGAGATCGCGGCTAATGCCGCGTTCCGCAGGGCGCTGCAAACGGCAGAATCGGTCTTGCTTGAGCCGATCATGAAGGTCGAAGTGGTGACACCGACGCCGTTCGCACAATCGATCGTTGACGACCTGACATCACGGCGTGGGACCGCCCACTCCAGGGTCGTCGACGATGACACGGTCGCGATCGATGCGACGGTACCGCTCATAGCGATGTTCGGCTATGCGAACAGCCTGCGCGTGTTGAGCCAGGGGCTCGCCAGCCACACAATGCGCTTCGACCGCTATGCCGCCGCACCGCAGCCCTGGGACGGCCCGCCATTTCGTCCGGCGATCGGGATGCGTGCCTGACACTCATCGCGATAGAAGAGGCCGCCAACGCAGGCGGCCTCCCAAAATTCTGAACTGACCCGCGCTCTTATTTGAGGTCGAGAGCCCGGCAGTAGTAGCCGCTCTCAACGCCCGTCCAGCCTCGCTCCATGCGGTTACTGCGGCACTCGTAGTAGGACTTGAAGTTGAGGACGTTCTTGCAATTCGCAACCGCGCCGCCGGAGAGCGAGCATCCCGGACCTTGGTTTGGGTTCAGGTGAGCCGCGGGACCGATCGGTGCGGCGCTCACCGGCGCGATCGACAAGGTAGCAAGGATCAACGCTGACATCGCTAACGTCTTCATAGCCATCCTCCCTGTTCTTGTTGCCTGGGACGGCAATGCACGTCCCGGAACAGACGATAGCATGACGCGAGTGACAGGTCCTTCTCAATCAGAGCTTGTTCGCGTTCAGTACCGCCTCAGCAAACCGCGGTCCACGCTGGCATCGCCGTAGTCAGCGCAGCCCCTTGTCGGGTTCTTGATCAAGTCCGTCCGGACGCGCCTGAACGTTTTGCCGGCCGCCTCACGCACCTCGGGGCGGAATTTACCGGGATCGTAGGTCTCGCCGTCGCGGGCCTTGATGGCTGCAGCATAGGCGTCGATCATGGCCATCGCCGCCTCAGGGCTGCCGAGAAGCCGGGCGCCGAGTTGAACGCCGCCGGCGCCGTCGACCTCGTAACCGTCGCATCGCTGCTCCAGCACCACCGATGCGGTGACGAGCTGGTCAAGGAACGTCGCCTCGGCATCGCTGAGGGCTGCGGCTCGCGCCGATCCTGACATGACTCCCGGTACGATCGTCGCGAGCATCGCGACGACTGACAATTTGATTTTCATGCGCAGCAAGATCATTCGGGTCGATCAGGCGCGGCCCTGACGACCCATAACAAGCCCGTACAGGAAGAGGAGAATGATGGCGCCGACCACGCTGCCGATGAAGCCGGCGCCCTCCCCGAACTTATACCATCCCACGGCCTGACCGAGCCACGTCGCGACGAACGCACCGACGATCCCCAAAACCGTCGTCAGGATGAACCCCGTGGGCTCGGATTTGTCGCCGGGCATGATGAATTTCGCGACCACGCCGACGATAAATCCAATGATGATCGTCCAAAGGATACCCATGTCCATCGCTCCATTCGGTCGGTTTGCACATCAACGTCTGAAGGAATGCGTGATCGCTTGATGGGCCAGACGATCCCGGGAACGACGTTGATCTAGATCAATGGGCAGCAGCGGCCGAGCCGAAAGCTGGTCCCTGCTCTTTCTTGTGCGGAAGGTGCTCAACGAGCCCCGCAACGCGAAGCGGATCGATGCATGGCGATCATAGGCGAGATCACGCACACCACGACCTACCGCTATGCAAAGCCGGTGAGGTTCGGCACGCACCGGGCGATGTTCCTGCCGCGGCGCGGCGCCTCGACCCGGCTGCTTCGCTGGTCCGCTGCTACCAGCCTGCCATCAAAGGTGCATTGGGTAACCGACTCCCGCTCCAATGCCGTCACGGTGATGGACTTCAGCGAACCCGGCAGCGAGCTGACATTCACGTTCAGGGTTCGTGGCGTCTATTTTGGCATCAAGGGTCTGGAGACATTTCCGCTGGACCTCCGGGCCGAGGAGGTCCCCGTGCAGTACACCCCGGACGAATGGACCGACCTTGCCGGTTACCTGCGCCCGCATGCCGACGATGCAGACGGCAGCCATGCGGCGTGGACCAAGAGCTTCGTTGCCGGCGATCAGGATCGGACCGCCGACGTGCTGCGCCGAATGCTCGGCAAGTTTCGCAGCGACTTCAGCTATTGCGGCAGAGATGCCGAAGGCACACAGTCACCCGGCGAAACGCTGCGCACGAAATCGGGCACCTGCCGGGACTTCGCCTGGCTGATGATCGAGACGTTGCGCCGGCTCGGCTTTGCCGCGCGCTTCGTCAGCGGTTATCTCTATGATGCGGCGCTCGATGGCGGCGCCGTGGGCATGACCGGCTCCGGCGCGACCCACGCATGGGTGCAGGTATTCCTGCCCGGCGCCGGCTGGCTGGATTACGATCCAACCAACAGTTTGAGCGCTGGCTTCGACCTCATTCCGGTGGCCATTGCGCGGCATCCGGGCCAGGCCGTGCCGCTGACTGGCTCGTGGTTCGGCGAACCCGGCGATTACCTGGGCATGTCGATCAATGTCGCCGTCAACAAGATCGGCGAAATGCTCGATCCTTCGGAAGCATAGGCTACCGAGATGCGCGGCGGTCGCTGACCATGGCATTTTATCGCAACAGTACGAAGGGACATGGGCCGCTCGACGCCGTCGCCGTCCCATTCGAGGCCCTGAAGGGCAGGATCCGGCAACTTTACGAAGGCGACACGTTCGGCTGCATAAAATTCCGATACGCCCTGCTCGCGCTGGACATCGTCACGGTTCTGTTCATCATCGCGACCTCGTTCCTGCCTCGCAACAGGGCCATCGAGTCGCTCGATGTCGTGTTCGGCGTGCTGATCCTTGCGGATTTCGCCGCACGGATGATCATCAGCCGTCAACCGCTGCATGACCTGGCGCGACTTTCGACCTGGACTGACATCGTCGTCATCATCTCGTTCCTTGCGCCGCTCGCCGGAGAGGCCGGCGGCTTCCTGCGCGCATTTCGAACATTGCGGCTGCTGCGCGACTACCAGATGGTGGCGCGGCTCCGGGTCGACAGCCCCTTCTTCCGGCGAAACGAGGAAGTCGTCTTTGCCGTCGTGAACCTCGGCGTGTTCATTTTCGTGATGACCGGGATCGTCTACGAGACGCAGAAGTCTCACAATCATCAGATCGCCAACTATGCCGACGCGCTCTACTTCACGGTCACCGCACTGACCACGACCGGCTTCGGCGACATCACCTTGCCAGGGACCGTCGGCCGCCTGATCACCGTCGTCATCATGATCTTTGGCGTGACCCTTTTCCTGAATCTCGCCAAGGCACTGCTCGCGCCCTCCAAGGTACGCTTCCCCTGTCCGGTTTGCGCCCTGCAGCGCCACGATGTCGACGCGGTGCATTGCAAAGCGTGTGGCACCGTCTTGAACATTCCCGATGAAGGCATGGACTAGGCTGCATGCCGGCACGAGTGCCGCGGAGAGGCCCCCTCACCTCATAACTGTGGAGAGGGGGTATGGCATTTCAGCGCTTATTCCAATCAATGATCCGGCTCGTGTCGCCGTCGAACTCGTTGCTGCAGAACGCGCCGCCCTGGTAGTGGTCGCCGACCGGATCCGGCTTCAGCTTGGTCTGCTCGGCCATCGCGTGCTCGCGGAAATCCTCGGCGCGCCCCGTCGGGCGATAGCCGAATTCGTAGGCGCGGTGGTTGTCCCACCAGGCGCGCTCGTTGAGGGAGGCGCCGTAGAAGACCTCGAAATGGATGTCGGGATGTTCGAGCCCGATGCGGCAGAGCTGCACGAGGTCGTCGGGTTTCAGCCAGATCGAGAGCCGGCGCTGGTCGAGCGGCATGTCGCCGAAATTGCCGATGCGCAGGCAGGTCACCTTCAGGCCGTGCTTGTCGGCGTAGAGCGCACCGACGGCCTCGCCGAACACCTTGCTGACGCCATAACGCCCGTCGGGGCGCGGGGTGACGTCGGTCCCGATCTTGTGATGGCGGGGGTAGAAGCCGACCGCGTGGTTGGACGAGGCGAACACCACGCGCTTGACGCCCTTGCGGTACGCGGCCTCGAACAAATTGTAGCCGCCGATGATGTTGGCCTGGAGGATTTGGTCCCAGGTGCCTTCGACCGAATAGCCGCCGAAATGGATGATGCCGTCGACGCCATCGCAGATCGCCTCGCACTGCGCGAGATCGGCGAGATCCGCCGCTTTGAATTGTTCGTTCGCGCCGAGATCGGCGGGCGGCTTGATGTCGGAGAGCAGGAGATCCGGATAGATCGGCGGCAGCAGCTTTCGCAGGCTCGTGCCGATTCCGCCCGAAGCTCCCGTCATCAAAATACGCGGCATGTCTTCCCTCGCCTGTGGTGACCGATTTGCGGCCGTAGATAACTGATGCTAGCAGACTTGGACAGAGGGAACGCAACAAAGAGACCTGCACATGAACGATGCATCGCCCCACACTCAAGGCTGGCGGCCGGCGACCTATTACCCCGATCCGGCGATAAAAGCACTGGACCCCCGCTTCGAAAAATACTGGCTAAAGCTGTCGGCAGTGGAGCGGCTGGCGACCGGCCTGCGCTGGGCCGAGGGTCCGGTGTGGTTCGGCGACGGACGCTATCTCCTGTGCAGCGACATCCCGAACCAGCGCATCATCAAATGGGAGGAGGAGACCGGAACCGTTTCGGTCTTCCGAAAGCCCTCGAATTTCGCCAACGGCAACACCAGGGATCGTCAGGGCCGGCTCGTCACCTGCGAGCATGGCGGCCGCCGCGTGGTGCGCACCGAATATGACGGCAGCATCACCGTGCTGATGGATTCGTTCGGCGGCAAGCGGCTGAACTCGCCGAACGACGTGGTGGTGAAGTCCGACGGCTCGATCTGGTTCACCGATCCGACCTTCGGCCTGCTTGGCAATTACGAGGGCTACAAGGCGGAGCCCGAGATCGAGCCGAACGTCTATCGGCTCGATCCTGCAACGGGCAAGGCGACCATCGTCGCCGAAGGCGTGCTCGGTCCGAACGGGCTGTGCTTCTCGCCCGACGAGAAGATTCTGTATGTCGTGGAATCGCGCGGCGTGCCGAACCGAAAAATCCTCGCCTATGACGTCTCGCCCGACGGCACCACGATCTCCAACAAGCGCGTCCACATCGATGCCGGCCCGGGCACGCCCGACGGCATGCGCTGCGACATCGACGGCAATCTCTGGTGCGGCTGGGGTATGGGCGATCCCGAGCTCGACGGCGTCGTCGTATTCGCGCCCGACGGCGTCATGATCGGCCGCATCGCGCTGCCCGAGCGCTGCGCCAATCTCTGCTTCGGCGGCGTCAAGCGCAACCGCCTGTTCATGGCGGCAAGCCAGTCGATCTACGCGCTGTATGTGAACACGCAAGGCGCGGTCGGGGGATAGGCGTTCCGCAGAGACGGTCTCGTAGGGTGGGCAAAGCGAAAGCGTGCCCACCGCTTCTTGTTCGTCGCGGAATGGTGGGCACGTCGCTACGCTCCTTTGCCCACCCAACGAGGTCCCTCCTCCGTCATTGCGAGCGAAGCGAAGCAATCCAGACTGTTTTCGCGGAGACAGCCTGGATTGCTTCGTCGCTGCGCTCCTCGCAATGACGACGGAGCAAAACGAAAAACGCCGGAGCGGTTTCCCGCTCCGGCGTCATGCTTGTTCAGGCGAAAAAACTTACGCCGCGTTGAAGCCCGCAACGGCCTTCACTTCGAGGAAGTCCTCGAGGCCGTACTTGCCCCACTCGCGGCCGTTGCCCGACTGCTTGTAGCCGCCGAACGGCGCGGTGCGGTCGTTGGGCACGCCCTGGAGATTGACGTTGCCGGCGCGGATCTGGCGACCCACGCGCTTGGCGTCCTCAACCGAAGCGCCCGAGACGTAACCCGCGAGACCATAGGGCGTGTCGTTGGCGATGTGCACGGCCTCGGCTTCGTCCTTGGCGCCGATGATGGTGAGCACCGGTCCGAAGATCTCTTCACGGGCGATCGTCATGTCGGGGGTGACGTCGGCGAAGATGGTTGGACGGACGTAGAAGCCCTTGTTGACGCCTTCGGGCAGGCCCGGGCCGCCGGCAACGAGCGTTGCGCCCTCGTCGATGCCCTTCTTGATCAGGCCCTGGATCTTGTCCCACTGGCCGCGGTTGACGACCGGACCAATGGTAGTGCCTTCAGCGCGGGGATCACCGGCCTTGGTCTTATCGGCGACAGCCTTCGCGATCGCGGCGACTTCCTTCATCTTCGACAGCGGCACGATCATGCGCGAGGGTGCGTTGCAGGACTGGCCGGAGTTGTTGAACATGTGCATCACGCCGCCGGTCACCGCCTTGGTCAGGTCGGCGCCTTCGAGGATGACGTTCGGCGACTTGCCGCCGAGCTCCTGGCTGACGCGCTTCACGGTCGGCGCGGCGCGCTTGGCCACATCGATGCCGGCGCGGGTCGAGCCGGTGAACGAGATCATGTCGATGTCAGGATGCTCGCTCATAGCGGCGCCGACCTCGGGGCCGAGGCCGTTGACGAGGTTGAACACGCCCTTCGGCACGCCGGCTTCATGGAGGATTTCCGCGAAGATCAACGCCGAGGTTGGGGTGAACTCCGACGGCTTCAGGATCATAGTGCAGCCGGCGGCGAGCGCAGGCGCAACCTTGCAGGCGATCTGGTTCAGTGGCCAGTTCCAGGGCGTGATCATGCCGACCACGCCGACCGGCTCGCGCAGCACCATGGCGGTGCCGACCGGTTCCTCGAAATGATAGTTCTTGAGCACGTCGAGCGTGGTCATGAGGTGGCCGAGGCCGGCGCCGGCCTGGAGCTTCTCCGCCATCGGCAGCGGCGCGCCCATCTCGTCGGAGACGGCGGCGCCGATCTCCTTGAGGCGGCCCTTGTAGATCTCGATGACTTTCGTGAGCAGCGCGACGCGCTCCTCGCGGCTGGTCTGGGAGAAGGTTGCAAAGGCGCGCTTGGCAGCAGTGACGGCCTTGTCGACGTCAGCCTTGGAGCCCAGCGCAACCTCGTACATCGCCTCTTCCGTCGCGGGATTGACCACGGCGGTGGACTTCTTGACGGCGGGATCGACCCAGGCGCCGTCGATGTAGAATTGCATGCGATTGACCATCGTTAACCTCTTCTTGGGGGCTTGGAGGGGGCGTTTCGGCAGGCATCCTTGCACGAAAGCGCCGGCAATTGAACCCGCCATATGCGGGGCCAGCGTTGCTGCGGACGGAGGATATATGAGCCGATGGCGGGAACGAGGCAAGGCTCCCTCAGGTGTCATTCCGGGACGCGCTACTTGGCGCGGGCCCGGAATCCATAACCACGATCGGGAGTATGGATTCCGGGCTCGACGCTACGCGTCGCCCCGGAATGACAGGGCAGTTACCTCAACTACACCGCCATCTTCCGGTGCAGCACCGGTGCGCCGGTGGTGAGGCTTTCGGCCGCATCGATGATGGCGTTCGCATCGATGCCGTAATGGCGGTAGAGGTCCGCGATGGTGCCGGTCTGGCCGAACTGCTCGACGCCGAGTGCCTCGACGCGATGACCGCGGACGCTGCCGAGCCAGCCGAGCGCGGAGGGATGGCCGTCGATCACGGTCACGATGCCGCAGTCGCGCGGCAGCGGCGCGAGCAGCTTTTCGATGTGGCTGAGATGCTGCACACCCCGCCGATCGCGCCGCAATTTCCGCGCAGCGGTCCAACCCGCATGCAGGCGATCCGCCGAGGTGATCGCGAGCAGACCGATGTCACGGCGGCTCTCGCCGATGAAGCCGGTCGCCTCGATCGCTTCGGGCGCGACCGCGCCGGTATAGGCGATCACGAGTTCGGCATTGGGCCCCGGCTTGCGCAGCCAATAGGCGCCGTCGGTGATGCCCTGCGCAAGCTCCGGCGTCATGATCCGCTGCGCCTGCTCGATGCTGCGCGTCGAGAGCCGCAAATAGACCGAGCCGCCCTCGCCCGGATCGCGCTGCATGTGATTGAAGCCCCACGCCATGATCACGGCGAGCTCGTCGACGAAAGCCGGCTCGAACGAGGCGAGCCCGTCCTGCGCCATGCCGATCAACGGCGTCGCGATCGACTGGTGCGCACCGCCTTCAGGCGCCAGCGTGATGCCCGAGGGCGTCGCGGCCACCATGAAGCGCGCATCCTGGTAGCAGGCGTAGTTCAATGCATCGAGGCCGCGCTCGATGAAGGGATCGTAGAGCGTGCCGACCGGCAAAAGCCGCTCGCCGTTGATCTGGTGCGACAGACCGAGCGCCGAGAGCATGATGAACAGGTTCATCTCGGCGATGCCGAGCTCGAGATGCTGCCCCTTGGGCGAGAAGTCCCAATTGAACGTGGAGGGAATTTTCTCGCTGCGGAATAAATCCGCCTTCTCGCCGCGCGCGAACAGGCCGCGCCGGTTCACCCACGGACCGAGATTGGTCGAGACCGTGACGTCGGGCGAGGTCGTGACGATGCGCCTCGCCAGCTCGCTGTCGTCGCGCGCGATCTCGTTCAGCACGAGGCCAAAGCCCTGCTGGGTCGACATCTGCGGCGACGGCTTGAACGCGAGTTGCTGGGGCACCCCGACCACGGGCGCGGTCAGCCGGCGGCCGTCCTGGTTGAACGGCACGCGCGCGAGGAAGGCGTCGAGCTCGGCGGCGTCCTGCGCGAGGCCCTCGTACTTGTCCCATTCATGGCCCGCACGAATGTTCTGGCTCTCGCGATATTTCTCCATCTGCGTGACCGTCATCAGGCCGGCGTGGTTGTCCTTGTGGCCCTGGAACGGCAGGCCGACGCCCTTGATGGTGTAGGCGATGAAGCAGACCGGGCGATCGTGATCGATCGACTCGAACGCCTCCAGCATGCTCGCCATGTCGTGGCCGCCGAGGTTCGACATCAGCGCCAGCAGCTCCTCGTCGCTGCGCCTGTCGATCAGCTTGGTGATCGGGCCCTGGTCGCCGATCTCGTCGTGCAGATGCTTGCGGAAGGCGGCGCCGCCCTGGAAGCACAGAGCCGCGTAGAGCGCGTTCGGGCAATTGTCGATCCAAGCTTTAAGCGCCTCGCCGCCGGGCTCGGCGAAGGCCTCGCGCATCAGGCGGCCATATTTCACGATCACCACGTCCCAGCCGAAATTGCGGAACATGGTCTCAAACTTTTCCCAGAGCCCCTCGCGCACAACGGCGTCGAGCGACTGCCTGTTATAGTCGACCACCCACCAGGTGTTGCGCAGGCCGTGCTTCCAGCCTTCGGCGAGCGCTTCGAAAATGTTGCCCTCGTCCATCTCGGCATCGCCGACGAGGGCAATCATCCGCCCTTCGCGGCGATCCTTCATCCAGCCATGCGCCTTGACGTAGTCCTGCACCAGCGATGCGAACAGCGTCTGCGCGACGCCGAGGCCGACCGACCCAGTCGAGAAATCGACGTCGTCGACATCCTTGGTGCGCGAGGGATAGGACTGCGCGCCCTTGAAGCCGCGAAAGTTCTCCAGCTTCTCGCGAGTCTGCCGGCCGAACAGATACTGGATGGCGTGGAACACCGGGCTCGCATGCGGCTTCACCGCAACGCGATCCTCAGGGCGCAACACGCTGAAATACAGCGCCGACATGATGGTCGCGAGCGAGGCAGACGAGGCTTGGTGTCCCCCGACCTTGAGCCCGTCCGCGTTGGCGCGGATGTGGTTGGCGTGATGGATGGTCCATGACGACAGCCACAGCGCCTTGCGGGCCAGCGCGGTCAATGTGTCCAGACGGGCGGTATCAACGGGCATCGCAATGGCTCCCGGAAACAGGTTGGACGATGATACGCCCGCGGGCGGCGCCAAACTTCTCAATTTTTCGCGCCATACCTCCAAATATTGGGATACTTTACCAATGGATCAGCACTTCAGACAGGTTTCATCCCAATGCCAGACCTCGACGCCATCGACCGGAAAATCCTCGCTTTGCTCCAGAACGACAGCCGGCTGACAATGCAGGAACTCGCCGACAAGGTCGGGCTCTCGGTGTCGCCCTGCCATCGCCGGGTCAAGCTGCTGGAGGAGCGCGGCGTCATCAGCCGCTACATCGCGACCGTCGACCAGAAGGCGCTGGGGCTGCATGTCAGCGTCTTCATCTCGATCAAGTTGGCGCGGCAGAAGGAGGAGGATCTGAATCGTTTCGCCCGCGCGATCTCGAAATGGGACGAGGTGCTGGAGTGCTATCTGATGACCGGCAACCGCGACTATCTCCTGCGCGTGGTGGCGGCCGACCTCGCCTCCTACGAGACCTTCCTGAAGACCAAGCTGACCCGGCTGGACGGCATTGCCTCGATCGAGTCGAGCTTCGCGCTCAGCCAGGTCAAATATTCGATCGCCCTGCCGGTCTGACGGCCCCGCCGGGCTATTTCGGAACCGGTGTCACATGGGCGCAATAAACCCCGCCGATGGTCACGGGCGACAGGCACCCTGCCGAAAGAAGGACCCATGACCGCATCCGACCGCACCCCTGAAATGGCCAAACGCGAGCGCATCATCCGGGAAATGACCGACGATCTCGACGAAGAGCTGGAGATGGAGCTCGATGACAGCAGGCTCGACGAGCTGCTGGACGAGACCGACGCGCTCCGCCCGACGGTTGATCGCAGGCTCTATTTCCGGGAACTGCTGCGGCTCCAGGGCGAGCTGGTCAAGCTCCAGGACTGGGTGCAGAGCGAGAAGAAGAAGGTCGTGGTGCTGTTCGAGGGCCGCGACTCCGCCGGCAAGGGCGGCGTCATCAAGCGCATCACCCAGCGGCTCAATCCCCGCATCTGCCGTGTCGCGGCGCTTCCGGCACCAAGCGAGCGCGAACGCACGCAATGGTACTTCCAGCGCTACGTGTCGCATTTGCCGGCCGGCGGCGAGATCGTGCTGTTCGACCGCAGCTGGTACAACCGCGCCGGCGTCGAGCGCGTGATGGGCTTCTGCACCGAGGAGCAATACCAGGAGTTCTTCAAGACGGTGCCGGAGTTCGAGCGGATGCTGATCCGCTCCGGTATCACTCTCGTCAAATACTGGTTCTCGATCACCGACGACGAGCAGCAGTTCCGCTTCAGCATGCGCATCAGGGATCCGCTGAAGCAATGGAAGCTGAGCCCGATGGACGTCGAGGCGCGCAGCCGCTGGGAGGCGTACACCAAGGCCAAGGAGACGATGCTGGAGCACACGCATCTGCCGGATTCGCCGTGGTGGATCGTCGACGCCGTCGACAAGAAGCGCGCCCGCCTCAACTGCATCGCGCATCTGCTCAGCCAGATGCCGTACCCGGAGGTCGCCCGCGTGCCCGTGGTGCTGCCGCCGCGCGTCCGTAATCCCGACTATCACCGCGGCCCGATTCCGCCGGAGATGTACGTGCCTTCGAAATACTGACGGCACCCGCCGCGCCTGCCGTCGGGCGAGCTTGCCGATGAGGAAAGCGAGATGCCCGTGCCGAGCGATCTGAGCGTGAGGAGAGACGCGTCGTCTCGCCGCCGGAATCGCTTTGGCCCGTGGCTCGCGCTCGAAAGCGTGCTCTCGGTGCTCACCGTCGTTCTTGCCCTCGCCTATTGGCTCTGGCAGCCGGCGACGCTACGCATCGCGGTCGGGCCGGCCGGCAGTGACGACCAGGCGCTGATTGCGGCGGTGGCGAAGGCGTTCGACGCCAGGGGTGGCGCGGTGCGGCTCGTGCCGATCGAGACCGACGGCACACTGCAAAGCCTCAATCTGCTCGGCGCCGGCAAGGCCGACCTCGCGGTGGCTCGCGGCGACTTCGCCATGCCGGCCGACACCAATTCGGTGGCGATCCTGCGGCGGAATTTCGTGGTGTTGTGGGCGCCAGCGGCGCGCAAGGGCGCCGCCAGGCCGAAGATCATGGAGATCGCCCCCCTCACGGGGCGCCGCATCGGTGTCGTCGGCCTTGGCGATGCCAATCTCAATCTGCTTCGTGTCATCCTCGCCGAGTCAGGCGTCAACCCGCAGAAGGTCACGATCGCACAGTTCAGTATCGACCGCATCTCCGAGATGGCCCAGGACTCAACGCTCGACGCCTTCATGATGGTGGGCGCACTCGGCGACAAGGCGATCGCAAGCACGATCGCCACCACCGCACGCCTGCGCGGCGAGCCCAAGTTCCTGTCCGTCGACGTCTCCGACGCCATCGCCGAGCGGCACCCGCTCTACGAATCCGAGGAAATTCCCGCGAGCGCATTTTCCACGACGCCGCAGCGGCCGGACGACAAGATCGACACCATCGCCGTCAATCATCTGATCGTCGCGCCCGCTTCACTGTCCGAGGACACGGTCGCTGCCTTCACCCGCGAGCTGTTTACGGTCCGTCAGTCGCTCGTGAAGGACTTACCCGGCGCCAGTCACATCCAGAAGCCTGACACCGACAAGGACGCCGCGCTGCCGGCCCATCCAGGAGCTGCCGCCTTTATCGACGGCAACGAGCGCAGCTTCATGGACAAGTACAGCGACTACATCTGGGGCGCAGTGCTGCTGCTCTCGGGCTTCGGCTCGGTGGCCGCGTGGCTGCGGCACTATCTACGGCGCGAGGAGCGCAGCGAGAACGCGCTGCATCGCGACAGGTTGCTGACGGCGATCTCCAGCGTGCGGGAGGCGACGTCGCTCGACGATCTCGCCGCCATGCAGAGCGCAGCCGACGACATACTGCGCGAGACGCTGGCCTGTCACGAGGACGGCGCCATCGAAGACGGCGACCTCACCGCCTTCGGTCTCGTGCTGGCGCAATTCCATCAGGCGATCGTCGACCGCCGGGCCGTGATCGCCCAGATGAGCGATGCCGACGTCGCCGCGAAACCCGATGGCGGCGTGCTTCAGCCGTTCCCTATTTCCACGGCTGCACGATGATCTTGGTGTGCGCCTCAGGATTGGCGAGATCAGCGAACGCCTTTGCGACGCCGTCGAGGCCGACCTCGGCGGTGACCATCGCGGCCGCATCCACCTGCCCTTCTGCGATCAGGCGCAGTGACGCTGCGAACTCATCCGGCGTGTAGCCGAGCACATATTGGACATTGAGCTCCTTCATGATGCCGAGCATGGGTTCGCTCCTGTCGGTCTCCATGCAGACGCCGACCACCACGATGCGCGCATCACGCGGGGCGCCCTCGAACACCTGTTGCAACAGGCCGGGCACGCCGACACATTCGAAGATGATTGCGGGCTTCAGTGCCGGCAGCATGGCCTGCAACGGCGGGCGCGCCGCCTTCTCGGCCTCCGACATCTGCGCGTGCTCGGCCCAGGTCGCGTAGGGCTGCGTCACCCTGGGATCGACGACGATATCGGCCCCCAGCTTTGCGGCCAGTGCACGCCGCGCCGGCGAATAGTCGGCGGCGACGATCGGATGCAGGCCCTTGATCCTCAGCGCTGCGATCACCGCGAGCCCGACCGGGCCGCAGCCGATCACGAGCGGTACCTCGCCGCCCCGGATGTTGGCTTTCGCCACGGCGTGGACACCGACGGCGAGCGGCTCGGTCAGCGCCGCATGTTCGGACGCGAGACCGTTGGGCACCTCAAGCAGCAGGGGCTCGCTGAGCAGCATCGCCTCGGCATAGCCGCCGATATTGTCGTTGGAATAGCCGATGCCCTCGATGCCTTGCGGCGTCACGAGCGCTGGGAGCGAACAGACGCGGGTGCCGGGCTTGAGCTTGCGCGCGGTTCCGGGACCGTAATCGACGATCTCACAGCAGAACTCATGGCCGAACACGACGTCGCGGGCGAGGTCCATCGGCTTGCGGCCGGTCTTCTTCGCCATCTCCACCATGCGGGGGGCATGCTGGCGGGCATGAAGGTCGGAGCCGCAGATGCCGCAGGCAAGCGTCCTGACCAGCACCTGACCGTTACCTGGCTTTGGCTCGGCCATCCGGTCGACGACAATCTCACCGTTCCTGAAAATCGCAGCGCGCATCCGGCTCCTCCCGTGTTGTTGGAGCCGTTGATAGCACGAAGCGGGACGCGCGAACTTGCGTCAGGGGTTCGGGGAACGCTCTTCCAGCACCAGCAGCTGGGCGCGGCGGATGCGCTCGCGATGGGCGATGTAGAGACCGCTGGCGACGATGAAGGCAGCACCAGTGACGGTCCAGACGTCAGGCACTTCGCCGAACAGGAAGAAGCCCAGAATGCTGACCCACAGCAACTGCGTGTACGAGAACGGCGCCAGCACCGAGGCATCGCCGTAGCGATAGGCCAGCACGATGATCCACTGGCCCACGGTGGACGCGACGCCGATCACGATGCCGAGCCCGATCGCGGTCCAGCTCGGCGTCACCCAGACGAACGGCACCATCAGGCTGAGGATCGCAACGCCCGTGAGCGCCGAATAGGCCATGGTGGTGAGGACGGCTTCGCGCCCGCTCATCATGCGCGTCAGGATCAGCGCAGCAGCCCAGCAGAATGCCGAGATGATCGGGAAGAACGCGGCGGCGTGGAACGCATTGGAGCCCGGACGCAGGATGATCATCACGCCGATGAGACCGATCGCGGTCGCGATCCAGCGGCGCATGCCGACCGTCTCGCTCAGGAAGATGATCGACAGCGCGGTGACGAACAGCGGCGAGACGAAGCCGGTGGCCGAGGCTTCCGCGATGGGGAGGAAACGGAGACCGGTGATGAAGAACAGCGAGGAGCCGAGCAGCGCGACGCCGCGCATCAATTGCAGGCCGAGGCGATCGGTGCGCATCGCATGCAGCGGCGAGCCCGGCAGCATCACCGGCGTGAACATCAGCGCGAATGTGACGAAACGGATCCAGGTGATCTCGATCGACGGCAGGCTCGTCGACAGATACTTTGCGGTGACGTCGGAACAACCGAGGAATACCGTCGACAACAGCACCAGCGCGATGCCCTTGAAGGGATGATCGACGCGCGCAGGCGCGCGGCGAACCTCCTGCTTCTTCTCCGGCACGGGCATGGGAATACTGTCGAGCCTTGCGGCTACGGCGGGCGGCGGTGTCACGGCTGGAACCTGGGAAAACGACGATTCGGGAACGATCGTAAAAAACGACAAATGCGCCGCTTTCACAACTTCCGAAAACAGGATGCCGATATGCGCTGACGACCCCGCGCGTCAATACTCCATTAATAATAGGCGTTTGTGCACTACAACATGGGTAGGCTGCGCGGCTTCGGACCGCGCGGAAACGCCGCATCGAGCGCCGAAATCTCCTCTTTCGTCAGCACGAGATCGCCGGCCGCCGCATTCTCGCCGGCATGTTCCGCGGACGAGGCCTTCGGGATCGCGAACACCGTAGTCGCACGGGTAAGGAAGCTCAGCGCGACCTGCCGCGGTGTCATACGACGCGCCTCCGCGATACGTGCCAGCACCGCGCCTCCCTTGCTGTTGCTTGCGGGAAAATCGTCGTGGCCGAACGGAGAGTATGCGACGACAGCGACGCCACGCTTCTCGCACCACGGGATCACCGCATGCTCGATCGCGCGCTCCTTGAGATGATAGAGCACTTGATTGCACGCGATGCGGCCTTCGCCGGAGACGTCGAGAATTTCGTCGAGATCGTCGGCGTCGAAATTGGAGACGCCCCAGGATTTGATCTTGCCGGCCTTCACCAACTCTTCGAACGCGGCAACCGTGTCTTCGAGCGGATAGGAACCGCGCCAGTGCAGCAGATAGCAGTCGAGACGATCGGTCTTCAGCCGCTTCAGCGAGCGTTCGCACGCCGTGATGGTGCCGCCGCGCGAGGCGTTGCTCGGCAGCACCTTTGAAACCAGGAACACTTCATCGCGGCGGCCTGCGATCGCATCGGCGATGACGAGCTCGGCATCGCCGTACATCTCGGCGGTGTCGATGTGGGTCATGCCGAGATCGAGCCCGCGCTGAAGCGCCGCGATCGCGCGCTTGCGGTCGCCATGGTCGAGATACCAGGTGCCCTGCCCGATGACGGAGACGTTCGCGCCGGTCTTGCCGAAGGGTTTTGTGTTCATGTCAAAGCTCACAGTCCGCTGATATCCGCAACCAGCACGCTGCCGGTCCCTGACTCCGTGATATAGAGCCGATCTTTCTTGGCGCCACCGATGGCGACATTGGTGCAGCTCGGACCCGCGCACGACTTGATCCGCGCGATCAGCTCTCCGTTCGGCGCGAACACGAAGACGTGGCCGAGCGAAGCGTGGCCGACGAACAGGCGACCGGCCGCGTCCATGGTCATGCCATCAGGACCGCTGGTGCCGAACAGCGAGCAGAAGCGGCCGACCTTCGACACGCTGCCGTCCTTCATGAACGGCAACCGCCACACCGCATTGTCGCGGGTCATGGCGACGAACAGCACCGTTTCGCTGGGGTCGAGCACCAGGCCGTTCGGGCTGATGCCGGTGTCGAGCAGGCAATCGAGCCGGCCGCTCGGCGTCAGGCGATAGACACGCCCGCTTGCGTCGTGCAGGCCGGTCTGGCCCTGATCGGTGAACAAGATGTCGCCGTTGGAGGCGAGATGCAGATCGTTGCAGCCACGGAACGATTCCGAATTGCGCGCGGTCAGGATGGGCCTGATGCGCCCTGCCCCGGCGTCGAGTTCCATGATGCCGTGCATGTAGTCGGCCACGAGGATGCGGCCGTCGGCCGCGATCTTCAATCCGTTCGGCCAGCCCTCATATTCGATCACGAGCGACCACGCGCCATCAGGCGCGATGCGGAAGATGCGGCCGAAGGGAATGTCGACGATATGGAGGTTGCCGTCTTTGTCGAACGACGGCCCTTCGATGAAACTATCGGTCGGCACACCCGGCCGGTTGGCATCGGCCCAATCGGTCCGCACGCCCTTGCGGCGGAAATGGTCGGGCATGGCGGAGAAGATCTTGGTTTCGATCAGGCGCGGCGGCGTTTCCAGGTACATCATTGTTGTTTTTGTGCATGTGGAGGGGGATCGCGGCAACATAGGGCACAATCGTTGGCGCGTCGATTGGGCGAAGGACATGGCTGCGTCCACGTCACTCTCGTGTCCCGGACGCGCTGCAGCGTGAAACGCTGCTGCGCAGAGCCGGGACCCAGAAAGGCCAAACACTCTGCTGTGAGATGGGCCCCGGCTCTGCAGCGCATCACTTCGTGCTGCGCAGCGTCCGGGGCACGAGACAGTCTCCCAGTCTGGAGAGATCCCCTACCCCGCAGCCGCCGCGACCTTCGCCTGCTTCGCCGGCGCCACTTCCGTCGTCGCGATCAACTGCTTCAGCTCGGGGATACATGACCCGCAATTGGTGCCGGCCTTGAGCTTGGCGCCGATCTCGGCCGCCGTGCGCGCGCCGCTCGCGATGGTGTCGCAGATGGTGCCGCGGCCGACGCCGAAGCAGGCGCAGACGATGGGGCCGGTCGAGGCCGCGCCCTCCGTCGATTTGCCTGACAGCAGCATGCGGCGCTGCTCGTCGGTGACGTGATCGGCCACGAACAGGCTCTTCACCACCTCCCAGTCGCCGGCATCATGCGCGGGGCCGACGAATAGGCAGGTCTCGATGCGGTCGCCCGCGAACGAGGCCGCGCGATAAACGCCGCCGCCGAAGTCGCGATAGTCGGCGACATCCTCGCCGGCGACACCGTCGAGCCAGGCCGGCCAGCGCGACAGATCCGCATTGTCGGCGAAGAGATAGCCGAAGCCGCCCGAAACCGTGACACGGGTCCACATCAGGTTCGGCGGCAGATCGAGCTGCTTGCGCGACAGCGCAAAGCCGCGGAAGACGTATTCATAAGGCGAGATCGCCGCCGGCGTGGCTTTCGACTCCGGCTGGCCCGAGAACGGATCGGTGAAGGACTGCACGAGCGCCCCGACGCGGCCGTGCGAGGCGCTCATCGCACTCCAGTGGATCGGCGCGAACAGCGTGCCGCGCTGCTGACGGTCGCTGACGACGACCTTCAGGATGCACTGGCCGTAATCGGTGGTGATGCGGGCGTAGCCGTCATGCGCGATGCCGTGTTTGCTGGCATCATCCGGGTGGATCTCGACGAACGGCTCCGGCAGATGCGCGCCGAGACGCTGGCTGAGCCCCGTGCGCGTCATGGTGTGCCACTGGTCGCGGATACGTCCGGTGTTGAGCCGCAGCGGGCGCGACGGGCCGGTTTCGCCGCGCAGCGACGGCACCTCCGGCGCGACGAAGCGGCCTTTGCCGTCATTGGTGAAGAAGCCGCCGTTCGCGAAGAAGCGCTCGCCGGCCGCCTCGCCTTCGCGCGCCGGCCATTGCACCGGCTTCAAGGCGTCGAAGGCCTCGTCCGAGAGCGCGGTCAGCGCGCCGATGTCGAAATCGCGGCTGCCATCGTTCTCGAACGCCGAAAGCGCCGCGTGCTCGCGGAAAATATCAGCGGCGGATTTGTAGTTGAAGCTGTCGCCGAAGCCGAGCCGCTTTGCGGTCTCGCTCAGAATCCACCAGTCCGGCCGCGCCTCGCCCGGCGCCGGCAGGAACGAGCGCTGGCGCGAGATGCGGCGTTCGGAGTTGGTCACCGTGCCCGACTTCTCGCCCCAGGCCAGCGCCGGCAGCAGCACATGCGGGCCGGCCTCGACGGTGTCGTTGGAGAGCACGTTCTCGGACACCACGAACAGCTCGAGCTTCTTCAGCGCTTCACGTACGACGTCCGCGTCCGGCAATGACACCGCCGGGTTGGTGCCCATCACCCAGAGCGCCTTGACCTCGCCGCGGTTGATCGCCTCGAACAGCTGCACCGCCTTCAACCCTTCATGGGTGGCGATGCGCGGCGCCTTCCAGAACCGCCTGACACGGTCGATGTCGGGCGGCGTGAAGTTCATATGCGCGGCGAGCTGGTTGGCAAGGCCGCCGACCTCGCGGCCGCCCATCGCGTTGGGCTGGCCGGTGAGCGAGAACGGCGAGGCGCCCGGCTTGCCGATGCGTCCCGTGGCAAGATGGCAGTTCAGGATCGCGTTGACCTTGTCGGTGCCCTGCGCCGACTGGTTGACGCCCTGCGAATAGAGCGTGACGACTCGCTCGGTGTCGCGGAACATCTTGAAGAAGGTGGCGACGTCCTGTTCGGACAGACCCGTCGCCAGTGCGGTCGCGGAGACACTGCCGGCGATGTTGCGCGCGCGCGTCAGCGCGTCATCGAAGCCCGACGTGTTCTGCGCGATGTAATCCTGGTCCAGCGCGCCATTGTCGGCGAGATGGACGAACAGGCCGGAGAACAGCGCGGTGTCGGTGCCGGGCTTGAGGCCGAGGAACAGGTCGACGTCGCTGGCCGTGTCGGTCCGGCGCGGATCGATCACGATCATGCGCGCGCTGCGTTCCTGCCGGTTCTTCAGCATGCGCTGGAACAGCACGGGATGGCACCAGGCCGCGTTCGAGCCGACGAACACGAGCAAGTCAGCCTGGTCGAGATCCTCGTAGCAGCCGGGCACGGTGTCCGCACCGAAGGCGCGGCGATGGCCGGCGACCGAGGACGACATGCAGAGCCGCGAATTGGTGTCGACATTGGCCGTGCCGACAAAGCCCTTCATCAGCTTGTTGGCGACGTAATAGTCCTCGGTCAGGAGCTGGCCCGAGAGATAGAACGCGACCGCATCGGCGCCGTCGCGCGCCACGATGTGCTGCATGCGATGGGCGACGTGATCGAGCGCGTCGCTCCAGGCGACACGCTCCAGCACGCCCTTGCAGCGGATCATCGGATAGAGCAGCCGGCTCTCCAGCCCGACGGTCTCGCCGAGCGCGGAGCCCTTCGAGCACAGCCGGCCGAAATTGGCGGGATGATCCGGGTCGCCCGCGATCGCCGCGCCACCGTTGCCGTCGGGCGTCGCCAGCACGCCGCAGCCGACGCCGCAATAGGGACAGGTCGTCTTGGTGGCGCGGAGCGTGGGATCGATCGCCGTCATATCGAGCTGCCTTATCAAGCCGCCTTGGAAGGACGCGCCAGCGCGCGGCCGAACATCATGTCGGTGCGGATCGCCGTCACCTTGTCGCGATTGCGGATCAGCTCGAGATACCAGAGCGCATCGACGGTATCGCCGATCAGCACCGCGCCGGTGAGCCGGCCGTCGGCGATGACGAGCTTCTTGTAGGTGCCGCGCCTGCGGTCTGACAGCACCAGGCTCTCGCTGCCGTCCCCACCCATGAAGTCGCCGGCGGAGAAGACGCTGACGCCGGAGACCTTCAGATTGGTCGAGACCACGCTGCCCTGATAGGCGGCGGGACGGCCGGCGAGATGCCGCGCCAGCACGCGCGCCTGCTCGTAAGCGGGCTCGACCAGGCCGTAGCAGGTGCCGCGATGCTCGGCACATTCGCCGAGCGCGTAGATGTCGGGCGAGGCCGTCTGCATCTCGTCGTTGACGACGATGCCACGGTTGACCGCGATGCCCGCCTCTTTGGCAAGCGCCACATTCGGCCTGATGCCGGCGGCGAAGATCACGGCATCCGCCTCGATGCGCGTGCCGTCGGCGAGCTCGACGGCTTCGACATGGCCCTCGCCGTGAATGCGGGCGGTGGAGGCGTTAAGCAGGATGCGGATGCCCTTGCGCTCGACCAGCGTCTTCAGCAGGTCGGCCGCCGGCAGATCGAGCTGGCGCTCCATCAGCCGGTCCATCAGGTGCAGCAGCGTCACCGGCGCGCCGGCTTTCGCAAGGCCATAGGCCGCTTCGAGTCCGAGCAGGCCACCGCCGACCACGACGACACGCTTCTTCGCCGCAGCGAGCGTCAGCAGCAGATCGACGTCGCGCGTATCGCGAAAGGTGTGCACCCCGGTGAGATCGGCGCCCGGCACGTTGAGCCGCAGCGGCGTCGAGCCGGTGGCGAGCACGAGCTTGGAATATTCGACGCTCTCTTCACCTTCGATCTTGAGCTCACGGCGGCCGGTGTCGATCTCGGTGACGCGATAGCCGTAGCGCACGGTGACGCCGCGATGGCGCCACCAGTCCGCCGGCCTCAGCTCGATCTCGTGCGAGCCGGTCTCGCCGGCCAGCACGGAGGAGAGCAGCACGCGATTGTAAGCGAGCCGCGGCTCTTCGCCGATCACCGCGACCGCGTAGCGGCCGAGCGAGGTCTTGGCGAGCTCGTCGACCAGACGCGCGGCCGCCATACCGTTACCGACGATGACCAGCGGTTCACTCACAAGGCATCTCCTATTCGGCGGCCTGCGCCTGTGCGCCATAGGCCTCGGAAATCATGTAGCCGGACAGGACGCCGTAAGCGTCGGTCCAGGCCGTGGCGAGTTCGGGCGTCCAGGCCTCGCCGAGGCCCTTCTCGAGGGTCCAGAGCAAGGTCGCGCCGACCACCGGATAGTGCTCGGCCTTGGCGCCATAGGCGACGTGACGCTTGGCGAGCGCCGAGGCCGCGGGAAGAATCGTCTCGAGCTTCGACAGGCCGCCGACGACGGCCGCGAGCATGCCCATCAGCTTCTTGCGCTGCTCGGTCATGTCCTCGGGAAACATCGCGCGCACGGACGGCGCCACCTCGAACAGGCGATCGTAGAACAGCACCGCGGCCGCCTCTGAAATCGGCGCGACCTTGGAAAAGCTCTGCTGGACGAGGGCAATCTGTTCTGAAGTCATGATGTTCTCCTGTCTGTTTCGGTCTGCCTTTGTCCGCGCCGTTGCGAACAAGGTTCATGGGTCAAACGTCATCAGAGAGTCTTCTCCCCGCGTACGGGGAGAAGCGACATTCGTGCCAAACTCAGACTCGCGCTTCCGCGAGGCTTGACGCGCCCTCACCCTGCGGGCTGCGACGCAGGTAGAACCACCAGGTCAGTCCGAGGCAGGAGGCGTAGAAAGCGAGGTAGATCGCGAGCGCGAGCGAGGGACCACCGGTCATGGCGATCGACTTGCCGAAACCGGTCGGGATCAGATAGCCGCCGACCGCGCCGATCGCGCCGATGAAGCCGACCGCCGCACCGCTCTCGATGCTCGCGGTCTTCAACGCCGCCGCGCGCGCCGCATCGCCCTTGCCACGCACCCTGAACAGGTTCTGCTCGCGGAAGATCGAGGGGATCATGCGGTAGGTCGAGCCGTTGCCGATGCCCGTCGTCACGAACAGGATCAGGAACATCGCAAGGAAGCCGGTGAAGTCCTTGTGCCCGACGAAGTAGAGCACGCCGACGGTGGCGCCCGCCATCGCGATGAAATTCCAGAAGGTGAGGATGGAGCCGCCGATCTTGTCGGCGAGCAAGCCGCCGAGCGGTCGCGACAGCGAACCGACCAGCGGCCCGAGGAACGCGATCGAGATCGAGATCGCCGGAAACTGCGTCTTGATCAGCAGCGGGAACGCCGCCGAGTAGCCGATGAAGGATCCGAATGTTCCGATATAGAGATACGCCATGATCCAGGTGTGCTTGCGCTTGACCACCGCAAGCTGGTTCTTGATCGACGACTTGGCCGTGGTCAGGTTGTTCATGAAGAACACCGCGCCGAACACCGCGATCGCGATCGGCAGCACCCACATCAGGCCGGCGTTCTGGAGGAAGATGCCGTCGACGGGGGACGCCTGGAACAGGTTGATGACCGCGAGCGTCATCAGGATCGGGGTCAAGAGCTGCACGCTGGAGACGCCGATATTGCCGCCGGCCGCGTTCAGCCCCAGCGCCCATCCCTTCATCCGGTCAGGGAAGAAGAAGGAGATGTTGGTCATGCTGGAGGCGAAATTGCCGCCACCGAGACCCGCGGTCGATGCGATCAGCAGCATCAGCCAGAACGGGGTGTCGGGCTGGCCGACGAAATAGGCGAGCGACAGCGTCGGGATGAACAGGACAGCCGCGCTGAAAATGGTCCAGTTGCGGCCGCCGAAGGTCGTGACCGCGAACGTATAGGGGAAGCGCATCAATGCGCCGATCAGCCCGGGCACCGCGACGAGCTGGAACAGCTGGTCGGTGGTGTAGTGGAAGCCCGCCTGCGGCAGCTTGGTGGTGACGATGCTCCAGATCAGCCACACCGAGAAGCCGATATGCTCGGCCACGATCGACCAGATCAGGTTACGCCGGGCGATCACTTTGCCGCCCGCATTCCAGAACGCCTCGTCTTCGGGGCGCCAATCAGAAATCCACGTCGGATTTCGAGTCGGATTCGTCGTCATTGATAATCCCTTCTAGGCTCACCGCTGCGTCGTTGCAGGCTCAGCCTCCACGCGGAGGCGCGCGCCGAGGCCATGCCCCGGTGGCGAGTTCACGATGCTGATTGATGATGTTGAGGGACGTCGTCGTTGGCGTCGGAAAAGGTATTTCAATTTCCGTGCCAATTGCGCGCGTTCGGGAAATACAGGGAATTCAGGGGCTTGTTCGCATTGCCCGAAATTCTTCCAGGTGTATTTCGCTCGCAAATTTTGCGATTCGCTCAATCCTTGTGCGGCGCACAAGGATTGAGCGAGGTGTCGATTATTTAGGCGCGTTTATCATCCACGTTAAACCTTGGTTTACGCGGCCTCGACGAATCGATGACGCTCGTAGAGGAACTCGAGCACGCGGTGGCGGCACTTCAAATAGGTGGAGTTGGTCGCAAGATCGAGCCGCTTGCGGGGACGTGCGAGCGGCACCTCCAGCACCTCGCCGATGCGCGCGCTCGGCCCGTTCGTCATCATGACGATGCGATCGGATAGCAGCACCGCCTCGTCGACGTCGTGGGTGATCATCAGGATGGTGTTGCCGAGCTTCTGATGCAGCGCCATCACCGAGTCCTGCAGATGCGCGCGGGTCAGCGCGTCGAGCGCGCCGAACGGCTCGTCGAGCAGCAGCACCTTCGGTTCCATCGCCAGCGCACGGGCGATGCCCACGCGCTGCTTCATGCCGCCGGAGACTTCCGAAGGACGCTTGTCCCTGGCGTGGGCCATCTGCACCAGGTTGAGATTATGCATGACCCAGGCGTCGCGTTCGGCGCGGGACTTGGTCCTGGCAAAGACCTTGTCGACGCCGAGCTTGACGTTCTCGTAGACGGTCAGCCACGGCAGCAGGCTGTGGTTCTGGAACACCACCGCGCGATCGGGCCCCGGCGAGTTGACCTCGCGGTTCTCGAGCAGCACGCCGCCGGTGGTGGCGCCGGTCAGGCCTGCGATGATGTTGAGCAGGGTCGACTTGCCGCAGCCGGAATGGCCGATGATCGAGACGTATTCGCCCTTCTCGATCGTGAGATTGATGTCCTTCAGCACCTCCGTGCTGGCGGCACCGCGGGTAAAGACCTTGTCGATATGGTCGAGCTTCAGATAGGCTGTCATGTGCCCTTCTCCCTCAGTTCTGCGCCGTGCCGCGGGTGACGATCTTGCCGAGACCCGCGATCAGGCGATCGAGCACGAAGCCGACGATGCCGACATAGAACAGCGCAAGGATGATCTCGCTGATATGCGAGGAATTCCAGGCGTCCCAGATGAAGAAACCGATGCCGACGCCGCCGATCAGCATTTCGGCTGCGATGATGGCGAGCCAGGACAGGCCGATGCCGATGCGAAGGCCCGTGAAAATGTAGGGCGCCGCCGCCGGGATCATGATCTTGCCGAAGAACTCGAGCGGATTGAGCTGTACCACCGCGGCGACGTTGCGGTAGTCCTGCGGGATGTTGCGGATACCGACCGCGGTGTTGATGATGATCGGCCAGATCGAGGTGATGAAGATGACGAAGATCGCCGATGGCTGGCCGTCGCGGAACGCAGCGAGCGACAGCGGCAGCCAGGCCAGCGGCGGGATGGTGCGCAGCACCTGGAACAGCGGATCGAGCCCGCGCATCGCCCAGACCGACTGCCCGACCAGCACGCCGAGCGCGATGCCGGCGATCGCCGACAACGAATAGCCGAGCGCGACGCGCTGAAGGCTTGCAGAGAGATGCCAGAACAGGCCCTTGTCGATGCCACCATGATCGAAGAACGGATCGAAGATCAGTTCCTTGGTGTCCCTGAACACCTTTGACGGCGGCGGCAGCGCCGAGCCGGCGCGGCGGCACACCAGCTCCCACACCAGCGTCAGCAGCGCGATCACGACCAGCGGCGGAATCACGCGCACGGCGGTCTCCCTCGCCATACGCGCGTAGGCCTCTCTGCGCGGCGGACGCTTGAGCGTCATCGCGACGACCGGCGCGGAAGCACCCGCAGGCGTCGCAGTCTCAACCTCAATCTTCGTGGCAGGCATGTTCATTGAAAATCCCTCTCCGGCTTCAAAGGACGACGCGGCCGCCTGACGGCGGCCGCGGGTTCCATCAGACTTCGACGCGCTTGATCGCGAGCGATTTCAGATAGGCAGCCGGATTTTCGGGATCGAACACCTTGCCGTCGAAGAAGGTCTCCTTGCCGCGCGAGGTGGAGGCTGGAATCTCCGAGGCTGCGACACCGAGGGTCTTGGCCGCATCGCGCCACATGTCTTCGCGGTTGACCTTGCCGATCAGGGCCTTGCTGTCGAAGGAAGCTTCATATTTGCCCCACCGGATGTCCTCGGTCATGAACCAGAGATCATGGCTCTGGAACGGATAGGAGGCGAAGTCGCGCCAGTACTTCATGATATGCGGTGAGTTCTCGACCACCTTGCCGGCATTGCCGTAGTCGAACTTGCCCTTGGCGCGATCGGCGATGTCCTCGACCGGGCAGTTGATCCACTGCCGTTTCGCCATGATGGTCGCGAGCTCTTCCTTGTTCTCCATCTTGTCGGCCCATTGCTGCGCCTCCATCACGGCCATCAGGATTGCCTTGGCAGCCTTCGGGTTCTTGTCGACCCAGGCCGCGCGCATGCCGAGCGACTTTTCGGGATGCTTGCTCCAGATCTCGCCGGTGTTGACGGCGGTGTAGCCGATGCCCTGATGCACGAGCTGCCCGGGCCAGGGCTCGCCGACGCAGAACGCGTCCATGGTGCCGACCTTCATGTTCGCCACCATCTGCGGCGGCGGCACGGTGATGGTCTCGACGTCCTTGTCGGGATCGATGCCGCCGGCGGCGAGCCAATAGCGGACCCAGAGGTCATGCGTGCCGCCCGGGAAGGTCATCGCGACCTTGGCCGACTTGCCATCGGCCTTCTTCTTCTCGAACGCCGCCTTCAGCACCGACGCGTCGGCACCGACCTTGAGGTCGGCATATTCCTTGGCGACCGAGATGCACTGCGCATCGAGATTGAGCCGCGCCAGGATGTACATCGGGGTCGGCTGGTTGTTCTGCGTCACCTTGCCGGCGGAAATCAGATACGGCATCGGGGTCAGGATGTGCGCGCCGTCGATGCCGTTCCCCTCCGAGCCGAGCACGAGATTGTCGCGCGTGGTGCCCCATGAGGCCTGCTTCTGCACGTCGGTGTCGGGCACGCCGAATTTGGCGAACAGGCCCTTGTCCTTGGCGACGAAGAGCGGACCGGCATCGCTCAACGCGATGAAGCCGAGCTTGGCGCCCTTGACCTCGGGGCCTGCGTCCTGCGCGAAGGCGCCGGCGGGGAAATTCAGCTTGGCGGCGGCGAGAAGAGCGGCGGTGCTGCCGGCGGCCTTCAACAATTGACGGCGGCTCAGGCCCGAGGGCTGGCGGGTGCGCTTGGTCATAGGCAGTGTCGTCCTTTGCATCGTTGCAGAATTGATGGCGTCAGTGCGCGCGAGTGGCCCGTCCGTCCGTGACGCCAGAAACAGGCGCATGCGAACGCATGGCGGGGGAGACCCCCGTCTGGTGGCGTCGGCAAATCGGATGAGAAGTCTCGCGGGACGGCTTCAATGGCGTCGGCTTGAATGATTCAAGCTTCATGCCAAGCCCGCCACTCCGAAAAATGTCGAAAAATGAATGGGTTATTGACGCCGCGCCAGACTGTCGCAGGCCTGCTGCGCACGCGGATTTTGCGGATTGCTCATTCCTTGTGCGCCGCACAAATCTTATGCAGCCGCCCAAGCAAAAGGCCGCGCGTCCGCAAAAGTCAGCTGAACGCGTGCGGCATCTGATTGATATCGCTAGCCTTTTCCAACACACCCACACGGCACGCAACTTGCTTCTTCACCGACGTCAACGAAGACTGCGGCTTGCCGCATTGTTGCAGCCTCTGGCGGCTGCATCCCGGAAGCTCAACTGCTTCGCGGCCCTCCCGGCTCAGTCCTCGTGACGCGATTCCCAAGGCTTCCAGACCTTCCATAGCCCTCGTGCGCGGCAGAGCTGTCCGCACGGCCAATGATGTTCAGCTGCGCTCTCTCGGGCGTGTCGATCTCACTTACGAAGCAAAAGGAACCATTGATGTCGTATCTCGCGCCTTCGGAATTCGTCACCAAGATGGTGGATGCGGGCGAGTCCAAGATCTTCATGTCCACCCGGGATACTGCCATCCGCGCCTTCATGGCCGGCGCCATCCTCGCACTCGGCGCATGGTTCGCCATCACCATCAACGTGAACACCGGCCAGCCGCTGATCGGCGCGATACTGTTTCCCGTCGGCTTCATCATGCTGTACCTGCTCGGCTTCGATCTGCTCACCGGCGTGTTCGTGCTCTCGCCGCTCGCCCTGATCGACAAGCGTCCCGGCGTCACGCTTGGCGGCGTGCTGCGCAACTGGGGCCTCGTCTTCGTCGGCAACTTCGCCGGCGCCTTCACCGTCGCCTTCATGATGGCCTTCGTGACGACGTTCGGCTTCACGCAAGACCCCGACAAGGTCGGAGCGGCGATTGGAAACATCGGCGAAGGCCGAACGCTCGGCTATGCCGCGCACGGCGCGGCCGGCATGGCGACGCTGTTCATGCGCGGCATGCTGTGCAACTGGATGGTCTCGACCGGCGTCGTCGGCGCCATGATCTCGACCTCGGTCCCCGGCAAGGTCATCGCGATGTGGATGCCCATCATGCTGTTCTTCTACATGGTGTTCGAACATTCCGTCGTGAACATGTTCCTGTTCCCGTCGGGCCTGATGCTCCATGCCAAATTCTCGATCATGGATTATCTGATCTGGAACGAGATCCCGACCGTGCTCGGCAACCTCGTCGGCGGCCTCGCCTTCACCGGCATGACCCTCTATGCCACCCACGTCATGACCAAGCCGAAGCGCCAGGCCGGCAAGGCTGCGCCGACCCGCGTTGCGGCCTGATACGTCTCGACAGAGGAGCCTCGCCCGACCAGGGTGAGGCTCCCTTCGCCTGGTGATGACGATGACCCGCGGACTCCTGATCTCTGTCGGCCAGCACTCCGACAAGGGGCGCAAGCCCGTCAATCAGGATTTTCACGGCGTCCTGATTCCGGAAGAGCCTCTGCTCAGCCTGAAGGGCATCGCGGCCGTTCTCGCCGACGGCATCTCGAGCAGCACGGTGAGCCAGATCGCCAGCGAGTCGGCGGTCAAGAGCTTCCTGATGGACTATTACTGCACGTCGGAATCCTGGACGGTGAAGACCTCCGCCCGCCGCGTGCTGGACGCGACCAATTCCTGGCTGCACGCGCAGACGCGCAAGAGCCAATATGCCTATGACCGCGACAAGGGCTATGTCTGCACCCTGACCGCCATGGTCATCAAGGCGACCACGGCGCACATCTTCCACGTCGGCGACTGTCGCGTCTACCGCGTCGCCGGCAAGGCGCTCGAGCAGCTGACCGACGATCACCGTATCATCGTGTCGTCGGAGCAGACCTATCTCGGCCGCGCGCTCGGCATCAATCCGCAGATCGAGATCGACTACCAGGCTTTCGAGATCGAGGCCGGCGATACCTTTATCCTGGCGACCGACGGTGCCTATGAATTCGTCGACCAGCGCTTCATCACCAGCGCACTCGGCGAGCACGCAGCCGAGCTCGACGGGGCGGCAAAGGCGATCGTCGAGGAAGCCTACCGGCGCGGCAGCGACGACAACATCACCGTCCAGATCCTGCGCATCGACGCGGTGCCGCAGCGCGAGCCGGCCGGCATCTTCAATCAGACGTCACAGTTGCCGCTTCCGCCGCTGCCGGAGCCGCGCGCGATCTTCGACGGCTACAGGATCATCCGGGAAATCCACGGCAGCAGCCGCAGTCATATCTATCTCGCCGTCGATGTGGAGACCGAGGCGCCGGTCGCGCTCAAGCTGCCGTCGATTGATCTGCGCGACAACGCCGCCTATCTCAAGCGCTTCCTGATGGAGGAGTGGATCGCGCGCCGGATCGACAGCCCGCACGTGCTGAAGCCGCTGTCACAGTCGAGACGGCGCAGTTATCTCTACGTCGCGACCGAATTCGTCGAAGGGCAGACGCTGAAGCAGTGGATGACCGACAATCCGCGCCCCGATCTCGAAACCGTCCGTGGGCTGGTCGAGCAGATCGCCGCGGGGCTGCGCGCCTTCCACCGCATGGAAATGCTGCATCAGGACCTCAGGCCCGATAACATCCTGATCGACAAGACGGGCACCGCGAAGATCATCGACTTCGGGTCGGTCAGGGTCGCGGGCGTCGCGGAAGCCGCGCCGCGAGACGAGGCCGACGACATCCTGGGAACGGTCCAGTACACGGCGCCGGAGTACTTTCTGGGGCAAGGCGGCTCGCCGCGCTCCGACATGTTTTCGCTGGCCGTGATCTGCTACCAGATGCTGACGGGAACGCTTCCCTATGGCACCCAGATCGCCAGGATCCGGCGCAAGGCAGACGTGCGGAGACTTCAATATCGCCCGGCCGGCGACGATCGCAACGTGCCGGCCTGGGTCGACGGCGCGCTCAGGCGCGCGCTCCATCCGGATCCCTACAAGCGGCACGAGGATCTGTCCGAATTCGTCTTCGAGCTTCGCACGCCCAATCCGGCCTATCTCGACACACGGATCACGCCGCTCTTGGAGCGCAGCCCGCTGATGTTCTGGAAGCTGACCACGGCAGCGCTTGCTTGCGCAGTCGTCGTGCTGCTGGCGCTGCTGCACGGGCGATAGGGCGCAGACGTCCACTTCTAGCGGCCAAGTGGAACCATTATCGTTCGCCAGAGCATTGCCGCTGGTGACCCATATGCGACATCGGCCAAATAGCCCAAACATCGCGCGATTAGCCGGGTTTAAAGGTTGATTGCGGCTAGACGTTTTTGCGCTCGACTATGCCGTCGTGACGGCGTTGAATCCGCTACGCGGGCTCTTTTGTTTCAAGGAGGGAGGACCGAAAAGTGAAGACAACGATCATCGCACTTTGTGCCGCCGCTCTCATCGCCGCCGCACCAGCCGCGCTTGCGCAGGGTGTACCAGGCAAAGCACTTGGTCTGCAGCATAAGATCTCTAAGAGACATCACCCGGGCGTCCCCGGCTACGCTCCGCTGCATGAGCTACAAACAATGGGATCGAAGAAGGGCTATCCGGGAGCTTTCGGTTACGCGCCTAATGAACCCAGTCGTTTAGACAGAAATCTCGAAGCGTCCAGACAAGCTGGTGGTGGCGGCGGCGGTGGCGGAGGGAGTGGCATGTGAACCCACGCGCTGCACGAACAGGCGGTATCCGTCCTGCTTGATCGGGACGCTCCGGGGGCGTTAAGGCCGGCTCGCCTCGCGTCTTCTTTATGTTCGCAGTATGTTTGTTGTTGGCCCAACTCGGACATCCAGTGAGGTCCGCTGTTGCGCAGCTACCAGAAGCACAGCGGACGTCGCACGCGCCCTGACTACCGAGCGGTCTAGAAGCGCGCTCTAGCGAGAATTCCTCACGCCGGCTCCGCAGCCTTCACCCCCAGCGGCTTCGGCGCCATGCCGCCGCCGGGCTTGAGGTGGAATTCGTAGGTCATCAGGTGCCACTGCCCGTTTGCCTTGGCGCCGTCGGGCATCTCAGGGTCGTTGCGCGGCTCGACCTTGGCGACGAGGTCGTCCTTGACGCCGAACACCACGTCGGAATCGAGATATTTGTCGCCGTCCATGAAGACGTGGGTGATCAGCGGCTCATAGCCTTTCGCATTGACGAGGAAGTGCACATGAGCGGGGCGCATCGGATGGCGCTTGGTCTGCGTGATCATCTCGCCGACAGGGCCATCGGTCGGGATCGGATAGCTGCACGGCAAAATGGTGCGGAAGAAGAAGCGGCCGTCGGCGTCGGTGATGAAGCGCGCCCGCGCCGAGGCACCGACCTCGTCGTAGTTCGGTTTTTGTGAATCGTAG
The DNA here is from genome assembly GCF_052075995.1 of Bradyrhizobium sp. 613_E4_N2_2. Lineage (NCBI taxonomy): Bacteria > Pseudomonadati > Pseudomonadota > Alphaproteobacteria > Hyphomicrobiales > Nitrobacteraceae > Bradyrhizobium > Bradyrhizobium sp. 613_E4_N2_2. Next base: position 6,820,218 of record NZ_CP197234.1, read on the forward strand.
AAGCCGTCATCGTCGGCATGCCAGACGTCGACGGGAACGCCCGCAAGCGGCTTGCCCTTGAGGTCGGTGACGCGGCTCTGCACGAACATCCGTTCGCCGGTCTGATTGTTCGGCGAGATGTCGGTGCCGTGCGCGGTGACCTTGTGCTCGCCGACATAGAACGGGCCGAGCACCGTGGTCTGGGTGGCGCCCTCGCGATCCCTGTGGTTGACGGCGTCGACCAGCATGGAGACCCCGAGCACGTCGGAGAGCAGGATGAATTCCTGCCTTGTGTCGGTGCATTTGTGGCCGGTGCGGGTCAGGAAATCGATGGCGTATTCCCATTCCTCGAAGGTGAGACCGGTCTTGCTCACGTAATCGTGCAGCGACTTCACCAATTCCTGGAGCAGGAATTTTGCCCGCGCATCAGGCGTATTGTCGAAGCTCTTGACGACGGCTTCGGTGAGTTCGGTCTCGTTGAACTGGGTCATGGTGCGTTTGCCCTGAATTTTCTCGTTGGCCCGGATGGGCTCCTTGGAGGCGTTCCACAGTGCAGCCTACACCAGCAGGCCCGGCCGCGTTAAGCGCAACCGGCTTGGAATGGGGCCGGCATTTCGCTATCAACTTTCCGACAAAACGCCCCGGAGGAACTGATGCTCGCCCCTACCCCCGCCTCGCCCGAATCCGTGGGCATGTCCAAGGCCGCGCTCGACCGCGTCGATGCGCATCTGAAGAGCCGCTACATCGATGCCGGCCGCTTCCCGGGCACGCACCTGCTGGTCTATCGCCGCGGCAAGGTCGCCCACAGCTCGGTGCAGGGCTTTGCCGACGTCGAGCGCAAGGCGCCGGTCAAGGACGACACCATTTACCGCATCTATTCCATGACCAAGCCGCTCACCAGCGTCGCCTTCATGATGCTGGTCGAGCAAGGCCTCGTGGCGATCGACGAGCCCGTCGCCAAATACATTCCGGAATGGAAGGATCTCGGCGTGTTCGTCGCCGGCACCGCGCCGGCCTTCCTGACCCGGCCGCCGTCCCGGCCGATGCTGATCGTCGACCTGCTGCGGCACACCGCCGGTCTCACCTACGGCTTCCAGCAGCGTTCCAACGTCGATGCCGCCTATCGCACCGAAAAGATCGGCGAGGTCGAGAAGTCAGGCACGCTGCAGAGCATGATCGAGGCGCTGGCAAAAATTCCGCTGGAGTTCTCGCCGGGCGAATCCTGGAACTACTCGGTGGCGACCGACGTGCTCGGCTATCTCGTCGGAAAAATCTCCGGGATTCCCTTCGAGCAGTTCCTTAAAACGCGCATCCTCGATCCGCTCGGCATGACCGACACTGATTTTCACGTGCCGGCCGCCAAGGCGCATCGCTTCGCCGCCTGCTACTCCGCCGACCCGGGTGGCGGCATGACCTTCCATGCCGGCCAGCGCCGCGAGGGCCTGACGCTCCAGGACGACCCGACCAAGAGCTCGTTCCTGTCGCCGCCCTCGTTCATCTCGGGCGGCGGCGGACTATGCTCGACGGTCGCCGACTATCTCACCTTCTGCCGCGCGCTGCTCAATGGCGGCGAGCTGGGCGGCGTCCGCCTGCTCGGGCCGAAGACGCTGGCGCTGATGACGAGCAACCACATTCCAGGCGGCCGCGCGCTGCCGGAGGTGTCGCGCTCGCTGTTTTCGGAAGCCACCTATAACGGCATCGGCTTCGGCCTCGGCTTCGCCGTGACCATGCGGCCGGCGGAGACGCTGATCGCCGGCAGCCCGGGCGAATATAATTGGGGCGGTGCGGCCACGACCTCGTTCTGGATCGACCCGGCCGAAGAGCTGATCACCATCTTCATGACGCAGGTGCTGCCGTCGAGCGCCTATCCGCTCCGGCGCGAACTGCGCAGCATGGTCTATGCGGCGATCACCGAGAGCAATCTCTGAGCTGCGTCTCAACAAGAACGGGCCCTCGCGATCGATCGCGAGGGCCCGTCGTTGTAGTGCATATGGCCGACCAGATAAATTCCGCCGCCGAGCACCAGAACGGCGGGCACGGCCCACAAAATCAGAACTGCGTCATCCTCCTCAGTTGGACGTGCAGACCTGACGGTCTTCATGCCGCTTTCAGCCTCGGTGCGCGACTTGACGCCCGCGACCGCGCTGCAAAATCTCTCCCTGACGTGCTCGCCGGACGCGAAAATCGTGGCGCGGTGGAAGTCTCACCCGTATGGTCTCCCCAAAATCATAATCCGGCGCCGCTGCGCTGGAACCGGGACGCCCGCGTTTGTCAAAGCTCACTCTGCCGGTCCGGCTCGCTCTTCTGGTCACGGGAACGATGTTGCCGCTGATCGTCTTTGCGGTCGGTATTGCCTATTCCAACTATCGCCAGGACCGCAGCGACGCGACACGACGCGTGCTGGAGACGGTGCGAAGCATGCGCCTCGTGCTCGATTCCGAAGTGCAGCGGATGACCGGCGGCTTGCAGGTGCTGGCGCTCAGCAACGCCCTGCAAAGCGGCGACTTCGACGACTTCCGCCGGCTGGCAACCGGGTTCATCAGCCAATATGGCGAGGACAGCGTCCTGCTGGTGGCGGACGGGAGCGGGCACCAGCTGTTCTCGACCGTCACGAGTGAAACGACAAACCTGCCACCCCGCAACAATCGCGAGATCGTCGAGCGGGTATTTGCGAGCAAGTCACCGCAATATTCCGACCTGTTCACCGGCTCGACCAAGAACCGGCCGATCGTGACCGTCGAGGTTCCCGTGCTGCGCAACGATGAGGTCGTCTACGCGCTCTCCTTCAGCCCGCCGATCGCGACATTCCAGAAACTGGTCGAGCAGCAGCGGCCGAACGATCAGTGGACGGTGTCGCTGCTGGACACCAAGGGTCGCGTGTTCGCGCGCGCGCCCAATCCGGCCGAGACGTTCGGCAAGCAGGCCTCCGGCGCACTGAACGATGCGATGGCCCGGACGCCGGAGGCGACCCTCTCCACCGTTTCGCTCGACGGCGTCGCGCTGTCCTCCGCCTATACGAGATCGCGGCTGACCGGCTGGACGGTCGTGGCCGGTGTCGCCGAGAGATCGCTGATCGTCCCGCTCTGGCGCGACATCGCGATCACCAGCCTGATCGGCGGCATCCTGCTGCTGACCGGCCTGACCTTCGCGGTGCGGATGGCGACCACGATCGCGCGCGGCGAGATGCTGCACAATCTGCTGATCGAGGAGCTCAACCATCGCGTCAAGAACACGCTGGCCTTGATGCAGGCGATCGCAGTGCAGACCTTCCGAAGTTCAAGCCGGGACGAGCGGACCAAGTTCGAGGGACGGCTCGGTGCGCTCGCCGAGGCGCATAATCTCCTGAGCCAGGAGAAATGGGCGGGCTCGGAGCTGAGGGACGTGATCGCGCGCGTGCTCCAGCCGTTCCTGCTGAGCAATCCCGATCGCATCCGCATGGCCGGCCCCACCGTGCCGCTGTCGCCGCGGCTCGCCGTGGTGCTGTCGATGATCGTGCACGAGATCGCCACCAACGCCGCGAAATACGGCGCGCTGTCGAACGAGACCGGCCGGGTCACGCTGGAATGGGAGGTCATCGCCGACACGCCGAAGCCCCGGCTGCGGCTGATCTGGAGCGAGATCGGCGGACCGCCGGTGACGGAGCCGGTGCAGCGCGGTTTCGGATCGCGCCTGATCGAGCGCAGCGCGCGCGACCAGCTCGGCGGCGAGGCGACCGTCGACTTCCTGCCGCGCGGCGTCGTCTGCACGGTGACGTGCGTGCTGGACGAGGCGCGGTGAACGGATTGAAGGAACATCGGCGATGAAGATCACCAAGGTGCGCACGCACATCCTCGAAGCAAAGCTCTCGCAGCCCTTCGCCTATTCGCGCGCCTGGTACGACACGCGCACCGCGATGCTGGTCGAGATCGAGACGGATGACGGCCTGACCGGCTGGGGCGAATGCTACGGGCCGGCGCGGATGACGGCGGCGGTGGTGCAGAGCATCGCGCCCTTGCTGATCGGCGAGGATCCGCTGCGCACCGACGTGCTGTGGCAGATGGTCTACGCACGCTTGCGCGATCACGGCCAGAAGGGCGTCGTGATCCAGGGCCTGAGCGGCATCGATATCGCGTTGTGGGACATCAAGGGCAAGCATTTCGGCGTGCCAGCGCATCAGCTTCTCGGCGGCGCCGCGCGCAAGGAGATAGCGGCCTATGCGACCGGGCTCTACCGGCGCAAATCAGGCGATCCGCTCAAATACCTGCCGGAGGAAGCGGCCGGCTACGCCGCGGAGGGTTTCCGCGCCGTGAAGCTGAAGGTCGGCTTCGGCATCGCCGAGGACGCCGCGGTCACCCGCGCGGTGCGCGAGGCGATCGGCCTGGATGTCGCGCTGATGGTCGATGCGAACCACGCCTATGACGCAGTGGCGGCGATCCGGCTCGGCCGCATGATTGAGCGCTACGACATCGGCTGGTTCGAGGAGCCGGTGCCGCCGGAGGATGTCGCGGGATATCGCGCGGTACGATCCGCGCTGACGATTCCCATCGCCGGCGGCGAATGCGAATTCACCCGTTTCGGTTTTCGCGACCTGTTCGCATCGCATGCGCTGGACATCGCCCAGCCCGACACCTGCGCCGCGGGTGGCCTCTCCGAATGCAAGAAGATCGCCGACATGAGCGAGGCGTTCGGCATCCGCTACAATCCGCATGTCTGGGGCACCGGGATCGCGATCGCGGCCTCGCTCCAGCTCCTCGCCGTGCTGCCGTCACACACGCCGACCTCGCTTGCGCCGATCGAACCGATGCTCGAGTTCGACCGCACCGAGCATCCGATCCGGCAGGCGATTTTGAAGGAGCCGATCGAGCACGAGAAGGGTTTCGTGCGGGTGCCTGACAGACCGGGGCTAGGTATCGATATCGACCGCGAGGCGCTCGCGCGCTTCGCGGTTCAATAGAAAAAGCGGTCGACGCCGTTAATTCGGCGGCACGTCGATCGGAACGAGAAACGCGAAGCCATATTTGGCGTCCTCGCCGCGCGCCTCATCGAGGCCGCGTCCGAGTTCCACCGCGGCAATCTCCGCCGGAAGCGCGAGCCTGACGTGTCGGACATGATCCGGGCACAGGAGAGGACGCCCACCTGAACACATGCTCTCCAATTCCTCGACGAACCAGGCTTCCTGCACGCGCGCCCGGGCGGATCGCAGTGAGCTGGCCGAGAACGCCAGAACCGGTCTCTGGTTGATCTCCAGCACGAAGCAGCGCTGTCGCGCCGCCTGTGCGGCGCGATTGCTCTTGCGTGCCGTCGATCTGCCTTCAGCCCGGCCACTCGCGCGTGTCATCTCAACACCATCAGAAGTTCGCCGTGGCTGACAATCTGAACACACGTGGAGACCCCGGCGTGATGTTGTTATTCCCGTCCGCGGTCGAATAGTACTTCCGGTCGAGGAGATTTTCGATGTTGAGCTGGGCGCGCCAGGTCTCGTTGAGCCTGAAGAACACGGCGGCGTCCACCCGCGTGAACTCCGGAATCAGCACGGTGTCGTCGGACGATGCGAAGAAGTTCGAGTAGTGGATCACACCGAGGCCCGCGGCCCACTGCTCCGTGAACTGATACCTGTTCCAGAGGGAAAAGGTATTGTACGGCACAAGTCCCACGCGGTTGCCGGCGACAATGGTCGCGGAGTTGTTGCTGGTGATCCGCGCATCCGTGTAAGCGTAGCCGCCCGTGATCTGCCAGGCGTCCGTCACGTAGCCTGTCAGAGACGCTTCGAGGCCGCGGGTCTTGGTGGCTCCGCTCAGGATGAAGAATCCCGCATTGTTGGGATCGGCAAAGCGCTGATTGGTCCGGTCCAGTTCGTAGATCGCCGTAGCGAACTGCAGGCTCGGGAAGATGTCGTATTTGAGCCCGACTTCCTTGTTCACGAACTTCTCGGGCGCTGCGATGGCCAGGCCCGGTGTCAGAGCGCTGAACTGGTCGCCGGCGCTCGGCAGATACGAGATGCTGTAGCTGCCGTAGATCGACAGGTTTTCGAGCGGCTTGAACAGGACACCGACGCGTGGCGACACCAGATCATCGACCCGGTTGAGCTCGACGAATGTGCGGCGGTCTCGCGACGTCAGGTCGAAGTGATCGAACCGCAGGCCGCCGATCAGCTCCAGATAGCGCGTGATCTCGACCTGGTCCTGGACGTAGACGGCGCCGAGATTGAGCTTGTAGGTGTTGTTGGCATCGGTCCCCCCGTTATTGGCGAAAGTGACCGGAACGTACGACGTCGGATTCCTCGGATCGATCGTGATGGTCGACGATACGCCATTGAAGAGCCCGCTCTGCCGGTAGTTCAGGCCGTTCTGACGGCCCAACTCGGCGCCGAAGACGACGGTGTGACGAATTGGGCCCGTCCCGAATTTGTAGGTGAGATCGGTCTGGTTGAAGTAATTCGTCCGGTCGGTCTCGTTGTTGTATGCTTGCAGATTGCTCGAGGTTCCGGCGGCATTGACGGCACCGGAATTGGCTCCTCCGCCCGGATAGATGTTCTGGTAGAACTTGTCGTAGTTGGCGATCTGCGACGAATTCTTGATCGTCCACCCGTTCTCGAAATCGTGCTCGACGACAGCGGTTCCGATATCCACATCGGCGAGCGCATAGTTGAGGTTGGGGTTGCCGAAGAACGCAGACGGCGACGTATCGTAGGGATAGCGCGGGAAGGCGTTTCCGGGGCGGATCTGCGAAGGGATGCCGCGATCGACGGTACGCCGGTCGTGCAGATGCTCGTAGCTCAGCTTGACCGTCGTGGTGTCGTTCGGCGCAAAGGTCGCGGTAGGATTGATCGCCCAGCGTTCGAGGTTGACGAAATCGCGATAGCTCTGCGTGTTTTCGTACATCGCGTTGAGGCGGAAGGCCCAGTTCTCGTTGATCGCCTGGCCGACGTCGGTGGTCACGCGGGCGCCGGGATAGGAATTGCCGCCGACCGTCACCTCGCGAATGGTCGTACCGTCGGCCTCCTTGAGTACGCGGTTGACGACGCCACCGCCGCCGCCGCGGCCGAAGATCATCGCGTTCGGCCCCTTCAGGACCTCGAGCCGCTGAATGTTGTAGAAGTCGCGAAAATACTGGACGTCGTCGCGGATGCCGTTGGTGTAGAAGTCGGCGTTGCTGCGCTGGCCGCGGATGACGAGGTCGTCGCGATGCGATTCGCCCTGGTGATAGATCACGCCGGGCACATAACGGGTCGCCTCGCCGATCGAGGTGAAGGCCTGGTCCCTGATGAAATCCTTCGTCAGCACCGTCACCGACTGCGGCACGTTGAGGAGAGCCGTATTGGTCTTCGTCGCGCTGGTCACGCTCCGCGTGATATAGCCCTTCTGGCCGGTACGCGCGTCCTGATTGTTGACGCTCGGCGGCTTCTTCTCGACCGGTGCGACGGTGGCCGTCCGACGATTCGATCGCGCTGCGCGCGAGGTGGTCGCGGTCTGCGCCCGGCGGGCGCGCTGCTGCGGGGCTGAAACGACGACTGACGGCAAGGCTCCCGCCGCCTGCCCCTGCTGCGCAGAGGCCGGGCCGGCCTGCATCGTCAGCCCACCACTGAATGACAGCGCTGCCGTCGTCGACAGCAGAAAACCACGCAACGCCTTGCGGCCAGCCCAACAACCCAATTCCATCTGCAACGCCCCAAAAATTTCGCGTGCCGCTCTGAAAGACGGCTTCGCGGTCCCGAACCGGGGCGCATCTGCAATGCGAAGAATTAGATGAGGATTAGATCGGATTTAGAATAGGTCGAGCCTCTCTCCGCTCACGCCCAAATTTGTAAGAGTTCTAAATTGAGGCGCAGGCGGTTGACCATTTGGCCGCGGTGTCGAATGTGGCGCTTGGTGCTGCGACGCGCCACCACTCCAACACAGCGATTTTCCCTGAATCAATGCGCCTCCTGCTGATCGAAGACGATCTGATGTTCGGCAAGGCGCTCGTCCGCGGATTGAAGCGAAACGGAATGACCGTGGACTGGACCCGCGACGGACAGGACGGCTACGCCGCGCTACAACGCGCCGAGCACGCGATCACGCTGCTCGATATCGGACTGCCCGGCATGACTGGCTTCGAGATTCTCAAGGCTGCGCGCAGCAGGAAGGCTTCGCCCATCCTGGTGATCACGGCCCGCGACCGGGTCGAGGACATGGTCGCGGGACTCGATCTCGGCGCCGACGACTTCATCGTCAAGCCGTTCGAGTTGCGCGCCCTGCTCGCGCGCATCCGCGCGGTCATGCGCAGGGTCAACGACCGCTCCAATTCGCTGATGAGCAGCAAGGAGATCACGCTCGATCCATCGACCCATGTGGCGACCTTCCGCGGCATCCAATCGACGCTTTCCGCGCGGGAGTTCTCGGTGATGTACGCCCTGATGGAGCGTCCCGGAACCATTCTGTCGCGAGGCCAGATCGAGAGCCGGATCTACGGCTGGGGCGACGAGGTGCAGAGCAACGCCGTTGACGTCGTCATCCACGGCTTGCGCAAGCGGTATGGCAAGGACGTCATCCGGAACATCCGCGGTGCCGGGTGGATGGTCACGAAGTCCGGATCATGAGCTCTCTTCGCAAGACGATCATCACGCGTGCGACGCTGTTGCTGGCCGCCATCGGCCTCCTGGCAACGGCAACATCGTTCGGCCTTGTCGCCTATGAGATGAACAAGTTCCTCGACGCGCAGTTGCAGGAGATCGCCGTCAATGTCGGTCCAGGCGACCGCAACGGTGCGGGTCCGCTGCTCGAAAGCGAAGACGAGGATCAGTTGGTCGTCCGCATCTGGGATCGCTCCGGCGCGCTGGTGCATCGGGCGGGTCCTCCGATCGATATTCCCTGGCAATCAGTGCCGGGATTGTCCGACGTGACCGCCGACGGGCAGGATTGGCGCGTCTATCGCTGGAGCCACGCGCAGCACGATATCCAGATCGCGCAAGCGTGGAGCGCCAGGCACGAGATCGCGCTGCACGCGGCGACAGGCGCCGCGCTTCCGCTGCTGCTCGCCATCCCGCTGGTCTGGGCCGTTCTGGGTTGGTCGATCAGCCGCACGATGAGCGGTCTGCAACGGCTGTCGGCCGAAATCGGCCAGCGCAGCGTCGATGCGCAGGAGCCCCTGCGTCCGGTGGGCGTACCGGCGGAAGTGGCTCCGCTGATCGTTGCCATCGACAAGCTCGTCGATCGTCACCGGTCGGCACTCGACGCGCAGCGCCGCTTCGTGGCGGACGCGGCGCACGAACTGAGGACACCTCTGGCCGCGCTCCAGATTCAGGCGGAAAACCTGATCGCCGCAGAACTGTCCGGACAGACTCGCGAGCTTGCCGACGAACTTCGGGACGGCGTGCGGCGCGCATCGCATCTGGCGAGCCAGTTGCTCGAAATGGCCAGAACGGAAGGCGCCTCGATCCGGAAGCGCGACGACGTCGATCTTGCCGCGCTCGCGACATCGTTGCTGGCCGACTTCTATCCGCTGGCTGAGGCGCGCAACGTCCAGCTCGCGATGACGGCGGAGACACCGTGCAGGTTCCTCGGCGATCGCAACGCGATCGCCAAGCTCATCGCCATCCTGCTGGACAACGCCATTCGCTATTCAGGTTCAGGCGGCTCCGTGGAACTCAGGGTCGTCAATGACGGCAAGATTTGCGCGCTGGAGATCGTCGATGACGGCCCAGGCATTCCCGAGGATGCAATGCCGTTCATCTACGACCGCTTCTTCAGGGCTGCGCCCCAGGGCGTCGAGGGGACCGGGCTTGGTCTTGCGATCGCCAAATCCACCGCCGACCGGCACGGCTTCAGGCTGATGCATCAGAACCGGAGTGGCGCGACCGGCATCGTCGCGCATGTCCGGTTTGACCTGACTGCCGTGCCGACAGCGTGAGCTAACCGATCGTCTGCAGCGCCGGAAACGTCTCGAGCAGCCAGATGCTGACATTCGAGACCGTGCCGGTGAGGAAGCCGATGCCAGTGATCACCATCAGGACGCCCATGGCGCGCTCGACATTGACGAGCTGGCCCTTCATGCGCGCGAACAGCTTCGAGAACTGCTCGATCATCAGGGCGGCGATCAGGAAGGGAATGCCGAGGCCGGCCGAATAGACTGCGAGCAGGCCCGCCCCCTTCGTCACCGTCGCCTCCGCCGCGGCGATCGAGAGGATCGCGGCGAGGATCGGGCCGATGCAGGGCGTCCAGCCGAAGGCGAAGGCGAGGCCCATCACATAGGCGCCCCACAGGCCGACAGGCTTGGGCGCGGTCAGGCGCCCCTCGCGCATCAAAAGGCCGATCCGCGTCAGTCCCAGGAAGTGCAGGCCCATGATGATGATGACGATGCCGGCGAGGATCGACAGCTCGGCCGACCAGGCACGAATCAGCCCGCCGATCAGCGAAGCGCTGGCGCCGAGCGCCACGAACACCGTGGAGAAGCCGAGCACGAACAGGAGCGCCGACATCATGATGGCGCGCTTGGACGCCGAGGCCGGCTCCTTGTTCTCGACATGCTCGATCGTGGCGCCCGTGAGATAGATCAGATAGGGCGGAACCAGGGGCAGAACGCAGGGAGAGAGGAAGCTGACGAGGCCGGCAATCAGGGCCGCCGGGATCGAGACATTTTGCATGATGCAGTCGGAGCCATCTCAGGCTCTTTGGCCGCGCACCGGGAATGCGCGCGGGCGGGAGCCGAACCGGCTCTGGTGTAGCCGATGCCGGGGAATGCGCACAACAGAGGCGCACGAAACCAGGCTCCTCCCGATGCCGTCTGCGATCACAGATGCGGCATCGGGACGCGCACAAACCTCGCCAAAAAGCGAGACTCGGCGGCGCGGCTACTTCACCACGCGGAGCAGCGGACGCCGGGGCTGGTCCTGCGTCTGCTTGGAGGGGGGCTGCGGTTCGCTTCCAGCGCTCCGCAACATTTCGTCGCACAGCGCCTTGAGATCGGCACTGTCAATTCCTTTGAGCTTCATCCGCACGTCGAGGATGACGATGGACAGCAGCTCGGCCGACTCGCGGTTATTGCTCTCGTTGAGAACCTTGCGGCACTCCTCAAGCGTTTCCAGCACCGACTGCAACTGTTCGTCTGAATGCGACACCGGCGTTCTTTCCGTTAGTTCGGCCTGCGAGACGTGTTTGTGGAAATCCCCTCGGCCCCCATGGGATACCGAGAATAACACGAGGCGCCGACGCCTCCGAACATGATTTCAGTATGATTTTGCCGGGAAACCGTGGCTCCCGCGAACATCGACCCGCTGCGCGGGACGCCATTATCGTCGTGGCCGGGAGTCGAACGCGCGGCACTGGATGATCGACCCATTCCGCGCGGCGACAGCTCGCGCGCAAGGACTTCCGTGACGGAAAACGCCGACAATCCTGCAGCCATTTCAGGGCTCGCAACGGAACTCACGCCACACCCCTCATTCCAACGTTGGTCGGCCGATTCGATTCTCAGCCTTGGTAACACTCGGATACCGCCCACGAGGCAGTAACGATGGCGTTCAAAAGTCGCCGTTCCCCAACCCGCAGTGGTTGTGGTTTGCGCCCAATTCTGCCAGTTTAGCAACCCGAAGGGACTTGTATGCACTCCTTGGCGGAAAGGGGCGTTCCACAGGAGGAACGCCCAAAGATCAACATCAGCGGCCTCTCCGATTGGGATGCGGCCCGCATATTCCTGGAAGTCGTTCGATGCGGCAGTTTTCGCTCGGCGTCTGAACGCCTGTCGCTGTCGATCAACGCCGTCCGCCGCCGGATTGATGATTTCGAGCGCCAGACCGGCACCACCCTGTTCACCCGCGACGTCCACGGCACGCATCTGACCGATGAAGGTGCACTGGTGGTCTCCGCAGTCGAGCGCATGGAGGCGGCCGCCTTCGACGTGCTGCGCACCAGCGATTCGACGGCCAACGCCCTGTCCGGCGAAGTTCGCGTGGCCGTCACCGAGGGTCTCGGGACGTTCTGGCTCGCCCCGCGGCTGGTCGAATTCCAGCAGGCCTATCCGAAGATCCTGGTCGACCTGCATTGCGCGATGCGCTCGGCCGATGTCTCTCGTCACGAGGCCGACGTCGCCATCCATCTGTCGCGTCCCTCCGCGCTCGACGTCAAGCTGGTGCGGCTCGGCCGCATGCACCTGATGTTCTGGGCTTCGGAAAAATACCTTGAAAAACACGGCACGCCGCGCTCGGCGCTCGAATTGATCAAGCACCGCCTGGTGCTGCAATTCGCCGACCAGCTTGCCGCCAAGGAAACCTTCGAGAGCTTCTTCCCAGGCGTTCCGGAACGTGACCTGCTGGTCATGAAGACCAACGTCTCAAGCGCCAATTATTGGGCGGTCGCGAATGGCGCCGGCATCGGCGTATTCCCGAGCTACGCCATTGCGCTTGGCGGGAAGTTGATTCCACTGGAGGTCGAGCTGAACAGGCCGCTGGATATCTGGTTGTCCTACCACCCTGGTAGCGGCCGGATTCCACGTGTTCGGCACATGATTGACTGGCTGATCGAGGCTTTCAATCCGGCGCGATTCCCGTGGTTTAAGGAAGAGTTCGTGCATCCGCATGAATTCAAGGACGAGTATATGGGCGAACCCCTGACCCAGCTCTTCGGGGGATTTTCAACCGAAGAACAAAGGTGAGAGTATGAAAGCAGCGGCGAAAAGAATGAAGCAGCGCAGCGCCGGCAAGCCGGACATTGAGCTTGGCAAGCGGATCCGTCTGCGGCGCGTCGAGATGAAGATCTCGCAGGCCGAGCTCGGCGAGAAGCTCGGCGTGAGCTTCCAGCAGGTCCAGAAATACGAGAAGGGCGTCAATCGCGTCGGCGCGGCTCGGCTTCAGCAGATCGCCACCGCCCTCGATGTGCCCGTGACCTTCTTCTATGACGGCGACAACAAGGCGCGCGAAGTCGAGAGCCTGCTGTTCCTCGATTCCGCCTTCAGCCTCCGCCTGCTGCGCGCCTACAGCAAGATCAAGGACCAGACGGTGCAGCGTCAGCTCGTCTCGCTGATGGAATCGATCGCAGCGAACGAGGCCTGAGCCGATCGGGCTCCGACCTTTACGGCCGATGTTCAATCCGCCGCGTCACGGGGGCGCGGCCGGATTGAACGAGACCCAGTCCGCGCGCTTGCGCGCGGCTCTCCTTTCGGGGCGGCCAAGCCGCCCTTTTTTCTTGCGGATTTCTTGCTGCGGGTTTCCCGGCAATTTTGCCCGCCATCGCCGCGGATTTCGCGAACCCATCCCGCCCCTGCTGCGACCCAATCGAGACGCCCCGCCGCGAACGCGCGGGCTTTCGACTGCCGTGCTTAATGGGACCTCAACTCCGGGGCTCTAGCTTCCCGCCGATTTTTGCGAATCGGCGCACGCAGCGCGGCGAGCGGGAATTGCCAATGCGAGCGCCCGTCCGGGCCTCGTCCTCGTGGGGAAAATGGGACACATGTCGAAACGCCATGCGATGATCGTTGCCGTCGGCGTGCTCGCGAGCGCTTCCGCGCTGGCGCAAACCGAAACCACGGGACAGGCAAACCCGAGGCCGGCAACGGCGGCCGGTACGGTGCCCGCAGCGGCGAACCCGGCCCATGCTGCCGCGCCGAAGGCTGCCGCACCCGCTTCGACGGCGGAGAGCCGCCGCGGCGCTCGCGCTGACGCACGAGCCAACCTATGACGAGGGCTCGGCCCAGCGCATCAAGGATGCCGCGCTCAGCTACTCCGATCTTGCCGTACGCGGCGGCTGGCCAGCCATCCCTGCCGATGCGAAGTTCGCCCTCGGCGTCCAGGGCGCCAGCGACGAGCTGTTGCGCAAGCGTCTGATCGTCTCCGGCGATCTCGCCGCCGACAAGGCCAGTGGCGCTTTCGATCAGGATCTCGCCGACGCCGTGAAGCGCTTCCAGGCCCGCCATGGCCTGGCGCCGACCGGCACGGTGACGCCGCGCACGGTCGCGGCGATGAACGTCTCCGTGCAGAAGCGCATCCGGCAGCTGGAGGCTTCGCTCCAGCGGCTCGAGAACATGAATTTCGGCTTCGGCCAGCGCTATGTCGTGGTCAACATCCCCGCCGCGTTTGCCGAAGCGGTCGAGAACGATGTGGTGGTACGGCGCTATCGCGTGATCGTCGGCAAGACCGAAAAGCCCTCGCCGACCCTGACGGCCCAGATCACCAGCGTCGTGCTCAATCCGACCTGGACGGTGCCGTCCTCGATCGCCAAGACCGAGATCTCGGCGCATATGCGCAAGGATCCGACCTATTTGTCGCGCATGCACATGGAGGTGCTCGACGCCCACGACAATCCGATCGACCCGCATTCGGTCGACTGGTCGGGCACGCACACGCCGAACTTCACCGTGCGCCAGCACAACGGCACCTTCAACGCGCTCGGCGCGGTGAAGATCGACATGCCGAATTCCTATTCGGTCTATATGCACGACACCAACCAGCGCAATCTGTTCAGCGACGACTACCGCTTCGATTCCCATGGCTGCTCGCGCGTCGACAATGTGCGCGATCTCGCCGCCTGGCTGCTGAAGGACCAGCCGAAATGGAGCCGCGCCGCGATCGATACGGAGATTGCGAGCGGCCAGCACCTCGAGGTCGCCATGGCGAAGAAGGTGCCGGTGGCCTGGATCTACCTCACCGCATGGATGACCAAGGACCAGACCGTCCAGTTCCGCAACGACGTCTATGATCAGGACGAGCAGTTGCTGGAGGCCACCGCCGAAGAGGCGGCGTTCTTCAGCAATGCAGGCAGCCATCCCCTGACCGCGCACATGCACGCAACGCAGTAGAGCATGATCCGGAAAAGTGTGCAGCGGTTTTCCGAAAAGATCATGCTCAAGGTATAACCGCTTCTCGCGCCATGCAATCGCGGCACAGGCGGATGCAAAGCCGCGTCCCTCGTCGCGGTTGACCCGGGCCGCGCCCCGGCCGCACATTGCGCCCGGCCTACGACAGCGAGCGCGCAATGCCTGACATTTCCAGCACGACCGAAACACCCCATGCCGACGGCAAGATCCTCAAGCAGGTCATCGACGGCGTCGGCGTGATCACCTTCAACAATCCCGACAAGCGCAACGCAATGTCGCTGGAGATGTGGGAGGGATTTGGCGAGGCGCTGACGAGCCTGCGCGATGACGAGACGGTGCGCGTCGTGATCCTGCGCGGCGCCGGCGGCAAGGCATTCGTCTCCGGGGCCGACATCAGCCAGTTCGAGAAGACCCGCCACAACGCGGCGGCGTCCGAGGAATATGCCAGGCGCAGCGCCGCACAGCGCGCGCTGCTCGCCGACTATCCCAAGCCGACCATCGCCTGCATCGAGGGCTTTTGCCTCGGCGGCGGCATGCAGGTCGCGATGCTCGCCGACATCCGCCTCGCCGCGCATGGCAGTCAGTTCGGCATTCCCGCGGCAAAACTCGGCATCGCCTACGGCTATGACGGCTTGAAGCATCTGGTGTCGCTGGTCGGTCCGTCCTGGGCACGGCTTCTGATGTACACGGGCATGCGGATCGATTCCGCCGAGGCGCTGCGCATTGGCCTCGTCGAGCGCTTGTTCCCGATCGACGAGTTGTGGGGTGAGACGATGACGATCGCGCAGACCATCTCCGAGAACGCCCCACTCGCGATCAAGGCCGCCAAGATCACCATCGCGCAGGTGTTGAAGGACGAGAGCCAGCGCGACCTGGAGGCAATCAGGGCGATCGGTCACGCCTGCATGGACAGCGCGGATTTTCGCGAGGGCCGGCAGGCCTTCATGGAAAAGCGCAAGCCGCAGTTTACGGGCAAGTAGCCTCGGCGTCCGGGCTCAGCAAGGCGCGGGCGTCAGCTTCTGATCACCAAACACCTCGATCAGGCGAAAGCGCTCGCACATCAGCATCATGTCCTCGCTGAATCGCCCGAGCCGGCCGAAATAGGTCCGATGGGCGCTGCGCCAATAGGCGAGGCTTCGATCGCCTTCGCCCTCATCGTGCGCAAACGCGGCATCGACGTCATTGAAGCGCCGATAGGTGATCTCGACGGATTCGATGACGCAGCGCGGTTCTCCCCGTCCGTCAAGCACGACCCAGAGTTCACCGGGCGTGGACGTGTTCGGTTCGTCCTCCGTGCTGCAAGTCGCGGTCTTGACGCCCTTGACGACGAGTTCGACCAATTCATCCGCGAGCGCAGGATTGTCGCCGAAGGCGAAGGTCCTGAGGTGCCGATAGTGCTCGGGAACCGGATTGCTCATTGACTTCCGGCTCCTCCGATATCGACCGCCTGCGGTAACTACAGCGCAGCGAGCACCGCTTTCGTAATGTCAGCCGTGCCATTGCTGCCGCCGAACTCCATCGGCTTGATGCCGCCGGCGTAGATCTGATCCACTGCACGCTCGATCTGCTCGCCGGCTTCCGCCGCGCTCTCGACGCCGTGCTTGTCGGCGAGCCAGTCCAGCATCATCGCCGCCGACAGGATCATGCCGGTCGGATTGGCCTTGCCCTGCCCCATGATGTCTGGTGCGGTGCCGTGGCAGGGCTGGAACACGGCATATTTGTCGCCGATATCGGCGGACGGCGCCATGCCGAGGCCGCCGATCAGGCTCGCGGTGATGTCGGAGACGATGTCGCCGAACATGTTCTCCATCACCATCACATCGAAATCCCAGGGACGCTTCACCAGCATCGCCGAGCAGGCATCGACATAGAGCCGGTCGGTCTTCACGTTCGGATGCTTCTTCTCGATCTCGTCGAAGATGCCGCGGAAGAATGCAAAGGCCTTGAACACGTTCGCCTTGTCGACGCAGGTCAGCATCCCCGGCTTGCCGCGCGCCTTGCGCCGCTCGGCGAGCCGAAACGAGAACTCGAACAGGCGCTCGGAGGTCTTGCGCGTGATCACCATGGTCTCGCGCGCGTCCTCATGGGTGACGATGCCCTTGCCCATCGAGGCGAACAGGCCTTCGGTGGATTCGCGGATCACGACGAGATCGATGCCGCGCTGGTCGGCGCCGACGATCGGGCTCGGCACGCCCGGAATGAGCCGCGCCGGGCGCACGCCGGCATAGAGATCGAAGATGAACCGCAGCTCGATCTGTGGCGCGATCTCGGTATTATCGGGGTAGCGGACCGACGGCAGGCCGCAAGCGCCGAGCAGGATCGCGTCGGCCTCCTCGCAGAGCTTGATAGTGGAATCCGGCATCGACTTGCCGGTCGCGAGATAATTGTTGGCGCCGGCGGGCGCCTCGGTGAAGCGGAAGCTCAGGCCGGACTTCGCCTCGATCTTGCGCAGGACTTCGATGGCCGGTGCCATGACTTCGGGACCGATGCCGTCACCGGCGAGCACGGCAATGTGGAAGGCGTTGTTTGCGGACATTTGAGAGACCTTAGGAAGGACGAGCCAAGGACGTCATTGCGAGGAGCGAAGCGACGAAGCAATCCAGACTGTGTCCGCCGAGGGATTTCTGGATTGCTTCGCTTCGCTCGCAATGACGGAGGAGAGAGCGTTTATTACGGCGTCAGCACCGTGCGACCGACCACCGCGCCCTGCTGCAATTGCACCAGCGCGTCGTTGGCCTTGTTGAGCGGCTGGCGCGTCACCGGGATCGGCGGCACGTTCTTCGCGCGCACGAGGTCGAGCAACTCCTGGGTCTCGCGCAAATTGCCGACATAGCTGCCCTGGATCGTCACCGCCTTGATCGGGATCAGCGGCAGCGCCCAGGTCGCGCCGCCGCCGAACAGGCCGACGATGACGAGCTTGCCGCCCTTGGTCAGGCAATCGAAGCCGAGTTGCGTGGTCGCGGCGTTGCCGACGAGATCAATCACGGCGCGGATCGGCCCGCCCGCCTTTTTGGCAAGCTGCTCCAGCGCGTCCGGCGCCTTGGGATCGACGGTCGCGAGCGCACCGGCCTTTTCCGCGGCCTCGCGCTTCCTGGCGTCGATGTCGACCATGATCGCGCCTCTTCCGCCCATTGCCTTCAGCAGCGACAGCGCCATCAGGCCAAGGCCGCCGGCGCCGAACATCACGATCGGCGTGTCAAAATGCTGCTCGACCTTCTTCAGCGCGCTGTAGGTGGTGACGCCAGAGCAGGCGTAGGGCGCCGCCGAGGCGGGATCGAGCCCCTTCAGGTTGAGCAGATAGCGCGGATGCGGCACCAGCATGTGGTCGGAATAGCCGCCGTCGCAATAGACGCCGAGCGAGCGCGGCGTCAGGCACATGTTCTCGTCACCGGCCAGGCACGTGGCGCACTTGCCGCAGCCGATCCAGGGATAGACGAGGCCGACATCGCCGAGCCTGAGATCGCTCTGGTCGGTCGGCTTCACGTCGGGGCCGAAGGCTGCGATTTCGCCGACCGTCTCATGGCCCATGGTCAGCGGCAGATTGATGCCGCGGTCCTTCAGCGACAGCGGCTTGCGGCCGTGGCCGAGATCGTAGCCACCTTCCCAGATGTGGAGGTCGCTGTGGCAGACGCCAGCGGCCTTCACCTTGATCAGCACCTGCGTGCCCGACGGCTGCGGCGTGGCCTCGTCGAACTCCTGCAGCGGCGCCTTGAAATCGGCGACCTTGAAACTCTTCATCGGCGTCCTCCCGGCATACTTCTTGTCGTCGCCACCATGCCATGACCGGCGGGGCGAAACAAATCCGGGAGCCGTCTTACAGCGTTTTCGAGCGAAGTGGATACCGGTTCGCGTAAAGAAAACGCGTCAAAACGAGAATCTAGAGCCCCGTTCCGATCACATCGGAACGGGGCTCTAGTTTAGGCCAGCGGATGGTGGCAAGCCGCGAACTGGCCGGGTGCGACCTCGCGCAACTCCGGTATCTCCGCGCTGCACCGCTGGTCGGCCCGCGGGCAGCGGGTGCGGAAGCGGCAGCCGGACGGCGGCGCAATCGGCGATGGTGGCTCGCCGGTCGCCACACTCTCGACGGGACGCACGTCCGGATCGGGCACCGGGATCGCCTGCAACAACAGGTCCGTGTAGGGATGCGCGGGCCTTGCGAACAATTGCTCCGACGGCCCGACCTCGCAGAGGCGGCCGAGATACATCACCGCGACGCGGTCGCTGACCGCTTTCACCACCGCGAGATCATGCGCGATGAACAGCAGCGTCAGGCCGAAGCGCGCTTTCATCTCCTCGAGCAGATTGAGGATCTGCGCGCGGATGGAGACGTCGAGCGCCGAGACCGGCTCGTCGCAGACGATGAATTCGGGGTTGAGCACCAGCGATCGTGCGATGCAGATGCGCTGGCACTGGCCGCCGGAGAATTCGTGCGGCAGGCGGCCCGCCACGATGTCAGGATCGAGCCCGACCGCGGACAACACCTCGTGAACGCGCCGCTTGCGTTCGGCGGCATCCTTGACGCCGGCGATGATGAGCGGCTCGGCGACGATATCGCCGATGCGCCGGCGCGGATTGAGCGAGGCGATCGGGTCCTGGAAGATCAATTGCACGCGGCGGCGCATCTTGCGCAGCGCCTCGCCTTCCATCGCGGTGAGGTCCTCGCCGTCGAACAGCACGCGGCCGGATTTGGCGCGGCGCAATTGCAGCACCGCGCGCCCCAGCGTCGACTTGCCGCAGCCGGATTCGCCGACCAGGCCCAGCGTCTCGCCGCGCGCGACCTGGAGGCTGACGCCGGAGACCGCGTGCACCGTCTTGTTGCCGAGACCATATTCGACGACGAGATTGTCGACGTTCAGGAGCGGCTCGGCGGGCATGGCAAACTGCATCATGCGTCAATCCCCTCCGTCATCTGGATGGGGTTGAAGCAGGCATAGAGATGCCCCGGCATCTCCGCGCCCTTCAATTCGGGCTTGGCCTCGTGACAGCGCCCTGCGGCATAGCGGCAGCGTGGCGCAAACGAGCAGCCTTTAAGTGGCCGGGTCGGATCGGGCGGACGGCCGGAGATGGCGGGCAACGGCGTATGCGGCGCGGTCTCCAGCTTCGGGATCGCCGCCAGCAGCGCCTCGGTATAGGGCATGTGCATGCGCTTGAACAACGCCTGCGTCGGCGCGCGCTCGACCACCCTGCCCGCATACATCACCGCGACCTCGTCGGCGCGGCCGGCGACGACGCCGAGATCGTGGGTGATGATGATCATCGCCATGTGGCGGCGGCGCTGCTCGCGCGCCAGCAGATCGAGGATCTGCGCCTGGATCGTGACGTCGAGCGCCGTGGTCGGCTCGTCCGCGATCAACAGTTTCGGCTCGCAGGACAGCGCGATCGCAATCGCGATGCGCTGGCGCATGCCGCCGGAACATTGATGCGGATATTGCGCGAGCCGCTGCTCCGGCGCCGGAATGCCGACGGCGGCGAGCAGCTCGATGCTGCGCTTCCGCGCCGCCGGCGCATCCAGTTCGAGATGCTCCTGGATCGTCTCCATCAGCTGGGTGCCGATGGTCAGCACCGGGTTGAGCGAGGTCATGGGGTCCTGGAACACGACCGCGAGGTCGCGCCCGCGCAGGCGCCGCAGGCTTTCGGCATCGAGCCGCACCAGGTCCTGGCCGTCGAACATCACGCGCCCGGTCAGCTTCGCCTTCTTCGGCAAGAGCTGAAGCACCGCGCGCGACAGCATGGTCTTGCCGCAGCCGGATTCGCCGACGATGCCGAGCGTGCGGCCCGCCTCCAGCGACAGATCGACATGATCCACAGCGCGCAAATTGCCGCGGGGGGTCGGCAGTTCGACCGCCACGTCCTCGATGGTCAGAAGCGGCGCGCTCACAGCGCCCCCTGACGCGGGTCGGTCAGCGCCCGCAAGGTGTCGCCGACCAGGTTGAAGGCCAGCACGGTCAAGAACAGCGCCGTTGCCGGCAGGAAGGCCAGCCGCGGCGCGACGTCGAGGCTGTCGCGCCCCTCGCCGATCATGCTGCCCCAGCTCGCCATCGGCGGTGGCACGCCGAGCCCGAGGAAGGACAGCGCGCCCTCGACCACAATAGTGACGGCGACGCCGAGCAGGAAGAAGGCCAGCAGCGGCAGGATCACGTTCGGCAGCAGCTCGCGCAGCAGGATGCGCGCATGGCTGGCGCCGAGCGCCTCGGCAGCGATCACGAACTCGCGCCGCGCGAGCGTCAGCGTGGCCGCGCGCGCTACCCGCATGAAGGCGGGAATGCCGAGCACACCGAGGATCAGGGTGAGATTGGGAATCGACTGGCCGAGATAGGCGGTCACCGCGAGCGCGAAGATCAGCGGTGGAAACGCCAGCAGCACGTCCATGCTGCCGACCACCAGCGTCTCGAACCGGCCGCGGAAATAGCCGGCGAGGAGACCAAGCGCGCCGCCGAGCGCAAGGCCGATCATCGGCGCGATCAGCCCCACCGTCAGCGACACCCGCGCGCCAAAGATCAGGCGGGCGAATTCGTCGCGGCCGAGCCCGTCGGTGCCGAGCCAGTGTTCCCCGGAGAACGCCGCACGGCGCTCCAGCATGTCCATGTCTACAGGATTCTGCAGCGGCAGCACCGGCGCGAGAATCGCGAGCGTCAGGACAATCGCGAGCCAGGCACTTGCCGACCAGAACAGAATGCCGAGCTTGCGCCGGCGCCGAACCGGCTCGGAGACCGCCTCGTCCTGCATCGACAGCTCAAGCGTGGCCATGGCGGATCCTGGGATCGAGCACGGCGTAGAGCATGTCGACGATGAAATTGACGAGGACGAAGCCGCAGGCGACCAGCAGCACCACGCCCTGGAGGATGACGAGATCGCGGGTGTAGATCGCGCCAACCAGCAAGCGGCCGATGCCCGGCAGCGCGAAGATCGATTCCACGATCAGCGTGCCGCCCAGCAGGCGACCGATGTTGATGCCCGTCACCGTCACCAGGGTCAGCGACGATGGCTTGAGCGCATGCACAAACAGGATGCGCGCGGGCTTGAGGCCTTTCGCCTTGGCGAGCGCGATATAGTCCTCCTGCAAGGTCGCGATCATGTCGGAGCGCAGCACCCGCATGATTCCAGGCCATTCCGCCAGCGCCAGCGTCAGCGCCGGCAGCACGAAGAAGCGCAGGTTCGACAGCGGCTCCTCGGTGAACGGCACATAGCCGGTCGCCGGCAGCCAGCGCAACTCGACCGCGAACAGATAGATCAACAAAATTGCCATCAGGAAGGACGGCATCGACAGCATGGCGAAGGCGCTGCCGGTCATGAAGCGGTCGAAGGCGCCACCGGCGCGCGCAGCGCAGGCGATCGCGAGCGGAACGCCGATCAGGAGCCCGATGAATTCGGCCATCAGCATCAGCTCGAGCGAGACCGGAATGCGCTCGGCCACCGCCTGCAACACCGTCTGCCCGGTGCGGAAGGAGCGGCCGAGATCGCCCTGAAGGACATGGCCGAGCCAGCTCAGGTAACGCCACCACAGCGGCTGGTCGAGCCCCATGTCACGGCGCAGCGCCGCGACATTCTCCGGCGTCGCCTGATCGCCGAGGATGACATAGGCAAGGTCGCCCGGCAGCAACGCGGCGATCAGGAAGGTGAGCAGCGAGACGGCGAGCAGCACCGGCAGGATGGCAAGGAGCCGCCGCACGACGAAGTTCAGCATCGCGCGGTCATTCCAGCCAGGTGGTCGAGACGTCGATCACGCCGTTGTAGATTTTCGGAAAGCCCTTCAGCTTGGCGCTCGACAGCGCGTAATAGGTGTTCTGGAAGGTCCAGAACCAGATTGCCTCCTTGTTGATCAGGCGGCTGATCGCGCAATAGTCCTCGATACGCGCGGCGGGATCGGCGGTGACGCGGGAGTGGTCGAGCAGCCGATCGAGCTCCGGATCGGCGAAGTTGGCCAGCGCCAGCGGGCTGCCGCTGCGGAAGTTCGCATACATCTGCGGATCGGGATCGGCGAGGTCGACGATGCGCCAGGGTATGAGCTGGAACTGACGCATGAAGGCGCGCGGCGGGATGGTGGCCTGGTCGACCTGCTCGATCTCCATGTTGGCGCCGGCGCGCTTCCAGAATTGCTGGAGCACCTGGCCGATCATGCGGCCGCGGGGCGTCGCAGTCACCATCGTCTTGAATTCGACCGGCTTGCCATACTCCTTGATCAGCGCCTTGGCCTTCTCGACGTCGAACGGCAGCGCGCCGTCGTCCTTGCACTTGACCCAGGAGCCGTCGCCGTAGGGATTGGTCGCGGGCCGGCTCAGGCCGTTGCTGATCGCCTGCGACATCTTCGGGCGGTCGATCGCCATCACCAGCGCCTGCCGCACGCGGACGTCGTCGAACGGCGCCACCTTGGTGTTGAAGGCATAGACCTGCGCGCCCGAGCCTTTATAGGTGTGCACGGTGAGCTTGGAGTCCTTCTGCGCCTTCATGATGTTGTCAGCGTCGTTCTCGTCGTCCCAGATGATGTCGGCCTCGCCCGATTGCAGCGAGGCGAAACGCGACTGGGCGTCGGGCAGCGGCTTCAGGATGATGCGGTCGAGATAGGGACGGCCCTTGTCCCAGTAGCCCGGGTTCTTCTCCAGAACCATGCGATCGCCGGCCGTCCATGATTTCAGGATGTAGGGACCGGTGCCGACGGGATTGCGATTGTAGTCGTCGCCCTTGGTCTTCCACGCCGTCGGCGAATGCACGACGTTGTTCTGGCTCTGGATGGTGTTCGTCGCCGGCAAATTCACGGAAGGATCGGTGAGATTGTAGACGACAGTATATTCGTCGGGCGCCTGCACCTCCCTAACGTTGGTGATGTAGAAGGCGCAGCGGCACTTGTTGGCGGGGTCCTTCTGCCGATCGAAGTTCTCCTTGAAGGCTTGCGCATTGAACGGCGTGCCGTCGTGGAATTTCACGCCCTGGCGCAGCTTGAAGGTCCAGGTCTTGTAATCGTCGGAATGGGTCCAGGACACTGCCAGCTTGGGCGCGGCCTCGCCCTTGTCGTCGAGCGTGGTGAGCGTATCGAAGATCGCGGCCGCAGCGGTGAAGGTCGAGGTGTCGTAGACCCCGACCTTGAGCGGATCGAAGCCCGTAATCTCCAGCTCCTGACCGACGGTGATGCTGCCGCCCGCCTTCTGCGCCTGTGCCGGCTCAGCCGGCGGAAGGAGAGCAAATGCCGCAACAAGGAAAATCGGCGCGTGCTTGCGCGCCGCGGCAGCAAGGTTCGTCATGGTTCCTCCCGGGATCCCTCGTCCGATGTTTCGGATCGTTGAATGACTCGGGCGAGATTGGCGATAAATGTTCGCCACGGCAAGAGGAACACGCGAGTGATCAAACGCTGTAGTGGTGCTGCGATGCGCTCAGTTTGTCGCAGCCGTTTTGCCTGACGGAATTGGCGCATCGCCGGCGAGGCCGATCTCCTCGCACAATTCGTCCGTGTGCTCGCCGAGCACGGCCATCGTCTTGGCGGGCGTGGTGTCGGCGCCCGACATCCGGAACGGCAGATTGAGCACCTGGAACGAGCCACCCTCGTCCTCGACGGACGAGAGCGCCTGCCGGTGCGCGAGTTGCGGATCGGCCAGCGCCTCGGACGCGGTGCGATAGGCCGAGGCCGGCACACCAGCCGCGCCAAGCGCGACAAGACACGCGTCGGTCGTGAGCGGCCGCGACCAGGCCTCGACGCCGTCCATCATGTCGGCCCAGTTCTCGCGGCGCGCGGCGTAGGTGGAGAAGCGCGGATCGGAAATCCATTCGGGACGGCCGATCACACCCATCAGGCACTGAAACGTCTTCTCGCTCGCGACCGTGATCATGACATAGCCATTGGCCGTCTCGGTCGGCCCGAACATCGGGCGCGGCGGTGGCTTCACCGCGAATTGCGAGCTCTGCAGCTCGACCACCGTCAAGGTCAGCATCGATTCCAGCATCGAGACGTCGATGTGCTGGCCCTGCCCGGTCACCGTGCGCTGATAGAGCGCCGACGCAATCGCGCCGAAACCGTAAGTGCCGGTGACGACGTCGGCATGGTAGATGCCGCAATAATCCGGCCGGCTGCGGCCGGGCTGATAGGCGAGATGCGCCATGTCGTAGCCGGAGGCCGCATGGATTACCGGCGCGTAGGCCGGCAGCTCGGCCAAGGGACCGGTCTGGCCGTAGCCCGAGATCGAGCAATAGATCAGCTTGGGATTGACCGGGCGCAGGCGGTCATAGTCCAGCCGCAGCCGGTGCATCACGCCGGGGCGAAAGTTCTCGACCAGGATATCGGCGGTCGCGGCGAGCCGGCGCACCGCCTCCTTGCCCTCCTCGGACTTGAGATCGAGCACGACGCTTTTCTTGCCGACGTTGAGCTGGCCGAATACGGTGCTGCACCCCTTGCGCAGCGGCGGCCGGGTGCGCATCGTCTCGCCGCCGTCGGTCTCGATCTTGATGACCTCGGCGCCCATGTCGGCAAGCATCCGCGCACAGTGGGGGCCGGCGATGGTGGTCGAAAAATCCAGGACCCTGAGGCCCGCGAAGGCCTTTGTCGTCGTCCCCTCATGCTTATCTGCTAACGGCATGCCTGCTGCGCCCCTCGGCCTCTTAGGAACTATCGAAGTTCTCTCTTGTTGATGCGCCGACCCTAGAGGGCGGCGGGTGCGTAGGAAAGTCTTTACCGAACGGACGCGTCTCACGGGCGGGCTTGGGAATTCCAGGACAACTGGACCCGTTCTTGCATAGCAACAGACGGGATCGGAAGAGGGCAGCTGTTCTTGAGGGTCTTGTTCGTCACAACCGAGATGGACGATTTCGTCCGCGTTGGCGGACTCGGCGCCGTTTCCGCTGCACTTCCCAGGGCGCTTCGCCCTCTCGCCGATATCCGGGTCATGTTGCCCGGCTACCGCGACATCATCGAACAACTCACGCATATTCAGATCGTTGGCCGCTGCCCGGCGTTTGCGGAGATGCCGGCCTGCTCGCTCGGGCGGGCTGCGACCAAGGACGGGCTGCCGGTCTATGTGCTGTTGTGCTCACAACTCTACGACCGGCCCGGCAATCCCTATGGCGACGAGTCCGGACGCGACTGGCCGGACAACGACATCCGCTTCGCGCGCTTTGCCTCGGCTGCCGCTGAGCTGGCCATGGGCAAGCTGGACAAGAATTGGGCAGCAGACCTGGTCCATGCCAATGACTGGCAGGCCTCGCTCGTGCCGGCCTACCTCGCGTGGCGCGGGGCCAGGCTGCCGTCGATCCTGACCATCCACAACCTCGCCTACCAGGGACTCTTCCCGAAGGACTCGCTGCGGCGGATCGGCGTCCCCGAGAGTTCCTTCCATATCGACGGCGTCGAATTCTACGACCAGCTCTCCTTCCTCAAGGCCGGGCTGGTCTATGCCTCGCACCTCACTACCGTGAGCGGCACCTATGCACGCGAGATCACGACGGAGGAATTCGGCTGCGGCCTCGAAGGCCTGCTTCGTGTCCGCTCCGACGCGGCCGAGCTCACCGGCATCCTCAACGGCATCGACGAGAGCTGGGACCCGCGCTCCTGCTCCCAGCTGGCCCAGCAGTTCGGCGCCGGCGACTGGGTCGGCAAGAAGGCCAATGCGGATTATATCCGCAAGCAGTTTGGCCTGGCGGTCTCGCGCGGGCCGATGTTCGCGATCGTCGCACGCCTCGTGCACCAGAAGGGCATCGACCTCGTGCTGTCGGCCGCCGACGAGATCATCGATGCCGGCGGGCAGATCGTGGTCACCGGCTCCGGCGAGCCGGCGCTCGAGCAGGCGCTGATCGACGCGCATCGCCGCCGCCCCGACGCGATCGGGGTCACGATCGGCTTCAACGACGCCCAGGCGCGGCGCATCTTCGCGGGCAGCGATTTCACATTGATGCCGTCGCGCTTCGAACCGTGCGGGCTCAGCCAGATGTACGCCCAGCGCTTCGGCTCACTCCCGATCGGTCACCAGACCGGCGGCTTGGCCGAAACCATCACCGACGGCGAGACCGGCTTTCTGTTCTCGCAGCCCTCGCGCGCGTCCTTCCTCGGCGGCGTCCGCCGCGCCTTCTCAGCTTTCGTGGCGCATGACCAGCTCGACTCCATGCGTCGCAGCGCGATGGGACGTTCGTTCTCCTGGAGCATCTCGGCCGGCAGTTATAGCGCGCTGTATAGGAGGCTGGCGTCGGTGTGAGGCGACCTCCCCGTCATTGCGAGGAGCGAAGCGACGAAGCAATCCAGACTGTCTCCGCGGCGACAGTCTGGATTGCTTCGCTGCGCTCGCAATGACGATGTGGAGAGAGGCGCGCCACTCTATCGCCCGTCACTCCAAGAGCTGAGAACCTCACCCCTTCCCGCGCACATCCATTTGCGGCCGCCCGATCCAGGCGCGATTGAGACACCGGGTCATCCAGTCGGGCTGCGGCTCGCCCCGCAGCCGCGCCTGCGCTTCCTGGTAGGGACCGACATAGCGCAGCCGGTCTGGCAGTTTGGGATAGACGCGCCTGATCCATCTCAGCGCATTGTCGGCTGCCCGCTTGTCGCGCTCGTCGAATTCAAACCCGAAGCCCGCTCGCAGGCGCTCCGGCAACAAGCTCGCCGTGAGCGCGCGATACCATCGCGGTGGTCGCAACCACGGACGGGCGCCGCCAAGGATCTGCGCGGCGATCTCGCGCGCCGCCGGGCTGACGGTCAGCGTATCCGACTGCGCCATCGCCGCGGTGTAGGCCGCAAAGCCGGACCAGTCCGCGGGCAAATCGTCGGCCGTCAATCCGAACAAGGCGCCGAACATCCGGCTCTCGCTCCAGTAGCGCTCGCGCTCCTCCGCCGAGAGCGGCGGAAGGACCAGGTCATGTGCCATCACCGCGGTCTCGACCAGCGTCGCATGAACCCAGCGCAGCGACGGAATGTCATTGGCGCAGTAGCGCGAGCCTGCAGCGAACGGACCGACGGCCTCGGGCATCGCGCCGACGATCATGCTGTGGCGCCGATGCAATTGCCGGGACGACAACTGCGCCCGGTCGAGCGAGCCGAACACCATCGCAAAGACAATGTCGAAGGTACGATGGAAGCGACCGATCGGATCGGCAAGGGTCCGCGAATGCTCCGCGATGGCGGCAGCGACCCAGGGATGCGCCAGCTGCAACAACAGCGCACGGCCGGCGCCAAGAAAGATGACGGCCTCCCGGTCGATCTGCCAGGTCACCGTGTCAGGGCCGAACACGCCCGCAACCGGTCCCGCCGCGTCAGCGCGGACCTGATCGAGGGCCAATTCCAGATCGTTCCCGGATACCAACTGCAAGGCCTCTCAAAAGCGGACGACGACCGACAATCCGCAGGGCCTGTGGCAATTCGATGAAAGCGGACGCGGCCCTACTCCGCCGCCATCGGCATCTCGTCCATATGCTCGTGCAGCACCACGCCGGCGAGCGGATCGAATTCGCCGATCCACGGCTTTCGCGCGAGCACTGATTTCGTGTGAACATAGCCAGCATGCCAGCGCCGCGTAATGCCTGACGGACTGAAGTCGATATCCTTGGTATGGGTTTCGCGATCGAGCTGGGGCGCCAGCAGTCGCACCACATGCATGCGGGTCGGACAGCCGTAGCTCACCAACTCCCTCACCGCGGGATCGTTGCGCTCGGTCTCGGGCAACCGCGCGGCAAGCTGGTTGATGACATGGCGCAGGCGATGGGCCTGCTGCTGCCGCACGATCTGGCTCGCGATGCGGCTGGAGTACTGCACGTCCTTGTGGCGGTTCAAGACCTCCGCCATCGTGATCGGCTCGGCGCCGACGGGATTCCATAGATGCACGGAGAAGATCAGCGAATCCCTGCGTGGGTTGTCGTCGAATACGGCCTCCGTCGGCGTGTTCGACAGGATGCCGCCGTCCCAATACAGCTCGCCATCGATCCGCACCGCCGGGAACGCGGGCGGCAGCGCGCCCGAAGCCATGACATGCTTCACCGTCAGCTCGCCGTCGCGGCTGTCGAAATAGCGCATTTCGCTGGTGCCGACATGAGCCGCACCGACCGTCAGTCGCGGCGCGCAGCGATTGGCCAGATCGAAATCGACCAGCTCGCTCAGCGTCTTCTCCAGCGGTGCAGTCGAATAGAAGCCGGCATGATCGGCGCCGAGCGGAAAGGAATCTCCCGCATGCGCCAGCGGGGTGGGCCGGAAGAAGCCGGGAATGCCGTTGGTGACAGTCGACAAATAGGCGAGCTTCTCGCTGAAGTCGGGAAAGGCGCCGCCCAGAGCCCAGACCGGATTCTGCTCCATCCGCTTCCAGAACTCCTTCAGGCGCGCGAGCCTGTTTTCCGGCGCATTACCGGCGATCAGGCTCCCGTTGATGGCGCCGATCGAGGTGCCGATGACCCAGTCCGGCTCGATCCCGGCCTCGTGCAGGGCCTGATAGACGCCCGCCTGATAGGAGCCGAGCGCACCGCCGCCTTGCAGCACCAGCACGACCTGTCCCGGCAGATCGTTAGGCCCGCACACTCCGACATTTTTCTGCATGCTCGTCACGCTCCTGCTCCGGAGAGCCTGCCCCGTCGCTTCTACGCAAAATCTTCCGGCATTGTTACGCCCGGCGACCGCCGGCCGTCCAGCGACCATGTCCGAAAAGGGCAGCGCGGAACCAACGGAGCGTTAACGCTTGACCGGGGCGTCCTGCGGCGGCTCGTCGTCGGCGATAGCCCGCCACGCCGCGCCGTCGAGATCGTCATATTGGCCGCTCCGCAGCGACCAGAGGAAGGCGACGAGACCCGCACCGCCGAGCATCAGCGCCAGCGGCACCAGGATGACCAGGATTTCCATCACACGATCTCCCGCGCAGCTCCGCGCGCGCGCAACGAATTCAGCATCACCAGGATCGAGGATCCGCTCATGGCCGCCGCCGCGATCAGGGGCGTCACCACGCCGCTGATCGCGACCGGAACTGCGAGAACGTTATAGCCGATCGCCAGCCAGAGGTTCTGCCGCATCAGATGCAGCGCCTTGCGCGCGGAGTCGATCGCGGCGACGACAGGCGCCAGCGGCCGGCCGAGGAAGACGAGATCGGCGGTCGCCTGGCTGAGATGCGCGGCCGAGATCGGCGACATCGAGACATGGGCCGCCGCCAGCGACGGCGCGTCGTTCATGCCGTCGCCGACCATCAGCACTTTTGCGCCGCGCCGCTTCAGTTCCTCGATCCGTGCGATCTTGTCGGCCGGCGTGACACCGGCGCGCCATTCGGCGATGCCCAGCGCATGGGCCGCCGCGATCACCGCGGGCTCGCGGTCGCCGGAGAGAATCTCGATGCCGATATTGCGCGCCTTCAGCGCCGCGATCACGGCCTGCGCGTCCGGCCGCAGGCCCTGGCGCACCGAGAGGATGAACTTTTCAGTCCCTTTGCTGAAAGCCACGATAGAGGCCTCGGGATCGAGCGTGGCGCTGCCGACCAGCGCTTCGGCGCCGCAGAATAACGGACGGCCAAGGCGAAGCTCGACACCGTCCACCACAGCGCGCACGCCCTGCCCGGCCTCCTCGACCGCGCCAACGATCGGCGACCTTGCACCGGCGGCCTGCGCGACGGCGGCGGCAACGGGATGGTGGCTCGACAGCGCGAGCCGCCCGGCAAGTGCAAAAATGTCGGCGGGAATATCGGCCGCGTTCATCACTTCGAGATCGGGCAGCGTCAGCGTGCCGGTCTTGTCGAAGATGACGTGGTCGGCCTCGGCGAGCCGCTCGATGGCGTCGCCGGAATTGAGCAGCACGCCAGCTTTGAACATCGCGCCCGAGGCCACCGTCTGCACGGTCGGGATCGCGAGCCCGAGCGCGCAGGGACAGGTGATGATCAGCACGGCCACGCCGGTCACGATCGCATCGTGCCAGCCGGCGCCCGCGATGACCCAGCCCAAAATGGTGATCAGCGCGGTCGCATGCACGACTGGCGCGTAGAGCCGCGAGGCGCGATCTGCGAGCCGCATGTAGCGCGAGCGTGCCTGCAGCGCGTTGTCGAGCAGCCGCGTGATCTCGGCGAGCAGCGTCGCCTCCGACGCAGCCGAGACCCGCACCCGCAGCGTGCCGGAGATGTTCATGGAGCCCGCATAGACCGCCGTGCCCTGCTCCGCCGTGACATACAGCGTCTCGCCGGTGATCAGGCTCTGGTCGATCTCGGAACGCCCCTCGATCACGGTGCCGTCGACGGCGCAACGCTCGCCGGGCCGGAGCAGCACGATGTCGCCGGGATGGATCGCCGCGACCGGCACCTGCGAAATCTCGTCGGGCCCGACGAACTTGGCCGCGGTCTCCGCCTTCAGCGCGGCGAGATTGCCGGCGACCGCGCGGGTCCGCCGCCGCATGTTCTGGTCGAGGACGCGGCCGACCAAAAGAAACGTGAGCAGCATGATCGCCGCGTCGAAATAGGCGTGCTCGGCGTGATGGATGGTCTCGACCACGGACATGCCGAGCGCAAGGCACACCCCGATCGAGATCGGCACGTCCATGTTGGTGGTCTTGGCCGACAGCGCGCGCCAGGCCGAGCGGAAGAACGGCTGGCCGGCATAGGCTGCCGCCGGCAGCGCGATCAGCGCCGACAGCCAGTGGAAGAAATCGCGCTGCTCCGGCAGCATGTCGGAGACGTTGCCGGACCAGACCGGGATCGACAGCATCATCACGTTCATGGTGGCGAACGCGGCGACGCCGAGGCAGCGCAGCAGGAAGCGGGATTCCGCCACTTCCGTCGCTTCCGCGCTCTCGGTCTCGTAAGGATAGGCCTTGTAGCCGAGCTCTTCCAGCCGATCGATGAAGCGGGCCGGGTCGAGCGTGCCCTGCTTCCATTCCAGCGCGACGCGGCGGTCGGTGAGGTTCACGCGCGCCAGCGTGACGTCGGGGATGGCCGACAGTCCGCGCTCGATCTTGGCCATGCAGCCGGCGCAGTGAACGCCCTCGACCGCGAGATCGATGTGCTTGATACCCTCGCCCGCGGCCCGGACGTAATGCGAAAAATCCCGCGTGACCTGCATGACGAATTCCCTCAGTTCAGGATCACGCGGTTGCGCGACATGAACACGCGTGTTCCCCGCGCCGCGCCTTCGATCACGAGATCCCACTGGCCCGGCGCAACCGACGCGGCATTGCCGCGATAGATGCCGATGCCGGCTTCCGACAGCTCGACTGCGAGATCGGCGCGCTTGTCGGTCGGCCGCTCCAGGCGTCCGCCGAATTTCAACCCGCTCATCGGCTGGCCGCTCGCATCGCGCGCCTCGACCTGAAGCGAGGCAGCGCCATCGGCGCGGCGCTCGATATGGGCGTTGACCTTCCAGTTGCGCGCGGCCTGGTCCTGTGCTGCCGAGATCTCGCGGTCATAGGTGAGGCCCGCGGCATAGGGGCTGTCGACGTCGGTGCCGGGCAGCGTCGCGATCGCGAGCTTCATCATGGTCACGTTCACGCCGATCACGAGCCCGAAGAAGGCGACCAGCATCAGGAACACTTTTGTTCCGGTCAGCGGCTTGGTGGCCATGGCAGTCTCCTGATCCTAGGGCGAGACGAAGTTGTCGGTGGCGGTGGCGACCTCACCGAGCCCGATGTCGGTGACGTGGAAGCGAACGGGAACCGACTTTTCCGGATTGCTCTCCGCCGGCGCAGTGACCAGCAGGCGCAGCTCGCTGGTGGAGTCGCGCGGGATCACGATCATCGGCCTATCCGGCGTCACGGAATCAATGCCGACGACGTGCGTGGTCAGGTTGGCCGGACCGTTCGCGTCGATCGCGATGACGCGGTCATAGCCGCTCTTGTTCAAGAGCCGCACCGTATAGGCATTGCGGATCGAGCCATCGCTGAGCCTGACCGCGACCGGGTTGCGGTCGTGCAGCACGTTGACGTCGAGCAGGCTGCGGGTCGCGAGCGTGTAGATCATGATGCCGCCAACCGCCGCGATGATCGCGCTGTAGGCGACGGTGCGGGCCCGGACGATGCGGTAGAGCGGCGCCTTGCCTTCCTGGCGGCGCTGGATGTTGATGTCGTTGTCGTAGCCGATCAGCCGCTTCGGCCGGCCGATCTTGGTCATCACGTTGTCGCAGGCGTCGATGCAGAGCCCGCACTGGATGCATTCGAGCTGCGGCCCGTTGCGGATGTCGATGCCGGTCGGGCAGACCGCGACGCATTGATAGCAGTCGACGCAGTCGCCGACGTGTTCGCCGAGCGCGCGCAGCTCGATCGCCTTCTTCACCGAAGTGCGCTTCTCGCCGCGGTCGTAGCGATAGGTGACGTTGAGCGCCCATTCGTCGGTGAGCGCGGCCTGGATGCGCGGCCACGGGCACATATAGGTGCAGACCTGCTCGCGCATGAAGCCGGCCAGGACGTAGGTCGTCGCGGTCAGGATGCCGATCCAGATATAGGCGATCATCGGCGCCTGGAACGTGACGAGCTCCTTCACCAGCGTCGGCGCGTCGTTGAAATAGAGCACCCAGGCGCCGCCGGTCCACCAGGCGATCAGGAGCCAGATCGAATGCTTGAGCACGATCTCGGAGATGCGCTCCAGCTTCATCGGATCGGACGACTTGTCCTTCTTCATCCGCTCGCGCCGGTCGCCCTCGACCAGCCGCTCGACCGCGTAGAACAGATCGGTCCACACCGTCTGCGGACAGAGATAGCCGCACCAGATGCGGCCACCGACCGAGTTCATCAGGAACAACGCCACCGCGGCGACGATCAGCAGGCCGGTGAAGTAGTAGATCTCCTGCGGCCACAGCTCGATGAAGAAGAAGTAGAAGCGGCTGTTGGGAAGATCGATCAGCACCGCCTGGCTGGGAGCACCGATGCCGCGATTCCAGCGCACGAACGGGAGGAAGTAGTAGACGCCGAGGCAGAACGCCATCAGGCCCCATTTGATCCGGCGGAACGTACCGGAGACGCTCTGGGGATACACCTTCTTCTGGGCTACGTAGAGCGGCCCGTTGTCATCGTTCGATGTGAGGTCGTTCGGGTTCACGGTCTTGTTCATCGCCAAGAAGCTTCTCGAAAAGGTGCGATTAAACCTAGACCCGACGCGAGCGCGTCAGTTGATCCAGCTCAAGCGGGGGCACTTTATGTTCGCCCCCGCATGTCGCGAGCAGGCTATTTTCCACCGCCCAGCGAGTGGACGTAGACCGCCATCGCCTTGATGGTGGCGGGATCGAGCCGCCCTTCCCAGGCCGGCATCACACCGGCGCGGCCCAGGCTGATGGTCTCGACCAGGCTCGCTTCGTCCGAGCCGTAGAGCCAGATCTTGTCGGTCAGGTTCGGGGCGCCCATCTCCGGGTTGCCCTTGCCGCCGTCACCGTGGCAGGCGACGCAATTCTCCGCAAAGATCTTCTCGCCCTTGGCAGCATCAAAGCCCTTGCGGGTCGAGAGGCCCGACAGCGACCGCACGTAATTGGCGACCGTGACGATCTCGTCGCCCTTCAGCACGCCGTCCTTGCCGAAGGCGAGCATCTGGCCCTCATGCGCCTTGGCATGGCCGGAACGCGCGCCGAACTGGATGGTCTGCATGATCTGGTCGAGCGTGCCGCCCCACAGCCAGTCGTCGTCGTTGAGATTCGGAAAGCCCTTTGCGCCGGCGCCGCCGGAGCCGTGGCATGGCGCGCAATTGTCGCCGAACACGGTCTTGCCCTTGGCCCGCGCAAGCGCCAGCAAGGCCGGGTCCTTCTCGATGTCGGCGAGCGAAGCGGCGCCCAGCGCCGCCATCTTGTCACCCCGGACCTTCTCGAGGTTGGCGAGCTCGACCGCGACGTCGGCACGCGAGGAATAGCCGAACAGGCCCGTGGTATTGCTGGAGATCAGCGGCCAGGCCGGATAGACGATCCAGTAGCCGATCGCCCAGACGATGGTGAGGTAGAATGAGATCACCCACCAGCGCGGCAGCGGCGTGTTGAGCTCCTTGATGCCGTCCCACTCATGTCCGGTCGTGGACTTGCCGGTGACGGAATCGATGTCGCTATGATGGTCGGTCATGATCTCTTACTCCTCCCGCAACGGCAGGCGCGCCGCTTCGTCGAAAGCGGCCTTGTTGCGGGGCCATAATGCGTAGGCGATGATCGCGAGAAAGATCGCGACGAACACCGGCGTCCAGATCGTGGTCACCAGACCAGACGCGAGATTGTCGAGTGTCAGGATGGCTTTCATCGGTGATGCCTTCTCAGCGAAGATTGGCTTTCTCGTTGTAGAGCTTGAAGTCGACCAGCGTGCCGAGCATCTGCAGGTACGCGATCAGCGCGTCCATCTCGGTCGGCGTGCCGGCCTTGCCGTCGAAATTGCGCACGACGGCCTTGGCGTAGCGCTTGCCGAAGGCGTCGGAGCCGGCATTGTCGGGATCGGCCTGGGCCTTCAGATCGGCGCCTGCGTTCGCGATCTGGTCGCCGGTGTAGGGCGTGCCGATGGCCTTGAGCGTCTTCATGTGGTCGGCGATCGTATCGGGATCGACCTCGGTCTGGCTCAGGAACGGATAGCCCGGCATCACCGACTGCGGCACGATCGCGCGCGGGTTGGTCAGATGGGTGACGTGCCAGTCGTCGGAATATTTGGCGCCGACGCGGGCGAGGTCCGGACCGGTACGCTTCGAGCCCCACTGGAACGGGTGGTCGTACATGCTCTCGGCGGCGAGCGAGAAGTGGCCGTAGCGCTCGACCTCGTCGCGCAGCGGGCGGATCATCTGCGAATGGCAGAGATAGCAGCCTTCGCGGACATAGACGTTGCGGCCCGCAAGCTCCAGCGGCGTGTAGGGCCTGACGCCGTCGACCGCCTCGATCGTGCTCTTGAGGTAGAACAGCGGAGTGATCTCGACGAGACCGCCGATCGCGATCACCAGCAAGATGCCGACGATCAGGACGATCGAGTTCTTTTCGAAGATTTGATGGCGTGTCCAGAACGACATGGAAGGCTCCTCATTCCGCCGGCTGAAGCGCGACGGGCATCTGGACTTCCACTTCGCCGACGCGAACGGTCATCCAGAGATTGTAGGCCATGATCAGCGCCCCGATCAGGAACAGGCCGCCGCCGGCGGCGCGGATGATGTAGAAGGGATGCATCGCCTCGACGCTCTCGATGAAGGAATATTCGAGGAAGCCGAGCGAGGTGTAGGCGCGCCACATCAGGCCCTGCAGGATGCCGGACACCCACATCGCCGAGATGTAGAGGACGATGCCGAGGGTGGCGATCCAGAAGTGCCAGTTGACGAGCTTCAGACTGTAGAGGCCCTTGCGATTCCACACCCACGGCACCAGGCAGTACAGCGCACCGAACGAGACGAAGCCGACCCAGCCGAGCGCGCCGGAATGCACGTGGCCGATGGTCCAGTCGGTGTAGTGGCTGAGCGAGTTGACCACCTTGATCGACATCATCGGGCCTTCGAAGGTCGACATGCCGTAGAAGGCGACGGAGACGACGAGCATGCGCAGCACGGGATCGGTGCGCAGCTTGTCCCAGGCGCCCGACAGCGTCATCAGGCCGTTGATCATGCCGCCCCAGGAGGGCATCCACAGCATGATCGAGAAGGTCATGCCGAGCGTCTGCGTCCAGTCAGGCAGCGCCGTGTAGTGCAAATGGTGCGGGCCGGCCCAGATGTAGAGGAAGATCAGCGCCCAGAAGTGGATGATCGACAGCCGGTAGGAATAGATCGGCCGCTCCGCGCGCTTCGGGATGAAGTAGTACATGATGGCGAGGAAGCCGGCGGTCAGGAAGAAGCCGACTGCGTTGTGGCCGTACCACCACTGGAACATGGCGTCCTGGATGCCGCCCCAGGCGACATAGGATTTCGAGCCGAACACCGAGACGGGGAGCGCGGGATTGTTGCCGAGATGCAGGACCGCGATCGTCACGATGAAGGCGAGATAGAACCAGTTCGCGACGAAGATGTGCGGCTCCTTGCGCTTGATGATCGTGGCAAGGAAGACCAGCAGATAGGCGACCCAGACGATGGTGAGCCAGAGGTCGGCATACCATTCCGGCTCGGCATATTCCTTCGACTGGG
This sequence comes from Bradyrhizobium sp. 613_E4_N2_2, assembly GCF_052075995.1. NCBI lineage: Bacteria > Pseudomonadati > Pseudomonadota > Alphaproteobacteria > Hyphomicrobiales > Nitrobacteraceae > Bradyrhizobium > Bradyrhizobium sp. 613_E4_N2_2. The sequence goes on from NZ_CP197234.1 coordinate 6,856,922, forward strand.
TGACACCGAGCAGATAACCGGTGCCGGCGATCAGGATGAAGAAATTGTAGCCGATCACGACGAACCATGGCGCGAGGTCGCCCGCAAGGCGCACCCGGCAGGACTTCTGCACGACATAGAGCGACGTGCCGATCAGCACGTTGCCGCCGAAGGCGAAGATCACCGCGGAGGTGTGCAGCGGACGAAGCCGGCCGAAGCTGGTCCAGGGCAGATCGAAGTTCAGTGCGGGCCACGCCAGCTGCGAGGCGATGATGAGGCCGACGAGGAAGCCGGCAATGCCCCAGAACATCGCCATGACGGCGGTGAACTTGATCGGACCCATATTGTAGTTGGGGCGGCCGTTGATCTCCGTCGGCGGCAGCGCCGCCGGACGATCGAAGTAGCGGTTGATGATGCCAAAGACCACAGCCAAGCTCGCCGCTGCGCTGAGCGCGGCATGGAAGGCAAAGGCCGAATCGAGCGCCTTGGCTGAGGCGATCACGCAAAGGAAGGCGGTGACTGCGAACACGATAGCCAGGCCGCTTTCACCGATGGTCATGGATTTGGAGATGGAGGGCTGGCTCATGCGGATTCTCTCTGAAAGAACACGCCGCCAGAAACCACATTCGACCTCGCGGCGAATTGATTGAAATCAAGACAGGTGGATTTCTATTCGGGTGAGTGACGCGGCGCCCGTCAGTTGAAGTGCCCTCTCCCCTTGTGGGAGAGGGCAGCGAGGACGGTGCCGCGCACTCACTTGGGTGAGGGGTTGGCTCCGCACGGAGAGTCTTTCGGTGGAGAGAACCCCTCATCCGGCGCTTCGCGCCACCTTCTCCCACATCCGCCTTCGCCAAGGCTTCGGCGGACATGAGGGGAGAAGGAAGAAGTCACTCCTGCGCCGTCGCCTTGAGCGCCTTGATGACGTCCTCGCGGGCGATGATTCCGACCAGCTTCTCGGCGCCGTCGAGCACGATGATGCTCCTGATGCGGTGCTCGACCATGATCTGGAGCACGCGCGTCAGCCGCGTGTCGGGGCTGACATAGATGAACTCGGGCGTCATGACGTCGCCGATCCTGCGGCTCATCAGGTCGCGATAGTGCGGCAGCATCTGGCTCGGCGAGAACGCGAAACACTTCAGGATGTCGAACTTGGTAACGATGCCGACCACCTGCCCGTCGTCCTCGACCGGATAGGAATTGAAATCATCACGCTCGAACATCTCGCTGAGCGCGAGCAGGTCGTGGTCGCGCCGCACCGTCGTGACGTTGCGCGTCATGTAGCTGTCGACGGTCTCTTCAAGAAATTTGTACACGGCGCGTCCTCCTCGATTAGCTTTTGGGCCGGGCGGCCGTCAGTGCGACAGCAGCACGCTGCGGGCGGATTGGGTGACCAGATATTCGGTGACGCCGCCGAGGATCAGCTCGCGAAAGCGCGAATGACCATAAGCGCCCGCCACGATCAGGCCGGCCCCAAGGTCGCCGGCGACCTGCTCCAACTGCGCGGCAGCGGTTGCGTTCCGCACGGCCTCCGAGACGCGTGCGCTCGCGGTAACGCCGTGACGGGCGAGCCAGGCGGCAACGTCGGTGACGCCGGCCATCACCGCCGAACGGTCGTCATCGCGCTCCGGGATTTCGACGATGGTGACGTCCCTCGCCTTGCGCAGCATCGGCAGCGCATCCGCCACCGCGCGCCGCGCCTCCGGCGTGTCCTTCCACGCCACCAGCACGCTGCGCAGGTCGAGCCAGTTGACCTTATCGGGAACGACGAGAAGCGGGCGGCCGGCCTGCATCACCAGGTCCTTGGGGCTCGCGAGCGCGAACGCGTCGGAGAAGGCCGGGCTGTGGCCGCCGCTGACGATGATGTCGGCACATCGTGCCTGCGCCAGCACGAATCGCGCCGGAAAATCCATCGCGCCGCGCCACTCCACGCGGCCGCCGCGCGCCTTGGTGGCGGCGCGGAATTGCGCCTCCAGATCGGCAAGGCGCTTCCTGATCGAGGCTTCCTCCTGATCGATCAGGCTCTGGGCTTCAGCGCCGTCGGTGAAATAGAGCGGCGGCGCGAACTGCCCTGCGGCAACCCCGATAATGGCCGCCTCGAATCGCTCGGCGAGCTCGCCCGCGACCTGAAGGCGCGCCTCGTTGGACTGATCGAGCGCCAGGCTGACCATCACGGTCGCGTAAGTCATTGGGATTCTCCGCACAGCTATGAACTGGCGCGAAATCTAGCCTCGCCGTGACGGGGCAGGATGAGGTAGATCAAATCGCCGGGCGCGACCTTGCGGGAAATCCGCCAATGGAATCAGACATCCGAACTTGCCTCGGGCCGGTCCATGGGCGAAATTGCGGTCATGTTCGCGGCACCACGCCCGCCGCGCGAAGATGGGAGTCATCGATTGTCGCCGACCCGCGTAACGCATCCGCCAGACGACAGTCGCGGCGAGCATTTCCGGGTCCGGATCGAGGGATTCGGCGTCGGCACCTGGGATCTCGACCTCACGACGCGCGAGCTGGAGTGGTCGGAAACCGCGAGGACGCTGCTCGGTATCGAGCGGGGCCAGCCGGCAAGCTACGACCTCTTCCTGTCGCGCCTCGAGCCCGGTGACCGCGCGCGCATCGAGAACGCGATCAAGCAGGTCTCCGAGCATGGCGGCGGTTTCGACGTCTCCTTCAGGATTTCCGCCAATTCCGGCCGCGGCAAATGGATCAGGGCCCGCGCCGGCTTGATCCGAGACGAATCCGGCGTCGCTCGCCATCTCAGCGGCATCTTCCTCGATATCGACGAGGAGAAGCAGGTCGAGGAAGCCCTGCGCACGCGTGAGACCCACCTCCGCTCGATCCTTCACACCATTCCCGACGCCATGATCGTCATCGACGGTCGCGGCATCATGCAACTGTTCAGCACCGCCGCCGAGCGCCTGTTCGGCTGGTCCGAGCAGGAGGCGATCGGCCAGAACGTCAGCATCCTGATGCCGGAGCCCGACCGCACCCGCCACGACAGCTACATCGCGCGCTATCGCAGCACGAACGATCCGCACATCATCGGCATCGGCCGCATCGTGACCGGCAAGCGCCGCGACGGCACGACCTTTCCGATGCACCTGTCGATCGGCGAGATGCAGTCCGGCGGCGAGCCCTATTTCACCGGCTTCGTCCGCGACCTCACCGAGCACCAGCAGACCCAGGCGCGGCTCCAGGAATTGCAGTCCGAGCTCGTCCACGTCTCGCGGCTGACCGCGATGGGCGAGATGGCCTCGGCGCTGGCCCACGAGATCAACCAGCCGCTGGCGGCGATCAGCAATTACATGAAGGGATCGCGGCGGCTGCTGGCCGGCAGCACCGACCCCAACACGCCGAAGATCGAAAGTGCGATGGATCGCGCCGCGGAGCAGGCCTTGCGCGCCGGCCAGATCATCCGCCGCCTGCGCGACTTCGTCTCCCGCGGCGAGTCCGAGAAGCGGGTCGAGAGCCTGTCCAAGCTGATCGAGGAGGCCGGCGCGCTCGGGCTTGCCGGCGCGCGCGAGCAGAACGTGCAGCTCCGCTTCAGCCTCGATCCCGACGCCGATCTCGTGCTCGCCGACCGCGTGCAGATCCAGCAGGTGCTGGTCAATCTGTTCCGCAACGCGCTGGAAGCGATGGCGCAGTCGCCGCAGCGCGAGCTCGTCGTCGCCAACACCCGCGTCGATGACGACATGATCGAGGTCGAAGTGTCCGACACCGGCTCCGGATTTCAGGGCGACGTCATTCCCAACCTGTTCCAGACCTTCTTTACCACCAAGGAAACCGGCATGGGCGTGGGACTGTCCATCAGCCGCTCGATCATCGAGGCTCACGGCGGACGCATGTGGGCCGAGAGCAACCCATCGGGCGGCGCGACATTCCGCTTCACTCTCCCGGCAGCCGATGAGAATTGATCCATGACGACCAAGGGACATGTCTACGTCATCGATGACGACGAGGCGATGCGGGACTCGCTGAACTTCCTGCTGGATTCCTCCGGCTTCGGCGTCACCCTGTTTGACGATGCGCAAGCCTTCCTCGATGTCCTGCCCGGCCTTGCCTTCGGCTGCGTCGTCTCGGACGTGCGCATGCCTGGTATCGACGGGATCGAGCTGTTGAAGCGGATGAAGGCGCAGCAAAGCCCGTTCCCGATCCTGATCATGACCGGCCATGGCGACGTGCCGCTCGCGGTCGAGGCGATGAAGTTGGGGGCGGTCGACTTTCTCGAGAAGCCGTTCGAGGACGACCGCCTCACCACCATGATCGAGACGGCGATCCGCCAGGCCGAGCCGGCGGCGAAGAACGAGGCGATCTCGCAGGACATCGCCGCCCGCGTCGCCTCCCTCAGCCCGCGCGAGCGCCAGGTCATGGAAGGGCTGATCGCGGGCCTCTCCAACAAGCTGATCGCCCGTGAATACGACATCAGCCCCCGCACCATCGAGGTCTACCGGGCCAACGTCATGACCAAGATGCAGGCCAATAGCCTCTCGGAGCTGGTCCGGCTAGCGATGCGCGCCGGGATGTTGAAGGATTGAGGCAAATCGGATTGAGGCAAGTCAAAATCATTCTCCCGGGCCGTGCTAGCCAGATGGGATGATCGAGGTCGGCTCGCACCATCAGCGGCTTCCAGTGACGTCATCCGCAAAGCCCACCGTCTACGTGGTCGACGATGATGCCGCCGTGCTGGGATCCCTGCAATTCCTGCTGGAAACCGACGGCTTTGCCGTGCGGACCTTCAGGAATGCCACGGCCCTGCTGAATGCCAGCGGCGCGCCCGGCGCGGACTGTTACGTGATCGACTACAAGATGCCCGACATCAACGGCATCGAGCTGGCCGGCCGGTTGCGCCAGTCCGACGAGGGCACGCCCGTGATCCTGATCACCGGCTATCCCGATGGGAATATCTCGGCCCGGGCGGCAGCCGCAGGCGTCAAGGACGTGATTTTGAAGCCGCTTCTCGACGAAACCCTGGTCAAGTCCATCCGCCACGCCATCCAGGGCGGCCGCGGCAACTGACCTACGGGGTTCTACGTAGGTAACCTCCCTTAAGATATCTCGCGAAATTTTCGAAGCGCCCGAACCCGCGTACCAAAGCGTCATCACAACGGAGATGGCGCAGATGCTGACCGAGACACTCAACACCCAGGCGATCAACACCCAAGTTCGTGCCAAGATTGCCCCTGCCCATCCCGTCTCCGACCAGTTCGGCGCGATCGCCGGCCTCGTCGCCACGGAGTTCTCCTACCGCAAGGACGAGGAGATCTACGGCGAGGACGAGCCGGCCGAATATGTCTACCAGGTCATCACCGGCGCGGTGCGCAGCTACAAGCTGCTCTCCGACGGCCGCCGCCAGATCGGCTCCTTCCATCTTCCCGGTGACGTGTTCGGCCTCGAATCCGGTCCCAGCCACCGCCTCGCCGCTGAAGCCATCATCGACACGACCGTGCGCCTGGTGAAGCGCGCGAGCCTGGAGAAGGCCGCCGGCACCGATGTGCAGGTCGCGCGCAAGCTCTGGGCCATGACCGCCGGCGAACTACGTCACGCCGAGGACCACATGCTGCTGCTCGGACGCAAGACCGCGATGGAGCGCGTTGCAACCTTCCTGCTCGAGATGGACCGCCGCCTTGCGGTAGCCGGCATGATGGCACTGCCGATGTGCCGCCGCGACATCGGCGACTATCTCGGCCTCACGCTGGAGACCGTGTCGCGCGCGCTGTCGCAGCTTCACGCCCAGGGCATTTTGGGATTTTCCGGCGCCCGCCAGATCGTGCTGCGCAACCGCCAGCGCCTGCACAATCTCGACGCCTGATTTCTGTCTTCCCCACCCAATTTGGCCGGCTGAATTCGTTCAGCCGGCCATTCTTTTCGGCGCGATCATGCCGGTGCGCCGGGTTTCCGGCATCACAAAGAGGATCAGCAAAAGCCCGGTCGCGGCGACGCCGGACAGCCCGATGAAGGCGGTGGCATTGCCGAACTTGTCGCTGACATAGCCGCCAAGCGCCGTGCTCAAGGACGCCCCGATGCCGGTCGCCGTCCCGACAATGCCTTGCGCCAGATTGAAATGGCCGCTGCCGAAGGCGACGTCGGCCACGATCAGCGGGATCATCACCGCGAACACCGCCGCCGTGATGCCGTCGAACACCTGCACCGCGACCAGCAGATAGGGATCGCGCACGGTCGCAAACAGAAGGCCCCGGATCGTCAGCGCAGCGAATCCGATCAGCAGCAGCGGGCGCCGGCCCCAGAGCTGGGCCTTGCGCCCGACCGTCGGCGACAGCAGCGCCACAATCGCCTGCGGCACGACGATGCAGAAGGCGACGAGCACGGTTGCCCACTGGCTCGACCGCGCCGTCACCGCGCTCGCCATCAGCGGCATCATCGCGGCGTTCGCCAATTGCAGCAGCAGCACGCTCAGCGCGAAGACGATGAGCGGGCGTTGCCGGATCAGGTGCCAGAGATTGGTGTCGCCTGGAACCGGCGCCTCGCGCGGCATCTCGCCGTGACAGCGCGCGATGTCGACTTCCTCCTCGCGGATGCGCGACAGCGCGATCAGGGTCGGAATCGCGAGCAGGAAGGTGACGAGGAACACCGAGCGGCTCGACAGGAGATAGCCGGCCGTGCCCATCACGGCGGCGGCGACGCCGTTGCCGAGGGACGCAAAGCGCGCATTGCGGCCGAGCCGTTCGCCGATCGCAAGCGGACCGACCAGGCCGAGGCTGATCGCCGCGATCGCCGGCCCCAGCACGCAGCTCGCCGCCGCATGCAGCGTGGCCGCAGCAACCACCACGGGGAAGATCGGCATCGCCGCATAGGCGAGCGCGCAGAAGCCGATGGTCGCTATCGCAAGCGCTGCGACCAGCCGCTCGGACTTCGCGGCATCGATGATCGCGCCACCGGGCATCTGTCCGATCAGCGCGACGATGCCACCGATCGACAGCACGAGGCCGATCTCGACCTGAGTCCATTTCTGCGTCGTGAGGTAGACCGCGATGAAGGGACCGAACCCGGTCTGAACGTCGGCGAGGAAGAAGATGAACCAGTCGAGGCCGCGCAGGCTCTGGCGCGACGGCGCCGGAAGGCCCGCAGGCGGCGGCGCGGCAACCTTGTACCGTTCAACGCGGCTATCGCGATCTGCGTGGTTCCGCTTCCTCGACAACAGCACCGGCGGCCATCCCTCCCCGCGCCTCACTGAATCGCTTGCAGCGGCTGCAGGCTGCCGGACGCGCCGAGCACCACCATCGGCGTGTCTTCCTTGTATTCCGGCGCGGCTGCGACCTGCGCCTTGGTCAATTCCAGCGTGATGCTGTCCTTCTTGTTGGCAATCTTGCCGAACCGCATCGCGTTCCAGTCCACCACGATCTTGCGGCTGCCGACGCCGAGGAAACCGCCGAAATCAATCACGGCGGCGCGCACACGGCCGGCGCGGTCGACGATGATGTCGACAATGCGGCCCATATCCTCGTCGGCGGCGCTGCGCACGTCACGGCCGAGCACGCCATGGGCGTCGCTCGCACCGATGATGGTCACGGACGGCGGCGGAGCGGCGTCCTTCGGCGTGACCGGCACGGTTGAAGCCGGCGGCTGCACCGTGGCCGGCGCGTTCGCTTCGCTGGGGGGCGTCGTTGGGCCCGCGGGCGGCTCCTCCGCGGCACGCGATGCGGCGACCGTCAATCCCGCGACGATCGCCGCGCTCAGAACCAACCATCCGGCGGTACGCATGAACCCTCCTCCCGGCGCGCCGCTAGCGCGCCAGCACGATCGAGACCTGGATCTGGCCGCGCGTGCGCAAGACCTCCAGCGCGACGTCGTCGCCGTGACGGCTGACGCGCAGATCCACGCTGGAACTGCCCAGGCGCAGATCGCGCAGGATCACCTCGTTCAGGAACGCCGGCAGATGCGGATTGCGCAGGCGAATCTCGCCGCGCGCGACGTCGAACTCGATGCCGAGCGCGGCCTCCAGCAGCGTGAATGGCGTCGCGCTGGCCCAGGCCTGCGGCGCGCAGGCGACCGGATAGAGCGTCGGGCCGCGCCGCTTCTCGCGCCGGAAGCCGCAGAACAATTCGGGCAGCCGCCGCAGGTCCATGTAGGTCGCCGCGTCGAACAAACCCTTGAAGAGATGTGCCACCGAATGCTTGAGCCCGTAGCGCGCGAGCCCGAGCGCGATCAGCGCATTGTCGTGCGGCCAGATCGAGCCGTCATGATAGGACATCGGATTGTAGCGCACCTCGCCTTGCGCGACCGTGCGGATGCCCCAGCCCGAGAAGAAGTGCGGCGCCATCAGATCGGCGGCGACGAGACGTGCGCGGTCCTCGCGGATCATGCCGCTGAACAGCACCTGCCCGGCATTGGACGTCCGCACCTTGCAGGGCCGCTTCCTGCCGTCGAGCGCGAGCGCATAGGTACCGAGCTCCTCGCACCAGAATGCCTTCTCGAACCGCTCGGCCAGCGCCTTGGCCTCGGTCTCGAGCTTTCTGGCGAGGTCCGGCTTGCCGAGCCGCAGCGCACAACGTGCGGCGAGCTGCTTGGCAGCAAAGACGTAGCCCTGCACCTCGGCAAGGGCGAGATTGCCTTCCGCAAGCTGGCCATCGGCATGGAAGATCGCGTCATAAGAGTCTTTCCAGCCCTGGTTGGCGAGGCCCTTTTCGGTGGCGCGCTGGTATTCGACGAAGCCGTCCCTGTCGGGGTCGCCCGGGCCGTCGATCCAGGCCAGCCCCGCCTCGATCGCCGGCCACAGCTCGGTCAGGGTCTTTTCGTCGCCGGTGCGCTCGAAATAGCTTCCGGCGAGCAGCACGAACAAGGCGGTCGAATCCACGCTGCCGTAATATTGCGCGAACGGCACCTCGCGGAGCGCAGCCATCTCGCCGCCACGCATCTCGTGCAGGATTTTTCCGGGCGCCGCATCGTTCAGCGGATCGACCGTCTCTGCCTGAAAATGCGCGAGCCGCCGCAGCACGCCCTTCGCGACCCGCGGATCGATCCACAGCATCTGGAGCGCGGTGATCAGGCCGTCGCGGCCGAACGTCGTCGAGTACCAGGGAATGCCGGCATAGGGATAACGCCCCTGCGGCGTCTCCGTCATCAGCATGTTGAGGTCGGCCATGGCCTGGCACAGCACCTGGTTGAAGATGTTGTTCGACGTCTCGATGTTGGCCATGCCCATCGTCGACCGGCGCATCTCGCGGCGATGGGCGAGCAGGCCCCTGAAAAAGCGCGCGGGCTTCTCCGCGATCGGCCGGTTGCAGGACACCGCCACGAACAGGGATTTCGACTGGTGCGGGTCCAGATCGAGCTGCCAGGTCGCGGCATTCACCGACAGCCGCGTCGGACGCGGGTCGAAATGCAGGCCGGTGGTACGCACGGCATCGTCAAGGCCGCGATAGTGGAACAGCACGTCGGTCGGCCCGAGCAACTTGCTGGTGCCGGTCCCGCGGTGCGGGCGCCGCTCGCCGCGCACCTCGAACAGATCGGCAAAATCGCAGTCGAACAGCAGCGTCAGCTCCAGGCTGGCGCGACGGTCGCCATGGTTCTGCACGCCGATGCGCTGATAGGCCGTGCCGCGCCACAGGAAGATCGTGCGCACGATGTGCAGCAGGTCCTTCTGGAGCACGATGCGGCCCTGCCGATAGATATCGGGATTGGTGAGATCGACGGTCAGGGCCGAATTGTCGTCGCGCAGATTCGAGCCGAGCAGCAGCGGCTGGAGGTCGTCCAGCACGAGCTCCAGCCGCGCCAGATAGCGCGTGTCGTGGTTGAACAGGCCGTCCGGCCCGCCCGCGGAGGCGCCGATATCGCCATGGCTGTCCAGCACGATGAAGGTGTCGTCGTGCTTGAGCGACCGACGGGGCCGCGCGGCGGGCCCCGTCATCGGAATGTAGAACGCCTGCTCCGCGACGGCCTCCTCCGTCTGCGCTACCGAGATGATCTGGGTTACGGCTTCGGCTGCCATGAGCTGCTCCCCTGCGGCCTATTTTTCGAACGCGACCAACGCAAACGCAACTGTTGGACTTACGCGGCGAACTTCGCCAGCCGGCTCATCTCCTGCGTCACCAGCTCACGGTAGGGACCGTGGCCCTGCATCAGGCGGTCGGGCGCGCCGTCCTCGATGATCTTGCCATTCTTCAGCACCAGGACGCGATCGAAATTGCGCAGCGTCGCCAGCCGGTGCGCGATCGCGATCACGGTGCGGCCGCGCATCAGGCGCAACAGCGCCTCGCGGATCGCCTCCTCGGATTCGCTGTCGAGCGCGGCGGTGGCCTCATCGAGCAGCAGGATCGGCGCGTCCTTCAGGAAGGCCCGCGCGATCGCGATGCGCTGGCGCTGGCCGCCGGACATTTTCACGCCGCGGTCGCCGACCATGGTGTCGAGGCCCTCCGGCAGGCTATCGATGAAATCGCAGCGCGCCGCGATCGCCGCGCGCAGCACCTCGTCGTCGGTCGCGTTCGGACGGCCGTAGCGGATGTTCTCGCGGATCGAGCGATGGAACAACGATATATCCTGCGGCACGACCGAGATGGCTTCACGCAGGCTTAGCTGGGTCACCTTGGAAATATCCTGGCCGTCGATGGTCACGCTGCCTTCATCGACATCGTAGAACCGCTGCAGCAACGTGAACAGGGTCGATTTCCCTCCGCCCGACTGGCCGACCAGGCCGACGCGCTGGCCGGGCTGAAGCCGCAGGCTGAACCGTTCAAAAATCTTCTCGCCACCGGGATAGCCGAAGGTGACGTTGTTGTATGCGATCGCGGCGCCGCTCTTCATCAGCGGCTCGGCCTCGGGATGATCGCGCAATTCATGCGGCATGAGCAGGGTCGCGATCGCCTCGGTCAGGCGCGCGACGTGCTGGGTGACATCGACCAGCGCCACCGCGAGGTCGCGCGTCGCGTTGAGAATGGAGAGGCCGAGCGTACAGACCAGCACGACATCGCCGGTGGTCGCCTCGCCCTGCTGCCAGAGCGTGATTGCCCAGGCCATCAGCGCCACCGTCAGGACGACCGTTATGCCGGCATGCGTGAGCCGCAGCTTTTCCAGATAACGCAGGCTACGGCCGCGCGCGGTCAGTTCCCGGTTCACCGTCGCGTCGAACCGCTCGTGCTCATGGCTGATGCCGCAGAAGGCGCGGACCAGCGGCATGTTGCTGATGACATCGATCATCTCGCCGTCGACGACGGCGGCCTTGTCGGCAAAGTCGTCATGCAGCGGCTTGCCGGCCGCGGCCAGATGGAACATCGCTATCACCATACCGCCCGCGACCACGATCAGGCCGAGTGCCATATAGGGACTGACGGTTCCAATCAGCCCGATGGCCGCAATTGTGGCGATGCACGGCGGCAACACATTCCAGACGAACATGTTCTCGACCGTGAACACCGCGTTTGAGGTCGCGGTGATACGGCTCGTCAGCATGCCCGGCATGCGATCCGAGAAATAGCTCGGCGCGTGTCCGGTCAGATGACGAAATATGTCACGGCGTAAATCACCCGTGACACGAACGAAGGTGAAGCTCGCGGTCCAGCTCGCGATCCGCCACAGGAAATTGTCCGCCGCGATCAGCGACATGAGTAAAATGAATGCCAGCCATACGCTGCCACCGTGCGAAGTTCCAGCGGACAGGCTGTCGACCAGGGATTTGACGCCGTACTGCGTGCCCACGGAACAGGCAACGGCTGCAACGACAGCGGTCAGGATCACGAGATGCGATGCCGGCCGTCGTCGCAGATAGCGCAAGACAAAGGCAAATGGCCTGCGCGCGTAACCAGAAAGATGATCCATGTGACTGCGACCCCGTCGTATTGATTTCGATTTTTCTATTAGCCGATTGAACATCGACCGCTTCGCCTCGGTTCCCGGGCCGGGCCATCACGACATGCGGATGCGGACGATGTGAGAAGAGGAGATGGCAGCATCGCGGCCGACTGAAGTGTGTCGAAGAAGTAACGTTCGTTGAAGGAACTTCGCAATTGCGAGAACGTTCCCTCGTCTGGCATGCCGGTGCCGAGACACGGCGGGGGTTTAACTTCTATGATCACAGAGGAGATGGCGAGATGCGCATCGCGCAGGTAGCTCCGTTGACTGAGGCTGTTCCACCCAAGCTGTATGGCGGCACCGAGCGGGTGGTGCACTGGTTGACGGAGGAGTTGGTTGCCCTTGGACACGATGTAACCCTGTTCGCCAGCGGCGACTCGCAGACGTCGGCGAAGCTCGACGCACTTTGGCCGCGGGCGCTTCGTCTCGACGGTTCCGTGCGCGATCCCAACGCGCTGCATATGGTGCTCCTGGAGCGCGTGCGGCAGAAATGTGACGACGAGGAGTTCGACTTCCTCCACTTCCATCTCGATTACTATCCGTGGTCCCTGTTCCACCGGCAGCCGACCCCGTTCGTGACCACGCTGCACGGCCGGCTCGACCTGCCGGAGCATCAGCCCGTGTTCAACACCTTCTCGAAAATGCCTGTCATCTCGATCTCGAACGCGCAGCGCAGGCCGGTGCCGCAGGCGAACTGGGTGACGACGATCCACCACGGCCTGCCGGAGAACTTGCTGACGCCGAAGCCGGCGAAGCAGGAATATCTCGCCGTGCTCGGCCGCATCGCGCCCGAGAAGGGCGTCGACCGCGCCATCAAGATCGCGATGCATTGCGGCATCCCGCTGAAGATCGCGGCCAAGGTCGATCGCGCCGACCAGGACTATTACGACGAGCTGATCAAGCCGATGATCCAGAACAATCCGCTGGTCGACTTCATCGGCGAGATCGGTGACCACGAGAAATCCGACTTCCTGAGCGGCGCGCTCGGCCTCCTGCTGCCGATCGACTGGCCGGAGCCGTTTGGCCTCGTGATGATCGAAGCCATGGCCTGCGGCACACCGGTCGTCGCTTTCAACCGCGGCTCGGTGCCCGAGATCATCGATGAGGGCCTCACCGGCTTCGTGGTCGAGGACATCATCAGCGCTGCCGGCGTCGTCAAGCGCCTGCCGCAACTCGATCGCGCGGCCATCCGCAAGCAGTTCGAGAAGCGCTTCACGGCGCGGCGGATGGCGCTGGATTATCTCGCGGCCTATCGCAGCCTGACGGAAGCGCAGGCGCCGCGGATCAAGCTGGTGAGCAGCGCGGAGTAAGGGCCGCTTTCACCTCACGACACACTGTCATGCCCCGGCTTGACCGGGGCATCCAGTACTCCGCGACTTCTCGGCTCAAGCACTGCGGTCTCAGGAATACTGTCATCGCCCGGTCAAGCCGGGCGATGACAGCGAGCGTGCGGAGGGCGATGCCAGCAAGAACGTGGCGGCGGCGGCGCCCTAACTCACCACCGCCCGCTTCGGCTCGACGATCTCGAACATGCGCGGGAATTCGTCCATCAGGCCCATCAGCTCGGCAAGCCGCATCGGGTTGCCCGCGAGCTTGATCTTGCCGGCGGCGACCGCTTCCGGAAAGCTCGTCAGTTTCGCGATGACCTCATCGAGCGTTGCGCGCGCGAGCGTGAAACTGGCGTCCGCGCCTTCCGCCTGCACGCCCTCCGTATAAGTCAGCGCGCAATTCTCCAGGTTGAGCACGAAGATCTCGCCGGTATCGGAAAAGCTCCAATTCAGCACGATGTGCTTGCCCTCGGCCTTGGGGCCGTTGAGCCGAATGCCGAGCACGTCCCAGAGCTGCTCGGTGCGTAGCGCGGCCAGCGTCTCGCGCGGCATTGGCGGACGCGGCGGGGTCTTGGGCATGCCCTGACGCAGCTCCTGCGCGCCGAACAGATAGGCGTTGCGCCAGGTCGAGCTCTCGGCGGCATAACCGAGCTGCTCGAGCGTATCCGCGAGCAACAGACGCGCCGCTTCATTCTCCGGCTCCGCGAAGACGAGATGGCCGAGCGCCTGCGCGACAAAGCGGAACTCGCCTTTGTCGAAGTCCTTGCGTGCGCGCGCGAGGATGGCCTCGGCGCCGCCCATGTACTCGACATACTTCTTGCCGGATTCCACCGGCGGCAGCGGATCGAGATTGACCGGGTTGGCATCGTACCAGCCGAGATATTTCTGGTAGATCGCCTTCACGTTGTGCCGGATGTGGCCGTAATAGCCGCGGCCGTGCCAGGCGCCCTCCAGGCTCTTCGGCAACTGGATCGTCTCGGCGATCTCGGCGGCGGTGAGGCCGTGGTTCATCAGGCGGATGGTCTGGTCATGCGCGAACTTGTAGAGATCGCGCTGCTGGCGGATCATCGTGCCGATCCGCTCGCGCCCCCACACCGGCCAGTGATGCTGGCCGCACATCGCCTCGGCCTTGCCGTCCCAGAGCCGCAAGGCCTCGTTGAGGTACTTCGACCACGCCAGCGCATCGCGCACGTCGGCGCCGCGGAACGGCAGCAGATTGTGGAAATTGTGCGTACAGTTCTCGGCGAGGTTCAACAGTCTGTAGCGCGGGATGAAGAAGTGCATCTCCGCCGGCGCTTCGCTGTTCGGCGCCATCTGGAATTCGAATTCGACGCCGTCGATCACGCGCCTGTCGCCGGTCGCCATGATCAGGTCGGTCGGACGCAGCAGTGCCACGGCGCCCGCCGCCATCGACTTGCCGAGCCCGTTGTCGACCTGCCCCCGCACGCCTTTGGCGAGGAACGGCCCGAACTGGTATTGTGCCCGCCGCAGCATCGCCGGCCCCGCGATGATGTTCTCGGAGACGGCATGCTCCATGAACAGGTTCGGCGCGATGATCGGCACGGCGCCGGTTGCCAGCGCGTCCTCCTCCAGCACGCCGCGCGCGCCACCCCAATGGTCGGTATGGGTGTGGGTGAAAATGACGGCGGCCACCGGCTTCTGGCCACGATGCCTGTAATAGAGATCGAGCGCGGCACGTGCGCCCTCGATCGACGTCAGCGTGTCCACGACGATGACGCCGCTGTCGCCCTCGATCAGCGTCATGTTGGCGATGTCGAGCCCGCGCACCTGGTAGACGCCGGGCACCACCTCGAACAGGCCGTGATGCATGTTGAGCCGCGCCTGTCGCCACAAGCTCGGATTGACGGTCGGCGGCGCCGTCTCGCTGGAGAGGAAGCCATAGGGCTTCAGGCTCCACACCGTCCGCCCCTGCGGGTTGGCGATCTCCGCATTCTCGATCGTACCAAGGAAGCCACGTGCGGCATCGTCGAAATCCCGCGTGTCGGAAAACGGCAGCGCATTCAGCATCGCATCATGCTGCGCGGTGACGGAGGGTGTTGCGTCCTTCGGCTCGTTGCTGGTCATTCTTGTTTCCTCCCGGCCTGTGCGAACATCTAACCGCATCTCGCGGGTGATTGCTATCGGAGGAGACTGCCGAAATCGAGCGAGATGCCTCTTCCCTTCTCCCCTTGTGGGAGAGGTGGCGCGAAGCGCCGGATGAGGGGTATATCTCCGCCCGCAAGACTGTTTGTGCGGAGAGAAACCCCTCACCCGCCTCGCCGCTGCGCGGCGAGCCACCCTCTCCCACAAGGGGAGAGGGTGCACCGTCCGCGTGGCTTACGCAGCGAGCTCTTCCGCCAAGGTCTGGCCCGATGCGGTCGCATCCGCCATCCGCAAATCCCGCGCCAGCACATAGCCGCCGCGTTCCTGCTTGGCCCGATATAGCGCCTTGTCGGAGCGCGACAACAGCGCCTCGGCAGTGCGCCCGTCGTCCGGCGCGACGGCGACGCCGACGCTGACGCCGAGCTCGATCATTTGTCCGTCGATATCATAGGGCGCGCTGATCGACTGCACGATGCGCTGCGCCATCGCTTCCGCATCAGCCGCCGCACGCTGCACCAGGACGAACTCGTCGCCGCCCATCCGGACCACGAGGTCATCCTGCGCGGCGAGCGCCTTGAGCCGCCCGGCGACCTGCTTCAGCAGTGCGTCACCGACGGGATGGCCGAACCGGTCGTTCGCCTCCTTGAAGCGGTCGAGGTCGAGCGTATGGACGGCAATCATCCCGGCCGCCAGCATCTGCGGCAGGTCCGTGGCCAGCACCGAACGATTGGACGCGCCGGTCATCGGGTCCAGGCGCGAGAGCTGCTCGAACTGCCGCTTGAGCGTGATCTGGTTGATCGAGGCATTGAAGCTCAGCCGCACCATCTCGAAGCTCGCGGCCACATACATCAGGATGAGGAGCCCGAGCCCGACATGGCGCAGATCGGGTTGCATGAAGGTCACGATCGCAGCAGGCGCTGCGATTGCGACGAGATCGAGCAGCGCCGCGACGGGACGCAGCGCCAGCCGCGCCACCACGCCGGCGCCAAAGCCGAAGCCGATGCCAATCGCCATCACGGAACAGAGTGCATCACCCAGCACGATGCTGCGCGCGGCAAACACGCCGAGCACGGATGCCGTTGCAACGGTGCCGGCAACATAGCGCCGCTCCCAGCGCGCGGCCTCGGCCCGACCGAGCTGCGGCGGACATGAGAGGCGGCGACGGAAAGCGAATATCTCGAACAGGCGGACAATGGCCACCACCACACCGGCAACCGTCAGGCCGGCCGTCACGATGTCGCCGGTCTCATAGGTCGTGATCGCACCGACCATCGCCTGGCAGGCGGCCGCAAGAATGGTGGGCATCGTCGTGCCGTGAAGGCCCGTGATGACTTCCATATAGACGGCGTCCGAAATCGACGCCCGTCCGGATTCCATTCTGTTGAAGAACATGCCAGCCCCATCCGCTGGCATGCTTCTACCGCAGACCCGTAAAATGGGTTCCCAGCACAGCGATGGCATTTGAGTGTGCGGGTTTACCGCGCGTTAGCCATGTCCCGGTCGTGCATAGGCTAATGCATCCCCAGCACCCGCGGCAGCCACAGCGTCAGATCGGGCCAGTAGGTCACGATGACGAGGAAGCCGAGCATGGTGATGAGCCACGGCAACACGGCGACCGCGAGCTCGGTTATTCGCATGCGCGCTATCATCGAGGCGACGTAGAGATTTAACCCGACAGGCGGATGGCAGAGGCCGACCTCCATGTTGACGTCCATCACGATGCCGAAATGCACGAGGTCGATGCCGAGCTTCTTGGCCGCCGGCGCCAGGATCGGCGCCATGATCAGGATGATCGAGTTCGGCTCCATGAAGTTGCCGGCGAGCAGTAAGAGGATGTTGACGACCAAGAGGAAGCCGACCCAGCCGAGGTTCTGCGCCGCGATCCAGTCGGCCAAGGTCGCCGGCAGGTTCTCGTTGGAGAGCACGAAGGAGAACAGCACCGCGTTGGTGACGATGTAGAGCAGCATCGCGCTGGTGTTGGCGGCGCGCAGCAGCACCCGCGGCACGTCCACGATCTTGATCGCCTTGTAGACAAACACCGCGATGACAAAGGAGTAGACCGCAGCCATCGCGGCCGCCTCGGTGGCGGTGAACAGGCCGCTGTAGATGCCGCCGATGATGATGACGACCAGCATCAATCCCCAGATGCTCTCGCGGAAGGTGCGGACGGTCTCGCCCCAGCTCGCCTTCGGCAGGCGTGGATAGTCGCGCTTGCGTGCGAGCCACCAGGTGACGATGCAGAGCATCGTCGTCAGCATGATGCCCGGCAGCAGGCCCGCGACGAACAGCGCGCCGATCGAGGTATTGGTGGAGACCGCATAGACGATCTTCGGTATCGACGGCAGCATCAGGATGCCGAGCGAGCCGGCAACGGTGATGATGCCGGCGCCGAAATGCATGGGATAGCCGTGGCGGACCATCTCCGGCAGCACGATCGCGCCGATCGCGGCAACGGTCGCGACGCTCGAGCCGCAGACCAGCGCGAACATCGCGCAGGCGACGATGCCGGCAAGGCCGAGACCGCCGTGCCAGTGGCCGATCAGCGAGGTCGCGAAATTGATCATGCGGCGCGCGACGCCGCCATGGGTGAGGAAATTGCCGGCGAGGATGAAGAACGGGATCGCCATGATCTCGAACCCCTCGATGCCCGTGAAGAGCTTCATCGAGACGGCTTCGATCGGCACTGTGGTCAGCGTGAACAGGAACGTCATCACGGTGAGGCCGAGCGCGATCGAGACCGGGATGCCGGTCAGCATCAGCGCGATCAGCAGCGCGAACACGGTCGCGGCACGCATCCAGTGCGGCAGCACCACAACGCCGAACTTCTCGGCGAGACACATCGCGAAGATCAGGATCGGCGCCATGATCAGGATGACGCCGAGCGGCGACACTTTTCGCGCGGCCGCCCTGGTCGCCGCGCCGGCGGGCTGCGGATGCAGCGCGGGCGAGACGTCGGCCTCCACGCCCTCGACATGACTCTCGTCATGATGCGGCAGATGGCCGGTCCAGTAGTAGGACCACGAGACCTGGAGGAAGCGGAAGCACATCAGGCCCGAGCCGAGCGGGATCGCCAGATAGACGAACCACATCGGCGCTTCCAAATCATTGGACTGCTGGCCGGTCTTGAACATCTCGGCGACGAAGGAGGCGCCGAAGGCCGCGATCATGCCCGTGAACAGCGCGCCGCACAGCAGCGAGAACAGGATCACGTGCTTGCGCGAATGTTCGGGCAGGCGGTTGACGAGCAGGTCGACGCCGACATGGATGCCGGTGCGCACGCCATAGGCTGCGCCGAACTTCGCCATCCAGATGAACATGTAGATGCAGAGTTCCTGCGCCCAGGACAGGTCGAGCTCGGACAGGAAGGTGAACACCGCCATCGACAGCGTCGCGAGCCAGTTCATCCCGTGCGCAGCCGCCCATCTGGAGAGGACGATCGATTCGCCTGCGCCGTAACGGTGCACCACGGCGATGAAGATCAACCCGGTTGCAGCCGCGATGAGCGTCGCGATCAGCCATTCTTCGAGATGGTTGAGCGCCTGATTGAGCACGCGAAGCAAATCAAAGTCCCCCTATCGATGCGAAACGGCCGGAAGTGCGCACACTCCCGACCGTTCGTATTGTCCTTGCGGAAAACGCGTCAGTTCATCTTGACGTCGAGTTCCTTGGCGACGAGATCGAGCACCTCCTGCCCGACCCGACCCTTTGCCCATGTATAAGTCGGCCGCATCGATTCCTGCCACGCCTTGCGGTCGGCGTCAGTCAGATAATGCAGCTTGGTCTTGCCCGCCTTCTTGATCTCGGCCAGCGCGTCCTCGTTCTCCTGGTGCGCGATCTGGTTGGTGTACTCGGTTGCATCCACCATCGCCTTCTCGAGCTGGGTGCGGATGTCGGGCGGCAGGCCGGACCAGAATTTCGAGTTGACGATGACCGCATATTGCAGATGCGCGTGATAGGACACTGTGATGTCCTTCTGCACCTCGTAGAACTTCTGGGTCAGGTAGTTCGACGCGGTGTTTTCGCAGCCGTCGACCACGCCGGTCTGGAGCGCCTGGTAGACTTCGGAGAACGCCATGATCTGCGGGATCGAGCCCATCAGGCGGAAATACTGGTCGGCGATCTTCGATCCGGAGATGCGGAATTTCAGGCCCTTGAAATCCTCAGGCTTCATCAACGCGCGGTTCGACGACACCATGTGGAAGCCGTTGTCCCAATAGGCGAGCCCCGTGATGCCCTTGGCCTCGAGCTTCTGGAACAGCCATTTGCCGATCGTGCCCTTCATCGCGCTGGAATAGGTCTCGTCGTCCTTGAACAGCCAGGGCAGATCGAGCGCCTCGAACTCCTTGATGCCGAGCGGCGCGAATTTCGCAGTCGAGGGCGCCAGCATCTGCACCGAACCGAGCTGAAGCGCCTCGATCTCCTCCTTGTCCTTGTAGAGCGAGGAGTTCGGATAGACTTCGATCTTGACCTTGCCGTCGGTGTACTTCTCGGCGAGTTCCTTGAACTTCAGCGCGCCCTTGCCCTTCGGGGTGTCGTTGGCGACGACGTGGCTGAACTTGATGACGATCGGGCTCTGGGCCTGTGCCACCGCTGGGGTCACAAGAATAGCTGCGGCGGCGACCGCAAGAAGCAGCTTGCGCATGAAGTAACCTCCCAACAACCTCTAAAACCGGGTTCTTTTTGTTTTGCAGCCCGGTTTGCAGCCCAGTAGTGGCAGCAATCCACCACCCGAACAACTAGACCTAAGCCCAATTTGCCGCAGGCAAGCTAGCTTGATGGCTGTTGTCCGCGCAACCCGGGACCCGCTTCCAGTCCCGGGTTGCGAACGGTTTATGTCGCATTGCGGCAGTGCGATCAGCCCTTGCGCTGGGCGACCATGAACAGACGCCGGAACGGAAACAGCGTCTGCCCCGCCGCATTCTTCGGATAGGCCTTCGCCACCCGCTCGCTATAGGCGGCCTCGAACGCGGCCTTCTCGTCGCCCTGCAGGATGTCGAGATAGCGCGTCAGCCAGGTCCCCTTGGTCCATTCCTTCACGGGATTGTCGCCTTCGAGCACCTGCAGATATTCGGTCTCCCAGATGTCAACGTTCTGGGAAAGCGGCGCGAGCAAATCATGATAGAAGGCCGGCCCTTCGACCGGCGGCGGGGTAACGAGATGCTCTACCTTTGACCGCCACGGACCGTTCAGCGCCGTCTCGCCGATCAGCACATGCGATGGCGCGAGGAAGTTGCGCGGCATCTGCACCGCAAGCATGCCGCCGGGCGTCACCTTCTCCATGACCGACGGAAACAGCGCCGCATGATTGGGCAGCCAGTGCAGTGCGGCATTGGAATAGATCAAATCGTATTGCCTGGCGGGGCGCCAATGGCCGAGATCCTCGTGCGACCATTCCACATCCGGCGCCGCCTTGCGGCCGGCGGCCACCATCTCGGCCGAGCCCTCGACACCGGTCACGGTCGCGTCCGGCCAGCGCTCCTTGATCAGTTTTGTCACGTTGCCGGCCCCTGCCCCGAGATCGGCGATCGCGCGCGGGGCGAAATCCGGAATCCGCATCAAGAGGTCGACGGCGGGCCGAAGCCGATGGCCGGAGAATTTCAGGTATTGCTGCGGATCCCAGACCATTGCTCAACGCCTTTTCTTTTTCGTGTTTCCTTCGTCGAGGCTCTTGGTTACCACTGCTCGTCCCGCTCAGGCAATTCGCGAAGCCGGCGGGACGGGCAGGAAACGAACGACAAGAAGCAAAAAGCAAACAAGAGAGCGTGTGACCATGGACCTCGGGCTCAAATCGAAAACCGCAGTCGTGACAGGAGCGAGCATCGGCATCGGCCGCGCCATCGCCAAGGGCCTGGCTGCCGAAGGCGTCCGCGTCGTCGGCGTGGCGCGGCGCACTGATCTCCTTGCCGAGCTGGTGAAGGAAGTCGGCTCCGGCCTGATCACGTCGTTCGAGCAGGACGTGATGGCGAAGGACGCCGCGGAGAACATCGCGGCCTTTGCGCAAAAGGAGCTCGGCCATGTCGACATCCTCATCAACAATGCCGGCGGCAGCCGCCCCCTTCCCGTCGATGCGCCCGACAGCAAATGGGACGAGGCGATCGCGCTGAACTTCACCAGCTACCGCCGCATCGCGCATGCGCTGCTGCCGCAGATGATCGAACGCAAATGGGGCCGCATCGTCAACATCACCGGCAAGTCCGAGCCGGAGGGACTCAACGCCGCCTTCGCCGCCAAGGCCGCCGTGCACGCCTGGGCCAAGGGCCTGTCGCGCGAGATCGGCGAGCACGGCATCACCATCAACTGCATCCCGCCCGGCCGCATCATGAGCGAACAGATCCGCCGCAACTATCCGCCGGGTTATCGCGAGCGCTTTGCCGAAGAAGAAATCCCGGTCGGCTATTGGGGCGAGCCGGAGGATCTGGCAGCGCTCGCGGTGTTTTTGGCGTCGCCGGTGGCGCGGTACATCACGGGGACGGTGATCCCGGTGGATGGGGGGCTGCGGCGGTATCAGTTCTGAGGGCTTGCCCTGGCTTCGCATACATTGCGCCCCGCCGCTCCGCTCCTGCGGGAATAGCGCGCGACGAACCCCATCGACAGCAACCAGAGAGGTCTCGATGATTGAGAGATACTCAGACCACGCGGCAAACGAGCGGACTTTTCTCGCCTGGGTCAGGACGGGCATCGCAATCATCGCGTTTGGCTTTGTCGTCGAGAAATTCAACCTCTTCGTCCGAACTATCGCTGAAGCCAACAGGACGGAGATCGGGTCCCGACTGCAATTCGATCGCTTCACGGGAGCGTTCAGTCACTATGACGGCCTCGCGCTGATCGCGATCGGGATCGCAATCATCGTGATTTCGCTCTTTCGCTTCATCAGGACTGGCCGAATGATTGACGACGCACAATCTCATTCCGCCGGCGGCATCAAGACAGAACTGGTGCTCGCCGTTGTGCTGGGCCTGATCGTTACAGCGATGACCGTCTATTTTGCGCTCTGACTTTGGACCTAGCGGTGGCGCCGGCTTCCATCGACAACGTCTGGAGATCGCTTTGCATCACCATACGGGTCTGGGCATCGAGAGCGCCGAACGGCTCGTCCATCAGGATCACATCGGGGCCGACCTCGGTGTTGACTGACGTGATGTTGCGGCCGCGATGATGGACCGCATGTCTATACATATTCCAAGCCGCCGAAATGAGCAAGCCGAGGCCAATGGTGAGAATTTGGGCTTCGCGGGTTGAATGAAAGGCAGGGCCGGCTGCGGCATCGCCGCGGCGGCGCGTTGGGGTTGCGGCGTTCGCCGCACACTCGTCCAAATCTACTGGCGTCGCCGCCGTCAATGACGCAGAGGCGGTCCCTTTAAGAAACACGCTCGGAAGGTCGGCGGCCGGGCTCTCTGGTCATGCATCAGTCGACGTGACTGCATTTCCTGCCGTCGACAACGCGCGTGGATGAGAGGCAAGCCGGATGATGTGCGGCGAGGCTGCTCCGCTATAGAGACTGTCGAGAATGGCGGAACGGTTCTTCAGGACCCCGCGCTGATTGATGTAGCCCTTGTCCGTTGTCTCGCCTGCCGCGAGCGACAGCGGCTGGATCTGGATGGCAACGGCCGATATCCGCGCGTTGGTCGCTGCCGCTAGGTTATGCTCGGTCAAGACCCGATGGACGTATGCGCGAACGCCGGAATCCAATGAAAGGGTGTCACCGGAATCCGCGCCTGCTGCGCCGTTAGCATGTCGCCTTGCACGGTCCGGATTGAGCCATACCAGCGCGACGAGAGAATCGCGGCCCTCGCCTCCGATGACCAGATCCTGCAGCACGCCGCCCATCCGGTCCAGGATGGCGGCACGCAGCTCGCCGACGAGCACCCACGTGCCTGTCATCATTTTGAAATTCTCCGAGAGACGCCCGGAAAACCTCAGGCCGCGGCAGAGATCGGCGGGATCGATGAACGAGACCGCGTCGCCTACCCGATAGAAGCCCTCTTCGTCGAATGCCGCCGCAGACAATTCGGGTAATCCGAGATAACCGGGCATGACGTTCGGGCCACGGACCCGCGCCTCGTAACCGTCCATCGCCGGAACCAGCTTGAGTTCGATGCCGGGTGCCGGCAAGCCGATCTCTCCCGGCGCTTCGCACGGTCGATAAGACACGCAGATGGTCGGCCCGGCTTCCGTGGCGCCGTATCCGGCCAAAATCGGAACTCGCTCGCCGCGGACTTCGATTGCATATTCCTGAAGCGTTGCCATTACGGCCGCCGGGATCGCCGCGCCCCCGAAAATCATTCTGTCGATGCGATGGAAGAACTTCCGCCTCAGGTCTGGATCCTCGCCGAGCGCGGCGCATAACAACGCGTAACCGGTTGGGACATTGAATGAGGCCGTCGGAGAGACGTCGTGCAGATTGGCGATTGTTCGATGAAACGCTTCGGGCGTCGGTCGGCCATCGTCGATATAGAGAGAGCCGCCGTTCTTCAGAATCCCATTCAGTATGACGTTGCAACCCATGGTATGATGCCAGGGCAGCCATTCGATCTGAACCAGGGGCTGCGAGACCGGCGTGACCTGAGCGGCCATCTGCAGCACGCTCGACATCATGCGATGGGTATTGATCACTCCCTTGGGAGAGCCGGTCGATCCCGACGTGAACAGGATTTTGCCGACGGTCTCCGGTCCGAGTGCTGCGAACGCCGCCTCAAACGCGTGACCCGGTGTCGCGGCGGATAGCTCCGACAGCGGCGTGGTATCCGCCGCCTCTTCCGCCGTTATCCATTCGGCCTGCGCAAAGCCGGGGATGGCACGGGCTTGCACGAAGGGATCCGCCTTCTGGGCAAACACAAACTTCGGCGTGAGGACCTTCGCGATGTCTTCGATGCGGCTGAGGCCACCTGGCAGAAGACTGTAGCTTGGCGAGATCGGCGCAACCTGCAGACCGATCGACATCGCGGCGAACTGGATCACCGCATTCTCGATCGAATTGCCGGACAGGATGGCCAGCGTATCGCCCGCTGCGCCACCCCGATCAATCAGCGCCTGCCCGACCGAGCGCACTCGAGACCAGAATTCGCCATAGCTGATCGACTGCCATGCATTGTCGCGGGTTCGTTGCGCGAGAAAGACGCGGTCCGGCGTTTCCTGAGCCCAGTGGGGAAGGTATGCGCAAATCGTCCCGCTCACTCCAGCGAGCATAATCCGCGATCGCAATATCAGGGTGCCGTCATCCCTTCTCGTGACCTCGATGTCGGTCGGTGGTGAAGGCATAGAACAATATGGCGTGGAGCAGGATGGTCGAGAGCAGGCTGCACAGGCGTTCTCCTTTCGATATCCGCGAAGGCCCGGCTGAGGCGGCGGCGATCGATGCAAACGATCTGTAGTCCTCACGCGCAATGAGGCTCCTGCAGAACGTCGGGAGGGCAATATCTCGATGCTACGTTGCGTGAGAATTTCATCTTCGCGAGGATCGCGTTGCATTTGCAATGTCGCTGATCCGGCGTCACGGACACCAGTGAGGGTTCCAATGGGGGATTCACGGGTGCCGAGAGTTCGCGCAAGACGTCCGCCCGTGAGTTCACGCGCGATGCCCGGAAGCAGCCCCGCTGCTAAACGCGCTCGTCTGCTATGGACCAGTTGCCAGAGGCTGCGACCTATTCATGCAGCAGCGATTGCCAGTCCGGAGGCACCGCGCCGTCCGGCCCGGGCACCGGCTGGTCCAACGGATGCGCGTGCGGGCCTTGCAGCTTCGGGCCCGCGAAGGGCTGTCCCGTGCGATAGTCGTAAAACCACCGTTCGCCCGGCTCGAAGCTCGTGATGATCGGGTGACCCGTCGCCGCGTTATGCTTCGTTGCATGCTGATTGGGTGACGTATCACAGCAGCCGATGTGACCGCATTCGACACATCTGCGAAGATGAAACCACCATCCGCCAGCAGCCGAGCATTCCGCGCAACCCGTTCCGCTTGGCTTGGCCGCGAGGTTGATGCCATCCCTGTCAGACTTCATCGATCCACTCACTGAAAGTGATTGCGGTCATCGCAAATCTTCGCCGCCATCGCATTTTGCCAGTGTTTCGCCCGACGGGTCAACCTCGCGACATCAGGGAGCATCTCGCGGGAGAATTGGAGAGGCGTTCACACAAAGTTGCGGCGATGCACAGGCGTGACGCGAGGCATCGTTCGGCGACGAAAAATCGGCGTATTCCAATCCCCAACAATCATTGCCCCGCTGCGGCCGCACCACAGACAGCGGAGGGACGAAACGTTCTGCCGATAGAAGCACCACAGGCCTTGGCTTTGCCAGTTCGTCACGGGAGACGTGCAACATGAACAAATGGGATCAAAAATCTCGAGGGCATCACGCCTGCCCCACCTGCTACGGCCCGCCCTCGTCGCGCCGCGGCTTCCTCGCGGGCGTTGGTGCACTTGGCCTGGCCGCGGCCGTCCCCGCCGTTGCGGTGCACGGACAGACCAAGCCGGCGCTGATCGATACTCACCTTCATTTCTATCCGCCTGAGTATCAAAAGCTCTGGCTTGGCTACGAAGACGCACGCAAGCAGCCGCACTTTCCCGGCCAGGTGGCCTGGACCCGCGAGAAGCTCGTCGAGGACATGGACCGCAATGGCATACGCACAGGCATCCTGTCGGTCGCCTCCACGCCAGGCGTGTGGTTCGACCTCGGGCCGGCGGAAGCCGGCCGGCTCGCGCGCGCCTGCAACGAGTACGCGGCGGACATGATGCGCGACCATCCGGGCCATTTCGGCCTGTTCGCGACCTTGTCGATGCAGGACGTCGATGCCACGCTCAGGGAGATCGAATATGCGTTCGACACGCTGAAGGCGGACGGGATCGGGCTGCAAAGCAGCTACGGCGACAAATGGCTCGGCAATGCCGCTTACAGGCCGGTGTTCGAGGAGCTGAACCGTCGCAAGGCGGTCGTTTATGTGCATCCGCTGGTCGCGAGTTGCTGTAGCGCGCTCAGTGTCGGCACGTTCCCGGCGGTGATCGAAGTCCCGCACGACACCACACGGACCGTGACGAGCCTTCTGCTCAGCGGCGCATTCGCCCGCCACCGCGACATCAAATGGCTATTCTCGCACGCCGGCGGCACGATACCGATGATGGCCGGGCGCATCAATTCATTCTATGGGGCGCGGCCCGACCTGAAGGAGTTTGCGCCGGACGGAATCGAAGGCGAACTACGCCGGCTTCACTACGACACCGCGAATGCGACTTTCGCGCCGTCCATGGCCGCGCTGCTCAAGCTCGTGCCCGCCTCGCAGATCACCTATGGCAGCGACTATCCGTACTTCAGCCTTGGCCAGTTCGCGCAGTTGCAGAAGCTTGGCCTCTCGACAGACGATCTCGATGCGATCGGCCATCGGAACGCGACACGTCTCGTTCCCCGGCTGCAGGGTTAGAGGATCATCCCGAAAAGCGTGGAGCGGGCTTCGGAGCCCGATCGGCCTGCGAAATCATGCTTCATTGCGCGATCGTTTTTGCCGGATCGGCCCATGACTGCGGCGCCGGAGGCATGGTGCCATAGACGCTGATACGGCCTGCTTCGCAGTGAAGGAATGTTGTGGCGACCGCGTCGGAATACAATCGCGCCGAGGTCGGGCTCAGCCGATCAGCCGACAACAGCGCACCCGTCGCGACCAAAGCGGACGACAATGCGTTGAACAGCCCCTGAGAGGCAATCGGATCGACGCCATCGCCGCATCGCCCACTGCAATCCAACCTTCGCCCGCGGCCTCCGAGAGGAGGCAAGCCGACGCGTCCACGCTGAGCAGCGCATCTCCAGCCGGTGTGCCGGATCTGCGAATGCGCCAAGTCTGCACACGCCCTCGCGGCCCACTGATGCGGTAAGACCAGGTCGGTCCATCGCTGCTGTATTCGAGCCACGATGCGGAACCGGCCGTCGCGCCGTCAGCCGCATCCTCGACCAGTTCGGCGACCATGCGATCCCGGGCGGCCACGCGCGCGCCCCGGCGCCGCGCAATCGCGGCGGCGCGCCCCGTTGCATCGACAACGATCTCCGCAAGGACGAGCTTCGTCCGAGCGCTATCGCTCGCACGACAGATAACGCCGCGGTCCGGCGTGACGCCGATTGCGCGCAGCCCGTAAAATGTAACCCCGACGGCGACAGCCTCGTCGCGAAGGCGCTGGTCGAAACGGCCGCGATCGACCACATACCCGACGCGGCAGGGATGACGCAGAAAGTCCTCGTAGTCCGACGCGCCCGAACGGTGTGTTCGTCGAATCCCGAGACAGGCTCGGGCGATCGCCGGATCGTCGAGCAGATGTTCAAGTCCCACCGCCGCGACAGTGACGAGCGAGGCCGGAGCAAGCAGCTCAAGCCGCGTCGTCGGCGTGACGCCGGAATCTGCGACAATGACCGTGCGGCCCCTAAGGGCCAGCAGGCGTGCGGCGGTCAAGCCGGCAGGCCCCGCGCCGACCACGAGACAGTCGGTGCGCAGCACGTCCAAGGTCAGATCTCGCCCGGGCGATAGGTCCGCTTCGGCGGGGGAGCCGTCTTGCGTGCACCGCGCCGCTGCGCCAGGCCTGCCGTCGTCTGCGGCAAGAAAAGGCTCTCCATGTCTTCGGCCGCGTGGTACTTCGGATCGGCCGTGACATCGATCGGCCCGCTGCTGTCGCGGCGTCCCTGCTCGACCCGCAGATCCTGCACCGGCAGAGATGCAGGCGCGTTCTTCACCGGCAACACCATGCCGAGCTCGGACCATTCCGCAATCATGTTCGACAGGCGGTCATAGTAATCGTTGCCGCGGATGTCGCGCAACCAGTCGACCCGGTTCATCAGGTGCTTGAAGGTCTGCTGTTGCGTCGCCTGGCCGAGAGGCGCGATGGCGGCCGCACGCAGATAGTTTCCGTCTGCCAGAACCTGATCCGGGGCACGCGGTCCCCAGAACGTCGGCATCGACAGGAACGTCGACGGGAAGTAGTCGGCCGCCGAATTGCACGAGGTATGATCAGTCTGCCACGGCACGCCAAGGAAGCGGGTGAGGCAGCCGGCTGCGACACCATCGTGCGGACCATTCGCGCCGGTGCAGACCGCCGGAGTGAGAGTACCCCCGAAGTCCTGCCGCGCTGGTTGCTCACCGGCCAGGACCTTCAGCCGATACGCCGATGCCCACATCAGCGGAATCCGCATCACCCATGTCATCTCCATCGCGGGATGGAATGGGCCGCCGAGACAATCGTGCAAGGATGCGCGCTCGAGATGCTTGACCTGGACCTCGGGAGGCAGGGCATCGAAGTCCTGCGCCTGCGGCGGCTGGTGCGACGGCCCGTCGGCGTCGAATGTTCCAGCAGCCCAGCGCTTGAGGTGCGCGTACTGGGTCTTCGTCACGGCAAGCAGCGAATTCGAAGGCTTCGGCGGACCTTCGAAGAATTGGTCGACCGCATCGCCGAACACCTGCGCTATCTGATCTTCGATCAGTGCGCCGCTCGCGCCTGGATCGCGAAACAACGCCAGCACGGCCGCGCGCCACGCCGCATTCGCAGCAGACGCGTCGTTGAGCTTGGCGAGGACTTGCGCATTCTGCGCGTCGAGCGGCGAGCCAAAACCATGAACGACGAAGAGCCCGTGGTTGACCCATTGCAGTCCGGTCAGGCGCTGAAAGATTGGTTGCACGTCGTTGACGAACGAGGTCTTGACCGGTCGTGGAATCCAGCCCTTGTCGTAGAACACTTCCCGCACCACGTCGTCCATCGTGACGAGACCGAACAGCCCCGGCGCGTAATTCGGCGGCGTAACGCAGACATAGCCGGGCTCCGCATCGATCGGTGCATGCCCCGCAAATGTCACTTGCGCCCGCACCGGCCCGTCGCTGACGTCATCGTGCCAACCTGGATTGTTGGCGAAAGTCAGGGGCCGGGTCCCTTTGCGGAAAGGCCGCGAAACTCCATTGCCGCCGAGGAAGATCAGCCGCCCCTCCTCATCGGTACGAAGCTCGCCGAGATAGACCGGCGAAGCCCAGAACGCGCCATCGTCCAGCCTGATCGGGCCAGCCCCCTGCCCCGCGATGCTTCGCGGGGTTGGCGTGATGTCGAGCTTCCACCTGGCGTCCGGCAAAACCAGCTCGCGATTTCG
This sequence comes from Bradyrhizobium sp. 613_E4_N2_2, assembly GCF_052075995.1. Lineage (NCBI taxonomy): Bacteria > Pseudomonadati > Pseudomonadota > Alphaproteobacteria > Hyphomicrobiales > Nitrobacteraceae > Bradyrhizobium > Bradyrhizobium sp. 613_E4_N2_2. Next base: position 6,886,233 of record NZ_CP197234.1, read on the forward strand.
CTGCAACGCGTTCTGGCTCAGCGGGCCGAGGTCCATTGCCTGGTTGAACTCGTACCAGCCGGCCTTGAGGTTTGCGATGCAGACGCGCCACTCGATCTTCGCGGATGCAGCGGTCACCTCCTGCACGCTGCCGTCCTTCATGTGGGCGTAGATGCGGAAGCGCGCGGCTTGCCGCTTGATCTCTCCGTTCGCGGTGCGAAAGTCCTCGACAAAGCGAGCCGGCTGTTCCGGCGTCGTGCCGGGCAAGGTCGACGCACCGCCGATCATCTCGGGGCCGATGACGTAGTCGCCGGCGCCTTGCGCGTTGCCAACGCGGGCGACGCCGATGGGCGGATAGACTTTCAACGCTGCAATTGCGTTTGGATCGATCATCGTCTGACCTCGATATCAAAAGGGATTGTCCAAAAACGGAGGCGTCGCACGAGACTTGCCGCGAGGCCATCAGCGCGGATGGTCCGGCTCGTCGATCGGCTGTCCGTTCAGGCTGCGCCTCAGGGCGGCGGGCTTCTCGCCGGCCTCGATCCGCCGCCTCTGGAATTTGTCGATGAACGAGGCGCGGATGTCCTCGATCGGCTCGAACTCCGAACGTGGCGGCGCGGTGCTCTGCGGAGCAGCTGCCGCGCCGAGCCCACGCGACTGAAAGCGATGCAGCATCGAACGTCCTCCGCGCAAATAATTCGCCGCAGAACTTGCTGTGCGGGGGCCTTTCGCAACCGGCTCCGACAACAGGCTATGTCAACCGCGCTGCGTCCAAATGACCGATCCGCAGGGTTGGCTTTGTTCAATTATAGCGAGTAGTATAGTATCAATGTAGACCTAAAGTCCACGCGACAAAGCGAAGCTCGCGTTACGGGTCATCAAAGCCGGAACAACACCATGTGCATGATGTGCGTGCATCGCGGCTCGGGCGTTCCCAGACTCAAACCTCGCAAGCGCCGCCCGCTCGGCCTCGCTCAGCCGCAGACCGGCGTGCAGGTGCGCGGCGTCGAGATCGTCCAGTGCGTTCAGGACGTGACGAATTCGGTGCCGCTGGTCGCCGATAAGGCGACGCTCGTTCGCCTCTATCTTGAGCCGACTTCGGTGTCGCAGCCCGGTCAGATCACCGCGGAAATTGCGTGGAGCCGGAGCGGCGGAGGCGACACGTTCCTCCCGGCCCTCAACTCGCTTCGGGTAGACCCGGGCTCGCCCTTCAGTCTCCGCGAACAGCGGGAAGACATCGACAAGAGCCTGAACTTCCGCCTGCCGGCCGCGGCCATCGGCGCGGGCACACTCAACTTGCGCATCAGCCGCATCTTTCAGCCCGGAGGCGGCGACCTTCCGGCGGCGGCGTTCAACATCGCGCCCGTCACATTCGCGGCGGCGCCGCCGCTGCGCATCCGGGTGATCGGCCTTCGATACAAAGCGGGCACGACGACCGTCACACCCGCTGCGGTCCACTTTTCGTATCTCAGGTCGTTTCTCAATCGCGCCTATCCTGTCGCCGCGCTCGAATGGTCCCACATGGTGGTGGACGCGGATTTTGCCGCACCGTTCGACGACTCGACGGTCGATCTCGCCAATGCCCAGATCGCCGCGCTGCGAAGCCGCGAGGTGAGCAGCGGCGTCGACCCGCGCACGCACTATTACGGTCTCGTCGACGATAACGCGTCCAACAACTTCATGCGAGGAAAGGCGTTCGCGATTCCGGGCACGCCCCAGCCGGACACCGTCGCTTCCGGACCCGCGGGCGTGCCGAACGGATTTGCCGGCGATCGCGACGCGTCGTACGCCGACTGGTACGGTGCTCACGAACTCGGACATACGTTCGGCCGGTTTCATCCGGGATTTCCCCCCGCCGCGCAGGACGCGAGCGATCCGACATTCCCTTATGAGAACGGCTGTATCAGCAAGCCGGACAACAAATATGTCGGTGTCGACACCGGGGATCACGAACTCGGCCTGCCGGCCGCTGCGTTGCCGGGGCTCACATATCACGACGTGATGACCTATGCAGACAACCAGTGGCTATCGGCGTACACTTACCAGGCGATAATGACCCGGCTTTTGGAAGAGGACGCCCTCGGTCCGCCGGTCGCCTAGGAGGATCCGATGAAGACCGAAATCAAGACCGGATCATTCGTTCACGTCGTCGCCACCATCAACAAGACCGCTGGTGACGGCAAGATCATGTATGTGAACCCGTCGGTCTCCACCATCGCGTCGGACGCCGCCACCGACAAGGACGTGGAACTCGTAGCCTACGACGGCACCGGCAAGGAAGTCTACCGTGAGCCAGTCGTGATCCGCCGGTCATCTGCTGAACCCGACCGGCCGAACGAAGTCGGTCTGATTCAGGCGGACCTTCCGCGGGTGAGCGGCATGAAGTCGGTAAGCCTCCAGCTCAAGGGGAAGGAGATCAGCCGGTACGAGGCCGGGGCGGCACCCTCCGGGCCGACCGCAGGCGCCACCTTCGGACTTGAGCTTGCCGGGGCTGCAGCAGCCAGCCGGCGGCCATTGAGGATCGACCAACTCGGCGGTTTGCAGCCCGTCGCCGGCGTAACCTACTCGGTCCAGGTCAAGCCGGACAACAAGTCGACGTGGGACACGATCGCAGTGAGTCGTCCCACCCCGGAGGTGGACGTCGATCGCAATCAGTTCGCCGGCGCCAAACGTGCCGCGGTACGCGTGTTGCGGACGACCGGATTCGACGAAGAAATCATCGCGGAAGATACGGTCGACTTGAAGTAGTCGCCCGCCACGAGCCTGCGCGTGCTTACCGACGGCATCGCACATTGATCCCGTCGAGGTCCAGGCCGGATACGCCGTCGACGCTTGATCTGGATCAAACCCGCCGCGGCATTGCCATCCCGGAATGGGTACGGCCGCGCAGAAAGCGCCGCCCGTAAGCCAAGGAGATGATCGATCATGACATCCTCGAATTCCCTGCGTACCTTCGTTCTCGCCGGAGCCGGCGCCCTGCTATCAGGCACAATCGCTCAGGCCGGGCCGATCCCGACGCATCTTTCGACGATGAAATCGATGGTCGATCAGACCACCACCGAAGTGCGCTGGGTCGGCGGCTGGCGCGGCGGCGGCTACGGCTATCGCGGCGTCGGCTGGGGCTACCGCGGCGGCTGGGGTTATCGCGGCTACGGCTATCGCGGCCTCGGTTACGGTGTGGTCGCCGGCGCGGTCGTCGGCGGCGCAATCGCGCGGAGCGCCTATTACGGCGGCTATGGCGGGTACTACGGTGGCTACTCTGGCGGTTATCCCGCCTATGGCTATGGCTACCCGGCCGCATCGTATTACGGTTATGGCGGCGGCAACTACGGCTATGGCTACGGCGGCGACAATTGCCCGCCCACCGGCAGCTACTGGGCCTACTAGCGGGAAACGTATTCGCCGCTTCGGAGGATGGCTCGCCACGGGCCGCCATTCTCCGATGAGCCAATTCACCCCTGTGCCCGCGGGCGAGTGCACCTCATCCCTCGCCCGCCGGCGGGACGACATACAGCGTCAGCGCAAACACCGCATAAATGAAGATCATCAGGGCGCCGACGAACCATGCCGAGCGTCCACTGGTGGTGATGAAGGTCGCCGTGACTGTTGCGATCATCACCATGGTGACGGCGCCAGGCCAGAACTGAAGGTTCATTGGCGTCGGTCCCACGACATAGCTGAGCAGCACGAGCGCGGGTGCAACGAACAGCGCGATCTGGGAGGCGCTGCCGAGCGCAATGCTGACGACCATGTCGAGGCGGTCCTTGCGCGCAGCGGCAAGGGCAACTGCAAATTCGGCAGCGGCGCCAACCAGCGAAACGATGATGAACCCGACGAAAGCCGGACTCATGCCGAAGGTCTCCGCCGCCTTCTGCACCGATTCCACGAAGATCTCGCTCACCAGCGCCACCAGCACGGTGACGGCCAGCAGCGTCCCAACGGCTAGCCCGATCGGCCAGTGCGCTTCCTCCTGCTCGCCGTGATCGGCGCTTGCGAACAATTCCTTGTGCGTCCCGAGCGAGAACCACAGGCCAAGCGCGTAAGCCGCGATCAGCAGGACTGAAATGCCGACGCTAAGCTTGTGAATGACGCCTCCGTCCTGCGGCAAATGCTCGAGGTCGGCGACTGCCGAGGGGGCCAGCAGGGCGACTGTCGCCATCAGCAACAGGCCGGACGACAGGCGCGCGCCGGCACGGTTGTACTCCTGCACGTGGTAGCGCAGGCCGCCGAGCAGCAGGCAGGCGCCGAGCATGAATGTCGCGTTGGTGACGATGGCGCCGGCAATCGAGGCCTTCACCAGCATGTACTCGCCTGCCCGCAGCGCCGTGATGGCGATGATCAGCTCCGTCAGATTGCCGAGCGTTGCGTTGAGCAGTCCACCCACGGCATCGCCGGTTCTGGCGGCGACCGCTTCGGTGGCGTGGCTGAGCAGCGCCGCCAGCGGCACGATCGCAAGCACGGCGAGCACGAACAGCAGCGTGTGGGAATGCGGGGCGACCGCGTCCGCCACCAGCACGATGGGCACGAAGACCAGCATCCAGAGCAGAGGTGTATCCCGGATTTCCCTGAGCAGGGTTGTCATATGGGCCGCCCTTTCCATGGATGCGTTGATGGAAAGGTCCGGCGGCGCCGCGGGGTGAGTCTTGATCTGGCTCAAGCGGGCCAGAGGAGACGGGCCACTGGACGTCAGGAAACGGACGTCGCGCATGATGAGAATGCGCCCTTGTCCCCGACCGCTGGCACGATAGCATCATGCCAGTGTTTTGCCCGACGGGTCAACGTGATCACTGTCACGAAGGTCGTCGCGACGCGCTCCGAAAATCCCTTATCGATCAAGGAGCCTGCTACTGTGCATGGGGTTGTTTTTCGAGTTTTTGTGTTGGCCCCCAAAAAAATCGCAGGCATCCGCGACGATGGCTCACTCCGCCTGCAAGATCTCCGCGATCGCAGCACCTGCCGCGATGGTGCCGAGCTTGCCGCCGACGTCGCGCGTCGCTCTGCCCTCGCCGATCGCTTTCGCCACCGCGGCTTCGATCGCACGCGCCGCTTCCTCGTAGCGGACGGCGCCGCTCTTCTCGCCGTGCCAGGCCAGCAGCAACGCGGTCGACAGGATCAGCGAGACCGGATTGGCAACGTCCTGCCCCGCGATGTCAGGCGCCGAGCCGTGCGCGGCCTGCGCCATGGCGAAGCGATCACCGACATTCAGCGAGCCGCCGAGACCGAGGCTGCCGGAGAGCTCGGCCGTGAGATCGGACAGGATGTCGCCGAACATGTTGGTGGCGACGATGACGTCGAAGCGATCGGGGTTGCGCACGACATGCGCCATCATGGCGTCGACCAGGATGTCGTCGACTTCGAGGCCGGGATAGCCCTTCGCCGCCGTGCGGCAGATGTCGAGGAACATGCCGTCGCCGAGTTTCAGCACATTGGCCTTGTGCACGATGGTCAGATGCTTCCGCCGCTTCATCGCCAGACGACAGGCGGCGTGCGCGATACGCTCGCAGCAGAGGCGCGTGATCCGGCGCAGCGAGATCACGACGTCAGGCGTGACCAGCATCTCGCCATTGCCCTGCTCCATGTTGCGGTCGGCGTAAAACCCTTCGGTGTTCTCGCGCACGACGACGAGGTCGAACTCGCCGAGCCGGCCGGGCCGCCCCGCATAGGTGCGCGCGGGCCGGACATTGGCGTAGAGGTCGAGACTCTTGCGAAAGTGCCTGGACGGGTTGATCTCGCCATGCGCCTCGTCCTTGAAGTCAAAGGTCGCGGTTGGCCCCAGGATCAGGCCGTCGGCGGCGCGGACGATGTCGAGCAGCTCGGGGCGTACCGTCGTGCCTGATAGCTTCAGGCTCGCATGCCCGACCGCGTGCTCCTCGAGCCGCAGATTGAGCTGGAAGCGCTCGGAGGCCGCACGCAGCACGCCCGATGTCGCGGCCGTGATCTCCGGTCCGATGCCGTCACCGGGCAGAACGACGATTTGCATGGTGATCCCCCAAGATTGCAGCAGCTGGCGCAATCATACGCCAGCCGCCGGCCGCATCGCCTCACCTTCGCGCATACACAGCATGCAAGCATATGCCTGTGGAAGCGGCCTTCGGCGTAGTACATGCCGAAAGTCCCCTTTCACCACGCCGCCGGAGCAACGCGCCAGGCAATGACAATCACGTTACCTGCCGCCGCGCGCGAGCCCGATCATCCCATTGCCGACGGCCTTCCGGCCACGCAGCGGCGCTGGGCGATCGCCGCCATCTTCACCGCGCTGGCGATGGCCTCCCTCGACACCGCGATCGCGAATATCGCGCTGCCAGCCATTGCCGCCGATTTGCACGTCACGCCGGAGCAATCGGTCTGGGTGGTCAATGTCTACCAGATCGCGCTGGTGGCCACTTTGCTGCCGCTCGGTGCGCTCGGCGAGATCGTCGGGCACCAGCGGATCTATCTCGGCGGCCTGATCCTGTTCACCATCGCCTCGCTGTTCTGCGCGGTGGCGTGGTCGCTGGACAGCCTGCTGGTCGCGCGCACGCTGCAGGGCCTGGGGGCCAGCGGCATCATGAGCGTCAATACGGCGCTGGTGCGCTTCGTCTATCCCGGCCGGATGCTCGGCCGCGGTTTTGGCCACAACGCGCTCGTGGTCGCGACCGCCTTCACCATCGGTCCATCGATCGCCTCCGCCATTCTCGCAGTCGGCCCATGGCCCTGGCTGTTCGCCGTCAACATTCCTTTCGGCCTCGTCGCGATCGGGATCGGCTTTGCAATGCTGCCGAAGACGCCGCGCGCCGATCATGGCTTCGACTTCCTCGGCGCAGTCCTTGCGTCCGCCTGCCTCGGCCTGTTCATCACGGGAATCGGCAGCGCCGCGCACAATCTGTCGCCTGTTGTCGTGGGCATCGAGCTGATCACGGCCCTCGCACTCGGCTTCATCCTGACGCGCCGGCATGCCGACCATCCCGCGCCGATGCTGCCGATCGACCTGTTCAGCCGGCCGATGTTCGCGCTGTCGGCAGCGACCGCGGTGTGCTCGTTCGCCGTGCAGGGCCTCGCCTTCGTCTCGCTGCCGTTCTATTTCGAGGACGTGCTCGGGCGTTCGCAGGTCGAGACCGGCTTCTTCATGACACCCTGGCCGCTGGTGGTCGGCATCATGGCGCCGATCGCAGGGCGCCTCTCCGACCGGCACGCGGTCGGCCTGCTCGGCGGCATCGGGCTCGTGCTGCTCGGCCTCGGCATGGCATTGCTCGCGATGCTCCCGTCCAATCCTGCCATTCCCGACATCATCTGGCGGATGGTGATCTGCGGCATGGGGTTCGGCTTTTTCCAGGCACCGAACATGAAGGCGGTGATGTCGAGCGCGCCGCCGCACCGCAGCGGCAGCGCCTCCGGCATCGTCGCGACCGCACGCCTGACGGGCCAGACCACGGGCGCGGCGCTAGCCGCCCTCTGCTTTGCGCTTGCCGGCCACGACGGCGCAACCGTCGCGCTGGCCCTCGGCGCCGGCTTTGCCGCGCTCGGCAGCGTGATGAGCTTCCTGCGGCTGGCGGTGAAGTAAGCCTTCAGGCCAGGTGCCGGGCTGCGGTGGTGTCGAGCGTCGCAGCGGTCGGGATGACCGTCTCGTCATCGAGCGCAGCGAGGCGCCCGTCGATGGCTTCGATGACCTTGCGCGAGAACGGCCCGAGATGCGCATAGGCGGCAATCATCTGCACCGCGATCCGTGCCGATGACGTGTCGCGCTTGGCGCAGTTCATGAAGGTCTGCCACAGCGGCCCGCGCGCTTCGGGAAGGGCGGTGACAACGCGGTGCACCGTCTCCATCGCCCCGACCCGCGAGCGGATGTCGCCCTCGGCGAGCTCGGGGCGCTGCCTGGATCGGTCGAGCAGCGTCATCAGGCGGTCGACGCGTCCTGCGTAGGCGGCGGGGCTGTAGATGTGCTCCAGCACCCGCTTGTAGTCCGTCAGGATGTCGCGCAACGGGCGGACCGGATCGAAGTTGATGCCGTCCGTGCACTGATCGGCGCCGATGGTCGGCGCCAGATCGTGGCCCGGATGCAGCCGGCCTTCACGCTCGAGTCGGCGCGTGAGCTGCGTGTTCGGCAACGCATAGAGCAGGCCGACCATGGCGACGGGAATCGCGGCCTCCTCGATGAAATCGATCATCGCTTCCGCCATCGAGACCTTCTCGGTGTCGAAGCCGACGATGAAACCCGCGGTGACGAGCATGCCGGCGGCATAGATCTTGTGGATGCTCTCGGCGATGTTGCGCCGCGTGTTCTGCTTCTTCCGCATCGCGACCAGCGTTGCAGGGTCCGGACTTTCGATGCCAACGAAGATGCCGAAGAAATTGGCCGCGCCCATCAGCTCCAATAGCTCGGGATCGTCGGCCAGGTTGACCGAGGCCTCGGTGGACAATTCGAAGGGATAGCCGTGCGCGCGCTGCCATTCGGCGAGCTGGGGCAGGAACTGCCGCAGCGACTTCTTGTTGCCGATGAAATTGTCGTCGACGAAGTCGAGATGGCCGCGGTAGCCCATCCGGTAGAGCGTCTCGAGCTCGACAAACATCTGCTCGACCGTCTTGGTGCGCGGCACACGGCCGTAGAGCTCGATGATGTCGCAGAACTCGCAGGTGAACGGACAGCCACGCGAATATTGCACACCGAGGTAGAGATAGTCCTCGAACTTCAGGAGATCGAAGCGTGGCACCGGCGTCTTTGTTACGTCGGCCTGGAATTTCGGCGCAGTGAAGACGCCGGCGCGGGCCCCGCTTTCCCAGGCCGCGATGAACTCGTCGATGACGCTTTCGGCCTCGCCGAGCACCCGGAAGTCGGCCCGTTCGTAGACATGGGGGCTCGACGTCGGATCGGGTCCGCCGACGACCACCGGCTTGCCGGCGGCGCGGCAGAGTTCGATCAGGCGCAGCGTATCGGCCTGCTGCGGCAGCATGCCGCCGGTGAACACGACATCGGCCCAGGCGAGATCCTCGTCACCAAGGGGCTGGGTGTTGCAGTCGATCAGCCGGACCGTCCAGTCCTTCGGCAGCATCGCGGCCACCGTGATCAGGCCGAGGGGGGCCGCGGGTCGCTTCACACCCATCAGCTCGCAGGATTCGCCAAAGCTCCAGAACGACTCCGCCAAGAACAGCGGATAGAGCATCAATACGTTGCAACGCTGCGGTACGTTCATGGAATCCCTTTTTGCTTCGTCCCAGTGTACCAGAGCGCGTTCGTCTTGCACCCCGGTAAAAAGGACAAACTGTCGCCGCAATGCAGCGCCGACGGGGCCTGGAACCGGCAATCACAGCCGAAAGTCGTCTCAAACCGCGTATCTGGCGTTTAGGGCTGGAACCCGGTCCTGGGCAGAGCGGGCAATCAGCCGCGCTCGCTGGCAAGCATCTTCCGGCTGCTCGCCAGGACGTCGCTGCACCAGGCGAAGAACGCGCCGAGAAACGCCCGGCCGGCCGCATCGGTGCGGGCGTGCTGCCGCAGCGTCTCGAACCCCTGCTCCATCCGCGACGCATTGCGCGCGAGCAGCGCGCGGATGTCGCTGCGAACCTGCGGGTCGTCTTCCTGCTCCAGCATGTGCACGTCGAGCTGGGTGACGTGGATGAACGAATATTGTGCGTGCAGCACTGCGGTCATTGGACGCGGCCGGTCGACCACGATCGGGCTGGGATAGAGCTCGTCCTGCGGATTGCTGATGATCCGGATCGCATTCTCGTTGGCGACGCCGAATGCCCTCAGCTTGTGATGGGCCATTTCATGGACGATCGCCTGCGCGGTCGCGAGCGGGCAATTGACCGTGAGGCCGATGACGCCGAACCGCGCGTCGACCGAGTGGCTGGCCGAGCCGAGCCGACCGGGCCCCTCGGTCGGCTGCTCGGTGTCGTGATAGCACTGGATGGTGTGCACGATATCAGGCCATTGTTTCGCAGCGAGCGGCCAGCGGCGGACGTAGTGCAGCGCCTGCTCCAGCGCCCGGATGGCTTGCGCGTCGGGGACAAACCGCGGCGCCGGCAGCAGCGGATCCTCCGTGCGCAGGGCAACCCTGCCATCCGCAATGGCCGGCGCACCGTTCACCGGGGGACGCTGCGGCGGCAGCGGCCGCCACGGCGTCGGCTCGGTGTCGATCAGGCCGAGGGCGACGGCGGTATCGTGGCCGTCGGCCTGCGGTCGTGCCGTGCGTTCCCAGTCAATCGACGTCGCGTCCATGGCGATCTCTCCTTCGAACCGGTCAGTGCGGACGACCACTCGTCGTCGAGAGGGCCGCGGAGACGCGCCCTGCGCGTCCAGGCAGCAAGGCAAATCCCATCGATGCCGCAAGGGTGTCCATATCCCCAAGCCGGTGCAGCGATCGGTCGGTGCCGATCACGATCACCGATTTCGCGATCGCGCGGACAGCGGCAAGCGGTTCGCGGCCGCCAAGCCGTTCCGCATCGACGAAAGCGAGGTCGACGCCATCAGGTGCAAGACGCGACAGCGCCGCAATCGCCGCGATGCTGGTCCCGCCGAGTACCGGCAATGACGCACCGAGGCGCCGGCGCGCGGCTTCAGCTAGCGCGGCATCTTCCTCGGCACCGTATAATCTCAGCTTTGGCCTCGTCTGCGCGATCAATTCCAGCAGCAATCCATCGCCGCATCCGACATGCACGGCCGATCCCGCGCGGCGCAGCGCAGCGGTCTGCTCCCAGACCACCGTGCTGAAGCGCGAGCGCATGGCGAAGGGGTTTTCGAAACCGGCCGCTTCAAATCCGCCGCCGAGTTCGGTGAGGATATCGGCGCTGTCCGCGGGCTCGACCGCTGCGGCCTTTCGCTTGTCCAGGTGCGTCGCCGCCGCGCGTTGACGAGGCCGCCGATGCGACGGTGTGCCCTCATCGGACAGCCATGTGCAGCGGAAGGTGGCCGTCGCAATCTCGGCAACGCCATTGACAAACGACGCACACACCGTCCAATCCGCCATCTCTTCGAGCCAACTCATTTCCGCGGCCAATCCCAGCTGGCGGCCGAGATCGATGAACTCACGCGAACGATCGCGCGTAGCGGAACAGTCCGCAGAACAAGGCCCGTGTCTCACCGGCCCCAGTCCCAGAACCGCGAGCGCGACATGGGCAGGCACGGCCGCTTTCTCCTCGCGCGCGAGGATGCCGGCCAACGGATCGCTTCCGCCACGCCGAAGATGGTCCGCCCAGGATCTTGCGCAGCATGCGGGATAGCCGAACCGTATCGCCGCCTGCTCCTGGCCGTCCGCCGCCGGCTCGGCGATCGATGTGTCGAGCGGCGCGGCGCCGATCAGGAACGCATAGTCGAGCAGCCGCTTCGGTTCGGCGATCGATGCCTCAAGCGGCCAGTCGACGGCATAGCCAAGCGACGCCTTGACCGGCTTGGCCTCCAGGCCAATCGCGCGCGCCCGCTCGGTCAGGGCGTCGATGCCATCATAGCCAGTCCACACCAGCGTGGCCGGGATGCGCTTCCGGCGCACCATCTCGAATTCGATCGCTAGCGCCGCATGCCTGAGGCGATCCAGACGCGGCTGCCAGAGCGCGCGCGCCTGCGGTCCGGTGAAGCTGATGCGCTGAGTCGCTGCCTTGGCGACGGCTGGCTCCCGCGGCGCGGCCGCGAGCGGAGGACGGGGCCAGGTCAGCCAGCAGGTCGGCCAGGCGGACGTCATGGTGCGTCCGCCTGCTGGAGCAACGAATGCAGGGTCGGATTGTCGCCGATCGACCAGGCGGCGATCATCTTCGCTTCGAGATCGGACCGGCGCTCCAACCGGCTGATCGCGACCTCATCGTTCGCCTGAAGCTCGGTCTCGATGTCCTCGAACAGGCCGAACCACACCGGGCAATCGATCGAGCGCATCCGCCAGTCGCCGTCGATCGCGGTGCCCGGACAATTGCCCTTGCACGCCAGGAAGAACCGGCACCCCTCGCATCCGCCATCGGCCTGCGGCGTCCGGTAAAGCGAGAGCTGGCGCTCGAAGGCCTCGCGGCCGGCACGCAGATGGGTCACGCCATCCTTGTTGGTGCGGCCGCAATTGCCGAGCCGGCCATCGCTCTCGACGCCCACCACGGCGCGCGTTGCATAGGGATCGCAGGCGTGGAAGACGCATGAGGTCTGCGCGTCATCGCCCCTAAGCATCGCGGCCATCTCGGCGAAGATGTCGAACTGGACTGACAGCAGCTCCTGTTCGAGCCGGCGCAGTCGCCTCAAGGCCGCAAGGTTCTCCTGCGCGGTGAGCGCGAGACCCTCGCCCCCTTCCGTTTCGTCCTGCTCCAGCAGGTGCAGGCGCAGCTTGCGCACGCCGAGGCTACCGAGAAACCCGATCCACTCGCACAGCACGCCGAGCCGAGCCGGCGCGGCATTCATCCGGTTGAGCGTCACGATCACGTTTGGCGGCATGCCCTCCCGGCACAGCGTCTCGATCGCCGCCTCGATGCGCGCCGTCGCACGCCGCGTCGCCGCCAGGCTGCCGGCCCAGCGAGCATCGTTGAGCGGTCCCGGCCCGTCGATCGAGATGCCGACGCGCACGTGGTATTTCCTGAAGAGCTCGATGTCGCGCTCCTCGATCAGCGTGCCGTTGGTCTGCATGCCGACGCCGCCATGGCGGTCGAAGCCCAGCTGCATCAGGCGTTCGAGATCGGGCCGGCGGGTCAGCATGATCTCGCCGCCGAACAGGCTGAAGGGTTCCGCCAATCTGTCCAGCGTCGCCATGATCGCGTCGAGATCGTAACGCGTCGGCACGTTGCCGGCGGTGCGGATGCCCTCCTGATAGCAGTAGCGGCACTTGATGTTGCACTTGTCGCCGAGGGGGCGGACTTCGACGGTCATGGCTGCACCCGTTCGAGGCCTGCCGGTTCATCGCTGGCGTTCATCAGGGCCACGTGCAACCCGTTTTCTTCCGGCGGGGCGATACGCTCGCGTGGCAAAACGAATCCAAGCGGAAATTCGGCACGGGCGTCGGCGTCAAAAATCTCGCGGCCGGCCTCGGTGACGAGCGACAACACTCTGCCGTCGATCTCGATCGCAAACCGTCGCGCCAGAATCGCATCCAGTGCGGCCTCGACTGATGCCGCATCCAAACGATCGGCAAGCTGTTCAATGACGCTCAGTCGCGTGCAGGGATTGCGCAGCAGATTGAGCACGGCGATCTCGGCCGGTGTCGGACAATAGAACGGCTGGAGCGCGCATGCCCGGGTGTCGCTGACGAGATGCGCCGTGCCGACCGCCGTCATCGTCAATTGCGGCGCAAAGGGCTGATCGAACCAGCGCGCACGCCAGGCCGCACTCGCGGCCTTGAGCGACACCAGATCCTGCTCGCGCGCGGCATCGGGTGCGTCGCCCTCGAAGAAATAAGCGAGATCGAAGAGATCCTCGTCAGGGACATCGTAGATCGCGCCATAGGCCGGCATCGGCGTGACGTTGCGGAATCCGATCTCGGCGGCGCGCTCGAAATTGGGGCTGAACCGGTCGAGCCGGATCCGGCCGCAGCCGACCGGCGGCTGAAGGTGTTCGAGCAGCGGGACCATCTTGGCGACGGCGTCGTAGGCGTCGCGTGGCTCGCCGGGAAATCCGTACAGGATCGACCAGACCAGCCCGACGCCGAGCTCGCGGCAATTGCGCAGCAGGCGCAGGTTGAGCAAGGCGCTCACACCCTTGCGCATGAGATGCAGCACCGGATCCGACAGGCTCTCGATGCCGGGCTGCAACCAGACCGTCCCGGCAAGCGCCAGCTTCTCGAGCTGCGCCTCGTCCATATTGGCCTTGATCTCGTAGAAGAAGCGAAAGCCGTGCGCCGGGCGTTCGGCGAGCCTGCCCAGCACGCCCTCGATATGGGACATGCCCAGGATGTTGTCGGTCGCGGCAAAGCGGCCGATGCCGAACTCCGCATGCAGGGTCTCGATCTCGCTGAGCACGCGCGGCGCCGACTTGGCCCGGAACGCCATGCCCTCGCCGTTGAGGCCGCAGAACGTGCAATGGTGCTTCTGCCCCCACCAGCAGCCGCGCGAGGACTCGAACGGAATCGAGGGACGCACGCGCGCAGCTTCAGACATCCAGGGCAGTTGCGCGAAATAGTCGGCGTAGTCGGGGATCGGCAGCGCATCCATCGCGGTCGGACCGGCTGCTGCGCCAGCAGCCGGCTGGTCGCGGGACAGGCATCCCGGTAGGCCGCGAGGCTCTTCGCCGCGCAGGATTGCCTCGACGGCCGGCCCGAACACGGTATCGGCCTCGCCGTTGAAGACATAGTCGATCTGCGCAAAGTTCTTCAGCAGCACCGCGCCCATCGGCCCATGGCAATTGGCGCCGCCGAAGCAGACGACGACGGACGGATCACGCGCCTTGACCGCGGCCGCGATCGCCAGCGAAGCGGCCGTCTGCTCGAACATCGAGGTGAAGCCGATGATCTTGGGGGTGCGTTCGAGCAGCCGGTCGGCCGCTTCCGCCACGAAGGACGGGATCAGGTTGCGGCGGATCTCGTAGAGCTGGTCCAGCCCCTTGCGCTCTATGGCGGCGCTGAGCTCGCTGAGGTGGCGCTGCGCCTGCGGCCGTCCGGGCCGCGTGCCCAGGCAATCGCCGAACAGCCAATCGCCGGCGAGGAGATGGCTCGGCAACTTCTCCGCAAGCTGCTCGTTCAGATCGAGCCCGATGCGGTCGGCGAAGAGCAGGTTCAGATAGAGCGTCTCGGCCCGAATGCCCTTCTGCCGCAGCAAGGCCTGCAACAGGCCGAGCGCCGCCGACGGCCGCACCACCGACATCACCGGCGCCGAGCAGAAGAGGACATCGACGCTCATTGTGCGGCCACGAGGTTGGCAGATGCGGCTTGTCCGTCCAGCAGGATCTCGCAGGTCTCGATCTGGCCGTGGCGCGCCTCGGCGGCTTCGCGCACGCGCGCCAGCAGCTCTGGCGAGCGGAAGATGCGGTCGCAGGCGGTGCAGATGCCGTCGAAATCCTCAACGCGCATCGGCACGGGATCGGCGGCCGTGACTGCGGCGAGGATGGCGACGGGTCCCTCCAGCCTGATCCATCTGTAGAGCGGATCGTCCGCGGCCGCCTGCATCGCGGCTTCGATCCCTTCCTTCGCGATGTGGCCCACCTTCAGCGAGTCGTAATGGGGAAGCACGCCGCAGCAGGGCCGGATGCCGCCCTCGTGATCGACCGTGACGGTGTGGAGAACGGACTCGCAGGGACCGCGATAGGCGGAGGCGTGGTGAACGCGGCCCGCCTGCGTGTCCTCGTCCGTGCCGTCGCCGCGACCGGTCGAGTTGGCGACGGTCTCATAGATGTTGATGCCGGGCTCGTCCTGAAGACCGAGATCGGCGCGCAGGCTGGCGGCGGTGATCTTCGAACCCGCCTCGACCACCACGGCGATCCGAAGCAGCAGGCCGCATTCGCGCGCAGCGGCGACCGCGTTGGCAATGAAATTCAGCGGCACGAACTCGGCGTGGGGATCGTCGTAAGACAACGTCATTTCGGTGAGCCCGGCCGCGCGCAATTGCCGAACAGCCGCCGTTGCGCGCGCGGGCGACTTGGCCCAGAACGCGCTCGTGGTGATGCCCGCGCGCAAGCCCAGCGACGCGGCCAGTGCCACGGCGTCGGCAACGATATCCGCATGCAGCATCGGATCACCCCCGACGAAATGGATGATCTCCATCGACGGGATCTGTGCGGCCTGCTGAATACAACGATGAACGTCCGCGGCGGACAGGTGCCCGCCGTGAAACATGTCAGATGAAAAGCAGCAATGCGAACATTTGAGCGGGCATTTCAGAGTGACGTTCAGAACGAGATTGGTAGGCGTCACCCTGGCCGCGCGGAAATCGAATAAAAATTGTGCGCCGAACGCCATGGCCGACGACCCCATATCCCGGCTGCCCGGCGAACCGGTCAGCCGGCCATCGTGATCTGCAGATGCGGGATCAGAGGATGTCGATATGGATCGTACCGGCCTGTACGCCGCCGCTACGCGTGGCCAGCTTGTTCCGCAGCATCGACGCCGTCTGGTCGTCGAGCTGTACGCCAACGCTGCTCAGATAGGAGACCGGGTCCTTGCTGACGTCGCTGGCGAGGCTGAGCAGATCGGCGTGGGTAGTGAGTCCGGACGGTGACTTGGCTTTGAGATCGTTACCTGACGCGAGAACTTTTTCGAGATCGATCGTGACGATGCGGCCCATGGCGATTCTCCCTTAGGATGGACTAATGATCCATCAAACCAAAGGTTGTACAATACCCTCAGATAGTCAAACGAATTCGATGCGACCAAAGGCTGCGGATTTGCACCGCCGTTCACAACGCAACACCGCGCTCCCGACATTCTTCCCCGCGCATGCCAGCCTCGCTGTTGGCCACCCCTCGGACTATTGATTTGAACAGTTCCAATTTGCCAGACACATTGCGCCCTGAGTCCGATCGGTGGATTGGGCCAATCAGGGGACTTGCGATGGCAAACCTAACAATCAACGGAAAAACCTTCACGCTCGACGTCGAGCCGGATACGCCGCTGCTCTGGGCGATCCGTGAGAATGCCGGCCTGACCGGCACCAAATATGGCTGCGGCATTGCGCAATGCGGCGCCTGCACCGTTCACATGGACGGCGTCGCCATCCGTTCCTGCGGGATTTCGGTCAGCGAGGCCGAAGGCAAGAAGATCACCACGATCGAGGGGCTCGCATCCGGCGACACGCTGCACAAGGTGCAGGCAGCCTGGATCGCCAAGGACGTTCCGCAATGTGGCTATTGCCAGAGCGGCATGATCATGGCGGTGGCCGCACTCCTCGCCGAAAAGCCGAAGCCGACCGACGCCGATATCGACGAAGCCATCACCAATATCTGCCGCTGCGGCACCTTCCAGCAGGTGCGCGAAGCGATCCACACGATCGCCAGCGCCTGAGGAGCCGCCCCATGAACAAGCATGTTTCTCCCAAGATGAACCGTCGCGCCTTCGTCATCGGCACCGCCGCTGTCGGCGCCGGCCTCGCCATCGGGCTCGATCTCCCCTTCGGTGGCCCCGCCGCGGTCCGCGCGGCCGACGGCTCGCCGGAAGTCAACGCCTGGGTCGTGGTCAGGCCCGACGACACCGTCGTGATCCGCATCGCCCGCTCCGAGATGGGCCAGGGCTCGCTCACCGGCCTCGCCCAGCTGGTCGCCGAGGAACTCGAATGCGACTGGTCGAAGGTCACGACCGAATACCCGACTCCCGGCCAGAGCGTCGCCCGCAAGCGCGTCTGGGGTGATTTCTCGACCGGCGGCAGCCGCGGCATCCGCAGCTCGCAAGACTATGTCCGCAAGGGCGGCGCCACCGCGCGCGTGATGCTGATCGAGGCCGCCGCGAATGAGTGGAAGGTGCCGGCCTCCGAATGCACCGTCGCCAAGGGGGTCATCACCCACAAGGCGTCGGGCAAGACGACAACTTACGGCAAGGTCGCCGAAGCCGCCGCCAAGCTGACGCCGCCGGCCGACGTGAAGCTCAAGGATCCCAAGGACTGGACCATCGCAGGCAAGGGCCTGTTGCGGCTCGATACCGCCGACAAGACCACCGGCACGATGATCTACGGCATCGACGTCAAGCTGCCGGGCATGCTGAACGCCGCGATCAAGGACTGCCCGGTGTTTGGCGGCAAGCTGAAGAGCTATGACGAAGCCAAGATCACCGGCATGAAAGGCGTCAAGAAGGTCGTCAAGGTCGGCGACACCGCGGTTGCGGTCGTTGCCGACACCTGGTGGCACGCCAAGACCGCGCTGGAAGCGCTGCCGATCGTCTGGGACGAGGGCGAGAATGCCAAGGTCTCGAGCGAGTCGATCGCGAAGTGGCTGGCCGAGGGCCTCGACGATTCGCAGCCGGCCTATGTCGGCAACAAGAACGGCGACGTCAAAGCCGCGATTGCCGGCGCAGCGAAGAAGGTCGAAGCGGTCTACAACTACCCTTACCAGAACCACGCCACGATGGAGCCGATGAACGCCACCGCGCTCTACACGGCCGACAAATGCGAGGTCTGGTGCGGCACGCAGAACGGCGAGGCCGTCTTCGCGGCGGTGCTGGAGGCCTCCGGCCTGCCGGCTGAGAAGTGCGACATGTACAAGGTGATGCCCGGCGGCGGCTTCGGCCGGCGCGGCCAGACCGACTACGTCCGCCAGGCGGTCATGATCGCCAAGCAGATGCCGGGCACGCCGATCAAGCTGTTGTGGTCGCGCGAAGAAGACATGGCGCACGGCAGGTATCACCCGATCACCCAGTGCAAGATGACCGGCGCGTTCGACGCCAACAACAATCTGGTCGCGCTGCACTACCGCCTGTCCGGGCAGTCAATCCTGTTCTCGCTGCGCCCCGAAGCGCTGCAGAACGGTATGGATCCGGCCGCATTCCAGGGCGTCGCCCAGTCCGGCGAAGCCGCGTTCGGCTATTCGGTGCCGAACCTCCTGATCGAGCATGCGATGCGCAACCCGCACGTTCCGCCCGGCTTCTGGCGCGGCGTGAACGTCAATCACAACGCGATCTACATGGAATGCTTCATGGACGAGCTGGCCCAGGCCGCAGGCCAGGACCCGCTCGAATTCCGCCGCAAGCTGATGGGCAATCATCCCAAGCATCTGGCGGTGCTCAATGCCGTGGCCGAGAAGATCGGCTGGGACAAGCCGGCACCGCAGGGCGTCTATCGCGGCATTGCGCAGGTCATGGGCTATGGCAGCTATGTCGCCGGCGCCGCCGAAATCTCGGTGACCGACGGCAACAAGATCAAGGTGCATCGCATCGTCGCCTCCACCGATCCCGGCTACGTCGTCAATCCGGCGCAGGTGGAGCGGCAGATCGCCGGCTCCTTCGTCTATGGCCTGTCCGCGTTGTTCTACGGCGGCTGCACCGTCAAGGACGGCAAGATCGAGCAAACCAACTTCGACACCTACAACTCGATGCGCATCAACGAGATGCCGAAGGTGGAATCGGTGATGGTGCCGAGCGGCGGGTTCTGGGGCGGCGTCGGCGAGCCAACCATCGGCGTCGCGGCGCCGGCGGTGCTCAACGCCTATTTCGCGGCGACGGGCAAGCGCATCCGCTCGGTGCCGCTGCGCGACCAGAACATCACCTTCGCCTGAGAAACGCCGCGGCGGCTGCAACGGCCGCCGCGGCATTTTTGCCTGGATGATCCTGATGACCACGCGCCCGGTGACACGGCGGAATGCCGTGCTCGGCATCACCGCGGCCGCCGCAACGCTGGCGCGGCCATCGGTCCTGCGTGCGCAATCGGCAGCACGTATCGTCGTGGTCGGCGGCGGCTTTGGCGGCGCGGCCTGCGCCCGCGCGCTGAAACGCGCGCAGGAAAACCTGCAAATCATCCTGATCGAACCGAACGCGGTCTTCACCTCCTGCCCCTTCAGCAACGAGGTGATTGCGGGCCTGCGTGAGATCGACGCGCAGCAATTCGACTATGACAAGCTCGCCGCCGAGGGCATCACCGTGATCGGCGAGGCCGTGACCACAATCGAGCCGCAGCGGCGCAGCGTCGTGACGACCGACGGCGTCGCGCTGCCCTATGACCGTCTCGTGCTCTCCCCTGGCATCGACTTCCATTTCGAGGCCCTGCCCGGCTATGACGAAGCGGCATCCGAAAAAATGCCGCACGCCTGGAAGGCCGGGGCGCAGACTCTGCTGCTGCGCAGGCAGCTGGAGGCAATGGCGGACGGCGGCACGGTCGCCATCGCGATCCCGGCCAATCCCTCGCGCTGCCCGCCGGCGCCCTACGAACGCGCCAGCCTGATCGCGCATTACCTGAAGACGAAGAAGCCGCGCTCGAAGGTGCTGGTCCTCGATGCCAAGGACAATTTTTCGCAGCAGCGGCTGTTCGAGAAGGCGTGGAAGGAGCTCTATGGCGACATGATCGAGCGCATCGCGCTGTCGCAGGGCGGTCGCGTCACCTCGGTCGATCCTTCGACAAGGACCATCATCACCGAGTTCGGCAACTACACGCCTGATGTCGCCAACGTCATCCCGCCGCAACGCGCCGGCCGCATCGCCGAGATCGCGGGCGCGGCGGATGCGACCGGCTGGTGCCCGATCGATCCCGTGACCTTCGAGTCGAAGCTCGTCCCGAACATCCACGTCATCGGCGATGCCTGCCTCGGCGGCGGCATTCCCAAATCGGCCTCGGCCGCGAGCGCACAGGGCAAGGCCTGCGCCGCCGCCATCGTCAACCTGTTCGTGGGCCGCGCGCCGGAGACGCCGCGGCTGACCGGCGTCTGCTATACAACCGCCGCGCCCGGCTACGGCTTCTCGCTCGCCGGCAACTACCAGCCCAGGGGTGACATCTTTGCCGAGGTCGAAGGCGGCGCGACCAGCCCGGTCGATGCACCACGCGAGCTCCGCGCCCGCGAGGCGGCTGAAGCCGAGCGCTGGTTTCAAACCATCACGGCAGACACCTTTGGCTAGAGCATTCCTTCATATCGCGGCGCTGATCGCCGCCGGCCTTGCCCTGGCTTGCGGCGCAAGAGCCGACGAGCTCGTGCGCTACAAAATCATCGGTGACACCATCCCCGAGCCGCTCACGGGCGCGCCGGCCGATCCCGCGCGCGGACGCGCGCTGGTGGTGGTGCGTTCCACGACCTGCATCCTCTGCCATTCCGGTCCGTTCCCGGAGGCGCGGTTCCAGGGTGACCTCGCACCCGATCTCACCGGCACCGGGAACTGGTGGTCGGCTGGCCAGTTGCGGCTGCGGCTGGTCGATGCATCGCGCTACAACCCGCAGACCATCATGCCGTCCTATTATCGCAACGACGGGCTGGTCCGGGTCGGGCGCAATTTTGCCGGCAAGCCGATATTATCCGCCGCGGAGATCGAAGACATCGTAGCCTTTCTTGTAACGCTTCGGAACTAGCTTCATGCCAACCACGCGACGACAATTCCTGAGTATTGCAGGCGGCGCGACGGTCGCCGGGACGATCCCGATCGTCACGTTGCGACCGCTGGAAGCGACGCCGGCGATGCTCAGCACCGCGATCCGCAACGTCGTCGGCGAAGCCCAGATTCACACCGGCAAAGTCAAGCTCGACATTCCGCCGCTGGTCGAGAACGGCAACACCGTGCCGGTGACGGTGAGCGTCGCAAGCCCGATGACGGCGACCGATTACGTCAAGAGCATCCACGTCTTCAACGAGAAGAACCCGCAGCCGAACATCGGTAATTTCTATCTCAACCCCTCCTCCGGCCGCGCCCAGGTCTCGACCCGCATGCGGCTGGCCGACACCCAGAAGGTGGTGGCAATCGCACGCATGTCCGATGACACGTTCTGGCAGGTCGCCGCCGACATCGTCGTGACGCTGGCCGCCTGTACCGAGGAGATGAACTGATGGCCGCGCTCATCAACGTTCCGGCAAAGGCCAAACGCGGCGATGTCATCGAGATCCGCACGCTGACCTCGCACATCATGGAGACCGGCTTCCGCCACACCGCGGACGGCGCGCTGGTGCCGCGCGACATCATCACGAGTTTTACATGCCGCTACAATGGCACCGAAGTTTTCCGCGCCGACCTGTTTCCGGCGATCGCGGCCAACCCATACCTCTCCTTCTTCACGGTCGCGAAGGAGAGCGGCAAGTTCGAATTCGAATGGATCGGCGACAACGGCTATTCGTCGACCGCATCGGCCTCGATCACGGTCGAATGATCTTTTGGCGCGCGATAGCGGCGGCAACATTGTTGGCCGCGGCCCCTGCCCTGCTCGCCGGCGAAATTCCGCCGGACGCGCGCCGCTCCGGCTATTCGTTCATGGGGCCGGACACGCGCGCGATGCAGGATGACGACACGTCCAATCCGGGCATGCTTTTCGTGCTCGACGGCGAGGCGCTCTGGGCGAAGAAGGCCGGCAGCGCCGACAAGGCCTGTGCGGACTGCCATGGCGATGCAACGACCAGCATGAAGGGTATCGCGGCGCGCTATCCGGCCTTCGACAAGGCGCTGGCGCGCCCCGTCACCCTCGACCAGCGCATCAACCTCTGCCGTGCCAATCATCAGCAGGCGCCGGCGCTGCCCTACGAGAGCCGCGACCTCCTGGCGCTGTCCGCCTTCGTCGCACACCAGTCCCGTGGCGTCGCGATCACGGCTGGCGATGATCCGGAACTGAAGCCTTTCGTGGCGCAGGGCCGCGACCTCTTCATGCGGCGCGAGGGCCAGCTCAACCTCGCCTGCACCAATTGCCACGACGACAATTTCGACAAGCGTCTTGCGGGCGCGCCGATCACGCAAGGGCAGCCGACCGGCTATCCGCTCTACCGCCTGGAGTGGCAGACGCTGGGGTCGATCGAGCGAAGGTTGCGCAGTTGCATGACCGGCGTACGCGCCCAGGCCTATGATTACGGCGCGCCCGAGCTGGTCGCGCTTGAACTCTACCTGATGTCGCGGGCGCGCGGCCTGCCGATGGAGACGCCTGCCGTGCGTCCCTGAGTCCCCAGATTAGGACTAGGCAGGCGTGGCACGGCCGTTAGTATCCCTCCCAAAGAAAATGAATCAGAGGGAGGGATTTGACGTGGCCAACCATAACATCTCGCGCCGCACGCTGTTGACGGGGACCGCCGCGGCTGGCGCGCTCAGCCTGACCGGACTACCGGCACGCGCCGAGGTCAACTGGAAGAAATACGCCGGGACCAAGCTGGAGGTGATCCTCGCCAAGGGTCCGCGCGGCGACAACCTGCAAAAAAACATCAAGGAGTTCACCGAGCTCACCGGCATCCAGGTGGAATCCGAACAGATCCCGGAGCAGCAGCAGCGCCAGAAAGTGGTGATCGAGCTGACCTCGGGCCGGCCGAGCTTCGACGTCGTCCATCTCAGCTATCACGTCCAGAAGCGGCAGTTCGAAAAGGGGGGCTGGCTCGCCGACCTGACGCCCTTCATGAAGGATCCGACGCTGACGGCACCCGATCTCGTCGAGAGCGATTTCTCGGCCGCCGGCCTGCAATACGCCAAGAACGACAAGGGCCAGATGCTGTCGCTGCCCTGGTCGGTCGATTACTTCATCCTCTACTACAACAAGGAGCTGTTCCAGAAGAAGGGCGTCGCCGTCCCCAAGACCCTCGACGAGATGGTCGCGGCCGCCGAAAAACTGACCGACACCAAGGAAGGCACCTACGGTTTTGTCGGACGGGGCCTACGCAACGCCAACATGACGTTGTGGACCAACTTCTTCCTCAACTATGGCGGCGAATTCCTCGACGCCAAGGGCAACATCCTGACCGACGGTCCAGAGGCTGTAGCCGCGACCAAGCTCTACCAGACGCTCCTCACGAAGGTCGCCCCGCCAGGCGTCGCCGGCTTCAACTGGATGGAGTCGATGGCCTCGTTCACGCAAGGACGTTCGGCGATGTGGATCGACGGCGTCGGCTGGGCGCCGCCACTGGAGGACCCCGCCGCCTCGCGCGTCGTCGGCAAGGTCGGCTACACCGTCGTGCCGGCCGGACCGAAGGGGCAATATTCGGCCACCTATGGCGACGGCATCGGCATTGCCGCGGCGAGCAAGAACAAGGAAGCCGCCTATCTGCTCTGCCAGTGGGCGGTCTCGAAGCAGCAGGGCGCGCGGCTGTTGCAGGCCGGCGGCGGCGTCCCGTTCCGCAACTCGATCCTCGGCGATCCCGAGGTCCAGAACGGCGTGAAGATGCCCAAGGAGTGGCTGCAGTCGGTGATCGATTCCGCCAAGATCAGCAAGCTCGGCCTTCCCGTCGTGATCCCGGTCGCCGAATTCCGCGATCTCGTCGGCGCGGCCCTCACCTCGACACTATCGGGCGCCGATCCCGCGACCGAGTTGAAGAAGGCTCACGATCAGTACCGGCCGATCCTGGAGCGCAGCGAAAAAGCGTGAGTGCGTTGACACAATCGACTCCGGCCGCGGCACGGTCCGATGCCGCGCCGGAGAAGGAATTGCGGCCGCCGTCCTACTGGCCGTTCGTGGTGCCGGCGCTGGTCGTCGTGCTCGCGATCATCATCTTCCCGTGGGTCTTCACGATCTGGATGAGCCTGAACGAGTGGAAGGTCGGCTCACCGACCACCTTCGTCGGGTTCTCCAACTATCTGCGGCTGACGAGCGATCCCCGCTTCATCGAGGCGGTGGGCCACACCATGGTCTACACTTTGCTGTCGGTGCTGCTGCCGCTGATCCTCGGCACGTTCGCGGCCGTCGTGTTTCACCAGAAATTCGCCGGCCGCGGCTTTCTGCGCGGTATCTTCATCATGCCGATGATGGCGACCCCCGTCGCGATCGCGCTGGTCTGGACCATGATGTTCCACCCGCAGCTCGGCGTGCTGAACTACCTCTTGTCGCTGGTCGGGATACCTGCGCAGCTCTGGGTCTTCCACCCCGCGACCGTCATTCCCTCGCTCGTGCTGGTCGAGACCTGGCAATGGACGCCGCTGGTCATGCTGATCGTGCTCGGCGGCCTCGCCGCCATCCCGACCGAGCCTTATGAAAGCGCGCAGATCGACGGCGCCAGCTTCTGGCAGGTGTTCCGCTTCATCACCCTGCCGTTGATCATGCCGTTCCTGTTCATCGCCGGCATGATCCGCATGATCGACGCCGTGAAGAGTTTCGACATCATCTTCGCGATCACGCAGGGAGGACCGGGCTCGGCGTCGGAGACGATCAACATCTATCTCTACAGCGTCGCCTTCACCTATTACGACCTCGGCTACGGCTCGGCGATCGCGGTGGTGTTCTTCCTCCTCATCGTCGCCCTCGCGGCCGTGATGCTCTATGCCCGCCAGCGCATGCTGTGGACCGAAATTGCGAGCGGCGCATGAGCCCAAGTCAAGTCAACCCAAGTCGAATCAACCTACGTCAGGTCATTGGCAGGATCGGTCTGTGGCTGTCGGTGTTCGTCATCGTGTCGCCGGCGATCCTGTTCTTCCTCTGGATGGCGTCGCTATCGCTCAAGTTCGAGGTCGACAATGCCGCCTACCCGCCGGTGTTCTTCCCCGATCGCATCGCCTGGAAGAACTATGCCGACGTGCTCGCTTCCAACCGCTTCCTGACCTATTTCGTCAACAGCCTGATCGTCACCGGCGGCGCGACCACGCTGGCCCTGCTCGTCGGCGTTCCCGCCGGCTACGGCATCGCGCGCATGGCCGCGCACAAATCCGCGATCGTGATCCTGATCGCGCGCATCACGCCCGGCCTGTCCTATTTGATCCCGCTGTTCCTGCTGTTCCAGTGGCTCGGATTGCTCGGCACGCTGGTGCCGCAGATCATCATCCATCTCGTCGTGACGGTGCCGATCGTGATCTGGATCATGATCGGCTATTTCGAGACCACGCCGCTGGAGCTGGAGGAAGCCGCGCTGATCGACGGCGCCACGCGGTGGCAGGTCTTTCGGCACGTCGCCCTGCCGATCGCCAAGCCCGGGATCGCGGTCGCCTTCATCCTCGCCGTGATCTTCTCCTGGAACAATTTTGTGTTCGGCATCGTGCTGGCCGGGCGCGAGACGCGCACCCTGCCCGTCGCCGTCTACAACATGATCTCGTTCGACCAGTTGAGCTGGGGCCCGCTCGCCGCCGCCGCGCTGATCGTCGCCCTCCCGGTGCTGCTGCTCACAGTGTTCGCCCAGCGGCAGATCGTGGCCGGGCTGACCGCGGGCGCGGTCAAGGGCGGGTAGCAAATGAAGCAGCCGGGCGACACGACATCGCCCGGCTGCGTTTCATGTTTTCCGATGCCTACTCCGCCGGCGCGGCGTGCATCTCCGGATGGGTGGCATAATGCTCGGTGGCGCCGAGCCTGCTGGCCGCGAACAGTCCCGCCGCCATCACCGCGTAGGCGAACGCCACCGCGGGCGTGACGCCGAAGCCGCCGCCGATACCGACGGCTTCGCCATGCATGAAGCCGAAGTAGGTGAGCACGGCACCGACCAGCGCGAAGGCCGAGGCCTTCTCGAAGTCGCGCTCGATGATGAAGACACCGATCGCACCGAGGATGAGGCCGCCGAGGATGGAACCGCCGCCCATCACCTCCAAGCCGTGATAGAACACGCCCTGCTGCGGCAGCGCGGCAATCGCCGCGGCCTTGACCGCGTCGGCCTTGTCGGCGGCGAGACCGCCGACAGAGGTCGCCGCCATCATGGTCGAGCCGAGCATCGTGTCGATCTGGAGCTTGGCCCAGGCGGCAAGATGCGGCGTCAGCGCCAGCACGATCGCGGGCGCGTGCTTGACCGGCGTGGTCTGGAACGCCTGCGCACCGATCAGCATGCCGATATAGAGCAGGATCGGCGAGATCGCGACGACGGGCACGAGTGCCAGCAGCACCGAGATGATGCCGAACCAGGCCAGCACCACCACCATGATGCCGGTCGCAGCCGAATAGCCGATGCGGCCGCCCATCGCCTTCCAGCCGGGATGACCGATATAGACGGCGTTGATGAAGGGGTTGCCCATCAGGCAGCCGATCAGGCTGACGACGCCGTCGGCGGTGAGCACCCGCGTGGTCGGATATTCGTCGCCCGCCGCTTCCGCGCTCTCGACATTGTCCATGGCCTCGACGAGGTCGTAGATGCCGAAGGGAATGGCGGTAACCAGGATGATGCCGAGGAATTCGAAGCCCGAGAAGACGTAGCCCACCGCCGGGATCGGCACCGAGAAGCCGAAGTTCGCGAAAGCGTCGCCGACTCCCTTGACGCTCAGCCCACCGAGACCGAGGCCGAACAGGTTTGAGCCCCAGGCGATGACCATGCCGACCGCGATCGCGACGAGGCCCGCGGGAATGCCGCGCCAGTATTTCACGCCGCCGAACCAGCTCACCAGGATGATGGCGAAGCAGACGAGACCAATCTGCGGCGTCATGTACATCTCTAACGCCGGACGCATCGAGATGAAGGTGACGGAGACGCCGGCGAGCGTGCCGAGCAACGCCGCGCGCGGCGTGATCTTGCGGATGAACGGCGCGATGAAGCCCCCGATCATCAGGATAAAGCTCTGGAAGAACACCCAGACGAGGCCAGCCGACCAGCCCTTGAGCGGATCACCGGTCTTGATCGTGATCGGCAGCATGATCACGAAGGTGACGATGAACATGTGCGGTACGCTGACGCCCGAGGGCAGTGCGCAGACATCGTTGCGGCCCGTCTTCTGCGCCAGCCGATAGGCGAGATACGCATAGTAGAAGGTGGAGAGGCACATCATCAGCCCGAGCGCGGGCAGGATGCGGCCGAACACGAGACTATCAGGCATCTTCAAAACGAAGCGCAGCAGGCCCGTGAGCACCAGCATGTTGACGAGGATGTTGGTGCCGAAGCCGAAGAACGCGTTCCAGTCGCCCGATGTCCATAGTGCCGGCTTGAACTCGGACTTGCTCAGATCAGATTTGCCGGCCGTCCCCGTCAATGTGCTCATGATGCTACCCCTGTGTGGTCGAAGTCTTCATTGCCTCCAAGACTGCGGCTGAGTCCGCGACCCAGCCGAAGATGCCGCCTTGGGCCTTGATCATCTTCAGGCCCATCTCGTGAAATTCGGGGAAGTAGGATGCGCAGCCGTCGGAGATGACGACGCAGCGATAGCCGCGGTCATTGGCCTCTCGCACGGTGGTGTTGACGCACACTTCCGTGGTGACGCCGCAGACGAGCAAGTTCTCAATGCCGTATTTCTCCAGCACGTCCGTGAGCTCGGTGGCGTAGAACGCACCCTTGCCGGGTTTGTCGATCACGACTTCGCTGTCGAGCGGATAAAGCTCGGGAATGATGTCGTGGCCGGCCTCGCCGCGAATGAGAATGCGCCCCATCGGGCCGGGATCGCCGATGCGCAAGGACGGGGCGCCGCGCTCGACTTTTGCGGGCGGCGCGTCGGACAGATCAGGCAGATGCCCCTCGCGCGTGTGGATCACCAGCATGCCGGTGTCACGTGCCGCCTTCAGCACCGCGCCGATCGGCTTTACCGCGCGCGCGAGCTGGCTGACATCGTTGCCCAACGTCTCGCCGAAGCCGCCCGGCTCCATGAAATCCCGCTGCATGTCGATGATGAGAAGCGCGGTGGCAGGCCAGTCGAGCCTGATCGGCTCGGGCTCGGCGCTGATGACGCCCAGTGTCGGCTTGGTCGAGCTCAACATGACTCAAGGCCCCCGCGAGAACTCTCTTTGCCAGGAGTTCTGCAAACGCCGTGCCATTGTGTACAATAGCGGTGGGGCACAGGCCGCGAGAGAATTTGCTGCGTACTCAGAAGGTTACGCCGGCGATCGGCGCCTGCTTATTCCCTGTGCGACGGCTTTGCGACGTGCAGTTGCTTAAAGGATGAGCGGGCGGCGACGGACTCGCTCGCCGTCATTCCGTGGCGACGCGACAGCGTCGAGCCCGGAATCCATCGGGCCGCAGTACGCGAGGAAAGTGGATTCCGGGTTCGCGCTGCGCGCGCCCCGGAATGACGGCGGAGGCCGTAGCGCTACCGCCCCGTGCCGTACAGCTGCCGATACTCCATCTCATACGGCGCATACGAATCCTTCAGCGTCGCCATGTTGAGCAGCATGGTGGCCACCACCGCGCCCGTCTTGCCGAACACGCGCGTTTTAATCCAGGCACTCTCGGTGCGGCGGCTGCCGGAGAGTGCGACAACCTCACGCTCGATTTCGTACTCTTCGTCGACGAAGAGCGGCCCCTTGATCAGCCTGATCTCCTGATCCGCGAACAGGCCGACCGCCGGCCCCTTGGCCGGCAGCGGGTCGTCCTTGGAGCGGTACTGGAACAACACGCTCAGCATCTCCATCGGGATGATCGCTCTGCCCCAAGGATTGTCGGCGCCGGAATAACACGGCGAGTTCTCGGTGATGACGGCGAGCTTTTGCCTGAGGGAGAACGGATAGAGGTCGCCCATGTTCTGGTCGAACGCCATCCGCACCGCCTGCCGTTTGCTCGTCTGCGCCACCTTCACATCGCGCAGGATCACGGGATCGGCGAGCGGCTTGAGCTCGGTGAGGCGCGCCTCGAGCGCGGTCGCCGCATGCGGTTCGCCGACCGAGGCCGTGCCCCGCAGCACCTCGGTGCCGTCGCGCTTGACCATCTGGATCTGGCACTGGCTCGTGCCGGGCAGCGGCTTCGATAGCATCGCCTGCACCTCCTCGCCTTCGAAGCAGGCGTTGCGGTAATGCGCGGACAGGCAACCGCTCTCGAACCAGGCCTGCCCCCACAGCCGCGCGCCGAGCGGGGCGAACTGGCTGAAATGCGTCGGGCCTTCGATGGTGCCGCCCTTGAAGCCGAGCTTCTGCGCGGTGGCATCGTCGTGGATCGAGGCGTGCGCGTCATAGACTTGCGCGTGCAGCATCTGGCGCGGCTGGCGCCACGGCCCGATCAGCGCCTCGGCCGTCTCTGTAATCTCGGTGTCGAATGCGTTTGCAGCCATGGTGTCCTCCACAGGCAGCCATGACTAGCAGGAGCGCCACGGATGCGGCTAGCCGTATTGACTTCGCCGGCCCATGCTCTTGACTGTCACAATTCGCGTCGCGCCGCCGCTATCCCTCCCGCAGCGCAAACCCCCACGCCGAACGAGAGACGAGGACTCCTGAAATGACGCTGATGCAGGTCGAGCTGGACGACAAATACCGGCTCGAATCGAAGCGGATCTTCCTGTCCGGCACGCAGGCACTGGTTCGGTTGCCCATGTTGCAGCGCGAACGCGACCGGCTCCAGGGGCTCAACACAGGCGGTTTCATCTCGGGCTATCGCGGTTCCCCGCTCGGCATGTACGACCACGCGCTGTGGCGCGCGAAGTCGCACCTCCAGCAGCACGACATCGCCTTCGTCCCCGGCCTGAACGAGGACCTGGCTGCGACCGCCGTCTGGGGCAGCCAGCAGGTCGGCCTGTTCCCCGGCGCCAAGGTCGATGGCGTGTTCGGCATCTGGTACGGCAAGGGCCCCGGCGTCGACCGCTCGGTCGACGCGCTCAAACATGCGAATGCGGCCGGCACCTCGCTCAATGGCGGCGTGCTCGCGCTTGCCGGCGACGACCATGGCTGCCAGTCCTCGACGCTGGCGCATCAGAGCGAGCAGGTGTTCGCGGCGGCGCTGATCCCCGTGATCAATCCGGCGACGCTCCAGGATTATCTCGACCTCGGCCTCTATGGTTTTGCGCTGTCGCGCTTCTCCGGCTGCTGGGTCGGCTTCAAGGCGATCAGCGAGACCGTCGAGAGTTCGGCCTCGATTGACAGCGATCCTGAGCGTATCAAGATCGTACTTCCAGACGATTTCGAGATGCCGCCTGGCGGCCTCAACATCCGCTGGCCCGATCCGCCGCTGGAGGCCGAGCGACGTCTGTTCGGCCCGAAGATGGCCGCCGTGCAAGCCTTTGCCCGCGCCAACCAGCTCGACCGCATCGTGCTCGATTCCAAGCCGGCACGGCTCGGCATTCTCGCGACCGGCAAGGCCTATCTCGATCTGCGCCAGGCGCTGGCCGATTTGGGCATCACCGACAAGGACGCGCAGGACCTCGGCCTGCGCATCTACAAGGTCGCACTGACCTGGCCGCTGGAGGAAAGCGGCGCCAGGCGCTTCGCCGAAGGTCTTCAGGACGTGCTCGTGGTCGAGGAGAAGCGCGGCTTCATCGAAGACCAGCTGATGCGCACCCTCTACAATATCGCTGCGTCCAGGCGCCCGACCGTCACCGGCAAGCGCGACGAGCGCGGAGCACCGCTGTTGCCGAGCGAGGGCGAGCTGACGCCGACCATTGTCGCAGGGGCGCTGGTGGCACGCTTGCGCAAGCTCGGGCATCACAGCCCGGTGCTGGAGCAACGCCTCGCCCGGCTCGAGGCCTTCGACAATCCCGTCACATCAAGCACGCAGATCAAGCTCGCGCGCACGCCGTTCTTCTGCTCGGGCTGCCCGCACAACTCCTCGACGCGCGTGCCCGAGGGCAGCCGTGCCATGGCCGGCATCGGCTGCCACGGCATGGCCCTGAGCATGCCGACCCGCCGCACCGATCTAATCTCGCATATGGGTGCCGAGGGCGTGAACTGGATCGGCCAGTCGCCCTTCACCACCGAGAAGCACATTTTTCAGAATCTCGGCGACGGCACCTACACCCATTCCGGACTTCTCGCCCTTCGCGCGGCATCGGCCGCGGGCATCAACATCACCTACAAGATCCTCTACAACGACGCCGTCGCGATGACCGGCGGCCAGCCGGCCGAAGGCGCCTTCAACGTCGCGCAGATTGCGCACCAGGTCTGGGCCGAGGGGGTCAAGCGACTCGCGATCGTATCGGACGATCCGACGAAGTATCCGGAAGGCAACTACTTCCCGCAGGGGGCGACCATCCATCACCGCCGCGAGCTCGACGCCGTGCAGCGCGAGCTGCGTGACATCAAGGGCCTCACGGTCGTGATCTACGACCAGACCTGCGCCGCCGAAAAGCGCCGCCGCCGCAAGCGCGGGCTCTATCCCGATCCCGCCAAGCGTGCCTTCATCAACGAGCTCGTCTGCGAAGGCTGCGGCGATTGCTCGCAGGCCTCCAACTGCGTCTCGGTGCAGCCGCTGGAGACCGAGTTCGGCCGCAAGCGACAGATCGACCAGTCGAACTGCAACAAGGACTTTTCCTGCGTCGAAGGTTTCTGCCCGAGCTTTGTCACCGTGCATGGCGGCAGCCTGAAGCGGTTGAAGACGTCGGCGGTCGATTCCGGACAGTTGTTCGCCGACCTGCCGCTGCCTCCTGCCCGCGAGCTCGAGGCGCCGTACAACATCCTCGTCACCGGCATCGGCGGCACCGGCGTCATCACCATCGGCGCGCTGCTCGGCATGGCCGCCCATGTCGACGGCCGCGGCTGCTCGGCGCTCGACTTCACCGGCCTGTCGCAGAAGAACGGCGCGGTGATGAGCCATGTCCGCATCGCGCGGAGGCCGGAGGATATCTCCGCGGTCCGCATCACCACCGGCGGCGCCGACGTCATCCTCGGCTGCGACATGATCGTCTCGGCAGGTCCCTCCGCGCTCAGCCGCGCCGAGCGCGGCGTGACCAAGGCCTACATCAACGCCGACCTGCAGCCGACTGCGAGCTTCGTGCAAAACCCCGATCTCGACTTCGAGATGGGCACGATGCAGACCGTGCTGCGTGACGCCGTCGGCGACACGAACCTCGACATCATCGACGCGACAGGCATTGCCTCAGCCCTGATGGGCGACTCGATCGCGACCAATCCCTTCATGCTCGGCTTCGCCTTCCAGAAGGGCGCGATCCCACTGTCGCTGGAGGCTCTCCTCCGCGCCATCGAGATCAACGGCGCGGCGATCGAGATGAACAAGCTCGCCTTCACATGGGGACGGCTGGCCGCCCACGACATGTCGCGCGTGCGCAGCGTACTGCAGTTCAAGAGCCGCGCTTCCGCGCCGACGAAGTCGCTCGACGACGTGATCGCGACCCGCGCGGAGTTTCTGACCGGCTATCAGGACACTGCCTACGCCGACCGTTACCTCGCGGCCGTCGCCAAGGTGCGCAAGGCGGAGAGCACAGTCTCGCCCGCCTCCACCGAGTTGACCGAGGCGGTCGCGAAAAACCTGTTCAAGCTGATGGCCTACAAGGACGAGTACGAGGTGGCGCGGCTCTACACCGACGGCAGCTTTGCCAAGAAGGTGTCGGAGAAGTTCGATGGCGACTTCACGCTGAAATACCACCTCGCCCCGCCGATCTTCGCGCAGCGCGACAAGACGACCGGGCACCTTCAGAAGAAGGAATTCGGCGGCTGGATGGTCCACGCCTTCCGCGTTCTCGCCAAGCTGAAGTTCCTGCGGGGCGGCGCGTTCGACCCGTTCGGCCGCACCGAGGAGCGCCGGACCGAACGTAAGCTGGTCGCGGATTATCTCGGCATGATCGACCAGCGGATGGCCGGGCTGAAGGCGGAGCAGATCCCGCTGCTGGCGCGGCTCGCCCGCGTGCCCGAGACGATCCGCGGCTTCGGCCACGTCAAGGAAGCCAACATCAAGCTCGCAGCGGCCGAGACAGCCCGGCTGGAAGCCGAGCTGGAGAACAGCCGCTTTGCGGCGGCGGCGGAGTAGCGGTTAGGACGCAAACTCTCTCCACGTCATTGCGAGGAGCGAAGCGACGAAGCAATCCAGAGTCCCTCCGCGGAGGCAGCCTGGATTGCTTCGCTGCGCTCGCAATGACGGAGATTGTGGGACGAGCTCGCCACACACTCAGCGTCATCGCCCGGCTTGACCGGGCGATCCAGTACTCCGAGGCGGCTGTGATTGAACGGATGGGCCGCGGCGTACTGGATTCCCCGCTTGCCGCCTACGCTAAAGCTTCGGCGCCCCTGGACCTCAACCCCGGCGAAGCCTTGGCGTAGCCGGGTCGCGGGGAATGACAGCGGTGGAGATGGCTAGACGGGAGTCCCTGCAACCGCAGACGTCGCCGTCACAACACTCCCCTCCGCCAGATGCCGCCCCGCGATATACCCGAACGTCAGCGCCGGCCCGAGCGTGATCCCCGGTCCCGGATAATTCCCATTCATGATCGACCCCATGTCGTTGCCGCAGGCGTACAGACCCGCAACCGGCGTGCCGTCCTCGCGCAGCACGCGCGCCTGGGCATCCACCTTCATGCCGATGGCCGTGCCGAGATCGGCCGGATAGATACGCATCGCGAAGAACGGCGCGCGGAGGATCGGTGCGACACAGGGATTGGGCTTGTGGGTGGCATCGCCGAGGTGGCGCTGATAGATGGTGCTGCCGCGACCGAATTCGGGATCGCGGCCCTGCTTCGCATCAACGTTGTAACCTGCGATCGTCGCCGTGAGCACGGACGGATTGACGCCGATCTTCGCCGCGAGCTGCGCGATGTCGGGAGCCTTGAGCAACTCGCCGCCCGCCACATAGCGCCGGAGGTTGAGCGTAAACGGCTTGATGTGACCGAGGCCGTAGCTCCACAGGAACTGACGGTCGCAGACGAGATAAAACGGCCGGTCCGGCTCGCCATTGCAGTCGCGCAACATCGCCAGCACGAACTCATGGTGGGACAGCGCCTCGTTGACGAAGCGACGGCCGGCCGCGTTGATGGCGATCACGCCGGGCTTGGCGCGGTCGGTCACCGTATGCGGAAAAACGCCTCGGCTGCCATCGTCGCGACGGAACAGCGAGGCCGGCACCCAATAGGCCGGACTCGTCGCCTCCGTGTTGAGCGCGGCACCGGCCGTGGCCGCAAGCCGGAGCCCGTCGCCAGTGCCAGCGGTGCTGGCCGCCGAGACGAAACCAGCCGCGGCCGGGAAGAAGCGTTTGCGCAACACAGCGTCGTGCGAAAAGCCGCCGGTCGCAACCACCACGCCGCGACGCGCGGCGATCAGGCGGTCACGGGAGCCGTGGCGGATGACAACGCCGCCGACGCGATCGCCCTGCATCGACAGGTCCTCGACATCGGCGCAGAAGAGAATCTCGACCTGCCGCGCCAGCAGCGAGGCATAGAGCCGCGCCGCGAGCGCGTTGCCGAGATGCAGCGTCGTGCCGCGCCGATTGCGCAGCCGCTGCAACGCGTATTCCGAAACGAGCCGCGCCGCGCGCAGGGTCGAACGCAACGATTTTCCGGCCCGCCGCAGATGCGGGACGTCGAGGCGGTTGACCATCATCCCGCCGAACAGCGTGAACTCCGGCAGCGGCGCGCGCAGCCGCGCGAAAGGCGCGCCGAGCCGGGTGCCGTCGAACGCGACCGGCTCCAGCACGCGCCCGCCTGATGTCGCGCCCAGTCGCTCCGGATAACAGTCCGGACAGGCTTTCACCGGCTGGAGGCGCACTTCCGTGTTGGCTTCGAGATAGGCGACCGCCTCCGGCCCGCGCGCGAGGAAGGCGGCGCGCAAGCCGGCATTGGCAGGCTCCGGCACCGTGCTCGACAGATACCGGACCGCGTCCGTGATGCTGTCGGACAGCCCTACATCCTTCATCTTGGGATTGGCGGGGATCCAAACCATGCCGTCGCACCAGGCGGTGGTGCCGCCGACGAACGCCGTCTTCTCGATCACCAGCACGCGCAAGCCTTCAGCGGCGGCCACCGCCGCGGCCGTCATGCCCCCGGCGCCGGCGCCGACGACAATGACATCGTAGATCTCATGCGCAGGCATCATGCGGCAAGGGTCCGGGAACGAGGCATGACACCGTCATACCTCGCCCGGAGGCACCAACGCTAGCGCGCCGGCTTGCGCTCGATCGGGTCGATATCGATCGCCCGCAAGCGGCCGAGCCGCAGCACGTCCATGGCGAGCCGCCGGCCGATCCGGTCGCGGTCGAGCACGCGGATCAGATCGTCGACGCCGTTGATATCGACACCATCGAGCTTGATGACGACGTCGCCGGGCAACAGGCCCGCCTTCGCCGCCGGTCCGTCCGGCTCGATCTGCATCAAGAGCGCGCCCATCTTGTTGTCGACGCCGGCCAGTACCGCGTGCCGCCGCGGGACCGGTGCAGTCTGCCCGGCGACGCCGATAAAGGCGCGGCGGACATAGCCGTGGCGGATGATCTCCGACAACACGAACTGCGCGGTGTTGCTGGCGACCGCGAAACAGATGCCTTGCGCGCCGTTGATGATGGCCGTGTTGATGCCGATCACCTCGGCATTCGACGACACCAGCGGACCGCCGGAATTGCCGGGGTTGAGCGCAGCATCGGTCTGGATCACGTCCTCGATGGTGCGCCCGCTCACCGAGCGGATCGAGCGCCCCAGCGCCGAGACCACGCCGGCGGTCACGGTCGATTCGAAGCCGAGCGGATTGCCGATCGCGATCACGAGCTGGCCGCGGCGCAGGGTCTTGGAGTTGCCGAGCGCGGCATAGGGCAAGTCGCGCACGCCGTTGGCGCGGAGCAGCGCCAGATCGGTGTCGGGATCGACGCCGAGTACGCGGGCCTCACCGACGTTACCCTCGACGTCCCGCAGCCGGATCTCCCTGGAGGAACCGACCACGTGGCTGTTGGTGAGCACGAGCCCGTCCGGCGAGATCACGATGCCGGAGCCGAGCCCGCCGCGCTCGCGACCGTTCGGCACCTTTGGCCCGGTCTCGACGCGCACGACGGCGGGACCGACACGGTCGGTCACGTCGATCACGGCGTTGGAATAGGCGTCCAGCAGGGCTCGGTCATCGACCGGGGCAGACGCTGTCGCTCGCGATGACGCGGCGTCATCGACGATGTCTGAGGTAAAATCCAGCATGGCAAGAGTCCTTGAGGCTCACACAAATGGTGGCCTGTTCCTGCCAGCGCAAGGGACCCGCCTGGGGCGCAAGGCTGGGCTGTCAGGACTTGACCTACCAAGGTGGCTAGGGCGCGCGCCGCAGCGTGCCCGCCCTCGCCTTAACCGGGTCGAGCAGCGACCAGTCGCCGTCCGGGAGCACGTAACCCTTGGGGAACGGCGCGCGCAGCTCGATCCCGAGCGAGCGCAGCACCCGGTCGTCGCGGTAATAGCATTGCAGGACGACGCGGACGAGCGTTGCGGCGGCGCCGCCGCCGGAGCTGCGGAACTCCTGCGCCACCGCATCGCGCCTGGCGGCATCGAGCTCGGCGAACGGTTGCCCTGCGAGCCGGGCCAGATGGTCCAGCGCCGCCGCCACCAATTTGGTGTCGCGGCCCAGCGTCGTCAGAATATCGGCCTGGATCGCGGGGTCGTCGGCGCCGGGCACCTTGTACTCGTCGCTGGCGGGAACGATCATCGCAGCGATGGTACGGAGGTCATCGCGTTGGGCGCGGGTGAGTTGATTGTCTGCGGACATGGCGGCCTCAGTCGAACAAGTTTGCGAGGCGCTGCTTCATCTGGTCGGCGATGTAGAGCGCGAGGGCCTGGATGGTGGACGTCGGATTGACGCCGCCCGAGGTGACGAAGATGCTGCCGTCGACGATGAAGAGATTTTTCACGTCGTGCGTGCGGCCCCATTCGTTGACGACGGAGCGTTCGGGGTCGGTGCCCATCCGCACGGTGCCGAGCAGATGCCAGCCGCCCCACGGGATCGGCGAGTTGACCCAGATGTCGGTCGCCCCCGCCATTTCCAGAACCTCGCGGCCGCGCGCGAGCGCATGCTCCATCATCTTCCGGCTGTTCTCGCTGATGGTGTAGTCGATCCTCGGCGCGGGAATGCCGTGGCTGTCCTTCAGGACAGGATCGAGCGTGACGCGATTGTGCTCCTCCGGCAGGTCCTCGCAGATCGCGGAGAATCCCAGCCGATGGCCATTGAGCTTGCGGAAGACGCGGTGATGATCCGCGCCCCACGGTAAAATGCCCCTCTGCTCGCTCACGACAGCCTCGAACACGGGCCCTGCCCCGCGCACGAACTGGACGCCGTAGCCGCGTACGAAACCGCGCGACAGGTCGGTGTCATACCATTCCTTGCTCCACAGGCAGGTCGGCGGCGCGCGGTTGCTGTCGGTCGGCTCCTTCACATAGCCGTAGATCTGCGCATAGGGATGGAACATCAGGTTCTTGCCGACGAGGCCCGACGAATTGGCAAGACCGTGCGGGAAGCGGTTGGATGCCGAGTTGAGCAGCAGCCGGGGCGTGCCGACGCCGTTGCAGGCGATGATGACGACATGCGCCGGCTGGAACTGCTCGACGCCGTCCTTGTCATAATAGACCACGCCCGAGGCCATGCCGTTCTCGTCGGTGGTGATCTCGCGCACCCGGCAATGCGTGCGAAGCTCGACGCCGGCGCGGATCGCGTGCGGCCAATAGGTAATGTCGGTCGAGGATTTTGCACCTTGGGCGCAGGCCGGCGTGCAATGGCCGAGATTGATGCAGCGCGCGCGGCCCTCATAGTCTGTGGTCGCGACCGTCGTGTCCGACGGCCACCAGTGCCAGCCGAGCGTGTTCATGGCCTTGCCGATGATGGCGCCGGACAATCCCATCGGCTGCTGCGGCATCGGCGGATGCGTCAGCGGCGACAGCGGATCGCCCGACAAGCCTGACGTGCCCATGATGCGATCGTTCTCTTCGAAGAACGGCGTCAGCGCGTCGTAGTCGATCGGCCAGTCATCGGCGACGCCGTCGAGCGTCTTGACCTTGAAATCGGAGGGATGCAGCCGCGGCCAGTGCGCGGTGTACATCACCGTCGAGCCGCCGACCGCGTTGTAGTTGACGACCTTGATCGGCGAATTGTCGTCGTTGATCGGATAGTCCTCGGGCCGGCCGCGGACATTCGGGCTCGACGACCACTCCCCGTAGAACTTGGCCTCCCAGTCGCGGCCCGTGCTGGGATATTCCGCTGGGTTCATCCAGCCGCCCTGCTCCAGGCAGAGAATGTGCATCTTGGTCTCGGCCAGCGACCACGCGATCGCGGCGCCTGAAGCGCCGGCGCCGATGATCAGGACGTCCACGGGGTCTTTCATCGAACTTTCTTCCTCCCGCCCTCGCCGCTTCAAGGGCGATCCGGTCTACGCAGGTTTTTGATCGTGCCGAACGATAGGGGCAGACCGGCCGGTCAGTAAAGGCTGGCACGCGAATGTCGCACTTCGCAGGGCGCAGACCATTGGTATCGCGACTTCCGGATGCTAGGAACGAGGCGCCAGAGCAATCGATAGCGAGACGTTATGTCCTTTAGGAATTCATTTGCCGCCGCCCGCGCCTTCGCGCTTGTTTCGTGTCTCGCTCTGTCCGGGTTTCTGGCCTCGTCCGGGCCGGCCTCCGCGCTGACGGCGGCCGCGACCGTCCGGGACGCCAATTCGATCCAGCTCGGCGACGTCACCTACCGCCTCGACGGCGTCGACGCGCCCGAATTGGACCAGGTCTGCATCGACGATCACGCCGATCCCTGGACCTGCGGCATCGAGGCCCGCGACCAGCTGGCGAAGCTGATCAACAAACGCAGCGTGCGCTGTGACGATGTCGGGCCGGAAAAGAGCTTCGGCAAACGGCACCGGGCGATCTGCACCGCCGAGGGCGACAAGGTCTCGTTGAACGAGCAGCTGGTCAAGCTTGGCTATGCCATCGCCCGCGAGCCGATCAAGGCGAACGTCAAGGCTGCCGCGGCCGATGCCAAAACCGCGTCAGCCGGCATCTGGAAGGGCTGCTTTGTTGCACCGCAAGAATTCCGCATGGGCAAGAAGGACGGCGCGCTGCTCGGCGCCGCCTGCCGCGCCGACCGCGACAAGGAAATCCGCGCGGCGCTGTTTCCGGAGGAGCTGACCATGCCGCCGAGTTGCAGCATCAAGGGCAAGCTCGCCGTGCGCGCACGCGTCACCGGCAATATCGGCATCTATCACTTAAGGGGCTGCCCGAGCTATCCCGCGACCACCAAGCCGGACCGCTGGTTCTGCTCGGAGGACGACGCGCAGGCCGCCGGCTTCCGCAAGGCCTACAATTGCCGCCGACCGAAATGAGGAAGCCCGTCACGAGCATGTGAGCGGTAGCCGGAGACAGTATTGATCCGGAATTGAACTCTCTCGGTGGTTGCTACATCTAATATGTACGCAAGCGCTTTGCGCGAGCGTTCCTTGGCAGCAATCCGGCTTCGGTCCGATTGCTTTGCTCGGGCGTTTCCTCCCTAGACTTGGGCCGCTTGTCACAACAAGCGGCTCTTCTTTCTTGTGCGCCCTATTTCCGCATCGGCATGATCTGGTCCATCGGCGGCATGTTCGCATTGAGATGCCCCATGATCCAGACGGTGCCGCCGACGACCAGGAAGACGACCAGAAGGCCGAAGGCGAGCGCCAGCACGTTGTTGGTGTTGTCAGGCCCCGTCGTGATGTGCAGGAAGAACACGAGGTGCACGCCCATCTGCGCGATCGCCAGCACGATCAGAGCGACGGGGATGGATGGCTGCCAGACCAGGTCGGTTCCGGCGATGAAGAATGACGTTGCCGTGAGCAGCAGCGCGAGGCCGAGACCAACGACGTAGCCGAGCACCCGCTCGCCGACGCTGTGTTGCTCTTCCTCGCCCGGTGCGAGATCGTGTCCGGTCCGCACATGCGTCTGATCGCTCATACGGCACTCCCAAGCAGGTAGACGACGGAGAAGACCCCGACCCAGACGATGTCGAGCGCATGCCAGAACAGCGCAAAGCACATCATCCGGCGCAGGACGTCGGCGCGAAAGCCTTTTGCAAAGACCTGGGCCATCATGGTGAGCAGCCACAATATGCCGGCCGAGACGTGCAGGCCGTGGCAGCCCACCAGCGAGAAGAACGACGTCAGGAACGCACTGCGCGACGGGCCATAGCCGCGTGCAACGAGGTCGGCGAACTCGCGGAACTCGATGGTGAGAAAGATCAGTCCGAGCACGCAGGTCACGGTCATGCCGAGATAGAACCAGAACCGGTTGCGCACGTCGGCGGCAATGCTGGCCATGCCGCAGGTGAAGCTCGACAGCAGCAGGCAGACCGTCTCGATCGCGACGTTGCGCTGCTCGAAGATCTCCGAGCCGCTGGGGCCACCCGCGGTCTGGCCGGACAGCACCGCATAGGCCGCGAAGAAGCAGGAGAACATTACGATATCGGAGAGCAGGAAGACCCAGAAGCCGTAGGCGGTCACGATGCGCTTCGATGCCGGGCCTGGATGCTCGACGACGAGCCCGATGTGGTGGGGGTCGGCATGCGCGCGGCCGGCTGTCGCCGTCATCGACATCAGAGCGCTCCCGCCATGCTGACGAGGCTGCGCCGTTCCTCGAGATTGATACGATCGATCGCTGCGACCTCGTCGGCCGGAATGACGTATTCGTCATGATCGCGCCAGGCGAACACGACGAAGGTCGCGAATGCGCCGATGCCGCCCAGGATCACCATCCACCAGATGTGCCAGATCAGCGCGAAGCCCATGATGGTGGCGAAGAACGCGCAGATGAAACCGGTCGGTGAATTCCTGGGCATCTCGATATCCTGATACTCCGGCCGATCATGCTCGAGCTGCTGCTGCTTGGCATGGGCCTTCTGATCCCAATAAGCATCCTCGCCGCGCACATCCGGATAGAAGGCGAAGTTGAACACGGGCGGCGGCGACGAGGTCGCCCATTCCAGCGAGCGCCCGTCCCAGGGATCGCCGGTGCGGTCGCGCAGGGCCTCGCGGTTGCGGATGCTGACCACGAGCTGCACGATCTGGCAGATCACGCCGATCGTCAGCACCGCCATGCCGGCGGCCGCCACGAACATCCATGGCCGCCAGGCCGCGACGTCGTAGTGCTGCATGCGCCGGGTCATGCCGAGCATGCCGGCGATATAGAGCGGAATGAAGGTGACGTAGAAGCCGAGGAACGTGAACCAGAACGCGGCCTTGCCCCAGCGCTCGTCGAGACGAAAGCCGAACGCCTTCGGGAACCAGTATTCGAAGCCGGCGAAGGCGCCGAACAGCACGCCGCCGATGATGACGTTATGGAAGTGCGCCACCAGGAACATGCTGTTGTGGAGCATGAAGTCGGCCGGGGGCACCGCGACCAGCACGCCCGTCAATCCGCCGATGATGAAGGTGACCATGAAGCCGACCGCCCACAGCATCGGCGTCGCAAAGCGGATGCGGCCGCCATACATCGTGAAAAGCCAATTGTAGATCTTCACCCCCGTCGGTATCGCAATGATCATGCTGGCGATGCCGAAGATGGCGTTGACGTCGGGGCCAGCGCCCATCGTGAAGAAATGGTGCAGCCAGACCATGAAGGAGATGACGCAGATCGCCATGGTCGCGAGCACCATCGAGCGGTAGCCGAACAGCGCCTTGCCCGAGAAGGTCGACACCACCTCGGAGAAGATGCCGAAGGCCGGCAATACGAGGATA
This sequence comes from Bradyrhizobium sp. 613_E4_N2_2, assembly GCF_052075995.1. NCBI lineage: Bacteria > Pseudomonadati > Pseudomonadota > Alphaproteobacteria > Hyphomicrobiales > Nitrobacteraceae > Bradyrhizobium > Bradyrhizobium sp. 613_E4_N2_2. The sequence goes on from NZ_CP197234.1 coordinate 6,927,832, forward strand.
TAGACCTCCGGGTGCCCCCAGGCCCAGATCAGGTTCATGAACATCATGACGTTGCCGCCGGCTTCATTGGTGAAGAAGTGGAAGCCGAGGTAACGGTCGAGCAGCAGCATCGCGAGCGTGGCGGTGAGGATCGGAAAGGCGGCGACGATGAGCAGGTTGGAGGCCAGCGTGGTCCAGCAGAACATCGGCATGCGCAGATAGTTCATTCCCTTGGTGCGCAGCTTCAGCACGGTGGTCACGAGATTGATGCCGGCGACCAGGGTGCCGACGCCGGAGATCTGGAGAGACCAGGCGTAGTAGTCGACGCCGACGCCCGGCGAATAGGACAGTTCCGACAGCGGCGGAAAAGCCAGCCAGCCGGTGCGCGCGAACTCGCCGACCACGAGCGAGATATTGACCAGCAGCGCGCCGGTCGCTGTCAGCCAGAAGCCGACCGAATTCAGCGTTGGGAAAGCAACGTCGCGCACACCGAGTTGAAGCGGCACGATCAGGTTCATCAGCCCGATCACGAACGGCATCGCCGTGAAGAAGATCATGATGGTGCCGTGCGCCGAGAAGATCTGGTTGTAGTGCTCCGGCGGGAGATAGCCTTGTGACTGGTAAGCGACCGCCTGCTGGAGCCGCATCATGATGGCGTCGCTGCCGCCGCGCAGCAGCATGACCGAGGCCAGCAGGATATACATGACGCCAATGCGCTTGTGGTCGACGCTGGTGATCCACTCGTGCCAGAGATACGGCAGATGTCCCTTAACGACGACCCAGATCAGCACGCCGAGGATCGCGACCAGCACCACGGCACCCGCAATGAGGGGTATCGGCTGGTCGAACGGGATCGCCGACCAATCGAGCTTACCGAGCATCGTGGCCTCCACTGTGCGGCCTGCCGGCATCGGAGAGCAGCTCCGGGCCGGGCCCTGGCGGAATGTGCTGGGTTGCGATCAGGTCGAACAGACGGGGATCCGCCAGGCGAAAGGTCAGCCTGTTCTTCTCGATGCCCTGCTGCATCAGCTTCTTGTAGCTGTCCTCGTTCAGCACGGCATCGGTCTTCGCCGTGGTCGCGACCCAGTCTGGGAAGGCGAGCGGCGAGATCACGTTGACGTCGAACATCATGTCGGGAAAGCCGTCGCCGGAGAAATGCGCCGACAGGCCCTGCAACTTGCCCTCATTGTCGGCGCGCAGGTTCAGCTTCGTCACCATGCCGTTCATGGTGTAGATCATGCTGCCGAGCTGCGGGATGAAGAACACGTTCATCACGCTCGACGACGTCAGCTGGAAATTCAGCTCGGCACCGGCCGGCACCGTCAGCGTGTTGACGGTGGCGATGCGCTGGTCCGGATAGATGAAGAGCCATTTCCAGTCGAGCGAGACCGCCTGGATGCGGACTGGACTGCCGGTGCCCGGCACGGGCGCGGCGGGATCGAGCTGGTGCGAGCCGATCCAGGCGACGCCGCCGAGCAGGATCACGGTGAGCGCGGGGATCGCCCACACCACCATCTCGACGCGGCCGGAATAGACGAAGTCAGGCTGGTAACGTGCTCTCGGATTGGACGCGCGAAACCAGAACGCAAAGGCCAAAATCGCGAAAATGGTCGGCACCACGATCACGAGCATGATGAAGACGGAATCGACCAGGATGGTGCTGTTGGCGACAGCCACCGGCCCTTGTGGATCGAGCAGATTCATCGGCAAGCCACTGACGATTGGGAAACCCCAGGCGAGAGCCTAGCGCGGAAAAGCCCCCGCAACAAACGCAAGCTCGGCAGAACGGTTCCGCGACATGCCCGCTTAATCGCGCGCCGTGCCGCCCGGCGGCATGCAATTCCATGCGATGTCAATGACATCTGCGCGGGACCATCGGCCTTCTCTCCTGTCAGGGCGATTGCTAATCTGCACGAAAATAATTGGGATGAAACGACATGCAGGGCCCCGAGGACGATGCCGGCCTCGCCGGCAAGGTGGCGCTGATCAGCGGCGGTGGCGCCGCTGGCGACGGCATCGGTAACGGCCGCGCTGCAGCAATTCTGTTGGCCCGCGCCGGAGCAAAAGTGCTGGTGGCCGATCGCGACCTCAAGCTCGCCGAGCGCACCGTGGAGATGATCCGGGACGAGGGTGGCACGGCAGCGGCGCATGGCGGCGACGTCACCAGCGAAGCCGATTGCAAGACACTGGTCGAAGCTACACTCGACCGCTGGGGCCGGCTAGATTTCCTCGACAACAATGTCGGCATCGGCAGCCGTGGCAGCGTGGTCGACGAGACACCCGAGCAGTATCGCCGTGTCATGCAGGTCAACGTCGAGACGATGTTCCTGCTCTCCAAGCACGCGATCCCCGCGATGATCAAGACCGCCAAGGGCGGCGCGATCGTCAATATCTCCTCGATCTCGGCGCTGCGGCCGCGCGGGCTCACGACCTACACGACATCGAAGGCCGCCATCATCGGTCTGACGCGCGCCATGGCTGTCGATCACGGCCGCGACAACATCCGCGTCAACTGCATCTGCCCCGGCCCGATGTACACGCCGATGGTCTATGCCCGCGGCATGAGCGAGCGGGCCCGCGCCAACCGCGCCAGGGCCTCGCTGCTGAAGACCGAAGGCACCGGCTGGGATGTCGGCCACGCCGTCAAATTCCTGCTCAGCAACTTTGCACGCTACATCACCGGCCAGGTGTTGGTGGTCGACGGCGGCGTGACGCTGCAAGCGCCGGAACGTGAATCACAGGAACACTGAAAGGAACACGGATGGCCCGCCTACCCTATCTCGAGGCCGACCAGGTCGCGCCCGAATATCGCGACATGCTCAAGCGCAACACGAACCTGCACAAGCTGCTGGTCAACTCGCCGGAGATGGCGCGCGCCTTCAACGGCATCGGCAGCTATATTCGCTTCAAGAGCAAGCTCGACCCGCGGCTGCGAGAGCTCGCGATCCTCCAGGTCGGCTGGATGGAGAAGTCGGAATACGAATTCACCCACCATGTGAAGATCGGCAAGGAGTTTGGCGTCACCGACGAGGACATCACAGGCCTGATGGCGGAGACCGAGGGCAAGCCGTCGAAGCTGGAGCCGCTCGCAAAAGCGATCCTGAAAGGCGCCCGCGAGATGGTGCGCCAGCTCGCGATGTCGGATGCCACCTTCGCCGAGATCAGGCAGCATCTCTCCGACGAGCACATGGTCGACCTCGTACTCACCATCGCCTTCTATTGTGGTGTGGTGCGGGCGCTCGCCACCATGAAGATCGACAACGAACCGTATTACAAAGAGGTACTCCAGCAGTACCCGATCCCGGGAGTGAAGTGACATGCGCTTGAAGGACAAGGTCGCGATCGTCGTCGGCGCCGGCCAGAGCCCCGGTGAAGGCATGGGCAACGGCCGCGCCACCGCGCTGACCTTCGCGCGCGAGGGTGCCAAAGTGCTGTGCGTCGACCACCACCTGGAATCGGCGCAGGAAACCGTCGATCTGATCGCAGCGGAGCAAGGCACCGCTGCGGCCTTCAAGGCCGACGTGACCAAATCCGCGGACATCAAGGCGATGGTCGTGGACGCGCAGGCGCGCTGGGGCCGCATCGACGTGCTGCACAACAATGTCGGCGTCAGCCTGTCCGGGGGCGATGCCGAGCTGCTTCAAATCACCGAGGAGGCGTTCGACCGTGTCGTCGCCATCAATCTGAAGAGCTGCATTCTCGCCGCGAAGGAAGTGATCCCGATCATGCGCGCGCAAGGAAGCGGCGCCATCATCAACATCTCCTCGATGGCCGCGATTACGACCTATCCTTACGTCGCCTACAAGGCGACGAAGTCGGCGATGATCGCCTTCACCGAGCAGCTCGCCTACCAGAACGCCGAATACGGCATCCGTGCCAACGTCATCCTGCCCGGCCTGATGAACACGCCGATGGCCGTCGACACCCGCGCCCGCGAGTGGCACAAGACCCGCGCCGAGGTCGAAGCCGAGCGCGACAGCAAGGTGCCGCTGCGCAAGAAGATGGGCACCGGCTGGGACGTCGCGAACGCCGCGCTGTTTTTGGCGTCGGACGAAGCGAATTTCATCACGGGCGTGACGCTGCCGGTGGACGGTGGCGCGAGTGTGAGACGGGGGTAATTCGAGCGCGCTGCTTACCCTCCCCTGGAGGGGGAGGGAAACAGCGTCACTGCGGTGCGCGCGTCGCCCGCCAGATGGTGCCATTGCCGTCCTCCGACACCAGCAGCGATCCATCCTTCGCCACGGCGACACCAACCGGCCTTCCCCAGACCTCCGTGTCACTCACGACAAACCCCGTGACGAAATCCTCGTACTCGCCGGTGGGCTTGCCGTCCTTCATCCTGATACGGATCACCTTGTAGCCGGTGCGCTTGGAGCGGTTCCAGGAGCCGTGCTCAGCGGCGAAGGCATCGCCTTGATAGTCGGACGGAAACTGCGTGCCCTGATAGAAAGTCATGCCGAGCGAAGCCGAGTGCGGCTGGATCAGCACGTCGGGCACCGTCACCTTGTCCTTGAGATCCGGCCGCGCGCCGGCGTGGCGCGGATCTTCGTTGCCGCCGATATAGAACCACGGCCAGCCGTAGAACGCGCCCTCCTTCACGCTGGTGACGTAATCGGGCACGAGATCGTCGCCGAGCCCGTCGCGCTCATTGGTCGAGCACCAGGGCAGCCCGCTCTGCGGCTCGATCGCAAGACCGACGCAATTGCGGATGCCGGTGGCATAAATCTTCCGGTCCTTGCCGTCAGGCGTGAATGCCATCACGGTGGCGCGCTCGAGCTCACTGGCCCAGGCCGCGCCGAGCGGCTGCGTCTTCGACCAGCCATCCAATCCGCCCGGCGGCGTCCCCATGCCCTCGGCGACGTTGCTGAGCGAGCCGACCGAGACCAGCATGCGCTTGTTGTCGGGCGTGAAGACGATGTCGCGGGTGGAATGGCTGCCGTCCTGCGGCAGGCTTGCCACGATCGTCTCCGCCCTGCCGCGCGCCTTGAGATCGCCGGCCTGATAGGGAAACCGGACGACGCTGTCGGTGTTGGCGATATAGACCCATTGCGGATTGTCGCCGTTCGGAAAGAAGGCGATGCCGAACGGCCGTCTCAATCCGCTGGCAAACACCTCGTTGGTCGCGGCCTTGCCGCCATCCCCGGCGCGCAGCACGCGGATGGCGTCGGCCCGCGTCTCCGCGACGAAGACATCGCCGTTCGGCGCGACCCTCACAATGCGCGGCGCGCGCAAGCCTTCGGCGAACAGCTCGATCTTGAAACCCGCCGTCACACGTGGCGTGGCCTCCGGCGGTCGCGACGCCACACGCGCGGTGCTCGCAACCGACCGTGTCGCGCCGGGCCTGACGAGGTCCTGCGGCCGGATCAACCTGACCGTGCCGGGCTTGTCGGCCTGCCAATCGCCATAGGCGTCCTTGCCTTGCAGAACCGGCTCGGCCTGCGCGCTGGCAGCAACCGCGACCAGCAATCCCGCAGCCGTTGCTGCGGACGAAATCCTGCTTTTCACGTCGTCTTCCTCCCAGCCTGCGCGTCCTGAACGTCGACGCTTATAGGTCCGCAAATGTTCTACGGCAGTTCAAACACCTGCCGAATCCCACGTCAGCTCATGCCCGCACGATGTGCATCGGCCACGGCCCATCGTACTGGAAAATGCGGCAGATCGGTGCGACACATTGTAAGGGCGCGACCGCCGGTTGCGGTCATCAAAGCTGCGGCATCCAGGTCGCAATTGATGGGGTGATCATGTGGGGATCCATCATATCGGAATGGGCGAGCCTGCTGCTGCGCTGGCTGCACGTGGTGGCGGCGATCGCCTGGATCGGCAGTTCCTTCTACTTCATCGCCCTCGATCTCAGCCTGAAGCCGAAGACTGACCTGCCGGACGGCGTGCAGGGCGAAGCCTGGCAGGTCCATGGCGGCGGCTTCTACCGGATCATGAAATATCTGGTGGCTCCGAGCCAGATGCCGGAGGAGCTGACCTGGTTCAAATGGGAGGCCTACACCACCTGGCTGTCCGGCTTCGCGCTGATGGTGGTGGTGTACTATCTCGATGCCGACCTGTTCCTGGTCGACAAGTCGATTCTCGACCTCACACCGATCCAGGCCGGGCTGTTCAGCTTCTGCAGCCTGGCGCTGGCATGGCTGCTCTATGAGGCGGCCTGCCGCACCGGGCTTGCGCAGCGCGAGCTGCCCTTTGCCATCGGCGGCTATCTGTTCCTGGTCGCGCTCACTTACGCCTTCACCCACGTCCTGAGCGGGCGCGGCGCCTTCAACCAGATTGGGGCGATCATCGGCACCATCATGGTCGCCAACGTGTTCGCATTGATCATCCCGAACCAGAAGAAGATCGTGGCCAGCCTGATCGCGGGACAGGCGCCCGATCCGAAGCTCGGCAAGGCCAGCAAGGAGCGCTCGGTTCACAACAACTACCTGACCTTGCCCGTCGTCGTGCTGATGATCAGCAATCACTATCCTCTGCTCTACGCGACGCGCTTCAACTGGATCATCGTCGCGATCATTCTGGCGCTCGGCCCCGTGATCCGCCACTTCTTCAACGAGCGGCACGCGGGGCACAAATCGCCGTGGTGGGTGTGGGGTGTCGCCGCATTGGGCGTGATTGCGATCCTCTTGCTCTCCGCCGCAGGCCCGCGCGAGGTCAAGACGGGCGCGCTGTCGGCACAGCCGACGCGCGCCAATGTCGAGGAGATCGTGATGTCCCGTTGCAGCATGTGCCACGCGGCAGAGCCGGTCTGGGCCGGCATCGTGACCGCGCCCAAAGGCATCTTGCTCGACGCGCCCGAGCACATCCATCGCAACATCCGCCTGATCGGCCGCGTGGCGGCGTGGTCCAATGCGATGCCGCCGGGCAACATCACCGACATGACCAGCGAGGAGCGCGCCATTCTCGCCGCCTATATCGAGCAGGCGCAGTGACGCCATCGCGCGTCGATACCGCATTTCGCGAAATGAAATTCCGCATCTAGCGCCGATTTGAAAATGACTTGATCGCCTATCCGGCGTAGACAGGGCCAGCGGCCGCTGGCGCGGTCCAGATCGAAATTTGCATTTGCTGCGGGGAAAGAACAGTGGCCCTCAAGAACATCATCGGTATCGACCACGCCGTGGTCATGGTTCGGGACCTCGACAAGGCCGCCGAAAACTACAGGCAGCTCGGTTTCACCCTGTCGCCGCGCGGCACCCACAGCGCGCATATGGGCACCGGCAACTACACCATCATGTTCGACCCCGACTATATGGAGCTGCTCGGCGTGCTGGTGGCGACTGAGCACAACGCACCGGCCCGCGCCTTCGTCGACAGGCACGGCGAGGGCATCGAGCGCATCGCCTTCACGGCGATCGACAGCGCAGCCGGCGCCGAGGAGATCCGTGCGCGCGGCCTGACGCCGATCGGCCCGACCGATTTCGAACGGCCGGTGACGCTGCCCGATGGCACGATCTCGGCTGCAAAATTCCGCACCTTCATGTGGCCGACCGCTGAGGCGCCCGGCGGCGTGCGCATCTTCGCCTGCCAGCACAAGACCCGCGAGACGGTGTGGATTCCTGAATTGATGAAGCACGCCAATGCGGCGAAGCGGATCAGGCAGACGCTGATCGCAACGCCCGAGCCCGCGCAGGATGCGGCGCATCTCGGCCGCCTAATCGACCGCGAACCGAAGGCGGAAGCCGACGGTGCAGTCGCCGTGCCGTCCGGCGGCGACCGCGCCGACTTCGTCTATCTGACGCTGGACCAGCTCGGCAGACGCTATCCCGGCGTGCCGCTCACCGGCCTTTCCGCGCGCGGTGGCGCCGCCCTGGTCCTCGTCAGCGGCGATCTCGCAGCCACCGAGAAGGCGTTGGGTCCGGCTGCGTTGCGCAGCGGGGCCGCGATCTGCGTGCCACCGGCCAAGGCCAACGGCACCCTGCTCGCCTTCGTTGCCGGCTGATTTGAACTAATTCTTTAACAAGCGTTTACCGGGCAAGCCTAGGCTTTTCGGGCTTTTCACGCCGCCCGAGGCCAAGCGCATGTTCAAAGAGGAATCGCCGATCGCCTATGACGCGCCGGCCGAACTGAAGAAGTGGCCGTCGCTGAAAGGCGAGAGACAGAAGGACCGGGGTCCGCCCTATCTCGTCTACAACGGCACGCTCGCCGACTGCGTTCGCGTGCTCATGGATAAGCCGATCAAGGGCATTTCGCTCTATGACATCATGACGAAGCCGCAGCCGGCTTTTGAGCAAACGGTGCTGTCGCCCGGCGACGCCGCCGAGATCGCGATGCGCAAGGATTTTCCCAAGGACTAGCTCGAAGCCCGCTTCGCGGCCGGTTTTCCCTGCTGCTTTAATGAGGATTCCGTCGGCGCATCGAGGAAGACGACCGGCGCGAAGGCCCGCGCCGTGCGCCTCGCATCGAGCGAGCCCTGATCCGCTACCGCAAGCAGATCCTCTCGCGTGACGCCCCCTACTCCGCCTTGATGTTCGCGGCCGCGACGACCTCGGCAAGATCCGTCGTCTCCTTGGCGATCTTCGCGGCGTAGTCGGCCGGGCTGAGCACGCTGACGACGCCTTGCGACTCCAGGCGCTCCTGCAACGCCGGATCCCTGGCGGCGGCGACGATCTCACGGTGCAGCGTCTCGCGGATCGGCGCGGGCACGGCCTTCGGCATGAAGAAGCCGACCCAGAACGAGATATCGAAGCCGGGATAGCCGGCCTCCGCGACGGTCGGCACGTCAGGCAGCGCCGGCAGCCGCTCGGCCGATGACACCGCAAGCGCGCGCAGCTTGCCGGCCTTCACCAGCGGGACGGCGGACAAGGGATCGAACACCGCCAGGACCTCCTGCGCGAGGATGCCGACCTCGGATGCCGCGCCGCCGCGATAGGGCACGTGAATCAGCTTGATGCCGGCCTTCTGGCTGAGCAGCTCCATGGCGAGATGGGCAAGGTTGCCGTTGCCGCCCGAGCCGTAGGCGAGCGCGCCGGGCGCGGCCTTCGCCGCCGCGACCAGATCGGCGACGGTGTTGATGTTGGCCGTTTTGGGATTCTCGGGATTGACCACCAGAACGAGCGGCGCCGAGATGACGGTGGTGAGCGGCGCAAAATCGCCTTGCGGATCGTAGCGGGCGTCCTTGAACAGCGTCTTGTTGAGCGTGATCGTGGACGAGTTACAGGCGAGGATGGTGTAGCCGTCCGCGTCCGCGCGCGCCACGCCCTCGGCTGCGATCATGCCGTTGGCGCCGGCGCGGTTCTCGACCACGAAGGGTTGGCCGAGCTTGTTGCTCAGCCGGTCGCCGACGATGCGCGCGACCACATCGACCGGGCCGCCCGCGCTGAAGCCGACCATGATCTTGACCGGACGCGTCGGATATTTCTGCGCGAGAGCCTCGGTCGTCACGCACAATCCGGCGACAATCGCCAGCAGGCGAAGCGTTCGTTGCATTCGTTCTCTCCCCGGACCCGCGCTGCCGCTTTTGCATGGTGCGGCGCCTCTGGAGATCATGATTAGCGGTCGCGCCGGATTTCGCAATCGCGTTTGCACGCCGGCATTCCGTCGTGCGGCACGCGAGAGCCGCATCCAAACAAAAAATGCGAAAACAACCCCATGCACAGTAGCCGGCCCCTGTCAGGACAAGGACTTGCGCAGGACAAGAACCTTCGGATACCACGAAATGCAGTTTGACACGTCGGGCAAAACACCGGCATGATGGCATCATCGCAACAATCGCCAGCGTCCAGGCCGCCCGCTCCTCGGGCGACTCGCCGCGATCGCGCGCAAGCCTCTCATCGACATCTCAAAATTCGTAGCCGCGCAGCACGCGAGCGGTCGTTCGCGCACCTGCGCCGGTAAAGGACACGACACATGACGACATCCCCCGATCGCCACACCACGCCGCCGGTTGCGGCAAACGATCGCAGCGACCCGGCTGCGAGCCCGCGCGTCAAACTCTACAGGCGGCGCATTGCCATCGATCATCCCGACCCGAGAACCGGCGAACGGCTGCTAGCCGACGCGCTCGGTGCCGTCGACCGTGACGCGTTGCAAGGCATCCTGAAGCAATTGGTGAAGGCCAGCGTGACTGCGCAGAAGCCGGACGAGGCCAATCTCGCCTTCATGATCTCGATGATGAAGAGCATCGCGCCGCGGGACTCCATCGAGGCCATGCTGGCGGCACAGATGGTCTCCATTCACGTCCTGGCGATGCGCTGCGCCCATCGCCTCGCCTTCGCTGACGACATCCCGCGGCAGGACAGCGCGTCACGCGCGCTCGCCAAGCTGGCGCGAATCTTTCCGGCCCAGGTCGAGGCGCTCAACCGGTACCGCAACAATGGCGAGCGGGCGATCACGGTGGAGAGTCTGACGGTGCAGGATGGCGCAGGAGCCATCGCGAGCCACCCCGTCCAGCACACGGGCATGATCGTAACGGAGCAAAGCGTCGCGGACACGCCGATGGGAGCAGGATCGGTCTCGCCTCGCGAAGCCGGCGAAGGCGAACATGAACTGGTCGATGCCGCACAAGGTGCCACCGCATGAGCGGCGATCACCCCCGCAACATGGCTGCGATGCTGGCGAGTCCGCGCTGCGGCGCCAGGACACGCAGCGGCAGCGCCTGCCTCGCGCCGGCGGTGCACGGCAAGACCCGCTGCCGCATGCATGGCAGCGCCGCGAGATCAGGCGCACCGAAGGGAAATCAAAATGCGCGGAAGCATGGGCTATTCACGCAGGACCGGATCGCAGAACGAAGGGCGATACGGGCGTTGCTGGGCGAGACGCGGAAGCTGCTGCAGGAGCTGGGCTAGGCCGTGTGCCCATAAACCCCGCGGCGTGATGCGAAGGCTACGTCTGCGTTGCCCCAATAGCGACCAGGTTCGTGCGGCAAGGCAAGAGGTCGCGATGGGCCAGAAGGCGACATTTATTCAGATCAACTCGGGGATGCACTTGCAAAACCAAGAATCGCAACCTTAGCGCCGTTTGCCACGAGCATGAGATCGATCAGCTCAACGGGATGCTCTAGATCGGCAGGCTCTCGCGGCCGAGCGCGAGCGGCTGATCAAGTCGGTTGAAATGATAGCGCGGAGATAGTGTGGTGGATTGTGCCTTCGGCCATCTACACGAAAAACGACTCATTCACCGAGGAGCTTGAAAAAGCCCTTCGAGAAGGAATGAAGCGGTTCGGAACGGCGTTCGAGTTTGGCGCGAAGAACCGCGCCCTCCCAACCGATCCAGAAGAACTCGGCAAGCCAGTCGCAATCTTGGTTGGAAGAGATTGCACCAGTAGCCTGGGCAGCTCTCAAGCACTTGGCAGTGCGCTGCTGCCAGTCGATGAACACATCGAACAGCTGCTGGCGAAATGATTGTGGAAGTACGCTCATCTCCTGCCCAAGATTGCCCACCAAACAGCCTCGCGCATAACGGAAGCGCTTCATGGCGGACGTAGCATCGTCGGTAAAACTTCTGAGCCTTTCGAGCGGGGAATGCTGCTCGTTCAGGAAGAAGCTGTCGAGCTTTCGCGAAAAGTAGCCAGCGTAGCTGTCGATCAGCTCCGCTCCAAATGCCTCTTTGCTCGGAAAGTAGTGGTAGAACGACCCCTTTGGCACGTCGACGCTCCGCAAGACTTCCTCGATCCCCGTCGCGGAATAGCCCTTCTCCGTCAGCATAACGACACCTGCACGGACAAGCGCGTCACGGGTCGCGCTGGTGCCGGCAAGTTCCTTAGGAGGTCGCCCGCGACGGCGGCGAGGCAGCGTCTTGCTCATGCAAATCGTAATAGACCGATCGTCTAGAAGAAGCAAACTGCCCGTGATGCGGCGTTCTGCAGGTGGCGGAAACCCTCTCACTCCATCCACCAGTTCGGTGGTAGGCCTAGGCTCCGGCTTGGCTCACTCAACGTGGCTCGGCATTCGTTGGTGCGGGCGCGAACAGGTTAGTCGACGCGGCTTCCTGAACGATCACTGCCGCGTCTTCCGGCAGCAGAAACCCACGCGCTAGCAGATCCTGGGCGGCGATCCGGATCCGGTTCACGTAATCGTCGCGGCCGTGATAGCGCTCTTCGATCGACGGGCGGGCGTCACCGGTACGCTCTCGTTCCGCTTTCGTCGCTGCGAATGGCGAGAAGGACCCGATCAGCATGCAGGTGAATGTCTGCGGCTGGTTCTGGGCGCCATTGGTGCCGGTCGGCACCGCGACATCCGGCAGCCGCACGCCGCCGAGCGCATTGCCGTCCTGATCGCGCTTTGGCACTTGTATCACTGCGGCGGAAAGCCGAGTCGGGGCGCGCAGCGCAGGTGGCTCGCCGCCCGCGGCTTCAAGCGACATCAGCTCGCTGGCGGGCGGCTTGGTGCCGCGGCTTACCCAGGCATCAAGGTGCAGCAGGAGGGCCCGCGACAGCGGCGACCAATCGAGGCGGCCTGGCGTCAGTGTGCAGGCCGGTGCCTTGGGGGCGGGTATATGCGGGCCTCCCGCGATATCGTACATCCGCACATTGGCGGGCAGTGGCTGATCCGCGGTTCCGGACGCGCCCGTGCGGCCAAGCGAAGCGCGCAGCGAATAGTAGTCCGTGGTGGAGCTCACGAGTATCATCCTCGGAGGCACCTCGCCGCGCGCCTCGACCTTGGCCGTGATCTCCCCGATCGTGAGCGGTCCGTCATTCACGCCGGGAAAATCCGGGTTGTCGAATGTTGGAGCCCCCTCGGCGCTCGACATTGGTCCAAGGCCCGTCTGCAGGATCGGTAGAAGGCCAGCGGCCGAGACGAACACATGCATTCCGTCGAAGACGCGCCGGTTGCCCATCATGTTGAAGCCGTTCAGGAGAAAGGTCTTCAGGAATCGTCCATCCTGCGACCTGCCGCTCGCGAGCACGCGGTTGATCGCTCCCTTGAGCGGGTTGGGCGTTCCACCCTTGTCAGAAGCTGCATGCGCGAAGAAATCCGCGGCATCGCGGACGATCGCAAAGCCCACTCCCTCGACGAACCGTGTCTTGCCATCGGCGTCAGCGAACGAAGGCAGGTCCGCACTCTGTCCAAGCTCCCAAAATACCTCCGCAACCGCGAAACCATGGTCTTGAAGAAAGCCGGTGCCCTGCTCCAGCGTGCCCGGGAGAAACCGCACGTCGCGTGGCGAGTTGTAGATCGCCTCGGCCCAGACTTGCCCGCGGTTGGGTACGTCTACCAGCAACGCGCCGTTTTCCCCGCGCGGAGCCGCCGGCATCATGAGAATGACCTTCGCCGCGTAGTCGACGCGCCCGCGTTCATTGCGCGGCGCCTTGTTGATCCCAGGGATGGCTTCTTGCGGCGATAGGTCGCCGCGGATCTTGCCCTGCCAAATCACATAGTCGCCGGCGCGAAATGTGCCGTAAGGCTGCTTCGACGTGAACTCGATCCGGGTAACTTCTGCGCTCACTGGCCGCGCCGTAGAGATCAGGCTGAACAAGCAAAACAAGAACATCACAATTCGCCCGTTTCGACGGTGCGGCATGAGAATTCTCCATAGGGGATAGCGGCTGGTTTCGAGCATTTTTGATCACGACACGCCGTATCAGAACGGACATGATGGACCGGCAACTTTTTCACCGGTCCATCGCCTATGGCGAAGGCCTTCTCACTCCATCCAATAGTCGATGTCCGTCTGATTTGCATTGGTGCCGGCCTTCGGCTCGGACGGGCCATGACTGCTGATGATGCCACGCATTCTGGCGAGGCTACCCGTGCCACCGGTAATGACGCCCGATGTCATGTTCGTAAGTTTCCCATCTCCACTGCTTTGAGCGACCAGAGATGTCCTGACAAAAAACTTCTCCCCGTTCTCCAGTATCCAAACGTTGTAGATGAGAGCCGGACCGTTGTTGTCGATGTAGTCCGACATGCCGCGTGTCCACTGCTCCTTCAACCTCGATCCGTTGATAAGGGGGGCATCGTCACCATAGGTCCGCCGAATTTCGAAGAGCCGAGCTTGATGTCCCGGAATGTCGCCAACGTCGATGACGTGTTGTTGGGTGTATACCGTCTGAGTTGCCGGCGTATCATAGCTGACGTGGTGCTTTTGCTGCGCAATGGCCACCGGCGCGGTTAGAGCCATTGCGAGAGTGATCATCATTCCAAGCGCGATACTGCGAAACATGCGTGACCTCTCATGCTGAAATCCACCCAACCATGAAGATATGGTCGGACGATGTTTGTTGAAGATTCCCTCATCAACCAGTCAGCGCTCGGTAGCGACCGAGCCCCAACCAAAGCTGATTTCACCGCGCTTTTCCGAGGTGCCATAAATTAGACCGATCGTCTAGTATTCGGCTTGGCTGCAAGCGATTTCGCCCATCAATCTTTTTTGACAGCGCTTTGTCGGACAAGGCCGGCGGAGCGCTCCATTCGCGCCGCGCAGAGGGCTGCGCGGGGTCAAATCGGTTCGCTGCGGGTGGGCTTTACCAACTCGGCACCATTTAATCCCGTTGTTACCTCGACAATCCGATCGTTTCGCCGAGCTTATCCCGATGTGGATCTGACGCTGGAGGAAGCAAGCACATCCCGCCTCCTTGCGGGCCTTCGGGAAGGAGAGCGGGACGCGGTGTTCCTGCGCCCCGATGAGGGCGAGGACGATCTACAGTTTCGGCGTCTCTCCAACGAGCCGATGCTCGTCGTATTGCCCGCAAGCCATCCGGTGGCGAAGTCGACTGAAATCGATCTTATCAGGCTGAAGGGGGATCCGCTCATTCTGACGCCGCGCGGATCGGCCTGGGTTGACACAGTCATCGCGGCCTGTCGGCGGGCGGGCTTCGAGCCCACCCTCGGGCAGTCCGCGCCGCAGATCAGCTCTGTCGTCAGCCTGGTGGCAGCTGAGCTTGGCTTTTCGCTCGTGCCGGCGTCAATGCGCCAGCTTCATGTAACCGGCGTCACCTATCGTGAGGTCAAAGGGATCGCTCCAATCGTGCGCTTGGCTCTGGCGTTCCGGCGTGGCGAGACCTCGAAGATCGTCCGCAACTTCATTGCCCAGGCGGTGGCGTGAAGCAGGGGGAGACTGTCAGACGGAAGCTGAAATGCTGATCGTCAAACGGTCCGACAATCACGAAAATCAGGTACAACCAGTCCGAATTTGCGCATGGTTAGCCGCCGCGCGTTGGCCATGCATACATGAGCCAGATCGCCGCGCTCGCCGTCGTCGGCGCGGATGTCAAACAGTCATTCTGCCGCAAAGACCCTTGATTTCTTCGGGTCCAGCTTTTCGACGACGTCCAGATCGCCGTCGTCGACAACGTCCTCTTCCTGAGGATCGCTTCCTGCGTGTGGTTTCGGACTGAACCATTGCGAGACACGGTCCAGATAAAGATAGACAACCGGCGTGGTGAAGAGCGTCAGGACCTGGCTGACCAAGAGACCGCCGACCATGGCGTAGCCGAGCGGTTGACGCAGCTCCGAGCCGGTGCCGTGGCCGAGCATCAGCGGCACGCCGCCGAGCACCGCCGCCATCGTGGTCATCAGAATCGGACGGAAGCGCAGAAGGCATGCCCTTCGAATGGCCTCAACCGGCGACAGGCCCTGATCCCGCTCCGCCGCGATCGCGAAGTCGACCAGCATGATGCCGTTCTTCTTGACGATGCCGATCAGCAGGACGAGGCCGATCAACCCGATCAAACTGAAGTCGAAATGGAAGATGAGGAGCGTCGCCAGAGCACCGACACCGGCCGACGGCAGGGTCGACAGAATCGTCAAGGGGTGAATGTAGCTCTCGTAGAGCACGCCGAGAATGAGATAGACCACGATCAGCGCCGCCACGATCAGCAAAGGCACAGAGGAGAGAGACTCCTGGAATGCCTTCGCCGTGCCTGCGAAAGTCGAGGTGATCGCGGCCGGCACGTTCATCTGCTGTTCCATCGCGTCGATCGCCTGCGTCGCCTGGCCGAGCGCGACGTTGGGCGCGAGATTGAAGGAGATCGTCACCGCAGGAAACTGGCCCTGGTGATTGATGGCCAACGGCCGCACTGGAGCCGTGGTCCACTTGGTGAACGCCGACAATGGCACCTCTCCCCCCGTCGTCGGTGAGCGGAGGTAGATCTGCTCCAGCGTGGACGGATTCTTCTGGAGCGAGGGCAGCACCTCGAGGACGACATAGTAGGTCGACAATTGGGTGAAATATGTCGCGATCTCCCGCTGCCCGAATGCGTCATACAGGGTCGCGTCGATCACGTCGGGCGTGATCCCGAAACGCGCGGCCTGATTGCGGTCGATCGACAGCGTCAGCGTGGTGCCTGACGTCTGCTGGTCGGACGCGACGTCGCGAAGCTCGGGCATCTCCTTCATCTTCGCGAGCAGCTTCGGGGCCCATGTGTTGAGCTGGTCCATGTCGGTCGACTGCAGCGTGAACTGAAATTGCGTCCGGGAGGCCCGGCCGCCGACACGAACGTCCTGCGCCGACTGGAGATAGAGCCGCGCGCCCTGGACCTTCGCCGTCTGGACCTGCAGACGACGGATGACCTGGTCGGCCGAGTCGGTGCGTTCATCCCGCGGCTTCAACGTAATGTACATCGTGCCGTCGTTGAGCGTATTGCCGCTTCCGCCCATCCGCATCGCCATGTGGTCGATCGCAGGGTCCTTCAGCACGATCGCGCCGATCTCCTGCATGTGCTTCGCCATATCGGCGATCGACACGTCCTGCGACGTTTCGACGACTCCGGTGATCAGCCCGGTATCCTGCTGCGGAAAGAACCCTTTGGGGATGATCACGAAGAGATAGACCGTCAGCGCGATCGTCGCGAAGAACACCATCAAGGTGATGAAGCGGAAACGCAGCACGAGGTCGAGGCCGCGCGCGTAGCCGTTCACGAGGGCCTGGAACATCCGCTCGCTGAGCATATAGAGCCTGCCGTGATGCTCCTCGTCGTGCGATTTGAGGAAGCGCGACGCCATCATCGGCGTCAACGTCAGCGATACCAGGGCCGACACGGCGATCGTCATCGCGAGCGTCACCGAAAATTCGCGGAACAGGCGGCCGATGATCCCGCTCATCAGCAATAGCGGAATCAAGACCGCGATCAGCGAAACGGAGATCGAGATGATCGTGAAGCCGATTTCGCTGGCGCCCTTGAGCGCGGCGGCCATCGGCGTCTCGCCCTCCTCGATGTAGCGGGTGATGTTCTCCAGCATCACGATGGCATCGTCGACCACGAAGCCGACCGCGATGGTGAGGGCCATCAGTGACAGATTATCGAGGCTGTAGCCGGCTATCCACATCAGCGCGCAGGCGCCCAGCAGCGCGAGCGGAACCGTGATCGACGGGATGATGGTGGCCCAGACGCTGCGCAGGAAGACGAAGATCACCATCACGACGAGGCCGATCGTCAGCAGCAGCGTGAACTGCACGTCCTTCACCGCCGCGCGGATCGTCTGCGTGCGGTCCGACAGCACCGAGACCTTGATGGCCGGCGAAATGCCGGCCTGCAGATGCGGCAGCTGCTTCATGACGCTGTCGACGGTGTCGATGACGTTGGCGCCGGGCTGCTTGAAGATGACCAGGAACACCCCGGGCTTGCCGTC
This sequence comes from Bradyrhizobium sp. 613_E4_N2_2, assembly GCF_052075995.1. NCBI lineage: Bacteria > Pseudomonadati > Pseudomonadota > Alphaproteobacteria > Hyphomicrobiales > Nitrobacteraceae > Bradyrhizobium > Bradyrhizobium sp. 613_E4_N2_2. Next base: position 6,945,321 of record NZ_CP197234.1, read on the forward strand.
GACCCAGCCGTACTGGGTATTGTCCAGCGGCGCACTGACGGCATGGCCGATGTCGCCGACACGGACGGGACTGCCGTTCCGATAGGCGATGACGATGTCGTTCCAGGCCTCGGCCTTGGTGAACTGATCGTTGGCATAGACGGTGTAGGTGCGCGTGTCGCCGTTGAGGGTTCCCTTGGGATTGTTGACGGTGATCACCGAGAGCGGGGTGCGCACATCCTCCAGCGACAGGCCCTTGGCGACCAGCTTGGCGGGATCGATCTGGACACGGATCGACGGCGCCTGCTGTCCACCGACACTGACCTGGCCGACGCCGCTGATATGGCTGATCGCCTGCGCGAGCTTGGTGTAGGTCTCGTCGGACACCTGCGTCATCGGCAGCGTCGTCGAGGTGGCACCGAGCGTGAGAATGGGCGAGTCGGCCGGATTGACCTTTCTGTAGGTCGGCGGGGTCGGCATGTTCTTGGGCAATTGCCCGCTCGCGGCATTGATGGCGGCGAGCACGTCGGAGCCGGCGCCATCGATGTTGCGCGAGAGATCGAACTGCAGAACGATCTGGGTCGAGCTGGTCTGGCTCTGCGACGTCATCTCCGAGACGCCGGGAATGAGCGCAAACTGCGATTCGAGCGGTTGCGCCACCGAAGAAGCCATCGTTTCCGGATCCGCGCCGGGAAGGTTGGCGGAGACCTGGATGGTGGGGAAGTCGACTTCCGGCAGCGGCGCCACCGGCAATTGCGGATAGGCGATGATCCCGACGAAGACGATGCCGACCATCAGCAGCGACGTCGCGATGGGGAGGCGAATGAAGGGAGCCGAGATACCGCCAGCCATGTCAGTCAGCCGATCCGGTGGTCTTGGTTCCGCTATTGGCCTGAGCAGTGCTGGCGCTCGCATCCGCCGTCGGCGCGGCCTGGGGCTTGTCGTCGACCAGTGCGCCATCGAACAGGCGTGACTGTCCGGCCACCACGATCCTGTCTCCGACGTTCAGGCCTTCGGAGACCACGGCATTTGCATCGCCGCTCTGGCTGACCTTGATCGGCCTCGCGCTGACCTTGCCATTGTCGCCTATCACATAGGCGAACAGACCCGACGGCCCGTGCTGCACGCCATCCTGCGGCACGACGATGACGTCCTTGCGCGTATCGATCAGCATCCGCGTGGTCACCGACAGGCCGGGCCACAGCGCATTGTCCTTGTTGTCGAAGCGCGCTTTCAGGCTGATGGTCCCGGTGGCCTGGTTCACCGAATTGTCCATGACCACGAGCCTGCCTTGCGACAGTGTCCTGGTTCCGTCCGAGGTCAGCGCCTCGACCGGCACCTCGCCGGTGTCAAAGGCCTTGTCGATGGCCTGCAATTGCTCTTCAGGCTCCGTGAACTGCACTGCGATCGGCTGCAGCTGGGCGATGGTGACGATCCCCGTCGTATCCGCGGCATGCACGATGTTGCCGGGGTCAACCAGCCGGAAACCCGTTCGTCCGCTGATCGGCGCCTTGATCGAGGTGTAACCGAGATTGGTCTGCGCATTGTCGATGGCGGCCTGGTCGCCCTTCACCTGCGCGATCATCTGATCGACCAGGGCCTGCTGGGTATCGAGATTTTGCTGGGTCTCGAATTGCTGCTTCGCGAGCTTCTGAAAGCGCTCCAGGTTCAAGCGGTCGTTCCTTAGATTGGCCTCGTCCTGGGCCTTCTTCGCCACCGCCTGCTCGAGAGCCGCGGTAAAGGGGCGTTGATCGATCTCCAGAAGTGGATCGCCCTCCTTCACCATCTGCCCCTGTTTGAAGAACACCTTGATGATCTGACCGTCGACGCGGCTCTTGACCGTCACCGTCTTGAACGGCGAGACGACTCCGAGACCGTAGGCGCGCACGGGAAAGTCGGCCTTCTTCACTACGAACGAGGTGACGGGAATCTTCGCCGCGGCCTGACTGGCAGCGCTTTGGGCGGCCGCTGCGGCTGGCTTGACGCCCCCGAGGAGCTCATACCACACGCCATAGGCCACCGCGGCTATTGCAAGGATTCCAAACAGCGCAACGCTGAGCTTCGGTCGCGTTGACAAATTGATGGCCCTCTAACTGTTTGTACCTGCCTACGGGTGACTCGACTGATTGCAGGTGAAACCGCCGCCTCTGATTGGAAGTATCGCGGACAAAATCCCAGCGTCAAAATGACGATCGCGTGCGAAAATCTGTACAAATTTTCATGTTCGCTCGTCGCAAAACGCAGTCGCTCGATCAAAGCCGTCCAACGAAGGACAGGCAGAAACAAACAGAAACGAAATGGAGAGACGTGAGAGGTCACCGCGGCATCACGCTGAATTGCGCCAACAATCGCGAATTTCAGGACCGCTCGCCTCAAGTCAGGCCCTATCATTGAAATTCAGCAAGCGCTGCTTGATGGGAACGAGGCGCGGGATGAAGGCTGATCAACCGAACCACCGGGAAATGTCGTACCGTTTCGAACGCGATCGGGAGGCGGCCGAGATCCGGCTGATGATGCACGGCCCGACAACATCTTGCGCATGCTGGACCTCTCGAAGTTCGAACACCATCGCGCCACTGTCGAGAACCGCCCCAGCATGCGTTCCAACATCGCAGCAATGGTTCTGCTCGGACTTCTCGTATTCATTGCAACAGAGGACTTTTCCAGGCTCGAGCAATCGAACCTGTGCTTCGATAAATCGGAATGCAGGAATTGAACAGCGCCCGTCATCAACTGGCGACGTAACGACGAATCGCAATTTCAGCGGCATCGACGCGGGGCATGGCTCGATCAGCGGGGCTCCGGAAGACACAAAGCATCGCGCACCGGATCGGCCCTCCCCCATTGGCACCGTCCCGCCAATCGTGTAACCCGGCCGAAACCCTCGCCGGGACGGGACGCTGATGAGTGCGGTTGCTACTGATAACGCGGGAGATGGCACCCGCGCGCTGATCTTTGCGCTGCTTGCGCTCGCCTGCGGGCACATGCTCTCGACCTTGCTGCGCACGATTCCCGCCGTCAGCCTCGACCTGATGGCGGCGGATTTCCACATCGAGCCGCAGGCGCTGGCGAGCCTCACCTCGGTCTATCCCTTTGCCTTTGCCGCCGCGCAGATCCCGGTCGGTGCGGCGATGGATCGCTTTGGCGTGCGGCCGGTGTCGCTGAGCCTGCTTATGGGAACCGTGATCGGCGCCATCGCGTCGGGATTCGCGACGGGGCCGGAAAGCTTTGCGGTCGGGCAGGTGATGCTGGGCATCGCGACGTCGGGCATGCTGATGTGCCCGATGACGCTGGCGGCCAAGCAATTGTCGGCGGCGCGGTTCGGGCTATGGTCCGGCGCGATCCTCTCGATCGGCAATATCGGCATGCTGCTGTCGTCGAGCCCGCTCGCCTTCGTGGTCGATCATTACGGCTGGCGCGCCGGATTCTGGATCTCGGCGCTCGGCGGCGTCCTCGTCGCGCTCGCCGTGTTCTTGCTGGTGCCGAGGCAACCGGCCGAGCACAAGGACGAGTCCTCGCCGCTGTCGCAGATGATCGAGGTGCTGCGGCTCGGGCTCTCGCGCCCCCTGCGTGGCCTGATCGCGCTGGCGCTGGTGTCGCTTGCGACCTCGCTGGTGCTGCGCGGCCTGTGGGGCGGACCTTGGCTGATGGAGATCAAGGGACTGACGCGGGTCGAGGCCGGCAACCAGCTCGGCGCATTCACGCTGGCTATGATCGCAGGTCCCCTGTGCATCGGCATGATCGACCGCAGGCTCAGTCGCCGCCGCGAGCTGGTGGCGGGCACGCATATGGTCGGCGCGCTGCTGCTGGCGCTGATGGCGCTGGGGGCGCCGCATTATGCGGTCTCGATGCTGTTCGGCGTGCCCGTGATGCCGCCGCAATATGATCTCGTGCTGTTCGTGCTCATCGGCCTTGCGACCTCCGCCCAGCCGCTGCTGTTCGGCATGTCGCGGCAGCTGGTCGATGCGCAAACCGCGGGCAAGGCGCTCGCGGCGATCAACCTCGCCTTCTTCCTCGGCGCCGCCCTGATGCAGTCGATGACGGGCGCGGTGGCGGCGTTCGCGGGGCTGCCGGCGGTGCTGCTGTTCATGGCGGCGGCGCTTCTTCTGGGCGCGCTGATCTTCCTGGCCTATACGCGCACTGCGTGAAGCAGCCTCGTACAACAGCGTGGCGCAGGGGATGCTCCCGATTCGTCCTGTCGCGCCAGCCTCTGTGAAAAGTCGCAACCTGCAGTGGCCGTTATTTCCACTGTGACCCGGTGGTTACAGCCGCCGCATGACTCGCCGGATATTGTGACCGGATCGCGAAGTCGGACAACTCACCAGATGAAGTCGCTGGCCTGTGCGATGCCGACACGCACGATGCGCCTCAGGCGCCATTGCCGTTAGTTGAAGGAAGATCCTCGCATGACCACCAAAACCCTTTTCAGCGCCATTGCGCTGGCCGTTTCGACGTTGACCTCGGCCATGGCGGCGGACGTGTCGATGCCGTACAAGGCGGCGCCTGCGGCCCCGGCGTTCTCCTGGACCGGTTGCTATGTCGGCGGCAATGGCGGCGGTGGCCGCGGGGTCAACGAGCAGCAGCCCATCGTCGGGCAAACATTCAATGCCGATCACAACAGCGGCTGGCTCGCTGGCGTGCAAGGGGGCTGCGACTATCAGGTCGGCTCCCTGGTGGTCGGCCTCGAAGGCCAGTTCGATTGGGCCGACATGAAGGACACCAGCACGACACTGATTCCGGGCGGCGCCGCCGGCTTCCTGCTGACGACCCAGCTCGATCGCGTCGCCACCGCGACCGGCCGCATCGGCTACGCCTTCGATCGCGTGCTGTTTTACGCCAAGGGCGGCGCCGCCTTCGCTCACTTCAATTATCAGATGACGCAGACCGATTTCGCCGCCTTCTCGGTTGATTTCAAGGGGTCGCGCGATGTGACGGGATTCGTCGTCGGCGCCGGCCTCGAATATGCGCTGCTGCCAAACCTGTCGTTGAAGGCCGAATACAATTATTTCGACTTTGGAACGAACGGCTACACCCTGAACTGCACCAGCAGTCCCGGATGTGCTACTCCCTTCTTCCCGGCGAGCGTCCGGCAGAACATGCAAACCGTCATGCTCGGCGTGAATTGGCGATTCAATACGGCTGTCGCCCCGCTCGTCGCGCGATACTGATTTTTGTGCCGAAAGCGTCGGCGGCGCGTCGTGTTCGGCGCGCCGCCGCCAACAGCCGCCGTGGCTTTGATGCGGTCGTCCCTGCCCCGCCCTAAAACTCACCGGACTGTCCGAGAGGCCTTGCGAAACACGGCGCAGCGAAGGATGCTGACGCGTACCGTGCATCAAAGGACCATCTCATGCCTGTCGATACCAAAGCCGCCACCGATCGCCTCATGCGCTTCCTCTCCGTCGAGGGCGTCACCGGACAGGAGGCGGCGATCGGGCGTGAGCTCACCGCTGCGCTGAAGGAGAGCGGCGTGCCGTCCAAGGCGATCCGGCTCGACGACGCCAACACCCGCATTCCCGTGCCGACCGAGACCGGTAACCTCATCGTCGACCTGCCCGGCCGCGGCGCGCTGCACAACCAGCCGCGCATCATGTTCATGACCCACATGGACACCGTGCCGCTGTGTGCCGGCGCCAAGCCGAAGAAATCCGGCCGCAAGATCGTCAACGAGGCCAAGACCGCGCTCGGCGGCGACAACCGCTGCGGCTGCGGCGTGCTGGTGACGCTGGCCGCCGAGCTCGCCAAGCAGAAGCTCGATCATCCCCCGATCACGCTGCTGTTCTGCGTGCGCGAGGAGAGCGGGCTCTACGGCGCGCGCCACGTCAAGCTGGACGAGCTCGGCTCGCCGGCGATGGCCTTCAACTATGACGGCGGCTCGGCCTCCAACGTCATCATCGGCGCCGTCGGCGCGGACCGCTGGAATGTTGAGATCTTCGGCCGCGCCTCGCATGCCGGCGTTGCACCGGAGCGCGGCATCTCCTCGACCATGATCATGGCGCTCGCGCTTGCAGACGTGAAGTCCAGCGGCTGGTTCGGCAAGGTCGTGAAGGGCAAGAGCCAAGGCACCAGCAATGTCGGCCCCGTCACCGGCGGCGAGGGCCGCCCGGCGGGCGATGCCACCAACGTCGTCACCGACTACGTCCATGTGCGCGGCGAGAGCCGCAGCCACGACGGAAAGTTCTTCAAGGAGATCACCAAGGCCTACAAGGCCGCGTTCGAGAAGGCCGCCAAGAAGGTGACGAACGCGCAGGGCAAGTCCGGCAAGATCAAGTTCAAGGCCGAGACCGACTATTTTCCGTTCCGCATGAAGGACAATCTCCCCGTCGTCAAACGCGCGGTCGAGGCGGTGTCCGCGGTCGGCGGCACCCCGAACGTCCGCACCGCCAATGGCGGCCTCGATGCCAACTGGATGGTCCGCCACGGCGTTCCCACCGTGACCTTCGGTGCCGGCCAGAACGAGGCGCACACGATCGACGAGTGGATCAACCTCGACGAATACGACCGCGCCTGCGCGCTGGCCGTGCAGCTCGCGACGATGCGGTGAGGCGCGTCGCGCGTGAGCTCAGAGAGATCATTTGTCGCCAATGACGGCACCGTCATTGGATATCGGCAACTGGGCTCAGGCCCCGGACTGGTGCTGCTCCATGGCGCGCTGCAGAGCGCAGCGAGCTTTACTGACCTTGGCGCAGCGCTGGCCGACCGCTTCACCGTTCTCATCCCGGACCGGCGCGGTCGTGGTCTGAGCGGACCGTTCCGGCCCGACCACTGCATGGCGACCGAGATCGATGATCTCGGCCGGCTTCTCGCCGAGACGGGCGCACAAAATGTGTTTGCATTGAGCGCCGGGGCCTTGGTTGCCATGCACACCGCGCTCGCCAATCCGGCGATCGCGCGCCTCACGCTTTACGAGCCGCCGCTCGAATTCGGCGGGGTCCAGCCGCGCTACTGGGCCGCTGGCTATGAGGCGGCCCTGGCGAAGGGGGATCTGCCGGGCGCCCTTGTTGCCGTGCTCAAAGGCACCGGCGACAACGAGATCATGACAAGGCTCCCTGCGCCTGTCCTTAAATCGTTCTTCGCCATGATGATGCGGCTCCGTCCCAACGCGGCCGTTGGCAACGGGCCGCCTCTGGCCACGCTCATCCCCACGGTCCACTACGACATCGAGCTGATTGCGGAGAAAGCCGGCGACCTTGACCGCTTCAGGAGCTTGAGCACGGAAACGCTGCTGCTTGGCGGCGATCGGAGCCAGGGCTATCTCGCCACCGCTCTCGATGCTCTCGCCGCGATCCTGCCGAACGCGACGCGCGTTGAATTCAAGGGCGCCGGACACATCGCGGCAGACAACGAAGGCGACCCGATTCGCGTTGCGGCGGAGCTGCGTCGTTTCTTCGCATGAAGTCGTCCGCAGGATGGGGAGAGTGCAGCGAAACCCATCGCCGCGGTAACGAAGATGATGGGTTTCGCTTCGCTCTACCCATCCTACAGAACTGCCCTGCATCGCCCGCGGTTGCCCGCCGATGCCTGTCGGCCTAGCCTGCAAGGAAAAGCAGGAAGGAAACATGGCACGCATCTCGACAATCGAGACCGGGTTCTACCGGATCCCCCTCCCCGTCACGCTGTCGGACTCGACGCATGGCGAGATCGCGGCGTTCGAGCTGATCACCTGCCGCATCCGCGATGCCGACGGCGCCGAGGGCGTCGGCTACACCTACACGGTCGGGCGCAATGGCGGGGCGACTGCCGACATCCTCAAACGCGAGATCCCGCCACTCGTCGAAGGACGCGAGGCCGACGACACCGAGGCGATCTGGCATCACGTCTGGTGGGGCCTGCATTATGGCGGGCGCGGCGGACCGGCGGTGCTGGCACTGTCCGCGCTCGACATCGCGTTGTGGGACCTGAAGGCGCGGCGCGCGAAATTGCCTCTGTTCCGCCTGCTCGGCGGCTTCGATGCGCACGTGCCCTGCTATGCCGGCGGCATCGACCTCGATCTCTCCGTCGAGGCGCTGCTCGCGCAGACCGACGGCAATCTCGCCAAGGGCTTTCGCGCCATCAAGATGAAGGTCGGCCGGCCCGATCTCAAATCCGACGTCGCGCGCGTCGCGGCCATGCGCAAACATCTCGGCGACGGCTTTCCGCTGATGGCGGACGCCAACATGAAATGGACGGTCGAGGACGCGATTCGCGCCGCCCGCGCCTTCGTCCCCTACGACCTCACCTGGCTCGAGGAGCCTGTTATCCCCGACGACGTCGCGGGCCATGCCCGCATCATGCAGGCCGGCGGCGTGCCGATCGCGGCCGGCGAGAATCTGCGCTCGCTGTGGGAGTTCAAGAACTACATCGTCGCGGGCGCGGTATCCTATCCCGAGCCTGACGTCACCAATTGCGGCGGCGTGAGTGCGTTCATGAAGATCGCGCGGCTGGCGGAGGCGTTCAATCTCCCGGTCACCAGCCACGGCGCGCACGACATCACGGTGCATCTGCTCGCGGCCTGTCCGAACCGCTCGTATCTGGAAGCGCATGGATTCGGGCTGGACAAGTATATCGAGCACCCGCTGGTGCTCGCGGACGGCAAGGCCGTGGCGCCGGACCGGCCGGGCCATGGCATCAGCTTCGACTGGAAAGGACTGGCGAAGCTCTCGCCGTAGGGCAATCCGTCATGGCCGAAGCAAGACGTGGATGGCCGGGTCATAGGCGAGCGGAAGCGACGCCGTCCTTCGGACGGCTATGCCCGGCCATGACGATGTTGCTGCACGCGAGACACTCGCAGGCGCTTGACGGGTCGGCTCAATATTCGGCTATGCTGGCATTAGCCGGCCCTCCTTACGAAAGATCCCCGCCTTGCCCCCCGAGCTGCACCAGAAACTGACCCAGTGGCGCCGGCATCTGCATGCGCACCCGGAACTGGGCCTCCACGAGAAGGCCACCTCGGCCTTCGTGCAGGAGAAGCTCACCGAGCTCGGCATTCCCTTCGAAGCGGGCATCGGCGGCCACGGCGTCGTTGCGACGCTGACGCGAGGGGCGGCGCAGGGCCGCGTCGGCCTGCGCGCCGACATGGATGCGCTGCCGATCACCGAGGACACCGGCCTGCCCTACGCCTCGACGACATCAGGCGTGATGCATGCCTGCGGTCATGACGGGCACACCGCCTCGCTGCTCGGCGCGGCCGCGCTGCTGGTGGCCGACACCGGCTGGAGCGGCACCGTCGACTTCATCTTCCAGCCGGCCGAGGAAGGCCTTGGCGGCGCGCGCGCGATGGTCGGGGCGGGCCTGTTCGACCGCTTTCCGATGACGCGGGTGTTCGGCTTCCACAACTGGCCGGGGCTCGCAGCCGGCACCATCGCGGTCCACGACGGCGTCGTGATGGCTTCCGGCGGACGCGTCAGCATCACCATCGACGGCCATGCCGGACATGCCGGCATGCCGCATCTGACCCGCGATCCCGTCATGGCGGCGGGACACCTGATCGTGGCGCTGCAATCGGTCGTGTCGCGCAGCATCGATCCGCTCGACACCGCCGTGCTCTCGCTGTGTACGCTCGAAGGCGGCACGGCGCGCAACCAGATCGCGGGACGCGTCACCATCGGCGGCACGCTGCGGTATCATCGCGACGCGGTGAAGGACGTCATCCTGGCGCGGATCGGAGAGGTCTGCGCAGGCATTGCAACGACCTTCGGCGTCAAGGTCACGCCCGAAATCGTCATGGGCGTCGGCGTGGTGGTCAACACGCCTGCCGAGGCGGGCCTGGCGCGCCTTGCCGCGGAGAGGGTGCAGACCGAGGTGCGACGCGATCTCGCGCCGAGCATGGCCGGCGAGGATTTTGCCTTCTTCCTCAAGCAGTGCCCCGGCGCCTTCGCCTGGATCGGCAACGGTGAATTGCGCGACGGCGCCGAGCTGCACGGCCCGCGCTACGATTTCAACGACGCGATTTTGCCCGTCGCGTCCAGCTGGATGGCCGAGGTCGCCAAGGTGGCGCTGAAGTCGAACTGACCCCGGAACGGCAGGACCTCGGATTCCCTGCGCATGACGTCGGCCGTGCGCCGACCGTCCCGCCGCACTGTCCCACCGACACTTTTTTCTTTGGCCTGCAACCCTTTGAACATGCAGCGGCGATGACTGCCCGACCGGGCGCGTTGCAGCACCGCACCGCTGCGCGCGCTTGACGCGGGACGTGCGGGCAGGAATAATGAAATTAAAGAACAATTGTTCGCATTCCGAACAAACTGCAGCGGGACCAAGCGGGCTCACAACACCGCATCCGCGCCACCAGAGGAAACGTCATCGATGCAAGCCATCCTCAATGGCGACAGCACGCTCATCGTCGCAATGATCGTCGCCTACATCGCCTTCACGTCCTGGCTCACGTTCAAACTGCGCAGCAGGACCAGCGATCAGTTCATGACGGGCGCACGCGCGATGCCGGCGGTGGTCGTCGGCGTGCTGATGATGTCCGAATTCGTCGGCGCCAAATCGACCGTCGGCACGGCGCAGGAAGCGTTCCAGTCGGGCATCGCGGCGGGGTGGGCCGTGCTCGGCGCCTCGATCGGCTTCCTGCTGTTCGGGTTCCTGATGGTGAAGAAGCTCTACAGTTCCGGCGAATACACCATCTCGGCGGCGATCGCGCAGAAATACGGCAAGTCGACCATGCTCACGGTGTCGGTGATCATGATCTACGCGCTGCTGCTCGTGAACGTCGGCAACTATGTGAGCGGCGCAGCCGCGATCGCCACCGCACTGCATGTCAGCATGCCCGTTGCGATGTGCATCATCGCCGTGGTCAGCACCTTCTACTACGTGTTCGGCGGGCTGAAGGGCGTCGCCTGGGTGACGATCCTGCACAGCGCCATCAAGGTCGTCGGTATCGTCATCATATTCTCGGTTGCGATGTCGCTGACCGGCGGCATCGCGCCGATCCAGGCCAAGCTGCCCGCCTATTACTTCAGCTGGGACGGCAAGATCGGCTTTGCGACCATCTTCGCCTGGACCTTCGGCACCGTCGGCGCGATCTTCTCGACCCAGTTCATCGTGCAGGCGATCTCCTCGACGCCGAGCGCTGATGACGCGCGCAGGGCCACCTTCTATGCGGCGGCGTTCTGCCTGCCGCTCGGATTTCTGCTCGCCCTGATCGGCGTCGCGGCGAAATTCCTCTATCCCGACATGAACAGCCTCTACGCGCTGCCGGTGTTTTTGGAGAAGATGCCGCCGCTGGCCTCGGCTTTCGTGACCACCTCGCTCGTCGCCTCGATCTTCGTCAGCGTCTGCACGGTTGCGCTCGCGATCGCCTCGCTGGTGGTGCGCGACTTCTACGTCCCCTACTGGAAGCCGACGCCCGAGCGGGAGCTGAAGATGACCCGCCTGTTCTCGGTGGCGATCGGCATTGCACCGCTGGTCTTCGTCTTCTTCATCCCGGAAATCCTCAAGCTGTCGTTCTTCACGCGCGCGCTGCGCCTGTCGATCACCATCATCGCGATGATGGGATTCTATCTGCCGCTGTTTGCCAGCAACCGCGGCGCCACCGCGGGCCTGATCGGCGCCGCGATCTCGACGACGGCCTGGTACATGCTCGGAAACCCCTTCGGTATCGACAACATGTATGTCGCGGCCGCGACACCGCTGGTGGTGATGGCGGTCGAGCGCCTGGTGATGGGCCGCGCTCCGGCCGCCGCCGCGACGTCGCAGCCAAATGCATTGATGGAAAGGACTTCGACATGATCATCGATACCGAGATCGTGACCACCGACATCGGGACCGCCGCCGACGGCGTCGTTCGCCCGGCCGCCGGCGATCCCGACCGGTCCGACGCTTTCATTCCCTCGCCTTGCGTGCAGAACCACGCCGCCAATCTGATGCCGCTCGCGAACGGCGATCTGGCCTGCGTCTGGTTCGGCGGCACGCAGGAGGGCATGTCGGACATCTCGGTCTATTTTTCGCGCCTGCCCCGCGGCGCGACGCAGTGGTCTCCGGCCGAAAAGCTGTCCGACGACAACGGACGTTCGGAGCAGAACCCGGTGCTGTTTCCCGCACCTGACGGCACGCTGTGGCTGATGTGGACGGCGCAGCTGGCGGGAAACCAGGACACCGCGCTGATCCGCCGCCGCCTCTCCCGCGACAACGGCAAGAACTGGGGCCCGATCGAGACGCTGTTTCCCGAGCAGCGCGGCCGCGGCACCTTCATCCGGCAGCCGATCGTCGTGCTCGACAATGGCGACTGGCTGCTGCCGGTGTTCTATTGCCACAGCACCCCGGGACGGAAATGGAACGGCGACGAGGACACCAGCGCGGTGAAGATCTCGTCCGATTCCGGCGCGACCTGGCGCGACGTCGACGTCCCCGGCAGCCGCGGCTGCGTGCATATGTGTATCGCGCGCCTCGACGACGGCTCGCTGATTGCCCTCTACCGCAGCCGCTGGGCGGACAACATCTATCAGAGCCGGTCCACCGATCACGGCCGCACCTGGTCGGCGCCGGTCCAGACCGTGCTGCCCAACAACAACTCCTCGATCCAGGTCACGCGACTTGGCAACGGTCATCTCGCGCTGGTCTTCAACGATTCCAGCGCCAGGGATGCGACCGGGCGCCGCCTCTCGCTCTATGACGAGATCGAGGACGATTTGCCGCCCGTGCTCGCCGGCGACGGCAAAAGAACGGATGAACGCACCGCGTTCTGGGGCGCGCCGCGGGCGCCGATGACGCTGGCCGTCTCCGCCGACGGCGGGCGGACGTGGAGCAAGCGCAATGTCGAGACCGGTGACGGCCTTTGCATGACCAACAATTCACGCGATCAGACCAATCGCGAACTGTCCTATCCTTCGGTCAAGGAGACCGCCGACGGGGCGATCCACATGGCCTTCACCTTCCATCGCCGCGCGATCAAATATGTGCGCGTGACCGAGCCATGGGTGAAGCGCGCCATCCGGGACTGAGAGCATGGACAAGAGGCCGCACGCGCTAGTGACGGGCGCAAGCTCGGGGATTGGTGCGGCGATCGTCGAGCAGCTGCTGCGCGACGGCTGGCGCGTCACCGGGATCAGCCGCCGCCTTGCGACGTTCGACCATCCGGCGTTCGATCATTTGTCGCTCGACCTCGATGATGTCGACAGCATTGCCGACGCCTTGGCAGGCTTCACGCCGACCGCGCTGGTTCATGCCGCGGGCCTGCTCAAGGTCGGTGCGCTCGGATCGCTCGACCATGACGACGGCGCGGCGATGTGGCGGCTGCATGTCGACGTCGCCGGGCGCCTCGCCAACGCGCTGGCGCCGCGCCTGCCGAACGGCGGACGCATCGTCTTCATAGGCAGCCGCACCGCATCGGGCGCCGCGGGCCGCGGGCAATATGCCGCGACCAAGGCGGCGCTGGTCGCGCTGGCGCGGTCCTGGGCGCTCGAGCTCGCACCTCGCGGCATCACCGTCAACGTCGTTGCCCCCGCCGCAACCGAGACGCCGATGCTGAAGGATCCCTCGCGCGCCAATGTCATGCCAAAGCTGCCGCCGATCGGCCGCTTCATCCGCCCGGAGGAAGTCGCAGCCGCCGTGGCCTTCCTGCTCTCGACGGAAGCGGCCGCCATCACTGGACAGCAACTCGTCATCTGCGGCGGCAGCTCGCTCTGAGTTCGACCCGTGGCTACTCCAAATCGGTTGTTGTACGATGGATCTCGTTCAAGCAAGCGAGATCCCAATGGACCGACGCGAATTTGTTTCGGGACTGACCCTTGCGACTGCCGCGGCAGGCCTGATGCCGACCGGCGCCGCGGCGGAAGGCAGGCGCGTCGCGCTGGTGATCGGCAACGGCGCCTACAGGAACGTGCCCACGCTGCTCAATCCGCCAAACGACGCCGGCGACATAGCTGCAGCGCTGAAGCGGCTCGGCTTCTCGGTCCGTCTGGTCACCAATGCCAGCTTCGACGAGATGCGTCGCGGCCTGATCGCATTGGGGCGCGACGCCGCCGGAGCCGATATGGCGACCGTGTATTTCGCGGGCCATGGCATGGAGATCAATGGCGAAAACTGGCTGATCCCGATCGACGCAGAACTGAAGCGGGACACGGACGCGGCAAACGAAGCCATCAGCCTGCAGAGCGTGATGTTGCAGGTTTCCAATACCACGAGCCTTGGCCTCGTCATCCTCGACGCCTGCCGCAATAATCCATTTGCCGCCAGGATGAACCGCACGCTCGCCACCCGGGGGACGCCGACCGGCGGGCTCGGTCGCATCGAGCCCGTCGGCAACGTTCTGGTCGCTTATGCCGCACGAGACGGCACCACGGCGCTTGACGGCGACACGCGTAACAGTCCGTTTGCAGCGGCGCTCCTTCGCAACATCGAGACACCGGGCGTCGAGGTCACGTTCATGTTCCGCAACGTCCGCGACGAAGTGATGGAAGCCACCCGAAACGAGCAGCAGCCGTTCGTCTAGGGCTCGCTGTCTCGCAAGGGATTTACCTGGCCGGGCAACCAAAGGGCGGCGCCGAGGGAGCGGAACCTGTCGCCCCGCTTCCGGCTGTCGCGTCCCCGGCACCGTCAGGCGCGTCGATGTCATCGACGATCGATCCTGCGTTGGTGGGCACCTGGGAGATCATGGTACCGGGCCGCCGCGGACAATCGCGTTGGATCTGGCAGATCATGAACGACGGCACTTACAAATTCCACGCCGTGCCGCAGCGCTCGGCCCATCCGCACGAAGGCACGATGATTGCTGCAAATGGCCACTGGACCCTACAAGCCCGAAGGGGCCTTTCGGGTTATAGCGATGGCGGCGCCTACGAGATCCGCGATACACTCGCGGTGATCACGGGCAAGCTGGGCACCGGCGCCTGGAAGCGCAGCGCGGAGTGAGGGCACGAGCCCAGTACGCATCCGATAGATGGTGCCGCTCTGCCGCAGTCACGCGACGATCGCCCCATATCATCGAGATTTGCGAGAGCCGCGATCAGCGCGTGGCCGCGATCCTTGCGCGGAAGCTCGCCTGCCCCTGCATGATCTTGTCGAGCAGTGCATCGAGCGCCCAGAAGCGCTCACGGATGTCGAAATCGATGGTCCGGCTGTGGGCGCAGGCGAACGTGCCGAGCCTCTGATGGTACAGCTTGGCCAGCTTGGGATATCCCATCGGCTCGGCCATCGCCGCGAGGGCGAGATAGACGGAGAGATCGTCCGCCAGCGCCGGATGCCGCGCGCTATCGGTCAACAGCCATTTGTAGAGATCGGGATGGAAGTTCGTGAACACGCCGGTGAAGCCGGCGGATCCGCTTCTGATGGCGTCGAAGGCGATCGCCGCATTGGCGTTGACGATGGCGAGCGAGGAGTTTTTCGTCAGCGCCACGCGACGCTTCACCGTCTCGAGGTCGCAGGACACGTCCTTGAGGATCGCGAAGCGCCCGCTCTCGGCGCAGAACGCCAGCTCGTCGTCGGACATGAGCCGCCGGAACGGCGCGGGACATTCGTAGAGGCCGAGCGGAAGATCGGCGGGCAGCGCATCGAGCAGATGGCGCAGATGATCCATGAAGACGGTGCCGCCCTGCCCCTTCGGATCGAACCGGTTCGTCACCAGCACCAGTCCGTCCACGCCGGTCGCGGCGATGGAGGTCAGCTCGGTCACTTGATCGTCGCGGGATTCACTGACGTGGCCTGACGCGATGACGGGCACCCGGCCCGCCGCCTGCCGCACGACGAAGCGCGCCAGCGCGACCCGCTCCTCGAGGCTCAAAAACTGCATCTCGCTCGACTGGGCCACGGCGAACAGCGCATCCGCGCCGTTGGCAATGTACCATTCGACGAGGTTTTCGAGGCCCGCATAGTCGATTGCGTCGGCTTCGGTGAACGGCGTCAGCATCACCGGAATGATGCCCTTGATGGTTGCGGTCACAAATCGGCTCCCAGGCGTTGAAATTGTTGACAGGCAGGAGCCTGCCGCTCACGCGTCTTGCAACGCGTGAGCGTAGCTGTTCGGGCCGGCGATCAGTTGCCGGCCACTTCCTTGATGCGTGCGATCATGTCGTCGACGGCCTTGTCGACCGGCACCTTGTTGGTGACGATGGCGTTCACGGCCTTCATCCAGACGTTCTCGTTGTTGAGGGTGGTGAACTTGTAGTTCTTGCTCATCTCGTAGCCGCCGACGCCGGCGAAGAACTGGTCGCGCACGGCGCGGCGATGAACGTCGCCGTCCCAGAAGGCGGACTTCTGTGCGGCCGTCTTGACCGGGAACCAGCGGCCGAGCGCGCCTTCGACATAGGGCTGGAGGTTCTCGTCGCGCAGCAGGAACGAGACGAACTCCTTGGCGCGGTCCTTGTTCTTGGCCTGCTCGAAGATCAGGCCGACCACCACGGAGGCGCGGGTGTGGACCGGCGTACCATCCGGCTTGTTGGGCCAGACCATGGTGCGGATGCGGTCATTATAGTTCTTCTTGGCTTCGTCGCGCTGCTCGGCGGTGAGCGTCTCGTTGCCGGCGTCGTCGAGCCATTTGCCGGGGAGCGAAACCGTCGAATTGTGGGTCATGATCGTCGTCTTGTTGTGGAAGGCGACGTTGTTGTCGGGATCCTTCCAGCTCGTCGCCGATTGCGGCGTGCAGCCTTTCGCGGCGAACTCGACATAGTCCGTCATGGCGGCGACGAGGCCCGCCTTCACCTTGGGATCGTCGACCAGGAGCTTGCCGTTGTCGTCGACCAGCACGACGTTGTAGGCGTCCATGAACACCAGGAACGAGATGAAGCTGTCGGTGGCGTCGACGCCCATCGGATGGCCGACGCCGTAGATTCGCTTGCCGGACGCCTTGCGCACGGCCGGTTGCGCCTTGTCACACCAGAACGACCAATAGCCCTTCCAGTCCTTCGGGATGTCGGTCTCCTTGAGACCTCCCTCCTCCAGCATGTCCTTCCAATAATGCAGATGCAGCGTCGCCTGCTTCAGCGGGAAGGCGTAATAGGCCTTCGCCTTGGTCTTGTCGTTGTACAGCATGACCGTTTCGAGCGACTGCGGGGAGAACTCGCCCTTGATCGGTGCGAGCACGGAGCCGAGATCGACCAGCTTGCCCTCGGAGGCCCACTTGCCGGCGCCCTGGAAATGGTAGGTGTCCGCATAGGTCACGTCGGGCGGACTGCCGGCATCGAGCGCCGCCACCAGCTTCGGCATCATGTCCTGCGTCGCATATTGCGACAGCTCGACCTTGACCCCGGTCTTGGCCTCGAACTTCTTGATGACGGCGAGCAGCGCGTCTTCCTCGGCCTTGTAGTAGCCCTTGTTCCACCAAACGACGAGCTTCTCCTCGGCGGCCGCGGGGCTCGCCGTTCCCATCATCGGCAAGAGCAGCGAAACCGCCATCGAACAGTTTCTGGCCCACCGCAAAACGCTATTCCGCATTGTCGTTTCCTCTCCGTCTCATCCGGCGAGGGGCCCGCCGGTTGCGCTCATGGCGTTTAAAACGCGGCTATGTAAGCGCTTACATATGAGGAGTCAAGCGGCCCTTTTGCGCGGGAAGCCGCCCTCTTGGCGGGACCAGGCGCGCTATCGAAGAGACGACCGCTCTCTGCGGGATCAGGCGCCCCTCGCGTGACCTGCGCTGTCGCGGATTTTCAGAACAGGCACGACTTCGCGCGACTGCGCCTGCGCTTGCCGGCCCGCGATCACGGCGAGGAGCTCGTTGGCCGCCAGGACACCGATCTCCTGATTGTCGACCTTCATCGTCGTAAGCCCCGGAGAAAAGCGCGATGAAATCGCAAGATCATCGAAGCCGGTGATCGAAAAATCCCCGGGCGCGTCGAGGCCGCATTCCCGCGCGGCCATCAACGCACCGAGCGCCAGATTGTCGTTGCCGCAAACGATCGCGGTCGGCCGGATGTCGACGGCTTGCGTCATCAATCCGGCAAAGCTGGCCGCGCCGAACTCCAGCGTCGAGGGACCCATCATCAGATCCTGCGCCGCAATTTCCAAACCCGCGGCCGCGAGCGCTTCGCTGACGCCGCGAAGCCTTTCCTTGACGCGGTCGTTGTTGGTGTCCGGCTGGAAGATGGCGGCAAACCGGCGATGGCCGAGCGACAGCAGATGCTCCGTCATGCGGCTGAACGCGGCGCGATTGTCAAAGCCGATGCACGGATGCGGTGACAGCTTGTTGTATGAGTATGTCACGACATAGGGAATGCCGCGCGAGTTAAACGCGTCAAAGAGCTCGGGGGGATGATTTTCACCGACCACGGCAATTGCTTCCACGCCGCGCGCAAGCATCGCTTCGGCCTGCCGCAAGCCCTCGTCCGGATCGTAGTTCGAGCAGCCCAGGAACAGCGTGAAGCCGCGTTCGCTGAAGACGGTCTGCATGCCGCCGATCTGGTGGGCGAAGATTTCGTCGTCCAGGGTCGGGATGATGGCGCCGGCGATATGCGTCCGGCGCGAGGCCAGCGCCCGTCCCGCAGCATTGGGAATCCAGTTCAGCGCGCGTGCGGCGTCCTTGACCCGCTGCCTGACCTCTTCGGAGACCTTGTCGGGTTCGTTGAAGGCGCGCGAGACGGTCGCGGTCGAGACATTGGCCTTGCGGGCGACCTCCTCGAGCTTGACGCGGCCGCTGCCTCCACGCGCTCTCTTTGAACCTGCCACCATCCCCGCCACGTCGGTCGAACGCTTGATCGATCAATACCTTGCCATGGTATTGACGACCACCGGAGTCCTCAATGAAAATCTCCTAGCGTGAGGCGCGCGCGCTTCCTAGACGATCCCGCCCTGCCGAAGCGCCGCAATCGCAGCCACGTCGTAGCCAAGCTCCGTCAGGACGAGGTCGGTATGCTCGCCGAGCGTCGGCGGACGCGATGCGATCTCGCCGGGCGTTTCCGACAGCCGGACGGCAGCGCGGGCCACGGGTGCGCGTTTCGGCAGGCCGGGATACTCGACATCCTGCATGAAGCCGGCGGCGCGAATATGCGGATGGTCCAGCGCCTGTTGCGGGCTGAGGACGGGCCCGGTCGGAATCATGGCCTTGCCCAGCGTGTCGACAGCCTCCTGCGTGGTGCGCTCGGCGCACCAGCGCGCCATCCGCGCGCTGATGACGGGGCCGTTATTGCCGCGGCTGATGTCGTCGGCAAAGCGCGGATCGTTCAGCCACTGGTCCTCCTCACCCATCAGCTTCGCCCAGCGTTTGAACAGCGGATGCCCCGTGACCTGGCACAGCACCCAGCCGTCTTTGGTGCGGTAGATGTCGGCCGGTGCTGCAGTCTGGCCGAGATTGCCCGTCGGCACGCGATTGACATTGATGACGGCCTGCTCGATCAGCGTGGCATTGGTGAAGGACAGCGCGGTGGCGAGCAGCGCGCCCTCGACGATCTGCCCGCGTCCGGATTTGCCGCGCTCGATCAGGGCTGCAAGCGTCCCGAACGCGCAATGCAGCGCCGTGCCGAAATCGACCCAGTTCACCGCGGCCCGATATGGCGGGTCGCCAGCACCGGTCATGTACACCGAGCCCGACATGACCTGGCCGACGCCATCGAAGCCGACGCGGTCGGACCATGGCCCCGGCCCGCCGAACGCGGTGGCGGTCGTCAGGATGATGTCGGGCTTGATCGCCTTCAGCGAGTCGTAGTCGAGCTTCATCGCGCGCAGGGTCTGCGGCGGCAGATTGGCGACGACGACGTCCGCGGTCGCGATCAGGCGGCGCATCACCTCCTGCCCTTCCGGCTTCATCGGATCGAGCGTGATGCACTTCTTGTTGCGGTTGACCTGCAGGAACAGCGCGCCTTCGCCGCCCTCGCCGACCGGCGCCACGAAGCGATCCTCGCTGCCGTCGCGCTTTTCCACGCGGATGACCTCGGCGCCGAATTCGGCCAGCAAGGTCGCGCAATAGGGCCCTGCGATATAGCGCCCGAAATCGAGGACGCGCACGCCCTCCAAAACTCCTCCCATCGATCCCTTCCCATATTCATATGTTCTGGCCAGATTACAGGGACTGGCTGCCACGGCAAGGCGGCAACGGACATCATGCCCCTGCCCTCAAGATGTGATCGGCGAACAGTTTCGGCCGGCGGAAATTCTGCTCTAGTATCGATCTCTCAGTCCCCCCAGCCAGAGCACATCCATGCCGCAACAATTCGATCGATCCGCAGAAGATCTCGGCAACGCGATCCATTTCGAGCACGTCAACATCCAGGTCCCCGACCAGCGCCTCGCCACGCTGTTCTACGTGACCGGGCTTGGACTGACCCGTGATCCCTACCTGATGGTGTCCGACACCAACATGTGGATCAATGCCGGACGGAGCCAGTTTCACCTGCCGAGCGGCAGGCCGCAGGTGCTGCGCGGCCATGTCGGGCTGGTCATCGAGGGCCGCGAGGCGCTGCTGGCGCGGCTCGCGTCGGTCGCGAAGAAGCTCGAGGGCACGGCGTTCGCATTCGCCGAGCACAACGATCATGTCGAGGCGATCTGTCCGTGGGGCAACCGACTGCGCTGCTACGAGCCGGACGCCGCACGCTTCGGCCGCATCGCGCTCGGCATTCCCTATGTCGAGTTCGACGTGCCGGAAGGCACCACGAAGGCGATTTGCGCCTTCTACCCCGAGATCATGGGCATGCCCGCAAGCTTGCGAAACGGCGACGGCCAGGTCGCCGCCGTGAAGACCGGCCGCGACCAGCATCTGTTGTTCCGCGAGACCGATCGGCCCCAAGGCGACTACGACGGCCACCACGTGCAGATGTACATCACCGACTTCTCCGGCCCTTACCGCAAACTGCTGGCGCGCGACCTGATCTCGCGCGAGGACAATCAATACCAGTACCGCTTCTGCGACATCGTCGATCTCGACAGCGGCAGGCATCTCTTCACGGTCGAGCACGAGGTCCGCAGCGCGACCCATCCGATGTTCATGCGGCCGATGGTCAATCGCAATCCGGCGATCAACAACCGCAATTACGCATTCGGCCACGATCAGTCGCTCTGGGCGATGGGGCCGGATCAATACGAGGGATAGGAGATGGCGAACGCGCGCCTTACGGCGCGCGCCATCCGTGACCTCGGCCGGCCATCAGCAGCCACGGCAGATGATCAGCCGGCGGTCGATCTCCCTGTCGAGCCGCTGCAGCTCCGCGTCTTGGGGCGAGGCTTGCGTCGACCCGGGCACGTCGCTGCGTCGCGGCTGCCGGTGACCGATGGGAGCCTGCCGGGACAGGTCCGCGAACTTCATTGCGTCCACACTGCCAGGCGAGGACATGGTCACAGGCGCGCTTGCGCCTCCGGCAGCCCTGAGGCTGGAAACCGATCCGAACAGAAACGTAGCTGCGACGACGGTCACGCCAAGTCTGATTGACATCATCATTCTCCTATCGCGGTGACGTTGCGACGATGCGCATGCGATGGATAGGAGGTCCCGGCTACTCGACCATTTCGCCCGCGGCGACATCGCGTTACCATTGCAACCGCGATCGCCGATTGTCGTGCGCCAGCTCTGGATTCCTGTTTTGACGCGCTTTCTTCGCGCGCGCCGGTATCCGCTTCGCTCGAAAACGCTCTACCGCGCCGCGGCGGACCGCCTCACGCGTCGTCGTGCGGCCGACGAGGCGACGCTCCGCGCCAGGACGCCGGCGAGCTCCGCCGATATCAGCGGGTGATGAACGAGCTCGGTGATCCCTGACGTCTCCAGCGACGGCACCGCCAGCTCGCGCGTCGATGGGCTCGCCAGAATCATCGGCAAGGCCGGCGCTGCCGCGTGCAATGCCGCAGCCAGCTCGATCGAGGAGCCTCCGGGCATGTGACACACCAGCGCCGCATCGAAGCGCGTTTGCGCGGTGCGGCAGGCAGTGATCGCCTCCGCCAGCCTGGTGAACCCGACCGGCTCATAACCCAGCGCCGCGAGGATTTCCTCATGGCGCAACAGGCGACGGCGATCGGTGTCGAGCACCAGCACCGTCTCGCCCGCGCCACGGAACGCAAGATCGGGGCTGTGCTGAACCGGCACCGCCTCGTCGGGATCGCCGGATGGCAGCCAGACGTCGAAGCGCGTGCCCGCATCCGGCTCGCTCTGCACGGCGACGGCGCCGCCATATTGCTCCGCGATCTCGCGAACGGTTGCGAGCCCGATGCCGTTGCCGTCCGGACGCGTCGTGAAGAAGGGCTCGAATATCCGTTCCAGCGTCGCCTCGTCCATTCCCGGCCCCGGATCGGTGACCGAAATCACGGTGAAGCGGCCGGGGCCGACCTCACTGCGTCCGATCGACAATGGCTGTTGAAGATCGCGCACCTTGATGCCGAGTTCGATGCAACCCGGCTCCGTCATCGCCTGTGCCGCATTGTTGCAAAGATTCAGGATCACCTGCTGCAACTGGGCGGGCTCGCCCATCACGGTGGCCTCTTCGGCCGACTCATTCACCTCGAACTGGACGTGCGAAGGCAACGAAGCCGCCAGCAGCGATCTGGTTTCGTCGATCAGGGTCCTGACACAGACACGCTCCCGCCTGCCCTCGCCGCGGCGGCCGAAGCCGAGAATCTGTTCGACCAGTTCGCGCGCCCGCTCGCCGGCACGGCGAATCTCCGCAAGGCTGCCGGCCGGCCGGCCTCCCGACCGGATTCGCGCTTCGGCGATCTCGGCATAGCCGAGGATCGCGCCGACGATATTGTTGAAGTTATGGGCGATACCGCTGGCAAAGGTGCCGAGGGTTTCCATGCGGCGTGCCTGTTGCAGGCTCGCCTGCAAGCGCTCCTTCTCGCCTTCGAGCCGGACCCGGCGGATCGCGTTGCCGATGGCGTCGAACGCCATGCGAAACAACGAGACTTCGGACCAGTATGCGAGCGCCCCGGCCGGCACGGTATCGAAGCCGAGGATTTCATCGCGATGTCCCCTGACCGCCGTCACGCACAGCCAGCCGCCGACGCCAGCGTCCTCGAGCAGGTTCATCGTGTCGTCGGGATGGGCGGCCTTGACCTTGGGAATATAAACGATACCGCCTTCGCCACTGTCGAAGCGTGGCGCGAGGCTCAGCGCGCGATCCGGCCAACCCGGCTCGAATGCGATCCCGTCGCGGGACCACCGATAGGTGCTTGTCGTCGTCCCGGTCGCGCCGACGAAATAGGCGCGATCCGCACCGATGCATCCGGCGAGCTGTTGCAGCGCGGTCTCGACGTCAGCGGTGATCCTCTCGCGGCTCGAATCGATGAACCGCATCGAGATGCCGGCCATGACGTGCTCGAACGCCGCTCGGCGGCGCAGCGTGACCGCGCGCCGGTGCAATAGCAATCCGAAATAGACCACGCCGCAGAGCAGCAGCAGCGACGTCATGAACTGCAACAGGCGTACCCGGCGCGCCGACGCCCGCGAGGCGAGCTGACGCCTGGTGATCAATGCCAATACGGCATCCTGCTCGCGGTTGTTCGATTCGGCGACGAGCGTCTTCACGATCGTGTCGATGTCGGGCAGAAGGTCATGCAGCATCTCCCCGTGCATCAGCAACGCGCGGACCGAATCCATGTCCTGCGGCGGCGTTTGCACGAGCGCCAGCTCTTCCAATCGACCCTGGACCTGACGCGCCACGACGTCCGACGTATCGAGCGTCAGGCGCAGCATCGCCGCCGCCAATGCGGAGGCGGCGGTGACCAGCGCCCGCTGATCCGACTCGGCCAACTTGTCGCTGAACAGACCGAAATAGGCAAAGGAGTTCTGGAGCAGCGCGTTGCGGCTCTTGAACCGTTCGACCAGATCCTCCTGCCGGAGGGCGCGTGCCGACAGCACATCGATGGCCCTGGTCTCTTCGGCATTGAGACCCGGCGTTTCGCGCAGCCGCGTCAGGGCGTCGTCATAGGCATCGGTCATCTGCACCAGCTTGTCATAGTTGCGCGACAGGCCGACGCGCGCGGTCAGCACTTCCCTGGTCATCGCGCGTTCGAACCGGGTGAAGTCGCCAAGCGCCTGGAGCTGACGGTCGTAACGCACCGAATTGAAGTTCAGCCCGTTCAACAACAGCCAGGTCAGCAGGGCGAGCACGCAGGTTACGCCGATCACGGCGGGGGCAAATTTCATGGGGAGCCTCCGACAGTCGCGCCGCGATAGGTGCCGGTCAGACTGTTCAGAAAGGCGACGAGCGCCTTGACCTGCTTCTCCGTCAACGTGGCGTTCAATTGGGCAAAGGCCATCTTGCGAACCGCGTCATCGAGCGTCGGCGCGCTGCCGTCATGGAAATACGGCGGCGTGGTCGCGACGTTGCGCAGGCTCGGCACGCGCAGAATTTTCGGCTCGGGCGATGCGAGCGGGTGGAATATGCCGTGGCGCTGGAACAGATTGCCGCCGACATTGACGCCCTGATGGCAGGACGCGCAGCCCAGCGATTTGAACAATTGGTAGCCGCCCAGCTCGTCCTCCGACAGCGCCGCGGCGTCACCCGCCAGCCAGCGATCGAACTTGCCGCCCGGCGTGACCAGCGTGCGCTGGAAGTTCGCGAGCGCGTCGACGACATCGCCGCGCTCCGGGCGGTGGCCGTAAGCCGCGAAGAAGCTCTCGCGCATGTCGGGATCGGCATTGAGCTTCTCTGCGATCTCGACCGAGCTGCTCGCCATGGTGCGCGGGCTTTCCAGCGACGCCCTGGTATCGGCTTCGATGTTGCGTAATTTTCCTTCCCAGCCGAAGCGAAAGCTGAGCGCCGCATTGAAGACGGTGAGCGTGTTGAGCGCGATCGCCGCCCCGTCGGGGCCGACATCGTGCTGCCTCGGGCTCGCGCCGTTCGTCGCGATATCGTGACACGATGCGCAACTGCGTGAATTGTCGTGCGACAGCCTGCGATCGGAGAACAGTCGTTCGCCGAGCTTGACCTTCAGCGGATTGATTGCCGGCGGTGCCGGAATGGGCGTGATGGGCTCATCCTTGCGGACCGACACGAAGGCAGACGGCGACTGCGACGGTGCCGGAGAGACCTTCAGAGAGCACGGCACCAGTGCGCAAATCACGATCGCGCAACGTCGAAGGCCGGCACCTCGTCCGGCCCCGAGAAATCTGGCGAACTGCTGCACGCCCAGCAATGTGGGGGTGAAGCGAGAATTGTCGCGGCTGCTCAAGGAATTTTGATCGAAGCTGGATGATTTCGCGAAGGTGGCCGCCACATGCTCCGGGCGATGGTGTCAGCAATCACGGCAGTACCTCACCACCCGCTCGATGTCCGACCTGCCGGAAATCCCGAGGTCCCGCAAGGTCCGGTCATCGAACTCCATCAACGCAGCGACGGCCTTCCTGATCTCACGTTCCCGACGCCAGTGCGCAGGCAGGTCCATCAGAGTCCCGAGGGTCGCGCCGAGCGACCCCAGCCGATTCCAGCTCCGCTCCAGTCGCGCATCGCGTGGCTCGGCGCGATCGAGCCTGACGATATTCCCATTATTGTCATTCCCATTGTTGTCGGCTCCATCGTTGCCGCGCTTCTCCGCGGGCTCGCGACCCGCCGAGGGCGACCGGCAATCTCTCGTGGCCTCCAGCATCGCCTGAACCGGCGCGGCTGCTGTCGGATGCAAGGCCGCCCCGTAAAGGGCAAAGCCTTCCATCAAGGAGGCGAAGACCGCCCACCAGAATGTGGTGACGGGCTGATCCTGCCCGGCAGGCGGCACGTCCGGTGGCGAAGCGATGTCCGGCGCGCGATGCCTCGCGGCAATCGCACCGAGACGGACCATGCCACGACCGTCAGATCGTGCGACCCAGTTCGCCCTGTCGAGTTCCATGTGACCCGGCAAGGCAACGCGGCTCACACTGTGAGAATACTTCTCCATCGTAAATCTCCCACACGCTGTTGGTGGGAGGCAATCTGACGGCCCGCTGTTACGCCAAGGTCACCGCCATCGGCAAATTGGCTACAATTGCAATCCGCCAATTGCTTCTAGAACGGATCGACCGGCACCGCGAAGACATAGCCGACGCCGCGCTCGGTCTGAATGACGCGCGGCGCGCTCGGATCGGTCTCCAGCTTGCGCCGCAGCCGCAGCACCTGGACGTCGATGCTGCGATCGAAAATATCCTCATGGATGCGGGTCGCCTGCAGCAGATGCTCGCGGGTCAGGGCACGCTGCGGCGCCTCGAGAAAGGCCAGCAGCAGCGCATATTCTCCCTTGCTCAACGGCACCGGCGCTTCGTCGGGATCGGTCAGCTTTCGGCTGCGGCGTTCGAGCTTCCAGCCGCTGAAGCGATAGCCCCCGCGCTCGGGATCGCGGGCGCGCGCGGCCCGTCCCATCTCCTGCCGCCGCAACACCGCGCGGACGCGCGCCAGCAGCTCACGCAACGAGAACGGCTTGATGATGTAGTCGTCGGCGCCAAGCTCGAGCCCGACGATGCGATCGATCTCGTCGGGGCGATGGCCCGTCGTGATGATGACCGGCACGTCGGAATGCGACCGGATTTCCCTCAACAGGTCCAAACCGTCATCCTGACCAAGCCGAAGGTCGAGGATGATCAGGCTCGGCTGGCTGCCATCGAGATAGTGGTTCAATTCCGATCTGTTGGAGGCCGCCCTTGTCGGGATATTGTGCTCCTCGAGATATTTGATCACCATTTGCCTTAACGTCGGATCGTCATCGACGACGACGATGTGGCCAATATCTGCAAGCATTCCATACTCTCAAAATTCGCCGTCCGCCGAGTGAGCTGTACTTAAAAATTGCGAACGTCAACGTCCGGCTGTGGTGAAATGATATTGATGTCGTCCGAATTGGAATCGCTCAAAATAGAACGGGATATCCGCGGTCATCGGCACACACTGAACCTATCTATGATGCCGTGATGACGCCGCAACAGGGTAATTCTGCGGCTAATTCCACCGGATGTCGCATACGTGAATAATTGTGATCCCAACGCTTACTACTTTGGGGCGATAGGAAGCCTGCGGCCTGCGCTGTCGTTCAGCGACTGCGATGTGCTGCGCAGGCTGTTGCCCGGCCCCGCAGGGCGCGGGCGTTTGCGGGCTTCACGGACTCATCAGGAGCCCGGCAGAGCCAACAGGTACTGGTAGATCGCGGCGAGATCGTCGTCATCCATCCGCCCGATCGGCCGCCACGGCATCTGCTCGCCGAGCCGATGCCCGTTCGGATCAACGCCTGTGCGCATGGTGTCGACGAATTGCGCAAGGCTCCAGTTCTTGACGATACCGAGGTCCGGTCCGAGCGGCGGCAATTGTCCCGGCACGCCGCCGCCGAGATCCCTGCCGTGGCATTCGCGGCAATCCTGATAGGACAGCAGGTACTTGCCATAGAGCGCCGTCGGCGCCTTCGGCGGCGCGGTGATCACGCCGGTGAAGACGGGCTTCGCATCCGGCAACAGTCCGGCGCCCAGCATCACGATGCCCAGCAGGCTGAAGCGATCCGGCGGATCCGGGGTCTGCGCACCGCTCGCGGGCAGGCTGCGGATGTAGGCGATCACGGCCTTGGTGTCGTCGTCACTGAGCCGGCCGGCATTGGTGAAGGACATGATCGCCAGCCAGCGCCCCCTCGCGTCGATCCCGTTGCGAATGGCTCGAAAGATCTCGGCATCGGACCAATTCTTCAAGACGCCGGCGGGCGTGAGATTGGCCGGCACGAACGCGCCGATGGGAATCGGGAGATCCTTGGCCACATCGCCGCCGCCGGTCAGCGTCCCGGTCTGCGAGTGACATGCGGCACAAAAGCCGTCGGCCACGGCCATGCCTCGGGCAATCTGGTCCGGTGTCGCCTCGATCTTCACATCCGGGACCGGTGCAGAACGGGCGTGTTGCCGGACGATACCGACCGCGGTCAAAGCGGCGACGCCGAACACTGAGACGGCCAGCACGGCCGTCAGCACCATGCCGCTCCACTTCGCCAGAGCAGATTTCGTCCGGGCGGCGCGAACGCCCAGCCAGGCCAGAAACGCGATGAACGCAACCATCGCAATCAGGGCGACAATATTTTCCATGCCAGTCCTCAATGAATTGGGTGCGACCGATGCCGCGCGACATCCGGATCGTCAAAAATGAATTTCGGCCGACGCCAACGCGCCAATATCTGCGAAGGTGTGCCATGCGGAGGTCTGCCGGATTAACAGCGCGGTGTTTCCGTGCCGTTTCATCGCCCGCCGCTCGCGTTACAATTGTAATCCTGTGCCAGCATTATCGCTGCTGGCAGGATGTCACCGGTTTCGCACCGAACTTTTTTTGCCCGGCCTTGGCAGCGCCACGATGCGTTGCCGCCGTAACCATTTTCGCTGCCGCCGGAAGTCTTGGCGTAACGGCGATCGCTTCAATTGCCTCTTACTCGACCGGACGCTCTGGGGCGACCGTGCATCGATCATCAAGAGGTCAACTCACATGAAGATTCTTATCGCTTCGACACCTGCGACGGGTCATCTCAATCCGATGCTGGCGATCACGCAAATCCTGCGTGGAGATGGTCACGAGATCGCTTTCCTGACGGGCACCGCCTTTCGTGCCCGCGTCGAAGCCAGCGGCGTGAAGTTCTTTCCCCTTCCCGAGGACGCGGACTTCGATCCGAACGACGTCTTCTCGCGATTCCCCGAACTCAAGACCATTCCGCCGGGACTGGAGTGGTTCCGTGTTGCTTGCGAGCGCATCTTCGTCGACGCCATTCCGGCCCAGCACCAGGGGCTGCTGCAAATCCTGCGGCAATTCCCCGCCGACATCATTGTCGCCGACGACATGCTGTTCGGTGTGCTGCCGATGCTGCTCGGACCGCGCTCGCAGCGGCCTCCCATCGCGCTCTGCGGGACCTCGTTTCTGCATTGGGCGCGCGAGGACGGCGGGCCCAATTTCCTCGGTCTGCCGCCGGCAAAGACCGACGAGGAGCGCGATCGCTACGCGGCCATGGCGCGGGAATTTGATGCGGCAGTCGATCAGCCGGTGTCGATGCGCCTGAACCGGGCGTTGAAGTCTCTCGGGGTCGGGCCGATCGCGATGCCGATGTTCCATTCCGTGGTCGCTCTCGGGGATGCCTATCTGCAACTGTCGGTGCCAAGCTTCGAATTTCCTCGCGAGATTCCGCCCTCAGTGCATTTCGTCGGCACCCCGCCGATCATCGCCAACCAGGTTCCGCCGCCGTCCTGGGCCGAAGAGCTCGGCGGATCGCGCAAGATCGTTCTGGTGACGCAGGGAACGGTGGCCAATCACAATTTCAATCTGCTGGTTGCCCCGACGCTGGCGGCCCTCGCGGACGAGGAAGACATCCTGGTGATCGTGACGGCAGGCGGCCGCCCGATTGACGCCATCCCCGGCAAGATCCCGTCGAACGCGCGCATCGCCAGCTATCTGCCGTTCGAATGGCTGCTGCCGAACGTCGACGTGCTCGTCACCAACGGCGGCTATGGCAGCGTCAACCAGGCCATGAGCTTCGGCATCCCGCTGGTCACCGCGGGGCTGACCGAAGACAAGGCCGACGTCAACGCGCGGGTCGCATGGTCCGGGGTCGGCATCAACCTCGCGACCAACGAGCCAACACCGAAGGCATTGCGCGACGCGGTGCGGACGGTGCTCGATCAATCCCGCTTCCAGTCGCGTGCCTCGCAGATCGCCGACGAATTCGCCGGGATCGACACGCGGGCCGAAATCCTCCGGGTCATCGGCGAGCTCGTGGCCGACGAGAGCTCGCACACCGGCGCGATGGCGGCAAGCCGGGGGCGGCGCGCCGAACGGCGCGCGTAATCGCCGAACGCGACGATGGAGGGCGGGCGACCGCACCTCCATCACCTCATGCACATCGAACAAGCCGGAACCGGATAACCGTCCATGCAAATCGACCCCGCATCCTTCGCCTTCACGTTGCTGCTCGGTTTTCTGGCGGCCGTGCCCTATTCCGGCATCGACATCAATCTGCCGGCGCTGGCAGCGACCGGCGCGACGCTCGACGCGAGCGCGTCGGATGTCGGGCTGACCATGAGCGCCTTCATGCTCAGCCTCGCCACCGCGCCGCTGATCTACGGACCAATCTCCGACCGCCTGGGCCGCAAGCCGATTCTGGCATTCGGCCTCGTACTGTTCGTCGCCGCAAGCCTTGCCTGCGCGAAAGCGTCCTCGCTGCCGGTTCTATTGCTGGGCCGCTTCGTCCAGGGCATCGGCGCCGCCGCCACCGCAACGACCTTTGCCATCATTCGCGATCTCTTCGACGGCAACGCCGCGCGAGGCAAGATCGCCAACGTCATGGTCACGGTCAATGTCGCGACCGTGATCGCACCGACGGCCGGAGCCGCCCTGCTGGCGATCGCCGGCTGGCGATCAATCTATGCCGTCCAGGCGGGGATCGGTCTCATGCTGCTGGTCGTGGTGATGTTTCGCTTCGCGGAGACTGCGACGACCGACCGCGCCGGCCGCCTGGGGCTTTCGGCCGTCATCGACAGCTACCGCCAGGTGCTGACGCATCCGGTGTCGTTGCCTTTCATCCTGGTCGGCGCCGCGGGCGGCGCGACCGTGTTTGCCTACGTCACCGGCGCCTCGCTGTTCTTCGTCGGCGCCATCGGACTGCGCCCGGAGCAATATGGCCTGATCTTCAGCGCATGCTCGGGGGCCGTCATGGTCGGCGCCTTTCTCGACGGCCAGCTCGGCCGGCGCGGCGTAGAGTCCGCCCGCATGCTCGCAACCGGGCTGACGCTGTCGGCCGCCGCCAGCACCGCCCTGCTCGCGATGACGTTGGCCGGGTGGATGCCCACGTCACTCGTGGTTGCGCTGCTGATGGCGGTCGCACTCGGCTTCGGGTTCAGCGTGCCGAACGTGATGAGCGCGACGATGCAGCGTCTCCCGGAGATCGCGGGCGCCGTCAGCGCTGCCGCCGGAAGCATTCAGCTGACCGCCGGCGCAATATCGAGCGGATTGGTCGCACTTCGCTTCGACGGGCGGACCGCGTTGTCGATGACGGCGGTGATGGCGGCAACGTCGCTGCTCGCTCTGGTTCTCTATCTGCTGGTCGCGCGCCCCGCCGAACGCCGCCTACCGTCGCAGACGATCGATCCCGGCGTGGCGGTCCGCAGCCCCACGAAGTCCTGAGTTGGCCGAATCCAGCTGGCAGCCCGGCGCATCCGTCGGGTTGCCAGCTGACTAGGCCTGTGAGGGATCGAACCTCCGCATGGCGGAACCAAAACCTGTTTGATTATTCGACGATTTCAATCCGCATTTGGAACAAGCGGCGTGGCGCGCCCCGCCCTTATTCTCGCCGCCATCATCATTCAGGAACGCGCGCAGGGGGCGGGCTCCTCCAGGGGGCAGTTCCCAAAGGTTCTGCGTGATCATCCGACGTCTAGTGCAACACGAAGTGACTGCGTCCCGCCGTGCGCTCCTTGGCGGGCTTGCGTCCTCAGCCTGCGTCGTCGCGTTGGGCGGATGCGCCAGCCTGGGTGCTACCGGCGCACGGTACGACGCTTCGTCGCTCTCGGTCGACCCTACGTTGCTCGTCGTAACCACGCGCAAGCCAGTGAACGGCGGCCGGTCGAAGCCGTGGTTTGGGCCGGAGCGGGCTTCTACGATGACCGTCGCACGAGCGAAGCTTGTGGCGCCTGGTGACAGCCGTTTTTCTCTGGCTGCAGCCGGACTTGACGATTGGCGTCTTGATGGGATCGAGCCGGTATCGGGCGATGTCGGCAGTCTTGTCGCGCAGGCCGGCGGCGGACCAGACGTCCTGATCTACGTGCACGGCTTCAAGCAGACGTTCGAGACAGCGGCGCTCGATGCCGCGCATCTCTCCGATGGCATCAGGTTCCGCGGCCAGACGATGGTATTCTCCTGGCCCTCGAAGGCTGGACTGTTCGACTACGCCTATGACCGCGACAGCGCAATGTGGTCCCGCGATGGCTTCGAACGCGTGCTGCAATCCGTCGTGACGAGTTCAAGCGCCGGCCGCGTCCACATCGTCGCGCACAGCATGGGAACCATGCTGACGCTCGAAAGCCTGCGCCAGCTCTATGCGCGATCCGGTGACGCCGTTGCGGGCAGGATCGGGGCCGTGGTGTTCGCCGCGCCGGACATCGACATGGACGTGTTCTCGTCGTCGATCAACCGCATCGGTCCGCTTTCGCGCAAGATCACCGTCATCGCCGCAACGAACGACCGCGCGCTGGCGTTGTCGGGGCAACTCGCTGGTGGGATGACACGGGTCGGCGCTGCCGAGAAGACCGCCATCGAAGGGCTCGGGGTGCGCGTGGTCGATGCGTCCGAGGCAGGCTGGGGCGTTATCAACCACGACCTGTTCCTGTCGAATGCAGAGGTGCGCCAGGTGATACGCCGCTCGATTGATACCGTGGCCGCGTGAACCCGGCGTGGCGGAAACGATATCGCTGATAGAGAGGTATCTTAGGGCTAGCTCTGACATCCCGTTGACAGGTTCAATGCCTTGAACAGGCCATCGAAGACACCTGACCGGCAGGGCTTGACCTCCGCGACTGGCTTGGCGCGCTTGGCATTCGCAAATGCCTTGGACGTTTCCTGCACGGGCCGAGGTCTGGGCAGCATGACCGCGAATTTTCTCCCGCTTGCGGTGCGCTGGTGTGGCGCGATGATCTTCAAAGGCTCTGGCGCAACATTCGCCGTTTGATCCGGCGGAGGCATCGGTTCGCTCAAGGAGACCAGCTGCGGAGGCGCTTCAAATTGCATGTGCATGTGCGGGGTCCCGAGCCGGTCTGCCGTCGTCAGCGTATCGGCTGAGACGCGTAACCCGACGGTCGCCTGAACAGGCGGCGCGTTCACGGGCTTGGTCATGCGGGGCGCCGTCTCAAGCTCCATCACCGCGAGTGTACTGAAGCCAACGAGGATGAGAGCCGCCTTCATCTGATTTCACGCTTCCCGAACGAGACGCCTCGTTCAAAGCCGGAGACCAATTGCAGACATCCAATAAGGCGGCTTGGCGGCAGAACTAAACCAGCCGGCGCGGCGACCGGACAAGATCAGAGACAGGGTTAACGCGGGTCATGCGAACTGGTCCCTTATGCGGAGTGCTCGGTGTCGCCTAACGACCGGCACCTGAGGCCCCCCTCGAGCGCGCAATGTGCTAGTCTGAGCCGGCACTCAGCCCGGACGGTGCACCGTGACCGATGGTCGTCACCCGGCATGGACCGAGGAAAGCCGCTTTCGCGGTGCGCTCGACGATGTGATTATCATCCCACTTGTTGTTGTCGCGCTCGTCACGAACAAGATCCTGCGTTTCGTTCTTTCGATCTTGATGCGGATGCTCGACTACGCCTTCCCCTTTGCGATGCAGATTGTCTGGCTGCCGCTCTTCGCGGCCAGACTTGTCGGCGATGTCATCTTGACCGTCATCGATGGCGCGGTGCGCTTCCTTCCCCTGTCCGCCGCGAAGCGTCGACAGTGGGGTAGATCGATTCGGCGCAACTGGTTGTGGTTCCGGCGGAAGATCAGCTATCGGGCGTTCGAACACGCTGTGCATGATGCCTTTGAAGGCGGCATGGCATGGGTGTTCAGAACATGCCGGCATCTCACGCCGAACGCCGCATTGCTCGTGATCCTGTGCGCGGTCCTTTGGCTGCCGATCTCTTTCGGTGCGGCAACGGCGATGCACGCGGTATTGTTTGCCAAGGTCACATCCTGGCCAGCCTGGATGCAACTCCTGCATCCGCTCGCAACGGTCATCGCGAAGAGCAAGCTTCTGGTGCTACCGGTCTATCCGGCAGCCTGGCCGCAGGCCAGAAAGCATCCACTCGTTCAGCTCGTCTTCAAGGGCTACGACATCATCAAGCGCGTGCATGTGATCAGAAAATTCGGCCTTCGCTATCGGCAGGCAGAGATCGCCGGGACCGCGGCGGTTGAGAGGCTCGAGCGCATCGCCGGTCTCACATCGGCGGTGCGATGGTTGCGCGAGGCGCATGTCGCAGAGCATTTGGGCGTCGAGAAGCCCACTCAGGAATTGCGTTCGTTCTTCGCGCGATGGTCCATCAAGTTCTCGGCCGAATATTACGAAGCGAAGGAACGGCAAGCATCAGGCGGCCCATCATCAAACAGCAGCAAGCCGCGAACGCCGAGTTGATCATCAATCGCCAACGGCCCCACCGTGCCGCCGTCGCTGCCCGATCTCTCTTCAACGGGCAGCGGACTGCGCCATTTCCAAATGAAGCAAGGACAGCTTGTCTTACCATCCGGCAGCGAATCCCACTGGTCGATAGATCAGAAGCTTGGGTGCGAACCAGCGCCGGGACGCGATTACGGTGTTTCTGTCTGTCAGCATCATTGCCGCGCCTGAGGGATTGGTCGGACGCTGCCGGGCGCGTGCTCCTCGCCGCCAATTGCTGCCGACTCCATCGCTCGCAACTACGATGTCGTCGAAGATGGCAGTGAATTGTTTCTGACTACAATCCGCTACAGCGGCTCTTTTGCCGCGCGGCACGATTGGACGCACGGCAAAGCGATCCGTGCGCTCCTTTGGCAATCTTATTTATGCCGAGGGCTCGCTATTCATCGCTTCGATCCCCACATTCAAGTCCACCTTGGTCAACCGTCGAGATTGGCCGGAGTGCGCGGAGACTTCCAACGAAAGGGCTCTGCATATGTCCAAATCTCAGCAGCATCGCGCAAGAGCGACCGCGTCCGGCGAGCTCGTTAAGGATTCGGCCAGCGCTGAGGGAAGCTGTAAATTCAACACCTGGCGGGCCGGCTTCGTCTTTTTGACGGATCACAGGCGCAACAATGAAATCGGTCGCAACAAGCTGCCTTTGAAAAAGGACACGCCTGGCGATGCGAGATCGAGCGCAACCGCTCTGTCACGATGGGAGAACGAGGGAGGCTCGGTCCGCGACGAACTGCCGCCCTGATCCGCTATTCGAGTGGGCTAATGTCCCGCGTTTGGCCCGGCGCTCGGTTTGGCCGCGCGGCGGTCAGTTCTTCCGGTCTATCTCGGGTTTGTCGCGCAGAACCGCGTTCAGAAGCGAGCTATGGACCTCGATCTTTCCATTGTAGCTGATGAAGCCAAGCTTCCGGAACTTGTTCATGAAGAAGCTGACCCGTGACCGGGTCGTACCGATCATTTCGGCCAGCGTTTCCTGGCTGATATTGACGCCAATGGGCTGCGAGCTGGCTTCCTTGCCGAAGTTCGCCAGCAGAAGCAGCAGGCGCGCCAAGCGTTTCTCGCTCGAATTGAAGAGTTGGTCGATCAGGTCTTCTTCAATCCGGCTATTGCGCGCGAGCAAATACGCCATGAACAATTGAGAGAACTTCGGCTTGCCTTCGAGCGCCGTAGTCATCGCCGTCTTCGATATTCTCGTGATGACACAGGACTCCATTGCCGTAGTCGTGGCAAGACGCAATGGATGACCATTGAGGCAGCCCTCGCCAAAGAATTGTCCGGGCTCCAAAATCCCAACGACGGCTTCCTTGCCTTGGTCCGAAACGACCGTGAGCTTGATCTTTCCCTCTTGAATGTAGAATACCGCGTCCGCGGCATCTCCCTGCACGAACACGCTCCGACCTTTGCCAACTTTCGAGATCGATTTCCCGGCCCCGACCTTGGCAAGGAATGCTCTGGGATCAAAGTCCTTCGCCGCTTTCACCAAGGCAGGACTCTCGTTCGCTGGACCATTAACACGCAATCATACTACCACAATTGAAAGGATGTTCACCCGTTGGAAGGCCGCGTGGCGTGCGGCAAATCGGGAACTGAAATGACGAGGGGAAGCGCTCGGCTCGACCTGGGCTTCAGGGATTTCGTCCCATCGAGTTCTCCGTTCAAAGTAGATACGACGAATTTGATGCTTGACCATCTGGCGACGACTGCCTGGTCTGCTTTGCAGGAGCCCCCTTCCACTGCGCAAGATGCAGACGTGTCGAGGGGCCGGCGCGTCTATGCGCAGATTTCCGCCGCGCGACTTGCCTGACTATCCGCGCAGCTCCACAGCTTTCTTGCTACCAAGCGATTCGGCGCAAGCTTTCGCAACGGCTGAATTTGGCTCAGTGCTTCCCGGCATCGTGGCCCAACCGCCTTTTTCGACGAACTTGCTCTGATCCCACGCATAGGTCGTCTTCTTCATTGCGACCAGGTTTTCCGAGGCATCAGCGGCTTGTTGAAACTTCTCAACGCAGATGAGTGTGAGAGCTGCGACGACAGCCGTCGCAGCACTATTCCTCGCGAGCGTCTCGGCGGCCCCACCCGTCACCCAGCCGCCCCAGCTGAAACCCACGATTGCCAGAGCAATTGCTCCGGCCGCGGCTCCCCACAGTGCCGGCCGCACGGCAGCTTTCGTCTCGCTGGAGATTTCCATGATTTTCGCCTTGATTTGGAGGTATGTTGAGCTTCACCGGTTAAGGAGGCTAGACACGTCGAGGGATCGGCGTCTGTACCAAATTGCTCACTACACTCGCGTAGGGATACCTTCGGGATGGCTTGATGCGCCGGCTCGCTGCAGTCTGATGCCAGCGCGCCACGGCGAGTATCTGCACCCTTGATGCTCCTGGAAATGCAGGGCCTTTGTGAGATTCTCCGCCTTTCGCAGTTGAGCGCGGGCGGTACCAATAATCGGTTCAGGTGTTCCTTTTCGAACAGACGGCGACGCCTCTCCCCGCTTTATTCCTGCATTGCCTGACTTGAATATATTACCGATCAGCCCGGCCCTCGCGGCCGGGCTTTTCGCTTGGGAAGGCCGTTCGCAGTCGAGGGCGATAGAACAGCAGTCTCACCTCGGCGTCTCGGCAAACGAGGAGAAGCTTCCCTGGAAGGGTTTGCCGGACTGCGGAGTGCGCATGCGGTTCTCAACTGACCCTTTCCTGTGAGCAGATCGTCGCTTCTGCCTCCTGGAAATCGGCCATCCCTTCCCTTGTCTGCCGTTCGGCCATGAGCGGTTTGACCTAGAAATCCATACCGCCCATGCCTCCCATGCCGCCGCCACCCGCAGGCGCGCCGCCGCCGGCGTTCCTCTTCGGCACCTCGGCCACCATGGCTTCGGTGGTGATCAGGAGAGCCGCAACCGAGGCCGCGTTCTGGATCGCCACGCGAACCACCTTGGTCGGGTCGATGATGCCCTTGGCGACCAAGTTGCCATACTCACCGGTCTGCGAGTCGAAGCCGTAGGCGTACTGTTCCTTTTCCAGGATCTTGCCGACGATCACCGAGCCGTCTTCACCGGCGTTGATCGCGATCTGGCGAGCCGGCGCGGACAGCGCCTTGCGCACGATCTCGACGCCGGTCTTCTGGTCGTCGTTCTTGGTGCGCAGCCCCTTGAGATGCTCGGAGGCACGGAGCAGGGCGACGCCGCCGCCCGGGACGATGCCTTCCTCGACCGCCGCGCGGGTCGCATGCATCGCGTCATCAACGCGATCCTTGCGCTCCTTCACCTCGACCTCGGTCGCGCCGCCGACGCGGATCACCGCGACGCCGCCTGCGAGCTTGGCGAGACGCTCCTGGAGTTTCTCACGGTCGTAGTCCGAGGTGGTCTCCTCGATCTGCGCCTTGATCTGGGCCACGCGCGCCTCGATGTCGGCCTTCTTGCCGGCGCCGTTGACGATCGTGGTGTTCTCCTTGTCGATCATCACCTTCTTGGCGCGACCGAGCATGTTGAGCGTGACGTTCTCGAGCTTGATGCCGAGATCTTCCGAGATCGCCTGGCCGCCGGCCAGGATCGCGATGTCCTGCAGCATGGCCTTGCGGCGATCGCCGAAGCCCGGAGCCTTGACGGCCGCGACCTTCAGGCCGCCGCGCAGACGGTTGACGACCAGGGTCGCAAGCGCCTCGCCTTCCACGTCTTCGGCGATGATAACGAGCGGCTTGCCGCTCTGCACGACTGCTTCCAGGAGCGGCAGCAGTTCGTTCAGGCTGGAGAGCTTTTTCTCGTAGATCAGGATATAGGCGTCGTCCATTTCAACGCGCATCTTGTCGGCGTTGGTGACGAAGTAGGGCGAGATGTAGCCGCGGTCGAACTGCATGCCTTCGACGACTTCGAGCTCGGTCTCGAGCGATTTGGCTTCTTCAACCGTAATGACGCCCTCGTTGCCGACCTTCTTCATGGCGTCGGAGAGGAACTTGCCAATCTCCGCATCGCCGTTGGCCGAGATGGTGCCGACCTGGGCGATCTCCTCGTTCGAGGTGACCTTCTTGGAGTTCTTGACGAGGTCGGCGACGACGGCGTCCACTGCCAAGTCGATGCCGCGCTTGAGGTCCATCGGGTTCATGCCGGCGGCAACCGCCTTGGCGCCTTCCTTCACGATCGCAGCCGCGAGCACGGTGGCGGTGGTGGTGCCATCGCCGGCCGCGTCAGCTGACTTGGAGGCGACTTCGCGCACCATCTGTGCGCCCATGTTCTCGAACTTCTCTTCGAGCTCGATCTCCTTGGCGACGGTGACGCCATCCTTGGTGATGCGGGGAGCGCCGAACGACTTGTCGAGCACGACGTTGCGGCCCTTCGGACCGAGCGTGACCTTCACCGCGTTATTGAGAATTTCGACGCCGCGCAACATGCGGTCGCGGGCATCGACGCCGAATTTGACTTCTTTGGCTGACATGGCGATCTCCGTTTTCAACTGGTCAGATCCCAAAGGCCGCGCAACTGGCGAGCTCTTGAGGGATGAGATTTGAATTGCGGGCCTCATCCTTCGAGAACCCGGCTACGCCGAATCCTCAGGGTAAGGAAAACCGGCTGGCGCTTACGCGGCCTTCTTCTTGGCGGCCGGCAGATCAGTGAGGACGCCCATGATGTCGCTTTCCTTCACGATCAGCAGGTCGACGCCGTCGATCTTGACTTCAGTGCCGGACCACTTGCCGAACAGCACGCGGTCGCCGACCTTCAGGTCGATCGGGATCAGCTTGCCGGCTTCGTCGCGGCCACCGGGGCCGACGGCGATGACTTCGCCCTGGGAGGGCTTCTCCTTGGCGGTGTCCGGAATGATGATGCCACCGGCTGTCTTGTCGTCGGCCTCTATGCGCTTGACCACGACGCGGTCATGGAGCGGACGGAATTTCATGCGATCCTCCCTGGCTTTTGTGATTATTCTGGATTGGCAGTCGTAATGAAGCACGTGCCGTAAACGAAGTCTTCCGCGTCCATCAAGACGTGAGGCTTCGTCTCAAAAATTGGCGGCGACCAGATCGTAAGAGCCCCTGCTGCCGCGGACGTACACCCTGGCAGCGGCGGCACATATCACATCACGATTGGAATCGAATGCGCTCAGGAAATCCGATTCATTGTTGGAGTGAGCGCCCGGTTCAAGTCGCCTCAGCGCGTCTTCCTCTATGAAGAACGATGCCTCTAACGCGCTATCGTATCCCCAAAAACGCACGGCGTGCCGCGTTCGGTCATATGAACGACTGAAATTCGGAAACTCGATCATGGTTGGGTCCGATCAAGTTTGCGCAACGGGAATAGGTTCTGAGAGCGATCCGGCTGCGCTAAACCATAAATGGCTACTCTGGAATCGGATTACAACTGCCCACGAAAATTAAGTGCGACCAGCCTCGTGATCTTCTTCGGGCTGTTGATCGTCGCTGCAATAAATTTTCAGTGGTAGTCCTCTCGGCTCACCCGCGCTATCGGCTCAAGCCAACAGCTAGTTGGCTCCGCTGAAATGACTCACGAGCTCAGCCCGGCGGCAGTTGATACGATCCTTTCACAAGGTACGACCGTCACTCGTACTGCGCTCAGTCCTACAGGTGGTCAGCTTATCTTCAGCGACCCGCGCGATCGTTGTGCGGAATTCGCGAACACCGTCCGGGTAACTGATCTCGAGTTTCTGGAAGATGTTCTGAGTGAATGGTGGCGAACAAAAACAGCAACGTCTCCAGCGGACAGCGCCATCCGCTCTCCAAATGGGGCAACGATGACGTCGATTTGGTAAGCAATATCAATTGGCTGGGGCGGGAGGGATCGAACCTCCGAATGGCGGAATCAAAATCCGCTGCCTTACCGCTTGGCTACGCCCCAACAGGCGACCAGGGAATGGGCGGAAGAACCGGCTACCGCAGATTCCCGCTGGTCGCAGCCGGTCTATAGGGAGCGGCGCGGCATTTCAACCGCCTGGAAGGGCAAAATACCTGAGGTCCAGGACCGGGGCCGGCGCTGGCCGTGCCACCCTTTATTATTAGCCCGGCGGCGGCGCCGTTCCGGGCCGGCGCAGTCCCGGCGTTCGGGCAGTTGAGACCTCCCCCGTTTCATGGGAATACGGCGCCAATACCTGTCCACGGGAGTGAGCCATGACCTACCGCGCGCCGATCTCAGACATGCTGCTGTCGCTCAACCATGGCGCCGGCCTCAAGGCTGCCGTGGAGGCCGGCCATTACGGCGATTTCGACGGCGACATCGTGAGCGCCGTGCTGGAGGAAGCCGGCAAGTTCGCAACCGACGTGCTGGCGCCGCTCAACCAGGTCGGCGACGAGCACGGCATCAAGCTCAGCGATGGCAAGGTCACGACTGCGCCGGGCTGGCCGGACGCCTACAAGCGCTGGACCGAGGGCGGCTGGAACGCGGTCTCCGGCCCCGAGGATTTCGGCGGCCAGGGCCTGCCGATCGCGATCAACGCCGCCTGTACCGAGATCTGGAGCGCCTCCAACGTCGCCTTCGGCCTCTGCCCGCTGCTCACGGCGTCAGCAATGGAGGCGCTGGATGCGCATGGCAGCGACGAGCTGAAAAAGATCTATCTGGAAAAGCTCGTCTCCGGCGAATGGACCGGCACGATGCAGCTGACCGAGTCGCAGGCCGGCTCCGACGTCGGCGCGCTGCGTACCCGCGCCGAGCGGCAGGCCGACGGCACCTATCGCATTAAGGGGACGAAGATATTCATCACCTATGGCGAGCACGACATGACCGACAATATCGTGCATTTCGTGCTGGCGCGCCTGCCCGATGCGCCCGCCGGCACCAAGGGGATCTCGCTGTTCCTTGTGCCGAAGTTCATGGTCAATGCCGACGGCTCGCTCGGCGCGCGCAATGACATCTATGCGTCGGGCGTCGAGCACAAGCTCGGCATGCATGCTTCCCCGACCTGTACCATGACCATGGGCGATCATGGCGGCGCGATCGGCTTCCTCGTCGGCGAAGAGAACCAGGGCATGCGCTGCATGTTCACGATGATGAACCAGGCCCGCCTCGGCGTCGGGCTGGAGGGCGTCGGCGTCGCCGATCGCGCCTACCAGCAGGCGCTGGCCTATGCGCAGGAGCGCAAGCAGGGCCGCGCCATCGGCAAGACGGGTGACGGTTCGGACGCGATCTTCGTGCATCCCGACGTCAAGCGCATGCTGATGCGGATGCGGGCGCAGACAGCGGCCGCACGCACCATCTGCTATGCGACCGCGGTCGCGATCGACGTCTCCACGCGCGCCAGGGATCCGAAGGTCCGCGCGGACGCCGCCGCACGCGCGGCGCTGCTGACGCCGATGGCCAAGGGCTATTCCACCGATATCGGCAACGAGGTCGCCTATCTCGGCGTGCAGGTGCACGGCGGCATGGGCTTCATTGAGGAGACCGGCGCCGCGCAGCACTACCGCGATGCGCGCATCACCGCGATCTACGAGGGCACCAACGGCATCCAGGCGATCGATCTCGTCACCCGCAAGCTCGCGGCCAATGGCGGCGCTGCGGTGTGGGCGCTGCTCGACGAGCTCTCGGCAACCGTGAAGCAGGTCGAAGCCTCCAACGATCCCGCTTTCGGCACCACAGGTATCAAGCTGCGCGAGGCGCTGGAGGCGCTGACGCGCACCAGCAAGTGGCTGCTGGAGCGCGTGACCTCCGCGCCGAACGAGGCGCTCGCCGGCGCGACGCCGTACCTCCAGCAGTTCGGCTCGACGCTCGGCGGTTGCATGCTGGCCTCCGAGGCGCTCGCCGCCAAGTCCGACGGCAACACCGACGCCGCGCGCTACGTCTCGCTCGCGCGCTTCTTCGCCGAGAACATCACGGTGCAGGCCGGCGCGCTGGAGCGCACGGTGACGGAGAGCGCGGAGTCGGTCGCGGCGGCGGATGCGGTGTTGTTGGGGTAAGGGTGGCTACGACGCCGCAAGCTTCGCGCGTCGGCCCGGCCGCCACAGCACGATTCCAGCCGCCACGAGATCGAGCATCACACAGATCGCAAACGCGCTCGTGTAGTTGCCGGTGAAACTCCGCACGAGGCCGATGATGCCGGGGCCGAAGGCGCTGACGACGCCGCTGATCGACGTGCCCAATCCCATTGCGGCGGCAAAGGCGGCAGCACCGATCTCGCGCTGGATGATCAAGGGTGGGAACGTGATCATGTTGCCGATCGAGAAGCCGTAGACGGCGCAGCAGACGAGCAGCACGGTCGGGTTCGTGCTTTGGAGAAGCACGAACAGCGCCACCGCCTGGCTCGTCATCGACGCCGCACAGGCGAGCCGCGGATCGAGCCGGTCGACGAACAGGCCGAGCGACAGGCGGCCGACCACCGCCATCGCCGCCATGATGGTGACCGCAAGGCCTGCGGCATAACGCCCGATCAGCGGCTCGAGGAACGTCACCTGGTGGATGATGAATCCCATCTGTGCCAGCAGCGCGATCGCGATCGGCAGCACCATGGTCCAGAACGCCGCGTTGGCGAGCAGCGTCTTGCGGGAATGGGCCGGCGCGGCCATGCCAGCGGACGAGCGGCCGCCCGATGCCGGCGATATCTGCGTCGGCCAGCCGATGAAGATGACGACCACCGGCAGCACCAGCACCACCATCGCCATCGTGGCGGCAAGCATGGCGGACTGGAAGCCGATGCTGCCGGTCAGCGACAACAACAGCGGAACGAGGACGATGCCGCCGCAGGTCGCGCCGTTGAAGGCGAGGCTGAGCGCGAGCCCGCGGCGCCGTTCGAACCAGGCGTTCAGCACGGTGGCGATCACCACGGTGCCCATGCCGGTCCAGCCGACCGACATCAGCGCATAGGCGAGATAAAGCTGCCAGGGCGTCTGCATCAGCGCCAGCAGCACGGTCGAAGCGCCGAGCGCCGACAGGCCGCTCAGGATCAGCGCGCGCAGCCCGATGCGGGCGAGCAGATCGTCGGTGAAGATGACGAGCACGGAGGTGAGGAGAAACGAGAAGGTGCTCGCCGCGGAGACCAGCGTGCCCGGCCAGCCATGGGCGCGCTGGAGCTCGGCGAGATAGACGCCCTGGCCATAGAGGCCGAAGCCGAACA
Organism: Bradyrhizobium sp. 613_E4_N2_2; assembly: GCF_052075995.1. Classification (NCBI taxonomy): domain Bacteria; kingdom Pseudomonadati; phylum Pseudomonadota; class Alphaproteobacteria; order Hyphomicrobiales; family Nitrobacteraceae; genus Bradyrhizobium; species Bradyrhizobium sp. 613_E4_N2_2. The sequence continues at coordinate 6,988,277 of NZ_CP197234.1, forward strand.
TGAAGAAGGCCATCAGGAAACAGGCCAGCACGACGCGCCAGCCGCGATAACGCAGCGAGGATTCGTCAACGCCCGTTGCGGCAATCATCAAACGAACAATCGGCCAAAGGAACCGGCATTGGGCAATCGTGCCCTACAACCCCCGGTTTTTCAAATGAAACATTGTAGCCATTTGTTGCAATGCGCAACTGCATGTGCGAAGCAATACAACCGGCATGATCCGGTGCGGTGCGGTTCCCGATCAGAAAAACGACAGCGCGCCATGCGGCGAACTCACGGGGACGTTCTCGAAAAGGTCGAGCGGGCGGATTGGCACGCCTGCAAGATGATGTAGGCTGAGGCTTGCGAGACTCGCCAAGGCAAGCGTCGCGGCGACCGCAGGGGGCTCTCATGCCGAATGGCAACATCGTCGTCACCGAAGAGCGCGGAACACGCGTCATCACCCTGCGCCGCCCGAGCAAGAAGAACGCGATCACGCAGGACATGTATCGCGAGATGAGCCGCGCGATCGACACCGCGCAGAACAATCCCGACATCCGCTGCATGATCATCACCGGCGGCTCCGGCGTATTCACCGCCGGCGACGACATCGACGACTTCATGCAGGCCGAACCGAATTCCGAGACGCTGTCGGACGGCGCAAAATTTCTCTATTCGCTCGCCCTCAACGTCAAGCCGATCATCGCGGCCGTCGATGGCGCCTCGATCGGCATGGGCACCGTGATGCTGTTTCATTGCGACTATGTGCTCGCCTCGAACGCCGCGACCTTCTCCGCGCCCTATATCCATCTCGGGCTCGTTCCGGTCGGCGCGGCCAGCCTCCTGATGCCGAACACGATGGGCTACCAGCGCGCCTTCGCGATGCTGGTGATGGGGCGGACTTTCACCGCCGCGGAGGCGCACGCGGCAGGCTTCGTCAACACCGTGGTCTCGCCGGGACATACCGAGGTCGAGGCGCGCAAGGTGGCGCGCGATATCTGCCGGCTGCCGGCCGAGGCGGTCGCGGCCTCGCGCAAGCTGCTGCGCGCCGCGCCCGAGGAGCTCACCCGCCGCATCGACCAGGAGGCCCATCTGTTCGGCGAGCGGTTGAAGTCGGACGAGGCGATTGCCGCGTTCAAGGCGTTTGCAAACCGGAAGAAGAGGTAGGGGGCGGCCGGCGCCCAGCCAATGGTCGTCATTCCGGGGCGCGACGAAGTCGCGAGCCCGGAATCCATCGTGCGGCAGAGTTGGTGGATGAATGGATTTCGGGCTCGCGCTACGCGCGCCCCGGAATGACAGCGAGAACGTTCGTGAAATCTTCGCGGGGAACGACTAAACTTGTTCCATGCGATACGCCTTCCTATTCCTCCTTGCCGCCCTCGCCATCGCCCTCCCCGCCTCGGCCCAAACCGCGGCGCCGGTCGAGCTGCGCATTCTCGCCATCAACGATTTCCACGGCAATCTGCGTCCGCCGCCGGGCGGCATCCGGATCAATGATCCCGAAGACAAAAGCAAGAAGGTCATGGTCGTGGCCGGCGGCGCGGAGTACATGGCGACGCTGGTCAAGCAGCTGCGCGAGGGGCATACAAACACGATCTTCGTTGCCGCCGGCGACCTGATCGGCGCGAGCCCGTTCCTGTCGGCAATGTTTCACGACGAGCCCTCGGTCGAGGCGCTCTCGATGATGGGGCTTGCGATCACCTCGGTCGGCAATCACGAGTTCGACGAGGGCAAGACCGAGCTCTTGCGGATGCAGAACGGCGGCTGTCATCCGGTCGACGGCTGCCAGGGGCCGCATCCCTTCACGGGCGCCAAGTTCCATTATCTCGCGGCTTCCACCATCGAGACCGCGACCGGCAAGAGCGTACTGCCGCCCTACGAGATCAGGGAGTTCGAGGGCATCCCCGTCGCCTTCATCGGACTGACCTTGAAGGAGACCGCGGGCATCGTCTCGCCCTCAGGCATTGCCGGGCTCGAATTCCGCGACGAGGCCGAGACGGTGAACGCGCTGGTGCCGCAGCTGAAGGCGCGCGGCGTCGAGGCAATCGTGGTGCTGATCCACCAGGGCGGTGAGCCCTCAGGCGACTACAATGAATGCCCCGCCATTACGGGGCCGATCGTCGACATCGTCAAGAAATTCGACCGCGCCGTCGACGTCGTCGTCAGCGGCCACACCCACCGCGCCTATGTCTGCGACATCGACGGGCGGCTCGTCACCAGCGGCGACAAATACGGCACGCTGGTCACCGCGATAGACCTCAAGCTCGATCCTGTAACCCGCGACATCGTCAGCGCCAAAGCCGAGAACGTCATCGTCGCCAATGCCTCGCTGGCGAAGGATCCCGAACAGACCGCGTTGATCGAAGCCTATGACAAGCTGTCGGCACCGATTGCGAATCGCCCGGCCGGATCGGTGACGCAGACGCTGTCGCGCGTGCCGAACGAGGCCGGCGAGAGCGCGCTCGGCGACGTCATCGCGGACGCGCAGCTCGCCGCGACGAAGGACGCCAAGGATGGCAGCGCTGTCATCGCGCTCACCAATCCCGGCGGCATCCGCACCGACATTGTTCCGAAGGAGAACGGCGCTGTGTCGTTCGGCGAACTGTTCGCGAGCCAGCCGTTCCGCAATCGCCTCGTTACGATGACGCTCACGGGCAGCCAGCTCAAGGACATGCTGGAGCAGCAATGGCTCGATCCGAAGCGCCCGCGGATTCTCCAGGTCTCGAACGGGTTCAGCTACACTTGGGATGCGACGAAACCGTTCGGCGAGCGAATCAGCCTTGAGAAGATGACGCTCAACGGCAAGCCGATCGAGCCTGGAAGCGGCTACCGCGTCACCGTCAACGATTACCTCGCCGTCGGCGGCGACGGTTTTACGGCCGCCAAACAAGGCACAGCACAGCAATATGGCGGCTACGACGCGGACGCGCTGTTCGCCTTCTTCAGGGCACACGGACCGATCGGTCCGCTGCCGCCCACCCGCATCCTGCGCGTGAATTGATCCGGATCAAACGGACTTGTCCGGAACCACCCTTTGCCATTCCCGCCCAAGCGCTTAGATTGCTTTTTGCATTTGCGTTTTGGCTCGGGATGCGCCAAGCGACGTCAAGAGCCCGTTCCCTGTGAGGCCGACCTGATGAGCACGCTTCTCCTCTCCCACAAGGCCTGCCTCGACCACGTCACGCCCCCGGGACATCCTGAAAGGCCCGACCGCCTGCGGGCGGTGGAGGAAGCGCTGTCGCAGGAGCGCTTCCAGTTCCTGGCGCGCGACCTGGCACCGGAAGGCGATCTCGATCTCGTGACGCTCTGCCACAACGAGCACTACGTCACCGAGCTGCGCCACATCGCGCCGACCAGCGGTCAGGTCTATATCGACGGCGACACCTCGATGTCACCAGGCACGTGGGAAGCGGTGATGCGCGGCGTCGGCGGCGCGGTGGCTGCGACCGAAGCGGTGATGAATGGCGAGCATCGCAACGCCTTCGTCGCGGTGCGCCCGCCCGGACATCACGCCGAGATCGGCAAGCCGATGGGCTTCTGCTTCTTCGACAATGCCGCGATCGCGGCGCGTCATGCGCAGCGCAAATACGGCATCCAGCGCGCCGCCATCGTCGATTTCGACGTGCATCACGGCAACGGCACGCAGGACATCTTCTGGTCCGATCAGACCGTGATGTACTGCTCGACGCATCAGATGCCGCTGTTTCCGGGTACCGGCGCGAAGGGCGAGCGCGGCGACCACGACACCATCGTCAATGCGCCGCTCGCTTCCGAAGACGGCGGACCAGAATTCCGCGCCGCGTTCGAGCAACTGATCCTGCCGCGCCTCGAAAAATTCAGCCCCGAGCTTCTCGTCATCTCCGCGGGCTTCGATGCGCATTACCGCGATCCGCTGGCCTCGCTGAATTTGCGCGCGGAGGACTACACGTGGGTCACGCGCAAGCTGATGGACCTTGCCGACAAGTCCGCAGGGGGCCGCATTGTTTCGGTGCTCGAGGGCGGCTATGACCTGCAAGGATTGAAAGAATCTGTTACGGCGCATGTCGGCGCCCTGATGGGCGCTTGACGCACCCGCCACATTACGCCCGCAAAACTGCGCTTTTTCTCACGTGAAGCGGGCAATCGGAAACGGATATGGCCGAAAATACCCAAGTCGACGTCTCCAGGCTCACCTTCGAACGCGCCATCGAGGAGCTCGAAACCATCGTGAAGCGGCTCGAGGACGGCAAGGTGCCGCTCGAGGAATCCGTGACGATCTACGAGCGCGGCGAGGCGCTGAAGCGCCGCTGCGAGGAATTGCTGCGCCAAGCCGAGGCACGCGTCGACAAGATCACCACCGATGCCAGCGGCCAGGCCACCGGCACCGCACCGCTCGACGTGCAGTAAGGTCCCCGTTTCAAGCCGCCCGCCTCAAGCATCGGCCATCTGCAGTTTTTCATGATCGCACGCCGCTGTTTGGGCTTACAGCCCTCGGCGGCCAGGCACTGACATCGAAGAGTTCCCCCGGCCAGGGCCTCTCGGGCTCGCGAATCTGGCCAAAACGGCCTTCCTCTCGCCCAAAATGCAGGCGAGGAACCGGGCAAGACTGGAACCCATCCGCCGGCGCCAAGATTAACCAAGCTGGCCCGCGGGTTGCAGGTGCATACCCCTAAACGACCCTGCGGGTTGGCTTTGGCCCAAGCTTTGGTGTAAAGCTGCGCGGAGTGTGGCTTTTTGCAAGCCTTGCGTGGGCACAAATTACCGACGACAAGCGCTTCAAACTGCTAATGAAATTGGCTGGGACGGACGAAGCCGATCTAAGTGACAGGGATCACAGGGACTGAACCGGAGCGCACCTAGGCTCACCTAAGCTTGAAGACGGGGCCCTGCCCCATGCAGGTGGCTCCGACGGTTTAAGGACTCGCGCTGCGCCGATATTGTGCAAACCCATCGCGCACCGGAACGATCTTCCGGCGCTGACAAATTGGAAATCGCCGTGAACGCATACAGTAAAACGCCGCTTCTCGACACCATCCATACGCCGGATGACCTGCGCAAGCTCAAGATCGAGCAGGTTCGCCAGGTCGCCGACGAGCTGCGGCAAGAGACCATCGATGCCGTCTCGGTGACCGGCGGTCACTTCGGCGCCGGCCTCGGCGTGGTCGAGCTCACCACCGCGATCCATTATGTCTTCGACACGCCGCGCGACCGGCTGATCTGGGACGTCGGCCATCAGGCCTATCCGCACAAGATCCTCACCGGCCGGCGCGACCGCATCCGCACGCTGCGCACCGGCGGCGGCCTGTCCGGCTTCACCAAGCGCAGCGAGAGCGATTACGATCCGTTCGGCGCGGCGCATTCCTCGACCTCGATTTCCGCCGGCCTCGGCATGGCGGTCGCGCGCGACCTTTCCGGCGGCAAGAACAACGTTATCGCCGTCATCGGTGACGGCGCGATGTCAGCCGGCATGGCCTATGAAGCCATGAACAACGCCGGCGCCATGAACTCGCGCCTGATCGTGATCCTCAACGACAACGACATGTCGATCGCGCCGCCGGTCGGCGCCATGAGCGCCTATCTGTCGCGCCTCTACTCCGGCAAGACCTATCGCACGCTGCGCGATGCGGCCAAGCAGATCAACAAGCGCCTGCCCAAGATCATCGCCAACCGCGCCAACCGCGTCGAGGAATATTCGCGCGGCTTCATGATGGACGGCGGCACGCTGTTCGAGGAGCTCGGCTTCTATTACGTCGGCCCGATCGACGGTCATAACCTCGACCATCTGCTGCCCGTGCTGAAGAACGTGCGCGACATGGAGACCGGCCCGATCTTGGTCCACGTCGTGACCCAGAAGGGCAAGGGCTACGGCCCGGCGGAAGCTTCCGCCGACAAGTATCACGCGGTCGTCAAGTTCGACGTCGCGACCGGCACCCAGGCCAAGGCCAAGCCGAATGCGCCGGCCTACCAGAACGTGTTCGGCCAGAGCCTCGTCAAGGAAGCGCAGAAGGACGACAAGATCGTCGCCATCACCGCGGCGATGCCGTCGGGCACCGGCGTCGACATCTTCAACAAGGCCTTCCCCGACCGCACCTTCGACGTCGGCATCGCCGAGCAGCACGCGGTGACGTTCGCCGCCGGTCTTGCGAGCGAGGGCTACAAGCCGTTCTGCGCGATCTACTCGACCTTCCTGCAGCGCGGCTACGACCAGATCGTGCATGACGTCGCGATCCAGAACCTGCCCGTCCGCTTCGCCATCGACCGCGCCGGCCTCGTCGGCGCCGACGGCGCGACGCATGCTGGCTCGTTCGACAACGCCTATCTCGGCTGCCTGCCGAACATGGTGATCATGGCCGCAGCCGACGAAGCCGAGCTCGTGCACATGGTGGCGACCCAGGTCGCGATCGACGACCGTCCGAGCTCGCTGCGCTATCCGCGCGGCGAAGGCCGCGGCATCGAGATGCCCGAAGTCGGCGTTCCGCTCGAGGTCGGCAAGGGCCGCATGATTCGCCAAGGCAGCAAGATCGCCTTGCTCTCCTTCGGTACGCGCCTCGCCGAATGCGAGAAGGCGGCCGACGAACTCGCCGCCCACGGCCTCTCCACCTCGATCGCCGATGCGCGCTTCATGAAGCCGCTCGACACCGAGCTGGTTCTCAAGCTCGCCCGCGACCACGAGATCCTGATCACGATCGAGGAAGGCTCGGTCGGCGGCTTCGGCTCGCATGTCGCGCAGTACCTGACCGATCAGGGCGCGCTCGACGGCGGCATGGTCAAGTTCCGCTCGATGGTGCTGCCCGACGTGTTCCAGGACCACGACACGCCGGCCGCGATGTACGGCCGTGCCGGTCTCGACGCCAAGGGCATCGTCGCCAAGGTGTTCGAGGCGCTGGGCAAGGACGTCAAGACCGAGACGGTCAAGCTCGCCTGACGGCGAGCTTCGACCTTCGCGAACCAGCGCGACCTTCATGAAAATCTATCTGGCAGGGCCCGACGTGTTCCTGCCGGATGCGGTTGAGATCGGCCGGCAAAAGGCTGCGATCTGCGCGGCGCACGGGCTCACCGGCCTCTATCCCCTCGACAACGCCATCGATCTCACCTCGCCCGACGCCTCGCGGCAGATCTTTTGCGGCAACGAGGCGATGATGGACGAAGCCGATGCCATCATCGCCAACCTCACCCCGTTCCGCGGTGCCGGCGCCGACCCCGGCACCGTCTATGAGCTCGGCTACATGGCCGGCCGCCGCAAGTTTTGCCTGGCCTATTCCAACGACGGCGCCGTCTATGCCGACCGCGTCGGCCGCTTCATGGACGTGACCTCCGAGGACGGACGGCTGGTCGATGCACAGGGGCTGACGGTCGAGGATTTTGGCCTCGTCGACAACCTCATGATGATCCATGCGCTGGAGCTGCACGGCTGCCCGCTGGTGACGCCGGCGCAGATGCCGATCGACGTCTGGCACGATCTGGCCGCGTTCGAGGCTTGCGTCCGGATGGCGGCCGCGCGATTGATCGCTACATAGACGCTTCGACGCTTCAGTCGCCTCCGGAGATCCGATGTCCCCTGCCCGCAAGCGTGCGGATGTTCTGCTGGTCGAGCGCGGCCTGTTCGAGAGCCGGGCGCGGGCGCGCGCGGCGATCGAGGCCGGGCTCGTCACCGCCGACGACAAGCAGGTCGCCAAACCCTCGGAGACGATCGCCGAGGACGCGGTGATCGTGGCCGAGCCTGCGCATCCTTATGTGTCGCGCGGCGGCGTCAAGCTGGCCGGCGCGCTGGAGCGCTACCCCATCGAGATCGAGGACCATGTCTGCCTCGATGTCGGCGCCTCCACCGGCGGTTTCACCGAGGTGCTGCTGGCGAACGGCGCCAGCCTGGTGTTCGCCATCGATGTCGGCACCAGCCAGCTGCATCCCTCGCTGCGCGACCATCCCAAAATCGTGTCGATGGAGGAGACCGACATCCGCAGCTATGACGGCAAACGGCTGCCGGCGCGGCCCGACGTCGTCGTCATCGACGTCAGCTTCATCTCGCTCAAGACGGTGCTGCCCGTGGCGCTGTCACTGGCAGCCGCGCCGATGAGCCTACTGGCACTGATCAAGCCGCAATTCGAGGCTGACAGGAAGCACAACAAGAAGGGCATCATCCGCGACGCCGCCGTGCATCAGGAGATCTGCGACGACATCGCGGTCTTTGCCGCTTCGCTCGGTTGCACCGACATCGAGGTGTTCCCCTCCCAGATCACCGGCGGTGACGGCAATATCGAATTCTTCCTGGGCGCGCGCCGTGGTTGAGCGCGTGAGGATCGATCACGTCGGCCATCGCGGCGACGGCGTCTCGCTCGCAGCGGGCGATGCCGTCTATGTGCCCTACACGCTTGGCGGCGAGACCGTCGAGGTCGACCACGTCGCCGGCAGCCATCCCGACCGCCGCAAGCTGCTCGCGGTCGATGTCGCCAGCCCCGATCGCATCGAGCCGTTCTGTCCGCATTTCGGCGTCTGCGGCGGCTGCGCCATCCAGCACTGGGCGGCTGAGCCCTATCACGCGTGGAAGCGCGGCATCGTGGTCGAGACGCTGGCGCAGGCCGGCATCGATTGCGAGGTGGCGCCGCTGGTCGATGCCCATGGCGCGGGGCGCCGGCGCGTCACGCTGCACGGCCGGTTCGGCACGCATGACGTCCTCAAGGTCGGCTTCTCGGCGGCGAGCTCGCACGACGTCATCCCGATCCATCGCTGCCCGATCCTCGATCCCGGGCTCGAGGGTGCGCTCGATGCCGCCTGGGCGCTTGCCGAATCCCTGATGTCCAGAATGGCGGCGACGAATTCGCTGGACATCCAGGTCACCGCGACCGCCAACGGCCTCGATGTCGACGTGCGCGGCTCCGGCCCGCTGCCGACGGCGCTGGTCACGGCGCTCTCGCGCGTTGCGGAGCTGCATCGGCTGGCGCGGCTGACGCGGCACGGCGAACTGGTGCTGCAACGCTTGCCGCCGACGGTACGGATGGGCCGCGCCGAGGTGACGCTGCCGCCGGGCTCGTTCCTGCAGGCAACGGTCGCGGGCGAGGAGACGCTGGCGTCGCTCGTCGCCGAGCGTGTCGGCAAGGCCAAGGAGGTTCTCGACCTCTTCTGCGGCGTCGGCCCGTTTGCCTTGAGGCTCGCCGAGAAGGCGCGCGTCACCGCCTATGACAACGACGCCGGCGCCGTCGCCGCGCTCGTGAAGGCTGCGCGCACACCAGGGCTGAAACCGATCAAGGCCGAACCGCGCGACCTGTTCCGCCGCCCGCTGGTGCCGCCGGAGCTGCGCGACTTCGACGCCGTGGTGTTCGACCCGCCGCGCCAGGGCGCGCAGGCGCAGGCGCTGAAACTCGCTGCGAGCAAGGTACCCGTCGTGATCGCGGTGTCGTGCAACGCCGCAACCTTCACTCGCGACGCCCGGCTCCTCATCGACGGCGGCTACAGGATCGAGACCGTTGTCCCGGTCGATCAGTTCCGCCACACGCCGCATGTGGAATTGGTGGCGCGGTTCACGCGCTGACGCGCTACCTGCCGCTCACCGTCCGAACCCTTCCAGACTGCTATGCCGACGGTTCGAATTGCGGCTGCCATCGCAGCAAGTAGGACTGCAGCGAGCGCACCGCGATCGCCAACAGGATTCCGACGAACATCATGACGAAGATGGCGACCATCATCTCGCTGGCATTGGCGCGCGCCTCGGCTTCGATGATGAGCTTGCCGAGCCCGCGCTCGGCGCCGATGAACTCACCAACGATGACGCCGATCAGCGCAAAAGACACCGCCGGCAACAGCGACGCGAACACCCAGGCCAGTGCGGAAGGGATCACGACCGTGCGCAGCACGATGAATTCGCTGGCGCCGAGCAGACGGGCAGCGGCGATCTGGTCGCGGTCGACCGCACGCGTTCCCTCGAAGGTGTTGAAGAACACCACGAAGAACACGACGAGCCAGGCAGTGGCGATCTTGGAGAGATCGCCGAGGCCGAAGATCAGGATGACGAGCGGTACCAGCGCGATGCGCGGTATCGAGTTGAGCGCCACGACATAGGGCCCGAACACGCGGGCCAGGAAGTCCGAACGGCCGAGGACCAGGCCGGCCGCGATTCCGCTCGCGGACCCGAAAAGAAAACCCCACCAGGTGTTCTTCAGCGTGACGAGCGTGGCGAGCCACAGATTGTTGTCGTTGCCGTTGATGCAGGCGGCGAAGCCGGCGGGATCGGCAAAGCAGCCGAGCCGCAGGAAGCTCTGCCAGATCAACGACGGCTTGGCGACGAAATACGGATCGAGGATTTTCGGCACATAGGCCTTCGGCAACAGCGCCTTGCTCCATTCGAAGCCCCACTGCCAGACGACGAGAACCACCACGAGAATGGCCACTTGCCAGAACAGGACGGCGCTACGGCTGTTGGACATGATCATTCGGCCCTGGTGCGGCGGAATTCTTCGCCGAGGGAATGCCAGATGTGAGAGTAGAGGCGGCCGAATTCGGCGGTCTCGCGGACGTCCACGGGATCGCGCGGCCGCGGGATCGCGACGTCGAAATCTTCCTTGAGCCTCCCGGGCCGCGCCGAGAGCAGGATGATGCGGCTCGCCAAGGTCAAGGCCTCGCCGAGATCGTGGGTCACGAACAGCACGGTCTGCCGCTCGCGTTCCCATATCTCCAGCAGCGTCTTGTGCATCTCGAGCTTGGTGTGGGTGTCGAGCGCGCCGAACGGCTCGTCCATCAGCAGGATCTCGGGCTCCATGATCAGCGTGCGCATCAAGGCGACGCGCTGGCGCATGCCGCCGGACAGCGTGCTGGGGAAGCTTTGTGCAAAGCTGGAGAGCCCGGCCTTCTCGACGGCCGAAGCGACGCGCCCGGCGCGCTCGGTCCTTCGCAGCCCCGCGATCTCCAGCCCATAGCCGATGTTCTGCTCCACGGTTCGCCAGGGAAACAGTGTGTCGCGCTGGAAGACATAGCCGACCCTGGGGTTGACCTTACCGGTCTCAACCATGTCCTCATCGATCAGGATGCGTCCGCCTGAGCGCGGCAATAGCCCCGCGACCATGTTGAGAATGGTGCTCTTGCCGCAGCCGGACGGACCGAGCAGCGCGACGAACTCGCCCTGCTTGACCTCGAAGGAAACGTCATCGACCGCCACGAACTCGCGGCCCGACGCGTTGAAGCGCTTGGCGAGACCTCGCACCGCGATGCGGGTTCGCGTCTCCGCTCTCTCAACCTCGTCTCGCGCGAGCGCGAATCCCGGGCTTGGCGCGGCGATCATTTGTATTTCGCTCTGGCCGCCTGGAGGAAGCTCATGTCGACGACATCCTCGTATTTCGTCTCGGGAATATCCGTTCCCTTGCGGTACCAGGGCTTGGCTCCGCGTTCGAACGAGGACTTGTCGATGACGCCGTCATAGGCCCAGGTCGATTTGTCGAAGCCGAGCTCGGCGCTGACCGCATCGGGGTCGATGCCCGAGAAATATTTCGGCGTGACCAGTGCCTGCACGTCCGCGAGCGGCGTCGCCTTCACGAAAGCCATCGCGCGGTGGATCGCATTCACATAGGCCTGCACCGTCGCCTTGTCCTGCTCGATCGTGTCCTGGAGCGTGTAGATCACCAGCACGGGCAGCGTTCCGCCGAAATCCTTCTCGAATACGCCGGGCTTGGAGGTGTCGTAGATCGTCCTGCCAAAGCCCTTCTTCTCGACCTCGACGATCCAGCTTGGCGGCGCCATGATTGCGTCGAACTGCTTGGTCTGCAGCGACGGAAACATCGTGTTGGGCCCGCCGCCGGCGACCCAGTTCACCCTGTCGCCGAGCCCGCGCGTTTCGAACACATAGGTGCCGAACACCCAGGTGCCCGACCCGATCGCGGTGGCCGCGACGATCGGCTTGGCGCCGTCAGGCCGTTTGTGCTCCGCGAGCTTCTCGACCGAATTGATACCGCCGTCGTAAAGGTCCTGCCGGACCACGATGTTGGCGTAGGAGCACACCATCTCCGTCGCGAGCAGGATCTTGCAGGGCTTGCCGCGCGCACTGAGCTGGAGCGGGTGGCTGGCATCGCCATGCGCGAACACGGCTTGTCCCGCCGCCAGCGTCTGACGGCCGAACGTGCCGGCGTTACCGGTGACGAGCTTGGAGTCGAGACCTTCGTCCCTGAAGTAACCCTTCAGCTCGGCAATCATGCCGATGGCGTAGACCGGCGACACCGGCCCGAAGGCGAGCGATACCTGCTTGGTCTCGGCGCGGAGCTGCCCGGGCAGCATCGACGCGCCGGCCAATGTGGAGCCCGCGATCAGCGCCTGGCGCCTGGTGATGTTCATGTGCTCCTCCGTTGATTCTTGTTTGATCGATCCGTTCGTCAGGACGGCCCAGGCGCGATCCGAATGGTTCCTGCCTTTCGCAGCGTTTCGATTTCGCTCGACGAAACGCCGATCTCACCCAGGATCTCGCGCGTCTGCTCGCCGATCTGCGGCGGATCGTAGCGGTTGGGCAGCCGGCGGCCGTCCATGGAGATCGGCAACAGCGGCGTTTTTGCCTCGCCGCCGTCAGGCAGGTGAATGTTGGTCAGCCCGCCCGACTGGTTCAGATGCGGGTCGTCGAAGAGATCGCCGGGCTTGTTCACCGGCGCGTAGGGCAGATCGAGCTGCTCGAGGCGCGCCGCGAGATCGGCCTTGTCCCATTGCTTGAAGATCTTCGCGATCTCCGGAATCAGCCAGCCGCGATGGTCGACGCGGTCGTTGCTCGTCGCAAAGCGCGGATCGGCAAGCCAGGATTCGCGATCGAAGGCGCGGCAGAACGCCTCCCACTGCTCTTCACCGACGATGGTGACGAACAGCTTCGAGCCGTCCCTGGTGTCGAAGAGATCGTAGACCGGCCAGGGGCTGTCCTTGATCGAATAGGGGATCGAGGGCTGGCCGCTGACCACCTCGCACATCATGGCCTGCGCCATCAGGAACACGTTGTTCTCGTAGAGCGCGCTCTGGATGTAGCGACCGCGGCCGGTGCGCTGCCGCTCGGCCAGCGCAGCCTGGATCGCGATCACGCCGAACATGCCACCCATGATGTCGTTGACCGAGGCGCCGGCGCGCATCGGCCGGTCCGGCAGGCCCGTCATGTAGGCAAGGCCGCCCATCATCTGCACGACCTCGTCGAGCGCGAGGCGATTCTCGTAGGGGCCGGGCAAATAGCCTTTGAGCGAGCAGTAGATCAGGCGTGGCGCAAAAGCGGCAACCGACTCGTAGTCGAGACCGATCCGCTTCAGCAGGCCGGGTCGGAAATTCTCGATCAGGACGTCGCTGCTCTCGATCAGCCGCCGCGCGATGGTCTGGCCTTCCGCGGTCGACGTATCCAGCGCGATGCTGCGCTTGTTGCGGCTGTAGGTGGCGAAGAAGCCGGCAGCCGGTCCCTTGAAGTAGCGGGTGCGGTCGCCCTTGGGCGGCTCGACCTTGATCACGTCGGCGCCGAGATCGGCGAGGATCAAGCCGCAGCTCGGCCCCATCACCATCTGGCTGAACTCGATGACCCGAAGGCCGGCGAGCGGACGGAGCTCCGTTGCCGCCTCGGGCGCCGCCGCCGTCATGCCGCCCTCCGCAGCACCTTGGGAATTCCGGCCTCGTGCAGGTGCCCGGTCAGATGTTTTGCCGGGATATGGCGGGCCAGAATCTCGCGCGTCTGCATCAGGCGATCGAGGTCGATGCCGGTCGAAAGTCCCATGCGTTCCAGCATGAACACGAGATCCTCGGTGACGATGTTGCCACGGGCACCAGGCGCGAACGGACAGCCGCCAAGTCCTGATACCGCGGCGTCGAAACGCCGGATCCCGGCGTCGAGGCCGGCGACGGCATTGGCGAGGCCAGCACCGAGCGTGTCGTGCAGATGCAGCCGCAGCGTCATCTGCAATCCGACTTCACGCCTGACGGCTTCGACGATCTGCCTGACCAGTTTCGGGGTGGCGTAGCCGACGGTGTCGGCGAGCCCGATCTCGTCGGCACCGGCCTCGGCAAAGGCGCGCGCGACCCGGCACACCGCCGCTTCGCTCACCTCGCCCTCCAGCGAGCAGCCGAAGGAGGTGGCGATCGCGCCCATCAGGTGCGGCCGCCGGCCCGCCGGAGAGGCGTCGATCGCGGCGCGGACCGCGCGAAACCCGTCGAGCTGCTCTTCGATCGAGCGGCGCACATTGGCGCGGTTGTGCGTCTCGCTGGCGGAGATGACGAAGTAGACGGCGTCGACACCGGCGGCGATGGCGCGCTCGGCGCCCTTCACGTTCGGCACAAGTGCACCGATGGTCGCGGTCCTGGGCGCGAGCGCGTGCGCCATCACCGCATCGACATCGGCGAATTGCGGCACGACCTTCGGCGGCACGAAGGATCCCGCGTCGATCTCGCGCATGCCGGCGGCGGCGATCGTATCAATCAGCGCGCATTTGGCTTCGGTGGGAACGAACACGTCCAGGTTTTGCAGTCCATCGCGGGGGCCGACCTCGCAAATCAGGACATCCGGCGCATGCGCCATCAGGCTCTCCCTGGTTCGATTGTATATTATTGCGTAAAAGAACAATCCGTGGGACAATCTGTCAAGCTCAAAATCCGCGTGCACTGCAATGACCGCCTCCGACAATTCCCGACCGCCCGCTTCAAGCAAAGGCGGTTCCGAGCGCGCTGAGCACCTCGCCGGGCTGATCATGGCGCTCGCCCGACGCGAAGGCATGAAGGCTGGCGATCGCTTGATCGAACAGCGGCTTGCCGATGCGCTCGATCTTTCACGCGCGCCGATCCGGCTCGGCCTCAAGGCTCTGGAAGCGGCAGGGCTCGCGCGCGGCGAGCCACATCGCGGGTTCGTGCTGGCCAAGCATCCGACCAGCGGCGCAGCCCAGCCAGCCCTCGCGGCGGTCAGGCGCAGCGAACAGGTTTATACGTCCATCGCAGGCGACGTGCTCGCAAGCCGACTGCCGGCTGACGTCACCGAGGCGGAGCTGATGCGCCGCTATGGCCTCAGCCGGGCCGAGTTGCAGCGGCTGCTTGACCGGATCGCTGCCGAGGGCTGGATTGCACGCCTGCCGGGCTATGGCTGGCGCTTCGCGGAGACGGTCTCGAACCCCGAAGCTCACGCCAAGGCCATGGCGTTTCGCGCGGTGATCGAACCTGCGGCAATCGCCCAGCCCGGCTTTGCGCTGCCGCAGGAGGTGATTGCACGCTTGCGCGAGCGCCAGCTGCGCGTGTTCGAAGGCGAGCTCGAGAAGATGACGATCGGCGAGGTCTTTCTTTCCGGTTGCGAATTCCATGAGGAGATCATTCGCGGCGCCGGCAATCCCTTCTTTCTTGAATCGCTCCGGCGCGTGAATTCAATCAGACGCCTGTTCGCCTATCGCAGCTTCGCCGACCGCGACGGTATGCGGCGGCACGTGCGCGAGCATTTGCGCCTGCTCGAGGTTCTGGAAACGCGGCGTTACGCCGAGGCGGCAGAGCTGATGGCGAAGCACCTGCAACGCCCGCTGGTGGCCGGCTTGTCGTAGGCCAACGCGGCCGCGGTCAAGCGGGCGGCGAAACGGACGTGTGAGCGCTCAACGCCGCAAGCCGCCCAACGCCGGTGACTCGCCGGGCAGCATTGACGAATTGATGTCGCTGTCCATGCGTCCCGATTGCTGCTGGGTGAAACCGGCGCCGAACGACAGGCTGAGGTTGGGGGTCGGCTTGAACTCGACACCCGCGAAAGCGCCGTAGCCGGGCGAGGCGCCGGAGGTGAGCGGGGCGAGCGAGCTGCCGATGCCGCCATTGTATTTCAGCGTGTCGAACCCGGCAAAGAACGTGACGGGCATGCCGCCCGCGGTCTTGTAGTTGTAACCGAACTGCGTGCCATCGTAGGAGAGCGCGCTGAAATTGCCGGCCGGCGCAGGCTGGCTGAGTCCGCCCAGGCCTAGGTTGCCGCGTTCGCTTCCGACGAAGAAACCGGGACGAAAATCATAGCCCGCGTTGGCATCGCCACCCTTGAAGCTCGGAAAATTGCCGTAGCCATCGGAGCTCTGGCCGGCGCTGCCGCCAAAGCCGAAAGGCCCGCCCGGGATCCAATATTGCAGCGGCGCGACTTGCGCATGAGCCGGCGCTCCGCCGAGGCAGAGCACCACGAAGAGAGTTGCGAGACCGCAGGAACGTGCAAGGCTGAACATTCAGGTGACCGTCAAAAAAGTGCGGAAATTATACGCCGGGGACCACGCGAATACCAGTGACGCGATGCCGGTGGTCGCGCCATCGAGTTCCAAAATTACGTTATCCCGACGTGTTGAACCTCCTGCGCGACGGATTGACCCACATAGAGGACGCGCGAACGCGAGCCGTCGCCTCGATCCTGATCGGCCGGGGCAGTCCGGCAAGACGCAATTGCGCAGACCTTTGAAAATGCCAGACACAACATGGAGGCTGTCATGGAGGTCGATTCCGACAGGTTGAATGCCTTTATGGGCAAGATGATCACCGAGGTCGGTGCGGCGATGAACGCATCGCTGGTCCTGCTGGGCGACAAGCTCGGCCTCTACCGCGCCCTCGCCGCCAAGGGACCCATGAACTCTGCCGAACTCGCAAGCGCCACCGGAACGAACGAACGCTACGTCCGCGAGTGGCTGGCGAGCCAGGCGGCTTCTGGTTACGTCGAATACGACTCCACTTCCGGCAAGTTCTCGATGCTGCCGGAGCAGGCGTTGGCGCTCGCCGATGAGGACAGCCCGGTCTTCCTCGGCGCGGTCGGCAATGTCATTGCCGCGGCGTTCCTCGACGAGCCGAAAATTACGGACGCATTCAAGTCCGGCAAGGGCGTCGGCTGGAATCGTCGCAGCGAGTGCCTGTTCTGCGGCACCGCCCGGTTCTTCCGCACCGGCTACATGCATCATCTGGTGCAGGAGTGGCTGCCCGCGCTCGAAGGCGTCGTAGACAAGCTGAAGCGCGGCGCCAAGGTCGCCGATGTCGGCTGCGGGCACGGCGTCTCGACCCGGCTGATGGCGGAGGCCTTCCCGAACTCCCGCTTCTACGGCTTCGACTATCACGAGGGCTCGATCGCGGCCGCACGAAAGGCGGCCACTGAGGCGAAGCTGGGCGATCGTGTCAGCTTCGCGGTTCACTCGGCGAAGACCTATCCGGCCGAGGGCTACGATCTCGTCTGCTTCTTCGATTGCCTGCACGACATGGGCGATCCCGTCGGCGCCATCAGCCACGTGCGCGAGACCATGGCCAAGGACGGCACCTGCATGCTGGTCGAGCCGTTCGCAGGCGACCGCCTCGAAGACAATCTCAATCCTGTCGGGCGGGTCTACTATGCGGCATCGACCATGATCTGCACGCCGGCCTCGCTCGATCAGGAGGTCGGCCTCGCGCTCGGCGCTCAAGCCGGCGAGGCAAGGCTGCGCAAGGTCGCCAGCGAAGGCGGCCTGTCGCGCTTCCGCCGCGCCGCCGAAACACCCTTCAACCTGATCCTGGAGGCCCGGATCTGATGCAACGGCGGACGCGCGCGGCCGGCGATGTCAGGCCGCGTCGTCCGTTCCCATACCGAACGTGAGCTGATTGCCGTCGGCGTCGACGACGTCGAAATCGCGCATACGATAGTCGCGGTCCTCCGGCCGGTTGAGCAGCCTGGCACCGCGTCCCGATAGTTCGGCATAGACCTGATCGACGTCCCTGACGAAGATGCAGATGCCGCCGTGCCCGGGCAACCGCTTCGTTACCCCCGCCGCAAGCAGATGCAGGCCGACCTCGTCGCGGCAGAGGCAGGCGTAGGACGGAGGCTGACCGTATTCGAAGGTGACCTCGAAGCCGAGCACATCGCGGTAATAGGCGAGGCTGGCTGTGATGTCGGACACGACGAAGACGGTGGCGGAGCCGGCCATCATCGGGTGTTCGTCGGTCATTGGTCCCTCCATCCGGCAAGCAATCTCATGCACGCAGTCTAACATGCGCGCTGGAGGTCTTGCACGGCCCAAGCCGCACCGTAAGCTGTCGCCGAACAAGGCGGAAGCGCCGAACGACAGCGTCCCGCCGCTGCCGCCGCTCGACGCGAAATAACCGCGCCACCACCGCGATCGATGCCGCACGTTTCCCGAAAGCATGGAGAACCCGGTGACATCTGACAATCCAGTCGCCTACGAACGCGCAGGCAACATCGCCCGCATCACGCTGCGCCGCCCGCCTGTCAATGCACTGAGCCTCGAAGTCATCCGTGCGGTGGTCGCGGCCCTGCGTCGCGCGGCGAACGATCCGGAAGCACGCGTTGTCGTGCTGGCGAGCGCGATCGCCAAGCGCTTTTCGGCCGGCCTCGACCTCGACATCCTGCTGGGGAAATCCGGCGCCGAGATCCGCGAATTCCTCCAGGCGCTCTATATCGACCTTTACGACGCCCAGTATGGGCTCGGAAAGCCATCGATCGCCGCGGTCGGAGGCGCGGCGCGCGGCGGCGGCATGACCATGGCGGTGTCCTGCGACGTGGTGCTGGCAACCGAGAGCGCGACGTTCGGCTATCCCGAGATCGACGTCGGCGTCATTCCCGCGATCCACTACGCGCATCTGCCGCGCATCGTCGGACGTCATCGCGCTTTCGAGCTGCTGTTCACCGGCCGCGTCTTCACCGCCGCGGAGGCGCGCGAGCTCGGCGTGGTGAACCGCGTCGTTGCCGATGCCGAGCTCGACGCCGAGGTGATCAAGCTCGCGGCGCAATTCGCCGGCAAGTCGGCCGCCGTGCTGCGGATGGGCCGCGCCGCCTTCATGCGCCAGATCGATCTCGACTACCGGCGCAGCATCGCAAGTGCAGTGGACGATTTCTGCAATGTCGCGACGTCGGACGAAGCGCAGGAGGGTTTGAGGGCGTTCGTGGAGAAGCGGGCGCCGAAATGGTGAGGGGGCCGCCGGCCGCCCAGGGAGGCTGACGTTCAGGCCGTCCTGTCCACCGAGGACGACGAATCCGCAGGCGGATATTTCGTCACCGGCACAGTGAAGGATTTGGAGCCGACCTGATAGATGATCTTGCCGTTTTGTCCGTTGTCGGTCGATATCTGCGACTGCCCGAACATGATGACGTTCCTGTAGACGTAGCCGGTGCCCTGGCGGGTGATACCGTCGGTGGTGACGCTGACCGTCGCCTCCTTGCCGTTGATGGCCAGCACGCGAAAGCTCGCGCTCTTGCCGATGTCGGCGGAATAGCCGCCCCAGCTTCCCATGAGGATGCTGTCGGAACCTGCCGGCGCCTGTTTCTGCAAAGTCGCGCTCTGCTTGCCAACGCCCGAGGAGAACAGGAGCACCAGGTTCTTGCCGTCCTTGGTGCCGACCGTGACGTTGCCGTAGCTTATCGTTGCACCATTGACCTCGCCGATACCGCGCTCGGTGTGCCCGTTATGGGTGTACTCGATCTGGGCCCTGGCCCCGCGGATGTTCACGACCTTGAAGCCGACGGCCTGGTTGTTGCCTGCCCAATTGCCCTTCCAGTCACCCACCAGACTGCTCTGGTGATACACCCGCTCGTTGGCGGGCGAAATCTGGCTGGTGCTCGATGTGACGATGGCCATTGGATTGCTCGGCGGATTTGTCTGACAGACCCGCTTCTGTTCGCGCGCCGGACGGCGAAGTCAGAACTTTATCCGGAAACAACCGGAAGCAGGCCGATTAGGGCCACGCAGCAGTTAACGCGTGGTTAAATTCGACCGCGGGCGGGACAGGGCAAAAGGTCTCATTCGGGGTGGTGCGGATCAGCGCCCCCAGCGGTCCGACCAGATCTTCTCGCCGATCAAGCAGCTGACCCGTGGCTCCTTGTCGGCAACGCGCCTCACGGGGCGCTCCGGCATGCGGCCCGCGACCTCCATCAGGAGCTTGGTGCGGATCGCTTCCTTGAACTTCTCGCGATCCTTGATCGTGATGACGAAGGAGCCGGGACCGCCGATGACGCAGTCCTCGTAATAGTAGTCGAGATTGTCGATATCCATGGTCGAATAGGACGGCTCCTTGACCATGATCGGCAGGCCGTTGATGACGATGCCCTTCTCGAGCGCGGCGTCGCGCGCCGCCGTGACCGGGCCGCCATTGTTGTTGGGGCCGTCACCGGAAATGTCGATCACGCGGCGCAAGCCGCGATAGGGATCCTCGTCGAACAACGGCATCGCGAACGTGATCGCCCCGGAGATCGAGGTGCGCGAGGCGCGCCGGATCGGCGTCTTCAAGATCTCGGCGGCGACCGCGTCCGCCGTCTCCGGTCCGTCGACCAGCCGCCACGGGATGATGATCTTCTGATCGCTGGAAGCGGCCCATTCGAAGTAAGTCACCGCGATCCGGCCATTCGGCCCGAGCTTCAGCGCCTGGAGGAATTCCTTCGACTGGATCGCCTGCGCATAGCCTTCGCGCTGGATCGCGAGTTCATCCATGTCCATGGAGTAGGAGACGTCGACCGCGAGGACCAGCTCGACATCGACCGTCTGCGCGTCCCGATCGGCCGCTAGCCGTTGTGGCGAACTCTTGCTCGGTTCAAATTTGGGCCCTGGTGCCGCGATGCCCGCGACATCCCCTCCGGCGAGTACGCCGGCCACCAGCACAGCCCCGATCGAGAACAGCATGCGCATCGCAGTCTCCCGTCGTATGACGCGATGGTGACATGCAATCGCCTTGCCGCAAAGTCCGAAGATCGCTTGCGCTTCACATTCCAGTTAGGAATTCGCGAGTTGGGAATGCGCACGTCACGCAAAGCTGCCGCCGTGTTGCCGCGCTTGCGCCACGGGGACATGCGCGATCGCTCACGCCATCATTCCGGAGCGTCCAGCAGCATCGAGCCGAAGACAGACGTTCCCCGCCCACTTGTCCGGTGCGATTTCCATGCTAGGTTGGATGTACAGATGGGGATGGAGTCCCCCGACAACCGCCCGTCGGCCTGTGACCGTAGTGGGCTGATGACTCCTGCTCGAGGAGGGGCAATCTCAAAAGCCTCGGCCTTTGGCGGGAGCATGGACAAACCCGCCGATGGCGGGTTTTTTGTTGCCTGAAGGCGAAGGTCAGGGCGTGACGACGACGACACCGAATGCTGCGCGTGCGGGGCTGCCCAGGGGGATCTGGGTGCTCGGCTTCGTCTCGATGCTGATGGACGTCTCCTCCGAGATGATCCACGCGCTGCTGCCGGTCTATCTCGTCACTGTGCTCGGGGCCTCCACGCTGACGGTCGGCTTCATCGAGGGCATTGCGGAGGCGACCGCCTCGATCACGAAGATCTTCTCCGGCGCATTGTCCGACTGGCTCGGCCGGCGCAAGCTCCTCGCGGCGCTCGGCTACGGCCTAGCCGCGCTGACAAAACCGCTGTTCCCGCTTGCCCCCAGCGTCGGTTGGCTGATTGCCGCGCGCTTCATCGACCGCGTCGGCAAGGGTATTCGCGGCGCACCGCGCGATGCGCTGATCGCCGATATCGCACCTGCGGGTCTGCGCGGCGCGAGCTTCGGCCTGCGGCAGTCGCTCGACACCATCGGCGCATTCGTCGGACCGCTCGTGGCGATCGGCCTGATGTGGTGGACGGCAGATAATTTTGCCCTTGTCTTCTGGGTGGCGGTGCTGCCGGCCTTCCTGTCTTTCGGCCTGATCGCATTCGCGGTGAGCGAGCCGGAGCCGGACCCAAGCCGGGAGACTACGAAGAATCCGCTGAACACCTCCGCCATGCGGCAGCTCGGATCCGTGTACTGGCGCGTCGTCTCGGTCGGCGTGGTGTTCACGCTCGCGCGTTTCAGCGAGGCCTTCTTGATCCTGCGCGCGCAGAACATCGGTCTCTCGGCGATGTGGGTGCCGGCGGTGCTGGTGCTGATGAACGTGGTCTATGCGCTGTCGGCCTATCCCGCCGGCGTGCTGTCGGACCGGATCAACCGGACCGGCCTGCTCGCGCTCGGCCTCGTCTTCCTCGCGGCCGCCGACCTCGCGCTCGCGCTGCTGCCTAGCCTCGCGGGCCTCGCGCTCGGCGTCGTGCTGTGGGGGCTGCACATGGGATTGACCCAAGGCCTGCTGTCGGCCCTCGTCGCCGACGCCGCGCCGCCGAGCCTGCGCGGCACCGCATTCGGCTATTTCAACCTGTTCACCGGACTGGCCTTGCTGGCAGCAAGCGTGATCGCCGGCGCGCTGTGGGATGCCTACGGTCCGGCAGGCACGTTTTTGGCCGGGCTCGGCTTCGCGCTGGTCGCGCTCGCAGGGCTGCTCGCCGTCGGCAATGGTCTGGCAGCGGAGGACAAATGATGATGGAGGGGCGTTCGTCGTGTTGAGCGGAGTGATCGCAATCGTGATCGGCAGCGTTCTCGGCGGCTGCGCGCGCTATTTCGTCTCGGGCGCGATCGCGCGGCGGCTGGGCGAGACCTTTCCCTGGGGCACCATGACCATCAACATCACCGGCGCCTTCCTGATCGGCATTTTCGGCGCGCTGGCAACCCATCCCGGCTCGATCTTCGCCTCCCCCAATCCCTGGCTGTTCGCGGTGACCGGGTTCCTCGGCTGCTACACCACGGTATCCTCGTTCAGCCTGCAAACGCTGACCTTGGCGCGCAACGGCGAGCCGATGCATGCGCTCGGCAATGTCGCGCTCTCGGTCGGGCTTTGCCTTGCCGCCGTCAGTTTCGGCTTTGTCCTCGCTGACGGTCTTGGAGGCTAGAGGCGGATGACCGTTCCCTCCTCCACCGACCGCTGGCGCAGCACGATGCTCTATGCCTGGGTTTCCTTCGGCAGCGTCCTTGGCGGCCTCGCGCGCTACTTCGTCTCCCTCGTGCTCGACACCGGCCCGGGCTTCCCCGTCGCGACGCTGTTCATCAATGCCACGGGATCGCTCATCATCGGCTTCTACGCAACGCTGACCGGCCCCGACGGCCGCATGCTGGCGCGGCCCGAGCACCGGCAATTCGTCATGACCGGGTTTTGCGGCGGCTACACCACCTTCTCGGCCTTCAGCCTGGAGACCTTCCGCCTGTTCCACGGCGGCATGAAATACACGGCACTCGCCTATATCGCGGCATCCGTCATCTGCTGGCTGGTCTCCGTGTGGCTCGGCCATATGATGGCAAGCCGCTACAACCGCTTGACGAGGAGCTGACCATGCAAATCCCCAATCAGGCTGTTTCGCTCCGGATCTTCATCGGCGAGAGCGACCATTTCGACGGCAAGCCGCTTTACGAAGCGATCGTGATGACGGCGCGCGAGCGGCATCTCGCGGGCGCCACCGTGCTGCGCGGCCCGATGGGGTTCGGCAAGTCGAGCCGGCTACACACCTCGAAGATCCTACGGCTGTCGGAAGACCTGCCGCTGCTGATCGAGATCGTCGACAGCGAGGACAGCATCAACGCATTCCTGCCCATCCTGGATGGCATGATGTCGAGCGGCCTGATCACCTTGGAGAAGGTGCAGGTCCTACAATATGGTGAGAGGACCGCACACTGAGCACCGCGGCTGAACCGAGCCCGCCGTTTCCGGGAGGCGGAATGAACGACACCGTTACCAAGCCTAAAACCAGGACGAAGACCAAGGTCGAGCGGCCCAAGCTGCACAAGGTCATCCTGATCAACGACGACTTCACGCCACGCGAATTCGTCACGATGATCCTCAAGGCCGAGTTCCGCATGACCGAGGATCAGGCCTACAAGGTCATGATCACCGCGCACAAGCTGGGCGCCTGCGTGGTCGCCGTGTTCACCAGGGACGTCGCCGAAACCAAGGCCACCCGCGCCACCGACGCCGGCCGCGCCAAGGGCTATCCGCTGCTGTTCACGACGGAGCCCGAGGAATAGGGCTTCGCTGCTCGCGAGCCACGCCTGAGGCTGCTGTGATGATCTGGTCGCAAGCTACTTCAACCTGGCAAAGACCTTGCTGAACTCCGGAAGCTGCAGCCTCCGCTTCTCCTCCAGGTATTCAGATTCAGTGAAGGGGCCGCTCACGAAAACCCGCACCGCAACGTCCCATTCGTTTGCTTTTCGCGAGATGTAGTAAAACTCCGTGACGGAGCGGTCCGGTCGCTTTCCCGATGTCCATGGATGGCGAGCGAACACGATGTACTGGGCGTTCGCGCCGGCCTGAAAGACCGTAGGCTCCGGGAGGCCGTCGCCAACGCAAGTTCCATCCGTGCCGACGGAGCGGCAAAGCGTCATGTCGTCATCCGTGTCGACGGCGACGAGACGATAGGGACCGTCAATCGCGTCGTCCTGAACGAACCCGCAGGCTGCCAGAAACAGGAAGAGTGCCAAGCATACCCATCGTCTCACATGCGGGATCATGCATCGACTTTCAGGCCATCACCACCGGCGTCTCTTCGGCAAGCCCATACACGCGCTGCGCCTTGGAAAATCCCGCGATCGGAAATTCGCCGAGCTCGCGCCAGTCATGGCGGCAGGCGTTCGCGAAGACTTCCGAGACCACGACGGTCCGCCCCAGCCGGCCCGTGATCTTCTCCAGCCTTGCCGCGAGATTGACGGCGGGGCCGATGCAGGTGAAGTCGAGCCGGTTGCCGCCGCCGATATTGCCGTAGAGGATGTTGCCGACGTGCAGCGCGACGCCGAAGCGGAAGCGCTCGACGATGTCGCCGACCGGGAAAGCGAGCGCCTCGACGCTGGCGCGGGATTCGCGCGCGGCCTCCAGCACGCGGGTGCAGACATGGGCGGCATCGCCGACATATTCGTCGATCGGGAACACCGCGAGCAGGCCGTCGCCCATGAATTTCAGCACCTCGCCGCCATGGCCCCGGATCGCGGTGACCTGGCAGTCGAAATACTGGTTGAGGATCTCGACCACGGTCTCGGCCGGCAGCCGGTCCGACAGCGCAGTGAACCCGCGCAGATCCGAGAGCCAGATCGCGGCCTGCATGGTGTCGTTGTGGCCGCGGCGGATCTGGCCGCCGAGGATGCGCGCGCCGGCACGGTTGCCGACATAGGTGTCGAGCAGCATCTCGGCGGTGCGGCGCAGGCTGATGATCTCGCTGACGCGCGCAAGCGGTGCCCCGAGGGTCCGGATCGCCGCGATGTCGTCGTCGCTGAAGCCGCCGGGCTGCCGCGTGACCCAGCTCGTCGCATGGATCGAGCCGTCGAGATAGTGCATCGGCATCGCGAGGTAGTCGGTCACGCCTTCGGCGCGCATGTCGTCGAGGAACGGAAACCGCTTGCTGTCCGGATCGTCCATCCGTCCCCGGACCTCCAGCCCCTCCTCGAACACGATCCGGAGTGGGCTCCGGGCGAACTCGGGCGTCTCCAGGATCTCGAAATCGACGGTGCCGATCTCGACCTTCTGGCCCTGCCGCCAGATGAAGTTGCGGCCGAAGATTTCCGGATGCAGCGTGCGAATGAAGATGCCGAACCGCGACAGCGGCAGGCCGGCCGCGACCAGATGCTCGCAGACCTCGGCGATCATCTCGGAAGGGGTCCCGGACGACCTCGCACCGTCGATCAGCCAGTTGGTGATGCGCTGGATCTCGGAGTTTTGCATGTCCGCATTTGCGGACGAAGTTGTGGGGACGTCAAGCTGCGCGGTGGGCTAGTACCGCGACACGAATGCCCTACCGGCCGACCTGCCCGCGATCCCGAATGAAATGATCGGCGAGCACGCAGGCCATCATCGCCTCGCCGACGGGCACGGCGCGGATGCCGACGCAGGGGTCGTGGCGGCCCTTGGTGAAGATCTCGGTGTCGGCGCCCTTGCGATCGACAGTGAGGCGCGGCTGGAGGATCGACGAGGTCGGCTTCACCGCGAAGCGCACCACCACCGGCTGTCCGGTGGAGATGCCGCCCAGAACGCCGCCGGCATGGTTGGAGAGGAAGCGCGTGCCATCATTGCCTGTGCGCATCTCGTCGGCGTTCTCTTCGCCGGTGAGCTCCGCCGCGCCAAAGCCGGCGCCGATCTCGACGCCCTTCACCGCGTTGATGGTCATCATCGCGCCCGCGAGATCAGAATCGAGTTTTGCGTAGATCGGGGCACCAAGGCCTGCCGGCACGCCTTCGGCGACGACCTCGATCACCGCGCCGATCGACGAGCCGCTCTTGCGGATGCCGTCGAGATAGGTCTCGAAGAACGCGGCCTTGTCCTTGTCCGGACAGAAGAACGGATTTTTCGCAATCTCGTCCCAGTCCCATTTGTCGCGGTCGATCTTGTGCGGGCCGATTTGCACCAGCGCGCCGCGGACCTTGACGTCGGGCAGCACCTTTCGCGCGATCGCACCCGCAGCGACGCGCATTGCCGTCTCGCGCGCCGAGGAGCGGCCGCCACCGCGATAGTCGCGCAGGCCGTATTTGGCCTCGTAGGTGAAGTCGGCGTGGCCGGGACGAAACTTGTCCTTGATCTCGGAATAGTCCTTCGAGCGCTGATCGGTGTTCTCGATCAGCAGGCCGATCGGGGTGCCCGTCGTCACCTGCACGCCGGTCTCCGGATGCGCCATCACGCCGGACAGGATTTTGACCTGGTCCGGCTCCTGGCGCTGGGTGGTGAAGCGCGATTGGCCGGGCCGGCGGCGGTCGAGATCCTGCTGGATATCGGCCTCGGTGAGCGGGATCATGGGCGGACAGCCGTCGACCACGCAACCGATCGCTACCCCATGGCTCTCGCCGAAGGTGGTGACGCGGAACATGTGGCCGAAAGTGTTGAAGGACATCGCTGCTCGCTGGGTCGGGTCCGGCGTGTGGTAACGCGCGGGGGGCCGGGGGTCAAACCCATAGCCACCGTGGATGACGGCGAACCGGCCTAACTAAACTTCTCCAGCCGCCCGTCGCGGAAGACGTAGACGGCGCCCTGCTCGATATAGAGCTCGGCGGCGCTGGCCGGCGTCTCAAGGCCGAGCGAAACCATCAGGGCCCGGCAAGTCCCGCCATGGGCGACCGCAACGGTATCGGTCCGGAGCTCGTCGTACCAGGCCCGCACGCGGACCTGCACATCGGCGTAGGTCTCCCCGTCCGCGGGGCCGACCGTCCATTTGTCGGCGAGGCGCCGGGCGTAGACGTCCGGATCGGCCGCCTCGCTCTCGGCCAGCGTCAGCCCTTCCCAGCTGCCGTAGCCGATCTCGCGCAGGCGATCGTCGAGCGCGTAGTCGGCCTGCGGCAGTTCGAGCTTGCCGCGCGCGAGTTCCATGGTCTGGCGTGCACGCCCGAGCGGGCTCGACACATAGGGTAACGCCGCCTTGTCCTTGCCGTCGCGCTTGAAAAGATCCGCCAGCACGCCGCCGGCCTGCACGGCCTGACCGCGTCCACGCGCGTTCAGCGGAACGTCCTTGGTGCCCTGAAGCCTCCCGAGCGCGTTCCACTCGGTCTCACCGTGGCGAAGATAATAGATCGTGGGCACGGGCATTCCAGATTTATAAGCTAGTCCTTGCCGCCGAACGAGATGTCCGGCGCGTCCGGGCGCTTCATGCCGAGCACGTGATAGCCGGAATCGACGTGATGCACCTCGCCGGTGACGCCGCGCGCGAGATCGGAGAGGAAATACAGCGCGCTGCCGCCGACGTCTTCGATCGAGACGTTGCGCCGCATTGGCGCGTTGTTCTCGTTCCACTTCAGGATATAGCGGAAGTCGCCGATGCCGGATGCCGCGAGCGTCTTGATCGGGCCGGCCGAGATCGCGTTGACGCGGATGTTCTTCTCGCCGAGATCGGCCGCGAGATAGCGCACGCTGGCCTCCAGCGCAGCCTTCGCCACGCCCATCACGTTGTAGTGCGGCATCCACTTCTCGGCGCCGTAATAGCTGAGCGTGATGAGCGAGCCGCCATCGGTCATCAGCTTCTCGGCGCGCTGCGCCACGGCGGTGAACGAGTAGCAGGAGATCAGCATCGACTTGGAGAAATTCTCCGGCGTGGTGTCGACGTAGCGGCCATCAAGCTGCTCGCCATAGGCGATCGCGTGCACCAGGAAGTCGATCTTGCCCCACTTCTCCTTCAGCACTGCGAAGGCGGCGTCGATGGTGGCAGCATCGGTGACGTCGCAATGGCCGAGCACGAGACCGCCGATCTCGGCGGCGAGCGGCTCGACGCGCTTCTTGAGCGCATCGCCCTGATAGGTGAAGGCAAGCTCGGCGCCGGCTGCGTGGCATGCCTTGGCGATGCCCCAGGCGATCGAGCGGTTGTTGGCAAGGCCGAGGATCACCCCGCGCTTGCCTTGCATCAGTCCCTGTATCAGACCTGAATCCTGCGACATTTTTGAGCGTCCCGTCGAGCTCTCGTTGAGGTCTGGAGGTACACCAGCCCTCCTTCGCGGTACAGTCCTAATACGCGGCGTTAACGCTGTTTCAAGCGCCGGAATAGCCGTTCCGTTCGGGTGTTATGATGATTGAGGCGCTCGCGCCGGACACCAGGACGTCAAGACGGCATGAGTGCGTTTCGCCAGAGTGTGGAAGCCATGATCCCGGCGTTGCGCCGCTACGCCCGCGCGCTCACGCGCGATGCGGATGCGGCCGACGACCTGGTGCAGGATACGCTGGTGCGGGCGCTGCGTTCGGAGCGCCTGTTCCTCGGAGGCGATGTCAGGAGCTGGCTCTATACGATCCTGACCAACCTCAACAAGAACCGGCGGCGCTCGCTGGCAAGGCGCCCGCAATTCACGCAGCTGACGGAGAACAATCCGGATGCCAGCGGGACCGAGGCCGAAGGGCGCGACATCGAGAAGGCGCTGGCGACGCTGGTCGAGGAGCAGCGCTCGGTGCTTCTGCTGGTGATGCTGGAGGGCATGAGCTACCGCGAGGTCGCCGACATCCAGGGCGTGCCGATCGGCACCGTGATGTCGCGCCTGGCGCGGGCGAGAGCCCACGTTAAAGCATCGCTGGAAGGTGAGCGCCCGGCGCTCAAGCGGGTGAAGTGATGGCAGTGTTGATGCATCGCGCGGGTCGCTTCGCCTGCATGGAGTGGGAAGCAGCGCAGTTGAACCGCGAAAGACATTTTGGGCCGCAGAGCCAGAGACGATCGATATGAACGACCATAATATTCCCATTACCGAAGACGAGCTGCACGCCTATGTCGACGGCGAGCTGCCGGCCGAGCGCCGCGCCGACGTCGAGGCCTGGCTTGCCGCACACCCTGACGATGCCGGACGCGTGCAGTCCTGGCGCGCCATGGCCGAGATGCTGCACGCGCGTTACGACTCTGTCGTCCAGGAGCCGGTGCCGGCCCGGCTGGAGCTCGAGCGGCTGGAGCGCCGTCCCCGGCAATGGTTCTATGGCGCCGCGGCGGCTGTGCTGGTCGCCTTCGTGGCCGGCGGCACCGCCGGCTGGGTGGCGCACGGCGCCGCCAACGCCCCCTCGACCTTCCAGAGCTTTACAGCGGACGCGCTCGACGCCCACCGCCTCTATGTCGTCGAGGTTCGCCACCCGGTCGAGGTCGGCGGCAACGAGCGAGACCATCTCCAGGCCTGGCTGACCAGGCGCTGCGGCTGGACCGTGTTCGCGCCGAACCTGGAGGCGAGCGGGTTGAAGCTCGTCGGCGGCCGGCTCTTGCCGGGGCCGAACGGTCCGGCGTCGTTCCTGATGTATGAGGGCGCCTCGGGCGAGCGGTACACGATCTACACCGCCAAGACCGAGACCGGCGCGACTCAGATGCGCTACGCCAAAGCCGACAAGGACGGCGCACTGTTCTGGGCCGAGCGCGGCGTCGGCTACGTCGTCAGCGGCGGCAGCGATCGCGATCGCCTGACCAAGGTCGCGCAGGCGGTCTACGACCAAGCCGAGAAAAACGGTACCTGAGCAACCGCTTGAAGGCGGTGCCTCGATTCCGACATTGAAAATTTGGAATCAAGACATGGGTGCGTCTCATTATCGCACCGGATGCTCACGAGAAAATGAGTAGCGTTCGATCCGCCGATCGACGCGGGCGGCCTCGATTGGGGTTTTTGGTACCGCGCTGGTCCCCCTCTCGAGGCCGCACCTATTATCGACTGCCCCGCCGGACAGCCGACACGTCGAACCACATGGGCCGAGAGGCGCTCTCACGCCTCAGGCATATGACGAGCATCATCTGTCGAGAGATGCTCTGGACTTCTGGGAGAACCCCCTTCAGTTGCGACTTCGCCCTAAAGCGCGATGGCTCACGCTTCAGCAGTTTTCTCTGCGCATGATCTTTTCGGAAAGCCGCTGAACGCCAAATGAACGCCTCGCGCTCACGCGGCCCCCCGGGTCCGGATCATGCCTTAGCCAAGCCCGCTACGTGGATTGTAGGGGTGTTGGTCCCGCCACTTCTCCATCAATGCCTCAAGCTCGGCGTCGTTCCCGTCCGGTAGCATAATCCTGATGGTAACGAAGAGATCCCCGGTTCCGCCGGCTTTTGGCAATCCCTTGCCCTTGAGGCGGAAGGTCCGGCCGCTGGAGGTGTTTTTCGGGACCGACAGTTCCACGGCATTGCCGAGGGTCGGCACGCGGACCTTGCCGCCGAGCACCGCCTCGTAGAGCGTGACCGGCAGGTCGATCCTGAGGTCGGCGCCCTCGATCTTGAAGTACGGGTGCGGCGCGATGCTGATCGTGATCAGGAGATCGCCCGGCGGATGGCCCTGAGCGCTCTCGCCCTGCCCCCGCAACCGGATCTGCTGGCCCTCGGTGACGCCGGCCGGAATCTTGACGTTGAGCTCCTTGCCCGTCGGCAACCGGACGCGCTTCTCGCCACCCTTGACCGATTCTTCCAGCGAGACTGACATCGCGACATTGACGTCGAGATCGAGGCCGATCCCGCCGGTGTCGAATTCGAACTGCCCGGCGCCGCCGGCCCCGGGCCGCGCACCACGCGTCCCGCCGAACATGCTGTTGAGGATGTCCTCGAACGCGCCGCCGCCCTGGCCCGGGCCCGCGCCGCCACTGCGGAACGTATAGCTTTCGAACCCGCCGGGACCCGCACGGCCGCGCGGCCCGCCGCCGCCCGGAAAACCCTGGAAGCGCGGCTTGCCGTCGGCGTCGATCTCGCCGCGGTCGAACTGCTTGCGCTTGTCCTCGTCGCCGATGATCTCGTTCGCCGAATTGATCTCGGAGAAGCGCTCGGCGGCCTTGGGGTCATCCTTGTTGCTGTCGGGATGGTGCTTCTTGGCAAGCTTGCGATAGGCGCTCTTGATCGCGGCAGCGTTGGCGCTCCGCGGCACCCCCAAGACCTCATAGGGGTCGCGCATCCGTCACGTCTCCTTCAAGAGAAATCGAATTGTTCAAAGGGCTCCCCGCCCCATCTGCTGGTCATGTGGGAGGCGAGTGGCATTTTTGCAACTAGCCGCAGAGCCGATTCCTAGCTCCGCCACGGCTTTAGCGTATGAATCTCCCAACGGCCACGGCTGCTTTGGCAGCCGGCGCCCTGGAGCCAGCTTTCGGTGCTGCCATTGACGTAGCTCGCCAGGAAGTCCCGGCACTTGCGGCCGTCCTCGGCGGCGTAGGACTGCGCGATCGGCGTCACCGAGCCACGCGCTCCGGTTTCCGGATTCTCCCAGTGCTGGCTGGAATCCTTGTCGCCCTTGCTCAGGACGTCGGAGGCGGCGTTACGGGCGAAGGCAAGATCGGTGTCGGTCGGCGGGGCGTCCTTTGCCGGCCGCGCGATCGAGCCGGTCAGGTCGCTGTCGTCGGCCTTGGCGTAGGCACTGGTGTCGTTGCGGGAAAAGCTGCAGCCGCCGGAGCCGAGCCCGATCAGAATCATTGTCATGACAAAGCCGGACGGCCGGATCGCCGATAGGCCAACGCGTCCCCATGCCCTATATAGGGCGGTAGCGGACAACAACGCGTTTTGGGCCGCGGGACGCAATTCGGACTCCGGACATGACCGACACGACCTCGATGAAACACCAGACACCCTTAACATCCGGTGATTTCACCGCCGCCGACGAACCGTTTGCGCTGTTCGAGGCCTGGCTGAACGAGGCGATCAAGAGCGAGCCGAACGATCCGAACGCCATGGCGCTCGCAACCGTCGACCCCGACGGGCTGCCAGACGTGCGCATGGTGCTGATGAAGGGCTTCGATGCCGACGGTTTCGTCTTCTACAGCCACATCGCGAGCCAGAAGGGCCGCGAACTCGCCGCAAATCCTAAGGCGGCGTTACTTTTTCACTGGAAGTCGCTGCGCCGTCAGGTCCGCATCCGCGGCAACGTGACGCCAGTGACCGACGCCGAGGCAGACGCTTACTTCGCCACCCGTCCCAAGCAGGCGCAGATCGGCGCCTGGGCGAGCAAGCAGTCCGAGGCGCTGGAAAGCCGCTTCGCCTTCGAACAGGCCATCGCAAAGGTCGCGGCCAAGCACATCATCGGCGAGGTGCCGCGGCCGCCGGGCTGGAGCGGCTGGCGCATCACGCCCTCGCGTATCGAGTTCTGGCACGACCGCCCGTTCCGCCTGCACGACCGTATCGAATTTCGCCGTGACGCGGCCGGCCAGCCATGGTCCAAGACGCGGATGTATCCCTGAGCTTAGGCCGACCTGAAAGATGTCCATGCCGCATTCGTCCAATGCGCCGCGCCGCACGCTGCTCCTGACCGGAGCGAGCCGCGGCATCGGCCACGCCACCGTGATCCGGTTCTCGTCGGCGGGCTGGCGCGTCATCACCTGCTCGCGGCATCCCTTCCCCGAGGACTGTCCGTGGGACGCCGGCCCCGAGGACCACATCCAGGTCGACCTCGGCAACCCCCTGGACACCGCGCGCGCGATCACCGACATCCGCAACCGGCTCGAAGGCGGCATGCTGCATGCGCTCGTCAACAACGCCGCGATCTCGCCGAAGGGTCCGGGCGGCTCGCGGCTTGGCTCGGTCGACACCGACCTCGACACCTGGACGCACGTCTTCCACGTCAATTTCTTTGCGCCGATCATGATCGCGCGGGGATTGATCGAGGAGTTGAAGGCGGCCAGGGGCTCGGTCGTGAACGTCACCTCGATCGCGGGCTCGCGCGTGCACCCCTTTGCGGGCGCCGCCTATGCCACATCGAAAGCCGCGCTTGCATCCCTGACGCGCGAAATGGCCTCCGATTTCGGCCGCGTCGGCGTCCGCGTCAACGCTATCGCGCCGGGCGAGATCGACACCTCGATCCTGTCGCCGGGCACCGAGAAGATCGTCGACCAGCAGATCCCGATGCACCGGCTCGGCACGCCCGACGAGGTCGCCAAGATCATCTACGTGCTGTGCACGGACACCAGCTCTTACGTCAACGGCGCCGAGATCCACATCAACGGCGGCCAGCACGTGTAAGGCCAGGCAGGCGAAGCATGGGCCGGTTCGCGAGCACTGCGTCACTCTACGAGCATTTGCGGCCGCCCTACCCGAGCGAATTCTTTCGCAGCGTCGCGCATAAGCTTGGTCTTACCAAACAGAGCAGCCTGATAGACCTCGGCACCGGACCCGGACTCCTGGCGCTCGGCTTCGGCCCCTATGTCGGCCGCATCGTCGGCGTCGACCCTGAACCTGCCATGCTCGATGCGGCGCGACGCGCGGCTGCGAGCGCAGGCCACGCACTCACGCTGATCGAAGGCAAGGTCGAGACGCTTAGCCCCGACATCGGCGCATTCGACGTCGCGACCATCGGCCGCGCGCTGCATTGGATGGATCGTGAGCCGACGCTTGCGCGGCTCGATCGACTGGTCGCGCGCGATGGGGCAATTCTGATCTGCGCCTCGTTCTCGGCCACCGACGGCAGCAACCCGTGGCTCGATGGCTACAACGACGTCCGCCGCCGCTGGTCACCGGCCAAGCTCTGGGAGGAGGCAGGCATGGGCACGCGCACCCATCGCGACTTGCCGGCGTTCTTTCGCGGCAGCGCCTTTCAGCCCACCGAGCTCGTCACGGTTGAGACCAGCCACACAATCAGTGTGCAGGACCTGACACGCCGCACCCTCACCTACTCGTCGTCATCGCCGGAAGCGCTTGGCGAAAATGCCGACGCGATGCTGCGCGACGTCGGGCAGCATCTCGCTCCCTTCAGTCGCGACGGCGCCATCGCCGAGACCGTCGTCTCGACGGCCCAGATCGTGAAGCGCTAGATGATTTTCCCGCTCGAAGGGCGGGAAGCAAGGCGATCCAGACAACGCCGCCGCAGGACCTGGATCGCCTTTACCCTTCCGTTCCTCAATCGACTCGAATCCGACGCGACCGATCGCGCAGCCGCGGAGCGGCCGTGCTGAACGCAGTCGAGCAGTCGTCGTCGTTCTCACCGTCGAGCAGCGGAGCACCACAGTGCCGGCACATGCGCGCCGACATCGACAACGCCTTGCCGCTCGCCAGGACCTGACGATAATTCGCCAGATCGATGACGTTGCGGGGCGACGTTATGTGTTTTTCAACCATGGCTGTTCCTCGCGGCTAACATGCTGCTTATCGCAGACAAGTTTCGCGCAAACGTTCAGCCCACCGCTCAAATTTTACCGGAGGAATTGGGGCGGCGGGCACACATCACGGCGCGGCCTCAATCCCGCTCTATTCTGCGACACCAACCACCGTGTCTCGTTGAACGGCGTAAGGTCTCGGTAGGTATCAAAGCCACTTCTTCCACTTGAAGAGCCAGTACGGGACGATCGCGGCGGCGAGCATCATCACCAGCGCCATCGGATAGCCGTGGACCCATTCGAGTTCCGGCATCGCCTTGAAATTCATGCCGTAGATCGAGGCGATCAGCGTCGGCGGCATCAGGACAACGGCCATGACCGAAAACAGCTTGATGATGTTGTTCTGCTCGAGATTGACGACGCCGAGCATGGCGTCGAGCACGAAGGTGATCTTGCTGGAGAGATAGGAGGCGTGGTCGGTCAGCGAGGCGACGTCGCGCTGCATGGTCTTGAGCTGCTCGCGCATGTCCTTCGACCATTTCACGCCCTCCACCACCGCGGAGAGGAAGGTGACGACGCGGCCGATCGACACCAGGCTTTCGCGAACCTTCGAGGTCAGATCGCCCTTGCGGCCGATCGAGATCAGGATCTGGGAATATTGCTTGGCGTGGCCGTGGCGCTCGCTCTCCGGCTCGAAGATGTCGTGCGAGACCTGGTCGATCTCGGCGCCGCAGCGCTCCAGGATGTCGGCGCAGCGGTCGATCACGGCGTCCAGCAGTTCCATCAGCACCATCTCGCCGGTGATCGCGGGCGTGCAGGACCGGGCCAGCTTGGCCTCGACCAGCGCAAACGGCTTGGGCTGGTCGTAGCGCACCGTCACCAGGCGATGATCGCCGAGAATGAAAGTCACAGCCGTGGTCCGGGGCATGTCGGTGTCGGACTGGCACATCAGCGTCGCCGTCATGTAGCGCGCGCTGTTCTCGATATAGAGCCGGCTGGAGATCTCGATCTCCTGCATGTCCTCCCGGGTCGGGATCGCAATACCGGAGAGCCGCTCCACCGCCTTGTCCTCAGCCGCGGTCGGGTTGACCAGGTCGATCCACACCGCATGCTCCGGAACCGCCGCGAGGTCTTCGACAACCGCTTTCTTGAGGGAGGAGTCGGAGGGAACGAACACAGAAAACATGCACAACTCCAGCAGGGGCCTGCGACAGACTGACAGCCCTTAGCGCGATTCTGACAAGTTCATGATGACAAGCACATTAACGGAGCGTTTGCATTTGTGGCGGCGCCGTGGCCCAACCGTGGCACGGAATCGACAGTCGGGCGTGCTTTGCCTAAAAACCAGCACAGGAGCGCAAAACTTGCGGCAAAAAAGCCACAGCTCGGCTCTTGCAGCGCGGGAAAAGGTCCGAAACGCTGGAATTGTGGCAGATTTCAACGATAATAGGGCCCAACGGAGTCGTGGTTTGGGCGCGTCTCAAGCCCCGCGAAAGCTAGTTGTTGTCGATTGGAATCAAATCATGTCGTCGCTGAAAGTTATGCTGGGTATTTTGGCCGCTGGCCTGATGCTGTCGGGCTGCATGCAGGCCAC
The DNA here is from genome assembly GCF_052075995.1 of Bradyrhizobium sp. 613_E4_N2_2. Lineage (NCBI taxonomy): Bacteria > Pseudomonadati > Pseudomonadota > Alphaproteobacteria > Hyphomicrobiales > Nitrobacteraceae > Bradyrhizobium > Bradyrhizobium sp. 613_E4_N2_2. The sequence goes on from NZ_CP197234.1 coordinate 7,024,017, forward strand.
ACATTTTGAAGCGACCGACACCAAGGCCTTCAAGCCGAAGGACAAGGAACTCCTCGCCAAGGTCCGGTACGAGAACACCCCCGTCGCCGAGCCGTTCCGCCGCGCCATCGTCGATTACCACCGCAAGGAATCGCCGGGCTCGATCGTGGTCGATTCCGACAACCATTACCTCTACTGGGTCATGGATGGCGGCAAGGCGATCCGCTACGGCATCACCGTCGGCGAAGAAGCCATGGCCTGGTCGGGCATTGCCAAGGTTGGCAGCATGACCGAGTGGCCGGCCTGGCATCCGACCCCGGGCGAGATTTCGCGACTGGGCGTGCCGACCTACGTTGCACCGGGTCCGGACAATCCGATGGGCTCCCGCGCGATGTATCTCTACTCCGGCGGCAAGGACACGCTGTTCCGCATTCACGGCACCAACCAGCCGGAATATATCGGCGCCTCGATCTCGTCGGGCTGCATCCGCCTAACCAACGAAGACGCGATCGACCTCTATGGCCGCGTCAAGGTCGGCACCATCGTCGTGGTGCTCGAGCCGAAGCATGGCGACTCGCCCTACAATTCGCGCCTCGCGCTCGGCGGCAGCCAGACGGGCCAGGCGGGCAGCTACTGATCGCCTCCTGCTCTCGGACATTCAAAAGCGCCGGTTTTACCGGCGCTTTTTTGTTGCCGGCTTGTGCGGCTCGGCTTTGGTGCCATCGGCGGCCGACTTGTCCGCCGGCGCAGGGGATTTCTGCGCCGGCTCGTCATCAGCTCCGTCCTTGGCCCCATCCTTGGCCTCAGGCCTGGCCGCGACCTCGCGCGGCGGCGCCTCCTCGGGCCGTCCCGCCGGCAGCAACGGGGCGACCTGCGGCAGGGGATCCCAGACGTTCCACTGACAGATCCGGTAGTCGTTGCGCCGCTGCGCCAGGTCGAGATGGATGTGGTCCTCGTGATACCAGTCCGAGCCCGGACCGAGCACGGTGGAAAAGCGCGCGCAGACTGAATGCAGCACGCGCTCGCGCACATCGCGCGGCATGCCGCGGTCGGTCAGGCCGATCGACCGCCCGTTGGCGAGCTTGATGGCGCGGACGTCGAGCGCGTTGGCCTTGCCGTGCTCGGACAGCATCGCGCCGGCGATGCGGTTACGGCCTCGGCATTCGAAACTGTCGAAATTGTCGAGATCGCTGATGGTCGAGCCGAGGCTCGCCGCCAGCGGCACCATGTCCTTGCGCACCCAATCGGCGATCGCGGAGGCCATGGTGCAGCGGAGGATCGCCGCCGGCTTGACCGCCACCTTGCGCTTGTCCGGCAGCACGATCGCCTCCAGCCGCACCAGATCCTCGCCGCCGCAGGCGCCGGGGCCGCGAATATCGGGAATGGACGGCGCGACGGCGATCTCCTCGGTCAAGGCGAGCCGGCAGACCGAGAGCTGCTTCTCGGGCCGCGGCGCGGCCTCGACGGGCTTGGTCGCGCTCGGCTTGTCTGCGGAAGGCTTCCCCTCTGCCTCCGGCGCGGCCTCGTCCGTTGCTTGGGGGGCCTCCTCCGGGCGGGGCTTTGGTAGCGGTATCCTGGCGGAGTGCACCTTCGCGCGCGGCCGTGGTGTACCAAGACCGAAGATATCCAGCGGCGTAGCATATTTTCGCGCTTCTGCCCGCTCCGCCAGCACAAGCGACAGCCCGAGCGCAGCGGTAACCATTGCCGCGCCTGCGGACATATAGCCGCGACAAGACCATTTGCGGCGAAAGTCCGGCAGGCTAAAACTCATGACAATTCTTTGGCCCAGCGCTGAGAGCTATAAAAAGTCCAGCCCACCTCGGAGGAATGTCTGAATGCTTGGTTTGATGCAAGATTGGCCCCTGCTCTGCCACCGGATCATCGAACACGCCGCCAAGATTCATGGCAAGCAGGAGGTCGTTACGCGATCGGTCGAGGGACCGATCCATCGCACCACCTACGGCGAAATCCACAAGCGGGCGCTCAAGGTCTCGCAGGTGCTGGAGCGAGACGGCATCAAGCTCGGCGACCGTGTCGCAACGATCGCCTGGAACACCTGGCGCCATCTCGAGGTCTGGTACGGCATCATGGGGATCGGCGCCATCTGCCATACCGTCAATCCCCGCCTTTTCCCCGAGCAGATCGCCTGGATCATCAACCATGCGCAGGACCGCATCGTGATGACCGACCTCACCTTCGTTCCGGTCCTGGAGAAGATCGCCGACAAGCTGCCAAGCGTGGAACGCTACGTCGTGCTCACCGACAAGGCGCATCTGCCTGAGACCACGCTGAAGAACGTGGTCGCCTACGAGGACTGGATCGCGGAGGCCGACGGCAAGTTCGAATGGAAGGACTTTGACGAGAACACGGCCGCCGCGATGTGCTACACATCCGGCACCACGGGCGATCCGAAGGGTGTCCTGTATTCGCATCGCTCCAACGTGCTGCACGCGCTGATGGCGAACAATGTCGATGCGCTCGGCACCAGCGCGTCCGAGACAATGCTGCCGGTGGTGCCGCTGTTCCATGCCAATAGCTGGGGCATCGCCTTCTCGGCCCCCTCGCAAGGCACCAAGCTGGTCATGCCCGGCGCCAAGCTCGACGGCGCCTCCGTCTACGAGCTGCTCTCGACCGAGAAGGTGACGCACACGGCGGGCGTGCCCACGGTGTGGCTGATGCTGCTGCAGCACATGGCCGCCAACAATCTGAAGCTGCCGGCTTTGAAGATGGTGATCTGCGGCGGCTCGGCGATGCCGCGCTCGATGATCAAGGCCTTCCTCGACATGGGCTCGAACGTGCGCCACGCCTGGGGCATGACCGAGATGAGCCCGATCGGCAGCGTCGCGGCGCTGAAGCCGCCGTTCCAGAATGCGACCGGTGAGGCGCGGCTCGACGTGCTTCAGATGCAGGGCTATGCGCCCTTTGCGGTGGAGATGAAGATCACCGACGATGCCGGCAAGGAGCTGCCCTGGGACGGCAAGACCTTCGGCCGTCTCAAGGTCTCCGGCCCCGCCGTTGCCAAGGCCTATTACCGTGTCGACAGCAACATCCTCGACGAGGAAGGCTTCTTCGACACCGGTGACGTCGCGACCATCGACGAGGCCGGCTACATGCGGATCACCGACCGCTCCAAGGACGTGATCAAGTCCGGCGGCGAGTGGATCTCCTCGATCGACCTCGAAAACCTCGCGGTCGGCCATCCCGCCGTGGCGGAGGCCGCCGTCATCGGCATCTATCATCCCAAATGGGACGAGCGGCCGCTGCTGATCGTGCAGCTCAAGCAGGGCCAGCAGGCCAGCCGCGAGGACATCCTGAAGTTCATGGACGGCAAGATCGCCAAATGGTGGATGCCCGACGACGTCGCCTTCGTCGAAGGCATTCCGCACACCGCGACCGGCAAGATCCTGAAGACCGCACTACGCGACCAGTTCAAGGATTACCGTTTCCCGAACGCGGCGGCGTAACCCTCGGTACCGCCCTCCCCTGGAGGGCGTGAGCGCTCGACGCATTGAAGCCTCCATAACGACATGGCCGGGCCTGTCCCGGCCATCCACGCCTTGCCCCGCGGCACGGAGAACGTGGATGCCCGGGCATAGGCGAGTGGAAGCGACGCCGTCCTTCGGACGGCTATGCCCGGGCATGACGGTCTGGGCGCATGCGGAACCCTTGAATTTGCCCCCGGGCCGTGGTCTCAACGGCCCATCGTCGCGCCAAATCGGCCGACATCGCCCAAAACCCCGGCAGAGCTTCACCCGATGGCCCGCAGGTTTTCCGCTCCCTATCAGTCGGAGCCCGTGTCCAGCCTCGCGAGCTGGGCGCGTAATCTGGCCGTGTTCGCGGTGGTGGCGGTGGTGGTCTCGATCATCATCGTCCGCTTCGACTTCCTGGAGATGAAACCGGCGCTGATGACGTTCTTCGGCGGGCTCGCGATCGCCGGCCTCTCGATCCTGTTTGGGCTCGCGGGCTTTGCCGCGATCTGGCAGAACGGCTCGCGCGGCATGGGGCGCATCCTGCTCGCCTTCCTCATCAACGGCGCGATCCTCGCTTATCCCGCTTATCTCGCCCTGCAATACCGCAAGCTGCCGCCGATCTACGACATCACCACCAACCCGATCGACCCGCCGCGCTTCGACGCGCTCGCGCACCTGCGCACCGGCGATGGCACCAACACCGCGGTCTATGCCGGCCTCTATTCGGCCGAGCAGCAGCGCCAGTTCTACCCGGACATCGAGCCGATCGAGCTGGAGATCCCGGTCGATCGGGCCTATGCGATCGCGCGCCAGCTCGTCATCAAGCGCAAATGGCTCGTCATCGACGAGCGCGAGCCGCAGCCACCGCGCCGTATCGGCCGCATCGAGGCGGTGGCACGGACGCCGATCATGGGGTTCCGCGAGGACATCTCGATCCGGGTCGTGCCCGATGGTGACGATTCCCGCGTCGATATCCGCTCGGCGTCGCGCTATTTCGACAGTGATCTCGGCAGCAACGCCGCGCGCGTCAAAAAATTCATCGACGATCTCAACACCGCCGCCGACGCCGACGCGCTGAAACCGGTGAAGAAGACGCCGGTCGCGCCACCGAAGGCACCGGCGAAGACGGTGAAGAAGTAGCCCCGCTGTCATTCCAGGACGATGCGCAGCATCCAGCCCGGAATGACGAGAAGCTAGGCCCCCGCCATTCGATACGTACCGCCGATCACGGGATCGCCATCCGTCGCCACCACGCCGCGCGCGACCAGATCTTCCAGATGCGCCAGGACCGAATAGCCGGCGGCCGTCGTCAGCCTGGGATCGATGCCGATATAGATCGCGCGCACCATGGTCGGGATATCGGCCTCGCCCTTGGCCAGGCGGTGCAGGATCGAGGCTTCGCGCGCCTTGCGGTGGCGGATCAGGAAGCGCACGAAGCGCTGGCCGTCCGGGATCTCCGGGCCGTGGCCGGAGAAATACAGATCCTCCTCGCGCGCGACGAGGCGGTCGAGCGACTCCATGTAGTCGATCATCGAGCCGTCGGGTGGCGCCACGATCGACGTCGACCAGCCCATCACGTGATCGCCGACGAAGTTGAATTTCCGTTCGGGCCAGGCGAAGGCGAGATGATTGGCGGTGTGGCCGGGCGTCGCCACGGCCTCCAGACGCCAGCCGGCACCCTCGACGACGTCGCCATGGGCGATCCTGATATCGGGCGCGAAATCGCGGTCGGCGCCGGACTCCGGATTGTGCTTCTCGCTCTCGAAGCGCGGGCGCGAGGCACGGTGCGGGCCCTCGGCATAGACGGGCGCGCCGGTCGCCTGCTTGATCCGCGCGGTGTTCGGCGAATGGTCGCGATGGGTGTGGGTGACGAAGATATGGCTCACCGTCTCGCCCCTGACGGCATCGAGCAGCGCCGCCGCGTGCGCCTCGTCGTTCGGACCGGGATCGATGATCGCGACGTTGCCTTGGCCTACGATGTAGCTGACCGTGCCGGTGAAGGTGAACGGGCTCGGATTGTTACAGAGCACGCGCCGCACGCCGGGACGGACTTCCTCGACGACACCGGCCCTGAGCGGAAAGTTGCGGTTGAACGGGATGTCGTCGTTGTCGGACATGGGACTTCCTGTGCACTGCAGCCCCAACCCTCGCCGTCATACCCCGCGAAAGCGGGGTATCCAGTACGCCGCGGCGCCTGAGGCGAAGGCGAGGTCTCTGGGATACTGGATCGCCCGCCTTCGCGGGCGATGACAGCGGAGCAAACTAGCCGCGGCCGAAGAACGCTGCGACTAGAAAAACGCCTGGATGCCCGTGATCGCACGTCCCAGGATCAGGGCGTGGACGTCGTGAGTCCCCTCGTAGGTGTTGACGGTCTCGAGGTTATGGACGTGGCGCATCACGTGGTACTCGGCCGAGATGCCGTTGCCACCGTGCATGTCTCGCGCGACGCGGGCGATATCGAGGGCCTTGCCGCAATTGTTGCGCTTCATGATCGAGATCATCTCGGGGGCAAACTTGCCCTCGTCCATCAGACGGCCGACGCGAAGCGAACCCTGGAGGCCCAGCGCGATCTCGGTTTCCATGTCCGCCAGCTTCTTCTGCACGAGCTGGGTCGCGGCGAGCGGCTTGCCGAACTGCTTGCGGTCGAGCGTGTACTGGCGGGCGCGGTGCATGCAGTCCTCGGCGGCGCCGAGCGCGCCCCAGGAGATGCCGTAGCGGGCGCGGTTGAGGCAGCCGAACGGGCCCTTGAGGCCGGACACGTTGGGCAGCAGCGCGTCCTCGGGAACCACGACGCCGTCCATCACGACCTCACCGGTGATCGAGGCGCGCAGGGACAGCTTGCCGCCGATCTTCGGCGCGGAGAGGCCCTTCATGCCCTTTTCCAGCACGAAGCCGCGGATCTGGTTGTCGTGCTCGGCCGACTTGGCCCAGACCACGAACACGTCGGCGATCGGCGCGTTCGAGATCCACATCTTGCTGCCGGTCAGGCGATAGCCATCCGAGACCTTCTCGGCGCGGGTCTTCATGCCGGCCGGATCGGAGCCGGCGTCGGGCTCGGTGAGACCGAAGCAGCCGACCCACTCGCCGCTGGCGAGCTTCGGCAGGTACTTCTTGCGCTGGTTCTCGTCGCCATAGGCGTAGATCGGGTACATCACCAGCGAGGACTGCACCGAGTTCATCGAACGATAGCCGGAATCGACCCGCTCGATCTCGCGCGCGACGAGGCCGTAGGCGACGTAGCTCGCATTGGCACAGCCATATTCCTCAGGCAGCGTAATGCCGATCAGGCCGAGCTCGCCCATCTCGTTGAAGATCTCGCGGTCGGTCTTCTCCTCGAGATACGCCTTGGTGACGCGCGGCAGCAGCTTGTCCTGAGCATAGGCGCGCGCGGTGTCGCGCACCATCCGCTCGTCTTCGGTGAGCTGCTCGTCGAGCAGGAACGGATCGTCCCATTGGAAAGAAGCCGCAGCCGGCTTGTCCTTGGTCTGAGGGCGCACGCTCATGAAACGTCCTTTCGTCTGGTTCCGTCAAAATTTGCCCGACAAAGTAAAGCGCCGCGGCAACAAGTGCAATTGCGTTGCAGATGGATGGCTCTGCGTGGACCCCGGGGATGCGCAGCGCGCGCCCCCGGAATGACAGCGCTAGCTTTCAAGCTGCTCGTTGGCAACGATCTCGATGCCGAAGCCTGACAGGCCCTTGTAGTCGTGCACCGACGAGGTGAGGTGGCGGATCGAGGTGACGCCGAGATCGCGCAGGATCTGCGCGCCGACACCGACCTCGCGCCACTGGCGGTTGCGGTCCGCCTCGCTCGCGCTCTCATCGGGTAGCGGGGCAACGGGGACACCGGCGGCTCCGTCACGCAGGTAAACCAAGACGCCACGGCCGGACTTCTTGAAGTGCTCGAGCACTGCCGCCATGCGCTTATGGCCGGTGAAGATGTCCTTGACGATGTTGGGCTTGTGGAAGCGCGTCAGCACGTTCTTGCCGTCGCCGACGCCGTTATAGACGAACGCGACGTGGGCGATGGAATCGAACGGCGAGCGGTAGGCATAGCCCTGAAGCGGCCCGATCGGGCTGTCGGTGACGAAGGTCGAGACCCGCTCGATCAGCTTCTCGCGCACCTGGCGGTAGGCGATCATGTCGGCGATGGTGACATGCTTGAGCTTGTGCTGGGCCGCAAAGCGGGCGACCTGCTCGCCCTTCATCACGCTGCCGTCGTCGTTCATGAGTTCGCTGATGACGCCGACCGGCGGCAGGCCGGAGAGCTTGCACAGGTCGACCGCGGCCTCGGTATGGCCGGAGCGCAAGAGCACGCCGCCGTCCTTGGCAATCAGCGGGAAGATGTGGCCCGGGCGGGCAAAATCGTTGGCGCCGACATTGGGATTGGACAGCGCGCGGCAGCACGAGGCGCGCTCTTCGGCCGAGATGCCGGTGCCGCCGTCGGGCTTGTAGTCGATCGAGACCGTGAATGCGGTGGTGTGCGCGGAATCGTTGTGGGCCACCATCGGATCGAGCCGGAGGCGGCGCGCGTCCTCGGTGGTCACCGGCGCGCAGACGATGCCGGAGGTATGGCGGATGATGAACGCCATCTTCTCGGCGGTACAGAGCGAGGCGGCGACGATCAGATCGCCCTCGCCCTCGCGGTCCTCGTCGTCGGTGACGACCACGAGCTCACCCCGGGCAAAGGCCTGCAAGACTTCCTGAACGTTATCGGGCATTTCCCAATCTCTATCGGTTATGGCCGGGAGGCTTCGCCGGACGCCTTAGCCGGACTTGGCCCCAAGCGCTAGTGTCCTGGACGCAACCGCATATGCCTGATGGCGGGCCGGCCCGCGGGTCTAAGGCTTGCACCGAAGATACCAGGGATATAGGCGCACACGGCCCGGACGGAAAGCGGCCGCGCCGCCTTCAGGGCAGCACTTCGCGCCGCTCGCCGAGCCGGACATCGAGCTCGGCCCGCTTGTCGGCCAGCAGGCCAGCCTGGGCCGCTTCGATCACGGTAAACAGCTCATGAGCGTCGCTGAGCCGGGTCACCGTGACGTAGCTGGCGCCGGCCGCGTAGAGCTCGCTCACATCCGACAAAAGATCGGCCGTGGCCACGATCATGGCGGTCGGGTTGAGGGTACGGACGTGGCGGACCAGCTTCTCGTTGCTGGCGCCCTTGAGAAGGGCGTCCGGCACGCTGAGGATGATCATCTCGGACTTGCCGACGCCGGCATGGAGCAGCGTGTCGGCGCTGCTGATGTCACCATAGATCACGTGCAGGCCGCGCGACAGCAGCGTCTTGTACACATTGGGATTGAAGTCGATCACGGTGATCTGCTCGAGCAGCACCGGCGCCTGCCGTTCGATCTCGGCCAGCAGCGCGCTCGCCGCACGGAAAAAGCCGAGGATGACGATGCGGCGGGCCTCGCCGTGGCCGCCCTCGTGCCCCTCCTCGGCGTGGCCGTTGCCATGGTCGAGGTCGCGCAGGCCGATCCGCTTCAGGGGGCCGATCGCCCAGCGGGTGATCTCGTCGCTGCGGGTCATCACGAAGGTCGAGAGCACCGCCAGCACCACGAAGGCAAAGGAGGCCGCATTCGCCGTTTCGGCCGCGATATGATGGTCGGCGACGCCGGTCTGGATCACCACCAGCGAGAACTCGGAGATCTGCGCGAGGTTAAGGGCCGGCAACAGGCTGGCGCGCAGGCCCTGCTTCATCAGGTAGAGCGGGGCGAAGGTGGTGACGAGGCGGCTCACCACCGTGAACGCCGCGATCATCAAGGCAAGCCCGATCACGGAGAGGCCCGGCACGGGAATGGTCATGCCGAGCGCGACAAAGAACAGCGTGATGAAGAAGTCGCGGAGCGTGGTGACCTTGGCGGTGACGTCGAGGGCGTAAGGGAAGGTCGACAGCGAGACGCCGGCGATCAGCGCACCCATCTCGCGCGACAGTGAGAGCCGCTCCGCGGTCTCGGCGACGAGGAAGCACCAGGCGAGCGCGCCAAGCAGGATCAACTCGGGGCGACGGGCAATCTGATGGAATAGGCGCGGCAGCACATAGCGGCTGACCAGCAGTGCGGCAGCGACCAGCACCGCGACACGGCCGATCGACAGCAGGATGACGCTGACCTCGAGATTGGCGAGGCTCGGCTGCACCGCCAGGAACAGGATGGCGAAGATGTCCTGGAGCACCAGCACACCGAGCGTGATGCGGCCGGGCAGCGTGTCGAGCTCGCGCTTCTCGTAGAGCACCTTGACGATGATCACGGTGCTCGACAGCGCGCAGGCGACGCAGAGATAGACCGCATCGAAATGCCCACCGCCGAGCGACAAGCCGATGCCGACGAAGAACAGCACCCCGAGCAGGCAGCCGCCGATGAGCTGGCCGCCCGCCGCGAACAGGATCACCTTTCCCGCCCGCACGATTTTCTTCAGGTCGATCTCGAGCCCGATCATGAACAGCATGAAGATCAGGCCGAGCTCGGAGATGACGCTGATCGATTCCTGCGATTTGACCCAGCCGGCACCGAATGGACCTATGCAGAAGCCGGCGATAAGGTAGGCCAGGATCAGCGGCTGCCGGGAGAAATGGGCGAGCAGGCCCAGCATCCAGGCAAACAGAATACAGAGAGTGATGTCGCGAATGAGTTCGTGCATACCAAATTGGTCCGTTTTGCCGCACCCTAGGGCCAGGTTGCGGCGCGGCAAGCGAGCAATTCGTCACATGCGAGCAGGGCTTTTCGCAGCAATGCTGCTATGTCCCCTCGCCTCTGCCGCGCCCGCAGCCGCGCAATCCAAGGTCAATATCGAACAAAACTTTGCCGATTCGCTCACCACACTGCCGAAGGAGGAACTCGCCGTCTCCGGCGGGTTCTATGTGCCCGCCTATTCCAGCGTTGCGATGAGCCAGGGCAAACTACGTGTCGACTTCTCGGTGACGCTGAGCGTTCACAACGCCTCCGAGACCCAGCCGCTGATCGTCAAACGCATCGCCTATTTCGACACCGCAGGCAAGCAGGTCGAGACCTACCTGAAGGGCCAGGTGGCGCTGAAGCCTCTGGCCACCGTCTCGATCTTCATTCCGACCGACGATGTGCGCGGGGGGACCGGGGCCAATTTCCTTGTCGACTGGGCCGCAACAGGCGAGATCGCCGAGCCCGTGGTCGAGGCCTTGATGGTTGGCGGCGTCGCCAATGCGCATTACGCTTTCATCAGCCAGGGCCGTCCGACCCGGACGGCCACAAAGAAGTAGAGGCCGTCCGACGAGGACGGCCGGCAAGAAGTAAGGCACGCCGGCGCAAGGCCGGTCGCTCAACAAGAACAAAACGAGGAACGCTCCCATGACGTCCAGCTTCGATTTCGCGCCCCTGTTTCCCGCAGGGCTGCCGGCCCCTTCCGCGCGCTGGACGGGCCTCGCCAAGTACAGTTTTGTCGGTGGCAACAACGACTCCGAGCAGTTGCCGCTCGACGGCCTGATCGAGGCGACCAATTCCGCCTTGCAAAAGGAAGGCCGCTCGCTCGCGACCTACGGCCTGGCGCACGGGCCGCAGGGCTATTTGCCCTTGCGCGAATTCCTGGTGACAAAACTGAAGCGCGACGCCGGCATCAACTGCACCGTCGACGACCTCCTGATCGTCTCCGGCTCGCTCCAGGCGCTCGACCTCGTCAACGCAACGCTGCTGACACGCGGCGATACCGTGATCTTCGAGCAGGACAGCTATCAGGGCTCGTTGACCCGCCTGGCGCGGCTCGGGGTCAACGTCGTCGGCATCCCCCTCGACAAGGACGGCATGCGTATGGATGTGCTGGCCTCGACGCTGGCCGATTTGAAGAGCCGCGGCATCCGGCCCAAGTACATTTACACCATCCCGACCGTGCAGAATCCCACCGGCAGCATCATGCCGGAGAGCCGCCGCGCTGAACTGGTACGGCTCGCGGCCGAATATGGCGTGCCCATCTTCGAGGACGATTGCTACGCCGATCTCGTCTGGTCGGGACAGCGACCGCCGGCGATCCACGCGATGAGCCCGAACGGCGGCGTGATCCATATCGGCTCGTTCTCGAAATCGATCGCACCGGCGCTGCGCGTCGGCTTCATCGTCGCGCCCTGGGATGTGATGTCGCGGATGCTGGCGCTGAAGACGGATGCAGGCTCAGGCGCGCTGGAGCAGATGGTGCTGGCCGCCTATTGCAAGCCGCACTTTTCGACCCACGTACCGGCACTGACGAAGGCGCTGCGCACCAAGCTCGATACGCTGATGGAGGCGCTGAACGAGCAGTTCGGGACGGCGGCCGAGTTCGAGGAGCCCAAGGGCGGCATCTTCCTGTGGGTCAAGCTGCCCGACCAGGTCGATACGCTGAAACTCTATCAGGCCGCGCTCGCCGCCGGAGTCTCGATCAATCCGGGGCCGGAATGGTCGACCAACAAGCCCCATTCCTCCTCGCGGCTCAGGCTGTGCTTTGCGAGCCCCTCGCATCAGCAGATCCGTGAGGGCGTCGCCGTGCTGGCCGAGGTCTGCCGCAAGGAGTTCGGCGTGCCGGCCCGCAGCGCCAACGTGGAGAAGCGCGCCTAAGGCTCGCTCTAGGCCACCTGAGGCTGGCTGCCGTGGATCGCGGAGGCCAGCCGCAGCAGCAGCACGATCGAGACGTTGCCCTTGCCGGCCTCGATCTGGGCGATGTAGCGCTCGGAAATCCCGGAGCGGCGGGCCAGCTCCCGGCGCGACATCTCGCACCGCGCGCGCGAGGACCTCAAGCGCTCGCCCAGCTCGGCCAGGAACGCGGTCTCGGAATAAGGCGGCACGGCACAGCTCCCCGGCAGTACCTCGCCCGCGAAATCCACGACTTGATTCAGCATCGGTCTCACCAACTTCGCCTTCGGGAGCGCCATCCTACCCTTGATACGACCGGCCTCATTGACGCGGATCAAATTCGCGCGCGATTGCCAGCTCGCGTGGACGATCGCGCGCGGGATGCTACACTTGGACTTGTTCGAGGCGGGGTTTTTCAGGACATGACGCGTTGTCTGGGCTGCTGGATCGCGGCGGCGATGCTGTGGATTGCGTTCACGCCAGCGGCCGGCGCCGAGACGCTTGCGGCGACGGTCGAGCAATGGGGCCTGCTGGGCTCGTGGGCAGTCGATTGCGCGGCCCGGCCGGACCGCGACAAGGGCTCGCTGTTGACTTACGAGATCAGGAAGGACGGCCGGGTGATGTACCGGCGCGATTTCGGCGAGGCCAGGGACGAGAACGAAGTGGTGTCCGCCACGGTCGAAGCCGAGGGCCTGCTCAATGTGATGGTTTACTTCCCCTCGCTGCACCAGGCGCGTGAATTCGGGCTGCTGCTGGCGAAGGATGGCAGCCTGCGCGCGATCTACAATCGCAGCGAGCGCGGTGTGTACACGATCAGGGACGGCAAATACGTCGCGACAGGCGCGCCGACACCTTCACAGCAACGCTGCGATTGAGCATCACGTTTGAGCATGATCGCTCGGAAAGCCGCTTCGCACTTTTCCGAATCGTGCTCTGTCTGAACATCCATTCAGAATTCTCTTCCAGTTCCTCCGGAACGTTCGCACACATGCGCCGTTCTCATGTGCATTGCATTGGAGGAGGACATCTTGAAGAAGCTTGGTTATGTGGTTGCGGCTCTCGGCGCGCTCGCGATCGTTGCACCGACGATGGCGAATGCCGAAACGGTGGTGATCAAGAACGGCTACCATCATGGCTACGGCGCCCGCGCCGAAATGCGCGAGCATCGCGACCACGGCTGGCATCGCGGCTGGCACCATCACGACCGGGTCGTCGTGGTCAAGCGCGGTCACCGTCACCATTGGGATTGATGCGTAACACATCATGGAAATGGCCCCTCGCGGGGCCATTTCTTTGCGCTCTTTCTTCCTTCTCCCCTTGTGGGAGAAGGTGGCGCGAAGCGCCGGATGAGGGGTTGCTTCAGCGCATTCAATGAGAATTGGACTCGCGGATGGAGACCCCTCACCCGTCTCGCCGCTACGCGGCGAGCCACCCTCTCCCGCAAGGGGAGAGGGTAAGGGCGGTGCGTTCAGCGTCGAGTTTTAATCCCACACCGGCGCAAAGCCTGGATTGACGCAACGCCTGTCCTTGGGCAACGCCGCGATCTTCTTGCGGTCGGCATCGTCGAGCGTGATCTTCAGCGCATCGAGATTGGCCTGCTGGCTCTCGCGGCGCGAGGCCTTCGGGATCGCAGCGACACCGTTCTGGTCGAGCAGCCACTTCAGCGCGACCTGCGCGGCGGTCGCGTTGTGCCTGGCGCCGATCTCGGCCAACGCCGGATCTGACGCGATGCGTCCTTGCGCGAGCGGGCAATAGGCGACCAGCGGGATCGATTTGGCGTTGAGATAGGCCAGCACCTTCGATTGATCGAGCATGGCGTGATATTCGATCTGGTTGCAGGCGATCGGCGCCTTGATGTCCTCGACCGCGATCTTGAGCAGCGCCGTGGTGAAATTGGCAACGCCGATCGCCCGCGTACGCCCTTCCTCCTTCAGCTTCATCAGGGTCTCGAACACCGCGCCCCAGTTCGCGGATTTCGACGGCCAGTGCACGAGGTAGAGATCGACATGGTCGAGCCGGAGCTTGGTCAGGCTGGCGTCGAAGGCGCGGCGGATCGCATCGGGGCTGAGATTCTCGTGCCAGACCTTGGTCGTGACATGCAGCTCGCCGCGCGGCAGCCGGGCCGCGGCGAGCGCGGCACCGATCGGCTCTTCATTGGCGTACATCTCGGCGGTGTCGATGTGGCGATAGCCGATCGACAGCGCGCTCTCCACCGCCGCGCGGCAGGCATCGCCCTGCATGCGGAAAGTGCCGAGGCCGAGCTTGGGCATGCTGATGCCCTGTGTCTTCAGATGATCCATGAGCTAACTCCTGACGTATTTCAGCCGCCGAACACGCGGTGGGGCCGCAAGGGCAGACTCTTCGGTGATGGAAAAGAAGTGGCGGGAATGGAGACTATAGCGCAGGAGACGCGAGGCGGCCAATCAAGATCGGGTTAGTGCTGGGATGCGCGATCCGTCCCCACCGTCATGCCCGGGCATAGCCGTCCGAAGGACGGCGTCGCTTCCGCTCGCCTATGCCCGGGCATCGACGTTCTCAGGGCCGAGCAGCAGGGCGTGGATGGCCGGGTCAAGCCCGGCCATGACGACGGAGAGAGTTGCCCACTCACGAATGCTGCGCGACCACGGCCGGGCGCGCCTGCGGCTGCGGCACGATGTCGACCGACCAGAGGTCGCGGTTGTCGACGTCTTTCAAGGTCACGGTCATCACGCCGCTCGCACCGTCGATATCGACCCTGCCGAAGAACTGCAGGCCGAAGCACGGCGCGAGGTTCTCCCCCTGCGCCTCGCTGCAGCCGTTCTGGTACATCGCGACCGGGCCAAACGTATTGTCGAGCTCGCCCGGACCCCAGGTGCCGGCATGGAGCGGGCCGGAGACGAACTCCCAGAACGGCTCAAAATCCTGGAATTGCGCCTTGTTCGGATCGTAATAATGCGCGGCGGTGTAGTGCATGTCGGCGGTGAGCCAGACGATGTTGCGGATGCCGGCGCGCTTGATGGAGCTGAGGAGGTCGGCAATTTCATGCTCACGCCGATCGGGCGCTCCATTGCCGAGCGCGACGGCATCGAGACTGACGAGGCCGATCGGCAGGTCGGCCGCGATCACCTTCCAGGTCGCACGCGAAGCGGCAAGCTCCCGCTTCAGCCAGGCGAGCTGCTCGGCACCGAGAATCCAGCCGCGATGGTCCTCGCCCTTGTTCCAACTGTCGTCACGGTAGCTGCGCATGTCGATCATGAAGACGTCGAGCAGCGGACCGTAAGCGATCTTGCGATAGACGCGGCCCTGTCGCGCGCCGACGTCGCGGATCGGCATGAAATCGAAGAAGGCACGGCGGGCGCGCGCGACCAGGCGCGGCGTGCCGTCGTCCTCATAGCCGGCGTCGTCATAGCTGCCGGTCGGCGACCAGTCGTTGGTGACCTCGTGGTCGTCCCACTGTGCGAACATCGGCACCTCCGCATGGAACGCGCGAAAATGCTCGTCGAGATGGTTGTATTTGTAGTTGCCGCGGAATTGCGCCAGCGTGTGCGCGGCCTCGGCTTTTTCCTCGGTCACCAGATTGCGCCAGGTCTCGCCGTTCGGCAGCTTCTGCTCAGAGGGAATCGTGCAGTCGGCGTAGATGTGATCGCCGGAGTGGATGAAGAAGTCCGGGCGATTGTCGAGCATGGTGCGATAGCTGCGATAGCCGCCGCGCGAGATGTCGATGCCCCAGCCCTGCCCCGCGACGTCGCCTGACCACACGAACGAGATCGATTGCCCTGCGGCCGGCGCTGTGCGGAAATGGCCGACGCGGCTTTCGCCGGCAATGCCGGTGGCGATGTCGTCGAAGCGCACGCGATAGAAGATGTCCTGCCCGGACGGCAGATCGTTCAGCAGCAGTTTTGCGGTGAAGTCGGCATCGGGCAGCGCGTCGCGCGAAGCTGACGCCATGATCGTCTTGAAACTCTCGACGGTCGCGCATTCCACCTGCATCCGCGCGGGCCGGTCGGCGCGCGCCCAGATCACGGCGGAGCCATCCGAGACATCGCCGGACTGAATGCCACCCGCGATCTGCGGGCGATCGGCGGCGCGGCTGATGGATGGCTTTGCGAGTGTGCCGAGCGCGGCAACGGCGAGGCTTGAAGTCGAGCGGACCAGGAACTGCCGCCGGGTCCATGCGCGCGAGGCGCGGAGCGTTGCCATTCAGGAAACCTTCGTCGAATCACGACGGAAGGTGCCTGCGCTCCTTGACTCCTATCCTGACGGTTTCTTGACTCCGCGCCTACGGTTTTGCGACGCCCGGATGACGCGAGAGATCCGGCTAGTGCTTCCAGTTGCAGATGCCGCCGGTGCGGCACGGCCAGGTCTGGATGCGGGTGTCCATCGCCTGCGCGTCCAGCGGATTGCCGCGACGATGTGCAAGCTTGGTGCGCGCTGCGCCGCGCGGCTGGGCGCTCCTGGCATGAACAACCTTCGGCCCGGTCACGTGCACGCGCTCGGCGGCAACTTTCTTCGGCACGTCGATGGGTTCGCCGCGCGCCTGCGCCTCGTTGCCACCCTTCGCCTCCAACGCGACCGGGGCGAACTGCGTCTCGGGCCCAAGCCGCTTCGGCGACAGCACCGCCTTGGAGAGATCGAGACCGAGATATTCGTCGGGCTTGTAGTCGTCAGCGCGCGCAATGCCGCCCCATGCGAGCACGAGGGCAACGGCAACTGCAAAAGAAACGCTCTTCAGGACCACGGACGCCTCCTGAAATCACTTATTTCAAGGGGTAATTTACCTCTATTTAGGAGGCGTCACGCGCAATTCCAGCGGCCAAGTGCCGCCGTGGTTAAGAAGTTTGGCGGTGTCAGGCGACCTTTCGCGCCGCACCCGTCCCGTCCAGGAACCCCATCAGGCGGCTGCGGATGATCTCTTCCGCCTCATCCATGATGCGATCGACGAGCTCCTTGCAGGAGGGGATGTCGTGGATCAGCCCTGCGACCATGCCGCAGCTCCAGGCACCCGCGTCCATCTGGCCGTCCAGCATGATCTTCGGATAGACGCCCGCGACCTGGTCGTGGATGTCGTCGATGCTCAGCTTGGCGCCCTTCTCGCGCTCGATCTCGAGCAGACGATCGACGTTGGCGTTCTTGAGCACGCGCTCGGTGTTGCGCAGAGCGCGCATGATCAGGCGGGTGTCGAGCTCGGTTGCCGCAACAAGCGCGTTCTTCACGTTCTGATGCACCGGTGCTTCCCTGGTGGCGATGAAGCGCGTGCCCATGTTCATGCCGGCCGCACCCAGCGACAGCGCTGCGACGAGGCTGCGCCCGTCCGCCATCCCGCCGGAGGCGACGAACGGGATCTTCAATTCCTCCGCCGCGCGCGGCAGCAGGATCATGTTGGGAATGTCGTCCTCGCCGGGATGGCCGCCGCACTCAAAGCCGTCGACGCTGACGGCGTCGCAGCCGATGCGCTCGGCCTTCAGGGAGTGGCGCACGGACGTGCATTTGTGGATCACCTTGATGCCGGCGGCCTTCAGCGCAGGCATGTATTGTTCGGGGCTGCGCCCCGCCGTCTCCACCGCCTTGATGCCGCCTTCGACGATGGCCGCGATGTATTCCGGATAAGGCGGCGCCGCGAAGGTCGGCAGGAAGGTGAGGTTCACGCCGAACGGCTTGTCCGTCATGTCGCGGCAGCGCGCGATTTCCTTCGCGAGCAATTCCGGCGTCTTCTGCGTGAGACCCGTGATGATGCCGAGCCCTCCGGCATTGGAGACGGCAGCGGCGAGTTCGGCAAAGCCGACGAAATGCATGCCACCCTGAATGATCGGGTGCTCGATGCCGAACAGTTCGGTGATCGCGGTCTTCACGTAGGGGCCTCCCGGATTTCAGTTTGTATTGGGATCAGTCTAGCCGCAGTCTTGCTCCGCGGTCACCATTTCTCTCCGAAGGGACGGATCTCCATCTCGAAGGTCCAGGCGCTCTTCGGCTGCTGATAGAGCTGCCAATAGGCATCCGCGACAGATGACGGCGGCATCAGAAGATCGGGATTATCAATCGCATTCGCCCCGAGCGCTTCGAGCCGGCGCTGCCGCACCCACTCGGTGTCGACGCCGGAATCGATGATGAGATGGGCGACGTGGATGTTGTTCGGCCCGAGCTCGCGCGCCATCGCCTGCGCCACTGCGCGCAGTCCGAATTTTGCGCTGGCAAAGGCAGCAAAGCCGCTGCCGCCGCGCAAGCTCGCCGTCGCACCGGTGAAGAAGATGTTGCCGCCACCGCGCGGCAGCATCAGCCGCGCCGCTTCTCTGCCGGCCAGGAAGCCGGAATAGCAGGCCATCTCCCACACCTTCCGGAACACGCGCTCGGTGGTGTCGAGGATCGGGAAATTGACGTTGGCACCGACGTTGAAGATGCAGACTTCGAGCGGCGCATGCTGGTCGGCGTCATTGAGGAAGGAGATGACCTCCTCCTCTTTGCGTGCATCGAGCGAGCGCGCGTGAATCTCGCCGCCGGCGGCCTCGATGTCCTTCACCAGCGGCGCCAGCTTGTCGCCGTTGCGGCGCCCGGCAAAGACCGTGAAACCTTCCGCGGCAAATTTCTTGGCGATCTCGGAGCCGATGAAATCGCCGGCCCCGATCACGGCGGCTGTCGCGTTTCGCTTGGGCAAGGTCACCTCCTCCTGTGGGAACGGCATGTGATTGAGCCGGAGGCTATAGTTCTAAAATAGAACTGTCAAACTACAGGGGTGAATGGTAGCCTGCAGCGAGAATAGCGCTGATCATTCAAGTCAGTTCCTTTTTCTGACTTACTACCCTTTGCCGGAGATCGCTACATGAAGTGGGACACGCTGGATGAAGAGCCCTGCTCGCTCTCCCGCACCATCGCCGTGGTCGGCGACCGCTGGACGCTGCTGATCCTGCGCGAATGTTTTTTACGCGTGCGCCGGTTCGAGGGATTTCAGTCCTCGCTCCAGATCACGCGGCACCTGCTCTCGGAGCGTCTGAAGAAGCTGGTGCGGTTCGGCATCCTGCGCCGCGTCCCCTATTCCGAGGCGCCCAAGCGCTACGAATACATCCTGACGCAGAAGGGCCTCGACCTCTACCCGATCATCATGGCGATGGTGCATTGGGGCGACACCCACATGGGCGACGAGCGCGGCCGCCCGCTGCTGCACCAGCACAAGACTTGCGGCAAGGAGTTCGACCCCGTGATGGTCTGCTCGGAATGCGGTGAGCCACTGCATGCGAAACAGGTGCATGTGCATGCGGGGCCGGGGCGGAAGGAAGCGGTGGGGTAGAGTGGCGCCAAGCAAAAGGTGTCGTGCCCCGCCTCGACCGGGGCATCCAGTCGGTGGGCCGTTCCTTGCTCATCGGAGCTCGCTTTCCATGGGAGCTTACGCGAAGGGAACGCCGTAATACGAGTTGATGCCGCGGACTGCCGCGTCGTCACCCCAGTTCCAGTCGCTTCGTTCGTCGTATTTCGGCGCGCCTTCGAGCGTCTTGGCGGTAATCCCGGTGACATAGCCGCCGAGCTCCGTATCGTATTTCAGCGACTGCCAAGGCAGCGGATAGTGGTCGTTGCCGAGGCCCAAGAAACCGCCGAAGCCGAGCACGACGTAGGAGACCTTTCCGCTGACCTTGTCGATCATCACGCGTTCGATCGAACCGATCTTGTTGCGATCGGCGCCATAGACCGATGTTCCCTCGACCTTGTCGCTGCCGATCAACCTGCCCATCTCGCTGCGGTCCAACTCGTCTTGCATCAGCATCCCAATTCTCCACTCAGCCAACGTGTGAACCAACCGGGTCTGCGAGCGAACGTTCCGGCGCATGTTCTGGTGGTCGCATCAGACACGGAGCACGGTCGCCAGGGGCGATCAGCGAGCGGCCGCGGCCTCCGGTAGCATCAGGAAATCATGCATCGCGGCAGCAGTCTGAAGCTGATCGATGCGCGCCATAACAGAATCGCGCTGCTGTCCATCCGGCAAGCACGACAGTTCGTGCTCGAGCCGCAGCTGCTCTGCCTTGAGACGTTGTTCGAACGTGTGGGGCTCAGATCGTCTTCGCATCTTCCGTCCTCGGTGGTTGCAGCCCCGAGCTGTTGGCCCAGCGCTCGACTTGCTCGATGACCTTCTGATGGCTCGGACGCACCGGTTTGGGCGCCTCGGGCTCTTCGGAAAGCTTACGGGGTAACCTGACTTCCTCCGTCATGGCCTGTTCTCCCTCTCTTCCGAAAGAATGCGCCACCGCCAGAGTTGTTTCAATAATAACTTATTGATTTCACTGATTATTTTTACTAATCTGACGATTTTTCCGACTCTTGTGGAACTCGCGCCAAACTCGTTCGTTGAGCAAACTACTCAACTTACTCACTTTGCGTGATCGACCATGAATGACCTTCGCGCCGAGCGCCTCCAGGTTATGCTCTCGCCGGAAGAGCTGGCCGCCGTCGATGATTTCCGATTCAAGCACCGCATGCCGACGCGCGCTGCGGCGGTCCGAGAGCTTCTCAAGTTCGGGCTCGCAGCCGCGGGCATCGAGACGAGCATCGACCCGTCGGCAGGCATCAAATCAAGCGAGTTTGGTGTCTTTGGTCGCGGTCCCGAAGGACACGCGCCGGCGAAGCCCGAGGGCGACACCGAGGATTGAGTCTCTCCCAAGCAAAAACGACCCCGGCACAGTGGCGTGCCAGGGCCGTCCTTGGAGATTGCTTCCGGCGCACCGGGGGCATGACAGCCGGAAGCAATCCGTCGACTCGTCGCGAAGGGATTCGTTCCTCGCGAGAACTAGCCGGTCGGCGCGTCGCCGGAATCGTCCGGCATCACGCCGGAGCCCGGTGTCTTGGTGTTGTCGTTGAGCTTGGGATCGCGCGTTGCTTCGCGCGACGGCGAGCCCTTCGAATCCGTCTTGTGCACGGCTTGCGCGCGCTGCTTGTCGCGCGGTTGATCTTCCGCCCGCTTGTCCTTGACGATGCCGTGGTCGGAATGCGCCATGATGTCCTCTCGCCTCTCCAGATGTCCTGAAGCGCTTACGCGCCGGCACAACGAATGTTCCGGCGCGCGAGGCCCGCAGCGCTAACTATGCGTGGCGTGGATCGCCGCCGATGCATTCTCCAGATGCACCTGCCGCACCGTCGTCACTGTCGCGAACGCGACCGAGACGCCAAAGGCGAGAATGAGCGAGAGAAGAGCCAGACGTGGAGCCATCGCAAAACCTCCTTCTGGAATCGAAATCAACGCGATCGACCGTTCGTGGATGATCCTGGATTGGTTGCTTGCATTCCGTGAGCGGTCTCACACGCAGATTCACAGAGATGAGAGCGCTCACGCATCCTGCGTTCGGAGGACGCGGACCTTTACGGGCGGGATTTCACCGTCCAGCCAGTCCTGCTCGTTCGCCAATGCCGTCCAGGCAGCCGCCATGCGCAAATAGCGTTTGTGGGTGGGCTGCCCTTCCGCGCGCTCGGCGAGCTGAAGGCAGTTGTCGGCGTTATCCCTGAAGATGTCAGACTGTTTCATACAGAAGATGTGGGAACGGAACTCTCGCTCCGCAATCGCCCTTACCGGATCGTAACGCCGGGGGAACTTCGCACGCCATCGGTCATTGGAGATGCATGAGGATTCTCGTCGCGATCATCCTGGCTTTCATCAGCACCTCGGCGTTCGCCGACAATATGGGTGAGCGAACGGCCGGCGACCGCGTGCCGACCGCAACCGATGTCATCACCGGCCTCTATAGCTTCAGCCGTTTCCAGCAGGGCCTGCTGGAAAGCACCGACCTGAAAGGCAATGCGGAGGTGAAGAATCTCGCGGCCCTGCGCGCCGAGGAGGCGGGCAAGCGCGACAAAACCCTGAAGCAGATTCAGGACGCGATCGGTGCGGAGCCGCACGCCGGCAAGACGACGTCAGTGAGCGCAAGC
Organism: Bradyrhizobium sp. 613_E4_N2_2; assembly: GCF_052075995.1. Taxonomy (NCBI): domain Bacteria; kingdom Pseudomonadati; phylum Pseudomonadota; class Alphaproteobacteria; order Hyphomicrobiales; family Nitrobacteraceae; genus Bradyrhizobium; species Bradyrhizobium sp. 613_E4_N2_2. The sequence continues at coordinate 7,045,915 of NZ_CP197234.1, forward strand.
CTCGTCGAGCCCGAAAATGCGGATGGACCGACTTACGTCAGAAGCTTCTATGCCGCGCAAATCCCCGAATATGACTCCGCCATCAACCTGCTCGAGCGCTATCTGAAAGCGCCCGACAATCCTGCGCTCGCCGCCTTCGCGCGCGAGCAATTGCCGATGCTGCGCACGCAGGTGAAAGATGCGGAGCGCACCATGGCGGATAAATAGCAGCCCTATTTGTCTTCCGGATGATGCTGCTGGCTCTCCGGCCGCTGGTCGCGGTCCCCGTGGTCAGCGAATCAGCGCGTGACGTGGCGGAGCTTGCGGCAGGGTCGCCAGTCACAGCCCCGCGCCCGCTGGGCGCGCCAGCCCCCTCTCCTAGGACGGCTCGGAGCTCTGGTGCAGCGGCCGGCCGGCTTTTTCCTGAACGGGATGGAACCATCGTCACTCCTCACCGTTATTTTGGCCGGGCTGAGCACGGCAGGTTCCAATTCCAAGCGCTGCAACGTTGGCGCTTGATTTCGAATTTGGCTGACGGTCTATTTTGACAACTGCGTCACGCCTTGGATTCGGCCGACGCCGCGGGGGAATCAGTATGAGCGACCTCGATCCCGGAACTGCATCACGCTCCGGTCGTCGCGTCCCAAAGCCAAAAACCAATGGTATGTCGGACCCGGATTCGCGGCCGGAATTGCTGCTCGCCTTGCAGGCGATGCGCAGCGGCGATTTTTCGGTGCGGATGAGCGGGGACTATCTCGGCATCGACGGCAAGATCGCCGACACTTTTAATGAAATCATCGCCGCCAACCAGCGCATGGCGCAGCAGCTCGAGCTGGTCGGTCAGGTCGTGGGGCGCGAGGGCAAGACCCGCCAGCGCGTGAAGTTCGGCCTCGCCAGCGGCTCCTGGGCCGACATGGAAGGCTCCGTCAACACGCTGATCAACGACCTCCTGTGGCCGACGCGCGAAGTGACGCGCGCGGTCGCTGCGGTGGCGCAAGGCGACCTGCTCCAGACTGTCAAGCTGGACGTCGACGGCCGCCCGCTGCGCGGTGAATTCCTGCAGTCGGCGACCATCGTCAACACCATGATCAAGCAGCTCGGCGTGTTCACCTCCGAGGTGACGCGCGTGGCGCGCGAGGTCGGCACCGAAGGCAAACTCGGCGGCCAGGCCCAGGTGCCGGAAGTGACCGGCGTCTGGAAGGATCTGACCGAGAGCGTCAACTCGATGGCGAACAACCTGACCAACCAGGTTCGTAACATCGCCGAGGTGACGATCGCGGTCGCCAACGGCGACTTGTCCAAGAAGATCACCGTCGACGTCCGCGGCGAGATCCTTCAGCTCAAGGAAGCCATCAACACGATGGTGGACCAGCTGCGCTCCTTCGCCTCCGAAGTGACGCGCGTGGCGCGCGAGGTCGGCACCGACGGCAAGCTCGGCGGACAGGCGATCGTGCCCGGCGTCGCCGGCACCTGGAAGGACCTGACCGACTCCGTGAACGCGATGTGCGGCAACCTCACCGCCCAGGTCCGCAACATCGCCAACGTGACGACCGCCGTGGCGCGCGGCGACCTGTCGCGCAAGATCACGGTGGACGTGCGCGGCGAGATCCTGGAGCTGAAGGACACCATCAACACGATGGTGGACCAGCTCAACTCTTTTGCCTCCGAAGTGACGCGCGTGGCGCGCGAGGTCGGCACCGAGGGCAAGCTCGGCGGCCAGGCCCAGGTGCCCGGTGTGGCCGGCACCTGGAAGGACCTCACCGACAACGTCAACTTCATGGCGTCGAACCTGACCGCGCAGGTCCGCAACATCGCCGACGTCGCGACCGCGATCGCCGGCGGCGACCTGTCGAAGAAGATCACGGTGAACGTCTCGGGCGAGATCCTTCAGTTGAAGGAAACGCTCAACACCTGCGTGGACCAGCTCAATGCCTTCGCCGGCGAAGTCACGCGCGTGGCGCGCGAAGTCGGCACCGAGGGACGGCTCGGCGGCCAGGCCAACGTGCTCGGCGTCGCCGGCACCTGGAAGGACCTGACGGAAAGCGTCAACTCGATGGCGTCGAACCTGACCGCGCAGGTCCGCAATATCGCCGAGGTGACCACGGCGGTCGCCGGCGGCGACTTGTCGAAGAAGATCACCGTGGACGTGCGCGGCGAAATTCTGGAGCTGAAGGACACCATCAACACCATGGTGGACCAGCTCAACGCCTTCGCCGGCGAAGTCACGCGCGTCGCGCGCGAGGTCGGCACCGAAGGCAAGCTCGGCGGTCAGGCCGTCGTGCGCGGCGTCGGCGGCACCTGGAAAGACCTGACCGATTCCGTCAACTCGATGGCCTCGAACCTCACCGGTCAGGTCCGCAACATCGCCGAAGTCGCGACCGCGGTCGCCAAGGGCGACCTGTCCAAGAAGATCACCGTGAATGTGTCGGGCGAAATCCTTCAGCTGAAGGAAACGCTCAACACCATGGTGGACCAGCTCAACGCCTTCGCCGGCGAAGTCACGCGCGTCGCGCGCGAGGTCGGCACCGACGGCAAGCTCGGCGGCCAGGCCGACGTGCCCGGCGTCGCCGGCACCTGGAAGGACTTGACCGACTCCGTGAACTCGATGGCGGGCAACCTCACCGCACAGGTTCGTAACATCGCCGAGGTCGCGACCGCCATCGCCGGCGGTGACCTGTCACGCAAGATCACGGTGGACGTCCGCGGCGAGATCCTTCAGCTCAAGGACACGCTGAACACGATGGTCGACCAGCTCAACCGCTTCGCGGGCGAGGTGACGCGCGTGGCGCGCGAGGTCGGCACCGAAGGCCGCCTCGGCGGCCAGGCCAACGTGCCCGGCGTCGCCGGCACCTGGAAGGATTTGACCGACAGCGTGAACTCGATGGCGGGCAACCTCACCGCCCAGGTCCGAAACATCGCCGAAGTGACCACCGCCGTGGCGCGCGGCGACTTGTCCCGCAAGATCACCGTGGACGTGAAGGGCGAAATCCTCGAGCTCAAGAACACCATCAACACCATGGTCGACCAGCTCAACGCCTTCGCCGGCGAGGTCACGCGTGTGGCGCGCGAGGTCGGCACCGAAGGCAAGCTCGGCGGTCAGGCCGAGGTGTCCGGCGTCGCCGGCACCTGGAAGGACCTCACCGACAACGTCAACTTCATGGCCTCGAACCTGACGGCCCAGGTCCGCAACATCGCCGAGGTCGCGACCGCGATCGCCGGCGGCGACCTGTCGAAGAAGATCACGGTGGACGTGCGCGGCGAGATCTTGCTGCTCAAGGACACCTTGAACACGATGGTGGAGCAGCTGCGCTCCTTCGCCGCCGAAGTGACGCGCGTCGCGCGCGAGGTCGGCACCGAGGGCCGGCTCGGCGGTCAAGCCGTCGTGCCCGGCGTCGGCGGCACCTGGAAGGATCTCACCGACAACGTCAACCTGCTGGCCGCGAACCTCACGACGCAGGTCCGCAACATCGCCGAGGTCACCACCGCCGTCGCGCGCGGCGACTTGTCCCGCAAGATCACCGTGGACGTGAAGGGCGAAATCCTCGAGCTGAAGAACACCATCAACACCATGGTGGACCAGCTCAACGCGTTTGCCGGCGAAGTCACCCGCGTCGCGCGTGAAGTCGGCACTGAAGGCGAACTCGGCGGCCAGGCCCAGGTGCCCGGTGTGGCCGGCACCTGGAAGGACCTCACCGACACCGTCAACTTCATGGCGGCGAACCTGACCGAGCAGGTCCGCGGCATCGTCAAGGTGGTGACCGCAGTTGCGAACGGTGATTTGAAGCAAAATCTCACTGTGAAATCCAAGGGCGAGGTCGCGGCGCTCGCCGACACCATCAACAACATGACCGAGACGCTCGCGACCTTCGCCGATCAGGTGACGTCGGTGGCGCGCGAGGTAGGCGTCGAGGGACGGCTCGGCGGCCAGGCCGACGTGCCGGGTGCAGCCGGCACCTGGAAGGACCTCACCGGCAACGTCAACCTGCTCGCAGCCAACCTCACCTCGCAGGTGCGCGCGATCGCGGAAGTCGCGACCGCCGTGACCAAGGGCGACCTGACGCGGTCGATCCAGGTCGACGCCCGCGGCGAAGTCGCCGAGCTGAAAGACAACATCAACACGATGATCACGAACCTCCGTCTCACGACGGACGTGAACACAGAGCAGGACTGGCTCAAGACCAACCTCGCCAAATTCACCAACATGCTCCAGGGTCAGCGCGATCTCACCACCGTCGGCCGGCTGCTGCTGACCGAATTGTCACCCCTGGTGAACGCCCATACCGGCGTGATCTACCAGGTCGAGAACGAGGATAGTCCGCGGCTCCTGTTGCTCGCCTCCTATGCCGGCGACGGCGTCTATCCCTATCAGCGCGTGCTCCCGCTCGGCGACGGCCTGATCGGCCAATGCGCCCTCGACAGACGGCCGCGCGTCATTGCCGACATTCCACCCGACGTGGTGCCGATCAACTCGGCGCTGTTCCGCGTCGCGCCAAAGAACCTCGTCGTGCTGCCGGTGCTGTTCGAAGGCCAGGTCAAGGCGGTGATCGAGCTCGCCTCGCTGACCTCGTTCACGACCTCGCAGATGACATTCCTCGAGCAGCTTACCGACTCCATCGGCATCGTGCTCAACTCGATCGAGGCGACGATGCAGACCGAAGGCCTGCTCAAGCAGTCGCAGCAGCTTGCCGGCGAGCTTCAGACCCAGCAGCGCGAATTGCAGCAGACCAACGACCAGCTCGAGCAGAAGGCGCAGCAGCTCGCCGAGCGCAACGTCGAGGTCGAGCGCAAGAACCAGGAAATCGAGCAGGCCCGCCGCGCACTGGAGGAAAAGGCGACCGAGCTCGCGCTGACCTCGAAGTACAAGTCCGAATTCCTCGCCAATATGAGCCACGAGCTGCGCACACCGCTGAACTCGATCCTGATCCTGGGACAGCAGCTCACCGACAATCCGGATGGCAACCTCTCGGCCAAGCAGGTCGAGTTCGCCCGCACCATCCATGGCGCCGGCACCGACCTGCTCAACCTCATCAGCGACATCCTGGATCTCTCCAAGATCGAATCCGGCACGGTGACGGTCGACGCCGAGGAGATTCTGACTGCAAACCTGCTCGAGACCGTCGGGCGGCCGTTCCGGCACGAGGCGGAAAACCGCAACCTGTCGTTCAAGATCGACGTCGACCCGAACCTGGCCCGCAGCATCGTCACCGACTCCAAGCGCCTGCAGCAGGTTCTCAAGAACCTGCTTTCCAACGCCTTCAAGTTCACCGCCGAAGGCGAGGTGCGCCTGAAGGTCGTCGCCGCGGTCGGCGGCTGGGGCACGGATCATCCGGTGCTGAACTCAGCGCCGGCGGTGATCGCGTTCGAAGTGACGGACACCGGCATCGGCATTCCCCTCGAGAAGCAGAAGCTGATCTTCGAGGCGTTCCAGCAGGCGGACGCCGGCACCAGCCGCAAATACGGCGGCACCGGTCTCGGACTTGCGATCAGCCGCGAGCTCGCGAGCCTGCTCGGCGGCGAGATCCATCTGCGCAGCGCGCCCGGCAAGGGCTCGTCCTTCACGCTCTATCTGCCGCTGAAATATTCCGGCCCGACGCTCGCGCCGCGTGCACCCGCGCCGCAGCAGTACAGTCAGCCACCGGCGTTGCAAGCGGCTGCGCCCGAACAGCAGCGCGTCATCGAGCAGATTGCCGACGACCGCCTCAACCTCGCGCCCGGCGATACCATCCTGCTCATCGTCGAGGACGATCCGCATTATGCCCGCGTGCTGGTCGATCTCGCCCGTGACAAGGGCTTCAAGGTTCTGGTCGCCGCGCGCGGCGCGGAGGCGCTGGAGCTCGCCAAGCAGTATCAGCCGCGGGCCGTTTCGCTCGACGTGTTCCTGCCTGATATGCTGGGCTGGACGGTGCTGAGCCAGCTCAAGCACAATCCGCTGACCCGCCACATCCCCGTGCAGATCATCACGCTCGACGAGGACCGCCAGCATGCGCTGGCCCGCGGTGCCTTCTCCTTCGTCAACAAGCCGACCACGACCGAGGGCGTCTCAGCCGCGCTGACGCAGATCAAGGAATATGCGCGGCCGCGGCGCAAGCGGCTCCTGATCGTCGAGGACAACGAGGCCGAGCAGCTCTCGATCCGCGAGTTGCTGCATCACGACGACATCGAGATCGTGACGACGGATACCGGCGCCGGCGCGCTCTCGACACTGCGCGAGGCACCCTGCGATTGCGTGGTGCTCGACCTGCGGCTGCCCGACATGAGCGGCTTCGAGGTGCTGGACCAGATCCGCAACGACGAGGCGCTGTCGAACGTTCCGGTGGTGGTCTTCACCGGCCGCGAGCTCTCGGCGGAGGAAGATGCGGAACTCCACACCATGGCGCGCAGCATCGTGGTCAAGGGCGTGGAATCGCCGGAGCGCCTGCTCGACGAGACCGCCTTGTTCCTGCATCGCGTCATCACGGAACTGCCGGTCGAGAAGCAGCGCATGCTGGAGAAGCTGAACAGTTCCGACGAAGACCTGATCGGCAAGACCGCCCTGCTCGTCGACGACGACGCCCGCAACATCTTCGCGCTGTCGAGCGTCTTGGAACGTCGGGGCATGAAGGTGCTGACGGCCACGACCGGCCGCGAGGCGGTAACGCTGGTCGAATCCAATCCGGAGATCGCCATCGTGCTGATGGACATCATGATGCCGCAGATGGATGGCTATCAGACCATCGGCGTCATTCGCGAAAATCCGGCCTTCGCCCGCCTTCCGATCATCGCGCTGACAGCCAAGGCGATGAAGGGCGACCGTGAGAAATGCCTGGAAGCCGGTGCGTCCGACTACCTCGCCAAACCCGTCAACACCGATCAATTGCTGCTTGCAATCCGCATGTGGCTGCACCGCTGAGTTTGGATCCGCGAATGGACCACGAAAAGGTCAACATCCTCCTCGTCGACGACCAGCCGGCCAAGCTGCTCGCCTACGAGGTGATCCTGAAGGAACTCGGCGAGAACCTCGTGATCGCATCATCGGGCCGCGAGGCGCTGGAGGTGCTGCTCAAGACCGAGATCGCGGTGATCCTGGTCGACGTCTGCATGCCCGAGCTCGACGGATTCGAGCTGGCCGCGATGATCCGCGAGCATCCGCGCTTCCAGAAGACCGCGATGATCTTCATCTCGGCCATTCAGGTCAGCGATATCGACCGCTTACGCGGCTACGAGATGGGTGCCGTCGACTACGTCCCGGTGCCGGTCGTGCCGGAGGTGCTGCGCGCCAAGATCAAGGTGTTCGCCGAACTCTACCGCAAGACACGCGAGCTCGAACGGCTGAACCAGGAGCTCGAAGACCGCGTTCGCGCACGCACGGCCGAGCTGGAGAATTCCACCGCAAAGCTGCGCGAGAGCGAAGAGCGGCGCAGCATGGCGATCGCCGCCGGCAAGATGGGATCGTGGGACTGGGACTGGGTCAACGGCGACTGGATGTGGGACGAAGGCCAGTACCGCATCTTCGGCGTGACGCCGGAGACCTTCAACGTCACCTCAGCCAACATCCAGGCGCTGCTGCACCCTGATGACGTCGACCAGTTCGGCCAGGCGATTGCCGCGTTCAACACCGGCGCGCACGCCTATGAAGGCGAGTTTCGCGTCAGCCGGCCCGATGGCGAGGTGCGCTGGTGCGTCGGCACGGCAGCCGCGACGGTGGACCAGGGCGGCCGCGTGGTGCGCGTGAGCGGCGTCACCGTGGACATCACCGAACGCAAACGCGCGGAAGAGAGACAAAACCTGCTGGCGCGCGAGGTGGATCATCGAGCCAAGAACGCGCTGGCGCTGGCGCAATCGATCGTGCGCCTCACCCGCGCCGACGAGGTCAAGGCTTACGTCAACGCCGTCGAGGGGCGCATCAACGCGCTGGCGCGCGTGCACACGATCCTGTCGCTGTCGAGCTGGCAGGGCGCCGAACTCTCAAGGCTGATCGACGAGGAGCTCGCGCCCTACTCGCTCGGCGGCCAGATCAAGCTGGCCGGTCCGGAAGTTCAGCTGGCGCCGGCGACAGCGCAGACGCTGGCGCTGGCGCTGCATGAGCTTTTCACCAACTCGGCGAAATATGGCGCGCTCTCGACGCGGTCTGGGCGGCTTGCGATCGGCTGGCAGGTCGAGGACGACCACCTCACACTGACCTGGGACGAAACCGGCGGTCCGCTGGTGAGGACGCCGAAATCCCGTGGCTTCGGCACGCGGAGCCTGCTTGCCAGTGTGGAATCGCAACTCGGCGGACAGGCGGAATTCAACTGGCGTGCCGAAGGCCTGTTGTGCCGCCTTGAGGTGCCGCTGACGCGGAAGACCGTAGCGCCGCCGGCCGCGAGCAAGTTCGACGTGGCTCCGTCCGAACCCCTTCAGCGGGCCTCAGGCTAGCGCGTTTGCGAGCGAAGTGGGCTCCGGTTCGCGCGTAAAGATAGGAATCTGGAGCTTCGGCCCTGATTCACTCAGAACCGATCATGATCTAGCGCGTCGCGGCGACCCTCATGCTCTGCATCGCCTGCGGTTCGTCAGCGACACGTCCTTCCAGCCAGGCTTCCGTTTGCGAAAGCTCGCGCAGCGCCCGCGCGTAACGGCGGGCTGCGCTCCGCTCGGCGCCGCGCGGCAGCCTGCGCGCCTTGCGCAGCATGTCCGCAGCCGCGTTGCGATAGGCCAGCGAGCGATAGAGAAAGACGACCTTACCCATATCGAATGTTCCCGTGTTGATGGCATTCATCCTCGCAAGACCGCCATGAACGTCGGATGAAGCGGGGAATGACAAAATCGTCATGACAATGGAACCCGCAATCGTCGCATGCGTTTTATGCCACACCGCGAGGCGGTTCCATGCGCGGGAAAAAGTCGCCGAGCCTCATCTCTCCGACCGGCGTCATCAAGCTGATGACGCATGCGATGATGGGCGCAGCCCTCGGCCTTGTCTTCGGTCTCGCCCTCGTCCTGTTCAATCCGGCCGTCGCAAATTTGTTGAACCACGGCGGACATTCGGCCGGCATGGTCTTCATCATCACACTGGTGACGACGTTCGCGATCGGCGCAACGCTCACGGGCCTCGTGTTCATCCTCGCCGAGGACAAGGAATTTTGAAGCGCGCGTGACGCGCACCGGGCGATTTCGTTCGGAACTCCTGCAGCAAATGGCGGTTGGCTGCCTGCGTCAATTCAACTCAGGGAGTTCCCGCGCATGAAAACCACCAAGCTCGCTCTTACCGTGATGTTGGCAACCGGCCTCGCCGCCGCTCCGTTCGCCGTGCAGGCCAAGTCGCATAAGGCCAAGCATGGATCCGCTATGTCCTCGTCGCAGACCACGGGTGCCAACACCAAGTCCTCCAAGGGCGCTGATCCCTCCGGTCAAGGTGGTTCTGGCCCCGGCTCCGACCAAGGCGGCACCATGACGAACAACAAGGGCGGCATGAGCAACACCAAGTGAGCTCCGGCCGACAATCAAAGGCCTCGCGGCGACGCGGGGCCTTTCGCTTTGGAGCTGGAGTTTGGAGCTAGATTGGGAATCCTTCCAGCGTCGCATCGCTAAAGCGGCCGTCCCGTGGCATTCGCCTTCACGAGATGCTCCAGCCGTGCACGTTTGCGTGCGATCAGGAGCTGCGCTGCGGCATCGTCGAGACCCTCGCGCTGCAATTGCCGGATGGCGGAGCCGAGTTCGAGAATTTCGGCGCGCAGTTTTAGAATCCGGTACGTGTCCGGGTCTTCTTCCACCGCACGCTCCCAAAATTCTCAGCGGCGCGCGATCACGCGCAGCGGACTACCGGATGTCGTTGCAGGACGAAGGCGGACCCGCTCGCGGACGTCAGGCAAGACATCGCCGCCACCGGCCGCCTTCCATTCGCCGATCAGCAGGTTGATTTTCCGGCGCAGATCCATCTGCGCCAGGGCCTTTTCTGTGCAGTCGCGGTCGCGATCGACGAGGTCGCGCACAGACACCTCGATGTCGGCCATCTCGAGCCTCAAGGCGCTGATTTTGCGTCGAATTTCATTAATTCTGTTGTCCATGGCTTGTTAGAACAAAATAAGAACATATAGTCAAGTGACGATTTGAGAACGGAGAGGCCAGATGCAGGTTCAGGGTAAATACGACGCCAGGGTTTTCCTCACGGAGCAGATGACGAGAGCGCAGGGGCTGAGGCTGAAGCGTCTGAGCGAGGAAGCCTATCAGCCCACTCAATACGATCGGGCTCTGTCCTCCACTGAGGCTGCGCGCCGCATTCGAGCGCTGGAAGACGAGATCGAGTTGGCGAACTCCTTCTGAGGAACGCGGCCAGCGCATTTGGAACGTAGGGTCAGTGATGCGGTTCTTTCCCGGGCCAAGGGAGAGAGTTGATGGCACGCAAGGCAAAGAAACGCCGCTACTCACGCAGCGCCAGCAGTGATGTCGAGCGCGAGATGCGCGGTTATAAGAAGGGCACCGCGAAAAGCGGCCCCGGCGGTCGTGGCGGACGCGTGAAGAGTCGCAAGCAGGCGATCGCAATCGGCCTGTCGGAAGCGCGCGCGAAGGGCAAGAAAGTCCCGAAGAAGGCGTCGAAGCGGAAAACGTCCAAGAAGAAGACAGCCAAGAAGACGGCCAGGAAGACGACCAAGACAACGAAGAAGACCTCGAAGCGCAAATCCAGCAAGCGGTAACGCCCACCCGCGTCAGATCATGCTGCCCGGCATGAAGCAGCGGATCGAAATCCCGAACGCAGTCTTCACCGGCCATACCATGGTGTGGCCAGCCCGGTTTGGCTCGGTGATGACGGCCTCATCAGGCACATCCACCCACTGCCCGTCGAGCCGCACGCGATAGTGCCCATCGTGCGATTCCCAATCGGGGTCGGATACAGCAAAGCCATCTGCATCCGAGCAGCAGGGCCCAAGATGGCTGCGCAAGCTGTCGAACCAGGGTTTCAGGGGCGAGTTGGCGTAGCGGCCATCGTCGCGCCCCAGGGCGCTTCCGGTCGTCAGGACAAGCGGCGCCACAAGCAGCGCACACCTCAGCGAGAGCTTCAATCGATCCATGTCGGCACCGATCAAATGCGAACCACCGGTTCCACAAGAAGGCCGGGCGTTCGAAGTTCCACTCCTGCAATTCGCCTGGGCGTCTTCATTGACGCCAAAGCCCAACACGTGATTCCGAACTGTGACGAGCGAACGCGGCTTTTTCGGACGAACCCGTCATCAACGCTGCCGTTAACGAGAATGTTATCGGCACCTGTGGGAATCTTCCAGACGCGCACGAAAAAGGCGGCCCGCAGGCCGCCTTTTGAGTTTGCCGCGGGAAGCGCGAGGCTTAGGCCAGCGGCACCGCGACGAACCGCGTCGCTTCCTGGCTCTTCACCTGCAACAGCACGCTGTTCTTGCCGGACGATTTGGCCTGCGCCAGCTCGGAGCGGACGTCACCGACATTGGCAACGGCCTTGCCACCGACATTGAGAATGACGTCGCCGGTCTGGATGCCGCGCTGCGCGGCGGGTCCCTGCGGATCGACCTCGGTCACGACCACGCCCTTTTGGCCCGCGCCCTGGACGTCGCCTGCCGGCGCCAGGCTGAGACCGAGGCGCGGCGTGCCGGTGTTCGGCTGCGCCTTGCCCTCGCCGGCCTTGGCCTGCCGCTCGTTCGGCAACTCGCCGAGGGCGAGTGTCACCGTCTTGCTCGCGCCTTTGTGGAAGACGTCGAGCTTCACGGACGTGCCCGGCGCCAGGGTGGCAATGGTGCGGGCGAGATCGCGGGAGTCCTTGATCGCGGTACCGTTGACGGCGGTGATGACGTCGCCCGCCTCGATGCCGGCCTTCGCCGCGGGGCTGCCGTCCTGCGGATTGTCCACGATCGCGCCGCGCGCCTCCTTGAGGCCGAGGCTGTCGGCGATCTCGGCGCTCACCGGTTGCACCTGCACACCGAGCCAGCCGCGGGTGACCGAGCCCTTGTCCTTCAGCTGCGCGACGACGAGCTTCGCGGTCGAAGCCGGAATGTCGAAGCCGATACCGACCGAACCGCCGGAGGGTGAGAAGATCGCGGTGTTCACGCCGATCACGTTGCCGTTCATGTCGAAGGCCGGACCGCCGGAATTACCCTTGTTGATCGGCGCGTCGATCTGGATGAAGTCGTCATAGGGACCGTTGCCGATGTCGCGACCATTGGCCGAGACGATGCCGGCGGTCACGGTGCCACCGAGGCCGAAGGGGTTGCCGACCGCGACCACCCAGTCGCCGATGCGCGGCTTCTGGTCGGAGAATTTGACGAACGGAAAGTCCCTCTTGCCATCGACCTTGATCAGCGCGAGATCGGTCTTCGGATCGGTGCCTACCACCTTCGCGGTGTAGCTCGTGCCGTCATCCATGGTCACCTGTACCGACTCGGCGTGATCGACGACGTGGTTGTTGGTCACGGCATAGCCGTCGGCGGAGATGAAGAAGCCGGAACCCTCGCCCGTGATCATCTGGTGGCGCTGGCGCGGCATGCCGTTCATGCCACCCGGGCCGCGGAAGCCGAACTGCCGCGAAAACTGGTCGAACGGCGAATCCTCGTCCGAATCCATCCGGTTCTGTTGCAGCATCGCGCTCTTGTCATTGTCCTGGTCGATCCTGACCCGCACCGAGATGACGGCGGGTTTGACCTTGCTGACGAGATCGCCGAAGCCCGGCGGCGTCGCGGCGGCTTCCGCCGCCTGGGCCGGCCCGATGAAGGAATTCAGACCGAACTGCGAAGAGGCGGGAGAGGCAGCGAGCACGGCCACGCCAAGCGCGGCCACGGTGCCCAGCAGCGCAAGCCGGCGCGGCTTCAAGATCTTGCGGGACGTGGTGGTGTCGGAATTGACGTGATCGTTCATGTCGAAATGTCCATGTTGGGTAAGTCGCCTTGCAACCAACATGGACATCGTCACCTTACGGCGTCCCGTCCGTCCGATTAAATCTTGGCAAAGGTGCCGCGAAAATCAGGGCTGCACATTTGATGCGGCTCAACGCAGGCCCCGTGCGCCGTGATAGACTGCGGCCACTGGATGATGTCCACCGGAGGCGCGCCATGTACAAAGACATTCTCGTCCACATCCCGACCGAGCGCCCGATGAGCGCGGTGATCGACGGCTCGATCTCGCTCGCGGCGAGACTCAACGCACACGTCGACGCGGTCGCCGTCGGGTACGTCGCGAGCAGCACTGCCTATGTCCTGGATGGCGGTGCCGCCGTAGCGGCGGTGTTCGAGATGGAGCGCGAGCGCGCGGTGGAGCGTGCCGAGGCCGCGTTGGCGATATTTCGGAGCGAAGCCACGAACGCCGGCATCTCCTGCACCTGCCACCCGCTCGGCGCAATCCCCGCGGACGCAGCCGGCTCGCTCGGCGAGATGGCGCGGCTCCACGATCTCAGCATCGTGCTGCAGCCCGATCCGGCGCAAGGCTCATTCGACAATGATATGCCCGGCGAGATCCTGTTCCAGGCGGGCGGACCGGTGCTGTTCCTGCCCTACACCTTTCGTGGGTCATTCAGGGCGAACCGGATCGGCATCTGCTGGGATGGCAGCCGCCTCGCCGCTCGCGCGATGCGCGACGCCGCTCCCTTCCTGGCCCGCGCCGAGGAGATCGTGATCATCACGATCAACGAAGCCGACGCGGTTCCCGACGAGGTCTCAGCAAGCCATCTGGCAAGACACCTCGGCCGGCGCGGATTGTCGACCCGCACCGTCAGCCTGTCGGCGGCGCGCTCCGACATCCAGCCGACCATCCTGTCGCTGGCCGCCGACGAGAGCCTCGATCTCCTGGTCATGGGCGGCTACGGCCACTCGCGGTTGCAGGAACGCTTCCTCGGCGGCGTCACCCGCGCCATGCTGGAAGCCATGACGGTCCCGACGCTGATGTCGCATTGATCGAGAGATGATCCGCAACGGACCGACGCGCTCACGCCGCGGCGGGGGTCTCAAATGGCGCGGTGGCGATGGCGTCGTCCTCGGGTTGCGCATTGCACGCGTCGAAATGCGCCTTCAGCGCAATCTCGGCGAGGTATTCGAAATGTTCGGCTTGCCCAAGGAGTTGCCAGTTCTGGAGCGGCCGATAGGCCGCCTGCTGACGACAGAGAGACGCCAGCGCCCGGTAGCGACGTACGTTCTCCATGAGACCCTCCCTCGCATTCACTGAGCTTATTGCCCTGATTTACGTCAGGCCGATGGCGGTTATGCAAAACATTTACTGCGTGCGAGGCGCCCCGCGCAACCTGGGTTAACGTCTGGGAAACGCGCAGGCCTCCATTGGTTCCTATCGGAGAACCCCACGTGGAACTCATTGGCCAGGCGTAGCGCTGGCGCGCGACGGAGATGCCGATCAGATCAAGATACCGTTCGATCGATTCCGGCCACCCGATGAGATTGCCCTGCATTTCTGCGCAGAACTCTAGCGCGAGGAAGGCCCGCTGCGCCGTGCAGCGTGCCCTGTAGAACCTCGGACGGAATGGCACGCCATGGTACAACCAGTGCGACGCCGGCTCTGCCACGCCGGTATGCCGTATTCTACCGGGTGAGCGCGGTCTCGCCGGCCCGGATCGTCTGCGCCGAACCATGTTGCAGCTTCGGAACCCTGCCGGCCTCCGCAGCAGCGCGGATGGCGGCGATGTTGCCCGCATAATCGGCGCTGCTCTTGCCGCGGAACACGGCCGATCCTGCCACGAGGGTGTCGGCGCCCGCGGCAGCCACAGCGGCGGCATTGTCGCGCGTGATGCCGCCATCGACCTCGAGCCGGATCGGCCGGTCGCCGATCATGCTTCGAATGCGCCTGATCTTCTCGATCTGGGAGTCGAGGAAGGACTGGCCGCCGAAGCCGGGATTGACCGTCATCACCAGCACGAGGTCGAGACGATCAAGCACGTATTCGATCGCGGCTTCCGGTGTAGCCGGACACAGGCTGACGCCAGCCTTCTTGCCGAGCGCACGGATGGCCTGGAGCGAGCGGTCCAGATGCGGGCCGGCTTCGGCATGAACCGTGATGACGTCGGCGCCTGCCTTTGCGAACGCCTCCAGATAGGGATCAACAGGCGCGATCATCAGATGCACGTCAAAGATCTTCGCCGTCGCCGGCCGGATCGCCTTGATGACGTCGGCGCCATAGCTGATGTTCGGCACGAAATGTCCGTCCATGACGTCGCAGTGGATCCAGTCGGCGCCGGCAGCATCAATAGCCCTGATCTCCTCGCCGAGGCGCGCGAAATCGGCGGCCAGGATCGAAGGCGCGATGAGGATTTCTCCCGTCATGACTTCGCACTCCTCTGCGCGTCCGCACCACCGCTGAAAACGCGGCTCGCAAGGACATCCGTCGGATCGATCGTTTCGAGATCGGCGACATCGAGCATGCGGTCGAGATCGGAGACGAGGCGATCGGCCTGGCGGAGGCGGATACGATCGACCGCGTTGCGGATCGAGCGCGCGTTGGAGAAGAAGGGCTGGGTCCGGCGCAGTGCGATGTATTTTTCGAAGGCCCCGCGCGCCGCCGCCGAGAAGCGGTATCCACGCTCCTTCAGCATCAGCTCGGCGATGACGAGAAGCTCGGCTTCCGCATAGTCCGGGAAGTCGATGTGATGGGCGATGCGCGAACGGAAGCCCGGGTTGGAGGCGAAGAAGCTCGTCATCCGCTCGCCATAGCCGGCGAGGATCACGACGAGGTCCTCGCGCTGGTTCTCCATCACCTGGAGCAGGATCTCGATCGCCTCCTGGCCGTAATCGCGCTCGTTGTCAGGCCGGTGCAGATAATAGGCCTCGTCGATGAACAACACGCCGCCCATCGCCTTCTTCAATATCTCCTTCGTCTTCGGCGCGGTATGGCCGATATACTGGCCAACGAGATCGTCGCGCGTCACCGAGATCACCTGCCCGCGCCGCACGAAACCGAGGCCGTGCAGGATCTTTGCCATGCGCAGCGCCACCGTGGTCTTGCCCGTGCCCGGATTACCGGTGAACGACATGTGCAGTGTCGGGGGCGACGATGCCAGTCCCGCACGCTGGCGGATGCGCTCGATCAGCAGCAGTGACGCGATCTGACGCACGCGGTTCTTGACCGGCCGGAGGCCGATCAGCTCCTGCTCGAGCTGTTGCAGCGTGTCAGTGATTCCGGCCGCCTCGGCCTCCTTGCGGAGATCGAAGCTGGTCTCGCTGGTTTCAGCGGTCGTCGCATGAGGGACATCAAGCATCGGCACCTCGAAGAAAAGAGCTTCGCCGCGGGGGGAGCGGCGAAGCAGTGGTCCGCCAAGGAAACGGAGCAGGGAGTGCTCCGCGCGGAGAGGAATGACTAGGTCGACGCGTGCGCGGCCGGCCGGCGCACGGTGGTGTAGCGGATCGCACGTCCGCCGACCTCCTGCCGCACCAGGTCGAACTCGGCTTCCTGCGGCGGGCGGTTGACGAGGAACGAGATCCGCACCGATTCCCAGCCATGGCTGGAGTCGAATCCACTGATGCGGATGTAGCGGTCGCCGTAGACCCTGCGGCACTCGGCGAGCTCCATCATCACGCCGGCGGCGTCCTGGAGGTCGAACATCGGCAGGCCCCACATCTCCCAATAGGTGTTGCGGGGATGCGGATCGTCGGTGAACTCGATATTCACCGCCCAGCCATTGGCGAGGCAATATTGCAACTGCTTCGTGATCTGGTCGTCGGTCAGATCAGGCAGGAACGAGAAGCAGCCCTGGGTCAGTTTCATATCTCATCTCCTCAAACGGTTTCCAACGCGGTCGGCACGAAGTCCGGCGTGTCGGTGGATTGATAGTTGAAGCTGACGTCCTTCCAGACCTCGAGCGCAGCCTTCAGCGGCGTGCAGGTCTCTGCCGCCCTGGCCAGGATCTCTGGACCTTCATGGACGTAGTCGCGCCCCTCGTTGCGGGCGAGGATCATCGCTTCGAGCGCCACGCGGTTGGCGATCGCGCCAGCCGCAATGCCCATGGGATGGCCGATGGTGCCGCCGCCGAATTGCAGCACGACGTCCTCGCCAAGGAGATCGAGCAGCTGGTGCATCTGGCCGGCATGGATGCCGCCGGAGGCGACTGGCATCATCTTGTTCAGGCTCGCCCAGTGCTGGTCGAAGAACAGGCCGTGCTCGAGCTTGGTCGGGTTGAAGTCTTCGCGGCAGACGTCGTAATAGCCGCGCGTGGTATTGGGATCGCCCTCGAGCTTGCCGACCACCGTGCCGGCGTGGATGTGGTCGACGCCGGCGAGCCGCATCCACTTCGCGATGACGCGGAACGACACGCCGTGGCTCTTCTGCCGCGTATAGGTCGAGTGACCGGCGCGATGCAGATGCAGGATCATGTCGTTGCGCCGTGCCCATTTCGCCATGGACTGGATCGCGGTGTAGCCGATCACGAGATCGATCATGACGATGCACGACCCGAGCTCTTTCGCGAACTCTGCGCGCTCGTACATGTCCTCCATCGTCCCCGCGGTGATGTTTAGGTAGGTGCCCTTCACCTCGCCGGACGCCGCCTGCGCGCGATTCACGGCCTCCATGCAATAGAGGAAGCGGTCACGCCAATGCATGAAGGGCTGCGAGTTGATGTTCTCGTCGTCCTTGGTGAAGTCGAGCCCGCCCTTGAGCGCCTCGTAAACCACGCGGCCATAGTTGCGCCCGGACAAGCCGAGCTTCGGCTTCACCGTCGCGCCCAGCAACGGCCGGCCGAACTTGTCGAGCCGCTCACGCTCGACCACGATGCCGGTCGCCGGCCCCTGGAACGTCTTCACATAGGCGACCGGGAAGCGCATGTCCTCCAGACGCAGCGCCTTCAGCGGCTTGAAGCCGAACACGTTGCCGATGATCGAGGCCGACAGGTTGGCGATCGAGCCGGGCTCGAACAGGTCGAGGTCATAGGCGATGTAGGCGAAGTACGAGCCCGGCGTGCCGGGCACCGGATCGACACGGTAGCACTTGGCGCGATACTTCTCCGCAGCGGTCAGGCGATCGGTCCACACCACCGTCCAGGTCGCGGTCGAGGATTCGCCGGCAACCGCCGCTGACGCCTCGATGGGGTCCACGCCCTCCTGCGGCGTCACGCGGAACAGCGCGATGACATCGGTGTCCTTCGGCGTGTAGTCGGGCTCCCAATAGCCCATGCGCGCGTATTCCATCGTGCCCGATCGATAGCGCTCTTTGCCCCGGACGGTTCCTGCGTGTGCATTCATGGCTCTCTCCTGCTCTTCTCTCTCTGAATGATTAGGCGGCGACCGACTCGCGGGCGCCGATGCGCGGATCGAGCTCGCCGGCGCGATAGCGCCGCGCCATCTCGCTCAAGGGAATGACCTTGATCTTGCTGGCGTGGCCCGCGGTGCCGAACTGCTCGAAGCGATCGCGGCAGAGCTCGCGCATCGCATCCATCGCAGGCTTGAGGAATTTGCGCGGATCGAACTCGGAGCGCGTTTGCGCGGCGACCTTGCGGAACACCGCGGTCATCGCCAGGCGACAGTCGGTGTCGATGTTGACCTTTCGTACGCCGCTCTTGATGCCGCGGACGATCTCCTCGACCGGCACGCCCCAGGTCTGCGGCATCTCGCCGCCGAACTGGTTGAACATGTCCTGGAGCGGCTGCGGCACCGAAGAGGAGCCGTGCATCACGAGATGCGTGTTCGGCAGGCGGCGGTGAATCTCCTCGACAACCCGCATCGCCAGGATGTCGCCATCAGGCTTGCGGCTGAACTTGTAGGCGCCGTGAGACGTGCCCATCGCGATCGCGAGCGCATCGACCTTGGTGGCGCGGACGAAGTCGACGGCCTGGTCGGGATCGGTGAGGAGCTGGTCGTGGCTGACCTTGCCCTCGACGCCGTGGCCGTCCTCCTGCTCGCCGCCACCATGCTCGAGCGAGCCGAGCACGCCGAGCTCGCCTTCGACGGAGGCGCCCACCCAATGCGCGAGATCGACGACGCGGCGGGTGATGTCGACATTGTAGTCGTAATCGGCGGCGGTCTTGGCGTCGGCCTTGAGCGAGCCGTCCATCATGACCGAGGTGAAGCCGTGGGCGATGGCGGAGGCGCAGGTCGCCTCGTCATTGCCGTGGTCCTGGTGCATGCAGAGCGGAATGTCCGGATAGGTCCGCTCCAGCGCGTCGATCATGTGCGAGAGCATGAGATCGCCGGCATAGCTGCGCGCGCCGCGCGAGGCCTGGATGATCACGGGCGCATCGACCTCGGCCGCGGCCTGCATGATCGCAATACCCTGCTCCATGTTGTTGATGTTGAACGCCGGCACCGCGTAGCCGTGGTTGGCGGCGTGATCGAGCAGCTGACGAAGGGTGATACGGGCCACGAAGATTCCTCCTGTTATGGCTTGCCGGCGCGGGTGATCGCCCGCCGGGCGGCTTCGGCAATGCTTTGCGGCGTGATGCCGAATTCGCGGTAGAGCACGGGCGCCGGCGCAGAGGCGCCGAAGCCCCGCATGCCGACGAACTCGCCGTCAGTGCCGATCCAGCGATGCCAATCGCCGACTACGGCGGCCTCGATGCCGACGCGCGGGGCGGTGCCGAGCACACAGGCGCGGTAGTCCTCCGGCTGTTCCTCGAACAGCGCGAAGCAGGGCGCGGAGACCACGGCGGCGCGGATGTGTTCCGTCGCGAGCAGGCGAGCGGCTTCCAGCGCGATCGAGACTTCGGAGCCGGTCGCCATCAACGTGACGTCGCGACCGCCGTCCGGCGAGACGATGAGGTAGGCGCCCCGCGCGACACGGTTCCTGCCGCGCACGTCGCTGCGGAATGTCGGCAGCGCCTGACGCGACAGACACAGCACGGAGGGGCGATCTTCCGCCTCAAGCGCGCAGTCCCAGGCTTCGAGCGTCTCGACCGCGTCGGCGGGGCGGAACACCAGAAGATTCGGGATGACGCGCAGCGCCGCGAGATGCTCGACGGGCTGATGCGTGGGACCGTCCTCGCCAAGACCGATGGAGTCGTGGGTCATCACATGGATGACGCGCAGCCGCATCAACGCCGCAAGACGGATCGCCGGCCGGCTGTAGTCGGAGAAGGCGAGAAAGGTGCCGCCATAGGGGATGAATCCGCCATGCAACGCGAGGCCATTCATCGCGGCGGCCATGCCGTGCTCGCGAATTCCGTAGTGGATGTAGCCGCCGGCGAACGCACCACGCGCCACCGGAGTCTGCGCTTTGGCATGCGTGAGGTTCGAATGCGTCAGGTCCGCCGAGCCGCCGACCAGTCCGGGAATTGTCCCGGCAATGCCGTCGAGCACCTGTTGCGAGGCTTGCCTCGTCGCCAGCTTCGGACGCTCGCTGGCAAAGCGCTCGCGCAATTTCGCCGAGGCCTGGGCATAGGCCTCCGGCAGGGCAACGGCCTTGCCCTCGATGAACAGCTCACGCTGCGCGGCCGTCGCGCCTTCGTAGCGGTTGAGCCAGGCAAGACGCTCGACCTGCCCGCGCTGTCCGATCATCCGCCATGCCTTGAGGATCGGGATCGGTACCACGAAGGGCTGGTAGTCCCAGCCGAGCGTCCGGCGCGCCGCTGCCGTCTGCTCAGTGCCGAGCGGCGCGCCATGCGCCTTCTCGGTGCCCTGGCGGTCCGGCGCGCCATAACCGATGATGGTGCGGCAGGCGATCAGCGACGGTTTTGTGCTCTCACGCTCTTCGGCAATCGCTTGCGCAACCGCTTCGGAGTCGTGGCCGTCGACATGGCGGACCGACCAGCCGGACGCCGCAAAGCGCGCGAGCTGATCATCGGAAGTGGCCAGCGAGGTCGGCCCGTCGATGGAGATGCCGTTGTCGTCGAACAGCACGATCAACCGGCCGAGCTGGAGATGACCGGCGAGCGAGATCGCCTCCTGGCTGATGCCTTCCATCAGGCAGCCGTCGCCCGCGATCACATAGGTGAAGTGATCGACCAGGCCGTCGCCGTGCCGTGCATTGGCCATGCGCTCGGCGAGCGCCATGCCGACCGCGGTCGCGATCCCCTGCCCCAGCGGGCCGGTCGTGGTCTCGACACCCGGCGTGTGGCCGTATTCCGGATGGCCCGGCGTCTTCGAGCCCCACTGCCGGAACGCCTTGATGTCGTCCAGGCTGACGTCGCCGCCGGTGAGATGCAGCAGCGCATAGAGCAGCATTGAACCGTGCCCCGCCGACAGCACGAAGCGGTCGCGATCCGGCCAGTTGGGGTGCGCGGAGTCGAACTTGAGGAACCGCGAGAACAGCACGGTCGCGACATCGGCCATGCCCATGGGCAGACCGGGATGGCCGGACTGCGAGGTCTCGATCGCGTCGACCGCGAGGAAGCGGACGGCATTGGCGAGATCGTTGTGTGTGACTGCCGTGATGTCGGCTTCAGCGTGGACGGAGATGTTCATCGAATTCTCTCCCTGTTCACTTCAGATTTCGCTTGCGCTCGATCAACTGCATGATCAGCGGCGTCAGGATCAGCTGCATCGCCAGATCGAGCTTCGCGCCGGGACACACGATGGAGTTCGCGCGGGACATCCAGCTGTGGGGAAGCATCGACAGCAGATAGGGAAAGTCGATGCCGCGCGGATTCTTGAAGCGGATCACGACCATCGATTCGTCCGGCGTCGGGATCCAGCGCGCGATGAACGGATTGGAGGTGTCCACCGTCGGCACGCGCTGGAAGTTGATGTCGGTCTCGGTGAATTGCGGGCAGATGTAGTGGATGTAGTCGGGCATCCGCCGCAGGATGGTGTCGGTGACGGCCTCGGTCGAATAGCCGCGGGCGCTGCGGTCGCGGTGCAGCTTCTGGATCCATTCGAGATTGATGACCGGCACGACGCCGATCTTGAGATCGGCGTAGCGCGCGACATTGACCTTGTCGGTGACGACGGCGCCGTGCAGGCCCTCGTAGAACAACAGGTCCGAGTTTTCCGGCAGCCGCTCCCACTCGGTGAAGGTCCCGGGCGCCGTACCGTGCAGTGCGGACTCCTCGGCATCATGGACATAGTGCCGCGTCGTCGCGGTGCCGGTCTCGCCATAGTCGCGGAAGGCACGCTCCAGCTCCTCGAACAGGTTGGTCTCGGGGCTGAAATGGCTGAAATGCTTGTTGCCGCGTTCGGCCTCCTGCGCCATCTGCGTGCGCATCTCGGCACGATCATAGCGATGGAAGGCGTCGCCCTCGATGTAGACGGCGTTGACCTTCTCGCGGAAGAAGATCTGCTCGAACGTCTTCTTGACCGAGGTGGTGCCGGCGCCGGAGGAGCCGGTGATGGAGATGATCGGATGCTTCCTGGACATGGGTCGCCTCGCTCACAGCCGGAAGAAGCCGCGCCGCGCGAACAGCGGTGCGGAGATGCTGGCGACCAGCAGCGGATCGCAATGCAGTTCCTCGACGCGCTGCACCTCGTTGCTCGAGCCCATGATCAGCGGCACGCGCTGGTGCAGGCTCTGCGCCGATAGCTCGAGGATGCGCTCGCGCCCGGTCGTGGCGGAGCCGCCGGCCTGTTCGATGATCATGGCCATCGGGTGCGCCTCGTAGGTGAGGCGCAGGCGGCCGTCGCCATAGCCGGGGCGCGCGTCCGAGGGATAGAGGAACACGCCGCCGCGGGTGAGGATTCGGTAGGCCTCCGCAACCAGCGAACCGATCCAGCGCATGTTGAAATTGTGGTTGGCGGGCCCTTCGACGCCGGCAAGACATTCGTCGACGAAGGCGCGGACCGGCGTATCCCAGTGGCGGCGGTTCGACGCATTGATCGCGAATTCTTCGCACGTCTCGGAGATCTGCACGGCGTTGCGCGCGAGGCGGAAGCAGCCCGCCCTGCGGTCGAGCGTGAAGATGTCGACGCCGTCGCCGAGCGTGAGCACCAGTGAGGTCTGCGGCCCATAGGTGACGAACCCCGCAGCAAGCTGCGCCGAGCCGCGCTGATGGAAGGCGAGAGCCAGGTCATCCGGGGCAGGCAGGATCGAGAAGATCGTGCCGACGGTCATGTTGATGTCGATGTTGGAGGAGCCGTCGAGCGGATCGATCGCGACGCAGATTTTTGCCTCGCGGTCGCCGATTTGCGGCTCGCGCATCTCCTCCGACGCGAGCGCTGCGATCGGCAGTCTGCTGAGACAGCGGCGCAGGATCGCATCCGCCTGGACGTCGAGATCGCGCTGGAGATCGCCGTCGCTGTTGCGGCCCGTGGTCAGGCCCGATGCGTCCGCGAGATCGCCGGTGGCAATGAGGTCGGCGATCTCGATCGCCGCCGCTGCGATGGCGTCGACTGCGGCTGCCACTGCCAGCGCATGCGGCGCCGTCTCGGAATACCGTTGAAGGTGGTCGTCCAACCTGAGTTGCCCGGTCATCTGCGTCCATCCCCTTGCGGGCGCCGCATCCAGTTCCCTCCCCGCTGGAGGTCGGTGCGGTCGGTCCTAACGCGAGGAGATTGACAGGGGCGGCTTAATAAGGAAAATTTCTATTCATAATGAGCGCCAAAGAATTTTCTTATAATGGCCCCGGCCATGCGGCGGCCCAGCTCCGGCATCTGACGATCCGGCAGCTGCGCTCGCTTGCGGCGCTCTCGGCGAAGGGCAGCGTCACCGCGGCCTCGAGCCAGCTCGGCCTGACCCAGCCTGCCGTCACCCAGCAGCTCCGGCAGCTCCAGGACCTCGCCGGCCTGCCGCTGGTGCAGCGGACCGGCGACGGCATGCTGCTGACGGAGGCAGGCAAGGAGGTGCTGGCGCTCGCCGAACGCGTCGAGGCCGCGATCATGGACTGCCAGGGCGCGCTCGATCTGCTCGCTGGACGGACCGGCGGCACGGTGCATCTCGGCGCGGTCTCGACCGCGAAATATTTCGTGCCGCATGCGATCGCGGCGTTCTCGAAGCGGCATCCGAAGATCGAGATCAAGCTCACGATCGGCAATCGCGAGGAGATCCGCGAGGCCATGCACGGCTACGATCTCGATTTCGCCGTGATGGGTCGGCCACCGGCCGACGTCAGCGTCGACGTGCGTCAGCTCGGGCGCAATCCGCACATCATCGTCGCGCGCAAGGGACACTGGCTGGGGAAGGATTCCGGCCTCAACCTGACCGACCTCGTGCACGAGACCTTCCTCACCCGCGAGCCGGGATCAGGGACGCGCACGCTGATGGAAGGCATGTTCCAGAGATCGGATCTCGAGCCGATCATCGGCATGGAGATGAGCAGCAACGAGACCATCAAGCAGGCCGTCATCGCCGGGCTCGGCATCGCCTTCATCTCGGCCCACACGGTGGCGCATGAGCTCGCCGAAGGTCGTCTCATCGTGCTCGATGTCGCGGGCCTTCCGATCGTCCGGCAATGGTACGTGATCCGCCGCAGCGACAAGGTGCTGCTGCCACCGGCGCAGGCGATGTTCGATTTCCTCGGCTCCGAGGGCTCGAACTATTTGCCCGACGTGCCCGAGTTCGGCGGACAATAGCCCGCCGATACTCACCCCATCAGCTTCATCGCGATCGTCGCGGCCAGAACGACGATGATCTGGAGCAGACGCTCCGTCGTGAAGATGCGGTTGAAGGTGGTCATCGCTTGGCCCGGCCGACGCAGGAGATCTCGATCGGCCTGTTGCTAGCACACGCGGGCGCCGAGATAACTCCGTAGTCGCCACGGATCCTGCCGGCGCGCCGAAACATGTGACCGCCTGGAACCCGACAAGTTTCGAACGATTCAAATCATCCTGCGCGGAATGGCCGCACGGTCACTTTGTTCATGCACACAGTGACTTCGCGTGCACGGATGCTCCTTGCCCCGCATCCGGCCGTGCAATGGGGAATCCGGGCGAGTTTTGAAAGAGTCAGGGAGGGCGCGATGAGCCACATCGCCGCCGCGGGAGAGCTTTTGTCTGCCGCAAGCTACATGTCCAAGCGCAATTTTTCGGGTATCGGAGGCGTGTTGACCGCGCTGATGACGTCAGCTGCGTTCTTCGCAAGTCCGCAGGCCTTTGCGCAATCCACGCCCGCACAAGGCGTGACGATTCCATCCGTCACCGTGACCGCGCCGGAAGCACAGCGCCGTACCAATCCCGCTTCGGCCGTACGCCGGTCGAGCGGCACGCGGAGCCGCCGGACGCAAACGGCACGGCGGCCGGGGACGACCGCCGCGCCACAGCCCTTCATGCCATCGCAGGACGCGCGCACCGGCACCGTCGGCTATTTCGCCAACAGCACCTCCGTCGCCACCAAGTCGAACACGCCGATCGTCAACATCCCGCAATCGCTTTCCGTCATCACCCAGCAGCAGATCCGCGACCAGAATTATCAGGGCTTGACCGATGTCACGCGCTACGTCCCGAGCGTCGCCGTCCACCAGGGCGAAGGCAATCGCGACGAGCTCGTCATCCGCGGCGTCGATTCCAGCGCCAACTTCTTCGTCAACGGCTTTCGTGACGACGTGCAATATTTCCGCGACCTGTACAACGCGCAAAGCATCGAGGTGCTGAAGGGCCCGAGCGCCCTGACCTTCGGCCGCGGCGCCGGCGGCGGCGTGCTCAACCGCACCCTCAAGGAGGCCGATGGCACCCGCATCTACCAGGCGACGGGGCAGACGGGCTCGTGGGGCGACCGGCGCGTCACGCTCGACGCGGGCCAAGCCGTCAACGACAACGTGGCAGCCCGGCTGAACGTGTTCTACGAGGGCAGCGATGCGTTCCGCGACTTCAACCATCTCGAACGCTACGGCATCAACCCGACCGTTACGCTGAAGCCCGACGACTTCACCAAGATCAAGCTGTCCTACGAATATTACCACGACGGCCGCACCGCCGATCGCGGCAATCCCTCGCAGGGCCTTCCCGGCGGCGTCACGCGCTTCAATCCGACGACGCCGTTCGCGCCGAACGGCAATCTCCAGACGTTCTTCGGCAGCCCCAGCCTCAATACCGCGCAAGCCACGGTGCAGACCGGCATGGCGATCATCGAGCACGACTTCCAGAACGGACTGTCGGTGCGCAACGGCACGATGGCGGCCGACTACCAGAAGTTCTACCAGAATGTCTATCCCACCGGCGGGCCGCTCGCCGGTGCCGTCAACGCAGCCGACACCGCGGTCAACCTTGGCGCCTATCAGCACACGACTAACCGCGACAATTTCTTCAACCAGACCGACTTCACCTACAAGGGCTGGACCGGGCCGATCGCGCACACCGTGGGCTTCGGCACCGAGTTCGGCCGCCAAACCGGTGTCGACATCCGCAACACCGGCGTCTTTCCGAACGGTACCAACACGATCGTGCAGAACCCGTTCGCTCCGACCTATTTCGGACCGGTCACCTTCGTCCACCACTTCACCGGCACCAACACCGATGGCGTCACGACACCGGATTCGAACAGTAAATATGCGCTGAACGTCGAGTCCGGCTACCTGCGCGACACCATCGAATTCTCACGCGCGCTCCAGCTCATCGTGGGCACGCGGTTCGACCGCTTCGAGATGTCGGCGCTGGACATGAACACCAACCTCAACCGCAACCGCACCGACAATCTGGTCTCGCCGCAAGCGGCCGTCCTCCTCAAGCCGATGGAGACGATGTCGGTCTACACCGCCTACAGCATCTCCTATTTGCCCGCCTCCGGCGACCAGTTCTCCTCGCTCAACGACGGCACGCTGATCCTGCAGCCGCAGAAGTTCGAGAACACCGAGGTCGGCATGAAGTGGAACATCAATCCGAGGCTGCTGTTCTCGACCGCGATCTACAACCTCAACCGCACCAACCAACCGATCGCGGATGGCAACAATCCCGGCTTCTTCCTGCCCTCCGGCAGCACGCTGACGCGCGGCTTCGAGGCGAGCCTCGTCGGCTACGTCACCGAGCAATGGCAGTCCACGCTCGGTTATGCCTATACCGATGCGAAGATCACCAGCGCGACGTCGGCGACCGTGGTGCCGGGCAATCGCGTGCAGCTCGTGCCGTACAATCAGTTCGCCTGGTGGAACAAGTACCAGTTCACGCCGATGTGGGCGGCCGCGCTCGGCATCATCTATTTCGGCGATTCCTTTGCATCGTCGGATGACACGGTGAGACTGCCGAGCTTCGTGCGCTTCGATGCCGGCGTCTACGCCACGATCGATGCCAACTGGCGGGCGCAGCTCACGGTCGAGAACATCTTCAACCGCGGCTATTGGGCGTCCGCCGACGGCAACAACAACATCTCGCCCGGCCAGGGCCGCACCGTGAGGGTTCAGGCGAGCTACCGGTTCTGACGGCTATGGCGCGAACGTCTGCGTCCCATCGCGTGTCGTTCGCGCCGTTCGTCATGGATACAAAAACCTGTGATGGTTAACGATCAGGCAGCGCGCTGGACGGCGGCGTAATCCGTGCGCGCGGCGAAATAGGCTTCCAGCTCCGACAGCGCCCGCGCTTCCCATTCGCTCGCCTGCTCCAGAAGCGACCAGCTCTGGCCCGGGCGGAATGCAGCGGTCTGGCGATAGAGCGATGCGATGCCGCGATAGCGGCGCACATTCTCAAAGATGGCGTGACCGTTCATGTTCAAAAACTCCCTCGTCATTCCCGGGGGAGAAATTGCGGCCAAATCTTTTTCGAAAAGTTAGCGGCGCGCGCCAAGCTCGCGGATGGTTGCCGGACTGTTGCGCCGGCGCAACGCGCCGCTTCCGCGCGAAGCGGATTTATTGCGAATTCGTTGCCGTGCTCTCGCCCGAGGGCTTCAGTCCACCGCGGCTGATCATTGCCATCGTCTCGCGGCAGAGATCGGCAAGGCCGATCAAGAGCACCGCGAGCAGGCAGAACAGGTTGATGGAATCCGCGCCCGCGCTGGAGAGCGGCATGAACTGGAAGAACGGCGGGATGAACGCCCACCACACCAGCGGAACGGTGAGCAGCGCGGCGAACGCCGCTGCCGGCGCGCCCGCGACGATTCCGAGCACGAACAGGCTGGGCAGGAACGCCGCGAAATAGAGCTTTGCGCCGAGTGCGACGCAGACGCCTTGAAGCGCGGCCGACACGGCGACGACGACAAATCCGAGCAGAAACGCCTGCCACGACCATGGCCGTACTCGCGGTACGCCAACCAGTCCCGCACGCCTCATCAGCCTCCCCCTGCCGCCCGTTAACCGGGCTCGCTTGCGACCAAAGTACTACAGCCGCAGGGAAACCGCGAGACGGAAATCGCACGGTGCTAGGCTACGTATCCAGGGCTTGGTAAACGGCCGCGGGCACGATCGTACCGCTACTCTGTCGCCGCATAGAGCAAGCCGGCGACGGGCAGAGCAAGGCCAATGGCCGACGCCAGCGTCCAGCCGCCTTGCGCGAAGGCCCAGGCGCCGACCGCAGAGCCGGCAGCGCCGGCGGCGAAGAACGTCGCCATATAGAGGCCGTTGAGGCGGCTGCGGTGCTCATGCCCGAGCGCGAAGATGGCGCGGAAGCCGAGCACGACGTTCCCCTGGACACCGATATCGATGGCGATCGCGGCCACGACCAGGCAGGCGAGATTCAGCATCGAGCCGGCCGCGCCGATATAAGTCACCAGGAAGCCGGCGGCCGCGAGCAGCATGGCGACCAGCGTCGCGATGCGGCTATGGCCGCGATCGGCGAGCCGTCCCGCGATCGGGGCGGCGAACACGCCGGCGACGCCGGCCAGCGCGAACAGCGCGATGCCGCGCTGGGAGAAGCCGAATTCGCTGGCGAGTTGGAGTGGCGCCACCGTCCAGAACAGGGTGAAGGCACCGAACAGGCTCGCCTGATAGAGCGCGCGGCGCCGGAGCAGCGGCGTGGTCCGGGCCAGATGCGGCATCGACAGCAGCAGCGTGCCGTAATGCATGCGCGCAACCGGCTTGCGCTTCGGCAGCGTCGTCCACAGCGCCGCCGCGAGCACGATCATCAGCGCGGCGGACATGAAGAACACCGCGTGCCATGACAGTGCTGCCGTGACGAAGCTCGACACCGGTCGCGCCAGCATGATGCCCAGCATCAATCCGGTCGAGACATTGCCGACGACGCGGCCGCGAATGGCTTCCGGCGCAAGGTGTGCCGCGTAGGGAATGATGATCTGCACGGCGACCGAGCCGAGGCCGATAAACAGCGCGGCGATCAGGAACGGCAGCGCGTGGGTGGCGAACGCGGCGGCCAGCAGCGCCGCGGCGCCGAGCGTGATGACGGAGCAGATCAGCGCGCGGTTCTCGACGAGGTCGCCGAGCGGCACGATGAAGAGAAGCCCCACGCCGTAGCCGATCTGCGTCATGGTGACGATCAGCCCGGCCGCCGCATGCGAGAGGCCGAGCGCGGCGCTGATCGGCGCGATCAGCGGCTGGGCGTAGTAGATGTTGGCGGCGACCATGCCACAGGCCGCGGCAAGCACGAAGGTCAGTCGTTGCGACACCGCATCCGGCCCGGGTGCGGTCTCGATCGTGGCATTCATCGTCATTCCAACAGACTCCAGATATCGGGAATGATCATTCCCTAATATGACACAAATTCAGGCGAGCAGTTTCATCGCGACGCCGACCAGGCGCTCGCCGTCGAGCGGCAGGCGCGCCTTGCCGACGACGCGCATTCCCTGCGTGATGCAGATCATCAGCCGCGCGGTGTCGTCGGTCGCGACATGGGCGGGAATCGAGCCATCGGCCTGGCCCTCGCGAATGAGGCCGGCGATGAAGGCCTCGTTGGTCTCGAGCTGGGCGTTGACGCGGGCGCGGACGTCCGGATCGAGCGCGGCGAGCTCGACCGCGCCGCCGACCACGATGCAGCCGCGACGGCCCTCGATCCCCTGGGAGTGCTCGACATAGGACAGCAACATATGGCGCAGTCGCTCGCGACCGTTGGCGCCGCGCGCGGCCGCGCTGCGGGTCTGCTCCCGGCGCACCACGGCATAGCGCTCGAAAGCGGCCAGGAACACGGCCTGCTTGTCGCGAAACGCCTTGTAGACGCTGCCGGTGGCAAGCCGCATGGCGGCGGTCAGGTCGCCGATCGAGGTGGCATGATAACCCCGCTCGCAAAATACGCGTACGGCGCGGTCGAGCGCAGTGTCCATGTCGAATTCCCGGGGACGGCCGGGTGGACGAGCAGCAGGCTGGGGACGGCGCGCGGCTTTTTGCATTGCGGGATAATAGGGAATGATTGTTCCCGAATCAAGGCACGTGGCTGTGAATGGGGGTGGATGGAGGGCACGCTCTCTCCCCATCGTCATTGCGAGCGTAGCGACTTGTCCGCCGAAGCTTTAGCGTAGGCGGCAAGCGGGGAATCCAGTACGCCGCGGCCTCTCGGCTCAATCACAGCCGTCTCTGGAATGCTGGATCGCCCGGTCAAGCCGGGCGACGACAGCGAGTGCTGCAGACGCACCATCGCCTTCTCGCGGCGCATCTCGCCCGAGCTTTGCTTCGTCGTTCCACCCTCGAAGCCAAGAGGGCGCAGGGAAGGCCGGGTGCTGACCTCGCACCCGCGGTCCGCTGCGCGAAAGGTAGCGCAAGGAAACCGCACAGCAGCATACAGGTGGTGCCGATCACTCGGCCTTCCCTGCGCGATGGTCGGACGGCTTATGCCGTGCTCTCCCGGGAGCCGAGTTCCTTCTGGCCTCCCTCACGCTTGCGAAAGTCACCGACACCGCGCCGGTTGACGCGACTGCCGCATTCGCAAAGCACTTGACCGTAGCAACGACGGCCAGGACCACACGGTTTTGCCGTACGCACGGCCCGCCATTTTGCCGCAGTTTTTCCAGCCCTGTCGACGGAGCCGGAAACTTACAGACGAGACGAACCTGACAGCGCCGCTCATCCGGCACGAAGCTTTGGGCTCACGGAGAGCAATCCGCCCTGCCCGCACTTTTCGCGCCCAACGCTGCCGCGTCCACCGCAACCCGGCTCGCGACAGTGACGACACAAGATCGCCCCTCTTGGTGAGCCGGGATGGGCAGCACATACGCCAATTCCGAATTTCGGTAAAGTGGAATATTCTTGCAAGCGCAGCTTGACACCGGCGCAGATCGGAATGACCCGGTGTTTTGCCCGACGGCCGGGGTCAGCGGGGCGTGACTGGCAGCACGCCTGTGCGAAGTGGCGGCGGCATGCCCCACCGCATCAACACCATCCTGCGTCTGTGTTGCGGACGACCGGCGCAGGATAGTCGGGAAACACGCCGGGCATCGGTGCGAGGTTGCCGACGTATCGGTTGGCGACGCGAAACAGTGCGGCGACGCAGCTTGGTTCGTCGCGATGCTGTAGAGGTTGCACATGCGGTTCGCGGGCTAACGCTTTTTAAAGTCCGTTAGCTTGCGCAGGTAGTAGCCTTGTCGCTGAACGGCGAGCTTAATGTTCTCACTGACGCTCGCTACTTTTTTCTTCTTATGCCATCTGCCTGACGCGTCGGGAAGCGGAATTGGCAAACCATTTCGCACAACCAACAGATCTCGCCTGGTGTTAAGATACACATCGAACATTCTAAGGCCCCCAGCCGATTGTCAGAGTATCGCGGGGAGCAGAAATAGCAAACAACTCCGCCCGGCCTACGATGGACAAGCACGCCGCTACAGATTGCGGTGGATGGCGTGCCGGCACGCCGGCACAACGGAGGCGACGTAGGACCTGTGTCGCGACTTGAGCGGCGGTCATCATGTGTCGTCATCCAGTGGCGGCTCACCTCACTTGTCGGCCATCTCCTGTTAGACCCTGGCAATCTCTGTGCGCACCTCGAACACACACGCTCGATGGCGCGCCGGGTCGCAAGATCGCTACGTCGCGCACCATGCAGGATAGATGCCATCAAAACGGTGCCAGCAATGCCGCTTTTGCCACACTTACCGGTGAGGACCTGATCTTGAAACGTAGGAGAGTACGTCATTCCGCTGACCGATCAGTCGCGAAATTATGTTGGCGAACTGAACGAGAGAAAAAATTGCGAGGAATTCCAAAATCATTTCGAAAAGCCTCCGGGTTCGAAAATTCGCTGTCGTAAAACACGCCCCAGCCCGGAGACCGCAAATCTAAAACTGTTTGTTGCGGCGTAAACGCAAAATGGAACAGTTCAACGAAGAAACAATAAATCAGTTGCCTTTCGGCAACAGCATGAGGAGATTGCAGCGTTCTCGAAAACACGCTGTCATTGCCGCGCCGTGCGCAGCATCGGCTTCACTGCGCGACGATTGCCGCCGCTCGCGCCGCAGGTATCGCAGATAAGCGACGCGGCTCTGATCGAGCGGGAAGCCGTCACCTTACCGCTGGATTACGCCTTCGGCTTCGAGCTTGCCGATGTAGGTCCGGCTGCAATCGAGGTGCTGCGCCAGCGCCGACGCGCTGACGGTCTCGGCGCTTCTGGATCGCGGTCGAGGAACAGGCTTGGCGACGGGCGCGACGGTTTCGGTCATCAGCGTCATTCCTGCTGCATCGCGGCGGGATAGCTCACTTTCGCTTCCGGCGGCAGAGCGGACCATATCCAGATTTGCTGCTGGTCGACCTTGGGCGCGATTGCGCCTAACCGGACCTTGCCATGCGGTCTTGAACTCATTCGTTGACGAGGGCGTGTATTGCCCCGTGACCCAAATCCCTTATGTTTATTCGTAGCAGTGATCGGAGCCGGCCCATGTTTCCGTTAATTGTTGCTGCAATCCTTTATCTCAGCCTCATCTCTGCGTGCGGGCACTATACTGCGAACTATGCCGAACAGAGGGGACGCTCTAGGGCCGCCTGGTTCATCTGGGGCGGATTGTTTTATCCACTCCCCTACATTGCGTTGGCACTCTTACCGCCAGTCCGCCGGGAGACGCCGGTCTAAGTCCGCCTCGCTTGGCGGCTTTTCTTGAGTGTCGCCTTTGGGCCCATCGCGTCATTTCGCTGCAAAGCGCTCGCTGCTCGCTATCGGCGCATAGCGAACGTTCCGGCGTCCCCTGCAACTGCAACCACGCATTTTCTCGCACCAGATATTCTCAATAGGTGCGGTGGCGCGGTCCCCGCGTTTCTTTTTGCCCTCTGAAGAACCCTGACGACCGATTGCGGAGGGACCGCCCATCCTTCGACGGTCGCCGCCAGCCATTGCGGACATCACGTCATCACCACGACACGGTGCGAGCCATCGACGATGCCGCGTTCGGGGCCGACATTCGCTGGCTTTCTGACCCAAAACAACCGTAGGCATGATTCCGAGAACCGTGTAACCTCCCCGCACCGTCACGCTCTTTGCTTGCCGGAAGCTGCTGCCCACAAAACGGAGAAACGCCGAACTCTCCGCTTCTCTTCAAATTGCAGCCTTGGTGCCATTGGCAGGCGCGATCTTCAGAACCAGCCATTCACAGATCACCAGCGTGCGCGTCGCATAGGCGCGCCCGACTGGCGGACACGATCAGATCAAAGAGGGCAAAGTCATGAGCAAAAGCTTATCGCTGCTGCTGGTGCTGTTGTTCGTCACTATCGGCCATGCGCGGGCGGACCCGCTCACTGAGGACATGACGAAACTCAATGCGCAATGGGATGCAGCGATCAACGATCCAAATTTCGATGCCTTGCTGCCAATGTATGCCACCGATGCCAGTCTAATCCCGCCCGGCGCACCGCCCGTTTCGGGTGCGACTGCGATACGCGACTTCTTTGCCAAAAGGGGAACGAGCGTCAGAAATCACAAGCTTGAACTTGTTGAGGTTTTGCCAATGGGGAACTACACATACGTGACCTCCCGCTTCAAAGCTTCCTTGGTCAAAGGCGAGGAAACGACCAAGCTGTCCGGAAGCACCGTTAAGCTTTACGAACACCAGTCCAACGGCGAATGGAAGGTTAAGTCCCACATTTTCGTTCGGGAATAGCCAGCCAAACATTACGAGCCGAATGAGCCGGGATGGGCTACACATACGCCATTTCCGAATTTCGGTAAAGTGGAATATTTGGCGCGATTGGG
This sequence comes from Bradyrhizobium sp. 613_E4_N2_2, assembly GCF_052075995.1. Lineage (NCBI taxonomy): Bacteria > Pseudomonadati > Pseudomonadota > Alphaproteobacteria > Hyphomicrobiales > Nitrobacteraceae > Bradyrhizobium > Bradyrhizobium sp. 613_E4_N2_2. The sequence goes on from NZ_CP197234.1 coordinate 7,079,637, forward strand.
TTGACAGCAAAGCGAAACACCCGGGCATGCCACCGTCATTCCGGAGCGCGGCGAAGCGGCGAGCTATGATGCGCAATTGCGCATCTGAGATCCCATGTCGCCGCGCAACTGCGGCCCGATGGATTCCGGGCTCGATGCTGCGCATCGCCCCGGAATGACGAAGGGGAGAGTGTCACCCCTTCGGCCGCCCGGCAGGCCTTCGCCCTCAGCCGGCGCGCTGGCACTCTCCTTGCTGCTCGTCCGCCAATCCCTCAGACCCGCAGTGGGTCTGTTTCATAGTGAGGCGATCCTATGCAATCGACGTCCCGTTTCGAAGCGACCATCCCAACACAGCTCCACGTCCTGATCTCCGATCTGCGTTGGCGCACGCAGATGCTCGACGCCGACATTCTGGAGGAAGAGCGGAGGGCCGGGATCTCCGATCCAAACAATCTCGCCTACCCGATGCTCGCGCAGAACCTGAGAGCCCGGCGCGACAATCTCCAGGTGAGCATCGCGATCCTGGAAAGCCGCATTGAAAAGCGATCAACCGGGTGGCCGAGCGCCGCCTGACGCGGATCGTGCCGGGCCCGACTAGGCAACGCGACGGCATCTACAGAAGGGCGCGGGCGATGGGCGATAGCTCTGTCCGCGCCGGTCAACGCGCGGGAACCCGCGTTGCCCTTTTGCAACGGTTCCCCACCGTCTGAAGCCGGACAAAAGAAACTCCCATTCCAGCCACGAACCCCGCTCACAACGCCGTGAGACTAGCAGGGGAACTACGATGCGTGCACAGCGCGTTTGGAAAGTGAATGGGGCCGCCAGCATCGGGCAGCTCCAATCGAGACTGGATGACCTGAACAAACGTCTCGGTCAGCTCGAAAGCCAACATCCGGCGAGCTGGAGGCTCGAAGAACTGAGATCCAGCGCGCTCAGCCTGTCGCGCGAGATCGACGACATCCGCTGCGCCGAGGCGACGGCGGCCTTGAGCGAGCTCTTGCGGAAGTAGAGCGTCGGGCGATTCGAGCGACGCGCGAGGAACCAACCTTCCTCGCCGCTATTGCCATGCAGAGCATGGAGCAAGATCATGACCAGGCACCTGACGCGAGCCCATCTCGCGCGCGGGGTGGCCGGCGCGGTATCCACGCTGGTCCTGTGCGCGACGGCGGCATTCACCATCGCGCACCACTTCGCGCTGTGAGGGATTTTGCATGACATCCGATCCCGAGGAATCGGTGAGGCTGCAAGGTTTTGGTGAGATGACGTTGCGCACTGCTGTCGCGACGCTGATGGCGCTCGCGCCGCGCGAGCGATCCGACGCCGCCATCTTCCGCGTCCGCGACGGCGTGCGTTTGGCCTCGAGCGAGATCGCCGAACTTGCCTCGGACTGGGGCATGACACCGATGGCTGAAGTCAGGTCTCCAAGCCTCGTCCCGGACCAGCACTGGCCGGACATCGTCCGCGGCATGGTGCGCGAGGCGCCACTGCCGGCACTGATGGTGGCGTTCTTGGTGGGCGTGCTGGTGGCGCGGCGGTAGGCTACTGACCTACTGTCCAGCATTGGACCATCGGCCGGCGAATGTAGAGCCATGCCGCCGCGGCAGATGCCCCTGCCCGGCCAAATCGGCCGTGGACCCGCTCCGAAAATCGTTGCAAAAAGGCGCTCCCGAGGCGCTGGCGGCCGGTCCGCCAAGCCTCTGGAAAACGTCGACTTTTGGAAGAATGGTCGGAGTGGCAGGATTCGAACCTGCGACCCCTGCGTCCCGAACGCAGTGCTCTACCGGGCTGAGCCACACTCCGACAAGAAGGCGGCTTATAGCGTCGGGTTTGACGCACCGCAAGCGGCCGGCATGAGGAATTTTGTCCCTGTGAAAACGGGTCTTGAAACGCTGATTTTACCGGCCGGCGCGGCCGGCGCGGAAGCTGCCGCCCGGATTTTGGCCGCCGGCGGGCTGGTCGCGTTTCCGACCGAGACGGTCTACGGGCTCGGGGCGGACGCCGCCAATGCCACCGCGATCACCCATCTTTACGCCGCCAAGGGGCGGCCGGCCTTCAACCCGCTGATCGCCCATGTCGCCGATCTCGCCGCCGCGCGCCGGATCGGGCGTTTCGACGCGCGTGCGTTGAGGCTTGCGGAAGCGTTCTGGCCGGGGCCCCTGACGCTGGTGGTGCCGAAGACGGATGACTGTCCGGTGGCTGAGTTGGCCACCGCCGGGCTCGACACGGTCGCGATCCGCATTCCTGCCCATCCGGTGGCGGAGGCGATCCTGCGCGCCTTCGGCGGGGCCGTGGTGGCGCCGTCCGCCAACATCTCCGGCCATGTCTCGCCGACGCTGGCAGCCCATGTCGAAAGCGACCTTGCCGGGCGGATCGACCTGATCGTGGACGGCGGGCCTGTTACGGTCGGCGTCGAATCGACCATTGTCGGCTGTTTCGACGTCCCGATGCTGCTCCGCCCCGGCGGGCTGTCGCGCGAGCGGATCGAGGCCGTGCTCGGCGCGCCGCTGGCGCGGCCACCCGTAGAGGCCGAGAGCGACGACAGCCAGCCGCTGGCGCCGGGCATGCTGGCCTCGCATTACGCGCCGCGCGCCAGCGTGCGGCTCAATGCGCGCGATGTGGCAGCTGGCGAAGCGCTGCTGGCGTTCGGCCCCGATCGCCTGCCGGGCCTGGAGGCCGCCGCCGCCGTCATGAATTTGTCGCCCGCGGCTGATCTCGATGAAGCCGCCACCAATCTGTTCGGCTATCTTCGCGCCCTCGATGCGAAGAGCCCGCGAGCGATCGCGGTGATGGCGGTGCCGGAAGAAGGACTTGGCGAGGCCATCAACGACCGGCTGCGCCGGGCCGCGGTCGCCCGATAGCGCATGATCCGGAAAAGTATGCAGCGGTTTTCCGATAAGATCATGCGCAAGAGATAAGAGCGAACAAGAGACAAGAGCATGAACGTCAATAAATCTGCCACCCCGCCGCTTGCGCCAGAGCTGATCGAACAATTCCGCAAGATCGTCGGCGACCGACATGCCATCACCGACGCGGCCGACATCGAGGCCTACGTTACCGAGGAGCGCAACCTGTTTCACGGCCGCTCGCCGCTGGTCCTGCGCCCGGGCTCGACGGCGGAGGTCTCGGCGATCTGCAAGCTCGCCTCCGCGCACGGAATCGCGCTGGTGCCGCAGGGCGGCAACACTGGGCTCGTCGGCGGCCAGACGCCGCACAACGGCGAAGTGGTGGTGTCGCTGCGCCGGCTCGACAAGATCCGCGAGGTCGACACTGCCTCCAACACCATGACCTGCGAGGCCGGCGTCGTGCTCCAGGTCGCGCAGCAGAAGGCGGCCGACGTGGACCGGCTGTTTCCGCTCTCGCTCGGCGCCGAAGGAAGCTGCACCATCGGCGGCAATCTCTCGACCAATGCCGGCGGCACCGCCGCGCTCGCCTATGGTGTTGCGCGCGAGATGGCGCTGGGGCTCGAGGTGGTGCTCGCCGACGGTCGCGTGCTCAACGTGTTGTCGAAGCTGAAGAAGGACAACACCGGCTACAATCTGCACAACCTCTTCATCGGCGCGGAAGGCACGCTCGGCATCATCACCGCGACCACGCTCAAGCTGTTTCCGAAGCCGCGGGCGATCGAGACCGCCTTCGTCGGGTTGAAATCGCCGGCGGCGGCGCTGAAGCTGCTGACCATCGCGCAAGGCGAAGCCGCGAACGCGCTGACGAGCTTCGAGCTGCTGTCGGAGATGGCGGTCGACTTCTCGGTCCGCCACGGCATCGACGTGCGCGACCCGCTCGAAGCAAAACATCCCTGGTACGTGCTGATGGAATTGTCCTCGCCCGGCGACGATGCCCGCACGCCGCTGGAGACGATCCTGACCCGCGCCATGGAAGACGAGATCGTCGACGACGCCGTGATCGCGGCCAACCTCACCCAGCGCAACGGCTTCTGGAAGCTGCGCGAGGAGATGTCGTCGGCGCAGAAGCCGGAGGGCGGCTCGATCAAGCATGACATCTCCGTTCCGGTCGCCGCCGTGCCCGCCTTCATCGACGAAGCCAATGCCGCCGTCGTGAAACTGATCCCCGGCGCACGGCCGGTGCCGTTCGGCCATCTCGGCGACGGCAATCTGCACTACAATGTCAGCGAGCCCATCGGCGCCAACACCGCGGATTACCTGGCGCGCTGGCACGAGATGAACGCGGTCGTGTTCGAGATCGTGCTGCGCATGGGCGGCTCGATCTCGGCCGAGCACGGCATCGGCGTGCTCAAGCGCGACGAGTTGCCCGAGGTGAAGGACAAGACCGCGATCGAGCTGATGCGGTCGATCAAGGCGATGCTCGACCCGCTCGGCATCATGAATCCGGGGAAGGTGCTGTGAGCGTCTCACTTACGATCGATGCGATCACCGACGCCGATGTCGAGCCCCTCGTCGCGCTGTGGCAGCGCTGCGGCCTGACGCGCCCTTGGAACGATCCGCATGCCGACATCGCGCTGGCGCGGCGGCGCGACAATTCCACCGTGCTGATCGGCCGCGATGGCGGCGCGATCGTCGCCACCGCCATGGTCGGCCATGACGGCCATCGCGGCTGGGTCTATTACGTCGCGGTCGATCCCGATGGGCGCAAACGCGGTTATGGCCGCGTCATCATGGTCGCGGCCGAGGACTGGCTGCGGCAGGCCGGCATTTTGAAGCTGCAACTGCTGGTCCGCCGCGAGAACGCGCAAGCCAATGCGTTCTACCAGTCGCTGGGTTTCGAGGAATCGACCTCGGTGATGTTCCAGAAGTGGCTCGACGGCCGCGCTTCCACAACGTAGCTGGAAAACAGCAATGACCATTTCCGACCGCGTCCGCATCAAGGACGTCCGCGTGCTCTCGGACGGCTGGACCACGCTGAAGACCACGACGTTCGAGTACCAGCGCGCCAATGGCGAGTGGCAGACGCAGCACCGGGAAACCTATGAGCGCGACAACGCCGCCGCCGTGCTGCCGTATAACCGCGCACGGCGTACGGTGATCCTGGTGCGCCAGTTCCGCCTGCCGGCCTTTATCCGCGGCTACGACGATCTCCTGATCGAAGCGGCCGCCGGCGTGCTGGACGATGCCTCCCCCGAGGTGCGCATCCGCGCCGAGGCCGAGGAGGAGACCGGCTATCGCCTGCACCACGTCCACAAGGTGTTCGAGGCCTTCATGAGCCCCGGCGCCATCACCGAGAAGCTGCATTTCTTCGTCGCCGAATACGAGCCGGAGATGCGGGTCAGCGACGGCGGCGGCCTCGAGCACGAGGGCGAGGACATCGAGGTGCTGGAGCTCTCGATCGACGAGGCCTTGGCGATGATCGCGGATGGACGCATCATCGACGCCAAGGCGATCATGCTGCTGCAATACGCGGCGCTGCATATTTTCAGGTGAGTTACGCTTTCTTCCTTCTCCCCCTGTGGGAGAAGGTGGCGCGAAGCGCCGGATGAGGGGTATGCGTCCGCAAATTCAGAAAAAGCGGGCTCGCGGAAAGATACCCCTCACCCGTCTCGCCGCTCCGCGGCGAGCCACCCTCTCCCACAAGGGGCCTGTTGCGTAATTCGTCAATTGTGATTCCCTAGGGCAAAGCCTTGGAGGGTAGCGATGGCGGTCAAGCGGACGGGACAGCCGAGCTTTGTGGAAGCGCTGATGCCGAAGGGAGCCGGCGCCAATGCGGCGCTGGATCGGCTGGCTGGCCTGGTCAAGTGGTACCGGTTCGAGAAGCTGATCGGCCATTTGCGGGATGAAGGGGGGCCCGGTCGACCAGGCTATCCGGTGCTGGTGCTGTTTCGTGCTGTGCTGTTGCAGTCGCTGTATGGTCTTTCGGAGCGCGAACTCGAGGAAGCGCTGGGCGACCGGTTGTCGTTCAAGCGCTTCGTCGGTTTGAGCCTTGAGGATGCGACGCCCGACCACACGGTCCTGAACCGCTTCCGGAACCAGCTCGTTGAACAAGGCCTGCTGGAGAAGCTGTTTGGCGAACTGGATCGTCAGCTTGAGAATGCCGGCGTGATCCTCAAGCGCGGCACGATGCTGGATGCGACCTTGATCCAGGCAGTCTCGGCTCCGCCCAAGGAGGATCGCCCCTCAAACGATCCTGATGCCCGGTTTGCCAAACGGCAGGGCAAAAGCGGCTCGACCTTCGGCTACAAGGCCCATGTCGGTGTCGACGAAGGATCCGGCTTGATCCGCGCGGTGTTGACCACACCCGCTAACGTCAACGATACGACACCGGCGGACGCTTTGATCCGCGGCGATGAAGCCGTGGTCTGGGCCGATGCGGCTTACGACACCCATGCCCGACGGGCCCGGCTGAAGGCGGAAGGCAAGAAGCCCCGCATCGCTCGTCGGCCCAACAGACATCACCCGGAACTGCCGCCCAGGCTCAAACGCTACAACCTCCTCATCGCGCGTCGACGAGCCCAGGTCGAGACCACCTTCGCTACTCTCAAACGCCGCATGCGGCTGACCTGCATCCGCTACGTCGGTCTGATCAAGGCGACCGGGCAAGTCCTGCTCGCCTCGATCGCCTTCAACATGAGGCGGTGGGCCACGATCGCCGCGTGAGCTGCCCGCTCAGGGCGACAACTACAGATCTTGCCAGGCAATTGCCGGGACCAGGGCACTCGCTCCTGACGTCTTCAGCCTCAAGAGCCGATAACGCAACAGGCCCACAAGGGGAGAGGGGAAGACAGCGCAATCGGCTCCACTAAGCCTGCAATTCTGCCCTGCGCCGCCCCGCCCCGGTTGAGCTACCCCAAAACTATCTCTAGTCTGGTCCCAACCAAGAACCAGGAGACGCGCCCCATGTCCGCTTCGCGCGACGACGAATTCGGCTTTGCGCCCGACTATGACTCCCCCGTCCCCTATATGCAGCGCACGCGCGAATATTACACCGCGATCGGCTACACCACGCCATATCGCTGGGCGCATTACACCGAGGCGCCGTTCCAGCCGCTGAAAAAACCGCTGGCGCAATCGCGCGTGACGATCATCACCACGGCCGCGCCTTACGATCCCACCAAGGGCGACCAGGGCCCGGGCGCGGCGTATAATGGCGGGGCGAAATTCTACCAGGTCTATGACGGCGACACCTCGAAGCAGCACGATCTGCGCATCTCGCACATCGGCTACGACCGCAAGCACACCACGGCGACCGACAACGGCACCTGGTTTCCGTTGCCGCAGCTCTTGAAGGCATCTGCCGCAGGCCGCATCGGCGAGGTGAGCCAGCGTTTCTTCGGCGCGCCGACCAACCGGAGCCATCGCGTCACGCTCGACACCGACGCGCCGGAAATCCTGGCGCGCTGCCTCGCTGACAAGGTCGATGTCGCCGTGCTGGTGCCGAACTGCCCGGTCTGCCATCAGACCACCGCACTGGTGGCGCGGCATCTCGAGGCCAACGGCATTCCGACCGTGGTGATGGGCTGCGCCAAGGACATCATCGAGCATGCCGCCGTGCCGCGCTTCTTGTTCTCGGACTTCCCGCTCGGCAATTCGGCGGGCAAGCCGCACGACGTCGCCTCGCAGGCGCAAACACTCGAGCTCGCGCTGACGCTGCTGGAAAGCGCGAGCGGGCCGCAGACCACGATGCAGTCGCCGCTGCGCTGGAGCGAGGACGCGTCCTGGAAGCTCGACTACAACAATGTCGCGCAGCTCTCGCCCGAAGAGCTGGCGCGCCGCCGCGCCGAATTCGACAAGCAGAAGGAGATCGCGCGCGGCAACCGCGCCGCCTGACGTCCTCCGACAACAACAAACAATGGGGAGAGCGACGTGACGCGACCGTTCGAGGGCGTGAAGATTCTCGACTTCACGCAAGTGCTGGCCGGCCCCTATGCGAGCTACCAGCTCGCGCTGCTGGGGGCAGATGTCATCAAGGTCGAGCGGCGCGAGGGCGAGGACATGCGCCGCACGCCGCTCAGCCGCGAATGGGCCGAGCGCGGACTGGCGCCGGCGTTCCAGGCCATCAACGGCAACAAGCGCAGCCTGACGCTCGATTTGCAAAAGCCCGATGCGATCGCGATCGTGAAGAAGCTCGTGATGCAAGTCGACGTCGTCATGGAGAACTTTCGCCCGGGCGTGATGGACAAGCTCGGGATCGGCTATGAGGCGCTGTCGGCGATCAATCCAAAACTGATCTATTGCGCCGTGTCCGGCTTCGGCCAGACCGGCCCGGACCGCCTGCGGCCCGGCTATGACGGCAAGATGCAGGCGCTGTCGGGCATCATGGCGATCACGGGCCATCCCGAGACGGGGCCGACGCGCGCGGGCTTTGCGGTGTGCGACGTGCTCTCGGGCGCCACGGCCGCATTCGGCGTGTCGAGCGCGCTGTATCAGCGCGACCGCACCGGCAAGGGACAGCTCATTGACGTCTCGATGCTGGAGGCAACGATGGCGTTTCTCTCGGGGCAGATCGCGGACTGGTCGGTCGCCGGCCATCGCCAGCAGCTGTCGGGTAACCAGGCGGTGAGCCGTCGGACCACGGCAAATCTGTTCAAATGCGGCGACGGCCACATCCTGCTCGCCGTCAACAACGAGAAGCAGTACCGCGCGCTGATGTCCGCGCTCGGCCGCGAGGACACGCTGTCGGACCCGCGCTTCACCGACTGGTTCGCGCGCAACGAGAACGAGAGCGCATTGCGCGCCATCATCGAGGAGGCGCTGGCGGCCAGGCCTGCGCGCGAGTGGGAGACAATCCTGGAAGATGCCGGCGCGCCCTGCGCCAGCATCTGGAAGGTCGAGGAGGTCATCGATCATCCGCAAATCCAGGCCCGCGGCGCGATCCAGGAGCTGGATACGCCCTACGGCCGCCTGCGCTTTGCCGGCAGCGGCTTCAAGCTCGCCCATGGCGGCGGCCGGCTGGACCGGATGGCGCCGGAATTGGGTGCGGATACGGATGCTGTGCTGGGCGAGCTGGGATTTGATGCAGCGGAGATCGCGGCGCTCAGGGCAAAAGAGATCGTGTAGATCGCGTAGGGTGGGCAAAGGCGCAACGCGCCGTGCCCACCGTCTATCCACTTGCTTGAAACACGATGGTGGGCACGCTTCGCTTTGCCCACCCTACGGCACCGCCGCCTAGAACAACGACCCCTGCCCGTCATCTGACGAGCTAGCAGCAACCTTCCGCGCGACCTTCTTCGGCTTCGCAGCCTCTGCCTCTGCCTCGGCCTCCATCTCCTCCGCGCTGATCGGCAACACGAGCTGATCGTCGTCATTGGCGACGCGTTTGACGCGGGTGGAGACCGGGTGCCAGGCGAATTCACCGATGCGCGGGGTGGACATCAGCGGCAACACCGCATCGACATCGTCGCCGCGGCTGTCGAGCCAGCGCTCGAAATCGCGCGGGCTGATGGTGACGGGCACGCGGTCATGCAGCGCGGCGAGATCCTCGCCCGCCGCCGCCGTGACGATCGCGACGGTGTCGAGCTCCTCACCGTTCGGCCCGACCCAGGTCTCGAATACCGCAGCGAAGCCGAGCGGCTCGCCATCGGCGCGGTGGATGAAGAAGGGTTGCTTGCGGCCGCCCTCCGTCTTCCATTCATAATAGCCGTCGGCGGGAATCAGGCCGCGGCGCCTCCGAATCGCGTTCTTGAAGGCGGGCTTTTCCAGCACCGTCTCGGAGCGCGCGTTGATCAGGAGCGTAAATCCCTTGGGATCCTTGACCCAGCTGGGCAACAATCCCCAGCGCATCAAGCGGAAATGGCGCGCGCCGTTCTCGAGCAGCACGACTGGAATCGGTTGTGTCGGCGCGACGTTGTACCGTGACGGGAAATTCGGCTGCTCGATGTAGCCGAACAGTTGCCGTAAAGCCGCGGGGGCCGAAGTTATGACGAAGCGTCCACACATCCTTGGCGATCTATATAGGGTCCGTTCAGGTCGTTTTAACCCCGAACGCTAACACTGCGGCAGATGAGCTCAAAGGCCTCCCAACCCGCGCGGACGCATGTACAGACGGGCCCCGAGGCCGCCGCCTGGGCCGAGCGGCTGCGCGTGGCCAACATCAACCCGCGAACCGGGCTTGCCACCGACTATCTCAACCATTTCAATGAAGCCGTGATGCTGCTGGAAATGGTCCCGGACATGCCGGAATGCGCCGAAGATTTTTTGACCTGGTCGCCGCTGTCCTATGCCGAGCATTTCACCGCGTCGAATTTCAAGGCACGGGATCTGGCCATCGAAGCCTATGAGAAGGCCGATCCGAACGTGCGCGCCCAGTTCGACCACATCACTGATACCATGACCTCGATCCTGACAGCGGTCGGCTCGGCCATGCGCGAGGTCGAGAAGGATACGACCCGCGTCCGCCTCGCCGAGCAGGCCACGCTCTGGGTCAAGCCGCTGATCGCGGCCTGCGGCGGCATCATCAATGGCGGCGCGGAAGCCGACGTCGACACCATCATGGCGAATTGAGCCAAGGGCTGTTGAAGGGTCGTTGAAGATATGCCTGCGGTCATCCAGCCCACCCACCCCCAGATCGCGGTCAGCGCCGCCATCTTCCGCGACGGCAAGGTGCTTCTGACCCGCCGCGCCCGCTCGCCCGCCAAGGGGTTCTATTCGCTGCCCGGCGGCCGGGTCGAGTTCGGCGAATCGCTGCACCAGGCGCTGGCGCGCGAGGTCGACGAGGAGACCGGGCTCGCCATCGAAATCATCGGCCTCGCCGGCTGGCGCGAGGTGCTGCCGACCGCCCCCGGCGCCGGCCATTACCTGATCATGTCCTTTGCCGCCCGCTGGGTGGCCAAGGAGCCGGCTCTCAACGACGAGCTCGACGATTACCGCTGGATCGCCCCCGGCGCCCTGGCGAGCCTCGGCGACCTCAAGCTGACCGGGGGGCTGGAGGAGGTCATCCTGTCGGCCGCCCGGCTGATCGGGCCCTGACTGCCCCGTCTTGCGTCCTCCGCCCCGAGGGGGCATACACCCCGCCGATGTCCACGCGATTTCTGGCCATTTTTGCCCTGATTCTCGCCTGCGCCTCCGTGCCCACGAGGGCCCAGGACGTGGCGGCGCCGTTTGACGCCGATTTGCAGCGGCTGGCGGAGATTTTGGGCGGCCTGCACTATCTGCGCGGCATCTGCGGGTCCAACGAGGGCAACAAATGGCGCAGCGAGATGCAGGCGCTGATCGATGCCGAAACCCCCTCGGGCGAGCGCCGCACCCGCATGATCGCCGGCTTCAACCGCGGCTATAACGGCTTCCAGCAGACCTATCGGAGCTGCACGCCGGCCGCGACGGTGGCGATCCGCCGCTATATCGAGGAAGGCTCGAAGATCTCGCGTGATCTCACCGCGCGTTACGCGAACTGATTTCTCTTTCCGTCATTCCGGGGCGCGCGAAGCGCGAGCTACGATGCGCAATTGCGCATCTGAGAATCCATCGGGCCACCAACTCTGACGCACGATGGATTCCGGGCCCGCGCCTGTCGGCGCGTCCCGGAATGACGAGAGATGAACGCGAACGCGCATCTGGAACCCTGTCATCGACTTTGTTCACAGCCGTTAACCGTTCCTAAAGATGTGGCCTAGCGGGCGTTAATACGCGTGCTACACCTTTCGTACAGCGCATCGCCGTGGATCGCGCCCCAGCCCTGATCGAGTTTCATGAGCCATTCAGTGTCCTACGCCCCCGCCCGCGCGCCGCTGCCCGATCACGAGCAGAAACAGGCCGCGCTGAGCTATCTCAACGAGGCCTGGGCCGAAGCGCGCCATGATGGCGTCGACGGCGACTGCCTGGCGCAGGCGAGCCTGTTTGCGGCATTCGCCGAGCTCGTCGGCACCTACGGCGAGGATGCGGTGGCGAAATTCGTCGAGGGCTTTCCGGGCCGCATCCGCAACGGCGAATTCTCGGTCACTCTCGCAAGGCAGTAAGCTGCTTGCGAAAAATGACCCCGCCACACGGGCGGGGCCAGTCTACGGATGAATGACCTGGCGAACGGGATCTGGCGAACAGGTTCGCGAAGTCTGCTGCGTTTATCGCACGGAAGCCGCCTCCCCCGGACTAGCATTAGTCTCGCGATGACCGGGAGATATTCCCACTACGATCGGGAATGCACTCCCTCCTCCCTCACGGCGCGACCTTGAGCGTCGCTTTCATGTTGGGATGATAGCGGCAGTAATAATCGACTGTTCCCGCCTTATTCAGAACAAACGTTGCCGACTTCTTCGGTGGCAGCATTACGTCGAAATCGCCGTTCTTCGCCGTGGCGGTGTGCGCGAACACGTCCTTGTTGATCCATTCGATGGTATCACCGACCTTCGCGGACGTTTCGGCCGGTGAAACCACGAGATTTTCCATTGTGATCTGAATGGTCGCGGCGCGCGCCGGGACGACGATCGACAGCAAGACGACCGCAAGCGCGATCGAAGCGAGGTGTCCCGGCTTCATCCCACACCCCCTATTTCAGCTCGGCCGCGACATGCTCGGCGTGCTGCTGATGGCCCTGAAAAATCTTCAGGCCGGTCTGCAACAGGCTCTTGAGCTCGGCATTGCCGGCGGACGGGATGAGCTGGGTTTCCAGCGCGCCGTTGACCGCCTTGTGGTAGGCGACCTCGTTCGCGACATAGGCCTTGTCGAAGGCCGCGCCGCTCAGCTTGTCGAACTCAGCCAGCTTGTCGCTCGCCTGCTTCGACAGCGCCTTGCTGGTATCGTTGTCTTCAGGCGTAACGTTCAGCTTCTTGACCAGCGCCAGCGCCTGCTTGTTGACCGCCTCGTGGTCGCGCAGCATGTCCTCGGCAAACGCCTTGACGTCCTTGTTCTTGGCCTTTTTCTGCGCCTGCTTGGCCGCGTTGATGTCGATCACGCCCGCTGTGTAGGCGATGTGAGCGATCTGCGGATCGGTGGGCTTGTCGGCTGCGCCGGCGCCCCGAAGCAGCGCGGGGCTCGACAACAGAATTGCCGCGGCGATCGCCGCGCTCCATCGGGTGGACATGTTTGAAACTCCTGTGCTGCCGGACGGTTTGCCGGCGTTGCTTCACAGGCATTGGATGGGATTTTCGCGCAAACGTTCCCGAAAAACTTCAGCCGCCGCTGCCGAGCCGCTTCAGCACCGATACGGTCAGCCGCTCGCAGCGCCACCCGGCGAACGGGAAGGCATCCATCACCACCGGACCGATCTCCTTCTCGACGTTCTCGCGCAGCATGGTGCGCGCACGGTGCAGCCGCGTCTTCACGGTCTCGGGCTTGACGCCGAGCAGATCGGCGGTCTCCTCGATGTTCATCCCCTCCATGACGCGCGCGACGAAGACCATGCGGAAGACATCCGGCAGTTCGTCGATTGCGCGTTCGACGACGCGCTGGATTTCACGTTGGGCCATGGTCCTTTCCGGATCGCCTGCGGGAGAAACGGGAAATTTTATGATCTGCGCGTCGAGCGCCTCTTCCGGCAGAGCGCTGAGCTCGACATGCGGCTTGCGGCTTCGCGCCCGGCCAAGCGCCTCGTTGATGGCAATGCGCGACAGCCAGGTCGACAGCCCGGACTCGCCGCGAAAGTCGTCCAGATGGGTAAAGGCCCGGACATAGGTTTCCTGCACCACGTCCTCGGCTTCGCTGTCGCTGCGCAGGATACCGCGCGCAAGACGGTAGAGCCTGCGGTTGTTGGCCTGCATGATCTCGCGCAACGCGGCCTCGTCACGGCCCCGCGCGCGGTCGATCAGTTCGGCTTCCGATGCTCTGGCGCCGGCGGACAGGCCGGCTGCGGTCCGCTGCATGGTGGTCACCTGTTTCCATTCGTTCCGGACATTGGATGCGGGCCCGCGATAAAGGTTCCCGACTTTCTTCCTTACACTCCCCCTCCTTCCTTACCCTCCCCTGGAGGGGGGAGGGTAAGAGAGTCCTCTAGTCCGTCTCGATCGGCAGTGCCGGATCCCTCGCCCATTCGCCCATGGAGGCATCGTACAGCGTCAGCTTGTCGTAGCCGAGTTGTGTCAGCATGAGCAGGTCGATCGTCGCCGAGATGCCGCCGCCGCAATAGCAGATCACATTCTTGTCGCGCGTAACGCCCTGGGCCGCGAATTTCGCTTCGGCATCGGCGAGCGTCGTCAGTGTCTTGTCGGCCTGGGCGAGCGTGGCCGCGGGCACGTTGACGCTGCCGGGCACGCGGCCGGGCCGGCCGTAGCGGCTCGGCTCGAGGCCTTGATGAAATTGCGGCCCGAGCGCGTTGACGATCACGGTCGAGGGATCGCCGATCCGCGCCTTCACGGTGGTCTTGTCGACGAAGAAGCCCGCGCGCGGCACGGCCTTGAAGGTGGTGGCGGGATAGCCCTTCGGCGCGCCCGTCTCGACCGGCCGCCCCTCGTCCTTCCATTTGTCAAACCCGCCGTCGAGCACCTGTGCATCGACACCGAGCGAGCGCAGCATCCACCAGAATCGCGTCGACCACATCATGGTGCCGATGCTGTAGAGCACGATGGTCTTGGATGCGTCAGCGCCGTGGCGACCGAAGGCGGCCTCTAGCTGGGGCACGCCAGCCATCATGAAGAGCTGTTGCGCGGAGGTGTCGGAGAACTCGCCCTGCAGGTCGAAGAAATCCGCGCCGGGGATGTGGCCGGCCGCGAACGTCTTGTCGCCCGGGACAGCGCGATACGGCACGTCGCTGCCGGGCGGGACAGGCTCGTTGTAGGTCGTGCAGTCGTAGAGGCGGAGGTTGGGATCGCCGAGAATCGCGGCGAGTTGCACAGTGGTGATGAGGGGTTGGGTCATGGACTACTCTCCCTGTCGAGGGATTGTAGCTCTCTCCCCTCGTCATTGCGAGCGCAGCGAAGCAATCCAGACTGCCTCCGCGGAGAGATTCTGGATTGCTTCGTCGCTGCGCTCCTCGCAATGACGAGGCTAAAGAATGCCCCTTACTGCTTCAGCGTCTCCAGGAACCGCACCGGCTCGCCCTGCGAGGCCGTCACCAGTTCGCCCTGCCACATCACGCGGCGGCCGCGGATGAAGGTGCCGACGGGCCAGCCCGTGACGCGAACGCCGTCATAGGGGGTCCAGCCGGCCTTCGACGCCACCCATTTGTTGGTAATGGTCTCGCTGCGCTTGAGATCGACGATCGTGAAATCGGCGTCGTAGCCCGCGGCAATGCGGCCCTTGCAGGCCATGTTGTAGAGACGCGCGGGGCCGGCGCTGGTGAGATCGACGAAGCGCGCCAGCGACAGGCGGCCGGCGTTGACGTGGTCGAGCATGAGCGGCACCAGCGTCTGCACTCCGGTCATGCCGGAGGGCGAGGCCGGATAGGTCTTCGACTTCTCTTCCAGCGTATGCGGGGCATGGTCGGAGCCAAGCACGTCGATGATGCCCTGCTCGATGCCGCGCCAGATGCCGGCGCGGTGATCGGCCCCGCGCACCGGCGGGTTCATCTGCGCCAGCGTGCCGAGCCGCTCGTAGCATTCGGGTGCGACCAGCGTCAGATGATGCGGCGTCGCCTCGCAGGACGCGACATCCTTGTGGTCGCGCAGGAACTCGATCTCTTCCTTGGTCGAGATGTGCAGCACGTGGATGCGCTTGCCGGTCTCGTGCGCGAGCTTGACCAGCCGCTGCGTCGCCATCAGCGCCGCGGTCTCGTCGCGCCAGACCGGATGCGAACGCGGATCGCCCTCGATGCGCAACGACTTGCGGTCGTTGAGGCGGTATTCGTCTTCGGCGTGGAAGGCGGCGCGGCGGCGGATCACCTGGAAGATGCGGCGCAGGCTCTCGTCGTCCTCCACCAGCAGCGCGCCGGTCGACGAGCCGATGAACACCTTGACGCCCGCGCAGCCGGGCGCGCGCTCCAGCACCGGCAGATCCTGCACGTTCTCGCGGGTGCCGCCGATGAAGAAGGCGAAATCGCAATGCATGCGATGATGGGCACGCTTCACCTTGTCGGTGAAGGTGGCCTCCGTCACGGTCAACGGCGACGTGTTCGGCATCTCGAACACGGCGGTGACGCCGCCCATCACGGCGCTGCGCGACCCTGTCTCGAGGTCTTCCTTCTGCTCCAGCCCGGGCTCGCGGAAATGCACCTGGGTGTCCATCACGCCGGGCAGGATGTGGAGGCCCTTGCAGTCGATCACCTCAGCGGCGGAGGCCTGCGACAGCGGGCCCAGCTCCGCGATGCGGCCGTTGGTGATGCCGATATCGCGAACACCCTCGCCGTCCTGGTTGACGACGGTGCCGCCTTTGAGGATCACATCGAAGCGCTGGGTCATGGCTGAAGGCCTCTCTCATCCCCAAGCGCGGGGCTTGAGGTCTTGTCGTTTATGCCTTGCGGGCTTACGTTCCGGAGCAACATGTCGCAAGAGATTTTCACATGAAATCAGCGTTTCTTCCCGACCGGAGCGTGGTCAAGGTCGCGGGCGAGGATGCGCGCAACTTCCTCAACGGCCTGATCACGACCGATCTCGACAGGCTGAAGCCGGGCCTGGGGCGATTCGGTGCGCTGCTGACGCCGCAGGGCAAGATCATCGTGGATTTCCTGATCACAGAGGTGCCCGCAGGCCATGGCGGCGGGTTCCTGATCGACTGTCCGAAGGCGCTGGCCGAGGGCCTCGCCACCAAGCTGAAATTCTACAAGCTGCGCGCCAAGGTCACGGTGGAAAACCTCGATCTCGGTGTGCTCGCGGCCTGGGACGGCCAGCTTGCGGCGCAGCCGGACCTTGCATTCGCCGATCCGCGCAATGATGCGCTCGGCACTCGCATCCTGATCCCCGAAGATCTCAAGCAGAAGCTGTCCGATCTCATCGGCGCCGAGCTGGTCGATGCCTCCGCCTATGAGGCGCATCGTATTGCGCTTGGCGTGCCGCGCGGCGGGCTCGATTTCATGTACAGCGATGCGTTCCCGCACGAGACCAACATGGACCGCCTCGCCGGCGTCGATTTCGACAAGGGCTGCTATGTCGGCCAGGAGGTCGTCTCGCGTATGCAGCATCGCGGCACCGCGCGCACCCGCAGCGTCAAGGTGCTGCTCGATGACCTCTCGCCGGAGGCCGGCGTCAGTGTTATGGCCGGCGACAAGCCGGTCGGCACGATGGGCTCGTCCGCCCAGGGCAAGGGCATCGCGCTGGTGCGCATCGACCGCGTTGCGGACGCGCTCGATGCCGGCCAGCCGCTCACCGCCGGCGGCCTCGCCGTGCGGCTCGCCGAACCCGACGTCGTCCGCATTCCCCTGAAGCAGCCCATCGCATGAGCCGAGCCCCCCGCCTGCATCCCGACGGAAAGACCCGCTGCCCCTGGCCCGGCGAAGACCCGCTCTATGTCGCCTATCACGACACCGAATGGGGCGTGCCGGAATATGACGACCGTGCGCTCTACGAAAAGCTGATCCTCGACGGCTTCCAGGCCGGCCTCTCCTGGATCACGATCCTGCGCAAGCGGGACAATTTCCGCAAAGCCTTCGATGATTTTCAGCCGGAGAAGATCGCGCGCTACAACGACAAGAAGGTGCACGCGCTGATGAACGATGCCGGCATCGTGCGCAACCGCGCCAAGATCGACGGCGCGATCCTGAGCGCGAAATCGTATCTCGACATCATGGAGAAGGGCCCGGGCTTCTCGAAGCTGTTGTGGGACTTCATGGACGGCCGGCCCAAGGTCAACAATTTCAAGACCACTGCGAGCGTGCCGGCCTCGACGCCGCTGTCGACGCAGATCTCCAAGGAACTGTCCTCGCGCGGTTTCAAATTCGTCGGTCCGACCATCGTCTACGCCTTCATGGAGGCGACCGGCATGGTCAACGACCATCTCGTCGACTGCCATTGTCACGCGAGCTGCGGCAAGACGCAGCGCAAGCCGCGCCTCAAGGCCAAATGACCGCGAAGAAAACGGCACGCGACGTGGCATCCCGCGCCTGGCAACGCATGTTGTCGGGCCGGCGGCTCGATCTGCTCGATCCCTCTCCGCTCGATGTCGAGATCGCCGACATCGCGCATGGGCTCGCGCGCGTGGCGCGCTGGAACGGGCAGACCACCGGCGCGCACATCTTCTCGGTCGCGCAGCATACGCTTCTGGTGGAGACCGTGATGCGGCACGAGATGCCGCGCGTCGACGAGCGCATGCGGCTGGCCGCGCTGCTGCACGATGCGCCCGAATACGTGATCGGCGACATGATCTCGCCGTTCAAGGCCGTGCTCGACGGCCATTACAAGGCGGTGGAGAAGCGCCTGCTCGGCGCCATCCACATCCGCTTCGGCCTGCCGCCGGCGCTGCCCGAGGAGATCACGCAAGCCATCAAGGCCGCCGATCGCGGGGCGGCCTATCTGGAGGCAACCGAGCTCGCCGGCTTCAGCGAAAGCGAGGCGAAGCGCCTGTTCGGCAGGGACCCCGGCCTCTCCGACAGCGTCCGGCGCGACTACCTCACGCCCTGGACCGCGGCGCGGGCCGAGAAGCAGTTTCTGGAGCGGTTCAACGCGGTGTTCGCGTAGCATCATCCCTTCGTAGGGTGGGCAAAGCGAAGCGCGCCCACCAAACTAGCCGCAATGTGCGCGGTGCGAAACGGTGGGCACGGCGCGATGCGCCTTTGCCCACCGTACGAGCGCTCGCTATAATCAGCGGCAAAAAGGTCCGCCATGATCCACGTCTGTTCCCTCGCCGCCCTTCCCGAAACCGTCCGCCTCACCAGGGCCAGCCATGTGCTGACCGTCATGGCCAATGTCGAGCAGGTGGCACGTCCGGTGTCGGTGCTGCCGGCCAACCATCTCAAAGTGTCGATGGACGACATCACCGAGGAGATGGACGGCTTCACCGCACCATCCGAAGCTCATATCGACCAGGTGCTGAATTTCGTGCGCGGCTGGGACCGCAGCGCGCCGCTGGTGGTGCATTGCTATGCCGGCATCAGCCGCTCCACTGCGAGCGCG
This sequence comes from Bradyrhizobium sp. 613_E4_N2_2, assembly GCF_052075995.1. Lineage (NCBI taxonomy): Bacteria > Pseudomonadati > Pseudomonadota > Alphaproteobacteria > Hyphomicrobiales > Nitrobacteraceae > Bradyrhizobium > Bradyrhizobium sp. 613_E4_N2_2. The sequence continues at coordinate 7,098,430 of NZ_CP197234.1, forward strand.
TTCGCGGCCGTCTGCGCCCTCAATCCGGATCGCGACGAGATCGAGATCGCCAAGAAGATCCGCGCGGCCTCGCCGATAGCCTCGCCGAACCGCCGCATCGTCGGCCTTGCCGACCGCGCGCTTGGGCGCAACGGCCGCATGCTGCGCGCGCTCGACGAGATGGGCCCGGGCGCGATGATGGTCGAGGGCCGCCCCTTCGTGATCGAGCTCGAATGACAACTGCGACATCAGCCGCATGAGCGACACGCAGCTGACGCCGATCGAGATCGGCCTGACCGCGGCGATCGTCGCGATCGAGGATCATGAGCCGCTGATCCTCACCGCGCACAGCAGTGATGGGCTGGCGGGCCTGCCGTTCGGGCCGTTCGATGCGCCGAGCCATCGCACGTTCGAGATCGGCCTGCGCGCCTGGGTCGAGGCACAGGCGGGCTTGCGGCTCGGCTATGTCGAGCAGCTCTACACGTTCGGCGATCGTGGTCGTCATGCCGAGGCCGGCGACACCGGTGCGCATATGGTGTCGATCGGCTATCTCGCGCTGACGCGCGCGGTGGGCGGCGAGCTCGCAGCGACCGGCGCGAGCTTCGAACCATGGTATCGCTTCCTCCCCTGGGAAGACTGGCGCGAGGAGCCGCCCGCGATCATCGCCCGTGACATCATCCCGGCGCTGACGCTATGGGCCGAGGAGGAGACGCCGGAGACCACACGCGCATTGCCGCGCCGGGATCGCGTGCGGTTCTATTTCGGTCTCGACGGCGCGCCCTGGGACGAGGAGCGCGTGCTCGACCGCTACGAGCTCTTGTACGAGGCCGGGCTGATCGAGGAGGCGCGGCGCGACGGCCGCCCTGCGGCATTGGCGCGCAAGGAGCTTCCCGCGCTCGGCACCTCGATGCGATTCGATCACCGCCGGATTCTCGCGACCGCGATCGCGCGGCTGCGTGCGAAACTGAAGTATCGTCCTGTGGTGTTTGAACTTTTGACCGCGGAGTTCACACTCACTGAACTGCAGTACACGGTGGAGGCGATCTCCGGCCGGCACCTGCACAAGCAAAATTTCCGCCGCCTGGTCGAAACCGAAGCCCTGGTCGAACCGACCGGGGTGATGTCGACACAGACCGGCGGACGGCCGGCGGCGCTCTACCGCTTCCGCCGCGACGTGCTCCAGGAACGACCCGCGCCGGGCTTGCGCGTACGCTCCCGGCGCTAGATCCTAGGATTTGCGTGACCGGCCCCTGCCCGCCGGTTGCCTGGAGGCTTTATGTTCGACGGCCCGTTTGACGTCTTTGCGCTGATCATTGCGATCATCGCTGTCCTGATCGCGATCAAGGCCTCCAGCCAGGCGACCGAGCTGCGCCGCCGGCTCGCCTCGCTCGAAGAGATGTTTTACGCGCAGCGGCAGGTGCAGCCACCGCCGCTGATGCCCACGCAGGTGCAGGCCGAGGCGCCCGCGACGACGGCCGCCGAGCCGCCGCCGCTCGCGCCCGAAGTCGAGGCAGCACCGCCTCCGCTCGTCACCGAAGAGGTTTCACCGCGGCCGCTCGCAGCGAGCACTGAAGCCGATGCACCGCCGCCGCTTGCGGCGAGCACCGAGGCCTACGCACCGCCGCCTTTGCCCGCGCCGGCGCCCGGCTTCGAGGAACGGCTCGGCACGCGCTGGGTGGTCTGGATCGGCGGCCTCGCGCTCGCGCTCGGCGGCTTCTTCATGGTGCGCTATTCGATCGAGGCGGGCCTCGTCGGCCCCGGCGTGCGCGTGTTCCTCGGCGGGCTGTTCGCAGCCGCGCTGCTGGGCGCCGGCGAATGGTCGCGACGCAAGGAGAGCATCTCCAACATCGCGGCGCTGCCGATCGCCAACATCCCCGCGATCCTCACCGCGGCCGGAACGGCCGTGGCGTTCGCGACCATCTACGCCGCCTATGCGCTCTATGGCTTCCTCGTGCCCGCCACCGCTTTCGTGCTGCTCGGCATCGTCGCGATGGGCACGCTCGCCGCGGCACTGTTGCATGGGCCCGCACTCGCGGGCCTCGGCGTGGTCGGCGCGTTCGTGACGCCGATCCTCGTCTCCAGCGGCAAGCCGGATTATTGGGCGCTCTATGTTTATCTTGCGATCGTCACCGCCGCGAGCTTCGGCCTCGCGCACATCCGGCTGTGGCGCTGGCTCGCGGTGACGACCATCGCCTTCGCCGTGCTCTGGATCTTCCCGGGTCTCGATACCAGCGAACTGCAGGTCGCGCCGCACGCCTTCCATGCGATCGCGGGCTTCGTGCTCGCCGCTTTGCTCGTGGTCTGCGGCTTCATGTTCGGCCCGACCATCGAGGACGGCGAGATCGAGCCGGTGTCGTCGAGCTCCCTCGGCGCCTATCTGTTCGGCGCGATGCTGATCGTGCTGTCGAGCGCGCATGCGGACCTTGCGCTGATCGCCTTCACGCTTCTGGTTGGTGCGACGCTGTTCGTCGCCTGGCGCGCGCCGGCGGCGACCGGCGCGCTGGGCGCGGCCGCAGCGACCGTCTTCATCGTGTTCGCCGAATGGGCGGTGCGCGCCAATCCCGACATGCTGGTGCTGCCGGGCGGCCCCATGCCCGGCGTCGGACCGACAGCGATCGACGGCGCGGTGACGCTGCATCTGGTGATGGCCGCAATCTTCGCTGCCGGCTTCGGCATCGCGGGCTTTCTCGCGCAGGGCCGCTCGAGCTCGGCGGTCATTCCGGTGGTGTGGTCGGCGGCAGCCGTTGCGACGCCGACCGCGATCCTCGTTGCGCTCTACGCGCGCATCGCCCATCTCGACCGCTCGATCCCGTTCGCGATCCTCGCGGTGCTGCTCGCCGCGGCCTTCGGCGCTGCGACCGAAGCGCTGGCACGCCGCGAAGATCGGCCGGGCGCTGCGACCTCCGTCGCGCTGTTCGCGACCGGCACGCTCGGCGCATTGGCACTGGCGCTGACCTTCGCCCTCGAAAAGGGCTGGCTCACCATCGCGCTGGCCCTGATGTCGCTCGGCACGGCCTGGATCTCGCTGCAGCGGCCGATCCCGGTCCTGCGCCGGCTCGCCGCCATCTTTGCCGCGATCGTTACCGCGCGCATCGGCTATGATCCACGCATCGTCGGCGATGCCGTCGGCACCACGCCGATCTTCAACTGGCTGTTGTGGGGCTACGGCCTGCCGGCGGCCTCGTTCTGGGGCGCGAGCATCTTCCTGCGCCGCCGCGGCGACGATCCGCCGCTGCGCATCGTGGAGGCCGCCGCGATCCTGTTCACCGCGCTGCTCGCCTTCATGGAGATCCGGCATCTTGCCACCGGCGGCCGCATGACGTCGCCGCCCTCACTGCTCGAATTTGCCCTGCAAGTCTGCGTCGCGCTCGCCATGGCGATCGGGCTGGAGCGGCTGCGGCTGAGGAGCCACAGCATCGTTCACAATGTCGGCGCAATCGCGCTCACCGCGATCGCCGGGCTCATCAGCGTGTTCGGCCTGCTGATCCTGGAGAATCCGTGGCTGCTCTCCAGCGTCGATGTCGGCGGTCTCGTCTTCAACCTGCTGCTGCTCGGCTACGCTCTCCCGGCGGTGCTGATGCTGCTGCTGTCCTATGCGGTGGCCGGACATCGCCCCGTCGCCTATGCGAACACGATTGCCGGCGCTGCGCTGGTGTTCGCGCTGACCTATTTGACGCTGGAGATCCGCCGCTTCTATCACGGCCCGGTCCTGCTCTACGGCGCCACCACGGGCGCGGAGCAATACACCTATTCGATCGGCTGGCTCGGCTTCGGCGTGGTGCTGCTCGGCGTCGGCATTCTCGTCAACTCCGAGCGGGCACGGCTGGCGTCGGCCGCGGTGATCGCGCTGACGATCCTGAAGGCCTTCGTGATCGACATGTCGACGCTGACAGGCGTCTACCGCGCGCTGTCGTTCATGTGCCTCGGCATCGTGCTGGTCGCGATCGGCTGGCTCTACCAGCGCATCCTGTTCCGGCGGCAGGTCGCACCGCCGCCGGCTCCGCAGGCGAGCACTTGAGGATCAAGCCGCGCGGACCGACTCCAGGAACTGCGCGACCTCGACTTTGAGCCGCGTGCTGTCGGTCGCCAGCGATTTCGCCGCCGACAGCACCTCCGTCGACGCCGAGCCGGTCTCGATCGCACCACGCTGCACGTCCGTGATGTTCATCGAGACCTCCTGCGTACCGACCGAAGCCTGCTGCACGTTGCGCGAGATCTCCTGCGTGGCCGCGCCCTGTTCCTCGACGGCGGCTGCGATGGCCGCCGCCACCTCGGACAGCCGCTCGATGGTGCCGCCGATCTCCTGGATGGCGCTGACGGACTCCTGCGTCGCGGCCTGGATCCCGGAGACCTGCGCCCCGATCTCGCCGGTCGCTTTCGCGGTCTGCTCGGCCAGCGCCTTGACCTCGGAGGCGACGACCGCGAAGCCGCGGCCGGCTTCACCGGCACGCGCCGCCTCGATGGTGGCGTTGAGCGCCAGCAGGTTGGTCTGACCGGCGATGGTGTTGATCAGCTCGACCACGTCGCCGATGCGGGATGCCGCCTGCGACAGCGCGTTGACGCGGTCGTTGGTCCGCGTGGCCTGCTCGACGGCCTCCGCGGCCATCCGCGCCGAATCCTGCACGCGGCGGCTGATCTCGGTGATGGAGGACGACAGCTCCTCCGAGGCGGACGCAACCGCCTGGACGTTGGTCGAGGCTTCCTCGGACGCCGCAGCGACCACGGTCGCAAGCTCCTGCCCGCGCTGCGCGGTGCTGCTCAGCGTGGTCGCGGAGGCCTCGAGCTCGGTCGAGGCCGACGACACGGTGCCGACGACCTCGCCGATCATGGCCTCGAACTTGCGGGTGATGGCGTCGACGCGGCGGCCGCGTTCGATCTTGGCCTCGGCGTCGGCAGCAGCGACTTCGTCGGCGGCCTTCTTGGCGATCAACGCCTCCTTGAAGATCTGGAGCGCATCCGCCATCGAGCCGATCTCGGTCTTCTCGCCGCGATGCGGCACCTCGGCGGAGAGGTCGCCTTCGCCAAGCGACTGCATCGGATGGATGATCGAGGCAATGCCGCGAGAAACGTCACGCACGAGATAATAGGCGGCACCGATCGCGATCACGACCGAGAACACGATGATGCCGACCAGCACGCGGAAGATCGTGGCGTAGCTGTCGGCTGCCTGCTTCGTCTCCAGCTCGGCGCCCCGGTTGTTCATCTCGATGCCCTTCTGGAGCAGCGGGTCGGCGGCCTGGGCCATCTTCGCGACCTTGGTCTGCAACAGCTCGTTGGCATCGGTCGGGAAGCGACCGACGCCCTTGCGCGACAGCGCCATGACGTCCTGCACCCCGTTCAGGTACTCGGCCCACGCCTTGCTCCACTGCTCATAGAGCGAACGCTCCTCGGCCGAGGTGATCAGCGGCTCGTAGACCTTGCGGGTCTGGTCGATGCGCGCCTGCAGCGAGGCGAGGCGCTTCTCGGCGGCTTCCTTGCCCTCGGCGGTGTCCTGCATCAGGTGCAGGCGCAGCGCGACGCGCAGCTCGTTGATGTCGGCGCGAAGCGAGCCGAGCGCACGCACGCTCGGCAGCCAGCTCTCCGCGATCTCGACGGTGTGGGAATTGATACTCTGCATGGTGCCGATCGCCATCACGCCGACGCCGGCGAGCGACAGCACGAGGACCGACAACACGGTCAGAAGCTTGAACACGATCGACAACTTCGACATCACAGCAAATCCCGATGAGACCTAGCAACGCGCAAATCACCTGCGCCGCCATCGTCACGACGGACGACAGGGCGGAAGTCAGTTCAACAATGCTGGCTGATTTTTATCCCGTAAGATTGCGCTCATAGTTGCAAACAGGCGTTAACAGGAACCTACGTGAAACTACGGAATTCGCTGTCGCCGCCGTTATATGTTCCGCAATTATTAGTTGCAGTGCAGCAGACATCGCGCGACGCCACACCGGCGCACCGCGATGCGCGGCTCGAACGGAGCAACTGACGACCTCAGGCCGCCCGGACCGACTCCAGGAAGCGCGCGACCTCGCTCTTCAGCCGGTTGCTCTCCTGAGACAGCGATTGTGCTGCCGAATGCACCTGGGCCGACGCAGCCCCGGTCTCGCCTGCACCGCGCTGAACGTTGCCGATATTGGCGGAGACCTCCGAGGTGCCGTGCGCGGCATGCTGGATGTTGCGGGAGATCTCCTGCGTCGCGGCGCCCTGCTCCTCCACCGCTGCGGCGATGGCCGAGGAAATTTCCGACATCCGCGCGATGGTGTCGCCGATCTCCTTGATCGCACCGACCGAATCCTGCGTCGCGGTCTGGATCGCGCCGATGTGCTGGCTGATCTCGCCGGTGGCCTTCGCGGTCTGCTCGGCGAGCGCCTTCACTTCGGTCGCAACCACCGCAAAGCCCTTGCCGGCCTCGCCCGCCCGTGCCGCCTCGATCGTGGCATTGAGCGCCAGCAGATTGGTCTGGCTGGCGATCGTGTTGATCAGCTCGACCACGTCGCCGATACGCCCTGCCGCCTTGGTCAGCTCCGCGACGCGCGCGTTGGTGCGCTGGGCCTGCTCCACCGCGACGTCGGCGACGCGGGCCGATTCCTGCACCTGGCGGCTGATCTCCGAGATCGATGTGGTCATCTCCTCGCTCGCGGACGACACCGACTGCACGTTCGCGGACGCCTCCTCCGAGGCCGCCGCCACCGCCGTGGCGAGCCCGTTGCCGCGCTCGGCGGCCTGGGTCAGCGTATTGGAGGACGCCTCGAGCTCGGTTGCCGCCGACGACACCGTGTCGATGATCTCGCCGACCGCGCCTTCAAACCCGTCGGCGAGGCGGTGCATGTCCGCCTTGCGCCGTTCGCGCCCGCGCGCGTCAGCCTCGGCCTGCTCCGCACGCAGCCGCTCGGCCTCCGCCATGTTGGTCCTGAACACCTCGACCGCACCGGCCATCTCGCCGATCTCGTCCTTGCGCCCGACGCCGGGGACGGAGATCGAAAGCTCGCCGCGCGCCAGCCGCGTCATCGCACCGACCATGCCGGACAGCGCCTTCGAGATCGAGCGCCCGAGGACAAAGCCGACCACGGCGAGCACGACGACGGTGAGCGCGAAGGCGATCATCATCCACATGCGCACGGCATCGCGCGTTGCGGCCTCCGCGGCGTCCGCCTGCTTGTACATGGCGTCGACGGCGGTCCGCACCTCGACCATGGAGGGTTCGAGCTCGCGGAATGTCTTCATCATGCTCGCGTCCAGCGTAGCGCTCTGCTGCGCGGTCTCGGCCCAGGCCGCGAGCTCGGACTGGTATTTCTGGAGCTTGGCCGTGATGTCGTTCATCACTGCCATCGGGACTGCGACCACCTCGATCGCCTTGGAGAATTCGACCGCGGCCTTCTTCACTTCGGCAATGTATTTGGGGTCGCGCCGCAGCATGAAGTCCTTCTCGTGCCGGCGCATCATCAGCATCCAGCTCGTCGTCCTGGGATCGTCGATCTCCTTGAGTTTCACCTCGATGTCGTGCACGGCGGCGCGGAGCGAGCCGGACAGGCCAAGCGTCTCGTTCAGCCCGAGTCTGGTCTCGGCCACGACGAGCGCCTTGAAATCCTCGGCATAGCGTTTGAAGCCGTCATGCGCCTGCCTGGTCTTGTCGGACAGCGCGCTCATACCGCCGGCCGCCATCAACCGCTCGACCTCGTCGAAATCGCGGTTGATCGGTCCCATCAGCTCGGCATGGGCCTTGGCGTAGCTTTCGTTGCGGCGCTGCTGAAAATTCTTCTCGTTGCGGCGCGCCTCCAGCATCTCGATCGTGAGCTGCTTGTTCAGGTCAGCGATCGCGCGGGCGCGGTTGGCAACGGTGCGGGAGGCGTCCTGAGAGAGGCTGCCGATCTCGTAGATCGCGCCGAAGACGACGAGACCGACAAGGCCGAAGAGTCCGATCGCCATGACCTTGTGGGTGAGGCGAATGGAGAAGCCGCTCATTGAATGTGCTCCGATACGTTCGATACGCAATACAGGGAGGGCGACTCGGCACCCGAATATTGCGAGATCATGACTGCATCGGTTTTCCGGAAGGTTAACCGTGCAGACCTTCTCACCGCGGCATCGGCTGCGGACGCATGCGAACCGCCACGCGTCCTCGCGCGGCGGTTGCAATCGGCGGACGATGGGGTGAGGACGGCCGCCCTCAGGCGGCGCGCACCGTGGTGAGGAACTTGCCGACCTCGAGCTTGAGGCGGTTGCTGTCGCCGGACAGCGACTGCGCAGCCGAAAGCACCTGCGACGACGCCGAGCCGGTCTCGCTCGCACCGCGCTGCACGTCGGTGATGTTGGACGACACTTGATGGGTGCCTTCCGCCGCCTGCTGCACGTTGCGGGAGATCTCCTGCGTCGCCGCGCCCTGCTCCTCCACCGCCGCCGCGATCGCCGAAGAGATCTCCGACAGCCGTTCGATGGTGTCGCTGATGTCCTTGATGGCGCCGACCGACTCCTGGGTAGCAGACTGGATGCCGGAAATCTGCTGGCCGATCTCGCCGGTGGCCTTCGCGGTCTGCTCGGCAAGCGCCTTCACTTCGGAAGCGACGACGGCGAAGCCACGGCCAGCTTCGCCTGCACGCGCAGCCTCGATCGTGGCGTTGAGCGCCAGCAGGTTAGTCTGGCCGGCGATGGTGTTGATCAGCTCGACGACGTCGCCAATCCGCGTTGCCGCCTTCGACAGTTCGCTGACACGTTCGGTGGTGGTGCGGGCCTGGCCGACGGCTTCGCTCGCCACGCGCGCGGATTCCTGCACCTGGCGGCTGATCTCGGTGATCGAGGACGACAGCTCCTCGGTCGCCGAGGCCACCGACTGCACGTTGGTGGAGGCTTCCTCAGAGGCCGAAGCGACCACCGTCGCAAGCTGCTGCGCGTGCTCCGCGGTCGAGGTCAGCGTCGTCGCGGAAGCCTCGAGCTCGGTCGAGGCCGAGCTCACGGTCTCGATCACCTCGCCGACGGCGGTTTCAAACTGGTCGGCAAGCCGGAGCATGTCCTGGCGACGCTGCGCCGCGCTGCGCTGCTCCATCTCCTTCTGCTCGGCTTCCATCCGGATCTTGGCAAGGCCGTTCTCCCGGAACACTTCCGCGGTCTTGGCGACTTCGCCGACTTCGTCCTTGCGATCAAGGCCGGCGATCTCGACCTGATAGCGGCCGGAGGCAAGCTCCTGGAGCACACCGACGATCATGCGGATCGGCCGCGCGATGCCGTACTGACCGATGATGAAGCCCAACGCGCCGCCGATGATGACACCGAGGCCTGCGAGGATGATCAGGAAGCGTGACGTCGATTCATACTGCTCGCGCGCTTCCTTGCTCTTCTCCTCGACACGCGTATTCAGCCGATCGGCGAGTTCGCGGATCTTGCCTTGAAGGTTCTCCGCAGCGGTCCTGCTCTTCATCGCGATGTCGCGCAGCTTGTCTGCGCTGTCGCTGAGCTTCGCCGACTTCTCGGCATCGACGGCCGCGAGCGTCGTGTCCATCTGGCTCTTGTAGGCCGAGAACGCCTCACGCACGCCCGGGAGCAGCGTCTTGGCCTTCTCGTCCGGGGTCTGGCTGACCTCGTCGAAACGCTCCTGATACTGCTTGAGCTGGGCGTTGATGACATCACGCGCGGCGAGGCGATTGTCGTCACGCGGATCAAGCGCACTGCGGAATTCAGCGCGGTTCAGCGCGATGACGTTCTGGTTGGCGCGCGCGGCGAGCAGGGCCCGCTTGGCCGCGGTCGACATCACGTCGGCCTTTTCGCTGAGATCGCTGAGGGCGGAGACGCCGATCCAGGCGATCGCGGCGCCGATCCCGCACAGCAGGAGGACGATCCCGAGGATCTTGCTCAGGATGCGGAAGCGGCCGAGAAAATGCATGACTGGAATCCTTCATGGACGTTGCCGCTCAAGCGGCTGAATTCCCATGAACTTCGTCCAAAAACCATTCCGCTTCCCTTAACCACGTTTGCCGTAGAAACACGGAGTTTTCACCGCGATCGACGCCGCTCTTGCGTTCCGAGAGTTGCGCAGGGAGCAAGGCTCTCCCTGCGGTTTTGGTCAGGCCGCGCGAACGGTACCCAGGAACTTGCCGACCTCGAGCTTGAGGCGATTGCTGTCGCCGGACAGCGACTGCGCCGCCGCCAACACCTGCGAGGACGCCGAGCCGGTCTCGCTCGCGCCGCGCTGCACGTCGGTGATGTTGGACGACACTTGATGGGTGCCTTCCGCCGCCTGCTGCACGTTGCGGGAGATTTCCTGCGTCGCGGCGCCCTGCTCTTCGACCGCAGCGGCGATCGCCGAGGAGATCTCCGACAGCTTCTCGATGGTGTCGCTGATGTCCCTGATGGCGCCGACCGAATGCTCGGTCGCGGCCTGAATGCTGGCGATCTGCTGGCCGATCTCGCCGGTCGCCTTCGCGGTCTGCTCGGCGAGCGCCTTGACTTCGGAGGCGACCACGGCAAAACCGCGGCCCGCTTCGCCGGCGCGCGCGGCCTCGATCGTGGCGTTGAGCGCCAGCAGGTTGGTCTGGCCGGCGATGGTGTTGATCAGCTCCACGACGTCGCCGATCCGCGTCGCCGCCTTCGACAGCTCGCTGACACGGTCGGTCGTGGTGCGGGCCTGGCCGACCGCCTCGCTGGCGACGCGCGCAGATTCCTGCACCTGGCGGCTGATCTCGGTGATCGACGACGACAGCTCCTCCGTTGCCGACGCCACCGACTGCACGTTGGTGGAGGCCTCTTCGGAGGCCGCCGCGACCACGGTGGTGAGCTGCTGCGTGCGCTCCGCGGTCGAGGTGAGCGTGGTGGCGGATGCTTCAAGCTCCGTGGAAGCCGACGACACCGTACCGACGATCTCGCCGACGGCGCCTTCGAAGCTGTCGGCGAGCCTGCGCATCTCGGACTTGCGCTGCTCGGCCGCGAGCTGATCCTGCCGCGACTTGGCTTCCGCGTCCTCTCGCGCCTTCTGTTCGGACACGATCTTGAATTTCTCGACGGCACCGGCGACTTCGCCGACCTCGTCCTTGCGGCCGAGGCCCGGCAGCACCACGGAGAAATCGCCGCCGGCGAGCTTCTCCATCGCCGCCGTCAATGCGCGCATGGGCCGCGCAATGCTGAAGACGGAGAAGATGCACGCCCCGATCAAAACCAGCGCGACCAGCACGCCGGCGACGAACGAGGTCCGCGCGACGGACGCGGCCTCAGCTTCGGCTTCGGCGCGGGCTTCGGAACTCTTCTGCTTGGCAAAGTTGATGATCTCGTTGGTCAGCTCCGAGATCTCTTCGTTGATCGGCGCCAGCATCTCCTTGCGGATGCGGTCGACCTCGGCCACGAGCTTTGCGAGCGGCGCTGCGGCTTCACCGTCCTTCTTCGCGCTCAGGGCGAGCTCCTGCTTGCGGATCGCTTCGATCTGCTGTTGCCCCTTGCTGAAATTGCCGACCAACACGATCAGGCGGTCGATCCGCTTGTGATTCTCCGGCGAGCGCGACAGCTTCGCCATCTCGTCCGCGAATTTCAGGGCCGCGGTCTGCCGATCGTTGAAATAGGTGACGGCCTTCTGCAACTCGGCCGGCGACGTGGAGCTCAGGATGTCACGAATGCCGATCTGCATCCCGCGGACCGACGCCTTGGCTTCCGCGGCGCTTTGCGCGATCGACTGCTGCCCCGATGCCCCATTGCTGAGCTTCTGAACCGCAGCGTCGCCGTTCATCTGGAGGACGATCATCAGCGCGACGAGCGCGATGGTGAGTGCCGAGGTCACAGCGAGCTTGGTGCCAATTCGCAGGTTCTGAATGAACATCATCGACATAATCCCCGGATACGCATTGCCGCGCCGACGCGCGTGAACAGTCCGGGAAGGCTAACCGCGAGGTTACTCATTAACGTTAAGGGTGGCCGCGGCAGCCTGGGTAGAAATACTGAAATCGTGCTTAAACTACTGCAGTTGCACACTTTTCACGTGCAATGAAATGGAACTCGCGGATTTGCACGCGCTGGCGTCCGTTAACGGTTGCCCGTTCGCGGTCATCAGCACACGGTCTCACCGACCAGGCTGACGCGGAAGACCGGCTTCTTGTTCTCGTCGAGCAGCTCCATGCTCCACTTCGCGTTCGGCTTCAGGTTGCGCGCGATGCTGCCGAGCAGGTTGGCGCAGACCTCGCTCATCTCGGCCCAAGCGGCGGCGCGATCCTCGAACTCGTACGGCTGGTCGGCGGCGCCGGAATAACGACCGGTGCTGATGCGAAAGAAATACAGCGACATCGTAGTACCCTTGCACCCCCCGGCCCTGCGCAAACTGGGACGCGAGTCGCTACCAAGGCATGAAAGCCGCCGTCCGTATGACTACGGCGCGGCGGCTTGGTGACCGATGAATATTTTCAACGACAAAATGCGCGGGCGGTCCCGCGCAGCCAGCTCACTGGGTCGAGCGGCGCAATTCCAGCGGAGCGTCGTTCCTGGCGGGCTCCGATCTGGCTTCGGACTTCACCGGCTCGAGCCGGCTGCTCTCGACACGCGGCGTCTCGACGCGCGCGGCGACTTCAGTATTGGACGCAGCGACCGAACCGGTGCGCTCCGAAGAGCGCAGCGAACGCGGACGCGCCACGGCGCGCGCCATCAGCATCTGATTGCCGCCCTGGTGGTGGAAGTCGCAATAGGCGAAGCCCATGCCCGACACCGAGCCGCGGAAGCTGCGATCGTCGGTCTTTTCCAGGTTGAAGCAGGGCTCGAACGGAATGCCCTTGATCGAGGCGCAGACGTTCTGCCCGCGGATCTGGAGCGTGTTGCCGGGCAGGCGGAGATGCTTCACCGGGCCTGCGCCCGAGAACTGCACCGCGCCGGCGGCGCCAAGGTCGTCGAGGATGCGGCCTGCGCCGCGGGTACCGTCGAAGCAGGTGAACGCGAACACCTTGCCGGCAACGAAGCGGCGCGCCTCGTCGGCGTTCATGCTTCCTGCAATGGCCGGCACAAACGTCGCTGCCGCCGTGACAGCCCCCAACACAATACGCGCAAGCATGCTCAACTCCGAACCAACCCCAGCGCGGGCGATGCCTTATCTCTTTACCCGCTGCTTACCATACTAACCAAGGCAACATTGAAGCAGCTTGGTTGGTAAAGTCTGAACGCCGTTAGACAATTTTTACCACGATGCGGCCGCGGACCTGGCCGGCGAGTATTTTCGCGCCCCATTCCGAAACTTCCTCGATCGGAATTTCATGAGTAATTTCAGATAGTTTTGTCCGATCCAGATCCGAGGCCAGACGCTGCCAGGCGGCTTTCCGCGGCTCGATCGGGCACATCACGGAATCGATGCCGAGAAGGCACACCCCGCGCAAAATGAAGGGTGCGACAGAAGACGGCAGGTCCATGCCGGCCGCCAGGCCGCACGCCGCGATTGCGCCGCCATACTTCGTCATCGACAGGAGATTCGCGAGCGTGGTCGAGCCGACGCTGTCCACGCCGCCCGCCCAGCGCTCCTTGGCGAGGGGCTTGGCCGCCGCCGACAATTCATTGCGGTCGATGATCTCGGCCGCACCGATCTCTTTCAAATAGTCGGCTTCCGAGGCGCGGCCGGTCGAGGCGATGACGTGATAACCGAGCTTCGAGAGCACGGCGGTGGCGACCGAGCCGACGCCGCCGGCCGCGCCCGTCACCACCACAGGGCCGCTCTTCGGCGACAGGCCGTGCTTCTCCAGCGCCAGCACCGACAGCATCGCGGTGAAGCCGGCCGTGCCGATCGCCATGGCGTCGCGCGCCGACAGGCCCTGCGGCAAGGCGACCAGCCAGTCGCCCTTGACCCGCGCCTTCTCGGCATAGGCACCGAGATGGGTCTCGCCCACGCCCCAGCCGGTGCAGACGACCTTGTCGCCCGCCTTCCATTGCGGATGGGAGGAGGTTTCAACCGTGCCGGCGAAATCGATGCCGGCGATCATCGGGAAGCGACGCACCACCGGCGCCTTGCCGGTGAGCGCGAGGCCATCCTTGTAGTTCAGCGTCGACCATTCCACGCCGACCGTGACATCACCGTCCATCAGTTCGGCGTCGTCGAACTGCGTGAGTGCGGCGGTGGTGCCCTTGTCCGCCTTGTCGATCCGGATCGCCTTGAATGTGGCCACGACTGAACTCCTGGACTTGTTTCAGGGGATGTTTAGCCGATCAGGCAGGCTGCGCAACCGCTCGCTGAACCGGTTTCTCGACGATCGGAAGATTGATCAGCGCGGACAGCACGCCGAACAGGATCGAGAGCCACCAGATCGGCGTATAGGAACCGAACTTTTCGAACACGATGCCGCCGAGCCAGACGCCGAGGAAGCCGCCGACCTGATGGCTGACGAAGGCGAAGCCATAGAGCGTGGCGAGCCAGCGCGTGCCGAACATCAGCGCCACCAGCGCCGAGGTCGGCGGCACCGTCGACAGCCAGGTCAGACCGGAGACCGCACCGAATGCGATCGCCGAGAACGGCGTGATCGGGAACGAGATGAAGGCGAGCGTCGCAAGCGCGCGCGTGAAATAAATCGCGGAGAGGATGTAGCGCTTCGGCAGCGAGTTCTGGAGATAGCCGACGCTCAGCGATCCCATGATGTTGAACAGGCCGATCGCCGCGATCACCCAGCCGCCGGTTTGCGTCGAGATGCCGCGATCGACCAGGAACGCCGGCAGATGCACGGTGATGAAGGCGAGCTGGAAGCCGCAGGTGAAGAAGCCGAGCACCAGCAACACATAGGAGCGATGGCCGAAGGCTTCGGCGAGCGCTTTCGTAAAGGTCTGCTCATCCGCCGGCGCCGTGTTGGCCGTGGTTGCCACCGGCGGCGTCGAGAGCGCCAGCGACAGCGGGATGATCAGCAGCATCAGGAAGCCGAACACGGTGAGCGCCTGCTGCCAGCCGAAATTGTCGATCAGCGCGACGCCAATGGGCGCGAACAGGAACTGCCCGAACGAGCCCGCCGCGGTGCCGGCACCGAGCGCGAGGCCGCGCTTCTCGGCCGGCAACAGCTTGGTGAAGGCCGACAGCACCAGGTTGAACGAGCAGCCGGCGAGACCAAAGCCAACCATCACGCCCGCGCCGAGATTCAGCGACAGCGGCGTCGAGGAATAGCGCATCAGCAGCAGGCCGCCGGCGTAAAGCAGCGCGCCGACACACATCACCCGGAACAGGCCGAAGCGATCGGCGACCGCGCCGGCAAGGGGCTGGCCCAATCCCCACAGCAAATTCTGGAAAGCGATCGCGAGGCCGAACACGTCGCGACCCCAGGCGAATTCGTGGCTCATCGGCTGCACGAAGAACCCGAGCGCCGAGCGCGGGCCGAAGCCGAGCATGCCAATGGCACAACCGCAGAGAATGATGATCGCCGGGGTGCGCCAGGTGGAGGAACGCGAGACCGGACCGAGTTCGCCCGCTTGAGTGGACATGGGTTCCTCATCAGTCGCTGGCGGATCCGGAATAGGCAACCGCGAGTCAGGCGTTTAATGCAAATGCATGAAGATCCCAAGTCAAAAATGATTGCGTTCCACGAAGGGCTGCCGCCGGAGCATTGCGTTTCATCGCGGCCCTCCCCGACGCGCCGGGCGCGATTTGACGGGAATGTGTGCGGCTGGGGCTAGCGGCCTGCTCAGGCGCGTGTTATCTTTGATTTACTCAGATTGAGTATATGTGAGCTCTAGCGAGACCCACCGGCCCTCTCGGCCGGATTTCTCAGACCCTATATATACTCACATGGAGCATAATTAGCATTCACGGGAGGCTTCGATGCCCATCACTGGAATTTACGGCCCCGACGACTTTGCCAACCGGCCGCAGGGCCAAGTCCCCGCCCCTCCGCGCGCCATAGCAGCGCGAACCGGCCCCGCGCTGCCGAAGCCCTCACTGGAATGGACTGCGGACGTCGAGCGGGCCACTGCACCGCTCTATGAGCGCGTGAAGCACGTGATCCCCCCGATCGAGTGGCCGCTGATGGCGCCGACGATCAAGGCGATCAACGAGCTGAAGCAGGCCCGGGGCGCGGTCATCCTCGCGCACAACTATCAGGCGCCGGAGATCTTTCATTGCGTCGCCGACATCGGCGGCGACTCGCTGCAGCTCGCGGTCGAAGCGACCAAGGTGAAGGCCGACATCATCGTGCAATGCGGCGTGCACTTCATGGCGGAGACGTCAAAGCTGCTCAACCCGGACAAGACGGTGCTGATCCCAGATAGCCGCGCCGGCTGCTCGCTCGCGGACAGCATCACGGGCGCGGACGTTCGCCTGCTCCGCGAAAAATTTCCCGGCGTGCCTGTCGTCGCCTATGTCAACACCTCCGCAGAGGTGAAGGCCGAGGTCGACATCTGCTGCACCTCGTCGAACGCGGTGCAAGTGGTCGAGAGCCTGAACGCACCGACCGTGATCTTCCTGCCCGATCGCTACCTTGCAACGTATGTCGCCTCGAAGACCGACGTGAAGATCATCGCCTGGAAGGGCGCCTGCGAGGTGCACGAGCGCTTTACGGGCGAGGAGCTGCGCGCCTATCGCGACGCCGACCCGTCCGTGCAGATCATCGCGCATCCCGAATGTCCGCCTGACGTGCTGGCGGAAGCCGATTTCACCGGCTCGACCGCGCACATGATCAACTGGGTGCGCGAGCGGCGGCCACGGCGGCTAGTCATGATCACGGAATGCTCGATGGCCGACAATGTCCGCGCCGAGCTGCCTGACGTGGAGATGCTCCGCCCCTGCAATCTCTGCCCGCACATGAAGCGTATCACGCTCGCCAACATTCTGGACAGCCTGCTCACGCTTGGCGAGCAGGTCACGATCGATCCCGCGCTCGCGAAACGCGCGCGGCGTTCGGTCGAGCGGATGATCAATCTGAAGAATTGAGCGCAGAACATGCAAGACAACATCCACAATCTCACCCGCAGCACCGATGACGTCGTCATCGTCGGCGGTGGCCTCGCCGGACTCTTTTGTGCACTGAAGCTCGCGCCGCGGCCGGTAACGCTGATCTCGGCCGCCCCGCTCGGACAAGGGGCGTCGTCCGCATGGGCGCAGGGCGGCATCGCTGCGGCCGTGGCCGAAGGCGATAGCCCGGAGGCGCACGCCGCTGACACCATCGCCGTCGGCGGCGGTCTTGTCGATGAAGCGGTCGCACTCGGCATCGCGCGCGAGGCGGCGCCACGCATTCATGACCTACTCGCCTATGGCGTGCCGTTCGACCGCGACCTCGAAGGCAAGCTCGCTGTCGGCCGCGAGGCCGCGCATTCGGCGCGGCGCATCGTGCATGTGCGCGGCGACGGGGCCGGAGCCGCGATCATCGCGGCACTGAGCGAGGCCGTACGCCGCACGCCGTCGATCCGACTGATCGAAGGGCTCGTCGCCGAAGCGCTGTTGACCGAGGACGGCGCCGTCACCGGCCTTAAATTGCGCGAGGCCGGCAATCCCGCTGCACGTCCGCTCCTGCTGGCCTCTCGCGCGGTGGTGCTGGCGACCGGCGGCCTCGGCCATCTCTATGCCGTCACCACCAACCCGCCTGAGGCCAGCGGCTCCGGCCTTGCGATCGCCGCGCGCGCCGGCGCAGTCATCGCCGACCCTGAATTCGTGCAGTTCCACCCGACCGCCATCATGGTCGGCCGCGATCCGGCGCCGCTCGCAACCGAAGCGCTGCGCGGCGAAGGGGCAACGCTGATCAACGGCGATGGCGAGCGTTTCATGACGGCGCTCCATCCGCTCGCAGAGCTCGCTCCGCGCGACATCGTGGCCCGCGGCGTATTCGCCGAAATCGCGGCCGGGCGCGGTGCCTTTCTCGATGCCCGGCAGGCGCTCGGTGCGCGCTTCGCCGACAAATTCCCGACCGTGCATGCAAGCTGCATCGCGGCCGGCATCGATCCCGCCACGCAGGCCATCCCGATCGCGCCGGCGGCGCATTACCACATGGGCGGCATCGCAGTGGACGAGCGCGGCCGCAGCTCGATCGACGGGCTCTGGGCCGGCGGCGAAGTGTCGTCCACCGGCGCGCACGGCGCCAACCGGCTCGCCTCGAATTCGCTGCTGGAGGCCGTGGTCTACGCCGCCCGCATCGCCGACGACATCGCCGGCCGCGCGATCCCCTCGCCTGCCCGCCTTCCCGATGCGTTGGTGACATCGCGTGGCGGCACGCCGGACGCTGCCACCGTGAAGCGGTTGCGAACGATGATGAGCGCGCATGTCGGCGTGATCCGCAACAGTGACGGGCTTGCGGAGGCCGTGCGCAGCTTCGCCGCAGTCGAACGCGGGCCCGCAAGCATCGCACTCCGCAACATGGCGGCGTCAGCCCTGCTCGTCGCAGCTTCCGCCTGGAGCCGGCGCGAGAGCCGCGGCGCGCATTTCCGCTCCGACCATCCGGCCGATGTCCCGGCGCTGGCACAGAGAACGACGACGACGCTCACGGAGGCACGTGAGATCGCGGAGAGCCTGAGCGAGCGTCCGCTGCCACGCACCGCCCGACCGATGACCGCCTGATGGAGTCCCCCATGATCACCCCGACGTCACTGCTCTATCCCGACGCCTTCCTGTCGCCGCTTGCGATCGACGAGGCCGTGCATCGCGCACTCGACGAGGATCTCGGCCGCGCCGGCGACATCACCTCGCTTGCAACGATCCCGGAGACGACCAAGGCGCAGGCGATCCTGGTCGCCCGCCAGTCTGGCGTGATCGCCGGCTTGCCGCTGGCGCTGGCGACGCTGCAAAAGCTCTCACCCGACATCGAGGTGCGCGCACATGTCCGCGACGCCGCACGGATTGCCCGCGGCCAGCACGTGCTGACGATCACGGGCCCGGCGCGCGCCATCCTCACGGCGGAGCGGACCGCGCTGAATTTCGTCGGCCGCCTCTCGGGCGTCGCGACGCTCACGGCGGACTATGTCGCGCGCACCGAAGGCACCAAAATGCGCATCTGCTGCACGCGAAAAACCACGCCGGGATTGCGGGCGCTGGAGAAATACGCCGTGCGCTGCGGCGGCGGCTTCAACCACCGCTTCGGGCTCGACGATGCGATCCTGATCAAGGACAACCACATCGCGGTCGCCGGCGGCATCCGCCCGGTTCTGGAGCGCGCTCGTGCCCATGCCGGTCATCTCGTCAAGATCGAGATCGAGGTCGATACGCTCGCGCAACTCCGCGAGGTGCTCGGCACCGGGCTCGCCGATGCCGTGCTGCTCGACAACATGGACCTCGCGACGCTGCGCGAGGCCGTCAGGCTCAACGAGGGATGCCTCCAGCTGGAGGCATCCGGCGGCGTCACGCTGGACTCGATCGCGGCCATCGCGGCGACCGGCGTCGACTACGCCTCATCCGGCGCGCTGACGCATTCAGCGCCGAACTTCGACTGCGCGCTGGATATCGAGGCGTGAGCCACACCGTCATGGCCGGGCTTGTCCCGGCCGTCCACGCCTCGCCTCGCAACACAAAGAACGTGGATGCCCGGGACAAGCCCGGGCATGACGAACTTCCGTGAATGATTACCTTCGCTCGCTCACACCCATCTCGGCGGAGCTCTTGGCTTCCTGGGCGAGCTCGGCGGAGAGCGCGGCGGTCTGGGCCGGGGTGCCCCAGCTCGGTTCTTCGCTGCCGTCGCCCCAGGCGCGCGGGCGATAGAAGGTGTGGACGCCGGTCTTGTACATCTTCTTCATCTCGGCGACCCAGGACGGACGCACCCAGTAGGCGTGGTAGTGCGTGGACTTGCCCACTTCGGGCAGCCAGATCTGGCCGTCGAGCATCGCCTTCGAAATCTTTTTCGCGCGCTCCCACATCTCGGGCTCGCGGATCACATCGGCATTGTTGTCGCAGGCGAATGTGAACTGACACGCCAAATGGCGGTGCTTGTTCTGATAGACCGCGCCGCACACGGTGTCCGGATATTTGCCGGAGAAGACGCGGTTCATCACGACTTGCGCAACCGCCATCTGGCCACGCACGGCCTCGCCGCGCGATTCGAAATAGACGGCTTCGGCGAGACACTTCTCGGCCTTTGCGCGCGACTTGTCGTCGAGCGCGAGCCGCTCCGCCGGCGATCTGGCGCGCTGGTTGTCGGCGTTGACCTCGCCCTTCGGCGCGACGCTCTCGCCGCTTTCGATGTCCCTGGCGATCTCGGCCGACGGCGGCGACAGCGCGGCCGTCACCTTCATATCAGGATCGGGCATCACGATCAGCGGCTCGGCGCCGGGCTGCCAGCTCTCGATGCTCTCGAGATTGCCGCCGAGCGAGGAGCTCCCGAAAAACAGGTTCGAGGTCTTGACGCGGAAGGGATCGCGCGGCGCTGCGTCCGGAAGGGTCGCCCGCTTCAGCGCCTCGAGCGGCTGGACCGCGAACGCGCGCGCTGCGTCGCTGGCTTGTGGCGGATTGGCATATTGCGGCAGCGGCGGCGCACGCAGCGCTTCCTGAAGCTCGGGATCGAGCGCCGCCGCGGACTCCGGCGACATGATTTGCGGCAACGCGGCGGTCTTGGCGCCGAACACCGAGCTGTTCGATGTCGCGGGATCTTGCTGTGCCGGCGCGGCCGATGGTGCGGTCGTCTCGGGAGCCTGCGTGGGTGTGACGCTTGCGAGGCGATCCCCCTTCATGGAGCGATCGACCTTGGGAAAATCGGCGGCCTGGTAGCGCGG
Source organism: Bradyrhizobium sp. 613_E4_N2_2 (assembly GCF_052075995.1). Classification (NCBI taxonomy): domain Bacteria; kingdom Pseudomonadati; phylum Pseudomonadota; class Alphaproteobacteria; order Hyphomicrobiales; family Nitrobacteraceae; genus Bradyrhizobium; species Bradyrhizobium sp. 613_E4_N2_2. The sequence continues at coordinate 7,119,016 of NZ_CP197234.1, forward strand.
CGGCGTCTGAAGCGCAGGATTGCGGCCGATCGCGCCGGTGACGTCGCGACCATCGAGGCTCGCGAGGCGAACCATCGCGCTCTGCGGAAGCGACGTGCCGATCGGACGGGAAAAGCTGTAGGTGGCGAGCTGGATCGAGGACGCGGCGGAAAACACCTGCTTCTGCCAGCGCTCGGCGACGCCGGGCTGACGCGCCAGCAACGACGCGATATCCTGATAGCCGGTCTCTCTCGGCATCAATGCGAAGATGCAGAGACCGATTCCGAAGGACGCGAACCGCGCGCCCTTCGGATGGTTACGCAACACTGACATCGACACGCTCACGCTACGCTTACGCCAGAAAAATCGAACCGCAGTACGTCCGTACAATTCGATCTTTATCGTCAATATCCAATTTAGGTTGCCGGGGCGTTAATCGGCGTTGCGCGTGCGGCACACTCAAGCGATTGCAGGTGTTTTCACGGGCAATGATGCACGTTGGTAAACGCCGCCTCTCGTAAAGCGGTAAACATTCGGTCAACGCGAATGGTGAAGGAACTCTTGCGCGCGCGTATCATTACGGGACGCGTGACGAGTTCCGTTGTTTTTGCGCAGTGTGTCCGCTTCATCGGTGTCATGCCCCGGCTTGACCGGGGCATCCAGTACGCCGCGGCCTGTCCGCTCAACCACAACGGCCTCGGCGTACTGGATCGCCCGGTCAAGCCGGGCGATGACAGTGAGTGTGGGCGCTCGCAAATGAAGTGTGGGTGGAGTGTCGCCTCAAATGAAAGAGGCGGGGCCTAGCCCCGCCTCTTCGCATTCAACATTTCAAATCGGCTTACGCCTGGCTCGCGATCGCCTTGCCGAGCGCCGCCTGCGCCGCGGCGAGACGGGCGATCGGCACGCGGTAGGGTGAGCAGGAGACGTAGTCGAGGCCGATATCGTGGCAGAAGGCGACGGAGGCGGGATCGCCGCCGTGCTCGCCGCAGATGCCGACCTTGAGCTTCGGGCGCGTCTTGCGGCCGCGCGCGACGCCGATCTTGACGAGCTCGCCGACGCCTTCCTGGTCGAGCGCGACGAAGGGATCGACCGGGAGGATGCCCTTGGACACGTAGGTCCCGAGGAAGCTCGCGGCATCGTCGCGGCTGATGCCGTAGGTGGTCTGCGTGAGGTCGTTGGTGCCGAACGAGAAGAACTCCGCGCTCTCGGCGATCTCGGCCGCGAGCAGGCAGGCGCGCGGCAGCTCGATCATGGTGCCGACCTGGTAGGCGATCTTGGTGTTGGTGTCGCGCATCACGGCTTTCGCGGTGGCATCGATGCGCGCCTTGACGAGGTCGAGCTCGGCCTTGGTGGCGATCAGCGGCACCATCACCTCGAGGCCGACGGCCTTGCCGGTGCGCTTCTCGGCCTCGACTGCGGCTTCGAAGATCGCACGCGCTTGCATCTCGGCGATTTCAGGATAGGCGATTGCGATGCGGCAGCCGCGGAAGCCGAGCATCGGATTGAACTCCGAGAGCTCGCGCGCACGGTCGGCCAGGCGCCGCGGGTCGGTGTTCATGGCGCGCGCCACTTCCTCGACCTCGGCATGGGTGTGCGGCAGGAATTCATGGAGGGGAGGATCCAGAAGTCGGATCGTGACGGGCAGGCCCTTCATGATCTCGAACAGCTCGACGAAGTCGGCGCGCTGCATCGGCAGCAGCTTGGCCAGCGCGGCGCGGCGCGACTGCTCGTCCTCGGAGAGGATCATCTCGCGCACCGTGCGGATGCGCGTCTCCTCGAAGAACATGTGCTCGGTGCGGCACAGGCCGATGCCTTCCGCGCCGAACTTGATCGCGGTGCGCGCATCCTCCGGCGTGTCGCCGTTGACGCGCACGCCGATCTTGCGGACCTGGTCGGCCCATTTCATCAGCGTGCCGAACTCGCCGGACAGCTCCGGCTCGATCATCGGCATGCGGCCGGCGAGCACCTGGCCGAGCGAGCCGTCGATGGTGATGACGTCGCCGGTCTTGAAGGTGCGGGAGCCGATGCTCATGGTGCCGCGGCCGTAATCGACGCGGATGGTGCCGCAGCCGGAGACGCAGGGCTTGCCCATGCCGCGCGCGACCACCGCCGCGTGCGAGGTCATGCCGCCGCGGGTGGTCAGGATGCCTTCGGCGGCGTGCATGCCGTGGATGTCTTCCGGGCTGGTCTCGATGCGGACCAGGATCACCTTGCGCCCGTCGGCCTGGAGCTTGGCCGCCTCGTCCGAGGAGAACACGATCTCGCCGGAGGCAGCACCGGGCGAGGCCGGCAGGCCGGTCGCGATCACGTCGCGCTTGGCGTCGGGATCGATGGTCGGATGCAGCAGCTGGTCGAGCGAGGCGGGATCGATCCGCGTCACCGCTTCCTTCTTCGAGATCAGCCCTTCATTGGCGAGCTCGACCGCGATGCGCAGCGCCGCCTTGGCGGTGCGCTTGCCGCCGCGGGTCTGGAGCATCCACAGCTTGCCCTGCTCGACCGTGAACTCCATGTCCTGCATGTCGCGGTAGTGCTTCTCGAGCAGCGTGTAGATCCGCGTCAGCTCCTTGAAGGCTTCCGGCATCGCCGCTTCCATCGACGCCTTGTCGGAACCGGATTCCTTGCGCGCTTCCTCGGTGATGTCCTGCGGCGTGCGGATGCCCGCCACCACGTCCTCGCCTTGCGCGTTGATCAGGAATTCGCCGTAGAGCTTGCTCTCGCCGGTCGAGGGGTTGCGGGTGAAGGCAACGCCGGTCGCCGACGTCTCGCCCATATTGCCGAACACCATGGCCTGCACGTTGACCGCGGTGCCCCAGGATTCCGGAATGTCGTGCAGCCTGCGATAGGTCACCGCACGCGCGTTCATCCAGGATGAGAACACCGCGCCGATCGCGCCCCAGAGCTGGTCGTGCGGGTCCTGCGGGAAATCCTTGCCGGTCTCGCGCGCGACCGCGTCCTTGTACTTGCCGACCAGCCCGACCCAGTCCTCGGCGCTGAGGTCCGTATCGAGCGAATAGCCCTGGCTGTCTTTGAAGGTGTCGAGGATTTCCTCGAAGTGATGATGCTCGAAGCCGAGCACCACGTCCGAATACATCGTGATGAAGCGGCGATAGCTGTCATAGGCGAAGCGACGGTCGCCCGACAGTTCCGACAGCGCTTCCACGGTCTCGTCGTTGAGGCCGAGATTGAGCACGGTGTCCATCATGCCCGGCATCGAGGCACGCGCGCCGGAGCGCACGGAGACGAGCAGCGGGTTCTTGACGTCGCCGAACACCTTGCCGGTCAACTTGCCGACATGGTCGAGCGCCTTCTCAACCTGCGACTGCAATTCCTTCGGATAGGACTTGTCGTGTGCGTAGAAGTAGGTGCAGACCGAGGTCGGGAGGGTGAAGCCGGGAGGCACGGGAAGGCCGAGATTGGCCATCTCGGCGAGGTTGGCGCCCTTGCCGCCAAGCAGGTCGCGCATCTCCGTCCGGCCCTCGGCTTTGCCGTCGCCGAACGTGAACACCCATTTGCCGGCCTTGGCCGCGGCTGGCGCCGCCTTGGCGGGCGCGGCCTTTTTGGGGGCGGGCTTCACGGCAACCTTCGGCGCAGCCGACTTGGTCGCAGCCTTCGCCGCGGGCTTCGGAGCGGGCTTTGCAGCCGACTTTACAGCCGCCTTGGCGACCGGCTTCGGGGCGCTCTTCAAGGTGCTCTTGGCGAGCGCCTTGCGAGCCGCCGGCGCGGCTTTCGCCGCGGCGGAGGACTTTGATTTCGCTGGCGTTTTCGCTGGAGTTTTATTGGGCTTCGAGGCGGCTTTGGCCATAGCTTGCACACAACCTGCGAGAGGAAAGGGAAATCGCGCGCCTTACACCACTTTGGGCAGGCCCGCGCAAGTCGAAGAGTTCCGGAAAATGAAGGCCTAGAGATGGAGCCACTTCAACAATCCGAGCCCGATCGCACCATTTATGATGAGAAAGATCGCGACGATCAGGTTGAGAAGGCGCGGCATGATCAGGATGAGCACGCCCGCAAGCAGCGACAGAAGCGGCGAGATGTGGGCGACGGTGATGTGCATGAATTGTCTTTCCGTGACGTGAGGCGAATCGCGGCTGGATCATACCGGACCGGGTTCCGCGGGTAGAGACGCACAAGGCGCGAACAGGTTCCCGGCTTCGCGAAAACTGCCCGAAATTGCCGCTGATGCGGCAGGGCTTTTCCCGGAACATTGCGAAGGGGACATGCATTGGCAACCGGTCGCGCCAGTAGCGCCGGCTGAAATCAGTTCGAAGGAGTTGCCCATGCGGAACAGGATTCTCGCCCTCGCTGCGCTTGGCGCCGCGCTCGGCTCGCCGATCGCAGCGTCTGCGCAATCCGGTCTCACCGTTGGCCGCGCGCCTGTTGTCGTCGACAGCGGCCCGACGATTGCGGTCGAACAGAGGCCGGCATTCCGCGAATATGTCGTCGAGCAACGTGTGCCGGCCTTCCGTGTCCCGGATCGCGTGGTGGTCGGCGCCACCTTACCTGAAAGCGGCGTCACTTATTATGACGTGCCGCAACGTTTCGGCGCCACCACCTACCGCTACACCGTCGTAAACGGCGCAACCGTGCTGGTCGAGCCGCGCTCGCGGCGCGTCGTCGAGGTGATGGATTAGATTCTCGTCTGAACGCGTTTTCTTCACGCGAACCGGTATCCACTTCGCTTGAAAACGCTTCCGATCAACTCGATGTCCGGCGTGTCACTTCAATCAGGCTGGCGCGCATCGCGAAGTACGGACATCAGGCCCCGCCCGGTTCTCCCCCCGCCGGGCGGGGCTTTTTTGTGTGGTCGTCATTCCGGGGCGCGCCACTTCGCGCGAGCCCGGAATCCATTTCTCTACGTCACGCGCGGCTCAATGGATTCCGGGCTCGTGCTTCGCACGCCCCGGAATGACACCGTTGTTGTGGCCCCGCCTCAATCCTGAATCTTCGAGAAATCCGCGACCGCACGCGTGGCGCTGCGGATCTCGTTGAGCAGCTTCAGCCTGTTTTCACGCACCTTCGGATCGTCGTCGTTGACGCGAACCTTCTCGAAGAACGCATCGACCGGCGGACGCAGCTTTGCCATCGCGCTCATCGCGGCGGCAAAGTCTTCCCTGGCGACGGCAGCGCTTGCTTCCGCCTGCACCTCGCCGATCGCCTTCGCCAGCGCCTTCTCCTCATCGAGGCCATAGAGCGCAGCATCCGGCGCACCGTCGAACGCGCGCTTGTCCTTCTTCTCCTCGATGCCGAGGATGTTGCTGGCGCGCTTGATACCAGCGAGCAAGTTCTTGCCGTCATCGCTCTCGAGGAACTTGCCGAGCGCCTCGACGCGGCGGACGATCATCAGGAGATCGTCCTGGCCGCCGAGGGCGAACACGGCGTCGACGAGATCGTGCCGTGCGCCCTGCTCGCGCAGCTGGACCTTCAGGCGATCGGCGAAGAAGGCGAGGAGATCGCTTGGAAGCTTCTCCGTATCGGCCGACTTCACCGACAGGCCCGCGAGTGCAGATGCTGCCACCTTCATGAGCGACAGACGCAGGTTGTTCTCAGCGATCAGCCTGATCACGCCCAGCGCCGCGCGCCGCAGCGCATACGGGTCCTTGCTGCCGGTCGGCTTCTCGTCGATCGCCCAGAAGCCGACGAGCGTGTCGATCTTGTCTGCAAGTGCGACCGCAACGCTGACCGGATCGGTGGGTACGCGATCCGCGGGGCCCTGCGGCTTGTAGTGCTCCTCGCACGCGGCGGCGACAGAGGCATCCTCGCCCTGGGCCAGCGCGTAGTACTTGCCCATCAAGCCCTGCACTTCCGGGAATTCACCGACGACTTCGGTCAGCAAATCGGCCTTGGCGAGATGCGCGGCACGCGTGGCCTTCGCGACATCGGCACCGACCAAAGGCGCGATCTCGGCGGCGAGACGTTCGATGCGTTTGATGCGCGCAGCCTGAGTCCCGAGCTTCTCGTGGAACACGATCTGCTCGAACTTCGGCAGCCGATCCTCGAGCTTCGTCTTCAGGTCCGTCTCATAGAAGAACTTCGCATCCGACAGGCGCGGACGGATCACGCGCTCGTTGCCTGATACGATAGTCTTGCCGCCGTCGGCCGCCTCGATATTGGCGGTGAGGACGAACTTGTTGGTCAGCTTGCCCGTCTTGGAATCCCTGACGACGAAGCACTTCTGGTTGTTGCGGATGGTGGCGCGGATCACCTCTTCCGGGATCGCGAGATATTCCGGCTCGAACGATCCCATCATGACGACGGGCCATTCGACGAGGCCCGAAACCTCGTCGAGCAGCACCTGATCCTCGACCAGCTCAAACCCTTGCGCGAACGTCAGCTCCTTGGCGTCAGCGAAGATGATGTCCTTGCGCGCCTGCGGATCGAGGATGACTTTGGCGGCCTTCAGCTTCGCTTCGTAGTCCTCGAAGCGGCGTACGTTGATCGCCGCCGGCGCCATGAAGCGATGACCGTAGGTGGTCTGGCCTGTCTCGATGCCGTCGATCGAGAATTTGACGACATCGGGATCTTCCGTTTCGGGCCCGAACGTCGCGGTGATCGCGTGCAGCGGACGCACCCAGCTCAGCGATCCCGGTTTTCCGGAGCGCGCGCCCCAGCGCATCGATTTCGGCCAGGGGAAGGTGCGGATGATGACCGGCAGAATCTCGGCGAGCACGTCGATCGCGTCGCGGCCGGGCTTTTCGATCAGCGCGATGTAGAAGTCGCCCTTCGGGTCGCGCTGGATCTTGGCTTCGTCGAGCGAGTTTAGACCCGTCGCCTTCAGAAAACCCTGCACGGCCGCATCGGGCGCGCCCATTTTCGGACCGCGGCGTTCGGTCTTCAGGTCAGGCTGACGCGCGGGGATGCCATGCACGGTCAGTGCAAGGCGGCGCGGCGTCGCGAACGCTTTCGCACCCTCGTAGACGAGGCCCTCGGCGACCAGCTTGTCGGTGACCATGCGGCGCAGATCGTCGGCCGCCTTGGCCTGCATGCGCGCGGGGATTTCTTCCGAGAACAGTTCAAGCAAAAGATCGGGCATCAGGCCGCTCCGCCCGCTTCAGTATGGATCCAGGCCTCGCCGCAGGCCTTTGCCAGCTCGCGCACGCGAAGAATGTAGCTCTGCCGCTCGGTCACGGAGATCACGCCGCGCGCGTCGAGCAGGTTGAAGACATGGCTCGCCTTGATGCACTGGTCATAGGCCGGCAGCGCCATCAGGTGCGCCTCGCGCTTGCCGGACTCTGAGTTTTTTTGCCAGCCGGCGTCGAGGTACTTCCGGCAGGCGGCTTCCGCCATCTTGAACTGCTCGAACAGCATCGCGGTGTCGGCGACTTCGAAATTGTGCTTCGAATATTCACGCTCGGCCTGCAGGAACACGTCGCCATAGGTCACCTTGGCGTCGCCCTCGCGGCCGTTGAAGTTGAGGTCGTAGACGCGATCAACGCCCTGTACATACATCGCGAGGCGCTCGAGCCCATAGGTGAGCTCGCCGGCAACAGGCGCGCACTCAAATCCCGCGACCTGCTGGAAATAGGTGAACTGGCTGACTTCCATGCCGTCGCACCAGCATTCCCACCCTAAGCCCCAGGCACCCAGCGTCGGGCTCTCCCAATCGTCCTCGACGAAGCGGATGTCGTGCACGGCGGAATCGATGCCGATCGCGGCGAGCGACTTCAGGTACAGCTCCTGAAGATTCGGCGGCGACGGCTTCATGATCACCTGGAACTGGTAGTAGTGCTGCATCCGGTTCGGATTCTCGCCGTAGCGGCCGTCCTTGGGCCGGCGCGAGGGCTGCACATAGGCGGCGTTCCAGGGCTTCGGCCCGAGCGCGCGCAGCGTGGTCGCCGGATGGAAGGTGCCCGCGCCCATTTCCATGTCGTAGGGCTGCAGGATCACGCAGCCCTGCTCGGCCCAGAACCGCTGGAGCGCGAGGATAAAGCCCTGGAACGAGCGTTCCGGGCGCATATGGGCGGGCAATGAGGCGTCCATCGTCAGATCAGGCTCTCGCGGGGGGGTTGAATCGCGCGGGACCGTATCGACGGCGGGGATGGGAATCAAGGCAAAGGGGGCCTGGAAAGCGGCCCTGTGCTCCGTCATGGCCGGGCATAGCCGTCCGAAGGACGGCGTCACTTCCGCTCGCCTATGTCCCGGCCATCCACGACCTTGGTCGCGGTACGAAGAACGTGGATGCCCGGGACAAGCCCGGGCATGACGCGAGTGGCGCTACCTAGCCGGGCCGATACGCTCCGGTCACGGGGTCACGTTTCAGCTTCTGAATATCCCCGGCATGGGCGGCTTCAGCGACGCGCGACAGGCGCATCTCCTCCAGCTCATGGTTGATCCGGACAGCGGTCTTGTAGGCCCAGCGGACCACGGCAAGCCCGCCCAGGACGCCCGCGAAAGCGACAAACGGCGGCATCGGTCGATCCTTGTCTAGTGCTCAGCCCCCACAGACATTCTTGCGCAGACCGGGCCGCGCCGCAATTGGCTCGGCCCGGACCAAATGGCGCGGGAGGGTGTCGCCTAGAACCCGAATTTCGCCCAAATCGCCCGCGTCTCGACCGCCGAGATCAACTCGTCCGGCAGGCCGGCCATTGATTCCATGGCCGAAAGCTGGCCCGCACCGGGCGATTTCCGCCCCAAAAGGCCCGAGAGCAGACCGGTCGGCGGCGCAATCACAGGGGTGAGAACCTTCTCGCCATAGCGGGCACGAAGAGTTGAGCGGAGATCGCCGATGCCGTCAGCGAGCCCCAGCGCGATCGAACTCTCGCCGGCCCAGTATTCGCCGGTGAACAGGGTGTCGTCGGCGCCTTTCAGCCGCGCGCCGCGGCTCTCCTTCACCAGCGCGATGAAGATCTGGTGGATCTCGCGCTGGAGCGCCTTCAGCTTCGCCACGTCGTCGGGGTTTTCCGGGAGGAACGGATCGAGCATCGCCTTGTGCGCGCCGGCCGTGTAGAGCCGCCGCTCGATGCCGAGCCGCCTGATCGCCTCCTGGAAACCAAAACTGCCGCCGACCACGCCGATCGAGCCCAGGATGGAAGACGGATCGCAGATGATCTCGTCGCCGGCGCAGGCGATCATGTAGCCGCCGGACGCCGCGACGTCCTCGACGAACACCAGCACGGGCAGCTTCTTCTCCGCCGCGAGCTGCTTGATGCGCAGATAGATCTGGCGCGACTGCACCGGCGAGCCGCCGGGCGAATTGATCACCAGCGCCACCGCCTTGGCGTTCCGGTACGAAAACGCCCGCTCCAGCACCCGCGCGACGCCCGCAAGCGTCATGCCCGGGCGCAGCGGCGTCACCGCACCGATCACACCGGACAGCCGCACCACCGGCACCACCGCCGTGCCGGGACGGAAGCGCGCCGGCAGATATTGCATGAGCTTGTCGGCCAGGCCGGAACCCTCACGATCGTTCAATTGTTCGGCCATGCCGTTACCTCTGCTTAACCATTTCTTATCACGCGACTGTCATTGGAAGTGCCCGGAACGTGTTTTGCAGATTCCCCGTTAGGAAGCTGCAATGAGGCAGCGGAGAACACCATGAAAATCTATCTGCTGTTGCTGCTGGTCGGTGCGCTGTTCATGGCGATCCGTCTGACGACCCCGCAAGAGCAGCAGTCGGAATCGCTTCCGCAGTAGGCCGTCGCGGCTCCGCCAGCGGCAAGAACGCCCTCCCTTCCAGAATCTCCCTCACCTGATTTTTAGGCACGCCTGACTCGTCGTTGAGCATGAGGCCCGGCAGCAGCCGCGTCGGAGCCCGGCCGCCTTTGATTGCGCGCACCAGCACGCGGATCGCGGGCCGTCCTGCCTCGCCGTGAACCGGCAGGATCGACAGGCTTCCAAAACCACGTGACAGCGCTGCCAAAACCTCCTCGATTCCATCGGCGCGCCAGATCAAGGTCAGCGCGCCACCCGATCGGAGGATGCGCCGCGCCGCATGCACCCATGCATTCAGCGTCTCCTCGCTCGCAACATGCGCGGTGCGGCGCGTCTGATCGGACGAACCGCGATGGCGTGCGGGATCGTTGAAGGGTGGGTTCATCAGCACCACGTCGACGCTGTCGGGCGCGAGGCCATTAGCCGCAAACGCCTGTGCGTCGGCCGTAACGTCGAGCACGATCGTCTCCGCGGCGATCGCATTCGCCGCCGCATTGGCGCGCGCGAGTTCCGCCAGTTCCGGATCGATCTCGACCTGGCTGAGGCTGATTCCCGCGACGCGCCGGCCAAGCGCCAGCCCGGCGGTGCCGATGCCGGCGCCCAGATCGACGACACGGTCGCCCGCCTGCGCTTCCGTCGCCGCCGCGAGCAGGATGGCGTCATGCCCGGCGCGGTGGCCGGACCGCTTCTGCTTCAAGCGCAATTGCCCGCCGAGAAAGGCGTCCTCGGTGAAGTCTGTGACGACGTCAATCATCGCCGCGCAGTTCATGACTGAGGCCGGCCTCGGTGAGGAGCTCCCTGGCCTCCTGGGCGTCATCCTCATGGACCAGGATCCGCCGCGGCAGGATACCCAGCGAGCCCTCGATAATGCTCATGTTCTGGTCCAGCACCAGATGATGGATGTTGGCGCCGTCGAGCAGCGCGCCGATCGCCGACACCAGCACCATGTCGTTGGTCCGAACCAGTTCACGCAAAACGCAGGTCTCCTGCCTGAAAGGGGCTAAAGCGGCAAATGTCAATGGTTCCGCGGCACTTGCCGCATCCGCTGCCAGTTTCTATTGTATTTGCATCAGAATAGCCCCTCCGGGGCAAATATTGGAGACCGGCGTGGCCGTCATCGTACCTTTCGAAACTCCCGGCGCGTCGATCGAACAGCTGGTTGCCCTTGTCGCTGGTGACATGGAGCGCGTCAACGCCACGATCCTGTCGCGGACCGGGTCGGATGTCACCATGATCCCGGAGGTCGCCAACCACCTCATCTCCTCCGGCGGCAAGCGCCTGCGGCCCATGCTGACGCTCGCCATGGCCAACCTCGCCGGCTACGCCGGCGACGGTCACATCAAGCTCGCTGCAAGCGTCGAGTTCATGCATACCGCGACGCTCCTTCACGACGACGTGGTCGACGAGAGCGAGATGCGCCGCGGCAAGCTGTCGGCGCGCATGCTCTGGGGCAATGAGGCGAGCGTGCTGGTCGGCGACTTCCTGCTCGGCCAGGCGTTCCGCATGATGGTCGAGGTCGGCTCGCTCCGCGCGCTCGACATCCTCTCCGCGGCCGCCGCCACCATCGCCGAGGGCGAGGTGATGCAGCTTGCCGCCGCCAAGAACACCGCGACCACCGAGGACGAATATCTCGCCGTGATCCGCGGCAAGACCGCCGAGCTGTTTGCGGCCGCCTGCGAGGTCGGCCCCGTGATCGCCAACCGCCCGAAGGCGGAGCAGACCGCGTGCCGCTCGGTCGGCATGAATCTCGGCATCGCCTTCCAGCTCGTCGACGACGTGCTCGACTATGGCGGCAAGAGCGCCAAGCTCGGCAAGAACACCGGCGACGATTTCCGCGAGGGCAAGATCACGCTGCCGGTCGTGCTCGCCTTCCGCCGCGGCAACGACACCGAGCGCGCCTTCTGGATCCGCGCGCTGGAGCGCGGCGAGATCGGCGACACCGACCTCGACCACGCCCTGGGCCTGATGAACAAGCATCGCGCGCTCGAGGACACGCTCAGCCGCGCTCAGCACTACGGCGCCATGGCCGTCGACGCGCTGGCGCTGTTCCCGTCCTCACCGATGAAGAGCGCGCTGGAGCAGGTGGTCGCGTTCTGTCTGGCCCGGTCGCACTAGGCGACAAAGGCTGACGCTCTTTCCACGTCGTCATTGCGAGCGCAGCGAAGCAATCCAGAATCCCTCCGCGGGAACAGTCTGGATTACTTCGCTGCGCTCGCAACGACGGAGAGCTAGGCAACGGCGCATTCCCTCTCTTGTCCCGGACGCGCTCCAGCGGGAAACGCTGCTGCGCGGAGCCGGGAAGCGACACGCAAGGCTCTCCGCAACATGGGCCCCGGCTCTGCAGCGCACCGCCAAGAGGCGCTGCGCTGCGTCCGGGGCACGATAGCGGCTATCCGGCGGCTACCTTAAATCCCACCACCAGCCTGCTTTCACATACTCACCGCTCGCCCGCTGCGCACCTCACCGCCAGCCCCGCCTCCGCATCCTCACCGCTCACTCTACCTGCCGCCGCCTGCCCAGTGACTTGCATTTTGCAAGCCACTCTCCTACGCTCCCGCCATGCAGCCGAAATCCCCCTCCATCCTGGAATGCCCGGTCGGCCGCGCCGTGGAGACGGTCGGCGAATGGTGGAGCATCCTGATCTTGCGGGATGCCTTCCAGGGCGCGACGAAGTTCGACGAATTTTCGCAAAGCCTCGGCATCGCGCCGAACATCCTGTCGCGGCGCCTTGCCCATCTCACCGAGAGCGGCATGTTCATCCGCCGCCGCTATCACGAACGGCCGCCGCGGTACGAATATGTGCTGACGGAGAAGGCGCGGGATTTCTTCCCTGTGGTCGTGGCACTGCTGGCCTGGGGCAACAGGCATCTCGCGCCCAAGGGCGAATCCATCATGCTGGCGAATCGGAGCGACGCTCGCCCGTTCGATCCGATCGTGGTCGATGCCGCCGACATGCGTCCGATCACCCTCGCCAATGCGGTCGTCGTCCCGGGTCCCCGCGCCAGCCGCGGGATGCGCAAGCGGCTCGGCTCGCTCAAAGCCATGAACCCGGCCGTTGCGCCGGCTGGAGACTGACATGCGTCGTATCGTCGTGACGGGAATGGGAGCGGTGTCGCCGCTCGGCTGCGGTGTTGAACTGTCCTGGCGCCGGCTGCTCGCCGGCCAGAGTGGGCTGCGCCCTCTGCCGGAATGGTCGCAGGCACTGCCCGCGCGCATTGCCGGTCTCGTGCCCGACAAGGCCGACGATGCCGAAGGCGGCTTCGACCCCGCGCAAGCTGCCGCGCCAAAAGACCAGCGCAAGATGGACCGCTTCATCCTGTTCGCCCTGCTCGCCACCGCAGAAGCGGTCGCGCAGGCCAGATGGACGCCGCAGGACGCGGCGACATTGGAGAGAACCGCGACGATCATCGCTTCCGGCGTCGGCGGCTTCCCGGCAATGGCGGAGGCGGTGCGCATCACCGAGCAGCGCGGCGCGCGCCGGCTCTCGCCCTTCACCATCCCCTCGTTTCTCGCCAATCTCGCCGCCGGCCACGTCTCGATCAAATACGGCTACAAGGGCGCGCTGGGCACACCGGTCACGGCCTGTGCCGCCGGCGTCCAGGCGATCGGCGATGCCGCGCGCATGATCCGTGCAGGCGAAGCCGATGTCGCGATCTGCGGCGGCGCGGAGGCCTGCATCGATATCGTCAGCATCGGCGGCTTTGCCGCGGCCCGCGCACTGTCGAGCGGATTCAACGACGAGCCCGCGCGCGCCTCGCGCCCGTTCGATCGCGACCGCGACGGCTTTGTCATGGGCGAAGGCGCGGGCATCCTGGTGATCGAGGAGCTGGAGCATGCACTGGCGCGCGGCGCCTCCCCGATTGCGGAAATCGTGGGCTACGGCACGACGGCGGACGCCTATCACATGACGTCGGGCCCGCCCGATGGCGACGGCGCCCGCCGTGCCATGGAGATCGCGCTCCGCCAGGCGAAGCTTGCGCCCGCGGATTTGCAACATTTGAACGCGCATGCGACGTCGACGCCGGCCGGCGACGAAAGCGAGCTCGGCGCGATCGCCGCGCTGTTCGGCCGCAACCGGAACATCGCGGTGAGCGCGACGAAATCGGCCACCGGCCATCTGCTCGGCGCTGCCGGCGGACTCGAGGCGATCTTCACCGTCCTCGCCTTGCGCGACCAGGTCGCGCCGCCGACGCGCAATTTCGAAAACGCAGATCCCGGCGCTGATGGCATCGACATCGTCGCAGGCAGCGCGCGGCCGATGCCGATGCTCAACGCCATCTCCAACGGATTTGGCTTCGGCGGGGTGAATGCCAGCGTGATCTTCCGCCGGATGGGCTGAACGAGAGGCCTTGTAATCGCGGCACGCTTCGTTACCAAACCGGGATGATCGAAACGAATTTCTGGCTGTTCCTGGCCGCAGCGTGTCTCATTGCCGCCGTTCCCGGCCCCGGCATCTTCTACGTCGCGGCACGGACCTTGTCCGAAGGACGCGCCAGCGGCTTTGCGTCAACCGCGGGCACCGCGCTGGGCGGGCTGGTTCATGTCGTCGCGGGCAGCCTCGGCGTCTCCGCGATCATCCTTGCCAGTGCGGAGCTGTTTGCCGTCGTGAAATTCATCGGCGCGCTCTATCTGGTCTGGCTCGGCATCAAGACCTTCCGCAGCGCCGGCCGCGCGCTCTCGCTGGAGAACGAGCCCGTCGGCGACAGGCGCGCGTTCCGCGACGGCGTGCTGGTCGAGGCGCTGAACCCGAAGACCGCCGCATTCTTCCTCGCCTTCATTCCGCAGTTCCTCGATCCCGCGGGATCGAGCCCCACGCTGCAATTCATCGTGCTCGGCGCGATCTCGGTGATCCTGAACACGCTCGCCGATGTCGTCGTCGTGCTGATGGCAACTGCAACGCGCACGCAGCTGATTGGCAGGCCACATCTGATGCGGCGTCTCACGCAGGGCTCGGGCGTCTTCATCGCCGGCCTTGGCCTCTCGCTCGCGCTGGCGCGGCGGCCGGTGCAGGGCTAGCTCGCGTCATTCCCGACGGGCATCCACCGAAAAAAGAAAGGGGCCGCAGCCCCTTTCTCAGATTTCACCAGTGGTGCCAATGATGCCAGCGGTGCCAGCGAGCCCAATGATGCCAGCGCCAGCCGTCACCCCAATGATGGTGCCAGCCGTAACCACCCCAGTAGTGCGGATGGTAGTAGCCTCCATGGTAGTGGCGTTGCCAGCAATGGCCCCATTCATTGCAGACATAGCCGGTCGGCACCTCGATCGGTGCTGCTGACGCAGCCCCGCTCGACAGCGTGACCCCGCCAAGTGCGGCAAGGCCGACAAACGCAGATACAAGTTTCATGATGTTCACCTCCTAACATCCGTTGGAGGCGATGAGTGCGTCCTGCGTTCGGCGCCTTACGCAGGTTTAATACCGATGAACGATTTCGATGAAGCGATCGGCTCGCGATGACGGCGTGCGCGCAACATTGTCGCCATCGCCCCGAAACACTTTCCAACCCGTAATGACCAAGATGTAACGCGTGGAATTCGAACGACCCATCGCTCGCGGCTCACCCATGGTTGTTGCGATGGAGAGTTCGATGAGGATGATGTCCTGGTCGCGTTATCGCCTCCTGACAAGGTCGTTGTCGCGCACCGCGCGTCGCTGTCACGACGCGAAGATGCGCAAGACCCGGCAGCGCCGACGCGCCATGCGCCGCCTAGGCGGCACGAGCTCGCCGCCGAAGCGCCCGTGACCTGCGGCTTGCTTGTGGAATGGGCGGCAGCAGGCTACTCCAGTCGTGCTGCTATCTCGTCCGGCATTTCGAAGGATCGGCGCCCGATGCTTGCCCCGCAAAGTCGCACATACGAGTCCCACGGCCTGCGGCTGCACTATGCCGATTGGGGCAATCACGGCGCGCCCGTCGCCATCCTGGTCCATGGCGGCCGCGATCATTGCCGGAGCTGGGACGCCATCGCCCGCTCGCTTCAGCCGCACTTTCACGTGCTCGCGCCCGATCTGCGCGGCCATGGCGATTCCGACTGGACCAAGGGCGGCAGCTACGCGCTGACCGAGTATGTCTACGACCTCGCCCAGCTCATTCGCAGCATCGCAGCGCCTCAAGTGACTCTCATTGGTCATTCCATGGGCGGCATGGTGAGCCTGATCTTTTCGGGGTCGTTCCCAGAGCTGGTCACGAAGCTCGTCGTCCTCGACGGCGTCACCATGTTGCCGGACACCCCCAAAGCGCCGACGCATGAGCGCATCAGCAAATGGGTCAGCCAGCTCGACAGGCTGCACGACCGCACGCCGCGCCGCTATGCGACCCTCGAAGACGCGGCCGCGCAGATGGTGCTTCACAACAAGCGCCTCGCCCGCGACCTCGCGCTGCATCTTGCAACGCACGGCTCGCGGCGGAATGAGGACGGCACCTATAGCTGGAAGTTCGATCCCTACCAGCGCGCCTCTGCGCCGCACCGGCTCTGGCCGGACGATCACGTCGCGCTGTGGTCGCGCATCACAAGTCCGACGCTGCTGCTGAATGCCGGAGAAAGTTTTCTCGCGGGTGCCAGGGCCGCAGGCCTGGAGCGCTATTTCCCGCAGGCACGCATCGAGACCATCGCCGGCGCGGGGCACTGGCTACAGCATGACAAGCCGCAAGAGGTGTTGAGTGAGATCCGGCGGTTTCTCGGGCTCGCCGAAGACGGCGGCTAGCTCCACTGCCGTAGCGTGGGCAAAGGCGCAAGGCGCCGTGCCCACCACGCAGCCAGATTGCGAGAATAAGTTTGGTGGGCACGCTTCGCATTGCCCACCCTACGGCAGAATCGTAGCCCGGAAAAACCTAGCTCAACGTCCCCGCATGCACCCACCAACCGGGGTGGGTGCGCCGGATCTTTTCCGCGCCGGCATGCGCATCGCTCGCTGCGCCATAGATCGCAAAGCAAGTCGCGCCGGAGCCGGACATGCGGGCCAGCTTGACGCCGGCGGAGTCACGCAAGGCTTCCAGCACCTCGCCGATCACAGGCTCGATGCGCAGCGCAGGGGCTTCGAGATCGTTGGCCACGGTTTCGAGAACGTCGACCCAATCGGCGATCGACTCACCCTCTTCGGGCCACGCCGGAGCGTCGAGAACGGACGTTGCGCCGACCAAGAGTTCGCCGTTGCGCAGGCCCAGCGCCTGGAACACGTCCTTGGTGGCAACAGGCACGCGCGGATTGACCATCACGCAGGGCATGCTCGGCAGCGCCAGCGGCAGGAGCTGCTCGCCGACGCCGGTCATGTCGCAGGCGCGCGAGAACAGGCACACCGGCACGTCGGCGCCGGTGGCGAGCGCAACCTTCTGCAGGCGCGGATCGTCGAGCGAGAGATTGTTGAGACGTGCGAGCAGCCGCAGTGCCGCCGCGGCATCGGCCGAGCCGCCGCCGATGCCGGCCGCGACGGGAAGCACCTTGTCGAGCGCGAAGGCCCCGAGCTTCAGGTTCGGCACGGCCTCGGCCAGGAGCCTGGCCGCCTTGACCACGAGATTGTCCGCGGTATCGCCGCAGGCCGCGGCCAGCGGCCCGGTGGTGACGAGCTTCAGCTCGCCGCCCGGCTCCAGCGTCAGCTGGTCCGCGCAGTCGGCAAACGCGACCACGCTTTCGAGATCATGATAGCCGTCGGCACGACGGCCGACGACGCGAAGGCTCAGATTGACCTTCGCGCGCCCTTCTTCAATCAACGCCGACATTGGCGATCAGCCCCCAAACGCGCTCTTAGCCGCCCTTGCCGTCGTCCTTCTTCTTGTCCGCCTGCGCGGCCGAAGAGTTCGAATCGTCGGTCATACCGTTGGCGATCTTGGCCTCGATCTTCGGAAGCTCCTCCGGCTCGGGCTTGAGATCGCGGGCGTGGGCCCACTGGAATTTCGCTTCCAGCGTACGGCCGACGCGCCAATAGGCATCACCAAGGTGATCGTTGATGGTGGGATCCTCGGGCTTGAGGTCGATCGCGCGCTCGAGGTTCTTCACCGCCTCTTCGTAATTGCCGATGCGGTAATAGGCCCAGCCGAGGGAGTCGACGATGTAGCCGTCGTCGGGACGCTGCTCGACGGCACGCTTGATCATCTTCATGCCTTCGTCGAGATTCACGCCCTGGTCGATCCAGGAATAGCCGAGATAGTTGAGGACATGCGGCTGGTCGGGCTGGAGCTCGAGCGCCTTCTTCATGTCGGCTTCGGCCTTGCTCCACTCCTTGGAGCGCTCCTCGCAAATGCCGCGATAATAATACCAGACGCTGTTGGCCTTGTCGTTGCCGGCCGGCAGCACGTCGATGCCCCGCGAATAGGTCGCGCCGCAATCGCCGAACTTCTTGCGGCCGCGCTCGATATTGCCGAGCGCCATGATGGCTTCGAGATCCTTGGAATCGTCCGATGTGACGCCCTTGAGGATCTTGATCGCCTCGTCGGTGCGGTCGGCGGAATCCAGATCGATGGCGAGCTGGATCTGCGCGTTGCGCTTCAACGGCGAGGTCGCGGGCACCCGCTCATAAACCTTGATCGCCATCTGCGGCCGCTTCACCGATTCATAGAGATCGGCGAGCGAGAGCAGCGCCAGCGGATGGGTCGGCTGGAGATAGAGCGCGAGCTGAAGATAGACCAGCGCCAGATCCTCGCCGCCGCGGCGGGTCAGCGTGGCACCGATGCCGTAGAGCGCTTCGGCGGCACCAGCTTGCGCGGAGTCGGCCAGCGGCGGCATCTTCTTGCCGGCCTTGGTGTCGCGCAGACCTTCCACGATCAGCGGATGGCGGGCGAGCTTCTTGTCGAAAGCCAGGTAGACGGTGGTCGCGGCCGCGGAATCCTTGTTGCGCGACAGCCAGCGGGCATAGGCCTCGGTGACGCGCAGCATGGAATCGTCGAGCTTGTAGGCGCGCTCGAAGCGGACGCCGGCGTCCTTCTCCTTGCCGGAGAGCTCGAGGATCATGCCGGCATGGAGGTCCTTGAACAGCGGATACCATTCCGGACCGGCGAGCTTGTCGATGGTGGCGACGCCGCCCTTGGCATCGCCCGCGCCATAGGCGGCCCAGCCCGACAGCAGCGTGGCGACGAGATCGGTGATCGGACCGCGGATCGACTGGTTGATGTTGGTTTGCGCGGTCGCGTATTTCTTCATCTTGAGATCGTGCACCCCGACGACGAGACGCGCGACGCGGTTGGTCTTGTCGATGGTCAGGACGCGCTCGGCGAGCTTGACCGCCTCGTCGATGTCACCGTCGGCAACCGACGAGATGAAGGCGCGATCGAGCAGCTCGTTGTTCTTGGGATCGGTGCGGAGCGCCGAGCGGTAGAATGCGGCGGCCGAGGCCGCGTCGCGCTCGACGCTGGCGTGGCGGGCGGCGAGATAGCTGCCGGAGGTCGTCAGCGACTTCAGATCGTTCCGGGTCGGGAATTGCGCCGCCGTGTCGGACGGATGGTCCGGCGTCTGCGCCAGGACCGCGCCGGGGACCGTCGCGATCGCTGTGCCCATGAGGGCGATGGCGGCAACAGTCCAGCGGTTGAAACGATTTGAGAACATCAGGGGCTCGCCTTGAGTTGTAGTGCCTGGGTTTGCAGCAGTAGGCCGTATCGCATGCGAACGCGGCCGGTGGCATGGGGACCCGGAACCGTCGGGCCGACAATGCCGCTTTTGGCGCTTCACCGCAAGGATTCGGGCATGCGATCCCCTCCGCACGCCCCAAATCGGCCGACTACGCCCCAAGACGCTGCCAGTATGGCCTTATCGTGGCCGCGGACCGCTACCCCGGGCCGGTTCTCACGCGAACGTGCGTCACAATGCCGGGGGCACGTCACATTGGCCCCGGCTCGATCGCTTTGGTCCAATGATCCCGGCTTGCATGGCCTAGCTTACATGGCCTCGTAGTTCGGACCGCCGCCGCCCTCCGGGGGAACCCAGGTGATGTTGCCGTTGGGGTCCTTCACGTCGCAGGTTTTGCAGTGGACGCAGTTCTGGGCATTGATCTGGAAGCGCGGGCTCGCGCCTTCCTCGACCCACTCATAGACCCCGGCCGGGCAATAGCGATTCGAGGGACCGGCGAAGACGTCGTGCTCCGAGGTCTTCTGCAGGTTCATGTCGGCGACCTTGAGATGGACCGGCTGGTCCTCCTCATGATTGGTGTTGGACAGGAACACCGACGAGAGCTTGTCGAACGAGATCTTGCCGTCCGGCTTCGGGTAGTTCTTCGGCGCGTGGCTCTTCGCCGGATCAAGCGTGGCGCGATCGGGCTTCGCATGCGACTGCGTGCCGAACAGCGAGCCACCGAACAGCGTGTTGCACCACATGTCGAAGCCACCGAGCGCGACGCCGAGCACGGTGCCGAACTTCGACCATAGCGGCTTGACGTTGCGGACCAGGAACAGGTCCTTGCCGACCGCCGAGGACCGCCAGGCGTTCTCGTAGTCGACGATCTCGTCATTGGCGCGATCGGCAGCGAGCGCGGCCGCGACATGCTCTGCGGCGAGCATGCCGGTGCCCATCGCATTGTGCACGCCCTTGATGCGAGGCACGTTGACGAAGCCCGCCGCACAACCGACCAGCGCGCCGCCGGGGAAGCTCAGCTTCGGCACCGACTGATAGCCACCTTCGGTGATGGCGCGCGCGCCATAGGCGAGCCGCTTGGCGCCCTCGAAGGTGCCGCGGATCGAGGGATGGGTTTTGAAGCGCTGGAACTCGTCGAACGGCGACAGATACGGATCGTCGTAGTTGAGATGCACGACGAAGCCGACGGCGACGAGATTGTCGTCATAGTGATAAAGGAACGAGCCGCCGCCGGTCTTCAGGTCGAGCGGCCAGCCGAACGAATGCTGGATCATGCCCTTCTGGTGCTTGGCGGGATCGATCTGCCAGACTTCCTTGAGGCCGATGCCGAACTTCGCCGGCTCGCTCTTGGAATCCAGTGCAAACTTCGCGATCAGCTGCTTGGTCAGGCTGCCGCGCGCGCCCTCGGCGAACAGAGTGTACTTGCCGAGCAGTTCCATGCCGCGGGTAAAGGAGTCCTTCGGCTTGCCATCGCGGCCGATGCCCATGTCGCCTGTGGCGATGCCCTTCACCGCGCCCTGCTCGTCATAGAGCACCTCAGCGGCGGCAAAGCCCGGATAGATCTCGACGCCAAGCGCCTCGGCCTTGCGCGCCAGCCAGCGGCAGACATTGCCGAGCGAGCCGATATAGCAGTGATGATTGTCCATCAGCGGCGGCATGATGAAGTTCGGCAGCTTGATCGCGCCGCCTCCCGTCATCCAGTAGAAGCGGTCGTCCTTCACCTGCGTCTTCAGCGGACAGTCGGAATCCTCGCGCCAGTCCGGGATCAGCTTGTCGAGCCCGGCCGGATCGATCACGGCGCCGGAGAGAATGTGCGCACCGACCTCGGAGCCCTTCTCCACCACGACGACGTTGAGATCGGCATTGAGCTGCTTCAGCCGGATCGCGGCCGCCAGGCCAGACGGGCCGGCGCCGACGATGACGACGTCGAATTCCATGGATTCGCGCGGGGGAAGTTCTTCGGTGCTCATCTGATCTCAGCCCTTGAGACGGTTCCTCGTCATTTGCGCCCCCTTGTTTCCGATTTTTCCGGGTAGGACAACCACGGAAATGCGTTCCACTGGGATGCAAGGCACCCCAAACTGATATAGTAAAAGTCTGACTTTCCAAATGATCCCCGAGCCCGCACCCACCGTCCGAGAGCTTCTCGCCTTCTATCTGGAGGCCGGGGTCGATTGCGCGCTCGCGGAGGAACCTGTCGACCGCCTGGCGGAATTGGATGCTCCGCCGCCGGCCCCGCGCGCCGCACCTCCGGTCGAGGCACCACGGCCTGTTGCCGCGCCCGCGGTGATGCGCGGCGAGGCCGCACCTGCGCCGGACATTGCGATCGCCTCCGCACGCGAGGCCGCGCGTACCGCGCCGACGCTCGAGGCACTGCGCGAGCTGATGCAGAATTTTGAAGGCTGCGCGCTGAAGCATACCGCGACGCGGCTGGTGTTCGCCGACGGCAATCCGCAGGCGCGCATCATGTTCGTCGGCGAGGCGCCGGGCCGCGACGAGGACATCGAGGGGCTGCCCTTCGTCGGGCGGAGCGGCAAGCTGCTCGACCTCATGATCGGCGCGATCGGGCTCAACCGCACCACCGCCTACATCGCCAACGTGATTCCCTGGCGGCCGCCCGGCAACCGCACGCCGACGCCGCAGGAAACGCAGATCTGCCTGCCCTTCATCCAGCGCCAGATCGAGCTGGTGAATCCCGACGTGCTGGTGACGCTCGGCAATCCCTCAACGCAGACGCTGCTGTCGACGCGCGAGGGCATCATGCGCACCCGCGGCCGCTGGTTCGACTACGAGACGGGTGGGCGCACCATCCGCGCGCTGCCGACGTTCCACCCGGCCTATCTCTTGCGCTCACCGTCGTACAAGCGGCTGGCCTGGCAGGATCTGCGCGCGATCGCGAAGGTGCTGGCGGGATAGCGAGCTGTCGTAGGGTGGGCAAAGCGAAGCGTGCCCACCATCACTAGGTCGACGACGGATAGACTTGATGGTGGGCACGGCGCTTTGCGCCTTTGCCCACCCTACGATTTCAGCGTTTGTCGCTACGTCCCCTTCGGCCGTACGATGGCCCAGCCGATGCGCAGCAACTGCTGGCGGCCAGTCACCAGCCATTCGAACGCGCGCGGCACTTCCGGAACGATGCCGGGAAAGCGCGCGAGGATTTCCGGCGGCGGGGTGCCGGCGGTGTCGGAGGCGCGCCAGACCACGACGCCGCCGGTCTCGCTGAATTTGGCCTGATTGATCCACGGCGTGCGCGCGGGCTGAGCATCGATGAAGAGATGCGGCCGGCCGGAATGCAGCGTGATCAGGCTCGCGAGCTGGGTCTCGCCGGCGACCGCGCGCAGGCGATGATTGGTGCGGCGGGCAAAGCTCTCGTCGAAGAAATCCGAGATCGCGCGCGCCGGCATCGAGGTCGCAATCTCGTTGGCGCCGGTCAAGGGCAGAAACAGCACGGCGAGCACGACGCCGGCTGCGGGCGCCAGGACGGCGGCAGCCCACACCGTCCGCAGCACCCGCGCGCGGCGCATCGCGATGAGGTCCCCGGCCGTCACGACCACGGCAAGTCCCGACATGACCAGTACGACACCGGCACCGCCGACGACGGCATCGAGCCCGAGCAGCCCGGAGATCAGGACCGCGCCGAGCGCAGGCGCCAGCGCGAAGAAATAGACGAAGTTGTGCGCGAGCGGCTCGACCGGCGGCCGGTAGATGATCGGCGCTTCCTCGCCCTTGGCGACGAACAGGCCGCTATTGAGAAAGGTCAGCGCCGGGATCGCCGCCGCGCCAAGCACGAGCCCGCCGAGCAGCCAGGCCGCGTGCAGCGCGCGGGCGTTCAGCGCGGCGACTTCAGGCAGGGTCGGCATGACAAGCGTCTCGGCGCGCATCAGCCAGACCGCATAGGGCAGCGCCAGCACGGCGACGACGATCAGCGCGAACAGCGGATCGAGCGCGCGTAGCGTCCGGCGTCCGCCGGCGGTCGAGATCGCGAAGACGACGAGCAGGAGGAGAAGGAAGATCGCCGCGGGCGTCGTCAGCAGCAAGAGGCCCGCCTCGATCGACCAGGCGAACCAGGCATTGCCGCGGCGCTGGCCGATGATCTGCCAGGAATGCAACAGCAGCAGCGCCCAGAGCGGCCGCGCCAGCACCAGCGGGCCAAAGTCGAGCGCCGGCGAGGAGAAGGCCAGCACCGTCATGGTCAGCAGCACGGCGAGCACCGCCTGCTGTGAGCCGACCACGGCGCGGGAGAGATGATAGAGCGCGATGAAGGTCGCGACCTCGCAGAGCTGGGCGAGGACATAGACGCCGAACATGTGGCCGCCGGCGGCGCGATAGGCGATGTCGGCGAGCCAGACCGGGAGCGGCGGGCCCAGATCAGTACCGACCTGGTACTCGCGCCCGAAGGCGAGCAGGGTCGCGAGGGTGCCGGGCGGGCTGCGATAGAACACCAGCGCCACGAACAGCCACATCGCGGCCTGGAGCAGCACGGCGATCCACACGATCAGCCGCGGCCGGGCGCGAATGAGCTCGATGACCAGGGAGGTAAACCGCATACAACGTCCGAAAGATGCAGCCAACCCGTCCAGCCGGCCCTATTCGCTCACATCTGTTTTGATAAAGGGCGCTGCGCGTTGTGGCAACGACCGTCTGCCCTAGAGGCCCGCTGGCGCATCAATTTCAACGCTTGCTTCCACCTGCACGTCCATCTCGGTCACCGCAAACAAGTCCCGCACCGGCTCGACCGTCCAGGGCATGTGCTTGGCGCGGGCGGCGGCGACGGGGGCGAAGAAGCTGCGGTGGTGGACGGTGGGGCCGAGGCGGTCGAGCGCGTCGAGGTGCTCGGGAACGGCGTAGCCCTTGTGCTGCTCGAAACCGTAGCCGGGGCAGTCCTGCGCCAGCGCGCACATCAGCCGGTCGCGCGTTACCTTGGCGATGATCGAGGCGGCGGCGATCGACAGGACGATGCCGTCGCCGCCGATCACGGCCTCGCAGTCGCAGGCGGTGTCGAGCCGATCGCGGCCGTCGACAAACACATGACGCGGCGTGTCGGGCAGCGCCACCACGGCGCGCTTCAACGCCCACAGCGAGGCACGCAGGATGTTGTCGCGGTCGATCCGGGAGCGCGAGGCGACGGCGACCGACACCTGCGCGGTGGCGCAGATCTTGTCGAACAGTCTTTCCCGTTCCTCGGCCGTCAGGCGCTTGGAATCGTCAATGCCGCGCGGAATGCGGTCGGGATCGAGAATCACGGCGGCCGCCACCACGGGACCAGCCAGAGGCCCGCGGCCGGCCTCGTCGCAGCCGGCAACCGGCCAGATGCCACGCTTGATCAGCGCGCGCTCGCGGCGGAAGCTCGGCGAGGCGACGGCGATGATGGCGCGCTGCCTACCGGCCGCCCCCTTGGCCGCCTTCGCAAGCGCTGCCTTCTTGGCGGCATTCTTCTTCGACGCGCCCTTCTCTGGCGCGTCTTTGGTCGGCTTCCTGGTCGACTTGTCCCGAATCATGGCCGGGATCGTGCGCAAGCGGCCCGGCCGGCGCAACCGGGAACCCCGGACAATTCCCGTTATTCAGACCAGCCGCCTACTCTGCCAGATGCACCCGCCGGTCCTCACCGACCTCGATGCCCGGCGCGACCACGACCTCCCAGGGATGGCTGTCGGGGTCGGCGAAATAGCCGGAATAACCGCCGTAGTCGGTCTCATGCGCCGCTTTCAGCAGTGCCGCGCCCTTGCCGACGGCGAAGGCCAGAACCGCATCGACCTCGCCGCGCGTGGCGCAGTTCCAGGCGAGCGTGATGCCGCGGAAGGTCGCGGGCCTCGGATTGTCCGGCAACTTGGCATCGGCCGCGAGCTTATCCCAGTGAAACAGGGCCAGCACCGGACCACCGGTATCATAGAAGGCGACGGCCTCGCCGGTCCCCTTCAGCCGACGCGAGAAGCCGAGCGCGTCATAGAAGGCGATGCTGGCGCGAATGTCGCTCACACCCAGTGTGATGACGGTGAGCCGCGGCACCGGCGCGGCAAGTTCCTGGCTCATGCTACGCCTCTTTCGCTTCCCGGTCAGAACAGGCTGAGCTGATCGCCGTTCCGCTTCGGCCTCGCAAAGTGATCCGTCGTCAGCTTGGAGCGCCGCTTGTTCAGCCCAAGCCTGTCGCAGGCGATCTCGAAGCGGCGGCCGATGGTCCAGGCCATCGGTCCGGTGCCCTTCATCCGCTCACCCCATTTCGCGTCGTAATCGCGGCCGCCGCGCATGTCGCGGATCAGGGTGAAGACGTGGCGGTAGCGGTCCGGATAGTTGGCCATCAGCCATTCGCGGAAGAGATCACGCACCTCCAGCGGCAGCCGCAGCAGCACATAGGAGGCTTCCTTGACGCCGGCATGGGCGGCGGCATCGAGAATGCGCTCGATCTCGGAATCGTTCAGCGCGGGGATCACGGGCGCGACCATCACGGTGGTCGGAATGCCGGCCTCCGAGAGCTGCTTCAGCGCCTCCAGCCGCTTCGGCGGCGTCGCCGCGCGCGGCTCCATGGTCCGCGCGAGTTTTGGATCGAGCGAGGTGACCGAGATCGCGACCTTGGCGAGGTTGCGCTTGGCCATCCGCGCGAGAATGTCGATGTCGCGCACGACCAGCGCCGACTTGGTGACGATGCCGACCGGATGGCCGGCGCGCTCCAGCACTTCGAGAATGCCGCGCATGATCTTACGCTCGCGCTCGATCGGCTGATACGGATCGGTATTGGTCCCGATCGCGATCATCCGCGGCTCGTAGCCGGTCGCGGCCAGCTCCTTCTCGAGCAGCGAAGGCGCCTCGGGCTTGGCAAACAGCTTTGACTCGAAGTCGAGCCCCGGCGACAGGCCGAGATAGGCGTGCGTCGGCCGCGCGAAGCAATAGACACAGCCGTGCTCGCAGCCGCGATAGGGATTGATCGAGCGGTCGAAGCCGATATCGGGGGATTCGTTGCGGGTGATCACCTTGCGCGAGGTGTCGACGCCAACGGTGGTCTTGAACGGCGGCAGCTCCTCCAGGCTCTGCCAGCCATCGTCGAAGGCGACGCGGGCCTCGGCCTCGAAGCGGCCGCTGGCATTGGACTGGGCGCCCCGCCCTCGCCTGCGCTGTTTGTCGATGGCGACCGCCAGTTCGGGAAAATCAGAGTCCGCACCCGCCGGCTCGGAGGGCGCCGTGACCGGCGGGTGCTTGAGAGCATGAGAGGATGCTGGACTCATGAAGCCAAGATAGCACGCCAAAGGAACAAATCAAGAACACAAACAAAAAACTGAAAAACAACCCCATGCACAGTAGCCGCCCAAATTTCGGGCGCGGTCCTTTGACCTCACGCAACACACCGGTCGCGGCGATCCTGTTCGATGCCGGACAGGGATCAATCGCACCGGAACAAAGTTGGTGACGATCGCTGGGTGAAAGTCAGCAGGAACATGACAAATCAACGACAATCGGCCTCAGGGAGCAGCGAGCTCGATCTGCTCGATCGCTATTGGCGCGCCGCGAACTACCTCTCCGTCGGGCAAATCTATCTGCTCGACAATCCGCTGCTGCGCGAGCCGTTGCGGCCGGAGCACATCAAGCCGCGCTTGCTCGGACATTGGGGCACGACGCCCGGTTTGAACTTCATCTACGCCCATCTCAACCGCGTCATCCGCGCGCTCGATGTCAGCGTGCTCTATATCTGCGGTCCCGGCCACGGCGGCCCGGGCATGGTGGCCAACACCTATCTCGAAGGCAGCTACAGCGAGATCTATCCTGACGTCGCGCGCGATACGGACGGATTGCGAAAACTTTTCAGGCAGTTCTCCTTCCCCGGCGGCATTCCGAGCCACGCGGCGCCGGAAACGCCGGGCTCGATCCACGAAGGCGGCGAGCTCGGCTACGCGCTGGTGCATGCCTATGGCGCCGCATTCGACAATCCCGACCTGATCGTCGCCTGCGTCGTCGGCGATGGCGAGGCGGAAACCGGCCCGCTCGCGGCGTCCTGGCACTCAAACAAGTTCCTGAATCCCGCCCATGACGGCGCCGTGCTGCCGATCCTGCACCTCAACGGTTACAAGATCGCGAACCCGTCCGTGCTCGGACGGATGCGCGACGCGGAGATCCGCGACCTGTTCCGCGGGTTCGGCCACGAGCCGCTGTTCGTCGAGGGCGACGATCCCGAATTGATGCACCAGGCCATGGCGGATGCGCTCGACGTCGCGCTCGCCAGCATCCGCTCGATCCAGCAGCATGCCCGCGACGGCCGCAAGAGCGTCGAGCGGCCGCGCTGGCCGATGATCGTGCTGCGCAGCCCGAAGGGCTGGACCGGCCCGAAGGAGGTCGACGGCAAGAAGGTCGAGGGCTTTTGGCGCGCACATCAGGTTCCCGTTGCGGGCTGTCGCGAGAACCCGGCGCATCTGAAAATCCTCGAAGACTGGATGCGCAGCTACGAGCCCGAGAAGCTGTTCGACGGCAGCGGCGCGCTTATTCCCGAGCTCCAGGCTCTGGCGCCCGAAGGTAACAGGCGCATGGGCGCCAATCCGCACGCCAATGGCGGCCTGTTGAAGAAGGAGTTGAAGCTGCCGGACTTCCGCAGTTTTGCGTTGGACGTGCCGCAGCCCGGCGGCGTCACCGGCGAAGCGACGCGTGAGCTCGGCAAATTTTTGCGCGACGTCATCCGCCTCAACGCCGAGGCGCGCAACTTCCGCATCATGGGTCCGGACGAGACCGCGTCAAACCGGCTCGACGCCGTGTTCGAGGCGACCGAACGGGTCTGGATGGAGCCGACGGAGCCTTACGACGTGCATCTCGCCCAAGACGGCCGCGTGATGGAGGTTTTGAGCGAGCATCTCTGCCAGGGCTGGCTCGAGGGTTATCTGCTCACCGGCCGCCACGGCTTGTTCTCCTGCTACGAGGCCTTCATCCACATCGTCGATTCCATGTTCAACCAGCACGCCAAATGGCTGAAGGTGACGCGGCATCTGCCCTGGCGGCGACCGATCGCCTCGCTGAACTATCTCCTGACCTCGCATGTCTGGCGGCAGGACCATAACGGCTTCAGCCATCAGGATCCCGGCTTCGTCGATCTCGTCGCCAACAAGAAGGCCGACATCGTCCGCATCTACTTCCCGCCCGATGCCAACACGCTGTTGTGGATCGCCGATCACTGCCTGCGCACCTATGACCGCATCAACGTGATCGTTGCCGGCAAGCAGCCAGCCCCGCAATGGCTATCGATGCAGGACGCCGCCACGCATTGCGATGCCGGCATCGGCATCTGGACCTGGGCCGGCACGGAGGATGCGGATGGCGAGCCCGACGTCGTGATGGCCTGCGCCGGCGACGTGCCGACACTGGAGACGCTCGCCGCCGTCGATCTGCTGCGCAAGGCGCTGCCCGACCTGAAGATCCGCGTCGTCAACGTCGTCGACCTCATGACGCTGCAGCCGAAAGACCAGCACCCGCACGGCCTGTCCGACCGCGATTTCGACAGCCTGTTCACATCAGACAAGCCCGTGGTCTTCGCCTATCACGGCTATCCCTATCTCATCCACCGTCTCACCTATAACCGCACCAACCATGCCGGAATGCATGTGCGCGGCTTTGCCGAGGAAGGCACCACGACGACGCCGTTCGACATGGTCGTGCTCAACGGGCTCGACCGCTATCACCTCGCGATCGAGGCGATCGCGCGCGTGCCGGGTCTGGCGACCAGGGCCGCGCAGGTGCAACAGCAGTTCCGCGACAAACTG
The DNA here is from genome assembly GCF_052075995.1 of Bradyrhizobium sp. 613_E4_N2_2. NCBI lineage: Bacteria > Pseudomonadati > Pseudomonadota > Alphaproteobacteria > Hyphomicrobiales > Nitrobacteraceae > Bradyrhizobium > Bradyrhizobium sp. 613_E4_N2_2. Next base: position 7,147,926 of record NZ_CP197234.1, read on the forward strand.
ATCGAACATTCGCACTATGTGCGCGAACACGGCGAGGACATGCCTGAAATCCGCGACTGGGTCTGGCCGGGCAAGACGGGTTGACGTCATGACGGTGTCGGTCCTCGTCCTCAACTCGGGCTCGTCGAGCATCAAGTTCGGCCTGTTCGACATCGCGGCGGCCGAGCCTGCCCTGCTCTGCAAGGGCCTGCTCGACGAGCAAGAGGCGAAGCCGCGGCTCGTGGTGAAAAGCCCCGCGGGCGGAGACCTTTTCGAGACGCAGAGGGAAGCATCCGATGCGGACAGCGGCCATCTGTTCGCGGACGTGCTCGGCTTCATCGAGGAGCGTTTTGCCGACCACCGCCTGCGCGCCGTCGGTCACCGCATCGTTCATGGCGGGCCGGATTATTCGGGCCCGGTTGAGCTGACTGACGACGTCTACGCAAAGCTGGACGCACTGACGCCACTGGCGCCGCTGCACCAGCCGCGCTGCCTTGAACCTGTCGGCATCATCAGCACGATCCGGCCTGAACTGACGCAGATCGCCTGTTTCGATACGGCCTTCCATCACAGCATGGCTCCACCCGCGAGCCGCTTCGCCATCCCGCGGCGCTATGAAGAGCGCGGTATCCGGCGCTACGGCTTTCACGGCCTCTCGTTCGAATATGTCGCGGGGCGCCTCGCGAAAATCGCGCCGCAGTTCATTGCCAAGCGCACCATCATCGCGCATCTCGGCAATGGCGCCAGCCTGTGCGCCTTGCGCGATGGCCGCAGCGTCGACACCACGATGGGGCTGACGCCGCTCGATGGCCTCGTGATGGGCACCCGGAGCGGCACGATCGATCCCGGCGTGCTGCTCTATCTGCAACAGCACGAGAGGATGCCGGTCGAGGATGTCCAGCACCTGCTCTATCACGAGTCAGGCCTGCTCGGCGTCTCCGGCATCTCTGCCGACATGCGCACGCTGCTGGCGAGCCGTGAGGCGGCGGCGCGGCAGGCGGTCGAGCTCTTCACCTTCCGTGCGGCGCAGCAGGTCGCGGTGATGGCGACCACGCTGGGCGGGCTGGACTGTCTGGTCTTCACCGGCGGCATCGGCGAGCATGCGAAGGAAATCCGCACCGCGATTGGTGAGCGGCTCGGGTGGCTCGGCGTGCATATTGACGCGGGTGCGAATGACGCGGCACGCGAGCGGATCAGCAGCAGTGGCAGCACCGTCAATGTGTTCGTCATTCCGACGAATGAGGAGCTGACGATCGCTCGGCATTGCGCGGCTGTGCTGCGAGTGAAATGAAAGCCCGGTCGACCGCTGCATCTTTCCCTTCTCCCCCGTGGGAGAATTTCAGCGGGCCATGACTTCTCGGGCCATGACTTGTCGGGCCATGACTTGTCGCAGCGCTGCTGCGCCACTGTCGAAATGACCATGGTGCGCAAAGCAAACGATTTCGCCAGCGCTTCGAGCACCATGGGCCAACTACGTCGCTCCGCTCAGTACGGAGAGTACCCGCCCGGGCAAACATAGTTTCCGTAAGCGTCATAGCCGCAGCCGCTGCGGTAGTAGGCCCCCGTCGCAGCTGCGCCGATCGCCGCGGCCCCCACTGCCGCCGCACCGACGCCGTAACGATATCCGCGATACCCTGCATAAGCGCCCCGATAGCCGTAACGCCCGCCGCGCACGGCGACAGCACCGCCCCGATATCCACGCGCCGCGACCGCGCCCCCGCGGTAGCCTCCTGCCCGCACGGCACCGCCGTGGAAACCTCCTGCGCGCATGGCGCCGCCGCGACCGCCGCGGGCAGATGCGTCATCGGGAGTGAAGGCGACAAGCAGCATAGCTGCGGCTGCCGAAGCGATGAGAGCTTGACGCAACATCAGCGTACTCCTTCTTCGAGGGAGGAAGCCGCGGACAGCTGCACATCGCGTTGACCGCGGGTCCGATCGAAGTCTCGTGCGCTGGAGCTTCGTGCCTTTGATTTGGATCAACGTTCATCTACATGAACGACGGTTCCCCGCCCGCACAGTGGCGTGCAGGCCGATCTCAGGCCGGTCTAATGCGTGCCCGACAGGATCTGGATGCACCCGATCACGACCTCGATCACGATCAGCACCACGACTGCGATTTCCAGACGCAGCGAGCGCTGGGTGTCGATGATGTCGGTCAGCGCGTTGGCGGTTTCCGAGACCGCGGTGAGCTTGCGCTCAAGCGTGTCAAGGCGCTCCTTCAATTCGTACTCGTCTTCGAGACGGGCATAGAGGCGGTCGAGCTCGGGCTTCTCCCAGAGCACGTCCGGTTTCTCGGCCACCGCGACACGGCCGGCGACGCGCTGCTGGACCAGAAGCGCATTGCCGATCAGTTGCAGGATGCCCTTGCGCCGGGGCGGCGTGCGGCCCTGCTCGGCGAGCCCCCGCGCGAAGGGCTCGATCACGTCGAAAACCGCGGCGACGCGGCGCTCGTCGCGGGCGAGCGAGGTGCTCTTGGCGAGCGCGTCCGCAACGATCAGCAGCCGATCGTCGGAGAATTTGGCGAGGCAGATCGGCCCGCCGGGCTGGATCGCCTCGGCGTTCTCATCCTTGCAGAGCTGCGCCTGTGCGATCTCCTCTTCAAAAGGGCTGAGCTCGCCGGTCACCCGCGGTTTCAGGCTGTCGATCAGCACCTTCTCCTCCGAAGGGAGGAGGCCGATCAGCACCACGACGCCGTAGCGGAAGATCACGACGAGCCCGGCATGGACGCGGAAGGCAGCAGGCGTCGAGGAGACAGGTGCGCCAAGCTCGAGCCCGGACGGATTGATGCGTTCGCCCAGCATCACGGCGCGGATCCGCAGGGTCGGCGCGGCCTCCGGCTTCGGCGATGTTGGCGTGGTGCCAACGGGAAGTTGATCGGCGTTCACTGGACTATCTCACTTTGCGCGGCGAGCGTTGCACGTTTTTCCCGTCACAAGGTTTGTGTCAGACTGCCGGTGCAGCCTTGCGGAACGTGCCGTCCTCGCCCCGATCATATCGGCAGAGAAAGCCCCCGTTTGAAGCTCACGGAAACGACATTCGCGGAAACATTCGGCAACAGGGCCACCCCGCGCACGACATATTCGGCTGCGATAGACCGGCGGCGATCTACCATCGCATGCCGGAACACCGGCGAAAAGTTGCACTCGGCGACGCCGCGTGTTTATGACACATTCATAACAAGCTACGCTTCTCCCGAAGTGCAGACATCGAAGCCTCAATCATGCTGAGCGTCATCATACCGACCGAAGGCGTCGAGCAGACGGCGGTCGCAACCCTCGCCGCGCTGGTGCCCGGCGCCGCCGCGGGCGTCATCCGCGAAGTGCTGCTGGTCGACGGCACCCGCAACGGCGTCATCGAGCGCGTGGCGGACGTTGCAGGCTGCCGTTTCATCGGCTTCGAGGGATCCTCGCAGGGCGCCGCGCTTGCCGCCGGCGCGCTCCAGGCCCGTTCGCCCTGGCTGATGTTCCTCCCGGCCGGCGCCGTGCTGGAGACCGGCTGGATCGAGGAAACCACCCAGTTCATCCAGGCTGTCTCGACCAGCGGCAGGGATCGCGCGGCGGTGTTCCGCTACACACGGTCGCCTTATGCCGATACCGGGTTTCGCGACGTCCTCTGGGCCGTGGTGCGCAAACTGGTCGGCCCCCTCGGCGATCAGGGACTCTTGATCGCGCGCGATCATTACGACCGGATCGGCGGCTACCCGCCCCAGGCCCGCCGTTCCGAGGCGCGGCTGCTCCGGCGGCTCGGCCGCTCGTCCCGGACCATGCTGCGCAGCCGGATCGTCATGGTCGGCTGACGTCACCGATCTAATACTTGCCAAAGTCAAATAATTGTTTGACAATGGCAATTATCGAGGTGACCCATGCCATCTGCCCTTTCGTCATCCAGCCCGTCGCCATCCTGCCCCGCTTCGACCGAACAGGTCGCTGACGACCAGGTCCAGGCGGTTCGCGCCTTCAACCGCTTCTACACCCAGAAGCTCGGCGTGCTCGACCAGCAGCTCCTGAAGAGCCCGTTCTCGCTGAGCGAGGCGCGCGTGCTCTACGAGCTGGCCCATGGTGGCGAGCAGTCGGCCAAGGAGATCGGCATCGCGCTCGGGCTCGACGCCGGCTATCTCAGTCGCATCGTGCAGAACTTCGACGAGAGCGGCCTGATCGCGCGCAAGCCGCTTCCGAGCGACCGCCGGCAGGTTCAGTTGAGCCTGACCGCGAAGGGCCGCCAGGCGTTCGCCAGGCTCGAACGCTCGTCCCAGGACGACGTCGCCGCGATGCTGCGGCCGCTGCCGGATGAGGAGCGCAGCAAGCTCACCGGTGCGATGGAGACGATCGAGCGGCTGCTCGCTATGCCGCGGACGCCATCCCCGCGCGCGACCCTGCGCGAGCCCCGCCCGGGCGACATGGGCTGGGTGGTGCAGAGCCACGGCGCGCTCTACGCCAGCGAATACGGTTTCGACTCCGGCTTCGAGGCGCTGGTGGCCGAGATCGTCGCCAAATACATGACCTCCTACGATGCCTCGCGCGAGCGCTGCTGGATCGCCGACATCGAGGGCCGGCCGGTCGGCTCGGTATTTCTGGTCAAGGCCAGCGACGACGTCGCCAAGCTGCGCCTGTTGCTGCTCGATCCGGCCGCACGCGGACAGGGGCTAGGCCAACGGCTGGTCGCCGAATGCGTCTCCTTTGCCCGCGCCTGCGGCTATCGGCGGATGACGCTGTGGACGCAGAGCAATTTGGTCGCCGCGCGAAAAATCTATCAGGATGCCGGCTTCAAGCTGACCGCCACCGAGCCGCATCGCAGCTTTGGCCAGAACCTCACCGGCGAAACCTGGGAGCGCGATCTCTGATGCGGCGGCACGCGCTCATCACGGGAGAGCTCGTCGATCTCTACAAGCGCCGCGCACGACGGCTGCACGCGGAAGCGTGCCGGACTATGTGGCGCGTGGTGTGGGGCTCGCTGCGGCGGAAGAGCTAGTCGCTATCGCTGTCGCAGCGGGCGCGATGCGCATGATTGTGCCCTCGCCCCTTGCGGGAGAGGGCAGCGACGCCAGTAGATACGAACTCGCTTGGGTGAGGGGTATGTCTCCGAGCGGTCCGTGCGGATGGAGACCCCTCACCCGTCTCGCCGCTCCGCGGCGAGCCACCCTCTCCCACAAGGGGAGAAGGGAAGAGGTCCGCGCCTAGCTCAGCAAAGCAGCGTCAAAGCAACGCACTCACACCGTCGCGCCCTGCGCCTTTGCCCTTCGCAGATGCTCGTCCAGGCGCGGCATGATCTCGACGAAATTGCAGGGACGCGTGCGGTAGTCGAGCTGGGCCGCGAGGATGCCGTCCCAGCCGTCGCGACAGGCGCCGGGTGAGCCCGGCAGGCAGAAGATGTAGGTGGCGCCGGCGACGCCGGCGGTGGCGCGGCTCTGGATCGTCGACGTGCCGATCTTGGCGTGGCTGAGCATGTGGAAGGCGATCGAGAAGCCGTCCATGCGCTTCTCGAACAGTGGCTCGATCGCCTCCGGCGTGACGTCGCGTCCGGTAAAACCGGTGCCGCCGGTGGTGATGACGACGTCGATGCCGGCATCGGCAATCCAGCGGCGGACGACGGCGCGGATCGCCTCGACGTCGTCGGTGACGATCTCGCGCGCGGCGAGATGATGGCCCGCCGCGGTGAGGCGGTCGGCCAGCGTCTGGCCGGACTTGTCGTCGGCGAGCGCGCGCGTGTCAGAGACGGTGAGCACCGCGATGTTGAGCGGGATGAATTGTTTTGACTCGTCGATCGAGGCCATTGGTCCTTCCTCTCGTGTCCCGGACGCGATGCAGCGCGTCAGCGGTGCGTCGCAGAGCCGGGACCCAGAGCTGAGAGACCGGCATTGTGGGCCCCGGCTCTGCAGCGCACCGCTGAAGAAGCGCTGCGCTGCGTCTGGGGCACGAAGTCCTGGCGACTACGACCCGCTGCCGAACGTGTTGCAGGCCTGGACGGTCCCTTGCTGGTAGCCGGTCATGAACCACTGCTTGCGTTGCGCCGCCGAGCCGTGCGTGAAGGAATCGGGCACGACGCGTCCCGTGGCCTGGCGTTGCAGCGTGTCATCACCGATCGCGCTCGCCGTGGTCAACGCGGCGTCGATGTCGCCGGGCTCGAGGAAGTTCGGACGCTTTTTCGACTCGCGATTGACCCAGACGCCGGACAGGCAATCGGCCTGCAATTCGACCTTCACCTGGAGCGCATTGGCCTCGGCCTTGCTGCCGGCCTGCTGCTGCAGCCGCGTCACGCGCGGAATGATGCCGAGCAGGTTCTGGATGTGATGGCCGGCCTCATGCGCGATGATGTAGGCGGTGGTGAAGTTGCAGGCGGACTTGCCGGAGCAGCCGCGGAAGCGCGTCTCGACCTCGCGGAAGAAACTGGTGTCTAGGAAGATGGTACGATCCGGCGGACAGTAGAACGGCCCCATCGCCGACTCTGCCCGGCCGCAGCGGCCGCCATTGGTGACGTTGCGGAACAGCACGACCTTCGGACCGGTGTAGGACTGGCCGCTGGCCTGGAAGATTTCGCTCCAGCGGTCGTCGATCTCGCCGAGGATGCCGGAGATCATGCTGCCCATCTCGTCGGTCGGCGCGCCGCGCTTGGCGGAGGTCGACTGACGATCGGTCTGGTAGGAAGGCGCCTGGCCGCCGCCGGTGAGGATCTCGGCGCCGCCGATCAGGATGCGCGGATCGATGCCGAAGGCATAACCGACCAGGCCGAGCACGATGATGGTGCCGATGCCCAGACCGCCGCCGCCCATCGGCAGGCCGAACCCGCCTCCGCCGCCGCCCATGCCGCCACCGCCGTCGCGGCGATCCTCAATGTCGTCGCTGCGGCGGAAATCATCATAACGCATGGCGGGTTTCCCTCAGTCCTCAATTGGCGTCATTTGGGCGCATAAGCGCGAAAGCTCAACGCGCCACACACGTAAAATTTCCAATGCGTTAATCAATATCCCGCTCGGCAATTATTGCCTAGTGCGACAGCATGCCGATGCCAGCAATTTTTTCCGGGGTCGTGCAATTTTTTCCGAGAGAAATTTGGCGACCTGACTGCTCCCGCAACGCGAAGAAATACGAAATACACTGGAAAACACGACGAATGCGCAGAGCGAAACGCGCACAATGCGTGATGCGAGGGCTGCTCACCAAAGCGGCGGGTTAAGTCGATTTTTACTTTGCCGCTCCATTGTAACGGTCAGTCGGTTGTTTGGTCCCGCGTCGCCGACAGCGTCGCCTGAGTCAGAGTTCTTGAGTCATGGTAGTGTCGCGTCGCGGGGCGTCTGCAAGGGCGCCCCGCACAAATTTTGAGTCCGCTTCGCACAGCATCATCCTCGGTGATTGCGTCGCCGAGATGTCGAAGCTTCAGGCCGGTTCGGTCGACCTCGTGTTCGCCGATCCGCCCTACAATCTCCAGCTCAAGGGCGATCTGAAGCGCCCCGACGAATCCCATGTCGATGCCGTCAACGACGACTGGGACAAGTTCGATTCGTTCTCCGCCTATGACGATTTCACCCGCGCCTGGCTGCTTGCCGCCCGCCGCGCGATGAAGCCGTCGGCGACGATCTGGGTGATCGGCTCCTATCACAACATCTTCCGCGTCGGCGCGATCATGCAGGACCTCGGCTTCTGGCTCCTGAACGACATCGTCTGGCGCAAGTCGAACCCGATGCCGAATTTCCGCGGCCGCCGCTTCACCAACGCGCACGAGACCATGATCTGGGCCGCGCGCGACGAGAAGGCCAAGGGCTACACGTTCAACTACGAGGCACTGAAGGCCGCCAACGAGGACGTGCAGGCACGGTCCGATTGGCTGATCCCGCTCTGCACCGGCGAGGAGCGCCTCAAGGGCGCCGACGGCAAGAAAGTGCATCCGACGCAGAAGCCGGAAGGCCTGCTCGCGCGCGTGCTGCTGTCGTCGTCGAAACCCGGCGATCTCGTGATCGATCCCTTCAACGGCACCGGCACCACCGGCGCGGTCGCAAAACGTCTCGGCCGCTCCTATATCGGCTTCGAGCGCGACAAGACCTACGCGAAGGCCGCCGAAGCGCGCATCGCCGCGGTCGAGCCGCTGCCGGAGGAAAGCCTCGCTCCGTTCATGACCGCGCGCGAAGCGCCGCGGGTCGCGTTCTCCGAGCTGATCGAGCGCGGCATGATCATGCCCGGCACGAAGCTGTTCGACGCCAAGAAGAAGCTCGGCGCACTCGTGCGCGCCGACGGCGCCATCATGCTGGGCGACAAGGTCGGCTCGATCCACCGCATCGGCGCCGTGGCGCAAGGGGCGCAAGCCTGCAACGGCTGGACCTTCTGGCATGTCGAGACCAAGAAGGGTCTCAAGCTGATCGACGAGTTCCGCGCCGAGATCCGTGCGGGGATCGGGGCGGAGTAGTTTTCTCCGCGGTCCCGTAGGGTGGGCAAAGCGAAGCGTGCCCACCACCTTGGAATATGCCGCAAGCGACGCGGTGGGCACGGCGCTTCGCGCCTTTGCCCACCCTACGGCTCCTTGAATGCCGCCACAGCCAGGACTAGATTTCACCGATCAGCCCCGTCCTGACCGGTCCGGCTCCCATGCGACGACAGTCCGAGACATTGCTGCTGGTGCCGCTGCTGCCGATCTTCCTGCTCGGCATGTTTCCGATGTTCCTGATCGCCCTGCTCGGCTTTTTCGGCCTCGCCATCTTCGGCGTGCTGGTGGTCTGCGTCGGGCTGGCCAGCAGCAACGAGGCCCACGACAATTTCAATCACGACGTCATCGTGCACGGCTACGCGCGCGGATCGGAGCGCAAGGCGCGGGCCTCCAGCATGCACGCCGCAACGCGGCTCGCGATGCGGCTGGACGCTGTCGGCGCCGGGATGATCGTCATCGCCGTCGTCGGCCTGCTCTATTCCAGTTGAGCGTCGAGGCGCGGCCTCACGGCGCCAGACGGGCGATCAATCGATCGGAGGCATCCATGAGCGCCGTCGCATAGGATCGCTCCGCAGACGAAGGGCTCGGCAGGATCGCCTCAGCCTTGTTGTTGAGCATGACACCGCTGCGGCCGTTGAGATCAGGCGACACCAGGAGCGGCACCAGTCGCTCGGCATAGGCGTCCGGCTCGACCATCATGAAGCTGGTCAGCCAGTTGATCAGCGAGACGAGCGCACGCGACCCGAACAGATTGGCGCGAATATCGGTCTTCACGAAGCCGGGATTAAGGCCGAACACATCGACATCGGCAAAGCGCCTGGCGGCCTCGAGGACGAGCACTTCGTTGCCCGCCACGGTGTTCGAGTGGGCTGCGAACCGCTTGTAGCGCCGCTCCGAATTCAGATCGGCGACATCGGCCCTCTGCTCCGTCCCGGGGAATCCCATGACGAATATCCGAGACTTGAATGTGGCCGTGGCCCTGTCCCTTCCAAGACGAGAGGCGATCGCGTTCAGGATGACGAAGCGGCTCAGATAGCTGACGGCAAGATCGCGTTCGATGCCTTCCGCCGTCACCTCACGCCTGGGCCCCGCCATGATGCCGGTCGTGAAGACGACGATGTCGAGCGTCTCGGCGGGAAGCTCACGGCCGATCCGCCTGGCTTCTCGCATCAGGCTCAGATCGGCCTGCATGAATGCGATGCCCGGCACGTTCTGATCGCGGAACGTCTGGCCGACGACGAGGACACGCGCCCCCTTGGCCGCCAATTGGCGGCTGAACGCCCGGCCAATGCCGCCGGTGCCGCCGATCACCGCCACATTCAATCCAGCGAGCCTGAGGCCTTCGAGCGCTGGCGGATTCACCTTCAGGTTCTTGTCGAGTTCTACGCGTTTCATGGATGGCTTGCCCTGCAATGTCAGCAAAGGGCAGATAGACCTTCCACTCAATGGAATAAATGCCGTAAAATGGAACTGATTGATCCACTGATGGAATAATGAAATGGCGTTGTTGAACGATATGGCGCTGTTCGTGGAGGTCGCGAAGGCCCGCAGCTTCCGTCGCGCCGCCAAGACCCTCGACATGCCCAATTCGACGCTGTCGCGCCGGATCGATCTGTTGGAGAAGGAGATCGGGCTTCGCCTGTTGAACCGGACGACCCGCAAGATCGAATTGACCGAAGCCGGCCAGATCTACTTCGAGCGCTGCAAGCGCATCGTGGACGAGGCGCGCCTGGCGCATGAGCAACTGGACGGGATGCTGGCGCAGCCGAGCGGCATGCTCCGCGTCTCGCTGCCGGTGGATTTCGCGAACACCTACCTCGCACCGTTGATCGCCGAATTCGCGCGGCAATATCCCGACATCGATTTCGAATTCGACCTGACGCCGCGACGTGTCGATCTCGTATCGGAGCCGTTCGATCTGGCGATCCGCGTCGGAGAATCAGAGCCATCCCACATGATCGCGCGGCCGCTCGCCCGTATGCCGGGATATCTCTACGCCTCGCCGCGCTATCTCGAGACCAACGGCGAGCCGCATGAACCGGCGGACCTCACCCGTCATCAATGCTTGTGCATGACGAAGGTGAGTGCGTGGACGTTACACAGGGGCACGCAGATGGAGCAGACCGACGTCGGCGGCCGTTTTCGGCTCAACAACGTGGGACTGATCCGCCGCCTCGCAACGCTCGACACGGGCATCGCCTTTCTTCCGCAAGAGATCGTGGCCGACGAAGTGGCGGATGGCCGGCTGCGTCGCATCATGCCGCAATGGCAGGGCTCGCCCGTCACCGTCTACGCAGTCACCGAGACGCGCCTGCTGCCAGCCAAGACGCAGCGCTTCATTGAATTCCTGCGGGAACGGCTCAGCCGGACTTGAATCGTCATTACGGCGGCGATCGGCCTTTGTTACGCAGGCTGATCTGCGTACCGCGCAGACACCGCCCGGCAAACTCGCCGGTTGCTCTCCCCGGCCATGTTCAGGCACAGAAGGCCGCGACGCTGCATTCATTCTCTAAAAAGGGAATTGGGGAGACAAACATGCTCAAGTTCTATTTCAACGGTTCGCCGAACCCGACCAAGGTCGCGCTTTATCTGGAAGAGGCCGGCCTGGCGTTCGAGCCGGTCAAGATCGACACCCGCACGGGCGAGCAGTTCGCGCCGGACTATCTGAAGATCAATCCGAACGGCAAGGTGCCGGCGATCGACGACAACGGCACCATCGTGTTCGACTCGAACGCCATCCTGCTCTACCTCGCCGAGAAGACCGGCAAGTTCCTTCCCGCCGCCAACGTCCGCGGCGAGACGCTGTCATGGCTGATGTTCATTGCCACCGGCGTCGGGCCGTATTCGGGCCAGGCCGTGCACTTCAAGCATTTTGCGCCGAAGGACCAGAACCACGACTACGCCCATAACCGCTACCAGTACGAGACCGATCGCCACTACAAGATTCTCGACGGTCACCTTGAAGGCCGCTGCTACATGGTCGGCGACAGCTATTCGATCGTCGACATGGCGCTGTGGGGCTGGGCGCGGATGGTGCCGTTCAAGCTCGGCGACGATGCCTTTGCGCGCTATCCGAACGTGAAGCGGCTGGTGGACGAGATCTCGGCGCGGCCGGCGGCGGCGCGCGCGATCGCGCTGAAGGACAAGTTCACCTTCAAGGCCGAGATGGACGACGAGGCGCGCGCCAACATGTTCAAGCACATGACGACGAAGGTCGCCTGATCGCGCGACGCAGCTTTTGGAGGCCACGCGCATGCGCGTGGCCTTTTGCGTTTGCGGCTCAGGCGGCGTGGACCGAGCTCAGGAATTTTGCGACTTCCTGCTTCAGCCGATTGCTGTCTGAAGACAGCGAGCGCGCCGCCGAGAGCACCTGCGAGGAGGCCGAGCCGGTCTCGGAGGCTCCGCGCTGCACGTCGCCGATATTGGTCGATACGCGCTGCGTGCCGTGAGCGGCCTGCTGGACGTTGCGGGAGATTTCCTGTGTGGCAGCGCCCTGCTCTTCCACGGCCGCCGCAACCGTCGACGAGATCTCCGACAGCCGCTCGATGGTGCCGCTGATCTCCCGGATCGAGCCGACCGACTCCTCCGTCGCGGCCTGGATGCCGGAGACCTGCTGGGCGATCTCGCCCGTGGCCTTCGCGGTCTGCTCGGCCAGCGCCTTGACCTCGGAGGCGACCACGGCAAAGCCGCGACCGGCCTCGCCCGCACGCGCCGCCTCGATCGTCGCGTTCAGTGCCAGCAGATTGGTCTGGCCGGCAATCGTGCTGATCAGCTCGACCACGTCGCCGATACGGGCGGCGGCCTTGGACAGTTCACCGACCCGTTCGTTGGTCCGCGTTGCCTGACCCACAGCCTCGCTGGCGATGCGGGCGGATTCCTGCACCTGGCGGGCGATCTCCGAGACCGAGGAGGACAGTTCCTCGGTCGCCGAGGCAACGGCCTGCACATTGGCCGAGGCTTCCTGGGAGGCGCTGGCGACTTCCGTCGACAGATCCTGGGCGCGGCTGGCCGTCGTGGTCAGGGTGCCCGCGGAAGCCTCGAGCTCGTTTGATGCCGACGACACGGTGTCGACGATCTCGCCCACCGCTCGTTCGAACTGATTGGCCAGGTTTCGCATGTCGGCCTTGCGGCTCTCCGCCTGCCGCGCCTCGACCTCGACCTGCTCGTGGCGCAGGCGGTCGGTCTCGACCATGCTCTCCTTGAACACCTGGATCGCCTTGGCCATCTCGCCGATCTCGTCGCGATTTCCGCGGCCGGGGATCTCAACCTTGAGATCGCCACCGGCGAGGGCTCCCATCGCCCGGGTCATCGTGGTCAGCGGTCCGACGATGCTGCGCGCGATCAGGAAGGCGACGAGGCCGCCGAACAGGACCGCAAGGCCGCCGGCGACTTCCTGAATCCAGGTCGTGCTGGCAATGACGCCATCGGCGGCCGCGCGCGACTTCTGGTAGTCGGCCTTCAATCCGGTCTCCGCCACCTTGAGCCTGTCGACGCTATCGCTGATCAAGGGGGCGATCTCATTGCGGTAGATTTCATCGGCCTGGAGGATTGCGGCGGATGTCGTCTCGAAAGCCCCCTTGTAGGTCGAAAGTGAACTCTTGATCGGCCCGAACGCGGCCTTGACCTCGTCCGGGAGACCGGCCCCCTCAAGTGACTTGAGTGCTTGCTGCGCCCGATCGACATTGGTCCTGAAGGTCGCCGGCCCCTTCGCGTCCCGGACGGCGAGGAAGCGCCAGTTTGAGACACGAACAAGGAGGATCTTGGATTCGAGATCGGCGACGGGGGCGGTCACGCTGGTGTCGCCGGTTGCACCCGCGGCCTCGACCAGCTTGCCGGTGTTGGCGGTGAGCTCGTCGCCGCCGGCGAGCAAAGTGGCCTTGCCTTTCGTCGTCTCGTTGACGGCAGCGCCCATGCGCTCGCGCAGGGACTTCATCTTGTCGACGTCGCCGACGAGGCCATTGTAGATCTTGAGCCGCTCCTCGGAGACCGTCGACTTGGCCGCGGCCCTCAACAGCTCGGCCGTCGCCGCCTCCCGCTCCGCAGCCTCCTTGAAGGCCGGCTCGTTGGCGTCATAGATGTAACGCAGATTGGCACGCCGCAGCGCCTGGAGGTTGATCGAGATTTCCTGCACGCGGGCGGTGTTGTCCGAGAGCGCGGAGAGCCGCGCCATCTGGCCCTGGACGGCCCACAAATTCCAGACCGCAACCGCGGCCATGATCAAACCAACGACCACGAGAACCGAAAATCCGGCGTAGAGACGCCCCCGAATTCTCAAACGCAAGCTCGGCATCACTGTCCACCCATTGCAGCAGAAAAGCAGAAGCAGCCGACGACCTTGGCGCGATTGCAACGACTGATCATTGCAGCCACGCCTGCGAGAATCGCGCTGCGCTGCCGTACAATGCGGAACAATTGTTAATTGCGGCTGTATTTTACCGGTGTCGAATACGGAGAAGCCGACGAAGACACCACCGTATTCCGGACATCAAGCGGTGGCGCGCGCGAGCGATGTCCTCATCCCACCACGCCGCCATGGCAGGTCCACGCGCATGCGCGTGGACCTTTTGCTTTTGCGGGTCGGCGCCGATCAGGCAGCGTGGACCGAGTCCAGGAACTTCGCGACTTCCTGTTTCAGCCGGTTGCTGTCTGAAGACAGCGAGCGCGCCGCCGAGAGCACCTGCGAGGAGGCCGAGCCGGTCTCGGAGGCGCCGCGCTGGACGTCGCCGATATTGATCGAGACGCGCTGCGTGCCATGGGCGGCCTGCTGGACGTTGCGGGAGATGTCCTTCGTCGCCGCGCCCTGCTCTTCCACGGCGGCGGCCACCGCCGACGAGATTTCCGACAGCCGCTCGATCGTGCCGCTGATCTCCCGGATGGAGCCGACCGACTGCTCGGTCGCGGCCTGGATGCTCGAAATCTGCTGGCCGATCTCGCCGGTCGCCTTCGCGGTCTGCTCGGCCAGCGCCTTGACCTCGGAGGCGACCACCGCAAAGCCGCGGCCGGCCTCGCCGGCGCGCGCGGCCTCGATGGTGGCGTTCAGCGCCAGGAGGTTGGTCTGGCCGGCAATCGTGCTGATCAGCTCGACCACGTCGCCGATGCGGGCGGCCGCCTTGGACAGCTCGCCGACGCGCTCATTGGTCCTGCTTGCCTGCCCGACCGCCTCGTTGGCGATCCGGGCCGATTCCTGCACCTGGCGGGCGATCTCGGTGACCGAGGAGGACAGCTGCTCGGTCGCGGACGCCACCGCCTGCACATTGGCCGTGGCCTCCTGTGACGCCGACGCCACCTCGGTCGACAGATTCTGCGCGCGCGTCGCGGTCGTCGTCAGGGTGCCCGCCGACGCCTCCAACTCGTTCGATGCCGACGACACGGTGTCGACGATCTCGCCGACCGCCTGCTCGAACTGGTCGGCGAGCCGGACCATGTCGGCCTTGCGGCTCTCCGCCTGCCGCGCCTCGGTCTCGGTCTGCTCCGTGCGCAGCCGTTCGGTGTCGATCATGTTGGTCTTGAACACCTCGATCGCCTTGGCCATGTCGCCGATCTCGTCGGCCTTGCCGCGCCCGGGAATCCCGACCTCGAGATTGCCGCCGGCCAGCAGCCCCATCGCTCGCGTCATCGACGTCAGGGGACCGACGATGCTGCGGGCGATCAGGAAGGCGACGATCAATCCGAACAGGGTGGCAAGGCCGCCCGCGATCGCCTGCACGGTGGTCGTGCCGTCAATCACGGCTTCGGCCTGGCTGCGCGACTCCTTGTAGTCCTTCTTCAAGGCGGCTTCCGCGACCTTGAGCTTGGCGATGCTGTCGACGATGAGGGGCGCGAGGCTCTTGTGGTAGATCTCGTCGGCCTGCAGCATCGCGGCCGACGTCGTCTCGAACGCGGATTTGTAGATTCCGAGCGAGGTCTTCACCGGCGCGAGCGTCGTACGCAGTTCGGTCGCCTGCGGGCTCTTTTCGAGCGCCGAGAGGCGCTGCGACGCCCTGTCCACATTGGTTCTGAAGTTGGCGGGCCCCTTGCTGTCGCGCAGGGCCAGGAAACGCCAGTTCGCGATCTGGACGAGCAGGAGTCTGGATTCGAGGTCCGCAACGAGGGCCCCGGTGTCTTCGTCGACGGCTGCGCGCGCCACATCGACCAGCTTGCCCATCTTGACAGTCAGCTCGTCACCGCTCGGCAGCAGCGTCGCCTTGCCGGTCCGCGCCTCGTTGACGGCGTCGCCGAGATTGTCACGCAGGCTTCGCATTTTCGCGATGTCGGCGATCAGATCGTTGTAGAGCTTCCGCCGCTCCTCGGAGAGCGTTCCCTGCGCCCCGACCTTCAACAGCTCGGTCGCCGCGGTTTCACGCTCTGCGGCCTCCTTCATTGCGGGCTCGCTGGCGTCGTAGATGTAGCGCAGATTGGCGCGCTGGATCGCCTGAAGATGGGTCGAGACCTCCAGGACCCGCGCCGTGCTGTCCGAAAATGCCGAAGCCTTTGCGACCTGGTCCTGCACGGACCGCAAATTCCAGATGGCGACCACCGCCATCACGAGACCAACCGCCACCAAGGCCATGAAACCCGCGTACAGGCGTCCCCTGATCCGCAAACGAAAGTTCGGCATTCCCACTGTCCACCCAGGTGCATGTGAATTCGGGCGGACGAACGACCCCGGCAATCGTCACGGCCACCCCCGGCAGCCGCGAGTCGCTTTTCGGCACCCACGCTGCACCGCGGTACAATGAGGGACACTCGTTAATTGAACCTTCCGATTTTTCGCGCATGTGTGTGCCGGCCCGCACAGGACCTGCTGATTTTATCGGCAGTTGCGCAGGTTTCGGTGCAAAGCCCGCAGCCGCTTGCAGAGCGCTGCACGCGTCGCCGGGATGGATGTCTATAGAGCGACCGTCCCCTGCAATTTGCCGAGCGCGTTCTCGACGACTTCCAGCGTGTAGGGCTTCTGGACCACCGGCGCGAACGCCAGCTCTTCCGGGATCGGCGCGCGCTCGCCATAGCCGGTCGCGAACATGAAGGGCACGCCGATCTCCTTCAGCTTCTCGGCCACCTTGATGCTGCTCTCGTTGCCGAGGTTGAGATCGAGCAGCGCAAAGCCCGGACGCGTGCGCTCGATCGCGCGCAACGCCTGGTCGACGCTCGCCGCAGTGTCGACATGGCGGGCACCGAGATCGAGCAGGATGACTTCGGCCGCCATGGCGATGATCAGATTGTCCTCGACGATCAGCGCGGTCTCGGAAATTCGCGGACGGGCGGGTTGCTGCTCCTCGACGCGCATGGCGGCTCCTCCGATTGATGGCACCAGTTCGACAAAATTGGGCGGGATGATGAACTTGGCCTGCACCCCGAGCAGGTCGAACCGGATTTCGGCTTCGCCCTTAAGGTCGAAGGGGACGGAACGCTCGATGATGGTGGTCCCGAAGCCGCGGCGCGACGGCGGCTGCACCGGCGGCCCGCCGCTCTCCTTCCATTCGATGACAAGGCTGGAAGATGGATCGAGGCGCCACACCACCTCGACGCTGCCGGTGGAATCGGCCAGCGCGCCATATTTGGCGGAATTGGTCATCATCTCGTGCACGACCAGCGCCAGCGTCGCGAACGCCTTGGGATCGAGCGCGACGTCGGGCCCGCCCATCTTCACGCGGCCGGCGCGCGCGCCGAGATAGGCGCCGGCCTCGGACTCGACCAGCGAGCGCAGCGCAACCGGCGCCCAGTTCAAATTGGTGATCTGGTCGTGGGCGCGGGCCAAAGCCTGGATGCGGCCACCGAGCACGCCGGCAAACTCCTCAACCGAAGTTGCAGTGTCCTTGCTCTGCGCGACCAGCGCGCGGACAAGGCTCAAAATGTTGCGGACGCGGTGATTAAGCTCGGCGATCATCAACTCCTGCCGCTCCTGCGCGCCGCGACGCTCGCGGGCGGCAAGGTCGGACAGTTGCAGGATCACTTCGAGCAGCGTGACGCGCAGGCTCTCGGCGATGCGGATGTCGGCCGTGGACCAAGGTTTCGACTGGCCCGCCACCGTTTCCTGCCAGAGCTCAAAGCTCTTGCGCGGCGTCAGGCGCGGTCCGTTCGGTCCCTCGTCATAGACCTTGTCGGGCGCGCCGGCCCAGTTCACTGAGCGCACGACCTCGCGCCGGAAGAAGATCAGGCAATCGCGCGGAGTCCGCGAGATCGGAATGGCGAGAAATCCGGCTGCGCGGTCGCGAAAGGACTGCCCGGCAGCATAGACCTTGGCAATCTCGGCACTGGCGAAAATCCGTCCCGGCGAGGTCCGGTTGATGAAGGCGACCAGCTCCTTCACCTCGTCCTCGGTCGGCGTCTGGCCCTGAAGCGTGATCTTGTTGTCGGACCATACCGCCACGCCGTCGCAATCGATCATCCCGCGATAGTCGCCGAGGAAGTCGACGATCGCGCGCCGGCTGTGCTCGTGCGAGGCCGCGGTCTCGATCAACCGCTCCTGCACCTGGTGAGCGCGCATCTCATAGGCGACATTGCCCTCGCGCTCGCGCCCCTCCACGATCCAGGAGAACATCTGCCCGAACAGCTCGGACGCGGTGCGCTTCTCGAACGAGATGTAGCGCGGCGAATAATGATGGCAGGCGAACAGGCCCCACAGCTTGCCGTCGCGCAGGATCGACACCGACATCGAGGCCCCGACGCCCATGTTGCGCAAATATTCGATGTGAATCGGCGAGACCGAGCGCAGCACGCTCATGGAGAGATCGAGCAGCCCCGCATTGTGCGTTGCCGTCGAAAACAACGCGGCTGGTTTCGAATTGATATCGGCGATGATGCGCAGCCAGTTGCGCTGATAAAGGATGCGGGCCTGCTTGGGGATGTCGGAGGCCGGATAGTGCAGGCCGAGAAACCGTTCGAGGCCGGCTTCCGCAGCTTCAGCGATCACCTCGCCCGATCCGTCCGGATGAAATTGATAGACCATGACGCGGTCGAAGCCGGTCAGGACCTTGAGCTGGCGCGCCGCCTCGCGGGCGAGCTCGGTCATGCCGCGCGTCTTGCGGATTCGCTCCAGCATCAGGCGGACGAGCTCGCCGGAATTGACGCCGGGCTCGTTGACGCTGGGCTCTGCCTCGATGACCAGATAGGCGCCGGAGAAGTGGATGGAGAGATCGTAAGGCGGCTTGCCCGCCTGGAGCTCGACACCGAACAGGCGCTCGGTCGTATCCGGGCCGGTGAGATGATCGACGCGGCCGCGAATGGTCTCGACGGCGGCTTCCGAGATGACGCGCGACAGCGGCTGCTGCAGCAGGTCGGCGACGTCAGTCCCAAGAAAGCTGCCGACATTGTCGGAGGCCATGCAGATCGTGAAATCCGACAGCACCGTGAGCAGGAAGCCGAACGGCTGGACGCTGCCGGGAATGTGGATCGGCTCGCGATCGCAATTGGTGAGATTGACCGCCTCGTTCATGCGCGGTCCGCCGCCTGCTCGAAGGCCGCGAAAGCGACACGTGCCGATTCGATCGTCTCGTCCGCGTCGCAATCCTCTTCGTTTTGAAGCTGCGCCAGAAAGCTCTGCCAGAGCCGCTTGCCCGCGCCATGACTGAGATACGCGGTGGCCTCGCCGATGCGCGGATCGCCCGCATCCGCGACCGCCTTCAGCAGAAACTTTGCGCCGAGACGGGAGCCCTCCAGAACATACAACGTGCCGAGCATGCCACTGCGCGTCAGCGGCGGCACGGATACGGTGGATTGCGCGGCGCTGCCGAGCTGCCCGAGATCGGCCGCGATTGCGGCGCTACGCGCCCGCTCCAGCCAATCCGGAAACATCGTGGCGACGCCAGCCTGCACAAGCGCAGCTTCGAGCGGAAGAAGTGCGCCGGCGCTGGCTTGCAGGAAACGGCGGTAACCGGACAAGACCGTGAGGTCGAACGACGAAAGCTGCGCATCGAGCTCGCGGTGCGCATTCGCAGTCGCATCTCTCAATCGTTCGCGGAGTCCGGGAAAGCTGCGGCCCACCTGTGTTGAAACGTCCGAAACCCCAGCCAGCATGAATTTCCCAAACGCGTGCAATGCCGGGGGCGCGATTGCCCCCGAACCGAGCAAACGCCCGGCGGAACCCGAAGGTTCCGCCGGCTCCGATAAAATGGGAGGCAGGCGGCGGCTGGATCTCGTCCGTTCGTCTAACTCCGTCGCACCGGTCTCCTCAGTTCGTACGCGATCTCCGCCCAGGTCATGCCGCAGTCCTGAAGCTCCCGTTCGCTCATGGCGGCGAGCTGGTACCGGGCCTGGGACCGCTCGCGCCTGACAACGACGATCGCTATCAGCCTGCGCCAGATCGACACGACCATCGCCGAACGGGGCCGACGGCACCGGTCGGCGGACGAGATGGTCCTCAATCCGGTCAGCTCGCGGCCCTCACGGGCGTCTGCGGAAACGGACCAAGCGCCCTCTCGGTCAGGGTCGAGTCGCAATATTCCCGGATCTCCTTGATCTTCCCGTCCTCGAGGCGAAACACCAGGCAGTAGTCGTTGTCATAACGAACGCCCTCGGGCGTGACGTTGTCGCCCTTGGCTTCCACCACGACCACGTCGCCATCGGCGATGAAACGGTGAGCTACGGTGCGGGTCCGGTTGCGCAAGCGGGTGCGCACATAACCGTGCAGATCGTTGAGGATCGCCTCCTTGCCGGTGAAGGTGCGGGACCAGGAATACTGGCCGGTCACGACCCATCTGGCATCGTCGGCAAGGCTTGCGGTGAACAGGGCCCGGTCGCGTGCGGCCGGATCGGGGCTGGCGGCGGCGGCAAAGATATCCTGCATCAGTTTCTTGTTGGCGCTCGCGCTCATGGCGGCATCTCCGTTTGGTGGCAACACGGAGATCATCCCTGCCGGATAAGAATTCTTCAAATCGATAGTGGATATGATATCTATTCGCCTCATGAATTTGAATTCGCTTGACCTCAATCTCCTGACCGCGCTCGACGCGCTGCTGCGCGAGGCCAATGTCAGCCGGGCCGCGCTTCGGATCGGGCTGTCGCAGCCGGCCACGAGCCATGCGTTGCAACGCCTGCGCGACATCTTCGGCGATCCGTTGCTGGTGCGCACCGGCGCGCGCATGGAGCTGACGCCGCGGGCGCAAGCGCTCCGCGCGCCGCTGGCCCAGGCGCTCGACCAGGTGCGCGGGCTGTTCATACCTGACGACTTCGACGCCGCGCGCAGCGAGCGGCAATTCCGCCTGATGATGCCTGATCTCGCGGTCGAGCTGCTGATGCCGCCCCTGATGGAGAAAGTCACCCAGGCCGCCCCCAACGTCCGCATCGACGTCGTGCCTTGGCGAGGGTCGACGATCTTCCACGCAGAATTCGCCCGCACCATCGATCTCGTGATCTCGATCGGCAACGCCTTCAAGGGTTTTCACCGCCAGCTGCTCTACACCGACAGCGACGCGCTGGCGGTGCGGCGCGGCCATCCCATGGCTGCGAAGCTGAAGCGGCGCGAGACGTTCCTGGCCGCACGCCATGTCGGCGTGATCATCCGCGGCAGCAGCGAGGATTTGATCGACACCTGGCTGCGCACCAAGGGCATCGAGCGACACATTTCGCTGGTGGTGTCAGGCTATCTCGAAGCGCTGCACGTCGCCGCCCGCACCGACCTCGTCGCCTTCGTGCCGCGCCGGCTGATCGCCGCGCTGTCGAAGCAGCTCGGCCTCGTCACGGTGACGCCGCCGCTCGACCCCGGGATCGACGAGCAGTTCATGTTCCATCCGACCCGCGCGCAGATGGACCCCGGCTCGATCTGGCTGCGGCGACTGATGCTGGAGACGGGACGTGAATTGGAGCAAGCCAAGCGCAAGCTATCGTAGGGTGGATTAGCCGAAGGCGTAATCCACCAACTTTTGCATCTGCGGAGACAAACAGAGGTGGGTTACGCCGAGCAGATACGCTTCGCGCATCTGCTCGTCTAACCCACCCTACGAGAGCTACGTTCCTACGCCTTCTGCGCGTCCATCACCTTGCGCACGGCGGGACGGTCGGACATGCGCTTGAAGTGGTCGGCGATCTTCGGCGTGGCGTTGATGTCGACGCTGTCGCCTTCGAGCCAGGTCGACAGGGTATAGAGATAGGGGTCGCAGATCGTGTACTGCTCGCCCATCACCCACGGTCCCTTGAACATCTTCTGTTCGATCAGGGAGAAGCAGGCGCCCATGGTCTTCGGAATCATCGCCTTCATGTCGGCGAACGAGCTCTCCTCGGCAGCCCAGCGCGCGCCGCGCATCTTGTGGGCATGGTTGATGTGCACGGTCGAGCAGAGATAGGAGTTGAACGACTGCACCCGGGCGAAATCGAAGGGATCGTCGAGCGGCGCGAGCTTCGCCTTGGGGAAGGTCTGCGCGACATAGGCCAGCATCGCGGGCGTCTCGGTCAGCACGCCGCGATCGGTCACCAGCGCGGGCACGCGGCCCTTCGGGTTGATCGCGAGGTAATCCGGGCTGTTCTGCTGGTTGGTCTTGAAGCTCAGCCGCTCGGCCGTGTAGTCGGCACCGGCCTCTTCCAGGGTGATGTAAGTGGCGAGCGCGCAGGTGCCGGTGGCGTAGTAGAGCTTGAACATGTCGGACCTCATGGGAAAGCTGGAAGTTAACGGCTGTCGTCCCCAAGGTCCATAGCACGACGTTCTCCGTGCTTTTGCTCTTCGCAGTTGCCCACCGCCGCCCGCCTGTGCCAAGACGCCCGCAATCGGAGGGGTTTTGTCATGACGGTACTCATCGCCGGTGGCGGCATCGGCGGGCTGACGCTTGCGCTCAGCCTGCACGGAATCGGCGTTCCCGTAAAAGTGTTCGAGAGCGTCGCCGAGCTGAAGCCACTCGGCGTCGGCATCAACGTGCTGCCGCATGCCGTGCGCGAGCTGATCGAGCTCGGGCTGATGGACAGACTGGACGCCAGCGGCGTGCGGACCTGCGAACTCGCCTATTTCTCCAAGCACGGCAAGCCGATCTGGAGCGAGCCGCGCGGGCTGGAAGCCGGCTACAAATGGCCGCAATTCTCGATCCATCGCGGCACCCTCCAGCAGCTCCTGCTCGACACCGCGATCGAGCGGCTCGGCCGCGAGAATATCTTGACCGGCCACCATCTGACCGGCTGGACCGAGACGGAAAACGGCGTGCGCGCCGACTTCATCGACAGGGCGACCGGCAAGGCTGCCGGCAGTTACGACGGCGCGATCCTGATCGCCGCCGACGGTATCCATTCCGCCGTGCGAGAAAAGCTCTATCCGCAGGAGGGACCACCGATCTGGAATGGCCGCATCCTCTGGCGCGGCGTCACGCCGTCAAAAGCCTTCCTCACCGGCCGCACCATGATCATGGCCGGGCACGAGATCCTGAAATTCGTCTGCTATCCGATTTCGAAGGCGCCCGATGCGGCGGGCAACCATCTGATCAACTGGGTTGCCGAGCGCCACATGCCGCCGACCTATCAGTGGCGGCGCGAGGACTATAACCGCACGGCGCGCCTGGAGGAGTTTCTGCCCTGGTTCGAGAGCTGGCAGTTCGACTGGCTGGACGTGCCCGGCCTGATCAAGAACTGCCCGCACGCCTACGAATATCCGCTGGTCGACCGCGATCCGGTGTCGCAATGGACCTTCGGCCGCGTCACGCTGATGGGCGACGCCGCGCATCCGATGTACCCGATCGGCTCGAACGGCGCCTCGCAGGCGATCCTCGATGCCCGCACCATCACCCGCGAGATCCTGGCGCATGGCCCGACGACCGCGGCGCTGCTCGCCTATGAGGCCGAGCGGAGGCCTGCGACCACCGACCTCGTCCTGCTCAACCGCAAGAACGGCCCCGAGCAGGTGATGCAGCTCGTCGAGGAGCGCGCGCCCGACGGCTACGACATCGTCACCGACGTGCTGTCGCAGCAGGAGTTGGAAGACATCGCCGCAAACTACAAGCGCGTCGCCGGCTTCCAGGTCGAGGCGCTGAATGCGAAGCCGCCGATCGTGAGCGCGGATGCAAAGCGGATGGGAGCGTGAGCTCGCGCAAGAAGCGAGATGCGCATTAATGTGCCCTCGCCCCTTGCGGGAGAGGGCAGCACCACTGGCAAACATACACTCGCTTGGGTGAGGGGTCCGTCTCCGCGAGTCCAACTCGCATTTGAGTTCGCGGAGAGAAACCCCTCATCCGGCGCCATAGCCGAAGCTTCGCTTCGGCGTTCTCTTAAGAACGGCGGCCCGAAGGCCGCCTATGCCACCTTCTCCCGCAAGGGGAGAAGGGAAGAGGAATGCGCGGCTCGACTATTTCCCCACCACCCTCGCCGCCTCCAGCAGCCGCTCGCTGGCGCTCGCCGTCGCCAGCACCGTGCCGTCTTCCGCCATCAGCTTCGCCTCGACGAACGCAATCGTCTTGCCGAGTTGCGTCACCCTGGCCTCACCGATGATCGGGCCGGGCCTTGCGGGGCTGAGGAAATTCACGGTCATGCTGATCGTGGTGGTGTAGAGCCGGCCCTCGCTCATCACCAGCACGGCCGGCCCCATGGTGTCGTCGAGCATGGCAGAGAGCATGCCGCCCTGGATGAAGCCCGCCGGATTGCAGAACTCGGGCTTGCCCTCGAAGGCGAGCCTGATCCAGCCCTCCTCCGGACGGGCATCGAGCAGGCGCCATCCGAGCAGCTCGGCGCAGGGCGGCCTTGGAAAGTTGTTGAGTGCGGTCTTGACCATTGGCAGCCTCCGTATCGGGCGCTGATAGCGTAGCGCTGCTGCCAGCGTGCTGTCAGGAAGGTGGGGCCCTTGAAGGGTCCAGCGCGTGTGCGATCACCTTGCGCATGACGTTGGGCAGCGCTTCACCGGCGAGGGTCGCGATCGGCACCCAGCGCATGCCCTCGGGCGCGCGCGTACGCGCTTCGGCCTTCGCCGTGTAGACCACCAGCTCCAGCGGAAAATGCGTGAAGACGTGGGTGACGACGCCCACCTTGCGCTGCCAGCGCGACAGCCCCTTCAGGTCCGGTGCCTGCTGCTTCGCCGTCGCGTCCTCCTGGCCGGCCAGCCAGTCCGAGCCCGGCACCTCGGTCATGCCGCCAAGGAGGCCTTTTTCGGGCCTCGAGCGGACCAGCAGCTCGCCGCCGCGCGTCACGACGAAGGCAGCCCCGCGCCGCAACGTTCCGCTCTTCTTCGGCGCCTTGCGCGGAAACGTTTCCTGCGTCGCCAGCGCACGCGCGGTGCAATCCTCATTGAGCGGACAGAGCGAGCAGGCCGGCTTCTTCGGCGTGCAGATCGAGGCGCCCAGATCCATCAGCGCCTGCGCGCTGTCGCCAGCACGAGACGTCTCGTCGCCGGCGCGAGCGTCCGCAAGCAGCGTCGCCGCCAGTTGCTGGATCAGCGGCTTGGCCTGCGGCAGCTCCTCCTCGACGGCGAACAGGCGCGACACCACGCGCTCGATGTTGCCGTCAACAGGCATGGTGCGGCGGTCGAACGCGATCGCGGCGATCGCGGCCGCCGTATAGGGCCCGATGCCCGGCAGCGCGCGCAGCCCCTCTTCCGTGTCCGGAAACACACCGCCGTGCTCGCGCGTCACGGCCACCGCGCAGGCATGGAGATTGCGCGCGCGGGAGTAATAGCCGAGGCCGGCCCACATCCGCAGCACGTCATCCTGCGACGCCCGGCCCAGCGCCGTGACATCCGGCCAGCGCGCGACGAACTTTTCGAAATAGGGGCCGACGGCTTTCACGGTGGTCTGCTGGAGCATGATCTCCGATAGCCAGACGCGGTAAGGGTCCGAGGTCTCGCCGGGCATCGCGCGCCATGGCAGACGGCGGCGATGGCGGTCGTACCAGGCGAGCAACAGCGTTGGGCGAGCCGATGCCTCCGACTGAATTGGTTCCGACTTGGCCATTAGTGCCGATTTGGGGCTCATGCCCTCACTGTAGCGGCAACGCGCCGGCCTCTCCACGTCATGGCCGCGCTCGTCGCGGGCATCCACGTCTTTCTTCGCGGAACGCTCCCCAATGGTGAGGCCTGCGCTCCAAGGTGCTATAAGGGTCCATGTCCAAATTCCCTCCCAGACCCGGTCCCATCAGCGCCAAGCCGCTGTCGCTGCTGCTCAACGACGTCTTTGCCGAGGCCTATGCCAAGCAGGGTTTTGCGGCGCGCGAGCTGGTGACCCGATGGGCGCAGATTGCCGGGCCGGAGATTGCGGCCCATGCCGAGCCTTTGAAGATGCAATGGCCGCGGCCGGTCGAGGGCCAGCCGCAGGAGCCGGCGACCCTGGTGCTGCGGGTCGAGGGGCCGATGGCGCTGGAGATCCAGCACTCCGCCGACGTGATCCTGGAGCGGGTCAATCGCTTCTTCGGCTGGAGCGCGGTCGGCAAGCTCGCCTTCCGCCAGGCCCCCCTGTCGCGCGCCCGGCCGCCGGTCCGGCCCGGTCCGCCGGATCCCAAATCGGTGGCCAAGGTGGCGGAGAGCCTGGGGGACATCGAAGATGAAGAATTGAAGACAGCGCTGGCGCGGCTCGGGGCCGCCATCAAGCGAAATTGAGCCTCATTCCGCCGGTAATCTGAACCCGTCCCTGTCGCTCGCCATTGCCTCGAACTACGTTTCAAGCTAGCGACAGGCCGCCTGAACGGGAACTTTGATAAGAACCTTGGGGCGAGACCACACCAATCCGGGAGCCGACCTTGATCATCACCCGCCGCGCCTTCAACACGATGCTGTCGCTGACCGGTCTTGCCGCGCTCGCCGGGCTGTCGCCGCTGCGGTTCATCTCCGAGGCGATGGCGCAGTCGGCCGCCGATGTGGCCAAGCCCGTGTCGCTGCCCGACATGGCACTCGGCGCCAAGGACGCCCCCGTCACCATCACCGAATATGCCTCGATGACCTGCCCGCATTGTGCGGCGTTCAACGAGCAGGTGTTCCCCAAGATCAAGTCGGAATACATCGACACCGGCAAGGTGCGTTACATCTTCCGCGAGTTCCCGCTCGACATCAAGGCCGCCGCCGGCTCGATGCTGTCGCGCTGCATCGCCAAGGACGACGCGTCGAAATATTTCGCGGTCACCGACATGCTGTTCCGCCAGCAGAACGATTGGGTGCTGAAGAACACCACCGAGACCCTGACGCGGATCGGCAAGCAGGCCGGCCTCACCCAGCAGCAGGTCGAGGCCTGCCTGAAGGACCAGGCGCTGCTCGACAAGATCGCCGCCGACCAGAAGTACGCCAGCGACGTTCTGAAGGTGGATTCGACGCCGACGTTCTTCATCAACGGCGAGAAGATCAAGGGCGAAGCCTCGTTCGATGAATTCGCCAAGAAGATCAATCCGCTGCTGAAGAGCTGATTTTCCCCGCTCAACGCCTGATTCGCATCTCGAAAGCCGTATCTTTCCCGGCATAAATCCCTTGGGAAAAGCGGTTTTCGCCGGTTGCCCTCGCGGCGCACCGCGGCCATTGTCCGACCGCATGAGGCGCCTCGCGCGACTCACCCAGAGAGTGACATTGCCTTCCATGGTATTGTCCCGGCAGGGGGATTCGCGCCTGCCAACAGAGATGCGTGCTTATGAAAATCACCCGCCTGCGCCTTCACGGCTTCAAGTCCTTCGTTGAGGCCACCGACTTCGTCATCGAGCCCGGCCTGACCGGCGTGGTCGGACCCAACGGCTGCGGCAAGTCGAATCTCGTCGAGGCGCTGCGCTGGGCGATGGGCGAAACCTCGTACAAGTCGCTGCGCGCGGCCGACATGGACGCGGTGATCTTCGCCGGCTCCGGCAACCGTCCTGCGCGCAACCACGCCGAAGTGACGATGACGATCGACAACACCGATCGCACCGCGCCGGCGGCGATGAACGACAGCCAGCTGCTCGAAATCTCCCGCCGCATCGAGCGCGAGGCGGGCTCGGTCTATCGCATCAACGGCCGCGACGTGCGTGCGCGCGACGTGCAGATCCTGTTCGCGGACGCCGCCACCGGTGCGCGCTCGCCCGCCCTCGTCCACCAGGGCAAGATCGGCGAGATCATCCAGGCCAAGCCCGAGCAGCGCCGCCGCGTGCTGGAAGACGCTGCCGGCGTCGCCGGCCTGCACGCCCGCCGCCACGAGGCCGAGTTGCGGCTGAAAGCCGCCGAAACCAACCTCACCCGCGTCGAGGACGTGATCGGCCAGCTCGCCGGCCAGATGGAAGGCCTGAAGAAGCAGGCCCGCCAGGCCGTGCGCTATCGCGAGGTCGCGGCCAAGGTCCGCAAGGCGGAAGCCACGCTGTTCCACCTGCGCTGGATCGGCGCGCATGCCGACGTCAACGAATCCGGCCAGACCCATGATCTCGCGGTTCGCGAAATGGCCGAGCGCACCCAGCACCAGGCCGAAGCCGCCCGCATCCAGGCGATCCGCGCCACCGAAATGCCGGCGCTGCGCGATGCCGAAGCGCGCGCCGCGGCCGGGCTGCAGCGCCTGACCAATGCACGCGAACTGCTCGACCGCGAGGAAGAGCGCGCCAAGGAGCGCGTCGCCGAGCTAGAGCGGCGCCTCGCCCAGTTCGAGGGCGACATCTCGCGCGCCCAGCAGCAGACCATGGACGCCGACGTCGCGCTCCAGCGGCTCGACACCGAAGACGCCGAGCTGAAGGAAGAGATCAAGTCGCGGGTCGAGAAGCGCTCCGGCGTCGACGAGCGCGTCGGCGAAGCCGAGGCGGTGCTGACCGAAACCGAGCACCAGTTCGCCGAGCTCACCACGGCGCTTGCCGACCTCACCGCCAAGCGCAACCAGCTCGAAGCCAATGTCCGCACCCACCGCGACAAGCTCGCCCGGCTCGACCAGGAGATTTCGAACGTCGCGGCCGAGGAGCAGAAGCTTGCCGACGAGACCGGCGGCTTCGGCGATCTCGACGAGCTGACCGCAACGGTCGAGAACGCGGAGCAGACCCTTGCCGCTTCGGAAGCCGCGGCCCAGGCCAGCGAAGCTGCGCATGTTGCCGCGCGCCAGACGCTGGAATCCTCACGCTCGCCGCTCGTCGAAGCCGACAAGCGCGTGCAGCGCCTCGATACCGAGGCGCGCACGATCTCCAAGATCGTCAACGGCGAGACCAAGAATCTGTGGCCGCCGATCATCGACGGCATCACCGTCGACAAGGGCTTTGAGAAGGCGATCGGTGCCGCGCTCGGCGACGATCTCGACGCGCCGGTCGATCCGTCCGCGCCGATGCGCTGGACCAATGCCGGCGTGACCGACGGCGATCCGGAGCTGCCCGAGGGCGTCGTGCCGCTCGCGAGCCACGTTCAGGCGCCCGCCGAGCTGGCGCGCCGCCTGGCGCAGATCGGCGTGGTGCCGCGCGAGCGGGGCGCCGAACTGGTCTCGCAGCTCAAGACCGGCCAGCGGCTGGTCTCGCCCGAAGGCGACGTCTGGCGCTGGGACGGCTTTGTCGCCGCGGCCCACGCCCCGACCGGTGCGGCACGGCGCCTCGCCGAGCGCGCCCGCCTCGTCGACATCGAGAACGAGCTGGAGCAGGCCCGCATCGACGCGCAGATCAAGCGTCAGGCGCTGGAGAACGCCGAGTCCGAGCTGCAGATGGCCGCCAGCACCGAAGGTGCGAGCCGCGAGGCCTGGCGCGCCGCCCAGCGCGAGCTCAACGTCGCGCGTGAGCGCCATGCGACGGCCGAACGCGAGATCAGCCGCCGCGCCGCGCGCAAGGCGACGCTGTCGGAAGCCCATAGCCGCCTCGCCGCCGACCGCGCCGAGGCCGAGGCCGCGTACGAATATGCCGAGGCCGGCATCACCGAGCTGCCGTCGAGCGAGGACACGGAGACCCGTCTCGCCGCCGTCCGCAGCGACATCGAAGGCCATCGCCGCATGGCCGCCCAGGTCCGCGCCGAGGCGCAGGCGCTGGCGCGCGAAGCGGAGCTCGCCGACCGCCGCGTGCAGGCGATCCTCGCCGAGCGCACCGAGTGGCAGAACCGCAAGGAGAGTGCGGCCTCACACATCGACACCATCCAGACCCGCATCACCGAGGTCTCGATCGAGCGCAGCGATCTCGAAAACGCGCCCGCCGTGTTCGCCGAGAAGCGCAGCGCGCTGATCACCGAGATCGAATACGCGGAAAACGACCGCCGCATGGCCGCCGACGCGCTCGCCTCGGCCGAGACCGCGATGGCCGAAACCGATCGCGTCGCCAAGCTGACACTCGAAGCGCTGTCGAGCTCCCGCGAAGCAACCGCCCGCGCCGAGGAGCGCATGGAAGGCGCACGGCGCCGGCTCGAGGACATCGAGCGCGAGATCCGCGACATGCTGGAGGTCGAGCCGCAGGCCGTTGCCGGCCTCGCCGAGATCGAGCCCGGCGCCGAGCTGCCGCCGCTGCACGACATCGAGGAAGACCTCGAAAAGATGCGCCGCGACCGCGAGCGCCTGGGTGCGGTGAACCTGCGCGCCGAGGAAGAGCTGCGCGAGGTCGAGACCCAGCACACCGGCCTCGTCACCGAGCGCGATGACCTCGTCGAAGCCATCAAGCGGCTGCGCCAGGGCATCCAGAGCCTCAACAAGGAAGCGCGCGAGCGGCTCCTGACCTCGTTCGAGGTCGTCAACAACCACTTCAAGCGCCTGTTCGTCGAGCTGTTCGGCGGCGGCGAGGCCGCGCTGCACCTGATCGAGAGCGACGACCCGCTCGAAGCCGGTCTCGAGATCATCGCAAAGCCGCCGGGCAAGAAGCCGCAGACGCTGTCGCTGCTTTCGGGCGGCGAGCAGGCGCTGACCGCGATGGCGCTGATCTTCGCGGTGTTCCTCACCAACCCCTCGCCGATCTGCGTGCTGGACGAAGTCGACGCACCGCTCGACGACCACAACGTCGAGCGCTACTGCAACCTGCTGCACGAGATGACCAGCTCGACCGACACCCGCTTCATCATCATCACACACAACCCGATCACGATGGCGCGGATGAACCGGCTGTTCGGCGTCACCATGGCCGAGCGCGGCGTCTCGCAACTGGTGTCGGTGAGCCTGTCAGAGGCGGTGGACATTCTCGACCAGAACGTGGCGTGAGCCTCCGGTCGTTCCACACCTATTGACGTCATCATCCGCGAAAGCGGATGATCCAGTACGCCGCGGCCTCTCGGTTCACGGCGCCGTCTCGGAATACTGGATGCCCCGCCTACGCGGGGCATGACGATGAGAAAATGATCTCACCCACCCTCCCCGCCGAACTGAAAGCCGCCCTCGACGGCAAGCTTCAGGGCTTCTCCCGCACCGACGCCGCACAGCGCTCGCAAAAAATCTCGACCGCCTATCGCGCAGGCGGCACCTCCGGCACCATCAAGTCGGAGGCCGATGCGCTCGCCTACGCGCTGGCGCGGATGCCAGCGACCTATGCGGCCGTGGCCGCCAGCCTGAATGCGCTGACCGAGATGGCGCCGGACCTCGCCCCGGAAACCCTGCTCGACGTCGGCGCAGGCCCGGGCACCGCGAGCTGGGCCGCTGCTGAGGCCTTTCCGTCGCTGCAGGATTTTACCCTGCTCGACGCCAACGCCACCCTCAGCCGTCTCGCGCTCGAACTGGCGCATGACAGCACACGTCTCGCCGATTGCCGCTATCTGCCGGGCGACGCCGGTGCCAATCTCGCCGAGGTCTCGCAAGCCGATCTCGTCGTCGCGAGCTACGTCATCGGCGAGCTCAGCGAGACCGATCAGCGCAAGCTTTCGGAAACGATGTGGGCGAAAGCACGCCACGCGCTGGTCGTGATCGAGCCCGGCACACCGGCCGGCTACGCGCGCATCCTCGCGCTGCGCCAGCAGCTGATCGCGCTAGGTGCCTACGTCGCCGCGCCCTGCCCGCACGAAAAACCCTGCCCCCTCGTAGCGCCCGACTGGTGCCATTTCAGCCAACGCCTGCCGCGCTCGCAGGCGCACCGGCAGATCAAGGGCGCCGACGTGCCGTTCGAGGACGAGCGCTTCATCTACACCGCCCTGACCCGGACAGCGCCCGCAACACGTGCCGCGCGCGTGCTGGCGCCGCCGGATGTCGGCAAAGCCGAGATCACCGCAAAGCTCTGCACGGAGGGCGGCCTCGCTATCACCAAGGTCCCGCGGCGCGACAAGGCCGGCTATGCAAGCGCCCGGCGCTGGCGCTGGGGCGACGCGGTCATTGCCGAAAGTTAACTTCGTCGGACGCTTTTGCCTTGAACTCGGATGGTTCCCCATTCGACCAAGTCTTACCTTCCTCTGCGCCGGGCTCTCGTCCTGTGCCAATTTGGTCTAGGCTGCGCCCGCCTGCTTCCCCCTTCAGGAGTTCTCCATGTCGACCGGCTGGATCGTTCTCGGCGTCATCGTCGTCCTCGTGTTCCTGGCGTTCAGCGCCTACAACCGGCTGGTGGCGCTGGGCCAGCGCGTCGGCCAGGCCTTTGCCGACATCGACGTGCAGCTCAAGCAGCGCCACGATCTGATCCCGAACCTGGTCGAGACGGTGAAGGGCTATGCTTCGCATGAGCGTGGCACGCTCGACGACGTCATCAAGGCGCGCAACTCGGCGATGTCGGCGCAGGGACCGGCACAGGTATCCGCCGCCGAGAACCAGCTCTCCGGCGCGCTCGGCCGGCTGATCGCGCTGTCGGAGGCCTATCCGGACCTCAAGGCCAACGCCAACTTCCAGCAGCTCGCCAGTGAGCTCTCCGACCTCGAGAACAAGATCGCGGCGAGCCGCCGCTTCTTCAACAACGCGGTCCAGGAGTACAACACCGGCATCCAGCAGATGCCCGCCGCCCTGTTCGCCGGCATGTTCGGCTTCACCAAGAAGGACTTCTTCGATCTCGGCGCCAGCCGCACCGAAGTCGAGGCCACTCCGCAGGTGAAGTTCTGAGTTGAGCCGATAGGCCGGCAGGGCATCGCGTCATGGCCGCGTATGGTCTCTACACGCACATCGCCTCGAACAAGTTTCGTTCGATGCTGCTGCTCGCCGGCCTGTTCATGCTGGTCTACGTGCTGGTCTATGCCGGCGCGCTGGTCGCGGAAGTCGTCATCAACAGCAATGGCACTGTCGCCTACTATCTGAGCCGCGCTTTCCACGACCTCATCGTCGCCGCGCCGTTCGCGACGATCGCGGCGGCGGTCTGGATCGTCATCGCCTATTTCTTCCACCAGTCAATGATCGATGCCGTGACCGGCGGCCACGACGTCACCCGGCAGGAAGAGCCGCGACTCTACAATCTGCTCGAAAACCTCTGCATCTCGCGCGGCATCACCATGCCGAAGCTGAAGATCATGGAGAGCCCGGCGCTGAACGCGTTCGCGACCGGCCTCAATCCGCGGCAATATTCGATCACCGTGACCACGGGTCTCCTCAATGCGCTTGATGACAAGGAGATCGAGGCGGTGCTGGGCCACGAGCTGACCCACATCAAGAACGGCGACGTCCAGCTCATGGTCGTCGCCGTCATCATCGCCGGCGTGGTCGGCTTCTTCGGCGAGTTGTTCTTCCGCCTGTTCACGAGCTTCAACTGGAGCTCCGGCTCCGGCGGCTCGTGGTCGTCGGGCTCGTCCTCATCGTCGCGATCGTCCTCGTCGTCGAGCGACAGCAAGAGCTCCGGCGGCGGCGCGGTGATCGTGATCATCATCGCGGTCGTGCTGATCGTGGTGGCGTGGCTGTTGTCGCAGGTGGTGAAGCTCGCGCTGTCGCGTTCGCGCGAATATCTCGCCGACGCAGGCTCCGTCGAGCTGACGAAAGATCCGGACGCCATGATCTCGGCGCTGCGCAAGATCGAGAACCGCGGCGAGCTGCCGGGCGCGACTTCGGCGGTGATGGAGCTCTGCGTCGACAATCCGCGCGAGGGCTTTGCCGATTTGTTCGCGACCCATCCCTCGGTGCAGTCCCGGGTCGACGCGCTGGTCAAGTTCGCCGGCGGCCATGATCCCGGCCCGCTGCCGCCGCCCGACGAGGCGGACGAGCCTGAGGCACAGGTGAAGCGGCAGGACGGCCCGCCGCCGTTGCGCCAGGGGCCTTGGGACGATGCAGGCAGCTCGGCCGGTCCACCGCCCGTGCCCGCCCCCTCCGGAACTGCAGCCGGCAATCCGATGGGTCCATGGGGCCGTCGTTAAGGGCGGGATTTTAAGCGACTTGCGAAGGGTTGCGTTGCGATTGGGAAAAACCTCGGAAATTGCCACAACCAGAGGCCGAGGATTTGAATTCTCCCTTGTTTCTGCCATGTTCGCGCCCAACAGCAGACTTGGGACATCGATTTGGGGCCCGACCGATTGCAAGGCGCAATCGGAGGGCGCGTTAGGGGACAGCAATGGCAAAGCCGGCAGTGGTTGTGGTGGGCGCGGACAAGGGCGGGGTGGGCAAGACCACGGTGTCGCGCACCTTGCTCGATTATTTTTCCGCCAACAACGTACCGACGCGCGCCTTCGACACGGAGTCGCCGCGCGGAACCCTGAAGCGCTTTCACCCCGAGATCACCGAGATCGTCGACATGATGACGACCTCGGACCAGATGAAGATCTTCGACACGCTCAACGCGGCGAGCCCGTCGGTGACCGTGATCGACGTCCGCGCCGGCCTGCTCTCGCCGGCGCTGGCCTCGCTGCGCGACATCGGCTTCCTCGACGCAGCCAAGGCCGGCCAGATCACCTTCGCGGTGTTCCACATCCTGGGCCCCTCGATCGCGTCGCTCGACGAAATCGCCGAGACCGCAGGCTTCATGGGCGGCGCAAAATATTTCCTGGTGAAGAACTTCATCAACGACACCCAGTTCTTCCAGTGGGACCAGGCGACCTACAATTCCTACTTCCACCGCATCAAGGACGCGACCGAGCTGACCATCCCCAAGCTCAACGAAATGGCCTATGAGCAGGTCGAAGTGTCCTCCGTCCCGTTCCTGAAATTCGTCGCCAACAAGGGCATCAACGACGAAGCCGCGAACTATTCCTTCGTGCTGCGCGGCTATGTCCGCCACTGGCTGGCGAATGTCTGGAGCGAGTTCGACCGGATCCGGCTGACCGACATCGTCGGTTCGAAGCCCGCCACCCGCAACAGCGAAAAATAGTTGCAGAGCCCGGGCGGATACGGCTGGATTGGACGGTGAGTTCGCCTGATATAGCTGTCGATGCCCGCGACGCCCCTTTACATCATCTGCTCGCCCCGCCCGCAGGTCGGCAAGACGCTGCTGGCGCGGCTATTGAGCGAATTTTTGCTGCTCAAGAACGGCGACGTCGCGGCCTTCGACGTCAACCTGAAGGAACCGTCGCTGCTCGACTATCTGCCGAAGGTCACCGAAACGGCTGATGTGATCGACACCTACGGCAAGATGCAGCTGATGGACCGCGTCATCGTCGATGACGGCCTAGCCAAGGTGATCGACCTCGGCTTCCACGCCTTCGACGAGTTCTTCAAGATGACCGACGAGATCGGCCTGTTGAAGGAGGCCGCACGCCGGCACGTCGCGCCGATGATCCTGTTCGTCGCCGACACCGACCGCGTCTCGGCCCGCGCCCACGAGATGCTGCGCGGACAGATCCCGCGGATGAACCTGATCACGGTGGACAATGAGCACATCGTGCGCGGCGAGCTGCCGGCCGCGATGGCGACCGGGCGGCTGTTCCGCCTGCCCGCGCTACCCGGCTTCCTCAAGACCTATATCGACCGGCTCAACTTCTCCTTCACCGGCTATCTGCGCCAGGAGAAGGACGCCTCCACCGAGCTGCACCAGTGGACCCGGCGGAACTACCTCGCCTTCCGCGAGCTCGAGCTCAGCCTGATCCTGCAAAGCTCCTGAGGCGATAATTTTACCCGGATAATATTGACTGCGGGGCTGACCGCGCCTATTGAGGCGGAGATCGGTATCCCTCTCAGCAAGGTCCCACCCCCGTGAGCATCGACCGGAAGGCAGCCATCGCCGCCTACAAGGAGCGCAAGACCATTGCGGGCATCTACGTCGTCCGCTGCGCGGCATCGGGCGAGGCCTGGGTCGGCCAGGCGCCGAACCTGCAGACCATCCAGAACCGCATCTGGTTCTCGCTCCGCCAGGGCAGCCACACCTGCCGTACCCTCCAGGCTGCGTGGAACGCGCATGGCGAGGCGGGCCTGACGTTCGGCGAATGCGAGCGGCTGGAAAATGAGGAGACTGACTACGTCAGGAACGCGCTCCTGAAGGAGCGCATGCTGCATTGGCGGTCCGCATTGAAGGCCGAGGCGATCTGACGATCGCCGGGGTGGCGACGCGGCTCAATGCCCTTCGAACGTCATCAGCGTTCGCACCGGCACGTCCATCGCGCGCAGCTTGGCGGCGCCGCCGAGATCGGGGAGGTCGACAATGAAGCAGGCGGCGACGACATTGGCGCCGATTTGGCGGAGGAGCTTCACCGCGCCTTCCGCGGTGCCGCCGGTGGCGATGAGATCGTCGACCAGGATGACGCGCTCGCCGGGCTGGATCGCGTCGACATGCATCTCCATCTCGTCGATGCCGTATTCGAGCGAGTAGGCAATGCGCACGGTGGTGTGCGGCAGCTTGCCTTTCTTGCGGATCGGCACGAAGCCGGCGGAGAGCTGATGCGCCACCGCGCCGCCGATGATGAAGCCGCGCGCCTCCATGCCGGCGACCTTGTCGATCTTGTTGCCGGCCCAGGGATTGACGAGCTCGTCGACCGCGCGGCGGAACGCGCGCGCATCCGCGAGCAGCGTGGTGATGTCGCGGAACATGATCCCCGGCTTGGGATAGTCGACGATGGTGCGGACGCTCGCCTTCAGATCGTGGTCAAAGGTCATTGGTGCCTCTCAATCAACGCGCGCATCCAGCCGGAACGCATTCTCGACAATCCTCAGGCCCACCTCGCCGCTGAGCGACATCAGCGATTCCGGATGGAACTGCACGCCGGCAACCGGCAGCGTCTTGTGCTCGAGCGCCATGGCGACACCGTCCTCGGTGCTGGCGGTGACATCAAGCACCTCGGGCATGCTGTCGCGCTCGACATAGAGCGAGTGATAGCGGCCGATCACGATCTCGTTCGGCAAATTGCGCATCAGGCGGCCGCCGCGCACCTGCACCCGCGAGGGCCGGCCGTGCGCGGGATGCGTGAGTTGACCGAGCTCCCCGCCGAAATATTCGCCGATCGCCTGCACGCCGAGACAGACGCCGAACACCGGCAGCTTCTTCTCCAGCGCCGCATCGATGGTCTTCTTGATCCCGAAATCTTCGGGCCTGCCTGGTCCGGGTGACAGCACCAGCAAATCCCACCTCTTCCGCTTGAGCATGTCGAGCGCATGCACATGGCGGACCACGGTGACGTCGGCGCCGACCTGGCGGAAATAATCGGCCAGCATGTGCACGAAGCTGTCGTCGTGATCGATCAGCAGCACCTGCTTGCCCGAGCCGGTCGCATCGGGCGCGAAGGCCGACAGCGGCTTTGGCGGATCGCCGCGCAGCGCCTGGAACAGGGCTGCGGCCTTGACCTGGCACTCGCGGTCTTCGGCCGCGGGATCGGAATCGAACAGGCAGGTGGCACCGACGCGCACCTCGGCGAGACCATCCTTCATGCGGATGGTGCGGATGGTGAGGCCGGTGTTGATGCTGCCGTCGAAATTCACCGCGCCGATCGCGCCGGCATACCAGCGCCGCGGCGAACGCTCGTGATCCTCGACGAACTGCATCGCCCAGAGTTTTGGCGCGCCCGTCACCGTCACCGCCCAGGCATGGGTAAGGAAGGCATCGAGCGCGTCGAAGCCGGGACGCAGCATGCCCTCGACGTGATCGACGGTGTGGAACAGTTTTGAGTAGGTCTCGATCTGGCGGCGCGCCAAGACCTTGATCGTGCCCGGCACGCAGACGCGCGCCTTGTCGTTGCGGTCGACGTCGGTGCACATGTTGAGTTCGAACTCGTCCTTCTCCGAGTTCAGGAGCTGGCGGATCTGCTCGGCATCGCCGATCGCATCGGTGCCGCGCGCGATCGTCCCTGATATCGGGCAGGTCTCGACGCGGCGTCCGTCGGAGCGCACGAACATTTCCGGCGAGGCGGAGACGAGGAACTCGCCCTCGCCGAGATTCATCAGCGCGCCGTAGGGCGACGGGTTGATGACGCAGAGGCGCTGGAACACTTCCGCCGGCGAGCGATCGCAGGGCTCGGCGAAGAGTTGTCCGGGCACCGCCTCGAACAGATCGCCGCGCGCGAAAGCCGCGCGCGCGGTCTCGACCGTGGCCTGATATTCACCA
Source organism: Bradyrhizobium sp. 613_E4_N2_2 (assembly GCF_052075995.1). Classification (NCBI taxonomy): domain Bacteria; kingdom Pseudomonadati; phylum Pseudomonadota; class Alphaproteobacteria; order Hyphomicrobiales; family Nitrobacteraceae; genus Bradyrhizobium; species Bradyrhizobium sp. 613_E4_N2_2. The sequence goes on from NZ_CP197234.1 coordinate 7,185,417, forward strand.
GGCGCGTGATCGGCAAAGCCCTGGCGCGGTGTCTTCAGGTACGGGCTCTCGACGGTCTCGCGCGGCAGGCCTTCGGTGGACTTGCCCTTCCACGCAAAATCGTAACTCAGCACCACGCCGCGGCCGGTCGCACGGTCGTAGGCGAGCAGGCGATCGGGGACGTAGAGCACGATATCGCGCTGGTCCTGCTCGCGTGCGCGCTTCTGCACGAGGTCCTCGATCTGGAACACGAGGTCGTAGGCGAAGGCGCCGAACAGGCCGAGCAGCCCGTCATCGTTGGCGGAGAAGGCGGCGACGAGATCGCGCACCAGCGACATCACGCTGGCGCGCCGCGTGCGCTGGTCTTCCTCGACCGGCGCATCGCCGCGGATGATGTGGCCGGCAAGCCGCGTGGCGGTCTTCTCGGAGATCACGACGCAGGGCTCGTGCAGCACGTCTGCGAGGAAGGCGATCAGCACCTGGCCGCGTTCATTGAGCGCTTCCAGCTTGAAATTGACGCCTGTGGTCTCGAGCTTGAGCGGCGGGTCGGAGAAGCCGAGGTCAAAGCTCTCGTAGCGGCCGGGCACGGTCGTGCCCGAGGACAGCACCACGCCGCGGCGGCGGTCGAGCAGGTTGATGAGATCGTCGAGCCTGTTGGCGCCGCCAGTGAACTGCTCCGCCACACGCGTGATCGCGAGACCGCCGCGGGTCACGTAGTCGCTTCGAGCCGGGAGGGCAAAGACTGTCCTGTTCATGTCGTCCTCTTACGAAACTTGCCGAGGAAACGCCACACAGGACAAACGATCAGGCCGCCGCACTGCGTGGCGACCTTCGACGATTTTGAGAAATGAAATCGCACCGGCCACCTCTTTAGGAGGTGCGCCACCAAAGACGGGCTGGGCGGACGGCGGTGCTCATGGGGCGGATACTCACCATGGCGCGGGGACGGCGTCAAGGGTGGGCGGGCGCCGTCCGAGCTCCAGGCGATCAGCCGAGATGCTTCCGGAAAAACTCCGTCGCCCTGCCCCAGGCGAGCTCGGCGGCTTCGCGGTCGTGCACGGCTTGGCGCTGCTCGTTGACGAAAGCGTGCTCGGCATCATAGCGGAACAGCTCGAGCGACTTGCCGGCGGCCTTCATGCCGCTTTCAAAGGCATCGACCAGTTGCGGCGTGCACCAGTCGTCCTTGTTGGCGAAATGGGCCTGGAGCGGGATCTTGACGTCGGCGGGCTTGGCCGCCTGCTCGGGCGGGATGCCGTAGAAGACGACGCCGGCCGCGAGCTCCGGAATCTTGGTCGCGCCGATGATGGTGACGGCGCCGCCGAGGCAGAAGCCTGTTAGCCCGACCTTGGCGCCGTTGCGCGACAGATATTGCGTGGCGCCGCGCACGGTCTGCGTGGTGGCGTCCATGAAATCGAGCGAGTTCATCTCTTTGCCGGCGGCGTCCGTGTCGTGATACGGCACCACCTTGCCCTTGTAGAGATCGGGCGCCAGCGCATCGAAGCCGGCGAGCGCAAAGCGGTCGCACAGGCCCTTGATCTGATCCGACAGGCCCCACCATTCCTGGATCACGACCACGCCCGGCGCGTTGCCGCGCGCGGCGTTGGCGAGATAGCCCGAGGCGTCCTTGCCGTCCGGGCGCTTGAAGGTGATGGTGGTTCCCATGGTGTCCTCCGATGAGTTTCTGGGGGAGCGGTTGGCGGTATTTTGGCGTTTGAGCGAGCGATAGGCAATCGCGCCAAACAACACACGCTCGTGTCCAACAAAAAAGCCCCCTTGCGGGGGCCTCTTCATTTTCGTCTCGATCCGCTCAGTGGGAGTCGGCCCAGACCTTTTTCTTCGTGAAGTACATCAGGCCCGCGAAGATGATCAGGAACACGAACACCTGGAAGCCGAGGCGCTTGCGCGCTTCCATGTGGGGCTCGGCGGTCCACATCAGGAACGTGGTGACGTCCTTGGAATATTGCGCGACCGTGGTCGGCGAGCCGTCGCCATAGGTTACCTGGCCGTCGCTGAGCGGCTTCGGCATCTTGATGGCGTGGCCCGGGAAGTACTTGTTGTAGTAGGAGCCTTCGGGGATGGTGACGCCTTCAGGCACCTTGTCCTCAAAGCCCTGGAGCACCGCCGCGACATAGTCCGGGCCCTGCTCCTGGTACTGGGTGAAGAAGTCGAAGATGAACCAAGGGAAGCCGCGGCCGTAGGAGCGCGCCTTGGTGATCAGCGACAAATCGGGCGGCGCCGCACCGCCGTTCGCCGCACGGGCCGCCTGCTCGTTCGGGAATGGCGAGGGGAAATAGTCCGCCGGCCGGCCCGGGCGCTCGAACATGTCGCCCGCATCGTTCGGGCCGTCCTTGACCTTGTAGTCGGACGCAAACGCCGCTGCCTGCGCCACCGAATAGCCGGGGCCGCCGGCTTCCGCGAGGTTGCGGAAGGCGATGTAGGACAGGCCATGGCAGCTCGAGCAGACCTCCTTGTAGACCTGCAGGCCGCGCTGGAGCGCGCCGCGGTCGTACTTACCGAAAGGGCCGGAGAACGACCATTTGTTGCCCGGCGGCCTGTCGCTGCCTTCGGAGGCGCGAGCGTCCTGAAGGCTGCCGAGGAACAGCGCGCCGGCGGCAACGAGCGCGATGGCGACCGAAGCCACCGCCTTGCCGCCCTTGGCCAGGATCGCCTCCGAGATCGAGTTCGGCACCGGCCGCGGCGTCTCGATGCGCGAGAGCAGCGGCAGCACGATCAGGAAGTAGGCGAAGTAGCAGACCGTCAGGACCCGGCCGGCGATCACGTAGATGCCTTCCGGCGGCTGCGCGCCGAGATAGCCGAGCAGGATGCAGACCGCGACGAAGATCCAGAAGAACTGCTTGGCCAGCGGCCGGTACTTCGACGACCTGGTCTTGGCGGCATCGAGCCAGGGCAGGAAGCACAGGATGATGATCGCCGAGAACATCCCGATCACGCCCGCGAGCTTGTTCGGGATCGAACGCAGGATCGCGTAGAACGGCAGGTAATACCATTCCGGCACGATGTGCGGCGGCGTCACGCCCGGGTTCGCCGGGATGTAGTTGTCGGCGTCGCCGAGATAGTTCGGCATGTAGAAGATGAACCAGGCGTAGAGCAGCAGGAAGCAGGCGACTCCGAACCCGTCCTTGATGGTCGCGTGCGGCGTGAACGGCACCGTGTCCTTTTCCGTCTTCGGCTCGACGCCGTCAGGATTGTTCTGGCCGGCGACATGCAGCGCCCAGACGTGGAGCACGACGACGCCAGCGATCAGGAACGGCAGCAGATAGTGCAGCGAGAAGAAGCGGTTCAGCGTCGGGTTGCCGACCGAATAGCCGCCCCACAACAGCGTCACGATGCTCTCGCCGACATAGGGAATGGCGGAGAACAGATTGGTGATGACGGTGGCGCCCCAGAAGCTCATCTGGCCCCACGGCAGCACGTAGCCCATGAAGCCCGTCGCCATCATCAGGAGGTAGATGATGACGCCGAGGATCCACAACACCTCGCGCGGCTCCTTGTAGGAGCCGTAATAGAGACCGCGCAGCATGTGGACGTAGACCGCGAAGAAGAACATCGACGCGCCGCAGGCATGCATGTTGCGCAGCAGCCAGCCGTAATTGACGTCACGGACGATCAGCTCGACCGACTTGAAGGCGAGATCGGCGTGCGGCGTGTAGTGCATCGCCAGGACCACGCCGGTCAGGATCTGCATCCCCAGCATGAAGGAGAGGATGGCGCCGAAGGTCCACCAGTAATTCAGGTTGCGCGGGGTGGGATAGACGACGAAGGAGGAATGGACGAGACCGATGATCGGCAGACGTCGCTCGATCCATTGCAGGGCCGGATTGCTCGGCTGGTAGTCGGATGGTCCGCTCATGATGCGATCCTGAGGAAATATAACGACGAGACGGCGCGAAGCTTCGGGCGAAGGCCCGAAGCTCAGCCGATCTGGATTTTGGTGTCGGAAACGAACTGGTACGGCGGCACCGGCAGGTTCGCGGGCGCGGGCCCCTGGCGGATGCGGCCGGACGAATCGTACTGCGAACCATGGCAGGGGCAGAAGAACCCGTCGTAATTGCCCTCATGAGCGATCGGGATGCAGCCGAGATGGGTGCAGATGCCGATCACGACCAGCCACTGCTCGTGGCCCGGCTTGACCCGGGCCTCGTCGGACTGCGGATCGGGCAGGCTCGCCACGTTGACGGCGCGCGCCTCGTCGATCTGCTTCTTGGTGCGGTGGCTGACGTAGATCGGCTTGCCGCGCCAGAACACCTTGATGTCCTGCCCCTCGGCGACCGGGCTGAGATCGACCTCGATCGGCGCACCGGCGGCGATGGTCGACGCATCAGGATTCATTTGAGAGATGAAGGGCCAGAGCGCAGCTGCGCCCCCTACTGCTGCAGCTGCCCCCGTTGCAACGAATAAGAAATCACGGCGTGTCGGATGGTCCGCCGAAGACGCTGTCGTCACGATTCCAACCCTTTCTTCTTATGCTGCCGACGGAACCGTTCCGGGAGCCCCCAAGGTCCCCAAAACAGTGTGCCGGCGCCCGCGGCCCCCCGCGGCGGCAGAACTTCACTTGTCCCCACCGAAACAAGGCGAAAACAGCAGTCCAGAATCGTTCTATTGGCACCCTTGCCGGGCGAGCGCAAGCCCGCTAACGGCGTGGGGGCGTGCAATGCACGAATTCCGCAGCCAGCGATGTTTTATTGAGACATTTCCGGCCCGCACCGACCCCGATACAGCCCATGCAGATCGCGCTTTTCCAACCCGACATCGCCCAGAACACCGGCACGATTCTCAGGCTCTGTGCCTGCCTGGGCATGGCCGCCCACATCATCGAGCCGGCGGGCTTCCCGTTCTCCGACCGCTTGTTCCGCCGGGCGGGAATGGACTACCTCGATCATGTCAGCGTGACCCGCCACGACTCCTGGTCGAAATTCGAGGAATGGCGTGCGACACAGGGCTACCGCCTGCTGCTGTTCACCACCAAGGCCGCCACCGATTACCGCGATTTTCATTACCAGACGTCGGACATCCTGCTATTCGGGCGCGAGAGCGCCGGCGTCACCGACGCGGTGGTCGAGGCTGCGGACGCGCGGCTGGTGATCCCGATCACGGCGGGGCTGCGGTCGCTCAATGTCGCCATGACCGCGGCGATGGCCGCAGGCGAGGCGCTGCGGCAGCTCCGGAACCCGTAAGTTTGAGATGTTGAGGAGAGATCATTGAGTTACGCGGTCAAGGAAATCTTCCTGACCCTGCAAGGCGAAGGCGCCCATGCCGGGCGCGCGTCCGTGTTCTGCCGCTTTGCCGGCTGCAACCTCTGGAGCGGCCGCGAGGCCGACCGCGAGGCCGCGACCTGTAAATTCTGCGACACCGACTTCGTCGGCACCGACGGCACGCTCGGCGGCCGCTATGCCTCGGCCGCGGAACTCGCCAACACCGTCGCCGCGCAATGGACGGCTGCCACCGACAGCAACCGTTACGTGGTGCTCACCGGCGGCGAGCCGCTGCTCCAGGTCGATGCCGCCCTGATCGACGCCCTCCACGCCCGCGGCTTCGAGATCGGCGTCGAGACCAACGGCACGATTGTGGCGCCTGAGGGGCTCGACTGGATCTGCGTCAGCCCCAAGGGCGGCAGCGAGCTCGTCCAGCGCCGCGGCCACGAGCTGAAGCTGGTCTATCCGCAGGCCCTCGCCGCGCCCGAGACCTTCGAGGGTCTCGCCTTCGAACGCTTCTCGCTGCAACCGATGGACGGACCCGAGGTTGCCCAAAACACCGTGCGTGCGATCGACTATTGCCTGCGCCATCCGCAATGGCGGCTGAGCGTGCAGACGCATAAATCGCTCGGCATCAGATAGGATTGGTTTTCGAACAGATGTGGGAATTGACGAAATCGTTCCGCTTCGAGGCGGCGCACTCATTGTCGGGGACGACCTTTGGCGCCGCAAGCGAAGAGATCCACGGCCACTCCTTCCGCGCCGAGGTGACGTTGCGCGGCACGCCCGACCCTGCGACCGGCATGGTGGTCGATCTCGGCCTCGTCCAGCGCGCCATCGAGGACGTGCGGCTCACGCTCGACCACAAATACCTCAACAAGATCGAGGCGCTGGGCACACCGACGCTGGAAAACCTCTCGCGCTTCGTCTGGGAGCGGCTCCAGCATATCGGCAAGCTCACCCGCGTCAGCATCCACCGCGACAGTTGCAACGAGAGCTGCACCTATTACGGTCCGCAGGGTTAGACTTCGTAGGGTGGGCAAAGCGAAGCGTGCCCACCAATCAAGACGACAGTGAATATGGTGGGCACGGCGCAAGAGCGCCTTTGCCCACCCTACGAGACCGGTTTTGGAATTGGACATGGACATCTCGACAATCGAAGACCGCAAGACGCGCGCCCGCGCCTGGTTCGAAGCTTTGCGCGACGACATCTGCGCGAGCTTCGAGCGGCTGGAGGATGACGCCCCCCAAAGCCTTTATCCGGGCGATGCCGGCCGCTTCAAACGCACGCCCTGGCAGCGCACCGATCATACCGGCGCGCCCGGCGGTGGCGGCGTGATGTCGATGATGTCCGGCCGCCTGTTCGAGAAGGTCGGCGTGCATTGCTCGACGGTGCACGGCGAATTCGCGCCCGAGTTTCGCGCCCAGATCCCCGGCGCGGCAGACGACCCCAAGTTCTGGGCCTCCGGCATCTCGCTGATCGCGCATCTGCGCAATCCGCACGTGCCCGCCGTGCACATGAACACCCGCTTCGTCGTCACCACAAAAGCCTGGTTCGGCGGCGGCGCCGATCTCACGCCGGTGCTCGACCGCCGGCGCACCCAGGACGATCCCGACACGCTCGCCTTCCACGCCGCGATGAAGGAGGCCTGCACGGGCCCGAACGGCGTTGCCGACTACGACAAGTACAAGAAATGGTGCGACGAGTATTTCTACCTGCCGCACCGCAAAGAGGCGCGCGGCATCGGCGGCATCTTCTACGACTGGCACGACAGCGGCGACTGGGACGCCGACCTCGCTTTCACCCAGGATGTCGGCCGCGCCTTCCAGAAAATCTACCCTGACATCGTCAGGCGCAATTTCGCGAGCGCCTGGACCGCTGAGGATCGCGAGGAGCAATTGATCCGGCGCGGACGCTATGTCGAATTCAACCTGCTCTACGACCGCGGCACCATCTTCGGGCTCAAGACCGGCGGCAACGTGGACTCCATCCTGTCGTCGCTGCCGCCGGAGGTGAAATGGCCATGAGCACCGCGATGCCTCCGCTGCCGCGCGCCATGCTGATCGACATGGACGACACCATCCTTTCGGCCTACGGCCGGCCCGAGATCGCCTGGAATACGATCGCAGAAGAATTTGCCGACGAGCTCGCGCCGCTGCCGCCGCAGCAGGTCGCGACCGCAGTTTTGGCCTTCGCACGAAACTTCTGGGCGAATGCGGAAGCCGCGTGGCGGATGAAGCTTGGCGAGGCACGGCGGCTCACGGTGCGGGGCGGCTTCGCCGCGCTCGCCGCCGACGGCCACCGCGCCCTCTCCGACGATCTCGCCGATCGCCTCGCCAACCGCTTCACGACCTATCGCGAAGAAGCGATCTTCGTGTTCCCCGGTGCGCATGATGCGATCGACTCTTTCAAGGCACGCGGCGTCAAACTCGCGCTGGTCACCAACGGCGCCGCCGACATGCAGCGCGCCAAGGTCGAGCGCTTCGAGCTCACGCATCGCTTCGATCACATCCAGATCGAGGGCGAGCACGGTTTCGGCAAGCCCGAGGAGCGCGCCTATCTGCACGCGATGGAGGCGCTCGGCGTCACCGCGAAAGACACCTGGATGATCGGCGACAATCTGGAATGGGAAGTCGTGACGCCGCAGCGCCTCGGCATCTACTCGATCTGGATCGACGTGCATGGCGACGGCCTGCCCGAAGGCTCGGCCGTCAAGCCCGACCGCATCATCCGCTCGCTGACCGAACTCGTGCCGGACCAGCCGTAACCCAGGCGAAAACAAAACATCGAAAACAACCCCATGCACAGTAGCCGGCTGCTGCAATTTCAACAGCTTGCCGCAAACGCAATGCATTGCTGATTTTACGAAATCATTTGACGCGTCGGGCAAAACAGGCGCATGATGCCATCATCGCCGCGCCTGGGACGGAATAGCCCCTGGTGACCTCGAGCGATCCCCCACTCGAACCTCTGCCATCGACGTTTCGGCAGTCTGTGCAAGCCGCAGCCAATTCACGGGTCCCATAGCCCGTGATCGGCCTGTCATGACGGCTTGCTAGCCTCCCCTCTCGTCGATCAACCCCGAAAGGACCATCCATGGAACTGAAAACCGGCGACGTCGTGATGCTGAAATCCGGCGGCCAGCCGCTGACCGTCGCAGAGGTGAAAGGCGACGACATCCTCTGCCTCTGGATGGGCTCGGAAGGCGATCTGTTCCGCGAGACACTGCCGCTGGCCGCGCTCGACCGCCTGGAAGTGGAAGATCACGACGAGGATGAGGACGAAGACGAGGATGACGAGTAGGCACGCCTAAGCGGCCTGCGATTGCGAGAAAGGGAGACCTGAAGTCTCCCTTTCTTCACGTCTTCAGATCCGCTGATCAGAAGCGATAGTTCACACCAACGCGGGCGATGTCGAAGCTCGGCTTGATATCGACGTGAGTCGCGATGACGCCCGTCAACCCGGCCGGCGATTGAAGCGAGCCGGTCAAGTTGTAGCCTTTCGTGCCGAAACCCATGTGCAGATACTCGCCCTTGACCGACCACCCTGCCCCCAGAGCATATTCGAAACCGCCGCCAACCGCGTAGCCGATCAGGACGGCGCTGTCAGAAGCGCTCATGGAGCCCAGCGGTCCCAGGGTTGGCGGGAAGAGGGCAGTGACGATACTGCCCGTAGCGTTCGCACTGACCTTGGTATCGGCCAACGCAATACCGCCGGTCGCGTAGAGCAACGCCGGCCCAAACGCATAACCCACTCGGCCACGGAAGGTCGCATACCAATCGGTGCTGACGGACGTGCTGCCGCTGAAATTGCCGCCGATGAAGACGGGAACAGCAATAGCCGAGTTGCCGGTGCTGGCCTTTGAATTGAGATACTGCCAATCAGCCTCGATGCCGAGCACCGTCTGCTCAATCTGCCAGTTGTAGCCGGCCTGGATGCCGGCGGTGACCCCATTACCGTTGCCGGACACGGGGTTGAAGGCATAGATGCCCGAACCGCCATTCGAGTTCACGATTGTCCCGGTGGCGTTCGACGCACCGTAGCTGCCCCAGCCATAACCAACGTTGCCGCCGATATAGAATCCCGTCCAGTTGCCCACCTGAGCGGGAGCCTTCGACGACATACGGACCGGCGCCAGATCCGCAGCCTGGGCTGTGATCGGGCCGAGAGCGACTGTCGACAGCAATACAAGCGAAAACTTCCTCATTTCAACACCCCCCTTATTGAGCCGCACTGGCGGCCTGCCAATCATCATGAAGCAAAACCAACGCAGCATCAAAGCGCGATTGAATGCGCGAATCAGATCGCCCAATCGTTGCGCTCGGAGCCGGCGACGCCCTTCGCTGCTCGGGGCGGACAATGCGACGCCGTGTCTGCTCTGTTTGGTGAAGCGGACCTCGAGGGACTGCCTCTCCCGGCTTCCTAATCTAGCGAGAGGGAGCTCGTGCCAAGTGCAAGGCGGCCTCAACGCCGCCTTCCAGGATCTGCTCCGCCTGCGCAGCGTTGGGCACGGCCCGCGCGAACTGAAGGGTGCCCACCATGAGGCCGAAGATGGCGGTCGCGCGGCGGCGGCTCGCTGATGCATCTGCGTCAGGAAGCAGTGCGGCCAATGTCGCAACGTAGCTTCGCAGCCCCTTCTCGTAATCTTTCCTTGTGGACAGGGGCTGTCGGGCGATTTCGGGGAGCAACGCCGCCGAGGGGCATCCGCCCGTCGGGTCTTCGAGGTGAGCACGGTTCAGGTATCTCCGGATCGCGCCCTCAAGGTCCGGGCCGCTCCGCTGATCCTCATCGAGGCGATGTTGCTGGTCGTCGAGCGCGCTCGCCAGCGCCTCGCGAACGAGCGCATCTTTGGATTCGAAGTGCGGAGAGAATGCGCCTTTGGTCAGGCCGGCCTCGTCCATGATCCCGGCGATCCCGGTGGCGGAGATGCCGTTCCGGCGCATGCACTTCGACGCCACATCGATGATCTGCCGTCGCGTCGCCGCCTTATGACCTTTCTCGAAGCGCATCTTCTCTCCTCTCCACCAATATCCCGCAGCCCTTACGCTGCGGCCGCTTCCAGCAAAGCTTGGAGGTCGCGATCAAGTTGCTAGGCCACTGGATCGACATCATCGCGGCCAAACCGACTGAAAACGGATGCTGGTCGATCACGACGTTAGATCGCACTCGACTCTGCGCCCAAGATGCCCTCGATGCCGCGGGCAAGGTTTAGAAGCCCTCGGTCGCTCCCTAAGGGGGCATCCAGCTCAAGCCCAATCGGCAGCCCCGCGCGAGACAAGCCAACAGGAAGGCTGACACCGGGCAACCCCACGCTGCTTGCCGACACGGTGCGGTTCGCCAAAGCGAGGTAGCTAACTTCCTGCCCCCCGATATGGACGGTCGCCTGCTCCTCGATCAAAGGCGCCGTGCAGGGCGTGGTCGGTTGCAGAATGACCAGCGCCCCATGAGAGACGAACGCCGTGTTGAGTCGGCGCTGGATTTCCGGCCGGCTCACGTCGAGCGCAGTCTGATAGGCCTCTGCCGAGGTAGCACCTGCGCCACCCGGCAGCACGATGTGCCCCCACGCCTGCCGAAGTTGGGGCTTAAGGCCCTCATAAATGGCCTCGAACGTGGTCGGAATGTCATGGCGGCGAAGAAATTCCGAAATTTCGCCCATCGTCTCATGAGCGAAGATGCCCCATGTTGCGGTTTGGACGAGGGAATTGAAATCGTCGCCAAGATCTACTTCAACGATCTCGGCGCCGGCGTCCTGCAAGCGCCGAACCACCTCGCGGAAGCGGGTCTCGACTTCCGAGTCCACCAGATCCAGGAACTGTCGCGGCGCGAAGGCCAGCCGGACTCCCTTCAGGTCGTAGCCGCCGTTGGAGAACTCCGCAGCTTGTTCACCGGTCACGACCTGATCCACCAAAATGCAGTCCTCGACGTTTCGGGCGAACACGCCCGTCGTATCGAGCGTATGGGAGATCGGCGCAACGCCGTCGCGTGGCCAACGTCCAGTGGTTGGCTTGAAGCCCACGACCCCACAGAACGATGCGGGTACCCGGATGGACCCAACGGTGTCACCGCCCAAGGACGCGGGAACGATGCCGGCGGCCACGGATGCGGCGGAGCCGCTCGAGGAGCCGCCCGACACGCGATCTCGTGCGTGCGGATTCTTCACCTGGCCATAACGTGCGTTGTGACCAGTCAAGCCGTATGACATCTCGACGAGGTTGTTCTTGCCGAAGACCAAGGCGCCTGCCCCCTTAATGGCCCGGACAGCGTCGGCATCTTCGCGCGGCACGAAGTGAGCGAGGCCTTCGACGCCCAGGCTGGTAGGTAGCCCTTTCGTCAAATAACTGTCCTTCACCCCAAGCGGCACGCCAAGGAGCGGGGCCGCCGATCCGGCCGCACGCGATTTGTCTGCGGCCCTCGCGGCCGCGAGCACCCCGGCCTCGTCGATAGTGATGAAGGCGTTCAGCTCGGCAAGCGCTCGGGCGCGCTGTAAGAGCGCCGCGGTGTAGGCCTCCGAGGTGATGTCGCCGTTGCGAATCGCTGCTGCAGCGGTTGCGAGCCCAAGCGAGTCGACATCTGTGGTTTGTCGCGATGCGACGTGGCGTGAGGCCGTGGTCGTGTCGTCCATGAAATCCTCGCTAGGAGCTGTTTGGCGGCACCCGGCCGCCGCCCAACAGCGGCTCAGCTCGATGCCATTACGGTCACAATATTAAATTACGATCGTAATTCAATAGAATTGGTGGCCTCGCCGGGGACACATGAGCGTGAGGTGCCGATGGATTACGGGCAATGATTGGTTTCAACGGCGATTTCTGCTTTGGGTCACAAGCCGGCATCGACCCAGGGCGCTGGAACGTCTGCTAAGGGGCTAAAAGGCGACATGCGGCCTGTGGAGTCGGCACCGCTCCACGCCGGGTAGCGGCCAGCTCAAAGCTCGGAGACCAATTCCACCAAGATCTGACGCAGCCACGCATGAGATGGATCGTGATCGTAGGAAGCGTGCCAGAGCAGTGAAACAGCTACGTCCTGCAAATCCACCGGAGGCTGGCTCAGGCTAAGCTTGAGTTCTGTGGCGAACAACCGAGCGAGCCGCGCGTGCATTGTCACGACGACAGGTGCGCGTGCCACCAAGGCAGGGACAGTGAGGAAGCGAGGCGTGGTCAGGACAACCGTCCGCCGCAATCCAAGTTTCTCAAGGGCGTCGTCTACCACGCCGCGCACAGTCCGGCCCGGCCGCAGGCTCGTGAGAACATGAGGTAACCGCACATAATCTTCGAGCGAGATTTGGGCGTCGGTGATGCCCGTTATCTCCTTGTTGAACATGCACAGATAGCTCTCATTGAACAGCAGACGCCGCTTGTGGTGGATCTGGCCCTGAGGAAAGACGTCATAGCCAATAGCGAGGTCCAGTTCGTCGGCATCGAGATCATCCAGAAGTCTCGACGAGTCGATGTTGTAGAGCCGCAGATGGACGCCAGGCGCGACCTCGCGCAGGCGTGCGAGGAGAGCGGGAAGGACCAGGATTTCCATGCTGTCTGGGAGTCCGAACCTGAAGGTCCGCTCTGCCGTCGCTGGATCGAATGCGTCGTCGCGTGAGACAATCGTTTGGATTTGAGACAGCGTAGCCCGCACCGGCTCTACCAGCATCACTGCACGAGGAGTGAGGCGCAAGCCGTCGGGCCCTCGCGTCAGAAGCTCGTCGCCGAACAGGTCACGCAGGCGGGCGAGGTTGTGGCTCATCGCCGACTGACCAATGCCTACACGGCCCGCAGCTCGCGTGACGCTACGTTCGCGAAGCAAGGCATCGAGGTGAACCAGTAGGTTTAGGTCGAGATGGCTTAGATTGACGGCATCGATACCCATCATCGATCCAATCTGTTTGATCAATGAGCATAGGCCGCCCATCTTATGTGGCAAGGGAACGGAGGGCGTGGCCCACCGCCCAGCTAAAGGAGATCAACATGTCAATCCGCAGTAGCCTTTTAGCCGCCACACTAGCCTTAGCCGCTTTTGGAACCGCTCATGCAGATAGCCTCAGGCCAATTCAGACAAAGAGCATCGATCTCGGCGGGGTGTCCGGCGTCGCCTATTACACCGTTGAGCGCGATGGGTTCCACGTCGTGACGACCCTTGCTCAGGGCGAGACGGGAACGCCAATCCGCGTAGTCTCTGTTCTTGCGCCAGGCCAAAGCGTTGTTCTCTCAACGTCCCAGCAGCCACGTGCGCTTGAAATCAGCCGGGCGGGCAACGAAGTGTTGGTCCGCAAGGCGGCGCCCGTCACAAATTAAGGTTCGAGCCTAGCGGGCGCGGTAATTTTCGGCGCCCGCTCTAACCCCGGAAGGCGTCAGGCGGCCCTCACGCCGGCGATGGTGAAGCGCACCAGCAGGTGATAGCTCGTCGGCATGGCGTCGGACCCGGTGGTGAGATCAGCCGAGAGTCTTGCGACGTTCCGCGTCGACTTGAGCCCGCCATTGCTTGACGAGATCGCGACGGCGACCGGGATAGCGTTCCGTCCTGAGCTTGATCTTTTCTATCCGATCCGCCCGGAATGAGCGGAAGTCCTTTCGCATTTCGCACCAGCCGGCAATGATGCGCCGGGAATCGAAAAAGCCGACGCCAATTGGCCAGATGATCCGCGTGGTCTTCGCGCCTTGCGGGTCGCGATACACAATGGAAAGCTTGTGTTGGTCGCGCATGGCTTGCCGCACGACGCGAAGGTCGACGGCTTCGGGTTGCTTCGGTCTGCGCCCTACGTGAAAGGCACTGTCGTCCAGCTTGTGTTGCAGCTCCGAGGGAAGGACCGCGCCAATTTTAGCGAGCGCGTCACGCGCCGCCAGCGCGAACTCATCATCAGTCTGGCGAGATACCCATTGGGCGCCCAGCGCCAAGGCTTGGATTTCCTGTTCCGAGAACATCAGGGGAGGAAGGAGGAAGCCGGGTTGCAAGACATAGCCAAAGCCAGGCTCACCGTCGATTTGTGCGCCCAAGCCCTGCAAGTCGGCGATGTCGCGATAAATCGTTCGCAACGACACACCCGCCTCAGCCGCAAGGTCGTTGCCCGACACCGGGGTGCGGTGCCGCCGCAAGATCTGCATGAGGTCGAATAATCGTTGGCTCTTCGACATAGACCAAGTCTAGCACGAATCCTGCCAAAAAATGGCAGTAGGCGTCGCGGGCGACGGGCGGCGGGGCTTTACTGGCCCAGACGGCATTTACATCGCTACCAGAGCCTTTCCGGCGAGCATGTGCCCGGCTTCAAGCGCCGCGATGAGCGGGATCGCATCGTTCAGACGCACGGTCTCAGCAACTGGCAAGCGCAGCTTTCCATTCGCCGAAGCGACGGCAAGGCCGTCAAGGATATCAGCCCGCGCGGTGCAGACGATCGGCTTGAGTTTCCGGTTGAAGATCGCACGGATGAACTTGATTGGCGCTGGATTGATATCGAGATACACGCCGCCTTCGCGAAGCAGGCCAACCCCGGCAGCAACCGCCATCGTTCCCGCCGTGTCATACACTACGTCGAAGCGTTCACGGATCTTCGACAGATCGGTGGCCCGATAATCGAAGAGAGGCTGGACGTCCAAGTCACGGGCTCGCTGCATCGCCTGCGCACTGCATGTCCCCGCGACGGTCGCCCCGAACATCTTTGCGAGCTGCACCGTGGCCTCGCCGACAGCGCCGGTGCAGCCGTTGATGAACACCTGGCTGCCGGATTTCAGGGCAGCCTTGTCCACGAGGCCGTTCCATGCGGTGACCCCCGGCGTAGCCAGGCAAGCCGCGTCCTCGAACGAGACTGAATCCGGCCTCCTGGCGACGAAGGTTTGGGGAGCGATGACGGCTTCCCCAAGCGCGCCGCCATGCTTTATCTGCGCCATGCCGAATACGGGATCGCCAATCTTGAAGCGCGTGACACCAGCGCCGACAGCGGTCACGATGCCGGAAAAATCGCTGCCCATGGCACGCGGAAATTTCTTCCCCGTCACCATTTTGAGATAGCCATTGCGCACCTTCCAATCGATGGGATTGATGGCGGCGAACTCGACCTTGACCGCGACTTCGCCGGTCCCCGGAGCCTTCAGCTCGAAGGCTTCGAGCTTCATCGTTTCAGGGCCGCCGTAGCTGTAATATTGAATCCGTTTCATGGTCGATCGTGCCTTAGTGCGGTTGGACGGTCGCCGTGTAGGCGGCGAACGGAGTCGCGTCGTAGATCACTTCGGTCGACGCGATCTTGCCGTTCTTCACCTTGAGGAGTTCCGCGACGACGGCGTTGGCAACCGGATGGGTGTCCGCGCTGTAAACGACGACAGCCTGATCATCGTCGCCGTAGACGGCGAGAACCGTGACCTTCTTGATCATGCGGGCGAAACCCTCGTGGAATTCGCGAAACTTCTGCATGCCGGCGATCCGCCCGCGTGGCGACGTGCAAACAACGTCGTCCGCCGACACGGAAGTAATCGTATCCACGCTCCTGCTGGCGATGGCCTCGATGTAGGTCTTGGCGATCTGCAGCGCCTGGCCGTTGCTCTGGGTTTTCATCGTCTTCCTTTCAGTAAAAATGCCCTGAAAGAAGACCTAGCGCAGGCCAGTGACAGATTCTGGCAGTAGGAAATCGGCGCAGCCGAAGGCGCCTTCGCGCCGCGAGCGGCCTGCCTCGCCTGTGCTGTCCACTGCCCCGGACCTCGCGCTCCGCCAACCTTCATTTGAATGATGACGAGACAATTGGTCGCAACCACTTTCCACCGAAAGGCCTGAATGAGGTCGGGAGAGATGAGCACCTGTCCAGCATGCGGCAGTGGATCAACTGCCAAACTGTTTGAAGTGACCGCAGATCAGGCCTCTCGATCCTTCGTCAGTCCGCGCCAGTATCCGGATCGCTCTCGAAAGTTAATAAGCCACCTGTCGCTGCTCTGGGGCCGCGACACCTGCGATATCCGCAAATGCGCGGATTGCGGATTCGGATTTGCAGATCCGTTCGTCGCGGGCGGCGCCGAGTTTTATAACCTGGCCGCGCCGCACCCTTCCTATCCAACCATGAAATGGGAGTATGAGAGGACGATCGAGGAGCTGAGCGGCCTCGGCACTGCCGGAAAAACGGCGATCGATGTCGGGGCCGGGTTTGGCTATTTTCTCGATCACATCAAGGACAAACTCTTTCGCGCGTCCGATATTTACGCGGTCGATTACAACGAAGCAGCGCAACAGGCCTTGCGATCGAAAGGCTACAAGACCTTTTCGGTCGACCTTCGGGAGGATGGCTTCACTCCGATGAAGGAGGCCTTCGACATCATCTTCATGTTTCAGGTGTTCGAGCACATGGACCGGGTGGATGACGTCTTCGCGCGATTGAAATACCTTCTCAAGGCGCAAGGCTCTGTCTTCATCGCCGTGCCGAATGATATCCGAACGCACTACATGGAGGGCCACGGATCGCTCATCGACATGCCGCCGAACCACATTGGCCGCTGGACGAAGGACGCGTTTGACGCGGTATGTCGACGACACGGCCTGCAATTGAGCATTTGCGAGCGGGAACCATTCAATCTCCTGAAGTTTCTCAGGGAAGACATCGTGGACAGCTTTTTGCGCAGTGCAGAGAAACCGGGCAGCGTCAGTGAGTTCGTGCGCGGCCTGCCGCGAAGCAAAGCGCAGCGGATTGGGCAGGCCGTGATCGCACTTGCGCTTGCACCATTGCGCTTGCCGGCATGGGCCTACGCGGCCAGGAACTCATCGACGCTCGGCAGTGCGCTCTGGGTGAAGATCGACAAAGGCGCGTGATGAGCGGCCACGGTCGAACGGGCCGCTCGCCGCCGCAGCGCCTGCTGACTCATCACCTGCTCTTCGGTCTGATGGCGTCAACAGTTCCCTGTATGAAGGCCTGGAGTTTCCCGACGTCCCCTTCCGTCAACTTGCCGCTGAAATCCGGCATGCCCTGGTCGCGGAATGGACCGTGGAAGAGGATATGCCTCAGATTGGTGATCTCTTCGGCGCTGGCGTAGCCGAGATTGATGATGTTGCCGCCGCGGCCGACGCCAGGCACGCCGTGGCAGGCGACGCAGGCTGCCGCGACATAGATCTCGCCGCCTTCCCTGATGTCCTTCGGATCATACTTCACGCCCTGCAGCAGACCTTCGGTCTGATATTTGACGAACGCTGGCAGCTTCGCCGTGCCGCCGAGTGCGTATGTGTAGATCGTTCCCGGGTTCTGGTACTCGGTCGCGCGGTGCGTCAGGCCGTAGGATCCGCCCCAGCCGACAGCAATCGAGATGTATTGCCTGTCGTCGACCATGTAGGTTGCGGCGGCCGCCACCGCGCCGGTGCCGGTCGGCATTTCCCACAGCTTGGTTCCGTTTGCTGCATCATAAGCGACGAAGCGGCCATCCGCCGTCCCCTGGAAAACCAGGTTGCCGGCGGTGGTCAGCGTCCCGCCGTTCCACGGCGACACGTGCTCGACGCGCCAGACTTCCTTTTGATGCACCGGATCCCAGGCGAGCAGACGTCCGAATGGGGCCGACTTCGGAGGGTTGAAAACGAAACCGATATTCCCGCCCAGCAAGCCGCCGAGCTTGCCCGGCGCAGCAGCATTCTGCGCGAACGACTTTTCCGGCGACAGATTGACCGGGATGTGCTGCGCCGGAAGGTAGACGAGGCCGGTCAGCGGATTGAACGACATCGGCTGCCAATTGTGAGCCCCGTCCGGTCCCGGAATCGACTCGTATTGATCTGCGTCGCGCGCCGCCGGCAGCTCAATCGGCCGTCCGTTGGCGTCGTATCCCGTCGCCCAATTCACATCGACAAAATTCTTCGCCGAGATGAACTTGCCGTTGGTGCGATCGATGACGAAGAAGAAGCCGTTTTTCGGCGCGTGCAGGATCACCTTGCGCGGCACAACGTCGATCTTGATGTCGGCCAGGATCATCGGCTGGGTCGATGTATAGTCCCAATTGTCGCCGGGCGTCTCCTGATAGTGCCAGATATACCGGCCCGTGTCGGCGTTGAGCGCGACGATCGAGCCCAGATAGAGATTGTCGCCACCCGACGGACTGCGAAGCTTGCGATTCCAAGGGCCGCCGTTGCCAGTGCCGACATAGACCATGTTCAGATCGGGATCGAACGTGATCGAGTCCCATGGCGCGCCACCGCCGCCGTTGATCCAATACTTCCCTGAGGGATCCCAGGTCTTCGCCGCGGCTTCCATCGAGGCGTCTTCAAATGGCTTCGATGGATCGCCGGGCACGGTGAACCAGCGCCAGAGCTGATGACCGGTCTCGCTGTCGTAGGCCGTGACGTAGCCGCGCACACCATATTCGGCACCGCTCTGGCCGATCACGACCTTGCCGTTGAAGACGCGCGGCGCGCCGGTGATCGTGTAGGAATGATCGTGATCGATCAGCGTGTCCGTTTCCCAGATCTTGGCCCCGGTCGCTGCATCGAGCGCGATCAGGCGCCCGTCATAGGCGGCTTCGAAGACCTTGCCCTTGTAGAGTGCGAGGCCACGGCTGACAGCGTCGCAGCACCCGCGATAGGTCTTTGACCGGTCAACACCCGGATCGAACGACCAGATTTTTATTCCGGTCCGCACGTCAATGGCATGGACCACATTCCAGGGGGCCGACTGATACATGATGCCGTCGACGACGAGGGGCGTTGCCTCGATGCCGCGCGATGATTCCAGATTGTAACTCCAGACGAGCCCGAGATCCCTGACGTTGTCAGTGTTGATCTGATTGAGCTTGCTGAACCGCGTTTCGGCGTAGTCGAGGCCGACGGTCGGCCAATCCCTGGATCTCTTCGTATTGGCTTCAATGAAGTCGCTGTCGACTCTCGAGATATTCGCCTTGATGCGGTCCGGCTTCGCCTCGGTCCCACTCTGCGCCCATGCACTGGAAGGGAGAGAAAGACCCAGGAGAGCAGGAAAGAGAACAAGAACAGCACTGATCTCCCGGAAGGCAATCTGAATCCTGGACCGATTGCTCGACTTTTTTTCAGGCCATTGGCACTCTGTGTTGGATCGTCCCATGCCTCACCTTCCTCCGTGCATGTCGAGACCACGATGCGTGCGCATGCCTGCGCCCGCTTCCGTTGATATGAAGTCTCAAACCTGCCTCGACGGTGCTACTGAAGCATTTCAGTCCTGACATGCCCGATTGCAGTTGTAAGAAAGCGTCCTGCTTGGCCCACCGGCCGACGGCCGTCATCGGCGGAAATCTTTTCAACCCTCGGCAGTCAGGATCGGCCGTTTCGGCTAGCATTTGGTGGCGTGCAAGCATCGGGACGGAATGTCCGTCCTTGAAAGGACATCGCGAACGCCAATCGGACCGGAGTCATCTATGCGATCAGCGACCTTGCCGCCGCCGAGATCATCACCAGCCCGCCGGTGATGACAGCGACATCGAGGATCGCCGTGTGGATATGCACCGGCATGCGTTCGACAAAAGCCTTTGCGAGGAATGCGCCGGGGATCGCAATCGCGCCGATCAGCAGCGCGAAGGCGAGCACCTGTGCGGTGACGGCGCCGGCCAGCCCGAACACCGAGATCTTGATGAGGCCGGTGCCGAGCGAGATCATCGCGTCGGTCGCGATCACGGCGGCGCCTTCGAGACCTGCGGCCATCAGCAGCGAGAGCAGGATCACGCCGGAGCCGGAGGTGCCGCCGACCAGCACGCCATAGCCGACCGAGCCGGCCGCAAGGCCGGTGTCGCCGATCCTGACCTGGCGGCGGCGGAGCACGCGGCGCAGCGGCACGCTGAGGATCAGCATGGAGCCGATCACGAGCGCGGCGCCCGCATTGGTCAGCCGCGTGTAGCCGTAGGCGCCGAGCGCGGTCGTCAGCGCCGCACAGGCGAGCACGATCAGCGCGCGGCGGCGGTCGGCATAGCGCAGATAGGCGAGCGCACGGCTCGAATTGGTGAAGATCGCGGAGATCGCGATGATCGGCACCACGGGCTCGGCGCCGACCAGCGGCACCAGCACGAGCGGCATCAGCGCGCCGGTGCCGTAGCCGGCGAGACCACCGATGATCGAAGCAAACAACGCCATCAACGCGACCAGCAGGAGCTGAAGGATCGAGATGTCGGCGAAGCCTGAGACGATGGTCACGTTCTCTCATCGCGGCTGACGCGTGCCGCTGCTTGATCGGCGATGGAAGCGAGCGCGGCTTCCTCTAGGGGAAAATCCGCCGCAAGCCAAGCGTCCTCGGCAAGCGTCAGCACATGCCCGAGCGCGGGTCCTTCCGCCATGCCGCGGGCGATGAAGTCGGCGGCGCGAAGCGGAAATTTCGGCGCAATCCAGCGCTGCGGCAGCTCGGCGAGCGCACGCCAGCGCGACGATCCGACGTCGCCGCCGGCCCGCGCCCAGCCGAGCAACACGCGATCGTGATAGCGCTCCGCGCCGAGCCGGTAGAGCAACCGTCGCGCATTGGCCTCGTCCTTGGTGGCGAAGCGCCACCAGCGATGCCCCATCGAATCCAGCGCCTTGCTTTCTACATTGGAGAGCCGCAAGCGCGTGGCGACGCGCTTGGCATCTTCGGTCACGGCGACCGTCAGCGCGGCGAGCCGCCGCGTGCTGCTTGCCGGCAAGCCAAGCTCGCCCTCGATCGCGATCATGGCCGACAGCGGCCCGGTATAGACGACGCCTCCGCTCAGCGCTTGCAGCAACCCGCCATCCGCCATCGCGACCGCAGCGTCAGAGGCACCGTGAGCGACCAGCAGCTTCAGCATCTCCATGCGCACCCGCTCGGCCGACAGGCTCGCAAGACCCGCGCGGCCGCGGATGCAGGCGAGATAGCCGTCGCGGTCGGGCTCGCCGGCCCCGAAGGCGGCGTGGATGCGGAAGAAGCGCAGGATGCGCAGGAAATCCTCGGCGATGCGCTGGTCGGGATCGCCGATGAAGCGCACGCGTCGCGCGGCCGCATCCGCGATCCCGCCGACATAGTCGTAGACGACGCCCATCGCATCGGCCGAAAGTCCATTCATGGTGAAGTCGCGGCGCTCGGCGTCCTTCACCCAGTCGCGGCCGAACGCGACCTTGGCCTTGCGGCCGAAGGTCTCGGTGTCCTCGCGCAGCGTCGTGACTTCGTAAGGCGTGCCGTCGATGACCAGCGTGATGGTGCCGTGGTCGATGCCGGTCGGCACGCTCTTGATGCCGGCAGCCTTGGCGCGCCGCATCACCTCGTCGGGCCGCGCCGTGGTCGCGATGTCGATGTCGCCGGGCACGAGACCGAGCAACGCATTGCGCACGGCGCCGCCGACCACGCGCGCTTCCTCGCCGTTGCCGTTGAGCAGCGTCAGGACGCGCGCCGTCCCGCCAGAGGTCAGCCAGGGCGCATTGGCGAGTAACGGCTCTGCGCTCATGGTCCAGCCCCTATTTTTCCACGCCCGGCACGAGCCTGCCGTTCTCGATATGGGCGGGAACGTAGGTCGAGTCCGGTGCGGCGCCGGAGAAATGCGCGAAGCCGATCAGCCCCGCGATGACAAGCACGAGCGCGGCCAGGACAAGGCGCGCGACGACGGTGACCGGCCAGGACGATCGCGCGAACAGGCCGGAGCGGGTGGCGGCCAGGAACAGCGCATAGACGGCAAAGGGGATGAGGAAAATTCCGATCTCGGTCAGAACCGGCCGGATCATGATGAGTAGATCCGCTCATACAGCACACGCAACATTCCGGCCGTCGCACCCCAGATGTAGCGTTCCGCGAACGGCATCGCGTAGTAAAAGCGCTCCATGCCGCGGAATTCCTTGCTGTGCACCTGGTGGTTCACCGGGTTCATCAGGAAGGATAGCGGCACCTCGAAGGCATCATCAACCTCCGAATGGTTGATGGCGAGCTCGAAGCCGGGCCGCACCTTGGCGACCGTCGGCAGGATGCGGAAGCCGAAAGCGGTGCCGTAGAGATCGAGATAGCCGATCGGCTCGACGAAGTCTCTGGACAGGCCGACCTCCTCCTCGGCCTCGCGCAAAGCCGCATCGAGCGGCGAGGCGTCGGTCGCGTCGATCTTGCCGCCGGGGAAAGCGATCTGGCCGGCGTGGTCGTTGAGATGCGCCGAGCGCTGCGTCAGCAGGATGGTCGGCTCGGGACGGTCGACCACGGCGATCAGGACCGCAGCCGGCCGCACCGGCTGCTCGCGCGCGACGATCTCGAGCATCTTGTCGGTGCCGGGATCGCCCGAGGCGGGGATGACGTTCGGATCGTAGAGGCCGGGCGGCACGTCGAAGCCGAGCCTCGCCCGGGATCGGGCGAAGAAATCGGCCGCGCCGATCACGACCGGACCGCTCTTCAGGATAGGCTTGTTCAAAGTGCGGCCCTCACCTGCTCCGCGTCGGCCATGGCGAAGAATTCGCCGGCCGACTCGACGCCGAACATCGGCTGGCCATCGACCATCCGCTCCTCACCCATGTCAACCAGATCGTAGTAGAGCGCGCGGGTAACCTTGGCCCAGAGATCGGCGCGGACATGCAGGTATGGTGTCAGCCCGCCCTCCCTGGCCTGCTCGAAGCGCAGCCGGTGCGCGGCATCGCAGGTGACCCAGTCGTCGACATTGGTGCGGAAGCGGAGCACGCGATGGTTGTCCTCGCCGTCCTGCTGCATCTCGACCGCCATGAACGGCGCGTCGTCGACGCGGATGCCGACCTTCTCCACGGGCGTGACGAGGAAATGCTTGCCGCCCTCGCGCTTCAGGATGGTCGAGAACAGGCGGACCAGGGCGTGTCGTCCGATCGGCGTGCCCATGTAGAACCAAGTACCGTCAGAAGCGATTCGGATGTCGAGATCGCCGCAAAACGGCGGATTCCACAGATGCACCGGCGGCAGGCCCTTCTTGGCGCCTTCGGCATCGGCGGCACTTTTGGCGGCGGCAGTCAGCCCCTCAAGACCTCGATCGGCGCTCTGCCCTTGGTTCGCCATGGTTTGCCCTGACTTTGTCTGTTGGCACGATTGGTGCAGGTTTTACGTTGTACCCGGGTGCGCGGTTCCACACCGGATTAACCCGGTGTGGAGGTCGCCACTTCGTGATGCCCTACATATCCCTAAGCCGATAAGGTGGGGATAGGTTAATTCAACGAATACATGGCCTTCCTGCAAGTCTAGCATAGGGCCCATGTGCGACTTGTGATGATCTGACGACGCAAGCAGGCCGCGTGGCGGACTTTAAGGAGCTGACGGATGGCGGAAAGTGTCGAGAAACTGGAAGACGGAATCGTCCGTTCGGCCGAGCAGGTGTCGAGCCAGATTCGCGCGGCGAAAGACGCAATCGCGTCCGTCATCTTCGGCCAGGATCGGGTGATCGAGAACACGCTCGTCACCATCCTCTCCGGCGGTCATGCGCTGCTGATCGGCGTGCCCGGCCTCGCCAAGACCAAGCTGGTCGAGACGCTCGGCATCACGCTGGGCCTCGACGCCAAGCGCATCCAATTCACGCCCGATTTGATGCCGTCGGACATTCTCGGCGCCGAAGTGCTCGACGAGAGCACCGCCGGCAAGCGCTCCTTCCGCTTCATCTCCGGTCCCGTGTTCGCGCAGCTGCTGATGGCCGACGAGATCAACCGCGCCAGCCCGCGCACGCAGTCGGCGCTGCTCCAGGCGATGCAGGAGCAGCACATCACCGTCGCCGGCGCGCGTCACGACCTGCCGAAGCCGTTCCACGTGCTCGCCACGCAAAACCCGCTCGAGCAGGAAGGCACCTATCCGCTGCCGGAAGCCCAGCTCGACCGCTTCCTGATGGAGATCGACGTCGACTATCCCGATCGCGACGCCGAGCGCCGCATCCTGTTCGAGACCACGGGTGCCGAGGAGACGCTGGCGAAGGGATCGATGAACGCAGATGCGCTGATCACTGCGCAGCGGCTGATCCGCCGTCTGCCGGTCGGCGATTCCGTGGTGGAGGCGATCCTGTCGCTGGTCCGCTCGGCCCGTCCGGGCGAGGAGAGCGGCGAGACCGGCAAGTTCATCGCCTGGGGTCCCGGCCCGCGCGCCAGCCAATCCTTGATGCTCGCCGTGCGCGCACGCGCGCTGATCGACGGACGCCTGGCGCCCTCGATCGACGACGTGCTCGACCTCGCCGAGCCCATATTGAAGCACCGCATGGCGCTGACGTTCCAGGCGCGCGCCGAAGGCCGCACGATTCCGGACGTGATCAAACAATTGAAGGCTCGGATCGGTTGATGGCCGCAGACAACGGGCACACAGCGAAGGAGATCATCGCGATCCGACGTGCCGATGGCGAAAGCCGTACGCTCGCCGCTTCGCTGCCGCGCCTGGTGCTCGAAGCCCGCCGTATCGCCGCCAACGTCATCCACGGCCTGCACGGAAGGCGCCGCGCCGGTTCCGGTGAAAATTTCTGGCAATACCGCCGCTTCGTCTCCGGCGAGCCGGCGCAGAACGTCGACTGGCGCCGCTCGGCGCGCGACGACCATCTCTATGTGCGCGAGCTTGAATGGGAAGCCTCGCACACGGTCTGGATCTGGCCCGATCGCTCGCCCTCGATGGCGTTCGCCTCCAAGACCGCGCGCGAATCCAAGCTCGAGCGGACGCTGATCGTCGCCTTCGCGCTGGCCGAGCTGCTGGTCTCGGGCGGCGAACGCGTCGGCATTCCCGGACTGATGGCGCCGACCGCGAGCCGCAGCGTCATCGACAAGATGGCGCAGGCGATGCTGCATGACGATGCCGACCGGCTGAGCCTGCCGCCGTCCTTCGTGCCTTCCGCGCTCGCCGAGATCATCGTGCTGTCGGATTTCTGGTCGCCGATCGCGGAGATCAAATCCACGCTCGCGGGCCTGTCCGGCTCCGGCGCGCATGGCACGATGGTGCAGGTGGTCGATCCCGCCGAAGAGTCGTTCCCTTATTCCGGCCGCGTCGAGTTCGTCGAGCCCGAGGGCTTCGGCGTGATCACGGCGGGCCGCGCCGAGAGCTGGGCGCAGGACTACACCGCGCGGCTCGCGCTGCACCGCGACCAGATCCGCGCCGAGACCAGCAGACTCAACTGGCTGTTCACGACCCATGCGACCGACCGCTCCGCCGCCGAGCTCTTGCTGTTCCTGCATGCCGGCATGCAGGTGAGCAAATCGGGCACCCGCACCACGACGATCAAGGTGGGGCCGGCCGCATGATGGGATTGCCGCTCGCCTTCACCGAACCGCTGCTCCTGATCGGCCTCGTCAGCCTGCCCGTGCTGTGGTGGCTGCTGCGCGTGATGCCGCCGCGGCCGCGCCGCATCGAGTTTCCGCCGACGCGCCTGCTGTTCGACATCGCACCTCGCGAAGAGACGCCCTCGCGGACGCCGTGGTGGCTGACCGCGCTGCGGCTCCTGGCTGCGGCGCTCGTCATTTTCGCCGCCGCCGGCCCGATCTGGAATCCGCAAACAGGCGCCGCCGGCAGCAAGGCGCCGCTGATGATCATGTTCGACGACGGCTGGAGCGCCGCATCGCACTGGGATGTCAGGGTCAGGGCCGCCGACGAGCTGATCGCCAATGCCGACAACGACCGCCGCGCAATCGCGCTGGTGCCGCTGTCCGAGCCGAACCGCGACATCACCCTGATGCCGGCGGGTGCGGCGCGCGTCGCACTGCGCCAGCTCGCGCCAAAGCCCTACTCGATCGATCGCGTTGAAACCCTGACCGCCATCGACCGCTTCCTGAAGGCCACCGGCGACTGCGAGATCGCCTGGCTGTCAGATGGCGTCGATACCGGCCGTGGCGAGGATTTCGTGCAGGGCCTGGGCAAGACCATCGGAGATCGCAGCTTGACGGTGTTCGAGGGCGGCACGTCCTCCCCGCTGGCGCTCGTCGCCGCCGAGAACGCCGCCGCCAAGATGACGGTGAAGGTGCTGCGCACCGACAGCGGCATCGCCGTCGGCACCGTGCGCGCGCTGGACCAGAAGTCCTCACCGATCGGCGAAGCGCGTTATTCGTTCGGCCCGCAGGACAAGGAAACCGAAGCCTCGTTCGACCTGCCGGTCGAGCTGCGCAACGACATCACGCGGCTCGATATATCGGGCGAGCGTTCGGCCGGCGCGGTGCAGCTGCTCGACAAGCGGTGGCGCCGCCGCGCCATCGGCATCGTCACCGGCACGACCAGCGAGACCGCGCAGCCGCTGCTGGCGCCGACCTTCTACCTGACCCGTGCGCTGGCGCCGTTCGCCGACGTGCGGCTCGCCGACCGGGGCTCGCCGCAGCAGGGCATCACCCAATTCCTCGACCAGAAGCTGCCGATGATCATCCTCGCCGATGTCGGCACCGTCGCTCCTGAAATCCGCGAGCGCCTCAACGCCTGGATCGACCAGGGCGGCGTGCTGGTGCGCTTCGCCGGTCCAAGGCTCGCGCAGGCCGAGGACGATCTCGTGCCGGTCAAGCTGCGCAAGGGCGGCCGCACGCTCGGCGGCAGCCTGACCTGGGAGAAGCCGCAGCATCTCGCCGCCTTCGCGGCGAACGGCCCATTTGCCCGCGTCGCCGTCCCCAAGGACGTCACCGTGAACCGCCAGGTCCTGGCCGAGCCCGACGCGGTGCTCGCCACCAAGAGCTGGGCCTCGCTGGAAGACGGCACGCCGCTCGTCACCGGCGAGCATCGCGGCAAGGGCCTGGTCAGCCTGTTCCACGTCAGCGCTGACATGCGCTGGTCTGACCTGCCGATGTCGGGCACCTTCGTCGAAATGCTGCGCCGGGTCGTCGACATGTCCGGCTACACCGCCAAGCCCGGGCCCGGGGTCGCGGCCGAGGCGAGCACCGAGACGGTGGCGCCGCTGCACATCCTCGACGGCTTCGGCGCGTTCGGCCCGCCACCGGCCACCGCAAAGCCGCTGCCTGCGGATTATCGCGACCGCGCTACGCCTGATCATCCGCCCGGCTTCTATGGTCCGGCAGAAGGACCGCTCGCCGTGAACACGCTCGCCGCTTCCGACCGCATCGCCGCGCTGAACACCGCAGGCCTGCGCGCCCGGCACGCGACCTACACCAATGCCGAGCCGCGCGACCTGCGCGGCTGGCTGCTGTCGACGGCGCTCGCACTGTTCCTGATCGACGCCATCATCGTCGCGGTGCTCGGCGGCGGGATCGCCGCGCTGCTGCGCCGGCGCGCCGCGACAGCCATGATCGTCGTCGGGCTGGCGCTTGCAGGCCTGGTGTCGCTTGCGCCCGCGCCGTCGCGCGCCGATGGCGCGTCCGACGAGTTCGCCATGAAGGCGGTGTCGCAAACCCGCCTCGCCTATGTCGTCACCGGCAATGCCGACGTCGATTCCATCGTCAAGGCCGGCATGTCCGGTCTGACGCAATTCCTTGCGCAGCGCACCGCGCTGGAAGCCGGCGATCCCGTCGGCATCGATCCCGGACGCGACGAGCTCGCCTTCTTCCCGCTGATCTACTGGCCGATCGTGCCGGGCGCGCCCAAGCCGCCGCAGGATGCCATCAACAAGATCGACGCCTACATGAAGCAGGGCGGCACCGTTCTGTTCGACACCCGCGACGCGATCGAAGCGCCGCCCGGCGAGAACGGCGCCGCACAGACCCCGGGCATGCAGACGCTGCGCGAGATCCTGTCGTCGCTCGACGTGCCTGAGCTCGAACCGGTGCCGCGCGAGCACGTGCTGACCAAGACTTTTTATCTGCTGCGCGACTTCCCGGGCCGTTTCAGCACCGGCCAGACCTGGGTCGAGGCCTTGCCGCGCGATGAGGACGACGACAGCGCGCAGCGGCCGGCCCGCGGCGGCGACGGCGTCTCGCCCATCATCATCACCTCGAACGATCTGGCCGGCGCCTGGGCGCAGCGGCTCGACGGTCAGTTCATGCTGCCGATGTCCGGCGGCGACGCCCGCCAGCGCGAATTCGCCTACCGCGCCGGCGCCAACATCGTGATGTACACCCTGACCGGCAACTACAAGGCCGACCAGGTGCACGCACCGGCCCTGATCGAACGGCTGGGGCAATAGGATCGACATGAATTACGGCATTGCGTTCACGCCGCTTGTTCCCACGATCGTCCTGTGGCTCGCGCTCGCCGCGATCGTGGTCGTTGCGCTCGTGCTGCTGGTGGCGCGTGCGCGCGGTGCAGCCGTGCGCGTGGCCGCGCTGGCGCTGTTCCTGCTGGCGCTCGCCAATCCCTCCTTCACCCGCGAGGACCGCGATCCGCTCACCTCGGTCGCCGCCATCGTGGTCGACAAGAGCCCGAGCCAGAATTTCGGCAACCGCAATCGCGAGGCCGCGCAAGCGCAGGAAGCGCTGGTCGACAGCCTGAAGAAGATCAAGGGCCTCGAGGTCCGCGTCGTCGACGCCGGACAGGCCGATGGCGAGACCGACGGCACAAAACTGTTCGGAGCGCTGGCCACCGCGCTGTCGGACGTGCCGGTCGACCGTGTCGCCGGCGCGTTCCTGATCACCGACGGCCGGGTCCACGACATCCCGGCCAACACCGCCGGGCTCGGCTTCCAGGCGCCGGTGCACGCACTGATCACCGGGCAGAAGGACGAGCGCGACCGCCGCATCGCGATCACGGCGGCGCCGCGCTTCGGCATCGTCGGGCAGACCCAGACCATCACCTATCGCCTCGACGACCAGGGCGTCACCGGCGAGCGCGCCAAGGTCACGATCCGCAGGGACGGCGAGGTCCTGGGCGAGCGCACGCTGGGAAGCGGCCAGAGCGCAAGCGTCGACGTCGACATCAAGCATGCCGGGCCGAACATCGTCGAGATCGAGGCCTCGCCGCTCGAGAAAGAGCTGACGCCGGTGAACAACCGCGCCGTCGTCGCCATCGACGGCGTGCGCGACAAGCTGCGCGTGCTGCTGGTCTCGGGCGAGCCGCATTCCGGCGAGCGCACCTGGCGCAACCTGCTGAAGTCCGACGCCAGCGTCGACCTCGTGCACTTCACCATTCTGCGTCCGCCGGAGAAGCAGGACGGCACGCCGATCAACGAGCTGTCGCTGATCGCGTTTCCGACCCGCGAGCTGTTCCAGCAGAAGATCAACGAATTCCAGCTGATCATCTTCGACCGCTATGCCCGCCAGGGCGTGCTGCCGATCGCCTATTTCGACAACATCGCGCGCTATGTCCGCGCGGGCGGCGCGGTGCTGGTCTCGGCCGGCCCGGACTATGCTTCCAACACCAGCATCTGGCGCACGCCGCTGGATTCGGTGCTGCCGGCAGAACCCGTCGGCGTGACCGAAAAGCCGTTCTATGCGCATCTGTCGGAGATCGGCAAACGCCATCCGGTCACGCGCGGCCTCGAAGGCTCCGCGAGCGAACCGCCGCGCTGGAGCCGGTTCTTCCGCACCGTCGACACCCGCAATGCGGTCAACCCGCCGGTGATGACGGGCGTCGACGGCAAGCCGCTCCTGTTCCTCTCGCGCTTCGGCGAGGGCCGCGTCGCGCTCTTGCTCTCCGACCATATCTGGCTGTGGGCGCGCGGCTATGAAGGCGGCGGCCCGCATCTCGATCTCTTGCGGCGGATGTCGCACTGGCTGATGAAGCAGCCTGACCTCGATGAAGAGGCACTGCGCCTCCAGGTGCAGGGCAAGGACCTCGTCGTGGTACGCCAGACCATGTCGGACAGCGTCCAGCCGGTCAGCGTGACCTCGCCGTCGGGCGTGTCGCAGGACCTGACGCTCGCGCCTGCCGATCCCGGCGAGTGGCGCGCCAGCCTGCCGGCCAGCGAGCTCGGCCTGTGGCAGGCGACCGACGGCACGCTGAAGGCGCTGATCAATGTCGGTCCGACCAATCCGAAGGAGTTTTCGGAAGTCACCTCGACGACCGAAACCCTGAAGCCGCTGACGCAGGCGACCGGCGGCAATGCCGTGCGCGTGGTCGACGGCACCAGCGTCGAGCTGCCGCGTATCGTGCCGGTGCGTTCGGCGAGCGTCTTCGCTGGCGATGGCTGGATGGGCGTGCGGATGCGCGACGCCAGCGTCGTGAAGGGCGTCGGGGTGCTACCGATCTTCGCCGGCCTGATCGGCCTGCTGCTGCTGCTCGGCGCGTTTGCCGCGACCTGGGTCCGCGAAGGGCGCTGAACTCCCGAAGCGAGATGAGACTCGCCTAGCACCGCGACGGCGGTGCGTTCCCTCCCCCCTTGCGGGGGAGGGCTAGGGAGAGGGGTGGCCCAGCAAAAGGTGCCGATTGTTAGCGATGCATCGCGTATGATTGCGCGACGGAAAGAGTCCCCGTGCGGCACCCCTCTCCCTGCCCCTCCCCCGCAAGGGGGGAGGGAACGGACAGAGCCCGCTGTTGGCCCAACTCGATTCAACTTCAACCCATCGCGCTCTAGTTGCCCGAACGACACATCGGTTCGGCTGCCTGCGCGCGTTGGTCCGCTCGCTGTTGACATCCGCTGATCGATGCTGCGATGTTACATTATAACATCACGAGATCAGGGGAATTGATCCTCGCGATGTGGGGTGGCTTTTCCAGATGAAGTGGTTCCGGTCGAATATCAGGCACGGCGCCCGGCTCGCGTTGTTCGCGATGCTGGTGCAGTTCGCGTTGACGTTCGGCCACAGCCATTGGTTCGCCCAGGCCACCCCCCTCGCCCTGTCCTCGCTTCAGCAGACCGACAACGGCAAGAGTATCGCTTCGAGTGACCGCGCCGCGGTCCAGAAGCAATCGCCCGCCGGCCCTGACCGGGAGCAGCCGGGCGAGGACAATTGCGCGATCTGCGCCGTCGTCGCGATGGCGGGCACCGTCGTATCCGCGACGCCGCCTGTGCTCCTGCTGCCGCAGGCGATCGAGCTGCTTCAGCTCACCACCGATGCCGAGTTCGTCCATCTGAAATCGGCCGGCACGGCGTTCCAGCCCCGCGCCCCTCCCGCGTCCTGACTCCAGACATCACTTGATCACGCCCGGCTCGCCGCTTTCAGGCGAACGCACGGGAGAAGCTGAAGTCGAATTCCGTCGCGCTGCGACGGCAGGCCGCCTCCGATCAGCACCAAATCTTGCGGACGGCGCCTGACTGGAATCAGGACTATGTCATTTGAATTGCGACGCGCGCAGCGTCTGGGTGGAGCAAGCCTGCTCCTGCTCGGCGCCGCCGCCACATCGGCGCTCGCCCAAGAGCCGGTACAACAGACTGCGCAAGATAAATCGTCGACCGAGATCCCCGCCGTCACCGTGACAGCGCCGAGCCCGATCGTGCGCAGGGTGGTGCCGACCCGCAGCCCGGTCCATGTCGCGCGCACCGGACGGTCGCGCGGCCAGCAACGCACGGCGGAAGCAACGCCGGCGGCGCCAGCGACGGCCGCCACGCCCCAGCAGGGCGTGCTGCCGATCGTGACCAACCAGTTCGCCACCGTCACCGTGGTGCCGAACGAGGAGATCCGCCGCGAGGGCGGCGGCCAGCTCGGCGATCTGCTGTTCTCCAAGCCGGGCATCACCGGCTCGAGCTTTGCGCCCGGCGCCTCCAGCCGGCCGATCATCCGGGGCCTCGACGTCAACCGCGTCGGCATCGTCGAGAACGGCACCAATGCGAACGGCGCATCCGATCTCGGCGAGGATCACTTCGTCCCGATCGATACGCTCGCGACCAACCAGGTCGAAGTGGTGCGCGGGCCGGCCGCCTTGCGCTACGGCTCGACCTCGATCGGCGGCGTCGTCAGCGCGACCAACAACCGGATTCCGGACGCGCTGCCAACCTGCGGTGCCCAGCCGTTCCAGAGTTATGGCATGCCGGTGAAGGCGCCACTCGCAACCGCCGGGACATCGCCCTGCGTCACGGCCGAGACACGTTCCGCGTTCAGCTCGGTCGATCGCGGTGTCGAGAGCGGCGTGCTGCTCGACACCGGCGCCGGCAATTTCGCGTTCCATGCCGACGTCTACGGCCGCAACACGACGGATTACGGCATCCCGAGCTACCCCTATTTGACCGACCAGACCCGGACCATCACAAACGGGCGCCAGCCCAATTCGGCGTCGCGCACGGACGGCGCCTCGATCGGCGGCTCCTACTTCTTCCAGGGCGGCTATATCGGCGCGTCGATCACGCAGAACGACTCGCTCTACCATATCCCCGGCATCGACGGCGCCGACCACAACACCCGGATCGACGCGCACCAGACCAAGATCAACGTCAAGGGCGAGTACCGGCCCGATGCCGCCGCGATCGACACCATTCGCTTCTGGGCTGGCGCCACGGATTATCGACACAACGAGATCGGCCTTGCCGATCCCGCCGATCCCAACACCGACGGTGTGCGGCAGACCTTCACCAACAAGGAGCAGGAGATCCGCACCGAGGTGCAGTTGATGCCGTTCAACGCGCGCTTCGCCGAGGTGACGACGGCGCTGGGCTTTCAGGTCGGCCATCAGGAATTGACCGCGCCGAGCCCTGACAATCCCGGTACGCTGTTCAACGGCCTGTGGGACCCCAACAACAACACCCGCGTTGCCGCTTACGCCTTCAACGAGTTCAAGTTCACGGACGCGACGCGAGCCCAGATCGCCGGCCGCATCGAGCATGTCGAGCTGCACGGCACGACGCCGAACTTCCCGCCGGATTATCTACCCGACGGCACGCCGCAGGTGGGCATCGCACGCAATCCGTCCTTCACGCCGAAGAGCGGCAGCATCGGCCTGTTGCAGGACCTGCCGGGCGGCATGGTCGGCAGCATCACCGCACAATATGTCGAGCGCGCGCCGAAGCCGGCCGAACTGTTCTCGCGCGGTGCGCATGATGCGACCGCGACGTTCGACATCGGCAATCCGAACCTCACGATCGAGACCGCTGAGTCGGTCGAGGTTGGACTGCGCAAGGCGACGGGGCCGTTCCGGTTCGAGGCGACCGTCTACTACACGCATTTCGACAATTTCATCTTTCGCCGCCTCACCGGCGTGATGTGCGACGACAGTTTTGCGTCCTGCGGCACGCCGGGCGCCGAGTTGAACCAGGCCGTCTATTCGCAACGCAATGCCAATTTCCGCGGCGGCGAATTCCAGTCGCAGCTCGACGTCGGCGCATTCCAGGGCGGCATCTGGGGCATCGAGAACCAGTTCGACGTGGTGCGCGCCACCTTCACCGACGGCACCAACGTGCCGCGCATTCCGCCGCTGCGGATAGGCGGCGGCGTGTTCTGGCGCGACGACAACTGGCTGATGCGCGTCAACCTGTTGCACGCTTTCGCGCAGAACAACGTCGCCGTGATCGCGGAGACGCCAACGCCGGGCTACAATCTGCTGAAGGCCGAGGTCAGCTACAGGACCAAGCTCGATCCGCGTCTGTTCGGCGCGCGCGAGATGACGGCCGGCATCGTCGGCAACAATCTCCTCAACGAAAACATCCGCAACTCGGTGTCCTACACCAAGGACGAGGTTCTGATGCCCGGCATCGGCGTGCGGGCGTTCGCCAACTTCAAGTTCTAGTCGCGACTCAGTCGGGGCCTGCGGGCCCCGGCACAGGCGCGTTGAGTGAGCCGTAGCCCGGATGGAGCGGAGCGAATTCCGGGCTACGGGCTGCGCGTCAGCCGCTTCTCGAAGCGCCACTGATCGACGGGGAACGGCCCGTTCGAGGTGTCCGTCATCATCACGAAGGTGCCGGCGTTGCGCCAACCGCTCTTCTCGTAGAACCGCGCAGCGCGCGCGTTGCCGACGGCGCAGGCGAGCCACGCCAGCTCCACGCCGCGCGCGGCAAGGCGGGCCTCTGCGTCGGAGATCAGCGCCGCGGCCACGCCCGCGCCGTGCGCCTTCGGCGATACGAAGAGCTGATACAATTCGTCAGCCCTGACTGCGCAGAAGCCGAGCGGCGCGCCGGCCGGGCCGACGACGCGGATGTCGGGAAGCATGACCGCCAGCCGATCGCGAAAATTCGGGAGCGTGCGAAGGCGGACCAGTTCTGGCGGCGCAAGCGAGGCATGCGACCCATGCCAGGCATCGTGCCACAGCTGAGCGATATGATCGACTTCACCGGCATCAGCGGGCCGCACCTGCATCATGGATACTCCGCAAGAGGTATCGTAGCCCTAGCCTCGCGCCTTGCTCCAGTCGGGCGTTACCTGCCCCGACACGCCCTCGAAAGCGCCGTCGACGAGCTCGAACACCAGGATGCGCGCGGCGTCGACCGGGCCCGGCATGGT
The DNA here is from genome assembly GCF_052075995.1 of Bradyrhizobium sp. 613_E4_N2_2. Lineage (NCBI taxonomy): Bacteria > Pseudomonadati > Pseudomonadota > Alphaproteobacteria > Hyphomicrobiales > Nitrobacteraceae > Bradyrhizobium > Bradyrhizobium sp. 613_E4_N2_2. Next base: position 7,219,632 of record NZ_CP197234.1, read on the forward strand.
GACGCGGCCCTTCGGCACCGGCTTGAAGCCGACACGGCTGTAATAGGGCTCGTCGCCGACCAGCAGCACCAGACGGTGCCCCTTCTCCTTGGCGTCCTTCAGCGCGCGCTCCATCAGGAGACGGCCGATGCCGCGGTCGCGGAACGGCGGCTCGACGGTGAGCGGCCCGAGCAGCAGGGCCTGCGTCTCGCCGACCAGCACCGGCAATTGCCTGACCGAGCCGACCAGCAGCGTGCCGATGCGGGCCGTGAAGGACACATCGAGCAGATGGTCGACGTGCTCGCGAATGCGGTAAGCGCTGAGCACGAAACGGCCGGGGCCGAAGGTGCGCTCGTGCAGCCGTTCGATCGCCTGGGCGTCGCCGGCGGCTTCCGGAAGGATGGTGAGCGAGAGATCGGTCATGTCGGCATGCGTCTTCGAGCGAAGTGGTTTCAGGTTCGCGTCAGGAAAACGCGTCAATGCGAGATGCGGGATAACATCTCAGACGGCCGCGGTCCATCGGCCTCGTGGGCGATAAAACCCTGTGCCGGACCGCGGCTGAGGACGGCCGCGAACAGCAGCGTCCAGAGCGACAGCATCAGGATCGGGATGACATAGTACTGCGTGAAGACCGGATGCGTGGCAAAGAACGCCAGATTCAGCGCGAGATTGCCCGCCACCAGCAACGCGAGTTTCCTGACGCCGCCATGGCCGGCGAAGCGCCACAACAGCGCGGTCCCGACGCAGGCGATCACGATCAACGGGAACTGCGTGTCGCGGAGATAGGCCAACAGCACGGCCGGGTCGAGACTCCGCGGGGCCGTATCCTGGCCGCCATAGGCCGAGACCAGCGGATTGCCTGAGTTGACCAGGTTCGCCGCGAACACCGGCAACAGCCCGACGAGGAACGAAAGGCCGAGCGCGAGTCCTGAAACGAACGTCTCGCGGGTACGCCAGATCAGGAACGACAATCCGAAGAACAGGAAATAGCCGGCCGACAGAACCACGTTGGCGATCCGAAAGCTCGCGGACAGGCCGAGCAGCACGCCGACGGCAGCGACCATCAGCAGGCGGCGCCGGCCTTCATCGACGAACAGTCTTGCGGTGAACAGACCCGCCAGCGCGCAGACGACCATGGTCGGCGCCATCGAATAGCTCGCCTTGGTCGGATTGATCATGAAGTAGATCGAGAGCGCGCCGAGCAACGCGGCGAGCGTCAAGCCGACCTTCTCCTGCGCCCGCCACATGCCGAACAGCGCAAGGCCAGCGACGATCGCGTTGGCCAGCATATAGAGCGGAACGACCTGGAACCCCTCCGGGAACAGCGCCAGCACGAAGCCCGTGCCCGGCGGCGGCGTCATCACCCATTTGCTGCCGTCGGCAGTCTGGGTGTGGCAGGGTGCCCGCGTCGGTTCGTTCCAGTTCGGAAAATCGATACTTCGCAACTTGGCCGCGAGATAGCCGTCGGTTTCACGGGCGAGGCTGGTGTCGAGCCCTTGCCAGCCGAAGCGCTGGAACAGATGCGCCTGCCTGAGATAGCAGATGTCGTCATAGACGCCGCGGCTCTCGCTCCAATGCGAGGTCAGCCTGATGTTGCTGGCCAGAATTGCCAGAAACACAATTGAAAAAAATACTTTGACAGCTCTCATCGGCATTCGCCGGGCGGCCCCCGCAGCTTGAAATGGCCCGCCGCCTGTACAGGAAAAGCACCGGCAAGTATAGCAAAGTGGGGATTCTGGAGGTGAGGCAGACGTGGCCGATACGGGACTGGGCTTGGGTTCAACTGACACGTGCCGCAGCGGTGCTGCCGCACCGCAGCAGGGCTCGTCGCGAGTCCTCATCATCATTCCCTGCTTCAACGAGGAGGCCTCGGTCGGCGGTCTCCTGAGCGAGATCGCAGCAACCGGCCGCGGCTACCACACCCTGGTCGTCGACGACGGCTCGTCGGACGCGACATCCGCGGTGGCAAGCTGCCGCTCGCCGGTCGCCCGCCTCGCGCAGAATCTCGGCATCGGCGGCGCCGTGCAGACCGGCATCAAATACGCGGCGCGTCAGGATTTTGATTTCTGCATCCAGATCGACGGCGACGGGCAGCATGATCCGCGCGCCATCGAGACGCTTCTGGAGGCCTATCGCAACGACCCGACCAACATCACCATCGGAAGCCGCTTCATCGACCATGCCGGTTTCTGCTCCACGCGCATGCGGCGCGCCGGCATCAGGCTGATCGTGCTTGCGCTCAACGGCCTGTTCAGCGGCGGCCGCATCACCGATCCGACCAGCGGCATGCGATTGCTCGACCGTTCCGCCATCGCCTTCTTCGCAAAAGCGTATCCGACGGATTTTCCGGAGCCGATCTCGCTGGCCTGGGCCATGCGCGCAGGCCTCACGGTCAGCGAAGTTCCGGTCGAGATGCGGGCGCGCGAGACCGGCGTCAGCTCGATCGACGGATTGAAGTCGGCGAGCTACATGATCCGGGTGCTCGGTTATATCCTGCTCGCGCGCCTCGTGAGGGCGTCATGACGCCGAGCGTCCCCGTTCCGATTTGTGGTCTCATCATCTCGTCGAACATTCTGAGGAGGCAGCCGTGACAGATGCCCTTCCAAGTCCGGAGACGGTCGTCGTCGTCTCCGCCTTTGCGCTGATCTACATGCTGGTGCTGCTGCGCAAGACGATGCAAGGCAAGTTCGATCTCTACGACTTCCTGATGCTGTCCATGGTGGCGATCATCCCCGCGGGCTTCACGCTGTTTCCGACACTGGCCTATCTCGTCAGCCATCTGACCGGCGTCGTGTTTCCGTTCGTCGTGATGTTCGGCGCCCTGTTCCTGGTGGTGTTCGCGTTCATGCACAACATGACGGCGCGACTGCACCGGCTTGAGCGGCAGAACTGCGCGCTGATCCAGGAGCAGAGCCTGCTGGTGCTGGAGCTGCAGGCGAAGGAGGGCCGTCGGGGCGTCGAGTCATGAGCGCGTAGCCGAGGAAATCCAGCGTCGTCGCGAGGCAAAGACAGGGAGAGCGGGCATGCTGAAGAACGCGAAGGTGGCAACCCGGCTTCCAGCCAAAGACCTCGACCGCGCGCGGGCGTTCTATTCGGAAAAGCTCGGGCTCGAGCCGGTCGAGCAGCGCGAGGGTGGGCTGCGCTACGTCTGCGCGGCCGGCGAGTTTGCGATATTCGTCTCGGCCGGGACGCAATCCGGCACGCACACGCAAATGGGGTGGGAAGTCGAGGATATCGAGGCAACCGTGCGCGAACTTCGCACACGCGGCGTGGCGTTCGAGGACTATGATTTGCCCGGCTTGAAGACCGTCGATGGAATTGCGGAGATCACGGGCAACTATCCGAGCAAGGGTACTGGCGAGCGAGGTGCCTGGTTCCGCGACAGCGAAGGTAACTTGCTGGGGATCGGGCAGCCGGTTCGGGCTTGAGGATTCGGCCGGATCGCTTCAACGCCAAGTCGCGGTCGGCGGCTTGCCGTCCAGCACTTCCGCGAGCCTTTGCCGCGTGCCGTGTGTGGTGCCCTCGGGCAGCGCATTGATCGCGAAGAACCCGCATTCGACGATCTCGTGGTTGGGCTCAGGGACGCGATCCTGCTTGAACTGCCTGACCACATAGACCGCGACGTGGTCGCGGCGGGAGACGTGGCTGTTGAGGAAGATGCCGTGCAGCACCGCGTCACCGGTGAGATCGATGTCCCCTTCCTCCTTGAGCTCGCGCCGCATCGCCTGCTCCATGGTCTCGCCGAGATCGACGCCGCCGCCGGGCAGATACCAGCCGGTGATGTAGCTGTGCCTGACCAGGAACACCCGGTTCTCGGAATCCAGCACCACGGCGCGGACGCCGAGCGTCATGCCGCGGACAAGCAGGAAATAGGCGTGGAAGATTCGCCGCAGCAGCGGTTCGAATGTCCGTCGGACGCTGTTCAGACGATCCCCCATCAGGCTTCCAAGAAAACTCCCAAGAAAACTGCCATGAGGCCCCGGTCCGGGCCCCGCTTGCACAGTTCTCGCGACCTTGCCATTACAGCGGACGAATAGCGAGGCAATCGCGCGCCATGGCCCCCTTCACGCTCGCCCATCTGTCCGACCCGCATCTGCCGCCGTTGCCGAAGCCACGGCTGATCGAGCTCGCGGGCAAGCGCGCGCTCGGCTACGTCAACTGGACGCGCAACCGCCACAAATACCAGCGCCGCGAGGTGCTCGACGCGCTTGTCGCCGACGTCCAGGCGCAGACGCCCGACCACATCGCGGTCACCGGCGATCTCGTCAATCTGGCACTGGAGGCGGAGTTCGCGCCGGCGCGCGCCTGGCTCGACGGCGTCGGTCCGCCCGACCGCGTCACCACCATTCCCGGCAATCACGATGCCTATGTCCGCGCCACCTCTCACCGCTTCGGCGAGACGTTTGCGCCTTATCTCACTGGCGATGACGGCAGTGTCGGCTTTCCGGGCGTACGCCGGCGCGGGCCGCTCGCGCTGATCAGCCTGTCCACGGCGGTGCCGACCCTGCCGCTGATGGCGACGGGCACGCTCGGCCGCGATCAGCTCGCGTCCCTCGAAGCGGTCCTCGACCGCCTCGCCGCCGAGGACGCCTTCCGCGTGCTGCTGGTGCATCATCCCCTGAAGTCCGGCGCGCGCCAGAAACGGATGACCGATGCGGCCGCGCTGCTGGCACTGATCAAGCGTCACGGCGTCGAGCTGATCCTGCACGGGCACGACCACATTCATTCGACCATGTGGTTCGAAGGCCCCAACGGCAACATCCCCGCGGTCGGCGTGCCGTCGGCCTCCGCGCTCGCCCACGGGCGTTACCCGGCGGCAGCGTATAACCTGTTCACGATCGAGAAAGACAATTCCGGCTGGCGCTGCGAGCAGACCGTGCGGGGCCTCGGATCCGGATTTCAGATCCGGCAGATCAAGCAGGCAAGGTTGATCTAGTTCGCCGTCATTGCGAGCGAAGAAATCCAGAGCTTCTCCGCGGAAAGATTCCTGGATTGCTTCGCTGCGCTCGCAATGACGACGGCGAGCGTCTCACCAGCTCCGCAGGGCCGCCAGCACGGCGAGGCCGAACAAGGCGGCCGCGCCGAAAATGAATCCGAACACGAACGGCCAGAGGCGCGAGCGGCGCGGCGGCTCGGCGGCCGCGGGCTTCGGCTCTGATGGCACCACCATGGCGTGCTCGCGCTCGATCATGCGGCGGGCGACGTAGTCCGTCACGGCTTCGACGATCGCTGCGGTGTCGTGCGATTCGGCGAGCACGATACGGCCGAAGCGGGTGTCCTGGACGAAGCGGTACATCCGCTTGTCGCGCCCCATCATGATGTGTGCGACGACATCGATCCAGAGTCTGGGCGTATCGCCCTGGCTGATGCCGCGATCGAACAGGTCGATCTGGTCAGGCACCTGCGCGAACAGGGGATCGAGCGCGTCGTTGAGGATCTCCAGCCGCGCCACCTCCGCGTCGCGCAAATCGACGACCACACCGGTCCGGTCGGCGGCCTCGATCCGTGCGCGCAGCAGCGCGTCGCGCAGCCGCACCGGGCGCGGCTGGCTGGGATGGGTCCCGCTGGTCTCAGGCTCTGACATTGTCGGCCTCGTCCTCGACTTTCCGCCATTAACCTATCAGCAACCAAACGGTCCGCAAAGGGCTCACAATTCCAGAGACTTACGGCGCCCACAGCCGATTGACCTGTACCAAAAACAGACGATCCCACCCGGCTTGCGCCGGATGGGACCCTCCGTCCTTGGACGTCTTCTTAATTAGTCAGGCAGCCGTCAGGCCGAGACCCGCGACGGCTCTTCCACGATCGAGAAGCGGACGCCGGCCTTGTGGCGGTTCTCTTCCGAGACCGAGCGCCAGGCATCCTCGGCTTCCTTGCGGGTCTTGAACGGACCCTGCACCTGGGCGGAGCCTTCCACGAGCTTGTGGAAGTTCATCGAACCGAACTCGCCGCCGATCACCCAGAAATTGCTGCCTTTGGTCATTGTCAGTCTCCTCTTGGATAGCGTGGTGCGTTAGCCGAACTGGTTCATCGTGTTGTGGGCGCCGCCCGCCTTCAGGGCAGCCTCGCCGGCGAAGTATTCCTTGTGGTCGTCGCCGATGTCGGAGCCGGCCATGTTCTGATGCTTGGCGCAGGCGATACCCTGGCGGATCTCGGCGCGCTGCACGTTCTTCACGTAGCCGAGCATGCCCTGGTCGCCGAAATATTCCTTCGCCAGATTGTCGGTCGAGAGCGCCGCCGTGTGGTAGGTCGGCAACGTGATCAGGTGATGGAAGATGCCGGCACGCTTGGCTGAGTCGGCCTGGAAGGTGCGGATGCGCTCGTCGGCTTCCTTCGCCAGCGGCGTGTCGTCGTATTCCGGCTTCATCAGCTCGGCACGGTTGTACTTGCTGACGTCCTGGCCGGCTTCCTTCATCGCGTCGTAGACCTGCCAACGGAAGTTGAGCGTCCAGTTGAACGACGGCGAGTTGTTGTAGGCCAGCTTCGCGTTCGGAACCACCTTGCGGATCCGATCGACCATCTTGGCGATTTGCTCGATATGCGGCTTCTCGGTCTCGATCCAGAGCAGGTCGGCGCCGTTCTGCAGCGAGGTGATGCTGTCGAGCACGCAGCGGTCTTCGCCAGTACCGGGACGGAACTGGTAGAGATTGGAAGGCAGCCGCTTCGGACGCATCATCTTGCCGTTGCGGTTGATGATGACATCACCGTTGCGGGCGTTCTCCGGCGTGATTTCCTCGCAATCGAGGAAGCTGTTGTACTGATCGCCGAGGTCGCCGGGCTTGTGGCTGACGGCAATCTGCTGCGTCAGGCCGGCGCCGAGCGAGTCGGTACGGGTCACGACGACACCGTCTTCGATGCCGAGCTCGAGGAAGGCGTGGCGGCAGGCGCGGATCTTCGCCAGGAACACCTCGTGCGGCACGGTGACCTTGCCGTCCTGGTGACCGCACTGCTTCTCGTCCGAGACCTGGTTCTCGATCTGGAGCGCGCAGGCGCCCGCTTCGATCATCTTCTTGGCGAGCAGATAGGTCGCCTCCGCGTTGCCGAAGCCCGCGTCGATGTCGGCGATGACGGGCACGACATGGGTCTGGAAGTTGTCGATCTTCTCGATCAGCTCCTTCTCCCTGGTCTTGTCGCCTTCCTTGCGCGCCTTATCGAGGCTGCGGAAGATGTCGTTCAGCTCACGCGAGTCGGCCTGGCGCAGGAAGGTATAGAGCTCTTCGATCAGCGCGGGCACCGAGGTCTTCTCGTGCATCGACTGGTCGGGCAGCGGGCCGAATTCGGAGCGCAGCGCCGCGATCATCCAGCCGGACAGGTACAGATAGGTGCGATCGGTCTTGCCGCCGAAGTGCTTCTTGACCGAGATCAGCTTCTGCTGGGCGATGAAACCGTGCCAGCAGCCCAGTGACTGCGTGTACTTGGTCGGATCGTTGTCATAGGCCGCCATGTCGGTCCGCATCAGCGCCGCGGTGTAGCGGGCGATGTCCAGACCGGTCTTGAAGCGGTTCTGCAGGCGCATGCGCGCGACGGCCTCGGCGGACACCCCGTTCCAGGTCGGCTGGGTCTTGAGGAGCGCCTGGGCTGCCTCGATCTCGCTCTGATACGAGGCCGGGCTCTGCAGGGCGTTGATGCCACGGGGCTGGTAATTCATCTGCTCGATCCTTTCGCTGATGACAACTCAACTTGTCATCGACATTTTTGACAGTGCATTGCGAAATGCGTGTCATGAGCTAAACGCCAGAAAGCGAAGTTCGTACAGGGGCCTTGTATTCGAATGGTGATGTCATGTAACATCAGAACATGTAATAGATGTTATTTTGTAAATCTTGTAAAGAATATAGGTCAATAAGCCTGTCCTTGATGCGCTTCTCGTACCCTTGGGAGATCTGAAAATGCCCGCCGTCTCGGGGAAAAAGCTGTTCGTCGGCCCGCGCTTCCGGCGGATCCGGCAGCAATTGGGGCTGTCGCAGACCCAGATCGCCGAGGGGCTCGGGATCTCGCCGAGCTATGTCAACCTGATCGAGCGCAACCAGCGCCCGGTGACGGCGCAGATCCTGCTGCGGCTGGCCGAGACCTATGACCTCGACCTGCGCGACCTCGCGACCGCCGACGAGGACCGCTTCTTCGCCGAGCTGAACGAGATCTTCTCCGATCCGCTGTTCCGCCAGATCGACGTTCCCAAGCAGGAACTGCGCGACCTTGCCGAACTCTGTCCCGGCGTCACCCATGCGCTGCAACGGCTCTATGCCGCCTATGCCGAGGCCCGCCAGGGCGAGACCTTGGCCGCGGCGCACATGGCCGACCGCGACGTCGGCACGCGCTATGAGGCCAATCCCGTCGAGCGCGTGCGCGAGCTGATCGAGGCCAACCGCAATTATTTTCCGGAGCTGGAACAGGCCGCGGAGACGCTTCGCGACGAACTGAACGTGCCGGCCGAAGGGCTCTATGCCGCGCTCGCCGCACGCCTGCGCGAAAAGCATTCGATCCAGACCCGCATCATGCCGGTCGACGTGATGCGCGAGACGCTCAGGCGTTTCGACCGCCATCGCCGCCAGCTCCTGATCTCCGAGCTGGTCGATCCGCCCGGCCGCGCGTTCCAGCTCGCCTTCCAGCTCGGCCTGGGCGAATGCGCGCAAGCCCTGGAGACCATCATCGGCCGCGCCGGCCCGCTCGACGACGCGCCACGCCGCCTGTTCCGCATCACGCTCGCCAACTATTTTGCGGCGGCCGTGATGATGCCATACCCGGCCTTCCTCGCCGCGGCGGAGGCCTTGAACTACGACATCCACGTGCTGGCGCAGCGCTTCAATTCCGGCTTCGAGCAGGTCTGCCATCGCCTCACCACGCTGCAACGGCCGAACGCGCGCGGCATTCCGTTCTTCCTGCTGCGCGTCGACAATGCCGGCAACGTGTCGAAACGCTTCTCCTCCGGCACGTTCCCGTTCTCGAAATTCGGCGGCACCTGTCCGTTGTGGAACGTGCACTCGACTTTCGACACGCCGGATCGCCTGTTGAAGCAGGTGATCGAGCTCTCCGACGGCACGCGCTATTTCTCGATCGCGCAGATGGTGCGACGCCCCGTCGCGCCGCATCCGCTGCCGCAGCCGCGCTTCGCCATCGGCCTCGGCTGCGAGATCCGTCACGCCGCCCGCCTCGTCTACGCCTCCGGCCTGGATTTGGAGAAAACGGAGGGCACGCCGATCGGCGTCAACTGCCGCCTCTGCGAACGCGAAAACTGCGCCCAGCGCGCCGAGCCGCCGATCACGCGCACGCTGATTTTGGATGAGACGACAAGGCGGGTGTCGAGTTTCGCGTTCTCGAATGCACGGGAGCTGTGAGGGGGCTCCGGTGTCATGCCCCGCGAAGGCGGGGCATCCAGTACGCCGCGGCCCATCGGCTCCATCACTGCTGTCACGGAGTACTGGATCGCCCGCCTTCGCGGGCGATGACAGCGGAAGATGTGGCCCGACTGACCCGCCTAACACCTACGCCAGCGTATGCACGATCACCGGCCCGGCTGCGGCGCTCGCATGCCCTGCAAGCAGCGGCCCCAGATCCTTCTCGATCCAGGCGATCGCGCGCCGGTTCGCCTCCTCCGCCTGCTCGAACTTGTCGAAGATGGAGATCGCGGTGACCGTGTCGTCGCCGGCATAGACGACGTAATAGGCACGGAAACCGTCGACGTCGCTGATGATCGGAACGGCGCCGTCCTTGATGCGGCGCGCCAGCTCTTCGGCGCTCCCGCTTTTCGCCTTGGCCTGACGGATGGCGGCATACATGGCATCCTCCTCCGGCTATTGCTGTCGGGCATGTGCCCGGCTTCGATCCTACGCCGAAGCGCGCGACCAATCCACGCTTGGTTAACCCGGCACTAATCCATTCCCGCGATCTGCAACCAACGGTTAAGCACGCCTCAACATCGGTGCCTTAGTCTCGCCCCACTCACTTTTCGCAAACGGCGGCGGCCTATTCTGCCGGGTGAAGTGACATCAGGGGGTTCATCATGCGCGTTGCGCTGCTGCTGACCGCGACCGTTGTGGGCGCGCTCTTCGCCAATCCATCCCATGCCGGATCGCTCGACGCGTCGGCCGGGGCAGCGCAGGCGCTGCCGCCGGGCTTCCAGAGCTACCGCGGCTACATGTTCGACCTGACGGAGAATTCCGAGCGCAAGGACGTCGACAAGCTCACCGACAATCTGAAGCAGCAGATCGACGTCGTCGAAGCTTCCGGCCTGTCGCCGCGCGTGCTGCGCTTCTTCCATACCGTTCCGATCGTCGCGAGCGAGCTGGCCTGCCTCGACGAAGGCGCCGCGACCGCATGCTACGGCCGGGTCACGCCGGACATCCAGCGCACCGCACCCCGGACGCTGACGGTCTGGGACCCCGACAAGCAGCGCTGGACCAATCCGAACGCCGTCGACCTCGCGGTCGATTCGGGCCTCGGCGTGATCATGCTGCGGCCGGACATGATGCGCTACGAGAAGGAAGCCGTGCTGCTGCACGAGCTGCTGCACGCCTATCACGCGCGGCTGCTGCCGGACGGCTACGCCAACAAGGGCGTGATCGGCTATTACGCCCTTGCCAAGTCCAAGGATATGTTACCCAAGGAATCCTATGCGATGAAGAATCCCATGGAATTCTTTGCCGTGACAGCCAGCATCTTCCTGGCCGGCAAAAGTGAATTCCACGACCCGAAGTCGCGCGAGGCGCTCAAGGAGAAGATGCCGGACTATTACAAATATCTGGTCGGCGTGTTCGGCTTCGACCCCGATCCAGCACCGGCGAGCGGTCCGGTTGCCTCGCTGAAATAAGGCGTCTGCGCCAAGCCACCCCAGAAAGCCGCGCAAAAATGCGCGGCTTTTTTGGTTTGGTAACCGGAAGCTGCGGATGACGCGCCGCCGGGAATTGCCAAGGCGGGGCCCGATCTGCATAGTCCCGCCCGCATCGATACCGTTTTAAGAGGATAGAACAACATGGCGGACGCCGACCTGGATGTCGTGATCCGGCAACTGGCCAGACAGCTGCATACGGGCCTTTTGACCCGCGCCAAGGAGCGCCGGGATCGCTTCAACGGCCTTGCGGCCAAGGCCAAGGGCAAGGAGACCGGCGACCGCTTCAAGATGATGGCCAAGGCCACGATGGAGCAGGCCACCGCCGCCGCCAAGCGCCTCCAGATGTCCGCCGACAACGTCGCCGACAGCTACGCCCGCTCGATGCGCCTCGTCGCCAGCACGCCGATCCCGGCGAAGGTGGAGAAGAAGACGAAGGAGAAGCCGGTGAAAAAGGCGAAGAAGGCCAAAGCCAAGAAGGCGAAGTAAGCGCGCACTTTCTTCCTTCTCCCCTTGTGGGCCTGTTGCGTAATTCGTCAATTGTGATTCCCTAGGGCAAAGCCTTGGAGGGTAGCGATGGCGGTCAAGCGGACGGGACAGCCGAGCTTTGTGGAAGCGCTGATGCCGAAGGGAGCCGGCGCCAATGCGGCGCTGGATCGGCTGGCTGGCCTGGTCAAGTGGTACCGGTTCGAGAAGCTGATCGGCCATTTGCGGGATGAAGGGGGGCCCGGTCGACCAGGCTATCCGGTGCTGGTGCTGTTTCGTGCTGTGCTGTTGCAGTCGCTGTATGGTCTTTCGGAGCGCGAACTCGAGGAAGCGCTGGGCGACCGGTTGTCGTTCAAGCGCTTCGTCGGTTTGAGCCTTGAGGATGCGACGCCCGACCACACGGTCCTGAACCGCTTCCGGAACCAGCTCGTTGAACAAGGCCTGCTGGAGAAGCTGTTTGGCGAACTGGATCGTCAGCTTGAGAATGCCGGCGTGATCCTCAAGCGCGGCACGATGCTGGATGCGACCTTGATCCAGGCAGTCTCGGCTCCGCCCAAGGAGGATCGCCCCTCAAACGATCCTGATGCCCGGTTTGCCAAACGGCAGGGCAAAAGCGGCTCGACCTTCGGCTACAAGGCCCATGTCGGTGTCGACGAAGGATCCGGCTTGATCCGCGCGGTGTTGACCACACCCGCTAACGTCAACGATACGACACCGGCGGACGCTTTGATCCGCGGCGATGAAGCCGTGGTCTGGGCCGATGCGGCTTACGACACCCATGCCCGACGGGCCCGGCTGAAGGCGGAAGGCAAGAAGCCCCGCATCGCTCGTCGGCCCAACAGACATCACCCGGAACTGCCGCCCAGGCTCAAACGCTACAACCTCCTCATCGCGCGTCGACGAGCCCAGGTCGAGACCACCTTCGCTACTCTCAAACGCCGCATGCGGCTGACCTGCATCCGCTACGTCGGTCTGATCAAGGCGACCGGGCAAGTCCTGCTCGCCTCGATCGCCTTCAACATGAGGCGGTGGGCCACGATCGCCGCGTGAGCTGCCCGCTCAGGGCGACAACTACAGATCTTGCCAGGCAATTGCCGGGACCAGGGCACTCGCTCCTGACGTCTTCAGCCTCAAGAGCCGATAACGCAACAGGCCCCTTGTGGGAGAAGGTGGCATAGGCGGCCTTCGGCCGCCGTTCTTAAGAACGCCGAAGCGAAGCTTCGGCTATGGCGCCGGATGAGGGGTTCTAGCCGCGTACTCGTCTGCGAGAGGATCAATCGTGGAGAGATACCCCTCACCCGTCTCGCCGCTATCGCGGCGAGCCACCCTCTCCCGCAAGGGGAGAGGGTTGCAGCGGCGAATGCGGCTCTAGATATCTCACCGCCTCGGCGCGGGGGCCTGGTTCGGCTCGGCGCTCGCGAGCTCGGCGAGCTTGGCGCGGGCCGCGTCGCGAGTGCGGCCGTCCTTGCCGGCCGGCAGCGCGAGAGCAGCTTCGAAATCGGCGCGGGCGTCGTCGGCCTGGCCGCGGGCGAGGAATGCGAGGCCACGGTCGAGGCGGGCCTGCGCATCCGACGGGTCGAGACGGACCGCCGTGTTGTAGCTCAGGATGGCGCGATCGAGATCGCCGGTGGCGGCGAGCGCGAGACCGCGTTGGTGATAGGGCGCGGCGTGCCTGGGATCATGCGCGATCGCCTCGTCGTAATCCTCGATGGCAAGCTCCAGGTCGCCGTTCTGCCGGCGCGCCTGCGCCCGGTCGCGATACAGCGAGGCGCGGTTGGGATTGAGGTGGATGGCCTCGTCGAAATCCGCGATCGCCCGCCGCCAGTCGCCGTGGCGCAACGCGATCCGTCCGCGCCCTTCATAGGCGAACGCGATCAGCGATCCCCGCAGCGGCGAGAATCCGATCACCGCCGAGCAGATGTCGGGCTCGTCCTCGTCCCCGCAATTGACGACCGTGTGCGTGGACAGGCCAATGAGCACGCCCAGGACGATCAACAATGGTACCGCAGCTTTGGTCATCTTCGACCGTGGCAGGCAGAGGACCGGCCACGCATCCCCTTTCGAAGGAACAGTCTCGCCATGGTGTTAACACCGGCCGGGACCATCCTGTGTGCGCCAGGTCACAAAAGCCGGTCACAAAGCCGGGCGCGATTCCGGCCGGTTCCGCATCAGCCCCAAGGGCCACGGGAAGGACCGGGTGAAGGGCCGCGTGAGGACGACTGCCCCCACGGGCTCCGCGGCGGATAGTTTTCGTTGGCGCCGACCGACGGAGATGCCTGCGCGCCGAGCTCGGCCGCGAGCTGCTGGAGCGCCGCGATACGGTTCTGCGTCGAAGGATGGGTGGCGAACAGATTGTCCACACCATGGCCCGACAGCGGGTTGATGATGAACATGTGCGCGGTCGCGGGGTTTCTCTCGGCATCGTAGTTCGGGACCTGGTGCGCGGCGCCTTCGATCTTCAGCAGCGCCGACGCCAGCCACATCGGCTGGCCCGCAATGCGCGCGCCGAGATTGTCCGCGGCATATTCGCGGGTGCGGCTGATCGCCATCTGCACCAGCATGGCGCCGATCGGGGCGAGGATCATCATCAGGATCGAGCCGACGATGCCGGGGCCGTTGTTGTCGCGATGGCCGCCGAAGAACATGCCGAACTGCGCCAGCATCGAGATCGCGCCGGCAATGGTCGCGGTAACAGTCATCAGCAGCGTGTCGTGATGCTTGATATGCGCGAGCTCGTGCGCGATCACGCCGGCAAGTTCCTCGCGGCTGAGCTGATGCACAAGGCCGGTGGTGACGGCGACCGCGGCATTCTGCGGGTTGCGCCCGGTCGCGAACGCGTTGGGCTGCGCCTCGTCCATCACGAACACACGCGGCATCGGCAGCGAGGCGCGGCCCGCAAGCTCGGCGACGAGCCCGACCAGCTCCGGCGCGCTGGCGCGGTCGACCTCATGGGCGCCGTACATGCGGAGCACCATGCGGTCGGAGTTCCAGTAGGTGAAGAGATTGGTCGCGGCGGCAATGACGAGCGCGATCATGGCGCCGGCGGCGCCGCCGATCAGATAGCCGACGCCCATGAACAGGGCGGTGAGGCCGGCGAGCAGCATTGCGGTACGAAGATAGTTCATGGCCGTCTCCCAGGGCGGCCGCGGGCAAACCTCTGGCCGGCGCCATTCAGGTAGGGATGACCCCGGCCCGGGTGCAAGGTTTCAAGGTGCGTCGCGGGGCCGCGGCTATGCCCAACATTGCATTTCCGTCATGCCCGGGCTTGTCCCGCCTGCGCGGCCGAAGCCGCTTCGGCGCGGCGAAGGCCCGGGCATCCACGTTCTTCCTCTACACAAGCCCCGAAAGGCGTGGATGGCTGGGACAAGCCCGGCCATGACGAAGGGATGGTTTGAGGCGCTCAATTCACTTAAGCTTTAGCAAGATTCCACACGCGCCCTTCTCCCCGCCGGAAAGCTCATGCTCCAGACCCGATTTGCGATCGCGGCCGCCGCTCTGCTCGCCTTCGCCCTCCCCGCCTCCGCCCAGTTCGCGCCACCACCCGCCAAGCCCATCGCGCCCAAAGCCGCAACCCCGTCGCCGCGCGCGGCTTCGTGCCACAATGGCGCGAGCTTCGATCGCTTCCTGGCCGACGTGAAAAAGCAGGCCGTTACCGCCGGCGTGTCGCAGCGGACGATATCGGAAGCCTCGCCCTACCTCGTCTACGACCAGGGCATCGTCAATCGCGACCGCGGCCAGCGCGTGTTCGGCCAGCTCTTCACCGAATTTGCCGGCCGCATGGCCGCGCCCTATCGCATGCAGAACGGCCAGCAGCACATCAAGAGCCACGCGGCTGCGTTCGCGCGCGCCGAAAAGGAATACGGCGTGCCGCCGGCGGTGATCGCTGCGTTCTGGGGCCTCGAGAGCGATTTCGGCGTCAACATGGGCAATCTGCCGACGCTGAAATCGCTGGTGTCGCTGGCCTATGACTGCCGGCGCTCGGAGATGTTCGTGAACGAGACCATCGCCGCGCTGAAGATCATCGACCGTGGTGATCTCACACCCGACGAGATGGTCGGCTCCTGGGCCGGCGAGCTCGGGCAGACGCAATTCCTGCCCGTGCATTACGTCAACTACGCCGTCGACTATGACGGCGACGGACGGCGCGATCTCTTGCGCAGCGAGGACGACGTGATCGGCTCGACCGCGAACTACATCGCCAACGGATTGAAGTGGCGGCGCGGCGAGCCGTGGCTCGAAGAGATCAAGGTGCCGCAAAACCTGCCCTGGGATCAGACCGACCTCACGGTGCAGCAGCCGCGCTCGAAATGGGCGCAGTTGGGGGTCACCTATCCCGACGGCCGTCCGCTGCCGAACGACAATCTCGCTTCGTCCGTGCTGCTGCCGATGGGGCGCAACGGACCTGCCTTCATGGCGTATGCGAATTTCGCGGCCTACACCGAGTGGAATAATTCGCTGATCTATTCGACCACCGCGGGTTATCTCGCCACGCGCATCGCGGGCGCGGCTCCGATGCGCAAGCCGGCCCAACCGGTCGCGCAACTGCCGTTCAACGAGCTCAAGCAATTGCAGCAGCTCCTGGTCCAGGCCGGCTTCAACGTCGGCAAGGTCGACGGCGTGCTGGGCCAGCAGAGCCGTGCCGCCGTGAAGGCGATGCAGATCAAATACGGCCTGCCCGCCGATTCCTGGCCGACCGCCGAGCTGCTCGCGCGGATGCGCGGCGGTACGGCCCAGGCGCAGCCGGCGGGGATGATCCGGTAGAATTTTCGCACCGCACAAGCCGCTCTCGCGATTGTAATTTTCCGTGATGCTCCCATGTGAGTGGCTCAGGTTTCTCCTGAGATCTCCCATTCACAAGCGAGCATCACATGTCCTTTCACGACGCCGTCGTCCCCGCGTACTTGCAAATGCTGAACAGCCTGACCGGTCTGCTCACGAAAGCCGAGGCGCATTGCGCGGCCAAAAAGATCGACCCGGGCGTCCTGCTCGGCTCGCGCCTCTTCCCGGACATGCTGCCGCTGTCGAAGCAGATCCAGCTCGCCAGCGATTTCGCCGCCAAGGGCTGCGCCAGGCTGACCCATAGCGAGGTGCCTTCGATGCCCGACACGGAAAAGACGTTTGAGGAGCTGAAGCAGCGGCTCGCCAAGACGATCGACTACGTGAAATCGTACAAGCCGGAGCAGTTCGAAGGCGCCGACACCAAGGACGTGACCTTCCCGGCGGGCCCGGACCGGACCATGACGCTCAAGGGCCAGCAGTTCTTCAGCGGGGTCTCGCTGCCGAACTTCTATTTCCACGCCACCACCGCTCACGGCATCATGCGTCACAACGGCGTCGAGATCGGCAAGCGCGATTTCCTCGGCGCGAACTGAGAGATCGCGGGCCGTGGCAGCGCAAATCCGCTGTCATGGCCGGGATTGCACATGAATCATGCTACGCGGACCAGGCCGCGTAGCTCGCCTGCACTTTCCGTATGGCTCCTCCCTTGCGCCTGATGTCGCGATGCACAAGTGTTCGTGATCTGTCACCGCCTGGAAGCATTCCCATGAGCCGTCCGACCAAATTGCTAGAGACCTACAAGCTCGGCCCGATCACGCTGGCCAACCGCCTCGTGATGGCGCCGCTGACGCGCAACCGTGCCGCGCCCGGCACGTTCGTGCCGAGCCCGCTTGCCGCCGATTATTACGGCCAGCGCGCCTCCGCGGGTCTCCTGGTCACCGAAGCGAGCCAGATCTCACAGCAGGGCCAGGGCTACCAGGACACGCCCGGTATCTACAGCGAGGACCAGGTCGCCGGCTGGCGCAAGGTCACCGACCGCGTGCATGAGCGCGGCGGCAAGATCTTCATCCAGCTCTGGCATGTCGGCCGCATCTCGCATGTCGATCTCCAGGCCAATGGCGCAGCCCCGGTGGCGCCGAGCGCGATCCGCGCCAAGGGCAAGACCTTCGTCAACGGCACCTTCGCCGACGTCTCCGAGCCCCGCGCGCTCGAGCTGTCTGAAATTCCCGGTATCATCGACGACTTCAAGCGCGCCACGAAGAATGCGATCGAGGCCGGTTTCGACGGCGTCGAGATCCACGGCGCCAACGGCTATCTGCTCGACCAGTTCGCGAGGGACGGCGCCAACAAGCGCACCGATGCTTACGGCGGCTCCATCGAAAACCGCGTGCGGCTGATGCTCGAGGTCTCCAAGGCCGTTGCCGCCGAGGCCGGCGCCGACCGCACCGGCATCCGCATCTCGCCGGTGACGCCGGCCAACGACCTCTCCGACTCCAATCCGCAGGCCTTGTTCGATCACATCGTCGACGGCCTCAACGCACTCAAGCTCGTCTATCTGCACGTGGTCGAAGGCGCCACCGGCGGCCCACGCGACATCGCCCCGTTCGACTATGCGGGCCTGCGCAAGCGCTTCACCGGCGCCTACATCGCCAACAACGGCTACGACTTCGACCTCGCCACCAAGGTGCTGGACGCGAACGCTGCCGATCTCATCGCCTTCGGCAAGCCGTTCATCTCCAACCCCGACCTCGTCGAGCGGCTGAAGACGGGCGCGGCGCTGAACGATTGGGACAAGAACACGTTCTACGGCGGCGGCGCGAAGGGCTACACGGATTATCCGACGCTCGCGACCGAGCCGGCGGAGTAATTTCCTCTCCACACATGACGCTGTCATGCCCCGCGAAGGCGGGGCATCCAGTACGCCGCGGCTCTTCGGTTCAATCACGACCGTTTCTGGAGTCGTCCGTGAAGAATGCGGATTGATCTGAGAAATAAGCAGAATTTGTCTTGATGTAGTATTCGATTTTGCAGGAAAGCGGGGTGTTGGACCTCGCTTTCTTGCGTTTTAGGATTTTGCTTTTGGGCGATTCGTGATTCCCTGACGGCGTCGTCGACATTGGGGAATGCGATGAGCAAGCCGAGGGATGATCGCCAGAAAGACCTGTTGCTTCCGGCGCTTGATCAGATCATCGACATGGGTCATCCGCTGGTGCGGTTGGCAGCGCTGATCGACTGGAACATCCTGAATGAGCGCTTCAGTTCAGTGTGCCAAGCAGGGTCGGGCCAGCCGGGCTTGCCGACGCGGCTAGTCGCCGGCCTGTTCATTTTGAAGCACATGCACAACCTGTCAGATGAGGTGCTGTGCGCTCGCTGGATCGAGAACCCCTATTACCAATACTTCTGCGGCGAATTGAGCTTCTGCCACCGTCTGCCGTTCGATCGATCGTCGATGACACGCTGGCGGCAGCGGCTCGGCGAGGAACAGCTCGTCGCCCTGATCCAGGAAAGTCTTTCAGTGGCGCACAAGACCGGCGCCATCGGTCCCAAGGACCTGGAACGGGTGGTCGTCGATACCACAGTGCAGCCCAAGGCGGTTGCACATCCGACCGACGCGCGGCTGCTGCATCGAGCAATCACCAAGCTGGTAGGGCTCGCCAAGCGCAACCGTGTGCCGCTACGCCAGAGCTATCTGCGCCTGGCCAAGCGCGCCGCCATCATGACCGGCCGCTATACCCACGCCCACCAGTTCAAACGCGCCCGGCGGCAGCTCAAGTTCCTGCGGACACGGCTTGGCCGGATCATCCGCGACATCCGCCGCAAGATTGATGGCGATACGGTGCTGGAAGCTCGCTTCGGCCCGTTGCTCGGTTTAGCGCAGCAGGTGCGCAGCCAGGATCAGCATCAGCGCGGTCCGAAGGTCTATGCGTTACATGCTCCGGAGGTTGAGTGCATCGGCAAAGGTAAGGCCCGCGCGCCCTACGAGTTCGGCTGCAAGGTCAGCATCGCCACCCCTGTGACGTCTCCGAAGGGCGGCCAGTTCGTGCTCCATGCCAAGGCCCTGCATGGCAATCCCTTCGATGGGCACACGCTCGGTCCCGTAATCGCCGACATGGAGAAGCTCACCGGGGTGGAGACTCGCCGTATCCACGTCGACAAAGGATATCGCGGTCACAACCACCCGCATCGGTTCAGGGTCTGGATCTCGGGTCAGGTCCGCCGCGTCACAGCTTCCATCCGTCGCGAGATGAAGCGTCGCGCGGCTGTCGAGCCTGTCATCGGCCACGTCAAGGCCGAGCACCGCATGGACAGAAATTATCTCAAGGGACGCCTCGGCGACCGCATCAACACTGTTCTCGCCGCCGCCGGCTATAACTTCGGTCTGCTGCTGCGATGGCTCGCAGAGCTCTTGCGTGTCATCATCCGAGCCTTCTTCGAGACCGTCCCGGCTCGAAACACCGCTTGAGCCGGGCGCCGCCGCCAGTTCTTCACGAACGACTCTGGAATACTGGATCGCCCGATCAAGTCGGGCGATGACAGCGAGTGTGTAGTCGGCACAATCGCCATTCTCGACATCCGCCAGAAAAAAGGCCGGGATCGCTCCCGGCCTTTCGTGTTTGATGACGCTACGTGCCGCTTACTTCGCTTCCGCGCGCTTGGGCGGGGATGCCGGCCACGACTTGATCAGCGTGTCGTAGTCGACCGTCTCACCCTTCGGCTTCTCGTTGGCGAGCTTGCGCTGCGGCGCGATGGTGCCGTCCTTCTGGGCCTTGGCGTACCAGAACTCGGCGGTCTCCTTCTTGTGCAGCTTCGGACCGCAGGCGCCCTGCACGCCGGACTTCTCGAGGCGCTCCATGACGGAGTCCTGAGCGGCCGCGAGTGCATCCATCGCAGCTTGCGGCGTCTTCGCACCGGACGACGCATCGCCGATGTTCTGCCACCAGAGCTGCGCGAGCTTCGGATAGTCAGGCACGTTGTTGCCGGTCGGGGTCCACTGCACGCGCGCGGGCGAGCGGTAGAACTCGATCAGGCCGCCGAGCTTCGGCGCACGCTCGGTGAACGACTTGTCCCAGATGTCGGATTCACGAATGAAGGTGAGACCGACATGGCTCTTCTTCAGCGACACCGTCTTGGAGACGATGAACTGGAGATAGAGCCAGGCCGCCTTGCGGCGGTCAGCCGGGGTCGACTTCAACAGCGTGAGCGAGCCGGCGTCCTGGTAGCCGAGCTTCATGCCTTCCTTCCAGTACGAGCCGTGCGGCGACGGAGCCATACGCCACTTCGGCGTACCGTCCGCGTTCATCACGGCGATGCCGGGCTTCACCATGTCGGCGGTGAAGGCGGTGTACCAGAACATCTGCTGGGCGATGTTGCCCTGCGCCGGCACGGGACCGGATTCGGAGAAGGTCATGCCCTGAGCCTGCGGCGGGGCATACTTCTTCATCCACTCCAGATACTTCGTGATCGAGTAGACCGCGGCCGGACCGTTGGTGTCGCCACCGCGATCGACCGAGGAGCCGACCGGACGGCAGCCTTCCATGCGGATGCCCCATTCGTCGACCGGCAGACCGTTCGGAATGCCCTTGTCACCGTTGCCGGCCATCGACAGCCAGGCGTCGGTGAAACGCCATCCGAGCGACGGGTCCTTCTTGCCATAGTCCATATGGCCGTAGACCTTGACGCCGTTGATCTCCTTGATGTCGTTCGTGAAGAACTCGGCGATGTCTTCATAAGCGGACCAGTTCACGGGCACGCCGAGCTCGTAGCCATACTTGGCCTTGAACTTGGCTTTGTAGTCCGGGTTGGTGAACCAGTCGTAGCGGAACCAATAGAGGTTCGCGAACTGCTGGTCGGGCAGCTGATAGAGCTTGCCGTCCGGCGCGGTGCCGAACGACTTGCCGATGAAGTCGTTGACGTCGAGCTGGGGATCGGTGACGTCCTTGCCCTCGCCGGTCATGTAGTCCGACAGTGCGATGGTCTGGCCGTAGCGGAAGTGCGTGCCGATCAGATCGGAATCGTTGATCCAGCCGTCATAGACGTTCTTGCCGGACTGCATCTGGGTCTGCAGCTTCTCGACGACGTCACCTTCCTGGATGATGTCGTGCTTGAGCTTGATGCCGGTGAGCTCGGAGAACGCCTTTGCCAGCGTCTGCGACTCGTATTCGTGGGTCGCGATGGTCTCGGAGACGACGTTGATCTCCATGCCCTTGAAGGGCTCGGCGGCCTTGGCGAACCACTCCAGCTCCTTCTTCTGCTCGTCCTTCGACAGCGTCGAGGGCTGGAATTCCGCAATCCACTTCTGGATCGCGGCGTCGTCGGCGGCGCGGACCGGCGCCGAGACGGCGAACGACACCGCAACGATGGCGGCGACGCTGGACATGGTCAGAAAGCTATTCTTGGTCAATGGACCTTTCCTTCTCCTAAACTGTCGCATGTTGTTCCTCCGTTGCAGCGACAAAATTTTATACAGGCCCGGGTTGCCCCCGGATCTGGCCGTCCCTTCGCGAGCTTCAGACCGTGCGAAAAATGAGCACGGCCGTGGCCAGCGAAATTCCACTTGCGAGCCAGAGGCTCGAAATCTCAAAACCTTCCTCGCCGATCGGCAGGGTGGCGAGTGTATCGGTGCCGGCGAAGGCAATCCACAGAAGGTGGATGACGGCCGCCGTGATCAGGGAGATGAAGAGGCGGTCGCCCCGCGTCGTCGGAATGCTGAGCACGCCGACGCGCTCGGCTTCCGGATTGACCGCGGCGAGGTACGTCATGACCGCGAGGGTGCAGGCGAGCGCCACGAAGAAGATCGCGGTCGGCAGCGTCCAGGCCATCCATGCAATAGATTCCATCGATGCCTCCCTAGACCCGACCGAGCGCGAAACCGCTCGCGATGTAATTGCGGACGAACCAGATCACGAGGGCGCCCGGGATGATGGTAAGCACGCCGGCCGCGGCCAGCAGGCCCCAGTCCATGCCCGCAGCCGACACCGTACGCGTCATGATCGCCGCGATCGGTTTTGCCTGCACCGAGGTCAGCGTCCGCGCGAGCAGGAGCTCGACCCAGGAAAACATGAAGCAGAAGAAGGCGGCGACGCCGATGCCGCTCGCGATCAGCGGCACCAGGATCCTGATGAAGAAGCGCGGAAAAGAATAGCCGTCGAGGAAGGCGGTCTCGTCGATCTCGCGCGGCACGCCGGAGACGAAGCCTTCGAGGATCCACACCGCCAGCGGAACGTTGAAGATGCAATGCGCGAGCGCGACCGCCCACGGCGTATCGAACAGGCCGATCGCCGAATAGAGGTTGAAGAACGGCAGCGCATAGACTGCCGCCGGGGCCATGCGGTTCGACAGCAGCCAAAAGAACAGGTGCTTGTCGCCGAGGAAGCGGTAGCGCGAGAACGCGTAGGCCGCGGGCAGCGCCACCGAGATCGAGATGATGGTGTTGAGGACAACGTATTTGAGCGAGTTGATGTAGCCGGAGTACCAGCTCTCGTCGGTGAAGATGCGCTTGTAATGCTGCAGCGTCGGGGAATGCGGCCACAGCGTCATCGTCGAGACGATTTCTGCGTTGGTCTTGAAGCTCATGTTGACGAGCCAGTAGATCGGCAACAACAGGAAGATCAGAAACAGCGCCATGATGACGCGGCGGCCGGGAATTGAGTGCATCAGGCCACTCCTTCCTTTGGCTTGAGTGCAGTCACGGGCTTGAGCACGGCCGAAGGCTTGGGCTCCGTCGCCGGCTCGGTCTCGGCCTGGACTTTGCGTTCGGCGCCGGCATTGGTCATGACGGTATAGAAGATCCAGCAGACGATCAGGATGATCAGATTATAGACCAGCGAGAGCGCCGCGGCCTTGCCGAGGTCGAACTGGCCGAGCGCAATCTTGACGAGTTCGATCGACACGAAGGTCGTCGAGTTGCCGGGTCCGCCACCCGTCACCACGAACGGCTCGGTGTAGATCATGAACGAGTCCATGAAGCGCAGCAGCACGGCAATCAGGAGCACGCGGTTCATCTTCGGCAGCTGGATCGCCTTGAACACGGCCCAGCGCGAGGCGCCGTCGATCTGAGCTGCCTGGTAATAGGCCTCGGGGATCGACTTCAGGCCGGCGTAGCACAGCAGCGCGACCAGGCTGGTCCAGTGCCAGACGTCCATCACGATGACGGTAACCCAGGCATCGACGGCGTTGGAGACGTAGTTGTAGTCGATGCCGATCGCATTGAGCACATAGCCCATCAGACCGATGTCGGGCCGGCCGAAGATCTGCCAGATCGTGCCGACCACGTTCCACGGAATCAGCAGCGGCAGCGCGAGGATGACGAGGCAGGCCGCCACCGTCCAGCCCTGACGCGGCATCGACAGCGCGACGACAATGCCGAGCGGCACCTCGATCGCGAGGATCACCATCGAGAAGAACAGATTGCGACCGAGCGAGGCGAGGAATCGGCCGCCGAGATCGGTCGAGGGATCGAGCAGCTCCTTGAACCAGCCGACGCCGTTCCAGAAGAACTGGTTGTTGCCGAAGGTGTCCTGCATCGAATAGTTCACGACCGTCATCAGCGGCAGCACCGCCGAGAAGGCCACGACCAGGAACACCGGCAGCACCAGGAACCAGGCTTTTTGGTTGACGGTCTTGTCCATCAGGCGGCTCCCTCCACCAGAAGGCTGTCGGCATAGACGTGGACGTGCGCCGGATCGAATTTCAGCCCGGCGGTACCGTCCGCGCTGGTGAAGCCCGCCGGCGCGCGCGCCGCGATCTTGGCCTCGCCGATGCGGACGCGTGCGAAGCGGATGCGGCCGAGGTCGTCGATGCGGTCGATCTTCGCACTGAGCAATCCGGGTGCGGGCGCGACGGCATCGACGAACTCCGGACGCACGCCGATCTCGATCTTGGCGCCGGCAGGCAGGTTGTCATAGCTGCGGTTGAGCGCGATGACATTGCCGCCGATGCGCGCCTCGCGACCCTTCACCTCGGCCGGCAGGATGTTCATGCCGGGCGAGCCGATGAAATAGCCCACGAACGTGTGCGCCGGCTTGTCGAACAGCTCGGCGGGCGTGCCGCTCTGCACCACGCGGCCGTCATGCATGACGACGACGGTGTCGGCGAAGGTCAACGCCTCGGTCTGGTCGTGGGTGACGTAGATCATCGTCAGGTCGAGCTCGCGATGCAGCGCCTTCAGCTTGGAACGGAGCTGCCATTTCAGCTCGGGATCGATCACGGTCAGCGGCTCGTCGAACAGCACGGCGGCGACGTCGGAGCGGACCAGGCCGCGGCCGAGCGAGATCTTTTGCTTGGCATCCGCCGTGAGGCGCGTCGCCTTGCGATTGAGATAGGGCTCAAGGTCGAGCAGGCGGCCGATCTCGGCGACGCGCTTGTCGATCTCGGCCTTTGGCACGCCGCGGTTCTTCAGCGGAAACGCCAGGTTCTGCCCCACCGTCATGGTGTCGTAGATCACCGGAAACTGGAACACCTGGGCGATGTTGCGCTTCTGGGTTGACAGCGGTGTGATGTCCTGGCCGTCGAACAGGATTTTCCCCCGCGACGGCGTGATGATGCCGGAGATGACGTTGAGCAGCGTGGTCTTGCCGCAGCCGGACGGGCCGAGCAGCGCGTAAGCACCGCCCTGCCGCCAGGTCATGGTCACCGGCTTCAGCGCAAAGCTTTCCTGCGGCGCATCATTGCCGCCGTAAGAGTGGGCGAGATCGACGAGGTCAATGCGGGCCATGTCGCATCTCCCCCTTACGAGCTCGGCGCGGCGACCAGACGGTCGGCCGCGTCGAAGACGAAGACATCATTGGGATCGAGCACGGCATCGATGGTCTGGCCAGGCTCGAACTCGTGCACGCCGTGCAGCACTGCCACCCAGTTCGATCCGTCGCGGGTCAGGTGCACGAAACTCTCCGAACCGGTGATCTCGGTCACCGTCACCGTGGCATGGAAGGCGTGGCGGTCGGTCTCGCCGTTGGCGAGGGCGAGCTGATGGGCGCGGAAGCCGACGCGATAGGCGCCGTCGGCGAGCGATGAATAGAGACCGGAGGCCGGCGCGGCGATGCCGCCCGCATATTGCACAGAGCCGTTCTTCTTCTCGATGCCGACGAGGTTGAGCGGCGGATCGGAGAACACCTGGGCGACACGCAGCGTCTGCGGACGGCGGTAGACGTTCGGCGTCTCGCCGATCTGGAGCGCCTGCCCCTCCCACATGCAGACCGTGTTGCCGCCAAGCAGCAGCGCTTCGGTCGGCTCGGTCGTGGCATAGACGAAGATCGCGCCGGACGCCTCGAAGATGCGCGGCAGCTCGGTACGAAGCTCCTCGCGCAGCTTGTAGTCGAGATTGGCGAGCGGTTCGTCGAGCAGCACGAGATCGGCGCCCTTCACCAGCGCGCGCGCCATCGCGGTGCGCTGCTGCTGGCCGCCGGAGAGCTGGAGCGGCGTGCGTTTCAGGAACGGCTCGAGCCGGAGCAGCCGCGCGGCTTCCGCCACGCGCTTCTCGATCTCTTCGCGCGGCTTGCCCTGCACGCGCAAGGGTGAAGCGATGTTCTCGTAGACCGTGAGCGAGGGGTAGTTGATGAACTGCTGATAGACCATCGCGACCGAACGCTTGCGCACGTCGACGCCGGTGACGTCCTTGCCGTTGACCAGCACCTTGCCCGTCGTCGGCTTGTCGAGGCCGGCGAGCAGCCGCATGATCGAGGTCTTGCCTGACAGCGTCGGCCCCAGCAGCACGTTGAGCGTGCCGCTCTCGAGCGTCAGCGAGACGTCGCGGATGTGCGGTATCCCCTCGACGGTCCGGGTCACATGATCGAGCGTCACGGTCATGGGCGTCCTCCCGCTTCCAGCAGGGGACTTTGCGGCACAGCGTGGGTTGCAATCCAGTCGTTCAATGCGGCAACCTCGTCGGCAGATAGTCGCAGGCCAAGTTTGGAGCGGCGCCAGACGATGTCTTCCGCCGTGACCGCCCATTCATTGGCCATGAGGTAGCGGACCTCGCGTTCGGTCAGTGTCGCGCCGAAGGCCTGGCCGAGATCGGCGGCCGACTTGGCATCGCCAAGCAGCTTGATGGCGCGGGTACCATAGGCGCGCGCGAGGCGCCGCGCATGCTCATGGCTGAGGAAGGGATAGCCGCGCTGGAGTTCGGCGATCAGGCCGTCGACGTCGGACACGCCCATGTCGCCGCCGGGCAGCGGCCATTTGCCGGTCCAGCCTTCGCGCGCTTTCGCACTGCGAAGATAGGGTGCGAGCCGTTCCAGCGCCTCTTCGGCGAGCCGGCGGTAGGTCGTAATCTTGCCGCCATAGATCGAGAGCAGCGGCACGCCGCCGGGTGTGTCGAGCTCGAACACGTAATCGCGCGTCGCGGCCTTGGCTTCGCTGGCGCCGTCGTCATAAAGCGGTCGCACGCCGGAATAGGTCCAGACCACGTCAGCTGAAGTCACCGGCTTGGCAAGATACTCGCTCGCGGCGGCGCAAAGGTACTCGATCTCTTCGGGCGTCGCCTTCACCTTGGCGGGATCGCCGTCATAATCGCGATCGGTGGTGCCGATCAGCGTGAAATCGTCCTGGTACGGAATCACGAAGATGATGCGGCCGTCCGCGTTCTGGAACATGTAGGCGCGGTCGTGGTCGTAGAGCTTTTTGACCACGATGTGCGAGCCCTGCACCAGGCGCACCTTGGCTTTCGCGTTCACGCCGGCGCCGCGGCCGAGCACATCCTCGACCCAGGGGCCGCCGGCATTGACCACCGCGCGGGCCTGGACCTGCGAACGCTCGCCGGTCAGCGTGTTGACCATGCTGACGGTCCAGATGCCGCCGGACTGCTTGATATCCGTCGCGCGGGTGCGGGTGCGGATCTCGGCGCCCTTGTCCGCGGCATCGCGCGCGTTGAGCACGACGAGACGGGCGTCGTCGACGAAGCAGTCGGAATATTCGAACGCGCGGCTGTAGCGGTTCGGGATCAGCGGACGGCCAACCTCGTCTCGCCTGAGATCGACCGAACGCGTCGCCGGCAATAGATGACGGCCGCCGATATGGTCATAGAGGAAGAGGCCGAGGCGCAGCAGCCAGGCCGGACGCAGGCCGGCGTGATGCGGCAAAACGAAACGCAGGGGACGGATGATATGGGGCGCGATGCCCCAAAGGATCTCGCGCTCGATCAGCGCCTCGCGGACCAGGCGAAACTCGTAATATTCGAGATAGCGCAGGCCGCCATGCACCAGCTTGGTCGACCAGGACGAGGTCCCGCTCGCCAGATCGTTCATTTCGCACAGGAAAACCGTGTTGCCCCGGCCCACCGCGTCGCGCGCGATGCCGCAGCCGTTAACACCGCCTCCGATAATGGCGAGGTCGAAAATACGCTCCAATAGACGCATCCCCCGGCGACCGCTCGTTCCTTCGAGCGACTACTTTCGTTTTTGATTAGATCACACCGAAAAGCGAAAGCAAGATGAAAGAGAGGCGAAAGGAAGTGAAAGAGGAACTTTCTGGTGGGCAATCAGCCGTGGAAATGGGCAGTTCGGACGCCAATCGAAACCGCAATACGATCTTGAATAGTCACGTAGAGCCAATATAGTCATAATAGTCACATTAGTTATATTCGGCATGACAGACCGCAGCACCGCCCCCGATTCGCCCCCGACTGACACGTGGACGCTCGCCAATGCCAAGGCACGCCTGTCCGAGGTGGTCGATCGCGCCCAAACTGGCCCCCAGATCATCACCCGACACGGCAGGCCCAATGCGGTGGTCGTTTCCGCGGATGAATGGGCGCGAAAGACGGCACGCAAAGGCACGCTAGCTGAATTCCTGCTAGCTTCGCCGCTGCGCGGTGCCGACCTCGAACTTGAACGGGTGCAGGACGAACCGCGCGACGAGATGCCGTGAACCTGCTCCTCGACACCAACGTGCTGTCGGAGGTTCAGCGGCCGGCGCCTTCCGCGAAAGTCTTGGCATGGCTCGATACGGTCGATGAGGATCGCGCGTTCATCAGCGCTGCCTCGATCGCCGAGCTTCGCCGCGGTATCGCCCTGCTGGATGATGGCCGTCGGCGCGCCGCGCTGGCCGCTTGGCTCGCCCACGACCTGCCGGCTCGGTTCGCGCAGCGCATCCTGCCGATCGACCACGTGGTCGCCGAGCGCTGGGGCGACCTGATGGCGCAGAGCCGTCGCAATGGCGTTGCGTTGTCCGTGATGGACGGCTTCTTTGCGGCCACCGCGCTCGCCAACGATCTCACGCTCGTCACACGCAATGTGAAAGATTTTGCGGCCTTCGGCGTTCCGCTGCTCGACCCATGGAGCGACGCCTAAGCCGCTATCTCAGCCGGACCACCGGCGCGGCTTCGGGCGCGGCATCCTGCGCTTCGGCCTGCGCATCATCGATATCCGCCGCATCCTTCGGCATTGCCGCCATCACCTCGATGCCCTTGCTGTGGCAGATGGTGGCGAGGCGCTCGGGCAGTTCCTGGTCAGTCACGAAGGTCTGGATCTGGGTGATATGGGCGATGCGCACCGGCGCGCTGCGGCGCAGCTTGGTGGAGTCGGCAACCAGCATGACGCTGCGGGCATTGGCGATGATGGCTTGCGCCACCTGCACCTCGCGATAGTCGAAGTCGAGCAGCGCGCCCTCCTCGTCGATCGCGGACGCCCCGATGATGGCGTAGTCGACCTTGAACTGGCCGATGAGCTGCGTCGCGGTCGAGCCGACCACGGCACCGTCGGCGCGCCGCACCGTGCCGCCGGCGACCACCACCTCGATGCGGGGATGGCGATAGAGCAGCATCGCGACGTTGAGATTGTTGGTGATGACGAGGAGGTCCTCGTGCGAGGTCAACGCGCTCGCCACCTCCTCGGTCGTGGTGCCGATATTGATGAAGAGCGAGCAGCCGTTCGGGATCAGCGAGGCGGCCGCGGCACCGATCGCCTTCTTTTCGTCGGCGGCGACGAACCGCCTCGCCTCGTAGGCGAGGTTTTCGACGCCGGAGGCGATGATGGCGCCGCCGTGGATACGGGTCAGCGAGCGGCGCTCGCAGAGATCGTTGAGATCCTTGCGGATCGTCTGCGCCGAGACCTCGAACCGGCGCGCGAGCTCCTCGACCATGACGCGCCCCGAGGCGCGCGCGATGTTGAGGATTTCGGCTTGGCGATGGGTCAATCCGGTCACGGCGATGGCCTCAAATCAGGAAAGCGCATGGTGCGGCGGTTCGCACGTTCGGTCAATGCGCTCAGCGATCACGGTTAACGGACAAAGCCTCTCACCATGCCATCGCGGCGGCGAGACGCGCGAGCAGTTCCGGATCGTCGAACGCGCTGGCGGAGGCAACCGCGCCGGCGCCAACAAGGTCGGCATGGCTGAGGCTCGTCCGGATGCCGATGGTCGGAATGCCGGCGGCCGTCGCCGACTGCACGCCGGAGCGGGAATCCTCGAACGCGATCGAAGCCGTCGCGCTGCCGCCGACGAAACGCAGCCCCTCCTGATAGGGCAGCGGGTGCGGCTTGCCGTGCGGCAGCTCGTCGCCGATCACAAGCGCCCTGAAGCGGTGCGTGATGCCGAGACCGGAGAGCAACAGCTCGGCATTCAGACGCGGCGCGTTGGTCACGGCGACCATGGGAATGCCGGCGGCATCCGCGCGGTCGAGCAGCGCCATCAGACCCGGAAGCGGCTCGATCTGTCCGGCGACAAGTGTGCGGAAGACGACCTCCTTCTCTCCGAGGATCACGGCGCGCCGTTCCACGGTTTCGTCGGGCAGAAAGCGCTCGCCGATCGACGCATTGGCGAAGCCTTGCAGCTCCCTCGAAAAGCGCGCGTGATCGAACACATGGCCCAGCGGCCCAAGCACCTGGTTGAACGCCTTGAGGTGCAGCGGGTCGGTGTTGGCCAGCGTGCCGTCGATGTCGAACAGCAGCGCCCTGCCCGTCACTTGCCCCCGCGCCTGCCCTTTGGCCTCGATCATTTCCGTACTTTCCCGAATGCACGATGCATCAATGCGAAACACGTATCAATGCAGCCCTGATCGCGCAATGACGCATCGACATGACCGCCACGCGACACTCGACAAAGTCGCGCGCGACTGCAACACTCCGCGCAAGACCAAAAAGGAGGAAACGATGACGATCAACCGACGCGATCTGGCTCTCTCGACTCTTGCCGTCTCAACCCTTGCCGTCTCCGCGCTTGCTCTCACAGCACCGGCGTTGGCGGCCGCGGCGGATGAGGAAGCCGTGGCGAAAAAGGTCGAGGCCTTCCGCCTTGCCCAGATCGCGGCCGATCCCAAGGCGCTCGGCGCGCTCTGCGCCGACGAGGTGAGCTACAGCCATTCCAACGGCAAGGTCGAGGACAAGGCGACCTTCGTCACCAACGCCACCGACGGCAAATCAAAATTCCTGTCGATCGAGTACAAGGACCCGACCATCAAGGTCGTCGGCCCCGCCGCGATCGTGCGCTTCCACTGGATGGGGGAACAGGAGATGGCGGCCGATGGGAAAAAAGTGTCGACCAATCTTCACATCCTGATGAACTGGCAGAAGCAGGGCGACGATTGGAAGCTGCTGTCGCGGGCTGCGACGAAGTTGTGATTGCGATTCTTTCCCTCTCCCCCTGTGGGAGAGGGTGGCTCGCGGCGTAGCGGCGAGACGGGTGAGTCCCTCCGCGAGCAGACCTCTCACAATTGAATTCGCAGATTCAGGCTCCCCTCATCCGACGCTATAGCCGAAGCTTTGCTTCGGCGTTCTCTTAGCATAGGCCGCCGAAGGCGGCCTATGCACCTTCTCCCACATCCGCCTTCGCCAAGGCTTCGGCGGACATGAGGGGAGAAGGAAAAGGCAGCGGTATCAAGGGCTGCAAAAAATTCCGACCACGCTTTGCGCGTCAGAAATCGCGCCGCCTGGCGCAATGCAGCGTATTGCGACGACGATTGCGACCTGGCGCTCGACACAATCAAGTGCGGCTGCAACAGTGGGCGCAAGATCAAGGACGGAGGATATGATGACACTGAATCGCGACCATGCTGCCACGACGGACCACGAGGCGGTGGCAAGAAACGTCGAGGCATTTCGCCTCGCCCAGATCGCGGCCGATCCGAAGGCCCTCCGCGCGCTGTGCGCGGACGATCTGAGCTACAGCCATTCCAGCGGCTTCCTCGAGGATAAGGCGGCCTTTATCGCCAACGCCACCGACGGCAAGACGGAGTTCCTGTCGATTACGTACAAGGACCCGACCATCAAGATCGTCGGCCCCGTCGCGATCGTGCGCTTCCATTGGCTGGCCGAGATGATGACCGGCGGACAGAAAGTGGCAAACAGCCTTCATATCCTGATGAACTGGCTGAAGCAGGGCGACGATTGGAAGCTGTTGTCACGCTCCGCGACGAAGTTGTGATCGACGCTCTTACCCCCTCCCCCTGTGGGAGAGGGTGGCATAGGCGGCCTTCGGCCGCCGTTCTTGAGAACGCCGATGCTTTGCATCGGCTATGGCGACAGCGGCGAGACGGATGAGGGGTTGCCCTCGCGGGCGACCCTCTCACGATTGAATTCGCGGAAACAACCCCTCATCCGGCGCTTCGCGCCACTTTCTCCCACATCCGCCTTCGCCAAGGCTTCGGCGGACATGAAGGGAGAAGGAAAAGGCAGCGGCATCAAGGGCTGCAAAAAATTCCGACCACGCTTTGCGCGTCAGAAATCACCAGCGGAAGGCGCCTACGCCGCTTCCTTCACATCGCCGTTAACCAGCTTGCGCGCGGCACGCTCGGCTTCGCGTGCGTTGCGGAAGAGCTGGCCTTCAAGGCGATTGAAGCGGTGCGACGAGGCGAAGAAACAATAGCCTCCCTGAGAACGAACGACGATACCTGCGGTTTGCGAGTCGACTTCAATAATGTAGCTGTCCGGCATGGTCCGTAGATTCCTCAGTGCGGGCAAATAACGGCAATCCTGCCCAAAGGTTCCTGAGCATTTGAGGCCGTTTCCACCCCGAATCGACACGCAATTGAGTACGCCGGGACCTCATCCGTTTTATGACTTGTTCTTGGCGAAGCCGCGACGCGGTGACTCAGTCGCGCCGCGTTTGGCGTGCCGCAAGTTTGCGTGAGATAGGGCAGAGCGTCGCGCGCGATTACGTCGCGATCGGCGGATCGTTGCGCTGGATCGCTTGCGGACGGCCGTCATCATCGATCGAGACGTAGGTGAAATGACCGTCGGTGACGAGGATCGGCTGGAGCTCCCTGCGCCGCAGCGCCCAGGCTTCGAGATGCACGGTCATCGAGGTGCGGCCCACGCGGACGAGATTGGCGTAGACCGAAACGAGATCGCCGACATAGACCGCTTTGCGAAAATTCATCGCCTCGATCGCCACGGTGACCGTACGCGACCGCGCGAGCTTTGATGCGAACACGCCGCCGCCGACATCCATCTGGCTGAGCAGCCAACCGCCGAAGATGTCGCCGTTGGCGTTGGTGTCGGCGGGCATTGCCAGCGTGCGAATGCAGAGATCGCCGCGCGGCTCGGTGTCGGACGTTTCGGTCATGTCGGTCTCACCTAAAATTGTCCCAGCCCGGATCGGGCGCAAAGCGCCCGCCGAATCGCTCGGCCAGCGCGCGCAGGGTGGATACGACATTTTCCACGCCGCGCATGCGCGCGTAGTTCAGCGGACCGCCGCGGAACGGTGCATATCCGGTGCCGAAGATCATGGCGCCGTCGACCGCATCGGCATCGTCGACGATACCTTCGCGGAGTGCCGCGACGCAGACATTGGACATCGGCAGCACCAGGCGGTCGATCATCTGGTCGGTGACGCGCGGGCCGGTCTCGGACAACGGCGCCTTCTCCGCCTTGCCGTCCTTCCAGGTGTAAAAACCCTTGCCCGTCTTGCGGCCAAGCTCGCCCTTGGCGACCTTCTCGCGCAGCCAGGCCGGCGTCGGCGGGAGCAGATCGCCGAACTTGGTCCGTAGCATGTCGCCGACGTCGAGGCAGATGTCGAGCCCGACCTGGTCGGCGAGCTCGATCGGCCCCATCGGCATGCCGAACTGCTCGGCCGCCGCGTCGATCAGGCGCTGGTCGATCCTCTCATCCAGCATCACCATCGCCTCCAGCATGTAGGGCGTCAGCGCACGGTTGACGAGGAACCCGGGCGAGCTCTTCACGGAGAGCGGCAGACGGTCGATCGCGCCGACGAAGGCGAGCGCCTCCTTCAGCACCTGCGCGTCGTTGCCGTCATGGCTGACGACTTCGACCAGCTGCAGCCGCGACACCGGGTTGAAGAAGTGCAGGCCGACGAGACGATCGGGCCGCGCCAGCGTGGTGCGCAGATCCTGGAGCGGAATGCTCGACGTGTTGGTCGCAAGGATCGCGCCCGGCTTCATCTTCGGCTCGAGGCCCGCATAGACCTTCTGCTTCAGCTCGAGCTTTTCCGGCACCGCCTCGATGATGAGATCGGCGTTGCGGACACCCTCGCCGTCCATGTCGGGGATCAGACGATCCAGCGCGTCGCGCACCTCGGTCGGCTTGCGGATGATCTTGCCGTAAAGCTCAGCGGCGCGCTTCAACGCGCCGGCGACCGGCTCCGCCTTCATGTCCGCGAGCGAGACGCGCAGCCCCTGCCCCGCACACCAGGCCGCGATATCACCGCCCATGGCGCCGGCGCCGATGACGTGAACATGTTTGACCGAATTGCCGCCGCCGGCCGTCTTCTTCATCTGCTCACGCAGGAAGAACACGCGGATCAAATTCTGCGCGGTCGGCGTCACCATCAGCCTGGCGAACGAGGCTTGCTCGGCCTTCAGCATCGCGGCCTTGCTGCCGCCATGGGTCTCCCAGAGATCGATCAGCGCGTAAGGCGCCGGATAATGCTCGCGGGGCGCGGCCTTCGCCGCCTCCGAGCGCATGCGCCTGGCCAGCAGCCCGCGCACGGGACCGAAATTGGCCGCGTGAGTCAGAAGGTCCGGACGCGCCCGCTTCAGACGGCCGAACAGTGCATCCTTCACCGCGTTGCGGACGTGCCGCTCCTGCGTCACGGTATCGACGAGGCCGAGCGATCTGGCGCGGCGCGCATCGATGGTGCGGCCGGTCAGCATCAGCGCCATCGACTGCGTCGGATTCACCAGCGCGGTGAAGCGCGCGGTGCCCCCGAGGCCGGGATGCAGGCCGAGCATCACCTCCGGGAAGCCGAAGCGCGCGCCGTCGATCGCAATGCGCGACTGGCAGGCCAGCGCGACCTCCAGCCCGCCGCCGAGACAGAAGCCATGGATGACCGCGACCGTCGGCAACCTCAAGGCTTCCAGGTGATCGACCACGGCATGCGCCGCGCGGATGCGTGTCTCGACCATCTCGGGATCGCTGGCACCGCGGAATTCGTTGACGTCGGCGCCGGCAATGAAGCCGGACGGCTTTGCCGAGCGGATCACGAGGCCCGCGGGACGCTCGGTCTCGATCGCCGCGAGCACGGCATCGAACTCCTCCATCACGTCCGCGGACAGCGTGTTGGCGCTGGCATCTGCGCGGTTGAACAGCAGCCAGGCGACGCCGTCGGCATCGCGCGTCAGCTTGAAGTGCTTGTAGGGGCTGTCGGTCGCGGGCCTGGGCCCAAGCTCCAGCACGCGGTCGCCGAGCGCGGTCATGATCCTGGAATCCATGGTCACACCGCCTCGATCAGCATGGCGCCGCCGAGCCCGCCGCCGATACATTCGGTCGCGACGCCGCGGCGCGTGCCGAGCCGCTTCATCGCGTTGACGAGATGCAGCACGATGCGGTTGCCGGAGGTGCCGACGGGATGGCCGAGCGAGATGGCGCCGCCATCGACGTTGAGCCTGTCACGGTCGATCTCGCCGGCCGCGCCGTCGAGGCCCAGGATCTCGCGACAGAATTTGTCGTCGTTCCAGGCGGCGAGACAGCCGAGCACCTGCGTCGCGAAGGCCTCGTTCAGCTCCCAGGTCTCGACGTCCTTGACGGTGAGGTCATTGCGTTGAAGCAGCGGCGTCGCGGACATCACGGGTCCCAGTCCCATGATGCTGGGATCGAGCGCGGCCCAGTGGCTGTCGACGATGACAGCCTTCGGCGTCAGTCTGTGCTTTGCGACCGCCGCGTCGGAGGCGAGGATCACCCAGGAGGCGCCGTCGGTGATCTGCGACGAATTGCCGGCGGTGACCTGGCCCCACGGGCGCTCGAACACCGGCCGCAGCTTTGCGAGCGTCTCGGCCGTCGAGTCCGGCCGCACGCCGTCGTCATGGTCGAAGAATTTTCCGTCGCGGGAGAACGCTGTCTCGACCTCGCCCTTGAGAAAACCTTCGGCCTGCGCATGCGCGAGCCGGCGATGACTCTCGGCGGCATAGGCGTCGGACTGTGCCCGCGTGATGCCGAAGAGATGGCCGACGACCTCGGCGGTCTGGCCCATGTTCAAGTCGGTGATGGGATCGGTGAGCCCGCGCTCGAGGCCGATGATCGGCTTGAGATAGCGCGGCCGCAGCTTGAAGGCGGCAGCGAGCTTCGCGGCCACGCCCTTGGCGGTGGCAAGGCCGGCGAACCAGCGCACACCGGAGTTCGGCCAGACCAGCGGCGCGTGGCTCAGCGCCTCGGTGCCGCCGGCGAGGACCATGTCGGCATGACCCTCGCGGATGTAGCGGTAGGCCGTGTCGATCGACTGCATGCCGGAGCCGCAATTGATCTGCACGGTGAAGGCGACCATGTCCTCGCCCATGCCGAGCCGGAGCGCGGCGACGCGGGCCGGGTTCATCTCGTCCGCGATCACGTTGACGCAGCCGAGGATGACCTGGTCGAAATCATCGGGTGAAAACGGCTGACGCGCCAGCAGCGGCCGGCCGCATTGCACGGCGAGATCAACCGGCGTGAACGGCCCCGGCCCCGAACGCGCTTTGAGAAACGGCGTCCGGCTGCCGTCGACGATGAAAACCGGTCGTGCCATCAGCTCGCCGCCCTCTGTTCACCGAGTTCCTGGAAGAACTGATGCACATCTCCGGTTTTCTTGTAAATCGGCGACAGCGCTTCGGGCGCAAAATCATCGACCTCGATCACTTTTGTGACGGCTTCATGAGCGGCCGCAAGCTGCTCGCCTTCGGCCTGCGTGATCACGCCCTTGGCGACGCCATCCTTCCAGTCGCGGATGTGCGCGGCCCGCATGCGCTTGGCGATCGCATCGGTGCCCGCAACGAGCTTGAACGCGCGCTCCAGCCGGGCAAAGCCGCCGTCGTCGTCGACATGGGCGAGATCCGGCGTGAGACGCTCGCGCGCGGCCGATGGCTCCAGCACGAGACTTGCGCATTGGTGCACGACACGGTCAGACGGGCCGAGCACCCGCGCGCCGAAGGGCTGGACCACGAGCTTGAGGATAACAGCGACAAAACGGTTGGGCAGATTGGCGAGGATCTCGGCAAGCCGGTTCTCGATGGTCTTGAAGCCGGTCGCCATGCACCATTCCAGCGCAGCAAAATCCTCCTTCT
This sequence comes from Bradyrhizobium sp. 613_E4_N2_2, assembly GCF_052075995.1. NCBI lineage: Bacteria > Pseudomonadati > Pseudomonadota > Alphaproteobacteria > Hyphomicrobiales > Nitrobacteraceae > Bradyrhizobium > Bradyrhizobium sp. 613_E4_N2_2. Next base: position 7,256,117 of record NZ_CP197234.1, read on the forward strand.
GCCGGCCCTCGTCCTGCCAGCGTTTCAGCGCGGCGGAGAGCAGATAGAGCTCGGAGAGGATGTCGCCGAACCTCGCCGACAGCATCTCCTTGCGCTTGAGCGCGCCGCCGAGCGTGAGCAGCGCCATGTCGGCGCAGAGCGCAAAGGCCGCAGAGTAGCGCGCGAGCTGGCGGTAGAATGGCGTTGCATCGCCCGCATCCGGCGCAAGCGCGAAGGCGCCGAAGCTCCAGCTGCGGCCGAACGCACGCAACAGCGTCTGGAAGCTATGGCTGACATGTTTCCAGAACGCTTTGTCGAACGCGGCGAGCCCGCGCTCGCGATTCGTGTCCGCAAGCGCGTTCATCTCGTCGAGCAGATAGGGATGCGCGCGGATCGCGCCCTGCCCGAACACGATAAGGTTGCGGGTCAGGATGTTGGCGCCCTCGACCGTGATACCAACAGGCACGGCGCGGTGCAGATTGCCGAGATAGTTTTGCGGACCGTCGATCACGGCCTTGCCGCCATGGATGTCCATGGCGTCGTCGACCGCGGTGCGCATCCGCTCGGTCGCGTGCAGCTTCATGATGCCGGAGATGACGGCGGGATGGATGCCGGCATTCAGCGCCGCGCAGGTCAGCCGGCGTGCCGCGTCGAGCTGGTAGGCGGTGGCGACGATGCGCGCGAGCGGCTCCTCGACGCCCTCGAATTTGGAGATGGAGATGCCGAACTGCTCGCGGATGCGGGCATACGCGCCGGTGGTGCGGGCGGCATAGGCGGCACCGGCCGCCGATAGCGACGGCAGCGAGATGCCGCGGCCGGCGGCAAGCGCCGTCATCAGCATCTTCCAGCCCTGCCCGAGTCTCTCCTTGCCGCCGATGACGTAGTCGAGCGGGATGAAGACGTCGCGGCCCCAGTTCGGGCCATTCTGGAACACTTGCATCGACGGCAGATGACGATGGCCGATCTTGACGCCGGGCAGATTGGTCGGGATCAGCGCGACAGTGATGCCAAGCTCTTCCTGGCTGCCCACGAGATGATCAGGATCGTAGGCCTTGAAGGCGAGCCCGAGCAGCGTCGCGACCGGGCCGAGCGTGATGTAGCGCTTGTGCCAGTTGAGCCTTAGGCCAATGACCTCGCGGCCCTCGAAATCGCCCTTGCAGATGATGCCGGTGTCGACCATCGAGGCGGCGTCGGAGCCGGCTTCGGGGCTAGTCAGGCCGAAGCACGGAATGTCGCGGCCGTCGGCGAGGCGCGGCAACCAGCGCTCCTGCTGCTCTTTCGTGCCGAAGCGCATCAGAAGCTCGCCGGGCCCGAGCGAGTTCGGCACCATCACGGTGACGGCCGCCGCAATCGAGCGGGTCGAGATCTTGCGCACCACTTCCGAATGCGCATACGGCGAGAAGCCGAGGCCGCCAAACTCCTTCGGAATGATCATGCCGAAGAATTTTTCGCGCTTGACGAAATGCCAGACCTCCTGCGGCAGGTCGCGCCATTCCCAGAAGATCTTCCACTCGTCGAGCATGGCGCAGAGCGCGTCGACCGGGCCGTTGAGGAAGGCCTGCTCCTCGGGGGTGAGCGTCGCCTGAGGCACCTCCAGCAGCTTCGACCAATCCGGGTTGCCGGTGAAGAGATCGGCATCCCACCAGACGTCACCGGCCTCCAGCGCCTCGCGCTCGGTGTCGGACATCGCTGGCAGCACGCCGCGCGCCCAGGAGAAGATCGGCTTTGTGATGGTGTCGCGGCGGAAGCTCATGGCTGACCTCATGCATCGGCGCGGTTATCGGCATTTTAGCGGAAAGTGGCCGGGGTAAGTGAACACTTCGCGAGCAAAAAGACGCGAATTGACGCGGCCGGGCGGCCGCCCCGGGGGCCATAACGGCCGGGGCGTGGGGGCAGTTCCGGGGAGGGGAATCGGGCTGAATGCCCTGTCGTCATTCCGGGGCGACGCGCAAGCGTCGAGCCCGGAATCCATAACCACCATCGGGAGTATGGATTCCGGGCTCGCGCCTAACGGCGCGCCCCGGAATGACGATGCGGAGAGAGTGGCTTAACCCGGATCAGATCAGTCCGGCCGCACCATCTCGAACATGTTTTCCGGCTTGATCTCGAAGTAGTCGCCGCGACGGCCGGCGCGGACGATGGGGCGGGCGGCGGCGGTCTGGTAGACGCCGTCCTTGATCATGGCCTTGTCGATATGGACGGCGACGACCTCGCCCAGCGTCAGCCAGGCATCGGCCTCCTTGCCATCGGCGCCCTTGAGGCGGACGATGTCGGACACCTTGCACTCGAAGGCAGCCGGGCTCTCGGCCACGCGCGGCACGTTGACGAGCTTGCCGGGGACGGCGGTCAGCCCTGCGAGCTTGAACTCGTCGACCTCGGGGCCGACATGCGCGGCGGTCGCGTTCATGTGCTTGGCGAGATCCATGGTCGTCAGATTCCAGACGAACTCGCCGGTCTGCTCCATGTTCGACACCGTGTCCTTCCAGTTGGTGGAGGAAAACCCGATGATCGGCGGCACGTAGCAAAAGGCGTTGAAGAAGCTGTAGGGCGCGAGGTTGACGTGGCCCTTGGTGTCGCGGGAGGAGATCCAGCCGATCGGCCGCGGCGCGATGATGGCGTTGAAGGGATCGTGCTTGAGGCCGTGGCCCTTGGAGGGCTCGTAGAAATAGAGGTCTTTGTCGGTCACGGCGAGGTCTTCCCCTGATCCAGGCTACGTCGGCCTGCTTATAGGGGAAATTCCAGCGCCCGTCAGTGGCGCGGCGACAGACCGGCGATGACGAAATCGATCATCTGGTCGATGGTCGGGCCCGGCTTGGTAGCGCACTGGGCGATCATCTGGGGGTGGAAGAAGCGCATCATCGCGGTGCAGGCGCACATCGAGGCCAGTTGCAGGTCCGGCGCCTCGAACTCGCCGGACGCGGTACCTTGCGCGATCACCTGGCCGATGACGCCGGCAATGCACTCCATATGGGCGACGCAGACGTCCCAGTCCTCCTGCATCGCGATCTCGACCATCTCATGCAGCTTGTTATCACCGACATAGCGCTCGGTGTTCATGCGGTGGATGGTGGTGAGCAGCTCGCGGAAGCGCGGGAGCACCGGACCAGGCCTCGCCACGATCCGCTGCGCTTCGATCTCGACCTCGCCCATCAAGGCCCGCGCCACCGACTGGTGGATCGCCTTCTTCGATTCGAAGAAGCGATAGACATTGGCGGGGCTCATCCTGAGCTCCTTGGCGATGTCCCCGACCGTGGTCTTCTGGTACCCGATCTGGCGAAACAGCCGCTCGGCCACCTCGAGGATACGATCCCGGGTGTCGCCTTCGATATGTTCCGCAACCAGTGTCATGTGTCAGGACTCGTCCATCAGCAGTCTTCTCATTTATTCAGCCGCTTCAGCAAGCGGAATTGCGTGCTGGTCATCGCTCCCATGCTGCGGCGCGGCAGGCTGCTCGGGGGTGCCCGCCTCGTCCAGGCTCTTCCTGAACCACAGGGCGTAGAGGCCCGGCAGGTACAGCAGCGTCAGGAAGGTCGCGACGAACAGGCCTCCCATGATCGTGATCGCCATCGGGCCCCAGAAGGCCGAGCGCGACAGCGGGATCATGGCCAGGATCGCGGCGAGCGCCGTCAGCACCACCGGCCGGGCGCGGCGGACGGTTGCCTCCACGATCGCCTCGCGGCGGGTCAGGCCGTGGGAAACGTCGGTCTCGATCTGGTCGACCAGGATGACCGTGTTGCGCATGATCATGCCGGCGAGTGCGATCAGGCCGAGCAGCGCCACAAAGCCGAACGGGGCATTGGCGACGTTGAGGCCGAACGAGGCACCGACGATGCCGAGCGGCGCGGTGAGGAACACCAGGATCAGGCGCGAGAAGCTCTGAAGCTGGAACATCAGCAGCGTCAGCATCACCATGACCATCAGCGGGAAGAGGATGAAGATCGAGGCGTTGCCCTTGGCGGATTCCTCGAACGCCCCACCCGGTTCGATACGGTAGGCCGGCTCGAGATTGTCCTTGATCGCCTTCAGCTTCGGCGTGATCTGGCTGGTGACGTCGGGCGCCTGCACGCCGTCGACGACGTCGGAGCGCACGGTGATCGCCATGTCGCGGTTACGCCGCCACATGATCGGCTCCTCATGGGCATACTCGATCTTGGCGATCTGCTGGAGCGGCACGGCGACGCCGTTCTTCGAGGTGATGGTCAGATCGCCGACGCCGCCGAGATCGAGTCGTTCGGACGGGACCGCACGAGCGACCACGGCCACCTTCTCGATGCCGTCGCGAATGGTGGTAACCTGCGCACCCGAGATCAGCATCGACAGCGCCTGCGAGACGTCCTGCGGCGTCAGGCCCATGGCGCGGGCACGATCCTGGTCGACGACGAGCTTGAGGTAGGGCGACTGCTCGTTCCAGTCGAGCTGGACGTCCTTGACGCTCTTGTTCTGCCGCATGACGTCGCGGACCTGATAGGCGATCTCGCGCACCTTGTTGGCGTCGGGGCCGATCACGCGGAACTGGACGGGGAATCCGACCGGCGGACCGAAGTTGAAGCGGTCGACGCGCACGCGCGCCTCTGTCAGCATGCCCTCCGCAGCCGCGTTCTCGATCTTGGCCTTGATGCGCTCGCGCGCCTCGACGCCCTTGGCGACGATGACGATCTCGGCAAACGCCTCGTTGGGAAGCTGCGGATTGAGGCCGAGCCAGAAGCGCGGCGAGCCCTGGCCGACATAGGACGTATAGGTCTCGATGTCCTTGTCGTCCTTGAGCAGCGTCTCGGCCTTCTTCACCGCCTTCTCGGTGACGTTGAAAGCGGTGCCCTCGGGCAGGCGAAGCTGGAGGAACAGCTCGGGCCGCTCCGACAGCGGGAAGAACTGCTGCTGGACATGGCCGAAGCCGACGATCGAGGCGATGAAGACGCCGACGGTCGCGGCCACCACGGTGATGCGGTGGTTGACGCACCATTGCACGATGGCGCGCAGGCCGCGGTACATGCGGGTCTCGTAGACCGCGTGCGGATCGTGATTGTGGTGCACCTTGATGTTGGGCAGCAGCATGACGCCGATATAAGGCGTGAAGATCACCGCCACGAACCAGGAGGCGACCAGCGCGATCGCCACGATCCAGAAGATGCTGCCGGCATATTCGCCGACCGCGGAATTGGCAAAGCCGATGGGGAGGAAGCCAGCGGCCGTGACCAGCGTTCCCGTGAGCATCGGAAACGCAGTGGATTCCCAGGCAAAGGAGGCCGCGCGAAAACGGTCCCAGCCCTGCTCCATCTTCACCACCATCATCTCGACCGCGATGATGGCGTCATCCACCAGCAGGCCGAGCGCGATGATCAGCGCACCGAGCGTGATGCGGTGCAGATCGAGCGACATCATGTTCATGACGACGAAGACGATACCGAGCACCAGCGGCACCGACAGCGCGACCACGATGCCGGTGCGCCAGCCGAGTGCCAGGAACGAGACGAACAGCACGATGACGAGGGCTTCCATGAAGGAGTGCACGAACTCGCCGACGGCGTGCTCGACCACCTTGGGCTGGTCGGCGATGAGCTTGACGTCGATGCCCTGCGGCACCGCCTTCATGAACTCGGCGGTGGCCTTCTCGACCTCCTTGCCGAGATCGAGGATGTTGGCGCCCTTGGCGGTGACGACACCGATGCCGATCGCGGCCTTGCCTTCCTGGCGCACGATGAAGCTCGGCGGGTCGACATAGCCGTGGGTGACGGTGGCGATATCGCCTAAACGGAACACGCGGCCGTTGCTCTCGACCGGCGTCTCGGCGACGGCCTTGGCGCCATCGAGCGCGCCGGTGACGCGCAGCGGCACGCGCTGCGACGAGGTCTCGACCGTGCCGGCCGGAGTCACGTTGTTCTGCTTGGCGAGCGAATCGAACAGCGCCTGCGGCGTGATGCCGAGAGTGGCGAGCTTGGCGTGCGAGAATTCGACGAAGATGCGCTCGTCCTGGTTGCCGTAGACGTCGACCTTGGTCACACCCGGCACCTTCAACAGGCGCTGGCGGAAGCCTTCCGAGACCTTCTTGAGCTGGGCATAGTCGGCGCCGTCGCCGGTCATCATGTAGAGGATGGAATCGACGTCGGAGAACTCGTCGTTGACGACGGGTCCCAGAATGCCCGACGGCAACTGGCCCTGCACGTCGGCGAGCTTCTTGCGCAGCAGATAAAACAGATACGGCACGTCCTTCGGCGGCGTGGAATCGCGGAAGGTCACCTGGAGCGCGGTGAAGGCCGGCTTGGAATAGGTCTGCACCTTCTCGAAGTAAGGCAGCTCCTGGATCTTCTTCTCGATGGGATCGGCGACCTGCGTCTGCATCTCCTGCGCGGTCGCGCCCGGCCAGATCACGGAGACGTTGACCACCTTCACCGTGAAGAACGGATCCTCGGCTCGCCCGAGCTTCTGATAGGAGAAGAAGCCGGCGACGCCGAGTATGATCATCAGGAACAGGACCAGCGTCGGATGGCTGACGGCCCAGGCCGAAAGGTTGAAGCGCTTCATCGCACTCTCCAAAGATGGTCCAATTGCAAAAAAACCACAGCCACTCTGTTCAAACCGTCGTCGCGAGGCAGCGAAGCAATCCAGGGGGCTGGGCAGGTTCTGGATCGCTTCGCCGCTTCAGCCCCGGCATTTGCGCTTGGGCCGAAACTCACCTCACACGACGTGACTCGTAAACTCTAGAAAGACAGCGACGAGACGATCCGCACCCGCTGGCTCGGATCGAGCTTCTGCACGCCGAGCGCCACGATCTTGGCGCCCTCTTCGACACCGCTGGTGATGATGACGTCGTTGCTCTCGTAGGACTTCACCACGACCGGCTTGAGCGTGACGGCGCCATTGTCGTCGACGACATAGAAGGAGGGCTTGCCGCCTTCGTTGAACAGCGCCGACAGCGGCAGCCGCGCGACGCGCTCGGTCGCGGCATCCGACAGCGTCAGCGTCGCGGTCATGCCGAGCGAAACCTTGTCGTCGGCCTCGGGCAGCGAGAACTTTGCAAGATAGGTGCGCGTCGACGGATCGGCCGTCGGCGCGATCTCGCGCAGCTTGGCCGCATATTTCTTGTCCGGCTCCGACCAAAGAGTGACGCTGGCGGCGCCCGACTTGGCACGTCCGACCAGCGTCTCAGGGATCGCGACGACCGCTTCCTTCTCGGCAAAGCGGGCGACACGGATCGAAGTCTGGCCTGCGGCAACCACCTGGCCGGGCTCGATCAGCGTTGCGGTGACGACGCCACGGGCGTCGGCGTTGAGCGTCGCGTAGGAAAGAGAATTCTTGGTCAGCTCGACTGAGCGCACGGCCCGGTCCAGACGCGCGCGGGCCTCGTCGGCGGCGGCGCGGCTCGAATCCATCGCCGCATCCGTAGTCCAACCCTTGGCCTTCAGATCCTTGGCGCGCTGCTCGGCAGCGGCGGCCTGGGCCAGCACGCCGGTCGCGGCGGTCTGCTCGGCGACGGACTGCTCGGCCTGGAGCTTCAGATCGACCTCATCGAGGGTCGCGAGCGGCTGGCCGATTTCGACGGTCTGGCCGACCTCGACCAAGCGCTTGGCAACCTTGCCGGCAACCCGGAAACCGAGATCGCTCTCGATCCGGGGCCTGACGGTGCCGACGAAGCTGCGCTCGGGCGTTTCGGCATCATAATGAGCTGTTGCCACCAGAACCGGCCGCGGCGGCTCGGCCTTTTCAGCGACGGTGTCATTGCACCCGGCCAGCGCAGCGGCCATGAGGGCCAGCGACACACCCGCCAAGAGCTTGGAATAGCTGGACAAAACTGACCGAACGAACATCGGAGGACACTCCCGCGACTGCAATGAGAGGAATGTCGACTAATCACTGATAAAAGTCAATAATCGTCAGTTATCAGGAAAGCGTGATCGTTAAGGGGTGGTAAGGATTTGGATGGCGGTTGCCGGGAGGGTGCGATCGTAGGGTGGGCAAAGCGGAGCGTGCCCACGATGCCTGCCGGAATCAGGAAAATGGTGGGCACGGCGCGAATCGCGCCTTTGCCCACCCTACGAGAGCCCGTAGCCCGGATGGAGCGGAGCGCAATCCGGGGCCTGCAGGCTGTAGCTCGGAGCGCCCCGGATTTCGCTTCGCTCCATCCGGGCTACGCAGCGGTGAGTGCTGCTCTACCGCCCCTGCCCGGCGAACTCGTGCTTGCTCTCGTGGCCACCGACAAAAACCAAAATGCCGGCGATCAGGGGCAGGACCGCCAGCACCAGCAAGCCGGTCGAGGTCTGGCCGGTGGCTTCCTTGACCCAGCCGATCAGGTACGGCCCGCCGAAGCCGGCGAGATTGCCGATCGAGTTGATCAGCGCGATGGCGCCGGCCGCCGCCGTGCCGGAGAGCCAGGCGGTCGGCAGGGTCCAGAACACGCCGAAGCAGCAGAACACGCCGATCGCCGCCACAGTGAGCACCACCATCGTCATGGTGGGATCGGTGAGATAGGAGGAGACGGCAAGCGCGACGGCGGTGAGCAGCAGCGGCGCGCCGACATGCATCACGCGCTCGCGCGTCGCATCGGAATGCCGCGCCCACAGGATCATGGCGATGGTGCCGAACAGATACGGGATCGCGGTGACAAAGCCGGTCTGGGCGTTGGTGAGGCCGAACGCCTTGACGATCTGCGGCAGCCAGAACTGCATGCCATAGAGCGCGCCGACGAAGCCGAAATAGACGAGGCTCAGCATGATCACCTTCGGCGACGACAGCGCCTCGCCGAGCGACAGATGCTTCACCGTCTGCTTGGCCGCGATTTCCGAATCGAGCCTGGACTTGAGCCAGGCCTTCTGATCGGCCGAGAGCCAGTCCGCCTTCTCCGGCCTGTCGGTGAGATAGAACCAGGTGACGATGCCCAGCAACACCGAGGGGATGCCTTCGATGATGAACAACCACTGCCAGCCCTTCAACCCCATCGCACCGTCGAGCCCGAGCAGCAGGCCCGAGACCGGCGCACCGATCACGGTGGAGACCGGGACAGCGATGGCGAAGGCCGCGAGGAAGCGGGCGCGATACTCGGCCGGGTACCAATAGGTGAGATAGAGGATGATGCCGGGGAAGAAGCCGGCCTCGGCGACGCCGAGCAGGAAGCGCAGCACGTAGAAGCTCGTCACCCCGCTGACCAGCGCCATCAGCGCCGAGATGATGCCCCAGGTCACCATGATGCGGGCGATCCAGCGGCTCGCGCCGAACTTCTCCAGCGCCAGATTGCTCGGCACCTCGAAAATGAAATAGCCGATGAAGAAGATGCCCGCGCCCCAGGAGAAGATCAGCGGCGTGAACTTCAGCTCCGCGTTCATGGTCAGCGCGGCGAAGCCGAGATTGACGCGGTCGAGATAGGAGAAGAAGTAGGCCAGCACCAGGAACGGAATCAGGCGCCAGGAGATGGCGCGGATCGTCGAGGTCTCGATTTCCGACTTGGCTGAGCCGGCGGAACCGGCATAGGTCGTGGTCTGGCTCATGGCTTTCCCCCCGGGGTTGTTGCTCTTATGGGCTGGTTGCGGTTTTGAGCATCGCGGGCAAAGAGTCAATGGAGCGAGCAATGCACGGGGCGCAACCGGATAAACCTGTTGCGCCGCTACAGACATCACTGATCCGCGCCGGCCTTGCTCTTGCGGTCATCGCCTGCGGGCTGTCGTTGCGTTGGTACGGCTTTCCGCTCGGGCTTCCCGCCTTCGTGGTGAAGTATGGCGGCTCGCTGCTATGGGCGACGATGGTGTTTCTGCTGGTCGGGGTGTTGCTGCCGGGGATGTCACGGAGCCGACTTGCAGCCATCGCCGTGGCGATCGCGATCGTCGTCGAGTTCTCCCGGCTGGTGCATGCGCCCTGGCTCGATGCGTTTCGGCTCACCACCGCGGGCGCGCTGCTGTTAGGACGGATCTTCTCGCTGTGGAATCTGGTGGCGTATGGGGTGGGGATTGCGTTTGGCGTTTGGGTCGATGGTCTTGTAGGGTGGGCAAAGGCGCGTTAGCGCCGTGCCCACCATTCTCCTTCGCGGACCACGATGGTGGGCACGCTTCCGCCTTCGCTCTTCGAGCTACGGCGGACAAGTCGCTTTGCCCACCCTACGAGACCGAAGCCGTGGCGAGCGCGCTTCACTCCGCCAATTGAAACCGCTCAAAGCGATCGAGCTCCTCCTCGATCACGCGCTTCAGCTCCTTGCGCCCCGCCGTCTTCTTCCCCTGCCCGACCCAGGTCCATTTCTGCATCAACAGCTTCTTCACCTGCCTATCGGTCTTGAGGTCAAGCGCCGCGACGATCTCGTCGCCCACCAGCACGGGCAACGCGAAATAGCCAAGCTTGCGCTTGGCCTTCGGCACATAGGCTTCGAACAGATGGTTGTAGCCGAAGAACAGATTGGTGCGCTTGCGCTGGATGATCAGGGGATCGAACGGCGAGAGGATGTGAACGAGATCGGGCGCGGCGCCCTCACCCGGCTCCAGCGCCGCGGGCGCGGCCCAATGCTCCTGCTTGCCGGCGCCCTCGATCGCAACGGGCACGAGCTCGCCGCGGCGCACGCGCGAGGCGACCAGCTGAGCGATCGCCTTCTTGCTCGGCGCATCGAGGTGGCAGATCGAATCCAGGCTGACCACGCCCTGCGACCGCAGCGCGCGGTCGAGCAGATAGGCCGTGATGTCTCTCGCTGACGCCGGCCTCGGCAGCTTGTCCCAGCCGAAGTGCCGCGTCATCAGCTCGTAGGTCTTGAGCATACCCTGGCGCGCGCTGACGGTCGCGACGCCGGTGTAGAAGGCGAGCTGCAAAGCCCGCTTCGAGGGTTTTCGGCTCTGCCAGAGATGCTCCTTCTCGGTGAGCACGTCGTCCTCGATGTCGCGGATCGTCAGCGGACCGGCACGCAGGAGCCGCATCACCTTGCGCGTATCGGCCGGCTTGACCGAGGCGTACCATTTGTGCCCCTCGCGCCGGTGCTCGCGCATCGCCGGCAGGAAGAAGCGAAAATCGTTCGCTGGCACGTAGGACAGCGCATGGGTCCAGTATTCGAACACGCTCCTGTCGACGCTCTGGGCCTGGCGCAGATCGGCACGCCGGTAGGACGGAATGCGGCTGAACAGGATGTGGTGGTGGCTGCGCTCGATGACGTTGATGGTGTCGATCTGCACATAACCGAGATGGTCGATCGCATCCGCCACCGCGCGCGCCCCCTCCCCGAACGGCGCGCGCTCGTCCAGCCGCTGGGCATGCAGCCAGATCTGCCGGGCCTGTGTCGTGGGGATCGGAAAGGGTTTGGGCGCGCGTGACATTGCAGGAGGCAATGTAGCCGGATTCGCGCCAGGAAAAAGAGAGACGCCAAAGAAGCTTTCTCAAGAAAAAGCCGCGCTGCCAACTGCTGACAGCGCGGCCGAACCGTGCGCGCCTCACTTCATCGACATGGCCTTCTGCGCCTTCATGTAATGCGTGCAAGCGCTCTTCATCTTGCCGTTGCTGATATCGGTGTTGGCCATGGCTGCGCTGCGAGGGTGCAAGGCCTCAATTGCCGTTCTTTTGCACCTTGGGCCGGTCACCGACGCTGCCTGTGGCGACATCGGGCTCGCAGGACGCTTTGCCACGCCCCTCCGCCTGGCAGCGATAGACGCTGCCGGTGAGGCGGTCGACCAGCCACATGTTCTCGTCGTTCGGACCGTCGAGGCCGACATAACGGCTGCTCAGCCCGGTGATCAGCGTGGACAGCAGGATCGCCACCGCGATCATCGCCGCACCGACATAGATGGGCATTGAGCTCAGAAAGACTGTCCGATCCTGCGGCCCGCCACGATAGAACTGGTAATCACTCGGCCTGGGCACTGGACTGAACTCGGCTCCCTTCCTCGGCGGTTGTTGGACGCGGAGTCCTGCTAGGCGCCCAACTGGCCGAATTCTTGTTCGCACGCGGGCCATCACGCGACGGCTTTGCGACGATCGGTGAGCAAGGGTTTCCGGAACAAATTGGCGGCCCGAACCGGGCCGCCTGTTGCTTGCCTGCCGGCTCAGCGGCGGCCGAACAACCCGCCCATCATACCGCCGAACAGACCGCCGGGGCCGCCTGGCGGACCGGCACCGCCACCGCCGTAATGGCGCCGGCCGCCACCGCCGGAGGACCGGCGACGCGCGGGCTCGTCGTCTGCCTGCTCGGAGGAGGCCGCGCGGGTCGAGACAATCTCCGACAGCAGGGCCTTGTGCTGGAGCTTGTTGAGATAACCAGTCGCAGGATAGCCACGGGCAGCCTGCCACCGCCTCATCACGGAACGGGTCTCATCGTCGAACTTGCCCGTCGCCTTGACGTCGAAGCCGAGCCCGGTGAGGCGGCGCTGCACGTCGCGGCGCTGGTTCTTGTCCAGACCGATCTGGTCTTCAGACACCTGGTTGGCTTCTTCCGTAAAGGTCGCGGGATCGATCCCGGCCGAGAGATTGCGGGTGGTGATGGATGGACCATCCTGCAACGCCGCGATGCGGGCGAGTGCGATCGATTTGAACGTGCCGTTGGGATAGCTGGTGAGATAGGCGTTGAGTTCCTCGACCTTGTTGGAGTCCCTGATCGAGCGCCAGAACTCGAGCTCGACGTCGGAGCCTTGCTTGCTCGCGGCCGACACCGGTGCGTTCGACGGATCGGTCGTGGCCGCGGCCGGCACACCAACCGGATTGAGATAGACGTTGCCCGTGAGGTTGGTGTGCCCCCAGGGCAATTGCCCCTTGCTGGTCTCGTCACTGACCTGGGCACGGACCTTGGTCATCGCCTGCTGGATCTCGATCCCGGGCTGGGCAATGTTGGCGACGAGCGCGCGGGTGAACGGGCTGTTGGTGCCGGCCTCGCCGTCGAGCGCGGTCTGGCCGGGGCCGGTGGCAAAGGCAATCAGCGTGCCCTCGCCCGACTTCATCTCGGCAAGACCGGTCTGGACGTTGACGGAGCGGGTGGCCTTGGCCGAGCGGATCTTTGCCGCGAACGGATTGTCGCGGCAGGCGTCCAGGAACACGAGCTTCACCTTCGCGTCCGACATGGTCTGATCGAGCGTGAGGTCGACATTGATCGCCGCGCCCAGCTTGACGTCCATCTCGGATTTCAGGTCGGCGTCGACCGGCAACAGGTAGTTGACGCCGTTCACGGCAATCCCGTGGCCGGCATAGAAGAACACCGCGACGTCGGCGCCTTCGCTCTTCTTGCCGAACTCCAGCAGCTTCGCGGTCATGGCATCGCGGGTGAGGTTGGCGCCCTCGACGACGTCGAAGCCGACATTGCGCAGCACCCTGGCCATCGCCTTGGAGTCGATCGCGGGGTTGGGAAGCTGCGGGACGTTCTTGTAGGCGGCGTTGCCGACCACGAAGGCGACGCGCTTGTCCGCGAAGGCCGCGTTGCCGCTGACGAGAAATACTGCGATTGAAATTGCTGCGATCAAGAAGCGCATGATCATTCTCCCCTGATCCAAACTTCCTCGCTGCTCTCGGTTCGACCTGAGCCGATCCGATGAGAGCAATCTGATCCAATTCACAACGACGCACTGTGATCTGGATCACTCGGGGATTTCTGCTGCTCGAACCGAGCTGAGAGTCGCTGCGACGGTCGCTTTTTGGGCTGCTGACGCAGCGGGCAATACGGCTGGTGACGAACAATGGCCAAAAGATTGTACCTGCGCGGGCTGCGAGTCCAGCCGGTTCAGCTGTCGATGCCGAATGAGACGGCGCTTCTTCCCGGTGGCAGGGCACCGCCGCTGGCCCGACATGCCATGGATTCCGATCGGCGCCGGCGCGAGGATGCACGGGTCATTTCGGTCGTCTGGAATGTGACCCGCATCACATCGAGGCTGTTGAACCTTCCCTACGCTCGCAACATCAAATCGCCATCAGGCGTAACAGCGAGGATTCGACAATGACCCGTTTTGATAAGTTTTTTGGACTGAAGGCGATTACCCTCACGGCCGCGCTGTCGATGACGGCGGGCCTGGCTTTCGCCGGCGATAACGTCTCCGCCAACCAGATTCTGGATGCGCTGAAGCCCAAGCCGGCGACCCGCGGCCTGTCCGTCGGTCCGCAGGCCGATCCGGCGGTGCAGGCCAAGGAATCGACGTTCCTGAACACGGTGCGCAACCGCTCGACCCGGTCGCTCTCGACGGGCGAGCGCGAGCAGATCGCCGAGCTCGCCGCGACCAAGCCGAAGATCGATCTGGAGATCCAGTTCGACTACAACTCGGCCGACATCGCCAAGACGTCGGTGCCGTCGGTGCAGGCGCTCGGCAAGGCGCTGTCCGATCCGTCGCTGAAGGGCTCGACCTTCGTGGTCGCCGGCCACACCGATGCGATCGGCGGCGAGGAGTACAATCAAGGGCTCTCCGAACGGCGCGCCGACACCATCAAGAAGTACCTGGTGCAGAACTATGGTCTCAACGGCACAGATCTCGTCACCGTCGGCTATGGCAAGACCAAGCTGAAGGACACCGCCAACGGCGCCGACCCGATCAACCGCCGCGTCCAGGTCGTGAACATGGAAGCCAAGACGACGGCGTCCAAGTAAAATTGTCCAAGTGAAATTCAAGTCATCGCCGCGTGAAACACGCCGCCTGCCACGATCGTGACAGGCGGCGCTTTCATATCCAGCTCTGGAACAGCATCAACCGGTTGAACGTCTGCATGGACGTGCCGATGAAGGCCGCCGAGATCGGCAGCATCACCGCAAAGCCGATCGCCGCGACCCCGACATAGGCCCACAGCAGCCAGCGCGGCAGCCCCTCTCGTCGCAGCACATAGACCAGCGCAAGCGACGCCACCGTTGCGGCCGGCAGATAATAGTAGAGGAAGCCGAGCGTGCGCGGCAGCAAAGCCCAGGCGAGCCACGAGCCGAAATAGAACGCCGCGATCAGGAACGCGTCCCAGCGCCGCGCGACGATAAAGTCGCGCAGCACGACGGCGAGCGCGAGCAGCGCCGGCCACGCGACCAGCGGATTGCCGAGGAAGACGATCGCGGAGACATTGTTCTCCGAGGTCTTGTCGAACAGGAACCACACCGGGCGCGCGAGCAGCGGCCAGGATGGCCACGCGCTCATATAGGTATGGCCGGCGATCGCGGTCGTAGTGTTGTCGGCGAATATCCGGCGCTGCGCCTCGATCAGATCCGGCAGCGACGCTCCGTAGAGCGGCACGAAAGCGGCAAGATATGTCAGCGCCGGCAGCACGGCAAAACAGAGCGCGACATGCTGCACGCGAAGATCGGGCCAGAGATCGGGCCGATACCAGTCGCTCGGCGTCGCGCCGGCGAACAGCGTGCGCCAGCCCTGCATCAGCCGGATCACCGCAACCATCACGATGCAGATGCCGAGCGGAAACAGGCCGCTCCATTTGCAAGCCGCCGCGAGGCCAAACAAGGCGCCCGCGAGCGCGAACAACGCATGCGGGCGCTCTCTTCGAAAGCCGTGCATGAAGGCGGCAATCGCGAGCAGGCCGAACCCGAGCGCGTAAATGTCGAGCATGGCGATGCGCGCCTGCACGTAAAGCATCTGGTTGAAGCCCGCGATCGCCGCGGCGGCGATCGCGGGCCCTTGCGCGGAGAACAGCGCGAGCCCGCACAGATAGATCGCGACGATCGCCAGCGCGCCGAACAAGGTCGACGGATAGCGCCAGCCCAGCGCATTGTCGCCGAAGGCGGCGATCGATGCCGCGATCAGCTCCTTGGCCAGCGGCGGATGCATCGGATTGAGCATCGGTTGCGACATCGTGGGTGCCAGCATCTGCCGTGCCGCCGGCACGTAATGCACCTCGTCGAAGACGAACTTCTCCGGCGCCGTCAGGCCGATCAGCAGCGCGAGATGCGCGACCAGGAAAATCGCGACAGCGATCACTGCGCTCTGCGACACCTTCGGAACCGCGGGCAATTCGAACGGCTGCTGTGGGGCTATTTTGCGTGGCAAATCTGCTTCACCGCGGAGAAAAACAAAGACGGCACTTTTCATTGAACGCATTCTGCCGCAACTGTCACTAAGCATAACGCACGTCCAGCACCGCTTGTGATAATTTCGCCACATCAGAAGCGCGCACGATCCGGTACGATCAGGGACATATCGATCGGTTGCGAAATGAATTTGCGTTTCTGGCTTTTCCCCACTCTGTTGTCGGCCGCGTTGTGCGCGGCGCACTGCGCGCAGGCGCAGACGCGCGTCGGCGAAGCCGTCGTGATCCAGAACGACGTGGTGCGCGTGGCCACGACCACGACGCCGATCAGTGTCGGCGACAGCATGCTGCGCGACGAGACCGTGCGCACCGGCGCCGACAGCGCCGCGCGCTTCGTCATGGCCGACAGCACCAACCTCTCGCTTGGCCCGAGCGCCACGCTGAAGCTCGACCGCACCGTCTTCAACGACGAGCACAGCTATCGCGACGTCGCGATCCGCATGACCACAGGCGCATTCCGTTTCGTCACCGGCCATTCGGAGAAGACCGCTTACAAGATCACCACCCCGCTCGCGACCATCGGCGTGCGCGGCACCACGCTCGACATCCTCTCCCAGCGCGGCCGCTCCGTCGTCGTGCTCCAGGACGGAGCCGCCAGCGTCTGCACGACGAACTCCCAGTGCGTGCAGCTCACCCAGCCCGGCGACACTGCAATCATCACCTCGGCCGGCGGCAAGGTCAGCATCACCAAGACCAACACGCCGCCCTGGACCTTTGCCGCCAATTGCGCCGCAAGCGCCGGGCTGTGCTCGGTCAACCAGTATGCGGACGCCTCGCCGACCATCACGCCTGCCGTCCACGACGACGGCATGCTGTGCGGGCGGTGATGATGGCGAAACTCGACGTCAGACGCCTCGTCCTCGCCGCCGCGCTGACCGCAACCGCTGCGTTTGCGTTCTTCGCGTTCAATGCGCGACCGGCGGCAGCGCAGGCGACTTGCGAGTCCGGATGCGGTGGGCCGACGCCCTCACCGTCACCGACCTATTCACCGTCGCCGTCGCCGTCGCCGACACCCACACCGCCCCCCTCGCCTTCGCCGAGCCCCTATCCGTCGTCCTCGCCGAGCCCGTATCCACCGCCTCCACCTTCGGGCCCGACCGGCGCGGACTCCAGCGGCAATTCGATCGGCGGCCTCGCCAACCAGCGCTTCAACCAGATGATCACCAACCGGGTGCTCGGCACGGTGCTGCTCGGCGTCAACGAGCAGGTCAATTGCAGCGACTGCATCAGCGCATTCGGCTCCGCCGGCTCGTTCTCGGCCGGCATTCACGGCCGCAAGGAGCTGACCAACAACCTGTCTCTGCTCGCCGGCATCGCCTACACGCAATACAGCGAGGGCGGCTACAATATCACCAGCGCGCCGATCGGAGCGTTCGCTCTGCGCTATGACTTCACCGACTGGGGCTCGTCGCGCCCGTTCTTCGACGTCGGCACCATCCTGACGCCGTGGGAGAAGGCGCGCTACACCCGCAACTACAACACCAGCCTCGGGCCGGTGAGCGTCACGGGCTCGACCAACGCGTCGAATTACGCCGTCTATGGCCGTGCCGGCTGGATGAGCCGCGTGTCCCCGCGCGACGAATTCGCGGCCTCGATCGAAGTCTGGCAGCTCTGGCAGCGCGTCTCCGGCTATTCGGACAGCGCCGTGGCGTTCAATCCGTTCGACGCCTCCATTGCGACCGGCACCGACCGCACCAGCCTGGTCAAGATCGGCGGCCAGTGGACGCACCTCTTCGGCAGCAACATCGAGACCAACATCAATGGCGGCTGGGTGCAGTCCTTCGCCAGCCATGGCGGCATCGTCGCCACCGTGACCGGCGACGGCCTGGTGGTGCCGACCATGGGCAACCAGGGCTGGTTCGAATATGGCGGCCGCCTCGGCTTCCGCGTGCAGAAGGGCTGGATCGTCGACCTGTTCGCCAACGGCACGCTGGGCCCGCAGCCGGTGGGGAACACCATCCATGGCGGCGTGGGGCTGCGGATTAATTACTGAGGCCTCTAGGCAAGGTTTCGTAGGGTGGGCAAAGCGGAGCGTGCCCACCAACTCTCTCAATCGTCGATGAATGGTGGGCACGGCGCTTTGCGCCTTTGCCCACCCTACAGCACCTGTGTTGACGTCACGCTGCCGACTTGCCCTCGAACGCGCGACGCAGCACTTCCACATCGAGCTTGACCATCTTCATCATGGCTTGCATCGCGCGCGCAGCCGCAGCCTTGTCTGGGCTCGACAGGAATTCGAACATCACCTTCGGCACCACCTGCCAGGATACGCCCCAGCGATCGCTGATCCAGCCGCACTGCTGCTCCTTGCCGCCATGAGCAAGGAACGCGCTCCAGACGCTGTCGACCTGAGCTTGATCGTCGCAATGGATCATCAGCGAGATTGCGTGGGTATATTCCACCTTCATGCCGCCGTTGAGCGCGACCAGGGGCTGCCCGGCCACCGTGAACTCGACGACGAGCACCGAGCCTGTCTTGCCGGACGGGCCGTCCGAAACGTTGCGCTGGACGTGCGTGATTTCCGAGTTCGGAACGAGCGACACGTAGAACTTCGCGGCTTCCTCGGCATCGCCGTTGAACCACATGCAGGGCACGAGCTTGGACATCGTGAATGCTCCTCTTGGGATGGTCGATATTCGTTGGCTTCGGTCAGGCGTTCGCCATGTCGGACTGCGCGGCGAAGGCCGCCATGTCCATCCAGTTCACGCCCCACATATGACCATCCGGATCCTCGAAGCTGCGGCCGTACATGAAGCTGTATTCGTCCTTCGGGCTGGGATCGGCCACACCGCCCGCGGCCTCGGCCTTGCCGACGACGTCATCGACCTCGACGCGGCTGTCGGCCGAGAGGCAGAGCAGCACCTGGTTGGAGGTCTTGGCATCCGCGATCGGCTTCGGCGTGAACTTGCGGAATTTGTCGTGGGTCAGGAGCATGGCGAAGATGGTCTCGGAGAAGACCATGCAGCTCGCCGTCTCGTCGCTGAATTGCGGGTTCCTGACCGCACCGACCGCCTCGTAAAAGGCCGTCGCGCGCTTGAGGTCGGTCACCGGCAGATTGACGAAGATCATTTTGGGCATCGGAGGCTCCTTGGGCGGGGTTCTGCCCAAGGACGGATGGCCCGACGGCCATCCGACACGGCTTCCGAATATTTTTTGAAGGCCGTGCCTGCGTGGTTCTGTCGCACAGAACCAGCAGGCTTTCAGGCCCTTACTTCTTCTCGTTGGGATCCCGGTGCACGGGGTCGATCCACAGCACGGTCTCGGGCTTCTCGACCGGCTCGATGTCGAGGTTGATCGCGACCGCCTCGCCGTCGCTGCGCACCAGCACGCATTCCAGCACCTCGTCCCGGCTGGCGTTGATCTCCTGATGCGGCACGTAAGGCGGGACGAAAATGAAATCGCCGGGGCCGGCCTCCGCGGTGAATTGCAGGCTCTCGCCCCAGCGCATCCGCGCCTTGCCCTTCACCACGTAGATGACGCTTTCGAGATGGCCGTGGTGATGCGCACCGGTCTTGGCGTCCGGCTTGATGCTGACCGTGCCCGCCCACAATTTCTGCGCGCCGACGCGCGCGAAATTGATCGCGGCCGCGCGGTCCATGCCGGCCGTCGACGGCACATTGGTATCGAGCTGATTGCCGGGAATGACGCGCACACCGTCATGTTTCCAGCGATCGTCATGATCGTGGTCATGGTGGGAATGCGTGTGGTCATGGCCGGTCATGGGACTTGCTTTCTGTTGGTTCCGTGCGCGGCAAGCTAACCAAAGCGGGCCTATCAAGCCATACCCAAAATCGGAACTCTCGTAGTCGGCAGGCGTTGTTTTCGCGAGCCAACTGGAAGGAGAGTTTCATGGGTAGCACGAGCGACAAGATCAAGGGCACCGCCAACGAGGCCATCGGCAAGGCCAAGCAGGGCATCGGTGAAGCCACCGGTTCCGATCGCCTGAAGGGCGAAGGCGTGGTCCAGGAAGTGAAGGGCAAGGGCCAGCAGGCCATGGGCGACGCCAAGGACGCCGCGAAGGAAGCAATCGATCGCGCCGCGGCTGCGGCAAAGCGCGCGGCGGAGTGACGCGCGTCAATCTGAAAGCGAAGAGACCGGCCGCGAGGCCGGTCTTTTTGTTTTGCGCTGATCTCTATCCGTCATGGCCGGGCTTGTCCCGGCCATCCACGTCTTGGCTGCACGAAGGAAAGAACGTGGATGCCCGGGACAAGCCCGGGCATGACGACGTAGGTTCACTTCACCGCGAGCAATTCCACGTCGAACATCAAAGTCGCGTTCGGCGGGATCACGCCGCCGGCGCCGCGCGCGCCATAGCCGAGCTGCGGCGGGATGATCAGCGTGCGCTTGCCGCCGACCTTCATCGTGGCAACGCCCTCGTCCCAGCCGGCGATGACACGGCCCTTGCCGATCGGAAACTCGAACGGCTCGTTGCGGTCGACCGACGAGTCGAATTTCTTGCCCTTCTGGCCGTTCTCGTAGAGCCAGCCGGTGTAATGCATCACGCAGATCTGGCCGGGTTTCGGCGAGGCACCGGTGCCGACAACGTTATCAATGGTCTGCAAGCCTGAAGCTGTGGTCATGGGTTTTCCTGCGGTCTGGGCCGAGGCCGTGGTGGAAACGAATGTCGACACGCTGCCGATCACGGTGATCGCAAGTGCCGACATGATGGCGAAGAGTGCGCGCTGGAAACGCTGCATAAGAGACCTTCCGTTTGAGGCGGAAGGTGTCTAGCGCAACGAAGCAATCGTTTCCAGCCCTCGGCCCTTAATAGCCCAGTGCGCAGCCGTCCTTGCGCGGATCGGAACCGCCGGTGAGCGTGCCCTTGTCCCAGTCGATCCAGATCGCCTGCGCGCCGCCGAGCGGGCCGACCACGCTGGTGGTCTTGTGGCCGAGCTTCTTCAGGCCTTCGACGATATCGGCAGGCACGCTGTCCTCCAGCTGGTACTGGCCCTCGTAGTGCAGACCGCGCGGCATGTCGATCGCCTCCTGCACGTCGCAGCCATAGTCGAGGATGTTGGTCACCACGTGAGTCTGGCCGACCGGCTGATATTGTCCGCCCATCACCGCGAACGGCATCACGGAGCGGCCGCCCTTGGTGAGCAGGCTCGGCATGATCGTGTGAAGCGGACGCTTGCCGCCGGCGATGCAATTGGGATGGCCGGGCTGGATGCGGAACCCACCGGCGCGGTTCTGGAACAGCACGCCGGTCTTGTTCGAGACGATCGCCGAGCCGAAGGAATGCGCGATCGAATTGATGAACGAGCAGACGTTGCGGTCCTTGTCCACGACCGTGATGTAGATGGTCGAGGGATTCATCGGCGGCGCGACGTTCGGCAGGTCGAGCATGCCGTCCATGCGGATCTTGCTGATGTACTCGTCGGCAAAGCCCTTCGCGAGCATTTCGGCGACGTCGATCTTCATATGCTCAGGGTCGGCGACATGCATCTCGCGGTTCATGTAGGCGATGCGCGCGGCTTCGGCTTCGAGATGGAAGCGCTCGATGCTGAGCGGCGCGTACTTGGTCAGGTCGAACCGCGACAGGATGTTGAGCATCAAGAGCGCGGTGACGCCCGGGCCGTTCGGCGGGCACTGCCAGACGTCGTAACCCTTGTAGTTGGTGCCGATCGGCGTCGTCGTCTCGGTGGTGTGGGCGGCGAAATCGTCGAGCGTGTGCAGGCCGCCGATCCCGCGCAGGGTCTCGACCATATCCTCCGCGATCGCGCCCTTGTAGAAGGCGTCGCGGCCGTCCTTGGCGATCGCGCGCAGCGTCTTGCCGAGTTCGGCCTGGCGGATGATGTCGCCGGCGACCGGCGGCTTGCCACCCGGCAACAGGTAACGCACCGTGTTGGTGCCACCCTTCAGCTTCTCGAACTGGTTCTTCCAGTCGAAGGCGATGCGCGGGGCGACGACGTAACCCTCTTCCGCCGCCTTGATCGCGGGCTGGAGCAGGCGGTCGAAGCCGAACTTGCCGTGATCGCGCAGCACGGTCGCGAAGGCGTCGATCACGCCGGGGATCGAGACCGCATGCGCCGAGGTCAGCGGCACGGAATTGATCTTGCGCTCGAGATACCAGTCGGCGTTCGCCGCCTTCGGGGCCCGGCCGGAGCCGTTATAGGCGATGATCTTGCCCTCGCCGCGCGGCTGGATCAGCGCAAAGCAGTCGCCGCCGATGCCGGTCGATTGCGGCTCGATCACGCCGAGCAGCGCCGAACCCGCCACCGCCGCGTCCACCGCCGTACCGCCCTCGCGCAGCACCTCGATCGCGGCCAGGGAGGCCTGCGGATGCGAGGTCGCGACCATCGCGTTGGTGGCGTGGACCGTGGACCTGCCGGGGAAATGGAAGTTTCTCATCGAAGTTTTGCTCTCTCAGGGCTCTCTTGGGGGGCTCTCTTGGGCGGTCGACGCGGAGGGCGCGCCGTCTCGGAAAAACCGGGCCTACATGACACATTCCAGCCCGCCGGGGCAATGCTGGCATACCAGCGAAATAGCTGCCATCCGCTGGGCGTATAGACCTTTTGCCGTCCGGGGCCATGCGGGTTTTCTGGGCGGCGGCCGCCTGCTAAACGAGCCGCCATGATCCACAAGGTCGCCGCCTTTTACCAATTCGCCGCCCTGCCCGATTACCGCGAGCTACGCGAGCCGTTGCGCGCGTTCTGCGCGGGCCTCGCGCTCAAGGGCAGCGTGCTGCTCGCCCAGGAAGGTATCAACGGCACGATTGCGGGTGCGCCCGAGGCGATCGACGCCTTCGTCCACGAGCTCGCGCACGGCGCCCTGTTCGGCGGCCGGCTGAACAATCTCGAGCTGAAATTCTCGACCGCCGAGGCGATGCCGTTCGGCCGGCTCAAGGTGCGGCTGAAGAAGGAGATCGTCACGCTCGGCGACGAGGCCGCCGATCCAACGCGCCAGGTCGGCACGTACGTCGAGGCCGCCGAATGGAACGCGCTGATCGCAGCACCCGACACGCTGGTGCTCGACACCCGCAATGCCTTCGAGGTGGCGATGGGCACGTTCGAGGGTGCGGTCGATCCCGAGATCAAGAGCTTTGGCCAGTTCAAGGATTTTGCCGCCGAGCAGCTCGATCCGGCAAAGCACCGCAGGATCGCGATGTTCTGCACCGGCGGCATCCGCTGCGAGAAGGCGAGCGCGCATCTGCTCGCGCGCGGCTTTGCCGAGGTCTATCACCTCAAGGGCGGTATCCTCAAATATCTCGAAGAGGTGCCGGAGGCGCAGAGCCGCTGGCGCGGCGAATGTTTTGTATTCGACGAGCGCGTCGCACTCGGTCATGGCTTGCGCGAACGGGGCCTACGCGAACAGGAATTGGGGCACGACCGTGACGAGTGACATCAAGACGCTGGGCGAACGCATCGACACGCTGGAGACGCGCATCGCCTATCAGGACGATACGATCGAGACACTCAACCAGACGATCACCGCGCAGTGGAAGCAGATCGACGCGCTGACGCGGAAGATCGCAGAGCTCGGCGAGCGACTTCAGGAAGCCGAGACGAATGCGCCGGGCCCCGCCAACGAGCCCCCGCCGCATTATTGAGGATGATGAGCTACAGCCCTGACGCTTTCGGCAGCAGGCTCGCCACCTCGACCGACATCATCAGGCGGTCGCGCCCACCCTGCTTCGCCGCATAGAGCGCCTGATCGGCTGCCTCGACGAGCGAGCCCACGCCGGCGGTGCGTTCCAGCGCGGGCCGGCAGGCCGCGCCGCCGAGCGAAGCGGTGACGCAGCCCGACGCGTGATTGGTGCTGTGGACGAGGCCCGCCTCGCGGATCGCCCGGCGGATCCGCTCGCCGATCCGCGCGCAGCCGGCGGCATCGGTGTTCGGCAGCAGCATGGCGAATTCCTCACCGCCGTAGCGCGCAGCCAGATCTCCGGCGCGCTGCATCTCGGCCGCGATGACCTTCGCCACCACGCGCAGACAGGCATCGCCTGCGGGGTGGCCGTATTCGTCGTTGTAGGCCTTGAAGTGATCGACGTCGATCATCAGCAAAGCGAGGCTGGAGCGGTCGCGATAGGCGCGCGCCCATTCCTCCTTCAACCGTTCGTCGAAGCGGCGGCGGTTGGCGAGCCCGGTGAGGCTGTCCTCGATCGCGAGCGTCTCGAGCCTGGTCTCCAGCTTCTTCTGCTCGGTGATGTCGCGCGAGATCGCGACCACCCCGTCGACGCTGCCGTTTTCCTTGCGCGTCACCCGCATGGTCGATTCGAGCCAGACTTCCGAGTTTTGCCGGTGCGCGTTGCGATAGGTGACGCGCGCCTCGTCCTTTTCGCCACGCTTCATGGCATCGACGAGCGCCTGGACCTGCGGCCGATCATCCGCATGGATGCCGGCGAGCGCCGGCGTTCCGATCAGCTGATTGGGCCGCCAGCCGACGACGCGAACCGACGAGGGCGAGACATAGCGCAGCCGCTCGTCGAGCCCGATGCGGGTCACCATGTCGCTGGAGCCTTCCGCGAGCAGGCGGAAATGCGCCTCTTTCTCGACCAGGGCCGCGGCCATGCGCTGGCCCCGCTGCAACTGCCGCACCAGCACCGCGCCGATGACCGCGATCAGCACGACCAGCGCGAGCACGTAGAGCATGCGAGAGATCGCCGCGGCTCGCCAGGGCGCCAGCAGCTCGGCCTTGTCGACCATGGCAAGCAGGACGAGCGGATAACGGCCAGAGCGCTTGAAGAAGCTGACGCGCTCGGCGCCGTCCAGCGGCGACCTGAAATGGTATGCGCCGCCCGGCTGCTGCAGGCTCGCGTCGCGGAATAGCGGGGTGTCGGCGACGCTGCGGCCGACGAACCTGTCGTTGCTTGGATTGCGCGCGATGATCATGCCGTCGCCATGCACGAGCGCCACGGAGCTGTTGCGGCCGAGCTCGAACTGCTCGTAGAAATGCGCGAGATAGTTCGCGCTGATGGTCGCAAGCACGACGCCGCCGAAGCTGCCGTCCTGCTTGTTGAAGCGGCGCGACAGGGTGACGACCCATTCGCCATCGAGCTGGCTCCGCACCGGATGGCCGACATGAGGCTCCCGTTTCGAGGACAGCTGGTGATGACGGAAGAAAGCGTCGTCGCTGAGCGTCGAGCCGATCGTGCCCGGCGAGGTCAGCCAGTTGCCCTGGTCGTCGATAATGGCGAGGCTGTGAATGCGCGCGATCGCCTTCTTGCGCGCCTCCAAGAGGTTCCTGAGCTTGGCGATCGTGGCGGGTTCGGCGCCGTCCATCTCCAGCCGGCTGACGACGCCGACGACGCCGGAATCCAGCAGGTCGAGGCTGTCCTCCGCATGCTGCGTCAGCGAGCGCGCAACATTCGCCATCTCGGTCTCGGCGCCCTTGAGCACGGCATCGCGCGCGGCCCATTCACGCCAGCCGCTGACGCCGAGGATGGTCGCACAAGTGAGCACGACGAACGCCGCCGCGCGCAACGGCAGGCGGCTCCATCCGGCTCTTTGTGAGGCGACGGTCATGCGGCAGAAATCTCCGATCGCCGGAACTTCCACCGCTTCTGTTATTGAACCCTGAAACGCTTGAGGACATTCGCAGCGTTATGCGGGTTTTCCCGTACTCCTACGGACTGGAGCGTCGCTGGATCGCTAACAATGCGTTAGCGACCCTATCGGAAACCGAGCGCCCCGGCGCTCGCTGAACGTCGGCCTTAGCTGAAGATCGACTTAACCTTGTCCCAGAGCGAGGGACTGTCGGCGTCCGCATCGGCCTTCGACGGTGTCGGCTGCGCAGCGCTGACCGGATCGGACGCAGGGAAACTGTCCTCCAGCCCGGCTTCAAGCCTGGTATGGCGATCGGCGGCCAGCGCCTTGCCAAGATCATCAGCGTGCTTGTCGTGCGGCGCGGGATTGAATGTCTCAGCCATGGAGTCCTCCTCGATTGGGAGGTCAACGCGGTGCATTTGCGCTGGTTCCACTGTTCCGCTCCGGCTTCCGGCAGTGTATCAGGAACCTCAATCTTGATAGGACCGTCCGTGCCCCAGTCTGCGACAAAGCCCTTCATCGACGTGCTCTCCGGCCAGCGCCAGGCTACCCCGCCCATGTGGATGATGCGGCAGGCCGGGCGTTATCTGCCGGAATATCGCGAGGTGCGAGCCAAGGCCGGCGGCTTCCTCGATCTCTGCTTCAACCCGGAGCTTGCCGCCGAAGTGACGCTGCAGCCGATCCGCAGGTTCGGCTTCGATGCGGCGATCATCTTCTCGGACATCCTGGTGATCCCCTATGCGCTCGGCCGTTCCGTGCGGTTCGAGGTTGGCGAGGGTCCGCGGCTGGAGCCGCTGGATGATCCCGCAAAAGTCGCGACACTCGCCGCGCACGCCGACTTCAGCAAGCTCAAACCGGTGTTCGAAGCGCTCAGGCTCGTGCGCGGTGCGCTCGATCCCAAGACCGCACTGATCGGCTTCTGCGGAGCGCCGTGGACGGTGGCGACCTACATGGTCGCAGGCCAGGGCACGCCCGACCAGGCGCCGGCACGGATGATGGCCTACCGGCATCCGGAGGCGTTTGCGAAAATCATCGACGTGCTCGTGGAGAACTCGATCGAATATCTGCTGGCGCAACTCGCGGCCGGTGCCGATGCGTTGCAGATCTTCGACACCTGGGCCGGCGTGCTGCCGCCGGCCGAGTTCGCGCGCTGGTCGGTCGAGCCGACCCGGCGCATCGTCGAAGGCGTGCGCGCAAAAGTGCCCGATTCGAAGATCATCGGTTTTCCGCGCGGCGCCGGCGCGCAACTGCCCGGTTACGTCGAGGCGACCGGCGTGAATGCCGTCAGCATCGACTGGACTGCCGAGCCGGCCTTCGTCCGCGAGCGCGTGCAGAGCCGCGTCGCCGTGCAGGGCAATCTCGATCCGCTGGTGCTGATCACAGGCGGCGCTGCGCTCGATCGCGCTGTGGACAACGTGCTGGCGAACTTTGCGCAAGGGCGCTTCATCTTCAATCTCGGCCACGGCATCCAGCCGGAGACGCCGATCGCCCATGTCGAGCAGATGCTGAAGCGCGTGCGGGGCTGAGGCTCCGCGCCGTCATTGCGAGCGCAGCGAAGCAATCCAGAATCTCTCGGCGGTGACAGCCTGGATTGCTTCGCTACGCTCGCAATGACGGATGCTGTACGTACTGCGCTCTCAAAATTTAGCGCGGCCGGCTGCGCTCGATGATCTCGGCGGCGCCCTTCGTCAGCAGCTCCAGTCCCACCGCACGGCCGAGCTCGCGCGGGCGGTTGGCGGGGCCCGTGTGCGAGGCTTCGATGATGGTGTTGCCGGAGAGGTCGAGCACGGACGCCGTCAGCGACATCTGATCGCCTGCGATGGTCGAAAAACCCGCCACCGGCGAATTGCAATGGCCGTTGAGCACCCACAGCACCTCGCGCTCGGCATCGGCAGAAGCGTGCGCAGAGGGATCGTCGATCGATGCCAGGATCTGCCGCGTCTGCCAGTCCTGCGCGGCACATTCCACGGCGACGATGCCCTGCCCTGCCGCGGGCAGCATCTCCGCCGCGGAGAATTCATAGGCGATACGGTGCGAGAGGCCGACGCGGTCAAGACCGGAACGCGCCATGATCAGCGCATCGGCGGGACCAACCGCGCCGCCATCCGGCAACTTCTGCTTCTCGCCATTGTCGAGTTTTCGCACGCGGGTGTCAGCGGCGCCGCGGAAGTGGATCACTTCGACATCGGGAAACAGCCGCCGCGCATAGGCGGCGCGACGCACGGCGTTGGTGCCGATCTTGAAACCCTTGCCGCGCGACTGGCGCAGCGCTTCCAGCGTCACCCCATCGCGCAGCACCAGTGCGTCACTCGGGGGATCGCGCGATAGCGTAGCGCCGATGACGAGGCCGGGCGTGTCCTCGTTGCCAGGCATGTCCTTCAGCGAATGCATCGCGGCCTGCAATTCGCCGGAGAGCACGGCAGCGCGGATCTGCGCCACGAAGGCGCCGCCCTTGCCGCCATGCGGCAGCAGCTTGCCGGTCTGGTCGAGATCGCCCGTGGTGTCGAACTTGACGATCTCGACATCGAGATCGGGCATGGCGGCGGTCAGGCGGCGCGCGATCTCTTCCGTCTGCGCCAGCGCCATCGCGCTCTTGCGTGTGCCGATCTTCAGTCGCGTAGCCAAGTCGAATGTCCTTTCAGCGCAATGTTTATCGCGCATCCTCCAATATCATGTCGGAGGCCTTTTCGGCGATCATGATGATCGGCGCGTTGGTATTCCCCGACACGAGGTCCGGCATGATCGAACCGTCGACGATGCGAAGGCCTTCGAGCCCCCTCACCTTCAGCCGCTGGTCCACCACCGCCAGCGCGTCATTGCCCATACGACAGGTCGAGGTCGGATGGTAGATGGTGCTGCCGCGCTCGCGGCAATAATCGAGCAGCTCTCCATCCGTGGATACCTTTGCGCCAGGATCGTACTCGCTGACCACGAACGGCTTCAGCGCCGGCGCATTCAGGATCTTGCGCAAGATCTTCAGGCCTTCGACATTGGTGGTGCGATCGGTCTCGGTCGACATGTAGTTGATGCGGATCTCCGGCGGCGCGGTCGAATCCGCGCTTTTGATGCGCAAGGTCCCGCGGCTTTCGGGCCGGAGCTGGCACACCGACGCCGTGAACCCGGAAAAATCATGCAGCTTCTCCCCCATCTTGTCGGTCGAGAACGGCAGAAAGTGCACCTGGATGTCGGGCGAAGCGAGGCGAGGATTGGTCTTGAAGAACGCGCCCGCGGTGCCGGCCGCGATGGTCAGCCAGCCCTTCCGGAACAGCGCATAGCGCGCGCCGGCCAACGTGCGGCGAAACGGATTATTGACGGTGTCGTTGAGCGTGATCTTCTGCGAGCAGCGCATCACGATGCGGACCTGCATGTGGTCCTGGAGATCGTGGCCGACGCCCGGCGCGTCCAGCACGACATCGATGCCGTGCTTGCGCAAGAGATCGGCAGGGCCGACGCCGGAGAGCTGAAGGAGCTGCGGCGAGTTGTAGGCGCCGCTCGACAGCACGACCTCTTTGCGCGCGCGGGCCCGGCGCACGGTTGTGCCTTGCCGGTATTCGACGCCGACCGCGCGGCGTGCCTCGAACAGCACGCGCTGGCCGAGCGCCTCGGTCTCGACCTTGAGATTGCTGCGCGTCTTCGCGGGTCCAAGATAGGCCACCGCCGTCGAGGCACGGCGGCCGTTGCGCGTCGTGGTCTGGAACAGGCCGACGCCCTCCTGCGTGGCGCCGTTGAAATCGGGGTTGTAGGGCAGACCGGTCTCGACCGCGGCATCCATGAAGGCCTTCGACAGCGGATCGGTCACGACCATGTTGGACACCGGCAGCGGGCCGCCGCTGCCGTGATATTGATCGGCGCCACGCGCCTGGTTCTCGGCTTTCTTGAAATAGGGCAGCACGTCGTCATAGCCCCAGCCGGCATTGCCGTGCTGGCGCCAGCGATCGTAATCCTCGTGCTGGCCGCGGACATAAAGCAGGCCGTTGATCGAGCTCGATCCGCCCAGCGTCTTGCCGCGCGGCTGGAACACCTGGCGCCCCTTCAATTCGGGCTCCGGTTCGGTCTGATACATCCAGTTGACCGTCTTCTCCTTGAACAGTTTTCCGTAGCCGAGCGGCACGTGGATCCAGATGTTGGAATCCTTAGGTCCCGCCTCGAGCAGCAGCACGCTGTGCTTGCCGTTCGCAGACAGCCTGTTGGCGAGCACGCAGCCAGCGGAGCCGGCGCCGACGATGATGTAGTCGAACTCAGGATCGGACGGCGCGAGGGAGGAATTTGCGTTCATGCGCTACTGTTCTTTTTGTTGGTGTGGGCGTTTCCGGTTCGTCACTAGCACAATCATGCGCGTAGACGCAGCGCCTCGACCAGTGACTTGAACGCACGGGCATATTCCGCCCCTGCCCTTGCGATATCCGTGCGCCCGGCGCAGGCGACCGCCGCCTCCGTCACCGCGCCGAGCAGCAGCCGCGCCAGCGGCTCGACCGGTTGCTTTGCGATGAGGCCGGCCTCCATCGCCACCGACAGCGCGCGCGGCATCTTACCGCCAAAATGCTGCGCGTCGATCTCCCGCCAGCGCTCCCAGCCGAGCACGGCCGGGCCGTCGCGCAGGATGATCTGACCTGTCGGGCCCTTGGCGGTCGCCGCAAAGTAATGCTGCGTGCCGGCGACCATCGCGGCGAGCACGTCCTTCTCGGCGCGCGCGGTGCGGTCGATCTCGGCGACGAGATCGCGCGAGACAGAATCGAACACCGCTTCGAACACCACCTCCTTGGTCTTGAAGTGATGATAGACCGCGCCCTTGGCAACGCCCGCGGCCGCCGCGATGTCGTCCACGGTGGTCGCGGCAAAGCCCTGCGTCCCGAACAGGCGCCGCGCCTCCGTCAGGATCGCCTCGGATGTCGCCGCCCGCCGCTCCGCCTGCTTTGCCATCGCTCCCGTCTAGTCCAATTCGTCGCACCCGGCCAGTTGACTTTTCGACTACCGGTCGGTATTTACCGACTATCAGTCTGTTTTAATCGTGAGGTGCGCCATGCCGAGCCGTGACGTCGTCGAAGCTTTTGCGAAGCGGTTGGAGGATGGGGAGTTTGTCGAAGCGATCGAGCAGTACTACACGTCCGATGCCGCGACCTATGAGAACAACGCCGCCCCGACAGTCGGCCGCGACAAGCTCGTCGCCAAGGAGCGCGGCGTGCTCGCGGCCTCCAGGAAGGTCAAGGCCGTCCGCATCGGGCCGAGCCTGATCGAGGGCGATCACGTCGCGACACGCTGGCGGTTCAGCTTCACCAATGCCGAAGGCGTCGTCCGAACGCTGGATGAGATCGCGTGGCAGACCTGGCAGGGCGATCAGCTGATCGAAGAACGGTTCTATTATGATCCGAAGCAGCTCGGGCGGTGACGTTCGGCACATTTGGCAACAGAGCGGGCTGGCAGCCTCCTCGCGGCCATCCTTCGAGACGCCCGCCTTCAGCGGGCTGCTCAGGATGAGGCCTGCTCCGCGGCAACATCTTAGACCCTCATGGTGAGGAGCGCAGCCTTGCGGCGCGTCTCGAACCATGAAGGCCGAGCGCGTTCTGCGATCGGCCCACTGTTACAACCGTAACGCGGGGCGCCGCATTTGTATCGATTTGTTATCGATACCCTCGCTTGAACACGCAGAAGTGGCCATGGCGATCGTGGCCAGCGGGGATAATTCATATTTCGTCAAAGGTTTGCAGCGAATCCTCCTGATCGAGCCGGACAAACGGCCCATGCTGCTAGGCCCTGGAATGCGGACTCAAACGACCAGCTATTTCGCGCGGCTGTTCGCCGGCGATCTGTCGGCCTTTGGCGGTCCTGCAACCGACGAAGCCGTCGCCGGACATATCCGCGCCGATCAGATGTCACTGGTGCTCGGCTACTCCGTCGGCATCATGCTTGCCAATGCCTGCAACGCGGCCGTACTCGCCATCGCGCTCTGGCATTCGCCGGACTGGAAGTTTGCGTTGGCCTGGGCCGCGATCGTGGCCGGCGCCGCGATCGCGTTCGGCCTGCAATCCCACGCCTCGCGCCGGATCACAAAACCGCAATTCGTTTCGCGTCGGGCGATGCATCGGCTGGTGCGCAACGCCTTCGTGCTCGGCGTTGCCTGGGGCATCGTCCCGGTCGCCTTCTTCGCGAATGCCGCGACCGGCGGCCAGCTCGTCATCACCTGCCTTTGCTCGGGGATGCTGGCCGGCGGCGCACTAGCCTTCGCCACGATCCCGATTGCGGCCATCGCTTTCACGAGCCCCATCTTCGTCGGCATCGCCATCTGCCTCGGCCGCGACGGCGATCCCGCCTATGTGCTGATGGCCATCCTGGTGGTGGTTTACGGCAGCGTGCTGCTGCGTGCGGTGTTCGTCAATTCATTCGCTTTCGCGCGGCGCGTGATCCGGCAGATCGAGGCCGAGCGCACGGTCCGGCAGGATCCCCTCACGCTGTTGCCCAACCGCTTCGCCTTCAACGAGACGCTCGAAGCCGCGCTCCGGCGGATGGCCCTGTCCGGCGAGGAATTCGCGGTGCTCCTGCTCGACCTCGACCGCTTCAAGGAAGTCAACGACAAGTTCGGCCACCCCGCCGGCGACGAATTCCTGATCCAGGTCGCAGGCCGGCTGCAACGCTGCACGCGCGCGGCCGAGCACGTCGCGCGAATTGGCGGCGACGAGTTCGCGCTGGTGATGGCCAATCTGGCACGGCCGGAGGATGCGCTCGAGATCGCCGAACGCTTCGTCGCGGCCTTCGACGAACCGTTCCAGATCGAGGGCCGCCAGATCGCCGGCGCGACCAGCGTCGGCATCGTGCTGGCGCCGCGCGACGGCACCACGCAGCTCGACATCATGAAGAATGCCGACGCGGCGCTGTATCGCGCCAAGAAAGCAGGTCCCGGCACGGTCTGCTTCTTCGAGGAAGCCGATGACAGGGTGTCACGCGATCGCAAGGCGCTGCAAGCGGACCTCGAAGGCGCCATCGCCAGAGACGAGCTGTTCCTGGTGTTCCAGCCGTTCCTCGATCTCGGCGAGAACCGCATCACCGGCTTCGAGGCGCTGCTGCGCTGGCAGCATCCCCGGCGCGGACTGGTGCCGCCGAGCGAATTCATCCCGATCGCCGAGGAGACCGGGCTGATCCACGAGATCGGCGAATGGGTGATCCGGCGTGCCTGCGCGACGCTTTCGGACTGGCCGGAGGACATCAGGGTCGCCGTGAACTTCTCCGCCGCGCAGTTTCACAGCACCGGCATCCTCCAGACCATCGTGCAGGCGCTCGCGGACGCGAAGGTCGCCCCGCACCGGCTCGAGGTCGAGATCACGGAATCGATGCTGCTGTCGAAATACGGCTCCGCGGCGTCAATCCTGAACGCGCTGCTCGAGCTTGGCATCACGGTGGCGCTAGACGATTTCGGCACCGGCTTCTCCTCGCTCACCTATCTGCGCAAGCTGCCGTTCAGCCGTATCAAGATCGACCAGTCCTTCATCCGCGACATGCTGGTGCAGCCCGACTGCGCCGCGATCGTGAAGTCTGTGATCTCGCTGGCGCGCGACCTGCGCATCGGCGTGGTTGCGGAAGGCGTCGAGACCGCCGACCAGCTCGAGTTTCTGCGCCAGTTCGGTTGCGACGAAGCGCAGGGCTATCTGATCAGCCGGCCGGTGTCGGCCGATGGCGTTCTGGCGCTGTTGAACACGAAAAAGCAGCGGGCGACTTACGCGGCGTAGGGAAATACTCGCAAATGTGAGGCGGTCCGCTTCCAGGGGTGAAGCAGACTCGCGCAGGGCAGAATTTCTTCAAGCCACCCTTTGCAAATGAATCACTGCCAGGCAGTTCTGCATCCCGCGCCAGTCTTCGCGGTCATAGGGTTGGTCTGCATCCCTGACCTAAGGCTGTCCGCTGTTTTGAGAGCGTTTCCGAGTGTTTCGGCGCGCTACCACTCTCAAGACGGCTTGCCGTGTCGGCCCCATTAAGCAACACTTGCCTCATTTCAAAGTAATTATTTTTGAGGGGCATCATCATGCCTGAGATATTTGAAGTCGTGCTGTGGTGTGCCGCGCTTGCGACATGGTTGATGCTTCTCTTCGCCCTCGTGAGCAAGACCCTGAAACAGCTCTCAAAGAGCATCCGCCGCGCGATAGAGGAAGCTTTCAAGCCCGACTTGAAGTGATCTCGGCTACGATGCCCGATCGAAACTGAACCGGCCCGCCCCGGTGACGAAGATCAACATCGCGCCTCCCATGATCGAGACATTCTTCAGGAAGTGGTTGTATTGACCGATCTGCTGCGCACCCGCGGGATACTCCCAGTAGCGGTGCGCAATAGCCGTTGCCGCCAATACGAACACAAACGTCAGAATTGCGCAGTAGCGCGTACCGACGCCCAATATCAAACCAACGGATATCAATACTTCCAGTACGATGTTCGTCATCGTGAACAGCTCGGGTGCTGGAAGATTCAGGGACCTGAAATACCCCACAGAGCCGCTGAAGTTGGATATTGCTCCATACGCGCTTCCGACGAATACCCACGCGAGGAGAATGCGGCCGATTAAAATCAGCGCGTCAGCTCGCCCTGTGGCGAACGCATCGACTGCCAGCGAGACAGAATTGGATTTCATGGCAGAACCTCCACCCTTGCTGTCCAAGACCGGCTGAACGCATCTATTGCCGAGAGCAAACCTATCATGATTGGTGGACCGCACGAAGCGCTCTTGCCGGCCCATTGACGCTGCAAAGCCCGCTTCGTCACCGCCCTTAGCTGCCTCGCCAGGACGACCTGCACCCGCCCGCTCCGAAAGTAGGGCGGATGCGCGAGCCTTCAGGCTGATCGCGGTTTCCGAGTACGCCTTCCAGCTCCGGTCAGACCGCATCTTCCCGGAGCAGCGTGTCCACGGTGATGGTACCGCGGGCGCGGGAGACGCAGGCGCAGATCTTCTGGTTGCTTTGCTTCTGGTGATCGCTGAAGAAGACGTCGCGATGATCGATCTCGCCGTCGACCTCGACCACGTCGATCGCGCACAGGCCGCATTCGCCGCGCTTGCAATCGTACATCACGTCGTGTCCGCTGGCATTGAGCACATCAAGCATCGAGCGCTCGCGCGGGATTTCGAGCTCGACATCGGTCCCCTTCAGGCGCACGCGAAACGTCTCGGTCGGCAGCGTGCCGCTGGAGCCGAAGGTCTCGTAGCGGAGATCGGGAAGCGGATGGCCGGCGCCGATCCAGGCGTGGCGCGCGGCATCCAGCATCCTCATCGGGCCACAGAACAGCGCCAGCGCACCTTGCGGCAATGATCCGAACAGCGCATCGAGGTCGAGTCGCCGGCCCTCGTCGCTCGCGTGAACGAGCAGGCGCTCACCGAGCATTTTGGCGAGATCGTCGAGATAGGCGGCATCGGTGCGCGAGCGCACGGCATAATGCAGCGTGACATCAACGCCGCGACGCGCCAGCGCCTGTGCGGCGCCAAGGATCGGCGTGATACCGATGCCGCCAGCGATCAGGCAATAGTTTTCGCGCGTCCAGTCGACTGCGAGCAGCGAAGCCGGCCGGGTGATGTCGAGCCGAGCCCCGGGGGTGAGCTGCCACATGTAGCGCGAGCCGCCGCGGGAATCCTCGGCGCGGCGCACCGCGATCCTGAATCCGCGCGAGGACGCCTCACCGACCAGCGAATAGGATCGCGTCTCCGGCAGGCCGTCGATGGTCACGCTGATATTGATGTGGCTGCCGACCGGATAGGCCGTGCCGTCGAACTGATCCGGCAGGATCAAGAATTCGCGGATGCCCGGCGCAAGATCGCGCGTCGCGACCAGCGTTGCCGGAATCCAGGTTTCGATGAAGCGCATGGCGATTGCCCTAGTCGGTTGCGGTCCTGATCAGCGCGAGCGCCGGCAAGAGGTCGAGATGGGTGCGGTTGCGCAGCGCAAGCCGCAGGTTTCGCACTGCGAGGCGCGCGTGCTCGCGCATCACGGCCTCGGCGCGGGCGCCTTCGCGGTTCTCGATGGCGTCGATCACGACGCGATGGTGCTCCTGCCCGATGATCAGAATCTGCTGCGCCTCGGGCAGCGCCGATTGCGCCATCACGAAACCGCTTGGCGAGGCGAACGGCAGCGCCGAAGCGCGGTCGATCTGCCGGATCAGCGGCGGGCTGCGCGACAATTCCGTGAGCAGTGCGTGGAAGCGCGCGTTCAGCGTGACATAGGATGAGAACGCGTCGACCGAGATCGGCACCTGGCGCAGCAATTCGTCAATTGCGGCAAGGCACTCCTTCAGCGGCTCGAGCTCGCGCGCGGAAACGCCGCGCTCGGCTGCGAAGCGCGCGGCGAGCCCTTCGAGCGTGCCGCGCAGCTCGATGGAATCGGAGATGTCGCGCTCGGAAAACGCCTTCACCATGAAGCCGCCTGAGGGAATCGCCTCCAGCAGGCCTTCCTCCTCGAGCCGCACCAGCGCCATGCGCACCGGCGTGCGCGAGGCGCCGGTCGTCTCCACCGCCTGCAGCTCGGAGATGCGCTCGCCGGGCCGTAAGCGACCCGACAGGATCTGGTCGCGCAGCGCGAGCTGCGCCTTCACGGTCTGCGAGACGGAGCGGTCGACCTCTCGCTCGGGCGCTGCTTTCACCTGGCCTACTCCGCGGCCTGGAGCTGCTGCGGCGCGCTTTCCTTCGCCACCATCCTGTCGATCAGCTTGCGCGTCCACATCGCACCGGCATCGATGTTGAGGTTGTAGAAGATCCGATCGGGGTTCTCGTCCATGGCGCGCTGCTGCGCCTCGAGGATCAGTTCGTCCTCGTGGAAGATGCCGGAGACGCCTTCGCGGATCTCGGTGGTGATGCGCTGCTCGCCGATCTGATAGTTGCGCACGAAGGCCCAGAAATAGTGGCAGGTCTTCTCGGTCTCCGGCGTGATGGTGTTGAGCACGAAACCGTTGACGCCCTGCGAGCGGTCGCCTTCGGGCGCGCCGGTACCTGTCGGCGCCACGCCGACATCGATCGCGATCGTGCACGGGGCTTCGAAGCGGATGATCTGCCAGCGGTCGACGAGGCCGGGCTTGCCGAGCTGCTTGGCCCAGAACGGCGGCGCCTCGATGCCGCGCATCCAGCGCGTCACCGTCACCGTCTTCTCGCCATGGGTGACGTCGAACGGCGCCTCGGCGACCGCATCGTTGCCGATCGACGAGCCGTGCACAAAGGTCTCGTGGGTGAGGTCCATGAGATTGTCGAGCACGAGGCGGTAGTCGCAATTGACGCGGATGGTCTTGCCGTCGCCGGCCCAGGCCGGATCGTGATTCCAGTGCATGTCAGGGACGAGCGCGGGATCGGCGAGCGCAGGGTCTCCCATCCAGAGCCAGATGTAGCGATGACGCTCGACCACGGGATAGGCGCGGACACAGGCCGACGGATTGATGGTCTCCTGCGAGGGCATGAAGGTACAGCGCCCCTGCGCATTGTATTTCAGGCCGTGATAGCCGCAGACGACGGTGTCGCCTTCCAGCCGGCCCTTGGACAGCGGCACCAGGCGGTGCCAGCAGGCATCCTCCAGCGCGGCCACCGAGCCGTCGGCCTTGCGGTACATCACGACATGCTTGCCGCAGATCGTCCGCGGCAACAGCGCCGGCTTGACGTCGGCGTCCCAGGCCGCGGCGTACCAGGCGTTCATCGGAAAGGGTTTTGTCACGGGTCGCTCTCCCAAGCGCTTATGAATACGTTATGTATACAATAGCGGAGAGGTAGAATCGTTCAAGGCTAAATATGGCGTATTTGGATACCTATTATCTTGGTTATGTATACAACTATACCGGAAGTCATTCCCCGCGAAGGCGGGGAATCCAGTACGCCGCAGCTCCTCCGCATCACGGCACGGCCGCGGCGTACTGGATCACCCGCTTTCGCGGGTGATGACAGCGGAGAATGCGGCAAACACTTCCTCGGAGCAGCAACCGAAGAGTCGTCCTGGGCTCGGCGCCCTACGCCCCGAACACCTTCTTCAGCCCTGCCTGGGCCTCTTCCTGAATCCGCTTCAGGTGCTCGGTGCTGCGGAAGCTTTCCGCGTAGATCTTGTAGACGTCCTCGGTGCCCGACGGCCTTGCGGCGAACCAGCCGAAATCGGTTTCGACCTTGATGCCGCCGAACGGCTGGCCGTTGCCCGGCGCCTTGCCCAGCGTGGCGCGGACGGGATCGCCGGCGAGGTCCTTGAGGCCGAGCTGCTCGGGCGTGACGGACTTGAGGATGTTCTTCTGGGGCGCAGTGGCGGCGACGTCGATGCGCGCATAGTGCGGCACCCCGAGCTCGGCAGTGAGGTCGTTGAAGAGCTGGCTGGGATCGCGGCCGGTCTTCGCCATGATCTCGGCTGCGAGCAGGCCGAGGATGATGCCGTCCTTGTCGGTGGTCCACACCCCGCCGTCGCGGCGCAGGAACGAGGCCCCTGCACTCTCCTCCCCGCCGAAGCCGAATCCGCCCGTGAGGAGGCCGTCGACGAACCATTTGAAGCCGACCGGCGTCTCGACCAGCCTGCGGCCGAGCTTCGTGGCGACGCGGTCGATGATCGAGCTCGACACCACGGTCTTGCCGATCGCGGCATCCCTGCCCCAGTTCGGGCGGTTCGCGAACAGATAGGAGATCGCGGTCGCAAGGTAATGGTTCGGATTCATCAGGCCGCCGGTGCGCGTCACGATGCCGTGGCGGTCGGCATCGGTGTCGTTGGCAAAGGCGACGTCGAAGCGGTCGCGCATCGCGATCAGGCTCGCCATCGCGTAAGGCGAGGAACAATCCATGCGGATCTTGCCGTCCCAGTCGACGGTCATGAAGCGGAAGGTCGGATCGATCGCCTCGTTCACGACGGTGGCCTTCAGGCCGTAGCGCTCGATGATCGGATGCCAATAATGCACGGCGGCGCCGCCGAGCGGATCGATGCCGATATTGATTCCGGCGGATTTAACCAGATCGAGATCGACGACATTGCCGAGATCGGCGACGTAGGGCGTGATGAAGTCGTAGGCGTGCACGTTCGCGGATTTGCGCGCCTTGGCGTAGTCGATGCGCTTCACGCCCTTCAGGCCGTCGGCGAGATAGGCGTTGGCGCGCTTCTCGACCACGGAGGTCGCGTCGGTGTCGGCCGGGCCGCCATGCGGGGGATTGTATTTGTAGCCGCCGTCCTCGGGGGGATTGTGCGAGGGCGTGACGACGACGCCGTCGGCAAGGCCGCTAGCGCGGCCCTTGTTGTAGGTCAGGATCGCGTGCGAGATGACAGGCGTCGGGCTGTAGCCGCCGTCCTTGTCGATCATGATGTCGACGCCGTTGGCGGCGAACACCTCGACGGCGCTGACCAGCGCCGGCTCGGCCAGCGCGTGGGTGTCGATGCCGATGAAGAGCGGACCGGTCAGGCCCTTTTCTGTCCTGTAGTCACAAATTGCCTGCGTGGTCGCGAGGATGTGGCCCTCGTTGAAGCTGTTCTTGAACGATGTGCCGCGATGGCCGGAGGTTCCGAACGCCACCCGCTGCGTGGGATCGCCGACATCGGGCTTGCCGGCGAAATAGGCCGTCACCAGCCGCGGAACATTGGTGAGCGCGTCCGGCGAGACCAGCTTGCCCGCCGCGGGGTCAACATCAGCCACTGAAATATCCTCGTCCTGTCGTGCAGAGTTTGTGGATTACCATAGCATCGGCCGGGCCCCCGCCAAGGGCACAACACGCGCGGTTGGCTGGCCGTTCCTGAGATCATGCTATGGTCTTTCAAATCGGGGCTTTTTCGAGTCGGGGCATGACGCTGTTTCACAGGCTCTTGGTTGTGCTGATGGCCTGGCTTGCGACCGCTGGCATCGTGACCAATGCGACGGCCGCGGAGTTCTACACGGAAGACCTGCGCATTCCGATGGCGGAGGCCGGGCCGCAGGGGCTGGAGGCCTTTCTCGTCCGGCCGGCCGGAACGAAGCGCTATCCGCTCGCGCTGCTCAACCACGGCTCGCCGCGCAGTTTCGACGACCGCGCGACCATGTCGGCGCACAAATATTACGGGATCGCGCTCGAATATGCCCGGCGCGGCTTTGCCGCGCTGATCGTGATGCGGCGCGGATATGGCACCTCGCCCGGCGGGCGCGTCGACAGCGTCGGCGTTTGCGCGAATGCCACCTATCTGCCGGCGGCGGCGGTTGCGATCGCGGATTTGCGCGCGGCGATCGATGCGATGGGGCGCAGGGCCGACGTCACGACATCGGGCATGATCGCGGCCGGCCATTCCGCCGGCGGGCTTGCCACCGTCGCGCTGACCGCGCAGGCACCGAGTGGTCTCGTCGCCGCGATCAGCTTTGCCGGCGGCCGCGGCTCGCGCGATGACGACGACGTCTGCAACAAGGACGGGCTGGTGCAGGCGTTCGCCACGTTCGGCAAAACCTCGCGCGTGCCGATGCTGTGGGTCTATGCGGCCAACGATTCGTTCTTCGGTCCCGATCTCGCGCGCCGCCTCTATGACGGATTTCGCGGCAATGGCGGTCACGCGAAATTCATTGCGGCGCCGCCTTACGGCGATGACGGCCACTATCTCTATTCGGTGGTGGGCCGCCCGCAATGGACGCCCTATCTCGACGCCTTCCTGCGCGAGCGCGGGCTCGGCCATGACATCCTGAGCCTTCCCGATCCGCTGCCGCCGCCGGGCCAGCTCAACGAGGCCGCGCGCGCCGAATTCTCCCGCTATCTCGCCAGCACCATGCCGCACAAGGCTTTTGCGGTGTCGCCGAACGGCGGTTACGGCTGGCGTTCGGGCCGCACGACCGCCGACGACGCCCGGCGCGATTCGCTTAGCGCCTGCATGAAATGGTCGCCGACCTGCACGCTGTATGCGGTCGATGACCAGCTGGCCGGGGCGACGCAAAGGACATCGACGGATCAGAGCGCCCGCGCGCGATAGGCGCGAGGGTGATCGGATCTTTCGACGGATAAGGCTAGAGCCGCTCGCTGAGCGCGAGCTTGTAGCCGACGCCGGTGACGGTCGCGATCACGGGCGTGCCGCTGCCGACGAGCTTGCGGCGCAGCCGCGCCACCAGCGCGTCGACCGTCCGGATATCGACCTCGGCCTGGCGGTTGCTGACGACCTCGATCAGATAGTCGCGGCTGAGCGGCCGGCCGTCGGCGCCGACCAGCGCCGCGAGCAGATCGAACTCGGCGCGCGTCAACGCCACCGGCTTGCCGTCGCTGCCGAGCAGCTCGCGCCGGGTCAGGTCGATGATCCAGTCGCCGAAGGCGATCGAATTGTGGTTGCGCGCGGCCTTGCGGTCGATCGAGCGCCGCCGCAGCACGCTGCGCGCGCGCGCGAGCAGGTCGCGCAGATTGATCGGCTTGGTGACGTAATGGTCGCCGGCGATCTCGAGGCCGAGGATACGATCGACGTCGGTGTCGCGGCGCGTCACGAAGATGATGCCCGCGTTGCTGGTCGCCTGGATCTCCTTGGCGAGCTCGAAGCCGTCGCCGTCAGGCAACTGCACGTCGAGGAAGACGAGATCGGTGCGCGAGCGCAGCGCCTGGCGGCATTCCGCGCAGGAGCCGGCGCCGACCACGTCGAAATTGTTCTCGCTGAAATAGCCGACCAGCATCGTCCGCGTCACGGGATCGTCTTCGACGACGATCAGCCGTTCGCGGCCGGCAGGCCTCAATTCCTGACGTGCGGAATCAACCACGTTGTTGGATGTCCTGTGTGCTTGTGGCGCGGCTTGAAAGTTCAAGTCGTCGCGCAGCGCACTGTCCTGTGAACGAACATTCACGACTTATTCGAGCCCCCGAGATTGCCTGCTGGAATACTAGGCGTGTTGTGCTGCCCGAACAATATTGGTCATGGTATTGGCGTATTAAGTATGAATTGCCCCACAATTCTCATCGCGCGCATCATCATGCCGGCGTGGCGCGTGCGAGCGACGACCAGCCCCCTCGACACCGCCGATCCCGTACATTCGGCATCAGACTCAACCGCTGGTTAACGTAAAGAAAGGCTTCGGCTTCGAAACAGCCGGCCGCGCCTCTATGGTCTCCGCTTGCAGATGCGAAACCACGGAGCAGGCGTGATGCAGGGGCAGGCCCGGTTGGCCGCCGAACGAACCGAGCAAGGTGCAACGCCTTTCGGCCGTTCTCACACGCTCGACGTCCTGCGCGGCCTCGCCATCGTCGGCGTGATGGCGATCCACGTCTCACAATCCTTTCCTTCAAAGATCCACGCCCTCGACTTCGCCTTCATGTGCGGCTGGACCGGCGTCAACGTGTTCTACTTCGTCAGCGCCATGACGATGTGCCTGATGTGGACGCAGCGCACCGAAACCGACCCGACGCGCAAATTCTACATCCGGCGCTTCCTGCGCATCGCGCCGCTGTTCTGGCTCGCGATCCCGGTTTACCTCGCCGTCAACGGCACGGGTCCCAGCTACAACGCGCCCAACGGCATCGGACCGCTCCAGGTGATCCTGACCGCGACATTCCTGCACGGCTTCTGGCCGGACAGCGTCAACAGCGTCGTGCCGGGCGACTGGTCGATCGCGGCGGAAATGACGTTCTATCTCGTGTTCCCCTTCGTGATCACGGCCTTCGGATCTCGCCGCCACCTCTATCTTGCGCTCGCGATCGCGCTGCATCTCGTCAATGTCTGCCTGTTCAAGCCGTGGGCCTTCGCACTGTTCTCGGCCTATTATGGTCCCGGCCACGAAGCGTTCGTGTGGAACGCATTGCACATCAGCTTCCTGAACCAGTTGCCGGTCTTCCTCGTGGGCTGCGCGCTGTTCTTCTCGCTGCGCGACGGCTTTGCGAAGTCGGATGCCGCGATCTTTGCCGCCTTCATCGCGCTGTCCTTCATCGCCGACCGCGCGACCGGCTCGCATGAATTCAACTATTTGATGATCAACCTCGTGCTCGGCGCGCTGGTTGCAGGTTGCATCCGCCTCGCGATCCGCTGCCGGCCGATCGAGGCGCTCGGCCGCAACTCCTATTCGATGTACCTGTCGCACTTCGCGGTGATCTACGGCCTGCGCCAGATCTGGCCGCTTACGGACGGACTGGTCTCGCTGCTGATCGCCTATGCCGTCACCGCCGCGCTCAGCTATCTCGTCGCACGCGCCACCTGGCATCTGGTCGAGCGGCGCGCGCAGGATTTTGCGCATCGCCTGACGTCCGCGGGATCGGACCGGTCAACGATCCGGCCAACCATCGCGGCCACTGTGGCCGGTCTGCACTGACGCGCGACTTGTCTAGCTGACGCCTTCGAATCTAAAGTACGCCACGAGCGATCTTCAGACACGCTGGGGCGGCGTGATCAGATCGACCGGCTTCACGCTGGAGTAGGCGCCATGGAAGTCATACTGCTCGGCACCGGCGGCCCACGCCCGGACCCGCGCCGCATGGCGACGACCACGCTGATCAGGCTCGGCGAGGAGAATATCCTGTTCGACGCGGGCCGCGGCGTCATGGTGCAGCTCCACAAAGCCGGCGTGCCGCTCGGCGCCATCGACACGGTCTTTCTCACCCATCACCACTTCGACCACATCGGCGACCTCTATGAT
Organism: Bradyrhizobium sp. 613_E4_N2_2; assembly: GCF_052075995.1. NCBI lineage: Bacteria > Pseudomonadati > Pseudomonadota > Alphaproteobacteria > Hyphomicrobiales > Nitrobacteraceae > Bradyrhizobium > Bradyrhizobium sp. 613_E4_N2_2. The sequence continues at coordinate 7,299,037 of NZ_CP197234.1, forward strand.
GTGATGCTGAATTCGTGGATGCATGGGCGCAAGGACGATCTGCGCATCTACGGTCCGCCCGATACCGAACGGCTCGTCAACACGCTGATCACACAGGTCTACGACAAGGACATCGCTTGGCGGGATCAGGGCGAGCCGACCTTTGGCGGATGGAAGCCGGTCGTCGCGACGGACATCATTCCCGGCCCCGTCCTCGACACCGGTCGCTGGAAGATCAGCGCCGAGCTCGTCTCACATGGCGACGGTCTCGACATGTCGCCGGCGTTTCTCGCGCGCTGGATGTGTCTCGGCTTCCGCTTCGAAGCCGAGGGCAAGGTCATCGCGATCTCCGGCGACACGGTCCCCTGCCCCGGTCTCGAGCGGCTGGCTGAAGGAGCCGACCTACTGGTGCAGTGCTGCTTTCTCGCAACACCTGAAATCAACAACGACCATCTCCGCCGGCTCGCGAAATACACGATCGCCTGCGGCGATACGGTCGGCAAGATCGCAGCCAAGGCCGGCGTCAAGAAGCTTGCGCTGACCCATCACCGTCCGCGCACCGACGATGCCATGCTGGATGCGTTGCTCGCGGACGTCAGGAAGGACTATTCGGGTCCCGTCGTGCTCGGCGAGGATCTCACGCGAATCGAGGTCTGAGGACTGCGCGATGCGCCGTCCGGTTTCAGGACGATCCAACCTCGATCCGGTACGACAGTTCTTCGTTCGCGCCGGCCGCGATGTGCATCAGACCAGGCTTGTCGCTGAACTCGCCTTCGAAACCGACGGGACTGGCATAGCCGCGCCACGGCTCGATGCAGAGGAACGGCGCGCCTGTCGGTTTCGACCAGACGCCGAGCTCGCGAAAGCCGCGCCATGACATTTTGAGCCAGGGCCCGCCCCCTTGCCCGGCCGCATAGCGGACCGCATGGCTGTTGACGGGGTCGAGGATGACGGCGTCATTGGTGAACAGGGATTCCGACAAAGGAAGCACGGTGCCTCTGACGGGGCTCGGATCCGTTGCCGCGAGCAGGAGTCCGCCCTCGACACGGCGAACCGGAGACGGCTCCTCGTTCGTGAACGTCAGCGCGTAGCTCTCCTTCGACATTCCAGGCTGAAGCGGCCAGTTGAAGGCGGGATGGCCACCGAGCGACACCGGCAATGTCTCCTTGCCAGTGTTCACGACCGTGAGCGAGAGATCGAGACCAGCGTCGTCGATCGCATAGGTGGCGGTCAGGCGAAATGCGAACGGATAGAGCGCGCGCGTTGTCTCGCTGTCTTCGAGCGCCAGGGTGCAACGGTTCTCGCCGCGCTCTACCCACGCGAACCGGCTGTCGCGCGCAAAACCGTGCTGGGTCATCCGGTAGGTCTTGCCCCGGTGCCGCATTTCGTCATTGGCGAGACGCCCGACGATCGGAAACAGCAGCGGCGCGTGGCGTGGCCAGGCCGGCCCTGCCTGCCAGACAAATTCGACACCGCTGCCGTTCTTCAACGAGCACAGCTCGGCGCCGTGTGCCTTGATGGTCGCGGTGAGCCCGCCACTGCGGATCGTGTGCGTGTCGTCGGTCATGACAATCTCCATCGCGGCAACGAGGCCAAACGCGGCGACCTGATGCGACCGGATCATAACGCATCAGAAACGATTTCGCCCGCCCCAGGATGAGGCGGGCGAACCCGAACTTCAAACGACTGGCTTAGGCCTGGGACGATCGCCCGATGCTCTCGTAGGTGAAGCCGGCGGCTTGCATCTCTTCGGGCGGGTAGATGTTGCGGAGATCGACCACGACGGGCTGGGTCATGGCCGCCTTCAGCCGGCCGAGATCGAGCGCGCGGAACTGCACCCATTCGGTGACGATGACGAGCGCATCGGCGCCTTGCGCGCAGGAATAGGCGTCCTCGCAATAGGTGATGTTCGGCAGCTCGCCCTTGGCCTGCTCCATGCCGACGGGATCGAAAGCCTTGACCGTCGCGCCCATGTCGATCAGGCCGGTGACGAGCGGGATCGACGGCGCATCGCGCATGTCGTCGGTGTCGGGCTTGAAGGTGAGGCCGAGCACGGCGATGGTCTTGCCGCGCAAGCTACCGCCGAGCGCCTGGCTGACCTTGCGCGCCATCGCGCGCTTGCGGTTCTCGTTGACGGCCAGCACGGATTCGACGATGCGCAGGCTCACGTCATAGTCCTGCGCGATCTTGATCAGCGCCTTGGTGTCCTTCGGGAAGCAGGAGCCGCCGAAGCCGGGCCCCGCATGCAGGAACTTGGTGCCGATGCGGTTGTCGAGGCCGATGCCGCGCGCGACCTCCTGCACGTTGGCGCCGACCTTTTCCGACAGGTCCGCGATCTCGTTGATGAAGGTGATCTTGGTCGCGAGGAAGGCGTTCGCGGCGTATTTGATCATCTCGGCGGTGCGGCGCGCCGTGAACATCAGCGGAGCCTGGTTCAGCGACAGCGGGCGATAGACGTCGCCCATCACCTTGCGGCCGCGCTCGTCGGAGGTGCCGACGACGACGCGATCGGGATACTTGAAGTCGCGGATCGCAGCGCCCTCGCGCAGGAATTCGGGGTTGGAGGCGACGACGACGTCGGCCGCAGGGTTGGTCTCGCGGATGATGCGCTCGACCTCATCGCCGGTGCCGACCGGGACGGTGGACTTGGTCACGACGACGGTGAAGCCCGACAGCGACTGCGCGATCTCGCGCGCGGCGGCGTAGACATAGGACAGATCGGCGTGACCGTCGCCGCGGCGCGAGGGCGTGCCGACCGCGATGAAGACGGCATCGGCGTCCGCGACCGGCTTCGACAAATCGGTGGTGAAGTCGAGCCGCTTGGCCTTCACATTGGTCGCGACCAGCTCGTCGAGGCCGGGCTCGTAGATCGGAATCTCGCCGCGATGAAGCGCCGCGATCTTCTTCTCGTCCTTGTCGACGCAGGTGACGTCGTGACCGAAATCCGCAAAGCAGGCTCCGGACACCAGTCCCACATAGCCCGTTCCGATCATCGCGATTCGCATGAAAAACTCTTTCCGTTGAAGACGGATGTTCCACTGAACACCCTAGACCATTTCTGTATCCGGCCGCACGCCCAACATTAGGGCAGGTTGCTTCGCGAACCGAATAAACCTTAACCGCCGCGCGTGACAGGCGTTGCGGTCATCTCCTGAAATACGCGACATGCATTGGTTGCATTCTACGTATGCGAGAGATACGCCGCGTAAGCGCGTCTCACGCCGTCCTCGAGCGAGGTCGTCGCGCGCCAGCCGAGCTTGGCGAGCCGGCTGACGTCGAGCAGCTTGCGCGGCGTTCCGTCGGGACGCGAGGTGTCGAAACTGATCTCGCCGCTGTAGCCGACGATGGCGGCCACGACGCGCGCGAACTCGGCGATGGTGATGTCCTCGCCGGTGCCGATGTTGACCAGCTCCGCGCTCGAATAGGTCTTCATTAGGTGCACGCAGGCATCCGCCATGTCGTCGACATAGAGGAACTCGCGCCGCGGCGTGCCGGTGCCCCACACGATGACGCTCTTTGCTTCCGAAACCTTCGCCTCGTGGAAGCGGCGGATCAGGGCGGCGACGACGTGGCTCAATTCAGGGTGATAATTGTCGCCGGGGCCGTACAGATTGGTCGGCATCACGCTGATGAAGTCGCTGCCATACTGGCTGCGATAGGCCTCCGCCATCTTGATGCCGGCGATCTTGGCAATCGCATAGGGCTCATTGGTCGGCTCCAGCGGGCCTGATAGCACGGAATCCTCGCGCAAGGGCTGCGGCGCCAGCTTCGGATAGATGCAGGACGAGCCCAGAAACATCAGCTTCTCGGCGCCGTTGAGATGCGCGGCCTGGATCACGTTCGCGGCAATCGCGATGTTGTCGTAGATGAACTCGGCACGCAGCGTGTTGTTGGCGACGATGCCGCCGACCTTGGCCGCGGCGAGGAAGATCACTTGCGGCCGCGTCCTGGCGAACCAGTCGAACACGGCGGCCTGGTTGCAGAGATCGACCTCGCGCCGGTCGACCGTGACGAGGTTGACGTCCTCCCGCGCCAGCCGGCGCACCAGCGCGGCTCCGACCATGCCGCGATGGCCGGCGACGTAGACGCTCTTGCCCCTCAGCTCAAACGGTGCGTTTGCCACTGGCCGCATCCCGTTTTGCCTCCGCCAGGTCGCTCATCATCATCTCCTCGACGAGCTGGGCAAAGCTGCGCTTCGGCGTCCAGCCGAGCACCTCGCGCGCCTTGCTGGCGTCGCCGACGAGGAGATCGACCTCGGTCGGGCGGAAATAGGTCGGATCGATCTTCACCACCGTCTTACCGCTCGTCTCGTCGACGCCGGTCTCCTCGACGCCCTTGCCACGCCAGGCGATGCGGCGGCCGACATGCGCAAAGGACAGCTCGACCATCTCGCGCACCGAGCGCATCTCGCCGGTGGCAAGCACGAAGTCGTCGGGCTTGTCGGCCTGCAGGATCCTGTGCATGCCCTCGACATAGTCCCTGGCATGGCCCCAGTCGCGCTTGGCTTCGAGATTGCCGAGATAGAGCGTCTGTTCCAGCCCGACCTCGATACGCGCGACGCCGCGAGTGATCTTGCGGGTCACAAAGGTCTCGCCGCGGATCGGGCTCTCATGGTTGAACAGGATGCCGTTGCTAGCGAACATGCCGTAGGCTTCGCGGTAGTTCACCGTGATCCAGTAGCCGTAGAGTTTTGCAACGCCATAGGGCGAGCGCGGATAGAACGGCGTCGTCTCCTTCTGCGGGATCTCCTGCACCAGGCCGTAGAGCTCGGAGGTCGAGGCCTGGTAGAACCGCGTCTCCTTCTCCATGCCGAGGATGCGGATCGCTTCCAGGAGGCGCAGCACGCCGATGGCGTCGGCGTTGGCGGTGTATTCCGGGCTCTCGAAGCTGACGGCGACGTGGCTTTGGGCTGCGAGATTGTAGATCTCGGTCGGCCGGATCTGCTGCACCAGGCGGATCAAATTGGTCGAATCCGTCATGTCGCCGTAATGCATCAGGAACGGCACGTTGCCGACATGCGGGTCCTGGTAGAGGTGATCGACGCGCGCGGTGTTGAACGAGGACGAGCGCCGCTTGACGCCGTGCACGACATAGCCGAGCGACAGCAAATATTCGGCGAGATAGGCGCCGTCCTGACCGGTCACGCCGGTGATGAGAGCGATCCGCTCAGCCATGGGCCCGCGCCTGGTTCGGGGTCAAAGAGGTTCAGAGGGACGGGATAACCACCGTTCGCGCCCGCTGACAAGGCCGCCGGCGGTCAAAAGCGCAAGAACCAGCGCAAGAACCGGCTTAAGAGCCGGCATTCCCGGGCGACACGCAGGTGCCGTCGCCCGCGGGATCAGACGCCGTGGTACTTCCGATACCATTCGACGAAGCGGCCGAGGCCATCCGCGATCGACGTGGACGGCGAGAAGCCGACGTCGCGCTGGAGCGCGGAAATGTCGGCGCGCGTCTCCAGGACGTCGCCGGCCTGCATCGGCAACAGCTGGCGGATCGCCGGCTTGCCGATGATCTTCTCGAGCGTCTCGACGAACTCCATCAGGTTGACCGACCTGTTGTTGCCGATGTTGTAGACGCGATACGGCGCATAGCTCGACGAATTTTCCGGCCGCTCGGCATTCCACGCGGGATTCGGCGCCGCGGGCCGATCGAGGGTGCGGATCACCCCTTCGACGATGTCGTCGACATAGGTGAAGTCGCGCCACATGTCGCCTTTATTGAAAATCCTGATCGGCTCATTCGCGAAGATCGCGCGCGTGAACAGATAGGCGGCCATGTCGGGCCGGCCCCACGGGCCGTAGACGGTGAAGAAGCGAAGCCCGGTCACCGGCAGCTTGTGAACATGCGCAAAGGTATGCGCCATCAGCTCGTTGGCTTTCTTGCTTGCGGCGTAAAGGCTGACCGGATGGTTCACCGAATGCTCGGTCGAATACGGCAAGGTGCGGTTGGCGCCATACACCGAACTCGACGAGGCGTAGACGAGATGCGCCAGACCATGGCGCCGGCCGGCTTCGAGCACGGTGACAAAGCCGTCACAATTGGCCCGGATGCTGGTGATGGGATCGTCGATCGACGCGCGCACGCCGGGCTGCGCCGCCAGATGCACGACGCGATCGGGCGAGACCTCGTCGAAGACGCGCGTCACGGCGGCGAAGTCTGCGAGATCGATCTTGTGGAATTTGAACCCTGGATGGTGTTCGAGCGTTGCGAGACGCGCACGCTTCAGCGCGGGATCGTAATACGGAGTGATTGCATCGATGCCGACGACCTGCTCGCCACGTGCCAACAGCCGTTCACAAACATGCATTCCGATAAAGCCGGCAGCACCGGTAACGATCACTGGCCGCAAAGTTGTCATCTCGTTCATTCCGCGGAGCATTGCCAGACCAGGACATGAGAGGCAAGGTTTGGACAGTCACGACAATCATCAAATCAGTCCGCCCATGCAAGCGCATCGAAATGTGTAGGAAACATGATGGCGTCATGCACCATCGCATGCTATCCGCCTGCAAGGATGCTCGGACGATAGCGCCACATGTGCTAGACGTCATAGGACGTATATTCGGCGCCTGATGCTCAGTCTTCGGGCATTGTTCGCGCAAGAACCCGCAAAGAAAAAGATCGACTTTGAAACTCTCCATCAACGGCAGGTTCCTGTCACAATCGCTCACGGGCGTGCAGCGCTACGCCGCCGAGATCGTCAAGGCGATGGACCGCTTGCTCGCGAGCGGAGAGGCTCCGCAGCAACTGCTGGATGCAGAGTGGCAAATCCTTGCGCCGCCGAATGCGCAGACGCTTCCAGGTCTTCGCCGCATTGCCATCAAGCAGATCGGATCTTTGCAGGGGCACGCGTGGGACCAGATCGATCTGGCGCGCGCCGCGGCCGGCACCCGTCTCGTCAGTCTCGCCAATTCCGGCCCCGTACTCCACCGCGACCATCTCGTCGTGATTCACGACGCGCAGGTTTTCCGGCGGCCGGACTTCTTCAGCTGGCGCTACCTCGCCCTGCACCGGACGCTCGGCCATCTGCTGGCGCGCACGGCAACGATCGCAACAGTTTCGGCGTTTTCACGCAACGAACTTGCCGAGGTGCTGTCGCTGGATCCGGCTTCGATCCCCGTCATTGCGAACAGCGCGGAACATTTTGCGACCGTCGCGCCCGACTTCTCGATCATCGACAAGCTGCGTCTTGCGCCCCATCAATTCTTCCTCTTCGTCGGCTCGATGACGAAGAACAAGAATGTCGATACGGCCATTCGCGCCGCCGAGCAGCTTGGCCGCGCCGATTTTCCGCTGATCGTGGTCGGCGGCGATAACAACAAGGTGTTCGGGGGCGCGGCCGCGGAATCGAGGGCCGGCGTCGTCATCGCCGGGCGCCTGAAGGACGAGGAGATTGCCGCGCTGTTCTCCCGGGCCGCCGCATTCGTGTTTCCGAGCCTTTATGAGGGATTCGGCGTGCCTCCCCTGGAGGCGATGTTCTTCGCCTGTCCGGTGATCGCGAGTTCCGCCGATGCCGTGCGCGAGACCTGCAACGATGCCGCCGTCTATTTCGATCCGCTCAACGCGGACCAGCTGTCGGCACGGATGCGCGAAAGAATTGAACTCGGCAGGATCTCGCCGGTGGAACAGGAGAAGCAGCGGCAGCGCCTTATGACATATTCCTGGGCCAAGTCCGCCGCAGCGATGCTCGAATTCCTCGCCAAACCGGCATCCCGATCCACATCCGACCGTGCGAAACAATGACGCGGCCCGATTATTGCTGCTTAGCGAGGTTAGACGTGCGCCTGCAAGATCCGGCGTCTCCAGTATCTGGCGCCTTCAAGACAAGGAAGGAATGACCGTTGTCCAGCGGCCTGAAGATTCTGCATGTCGCCGAAACGGTCCGTGGCGGCATCGCGACCTACCTCAACGAGCTGCATCCGCACCAGAGCGCGAGCTTCGGCCCCGGCAACGTCAACTATGTCGTTCCCTCCGACCATCGCAGCGACCTGGTGAACATCGAGGACGACGCGGTCACCACTTTTCCGCGCGACGGACGCAACGCGGTCGGCCTGTTTCGCATGCTGTTTGCAACCATGCGCGCAGTCCGGCAGCTTCGTCCTGACGTCATCCACCTGCACTCGTCGTTCGCCGGGCTCGTGGTGCGCCCGGTGCTCTGGCTCACCTATCGGCGCTCGCGCATCGTCTATTGCCCGCACGGCTGGGCCTTCGGCCGCGAAACCGGCCGCCTCAGCCGCGAGGTGACGAAGTTCACCGAGCTCGTGCTGTCGAAATTCACCCATCGCATCGTCTGCATCTCGGAAAGCGAGCAGGCCGACGCCAAGCAGGTCGGAATCGCGGCGAATCGCCTGGTTCTTGTGCACAACGGGATTTCCAAGCAGCGTCCTGCGCTCGACAAGGGCGCAGCGCAATGGCGGTCGGAGAAGATCAAGGTCCTCTTCATCGGGCGTCTCGACCGTCAGAAGGGCTACGATCTCCTGATCGAGGCGGCGCGCGCACTCGGAGACAAGCTCGACGTGCGCCTGATCGGCGCCTCGGTCGTCAGCAAATTCCGCAGAAGCGATCTGCCCGCCAACGTCTCTTTTCTGGGCTGGATGAACCGCAACCAGATCGAGGCCGAGCTCGACCAGGCCGACATGGTCGCGATTCCCTCACGCTGGGAGGCGTTTGGCCTGGTCGCCATCGAGGCGATGCGGGCGGCCAAGCCGATCATTGCCTTCCGCATCGGAGCCCTGCCGGAAATCGTCGAAGACAATGCGACGGGCGTGCTGTGCGACGAAGTCTCGGCCGAAAAGCTGGTTGAAGGTTTTCAACGCGCAACCAGGCTCGACCTGGCTGCGGTCGGCCGTGCCGGATATGAGCGTTTCACCCGCCTCTACGACATCGAGCAGACCCACCGCACGCTTAGTCAGGTTTATGCCGACGTCGTGCATGTGCGGATGAGCGAATCCGGGCAGCAAGCGAAGTTGCAGTCCGATTTCCCGAACAATCTGCGATCGTAGCGACCGGCTGATCAGGCCAGCCGGCGGGCATCGCCCTGCGCGAACTCGCCGTCATTCACGCGTTTATCGGAGAACGACCACGCAATGGCCGACGCGACGATCATCGCGCAGGTGAGAAAGCCGGCCGCGAACAGCAGTGATCCGGTGTGCAACATCGTCTTCGCCTTCCTTTTGTTTGGCCGACCACTAGCCGGATCAGGATTAGGAAGACCTTACGGACGCCAGCGTGACGCCAGCTTCCAAATCTAAGCGTTAACGGAGGTGGAATCCCGTCGCAGAAACATTGGTCCGATGACCCGGCGAGAACGTCCGCTCTGGCGCCATGCCCGCCGCAGGACGACGAAAACACAACGCAGGATCACTCAGGACGGGATCCAACACTTGAAGTTCATGGCGATGTCATCTCGCGACAATGCCGTCGCATCTGCATGTCCGTCGCCGCGCGCTGCTCATTGGTTCGATCGCAGTCTCAATCGTGACATCGACCTGACACGTGTATGTATGGTTTGCGAACTGCTTATTTAAGAGGATGTTCCGCACAAATTTTGGACAGAGATTTCGGCGTGTATCCGCGTTCACAAGTGGCAATAAGGTCACAGCCACAAGTGCTTTACCATAAAGTCGAAGACGTAGCAGTGACTCCGCAGCACGGGATTTGTACGGTGATTCCGATTTTAGATGAGTGCGAGGGAATAGTGGTGGCTAAGACCGAACGTTTTGATTTTGATTTCGGTATTAGCCGAATCCTGGCCGCTGCTGCGATCAGCTTCTCCTTGACGGGTTGCGGTAGCTTCATTCCGTTAGACGCTCCTGATGCCGTCGCGACGCAAACAAATGCAGCGCTGATCACCGAGCCGACCGCGCCGCTCGCCTATGCCCTGATGCCGGTCAATCCGGCGATCCTGCAGGCGACCAACGCGTTCACGGACTCCGCCGGAATGGTGTTCTCCCGCCTCCCCGGCGGCAACTACCGCGACGTCACCATCGGCATCGGCGACATCGTCACCGTGACCGTATATGAAGCGCAGGCAGGCGGCCTGTTCATTCCGCGCGAAGCAGGCGTGCGGCCGGGCAACTTCGTGGACATTCCGCGCCAGCAGGTCGACCAGTCCGGCAACATCAACATCCCCTACGCCGGATCGATCAAGGTCGCAGGGCTGACGCCGCGCGCCGTTTCGAACATCATCCGCGAGCGTCTCAAGGACCGCGCCATCGATCCGCAGGCCGTCGTGAGCGTGGCCGAACAGCGCGGCAACCAGATCAGCGTGCTCGGCGAAGTCAACTCGCCCCTCCGCTTCCCGGTCGATCCGGGCGGGATTCGCCTGATGGGCGCGATCGCGCGCGCCGGAGGCCCGAAATATCCGTCCTACGAGAGCACGATCACGATCAAGCGCGAGGGCCGCACCTACAGCGAGACGATGTCCTCGGTCGTGCACAACCCCAACGAGGACGCGCTGCTCGCTCCAGGCGACGTCGTCTTCCTGACCCGCATTCCGCGCGTCTACATGGTGTTCGGTTCGACGCCGTCTCCGGGATCGATCGGCGGCACCAACAACCGTCGTTTCACATTCGAGAACGACAACATGTCGCTGGCTGAAGCCATCGCGAAGGCAGGCGGTCTCGACGGCGCCCGTGCGGACTCCAAGTCCATCTACGTCTACCGTTTCGAGCCCAAGCCGCTGCTGGAGAAGATCGGCATCGCCGTATCCCAGTTCCCGACCAAGTCGGTCCCTGCCGTCTACAAGTTCGACATGAGCAAGCCGGACGGCTGGTTCCAGGCGGATACGTTCAGGATGCGCGATCACGACGTGATCTCGGTGGCGGAATCGCCGTCGATCGAATTCATCAAGCTCATGGCCCCGCTGAACGCGGCAACCGCCAACGCGGACAACATCAGCTCGGTGGTCGTGAACTCCAAATAGCCCAACTCAGCGCGCTCAATGACGAGCGTGCAGACAAGGCGGCCCCACCCCATTGGGGCCACAGAAGAGTATTAGCCTTGTCGGGTTGACGCGAGCAGGAGTGGACACGAGCGTGACCGAGCAAAACAGGAAACGCGCCCTGCGTCGTTTCCGGATGTTGATGTGCGGGCTCTGCGTCGCGGCCGGCCTCTCATATCCTGCAGACGCACAGAATGCGCAGCCGCTCGATCAGCGCTTCCTGCTGGGCGTCGGCACGCACCAGGGCCTCGGCGGCGTCACCAGCGCCCGCGGCTATGTGCCCGCGACCGCCATCAAGCAGATGAAGGAGCTGGGGGTCACCTCGTTCCGCGACGACTTCCCCTGGTCGGATTTCGAGCTGCCCGGCAAGCGGCTCGGCTTCAATGCCCTGAACGGCCGCCTCGAGAACCAGATCAGGTCCGGCGTCGGAATCCCGCTGCTCATTCTCGGGACCGGCCATCATCTCGTCCCGAATTCCGATCCGCCGACGACCGACGAAGCGCGCCAAAGATTCGTCACCTATGCCACGGCAGCCGCGCAAGCGGTCGCATCACGGCAGCCGATCTTCGAGTTGTGGAACGAGTACAATCTCAGAGCGCGCGCGGAGCCGCTGTTCACCGTCGAAAACTATGCGACGCTCGCCCGATCGGTGCAGCCCGCGGTCAAGCAAGCGGCGCCGTCCGCGCCTTTCGTGGTCGGAGCGCTGGGCGACGATCCCGGCTGGAAATGGACCGACGCCCTGCTGAAGACCGACCTGCTTCGTATCGCGGACGGGATGTCCATTCACATCTACAACCATTGCCTGTCACCGGCCGGGCGGACCGCAGCCGAGGCGATCGAACGGCTGCAAAATCTTCATCAACGCGTCGCACAGGCGACCGGCAATCCCGACTATCCGATCTATCTGACCGAAACGGGCTGGCCGACACCAAGCGCGAAATGCGGCGTGACCGAGCAGCTTGCCGCCGACAACATGGCGCAGATCATCCTCTGGGCCTCGACCGCCGGTCCCTGGCTCAAGGGGATATGGCTCTACGAGCTGAAGGACAGTGGGACGAAGCCTGGTGAACTGGAGGACAATTTCGGCATTTATCATTTCGACAATTCGCCGAAGCCTGCCGTGTGTTCCATTCGCGAAAGCTGGGCCTTCATCCGCACCAGCCTGAAGGCAACGCGAACCACGCCGGCGCCCGGCGTCGTGCAGATTCGCAGTGACAGTGGATCGGAAACGAAACTCGCGCTTTGGTCGGAGACTGCGTCGAAGCGCTTCGAAGTTCGATTAAAAAATGCGGAACCGAATGCCGAGATCAGATATGTATGTCAGCAAGCGCCGGGCCCTGCCGCCGGCGCCTGGACGGCGTTATCGACAACGCCGTTGCTTGTCAGCGTCAAGGGCACGGCCGTGCCGGATTTCGAGATCCGGCCATCGAACTGACGCTGCGGCGGGCTGCTAATCCGAGGCTATCCTTGAAAATACTGATCGTTAACACGCTCTATCCGCCCGAGATCATCGGGGGCGCCGAAGTGTCTGTGTCGCTGCTCGCGGAGGCGTTCGTCCAGCGCGGCCATCAGGTGTCCGTGGTCTGCCTTCAGAACAAGCAGGAGCGCACGATCGACGAACTCAAGGGCGTGCGCGTATACCGCGTGCCGATGGACAACGATTACTGGCCGTTCGGCAACGACAGGAAGCCCTCCTCGGTCCAGCGCCTGAAGTGGCATCTCAAGGACACATGGAATCGCAAATCCGCGGTGCGGTTCGCCGAAATTCTCGACATCGAGAAGCCCGACGTCGTCCACACCAACAACCTCACGGGCTTCTCGGTCTCGCTGTGGTCGGAAGCCAGGCGGCGCAACATCAGGATCGTGCACACCCTGCGCGACTATTCCCTGCTCTGCAAACGCTCGACGCTGTTTCGGGGCGATGCGACATGCGCGCAGCGCTGCACCGTCTGCGCCGCCATGACGTCGCCTTATCTGCTGGCCTCGCGTATGGTCGATGCGGTGGTCTCGAACAGCCAATTCGTGCTCGACCAGCACACCAGGCTGAAATATTTCCCCGGCACCGATGGCCGCGTCATCTTCAACATCGCCGATCCGAGCTCCGTGGTGCCGTCACCAGCTTCGAGCTCGGATGATCTGATATTCGGGTTCATCGGGCGGCTCGAGGCTGAAAAAGGTATTGAGGTAGTCCTCAAGGCGGCCGAGCAGCTTCCCGACGAGGGCTGGCAACTGAAAATTGCCGGAAAAGGGCTTGAGGATTACGTGCGGGGGCTAAAAAGCCGCAGCGGAAAGAAGGTCGAATGGCTTGGCTTTGCCAAGGCAGCTCAATTCTATGCCAGCATCGACGTCTGCCTGGTGAGTTCGGTCTGGCCGGAGCCGCTGCCGCGCACGTTGATCGAAAGCATCAACGCCGGCCGGGCGACGATTTGCTCGACGGCCGGCGGGATTCCCGAGATCGCGGGGTTTTCCAATATGGTTGGGTCCTACGAGCCCAGCGATCATAAGCGACTGGGAGAATTGATGCTGAAGGCCGTCAACGAAAGGTCACACTGGAAAGTCTCCCGGCCTCCGCAGCCAGGATTTGCCGAGAGGTTTTCGGCGGATTCAGTGACAGGACAATATTTGGACGTCTATTTGAACAACAATCGAACCAACCGGCAATAAGCCGAAACGGAGATTTCAGCAAAGCCATTTGGCAGGATAGCTGGACAGACCTTTTCGATGAAGATCCTTATCACGTCATCCCTCTATCCAACGCCATTGGCACCGAAGGTGGTCGGGGGCGCGGAAACGTTCGTCCGCCGCCTCGCCGAGACCCTGGTCGGGCAGAACGACGGCGTGGAAGTGATACGTGCCGCGTCAGCATCGAACCAGCAGATGGAGACCTGCAACGGCATCGACGTGTATTCGGCGCCCGTACACAACATCTATTTCCCTTTCGCCAAGCAGCACAGTTCGCCGGTGCGCGGCATCTGGCACGCGATCGAGGACTGGCAGACAATGTCGGAGCTCGTTGCGGCGCGCATCAAGGCCTTCAAGCCTGACATCCTGCACTCGAATAATCTCTCCGGCCTGACGACCGCGGTGTGGCGGACCGCCGCCGAGCTCGGCATTCCGGTCCTGCACACGCTTCACGACTATTATCTCACCTGCCCGCGCTGCTCGCGCTTCTCGGACGGACATGCCTGCGAATCGAGCTGCATGAGCTGTCAGATCCTGACCCTTCGCCGTCGCGGGGCGACGCGACATCTGGATGCCGTCGTCGGCGTCAGCCAGCGCATTCTCGACATCCATACCCAGCTCGGCCTGTTCACGCAGACACCGCTGAAGATCGTCATTCGAAACGCCTCGACCGCCAACGTCGGCAACGCAGACACCGCGATGGTCGACGGCACCGTCACGTTCGGCTTCATCGGACGCCTGACCGAAGAGAAGGGCATCTACAATCTCGTGCGCGCCATCGCGACGATTCCGCCTGACCGGTTTCGGCTCGTCATCGCAGGCCACACAACCGAGAGCCAGCAGAAGCAGCTCAAGGCGCTCGCTCCGAATGCACGGATCGAATTTCTCGGCTTCGTACAGCCGAAGCAGTTTTACGAACAGGTGAACGTGGTGGTCGTCCCCTCGGTCTGGGAAGATCCCTGCCCGCTCGTCGTCGCCGACGCGCAGGCCGCCTGCAAACCCCTGCTCGGCACGCCGTTCGGCGGCATTCAGGAGGCGATCAAGCCTGGCGTGACCGGCTGGCTGACGTCGCCCGATCCCGCCTCGATCGCCAAGAGCATTTCGGCGATCATCGAAGCGCCGCAGCAGATCGTGGAGATGAGCGAGCGATTGAAGTCCGGCATCGACAAATGGGTTTTTGACGACGTCGTCGCCGGCTATCGCAACGTCTACGACGAGCTCACGCGCGGCCGCGGCACGCCTCGCACATAGCCGAAGCTGACGCAGATGCCGCCAATGGCCCTCAACCATCCCGCCATGTTCTTTCTCACGCATTGCCAGACATGATCAGCCTGCTCGCATTCGGCAGCTATATCTACCAGAGTGCGTCCGCGATCATTCTGATCTTCGCCGTCAGCCATATCCTCTCGCCGGCCCAGTACACCTCGTTCTCGCTGGCGCTGGCGACGAGCCAGTTGTTCTGCGTCTTCGTGTTCGAATGGCTGCAACTGGCCGGCGTTCGTTTCCTCGCCGCAGCTTCCGGAGAAGAAGCCGCGCGCCTGCGGTTCTCGCTGTTCAGCGCCGGGCTGCTCAGCGCGCTGGTGCTGCTGCTCGTCGGCGGCGTGGCGGGACTGCTGGGCACGCTCGAGACGAGCGTCGTCGCCCTCGCGCTGGCGATGGCCGTGCTGCAAGGCGCCACCGACCTCTATTTCATGATCGTCCGCGTGTCCGACCGGCTGGGGACCGCGTCCGTCCTCCTGATCCTGCGTGCCAGCGTGCTTCTGGCCGGCGCCATCGCGGGCGCGCTGCTCCACGGCACGGCTGCAGCGACGCTGTGCGGCATGGCCGCGAGCTACGGCGCGGTGCTTCTCCTGAGCCTGGTCGTGCATCGCACCTCGCTACGGCGCGCGTCGCGACGCGCCATGCTGACCGACTGGGGCAATTTCTGCCGCTATGGCATCATGGCTGCGGCCGCCTCCGTCATTCATCTCTCCGTACCCGTCACCTTGCGCCTGATCGTGATCGCCACGCTCGGCCGCGCGTCGACCGGAGCGGCCGGCTTCTCGATGGCGATCGACCTCCTGCAACGCCCGTTCTCGGTCCTGGTGGCCGCCATTCACACCGTCTGCTATCCCAATGTCGTGGTCCAGTTCGAGCGCGGCGTCGACGGCGAAGCGCGCAGGGCCAGCGCCCGCATGCTCGAATTCATCCTCTGCGCGACGATCGTGATGCTGGGCGGGCTGATCGGCCTCCTGCCCGACGCGGCGCATCTGTTCGTGCCCGCCGATCTGCTGGTCGATTTCCTCAACGCGGCGCCGGTCGCGGCGATCTTCTACTTCCTCCACACCCACCTTCAGGCCACGCTCGCGATCGTGCCGCATCTAACCAAATCGGCGACGAGACTGGTCGTCGTCGCGGCGTGCCAGCTGCTGCTGGTGTCGGCGGCATCCTCGATCGGCGCGTTACTGCACATATCGGTGGCGGGACAGATCGCGAGCGCGGCCTTGGCCACCGCGCTCATCATCCTCTTCGCCAGCGGTCCGCTGATCCGGTTCAGGGCGGCGCCAAGGGCGCTGCTGATCCTGGAAGCGACCGTTGCGGCCGCCGCGATCGCGATGCTAGCGGCGGCTCCGTCGGACTCCCTGACCTGGCTCGCGGGAAAGATCGTCTTTGCCGGCCTCGCCGTCGTTCTGGTGACGTGGCGAGGCGATCTGCTGGCCTCGGCACGCAGTTAGGATCAGGCCTTCACCGCGTGAGCCAGCGCGTTGCCGCTGGTATCGCCGGTCAAACCGTAGATCCTGAGAGTCTCGTCGACCATCGGCCCGACACCGAAATATTGTTGGGCGCGCGCAAGAGCATTGCGCGACAGCGCGGCGCGCATCGCGGGGTCGGCCACCTTCTCGAGCGCACCGACGAGCGCGTCGACGTCCTCGAACGGGACGATGAAGCCGGTCTGGCCCTGGATGATCTGATCAGTCGCGCCGCCCGCCGGAGTCCGGACCGGAATGAGGCCCGTCGCCATGGCTTCGGCAACGCCGAGCGGGAATCCCTCGAACCGGCTCGGCAGCGCGAACACGTCGGCGGCCCAGAGGATTTCGCGGACGTCGCCCATGAACCCGAGGAACTTGAAGGTGTCCTTGTCCTTCTCGCCAGCATAAGCGAACGACTTGATTTCCTTCTCGCGCTCGGCTCCGCCGCTGCCGACAAAGTAGCATTTGATGTCGATCGGCGGAGAACTGGCGCCGTCGCGGATCTTGCGCGCCGCCTTGATGAGGAGGTCGTGGCCCTTCACCCAGGCGAGACGGGCTGCCAGCAGGCACATGAACTCACCGTCGGCAACGCCGAATTTCGCGCGCGCATCGCGGCGCTCGGCATCCGAGGGCGGCCGGAAATGAACCGTGTCGACGCCGCCATAGACCTTGGCGATCCGGTTCTTGCCGAACAGCACGTAGCGGCGCAGATGCCGGAGCGATTCCTCCGACATCAGAATGAGGGTGTGGGGAAAGAAGAGGTTGAAGAACAGGACCTGGACCGGGCTGAAGGTCGATTGCGGCGCATTCTGCACCTTCTCGATGTTCCCGAGCACCGAGGGATGATAGGTCGCAACGCAGCGCGCGCCGGTGAGCAGCGCGAGCAGCCGGCCCCACATCAGCATGCCCAGCCCGTGGACGTTGATCACGGTGATGTTGTTCTTCCGGATCAGCTTCAACAACCGCATGAAGATCGACAGCGAAGGCAACTTCCGAAGTCCCGGAATGACGTGCCATTCCTTGACGGCCGCCGCCAGCTTCTGACGCTTGTATTCGGACTTCTCGTCCGAGCGCACGGCACCGGAGACCAGGTGGATCTGCACGCCCCGGCCATGCAATCCCGTGGCCAGGGTCTCGCAATAGGATGCAATCCCGTCATTGCAATTCACGACCTCAACCAGAAACATGACATTCGGGGCGGGATCTTGCATGGGAATGGCCTTACTCCGTTCAATCGACGACATTTCGGTCAGTGCTTAGCGGCAAATTCCATGCCGTGCCAGCGGTTTGCCCGCAACAGCGTTGCGCGCCTAACATATTGACGTTGCGGATCTGCGACACTCCGCCCCGGCACTGCAGACGACGTCCGAAGTCCGCTTCTCGGGTTCGCGCCTTCCGCCGGAAGTCGGCGTTCCCTTCAAATTCCGCAAGCAACGCCCGGTTGAAACGTCCCCCGGCCCCTTGCCCGCCGGGTCCGCGACCGATTGTCCCGCCGTCAACGCACCGATCGCCGCACCTCGTGCACACAGATTGGACCTCTCATCTGGTCGGCGTCGTTCGTTCGACTGGCCCTGCACATCAACGAGGGGTTTCTTCATCGGCCAAAGACAGACTCGATATCCTTCTGCATTGACGTCGACACGATGTCGCAGCGACCAGGAGAGAAAACAAAACTCCGGTGGCGAGTTCCATAGATTTACTTTCTCGCTTCCCGACTGCACGCGGGAAAATTCGGAAGCGCGCTGCAAGCCTTCAACGCCCGAACAACTGTCACATTCGAAGTTCGATCGATATTTTTTGCGGTCGTGACTCGCAGGCAACTCGATCCGCCCACGCCACAGGCTTAACGGCGCTTAACACAATAGATTCGAAGCAAGGCTGCTCGCGCGACAAGCAAATGCGTTTCGATTAGGCACCGGCACAACATCGATCGAACATCGTCGTTGCATCGCCATTCGAACGTCACGCTGCAAGCACATTGCCGTGGTCTTCATCGATCAATCTCAGTCCACGCAGATTCGTGCGCTGTGGGCGTCGCGCAGGAAGCGTCGGTGAGAAAATCTCCGGGTGCTTCCATTTTTACCGATCTCACCAACTCGAAAAACAGAGATTGGCCGATACGACAGACGCAGGCGGCACCGAACTCTCGCGTTTCAGAAAAGGCTCCGAAATACCGATGACTACCGCATCACCAGATCAGACGATCCTGTCGGCGAGCACCTTTGTCAGTTCCATCGGCGTCAATGTTCACGTTGGATATTCCTGGGGCGCCTACGACAACCTCGCCCTCGTCGAGGACAATCTCAATTATCTCGGGGTGACGAAACTGCGGGGCGGACTCGCCACGAGCCCGGAAGCGCAACCGATCGTCGAGGGACTTGCGAAGGACGGTTACAAATTCGACCTCGTGGTTCCGTCGGGCGTTCCGGCCGGCGGCGCGGCTGCGCTCCAGTCTTATCTGGAATCCGTCAAGGAGTTCGCGGCCAGCCATCCCGGCAGCGTCATCGCGCTGGAAGGCCTCAACGAGGTCAACATCCAGGGCTTCAGCTATAATGGGAGCTCGAGCGTCTCGGCCGCAGCGCAGTTCCAGGCTGTCTATTACAGCGCCATCAAGGCGGACGCCGCGCTCAAGGATATCCCCGTCTACAATTTGTCGATCGGCTATAATGACTCGGCCGACTACGCCAATCTCGGAAACATGTCGGGGTCGACCGACTACGCCAACTCTCACGCCTATGTCAGCACCGGCCTGACACCCGAAACCGCCCTCGAGCAATTGCTCGGTAACGCCACGTCGGTCACCGGCGGCAAACCGGTCGTGATCACCGAGACCGGATATACGACCAAGAGCGATACCCCGTATGTCGGCGCCAGCGAGAACGTACAGGCGAAATCGATCCTGAACACGCTGGTCGATGCCTACAAGGACGGCGTCAGCACCACCTATCTCTATCAATTGCTCGACGCCTCGGCGAGCAACGACCCTACGGATCCCGAATCGCACTGGGGCCTGTTCAACGCCGACGGAACCCCGAAGCTCGCGGCGACCGCGGTCCACAATCTGACGACGATCCTGGCCGACGACGGCAAGGGCGGCCACACGCCGACTGCCTCGCTGAACTATACGCTCGACAACATGCCGGCGAGCGGGAACAGCATGGTTCTCGGCAAGAGCAACGGCGCCTATGAGCTCGTGGTCTGGGCGGAACCCAAGGTCTGGAACGACGCCACCGACACCGAGATCGCGAATCCGACGATATCGGTTACCGTCAACCTGGGCAGCGTCCACCACCTGATCAACGTCTATGACCCGCTAAAGGGCAGCTCGCCGATCGCGACCTACACCGATGTCAGCCAGATCGTGGTTCCGATCACGGACCACCCGCTCATCATCGAGATCGACGCTCCCGCAGGAGGCGGCTCTGCACCGCCCGCCGTGACCGACGTCAGCGGAACCGCCGCCGACATCGTGTCGCAGATGTCCGACCTGAACGCCTCGGATTCGCTTGAGACCATCACGCTCACCGACACCCACGTGCTTCCGGTCGCCTCCGATGCCACCATGGCGTACATGATCTCGCATTACGGGAAGGCGCTCGCGGCCATCCAGGGCGGCTACCAGTTCTCCGTCACCAACTCGACCGACACCTGGAGCGTCACCAGGGTCTACGACTCCTCCGCAAAGCTTCTGTCGACCAGCACGTCCAACTTCACCGACGGCGTCATCACCAGCAAGGTAACGCTCAATACCGACGGCTCGTCGGAGAACATCGCCTATACCGGCGGCAAGATGGTGCGTGACGTCACCGTCTCGGCGATCGGCGACAAGGACACCAAGACCTACGATACGAGCGGCAATCTCACCGCGGACCTCGTTCAGAACAAGGACGGCTCGTCCTCGAACACGCTCTATTCGAACGGCGTCAAGACCAAGGTCTACGTCACCAATGCCGACCGCACCCACGACAACTACTATTACAACATCACCGGCCAGTCCTATACCAGCGAGCACGACCAGCTCGACGCGGGCGGGAGGCTTCTATCAGTCGTCCGGATGCATGCCGACGGCTCGATGGCCTACAGCCAAGTCTACAACAGCGACGGCAGCAAGGTCACGACCCAGTACGACGCCACGGGCCACAAGACCTCTGTCGTCACCGTGACATCGACGGCGACCAGCACCGATTTCTACACCACAGCCGGCGTTCTCAAGCAGACCGTCGTGCAGACGACCTCCGGCAACGTGACCACCACGAACTACAATGGTTCGCTGCTGGTGTCCGTCTACGTCGTCAACGCCGACGGCTCGAAGGACTCCAAGCTGTACGACGCCAAGGGCGTCATCGCGAGCGACGTGGTCCAGAACGCGGACGGCTCGTCGTCGACCACGCTCTATACCGCAGGCGTCAAGACCAAGGCCTACGTCACCAACGCGGACGGCAGCCGCGATAACTATTATTTCAACATCACCGGCCAGTCCTATACCGGCGAGCACGATCACCTCGACGCGAGCGGCAAGCTGCTGTCGGTCAGCCGCACCCATGCGGACGGCACCATGGCCTACAGCCAGGTGTTCAACAGCGACGGCAGCAAGGTCACGACCCAGTACGACTCGACCGGCCACAAGACCTCGGCCGTCACCATAACGTCGACGGCCACCACGACCAATTTCTATACCATCGCGGGCGCGCTCAAGCAGCAGGTCGTGCAGACGACCTCCGGCAACGTGACCACGACCAACTACAACGGCTCGCTGCTGGCGTCGGTCTACGTGGTCAACGCCGACGGATCGAAGGATTCGAAGCTGTACGATTCCAACGGCATCATCGCGAGCGACCTGATCCAGAACAAGGACGGCTCGTCCTCGAACACGCTCTACACGGCCGGCGTCAAGACCAAGGTCTATGGCACCAATGCCGACGGCAGCCACGACAACTACTATTACAACATCACCGGCCAGTCCTATACCAACGAGCACGACCACATCGATCCGAGCGGAAAGCTGCTTCTGGTCAGCCGTACCCATGCCGACGGCTCGATGGCCTATAGCCAGGTGGTCAACAGCGACGGCAGCAAGGTCACGACCCAGTACGATTCCACAGGCCACAAGATCTCGGTCATCACCGTCACGTCGTCGGGCACGACGACCGACATCTACGATGCATCGACCGGCGCATTGAAGCAGGAGGTCTCCAAGACGAGCTCCGGCGACACCACGACGACGAACTACAACGGCGCCAAGCTGGCGTCGGTCTACGTGGTCAACGCCGACGGGTCAAAGGACACCAAGCTGTACGATTCCAGCGGGATCATCGCCAGCGACCTCATCCAGAACAAGGACGGTTCGTCCTCGAACACGGTCTACTCCGCCGGCGTCAAGACGAAGCTCTATGTCACCCATGCCGACGGCAGCCATGACAACACCTTCTACAACATCACGGGCCAGAGCTATACGACCGAGATCCAACACCTCACCGCCGCCGGCGCACTTACGGCCCTGACCCGCCTTCACGCCGATGATACGCTTGCCTACAAGCAGGTGATCAACAGCGACGGCAGCAAGGTCACCGACCTTTACGACAGCACCGGCCACAAGATGAGCGAGATCCTGAATGCCGCCGATGGATCGACCACGACGGACACGTACAACTCGTCGGGAGCTCTGGTCCAGGACGTTCACAAGACGGCGGGCGGCGACGTGACGACGACGAACTACGCGAACGGATTGAACTCGTCGATCTACGTCGTCAACGCCGACGGCACCAAGGAAACGAAGCTGTTCGACGGCAGCGGCAGTCTCACCAGCGACTACGTGCTGAACAAGGACGGCTCAAACTCGACCACCGTGTTCACGTCGGGCGTCAAGACCGCGGTCTACGCCAACAACGCCGACGGCTCGCACGACAACACGATCTACAACATCACCGGCAAGAGCTACGTCACGGAGCAGCAGCACATCGACGCCGCGGGCAAGATGACCTCGATCACCCGGTCGCACGCGGACGGTACGCTCGATTACACGCAGGTGGTCAAGGCGGACGGCAGCAAGGTCTCCGATGTCTACGACAGCACCGGGGTCAAGACGACCGAAACCATCAACAACGCCGATGGAACGTCCGACGTCTTCAAGTTCAAGGTCGCCGGCCTGCCGGGCGCCGTCGAGCACGACAGCTACAATACCAGCGGCTCGCTGCTCTCGATCGACGTCCTCAACACCGATGGGACCCACGCCGTCACGGCGGTGACTGCGGGACTGACACTGGCCGGCGGCAGCGGCAACGACGTCTTCTCCGCGGCGCCGGGCACGACCACCGTCATGTTCGACGGCGGCAACGACCAGATCAAGAGCTTCCACGCCGGAGCCGCGGCGAACCACGACACGATCGAAATCCTGAAATCACTGGTGGCCGACTACAGCCACCTGCAGATTTCGCAATCAGGTTCCGACACGCTGATCCAGCTCACCTCGGCCGATTCCATCCTGTTGAAGAATGTGAATTCGGCCAACCTGGATCACGGCAACTTCCTGTTCGTCTGACGCCGAACCAGCTGGCAGGTCCCCCTGCCAGCTGAACGGGGACGACGGGGGAAGCAAGGTCAGTGCGGCCGCGCGGGTGTGGCCGCACCGATGAAGATGATATCCTCGGCCAGCAGCGGAAGCCGCCGCAGCAGCATCGACTTCAGCTTTCCGGCGCGCATGAAGGTGGCCATCTTCACCTCGACCGGCGCATAGCCGGCGTCGATTGCGACCTTGGCGATGGTATAGGGCGTGAAGAAGAACCGGTGATCGCTGTTGATCGTCTCGACGTTCTTCAAGATGCCCTTGATGTTGCCACCCCTGAAGGCGTTCGGAACGGTGATCACGATCTGATCGACGACGTCGCCGTAATTCTCCCTGAAGCGCGACAGGAACGAGACCGGATTCGGAATGTGCTCGACGACTTCGCCAAACACGGCGATGTCGAACTTCCGGCCGGATATTGCATCGATCTTCTGGCCGGACGTCACGTCGCCCGCGACCATGTTGTCGAGCCCGGAAATCCGCGACGCCTCCCGCACCGCATCCGCATCGATGTCGACGCCGACGGTGTATTCGGAACACTCGGTGATCAGGCCGTGCAGCCAGTCCCGGTTGTCGATCTTTCGTTTGATGAGCGGCAGATGATCACAGCATCCGACATGCAGGACGCGCTTGCCCCGACAGATGTCCACGAGGACGTCGCATCTGTATTTGACGTCGCCATCGCCCCGATATTGCACGACGATGGTGTCTTTGAACTTCGAGCCGTCGAGATAGGGATAGACCTGCGAAAAATCGGTAATGATCGACGACATGGGCTTGCTTCCTGTGTCCGAGACGTTTCCGGACACAACTATACATGGCAAGCAATCAGAATTGTGACCGGGTTGAACCGGCGGACCAAACGCGGATCGCCGGGAACCTCGCCGTCGGTTCGCGGGCCGTCAGGCGCGCAGGCGACCTGGTGCTTCCGAGCGCACGATCCGCGCAGGTGCTCCCGCGGCGACGGAATGCGGCGGGACGTCACGCGTCACGACCGCGTTGGCGGCAACGTTTGCTCCCGCACCAATCGAAGTCGGGCCAACGATCACGGCACCGGTGTAGATGACGGCACCGTCGCCGATGGTCGGGCAACCCGGTTCATCCCAGGCACGCCGGCCGAGCGTGACGTTGTGATAAAGCATCACGGAGCGACCGATCCGCGCCCCCTCGCCGATCACGACGCCGGTCGGATGCGGCAAGATCAGCCCTGGACCGATCTCCGCGAGAACCGAGATGTAGCAGCCGCGCCGCATCAGCGCCCGCACGAGCAGCCAGGTGATCTGATGTCCCCAGCGGGTCTGGAATCGCAGCATCCTGGCGATGCGCCAGGTCGTGATCACGGCAAAGCCCGGGCTCGTCAGCATGGCGACGAAAGCGGCAGCCACACCGGACCTGCCGGTGTTTGCCATCAGGTCCTCGCGCCACGGAATTCCCGCTTGGGACTTGCCGCTCATTCCCTCAACTGATGACATCAAACGATCTCTACTAACCTGCCGAGGAAACATTCGCCTGGATCGACGGAACCGAGCCGCCGAGCAGCGATTGCATGCTGTTCCAGATGCGACGCCTGAATATCACGTAGCTGCCAAGCACGATCAGCGCATAGACGGCCGTCGCCAACAGCCAATGTGACAGGCTTGCGACGTCTGCCTTCGTGGCGACGAGTGCACACAATGCGCCGAGTGCGGTGGCGACGGTGGCCGGCATCAGGGCGCCCAACAAAGAGGCATAGGAGATCGCGCAGTTGCGGGCTCCAATCATCAGCATCAGGACGCAAACGAGGATCGATACGATCAGGTACACGACCGCCACGGCCGTGAGCCCGAACGGCAACGCCACGACAAAGGCGAGGATCATGCTGGCACTGTTGGCGGTGCTCACCCAGAACTGGAGCCGGGCCTTGTTGTGAGCGAGCAGAATCGGTCCGGCATAGGCCGCAATCGACTGCGCCGCGCCTGCCGGCGCAAGGATGGCAATCAGCGGCAGGACTTCCTGCCAATGCGGCGAGAGGAACGTCGCAACGGGATATTTCAGCCCGAACGTCAGGTAGATCATTGCCGGGAATGTGATCATCGCGGTCATGCCGAGCACCGCGCAGATCGCCGCCCTGCGCCGTTCCTGTTCCCGCTCGCCGTTCATCCGGCTCAGGGTGGCCATCAGAACGCCGCCGCCAGGCCACGACAGGATCATCAGCGGAAGCGTCATGAACTGGAAGGCGAGACCGAACAGACCGACCGCCGCTGCGCCCAGCTTGGCGCCGATCATGAGATTGCCGACGTTTCTCGCAGTGAAGTTGAGGACGTTCGAGGCCAGCACCCAACCGCCGAACGACAGCATCAGCGCGACGCCGCGCCATTTGAAGGACAGATGGATATGGCGCCTGGTGTTCACATAGAAGGCGACGGCGCGCACCGCCTGCATCAGGACATAGTATGCGATCAGCGCCCAGATCCCCCATCCGAGCAGGGCTCCGGCCACGCCCACCGTCGCGGAAGCCAGAGCCGCGCCGGCTTCGATCAAGGCGATGGTCTGATATTGCAGGGAGCGCTCCAGGACCGCGCGCGGCCCCATCGCGGAAATGGACAAGACGACCGAACCGGAGAGAGCGGCGAGCACGGACGGCAGCCCCTGCATGTCGACGGCAGCCCCCAGCGGCTTCGAGGCGGCGGCCAGCACCAGGGCACAACCAATCCCGATCGCGACCATCAGAGTCGTCGCCGCGCCGGCTTCCTCCCTGGTGAGCGACGTCCGCTGGATCATCGCGCTCGACAGCCCAAGGTCGGTCAGCATGGAGATGAAGGCGATGAAGGGCAGCGAAAACGCCACGAGCCCGAATTCCGTGGGCGTCACGAAATAGGTGATCAGCAGCGTGATGAGGAACTGAACGGCCGACTTCACGACGTTCACGCTCGACATCGAGAGCAGGTTCTTGATGATCATGACGTCTCTCGTATGTGATCCGGCTGAAACGATTGCGAAAGGACGCGCTCAGGCGACATAGCGAGCTTCACGGCGCACTCCAAACAACAGGCCCCGCAGCGCCGGATCGAGCAAGCGGCGGAGTCTCACTTCGATCAGCTCGTAACTGACAGTTCCCGCTATCAGTGCGGCAATCAGGCCGAGGCCCGCGAACCCGGCCCAGAGGAGCCAGAGATTGACGCCATGCGCGGCCAGCTTCACTCCGATGACCTGCAACGGAAATAGCGCAAAAGGGTGGACCAAATAGAGGCTATAGCTGATCTTTCCGAGGAACTGCAGGAATTTGCCGCTCAAAGCGACGGCAATACCGGAGTCCGGAGCAAGGACCATTCCAAACAGCAGCGCGCCCGGCAACAGCCCGACCAGCGGATGCGCATATTCGATCGACACGTACATCGCGATCCCGCAAAGGATGCCCGCCAGCAATCCGGGCCAGCCGACGACGCGGATCCGCAAATCGATCAGGCTGAACAACAGCCCGACCAGAAAGAACGCGGCGATCGGCCGAAAGGCGATGCCCGCGAGACCGAGCAGGATGAACGGCGCCGCCAGCAGCCAGTTCCTCCGCCGCACCAACATCACGAAGATCACCGCGAACAGAATGTAGAACGCCCATTCGTAGCTCAGTGTCCACGCGTTCTGCTGGCCGATCGGCAATCCCAGCGCGTCCGGCAGGAACGCCAGATTGACGAAGAACAGCTTGAGATAGGTCGGCAGATCGATCCCCTTGAAGAACTTGTAGCCAACCAGGGGGCCTGCCGTGAACAGGATCAGGTGCAGGATCACGAACACGGGTAGGATTCGCAGGGCGCGATCGAGAAAGAACTTCCCGACGCTGCGGTGACGCATCAGGCTCGCCGGAATCAGGAAGCCGCTGATCATGAAGAACAGCTCGACCCCGTGCCCGCCCATGTTGACAGTCGCTTCCAGCCACGGCCAGATCGGAGGCAGGAAGCCTGCCAGAAGCGGCATGTCCTGAAGATGGACGATCAGCACGGTGAGCGCGGCGACGCCGCGCAGCCCCTGGATCGCCTCCACGAAATTCTTGCTGTCTGCGCTCACCGCCGCGATCCGATATCAAGATGAAGGAAAGTTCCGGACCAGCGCCCGTGCTGCGCACTGCAGCTCATTGCATGCGGCAACATCGCGATCATGCCGGCCGAGAGACCAGATCGTCGACGTCAGGCGCGAGTGGCACCGCGTCCGCGACGGTCTCGTCACGTCTCTCTCGGGCGAAGACTTCGCTGAAGGCGACGCCGAGCATGATCAAGCCGCTTGCCGGACCATAGGCCAGCACGGTGATGGTGAAGAGGTTCATGGCGACCGCGAAAGACAGCTTGTAGATGTCCCTGGTCCTTGCGACCGCGAGGATGACCATGACCATGAACAACACGAAGATCGGCCCGAACATCAGGTAGGTGCCGAGGTAGAAATTATCCACCGGAACGTAATAGCTGAGCTTGTTCGAGAACAGCAGCTGCGGATAGTTGAAGCAACCGAGGCCGCAGCCGGTGAAGAAACCGACCGGCATAAGCTCAGCCATGTAGACGAACGGCAACTGCCAGCTGTTGTTGACGCGGTCCTGCAGGCTGAACAGGCCGCGCGACATGCTGACAAGCCCGTTGCCGGAGAACAGGGCGATCAGCACCGCGGGCACGAGGATCGACAGGAACGACAGCAGCGCCATGCGCCGCAGCATGGGAAACTTCTCACGCTCGGGAACGAGGCGAACGATGATCAGGCAAGCGACGTAGATCACCATCACGCCGAGCGAGGTCTTGTTCGTGGTCAATTTGATGGCGTAGAGACCGATCGGGGCCCAGAACAGGCACCACAGCAGGCTCCGGCGCACCGAGCTGATCGTGAACGAAATGAACACGAAGAATGCGGCCATCGTGCTGTCGGCGGCAAGTCCGGCGAGGCGCGTCTCGGACGCCGACCACCACAGCCGCGTCGCCTGCCGCGTCGTGCCGAAAGTCTCGTAGGCATATCCCACCCAGGGCAACTGCATGCGGGACGACAATATGATCCCGACGATCGTCAGGTAGAAGATCGGGTGAAGCCACCGCAGCAGTCGATCGTAGTCGCCGAAATTGCGCCCGCAGAAGCAGAAGCCGACGAACACCGGCGCGATCATCTTGAACGACGACATCATGCCGCTGAAATAGCCCAGGAACACGTATCCGAGGTAAAGCGCAAAGCAGATGTAGAACAGCGTGAGGATCGCGACGAGGTTACGCCCCATCAGGACGTAGCGCTGCACGAAGGCAAAAATGCAGACCAGCGCGAAAATGTCAGGCAGGAACCACAGCGGGCTGATCTTGAGAACGGCCAGATAATAGCGCAGCGCGCCTGCGAGCGCATCGCGGTAGAAATAAAGCAAGAGCGCGATAGCCTCGAGACTGAAGAATGCACTGCCCTCCTGCTGGTGATGCCGGGGCAAGGCCGCCGGATCGACCATGCGCCAGTCCGACCTCGGTAGAGCCGAAGAGCTGCTGGACATGCCCGTCACTCCGCCGCGACCACAGCGGGAACGGCGCGGCGATTGAAAAGCCGAAGCACGAACCGCGACCCCGGCATCTCGACCCAGAGGTAGGTGAGGTTGGAGAGCACGAGCACGGCGGCCACGAAGACGGCGAGCAGCAGTGAGGCTGCTAGTCCGGGAAGAATGTTGTCCACGATTTGCAGGCGCCCGGTGCCCACGCCACGCGCGAAGTACTGGATGAGGACAAGTATCAGCGCATGCGTCATGTAGATCGAATAGGAGCGCTTGCCCAGCCAGACCAGCGGACGGACGGACAGCAGCTTCGGCAGGAGCCGCTCCGGAAACGCCATCAGCGAGCCCAGCAGGGCGCCGAAAACGATCGGCGCCACGAAGCTGAGCCGTTCGTCGAAGCCGACGACGGAAACCAGCACGATGGCGACGACGGCCGCACCGATCTGGCAGGCCGACTGAACGAAGGGGCTCACTGAACGACCTTTTCCCGAGACGAAACGAAGCGTGAGCACGCCGACGAAGAAGCCCAGGAAGCATCGGGTGAAGGCGTTGGTCTGGAAATCGAGCGTTTCATTCTTGAGCACGAAGATAATGAGAGCCGCGCCCATCACCGCCAGCACGGCGCTGAAAACATAGACGAGCCTGATGTAGCCAAGGCGCTGCGACAGGACGACGACGGCGCCAAACACGAGATAGGTGTAGAACTCCGCGCTGATGCTCCAACTCGGGCCGTTCCAGCTCAGATAATCGAGCACGCCCATAGCATGGAGCAAGAACACATTCGCGACAAACGAGTACACATTGTTAACCTGGAGATCCGCCGTCTCGTTGGTCGAGAAGTGCAGCAGGTCCAGTTCGGTGAGCGTGAGCCGCATCAGCCGAAACGCCAGAAAGGCGAACAGCATGACGATGTGCAGCGGATAGATGCGTGCGATACGACGCAAGGTGAACGTTCGGAAGTCGAACCCGCTGAATTCGGACTGAACATAGCTCATCGAGATCACGATGCCGCTCAACACGAAGAACAAATCGACGAAGAGCCAGGAATTGTGAAAAAACGCGACGTCGATCCAGGCGCGATGAGGCAGCGCAGCGGCGAGCGGATCCGATCCGACGAAGTGATGGACGACCACGCAGAGGGCGGCGAGGCCACGAACGCTGTCCAGCGGAACGTAGTGCGCCTTTGTTTGATGAGCTAGCACTTGATAGAGGCTCTACGATTCGACCAAAGCGAAATGCTGCGGTGCAATATAATGCCTCCACCGGGTGGTTTATTCAACTGAAAAGAGCCGCGAAGCGCCGATCTCGACCAGGACAGTGCACGACAGATGCGGCAGCAAGACGCCGGTCGGCATCTTTGCTCCGACGACATGCTCATAGACTTCAATTCAGCTTTCGTGAGGCAACGGGCATTGCGTTTGGAACAGATCAGGGCTGCACGCGCGAGCTGCGGCCTTGTTTGCAATGTTGCGAATGGCCATCAACGACCTAGCCTCGCATTAACTTGATCTCGCGCGAAGTTCTGATAGCTCCATCGCGGCTGAGTTGAATGACAGAGGGGCCTTTGGGCGCGATATCGCGATTTTTCGCCACAGCCGTGTTTGTGCTGGCGCCACTTCCGCTCGGATCCCTCGACCTCGCGTGGATTTGCTTCTGGAATTTTCTGCTCGTCTGCAGCCTGCTGACCGCCGATCTTTCGGCCGTGAGCCGTCGCAATGCCATGTTGCTCATTCCATTGGCAGTGGCGATCGCGGCGGTGGTTGTCATCGTGGCGTTGCAAACGTGGAGCGATCCGTCCAGTGAATCAGCAGCGGTCTGGGAACTGCCGCGGCGTTTTTTCGGCCTCGTACTGCCTGACCGTCTCTCGGTCACCGCACGCGGAACGTGGCTGGCGTTCGGATCGGTCTTGCTGCTGTCGCTCGCCTTCACGCGCGCCGTGATTCTTGCAAGCGATGCGGGAGCCGCACGCTCGCTGCTACGCATACTGGCATGGGCGGGATGCCTGTATGCATTGTACGGAATTCTGGCGGAGCTGATCGCACCGGACATGGTGCTGTTCAGGCAGAAAGAAGCCTACCTGGGCTTTGCCACAGGGACCTTCGTCAATCGAAACACGGCGGCGACGTTCTGGGGCAGCTGCGCCCTGCTGTTTCTGGTGCCGCTTCTGCGCACCATGCACCGCCAGGAAGGCGGGCCGCCGGAACAACCGGATTGGCGATCGCAGCTCGAGCAAATCCTCTCCGCGCCGGTGGCGCTCGGTGCGGGATTCGCGATCTGCACGATCGCGCTTGCCATGACCGGATCGCGGGCGGGTCTGCTGCTGTCGGTTGGCACGTTCGTGCTGGCCATCATCCTTTATCTCGTGCCGCTCGAGCTCGGCAGATCGCGGAAGTGGCTGGTCCTCGGCGGCTCAGCGGCAGCAGGGCTCGTGCTCTTGCAGCTCGTAGGCGGCCTCGTGGCGGGGCGAATCGTCGAACACGGGCTGATCGATCCGCAGCGGCTTGCTGCGTACCAGGCATCATTGGGGATCATCGCTGATCATCGGCTGCTCGGTGTCGGGCTGGGCAATTTCGAAGCTGTTTTTCCCGCCATCAGACCCGCAACGCTCGGCAGTCTCGGCATCTGGGACCGCGCTCACAGCACGCCGCTGGAAATTGCCGTCGAATTAGGCATCCCCGCCTTCGCCGTCATCGCGCTGGCCTGCCTCTGGTATCTTTACCATCTGTTTACCGGAAGCTTGCGCCGAAAACGCGACCGCTACATACCCGTGATCGGCGCCAGCGTCGCTGTATTGGGAGTTGCACATAGCTGCATCGATTTCTCGTTGCAGATACCCGGTTACGGCGTGTTTTTCGCAGCCATCGTCGGGTGCGGCCTCGCGCAATCGCTACCATCACAGGTGCGAAAAGAACGTGGCAAATCCGTGCAAGTCGAGCTAAAGTCAAATTAATTGAAGTTTAAAGCCAAATTGATTGAAGTGGGCAGGGCAATGAGCTGGAATTCTGGTAGGCGCTTCACCGTGATCGTCGGAGCGCTGGCAATTTTCGCCGGAATGCCGGCAGCATTCGGCGCAACGGGCGTCAGCTCGGGCTGCGTTGCCAACACGGGCGTTGTTTCAGCCGAGCGCGCCACCGACTTTCTGGCCAATCCCGGCGGGCTGCTCGACCAGTTCAAGGACGGACAAGGCGGCCTCGCCTCGGCTGTGCGCGACCTCCTGACCGCGCGTCCCGAGACAGTCGATGGCATTGTCTCGCTGGCGAAGGCCAGCAGCACCGATCAAAGCCGCGCCATCGGCGCTGGTCTCGGCACCGCCGCTTCGGTTTGCGTCCTGTCGCAGCCCGGCGTTGCCCAGCTGATCCAGGAGGCGGTTCTCAAGACCGAGAATCCCGACCTGATCCAATCGTTCACCAGCATCACCGGCGATATCCCGACCGAAGCGACCAACGGCGCCGATCCGACGGGCGAGACCACAGCCGGCGGCGGACCTGGTTCGACCGCGGCGGAGGCACGCGGTGGCGGAGCAAGCTCGACCGCACCCACGGTCGTGAACCAGAGCGGGCCCGGTGCGGCGTCACAGACGCA
Source organism: Bradyrhizobium sp. 613_E4_N2_2 (assembly GCF_052075995.1). Classification (NCBI taxonomy): domain Bacteria; kingdom Pseudomonadati; phylum Pseudomonadota; class Alphaproteobacteria; order Hyphomicrobiales; family Nitrobacteraceae; genus Bradyrhizobium; species Bradyrhizobium sp. 613_E4_N2_2. The sequence goes on from NZ_CP197234.1 coordinate 7,330,989, forward strand.
GACGCTGTTTGCGGCGACGTCGACCGCCGTTCTGACCTCGGTAAGCCCGTCGCGCTGACGGCTGGAACCGTTAACCACCCCTCCCAGGCCGGTCCCGTGACCGGCCTATTTAGCTACAATTGTAAATTTCCGCGGAACCAAAGCTCAAATCGTTTGTGAGATACCCGTAGCGTCAAAAAAGAAAACGCGAGACGGGGATGTCATGAGCTGGATTATCAAATCGCTGGTCGCGATCGGGATCGCGTCGACCGGCACCGCCGCCAAGGCCGAGATGTTGAACGACAGTTCGCTCAATCAGGCGAAGAGCGCGTTCATCCGCGAGTACGACAATGCGCTCGCGCCGCTGCAATTCGTCAAGTTCTGCATGAACAACGACGGCGAATGCGCGAGCGACGCCGCCGACCGGACACTGCCTTCGGGCGACCGGGCGATGAGCATGCTGCGCGAGGTGAACAGCTCGGTCAACGCGTCGATCACACCGATGCAGAAATCGACCAATCCGATGGTGGCGCGCTGGAGCCTTTCGCCGTCCGCCGGCGATTGCAACGACTACGCGGTCACCAAGCGTCATCAACTGATCGAGATGGGCTGGCCCAAGTCGGCACTGCGCCTCGCAGTGGTCCTGACAAATGGCGGCCAGGGCCATCTCGTGCTCGTGGCGCGACTTGCCGACGGCGACTTCGTCCTGGACAATCTTTCCGCTTCGGTGCGCCCCTGGAACGCCGCGGATTACGAGTGGATCTCGATGCAGTCCGGCGGAAATCCGCGCTTCTGGGTCGCGATCAACGAGAATGGCGAGCGCCTGCGCGCCACGCGTCTCGCGATGTTGCGGACCTCCGAATAGACCGCGCGAAGTTTCGCTCTACCGCCCTCAATCGCAGGTTGCGACAGGCGCGAGGCGATGGTCTGCCAGACCGTCCCTCGCGCCTTTGCCTTGGCATGGTGCTTGCCTAAAATTCATGCTTATCGCATACGAGCGCGCGCAACCATTCGCCGAATCCGCGCCTGATCGCAGCAAGAATTTCGTTCATGCGAAACGGGGATGCAGAGCGGGCAAGGATGGCAATTTGGTCCGTACTGGTTTATATTTTGCGCCGCACAAGAATTTGACATAGTTTTGGGTCATCAAGGACCTAGGGCCTAAATCCATACGTCATCGCTAGTTTGCAACGAGATATGAGCGCGATCCTAATCAAACTCGATAGCTTGTTGCGTGGCTCCCTGCCGGTTTTACGGATCGCGGCAGTGATCGCCGTTGCCGTGTCTGCGACGCTGTCGGCGCCGGCACAGGCTCAATGCGTCGATCGCGCCGAACGAGCGCCGTCGTCCGCGGTCAGCGCATTCGTCTCGGACCCCTCGGTTTTGTTGCGACAGTCGAAGAACGACAGGGACAAGCTTTCGGGCCGGCTCACCGGATTGCTGGTGACCGACATAGCCGCGCTCGATCCGGTTCGGGACATGCTGCGCCAGGCGAGCCAGGCCGACCGTGTCGCAATCGGCGCCGGGCTTCACCGTGCCGAAGAGCGCTGCATCGCGACCAAGCCCGACGTCGCGCGCCGGATCAGCGAATTCGTTGCCAAGCTGCACGACGGGTCCGTCCTCAAAGGATATCTCACGGATCAGGACGCAGCGGCTGCGCCCGTTCCGGGAAGCCCGGCTCCCGCCACGGCCAGCAATGCACCGGCGGGTCCGGGTGCAAGCGCCGGTCTGATGTCGGGTGAGTGGAAGACCGAACTCGCCGACCCGTTCAAACCCGTTCCCCTTCCCGAGTGACAACCTCAAGATTCCCAGAGATGTTTCAGCCACGAGATCAGTTTCCGCAACGCCCGAGATATGCCATCGAGGTCGGTGGCACGACGCTCAGCGCCGAGCGCGCTCTGGACATCGTACGCCGCCAATGGCCGCTGATCGTCGCCATCGTGGCCGGTACGCTCGCGATCGTTCTCGTCTACCTGATCGTGGCAACGCCGATGTACACGGCAAATGCGCGCATCCTGATGGACACACGCCAAACCCAGGTACTGGACAAGGACAGCGGAACCGCCAACGCGCTGATCGACCCGGGCTTCGTCGACAGCCAGGTCGAGATTCTCCAGTCTGACGACCTCCTCCTGTCGATCGTCCGTCGCCTGAAGCTCACCGAGGATCCGGAGTTCAACGGCTCGGATCCCGGGTTGATTCCGCTGGTCATCGGCAAGGTCATCTCGATGTTCGGGTCGGACGGTCCTCCGAGCAAAGAGCGGGTCGAGCGCGGCGCGGTCGAGCTTCTCCAGAAGAACCTTAAGGTCGAGCGCGTGCTGACGACCTATGTCCTCTCGATGAACTACCGTTCGATCGATCCGAACAAGGCTGCGCAGATCGCCAACGCGATTGCGGACGCCTACATCGTAGGCGCGCTGGAGGCGAAATATCAGTCGACCAAGCGCGCCGGCGAGTGGCTCCAGCAACGCAGCGCCGAGCTGCGTGAACAGGCGACGGCGAGCGACCGCGCCGTGCAGACGTTCAAGGCGCAAAACAACATCGTGGGCACCAGCCGGGGTCTGATGAGCGAGCAACAGCTTGCGGACGTCAACTCTCAGCTTATTGCCGCTCATGCCGCGACCGCCGAGGCCAAGGCCCGCCTCGACCGGATCGAGGCGCTGCTCGACAAGGATCTCGTGCAGCCGACCGTGACGGACGCACTCAACAACACGGTGATCACGCGCCTGCGCGCCCAATATCTCGACCTGGCGGCGCAATATGCCGACTGGTCGAGCCGTTACGGCAAGACCCACCAGGCGGCCGTCAACCTCGCCAACCGAATGGAAGAGCTGCGCAAGGCGATCGCGGACGAGGTCCGTCGTATCGCGGACGCATATCGCAGCGAGTACGAGATCGCCAAGAGCCGCGAGACGGCGCTTGAGGAGAATCTCAAGAATCTCGTATCCCAGGCCGGCAGCACGAGTCAGGCGCAGGTCAAGCTGCGCGACCTCGAAAGCGCGGCGGATACTTATCGTAACCTCTACAACAACTTCCTCGAGAAGCTGCAGAACGCAACGCAGAACCAGAGCTTCCCGATCAGCGAAGCGCGCATCATCGGCACGGCGGTCAAACCCGACAAGAAGAGCTCGCCCAAGACGCTGCTGGCGCTGGTCGGCGGCCTGCTCGGCGGTCTCTGTTTCGGCTTCGGGGCGGCCTTCACGAAGGAACTGATGAGCGACGTGCTGCGATCTCCGAGCGACGTCGAGGATCAGCTCGGGGTGAAATGCCTCGGCGTTCTTCCCGACATCCGCGCGGCGAGGGCTTCGGCAGATCATCCGGAAGGAAACATATCCAGCTACGTCGTCGAGCACCCGTTCTCGCGGTTCGCGGAGACGCTGCGGAACATCAAGGTGTCAATCGACGTCGCGCGCCTGTCGCGCGAGGTCAAGATCATTGGAATCCTGTCGTCCTTGCCGAAAGAGGGAAAAACGACGGTTGCCGCCAATTTCGGTCATCTGACCGCGTTGACCGGACATCGCACGCTACTGATCGACGGCGACCTCCATACCCGCTCGCTGACCAGGGCGCTGGCCCCCCATTCCAAGACCGGCCTGGTCGAAGCCCTCAAGGATCCGCGCTCGTTCGGCTATCATATCCAGCGCAGCAAGGAGAGCGGGCTCGACTTCCTGCCCTCCGTCGTCGCATCGCGCATGGTGAACTCGGCAGATGTCATCGCCTCCAAGGCGATGGCTGACCTGCTTGCAGTGGTGCGAGAGGAATACGAATACATCGTCATCGATCTGGCGCCGGTGATGCCGGTCACCGACGCCAAGGCTGTCAGCCATCTCGTCGATGCGATGGTTTACGTCATCGAGTGGGGCCGTACGACCCGCAACGCGCTCCAGGAGTCGATGGCGAGCTCCGAAGGCATTCAGAAGAAGCTTCTGGGCGCCGTGCTCAATCGCGCCAATCCGAAGATGCTCAAGAGGATCGAGGCGTATAAGGGCTCGCACTACAACAGCTACTATGTCGAGGGAGCCTAGCGCCACCGAGCCGGCGGCACAGGCAACGGGGATCGCCTATCGCTGGCTTCTGCGCGGCTCGACCATCGCGCTTGCCGCAGCCGCGCTGGCGTGGATCGCGGCTATCGCCCCGGATGTGACCAATCCCGCGGTTCCGCAGATTGCAGGACGCGTCGCGCGCGGCGAGCGATATGAAGTCGATCGCCTGAGACGGATCGTATCGGACAATTTGCCATCCGCCCGTCGCCTATGCAGCGCCAAGACGCTGCGCGAGCTCCTGCTGCTCCAGCTCGCAATCGCCGACGAATCGACACGCGCAGGCGACCTGAAGCAGATCGATCTCGATGCAGACGCCGTCGCGTCGACGAGCCGTGCCTTGCTGGCATGCGCGCCGACTGAAGCACTGGGCTGGTTCGGCAGCTACTGGGCCGAAATTCGCCAGGCCGGCTTTGGGCCGCGAACAGCGGAACTGCTGAGTCTTTCCTATCGCTTCGCGCCACACGAGGCCTGGCTCCAACTCATCCGCGCGCCACTGGCGCTTCGCGCCTTCAATGCGGCCTCGCCCGAGCTCAGGGATTACGCCACCCAGGACTTCGCCGATATCTTCCAGGCCCGCCTGTTCCCAAGCGCAGCTACGTTCTATCAGGCGGCCGGCGCCGAGGCGCGCGTCGCTCTGCTCGAACGTACCTGCACCGCGCCCGAAGCCGATCGGGAATTGTTCTCGCATTTCGTCGCGGAGAAGGGCCTGCGAATTCGCCATCGCTGTTATCCAGTCGATGGCGATGGCTTTCGGATGAGCCGCTAGGCTATTTCAGCTCGGTTCGCGGCACGCCCTGCGAGGGATTTTCGGGCAGGTATTGCAGGAAGAATTTGGTCAGGCCGCGACGGCTGCGCAGGATCGGCGATTCGAAGTACTTCCAGGACACATGCGCGACAGCGTACGAGATGACGAAGCCGATGGCTGCGCCCGCGGTAATCTTCACGCTGTCGGGCACCGACATCCCGCCATAGAGCGTGAGCGCCTTGCCGAGCGGGTTCGGGATGAAGTTGTGAACGAGATAGAAGCCGTAGCTGATCTTCCCGAGATGCTCGAGCGGCTTCCACTCCAGCGCTTGAACAAAGATACTGTCCTGGTTGGCGCGAACCCACCAGATCAGCGCGACCAGGCACAGCCCGATCGCAATGTCGATCGCGGGGGAAAGATACGAAGGGGCGTCGTAAATCACGCCGTTCGAGCACAGCATGAACCCGACGATGAGAAGGCAGACGAACGTGCCGTTGCCGTTCGGAGCCCATTCCCGTCTCTGGAGATGCAAGATCGTCAGCGCGCCGCCAAACGCGATGAGGCTGAAATTCCACGGCGACAGGGTATGGATGGCCGTGTGATTGAAGCCCGACGAATACATCAGGAAATGGCTGATCACACCGAGAACGACGACGCTCATGCAGGTGACGAAATGGCGCTCCAGAGGAAGCAGGATGAACAGGAAGGGCGCGATCACGTAGAACTGCTGCTCGACCGAGAGCGTCCAGAGCACGCCGAAGGGACCAGCGGTCCCGCCGATGACGCTGCCGATCCAGTAGTTGGACAGGTACACGACGTGATAGCGGAAGCCGAGATCGGGCCCCGCGTGCTGAAAATAGGACCGGGTCAGGAACAGGATGGCGAGAAGCGCATAATATGCGGGAAAGATGCGCGTCGCCCGCTTGACCCAGAAGGTGACGATTTCCGCCGCGGGCCGGGATGCGGCCGTCCCGACCTTGCCTCGCTGCCTGTTGAGCTCGCCGATGATCAGGAAGCCGCTCAGGATGAAGAATATCCAGACGCCGACGCTGCCCGAGTAGAACTGCAGTCCGCACTTGTGATTGAGATAGACCAGGACGACCGAGAGACCGCGCAGCCCGTTGAATCCCAAGATGCTGCCCGACTTCTCGGTGTTGACGCGCTCAGATCCAGGTAAAGGCATTGCAGGTTCTTTTCTTCGCACGGAGACCGAAAGCTACAGTCCCCTGGTTCTCAACTCAGTCGATTCTTCAGCCGACAGGCGGCCGCCGGCAAATTCCGAAAGAAGGAAGAGCGCAACCTTGGGCCTGTCGATCTCGTACATCAACCCAAACCTGTTCTCCGGCGGCTTCTTCTGCGGCTCGTCGAACAGCTCGTAGACCATCACGCTCTCGATCTCGACGTCTTTCTGGTTCTTCAGATATTGGAAGGTGTCCCGCAGTGACCGGAGGCATTGCTCCGTCAGGGGATCGCCAGGCCGATTTCCATAGGCCGGCTTGTAGATCTCGGCGCAATTGACCTCGTTGAACGTCACCGGGCGGTGATAGGACGCCAGCTTCTTGAAGAGGTCGAAGGGCGGATTGCGTCCATTCCAGTGCCGATGCGGATTCTGCCCCGCCACCTCGTAATAGTGGTAGGAGATCACGTCGTATTTCACGCCCCGGGACTCCATGAAGTCGAGGAAGCCCAGCATCGTCGACGTCGTGTTCAGCACCTTGCGCAGACGACTTCCGGTCTCGCGGTTGATCTGGTCGATGGCATCGGACGCGCCGTGCAACACCTGGGCCCAGTCTTCCATCACCGGCATTTCGAAGTCTGCCGCGGTCATGCCGCGCCCGAACAGCTTCTTCCCGTCGGAATCGACCGCGAACAGGTTGATCTCGTTCTCAAGCTCCCAGTCGGACACATCGTCCTTGAATTGCCGGACGAACGCGTAGGTGCGGTCGTAGCCCTGCCTGTAGAGCGCGTCCCGGTCTCCTTTGGGGTACCGCCCCTTGTCGGTGCGGTCACCGTAGCGGAAAGGGAAGTTGACCAAAGGGTGAAGCGTGATCGAGTATTTTCTGGCAAGCGCAATGGTTTGCCGGAACATCGCGGCTTCGCCCGGCTCGGCATCTTGCGTCAGATTGAGACCGGTCCTGTATTGCGTGAGCCCGCGCTCCCTCATGAGCTGAAAGATCGGCGCGAGATCCCTGCGCTTTTGCGGCGGTCCGCCGACCCCCCACTCCAACGCGTTCGCATGAGAACAGGCGGCAGCGATCGCCCAGGTGACGAGCAACGGCAAGGCGACGAACTTGGCGAGGCGATGGCTCAATCTGCAAGGCTCGGCGTTTTTTGGGGGGGGCAAATCGTCAAAGGGGCAGCAACGAATCACATGCTGCAAAATGCAGGCCGTTTCCCCTCTGCACGGGCGGCGTGCGGGTCGGGCGCGGCAACGCGCGCCCGACGTCGGCCTGGCTCAGTAGGCTTCCTGATGAATCAGCGCCAGCGCGGTCTTCAGGATGATCCTGAAGTCGAGCCAGATGCTCCAATTGCTGACGTACCAGATGTCGTATTCGACCCGCTTTTCCATCAGATCGATGGTCGGCGTCTCGCCGCGGAAGCCGTTGACCTGGGCCCAACCGGTCAGGCCCGGCTTCATGTGATGCCGGTACACGTAGTTGCTGATGATCGGATCGTAGTAATTGTCGTGCGCGAGCGCATGCGGGCGCGGCCCGACCAGCGACATCTCGCCGCGCAGAACGTTCCAGAGCTGCGGCAGTTCGTCGATGCTGGTCCGCCGCAGCGCACGGCCGACACGGGTCACCCGCGCGTCGCTCTTCGTCGCCTGCGTGACCACATGACCGTTCTCCGCCACCGTCATCGAGCGGAACTTCCAGATATCGAATTGCTTGCCGTTGAAGCCGCGCCGGGCCTGCTTGAAGATCACTTTGCCCTTGGAATCGAGCTTGATCATGATCGCAGCCGTGATCAGCAGCGGCGCCAGCAGCAGAAGCGCGAACGAGGCAAGGCCGATGTCGAGGCAGCGCTTCTGCGCCTGCTCGAACACGCTGAGCGGCGCGCGCTGGATCTCGATCGCGACCGTGCCGCTGACGGGCTGGAACGGACGCGAGACCAGATCGGCGATCGGGAAATCCGGCAGAAGACGGATCGGCTGGGGGACAACGCGCAGATGCTGGCTCAGCTTCTGGAGAAGCGGCATCTCGTCCCAGTCGATGACCAGGAGATATTCTTCCACATCCGCCGTGCGCGCTTGACGGGTGATGTCGCGAATCTCGTGATCCCAGCCCGCGCCCTCTTCAGACGGATCGAGCACGAAATGTCGCACGACGTTGAAGCCGTGCTTGCGCAGATCCTTGAACCGGGTCGAGGTGAAATCGAGAGGCTTGAGGCTGAGCAGCACGACCTTGCGGTCCACCAGACGGCCCTTGGCGTAGCTCGAGGTCAGCGCCAGGCGCCACAGCACGCGCAGACCGCCCAAGGCGACGCCGCCGGTCGCGGCGAACAGCAGCGTGGTTCCGCGCGACAGGTCCGCGGACGATTTGAGCAGGAACGCCTCGACGGCGAGAATAGTGAGCGAGATCAGCCAGACCGCCAGGGCCTTGCGCAGCTGCCAGACCGTGTTCAGCAGACGATGGTGATCGTAGACGCCCTGGAAGTAAGCGATGGTCACGAACACCGCGCCGACGACCAGGCCTGCTCCGACGGATGAGTCCTGCTCGATCACGAGCACGCGATACAGGCCGCTCGCCACGAAATAGCTGAGCAGTACGGCGACGAAGTCTCCGGCGATCAAAGCCACTTGCAGGGGTCTTTGGAGGGCACCGCGTCGGTTCGAGATAACCGAATAATAGTTTTCCGAACCGTAAGTTGCTACAGCCATCCGAACCTCGCTGCCTCGTCACCACTCGCAATCAGAATTGCGAGCAAATCGATCTAATTTTTTCGATGTGCGCCGAAGTATATCTTAACTAAACAAAGCGACATTGCGGCAGTGCACCGAAAAAATCAAATCGATTTTCATGCAATGCAGCGTCGCAGCAAAACAATGCTCAAACTACTGTCACACGCGTGACAATTAAGCAGGCATCACGCCGCGTTTCACACCAAATCGCGTCATTTTCGCACAGCATTGTCGCGCGCATTTGAACGGCTGTTCAACCATGCCGCTTAAGCCGTTATTAGGCCGCGGCCATTAACACTCGTGACCAATTCGAGGAGTTGCGTCGTGAGTACGGTTGCCATTTTCAGTCTGCTGATCGGATCGTTGCTGGGAGGCCGATTCCGAATCTTCATCCTGCCGCCCGCCATCGTTCTCGGCGCCACGATCCTCGGTGCGGGCTCCGCCTGGCGGGGACATGATTCAGCTCACATCGTTGTGACGATCCTCGTTTTCGCGTCGGTGCTCCAGCTTGGCTATTTCTGCGGCGCGGTTCTGGTCCGCGCGCGAGAGGCCGCCTATCGCGGCAAGGCCGCACCATCGTTCGACAGCGGCAACTCGGCCAGCCTCGCGCAAGCTTGGGGACGGGTGATTCGCAACGCTGGTGAATGATCGAGCAGGCGCAGGCTTGCCGGCAGGGGTAGAAAAAAACCTGCTCGGACACCCAAATTCGCCGATAGCATATTGACATCCCGGGCGAAGCTCTTTGAAAGAGTTGCACCCCATGTCCATGATTGCGCCCCGAAATTCGCCCCGGCCGAAGCTACCGAACGGCGTGCGCATCTATGCGATCAGCGATATCCACGGCTGCGCCCATCTGCTCGAGCAGATGTTCGCCGTGATCGATGCGGACATGGCGAACAGCCGGCCGTATCGCGCGATCGAGGTCTTCCTCGGCGACTACATCGATCGCGGACCGGACTCGCGTCATACCCTCGATCTCCTGATCAACCGCAGCCGCCGCCGCAACACCGTCTTTCTCAAGGGCAATCACGAGGCCTATTTCACCTCGGTGCTGGAAGATCCCGCCCGCGCCGCCGAATGGTTTCAGTTCGGCGGGCTCCAGACCCTGATGTCGTACGGCGTATCGGCCGCGCCCGGCCTTGGCAAGGACGAGTTGCCCGATCTGGTTCGCGAGCTCACATCCGTGATGCCGCCGGAGCACATCGCGTTCCTGCGCCAGTTGCGGCCGACCTTCACATGCGGCGACTTCTTCTTCGTCCATGCAGGGGTGCGTCCGGGAATTCCGCTCTCCGAGCAGCGCGAGCAGGACCTGTTGTGGATCAGGGACGAGTTCCTGCAAAGCAATAGGCGCTTCGGCAAATACGTCGTGCACGGCCATACGCCGGTGAAGCAGGCCGAGCTGCTCGAGAACCGGGCCAACATCGATACCGGGGCCTACGCCACCGGAAACCTGACGCTGCTGTCCATTCAGGGCAACAGCATGCTCGCGATCTAGCGGTCTCGCTCGCGCGCCGTACCAGGCGTCAGTTGGTGGGGCTCGCCGGAGGCCGGTAGTCCGGGAAACGGCTCAGCATCGCCGCCTTCAGGAACTTGAAATGGGCGATCGAGGCGCCGAGCTCCTTGAGCCGGCGCTGGCCGTTCAGGATTTCCTTGTCGAACAGGTCCTGGTGGTGATTGTCGAGCGCCTCGCGCTCGAGGTATTCGTCGTCGCCGTTGCCGATCGTCACGGCGGCGCGCGCCAGCACGTCCTCGACCCGGCGGTTGAGACCTGACTGCTCGCGCTCCGCCGCATGCAGGGCGTCATCGATCGCAACCATGATGGCTTCGATGCGGGTGCGATCGGTTTCGGCGTCGCGCTCGGGCGAGCGCGCGCGGAACACCTGCTCTCCGCCGAAACGGTCTTTCAGGAAGTTATGGGTGCGGGCCCGCAGGAAGAGCTGAAACATGCGTGCATTTTCCGGTTCGAGGCGCCAGACCAGAAAATGGGCCTGCGATGGTTAATAAAGGTTGAATCCTTCGCGCCGTTCGGTGCGGCTTTGCGCCATCCAGGCCCTCCAGGCCCCCTCGTGCTTCTCATAGAGCTCGAGCCTGCGCCGCTCGCCGGCATCGGGCGCGACCTGCGCCTGCTCGCTGTCGAGCCGCTCGAACTCGAACGTCTCCTCGGGCGTCAGGCCGATCAGGACGCGGCGACCTCCCCCATCGACGAAATACCGCCGTGGCGCGTTGTACGTCGGGCTCGTCATGGCGTCTCCCCGAAATCCCGTCATGATTCACCCCCCTCCACCGCCATGCGAGCCGCAACGCGAGAACCGCACGCCGGTTGTAAATCCTCAGAATGCACGCCGCGCCCTCGCCAATGAACTGTTCTGCCGGAACGCGGTGGGACTGTAGGGACGGTGGAACGGATGACGCTCCGCGCGCTCGCGGGGCCGCAGCGCGCGTGTCGCATAGCCTGCGCCAAAGCCAGCGAGGAGCGAGACCAGGATCGCGAGCAGCATCATTCGTAATTCGTTCCAGTGATACTGGCAGTCTCATCCTCGAGTTGTGTCGAGATCATGATCACCGCCGCTGATTTTCTCGTCATGCCAGGGATTTTTTGGGCAGCACCCTGCATGCGAAGTGATCGGCTCGTGCGTCAGCCGAAAAACCAGAGGAACAATCGCACCAGCAACAGCGTGATGAAATACACCCAGCCCGCCATCGCGATCAGCGCAACGCTGAAGAACGCGCCTTCAAACGCCCGCTCTCTGAGCTTGGTGAGAGGAAGTGCCGCTCGCGCCTTTTGAAGCATCTCGGTCTTCTTGATTTTGTTGATTTTGATTTGTTCGTGCGCGCGCACCATAGCCGAACGAATTCGACGATCTCGTGACGACTCAACCGAGAGAAGCATAATACTGCTCGTCAAACCGCTGCCGCATGCATCGCGATTGGATTTTTTCTCGTTCGAAGCCGTTGCGACCAACCGGCGCCGATTCAATTCAAGTTGATCGCTCGAATCGACGTCGTGATTTCGAAGCAAACAATGTCGTGATCCCGAAGCATCTAATTCCTAATCGCGCACAAGTGCTGACGCCGCAACGCCGTGCCATCCATTATCAAGGGGAGATTGCCGCCTGAGCTTGGAGGACATTGAGCGCGCAGGGAACAAGTTCCCTGCTCGCCTCCATCGCCAGCATGGCGTCCGAGCAGCTCCTGCCTGTCTTCGGCAAGCCGATGATCCCGTGCCTGCGATCCATCCTGACGTTCGCCGACGTCAGGAGAATCCTCACCACCACCACGCGGCAGGACCAGTCGCTGTTTCGACGGCTGCTCGGCGACGGCTCGGGGATCGGCACTTCTTCCATGCTGATCAGAACAGTCCGCGCGGATTGGCGGAGCTGCTGAGTCTTGCCGCAGCGTCGAGACGCGAAGTCGGGTCTCGGATATCGGCAGGCGCCCCCCGCGAGGATTTCGAGTGCGGACTTGCGAAGACCGTGCGCCGGTTCTGCGACAACCGGACGTGGTGGCAGAACATCCTCGATCCCCACCATCACAGCGTGCAGATCGATCTTGGTTAGCGAAACTCCGTGGTTATACGGAGCGCAACGCGCCGATTTCATCGCGGTAAGGTTGAGCAGTTAGCTTAATCCGCGTTGTTTGTTGCGAACCTTAGTGGATCGCATATCCATCTTCTCACCGGGCTCCCCCAGGCCCGGCCCCACCCAAGCAAAGCCGTCGAGCGAACGTGGGTCCGCTTGGCGGCTTTGTCTTTGTCTCGACGAGAGGATGATTTCGGTTATGGCGCGCAGGCCCTGGTCGTTCAAGGAAGACCGCCGGCTGATGGAATTGGCCAAGTCTTCGACTTCGCTGGAAGAGGCAGCAAAACTTCTCGGGCGCTCGCCCGATGCGATCAAGCGTATGGCCTTGCGCCTCGGCCTGTCGCTCAAATCCAAGGGCGCCAAGAAGGGCTAGCGTCGGCCGCGCGCGACACGTCATGGACGGGTGTGTCCGCCTCATCGATCGATGAATGGCAGCCGCCAGTCGACATGGGCCGATCGCTTCAGCACTCTCGATCTCTCCGCACCCGGATGTTAGACTATCCAACGATGAAGATTGAACATCGTCCCTTTTCGGCGCAAAACGGTCGCCGGACCGGCTTCGGTCTCAGTTTGATAGATTGTTGGAGGAATGCACCATGTTGTCCCGCGCGCTCGCCGTAGCTCTGCTCCTGGCTTTGCCCTCAGTAGCGTCGGCGCAAGTCCCCGTGGGGTTCGGATTTCCAAACGGCGCGCCGTGGTGCGCCTTCGGTTTCGATTGCCGATTCCTGAATTACCGGGAATGCGCCGACTGGATTTTCGATCCTGCGCGCAACTGCCTCAAGAATCCGTACTTCGCAGCCCACTACCCGACCAATGTCGACAAGGGCTGGTCCTACAATCGGCGCTGAACGTCGGTCCCTGCGAACGGCTTGGTCATGCGGTCAGGCGCGTTGCTTTGTGCTTGACCGGAGGCCAGGTTTGTCGATGACGAGAATTTGGGCAGGTGCGATCGCCTGCCCGTTCCCCTGACGGCGGAACTCTCGGCGGCGCTCCGCATTGCTTTCGAAAGAAAGCGGGAGGCGGAGCCGTCATGGCAAGCTCTTTCCTTATCGTGATGTCGATCTGGTTCGGCATCAACATCCTGTTCTTGGCAGTCCGGCTTTGGGTCACCAGGCGGAAGAACTGGCAGATGAATGCCTGCCCTCGCCAACTCAGCGCCGTCCGCGTGAGATCGCGACTGCACCGCCACGTTTGACGTCAAGTGAATGCATGCGGATTGGGCCGTAGCCACAGCTCCGCGGCTCGCCCGTGAACCTTGGTTCATGCCCTCGAGGGTTTGTGAACCTTAACGATGTTCTTGGCTTTCGAAAGCGGCCAGCCGGTCGACCGGCTATGTTGGCGCAATGCGCCGCAACCATCTCATCGCAGCCGCGGTTATCTGTCTCGTGCTCATCGTCTATGCGACGCTGGCCAAGCTCGCGGGCCGGCCGGCACTCATGGGCCACGCGGAGGCCTACTGGGTCGTCGTGATTGAGCGCTTCAGCGCCTACGGCCTGTTGGGCTTCCTGCTGTCCTTCCTGCTACCGGGGCGCGTCAAGCTGGCTTGCGCGTTCGTGGTCGCCGTCGCAGTCGGGTTAGAGGTCTTGCAGGCCGTGACGCCGGATCGTGATCCACGATTCATCGATGTACTGCAAAAGGCCGCCGGCGGCACCGTCGGCGTCCTTCTGGCCCAGACCATCCTGGCATTCCTGCCGAGGCCGCCGTCCTGAGGCGGCCACCGGCGCCGCGAGAACTTACGCCACTCCGCGCCGCAAGCTCGGCTGACTGGTCGAAAGAACCCCGGACATCTGCCGATGGGCATCGCGCAGCGCCCTGATCGCGTCATCGAGGTCGAATTCGGCTTCGCGAACGGTCTCGAAGAACCGGGCCATCAAGGCGAGGTTCAGCTTCACGCGGGTGTTCCCGTCGCGGCTCTTGCGGCGATCGAGCGAAAGATGCAGCGCCTGCATCCTGGCCTCGGCAGCGCTGCAGCCGCTGAGGGTCGCGAGTTCGTCATATGTCATCCAGATCTGAGGCATGTCCCTGTCCGCCTTTTGTTATGGGCCCCAACCTAGATTTCACCTCTAAAACTAGTGTTGCCGCAGTCCAGTCGCGCCGTGATTTCGCGACAACAGCGTCAATGCAAAGCTAAAAGCCCGCACCCTACGACACAGGCGCCTTGGGCGGCGTGAACGGATGACGCGGCCGGGAACGGTTGTCGAGGCCCTTGGGCAGCTTGTCGGCGTTGAGCTTCACGACCGCGCATTTGGCGTCGGTTGCCGGCGCATCTTCCTGGCTGTAGATCAGCGTCGCCTCGAACTTCACGTCGGGTGCTTCCTTGGCCGTTCCCGAACAGCTCGCCACCAGGCCGTTGCACACACCCGAGAGTTTGACCTCGACCTCATCGGGCCCAAACACGCTCAGCGGGCCGTCAGCATGCCGGTTCACGGTCAGGACGGCCGAGAAGTGCTGCTCATCGACCCGGTAGGAACCACCATAAGTAAAGAAGCTGTCGCGGCCCGAGATCCGGCCCTCGGCCAGATCCACGATGCCGGTGCCCTGACCTCGTGGGGTCCTGAACCAGGCAGCGTATTTACCGTCTCTCAGCATGGGGAATTTTCCGAGGTGAAGATCGCCCTGTATTTGCGACCAACTCTGGGGCGCGACAATGACCTAACGGCCAGCCCTTCGGGCAAGGTTAATGCTCGGAAAACCCAATCCGTCGAATTGCCGCCGACGCGCGACGCCGGCGGCGAACGTCAGAACAACTCTATGCCGTCATCCGCGGTCTCGACCGCTTCGACGCGGCGCGTGGCGGCGATCGACGCAAGGCCAAGCGTTTGCAGGAATTCCCGGTGAACGTCCCGCTCGCGCTCCATCGTGTAGCGCGCGAAGAGATCATCGAGCATCGCCTGATCCTGCGCCTCCGGCTGCGGCCGCCGCGCGCCGGCGCTCGCGGTCTCGAGCCGCGCAGCAACCGCAGGCAAGGCTGCGGAGCTCTCGCCTAGCGAGCTCATCAGACCTTGCGCCGAATTCATCAGGCCCTCGAATTCCGCGCCTTCATCGACGAGCCGGCTCATCAGCTTGCCGAGCCGTTCGTTGCCGACCTCGACCTCGCGCAGCGCCTGGAGGATCTGCGGCTCGAACTTGGCGAGCTGCGTGGGATCGCCCCGGACGCGGAGCTCCTTCAGCTCGTTCGCAGAGCGCTCGATGCCGTCGAGCACGGGCCGCAAGCGCCCCGCGCCCACAGAGACCTGGTCGGCGGTCGCCTTGAGCTCGTTGGCGATCACGACGAAAGCGCTGCCGCGGCTGCCCAGATGGCTTGCCTTGAGGCCGGCATTCATTCCGATCAGGGTGATGTCGACGGTGGCCTCGGCGAGCCCGGCGATCGCCTGGCGAAACTTTGCCAGCGTGTCCTCGACGATGGCGAGCGCCTCGTCGACCGAGCGGCCGGCGCTCTCGCAGGTGGCGATCAGGGTCGAGGCATGTGCCAGTGCCTGCTTGATGCGCGCCAGGAACGATGACGAGCCGCCATCCGCGCCGCCGAACAGCGTGCGGCCATGGCCGACGACACTGCCCGCATCGTGCAGGATGGCGGTGAGCGCGCGAACGATCTGGCCGATATCGCCGCCGAATTCGCGCTGGGCGTCCCTGAGCAGGGCCGCCTGCAACTGGCAGATCGCGCGCGCGCCGTCCTCGCTCGCACCCCGTTCGGGAACGAGGCCCGGCACAGCTTCCGACACTTGGCCGAGGCCATGACAGACATGTTCGAGGCGCTGGCGCGTGCTGTCGCCGGCCTGCAAGGAAATGATCGCGCCGCCAACCGCCTCGGCGATCTTCCTGGTGCTGGTGCTCGCGAGGTCGGCGAGCTGGCTGCTGTCGCGGCGCTGGCCGCGCAATCCGGAATAGGCTGCGCCGAGCTCGGCGCTCTCCGACACCAATTGATTCCGATAACGGCTCTCGAACTCCTTCTGCCGACCGGCGGCAGTAGCAACGGCCTCCGACAGGCGCTGCTGGTCCCGCGCGCAGCTCTCGATCGAACCTTGTACCGCCTTGCCGAGATCGTAGGCTTCCTGCGTGAAGGCGAGAAAGCCCTCGCGATCGCCATCCAGCGAGGCCGCCTCGATCCGCGCGCTGCGCGCGATGATGGTGATCATCTGGATATGCTTGAACAGCGGCTTGAGCAGCGCGGACGCCTCCGCCGTGCTGGTGCCGATGGTCGCAAGCAGCGCGCTCTCGGACGGCAGCGCCTCTGCCAGCTCGCTGAGCCGCGCGGCGATCTCCTGTAGCGCGGTGGCCGCGCCCTCGATCTCGGCGCCGGAGAGTTCCTCCGAGAGCGTCGCGAGGCCCTGGTTCAGTTCCTTGAAGATGAGGTGGCCGCGACCGAGCTCGTGACCGACGCGCGCGAAGACGTCCTCGATCCGCGACGAGACATCCTCGATCGCGACGATCGCCTCGGTGAGCGTGTTGGCTGGAATGGCGGACATCGCAATCAACCTGCCACCGCAACGTGTCCGGCCTGATACCAGAGCATGATCTCGCGCGGGATATGATGCAGCGAGACGACCTTCTCGACACCGCCATGCGCGATGGCTTCCTTGGGCATGCCGAACACCACGCAGCTCTCCTCGTCCTGCGCGCGGGTCGAGGCGCCGAGCTTGCGCATCTCCAGCATGCCGCGCGCGCCGTCGTCGCCCATGCCCGTCATGATCACGCCGAGCGCATTGGCGCCGGCATGCTGGGCCGCGGAGCGAAACAGCACGTCGACCGAGGGGCGATGCCGCGACACCGGCGGGCCGTCCTTGATCGCGATCTGGTAACGCAGGCCGATGCGCTGGAGCAGCATGTGACGGGCGCCCGGCGCGATATAGGCGCATCCCGGCAGCACCGGCTCGCCGTCCTCGGCTTCCTTGACGCGGACCTGGCAGACGCTGTCGAGACGCCTGGCGAAGGCCGCGGTGAACCCTGCCGGCATGTGCTGGACGATGACGATGGGAGGACAGTGCGGCGGCAGCATCTCGAGGACGTCGTTGAGCGCTTCGGTGCCGCCGGTCGATGCGCCGATGCATACGATGCGCTCAGTCGTCGGCCGGACCTTGCCCTGCACCGGCGGCGGGATGATGGCGTCGGCGGTCAGCTTCCTCTCGATCATACGGCGCTCCGCCCGCGGACGCACCCGCGCGCGCGCTGCCGATTTCACGGCCTCGCGCAGCCGCGTCGAGCATTCGAGCAGCGCCTGCCGGGTGTCGATCTTCGGCTTCGGCACGATGTCGACCGCGCCCGCCTCGAACGCCTCGAACATCACGTTGGAGCCTTCCTCGGTGAGCGAGGAGCAGATGATCACCGGGATCGGGCGCTGCGCCATGATCTTGCGCAGGAAGGTCATGCCGTCCATGCGCGGCATTTCCAGGTCGAGGATCATGACATCGGGGATTTCGTTCTGGAGGCGGCGCGCCGCCGCGAACGGATCGGAGGCCGCCCCCATCACCTCGATGTCAGGATCGTCGTTGAGGATCGTTTGCAGGATTTGGCGCACCGACGCCGAATCGTCCACGATCAGTACGCGAACTTTCTCCCTCGGCATTCTGGTTGCGCTCCGGCTAGACCTTGAAAATGGTTGGCTGAACTTGCTTCAGACCCGGCACTGCACTGTGAATCATCGATTCCGAATGACCGACCAGAAGATAGCCGCCGGGCCGCAAATGGCTGCACAATTGCTCGATCACCTTGCGCTGGGTCTCGCGCTCGAAATAGATCAGGACGTTGCGGCAGAAGATGATGTCGACGTCCCGGTCGACGGGGTAGGACTTATCCATGAGGTTCATCCTCATGAAATGCGTCATGCGCCGCAATTCCGGCACCACCCGCACTTCGCCGCGCAACTTGTCCCGCGACGACAGGAAATAACGCTTCACGAAGGGCTCCGGCACCGGGGCGAGCACGTCGCGGGTGTAGATCGCGGACTTGGCAAGTCGCAGCACCGCGGTCGAGATGTCGGTCCCGAGGATGCGGTACTGAAACCGCGAGCCGTTCCGCGTCATGTCGTCCAGCACCATGGCGGTGGTGTAGGCTTCCATGCCGGTGGAGCTCGCCGAGCTCCAGATCTTCAGGTTCGCGTTCTTCCGCCCGTGCGACTTGAGCAGGGCCGGGATCGCGACGTCCCTCATGAAGGTGAAGTGCTGGGGCTCCCGGAAGAAGTCGGTCTTGTTGGTCGTCACCACATCGATGAGATGGGTCAGCTCGGTGTCGAAATGATCGGCCTCGAACAGGTTGTCGACATACTCGTTGAGGTCGGAGAAGTTCAGCGCGCGCACGCGCTTGTGCAGCCGCCCCTCCAGCATCAGCCGCTTGCCCTGCGGCAGCTTGATGCCGACCTGGCCCTCGATCAGTTCGGCTATGGTCCGGAAGTGGCGGTCGGACAGATGGACGACCGTATCCTGCACGGCGGGCATCATGGCTGAATGCCCCGATCCGCGATGGCCGCCTGCACTGAATATTGGGCCGAACGGGCCATCTTGAATCCCACGCGTTTACACGATCACTGACGGCGGATCGGCCCACCGGTGAAGGATGGGCCGACCTCTTGACCGCTCTCAGCGCTGGAAATCGGCGTCCCGATCGTCCTCGCCGTCGTTCATGTCGAAGGCGAAGCCGCCGCCACCGGCCGCCTTCACCGCGCGCGCCGGCCTCGCCTGCGGCTTCTTGGCCGGCCGCTCGACGGCCGCCATTGTCGCCGCCTTGGCGCGGAGCTGGGTAACCGCCCGGTCGATCGGCGCAGCGGCCTGGCTGCGTCCCTGCTCGATGCGGAAATAGGCGATCGTCGACTGAAGCTGCTCGGCCTGCGAGGCGAGCTCCTCCGAGGTCGAGGAGACCTGTTCGGACGCGCTGGCGTTCTGCTGGCCGACCTTGTCGAGCTGCTGGATCGCCTGGTTGATCTGGGCCGAGCCGACGTCCTGCTCGCGGCAGGCGGCGGTGATTTCCTCGACGAGCTCTGCCGTCCTCTTGATATCAGGGACGAGCTTGGAGAGCATATTGCCGGCTTCCTGCGCGACCTTGACGGTTTCAGTCGAGAGCGTGCCGATCTCGGCGGCGGCCGCCTGGCTGCGTTCGGCGAGCTTGCGCACTTCGGACGCAACCACGGCAAAGCCCTTGCCGTGCTCGCCGGCGCGCGCGGCCTCGACCGCGGCGTTGAGCGCGAGCAGGTCGGTCTGGCGCGCGATCTCCTGCACGATCGTGATCTTCTCTGCGATGGTCTGCATCGCGTTGACGGCGCGGCCGACCGCGGCGCCGCTGGCCTCGGCATCCTTGGCGGACTGCGCGGCGATCTTCTCGGTCTGGTTGGCGTTGTCGGCGTTCTGCTTCACGTTCGAGGCCATCTCTTCCATCGAGGAGGAGGCTTCCTCGGCGGACGAGGCCTGCTCGGTCGCGCCCTGCGAGAGCTGCTCGGCACTGGCCGAGAGCTCCTGGCTGCCGGCGGAGACGTTCTGCGCCGCGGTCAGGGCTTCCGACACGATCTGGCGAAGCTTCTCCACCATGCGCTCGAGCGCGAGGCCGAGCGTATCCTTGTCCGACAGCGGTTTGGCCTCGACCATGAGATCGCCCTGCGCGATCTGGTTGGCGAGCGCCGCCGTCGCGTTGAGGTTGACCGTCATCGCGTTCAGCGACTTGATGAGATCTCCGATCTCGTCATTGCTGGAGGACTCGATCTTGTGGCTGAGATCGCCGATCGCCACCGCATCAGCGAGGCCCACCGCCTGCGCCAGCGCACGGCTGATGTTCAGCGCAATCCAGGTCGCCGCGACCGCGGCGATCAGGAGCGAGGCAATGACCAGGCTCATCAGCAGCATCTCGGCGCGCGCACCGTCCTGCTTTGACTGCTCGGCCTGCTCAGCCATGTTCTTCTTGACATTCTTGATGTAGACATCGGCCGCTTCGATCGCGTCCGCAACGACCTTGCGGCCATCATGCATGGAGCGGTCCAGGGCCTTTGGCTTGTCGGTCTTCGCGAGCCGGACCGTCTCGTCCTGATAGGCGTTGAGCTTGGCGAAAGCGACGTTGAAGACCTCCATCAGCTTCTTGCCGCTTTCGCTGGCAGCCGCGTAGATCTCGTCCTTCGACTTGGTGATCGCATCGCGGTTCTTGATGAGGTCGGCCTGGAACTGCTCGTGCTCTGCATCGGACGCTGCGAGAATCGCGTTCTTCTCCGCGCGCACAAGGAACAGGATGCCTTCCTTCAGCTCCGCGGCCTTTTCCATCCGGCCCGCACGGCTGACCAGAAGCTCGGTGGTGCTGACCATGTCCGCCAGCTTCATATAGCCGACCGCACCGGCGATCATGGACAGCAGGATGACGACGCCGAAGGCGCTGGCAAGCTTGGCTTTGACGGTGAATCTCATGTCAGTCTCGTTGGTTCGAATTGGGGTGCTTACGCTTGACCACGCTTCACGCTTGCAAATTCAGGCGGCGCGAGAGGTATCGCGCCCTTCCGGGATCTCGTCGTTCGCCATCAGCTTGGCGAGATCGAAGATGACGACGAATTTCTCGCCCTTGCGGCCGATCCCGGCGGCATAGTCGGACTGCCATTTGCCGCCGACCTCGGGGATGGGCTCGATCGCCTGCTCGTCGATATCGGTGACCTCGAACACGCAATCGGCCACAAAGCCGACGCCGACCAGGCGATCCTTCATCGGCACGTCGAGGATGATGATGCGGGTCGCTTCAGTCGCTTCCACGGCCGGCAGGCCGAGCTTGGTGCGGAGGTCGACGATGGGATAGCCGCTGCCGCGCACGTCGATCATGCCGAGCAGGAAATTCGGCGCATGCGGCAGCCGTGAGATCGGCCGCATGTCGAGAATTTCCCGGACATTGCGGATGCTGATGCCGAACGTCTCGCCGGCGAGCCCGAGCGTCAGATATTGCGAGGTTGCGGCCATGGTACGGTCCAGGGTCAGATTGTTTTCAAGTTGCGGTCAGCGCTGGAATTCGGCGTCGCGGTCGTCTTCGCCGTCATGCATGTCGAAGGCGAAGCCGCCGCCATTGGCGACCTTCATCGCGCGCGCCGGCTTGCGGGCGGGCGCGGGCTTCTTGACGCCGCGGTCCGCTGCCGCCATGTGCGCGGCCTTGGCGCGGAGCTGGGTGACGGCGCGGTCGATCGGCGCGGGCGCGGCAGCCTCGCCGCGGCCGGCATGCTCGATGCGGAAGAACGAGATGGTGGACTGAAGCTGCTCGGCCTGCGAGGCGAGCTCCTCGGAGGTAGAGGACACCTGCTCGGAGGCGCTGGCGTTCTGCTGGCCGACCTTGTCGAGCTGCTGGATCGCCTGGTTGATCTGGGCCGAGCCAACGTCCTGCTCGCGGCAGGCCGCCGTGATCTCCTGGACCAGCTCGGCGGTCTTCTTGATGTCGGGCACGAGCTTGGACAGCATGTCGCCGGCTTCCCGCGCGACCTTCACGGTTTCCGTCGACAGCGTGCCGATGTCCGCCGCTGCCGCCTGGCTGCGTTCGGCGAGCTTGCGCACTTCGGACGCGACCACCGCAAAGCCCTTGCCATGCTCACCGGCGCGCGCGGCCTCGACCGCGGCGTTGAGGGCAAGCAGGTCGGTCTGGCGCGCGATCTCCTGCACGATCGTGATCTTCTCGGCGATGGTTTGCATCGCATTGACGGCACGCCCCACGGCGACGCCGCTGGCTTCCGCGTCCTTGGCCGACTGCGCGGCGATCTTCTCGGTCTGGTTGGCGTTGTCGGCATTCTGCTTTACGTTCGAGGCCATCTCCTCCATCGAGGACGAGGCTTCCTCGGCCGACGAGGCCTGTTCGGTCGCGCCCTGCGACAGCTGCTCGGCACTGGCCGAAAGCTCCTGGCTGCCGGCCGAGACGTTCTGCGCCGCGGTGAGTGCTTCGGCGACGATCTGCTTGAGCTTCTCGACCATGGAGTTCAGCGAGGTAACGAGATCGCCGATCTCGTCGTTGCTTGTGACCTTGATCGACTGGCTGAGATCGCCATCGGCAACCGCGCCGGCGAGCCCGACGGCGCGGCCGAGACCGCGGGAGATGCTCAAGGAAATCCAGATCGCGGCGATCAGGCCGATGACAAGCGAAGCCAGCACGGCCGAGATCAGTAGGAGCTGGGCCCGGTTGCCGTCCTCGTGAGCCTGGGCCGCCTGAGCGGCCATGTTCTTCTTGACGTTGGTGACGTAGACGTTGGCGGCTTCCATGGCCTCGGCGACCGCCTTGCGGACCTCGGTCATGGAGCGCTCGGCGGCTTTCGCCTTGTCGGTCCGGGCGGTCTTGAGGGCGTCGTCCTGAACGGCGTTCATCCGCGCATACGCGACGCCGAAATTCTCCATGAGTTTCTTGCCTTCGGGGGAAGCCGCGGCCTGGATCTCTTCCTTCAACTTCGAGAGCGTCTCGCGCTGCTTGGCGATTTCGGCGATAAAACGATCCGCCTCGCCTTCAGGCGCGAGAATGAGGTTCTTCTCGGCGCGAACCTGAAGCAGGATACCCTTCTCGATCTCCGCCGCACGGTCCATCCGGTTGGCACGCGACACCAGACTGTCGGCGGTGTCGATCATCTCGCTCAGTTTCACATAAGCGAGGCCGCCCGCCGCCATCGACAGCAACAGGACCACACCGAACGCGATGGCAAGCTTTGCCTTGACCGTGAATCTCATTTCCAGCCCCTACCCCAGTCTCGCCCCGAGACCTCATTTCAATTCAGGATGCGTTCCATGTTGGGAACGATGACAAACTCTTCTCGCCACTTGGCGATGAAACGGATGAATTCCGGCTTCCAGTGCATGCCGACGCGCGGCGTCTGCTGCACGTCGGCCTGCGATATCTCGGTGACCTCGTAGACCTTGTCGGCAGTGACGCCGACCAGGACCGGCTCGCCGTCGAGCGTGAGCTCGATGACGACGATGCGCGTGTCGGCCGAATTGTCGAGCTGCGGCATGCCGAAGCGGATGCGCAGGTCCGCAAGCGGAATGACGTTGCCGCGCACGTTGATGACGCTCGGAACGAAGGCCCGCGCGCCCGCCACCTTGGTCACCGGCACGGGATCGATGATCTCGCGCACGAGGCCTGCGTCGAGCGCGAACTTCTCCTCGCCGAGGCCGATCATTACGACCTGCATCGCGTCGGCGTGATGCTCGCCCGTCAAACCATCGTTCATCAGGCCGCCTCGCTGATATGCTGTTTCTCGACCTTCGACTGCGCCAGCGTGACGAGCTGCGCGACATCGAGGATCAGCGCCGCCGTGCCGTCACCCAAAATCGTCGCGCCGGAGAAGATCGTGACGTCGGAGTGCAGCTTGGAGAGCGACTTGATCACGGTCTGGTGGTTGCCGATGATCTGGTCCGCGACAAGACCGACGTGCGTCTCACCGGTCGAGATGATGATCGTCTTCTGGTGCCGGTCGGGCGTACCCGACGCAGTCATGATTTCGCGCAGCCTGAGGAAGGGCACGAGATTGCCTCGCACGTTGAGGAAGTTGCGGCCGCGGGAGCGCTCGTCCTCGGCGGTCAGCTCGATGCATTCCTCCACGGCCGACAACGGAATGATGTAGCGGCCCTCGCCGACACGGATCAAAAGACCCTCGATGATCGCAAGCGTCAGCGGCAGGCGCAGCGTCACCGTGGTGCCCTGGCCCGGCCGGGTCGACAGATCGATCGTGCCGCGCATGTTCTCGATGGTGCGCTTGACGACGTCCATGCCGACGCCGCGGCCCGACAGCGCCGAGATGGTCTGCGCGGTCGAGAAGCCCGGGTGGAACAGGAACTGGTGGATCTCGTGATCGGTCAGCACGGCGCCGGAGGCGATCAGCCCCTGCTCTTCCGCTTTCGCGCGAATGCGCGCGGTGTTGAGGCCGCCGCCATTGTCCTTCACGGTGACGAGCACCTGCGCACCGGAATGAACGGCGGCGAGTTCGATCCGGCCCTGCTCCGTCTTGCCGTTGGCGGAGCGGGTCGCGGTGTCTTCGATGCCATGGTCGATGGCGTTGCGGATTAGGTGCACCAGCGGATCGGCCAGGCACTCGATCATGGTCTTGTCGAGTTCGGTATCCTCGCCCGTGGTGACGAATTCGACCGGCTTCGACAGGTCGCGCGACAAATCGTGCACCAGGCGGCGGAAGCGACCGAACAGCGAGCCGATCGGTACCATGCGCGCGCCCATCGTGGTGTCGCGCAGGGAGGAGGCGAGGCGCTCGATTTCCTCTGCGATCATCTTGATCGAGAGATCCGAACCGGACGAGGCGAGCTGCGTCAGCCGCGCCTGGGCGATGACGAGTTCGCCGACCCGGTCCATCAACTCGTCGAGACGCTCGGCCTGGACGCGGACGGTGGCGATGCCGCGATCGTCACGCTTGGCCTCGGGTTTCGGTTCAGACTTGGATTCAGGCTTGGCTTCCGGCTTCGGCTCCGCCTTTGCGACGGGCTGCGCGGCGACAGGCGCAACAACAGCCTCGACCGCCGGCGCGGCCATCTCGGCCACAGGAGCCGGCTCCTCGTCGAGGAGCTGGAACAGCGGCAGCGGCGCGGGGGCTTCGACCTGCTCAAGCGGCGAGAGGGTCAGCTTCATCTCGTCCTGGACGAACATGAATACGTCGTCGATCGCGTCCTTGTCGCAGGCGGCGTGCAGCTTGACGTCCCACTTCAGATAGCAGTCTTCCGGCTCCATCTCGTCGAGGAACGGGATGCCGTCGGTCACGGGCACGACGAAGCACGGGCCGAGCTTGCAAAGGTCTTCCAGCAGATCGAGCGGGTTCGAGCCGTTGCGCAGGATGTGGGATTCAAATTCCAGATACAGGTGCCAGCCGGCCTGCTTGCTTTCACCGGGGGCCAGCGGCGGCGCTTCGGCGATTTCGGCGACGGGCGCGGCGGACTGGTCGGGAAACACGAAGCGCTTGAGGTCGTCGAGGATGGCCTCGCCGATGATGTCGTCGGTCGACTGCGGATCCTCGATCAGCGCGCGGATATAGTCCTTGGCCGCAAGCGCGACCGAGATCAGCTCCTGCGTCGGCTTGATCTCGCCCTTGCGGACGCGGTCGAACGCGGTCTCGAATTCGTGGGTAAAGGAGGCGACCTTGTCGAAGCCGAACATGGCGCCCGAGCCCTTGATCGTATGCAGGGCGCGGAAGGCGGAATCGACCAGCTCGCGGTCGTCGGGACGCTGGCCGAGGTCGAGCAGGGCCCCTTCCAGGACCTCGAACAGTTCGCTGGCTTCCTGGCGAAAGACCTCTGTCGGGTCCATCGCGTTCATGCACGCACCAGCTTGCCGACCACGGCGAGCAGCTGCTCCGGCTTGAACGGCTTGGTAATCCAGCCGGTGGCGCCGGCGCTCTTGGCTTCCTGCTTCACCGTGTCGTTGGATTCGGTGGTCAGAAACACGATGGGCATGCCGACCGCGCTCGGCAGCTTGCGCAGCGCCCGGATCAGCTCCAGCCCGTTCATGACGGGCATATTGAGGTCGGTGATGACGAGGTCGAGCTTGCCGGCCTGCGCCTTGGCGAGCCCTTGTGCGCCGTCGCCGGCCTCGATCACGTTGTGACCGGCCGGCTCGAGCACGACCTTGATCATCTGACGGATGCTGGGGGAATCGTCGACCGTGAGAATCGTGGCCATCAGGTGCCATCTTTCTTTTGCGGGAAGTGCTGATCGATCATCGCATCGCTGGCGAAGCCGGCGCGGCGAAGGGTGTTGCGCAGAGACTGGGAGAACGATGTGAGCACCACCGGGCGGCCTTGGGCCTCGCCCGTCTTGGCGGTCGACAGCAGAAGCTGGATCGAGGTTACGTCGGCCTTGTCGACGCTCGAACAATCGATCTCGAGCCGATCCTGCCGGCCGAAAGCTTCGCGGATCAGGTCATAGACACTGCGGATCGCAGCGATGCTGCAATCTGCAGGCAGCCGTAGGGACCACTTCGGCTCAGTGACGTCAGACGGCATTCGTCCCCCAGATTTCCTCGGGATTCGCTGCACGCATGACGCGAATCTCGCGCGACGACTATTCGCTTGGGAGAGTGTGCAAACCCCTAATAGGCATCACCGTACAACTACGGGTCACAAACCGAAGAACTTCGCGTATGCATGCAGGCGTGCATGGTTCGCTCAATTCGCATGCGCTGTGCGCAGTCTTGAGTCAGTTCGCCGCAGCCCGGGCGTTTGCTCCGCGTTAAATCGCAAAGACTATTCGTGGAGGTCACGCCTCGCATCCGAACGAGACCGGCCGCCGATGCTGACCCAAGCGCTTCTCGTTGATGACAGCCGCTCTGTCCTCAATTTCCTGAAACGTCATATCGAAGCCGAAGGCCTGGTCGAGGCCACGACTTTCCTCGATCCCGTCGAGGCGCTGGCTTGCGCGCGCGAGCGCGTCTTCGACCTCGTGCTGGTCGACTACGAGATGCCGCATATGGACGGCATCAGCTTCATCCGCGCCTTCCGCACCCTGCCCGGCTGCGCCGACATCCCGATCGCGATGATCACGTCGCGACAGACCGATGACGTCAAGATGGAAGCGCTGCAGGCTGGTGCAACCGATTTCTTACCGAAACAGCCACAGAGCGTGGAGATGACGGTGCGCCTGCGCAATTTGGTGCGCCTTGGTGCAGCCGTGCGCAAGCAGAACGACCGGGCCGCGGATCTCGCGAGCGCGGTCGCGGCCGCGACCCAGAAGCTCGGCGAGCGCGAGGAGGAGATCATCTTGCGGCTCGCGCTCGCGGTCGAATACCGCGACAACGACACCGGCGAGCACACGCTGCGGGTCGCCCGCTACAGCCGCATCATCGCCGAGCAGCTCGGCCTGCCGCCCCGGCTCTGCCGCGACATCTATCTGGCCGCGCCCCTGCACGACGTCGGCAAGGTCGCCATCCCCGACCATATCCTCCTCAAGCCCGGCAGGCTCACCGACGAAGAGATGGCGGTGATCCGCACCCATGCGACGATCGGCGAAAAGATTCTGGCGGACTCCAGCTGCGAGCTGATCCAGCTCGGTGCGCAAATTGCCGCAGGCCATCACGAGCGTTGGGACGGCGCGGGCTATCCGAACGGCCTTCAGGCAGACGAGATCCCGGTCGCCGCGCGCGTCGTAGCGGTCGCCGACGTCTTCGACGCCCTGACGACGCGCCGGCCATATAAAGAGCCGATGCCGCTCGACGTGGCGCGCGACTATCTGGTCGAGAACCAGGGCCGGCAGTTCGACCCGGCCTGCGTCGAGGCCTTCCTGTCGCGCTGGGACGAGGTCGTGGAAATCGCCGCCGGTCAGCAGGCGACGCCGTATCAGAAGACCGAAGCCCCTCTCGCGCCTATTATAGAGTGTGCGGCAGAGAGCCCTGCGGTCGAGGACCGGTTGCCTGAGCCCGTCCCGGCCGCCTGACATGATCCATCCGGCAAATAGCTTGCTGCGGCTTCGCTTTTCTCCGGTCGCAGGTTTGAACCTGTTCCTGCTAGAGTGCACCAACAACCAAGAGTGATTCCGGTCACATTTGTCTGGACGCGCCGCTGCTAAGCATCGGACCAAGACGGGGACCGGCGATATATCGGTCGAATTGGATGAGAACTCCCATGAGAAGCCTGATCGGCGCTGGTGTCGGCGCGTTCTGTCTTGCGGCCCCCGCTTTGGCGGAGACCCCGGCCGCGATCGTCGAGGACGTCCAGGGCAAGGTCGACGGCATCGCGTTCATGGACTATGTGGCGCCCGGCAAGATCATCAAGCTCGGGCCCAAGGCCAGCATCACGCTCAGCTACCTCAAATCCTGCCAGCGCGAGATCATCAGCGAAGGCGTCGTCCTGGTCGGCGCCGAGCAGAGCACCGTGCAACTCGGCGAGGTCAAGCGCGAGAAGGTGCCCTGCGATACCAATGCAGCAAAACTGTCCGAGCGCGAGGCCAACCAGAGCGCCGCAACGACCTTCCGCACCATGCGATCGGACGCCAAGGGAGCGCCGCCGGCCAAGCTGCCGACGCTCTATGGCGTCGCCCCGCTGATACAGGCCAAGAGCGGCAGCACGCTGGTGATCGAACGCACCGACGGCAAGGAGCCCACGATCAGCGTGCCGCTCAAGAGCGAGATCATGGTCGGTGGCAAGTTTTATGACTTTGCCAAAGCCGGAAAGACACTGACCCCGGGCGGCAGCTATCTCGCCATCCTCGGCGCCAAGCGCTACGCTTTCCAGGTCGATGCCAGCGCCACGTCATCGCCGACGCCGATCGTCGGCCGGCTGCTGCGGCTCGAATAGGCGGTCTGCGACGGGGCGATGCGACGGATCGGGGGACGGGACATCGTTGCGGCGATCCTGATTGCGCTGGTTGCGGGCGCGGTCTTCACGTCCCCGCCGCTTCAGACGCTGCAAGGTCTCTCGCTCGATATCCTCACGGCGCTGCGCTGGAAGCTCGTCGGCGATCGCCGCGATCCCGCCGATTCGCCGGTCGTCGTCGTGGCCATCGACGGCGAGACCTACGACACCCCACCCTTCAAGGGATCGCCGACGCAGACCTGGACACGCGAGATCGGCCGTGTGCTCACCGGCATCACCGACGGTGGCGCCAAGGTGATCGGCTTCGACGTCATCTTTCCAAGCTCGATCGAGCAGTCGGAAATCCCCTTCGGCGAGGTGCCGCTCGGCGCGCGCATGAGAGGGTTTGACCGGGATTACCTGATAGCGTTGCGGCAACTCTCCGACGGCGACAAGCTCGTGCTCGGCGAGATCCTCAGCAACGACCATCCGGAGAGGCCGTATCGTGCGCAACAATTGGCGGTGCGCACCAACATCCGCGCGCTCAATGTCCATACCGACGCGGACGATGTCATCCGGCGAATGCCACTCAGCTTCTCCATCGACGGCAAGCCGGCCCCCGCGATGGCAGTCGAGCTCGCCGCGCGCGCGCTCGGCGGAAAGCCCGCGATTGCGCCGTCCGGTGCGACCGAGCTATCCGGCTATTCGGTCCCGAGCGCGGTGCCGAACACGCTGACGCTCAACTTCCGCGGAATGGGCCGCGACGTTCCGACCTATTCCTTCGCCGATCTGCGCGCCTGCGTCGAAAAAGGCGACCGCGATTTCTTCCGCCACGCCTTCGACGGTAAGGTCGTGCTGCTCGGCACCGCCCTGAACTTCGAGGACCGCAAGCTCACCTCGATGCGCCTTGCGGGCGGATATGACGGGGCGCCGGCCGCGCGCTGTGCCCTGCCCGCCCCGGCAAGCACCGCACAGAAGGCCCGGAGCGATATCGCCGGCGTCTTCGTGCACGCCACCGTCGTGCGAAACCTGATCGAGCGCGACGCCGTGACCGAGCTCGGCTTTCCCATGCGGACCGTTCTTGCGATCGTGTTCGCGGCGATCATCGCCTGCGCGGCCTCCATGCTCGCACCGGGCGGCGCGATGATCGCATGGCTCGGCCTCACTGCCGCTTACACAGCCGTCGCCGTCGCCGCGTTCGTGCACGCGCTGGCGCTGCCGCCGACCGAGCCTGCGCTCGCAAGTCTTGCCGCCCTCGCGATGATGATCGGCTACCGCTTCGTGCTCGCCGATCGCGACGAGCGCTTCCTGCGCCAGAGCTTTGCCTTCTATCTGGCGCCCGAAGTGATCAACACCATGGTCGCCTCCGGCAAGATGCCGGCGCTCGGCGGCGAGATGCGCAACGTCACCATGTTCTTCTCCGACCTCAGCGGCTTCTCCTCGATCGCCGAGACGATGACGCCGGGCGAACTGGTGACGCTGATGAACGAATATCTCTCGGCCATGACCGACATCATCGAGAGCCATGGCGGCTATGTCGACAAATATATCGGAGATTCCATCGTCGCGATGTTTGGCGCGCCGGCCGACGATCCCGCGCACGCGCGCAACGCGGTTCACGCCGCGCTGAAGTGCCACGAGAAGCTCGCGGAATTGAACGTCAGCAATCCCGCCTTCGCAGGCCATGGCCTGTCGCACCGCATCGGGCTCAACAGCGGCGAAGCCGTGGTCGGCAACATCGGCTCGCGCCGCCGCTTCAACTACACCGTGATGAGCGACACCGTGAACGTCGCCTCGCGCCTCGAGGGCGCCAACAAATATTACGGCACCGCCATCATGGCCTCGGAAACGACGATGGCGCAGACCGGCGACACTTTCGCTTGGCGTGAGCTCGATGCGATCAGGGTGCTCGGCCGCGGCGAGGCGATCCAGGTGTTCGAGCCGCTCGCGGACAAGGGCGCGGAGGGCGCCGAGCAGACGAAGGTGGCCACAGCGTATGCGGAGGGGCTGGCGTGCTGGCGGGCAAGGGAGTTTTCGAAGGCGGCCGAGGCGTTCGACGGCGTCGCGAAGATCGACCCGGCGTCGGCGCTGTTCGCCAAGCGCGCAAAAGCCCTCGCCGCAAATCCACCATCGCCAGAGTGGACGCCGGTCAATACGCTGGAAGGAAAGTAGCGGTTGTTTACTCTTCGTCAGAAGGCTCAAGGAATGACGTTCGCGGCACGCAACCTGCTGAAGAGATCGAAAAAACTGTCGTCCGTCGCCTGATATTCAGGGAAACCGAGCTTACGGCTCTTGCTCATATCGGTGACGACTTCGATAGGTCGGCCCAAGTCGGCATCGGTGTGCCATGCCGACGAAAGGACGGAGAGGTCTCTTTCGACGAGATCATACTTGAGCGCGATATCAGCCCATATACGACCTGAATCGGCAAGCTGACGCTCAAGCGGCGAAATTTCCTCTGGAAAGGGCGCAGGCTGCAACCCGAACCAGCCGGCCAGTCGCGCCCACATCCAGCTCCATCGGAAGACATCGCCATTTACGACGTTGAATGCCTGGTCTCGCGCGACCGTCGTCGTCGCGGCCCATTCCAGGTGCCGCGCCAGCAATCTGGCATCCGTCATATCCGTCAGGCCGGTCCATTGCATCGCCGAGCCTGGAAAGAGAAATGGCCGCCCCGTTTCTCGACAGATCGTCGCGTAGACGGCAAGCGTCGTTCCCATGTTCATGGCGTTGCCTATCGCATAGCCGATGATCGTGTGCGGGCGGTGAATGCTCCAGCTGAAACCACCGCGCCTGGCCGCATCGAATAGTTCGTCCTCCTGAGCGTAGTAGAAGTTCTCGACATCGAGCCGCGGTTGCTCCTCGCGGAATGGCGTCGCGGGCAGCCTGCCTTTACCGTAGGATTCGAACGGTCCCAGGTAATGCTTTAGCCCGGTGACCAGCGCGACATGAGAAAGCGTATCTGCGCCGGAAAGTGCTCCCAACACGTTGCGCACCATCGCAGCGTTAACGCGGATATTTTCCGCCTCGGTCGGCTGACGTAGCCATGTGGCGAGAAACACGTGAGTGGGACGAAGGCTCGCCAGGATGTCGCGAAGCGAGGCCGGATCCTGCAAATCGGCCGCGATGGGACGAACACCATCGAGGCCGCTTGGCGGGCGCCTTGCGAGCCCAAGCACCTGCCAGCCGCGATCGCTGAGATGGCGGGCGAGATTGCTGCCGACAATACCGCTGGCGCCGACCACAAGCGCTGTATTCGTCATCGCTGCGCCCTCCTGTTCGGTTGAGGAGGTAGGAACTATCGCACAAGGCAACAGAGCATTTCGGCGTCCGTCACCACTTATTGAAAGGGAACCGGCCTGACGGGCGAACTCGCCTCGTGCCGCGAGGAGAGCTCCCCTTTGGAGCGGCAACGTCAGCTGAGCGGTCACAAACCGTCGCTAAAACGGCAGACCCACGTAATTCTCCGCGAGCAGCCGCTGCGCCGTCTCGGACGAGAGCAGGTACTCGAGCTCCGTCTGCTGAAGCCGGTCCTCGTATTCGGAACGGTCGGGAAAACGATGCAGCAGCATCGTCATCCACCACGAAAAACGCTGCGCTTTCCATATCCGCGCAAGCGCCTTGGCGGAATAGCCCGCAAGGCCGGAATCGTCGCCGTGCTGATAATGCGCAAGCATGGCGTGGTAGAGATAGTAGATGTCGGACGCCGCGCTGTTGAGCCCGCGCGCGCCGGTCGGCGGCACGATGTGGGCGGCATCGCCGGCGAGGAACAGGCGGCCGTAGCTCATCGGCTCGGCGACGAAGCTGCGCAAGGGCGCGATGCTCTTCTCGATCGAGGGCCCGGTAATCAGGCGGCCGGCGACCTCGTCCGGCAGACGGCGCTTCAGCTCCGTCCAGAATGCATCGTCGCTCCAGTCCTCCACCTTGTCGGTCAACGGCACCTGGACGTAGTAGCGGCTCAGCACTTGTGAGCGCAGCGAGCAGAGCGCAAAGCCGCGTTCATGCTTCACATAGATCAGCTCGGGCGACACCGGTTTCGTGCGCGACAGCACGCCGAGCCAGCCGAATGGATAGACCTTCTCGTATTCGCGCAGCACGTCCTTCGGGATGGACCTGCGGCTGACGCCGTGAAAGCCGTCGGCGCCAACGACGTAATCGCAATCGATGCGGACGATCTCGTCGTTTGATCGATAGGTCACGTAGGGCCGGTCCGACGTCAGATCGTGCGGCGTCACGTCCTCGGCGTTGTGCACGACCTTGCCGTCGAGGCGATCGCGCGCCTCGTAGAGGTCGCGCGTCAGCTCGGTCTGGCCGTAGACCAGCACCGAATTGCCGCCGGAATGCTTGTGCAGGTCGATATGGGAGAGCACGCCGTCATGCGCGATCTCGAAACCGTTGTGGATCTCGCCCTCGCGGTCCATCCGCTCGCCGCACTGCGCCTCGCGCATCAACCTGGCGAAGCCGTGCTCGAGCACGCCGGCACGGATGCGGGCGAGCACGTGGTCGCGGCTGTATTTCTCCAGCACGACCGTATCGATGCCCTTCAGGTGCAGAAGCTGGGACAACAGCAGCCCGGACGGCCCACCGCCGATGATGCAGACCTGAACTTTCATTTTTACGTCCTCCCGTCGCCGCGTTTTTTGCAGATGGGGCGCCGCAAACCGATGGAGGGTTTCGTCTTTGTCTTGTACTATTCGAACATGAGAACCGCAGCCTCAGCCCCGGCAATCCGGGTCTACAACCTCTTCGGCGAGTCCGGCGATCTGCCCGACGTCGTGCATTGCGAGACGATCGCGTCGCGCTCGGTGCTGCACGACTGGACGCTGGCCGTGCACCGCCATGCCCGGCTGCACCAGGTGCTGCTGATCGAGCGCGGCGGTGGCGAGGCGACGCTCGACGGGCGCGTGGTGCCGCTCCGGCCGATGCAGGTCGTCAATGTGCCGGTCGGCCATGTCCACGGCTTCCGCTTCGAGCCCGATACCCAAGGCTGGGTGCTGACCATCGCTGCGGAAATTCTGGACGAGGCACTGCTTGCCTCGGAAGGACTGCGCGGCACCCTGTCCCGATCGGCCGTGGTGCGCGGCACGCCGCAGATCCGCACCACCATGAAGCAGATCTTCGCCGAGCACGCCGCACGCGATTTCGGCCGCGCGCACGTGCTGCGTGCACTGTCGGCGGCCATGATCGGGCTGGTGGCCCGCGCGCTCACCAGCGAGAGCGGCGGCAACGGCACGGCGGAAAGCGGGCTGTTCCGCCGCTTCGAGGCGCTGCTGGAACAGCATCATCTGGAACGCTGGAGCGTTGCGGACTATGCAGGCGCGCTGTCGATCACGCCGACCCATCTCAACCGGCTGACGCGGGCGGCGACCGGCGACACCGCCTCGCACCTGATCCTCAACCGGCTGATCCGCGAGGCGCGTCGCAACCTCGTCTACACCAATTTGCCGGTCTCGACGATCGCCTACGCGCTCGGCTTCGAGGATCCCGCCTATTTCAGCCGCGTCTATGCCGCGGCCACGGGCCTGTCGCCGCGCGCCTTTCGCGCCCAACTCCATGGCGGCGAAGCTTGAGGCCATTCGTGATCGCGCCGGGCTGTCGAGATCCGAACCAGCGCGCCACTTACCTTCGTATAGAGCATCCAACCCTTTGGATACGCGCCGTTTACCTCCGTACAATTGAGCGTGGCATGTGCACGCCTTAACGTGACTACATTCGGAATCCTGGCGCTGATAGCAGCAACCTCCCTTAACTGGCGCGGGACGGCCCCCCCTCCGGCCGTCTGCGCCGCCTTTTTTCCGCGGGCCATCGGCGACTTCGGCGTTTTCCGGCCGGCACACAGCCCTGGCGGCTGAACCTGCCGGCTTCAATGCGGAACTGGGGATTAGTGCATAATGTCTTCGCTTGAGAAGATTGCGGTCTTCATCGATGGCCCCAATCTCTATGCCGCCACCAAGGCGCTCGGTTTCGATATCGACTACAGGCGCCTGCTCGGCGAA
The DNA here is from genome assembly GCF_052075995.1 of Bradyrhizobium sp. 613_E4_N2_2. Classification (NCBI taxonomy): domain Bacteria; kingdom Pseudomonadati; phylum Pseudomonadota; class Alphaproteobacteria; order Hyphomicrobiales; family Nitrobacteraceae; genus Bradyrhizobium; species Bradyrhizobium sp. 613_E4_N2_2. Next base: position 7,365,432 of record NZ_CP197234.1, read on the forward strand.
TTTCACGGCCGAGGTACGTTGCTGCGAGCCTTCTACTACACGACCGTGAGCGAGGATCAGGAATACTCGTCAATCCGCCCATTGATCGATTGGCTCGACTATAACGGGTACACCGTCGTCACCAAGCTCGCCAAGGAGTTCGTTGACGCCACGACCGGCCGCCGCAAGATGAGGGGCAGCATGGATGTGGAACTCGCCGTGAATGCCATGGAACTCGCCGAGCACGTCAATCAGATCGTGCTGTTCTCGGGCGATGGGGATTTTCGTTCACTGGTGGAAGCCGTGCAACGCCGGGGCGTCCGCGTGACGGTCGTCTCCACGCTTGCGAGCCAGCCTCCCATGGTGGCCGACGAACTGCGCCGGCAGGCCGACGTCTTCATCGATTTGACGGAGCTGAAGCCAAGAGTGGGGCGCGCCCCGGCCGAGCGGCCGGGATCGCGCGAGATGCGCCAGCAACCACCGCAAGCCACCACGCGCGGATCGATCAATCGAGGCGACCAGGTGGAATGATCCTGCGGGGCGATCGGCGGATCGTCAGACGTCGAAGAACACCGTCTCCTCCGCCCCCTGCAGATTGATCGTGAAGGAGTACACGACCTTGCCGGCGCGCTCACCGCGCGTGGCGATCAGCGTCGCGCGCCGCACCGGCGGCTCGACCAGGTTGAGCACGGGGTCGGCGGCATTCGCGGCTTCTTCGTCGGAGAAATAGAGTCGCGTATTGAGACCGATGTTGATGCCGCGCGCGACGATCCAGATATTGACGTACGGCGCGCATTTGCGGCCTGCCTTGTCCGTGATCGCGCCCGGCTTGATGGTCTCGAAAGTGACGAGGCCGCTGTCGAAATCGGAGCCGGCGCGGCCCCAGCCGCGAAACTCCTCGTCCACCGCGCCGGCCAGGCGATCGGCCGGATGGTTATAGCGGCCGGTTGCGTTGGCCTGCCAGATTTCGAGCAGCACATCGCGCAGCGGCGTGCCGCTGCCGTCGAACACCTTGCCCTCCAGCGTGATGCGCTCGCCTGGCGTGTTCGGCGTCACCAGCACGTTAGAAAAGTTCTTCTCAAAAATGTCGAAGCCGGCCATGGCAGGGATCAGGCCGATATGGACGTAGGGCCCGGCGGTCTGCGAGGCGGTTTCCTTGAGATAGTCGAGCGGCTGCGGCATTGGCTCAATTCCCCGCGGTGCGATTTTCGAAATAGGTGGAACGCTGGCCGCGCAGCACGATGTCGAAGCGGTAGGCGAGCGAGTCGAACGGCGTCGAGGCGTTGAGGTCGAGCGGCGCCACGAGGCGGTCGAGCGCGTCCTTGTCCGGAATCGTCGTCAGGATCGGACAGACCGGGATCAGGGGATCGCCCTCGAAATACATCTGGGTGATCAGCCGCTGCGCAAAGCCCGAGCCGAACACCGAGAAGTGGATGTGGGCGGGACGCCAGCTGTTGACGAAGTTGCGCCAGGGATAGGGGCCCGGCTTCACGGTGCGGAAATAATAGTAGCCGGTGTCGTCGCTCAGCGCGCGGCCGCAGCCGCCGAAATTCGGATCGATCGGGGCGAGATAGGTATCCTTCTTGTGCCGGTAGCGGCCACCGGCATTGGCCTGCCAGAACTCGACCAGCGTGTTCGGCACGCCGCGGCCGGTCTCGTCGAGCACGCGGCCATGGACGATGATGCGCTCGCCGACGGGATCGCCGTCCTTGGCGTAGTTGCGGATCAGATCGTTGTCGAGCGGGCCGAGATCGTTGTGGCCGAACACCGGACCCGTGATCTCCGAGACCGAGTTCTCGATCGACAGCAGCGGCTGGCGCGGCGAGCGCAGCACCGAGGACTTGTAGCCGGGCGCATGCGCCGGCGGATGGATCGAATGGTCGCGCTGGAAGAAGCCGCCGTCGCGCGGCGTGAACGGCTCGGGTCGGTTGAGGCGGGGATCCTGCAAGGCTGGCGCCTGGACGTTCATCGGCGTTGTCTCTCCCTGTGGCGCCCGGGTCCGGGGGCGCGGCTTATCGGGAGATCATGGGACGATCTATTCTCAAGATAAATAGATCGATTATAATGAATTACATGAAGGAAATCGATCATTTGGCGCTCGACGGCCACGCCCTCGAACTGTTCCTTGCCGTGCTGGAGGAAGGTTCGGTCACGGCGGCAGCGACGCGGCTTGGTCTGACGCAATCGGCGGTCAGTCACGGGCTGAACAAGTTGCGGCGGATCGCGGGCGATCCGCTGTTTGCCAAATCCGGCCGCGGCATCGTCGCCACCGCCCATGCCCAGGCCTTGGCCGCGAAAGCGCGGGCGCTGATCGACGAGATGCGCAGCTTTGCCGGCGGCGTCACCTTCGAGCCGGCGCGCGCGCAGCTTTCGCTGACGATCGCCGCCAACGACTTCCAGCGCGATCTGCTGTTGCCGCGGTTTTTCGACCATGTCGCGGGACAGGTCAGGAGCCTGAACCTGCGCGTGATCCCCTCGCAGTCGCCGTCGCCCGCCATGCTGCGCGAAAACCGCTGCGATCTCATGGTCACGCCGCTGCCGCCATCCGGCGTGGACATCGTGCAGAAGCGGCTGCTCAGCGATCACTACGTCTGCTACTTCGATCCCAAGGTGCGCACAGCTCCGGCCGGCCGCAGTGCCTATCTCGCGGCACGCCACATCACGGTGGTCTATACCGACAACGAGCGGCTCGACTTCGACCGCCGGCTGGCGGCGAACGGCTTTCTGCGTGACATCGCCATCTCCGTGCCGAGCTTTTCCGGCGTGCCGCCCTTCCTGCGCGGCTCGCAGATGCTGGCGAGCATGCCGAGCCTGCTCGCCTCCGGTGTGATGCGCGGTTTCGCGCATGTACCGATTCCGCTAGCGTCGCGGACAAAGACGCTGGCCGAGCTGCCGATGTTCATGGTCTGGCATCAGCGCTATCAGAAAGACCCGGCCCATCGCTGGATCCGCGGCCAGCTCGAAACCGTGGCGGCAACGGCGGCCGGAGACTGAGCCTCGGTTACGGTTTCAGGGAAGTCTGCCCTTCGCCAAACCCACTGGTTGCGCGAGGGCCGCCACGCTAGAATTGTCCCATGACAGTGACCGATATTGCGAGCCGGACCTACAATCATAGCTGGCGGCTGGACCCCATCATCCGCAGCCTGCTGGATACCGACTTCTACAAGCTATTGATGTTGCAGATGATTCGGGAGGACTATCCGAATCAGCAGGTGACCTTCTCGGTCATCAACCGCTCGCGCCATGTGCGGCTGGCCGAGATCATCGACGAGGGCGAGCTGCGCGCCCAGCTCGACCACGCCCGCACCATCCGCTTCGCCAAGAAAGAGCTGATCTGGCTTGCCGGTAACACCTTCTACGGCAAGACCCACATGTTCTCGGCGGACTTCATCCGCTGGCTGGCCGAATTCCGGCTGCCCGAATACGAGCTGCGCAAGGTCGAGGGCCAGTACGAGCTGCATTTCCACGGCCCCTGGACCCACACCACGATGTGGGAAATTCCGGCGCTCGCCATCCTCAACGAGTTGCGGTCGCGCGCCGCGATGAAGGGCCGCGGCCGCTTCGAGCTCGACGTGCTCTATGCCCGCGCCAAGGCCAAGCTGTGGACCAAGGTCGAGCGGCTGCGCCAGCTCGAGAATTTGCGGCTCTCCGACTTCGGCACCCGCCGCCGCCACGGCTTCCTTTGGCAGCGCTGGTGCGTCGAGGCGGTGAAGGAAGGCCTGGGCCCGTCCTTCATCGGCACCTCCAACGTGCTGCTGGCGATGGACAATGATCTCGAAGCCATCGGCACCAATGCGCATGAGCTGCCGATGGTCGCGGCTGCGCTTGCCAAGGACGACGAGGAGTTGCGCTGGGCGCCCTATCGCATTCTCGACCAATGGCGCCAGACCTATGGCGGCAATCTCCTGATCGCGCTGCCCGACGCCTTCGGCACCAAATCCTTCCTGCGCGATGCGCCGGAATGGGTCGCCGATTGGACCGGCTTCCGCCCCGACAGCGCGCCACCGATCCAGGCCGGCGAGGAGATCATCGCCTGGTGGGAAAAGAAGGGCCGCAACCCCAAGGACAAGCTGCTCGTCTTCTCCGATGCGATGGATGTCGGCTCGATCGAGGAGACCTATCACCACTTCTCCGGTCGCTCGCGGCTCTCTTTCGGCTGGGGCACCAACCTCACCAATGATTTCGTCGGCTGCCCGCCGGACGGCTCGTTCAATCTCGATCCCATCTCGCTGGTCTGCAAGGTGTCGTCGGTTGACGGCCACCCGGCCGTCAAACTCTCGGACAATCCGGAGAAGGCGACCGGCATGCCCTCCGAGATCGAACGCTATTTGCGCGTGTTCGGCGACGCTGGCCGCGTGCGCAAGCCGGTGCTGGTCTAGCGCCGGACCAAACTCTCTCGATCAGGTAAACCGCGCAGGACGAATGCGAGGCATCGGTTCGCTACGACCGTATCGGTTCCGGTTCGTCGGCATTTGCAACGATCTGCGGGCATCCGCTTCACGACGCTTTCACCCTGCAGTGCAGTCGCTTGCGTCTTTGGGGTCGAGTTAAGCAACTTTCCCCTCTACTTGGCGTTGCAGGCGCGACGCTCCGGTGGGGTCGTTGATCGATTTGGGGAATGCAGGGTGTTTCGCAGAACAGCGACGTCGACGAAGGGGCGTAGTTTCCTTCACGTCATCAAACTTGTCTCGCCATTCGTGATGGTCGTCGTGCTCCAGGCAACGATCGCGGGATTCAGCCTCGAAGTGATGTCATCGGTCCGCGCCTATGTCGCGGGCGAAGCGATGTGGTCGCGGTCACAGAAGAACGCCGTCTATTTCCTCAATCTCTATCTGCATTCAGGCGAGGCGAGCCAGTTCACCCACTACCAGGCGTCCCTTGCCGTTCCCATCGGCGATGAGTTCGCGCGCTGGGCACTCGAGCGCGATCCGGTCGACGTCGAGGCCGCCCGCGTCGGGTTTCTGCAAGGCGGCAACCATCCCGATGACGTTCCGGGATTGATCTGGCTGTTCCGTTATTTCAGCCGCGTCAGCTTCCTCCAGGAAGCGATCCACGAGTGGGCGGCCACCGATCCCATGTTGCTGGAGCTCAGCGTCTTCGGCGAGGTCATCCGGTCCGAGTTGGCGCACGGACCCATTGAGGACCGCGACCGCCTGCGGCTGCTGTCGTCGCGGCTCTCGGAACTCAACACGCAGTTCACGGTGCATGCAAAGCGGTTCTCGACCGTCCTCGGCGAAGGCTCCCGCGCCATCAAGGTAACGCTGACGTGCATCAACATCGTGGCGGCCGCGACACTGATCCTGCTCCTGATCTGGCACACGCGGCGCTTGATGCTGCAACGACAGGCGTTCGAGGATGCGTTGCATGCCGAGAGGGAGCGCCTGGCATGGCAGGCATCGCACGACTGGTTGACCGGCCTGTCCAACCGCCGCGCCTTCGAGGCGCGCCTGCAAAGCGTGCTGGACACCACCGCGGCGGGCTCGCTGGGCCTGATCCTGCTCGACCTCGACCAGTTCAAGAGCGTCAACGACACCTGCGGCCACCTCGCCGGCGACCGCCTGCTCTGCCAGGTCTCGCGCCTGCTGCAACAGGACCGGGGGCCGCATGATCTGGTGGCCCGGCTCGGCGGCGACGAATTCGGCCTGATCCTGCCGCAATGCTCGCCCTCGACCACCGTCGATATCGCCGAACGCCTGCGCAGATCGCTCGAGCTGTTCACCTTCGCCTGGGATGATCGTTGCTTTGCGGTGACCGCCAGCATCGGCGTCGCCTGTATCGCGGACGGCAACACCACGCTCGAGGACGCCATGCGGCGCGCGGATGCCGCCTGCTACCGTGCCAAGGAAAAGGGGCGCAACCGGGTACAGGTCGACAACGGCAGACCGGACGTCGTCGTCGTTGCAACCCGTCCGCGCGAAGCCGTCGCGGCGCGAGGCTGATAGGCGCCGGCGCCCTCTCAACCCCGGCATCCGATTGCAGACATCGTCCAACGGCGTCGCGACGGCGAAGCTGTGTGACGCCGCGGCCACATTGCTCCCGAAAAAACTGCGTCTTTCGCTTTCCGCCACACCGCCTTGCGCGCTGATCCACGATGGCCGGAACCTCCCCCGCTAAGCATGGCACCAGCCAACGTTGCGGTCCGAATTCCGCCCGGACCGTGCCGAAAGAGGAGTTTGCAGGTGCCCTGGAATGGTTTGTTGCCCCCGCCCCAGATCCGTCGCGCGAAGACGTGTCGGCGGCATGCGTTTCTCTTGAGCACCGCGATCGGCGCCGTTGCCGCAGGTAGTGCGCTGCCGTGGCTCGCGACGCCGGCAGAGGCGGCCTGTGTGGTGACCGGAAGCGGCGCGCAGGCAGCGCTGCAGTCAGGCGATTCGATCACCTGCACCGGAGCGGGCAACACCCAGGTCAAGACGGCGCCCGTGGTCAGCGGTGTCACCGTCAACATTGGCGACGGCACCGCGACCTCCGTGAACGACCCGACCTTTGCCAGCGTTGTCCTCGAGGCGGCATCCAATAGTGCGGTCAAGGTCTTCGGCAACGCAACCGTCACCTCTGCCAACAGCGACGGCATTGACGTGATCGGCGGTGGCGGCAACACGATCACAGTGGATGCCGGCGCCATGGTTGGGTCATCGAGCCTCGCCACGTCGGGGCTCGCACTGGCCAATTCGAGCAACAATATCATCGTGATCGGAGGTACGGTCGGAAACGGCGTGACCGGAGCCATCAGCATCAGCATCGGTGCCGGGTCGGCGAACAATCAGGCGAACATCCTGTCGAGCGGCTTTGTCCATGCCATCAATGTCGCGGCCGTCGATCTGAGCGGCGCGGCCGACGGCAACGTCGTCAGCAACGCCGGCACGATATCAAGTGCCTCGGGCACGGCAATCATCGGCTCGGCCAATCAGGACACCATCATCAACTCAGGCACGATCATCAGCGGTGGCGTCAGCACGGCTGTCGACCTGAAGGGAGGCAACGACGTCTTCGAGTTGCGAGCGGGATCGAGCATCACGGGATGGGTCCTCGGCGGCAACGGAACGGACACGCTGCGCCTGGGCGGTACTGCCAACGCAGCGTTCAATCTCAGCATATTCGGCGCGGCCGGTCAGTTCCGGGAATTCGAGGCGCTGGAAAAGACCGGCAGCTCCACCTGGACGATGAACGGTTCGACGACCGAGATCGCGAGCATGAATATCCTGGCCGGCACCCTCGAGGTGAACGGCTCGATGCCCAACATCGCCACGACCGTCAGCGGGGGCATTCTCAGCGGCAACGGCGCCATCGGCAATATGACCGTGCTGTCAGGCGGCACGGTCTTGCCCGGCAATCTCGGTACGCTGACGAGCAATGGCAACGTCACGTTCAACGCCGGTTCGACCTACGCGATCTCCGTCACCGCTACCGGACAATCCGAGAAGATCCTCGCGGTCAACGCAACGTTGAACGGCGGCACCGTCGCAGTCAACACGATCGCCGGCGCCTATAACCCCTCGACGCAATACACGATCCTCAGCACGACGACTGGCGTCATCGGCAGCTTCTCGGGCGTCACTGTCAGCGGATACAATCCGCAGCTCTTCGCTTCCTCCCTCAGCTATGACGGGTTCAGCGTCTTCCTGACGCTCAACTACAACAACGCCGCATTCCTCTCCATCGCCCAAACGCAAAACCAGAAGGCCGTGGCCGGCGCCTTGAGCGCGTTCGGTCCCAACCTGCCTTTCCTCTCCTCCTTCGCAGGCGAGAGCGACGCCCAGCTCCGTTACAGTCTGGACCAGCTTTCGGGTGAAGCGGCCACCGGCGCGCAGCAGGGCGCCTTCCAGTTCACGAGCCAATTCCTCGGCCTCATGCTTGATCCGTTCGTGGGTGGACGCAGTGGCATGAGCACCGGCGACACGGCGCTCGGCTTCAGCCCCGAACGCGCCGCGCTGCCGGACGATATCGCCCTCGCCTACAACAAGGTGCTGGGGACGCCGGCCATGAAAGCGCCGGCCTTTGCGGAGCGTTGGACGGCTTGGGGCACGGCGTTCGGCGGCACCAACCGCACCGGCGGCGACCCCGTCGTGATCGGCAGTCACGACCTCGGCGCGCGCGCCGGCGGCGTCGCGGCCGGCGCCGATTATCATTTCGGCCGCGATGCGCTTGTCGGTTTCGCGCTGTCGGGCGGCGGCACCAAATGGGATCTCGCGCAGGCGATCGGCGGGGGCAAGAGCGATGCAATCCAGGCCGGCGTCTACACCGCCGTGCGCACAGGGCCAGCCTATTTTGCCGCCTCTCTCGCCGTGGCCAATCATTGGATGTCGACAGATCGGCTCGCACCGTTCGGCAACCAGCTCACCGCCAAATTCGACGCGCAAACCGTCGGAGGCCGCATCGAGGGCGGCTATCGCTTCGCCACGCCGATTGGCGGCTTCACGCCATATGTGGCGGCGCAGGCGCAGGCTTTTCGCACACCGACCTATACCGAGGCCGATCTGGCCGGCAGCGGCTTTGGCCTGACCTATCAGGGACGCACGGCCTCCGACACACGGAGCGAGCTCGGCGCGCGCTTCGATCGCGCGACGCTGGTCACGCCGAATTCGGTCCTCACGTTGCGCGGCCGCGCGGCCTGGGCCCATGATTGGGTGAGCGACCCGACGCTCGTCGCCGCATTCCAGGCGCTGCCCGGCGCGAGCTTCATCGTCAACGGCGCAACGCCGGCAAAGGACACCGCGCTCGCATCTGCCGGTGCCGAGCTGAAGTTTTCGAACGGCGTTGCCCTGTCGGCGAAGTTCGACGGCGAGTTCGCGGCGCGCAGCACCACTTATTCCGGCACCGCGAGCCTGCGATACGCGTGGTAGCCGCTTGGTCTCCTCAAGACGACCGCGCGCCGACCGGCACGATCCCGAGGCCGGCAAGATGCGTATCGAGGAATTGCTCGACCTGCTGGCGCAGCATCTGGGGCGGCACCGCCACCATGCGCTCCTCCAGGCCGAGCGAGATGATTCCATGCACGGCGGAAAACAGCGTGCGCGACAGCAGCGCGATCCTCACGTCGTCCGCAGCCGGTAGCAGCCGCACCAGGGCTGGATGCATCAGCGCGAAAGCGTCCATCACCATCTGAAGGATGTCGTCGGGATAAGGACGATCGTCCTCCATCCGATGCTCGAACAGCGAGCGCAGCAGGTTTGCGTGCTCGGCGAAGAATTCGAGATAAGTCTCGGCAAACCCGTAGAGCTGGCGAACGGGGTCCTCGGCCGGAACCTCGGCGAGCCGTACCGTCAGCGCCTGAACGGTCTCCCGGTTCACCGTCAGGATCACCCCGTCGAAGTCGCCGAACTCGTTATAGACGCTGCCCACCGAGCAACCGGCGGCCTCCGCAACGTCACGAACTTTCAATGATCTCAGTCCCTTAGCTGAAATGATGCCGCGGGCGATCTCCAGGATCTGGAGCCTCCGCCGATTTTTTTTCTGGTCGCGTGGCGATTCTTCTTGAACATTGTTCATTTTCAAGCTACTCATGTGAACATTGTTCAAATTAACCCGGAGATCTGCAAAATGCAAACCCTCGCTGTTGATATCGCCTCCACCTTCGTCGACGACGCCGCGGCTCTCGTGACCGGCCTTGGCCGCACCCTGCTGCGGTTCGCGATGGCGCCGATCGATCGCATCGCAAATGCCTGCGACATTGCCGGCGTGCTCACCGAGCGCCGCGCGACCTTCCGGATGTGGCGGGCGAGCCGCGCCCGTGCCCGTCACGCGGGCCGCCGGTTCAGCCTGCTCGGCCGCCTCTCGCCCTTTCGCCACCTCGCTCATCTCACGTGAGGCGGGCGCACCCGGGACGTTCCGGTCGGCTCGAATGCAAGACCCGGTTGCAAGGAAGGACTTACCATGTCCCGACATTCGCAGCCGATGTCGCGGCCTTTGGCGATGCGGTTCAACATTTCCTCATCGCCCGGCGCGGTATCCGGGACAGCGCGGCCGGTCCGTCCGAACCACGGCTGCGACCAGATATTTGCGAACCTAACGAGACCATTTGGAGACCAACAGGATCGGAAGGGTCGAGGGGACAGAGCAGGCCGGCGACCGTCGTCATCCAGCCATCGTTCGTCCCGTAAGCTTCCGGTCGTGACGCCTCACCGACAACCTAACAATCTCAGGCTGCCTTCCCAAAACAGGACTTGTCATGATCAGGGAATTGATGTCGTCACGCCGCTTCGCGCCGCTGTTCTGGGCGCAATTTTTCTCGGCGCTCAATGACAACGTGCTCAAGAACGCACTCGTCATCATCCTGCTTTACAGTGCCGCGACCGGTCACGGCGACGCGCTGGTGACGGTCGCAGGCGCCGTCTTCATCTTCCCCTATTTCATCCTGTCGGGGCTCGGCGGCCAGCTCGCCGACAAATACGTCAAATCCGTCGTCGCGCGGCGGCTCAAATTCGCGGAGATCTTTGCTGCGGCCTTTGCCGCCGCCGGCTTCTTCCTGCACTCGGTGCCGCTGCTGTTCACGGCGCTCGCGCTGTTCGGCACCATCGCCGCCCTGTTCGGCCCCGTGAAATACGCCATGCTGCCGGACCAGCTCGAGCTCGGTGAGCTCGCAACCGGCAACGCGCTGGTCGAAGGCGCGACTTTCATGGCCATCCTGCTCGGCACCGTCGCCGGCGGCCAGTTCGTGGCCGGCTCCGCGCATATGGGCTGGGTTGCATCGGCCGTGGTCGTGCTGGCCCTGCTGTCCTGGGCCTTCGCCTCCCGCATTCCGCAGACGACGCCATCCGCCCCCGACCTGCCCGTCAACGCCAATCCCTGGACCTCGACGGTCGGCCTGTTGAAGACGCTCTACGCGGACAAGCGGCTGTGGGACGGCACCGTGATCGTCTCGTGGTTCTGGCTGGTCGGCGCCATCGTGCTGTCGCTGCTGCCTGCGCTGGTCAAGGACGTCGTCGGTGGCACCGAAGGCGTGGTGACGCTGTGCCTCGCGACCTTCGCGATCGGCATCGCCATCGGCTCGCTGTTCGCCGCCAGCCTGAGCCATGTCCGCCCGAACCTCGCGCTGGTGCCGATCGGCGCCATCATCATGGGCTTTGCCGGTCTCGATCTCGCCTGGGCCATCGGCGTGACCACCAGGGGCCAGGACATCGCTGCGGTCGACTTCGCGACCTCGTTCGCCGGGCTGCGCATGCTGATCGACTTCGTCGCCTTCGCGTTCGGCGGCGGCCTGTTCGTCGTTCCCTCCTTCGCTGCCGTGCAAGCCTGGTCGGCACCGTCCGAGCGCGCCCGCATCATCGCCGCCGGCAACGTGCTGCAAGCCGCCTTCATGGTAGCAGGCTCGCTGTTCGTCGCGCTGTTGCAGGCGGGCGGATTGCATGTCGGCTGGATCTTCTTCGGCCTCGGCGTCGCCAGCTTCGGCGCAGTGTGGTTCGTGCTGACCAAGTGGGGCAAGGAAGGCGTCCGCGATTTCGGCGGGCTGCTGTTCCGCGCGCTGTTCCGCACCGAGGTTCGCGGGCTCGAGAACCTGCCGCCTCCGGGCACGCGCATGCTGATCGCGCCCAACCATGTCAGCCTGATCGACGGCCCGCTGCTGCACGCCGTGCTGCCGATCGATGCGAGCTTCGCGGTCGATACCGGCATCTCCAAGGCCTGGTGGGCCAAGCCGTTCCTGCGCGTCGTCAAGCACTACACCATGGACCCGACCAAGCCGCTGGCCGCGCGCGACCTGATCAAGCTCGTCGCCGCCGGCGAGCCGGTGGTCATTTTCCCTGAGGGACGCATCACCGTCTCCGGCTCGCTGATGAAGGTCTATGACGGCACCGCGATGATCGCGGACAAGGCCGACGCGGTGGTCGTGCCCATTCGCATCGAGGGCGCGCAGCGGTCGCATCTCAGCTATCTCAACGGCAGCCAGATCAAGCGCTCCTGGTTTCCGCGGGTGACGGTCACGATCCTGCCGCCGGTCAAGCTTCCGGTCGATCCGGCGCTGAAGGGCAAGGCACGCCGCAATGCCGCGGGCGCCGCGCTCCAGGACGTGATGATCGACGCCATGGTCAAGAACGCCATGCTCGACCACACCCTGTTCGAAGCACTCGGACATGCCTATCGCGACCGCGATACCGGCAAGGTGATCATCGAGGACGCGCTCGGCACCAAGCTGACCTATCGCAAGCTGATCCTCGGCGCGCAGGTCTTGAGCCGCAAGCTCGAGGCCGGCACCACGGCCGGCGAGAATGTCGGTGTGTTGCTGCCGAATTCCGCGGGTGTCGCCGTCGTCTTCATGGCGCTGCAAAACATCGGCCGGGTCCCGGCGATGCTCAACTTCTCGGCCGGCCCGGTCAACGTCCTCGCCGCCATGAAGGCCGCGCAGGTCAAAACCGTGCTCACGTCAAAGGCCTTCATCGAGAAGGGCAAGCTCGACAAGCTGATGGCCGCGGTCTCCGCAGAGGCGCGCGTCGTCTATCTCGAGGACGTCCGCGCTTCGATCGGTACGGCCGACAAGATCAAGGGCCTGCTCGCAGGCACTGCGCCGCGCGTCGCCCGCCAGGCCGACGATTCGGCTGTCGTGCTGTTCACGTCGGGCTCGGAAGGCACGCCCAAGGGCGTGGTGCTGTCCCATCGCAACATCCTTGCGAATGCGGCGCAGGCGCTGGCCCGGGTCGATGCCAACGCCAATGACAAGGTGTTCAACGTGCTGCCGGTGTTCCACTCGTTCGGGCTGACCGGCGGAATGATGATGCCCCTGCTCGCCGGCATTCCGATCTACATGTACCCCTCGCCGCTGCACTACCGCATCGTGCCGGAGCTGATCTACCAGACCGGCGCCACGATCCTGTTCGGCACCGACACCTTCCTCACCGGCTACGCCCGTTCGGCGCACGCCTACGACTTCCGCACGCTGCGCCTGGTGATCGCCGGCGCGGAGGCGGTGAAGGATCGCACACGTCAGGTGTTCATGGAACGCTACGGCATCCGCATCCTGGAAGGCTACGGCGTCACCGAGACCGCGCCGGTGCTGGCGATGAACACGCCGATGGCCAACCGTCCCGGCACCGTCGGCCGCCTGTCACCGCTGATGGAAAGCCGCCTCGATCCGGTCCCCGGCATCGAGGAAGGCGGACGCCTCTCGGTGCGCGGACCGAACGTGATGCTCGGTTACCTCAGGGCCGAAAATCCCGGCGTGCTCGAACCGCTCGCCGAGGGCTGGCACGACACCGGCGACATCGTGGCGATCGACGCGGCCGGCTTCATCACCATCAAGGGCCGCGCCAAGCGCTTCGCCAAGATCGCGGGCGAAATGGTCTCGCTGTCGGCGGTCGAGAGCATCGCGACGACGCTGTGGCCGCAAGCCGCCTCGGTCGCCGTGTCGATCCCCGACCAGCGCAAGGGCGAGCGCATCGTGCTGCTGACGACGGAGAAGACCGCCGAGCGCAGTGCGATGCAGGGCCAGGCCAAGGCGATCGGCGCGTCCGAGCTGACCGTGCCCGCGGCGATCATGGTGGTCGACAAGGTGCCGTTGCTCGGCACCGGCAAGACCGACTATGTCACGGCAACGACGATGGCCCGTGAGCAGGCGTCCTCGCCGGAGCGCGAGGTTGCGTAAAGACGACAAGTCCACGGCCGTCGCTCCGGCGGAAGCCCGGTGCGACGGCGTGGTCCTGCTTCACGGCATCGGCGTCGGTGCCTGGACGCTGAAGAGGCTGGATCGGGCGTTGCAGCGTCACGGCTTCGCCACGCTCAATCTCGACTACCCCAGCCGCAAGAAGCCGCTCGAGGAGCTTGCGGAAGACATCCACGCGCCGGTCGCCGCGTTTGCAAAGCAATGCGACGGCGCGATCCACTTCGTCGCCCATTCCATGGGCGGGCTGCTCGCCCGGGTTTACATCGCGAGATATCGTCCGGTGCGGCTCGGCCGCGTCGTGATGCTGGGCACGCCCAACGGCGGCAGCGAAGTCGCCGATCTCCTGAAGGACCTCTCGCTCTACCGCGCTGTTTTCGGTCCAGCCGGCTCGCAGCTTTCGACAGCCCAGCCCCCTGTGCTCGCCGCCCTGCCGCCTCCCGATTATGCGATCGGCGTCATCGCGGGATGCCGCACCATCGCGCCGATCGCCTCGGCCTTTGTCCTGCCGCGGCCCAATGACGGACGGGTTTCAGTCGCAAGCGCGAAGCTGGCCGACATGGCCGACCACATCGTCGTCAAGGCATCGCACACCGGACTTCCACGAAATGCCGTCGCGATCGAGCAGACGATCGCGTTCCTGCACGACGGCCGCTTCAATCCGATCACTTGAGCAGGAGATAGCGAACCGGGTTGTCGTCGCACTGCCCCGCGCCGCACTCCAGCACGGTGGACAAGAGATTGGCGGCGACCAGCAACGCAAAGATCGCGAAGACCGTGTTCGATGCCGCACCGTTCAAAGGCGCGTCCCCGTCTCGCTTGCCGGTCACATCCTTCAGGATGAAGACGAGCGCGACATAACACACGATCCCGATCGCCGCGATCAGCGCCCAGGTATAGAAGTGCAGCCCGAACAGTGCCGAGCCGTATCCAGGATCGCCGGGCGCAAGATGCAGTGACACCTGCCGCATCGAGATGAAGCCGGTGACGAGGCTGGAAACGAGGATCATCGCGTAGTGAGACCCGCGTTCACCGAGGCGCATGTTGAACAGGAACCCCATGCCGACCGCGATGAACCCGGCCCTTTGCAACAGGCAAAGCGGACAGGGCAGCTCGCCGAGCGCAAGCTGATAGGTGAACGCCACCGTCAGGATCAACGAGATCCCGAGCAGCCCAAGCATGTTCAGGATCGCGCCGACCGGCCGTTGCTCGCTCATCTCTGCAGTGCCCATCTCGACACCGTCAGAACGAGAATTTGAGTGGATCGGTCGCGTGGTGGAAGAACCATGCGACCGTGACCACGACTGTTGCGCTCCAGAGCGCATAGCTTAGTCCCGCGCGCGAACGCCAGGCACTCGCGCAGCCCGCGAGCGCCAGCAGGAAAGGCAGAAACATGTACATGAGCGCGGGCTCCCTAAGCGATTCGCGCTGTGCGCGAACGGCCCAGAAATACGTCAGCCGCGCATGCCTCTCAAGAGCCGGCTTCGCTGCGCCGCTCCTGCGCATAACGCACCAGCGCCACCAAGCGATAGATGCCGTGCACGAACTTGCCATAGGGCATGGTGATGAACAGCGCGAACACCGCGCCGAGATGCAGGGCCAATAGCGGTCCCATGGCAGCGGTCTCGCGCAGGACAAGCAGCGCCATGCCGGTGAAGCCGGTCAGAAACAGCATGGCGATGAAGCCGACGTCCATGCCGTAGCGCTGCTCGTCGAGCAGTTCCGGTGCACGCCGCGTTTTCGCGACGAACAGGCCGATCGGACCGACGATGAGACCGATGCCGCCGAGTGTCCCCAGCACCACGGGCAGATCCCACCACGGATACGGCGCCTCGCGGCTCCAGAGGTAGTGATAGAGCGTCGCCACCGACGTCGCGGCGAAGCATAGCAGAAAACCGTAGAACGTCAGGTGATGGAAAAGCTTGCGCCGGTCGGTCGGCTTGTCGTCCTCGTTGTAGCAGCCGACGCCGCCACCGTGGAGATAGCGCAGCTCGCCGGCATCGCGGACAGCCTGGAAGATCGAGCCGCCGTCGGCGCGACCGCCAATGGGAGCTCCGATGTCGCGCCAGAAGGCACGCACGCTCATCACCAGCGCGAGGATCGCGTAGAGGAAGGCGGCGCTGAACAATGCGGCCATCGCGTTGTGCGGCATCAGCTTGTAGAAGGCACCAGGGCCGGTGTGCACACCGAACAACACGCTGTGGCCGTTGAGGGCCGCAAAGCCGAGGATAAAGGCGGCCATGCTGAGCGCGGCGATGACGCTGATGACGAGCCCGTTGCGGGCGAAGGCACCGGACAGCGCCTGCGGCCAGGCATAGGCCGCATAGGACTCGGCGCGCGCAACCGCAAGCGTCTTCGGAACGTTGACGTTGAACTCGTGCGGCGGCGAGAACTGACAGTCGACGTAGCAGGCGCCGCAGGAATGGCAGAGGTTTGCGAGATAGTTGAGATCTCCGTCGGAGAAGGCGCGCCGCATCTCCATGGCGGGAAATACCGCGCAAAGACCCTCGCAGTAGCGGCAGGAATTACAGACCGTCATCAGACGGTCGGCTTCGTCCAGAATTCTAGTTCCGTGCATGTTTCGCCGCTTCCCGTCCCGCGATCCGCCCGAACACGCTGCCGATGGTCATGCCCATGCCGGCCGCATAGCCCTTGCCGAGCACGTTGCCGGCCATGATCTCGCCGGCCGCGAACATGTTGGCGGACGGCTTGCCGTCAGCCATCAGCATCCGCGCCTCCTTGTTCACGCGCGTGCCGAGATAGGTGAAGGTGATGCCGGGCCGCACCGGATAGGCGAGATAAGGCGGGGTCTCGATTTTGCGTGCCCAATGCGTCTTCGGCGGCGTGATACCTTCAGTCACGCAGTCGTCCAGAATGGTGTGATCGAAGGTGCCGGGCCGCACGGCCGCGTTGAACTCGGTGACGGTCTTCTCCAGCGCAGCCGGATCGAGCTCGAGCTTGCCGGCCAGCACGGCGACGGTCTGCCCGGCGATCGGCGGGAACAGCGTCGGCATGAAGCTGGTGACGACGGTGGAATCGAAGATGATGTAGGCGATCTGGTCGGGCTGCGCCGCGACCAGCCGGCCCCAGATCGCATAGCGCTTCGGCCAGATGTCCTCACCCTCGTCGTAGAATCGCTGGGCATGCTTGTTGACGACGATGCCGAACACGACGGAGTCGTGGCGGGTGATGATGCCGCCGTCGAATTTCGGCGCACGGGCGTCGATTGCGACCGCATGGCACTGGGTGGGATCGCCGACCTCCTGCACGCCCTTGTCGAGCAGCATCTTCAGGATCGATCCGCGATTATAGGGCGTGCCGCGGATCAGGAAATTGTCCGCGGCTTCGCCCCAATATTGCTTCAGCCATTCGATGTTGGCCTCGAACCCGCCGGCAGCGGCGACCAGCGACGTCGCGCGGATCTCGGTCTCGCCCTTGATCGGCCGCTTGAGGCGCGCGGCGAGGAACATGCCGTCCTCGATCACGAGATCGGTGACCTCGGCGTCGTACTCGACATCGACGCCGAGCCGCTCGGCGGTCAGATAGAGCGCGTTCAGCATCGCGCGGCCGCCGCCGAGAAAGAAGGAGTTGGTACGGCCGAGGCTCAGCGTGCCGCCGAGCGAGGGTTGCCAGCGCACGCCCTGCTCCACGATCCAGTTCAGGATATCCTTGGACTCCCGGATCATGTGCCGGGCGAGCACCTCGTCGGTCTGGCCGCCCGTCACCAGCAGCAGATCTTGCCAGAATTCCTCTTCGGTGTAGGGACCGGTCAGGATCTCAGTCGCCGCATCATGGGCGCAGCGCATGTTGCGGGTGTGGCGGGTGTTGCCGCCGCGATAGAATTTTGGCGCGCCCTCCAGCACCAGCACCGAGGCACCGCCGCGGCGCGCCGAGATCGCCGCGCACAGTGCCGCATTGCCGCCGCCGATCACCAGCACGTCGTATTTGCTGCTCATCCCGTCTGCCCGATGCGACGAAGTTAGAGACATTCTGCCGCCGAGGACCCCGATCGACCCACGGCAGCCATTGCGTACGTTTGTATACAAAGATATACATCGGCGCGGCAAGTGCCATCTCTGCATGGGCAGGATGCGCCGTGAGGGAAGATGGCCAGGCGCGTGGCAAAGTCAGGCGGATCGATCACACGCGGCGGCGGCGTGGCACTGGGCGAAGCCGTGTTCCGCTCGCTGTGCGAGGCGCTCCAGGCCGGCAGTTACCGTGCCGGAGACCGGCTGCGCGAGGAAGAGGTCGCGCAGCGGCTCAAGGTCAGCCGCACGCCGGTCCGTGAGGCGCTTGGCCGTCTCGCGGCCCGCGGCTTCGTCGAGCCCGCCGGC
The DNA here is from genome assembly GCF_052075995.1 of Bradyrhizobium sp. 613_E4_N2_2. Classification (NCBI taxonomy): domain Bacteria; kingdom Pseudomonadati; phylum Pseudomonadota; class Alphaproteobacteria; order Hyphomicrobiales; family Nitrobacteraceae; genus Bradyrhizobium; species Bradyrhizobium sp. 613_E4_N2_2. Next base: position 7,383,330 of record NZ_CP197234.1, read on the forward strand.
GGCCGCGGACTGATCGTGCGCGACCTCGATATTTCCGAGGTGCTCGAGCTCTACGCCATGCGGGAGATCATGGAAGGTGCTGCAGCGCGCCTGGCCGCCGAGCACACCTCCACTCCCGAAGTCCACGCGCTCAGGGATATCGAGCAGGCCTTTGTCGAGGCGTCGGCGTCAGACGCTGCCGAGATGGCGCGGCTCAACCGCGCCTTCCACGAAGCCATCTGCCGCGCGGCGCGCAACCGCTATCTCGACAACGCCTCGCGCGAATTGCAGGACTGGATCGCGCTGCTGGGCCCGACCACCTTCACGGTGACGGGCCGTCCCTCGACCAGCCACGGCGAGCACCAGGCCATCATCGACGCCATCGCCGCACGCGACGGCGACAAGGCCGAGCAGCTTGCGCGGGCGCATATCCGCGAGGCGTTGCGCTGCCGGCTCAAACTGCTGCAGAAGCAGTAACGCGCGGCGCTCACGCGAGCACATCCGCGACGACCGCTTTGAGGACATCGCGCACATCGCCCGGCTTCAGCCGAACCTGCAAGCCGCGCTGGCCGCCGTTGAGATAGACCTGATCATGTGCGAGCGCGCTCTGCTCGATCACGGTGCGCACCGGCTTGCGCTGCCCGAACGGGCTGATGCCACCGACCTTGTAGCCGGTGACGCGCTCGGCCTCCGGCGGCTTCATCATCTGCGCCGACTTGCCGCTCGCGGCAGCGGCGAGCTTTTTCATGGAGACTTCCTGGTCGGACGGGACGACGACGCAGATCGGCTTGCCGTCCACCAGCGCCATCAGCGTCTTCAGCACGCGCGCGGGGTCCTCACCAAGCGCAGCGGCGGCCTGCAGGCCGATGCTCTCGGCGTCGGGATCGTAGTCGTAGGTGTGCACGGTGAAGGCAACGTCGGCGGCTGCAAGCGCGCGCGTGGCTGGGGTGACTTTGGACATGGGTCACGTTTACCACCGTCATTGCGAGGCGCGAAGCGACGAAGCAATCCAGAATCTTACCGCGGAGGTAGTCTGGATTGCTTCGCTACGCTCGCAATGACGGTGTGGGCGCGGATGCCCGCCACAGCCGTCGTCCTGGCGAAATTACTCCGCCGCGTCCCGCATCTCCGCGCGCTCGGCCCTGGCCGCGCAGAACTTGAACTCCGGGATCTTGCCGAAGGGATCAAGCGCCGGGTTGGTCAACAGGTTGGCCGCCGCCTCCGCGTAGCAGAACGGCATGAACACCATGTTCTCCGGCACGTCGCGATCGGAGCGGACCTTGACCTCGACCGCACCGCGGCGGGTCTCCAGCCGGATGAAATCGCCGGGCGCGAGCTTCTTCCGGTGCATGTCCTTCGGCGACATGAACGCGACCGCCTCCGGCTCGATCTGGTCGAGCACCTGCGCGCGGCGGGTCATCGAGCCTGTGTGCCAGTGCTCGAGCACGCGACCGGTCGAGAGCACCATCGGATATTCGGTGTCGGGCAGCTCATCCGGCGGGATGACCTTGGCCGGCACGATCTTGCCGCGGCCGCTCGCGGTCGGGAAGCCCGTGGTGAAGATAATCTCGTTGCCGGGCTTGTTCGGATCATCGGCCGGATAGGTCACGGCACCTTCGCGCACCAGCCGCTCCCAGCTGATGTTCTTGAGCGAGGGCATCAACTCCGCCATCTCGGTGTAGACGTCGCCGGGGCCGGAATAATTCCAGGGCAGGCCCATCCGCTTGCCGATCTCCTGGATGATCCAGAGATCCTGCCGCGCATCGCCCGGCGGCTTGATCACCTGGCGCGCGAGCTGCACGCGGCGATCGGTGTTGGTGAACGAGCCGTCCTTTTCGGCAAAGGCCGAGGCCGGCAGGATGACGTCGGCATGGAACGCGGTCTCGGTGACGAAGAGATCCTGCACGACGAGATGATCGAGCATGGCCAGCGCCTGGCGCGCATGCTGGAGATCGGGATCGGACATCGCGGGATTCTCGCCCTCGATATACATGCCCGTGATCTCGCCGGCATGGATCGCGTTCATGATCTCGACCACGGTCAAACCGCGGACGGGATCGAGATCCTGCTGCCACAGTTTTTCGAAATTGCCGCGCAGATCGTCGCGGCTGACCGGCTGATAATCCGGCAGGAACATCGGGATCAGGCCGGCGTCGGAGGCGCCCTGCACGTTGTTCTGGCCGCGCAGCGGATGCAGGCCGGTGCCGGGACGGCCGACCTGGCCGGTGATCAGCGCCAGCGCGATCAGGCAGCGCGCATTGTCGGTGCCGTGGACATGCTGGCTGATGCCCATGCCCCAGAAGATGATCGACGACTTTGCCCGCGCATAGGTGCGCGCAACCTCACGCAGCGTTTGCGCCGGGATGCCGCAGATCGCCTCCATCTTCTCCGGCGTGAACTCCTTGATCTTCTCCTTGAGGTCCTCAAAACCTTCGGTGTAGCCGGCGATATACTGGTCGTCGGTCAGGCCCTCGGTGATGATCGTGTTGATCATCGCATTCAGCATGGCGACGTCGGAGCCCGGCTTGAATTGCAGATGCTTGGTCGCGTGGCGCGACAGCGTCTGCCGGCGCGGATCCATCACGAACAGCTTGGCGCCATTCTGCTTGACCGCGTTCTTGATGAAGGTCGCGGCGACCGGATGGTTCACGGTCGGATTGGCGCCGATCACGATGATGACTTCGGCATCCATCGCAGCCGAGAACGGCGCCGACACCGCGCCCGAGCTCAGGCCTTCGAACAGCGCCGCCACCGACGAGGCGTGGCAGAGCCGCGTGCAATGATCGACATTGTTCGAGCCAAAACCGGTGCGCACCAGCTTCTGGAACAGATAGGCCTCTTCATTCGAGCCCTTGGCCGAGCCGAAGCCGGCCAGCGCCTTCACGCCCTTCTCATCGCGGATCCTGACGAGGCCCTTGGCCGCGATGTCGAGCGCTTCTTCCCAGCTCGCTTCGCGGAAATGCGTGAAGGGATTAGCGGGGTCGACCTGGTCGTTGGAATCCTTCTTCGCATTCGGCAGCCGCACCAGCGGCTTGGTCAGACGATGCGGATGGTGGATATAGTCGAAGCCGAAGCGGCCCTTGACGCAGAGACGATTGTGATTGGCGGGCCCGTCGCGGCCTTCCGCGTAGATCACCTTCTCGTCCTTGACCTCGTAGGTCACCTGGCAGCCGACGCCGCAGAACGGGCAGAGCGAATCCACCTTCTTGTCGGCGTAGACGACACGGGTCTGCTTCTCGTCGAGCATGACGGCCGGCATCAGCGCGCCGGTCGGGCAGGCCTGCACACATTCGCCGCAGGCGACGCAGGTGGACTCGCCCATGGGATCGTCGAAGTCGAACACGATCTTCGAGCCATGGCTGCGATACGCCATACCGATGACGTCGTTGACCTGGACCTCGCGGCAGGCACGCACGCAGAGGCCGCACTGGATGCAGGCATCGAGGTTGACACGCATCGCCGGATGGCTGGCGTCGGTCGCCCAGCGCTCGGCGGCGGGGAAGCGGCTCTCGGTGACGCCTGTGGTCTCGGCCCAATGCCAGAACTTCGAATCCGGATCGTGCGAGGTCTCGCGCGCCGGCTGGTCGGCGACGAGCAGCTCCATCACCATCTTCTGCGCGGACACCGCACGCGCGGATTCGGTCTTCACCTTCATGCCGACCGACGGTGTGCGCTTGCAGGAGGCGGCGAGCACGCGCTCGCCCTCGATCTCGACCATGCAAGCGCGGCAATTGCCGTCGGGGCGGTAGTCGGGCGCCGGCGAATAGCACAGATGCGGAATCTCGCGGCCCTGGCGTTTTGCAACTTGCCAGATCGTCTCGCCGGGTTTGGCCTCGACCTGCTTGCCGTCGAGCTCGAACGTAATTTTGGTCATTCGGCCGCTTCCTTGAACTCGTCAGGGAAATATTTGATCACGGTAGACAGCGGATTCGATGCCGCCTGTCCGAGCCCGCAGATCGAGGCATCACGCATCGCCTGGCTCAATTCTTCCAGAAGTGCGCGGTTCCAGACGGGCTTCTGCATCAGCTGCGCCGCCTTCTGGGTTCCGACACGGCACGGCGTGCACTGGCCGCAGCTCTCGTCCTCGAAGAACTTCATCAGGTTCAGCGCGGCCGCGCGCACGCTGTCCTTTTGCGACAGGATCACGATCGCGGCCGAGCCGATGAAGCAGCCGTATTTCTCCAGCGTGCCAAAATCGAGCGGGATGTCGTCCATGGACGCCGGCAGGATGCCGCCCGACGCGCCGCCCGGCAGGTACGCGTAGAACTGGTGCCCGTCGGCCATGCCGCCGCAATATTCGTCGATCAATTCGCGCACGGTGATGCCGGCGGGTGCCAGCTTCATGCCGGGGTTCTTGACGCGGCCCGAGACCGAGAAGCTGCGCAGGCCGTGACGCTCATGGCGGCCGTTGCCCTTCCACCAATCCGCGCCCTTCTCGACGATGTCGCGCACCCACCACAGCGTCTCGATGTTGTTGATCAGCGTCGGCAGGCCGAACAGGCCGACCTGAAACGGATAAGGCGGCTTGTGCCGGGGCAGCCCGCGCTTGCCCTCGATGCTTTCGAGCAGCGAGGATTCCTCGCCACAGATATAGGCGCCGGCGCCGCGGCGCATGTGCAGCGTCGGACCGCCCGGAGGAAGCTTTGCGATCTCGCGCTCGAGGATCTCGCGCGATGCCGGATATTCGTCGCGCAGATAGATGTAGACGTCGGAGGCCTGCACGACATGCGCGCCGAGCAGCATGCCTTCGATGAAGCGATGCGGATCGCTTTCGAGATAGACGCGGTCCTTGAACGTGCCAGGTTCGCCCTCGTCGCCATTGATCGCCATCAGCCGCGGGCCGGGTTCGCCCAGCACCGCGCGCCATTTCCGGCCCGTGGGGAAGCCGGCGCCGCCGAGGCCGCGCAGCGAGGCGTCGTCGAGCGCCTTCAGCAGATCGTCCTTCGGCAATTCGCCCGAGCGCACGCGATTGAGCAGCTTGTAGCCGCCGCCGGCGACATAGGCGTCGTAGTCAACGTATTCAGGCAGATGCGCGTGGGTATCGCCGGCCTTCGCGGCCGCCATCACATTAGCCACGGTCGCGTGATCGACGAAGTTGTGACCGACTTCAGCCGCCGGCGCGGTATCGCAGCGGCCGACGCAGGGCGCGCGGACGACGCGGATGCCCGGACCCGATGTGCTCTGCAGGTCGGCGAGCAGCTTGTCGCCGCCGAGCATTGCGCAGGTCAGTGAATCGCAGACGCGGATCGTCAGCGGCGCGATATCGGGCTCGCCTTCCTTCACCACGTCGAAATGCGCGTAGAAGGTCGCGGTCTCGAACACCTCGGCGAAGGCGAGCTTCATCTCGTCGGCAAGCGCGGCGAGATGAGCGGCCGAGATCTGGTGATATTTGTCCTGGATCAGGTGCAGATATTCGATCAGGAGGTCGCGCCGCCGCGGCCTGTCGCCGAGCAGCTGCTCGATCTCGTGCGCGGCGGTGGGATCGACCTGCCGCCCCTTGGGCGTGGCCTTGGCTCGCTTCCGTCCCTCGCCCGGGTGTTCGAACGAGCGGACCTCGTGCACGTCGTGACTCATCGATGCGTCTCGTATCTCTTCTTTAGAACGAGTCCAACTCTAGCCTGTGGCATACCAGATGCCAAGAGAATTCATGCGTTCCGATAAGCATTTAAGGGGCATGCAGCCGCCCGGCTCCATGCCCCTTCATCGACCCGATTTGTGGCGCGGCCTCACGTCTTGCTCATGCACTCTTCGATGTAGAACCAGCGGTCGTCGCCAGCGAGGCCCTTGGACTTCACGTCGGCGCGGCAGGCTTTGAGCTTCGGCTTGTTGGCCGCCCACTTCGCCTTCATGTCCTTCAGCTTCTGCATGGTGAGCTTGATCTTGCCCGGCTTGGCTTCGGTCGTTGCGGCAGGCGCCGCCGGCGGCGTCGTCTGCGCGGATGCGGCATGAAGGCCAGCGACAAGCAACACGGCCACAAGGCAAATTCGGGTGCGAAGCATTTCAATCCCCCTAAGTCCCACTCTTGATTAAGTCCGACTCTTGATGATGTCTAAAAGGCGAACGCCGCGGGACGCCGATGATCAGCATCCCGCGGCAGTCTCGACGGCGATCAGAAGATCTTGACCGCGCTCTCCAGCGTCTTCCAGACACCCCAAAGCAGGGGCACGCCGACGAAGGCCCAGAACAGCGCCGCCTTGACGTCAAGCCCGCCGAATCCGATGCCGTAGGAGCCGTGCGGCCCCGCGGCAGCGGCGCTGGCGCTCGCCGCTTGCAGCTTGGCGACGTCGGCGTCCTTCATGTGCCACTTCGAATCGACCGGCTTGATCAGGTAGTTGCAGATCAGGCCCGCGATCAGCATCGCGCACAGGATGTACATGGTCGTGTTGTAGAGCTGATCGCGCGGCACGCCCGCCGCGAGCTGGAACTCGCGGATGTAGTTCACCACGACGGGGCCGATGATGCCCGCGGTGGACCACGCCGTCAGCAGCCGGCCGTGGATGGCGCCGACGAACTGGGTCCCGAACATGTCGGCAAGGTAGGCCGGCACGGTGGCGAACCCGCCGCCATACATCGACAGGATGATGCCGAAGCCGAGCACGAACAGGAGCTTCGAGCCCATCGCCGCAAACGTCGGCGCCAGCGCGTAGAGCACGATGCCGAGGATGAAGAACGTGTAATAGGTGTTCTTGCGCCCGATCTTGTCCGACAGCGATGCCCAGAAGAAGCGGCCGCCGATGTTGAACAGCGACAGCAATCCGGCGAAGCCCGCGGCGATCGCGGCGATCTGCGCCTTCTGCCCGGCGTCGAGCGCGTTGAAGCCGACTTCGGGCAGGCCGATCAGCTTGCCGGCGAAGATCTCCTGGAGCATCGGCGAGGCCATGCCGATCACGCCGATGCCGGCCGACACGTTCAGGCACAGCACCCACCAGATCAGCCAGAACTGCGGCGTCTTGTGCGCGTCGTTGAGATGGACGTTGCTCTTCGAGATCATCGCGTTGGCCTTGGACGGCGGGGTCCAGCCCTCGGGCTGCCAGCCGGGCGGCGGCAAGCGATAGCGGAACGCGCCGATCATCATGAACACGAAGTAGATGACGCCCATCGCGACGAAGGTCTCCCAGACGCCGACCGAAGTCGGGGTCTTGAAGTAGTTCATCAACAGGTTCGCCAGTGGCGCGCCGATCATGGCGCCGCCGCCGAAGCCCATGATGGCCATGCCGGTCGCCATGCCGCGGCGGTCCGGAAACCACTTCACCAGCGTCGACACCGGCGAGATATAGCCAAGGCCGAGACCGATACCGCCGATCACGCCCGAGCCCAGCCACAACAGCCAGAGCTGATGGGTGTAGACCCCGATCGCACCGAGGAAGAGGCCGCCGCACCAGCACAGCGCCGAGACGAAGCCGGCCTTGCGCGGACCGACGCGCTCCAGCCAGCCGCCCCAGACCGCGGCCGCGATACCGAGCAGCACAAAAAAGAGCGTGTACATCCAGCCCATGCTGGCGACCTTCCAGTCGCAGCTGGTCGTGAACAGCTCCTGAAACAGCGACATGTCTGCGCACGCCTTCGGCGCGGTCACCCCGATCGCGCGCGACAGCGGCAGCCAGAACACCGAGAAGCCGTAGGCCATGCCGATGCAGAGATGGATGCACAGCGCAGCCGGCGGCACCAGCCAGCGATTGAAGCCGGCGGTCGCGATGGTTCGCTCGCGATCCAGAAAACCTGCGCCGGCACCCGAAAGTGTTCCAGCGCTCTCGATTGTTGCCATGTAGTCCTCCCCTGCAGTTGCCCTTCTGAGCAAGCCTGCCGCTGCAATCCTGGTCCTCAGCCCTTGCGGCGCAGCCACGGTCCCTGCTGCTCCGCACAATCATTGACGCGCGCCAGGATCGTCACGCGCATCCGAGTCGTTAACCCCTCGAGCGGGGCTCTATGCCGATACACCGTGCAGGCTTCGTGAGCTTGGCCCGTTCATCCGCGTATCGCAGACAAGACTCAACCTCCGCGCCTGCACGGAGGTTGTCAATTGGGGCAGAAGCCACGATTGATGTCGATAGACAAAAGGTAGGTATCAGTAGAGTGACCGTGCACTACGAACGCAGCGCACCATTGGTTTTCTCTATCGATCCATTGACCTTTTCTATCAAGAACACGATGCGCGCCTCGTTGCGCTCGGTGATCTCCACCGTGTCGCCCGTCTCGCGGATCAGGTTCGGAATGTCAATCACCGACAATGGGTCGGTGCAGTGCACCTCGAGCTGATCGCCCGGCTGTAACGGTTTGAGCGCCTTGCGCGTCTTCAGGGCAGGTAGCGGGCATTTCAACCCGGTGAGATCGAGCGTGGTTCTGGTCATGGGCGCAACATGGCGGGGTGAGGCGATGGCGTCAACGCGAGGTTCAGAGCAAATCCGCATAGGGCAGGAAACCCACGCTCTGGCCCGGCTCGACGCGCGTGATATCGTCGCCGAGTTCGATGAGGCCATCGGTCTCGACCAGCGACGACAGCAGGCCTGCGCCTTCGCGCGGAAACTTGACCGCTTCCAACGCACCGTCCTCTCCGCGTCGCAACGAGCTGCGAACATATTCGCGGCGGCCGATCTTCTTCTTGTAAGTGAACGCAGCGCGCACCGGAATCGGCAACAGCGGCTCCGGCAGACTGCCCGCAAGCGCCAGCACCGTCGGCCGCACCACGTGGACGAAGGTGACGAAACTGGCGACGGGATTGCCGGGCAGGCCGATCAGCGGCGTGCCGCCGATGATGCCCATCGCCACGGGACGGCCGGGCTTGATGGCCATCCGCCACAGCACCAGCGAGCCGATGCTCTCGACCGCCGCCTTGACGTGGTCCTCCTCGCCGGTCGAGACGCCGCCGGTGGTGAGGATCAGATCGTGGCTGCCCGCAACCTGCTTCAATCCATCCGCGAGCGCACTGCGTTCGTCGCGCAAGATTCCGAGGTCGGAGACCTCGCAGCCGAGCCGGCGCAGCATCGCCATCAGCATGAAGCGGTTGGAATCGAACAGCTGTGAGGCCGCGCGCGGCTCGCCGGGCGAAGCCAGCTCGTCACCGGTCGAGAACACGGCGACGCGGATGCGCCTGACGACGTCGAGCTGGGTCAGGCCGAATGCTGCAGCAAGCGCGACATGCTGCGGCCGCAGCCGCTGGCCGACCCGCAGCGCGACGTGCCCTTGCGGAATGTCCTCGCCCGCCGGGCGGACATTTGCGCCGGGCTTCAGCCCCGGCGGCAGCACGATTCTGCCGGCCTCATCGAGGCGGACGTCTTCCTGCATGAAGACGGTCTCCGCGTCAGGCGGCATCGGCGCGCCCGTGAAGATGCGCGCAGTGTGGCCTGCCTTGATCGGCGCCTGCGCAAGACCGCCGGCCTGGATGCGGCCGTCGAGCGGGAATGCCCGTTCCGCGCCTTCCGGAAGGTCGGCGTTGCGCACGGCGTAACCGTCGACGGCGGAGTTGGTGAAGGGCGGCAGCGGCAGGGGCGCCGCGATATCGCGCGCGAGCACGCGCCCATCGGCGTCAACGAGTGCCACGGTCTCGATATCGGCGATCGCATTAACGCGCGTGGTGATCAGACCAACGGCCTCGTCGACCGACATCATCGGTCCGCCGAAGGCAAAGCAATCGTCCGACAGTTGCGCCATGGTGCCTCGTCAGCGTATCGCGGCGCTTTTTGCCACCGCTTCCTCGACCGGCATCGCCGCACGCAGCAGCAACGCCGCGGCAGCCTCGATATCATCGAGATGGACGGTCGGCAGGCGGGTTTCAATGGCAATGTCGGTCGCAATCCCGACAATCCCGGGATCATCGGGAAACAGCAGCGGCTTGCCGTTGCCGGCGCGATGCACCTCGATCTTGCGGTGCGGCTCGCGCTTGAAGCCTTCGACCACGACGAGATCGACGGCCGACAGCTTGCCCAGGAGCTCCGGCAGCCGCGGTTCCTCGGCGCCGCGCAATTCATGCATCAGGGCCCAGCGGTTCGACGACGCAACCAGCACCTCGGCCGCGCCGGCCTCGCGGTGGCGCCAGGAATCCTTGCCGGGCACGTCGACGTCGAACTGGTGATGGGCATGCTTGATGACGGAGACGCGCAGGCCTTGCGCGTTGAAATGCGGGATCAGCCGCGTCAACAGCGTGGTCTTGCCCGCACCGCTCCAGCCCGCAAGGCCGATGACTTTCATGTCCGTTCGATCTCCGCCAACGGCTCGTCAGCCGATGGAACCCCTGGCCTCTCCCCGTCATTGCGAGCGCAGCGAAGCAATCCAGACTGCCACCGCGGATATAGTTCTGGATTGCTTCGCTTCGCTCGCAATGACGAACGGAGGCATTTCGTTGTCTCCACGGCATGCTTATATCGGCTTGACCCGAATGTCATGCTAACGTCGCGGCCATGATGAAGATCGACAAAGCCCCGGTGCCCCTGATCGTTCCGAACCCTGACGACCCGCGCCTGACGGAGCGCGTGACCGGCACCGACCAGACCGGCGCCAAGGTCGAGATCAAGGTGCCGATGGAACGGCCGCTGACGCTCTACCTGAATTCGCAGGAGATCGTCACCATGATGACGATCGGCGACTACCCGGAATATCTGGCGCTGGGCTATCTGCTCAACCAGAACATGCTGAAATATAATGACGAGGTCACTGAGGTCGAATACGACGACGACCTCCAGGTGGTGGTGGTGCGCACCGGGCATCACACCAATTTCGAAGCCAAGCTGAAGAAGCGCACCCAGACCTCGGGCTGCGCGCAGGGCACCGCGTTCGGCGACCTGTTAGAGGCGGTCGAGAGCGTCGCGTTGCCGAAGGCCGAGCTGCGCACCTCCTGGCTCTACCAGATGACGCAGACCATCAACACCATGCCCTCGCTTTATCTGGAGGCCGGCGCGATCCATGGCTGCGTGCTGTGCAAGGAGGGCGAGCCGCTCTGCTACACCGAGGACGTCGGCCGTCACAACGCGGTCGACAAGATCGCGGGCTGGATGTACCGCCACGGCGTCGATGCCTCCGACAAGATCCTCTACACCACGGGACGGCTGACCTCGGAAATGGTCATCAAGACCGTGCGCATGGGCATTCCGATCCTGGTGTCGCGCTCCGGCTTCACCGCCTGGGGCGTCGATCTTGCCCGCCAGGTCGGACTGACGCTGGTCGGCCGCACGCGCGGTAAGCGCTTCATCGCGCTCGCGGGCGAAGAGCGGATCGTCTACGACCAGAACCTTGCTTACGTCGAGGAGGAATCGACGAAGCACAAACGCAAGGGTGAAGGTGGTGACGACTGACTTTCCGGCAACGCAGGGCGTGCTGCTCGCAGGCGGCCTCGCACGGCGCATGGGCGGCGGCGACAAGCCGATGCGGACCATCGGCGGCCGCACCATCCTTGAGCGCGTGATCGCGCGATTGACGCCGCAATGCAGCGGATTGATCCTCAACGCGAATGGCGATCCCGCACGCTTCGCGGCGTTCGGTCTGCCCGTTGTCGCCGATGACGTACCCGGCTTCCCCGGGCCCCTCGCCGGCATCCTTGCCGCGCTCGACTGGACGGCGGCGAACCGGCCTGACATCGAATGGGTGCTGAGCGCCGCAGGCGACTGCCCGTTCCTGCCGCGCGATCTCGTGGCGCAGTTGCACGAGGCGCGGGAGCGCGAGAACGCCCAGCTCGCGGTCGCCGCATCAGGCGATCAATCACATCCGGTGATAGGTCTGTGGCGCGTCGCCTTGCGCGACGAGCTGCGTCACGCGCTGGTCGTCGAAGACCTCCGCAAGATCGACCGCTGGACCGCGCGCTATCCGCTGGCGACGGTAACGTGGCCGGCCGAGCCGCTCGATCCGTTCTTCAACGCCAACACGGTCGAGGACATCGCCGAAGCAGAGCGGCTGGCCGCGCTGGATGCGGCCTCCTGACAAGAAGCGTCGGCGCAAGCGCGAGCAGACGGTTCAAGCCGCCAGCGGCACTTCCCAGGGGTCGTAGCCGTAAACCCAGCTCGTATCGGTCCTCTCCTTGAGCCAGATGTTGGCGCGCGAGGTCTCCTGCACCCGCGTCGTGCGCACCTTGCGGGTAGCCTCGAAGCGGCGGAACGCATTGGCGACGCCGTCGCGGCCGACACCGTCGAGGCAGCGCGACAGCACGGCGGCGTCCTCGATTGCCATCGCCGCACCTTGCGCCATGTAGGGCGTCATCGGATGGCAGGCATCGCCGAGCAACGTCACCTTGCCGTCGGCCCAGTGCTCCAGCGCGTCACGGTCCATGATCGCCCATTTGTGCACGTCGGGACAGGCGGAGAGCACCCGAGTGACCTGCGGATGAAAGCCTTCGAATGATGCGCGCAGGTCGCGCACGTCGCCCCTCGCCGACCAGGACTCGATGCGAAAGTCCGGCTCGGGCTGGCTGGTGACGAGATAGACCTCGCTGCGATCAGGCTTGACGTAATAGATCACGATGTGGCGGTCCTCGCCCCACCATTTGGTGCAGTCGTCGATCCCTGCGCCGCCGAGCAGCGCGGCGGGATAGGTGGTGCGATAGGCGACGCGGCCGGTGAATTTGGCCGGCGCGGTGTCGAACAGGAGATCGCGGACCGTCGAATGGACGCCGTCCGCGCCGACCACGGCATCGGCGATGGCACGCGTACCATCGGCAAAGGTCAGCCAGACACCACCGCCGGTCTGGTCGAGACCGACGAGCTTGTGACTGAGCCGCACAAATTCGTTCGGCACCACGCTCGCCAGCGCAGCGTGGAGATCACCGCGATGGGCGAGCAGATAGGGCGCGCCGAACTTCTCTTCCGCGCTCTCGCCGAAGATCATGTCGAACTTGATGTCGCCGCTCTTCCAGTCGCGGTTGTTCCAGGAGCGTGGATAGAACGAGTGCTCGCGCATCCGCGCCTCCAGCCCCAGCGCGCGCAGCACCTTCATTGCGTTGCAGCCGATCTGGATGCCGGCGCCGATGCGGGCGAACTGGGAGGCCTGCTCGTAGACCATCACATCGATACCGACGCGCCGAAGCGCCGCGGCCGTCGCGAGCCCGCCCATGCCGGCACCGACGATCGCAACCGAAAGCGGCCTTGCCATCGCGTCCCCCACCCCGTCGCGCGGCTTGAACGCCGCGTCGTCGATCTACGCAGGCCGGAAGCCCGCCCGCTCCAGCGCCGTACGCGCCTCGTCCGAGCCGAGTGCGTCGAGAAAGGCCTGGACGGCCGACCGCTGCTTGCGCGCTGTCACCAGCGCGAAATCATAATGCTCTTCCGCGAGCGGAATGAAACCGAGACCGACCGCATGGGCGACCGGCGCAATGGTCATGCCCCAGTCGGCACGGTGCTGCGCGACAGCCGCAGCCACGGCATTGTGCGAGCGCGGCTGGTTCCAGTAACCTTCCGGGCGCGCACCGCCGAGCAGCCGGTCGATCAGGATGCGCGTGCCGGCGCCCTGGTTACGGTTGACCATGATGCAGGCGGGGTCCGCGAGCGCGGCGGCAACTGCTTCCTTCGCACCGAGCCCCTCGAAACGTTTGTCGCCCTTGCGGAACACGATGCCCTGCATCCGCCGCCAGCCCGGCACGAGCTCGAGCCCCTCAACGAGGTAAGGCGTGTTGTAGGTCTCGCTCTTGTCGTCGAACAGATGGATCGGCGCGAGATCGCATTCGCCCCGCTTCGCCGCCGCGAGTCCGCCGAGGCTGCCGACCGCGATCGAGCGCACGGTCAGCCCCGCATGCGCGAGTTGCGCCGTGACGAGATCGAGCCCGGTGCAATGGCTGCCGACGATGACGAGATCGGGCACCCGCACATGCGGCGTGAACAGCGTCACCTCGGCGTCGGTCCCTGCCGGCATCTGGTCGGCGAGCGCGTCGATGCGCAGAAAACCGTCGGCCTGCGCGAACGACGTGATCGCACCGGACCCCTTGCCGGAGGGATAGGCGATCAGGCCGTCCTTGCCGCCGACCAGCGAGACCATGACGAACTCGGTGCGGCCGAGCTCGGAGGCGATGCGCACCGGCACGGTCGCGCTTACCTTGGCATCGGAGCGTGGCGGCAGCCCGGCCATCCGACGCAGCACCGGCACGATCATGTCGTGGAAGGTGAACATCGCCGAGGTCGGGAAGCCCGGCAGGATCACCACGGGCTTGCCGTCGCACACCGCAAGGCACAGCGGCTTGCCGGGTTTAAGTGCGACGCCATGCGCGAGGATGCCAGGCTGGCCGAGCCGGCCGATGATGCGATGGGACACGTCACCCGCGCCCTTCGAGGTGCCGCCCGAGAGCACCAGCATGTCGGCGTCCGCCAGCGCGCGGCGCATGGCGGCTTCGAGTTTTGCCTCATCGTCGGGAATGGCGCCGAGGAACACCGCCTCGCCGCCATTCTCGTCGATCGCGGCAGCGACGATGGCGCCGTTGGTGTCGTAGATCGCAGCCGGCGCGAGCGCCTCGCCGGGCTGAACCAATTCGTCACCGGTGGAGATCACGGCAACACGCGGCTTACGCGCGACAGTCACCTCGGCGATGCCGCAAGCCGCCAGCATGCCGATCTCACGCGAGCCGATGATCGTGCCGGCGCGCAGCAGCGCCTCGCCGCGCGCGATGTCGGAGCCTGCGTAGGACACGAACTGTCCCGGCGAGACGGCTCGCCGGACGTCGATCGCATCGGATCCGGCAGGCTGGGTGTGCTCCACCATGACGACGGCGTCGGCGCCGCGCGGTAGCGGCCCGCCGGTTGCGATCGGCGTTGCGGTTCCTGTCGCCACTTGCAGCTTCGGCGCGGTGCCGCAGTGAATGGTCTCGCCGTTCAGCGCAAGGCGAACGGGCGCGCCTTCGCCGGCCGCGGCGAGATCGGCCGAGCGCACGGCAAAGCCGTCAACGTTGGAACGGTCGAACGGCGGAACGTCGAGGGGCGCCGTGATGTCTTCGGCCAGCGCCGCGCCGAGCGCATCGGCAAGCTTGCGCGTCTCGCTCGGGACCGCGCGCGGGAACAACGCAGCTTCAAAGCGCGCCAGCGCGTCCTCGCGCGAGAGGATCTGGAGGAACTGCTCCTGTTCGAGCGCGCTACGGTCTTGCGATTGCGGGATCATCGTCATGCCAAACCCATATCATTCCCGCATCAGATAGGCATCGACCGGCGTTCCTGCCGCAAATCCCTCGTGGCTGGCGGGAACGAGCAGCCATGCATCGGCCCGGGCAATGGCCTGAAGCGGCCATTCCCCCACCGCAAGCGGGAGCCACGCATGATGTTCCTCGGCCAGCAGGGCGATTTCGGCGATGCCGACACTGGATGCGATTTTTCGCGCAAGCGGCAAGGTCATGCGGCGGCGTAACTGCCGCGCCGACAGCCGATCGACGAGCGGCAGCACGAGCGCGAGCCAGGCGGCAAGCGCATGATCGGGCGAGCCGGGCAACGCGACGATTGGAACCGGTCCGAGCCGCCCGACCGCGGCGGTGCGTCCGGGCTGGAGCGCGAGGCCATGGGCGAGCACGTCACCATGCCGGGCCAGCGCGCTAACCGCGGCATCCCGGCGGCCTGCGCCGCTGCCGCCGACCGTCACGACGAGATCGCAGGCGAGATCGCCGAGCGCTTCCGCGATCGATGCCGCATCTCGCGCGGCAGCTTCGCGCGCTTGCACCTGCAGCCCTGCCGCGCGCGCGATCTCGGCAATCATGTGCGCCGTCACGGCCGCACCCGGCACGTTGACGATGCCCAGCCGCGGCCGCCGTACGCTCAGCTTTTCAACACCGGCGGTGCGCGCGAGCAGCAAGGCGGCAGGATGGATCAAATGCCCTTCTGCCACGGCGGGCGCCCGCCCGGCAATGTCGCTTCCGGCACGCCTGACGCCCCGTCCGGGCACGCCCTCCGCCAGCACTTGGGCGAGTGGACCCGACACCTCGACTGCGTCGGCATCGAGCACACAATCACATCCCGGCGGCATCGCGTCGCCGGCATCGACCCAAACGGGCGCCGTCGTCAGAGGCAGCGGCGAATAGGCGGACGCGCCGACAATATCGTTGGCGCAGAGCGCCCAGCCATCCGCAGCGGCGATGTCGCACGACGGACAGGCCGCAAGCAGCGGCGTCCCTGCCGCGATGCAGCCGGCGGCCTCCGCCAGGGGCAACTCGATCGTCGCGATCGGATCAACGCCTCGCAGCAACGCGGCGAGCGCAGTGTCGAGCGGCGTCAGTGCTGGCGGCAGGCGCTGGGTCATGCGCCATGATGGACCATGCATCGCCCGGTTTGGCAACCGCTGGCAACGCGAAGCTCAGCCGCCGGACTTGGCCGCATTGGGGAAGAACAGCTGCTGTCCGTCGACCTTGTAGCCGGCGATCGCCGCCTGCCCCTCCGGCGAAATCAGCCAGTCGACGAAGGTCTGCCCCAGCTCCTTCTTCACGTCCGGAAACTTTTCCGGATTCACCAGCATCGCGCCGTACTGATTGAGCAGCCGCTTGTCGCCTTCCACGACGATGTCGAGATCGCCGCGATCCTTGAAGGCGATCCAGCTGCCGCGGTCGGACAGCACATAGGCGTTCGCCGTGCGCGCCGCGTCGAGGGCTGCGTCCATCCCTTGCTTGACTTCGCGATACCATGCGCCCTTGGCAGCGGCGATATCGATGCCGGCGACGATCCAGAGCGCGAGCTCCGCGCCATGGGTGCCCGAGCGATCGCCGCGCGTCACGAACGGCGCGCCCTTGGCCTCGATCGCCTTCAGCGCGGTGGCGATGTCCTTGCCTTTCACGGCGGCGGGATCGTTCTTCGGTCCGATCAGCACATAGTCGTTGTACATCACGTCAAAACGCTTCACGCCAAAACCGTCGGCGACGAATTTCTCCTCCTGCGGCCGTGCGTGCATCAGCACGACGTCGACTTCGCCCCTGCGCGCGCCGTCGAGCACTTCATCGGCACGCCGCGCGATCACCGTCACCTCGATGCCGGTCTTCTCGCGGAAGATCGGTAGCAGATGATCGAGCAGGCCGGACTCCTGTGTCGCCGTGGTCGAGGCCAGCACGATCGCGCGGTCCTCCGCAAATGACGCCGCCACGCCCGCGGCGAGGCCGCAGAGAAGCGCGAGTGCAACGGACAGGCGGCGGACGACCATGATCGGGTTCCCATTGGCTAAGACGCGATCATGATGATGATCGATTGCGCCACACTCGTGACGCGTTTGCGCGTTGCGCTCCCCACTCGGGACATTTCGGCAATGCGGCTCGCGCGGTGCGCCCATTGCAATTGCGAGCGCGACGGCCGCAAGGCCCGCGCCACGCGGGTGCTTCAGGATCGTTCACCAAAGCAGAGATCGCGCGTGAGGATGTGTTGCAAAGCAGCGAGATGATCGGGCATGGTCCTGCCGGACGTAAATTGAAATGCAGAATTCCACCTGCGTCGAACGCCAAAAAGAAGCAAGAATTTGCATAGGAATGCAGGATGGAATTCCTGACGACCAGCGAAGCCGCCGACTACCTTCGGCTCGGCGAACGCAAGCTCTACGAACTCGTCACCACTGGCGCGATCCCCTGCACCAAGGTGACCGGGAAGTGGCTCTTCCCGCGGCACGAGCTCGACCTCTGGGTCCTGTCGGGACTGGCGCGGCCGGCCGGCATGCTGACTGCGGAGCCGCCGCCGGTCGTGGGCGGCAGCCAGGACGAGCTTTTGGACTGGAGCCTGCGTGAATCCGGCTCGGGCCTGGGATCGATGAGCGAGGGCAGCGCGCGCGGGCTCGAGCGCTTGCAACGCGACGAGGTGATGGCGGCGGCGGTGCACTTCCACAGCCTGGAGGCCGACGGCAATCTTGCTTCCGACGCCAGTGCGACGACGCTGCGTGACGCGCCTGACCTGCATGATGCGGTGCTGGTCGCATTCGTGCGCCGCGAGCAGGGTCTCGTGCTGCCGCCGGGCAATCCGAAACGCCTGCGCGGCCTCTCCGACGTGCTTGCGCTCGGTGTCAGGATGGCGATGCGACAACAGGGCACAGGCGCGCAGATGCTGCTCGACGTGCTGTTGAAGCGCGCCGGCGCCTCGACGCGCGATCTGCGCCGGATCGAGACACCGGCGCTCACCGGGCCGGATCTCGCCGAGATCGTCCGCGCGGGACAAGCCGATTGCGGAATCGCGACGCGTGCGGCGGCGCGCTCGGCCGGGCTCGATTTCGTGCCGCTGGTCTGGGAGAATTTTGATCTCGCAATGCGGCAACGCAGCTATTTCCGCCCGCCGATGCAGGCCCTGATCCGGTTCCTCAGCGAAAGACGGCTGCGACAGCGCGCCGAGGAGCTGACCGGCTACGATCCCTCGCCGGCGGGACAGATCCGCTTCGCGGCCTGACGTTGACGCCCGCCCCCAAATAGTTGCAAAAGAAACCAATTCAGCCGGGCCATACCCGGGCAACACCGGCCAACGAGCCGGATCAGGGGAGGACAAGCGTGAATCCAACGAGATTTGGACTTCCGGTCGCGGCCGGCTTTGCAGCGACGTTCTTGGCGGCGGCGCTGCTGCCGGGTACGGCGTCGGCGCAGGTTTCCGACGACATCGTCAAGATCGGCGTGCTCACCGACATGAACGGCCCCGCCTCCGCGCCGACCGGCCAGGGTTCGGTGACGGCGGCGCAGATGGCGATCGACGATTTCGGCGGCAAGGTGCTCGGCAAGCCGATCAGCATCGTGATCGGCGACCACCAGCTCAAGGCCGATATCGGCGGCGGCATCGCGCGGCGCTGGTACGATGTCGACCAGGTCGACCTGATCGTCGACGTGCCGGTTTCCGCGGTCGGGCTCGCGGTGCAGAACGTCGCCAACGAGAAGAAGCGGCTGTTCATCACCCACTCCACCGGCACGGCGGATTTCCACGGCAAGTTCTGCTCGCCCTACGCGATCCAGTGGGTGTTCGACACCCGCGCACTCGCGGTCGGCACTGCGGATGCGGTGGTGAAGCGCGGCGGCGACAGCTGGTTCTTCATCACCGACGACTACGCCTTCGGCCATTCGCTGGAGCGCGACGCCTCCAGCGTCGTCACCGCCAATGGCGGCAAGGTGCTGGGCTCGGTGCGGCCGCCGCTGGCAACCCCCGACCTCTCCTCCTTCGTGCTGCAGGCGCAGGCCTCCAAGGCCAAGATCATCGGCATTGCCGCCGGTCCCCCGAACAACATGAACGAGATCAAGACCGGCTCGGAGTTCGGCGTGTTCAAGAGCGGCCAGCAGATGGCGGCGCTGCTGGCGCTGATCACCGACATCCACGGCCTCGGCCTGCAGGCGGCGCAAGGGCTGTTGCTGACCACGTCGTTCTACTGGGACATGGATGACAAGACCCGCGAATGGTCGAAGCGCTATTTCGCCAAGATGAACAAGATGCCGTCGATGTGGCAGGCCGGCGTCTATTCGAGCGTGATGCACTATCTCAACGCCATCAAGGAGACCGGCACCGACGATCCGCTCAAGGTCGCGGCCAAGATGCGGGAAAAACCGATCGAGGATTTCTTCGCCCGCAACGGCAAACTGCGCGAGGACAATCTGATGGTGCACGATCTCTGGCTGGTGCAGGTGAAGACGCCGGAGGAGAGCAAATATCCGTGGGACTATTACAAGATCCTCACGACCATCTCGGGCGACAAGGCGTTTGGCCCACCGGACCCGGCGTGTCCGCTGGTGAAGAAGTGATGCTGTAGCGAGAGGTCGTCGTCATGGCCGGGCTTGTCCCGGCCATCCACGATCTTTCGTACGGCGCCAAGAACGTGGATGCCCGGGACAAGCCCGGGCACGACGATTGTCGATGCAGTCGCGTCCTATTTCATGACACCGATTTCGCGGAAGTATTTTTTCACGCCCGGATGGATCAGCTCCGGCTTCGGCGCTGCCGCGACCGTGTTCGACGCCGTGGTCTCGCAGGCCTGCGCGAGCTGCTTGCAGAACGTCGCCTCGGCGCCGTGCAGCGTCTTCGCGAGACGATAGGCGACGTCATCGGGCAGGTCTTCGCGCGTGAGGACGAAACTCCACGAGCCGAGCGAGGCGATCGGCTCGGCCTGCTTCGGATAGGAGCCGGCCGGCACGGTGAGCGGCTTCAGGAACGCATGCTTGGCGCGAATGCGCGTGATCTCCTCAGCGGTCGGCGCAATGAAGCGCGCGCCTGACGCACTCGATGCCACCGCGGCAAAGCCGGGCCAGCCGATGCCGGCACCCCACAACGCGACGACGCGGCCATCCTCGACCATCGCGGGGCCATCGCCGGCGCGGTCGAGATAGATCGCCTTGAAATCCTCGTCCTGCTTCAGGCCGAGGCCATCGAGCACGTAGCGCGCCAGGATCGGCAGGCCCGAACCTTTGGCGCCGAACGCGACGGGCTGGCCGACGAGATCGCGAATGGTCTTGTACGGACTGTCCGCCCGCACCACGAACATGCCGGGGTTGGAATAGATCGCGGTGAGTATCTTCAACCGCACAGGCGCGCGGCCGATGCCGGCAAAGGCCTCGTAGGCCGGCTCGCCCGCGACCAGCGCGAGATCGAGCTCGCCCTTCTCCAGCAGCGGAATGTTCTCGTTGCTGCCCTTGGTGTTGCGGGGCGCGATGGTGATTTGCGGATCGGCCGCGTTCATCGCTTCCGCAAAGGCATTGCCATAGAGCGGAAAGCCGCCGCCGGGCGTCGCGGTGCCCAGGCTGAGTGTCGTGGTCGGAATGGCCTTGCCTCCGGTTTGAGCAGCGGCGGGGCTTGCGAGTGGATTTGCGAGCAGCGCCGCGCCGAGAAGGATTGTGATTGCGAATCTCATGATGAGTCCCGACCGCCCCGCGTCAACATCGACTTGCGGCGATGTAGGCAGCGGGCGGTTTTTGTGAAAGCATGCAGCCCAACGACAATAGAACAATGGGAGACGTCATGTTGCGAATTTTGCGTAACACTGTTTTTGGGCTGCTGTTCCTTTCAACTCTTCTCAACGCCTCCCCTCCCGCCTCCGCCGCCGGCTACCCCGACCGCCCCGTGCACTGGATGATCGGCTTCGCCGCCGGTGGCCCGGTCGACATCGTGGCGCGGATCATGGCGCAGGCGCTCTCGGATCGCCTCGGCCAGCAATTCATCGTCGAGAACCGCGCCGGCTCCGGCGGCAACATCGCGGCCGCCGCCGCGATCAACGCAGCGCCCGACGGCTATACGCTCTTGTTTGTCGCACCCAACAACGCGATCTCGACCTCGCTCTACAAGAAGCTGCCTTACGACTTCCTGCGCGACACCGTGCCGGTCGCGAGCATCATGCAGCTCACCAACATGCTGGTCGTCTCCAATGCGATGCCGGTGAAGACGGTTCAGGAGTTCATCGACTACTGCAAGGCCAATCCCGGCAAGATCTCCTTTGCCTCGTCCGGCAACGGCACCTCGGTGCACATGTCGGCGGAGCTCTTCAAGGTGATGACCAAGTGCGACATGGTGCACGTGCCCTATCGCGGCTCGGCCATCGCCTTCCCCGACATCATCTCCAACAAGGTGCAGCTGATCTTCGACAACCTTCCCTCCGCGCTCGAGCAGTCGCGCGGTGGCACTGTCCGCGCCATCGGCGTCACCTCGCCGCAGCGCTGGCCAACCGTGCCCGACGTGCCGGCGATCGCCGAGACCGTGCCGGGCTTCGAATCGGTCGGCTTCTACGGCATCTCCGCGCCGAAGGGCACGCCGCCCGAGGTGATCGAGATCCTCAACAAGGCCGTCGGCGAAGCCCTGAAGGACCCGAAGGTCATCGCGCGGCTGACCGAGAATGGCGGCATCCCGAAGCCAATGACGCCCGCCGAGTTCGGCAAGCTGGTCGCGGATGAGACCGAGAAGTGGAAGAAGGTGGTGGAGTTCGCCGGGGTTTCGGTGGACTAGGCAGACCTCGCGGCCGGCTTCGTCCGCCCGCTGGCAAGACGTTCGGGGGACCCAAGGGTCTCCCTCAACACAATAACTGCGAAAACAACCCCATGCACCGTAGAACAGGCCAGCGATTACAAGGGGTTACGCACGATGAAAAATGGCTCCTCGCGAGGGCCATTTGACTCGTCGGGCAAAACAGGCGTATGAGTGCATCATCGCCAGTTTCGGTTATTCAAAAATTACACGCGGTACTGCTTCGGCGTTCCCTTACGCCAGAGCCAGCATTGCACCCCCGCCTCCATCCCTGTAAACGAACCGCGCACCGTTGCCGGCCGCGCGTTTCCGCGGCCGTCTCGCGGCGGGGCCTGTAGCTCAATGGTTAGAGCCGGCCGCTCATAACGGTCTGGTTGCAGGTTCGAGTCCTGCCGGGCCCACCAAGCAAATCAACCACTGTCGCGCCAAATTGGGTCCGATTCGATTCCAACGATTCACGAGTCGAATTCCAAAGAATTGTGGTGCGATCTCGCGGGATTCCATTGAATCGCGAGTTGATTTGGCTGATTTCCAAGGAATCGCGGATCGATTAGTTCGGAGGGGCGCCTGAAAGGAGGCCATTGGTTACGGGATTTTTTTTCGACTCAAATGGGCCCATTCGACCTATTTGCGTGGCGGCAGCGCTCCAACCTGATGAAGAAGCGCAAACCGGTCCGGCACCCCCCAGCGCTCAACGAGCTTGCCGTCGGCAAAGCGGCAGATGTCCATGACATCAATGGCGACTGGCTTGCCCGAGCGTGGATCGACGCCCGTTGCCTTGCTGCGTGCCCACACAGTATCGCCAGCCTCCACGACCGCTTCGACCGCAAGTGTCAGATCCCTGATGCTACGCCTCGCATCCTCGATTTGCGCCTTCAGGATTTGCGGACCGGGAATATCGGTGGGCGACAGATACTCGCGCTCGACGAGGTTCTCGGCGCAGATTTCGTCCGCGTCCGTGAGGTCGCCTTGGGAAAAGCCGCGCTCTATGATGGCATTGAAGCGCGCCAGATTCGTCAACATGACAACCGCTCTCCCGCAGCTCGATTGACGACAGACCTAGCGCGAGGACCCAGAAGTGCGCTTGTAAATTTCAGTCATCCGCCGGAAAAAAGATGTTGTCCCACTCGCCGACGAAGCCGCCAGGCGGCAGACCGGCAAAGGCGTGGCGTTCGCGGATGAAATCGGCCTGGTCGAAATAACCGAGTTCGTGGATGATATCCTTCCACGAACGGCTCGGGGTATTGCGACGAGACGCCAGCGCCCGGTCGAACCCGGATGGTGCGTGCGAACAGCTTTGGTGCCATTCCGACTTGCGTCGCAAACCGGCGCTGGAATTGACTGGCTAAGGCCGGATTTTGCAACACAGTCCTTGATCCGCGCGCGGCCGCCGGCGGCGACCATCATCCGGGACGAGAGGCCGATCGCGCAGTCCTGCGTGCCGCTTTCGAGCATCGACCCGACCCAGCGCTCGACAATGTCGACGCGCTGAGCAAAATCACTTGCCATCCGCACCGCATCGCCAAGCGCCTCGGCGGATTTGCCTAGTCTAGCGGGCAACATGTTTGCTACTGCGGCGGGTGTGGGCGGACGCAGCTGCGCTCTTGGATCGATGCGGTTGGATCGATGCGGTGTTCATCTGCATCGACTGCG
Source organism: Bradyrhizobium sp. 613_E4_N2_2 (assembly GCF_052075995.1). Taxonomy (NCBI): domain Bacteria; kingdom Pseudomonadati; phylum Pseudomonadota; class Alphaproteobacteria; order Hyphomicrobiales; family Nitrobacteraceae; genus Bradyrhizobium; species Bradyrhizobium sp. 613_E4_N2_2. Next base: position 7,406,789 of record NZ_CP197234.1, read on the forward strand.
TGAAGCAAGGTCGTCGACTTCCAGAGAACGGTCCGGTGCCCCGAGCGGCAAATCAATTTTGCCGGGGGGCCCGGGCAGGCGATCTTCGCCAGCGCATCGATCAGCAATTCGCTGGTCCGAGGTCCGCGCGGGCACGGATTCGGCAAACTGTCGGAATAGCGCCCGGGCCTGCTCCATGTCGAGCGTCGGTACGTCATGCATTGATTTGTTGGTCCTCTATACCAATCGCTAGCGCACAGGGCGGGCATTCAGGGCTCGATTGGTATCGCGATTCCGCGCCCGTGAGGACGTGCTTTCGCGGTCTTTCTTGTGTAATCTCTTTCTGTAGTCGTCGGGCCAACACTTAGATAGGCGACGCACGGATCACGGTGACCGCGGTGCAACAAATTGCGGACTGGCTCAAAAAGCTCGGCATGTCCGAGTATGCGCAGAGGTTCGCCGAGAACGACATTGATATGGCCGTTCTCCCCGACTTGACCGACCAACATCTCAAAGACCTTGGCGTTTCGCTCGGCCACCGGTTGAAAATGCTGCATGCGATCCGCGATCTCAGCAACGTCTCGGCTGCCGTAACGGCACCTTCTGCACTCGTGGATATCGAGCCAACTCGGCGAGACGACGCCGAGCGTCGCCAACTGACGGTGATGTTCACCGACCTCGTTGGCTCGACCGCGCTCTCGACCACGCTCGACCCAGAGGATCTGCGTTCGGTAATCGGCGCTTATCATAAGTGCGTCGCGGAGACGGTCGCCCGGTTCGACGGCTTCGTGGCCAGGTACATGGGCGATGGGGTGCTCATCTATTTCGGCTATCCCCACGCTCATGAGGATGATGCCGAGCGTGCCGTCCGCGCAGGACTGGCGATCATCGAGGCGATCGGCAATCTGGGTATCCAGGAGCCGCTCCGGGTGCGTATCGGGGTCGCGACAGGCTTGGTCGTGGTTGGCGATCTCGTTGGTGCCGGCGAGGCCCAGGAACGCGGGGTGGTGGGCGAGACGCCGAACCTGGCGTCTCGTCTGCAGGGGATCGCTGAGCCGAGCACGGTTGTCATCGCCGAAGGCACCCGAAGGCTGCTCGGAAACCTCTTCGAGCTACAAGACCTCCGGCCGCAGGACCTCAAGGGCATCGCCGCGCCAACGCGGGCCTGGGTGGCGTTGCGGGCGAGCTCCGTGGAGAGCCGCTTCGAGGCGCTACACGCGACTGGCCTGACTGCCCTCGTCGGGCGGGAGGAAGAACTCGAATTGCTTCTACAGCGTTGGGCCAGGGCAAAGACAGGTGAAGGCCAGGCGGTCCTGATCGCCGGTGAGGCTGGGATCGGCAAGTCGCGTCTCACTGCCGCGCTTCTGGAACGACTCACCGGAGAGCCGCATACGCGTTTGCGCTATGTCTGCTCGCCGCAGCACACCGACAGCGCGCTATATCCGATCATCGGGCAGATGGAACGTGCCGCCGGGCTGGCGCACGACGATACACTGCACGCGAGGCTCGACAAGCTTGATACCCTGCTCGCTCAGACCTCGACCTCGATCGGGGACGCTTCGCTCTTTGCCGAGATGCTGTCGCTTCCGAATGATGGACGCTATCCCGCCCTCAAATTGACCCCGCAGCAGCACAGGCAGCGAACATTCGAAGCGCTCATCTCACAATTAGAAGCGCTTACACGGCAAAGCCCAGTCTTGATAATCTTTGAGGATGCGCATTGGACCGATCCTACGAGCCTAGAAGCTTTCGGCCGGATCGTGGCCAGGATTGAGACCCTTCGCGCGCTAATGATTGTGATATTCCGCCCGGAATTCGATCCGCCCTGGATCGGGCGGCAGCACGTGACCGCCATGACGATCAATCGGCTGACGAAACACCAAGTCGGCGCCATGATCGACGGCGTAGTCGGCAGCAAGCTGCTGCCGGCGGGCATCAGGCAGGACATCATCGAACGTACCGATGGCGTCCCCCTGTTCGTGGAGGAGATGACGAAGGCAGTGCTGGAGGCGGAGGGCCACGGCGCAGTCGAACGCACGATTGCCGTCATTCCGTCCCCGGCCTGGGCAGTCCCCGCAAGTTTGCACGCCTCATTGATGTCGCGGCTCGACCGGCTCGGCCCCGCCAAAGAAGTGGCACAGATTGGCGCGGCGATCGGCCGGGAGTTTTCGCATGCTCTCCTGGCGGCGGTGGTGCGCGTGCCAGCGGCGGAACTGGGATCAGTGCTGAACCGTCTCATAAAGGCTGGTTTGCTTTTCAGGTTAGGCTCGCCGCCGAATGCAACTTACCTATTCAAGCATGCTTTGGTGCGGGACGCGTCCTATAGCACGTTGCTGCGCCAGCCCCGCCGCGCGCTCCATGCACGCATTGCCGAAGCAATTGAAAGCCAATTCGCCGAAACAGCCGAGAGCCAGCCGGAACGGCTAGCACATCACTGCACTGAGGCCGGGCTGATCGAGAGGGCGGCGGCCTTATGGGGCAAGGCGGGACAGCGGTCGCTAGCGCGTTCAGCGCTAGTAGAGGCGACGGTTCAGCTAATCCGCGCTCTTTCACAGATTGCGACGCTGCCGGGCACACCAGCGCTGCGTGGCGACCAGATCAAACTGGAGGTCGCGCTTGTGAATGCCTTGATGAACACCAAGGGCCACGCGGCCCCTGAGACTATCGCATCTCTCGATCGAGCCCGCGCCTTCATCGAGCAAGCGGAGTCACTCGGAGAGCCCCCTGAAGACCCGTTGCTCCTGTTTTCAGTCCTCTATGGGTTCTGGGTCACGAACTATATAAAGTTCAAAAGCGACGCTCTCCTCGACCTTGCGACAGAGTGCTTGGCGCTTGCCGAGAAGCAGGGAACAATGGTTCCGCTCATGCTTGGGCATCGTATTATGGCTACGTCTCTGACGTGTACGGGCGTCCTTGCAGAAAGTCTGGCACATTACGATCAGGCGATCGCGATCTACGAACCCGCCGAGCATCGTACGCTGGCGGCTCGATTTGGCCAGGACATTAGGGTCGCAGCCCTATCCTATCGGTCCTGGGCTCTATGGCTTCTTGGCTTCCCGGAGGCTGCAGGCAGAGACGCTGAACAGGCGCTCAAGGAAGCGCGCGAGATCGGCCAAGCAGCCACTTTGATGTATGCCCTGTTCCATACATCCTTTACGCATATCTGCTGCGGAAACTATGCGGCAGCAAGCGCCGAAGCTAATGAACTTGTCCCCCTGGCAGACGAGAGAGGTTCATTGTTTTGGGGGTCGCTCGGAATGGTGGTCCAAGGTTGCGTCTTGGCCCTCACTGGGAAGGCCTCAGACGCGGTCCATGTGATCGACTCGGGTATCATCGCACGTCGGTCAACGGCGGCAACAGCGCTAGTGCCATTCTGCTTGTCGTATCTGGCGGGCGCTCATGCTGAACTCGACCACTTCGATGATGCACGGGACTGCATTCGCGAAGCGATGACCCAGGTAGAAACAACCAAGGAAAGTTGGTTTGAGGCCGAGATCAAGCGCATGGCAGGCGAAATCGAGCTATCGTCGCCCAACCCAAACGCAACGAAAGCGGAAGAATATTTCGAACATGCGCTGGCGGTCGCTCGTCAGCAGCAGGCAAAGTCCTGGGAACTGCGTGCGGCTGTGAGCATGGCGCGGCTGTGGTACGATCAGGGCAAACGACAGCAGGCCCACGATATTCTCGCCCCGGTCTATGGTTGGTTCACCGAGGGTTTCGACACGCTGGACTTGAAGGAGGCCAAATCGCTGCTGGAGCAGCTCAAGGCATGAGCGAGAGCAGCGAAACGTCGCGCAATTGATCGCTCGAACAGGCGCGCGCATCGATGCCGCCATGACCGCAACCATCGATTTCAAAGGATCGCCGCGCGATGTCGGCGGATCGAGCTTGGCCGCCAAGCCTCGCAAACCGGCCGCGCTCGTTCGGCGTGATGCCGGTGCAGCGGATCGCGATCAAGGCCAATGCGCCGCCGTCAAAGGCGAGTATGCCGCCACATACCGTGCGTCGCGCCGCCACGAAAATACATCACCGGAATCGCATAGTTCGGAGCAAGTGCGAACCGATTGCTGCCTTTGCGACAGGCCCTATCAGGTGACGAACGGGCCTGGCCTTGCCGTCCCAAGTGGCCGCTGCTTGCGTAACTTTTGCGAACATCTCGCGGATACGGGGCTGGAGCTCGATCAGTTCTACGATCTCGCAACCCCCCGCGATGGAATTGCGCACTGCATTTGCTTTTTCAGGCGCCACCTCTCCAAGACGAATTCGTTCCATCAGAGGACCGGCGCGAGCAGGCAGGGAAAAATAGGTGAAGCGGGCGCCCGAAAAAGACATCATCTGCTGGATCGTCGCGCCACACGCCTTGGTCTGCGCGACGGACCGCTGGTAATCGTGCGGCTCGACGCAAAAACCGCAGTGCTGAAGACCGCTCCTTCCGGCCGCAAGAAAGGCGCGCCAGCTTGACGGCTCATTGTCGAGCGGCTGAATAAGCTCCAGCTGCACCCCGCCGACCTGGCAGAATCCGAACATGATCAGCGGGCGTGAGGGCCTCTCCAGATACTTGTTATCAGTGACCACCACCGGACCAATCGTGAGCCAGGGCCCGATACCCTGGTCTATCCAGCCCTTGATGGCTTGCTCAAGATCGGGCACCACATAGCCGAGCTGATCAGCGCTTTTCTCAAGCAACGGGATGTCCGCATCGATTGGCTTGCTGAGGCGCTCCATACGATTCTCCGGTGCTGCCGAACGTTGTCGCGCAGACGTTCCGCGACAACCTACTATAACCCTGGAAAATTGCAGTAGGACGGCTGTGCCGCGGTCGCGCGCAGATGCAGCTTTCCTGGCGGGACTCAATCAAGGGATCTAAGAGCAATCGGGTTACGATGCCCCCATTCATTCCAACCTGAACCCGATTACGCGTCGCGCTGGGTCAGGAAGTTTATGCAAGTGCGCAGCCATTCGAGGTCTGGACCTGCAGGCACACCGGCGAACGCCGAGTTGTGGAATTCGCGCGCTGCAGCCTCTGCAAATTCGGCTGCCGCTCGCTGCGCCCATGGGATGCTCCCGCCGTCCGCGATGATCTGATGTAGCCTCAGCACTTCGCGCGGCAAACGTCGCTCGCGGGGCCGCGCCAGAAAGGTGCTAATCCACGCACGGTCAGTGGGATTCGCCCGACCCAGGGCGTGCGCGAGCAGAAGCGTCCGTTTGCCTTCCCAGAGATCTCCGTCGATCTCCTTGCCGTAACGCCCAATGTCGCCAACCAGGTTAAGAACATCGTCGGTGATCTGGAAAGCCAGTCCAAGCAGATAGCCAAACCGATCAAATCGACCGAGATTCTGGTCCTCGCCGTTGGCAACGAGTGCACCAATCCGCATGGGGTGAATGAAGCTGTACCAGGCCGTTTTCTTGAGCACGAGCCGCAGATAATCGTCTGTCGTAACTGTGAGATCATTGTCTCGTACCCATCCTAGTTCGTTGGCCTGCCCCTCCAAGGTCTCGACGACCATGTGATCGACTTCGTCGAAGATGCGCAGCGCCGTCACCGGGCCGAGCCGCTCGCCGGTCTTGCGGAAAAGGCGCATAGCGAGTGCGTTCATGGAATCGCCGGTGTTCACGGCAATTGGAATCCCGGCGCGGCGATGCATTGTCGCAACGCCACGCCGCCAGTCGCTACCGTCTTCAATATCGTCGTGCACGAGAAATGCATTGTGCAGCATTTCCAGGCCGGCGGCGGCAGGAAACGCATCCTCCGCGCGGCCGCCCAGCGCTCTCGCGGTCGCGATGCAGAGGGCAGGACGAAGGCCCTTGCCTGACCGGCCCATGAAATCCGTCACGAGCCCATACAGGTGGCGCTGCGGTTCCCACGTCGGTACACCTTCTGTGAGCATATCGGCCAGCATGTCGCGATACCACACCAGGCGGTCCAGAAAGCCGGCCGGGCCTACGATCTCGCCGGCCAATGGCACAGTATCCGCGACCTTGATCAACGCATCCTGCAGGGTGGGCACATCAACCAAGCGGCGCGCCATCGTCGCCGGGTCGACCGCATCAAGCGCGCCGACATCATCCGCGGCGGCACTGTGCGAGTCGAGCGTGTCGGCGACGGCATGGGTGAACGGCGATACCTGCTCGAGCAGGGAGCTCGCCTGCTCCAGCAGCGGCGACGCACCGCGTAAGGCGTGGGCAGCTACCTGCGCGAGTGAAGCGTCCCACGGCAGGCCGGCCTGGTATCGCGCAGCATCGCGCAGCCGCCATGGCAGGAGGATTTCAGGTTCGTGCAGCGGCCACAGCTCACAGCGGCTTCCGTCGAATTTCACGGCGTCAAGCAGGCCATTCACTGCGCGCCGAGCTGCCTCATTGGCTGCCTCCATCGTCGCGAGGTCGGTATGCGTGCGAACGTAGTCCGACGCCAGAAAAAGGTTTGGAATGGCGGTGGTCGCCTCGGGACGCAAGGCCCAGGTTTCGACTTGGTTCACCAGAAGCGGCTCGGAATTCCGTAGCCAGCCCGGGCGTGCGGGATCGTTCTCAATGTTTGCGCTGAGGAACCACGAATGCAAATCCTCATCGCGCAGCACCTCATCACCGGCATCATTGAGCGAGCGCTTGAGTTGATTCCATGTCTCGCGCACCACCTCTTCACGCGAGCACCGCATGGCTGGGCGTCCGTCCGATCCCGGCGCCGTCCAATCAGAAAGATCGACCGAGAGGATGCCGTGCACATCGCTGTCTCGGAACAGCTCAGACGGCACATCACGCCAGAACTGAAGCTGCGAGATGCTCGTGAGCGCCCATTCGGTGTCGATGTGAATCACGTGCCCGTGCGCCGACGGCACCGCGCGGTGCAGATAGAACTGCACGCCGTTCATCCACTCCAGGTTCGGAGCCAGCGCGCGCAGGTTGGCGAGCGTCGGGTCGGCTGCCGCCAGGCGGTCGCTCACCAGGGGGGCGATGTCCTCGAGCGGGAGCGCCGCCACGTAGTGGTCGCCATGCACCATGATGCGCTGGCCGTGCTGGCGAGCGACGACGCCGGTGATCCGTCCGCTCTCGTAAAGGATCTCCTCGACCCGTGCGTTCTTGACGTACCGCACCCCTCTCGATTCGAGATACGCAAGCCACGGGTCGATCCAGACGAGATTCGTCGGCCCATCGAGCACGCGATCAGTCGATCCCGCGATCGGATTCAGGATCGTGAGCACCAGCTGCACAAAGATGTCGCCGATAGTGCGCGCACTGGCCTTGCGCGCTTTGGACGCCACCAGCGAGCGCGTTATGCCGGTGGCGAGGAACTTCTGGTATGACTCCGACCGCTGCTCGGCGCCGACGAACTCCCACCAGCTCGTGCGTTCGTATTCTGCGAGCCGGCGCTGGGGGCACGACGTGAGTATCTGCCAGACGCGCGCACCGAAGAATGCCAGATCGTCGGGTGTGAGGCCGGTGGAGTGTTCGAACAACAGCAGGATGTCCCGCAACGTGGTGCCGGCATCGCGGGGCGAGAGCGGAAAGCCCGCCGGTACGACGAACGGGGGCTCGTCGTATTGCGTGAACTCCAGTCGCGTGGTCGGCACCAGGTGATCCGCCACCTTGCTCCCGTCAAACGACGGTATGCGGCGCATGGTCTCGATTACGTGCTTGTAGAAACCTGGGAAGAATCGAAACCCATGCTCGCCGGGCACCCGATGCTGGATCGAACTCCCAGCGCCATCGGCGACCTGATGTCCGCTGGTGTCCTCGCCCTCGTGGAAGACGGGAATGCTGCGGGCCTTGCCTCCCGCAATATCGCCGCTCTCGAGCACCACGACATCAAAGCCGCGCTCGACCAACTCGTGCGCGGCACTCATGCCGGCGACACCGCCGCCCAAGACGATAACCTTAGTAGGCATGCTTCACCGAGCCATGACCACTTAGTCCGACTTTTAGCCAGCTTTGGAGGCGTCACCGAGCGCGCGGGACGCGATACATCGGATCATTTTCGACGATCTCACGAGCACTTTCAAGCATGAGCTTCATTGCCCAAAGTTGCCAAACGTACGCCAGCGGCCATCTGTATTTGACCAAGTAGAAAAGCTCGAAGCGATCCGTATTAGGAATTGGGCGTAGCTGTGCGATCAGATCTGAACTACGGCGTTCAACTATCACATAAGCGCCGCTTCGCTGCGATTTTCGTGCCTAAATCTCGTTACGGCATCACGCGGGAAACCGCCGATGCACATTTTTTGATTACGCCGTCGGTGAGTTTGCTGATTTGGCCTTAACGCTTTCTTCGTAGGAGTTGCTCTTCTGGCTGACGGAATTTTCTTCTTCTTGCTGACGGAATTTTTTTTGCGAAGCGGCATCGCGCAGTACGAGATAGAGTCCCTGCGCGTTTGCTTTCACATCATATGCGAGGGTAATGATTTTCCCCCAGCGTTCGTTAATTAAGTCAATGACAACCAATAGACCTTCACCGAGGTCGGTCGGCGCCTGCACAGTTATTTTTTGGTTTTTCAGTGTCACGTCCTTTAGCGTGATCTCATCGACCACATTGATCTTCACTCTTTTGGTTTGCACAATTATCTGCAGGGCGTCTTTCTCCGTCATCGCACGGACAGATCTCAAAACTTCAGTGCCTATTTCGATTGGCGCTACCACGCCTTTTTTTTCTTTTACGTCCAGCTCTGCCATACGCGCCTTAATGGTAGCCAGTTCTTTGCCTGCCTCAGGCGCACCTTCCACCTTGGCCCATAGCGCATCCAGCTTCATTTGCTGGGCCGCTACCAGCTCGCGCAAGTCCGCCAGGTTCTTTTCCGTAGCTTTATCCATTGAGATCTCTCCAATTGGTTTCGAGATTCCCGTCTTTGTTCACTGAGACAATGACCCATGGACCGCCACCTTAGCCCCGAGACATTTGTCCGCACACGCCGCGATCGCCGGATGTCAATCGCTACGGTCCCCTCAGCGGTATGATCGCTTCGGATTCCTTGATGCGGAGCGCCATCTTCTCGCACACACGGAAGACGAAATTTGGATCGGCTGTGACTTGCAGGAACTGGACACATACGTCTGTGGCGATGACTAGCTCGACTGGCTCGCCGCCAAGTGCCACTACCACGCCGGACCCAACGCCGACAGCGACGTCAAGCGTGGATGAGCGGAGCAGCGGACCGCCGCCCAGAAACGGGAGGATGCGATCTTGCGGCAATACAAGAAGCGCCGTTGGAGTCTGAGCGACAAGAAACAGATTCTGGTCAAGCACCACCGCGAACGGTCCGAAATGGCCCTGCTCTTCCAGGCGGCCAATGGCGCCGGCTATCGCGCCCACCAGGTCCAGGCGCGGCGGCAGCCATGGAATACTAACAACCTGCTGCGCCGGTAGGTTTCTCCAAAGTCCAGGGCTTACCTGCCCGCCGGTGATTTCCCAGACCCTATTTGGGAACGCAGGGCCGACATCTATAGGGGGGGCAACCCTATTCTGTCCCGGGAATGCTGCGTTGTATGCTACGTCTTGCCCTAATCCCCTGAAGACGACGGCGTCCTCAAGGCGAGCCAGTACGTTGGCAGCGCGCCGAAATAAGGCCAGCACGCTGGTCATCTCCGGATCGGCCATCTGCGCACCGCGCACGGTCACCCTTACCTGTAACGTCGCCAACTGGATGACATCCCTGTCCTGAATAGCTATCGCATTCGGCGAGATAAGTTCCTTCCTCACGAAGTCGGTATCCCCGGGCAGCGGTCCAAGCAACGGAAGGAACGTCGCCGCAATCCGTGCGCGGCTAGCTTCCTCTTGAACGGCTTTGTTGACGCGAGCCCACTGCTCGTCGGTCCAAGGCACTTGCGGATTATCGGTTGTCATCTCAGAGGCCCCCCTAATTAGATACATCGGGAACGAGATGTCGTTTGTGCTTGCGCACGAACGCAAATATCTTGAGCTCAAAACACCGTCGGCGCGCACTCCACGAGTGCGGCTTCGAATGAGTCTTCAGTCTACATGTTTTGCTGCCCCCGCCGTTACGACGTATATGTCGTACGAGGCGCGAAGCGTCTTCATGTCCACTCTGCCAACGCCAATACACTGGGCGCGGTTGAGCCAAGCGAGTTCTTTGTCAGCGGTCGCGTAGGTTGGAGCAAGAACGAACGGCGGCAGTATACCGAAATCTCCGCGGATGGCACGTGCGTAGCCGTCCGCACCCAGGTCAAGGATGCCATCATACAAGCAGTCGATCCGCGCGCCAGACAGCGTCTGCAGACACTCCGTCACGTTGACTATTCCAACACCATCCTTGCGGATGCGCAGCCAGTTGACCCCGCCGGGCCGGACGATCCCCTCGAAGCGCGGCCCAACGAAGCGTCCTTCCGTGACGTGCAAGTTGATCCGCAGTCCATCCGGCACAACGCCTATTACCTCCGTACGGATGGCCACCGTGCCGGCCCAGAGGAACGTGGTATCCCAGTCCCAGCGGAGCTCGCCTGCAGGTAGAGCAGCGGTCTCGACCGGTGCCGCTCCGCAGCCCACCTGATACCGGGGACATTCGGCGGACTCCCGTAGGCGCGGAGAGATCGGCTGGCCGGCAAAGCCAAGCACCGGCAGAAACTCCACCGTTCCGCCGGATTGGCCCGGCAGGAGCGCCCGGAATAGCCGACCGTTCGCACCGTGGACGCGCGGCGCGGATTGCCCGATTGCCTGGCGGACCGGGCCTCCGTTCACCCGGTACTCCACCGTGACGGCGTGACCCGGCCGCACTGGAGAGACCGCTACCGTCACAGATGCCGGGGTTCCCGGAGAAATCACCGCGGGGGGCACGGGCGTATCCGCCTCGCCCCATCGCAACTCCGAGCCGTCCCAAGCGCGCTGCATCGAAGGCATGCATGCTGCCGTAGCTGGAGCTTCATCCGTTTGCAGCGTCAAAGAAGGCGCCGGAAGAAACCGGTCACACGCCGGAATAGGTAAGGGCTTTGCCGCAGCTTCCGCGAAAACGCACGGCCGTCTATTGACGAATCCGCGCGACGGGGAATTCATCGGACGCTCCGCGGCGTGAGATCGAGGCCCCGGCGCACCCGCCATGCTTCGTCTTCCTCGGCGAGGATTTCGAGTGCGCGCGCAATGAGATCGCCGGGATTGGTCACCATGGGGGGTGTCCAAGCCGCCGCCTGCCGCACCGAGGGGTCTCCCAAGCGCGCAGCGCTTTGGCGTGCTGATCGAAGCGCGTCAAAAGGTTGTCGAAGAAGGCCGCGCTTTTGGGCCGCCCCGGTCTGGACGCCAGCCGCATCGGCAAGTCCCGGTAAACGCGACAGCGGCGACGCCCCCGGAGGAGAGAGCCCCGAGTCTTCTACCGCGCTTTTCGATCCATAGCATTTGCCTTGCATTTGCTCGACCGACTTCGGATCCTGGTTCTGTCTAATAGACTACATTGTATTGCGTGTACAGGACAGGGGCTGCTGCCGGTAGTTGGGCGACTGGCGGATCTCAACACGCCGGCGCCAGCCCACTTAGGGCGACGAAAAACCGCTTGCCAGCGGCGCGATACCCTATCGCAAGGCGGATCTGTAGAACCCGATATCGTCTTGGATCACCGCGTCCAGTCCGACTGGTACGCGAGCAGGATTCGCCAGATCAAGCTTCCGAAACGCGATCTTGTCGCGCCAGACCTTTCGCAAAAAATCCTCAAATACGAGAATTGTCAGTCGTTCACCCGCACATCGTCGGTATCCAAAGCCGAACGGAGCAAAGCCGGCATAGTCACAAACCGGATAGCTTCGTTCGTCCGCAACGACAAATAACGTGCCGAAGCCGCTATTTGTAATACGGGCGTTTCGTCCGTCCTTGATCTTGAAACTGGTGATGTCAAAGGGACACCGTGCCAGGCCGATCTGCCGACATTTGTCATCGTTGATCTGCGCGCTGGTCGGGACGCGGAGATATCGTTGCGGATCGAACGTATTCGGATCCGTCCAGTGAACCGGATCCAGGCTGGTGCTGGCATGCGGTGTGGATACATAGCTGTCCCTTTCAAACGGCATGTCGAGCTTTTGCTGCGGAGCCTCCCCGCGGACGCTTGATCTCGCATCATGGATGGCGGAGACGCTGCCACCGTTCGGCGAAATCACGCGAAACAATTCCATTACGAATAGCTCAAGTGGCGAGAAAGACGCACCTCCGGCAGTGTCGAAATTTCCGCCCATTGTCTTCTGAAATGATGCTCGCACGGCCTGGTCGCCGCGGTCTTCCGACAGGAGCGACATGACCCGGAAAATCGCATTGCCCCATTGGCTTAGCGCGACGAAATCGTGGAGGCACTCAATGACCATGTCCTTCTTGCTGAAATGACCGCCGTCCTGGGCATTCTTCAGCCAATGCCAGGCCATGGTTCTCTCGGGATTTTTGATTTTGCCCGATTGGATATCGCTGATGCGTTTGCCGATCCACGATTTGAGAAAATCCTGAAGCTCACGAACCTTCATATAGTTTTGGTAGGTAACTGGCAGCAACGGATCCCGATAGGCAAAGACCGTATTGAACGCCTTTCCTATTTCACGAACCTCACGGGGAATATCGCTGCCAACAAGTCCAAGGTGAAGGTCCCAATAGAGGTCGAAATAGTGGTCGAGGTAGTGCTGCATGAATGGCCTGTCAGCAAATTTCTGATCTAAGAGCTTGTCAAAAAAAGCTGTAACTTTGGCGCGGTACATCGGCTTATAGAGATCGGGCGTCACCGCCGAAAAATAAATTCGCTTGCGAAGATTATTCTCACCCCGCTTCTCGAGACCTTGCAGGAAAACCATCACGCCCTCCTCAGGGGTCGGTTTCCAGTCACGATAGATGAGACCAAAACGATCACGAGGGAGTGCATTCTCCTTACTGAAATTAAGGTCAATCATTGGCAACAGGGGCCGCTCCCCTTCGTAAACGTTCGTCAGGAAGAACGGTATGACGACTTTCTCGACGTAGATCGGATCGAAATTGGCAGGAATCGCGGCGCGAAAACGTTCAACCGCGGTGATGATCTGCTCCGGTATCGGTGACTGTGCTGCAGCGCTGGACGCCTCTTGTGCTCGCTCCCCCACCCGCACCACGTACATGTCGAACTGCGCGCGAAGCGCGCTCATGTCCACCTTCCCCACACCGATGCACTGGACGCGGTTGAGCCATTCGAGCCTCGGATCCGCAGTCTCATATGTCGGTGTGACCACGGCGGAGATTTGCTGGTCATACTCACCGCGCAGCGCCCGAGCGTAGCCGTCGGGACCAAAATCGGCGACCCCGCCGTAGGCGCCGTACACGCGAACGCGGTCCCGCGTCTCGAAACACGCCCGGACGTTGACGATCGCAATTCCATCCGGGCGGATATGCATCCAGTCCGCCGCGCCGGGTAACACGACGGCATCGTGACCCGGCCCAACGAAGGTCCCTTCCGTGATGTGCCAATTGACCCGGAGGCCGTCGGACATTGGGCCGACCAATTCTTTGCGGAGCACCACCTTCAATGATCCGAGGAAGCTCGTATTCCAAGCCAAGCGGAATGGGGCAGAGGCGGCCTCTTCGGATGCCCCCCAACGAAGGCGCGAGCCGGCGTTTGCCATTCCCTCGCATGCAGCCGAACTGTCGCGGGCGCAACGCGGGGTCTGATCCGCCAGGCCGGTGATCACCCCCCTCACCTTGGGAAAAAAACCCAGCACTTTGGGCGTGAAGCCCCATGCGAGAAGGGTCCGACCTTCTTCCGAGCTCCGGTCGAAGTGCAAAGATCCTGGCATCACCGGCTGCAGCCGAGGGGCGACATCGCTTCGCCACTGCCAGCAAACGACCGGCCCCTGCCCGATGCGCGCGACCGCCGGGTAGACGCATTCGGCACCGCGCGGAAGCGCCTGCAGCGTGACGCCGGCTGTTTTGGCCGCCTGAGCTACCACTGACTCGTATGCCGTCGGATCCCCGGTAAGCGCCAGGTCTCCCTGGACGACGCCACGTCTGTGCTGGTCTTTGATCGACAAGTGAAGCCGGCGACCGATGCACGCCATATCGATGGTCCCGGGCCGCTTGTCGGTACCCATGCGCTCGCGGCCGACGTCGATCGCAACCTGGGTCGTATCGAGCAGTCGGAACATGTACATCCGCGCTTTGTTCTCATACACCGCTGTTGCGGGATCGAACGATCCATCAAGCATCACAAGCACGCTCGATGCGCCGTTGGAGGCCGCCTTCAGGGACGCCTGGCTTTCGGGAGCGTTGTCCGCCACGGCAGCAACCACTATGAACATGGCGGCATACGGCCGGATCGAGGTGTCGGTGAACTTATTCGACCAGAGCTGTGCGACAGCCGCGTGCCTGCCGTCCGCGTACTTCAAGGTTATCGGCCTGTAGCCACTGCCGGCCAATGCGGCATTCACGAGAGGTACATTGGAGCACTCGCCGTAGAGGTGCACCATTTGACCGTTATAATACTGAAGCTCATTCGGCACGACTGCGCCGCTGGCGGTCGTATAGGTCTTGCCCGTGATGATGTACTTGTCGAAGAGTGGTTCGTACCGCTCATTATCGACATCGGACGGTGGCGGCACGAACGCGTCCAAAGTCAACTTGCTCTTCGCTTCTCGGGACAGTTGCTGCTCGAAGGTGCGAAGGACTTCTTGAACGTCCTCTTTGCTATGAGGAATCTGCAAGAGTCGAATGACATCCGAATTTCCGAGCTCGCCGGCTGCGGCGAGCCGAGTGGCCTCGCGGATCATTCCGCTGCTACGAATCGCTGTGCCCACGCTGGTCTCCCTTGAATAGAATGAACCGCGCCAGGAGCCGCGCCGCTTTGTCCGTTCGAACCATTATTCCTGAGCGCGAATGTCGGAATTTATAATATCCTGCTGGTCCTTGCGAATGCCACACTTATCCACCTCCTGGAAGTGATCCGACTTGAGGTATGTGTTGGGCCTCAAGGAGGACTACAAACGGCAAAAACGCTACATGCCCGAAGAGATCGTCGCGAAGCCTGCGGTAGGTCGAATGTCCTGGTCTCGCAGGGCAAAACATGTCCAGGCGATCGGCCAGATCGGCGTGGGCCCTTTCGTCGGCGAGGAATTTCTGGAGGTGTAAACAGCACGCCGCCAGCGCCAACAGAAAGCCTAGCCCGCAAGTCCGCGCGGGCGGTGGCTTGCATTAGCGGCACATGAGGTCGCGGCCGCGCGCGAAGTATCGAACAACTGCCGATCGAGGGTCATTGCATCGGTCAGGGACCCCAATGGTGTGCTCGAAAAGTTGCTGTTGCCGCTCGATGCCCAGCGAAGAACGGTGGCCGGAAAGCCGCCATTTTGCGTTTGAGAAGTTCTTCGCGTGAAGGGTTCGGAAGTTGTGCCTGCCGTAAATCACATCCGGCCATATTGATGGTGCAGTCCGCCCAAGATCGGGCGGCAGACGACATTCCCGGCCCACTCAACGCCGCGAGGGACTGGGGCATCCTTGTTCAATGACAAATGAGTGCGCGTGCCGTTGGAGCTTGCTCGCTACGCAATCGTCAGGTGGATCGATCAGACGGGTCGCAGCGATGTGCTCGTTTTTGGCCCGGCTGGGAATGGGACGGTGCGAGGGACGGAAATCGGCGATCTGTTCGAAGAGAATCCGTATCGCGGGTTGCGGCGCGTCATCGACATTTCCGGCGATGGGTCGAACAACGACGGAGCCCCCCGTAACCGGCGCGCGCGACGCTGCCCTGGAGAAAGGCATCATCATCAACGGCCTCCCGATCATGATGAAGGAGCCATCCCTCTCGACGACCGATATCGAGAACCTCGATCTCTATTACGAGGACTGCGTGATCGGAGGGCCGGGCGCCTTCATCATGACGATCAAAGATCGCGAAAAATTCCAGGCAGCGATCCGGACCAAGCTTGTTCGCGAAGTTGCGGGCCTCACGCCAGAGAGCGGGATCGTCCCAGCCGCCGAGAAAGAGCCCCGGGTGCCCTGTCTGATCGGCGAAAAAAAATCGCAGGAGCGCGGCCGGAGGTGAGTGTCGAGACGATCATTCAGAGCCGCCGGGCGAACAAACTTTAGACAGCAGTTTATCATGGTCGCAGCCCCACGCGTCGGGACATTGGAGCTGCTAACGTCCGTTCGTGGCCTACACCGACGAAATCCCGCGCTCGTCCCAATGACGGCTGTTAAGGGGCGACCGGAAATGGCTAACATATGGCCAAAACAACGCGACTGGCGAGTAGGCTTTGGAAACTGTGCCCCAGCAGGCCGTAGTCAGCATATATTTGGGCACAAGGAGGTGCGAAATGGCGACAGCAGCTACCCAAGTCGTTCTTGATACGCCGGCGCCCGTGTTCCAGCTTCCGGCCACCGACGGCAAGATTTACGCACTGGACGACGTTGCCGGCGAAAAAGGCACGGTCGTCGTCTTCATCTGCAACCATTGTCCCTATGTCAAAGCGGTGATCGACCGCATGGTTTCGGACGCCCGCGTGCTGATGTCGGGGAGCATAGGCTTTGCGGCGGTTTGCTCGAACGATGCGGCGAACTATCCCGAAGACTCATTTGAGAATATGAAGCGTTTCGCGAAGGCTCATGATTTCCCGTTTCCATATCTCCACGACGAGACCCAGACAGTCGCTCGGGCGTATGGGGCGGTCT
This sequence comes from Bradyrhizobium sp. 613_E4_N2_2, assembly GCF_052075995.1. Lineage (NCBI taxonomy): Bacteria > Pseudomonadati > Pseudomonadota > Alphaproteobacteria > Hyphomicrobiales > Nitrobacteraceae > Bradyrhizobium > Bradyrhizobium sp. 613_E4_N2_2. Next base: position 7,423,356 of record NZ_CP197234.1, read on the forward strand.
GTACGCCGGACTTCTTCGGTTACAATGCCGACCGCAAGCTCAAGTATCGCGGCCGGCTCGACGATGGGCGTGCAACTCCGCCTCGCGCGGGGGCGCCCCGAGAGCTTGTCGAGGCCATGCGCGCGATTGCGACCACCGGTCTTGCGCCGGCTGACCAAAAGGCGTCTATTGGCTGCTCGATCAAATGGAAGGACGAATGAAGCCGATCCCTGTCAACAGGTTTCGTATCTGAGACCGCCGCGTACGGCAGCATTTGCTGCACATGTGCGATTTGACTAGCGGCATCACGAGGACCCTGCGGCTGCTGCCGGAGTCGCGTTCGCCCCTTCTCCTTCAGGTCTGCTTCCGGGGCAACACGAGGCTTCGGCTCCTGCAATCCGACCCGTCAGTGCTGCGTCGCTTTTGCGACACCGATCGACTCCTGTCGAGCGCTTGGACCAGATTTGCTCACCCTGAGTTCTTCCGGTGTTGGCCCGTTTGGGGCACGCCAACCGGCCCGGAAACTGTCCGCTTGTCGAGGGGAAGACGGGAAGTGGCTCGCCCGCGGTCAAAATGGCGTGTTGACTCCAACCGGTCGTTGCGCACCCCAAGACAGGAACTGTGGTATCCTCCGTCAAATGCGATGGGACGGTTCAACGAAAGCGGCTGCCCCCTCTAGTGGCACTTGCTGCGCGTCCTCGTGTCCTCGCCGGGCTCCGGGACAGCACAAAATGGCCTGGCATCCCCACCTCTTAGGCGCCTGCTCGGCCCGCGCCGACGAGGTGATCGAATGAGCGCGCTAGGCAAGCTGGTGCGATCCTGCCGGCGGAAGACCGGTCCGAGTAAGGGGTAACGCCCTCCCGGGTTCGAGGAGGACCAGCGTCGTGAAGCGGGACTTCGACCTCATCGTCTATGGCGCGACGGGTTACACCGGCCGTCTCGTCGCCGAATATCTGACGACGTCCTATCGCGGCGACGATGCTCCGTCCTGGGCGATCGCGGGACGCTCGACCGACAAGCTCCAGAAAGTGCGTGCCGACATCGGCGCACCAGACGATTTGACTTTGGTGAAGGCGGATGCCGCCGAGCCGGCCAGCCTGCGTTCGATGTGCGAGCGTGCGGCCGTGATTATCACGACGGTCGGGCCTTATCAGCTTTACGGCCCCGAGCTTGTGGCGGCCTGCGCGGCCACCGGCACTGGCTATGTCGATCTGTGCGGCGAACCGGCGTGGATGCGGCGCATGATCGACGCCCATCACGAAGAGGCGAAACGGACCGGCGCGCGCATCGTCTTCTCCTGCGGCTTCGATTCCATCCCGTTCGATCTCGGCGTGCTCACGTTGCAGGAGAAGGCGCGCGAGAAATTCGGACGCCCGGCGCGGCGGGTTAAAGCCCGCCTGCGCAAGGTGAAAGGCGGCATGTCGGGCGGCACCGCAGCGAGCGCCCAGGCGACGTTGGCGGCCGCGGCGCGCGACCCGGCCCTGATCCGGCTGCTGACCGATCCCTTCGCGCTGACACCCGGGTTCACCGGGCCGTCTCAGCCGTCCGGCCTTATCCCCGAATACGACCCGAGCATGAACGTGTGGCTCGTGCCGTTTCCCATGGCGCCGGTCAACACCAAGAACGTACACCGCACGAATTTCCTGTTGGGTCATCCCTACGGCAC